>CAWBAN010000005.1:0-302641 GCA_963786935.1 uncultured bacterium | reverse complement strand
GGAAAAGAGGGGACGATCATGGCTTCGCCGTTTGCTCCAATGGCTCGATGGCAAGAACCAAAAGCCTCCGCCCGATTGCACCTAGTTGTTCTGCATCGACGTTTTTGCCGGCAAGAAGGCTGTTGCCACATGTTACGGCAGCTTGCTGGAGGTCGCCTGGGCTTGCCAATAGCGCTCGGAGCCCCGCGCCGGCGCGACCGGCGAGCTCCCGCCAGCGGTGCGGGAAACAAGAGCGGAGCGCCTTCTCCCACGCTCCGCTCCAAGCTTCTTGCGTTTTCAGCGGCGTAAGTGCTGCGATTGCGGGCACGCGCCCGAGGTCCTTATTGCTCCGCTTGATATCCGTTTCCCCGACAAGGTCCTCTTTGATACGTGGATGTTCCAGAAGATTGGCCAGCGCCATCATTTCGGGACGGGCGCACCGAATTCCGAATTCAGTCATTTGCGCGTCGAAAATGGCGACCGAGGTAAACGCGAAACTGGGAAGGCCGTAGTGCTCGCCGGAAGGCAGCGACAATCGCGTCCACTCGCGACCCGTTTGATCTTCAGAGGAGGATTCCGTCAGCAGCTCAAGAAACAAACCATCGCTCTCCGGCACAACAAGACGAACGGCCGGCAGGTCCTGATCGGGTGTCCCGGCGGTCCCTGGCTTACCGAACTCACCGTCGGTTTTGGGCTTCCAGCCGATGGCGCGCAATTCTTCCGTAACAGCACGTCCCTTCTCCACAGCGGAAAGGCGCGGCGAGAGAACGCAGTCGATATCCTTGGTCCGAACGCCGAGGTGCCGCTCGCCCCCAAAGAGCCAATATGCCGCGGCTAGACTGCCGACAATAATGATATTCGGGCGCGTCTCCGGCGGAATCGCTTCAGCTACTTTGGCGAGGACCTGAATTGGAGAAACCTGCTTGTATTCCTCGTTCATTTCATCCCCGATCGTCGAGCCTCGAGAGTGCGCAGAAGCTCGTTCGCCTGCTGCTGCAGGTGTGCTTCGTGAAGGTCCAGGAGACATTCCACGGGATCCGCCCACGGCAATCCATCGATGCGCGGCGTGAAAAACGATTCCGTGCGACGAACGACGTGAACGGCGACATTGGTCGGCCGAAGGTTGTTGTGCACGGGCTGCAGTGCGGGGTCGAGCATCTTGATGAAACCGAGATCCGCCCGTTTCCCGGGACTATGGATCGAGAGATCGAGGCGCGGCGTGCCCACGAGATCGATATCGGGATCGTAGTGTCGAGCCCCAAGAACGCCCCCGATTGCGAGATTCTGCACCCCCAGCTTATGGAGTCGCTCGAGATGCTCCTCCGGCGAGCGGGATTCGCCCGATGGAACGGCAAATCGAACCGTCCCCCGGACACGATCGGAAACAGCAAGGAGGCGTGCCCACTCTTCTCGCGGAAAGTATTTCAATTCGATTCGGCGGTCCGAATGCCGCAGCAGGTATGAATCGAGGCGCCGAAGGGCCGCGGCTACCGTCGGGTAACTGCAGCCGGCCGCGTGCCCGAGCCATGTGCGGGTCATCGGTTCCCTGCCAAGCAACCACTCATGCATCAGAATGTGCAAGACGCTGTAATAGGAATCTCTTGATCTGGCGCCGACAGACTCCTTGGAAACGAGACTATCTAACCATGCACGAAAATCGCTTCCGAGATTCTGCGGAAGACCCGGGTACTGTCCATTCTTCCCCCACACTACATCCAGCCGAGCTACGATATCCGGACGGATGGCCTGTGCAGCATGCTGCCACTCCTCTTGAAGCCGCTTCTCGGTGATTCGCGAGTCCGCGAGCACCAGCAGTCCGCGATCCTGCGGGTGCGCGGCAAGCCAGTAGGCGAATCCCAGCAGGCTCTCGCGTAGGCTTCGGAGCCCCCGGGTGGTGGTCTTGACCTCGACCCAAGTGTCTTGCCACTGGCCATCGGGGCGGTAATCCATATTATTTTCCATAAGTTAGCCCCCTCGTTCGTAAATCAGCATTCAATATAATATTAAAGTAGCAACTAAATATAAAAGTGGCAACTCAATATTAAAGTAGCAACTATTAGTCCAAACTGCAACTGAAATCTTCAGGAAATTCATCTCGGGGTGCCAATGGGTCTATCGGATCACCAGGAGGTGGTCATTCCATATGCTTCATAGAACCGCTCGACCGTCTTCCGGAGCCCGTCATCCAACCTCGCCATGGCTCGCTCGGCGATGTCCTTCGGCACCCCGCCGTAGAAGGCCTCGGCGATCCCGCCCGCGATGCAGGCCAGCGTGTCGGCGTCGCCGCCGAGAGAGATCGCGAGTCTCACCGCGTTCTCGTAGCTCGTGGAGTCGAGGACGGCGATGATCGCCTCGGGCACGGTGCCCTGACACGACTCGTCGAATCCGAAGCCCGGCCGGATGCCCTCGATCGTCCGGTTCAAGTTGTAGCCGAATCGTGTTTGAATGAATTCGCGGATGCCGGCCTTCGATTCCCCCTGCCGGGCGAGGAACATCGCCGCCGCCGTCGCCTGCGCGCCCTTGATGCCCTCGGGATGATTGTGGGTGACCTCGGCGCTCCGCTGCGCTTCCGCGAGCGTCTCATCCAGCGTGCCGAAGGCCCAGCCCACGGGGCTCACCCGCATGGCCGAGCCGTTTCCCCAGCTGTTGTAAGGCTCCCGGGAGCCGGACTCGATCCACTCCATGAACCTGCCTCCGTATCCCCGGTGGGGGTACGCGCGCGCATACTCGTGGAATTTGTCGACGTACGGGGCGCCCGTGAGGAGAGAGTCAGCGACGGCGAACGTGAGCACGGTATCGTCCGTGAATTCGCACTCGGGAACGAACAACGGAAAGTCGGTCCGCTTGAATGCAAAGCCTTCGTAAACGGATCCGATGATGTCTCCGGCGATGGCGCCCAGCATGCGCAAGCTCCTCTCAGGCTAGCGCTGCCCCTGATCCGCGGGCGGGGCGGCGGGCCTGATGAGCTTTTCGTCGGGCACGAGCTGCGTTCCGCATCCCGGACAATAGCGGGCGCGCCTGACTGCCGCGCCGATCGGCGTGTCGCATGCGGGGCATCGCGAGTTCACGTACGAGTAGGCAGACCCTATGAGAGCCACGAGCGCCAGGACCAACAGGGGCCTCAGCGGAAAACCGTAGCCGAGTCGGTCCGTTGCGATGACATAGGCGATCCCGGCGATGGGGATGACCACCGTGACAATCGTGGAAACCAAATCCCGGCGCCTCTTGGAGGCCATGATTCGAATGATCGTCGCTCGATCCGTTACCGCGGTGAATTGAGACATCGTCACGCTCCTTTGTCGGTTTCATGCCCGGGCGCCGCTCCCCATGCCCTAACGTGAACCGAATTCCTTCTCGTCCACGTTGCGGATGAGGATGATGCGCTCCACGACGGAATTGATCTTGTTCGGCGGCATGGGCAGCGCCGTCTCGCTCACGACGAGCTCGTTCAGGGTGGCCTTCTGCACCCAGTTCGACGCGAGGTCCTTGAAGATATCTCCACGATAGTGAGAGCTCCCCACGGCCTGAATCTCCATGTTCGGCATCGGCCGCATGATCATCTTGAACGAGCTCTCGCCCGAATCGTACTCCAGAATGGCGCAGGTCCGGCCGTTCACCATGCCGAGCCCCTTAAATTCCAGCGTTATCTCGCCGTTCCTGAAATACGAGCCTTCGGCGATATTGCTCCCCAGATTCACCGGAGGCTCGGAGAACGACGCCGCATGAACGATCTTTTGACCGATCCTCTTCAGATCCTGAATGCCCTTGCCTTCACCGGCGCTCACCGCGAACACGTCCCCGAACGAATGAAAATCGATGAAGGCGTTGTAGACGTGATAGGCCTTGTCGGGCGAAAGGACCGCGCCGGCGCTATTCGTGAGATTCTCGAACTTGGCGTGATCGATTCCGAACACCTGGCCCTTCTCGTCCATCCCGGCCTTGTTCAACACGTACGTCCAATTCTCGAGCGCGGGAATTTCCATCTCCGGCGCATCTCCCTGCTGCAGGGTGAAACGCGCGCAGGTATATTCGTCGCCCTCTCTCCCGCCGATTCCGGCGGGAACGCATTTGAGGCGAAGCCGGAAGATGTCCGTGCCGACGCGCTTTCCGTCGAGCGCATAGGTGATGAGCCGGGATTCCATCAGGAAATATTGCGTCTCCCGCGAGCGTTCGCCGGCCAGTTGATATTCCTTATCCAGGCTCGAATCGCCTCGCGGCGAGGATGCCGATTCGGCCGGGGCCGCGAAAGCGGCCAGGCAAGCGCAGACGAAAATCGCGAGCTTGATCGACCTGTCCCTCATGCAGAGAACCTCCTCGCCGCCGGTGCGCGAACCGGACAAGCGTCCATTTCTTCCTTATGGCAGACTGATGCGGAGCGTATCGCCCGCGGTGCGCACGTCGGCTCCCTGCAGCGCGATGCGCACACCTTCTGCTTCGATAGTCAATCTGCCGTCGCTGCGATCGACCCGCGGCGCGCCCCTCACTCCGACGATTGTCAATGCCCGGACTCCGTCGGCGACCGGATGACGGCCGGCCGCGCGGGTCAGCGCGACGGTGCCCGCGAACGAACCCCTCGCAAAACCCGGGTTGGTGAGCTCGATGGTGCCGCTCGGGTTGGTGAACGTGATGTAATTGGGATGGATCACCTCGCCCCCGTCGAGCACGAACAGATTAATCGGGTCGAACCGCGTGACACGCAGCGGTTCGGCATCGCCCGCGACCTCGATAACGATGCGAGTCCCTGCCGCGCCCGAGCAGATCCTCGCGAGCCGCCCGCTGCCGCTCCGACAGCGCCGCGATGCCGCTTGCGGCCCTGTCCTCGAAGCGCCTCGTCTCGGGTGCGGAGAACGCCGCCGGCCGCACATCCATGCGCGCAACGGCTGTTTCGAGAAGGTCGGCGGTAGTTCGTTCGAGCTCGCGGTCGATGAGGGCTTTCCAGTCTGGCTGGAACCGGTCCAGCAGAAAGCACATCGCTGCGCCCGTGTCGTAGAGGCGCCACCGGATCTGATCGGGCTGCCGTTCGGTACGCAGGCGGGCGGCGGTCGCCTCTCCCTTCTGGCCGACGGCGACCCTGGCGACATAGTTGGCCGTCCCTTCCATCATCTCGAGTCCCGTCTCGAACGCGCGGTCGTCGTCGGATAACTGGGGCAAACGCTCGTGGCGGATCCGGATAGCCGCGGCCGCCCATCCGGCCGCCTCCCGCAAATCTTCCGCATCGAGCGCGCGTGCGAGCGCCTCGTCTTCCGCCAAGATGCGCTGGAGATTCAGGCTGTCCTTGACCGGGTAGGCGTAGCGCGCCATCTCATTCGGGCGGAAGTTCGTGTGCCGGCCGAGCCAGAACACGTGGAAGACCTCCTCGATGCACGCGAGCATGGTGCTCTCGACCTCTTGATCCGGCGTCGCGATGACCGTGGCGGTTCGCACGCCGCCGATATCCTTCGTCGAGTTCCAGACGACGGCCGGGTGCCGTCCGTTCATGACGAAGACGCCGGGCCGGCCGGGCATGGGAGCGAACTCGGGAGGCGGGCTGGGGTGGCGAAGCAGAATGGTCTGCTGTCCGTCGAAGAGCGCTATCGGCCACTCCGAGGGATCGAACCCCGGCCAGACGTGCCTCGCACCGGCGTCGTCCAGGGCGCGCACGAACGCAAAGACGTCGCGTTCGGGAGCCTGTTGCGCGCCCGTCGCGGCGGGCGCGAAGGCGGTGAGAATCAATGCAAAGGTGAGCGGAAATGACGAGACCAAGGAACACACCCCCGATCATGGCGAGTCAGAGTTCCGATTAGATCTCAAATCATCCAGGGTATCGGCCGGCATCCACGGGTACAAGCTGCGTTCCGCATCTTAGAAAATGCACGCATCGAGTATGGAGAGCACTTCTTCAAGAACGCCGTCGGAAGCCCTCCCGATGCGCTTGGCCTTGCGCGCGCGAAAATCGATCGACTTGACCTGCTCGACCATGACGAATCCCGTCACGTCCGGAACGTCCGCCACCGCCACATGAAAAGGATAACGCCTGTCCGTCTGGGTCAACGGACAGACGATGGCGAGCCCCGTATGCTCGTTGAACAACGCGTTGCTCACCACGAGCGCGGGCCGGCGGCCCCTCTGCTCATGCCCGGACTGTGGATCGAAGGTGACGGCGATAAGGTCGCCTTTCTTCGGAACGTAGGATTTCATCTACCACACCTCCCTGCCCCTCGGTCTCCCCCAGTCAAGCTCCCCGGGCCTGTAGTTCCTTGGAATCCGCGACACCAGCTCCCGCAGGCTCTGCTTGCCTCGTATGCGTTTAACCGGAGCGATGACGATCACGCCGTCCCGCGCCGCCACGTCGACCGAGTCTCCGACGGCGATGCGCGCATCCTCGAGCACCTGCTTGCCGAGTCGAAGGCCTTGACTGTTGCCCCATTTTTGAATCCTCGTGACCATACGGACACCTCCTCAGGCTATACCAAGTATAGCCCACGGCGAATGAGCGGTCAACCGGATTCCTCCTCCGAGGGCGCGGCTTACTTGCCGAGCAGGATCAAGATACCGGCAACGATGGCGAGGATCCCCATGACCGGGAACAGGCCCGCAAAGCTGAGGTGAATCAATCCGATGAGCCCGCTCAGGATGAGCCAGATGCCGAGCAAGAGCATTCCCAGGTTCTTGGTCACGTTCATGTGCCCCATCTCCTTGTGTGAGAGGTACGATTCCCTTGCTGCGTCAGCGTAGATGCCTTCCCCCGGGTTGAAGGCACCCTACTGTACATCGACACATTATTCAATTGTAAATCCTACTGACGCCCTTCGGCAGGCCTGTCGAGCTTCTCGTCGGGCACGAGCTGCGTTCCGCACATCGGGCAGAACCGGGCCCGGACGATCACCGATCCCATGACACCCTTGCACGCGGGGCATCGCGAGTTGAGATTGGAGAACGTTTCCCGGGCAAGGTACGGGGCGAGCAGGGCCAACACGACCGCCATTGCGAGTCCGTATTCGATTCGACTCGTCGCAAGGATACGGGCGAGCAGAATCAGCATTATTACGAAGGCGATGATCATGGAGATTGTCTCCCGGCGCCGCCTGGAGGCGACGGATCGGATGATCGTCGGGCGATCCGTCATCGCATTGAATTGAGTCACAATAACGCTCCTTTGTCGGCCTTGTGCCCGCATTCGAGGTTATAGCGGAAAGACGCTATCCCGCCGCGTTCACTTCGAAGAAGCGTCGAAGAGCTCCTTGATGCTCCCCCATGTCGTCGGCTCGACGGAGACGAGCCCGTCGTATTCCACGAGGTAGCTGTTATTCTCGATGCAGCGAACGTCATTCCATTTGCCGAAGTTGTAGATCTGCAGGCACGACTCGACTCCCGGACCATAGTAGTCGTTGGGCTCGCCCGGCTGCCAGTTCGTGTAGCTCCAGGTCTCGGAGGTTTGCCAGTGCCAATCGGCGGCAGGGGAGAGCTCGTCGGATCCTGGTATCCGGCGAGCCAGCAGTTGGCGGTGCCGAGCATGGCGGTGACAAAATCCTGTTCCTCCTGGCTCGTGATGGTCGCGAGGTGCCCCTGAAGCCCCATCCACATCCTCCCCTGCGCGGCCAGACTGGCGTCCGCCCACGTGAGCCCTCCCGATGGATCGACGACCTCGTACCAGTGCCCGTTCGTCGGCCACTGCACCGGATCTGCGCTCGCGGGCGCCGCGATGGCGGCGAGCAGACAAGCGGCGAGAATCACCTTCACGCTATACCGCATAACGTCCCCTCCTTTTATGGATTGCCTCCCCCAGGCTGGGACTATTCTATTCCGAATCGATATCCCGATCAAGGGGAATGCCGGCGCAAATATCGACCGGGCGATCGGGATCCTCACAGCCCGAATTTCGCGATGAAGCCGTCCTCGTTCCCGGCGCTGTCGAGCCTGCCGCCGCCGAGATCCATGCCGCCCGAGAAATACCCCGCGAGGAACGCGTTCCCGGCGACGTCCGCCGCGACGGCCTGCGCCTCCTGATAGGCGGCGTCGCCGAATCCCTTGCTCCAGAGGTGCGCGCCGTCGGGTGTGAGCTTCGCGAGAAAGGCGTCGCTCGCTCCGCCGCTCGAAAGGGCGCCTCCGCCGAAGTCGACGCTCATGTAGAAGCCTCCTGCGATCAGCACGTTGTCCGAAGGATCGACGGCGACGGACCAGGCCGATTGAGCGTACGAGTCGCCGAACTGCTTGCTCCAGACGTGGGTGCCGCCGGAGGTGAATTTGGCGACGAAAATGTCCGGCTGCCCGCCGCCGGCCGAGAGCGGATCCCCGCCGAAATTCATGGTGCCGGTGAAACGCCCCGCGATTATCGCGTTCCCCGAGCCGTCGATCGCCACGCCCCACGCCTGCTGATCGGTGCTCACGTCGCCGAAGCGCTTGCTCCAGTCATGAGCGCCGCCGGAGGTGAATTTCGCGAGAAAGACGTCTTCGGCGCCCGCGCTCGTGAGCGCGCCGCCGCCGAAATCGACCGCACCCTGAAAGTATCCCGCGACGAACACGTTGTTCGCGTGGTCGACGGCAACGGCCGGCGCATACTGGTTGTTCCCGTCGCCGAAGCCGTCGCTCCAGACGTGGACCCCGTTGGAGTCGAGCTTCGCCACGAAGACGTCCCAGCCGCCCGCCCCCGCGAGCGAGCCGCCGCCGAGGTCGAACGTGCCCATGAAGACGCCCGCGAGAATGACGTTCCCGTCCGAATCCACGGCGAGCGCGTTCGCGGCCTGATAGTTCGAGTCGCCGAAGCGCTTGCTCCAGCGATGCGTGCCGTCGGGAGCGAATTTCGCGACGAAGATGTCGCGCAGCCCCGCGCTCGTGAGCGTGCCCCCGCCGAAATCGACGGTGCCGTTGAAATACCCCGCGATGATGACGTTCCCGTTTCGGTCGACCGCGACGCCCTGCACGGTCTGCTCGCTGACGTCGCCGAAGCGCTTGCTCCAGACGTGCGCGCCGGTGGGCGCGAGCTTCGCCAGATAGATGTCGTACCCGCCCGCGCTCGTGAGCGCGCCGCCGCCGAAATCGACTGCGCCGGTGAAGTAGCCGGTGACGATCGAGTTCCCGAGCGTATCGACGGCGACGGCGCGGGCGAACTGCGAGCTCGCGTCGCCGAAGCGCTTGCTCCAGAGGTGCCTCCAGGTGGGAGTCGGATTCTTCTTCTCGGGTTCGGTCCCGTTGTCGCCGCAGCCGGCCGCCGCGCACACGGCAAGCGTCAGCAGTGCCGCGAGCACGGCTCTCGTCACCAATCGCATACGAATCTCCCTTCCGTATGAATCGATCCGGCCATAGAACATCACTTTGCCCGGGCGTCGCTCGCGACCGAGAGAATGCTCTCGGCCACGAGCTCCGGCGCATCGAGATAGAGATAATGCGAGGACTCCGGGGCGATCACGAACTTGGCGTTCGTCGATTTGCCGGCGAGCGAGCGGCTCTGCTCGATCCAGTACTTCTGATATTCCTCGGCGATCGGCCCGAAATTCGGATTCGCCTTCCCCGCGGCCATCACGACGAGAGGCATATCGCCCAACGTCGCGATCCCCTCGACGAGCTTCGCGCTCGGGCCGAACATTTCCCGATGCTCGGAAGCGATCGCCCGGAAGAACGCGGACCGCGCCTTGTCAGCGGGATCGGCGGACTGCGCCGCCGAGTCGGCGATCGCCTCCCATTGCGCGGTCATCCCCGCGGCCATCGCGCCGAGCTCCTTGTATTCCCGCCCGAGCGTGAACGAAAGCGGCGGCGGATCGAGGAGCACCAGCCCGGCGACGTCCTCGGGATACATATTCGCGAATATCAAGACATTGAACGCCCCGAGCGAGTGGCCGACGAGCACGAAGGGACCCGGCACCGACGCCTTCTCGAGCAGCGCCATCAGCTCATCCGCCTCGCGGGCGGCGTCGCGGGGAAACGGACCGGGCTCGCTCTGCCCGTAACCGGCCCGGTTGTAGGTGATGACGGTCGTCGTCTTCGCAAGAGTCGCCTGCAGCGGCCGCAGCTTGTCGATGCCGTCCGTGATGCCGGCGTCGATGACGATCGCGGGCGTTCCCGTCCCCTCCCGGTGCATCTGCAGGCTGTGCGTGCCGACGTTTATCATCGCGTCGGCCGGCTGCGCGCTCTCGGCCGGTTGCCGGCTCTCGGGCGCCTTCCGGCTCTCACCTTTGCACGAAGCGAGAATCAAACATGCCGCCAGTAGAACCCCCGCATTCCTCATAGCTCCTTGCCCACCTTTCGATTCCCCGCTCATTCTAGAGATAGCTCAGCCATCCGTCGCGGCGCCTCTTGACGCCCGCGTACCACCGGCAGACAGGATACAGCATCAGAAGGACCGCAATCCAGACAAGATAAACCACGGGCAGACCGTAGCCGTAGTCCTGCGGGACGGGCGGCGGAGGATAGTCGGGAAGCATGAAAAGCCATGTGGCCCGGCCGTAGCGCGCATAGGCGAATGCCACCGCGAGCGCGTGAATGAGATAGACGTGCAGAAGATAAAAGAACAACGGGACGCGTCCGAACACGATGAGGCGGCGCCCAAACCACCCCGGAGCCCGATCGAACAGCGCGAGCGCCGTGATGGCGGGGCCGAGCGTCATGAGGAGAAACAAAAGCGACGGCGGATACTTGAACGTGTTGATGAACGAGAAGAACGTGAAGAGCCCGCTCTTTTGCTCGCTCCACGGCGTCGGATCGCCGTAGCGATTTGCCGCGCGCAGCACGATGAACACGAGAATCATCGCGCCGCCGAGCCCGAGCATCCACCTGCGGCGCGCGGCCCGGTCGAGAAGCAGGAGCCTCCCGAAACCGTACCCGGCCGCCATCACGCCGATCCACGGGATGAGGGGATAGTTCACGTACATGCCGAAGTAATCCGACGGCATGATCATGCCCCCCTCGTGAAATATCTTCCAGAGCCAGCCGAACGCGCCGAGGTTCTGGGCCTGAACGCCGTCGAACAGGTTATGCGCGCCGATCATCGCGACGCCGAACGTCGTGATGGCCCACAGGGGAAGATATACCAGTCCGGCCAGCGCGACCATCGACCAGCCGAGACACCAGATCACCTGCACCGGCTGCCCGAGTAGATTGAGATGGAACCACCATCCGATGTGGAGAACGGTCATCTCGAGGAGAACGAGGAACAGCCCGCGCTTGAGGAGGAACCTCGAGAGCTCGGACCGGCTCCTGCCGCGCGATGCGTAGAGAAAGGCGCCCGTCCCGGCGAGAAACACGAACACCGGCGCGCAAAAATGCGTCACCCAACGCGTGACGAACAGCGCCGGGTACGTGCGGCTCAGATCGGTCGGATCGAGATGGGCGTAGGAATAGAAGCCTGAGCGATGGAAGAAGTCGCGCACGTGGTCGAGCGCCATGACGACCATCGCGAGGCCGCGAAGGAGATCGACGGAGTCGAGCCGCGCACGCCCCGCGGGACGTTCTCCCGAAGTGTCCGGCATGGCTCAACCTCCTTGTTTTCAGAATTCGAATGCTGCCCGCGGCCGGCGCCGCGATTCTCTATTTCATGCGCGTCCAGCCGGCGTTGATCCTCTCGGGGGCGCCGACGCGCAGGGCATGGCTCGCCTCATCGACGATCAATAAGCCCCAGCGCGCGCCTTTGTCGTCCGTGAAACGGGCCACGACGCGCCCTTTGGCCCCGGGAAGATACTCGGCGACGATCGTGCCGAACACCGCATGGGCCAGGGCTTCGCTCATGTTCCGATCGTATTCGTCATCCTCGACCGGAGCGTGCCGCAGAACGAGCTTGCTTTGAGAAGCGTATTCCTCGCTGACAAGCTCCATTTCTCCCGGCAGCAAAAGCTTATGATGAACACGCACCCGCGCGAGGAGTCTCGGATTCACGAGCTTCCCGACGAAATATTCGTCCACGATATCTCCGCAGCACCCCGGCATGCAGCTGCTCAACCTTCTCTGCCCCCCTGCCTCGACCTTGAGAAGCTCGAACGAAACGACCTTTACGGCTTTCGTCGAGAGACCGTTCTCCCCCCCGAACCAGATGACGGCCGCATACCCTTCCGCGCACTGGGCCGGCCCGGAGTATATGACGTCATCGAATCCATCCCCGTCGAGGTCGGCGATCCTGAATTGCTCCGGATCGAAATGCTCGTCGAGCGTTCTCGTGATGAACGAGCACTCGGGAGACTCCCTGCGTTGCTCCGTCTTGAGGTATTGGGCCCTCAGCCGCTCCCTGTCCATCAGCAGCGCGTCCATCCCGGGCGAGGGGAGCGAATCGACCGCCTGCCAATCCCTTGTTTCGGGGAACAGGATCTCCGAGACGCGAAGGTGGTTCGGGCGCTCGAAATCGGTCGCGCCCGCCGTCGCGGCGGGCAAAATCGCAAGCAGGAGAAGAACGAGACCTCTCTTCATGGCTGCCGCTCCAGCCACTCGAGCATGGCGCGAATGCTGCCGGTGGCCAGGGCGATGCTCGAATCCGCCGCGCCGTAGTACAGGCGGAGCGTGTCGCCGTCGGGAGCCAGCGTGTACCCGCACGGAAAGACGACGTTGCCCACGTCGCCGCGCTGCTCGTAGGGCTCTTCCGGGCCGAAGATCCATTCGTCTGCCGCGTTTCAGGCAGCGCTCCGGCGTGTGCAGATCGAACAGGGCCAGCCCGAGCCGGTAGATGCAGCCGGCCGCGGTTTGCCGCACGCCGTGGTAGATCACCAGCCAGCCCTGCGGGGTCTCGATGGGCGGCGGCGAGAGGCCGATCTTGTTCGCATCCCACCATGCGCCCTGCCGGGCCTCCAGCATCAGCTTGTGGCTGCCCCAGTGCCGCAGATCGGACGAGTACGAAATCCACATGTGCGCGCGCGGCGCGCTCACCGGGCGATGGATCAGCGCCCAGTGGTCCGCCGATCCGGCGCGGCAGCAGGGCGGCGTCCTTATCCTCCGGCGGCATGATGATGCCGAAGCGCTCGAAGTCGCGGAAATCCTCGGTGAGCGCCAGGGCGACGCCGGGACCGTCGTGCGTGTAGGCGGTGTAGACGACGGCGTACTTGCCGAGTTCGGGGACGTAGGTGATGCGGGGGTCCTCGATGCCCCACAGCTCTTCCGGGATGGTTCCGGGATCGGCCGGCAGCGTGGGCTGCGGATCGATCCGCCAGCCGTCCACGCCGTTGGCCGAGCGGGCCGCGCACAGGTGGGACATGGCCGCGCCGATCCTCCACGCGGCAGAGGAGCAGGGTCGTGCCGTCGCGGCAGCAGCGTCGCGCCGGGGTTGAACACGCTGTTGATCGGGTAGGGCCAATCGGCGGCGGTCAGGATGGGATTGAGCTTGTGGCGGCGAAAGAGCTCGGGATGTCGATCGTTCATTGAGGTCGTGCCTCCATCGGTCGGCGGAACGTTCTCGGCCAGCCGCAGTTCCAGCAAGGCCTGGAGAAACGCCAGGGTCGATTCCGCGCCCTGATTCTCGTTCGCGACGGTCGGGATGCAGGCCGTCGCGGCAGCCGCCGGTGGTCGGGTCGTAGATCGGCAGATTCAGGTCGTTGCGGCCGAGGAACCATTCGAAGGCGCGGCGCGCTTCCTTGCGCCAGCGCCTGTCGCCCGTGATCCGGTAGGCTTCGAGGCAGGCCGAGACCATGGCCTGCGCCTCGACCGGCTGCTGATCGAATCGGGCCCGCTCGCCGCCGCGCACGTAGAAGCCGTTGGAGCCGATCGGGACGAAGTGGCCCGCGTCGCCGTCGCCGCGCTGCACCGCGCTCAGCCAGGCGAGCGATTCCAGTCCGGCCTCGGTCATGGCGGCGTTCGGCATCGATTGGCCGCACATGAGCAGCGCGTGGGGCAGCGCGGCGTTGCAATAGGTCAGACCCCGGCTCGAACCAGCGCCAGTCGTCCGCGCGGTTGCTTCTGATACAACGCCAGCAGCCGCCCGGCCAGCTCCTCGCGCACCTGGCCGGCCCGGCGGTCGCCGGCGAAGCGCTGAAGATACTCGTGGATGCCGATCAGCGCGAAGGCCCACGCGCGCGGGCTGGTCGTGTCGAGAATGGCGGGCAGCGCCTGCTCGAACACGCGACCCGGCCATGCTCTGCAGGGCGGCCGTGTTCGAACGGCCCAGCACCGTGCCCAGCGCCCAGAGCGCGCGGCCGTGGCTGTCGTCGGAACCGCCGTCTTCCAGCCAGTGGCGCTGATAGTCCATGAAGTTGCGGAAGCGTCCGGTCTCGGTGTTGAAGGCGTACCAGATGAACGCGAGATAGCGCGACGCCAGCTCGAGCGCCTCGCCGCTCGCCCAGGGCCTCCAGCAGCGCGCTGACCATCAAGGCGCGGGCGTTGTCGTCGGTCGTGTAGCCCTCGCGGTAGTTGGGCACGGTGAAGATGGCGTGCTGCAGCATGCCGGTCTCGTCGGTCATGTGGCGCAGGTGATCGAGCTTGAGCGGCGGCAGTTCGCCCGGATGCTGGTCGAGCGCGCTTGACCGTGAAGCCCGGGCGGGACGAAATGCCGGCGCTCGGCGCGGGCGCGCTCGAAGCTCTCCATGTACCGGCGGGCCACCTGCGGCCAGATCATCTCCCGGCCGAACAGATACGCGCGCTTGCGCATGGCGTGCCGCTTGGCTTCGTTGTCCAGCAGGTCGATCACCTGCTTCGGCCAGCGCCGCCGGATCGCTGGAACGGCACCAGAGCGCCGCGTCCGTCGGCCAGCATCTCTTCGGCGTACCAGTACGGCGTCGAGATCACGGCCTTGCCCGCGCCCACCGTATAGGCCAGCGTGCCCGAGGTGATCTGCGCAGCGTTGAGATAGGGCGTGATGTAGATGTCCGCCGCGCCGATGAACTCGATCAGCTCTTCCAGGCTGACGAACCGGTTGTAGAAGATGACGTTGGCCTTCCACGCCTTTTTCCTGGGCCAGCCACTGCAGCGACAGCCGGTACGTCTCGCCCTCGTTCTGCATCACGTGCGGATGGGTCGCGCCGAGGATGATGTACACCACGTTCGGGTAGCGCGCCACGATCGCGGGCAGGGCGGCGATGACGTTCTCGATGCCCTTGTTCGCCGAGAGCAGGCCGAAGCTGAGCAGGACGATCTTGCCCTCGACGCCGAACAGGTCCTTGTGGAAGCTCGGATCGACGAACGGCACGTCCGGGATGCCGTGCGGGATCAGGTCGATCTTCTCCGGCGACACGCCGATAGATCTCCTGCAGGAACTCCGCGCCGCGCTCGCTCATGACCACCAGCCGGTCGGACAGGGCCGCCGATCTCCTCCAGCACCCGCCGCTGGTCGGGATCGGGCTCGCGCAGGATGGTGTGCAGGGTCGTGACGATGGGCATGCGCAGTTCGCGCAGCAGCGCCAGGATGTGGCTGCCCGCCCGCCCGCCGAAGATGCCGTATTCGTGCTGCAGGCAGACCAGGTCGACGTTGTTGATGTTCAGGAAGTCGGCGGCGCGGCGGTACGAGTCGATGTCCTTCTCGGTCAGCTCGAAGCGCACGCGGGGCGGGTAGTCGTAGCCCGTCGTCGGTATCGTTGACGGGCAGGGCGATGCACGTCGTGCCGCGGTATTCGGCGGCGATGGCCTCGCACAGATCGGTGGTGAAGGTGGCGATGCCGCACTGGCGCGGCAGGTAGTTGCCGATGAAGGCGATGCGATTGATGGCCGACTGAGCGGGACTGTGGTCCATAACGGATATCTCCTTAACACGCACGATCACGCGCGGCGATCGGGGCCGCCGCCGCTCCCGGCGAAATCGCCCCACGGCGTCGCCTGAATGCCCTTGAATTCCACGGTGATGTTCATATCCGGGCTCTGCGACGCCTGGACGGCGCCGTAGAACGCCCGCTTGAGCCGCCGGTAGGCGGAGCCGGATCCCAGGACTTGATTCGCTCCCGTGCTCGTCCCGACGAGCACGCATCCCTTCGTGTGCCGCGGATAGGCCCCCATGTGAATCTGCACGCCGGTCCGGCCCGGCACGTTGATGAGCTGGATCCTCCACTTGTCGCCCTTGTCGTAGCGGAGGAACGCGGAGTAGCGCCCGTTCGGCACGCAGCTCACGCCCTTCTCGTTCCAGATCCACGGGAGCTCCAGCGTGTAACAGACGCGATCGCCGTTGACGCTCAGGGTCCCGACGATGCTTCCCGAATACGACGTTTTGCGTTCAATGACGATATCGACGCGATCCATGACATCCCTCCGGCCGGCGCCATCCGCACACGCTGGATTATGCGATTGTTTCGAACGCCAGCAGCATACAGGAGGACCGGGGGAACGTCAAGATCGCCGGCGCCGGAGTCGGCGCCGCGCCCGGCGACGCCCGCGTTCCCTATTTGGCCTCGTCATGGTAGTGCTTGAGCACCTTCATGGCGAATCTGCTCGTCACCGTCGTCGGCCCGATTCCCATTTCGAATCCGACCTCGATCGCTTCGATGATCTCATCCTGCGTGGCGCCCGCGTCGAGCGCCTGCTTGATATGCCATTCGAGACAGGACTCGCAGGAGTTGACGAGCGAGATGCCGATGGCGATGAGCTCCTTGTGCTTCTTCTTGAGCGAGCCGTCCTTGAACGTCTTCTTCTCGAGCTCGACGAACGTCCGGTAGACATCCGATTTCTCGTAGAAGAAGCTGTGGGCTTCCTGTCGGTCGCGCTGAATCTCGTGAATCTTCGCCGCCGCGCGTTCAGAGCCGTCCATACGTACCTCCATTGGATTTCGGTGAATGACCCGATGCTGATATTGCGTTATCGAAGCTCGATGATCACCCTGTCGTCGCGCTCGCAGAGCCCGTCGGCGCACTCGAGATCCCGGCTCTTTCCCGGCGTCCAGTGGTTCACGACCGCCGCCAGATTCTTCCAGTCATCGCCGACGGTCCACTCGAATTCGAGCCCCGAGAGCTCGACGACGCCGGGCTCGACGGGCATCATGTGCGTGCCCTTATGTTCGGAAAAGATCGCCGCCCCGCTTCGATCGGTCGGGGAAATGTCGACGCAGAATCTTCCGCCGTCGCCCGAAAACGGCTCGATGCAGATCGCCGCCGCCCTGAGCCTAATCACGTCGCCGGCCGACACACGCAGCGTATCGTCGCCGCTCACCGTTCGCTCGACGCCGTTGACGGCGATGGTCATCGAGCGGATCGTGATCGCCGGGGCGATCGTTCCCACGCCGCGCGCGGGCGGACAATCGGATGCGGAACCGACGGTTCCCGAATCCGGCGGAGCCGTCATCCCCAGTGAATCGACGGAAAACGCGGTCAACACGGCGAGGGCTACGATCCCGATGTTCATATTGCTGTCTCTCTCCAGGAAAATTTATCGCAAGAGAATCATTTTGCGCGAGAGGGTCCGCTTGCCGGCGGTCAGCCGATAGAAATAGACGCCCGAAGCGGCCTCCCGCCCCCCGGCGTCCCTGCCGTTCCATTCGATCCGATGACGCCCCGCCCGCATGGACCCGTCGACGAGCCGCTGCACGAGACGCCCGCCGATATCGTAGACGTCGAGCCGCACGCGTTCGGGAGCCGGCAGAGAAAATCCGATCGCCGTTTGCGGATTGAATGGATTGGGAACGTTCTGATCGAGCGCGAGCGGCGAAGCGACGCCGCGGACGACCACCTCGGGCGAGCGGATTTCACGGCCGTCCGGCGTGACGGCAGCTACCGCGTAGCGATATTCAGTCGCGGGTTCGATCGCCCGGTCCTCGTAGGTTCTCGCGTCCCTCGGAAGCAGGTTCGCGGTGATGCACGAGAAATCCCCGGGGCGCGGCGCGCGATACAGCCGGAATCCCTTCAGCGCTTCGTCCGACGCGGTCTCCCATCGAAGCACGATCGCGCCTTCCCGGGAATCGGCCTCGATGCCGGCGAACGCGACGGCGTTTGAATGTCTCGCCCGCAGGCCCAGGCTGAATCCCCCGCCCGCGGCTATCGCGGCGAAGCCGGCGCTGGATTCGGGGACGGTGCACTGGCCGTAGTTGTTCCGCCCCCACGCCACGACGGTTCCGTCGGACTTGAGCCCGACGCTGTGATCGTACCCGGCCGCGACGGCTACGAAGCCGGCGTTCGGCCAGGGAACGTCGCACTGGCCGTAGTCGTTCTTGCCCCAGGCGACGACCGTGCTGTCGGATTTGAGCCCAAGGCTGTGGAAATACCCCGCGGCGACGGCTACGTAATCGGCGTTGGGCACGGGGACGTCGCACTGACCGTAGCTGTTGTCGCCCCAGGCCGCGATCGTTCCGTCGGATCTGAGCCCGAGGCTGCTGTTGTAACATCCCGCGACGGCCGTGAAACCCGCGTTCGGCGCGGGGACGTCGCATTGGCCGTAATCGTTGTTGCCCCATGCTCGCGATCGTTCCGCCCGATTTGAGAGCGAGACTGTAAAAATTGCCGGCCGCGACGGAGATGAAGCCGGTATTGGGCGCCGGGACGGTGCACGATCCGTAGTTGTCCCACCCCCAGGCCGCGATCGAGCCGTCGGACTTGAGCCCGAGACTGTGATAAACCCCCGCCGCGACGGCCGTGAAATCGGCATTCGGCCAGGGGACGGCGCACTGGCCGGAAAGATCGTTCCCCCAGGCCGCGATCGAGCCATCGGATCTGAGCCCCAGGCTGTGAAAGTTTCCCGCGGAGATGGCCGTGAAGTCGGCATTGGGCGCGGGGATGCCGGACTGGCCGCAGTCGTTATCGCCCCAGGCCAGAACCGTCCCGTCCGACTTGAGGCCCAGGCTGTGATATCTGCCGGCCGCGACGGCGGAGAAGCCGGCGTTGGGCGAGGGAACGACGCACTGGCCGTCGCTGCTCCACCCCCACGTGACGATCGTCCCGTCGGATTCGAGGCCCACGCTGTGATACTTGCCTCCCGCGACGGCCACGAAGCGGGTGCTCGGCGCAGGGGCGTTGCATTGGCCGTAATAGTTGTACCCCCAGGCGACGATCGTTCCGTCGGACTTGAGCCCGAGGCTGTGATTATCGCCCCACCCGATGGCAATGAAATCCGCGTTGGGCGCGGGGACGTCGCACTGACCGTAGCTGTTGTCGCCCCAGGCCGCGATAGATCCGTCGGACTTGAGCCCGAGGCTGTGGTACGTCCCTGCCCCGACGGCGAGGAAACCGGCGTTGGGCGCGGGGACGTCGCACTGGCCGCGGCTGTCGTCCCCCCACGCCACGATCGATCCGTTCGATTTGAGCCCGAGGCTGTGAACCCCGCCTCCCGCGACGGCGATGAAATCGGCGTTGGGCGAGGGAACGACGCGCTGACCCTCGACGTTTCTCCCCCAGGCGACGATCGTTCCGTCGGCCTTGAGCCCGAGGCTGTGGTAATAGCCCTCCCGCGACGGCGATGAAGCCGGCGTTCGGATAGGGGACCCTGCACTGGCCGTAGCTGTTCCATCCCCAGGCGACGACGCTGCTGTCGGACCTGAGCCCGAGGCTGTGGGCCCCGCCGCCCGCGACGGCCGTCAGATCATCGAGCTCGCCGGGCTCGACGATGATCTGGTTGCCCCATCCGGCGATCGCCCCGTCCGTCTGGCCCCGCGCGACGCCGTTTCCCTGAATGAGAAATCCCAAGAATAGAATCCAGAATAGCTTCCGTTTATTATGCATATGGTAGTGTACATATAACTCCGGCCGAAAGTTCCCTTGATGGAGATTTTTTCAGATGGTTACGGCGCCGTTCGCGAGCCCGGAGCCGATCGCCCCTCAGCGCGCGAACTCGTATTCCAGCTGCTCGATCCTGCCGCGCCAGTAGGGCTTCGGCCCCTCGGGCAGGATCCAGGCGACCTCGCCTCTCAGCGGCACGAGCATTCCGTCCCGCATTTCGTAATCCCACACGCGGCCCTCCCACGGCGTGGGGACCGCTTTTCCCGCGACGACCCGCCCGCGGGCCTCGGCGCGCGTCGAAGCGATCCGCCCCGCTGTCGATCGAAGGTGAAAAGCATGGTCAACGAGACGTCGCCGTCAACGAGCGTCGCGCGGGCCGAGGAATCATCCACCGCTTCCCACCGCACACCCTGGCTCGGCAGGAGCGCCGTCGGATACCAGGCCGCCTCGGCGAGGAAGCGCATGAGCTCTCCCTCCGCGACGTCGCGCGTGCCGCGCAGGTTCATGATCGTGAAGAGCCCGAGCAAGGTCGGGTGCAGGATGCCCTCGCCCCCGACGTACGCGTCGTGCACGTACACGGAGAGGCCGGGCGCCACGACGACGCGCGCATCCCAGAGGAATCCGGGGCGCTGCGTCATCACCCGCTGCTTCGAGGTGAACTCCTTCCAGTTGTCGGCCTTCTCCCCCATGTTGAAGACGCCCGTGTGCTCGACCGTGACCGCGGAGATCATCGGCTGCGCATCGTGCATCACCGTGCGGAAATAGCGCTGCACGGGCGCGGGGAGACTGTCGAGCTCGCGCGCGTCATACGTCGCGGGCTCGACGGCCCGGCGCCCCGCCTCGAGCCGGGCGAGCAGCTCGTTCGTGCCGGATTCCCAGCGGTGCCTGCCGTAGAGGATCGCGGCCGCCGCCGCGACCGCGAGGATAGCGACAACCCAAAGGATCATCTTCAACATGATGGAGCGCCCCCCTTCCCCCGGCGTTACAGCAGCGCCGGCGTTTGGCCGCCGTCGATGACGATGCTCTGACCGGTGATGTAGCCCGCCTGGCGCGAGCACAGGAACGCGCACAATGCGCCGAACTCCTCGATGGCGCCCGAGCCGTTTCATCGGGCCCTTGCGCGGTGTAGAGCCGCAGGGCCTCATCCGGCGGGAGATCATGGCGCCCGATCGGCATGCGGCGCGAATCGCCGCAGCAGATCCGTGTCGAACGGCCCGGGCAGAATGCTGTTCACCGTCACCCCCGTCGTCGCGATCTCGCGGGCGAGCGCTCCGAGGGCGCCCACGAGCCCGGGCTTGATGCCGTTCGCGAGCGGCGCGCCGAGGGTGACCTCCTTGGCGGAGGTCGAGCTGATGTTGACGATGCGGCCGTACCGCGCCCCGATCATTTCGGGGAGGCACCGCCGGACCATGTCCAGCGCGGAGAGCATGATCAGTTCGAAAGCCTTCTGCCAGTCCTCCGCGCTCTTGCTCATGAATGTCCCCGGCGGCGGGCCGTCGACGTTGGTAACGAGGATCGATATGGCCCCGAAGCGTTCACGCGCCTCCGCGAAGAGGCGCGCGCGCTCGGCGGGCCGGCTCACGTCGGCCTGCACGAAATGCGCCGCGCCGCCCAGCTTCGCCGCGGCTTCGATCCCCCGCCGCGCGTCGCGGCCGTTGATTACGACGTTCGCTCCCTCGGCCGCCAGCGCCGCGGCGCAGCCGAACCCGAGCCCGCGCGTGCTCGACATCAGGAGCGCTGTTTTGCCTTTGATTCCCAGATCCATTCATCCACCTTTTCTCATGCCGGAGACGGCGGGCGTTCGCGCAGCGTCCGGACGACCCCGACGATACCCATGATCCAGCCGATCGGATACGGCAGGCAGACGAGAGCCCACCAATACGAGCGGCCGGTGGATCCCCCGAAGCCTCCGACGGCGCTCATCGCGAACAGCGCGCCGACGCCGATCGCCGTGAGCGCGAAGGAATAGAAGAGAAATGCCCGGTGGCGGCTCTTTCCGACATACGCCCCGAGCGCGGCCAGCCCGGTGCCGGGCAGGATGACGAGGGATCCCTCGAGCGGATCGATCGCCCCGACGATCATCAGGACGAGCCCCGCGATCACGAGAATGAGCGACCAACGGCGTGCGTTGTTCATAGACTCCTCCTCTACTGCGCTGCTTTCAAGTACCGTGCACGATCCCACCGAGGCCCATACCGATCTTGAACTCGTTCAGATCGGAGTCCATCCAGCGGCGATACCCTCCTTCGAGGCGCAGCCCGACGCTCCTGCCGATCAGAAAGCGATAGCCGATCTTACCGCCTATGCCGACGTCGCTGTCAGAATGGGAATACCCGTTGCTGACTGCCGCTGACCAAACTCCCAATTCCGCCGCCAGAAATGGCGAATTCATGGTGGGACCATTGAAGAGATATCCTACCTGCCCCCCGAATCCGATAGTTGTACTCGAACCGTTCTCGTAGCTTGCGATGCTCAGGCCCAGTTGCATATCGATGAGCATCGGTCCGCCGGTGAAGAATGAAGCATACATGCTGGGTTGGCGCAGAAAGCCTTGCCCCGGGATGCCGATGTACGTGACCGTCGATTCATCCTGGGTCAGGATCGTAAATCCGGCGTTGGTGCCGATTTCGACAACGGGCTTCTCCTGCGCGGCGGCCAATGCCGGAATCAGCAGCGCCGCCAACAAGAAACGCATCGTGCAGATCATTCGAGCCTCCTTGCTCATGAATAGAGGCATACCAACAGCCTCGCTACAGGGCGAACTTCGCAACAAAGACGTCATCACCGCCGGCACTCGTAACCGCGCCGCCGCCAAAATCAACGAAGCCGCTGAAATATCCCGCCAGGATCACACTTCCCGAGGCATGAATGCCAACAGCATCAGCTGCCTGATGGTTCGCATTCCCAAAGCGCTTGCTCCAGAGGTGTGCGCCATCGGGCCCGAACGCCGCAACAAAGATATCCCAGCCGCCCGAGCTCGCCAGTGCACCGCCGCCGAAGTCAACGGCGCCGTAGAAATACCCCGTGACGATCGCGTTTCCCGAGGCGTCGACGGCGACAGCTTCGGCGGACTGATCTCCCCCATCGCCGAAGCTCTTGCTCCAGACATGAGCGCCATCGGGCCCGAACGCCGCAACAAAGATGTCCTCCCAACCCGCACTCGTAAGTGTACCGCCCCCAAAATCAACGGCGCCTTGGAACGATCCCGCGATCGTGACGTTTCCCACGGCATCAAGGGCGAGAGTATAGGCCCCCTGATAGCTCCCATCGCCGAAGTTCTTGCTCCAGAGGTGAGAACCATCGGACCCGAACTTCGCAATAAAGATGTCGGCATCGCCAGTACTCGTGAGCGGATCACCACCAAAGTCAGCGGTGCCTGCGAATTGTCCCGTGACGAACACGTTTCCTGACGCATCGACGGCGACGGCATAGGCATATTGATAGTCCCCATCGCCGAAGCGTTTGCTCCAGAGATGAGAGCCGTCGGACTTGAACCTGGCAACGAAGATGTCCGATGCGCCCGCGCTCGTCAGCGCGCCGCCGCCGAAGTCCACGGCGCCCCCGAAATATCCCGCGAGGAGCACGTCTCCCGAACCGTCTATGGCGACAGAGAAGGCACCCTGCTTATCCACATCGCCGAAGCGTTTGCTCCAGAGGTGAGCGCCATCGGACTCGAACTTCGCAAAAAAGATGTCTCCATCACCCGCGCTCGTCAGCGTGCCACCGCCGAAGTCAACGGTTCCCTCGAAATATCCGGCCACAAAAACGTTCCCTTGGACATCGACGGCCACGGTTCGAATGGACTGATACTCTCCATCGCCGAAGCGCTTGCTCCAAAGATGGTTGCCGGCGGTGTCGAGCTTGGCAACGAAGACGTCCGTTTGACCGGCGCTCGTCAGCGCGCCGCCGCCGAAATCAAGGGCGCCACCGAAGTATCCCGTGACGATCACGTTTCCCGAGGTATCGAAAGCGACGGCTCTGGCAGCCTGACCCTGCCCATCGCCGAAGCCTTTGCTCCACCGGTGCGTCAATCCGGTTGGAGGCGGAGGTGGAGGATTATCATCATCGGGGCTCGTGCTCTTATCACTGCATCCTAGAGCGATGCACGGCGAAAGCAGAAGCGAGAACAGAAGAACAGTTCGGCATACGGAACGCATGATCATTCCTCTCCATGGAGCGGCCTGGATTCAGGCCCTCTTCTTCCTCGCGCGCGCAAGCATGCGCTGAACGGTGACCGCGAGCCTGCCCCTCCGCGTGCCCGGCACCGGCCGCAGCCTCATCCCCAAGAGCTGCTCCGCCGCGGAGAGCACATCGAAGGCGGTCAGAATTCGGGCGACCTGACCGTCGCGGATATCCAGAACATCCACTCCTTCAATATCGGCCCGGCGGCCCGTGGGAGCGTACCCGGGAGGCTGGAGCGCATGAAGGTGCGTCGCGGATATGCGCCACAGAACCGCGCATCGAGTCCCGTCGAGGGAGCTGCATATCGGAGGCTGGATCTCGTAGGTGAAGTCGGGGAATGCCCGGAGGACGCTCTCGGCGAAAGCTCTCACGGCTGCGCGCCCGCGAACAGGGGGCTCCGGCATGGCAGGATCATACCACTCGACGTCAGGCGCCAGGAGTCCGATAAAATCATCGAGATTCCGGGCGTTCCACGCATCCACGAGCTTCCGGACCAAATCCGTCGATACGGCGCTACTCGCCGTGTGCATCCTCCGCGAACCTCCACTCAGCGATCTCCGTCCGTCCAACGCCGGCATCGGCTGCAGCCGCATCCAACGCCCGAGGGGCGAGGTTCATTGTTCTTGAATGAGCTTCTCAACCGCTCGCCTCAGATCCTCACCTCTTACGGCGTAGTAGCGCGCGACCCCGCGCCGGTCGATCAACCACGTCGATGGCGTGGCGCTGATCTTGTACAGCTTCGCCGTGCCGTCGCTCCAGCCATCCAAGGAGCAGGAGATCTTCCAGGGGATCTTTTCCTTTTTCACGTAATCATCGAGCAACGCCCTGTCCGTATCCAGGCTGATCCCGACGATTTCCAGACCTTTATCCCTGAAATCCTTGAAGAGCTCCTTCATGTTGGGCATTTCTCTTCTGCAGGGCGGGCAGCGGACGTCCCAGAAATCGATCAATACTACCTTGCCCGTTTGAGCCGAAAGGGTGAAAGAAGAACCGTCCAGCAGCGTGATCCGGAAATCCTTGGCCTTCCGCCCCAAACCGATCTCCTTCGCGCAGGCATCTATGAGCTTCTTGTATCGGGGATCGTCCCCGACGGCGCTGAGATGGCCGTCTTGAAGAAATTCCAGTCTATAGAAGCCCCTTTCATGAACCGCCTTCTCCATCCATTCGAAGTACTTGTCCCGATCGCCGAGGCGCAGATAGACTTCGGCAATCCTCACGTAGTTCCAGGGAGTCTGGCGGTTGGACACCTTGGAGGAGATTTCCTCGATCTTGAAGGATGCGTTCAATGCCTCCTGGTATCTGCCGGCATCCATGTAGAGCATTTGAAGCCTTTCGAGCTTGTCCGATGCCTGGGCGAATTTCTGCTCTTTGAGCAGGGCATCAACCTGGTTTTGCAGATCGCTGATTTGACGTGCCAGCTTCTCTTGCTCTGCCGTCTGCGCCGACTCCTGCGATTGAACGCAGCACGCGCTCGTCAAGAGCAGCACGACGTGCAGAACGAACATGATCCGTATCATTCCGATCCCCCCTTCCGGTATCGTTCGAACCGGCCTCCCACCACCCCAACTCACAGAGGCGGCTTATCCCCGGCTCGGTCAATCCATCGAGCCTAAGACAGGATAGACGGAACTGCGTTTCTCAGATATGACTGTGAGAATCGCAGCAATATGCAAAGCGCCGCTTCGAAGTTCGGGAGTATCTTACTACGATTATATCTGTTGACTCAACCCTTTACGCGGCGCCTCCGTGATAGCCTGCAGGCGTTCGCAGTCTATTTCAATAATAATAGCAGTTATGTATGGATTCCGAGAGGTAGATACACGCCTCGCATCCATCGGGAGCAGGGCCGCATGCCTGCCGCCCGAGGCGCGCCGCTCAGTCGATCTCGATCCGCACGAGATCCACGAGCTCCCCGAAACGCGTGGCGATATCAGCTTCGGAGAGGCCGCGCAGCCGCTCGACGGAAAACGACTCGCACGCGTAGCTCGCCGTGATCGTGCCGTGGATCATCGCGCGGCGCAGGTGTCGTTCGTCGAGCGACTCGACGCCGGCAAGATATCCCATGAAGCCCCCCGCGAAGCTGTCGCCGGCGCCCGTGGGATCAAGCACCTCGCTCAGCGGGTAGGCGGGGGCGTAGAAGCGGAACTCCTTGGTGAAGAGAAACGCCCCGTGCTCCCCCTTCTTGATGACGATCGCGCGCGGCCCCATCGCGAGGATGTCGCGCGCCGCGCCCACGAGGTTCTTCCGGCCCGAGAGCTGCCGCGCCTCGCTGTCGTTCACGAAGAGAATGTCGATGCGCCGGAGCAGCCGCGCGAGCGACTCGGGCTTGTGATCGATCCAGTAGTTCATCGTGTCGCAGCCGACGAAGGGCCGCCCCTCGATCTGGTCGAGCACGTTCATCTGGAGATCGGGATCGATGTTGCCGAGGAAGAGCCACCGGCTCGAGCAGTACGACGGCGGCAGCAGCGGCCTGAACCGCTCGAAGACGTTGAGCTCGGTGCAGAGCGTCTCGCGCTCGTTCGGATCCTCGCCGTAGCGCGCCTGCCAGAAGAAGGTCTTGCCCCCTGCCTCGACGACGAGCCCCTCGAGATCGACGCCGCGCTCCTCGAGAATCATGCGGTGCTCGGCGAGGAAGTCGGCGCCCACCACCGCGACGAGCTTCACCGGCGTGAAGTGGATGGCGGAGAGCGAAAAGAAGGTCCCCGATCCCCCGATGACGCGGTCGGCCCGCCCCCACGGGGTTTCGATGGTGTCGAACGCGATCGTTCCCACGACGACGATGCTCATTGGTGCTCCTCTACATTTTCTCGGGCGCCGATACGCCGAGCACGCGGAGCGACTCGGCGAGCACGACCCGCGTCCCCTCGGCGAGCAGCAGCCGCGCCTCGCTGAGGCGCTTGTCGCTCGAGACGATCCGGCACACGTGGTAGAAGCGGTGGAACTCCGCGGCGAGCTGCTGCGCGTACGCGGTGAGGAAGTGCGGCTCGCGGGTGAGCGCCGCGCCCCGGATGAGCTCGGGGAATATCACGAGCTTCCGCATGAGCTCCATTTCCTCGTTCTCGGTGAGGAGCTCGACGCACGACGTGTCCTCGGGAAAATCGACCCCCTGCTCCCGCGCGTACGCGACGACGCTCGAGATGCGCGCGTGCGCGTACTGCACGTAGTAGACCGGATTCTCGTCCGATTCCTTGCGCGCCAGCGTCAGGTTGAAATCGAGGTGCGCCGAGGTCTTGCGCATGAGGAAGAAGAACTTCGCGGCGTCAACGCCGACGTCGTCGACGAGATCGCCGAGCGTGACGAACTCTCCCCCGCGCTTCGACATGCTGACGACCTTCCCGTCCTCGACGAGACGCACCCACTGCACGATGAGCACCTCGGGCCAGCCCTCGGGCGCCCCGAGCACGCGCGCGGCGGACTGGATGCGTTTGATGTGTCCGTGATGGTCAGGGCCCCAGAGGTCGATCGCCTCGACGAAGCCGCGGTTCCACTTGTTGAGGTGATACGCGGCGTCCGCGAGGAAATAGGTCGGCGAGCCGTCGCTCCGCACGAGCACGCGGTCCTTCTCGTCCCCGAGCTCCGCCGAGCGGAACCACTTCGCGCCGTCCTCCTCGTACACGACCCCCCGCTCCTCGAGGAGCCCGAGCGTCTTCTGAATCTCCCCGTCGCGGTAGAGCTCCGATTCGCGGAAGAACCGGTCGTGCCGCACGCCGAAGCGCTCGAGGCCGCTCTGGATCATCTCCATGATCCGCCCGAGCGCCTCCTGCCCGAAGGCGGTGACGGCGGCGTCCCCGGGGAGCGCGAGCCAGGCGCGCCCGTCCGCCTCGGGAATCGCGCGCGCGATCTCGACGAGGTATTCGCCGGGGTATCCCTCCTCGGGGAACGGCGCGTCCTCCCCGAGACGCTGGCGGAACCTCGTGAGGAGCGAGAGCCCGAGCTTCGCCACCTGCGAGCCGGCGTCGTTCACGTAATACTCGGCCTCGACGTCGTAGCCGGCTTTGCGCATGATATTGACGATCGCCGCTCCCGTCGCCGCGGCCCGCGCCGAGACGATCACGAGCGGCCCCGTCGGATTCGCCGAGACGAACTCGACCTGCACCTTACGCCCGCGCCCGAGATCGCCGTCTCCGTAGCGCGCGCCGAGCCGGACGATATCCTTCACCTGACTGGTGACGTATGCGTGGGAAAACGCGAAATTGATGAACCCGGGGCCCGCGACCTCGACGCGGTCGACGAACGCGGGGTCCGTCTTCACGAGCGCCGCGATCTCGGCGGCGAGCTCGCGCGGATTGCGCTTGAGCTGCTTCGCCGCGACGAGCGCGACGTTCGAGGAGAGATCGCCGTGCGCCGTGTCGGCGGGGCGCTCGATCTGGATCGACTCCCGCTCGATCGAAAGGCCCAGCTCCGCGAGCGCCGCGGCCAAAGCCGCCCGCGCCCGTTCGCTCGCGCTATTCGTCATCGGAGAACTCCTCGCGCGGCGCGTCCCCCCAGAGGCGCTCGAGCCCGTAGAACTCCCGCGCCTCGGGGAGGAAGATATGCACGACGACGGCGTAGCAGTCGATGAGAATCCACCGCGATCCCTCGAGCCCCTCGACGCTCGTCTTGATGCCGCTGTCGCCGAGCGAGTCGAGGATCGCCTCGGCGATCACCCGCGCCTGCACCTCGCTCCCCGCCGAGCAGACGAGAAAGTAATCGGCCATGACCGACAGCTTCTTGAGATCGAGGAGGACGATGTCCTCCGCCTTCTTGCTCCATGCGATCTTGACGATTCTCTTGGCCAGCGTCTTCGGTGCGATCTTCGTCAATTTACTGCCAGACCCCCTTCACCTGCGTTCCGCATTTCGGGCATTTCCCGCCGGCTCCGAGCATCTCCGCCCGGTACCCGGCCCGTTTCACGACGGCCGCGCCGCAGGAGGCGCAGCGCGTATCCTCCGTCCCATCGATCATAATATTCCCGACGTACACGTAGCGAAGCTTTTTTCGCCCGATTTCGTACGCCCGCTCGAGCGCGGCCCGCGGCGTCGCGGGGAGCTCGCTCATCCGGTACTGCGGAAAGAAGCGCGAGAAATGGAGCGGGATGTCCGCCGACACCCCTGCGAGCCACGACACGAGCTCCTCGAGATCCTCCGGCGCGTCGTTCAGCCCGGGGATCACGAGGTTCGTCACCTCGACGTGCGCGACCGCCGCGGCGATCTCGATGAAGCGCTTCACCGGCGCCACGCGTCCGCCGCAGTGTTCCCGGTAGAACTCGTCACGGATCCCCTTCAGATCGACGTTGAAGGCGTCCACGAGCGGCGCGATCTCCCGCGCGGGCTCCTCCTCGAGAAACCCGTTCGTGACGAGGACCGATTTCAGGCCCTTCGCGCGCAGGAGCGGGATCGCGTCCATGAGATATTCGAACCACAGGAGCGGCTCGGTGTAGGTGAACGCGACGCCGATCGAGCCCTCGCGCGCGGCCAGCTCCGGGAGCTCCTCCGGCGCGATGTACCGCGTGGGCACTCGCTCCTGCGATATCTCCCAGTTCTGGCAGTTGTCGCACGTGAGGGTGCAGCCGTTCGGCCCGATCGAGAGGATCACGCTCCCCGGGAGAAAATGGTAGAGCGGCTTCTTCTCGATCGGATCGAGGTTCGCCGTGACGGTGCGCCCGTACGACTCCGCGACGAGCGTGCCGCCGCGGTTCCAGCGCACGCCGCACTTCCCCGGCGTCGCGTCCAATATGCGGCAGCGATGCGGGCAGAGCAGGCAGCGGACCTTCGCTCCCTCGAGCTTCTCCCAGTACAGCGCCTCTTTATCTTTCAGGGGAGTCCCTCTCATCTGCAGAAATCGCCGACCCGGTCCACGACGTAATCCCCCGCGACGAGGAGCGCGTCCCGTTCGGGGGACGAGCTCACGTCGTCGAGGTGCCCCTTCGCCCGCTCCACGTAATGCCGCGCCTGGCGCAGCGAATACTCGATCCCGCCGTAGCTCTGGACGAAGTCGACGACCTCGCCCCAGTGCTTTCCCTTGTCGAAGCTCACGGTGAAGAGGTCGCTCACGCGCCGCCGCACCGGCTCCGGCGCGTTCCGGAAGGCCGTGATGAAGGGGAGCGTCACCCGCCCGTCCGAGAAATCGGATGCGGTGGGCTTGCCGAGGTCGCGATCCACCCCGACGTAATCGAAGAGATCGTCGACGATCTGGAACGCGAGCCCCACGTTCGTGCCGAAGCCCGAGTACGTGCCGCGCTCGCCGTTCCGCTCGCCTCCGAGGATCGCCCCGCACTCGCACGAGGCGGAGAAGAGGGCGGCCGTCTTCTTGTAGATCATCTCCATGTAGCGGTCCTCGCTCAGATCGATCGCGCGCCTGAGCTGCAGCTGCATGAGCTCGCCCATGCTCATCTCGTGGGTGACGCGGGCGAGGATTTCCATGACGTCGAACATCCGCGATTCGGCGAGGCACGAGAAGGCCATCGAATAGAGATAGTCCCCGATGAGGGTGGCCGCGTCGCTGCCCCACCGGGCGTAGACGGTCGGCTTGCCGCGCCGCATCGTGTGGTCGTCGATGATGTCGTCGTGCACGAGCGTGGCCGTGTGCACGAGCTCGACGGCGAGCCCGGCCGTGATCGTGTCCGCTTCGGGGCTCCCCGCGCTCCGCGCCGTGAGGAACAGGATCGTCGGGCGGATGCGCTTTCCCGGCTTGTCGTTCAGGTAGCTGCAGATATTCTCGATGAGCGGGATGTCGGAGTCGAGAATCGCCTGAAGCCGCGCCTCGAGCGATTCGAGCTCGCCGCGAACGAGATCCTGTATGGGAGCGAGCTTGTGCTGATCCGATTGCCTCATGGCCGTCCTTTTTTTCGCCGTTTCCCGCCCGCGGAACGAACGCCCGCAATCGCGTTAATTTACCACGCGGCGCGGCCGGTGTCAAGGCGCGGCGGGGACGGGAGCGGCCCGCCGCCCGCTGATGGAGCGATCGCGCGCCTGGACGATTGACAGGCGGCCCGCCGCCGTGCATACTCCGACGAAAGAGCATCGGTTTCCCCGTTCGAAAGGAGGCCCCCATGAACAAGTTCACGCGTTTCCTCGTGGTCGGATTGACCGTGCTGGCGGTCTGCGCGCTGTTTGCCTGCCAGAAGGCCGAGAAGGCGCAGCCCGCGGCCGACGAGAGCGCCGCGCCGGCGGAAATCACCGAGGCGGAGCTCGCGGCGTCGGTTCCCGCCTTGAGCGCGCTGCACGAGGTCATCTACCCGCTCTGGCACAGCGCCTATCCGGAGAAGAACTACGCCCTGATCAAAGAGCTTCTCCCCAAGGCCGATACGCTGGTGGCGAATCTGGACGCGGCCGAGCTGCCGGGCATCCTGCGCGACAAGCAGCAGGAATGGGCCGACAAGAAGGCCAATCTGAAAGAGACGCTCGTGAAGCTGCACGCGGCCGCGGACGCGAACAACGAGGCGGAGATGCTCGCCCAGGTCGAGGCCTTCCATGCGGCGTACGAGCAGGCGGTGCGCGCGGTCCGTCCGGTCGTGCCCGCGCTCGAGTCGTTCCATCAGGAGATGTACAAGCTCTACCACTACTACGCTCCGGCGTACGATCTGGCGAAGATCCGCGAGGCGGCGGCGGCGATGCAGGCGAAGATAGCGCCGCTCAAGGAAACCTCGCTGCCCGAGCGCCTCGCCGGGCGGCAGGCCGAATTCCAGCAAGCCGTGCAGGAGCTCGAAACGGCCGTCGGCGAATTCGCCGAGACGGCGAAGAAGGACAGCAAGGAGGAGATCCAGGCGGCGGTGGAGAAGGTCCACGCCGCGTACCAGAAGGCCGAGAAGATATTCGACTGAGCCTCCGGCCTATTTGTCGGGATTTCCTTCGGGCTTCCTGCGGCGCCGCTCGACGAGGAACGACACCGCCACGCTCCCGAAGTACAGCACGCAGAGCGGCACCGCCATGCAGATCTGCGAAATGGGGTCGGGCGGGGTGAAAACGGCCGCGACGATGAAGATGATGAGGATCGCCCACCGCCACTGCCGGATCAGCGTCCGCGTCGAGACGAGCCCCATCGATGTGAGCAGGAGGACGACGAGCGGGAGCTGGAACACGACCCCGAAGGCGAAGCTGAGCTTCGCGACGAAGCCGAAGTACTTCTCCACCGAGAGCATCGGCGTGAGGCGCTCCGTGCCGAATTCGACGAAGAACTTCAGCACGAACGGCATCATCACCCAGTAGGCGAAGAGAAGCCCGCAATAGAACAGCGCGATCGAGCTCGCGATGACGGGCACGACGAGGCTCCGCTCGTTCCTGAAGAGGGCCGGCGCGACGAACCGCCACACGCGGTAGAGAATATAGGGAAACGCGACGAGAGCGCCGAGGATGAAGGTGAGCTTCATCCTGACCATGAACGCCTCGCCCGGGGCGAAGAAGTAGAGATCCTTGACGGGGAGATGATCGATGAGGAAATCGAGAATCTGTTTCGAGAAGAACCAGAGAACGGCCGAGACGCCGATCCAGGCGACGAGCGCCGCGATCAGCATGGAGCGGAGTTCCTCGAGGTGCTCGAGGAACCCCATCTCCTTCAGATTCTCCTTGTGGTCTTCCGCCACGGCCGTCCCGCGTTACCGCTTCAGCTTGCGCTCGTAGGTCTGGGTGGCCGCCGTTCCGCGTCTCGTCACCTTATCGGTTATCGGATCCTTCGAGACGATCTCGCCGCTGATATCGATCGTTTCCTTGAGCTCGACGATGTAGCCGCCCGCGAGAGCCACCTGCGCCTTGAGGCTCGCCTTCCCCTCGCCGACGAGCATGCCGGCGGCGGTATCCTTGTTGAGATCGAGCTTCATCTTGCCCTCGATCACGGCGACCTCGAGATCCCCCTTCTTCTCGATCTTCTTGAGCGTATAGACTATCTGGCCCTTCGCCTCCGGGGGCCCTTCGTCGCGCTTCCCCCTCACGACCTCCTCGGTCCACGTCTGCCCGGCGGTCAGCTCCCCTTCGGGGAATTTCACGAACCACGCGTCGATGATCTCGCGGATATCGTCGGGGCTCGACATACCCGGGATACCGCGCCCCGGGTCGAACCGCACGATATTGGCGGTGGGCAGGATCCAGATCTTGATCGTCGCCCCCTGGAGCTTGATCGGCGGCTCCCAATCCATGAGCTTGCCCCCCATGACGAGGCTCGACTTCACCTCGATGTATTTGAGGTCGACCCGGGAGGCGCCCGTGGTGTCGGGGGGAGCCCCGTACGCCATCTCGACCTTGGAGGTCTGATTCATCGTGGCGTCCGTGCCGCTGAAGTTCTGGTTGAGCGAGTTGAAGGATTCATACTGCAGCACCGTGCCCTCGGGCAGGTTGAACACGAGCTTGACCGGCCCTTTCTCCTGGGCCGCGGCGCCGGAACCGTACCCGACGAGGACGCCGAGCACGAGAGCCGCGCACGCGGCGAGCAGGAATCCCGCGCCGGATCGCGCTGAAGTCACCATGAACCGACCTCCTTTGCGACCGAACCCTCTCGCACTCGATGCCGTTCGATTATTGGCATGATACACCATCATCCGCTCCCTCCGCAAGGGTTCATCCCTTGCGCTCGAGCAGGCTCCGCAGCTCGTCGAAGAACTGCGCCGCGTCCTTGAACTCGCGATAGACGGACGCGAAGCGCACGTAGGCGACCTGATCGAGGCCGCCGAGACGCTTGATGATCTCGTTGCCGATCTCGCTCGTCGGGATCTCGTCCCGCACGCGGCGGCCGATCGACTCCTCGATGTCGTCGACGAGCTTCTCGAGCGCCTCGCGGGACACGGGGCGCTTCTCGCACGCCCGCAGGAGCCCGTTCATGATCTTTTCCCTGCTGTAATGCTCGCGGCGGCCGTCCTTCTTGACGACCATGAGGGGCGTATGCTCGATGTATTCGTACGTCGTGAAACGCGCGCCGCACTTGAGACACTCGCGGCGCCTGCGCACCGCGGAGTTCTCCTTCGTGGCGCGGCTGTCGACGACCCGGTCCTCCTCATGACCGCACGAAGGGCATCGCATCGACTACCTCCCTGCCGGAAGCGCTCAGGTCGCCGGCTCGATCAGCTGATACTCGGTCTCGAGCCCCGCTTCCTTGATGAGGGCTTCGCCGAGGGCGTCGGGGTAGCGCCCGCCGAGGACGAGGCGCTTGATGCCGGCGTTGAGGATCATCTTGGCGCACGTGGCGCACGGGGCGGTGGTGCAGTACATCGTCGCGCCCTCCATGCTCACGCCGCTCGAGGCCGCCTGGATGATGGCGTTCTGCTCGGCGTGCGCGCCCCGGCAGAGCTCCTGGCGCTCTCCCGAGGGGATGTTGAGCTGCTCGCGCAGGCAGCCCACCTCGAGGCAGTGCCGGAGCCCGCGCGGCGCGCCGTTGTAACCGGTCGATATGATCCGCTTGTTCGTGACGATGATCGCCCCGACGCGCCGCCGCAAGCACGTCGAGCGCTCCGAAACGAGCGCGGCGATCTTCATGAAATATTCGTCCCAGCTCGGTCTCGCCGTCATGGCCGCTCCCGTGCCGCGCCGCCCGCGGCCGCCTCATGCATAGAGGGGGAACCGTTTCGCGAGCGCCGCGGCCGCCTCGCGCGAGCGCGCGATCCGCTTCTCGTCCGTGATGTCCTCGAGCACCGAGGCCATGATGCCTCCGAGCTCCTCCATCTCGGCCTCTTTCATGCCGCGCGTGGTCAACGCCGGCGTGCCGACGCGGAAACCGGACGTGACGAAGGGGCTCTTCTCGTCGAAGGGAACCGTATTCTTGTTGACCGTCATGCCGGCGCGCTCGAGCGCCTTCTCGGCGTCCTTCCCCGTGAGGCCGCGCTTCGAGAGGTCCACGAGGAACAGGTGCGTGTCGGTGCCCCCCGTCACGACGTCGAAGCCGCGCGCCATGAGCGCGCCGGAGAGCTTCTTCGCGTTCGCCACGACCTGCCGCTGGTACGCGCGGAACTCCTCCGACATCGCTTCCTTGAAGCACACCGCCTTGGCGGCGATGACGTGCATGAACGGCCCCCCCTGCGTGCCGGGGAAATTGATCCTGTCCACGTCCTTCTGGTATTTCTCCGGGCAGAGGATGAGCCCGCCGCGCGGCCCGCGGAGCGTCTTGTGCGTCGTCGAGGTGACGATGTCCGCGTACGGCACCGGATCGGGATGGATCTTCGCCGCGACGAGCCCGGCGAAGTGCGCCATGTCGACCATGAGGAGCGCGCCGATTTTGTCGCAGATTCCGCGGAGCCGCTCGAAATCCCACGTGCGGCAGTAGGCGCTCGCGCCGGCGACGAAGAGCTTCGGGCGCTCGGCGAGCGCCTGCTTCTCGATCGCGTCGTAGTCGAGCGTCTTCGTCCCGCGATCGACTTCGTAGTGCACGACGTTGAAGAACGACCCCGAGAAATTGACCGGGTGCCCGTGCGAGAGATGCCCGCCGTGCGAGAGGCTGAGCCCCATGATCTTGTCGCCGGGCTTGAGGAACACGAGGTACGCCGTGATGTTCGCTCCGGTGCCGCAGTGCGGCTGGACGTTCGCGTGCTGGGCCCCGAAGAGCGCCTTGGCGCGCCCGCGGGCGAGCTCCTCGGCGCGGTCGACGAACTCGCAGCCGCCGTAGTAGCGCTTGCCCGGATACCCTTCGGCGTACTTGTTCTGCATCGGGTTCGAGAGGGCGGCGAGCACGGCGCGGCTCGCGAAGTTCTCGCTCGCGATGAGCTCGAGCTGCCCCTGCTGGCGCGCGAGCTCCCCGCGCATGGCGTCCATGATCTCCGGATCGGTCTTCTCGAGGTAGGGGAACAGATTCTCGTTGAACATCAGCATCGCTCCTCGTATTCGCGTATCTTCTCGACCCGGCGCGCGTGCCGTCCCCCCTCGAACGGGGTGGAGAGCCACGCCGCGACGAGCTCGTCGGTGGCCGGATCGTCGAACCGGCGCTCGGAGAGCGCGAGCACGTTCGAATCGTTATGCCGGCGGGTCATGCGGGCGTCCTCCACCGAGCAGCAGAGCGCCGCGCGGACGCCGCGCACCTTGTTCGCCGCGATCGATATCCCGATGCCGCTCCCGCAAATGACGATCCCCCGCTCCGCGCCGCCCGAGGCGACCGCCTCCCCCACGGCGAAGCCGAAATCGGGATAATCGACGGACTCGGCGCCGAAGCACCCGAGATCGATCACCTCGTGCCCCGCCTTCGCGAGCGAGGCGCGGAGGCGCTCCTTGAGCGCGAAGCCCCGGTGATCGGAGCCGATCGCGATTTTCACGGCCTCTCCTCCCGGGGACCGCTTACTTTCCGACCGGCGTCATCCAGCCGTGCGTGTCGGCGGTCTCCATGTTCAGATACTTGAAGAATACTTCTTGCAGCTTCTTCGTGATCGGACCCGCCTTGCCCGTGCCGACGCTGATCTTGTCGACGCTGCGGATCGGGGTGATCTCGGCGGCGGTGCCGGTGAAGAAGAGCTCGTCGCCGATGTAGAGCATCTCGCGCGGGATGAGCTGCTCGAGGACCTCGATACCGAGCTCCTTCGCGATCGTGATGACGGAGTCGCGCGTGATGCCGGGGAGCACGCTCGCGCCGAGCGGCGTCGTGAGCAGCTTGCCGTTCGAGACGAGGAAGATGTTTTCGCCGCTACCCTCGCTCACGTACCCGTTCGTGTCGAGCGCGATGCCCTCCTCGTACCCGCCGAGACGCGCTTCCATCTTGATGAGCTGCGAGTTCATGTAGTTGGCGGCCGTCTTGGCGAGGGCCGGGAGCGTGTTCGGCGCGATGCGGTTCCAGCTCGACACGCACACGTCGACTCCCTGCTCGAGCGCCTCGGGGCCGAGATATTTTCCCCATTCCCACACGACGATGAACGCGTTGATGGGGCAGTTCATCGGATACACGCCGAGCTCGTTGTAGCCGCGGTAGACGACGGGCCGGATGTAGCATTCCTTCAGCTCGTTCGCGCGGACGGTCTCGACGCACGCCTCCATGAATTTCTCCATGGAGATCGCCGTCGGCTCCATGCGGTACATCTTCGCGGAGTTGTAGAGGCGCTTGATGTGCGGCTGGAGACGGAAGATCATCGGGCCCTTCTTCGTGTTGTAGCACCGGATGCCCTCGAAAACCGCGGTGCCGTAATGAACGACATGCGCGCAGACGTGAATCGTGGCGTCGTCCCAGTTGACGAATGTGCCGTCCATCCAGATCTTCTTCGTCGGCTTCAGAGCCATCGCTACCTCTCCTTCTTTCCCGGGCGTCGAACCGCCGGAATCCGCTCGGACCGCTCGCGAGTGCCGTTCACGATTGAAGTTTCGTCAGGTCGAGAATCGAAAAAATTATAACCCGCCCCCGCCCGGCCCGCAATCCCCTTTTTTACGTTTTGGGTTGATAATTCCAGAATGTCTGAAATCGAGATGGTCGAAGAGAAGGGAAACGAGCCCCGCGATCTCCTCCCTCGTGCGCCGGTAGACCGCCTCGTCCCCGCCGATCGGATCCTCGACGTCGGGGCTCTCCCGGTCCGGATCGAGCTCGCCGAGAACGATCACCTTGTCCTCCGAGCCCGGCGCGATGCGGAGAATATCCTCCCGGTGGCGGCGCGCCATCGCGACGACGAGGGCCGAATTCGACACCATTTCGCTCGTGAGAAGCCGCGCGCGGTGCCCGGAAATGTCGATCCCGATCTCCTTGAGGACCAGAACGGCGTTTTCCGCCGCCCGCATCCCGTCGTACGCCGCGGTGCCCGCCGAGGCGAAGCCCATCTTCCCCCGCCAGCGCTCCGGAAGACGCGAAGCGGCGAGCCCGCGCGCCATCGGGCTGCGGCAGCTGTTTCCCGTGCAGACGAAAAGAACCGTTTTCATAATTCCCGCCCCCGCGAGGATTTCACCATACGCCCCGCGGACGCCTTTGTCAAGGCATCAGCGAGCCTAAGGTTGCATTTGACAACGGAATGCGCAACGATTACCTTATTATTGTGTGGCTGAGGGAACCCGAAGGGGCCGGGTTAATAGAGAGAATGGAGCGTTCATGAAAAAATTCGCGATCCTCGTCGTCGTCGTATCTGTGCTCGCCTGTTCCACCGCGCACGGCGCGCCCCCGATATTCAAGGAAAAGAAACTCTTCGGCCCCATACCGCCGAACGGCCTCACCCTCTCCATCGGATTCCTCGACGGAGCGGATTTCACCTATCTGACCGATCATTTGAACCAGTGGGCGATGGAGCGGAACGGGATGGACACCTTCGAGGATCTCTCTCCCGCGCCGCACATGCGGCTCACCTATGAGCGGCCGCTCACGCCCAATCACTTTTTCAAGGGAAGCGCGGCGCTCACCTACATCAGCACCTCGAGCGACGGAAACTACATCGCGGACACCGGCGATTCCGTGGATAACAAGATTCCTCTCGATATCCAGCGGACGCTCGATGTGTACCTCCTCTCCTTCGAGGTGGGATTCTCGTACTACTTCGTTCCTCCCGCGCCGCAGAGCCTCTCCCCCTTCGTCGGGGCCGGATTCTCGGCGCTGGTCCCCATGGTGAGCCTCGAAACGAAGAGCTGGACGAGCGACGGCGAACCGTTCGACAACCCGGGCGAGAACGTCGATCAGAGCAGCCTTCAGGCGGGCCTGCATTTGGAGATGGGACTGAGCTACTTCATCACGAACAGGTTCGCGGCGGGGCTCGAGGGGAAATACCAGATGGGCCAGAGCAAGTTCGAAATTCACGGCGGCAACTTCGATCTCAGCTATACGGGCTTCATCCTGTCGCTCAACTTTTCCTATTATCTATGACCGTGAACTCCCGTTTCGACGTCGTCGTGATCGGCGCGGGGCCGGCCGGCTCGAGGGCCGCCGCGCAGATCGCCCGGGGCGGCCGGCGCGCGCTGCTCCTCGAGAAGCGCCCGCGCGTCGGCTTTCCCGTCCGCTGCGCGGAGGCCGTGGGGCCGCGCGAGGACGTCGAACGGTACCTCGCGCTCGACGACGACATCGTCTCCTCCCCCATCGACGGCTTCCTCATCGTCGCGCCCGACGGAACGAGATTCGAGCGCGATATGCCGGGGATCGGATTCGTCGTCGACCGCGAGCTCTTCGACCGGCGCCTCGCCGAGGCGGCCGTCGCCGCCGGCGCGGAGCTGCGCACCGGCCATCAGGCGACGGGGCTCATCCGCGAGGGGAACCACGTCCGCGGCGCGCGGGTGAAGGATCTCGCGAGCGGCGCCGAGTACGAGGCGGCGGCGGAGGTCACCGTCGGGGCGGACGGGGTCGAATCGCTCTCCCCGCGGTGGGCCGGCCTGAAGAAGAGCTTCCGTCCCGACGAGATCTTCGCCTGCGCCGAGGCGCTCGTGGAAGGGATCGAGGTCCCGGGGCGCCGCATCGAGTTCCATCTCGGCGCGGCCTTCGCGCCGGGAGGCTACGCGTGGGTGTTTCCGAAGGGGCCGGGGCGGGCGAACGTCGGCGTCGGGATCAATCCGCTGCGCGCGGCCGGAAAAACGGCCCTCGAATACCTCGAGGTCTTTCTCGCCCGCCGCGCGCCGGGCGGCAGGCGCGCGCGCCTCGTCATCGGCGGATGCGCCGTGGCGCGCGGCATGCGCTCGCTCGCCGCGGACGGATTCGTCGCGGTCGGCGAGGCGGCGAACCAGAACAATCCCTTTTCGGGGGGAGGCATCGTCAACGCGCTCGAAGCGGCCGACATGGCGGCCGCGGCCATCCTCCCCGCGCTCGCGCGGGGAAGCTCCTCGGCGAAGGACCTCGGCGCGTACACGCGCGAGTGGGAACGCGCCGTCGGGAAGACGAACGACGCCTTCCACCACGCGGCGCGCATATTCTACGCGCTCCCCGACGACGAGATGTCGCGCATGGCCCGGGAGCTCTCGCGCGTGCCGGGCATCTTCGACGAGAAGGGCATCAAGCCGCTCCTCATGGTGCGCGCCCTCGTTGCGGCGAATCCGCGGCTTTTGATACAATTCGCCGGCAAATGGCTCGCCGGGAGAAAAGGATGAAGGGCTCCTCCGAAGAATTGACGGTCGACCGCGCCCGCTGCGTCGTCTGCGGCGCGTGCGTTTCGGCCTGCCCCGCCGAGGCGCTCGTCGTCGAGGGGCTCGAGCTCGTCGTCGCGCGCGAGCGCTGCCGCCCGTGCGGCGTCGCGGCGCTCGTCTGCCCGACGGGGGCGCTCGCGTGCCCGGCGGATCCCCGGAAGCGAACGAAGTGAGGAAACGTATGAGCGGAACAAGCGATGTTCGCGTCGCGTGCAGGGTCGTCGGCCCCATCGAGACGAACTGCTACATTCTCTCGTGCCCCGAAACGCGGAAGGCGATCATCGTCGATCCGGGGGGCGATCCCGACCTCGTCGAGACGTTCGTCGAGGAAACGCGGCTCGAGCCGGTCGCGATCGTGAGCACGCACGGGCACAGCGATCATATCGCATCCGTATTCGAGCTCCAGGAGCGCTATCGCGTTCCGTTCGCGCTCCACCAGGACGACCTGCGCATCGCGAAGCTCTCCGTCAAGGAGGCGCCGTTCTGGGGCATGGGGCGGATCAGGGAGCCGAAGGTCGATCGCGTGCTCGCGGCCGGGGACGAGATCGTCTTCGGCGCGGCGCGGGGGAAGGTGCTCCACACGCCGGGGCACACGCCGGGGGGGATATCGATCCTCTTCGACGGATTCGTCCTCGCCGGAGACACGCTCTTCTGCCGCTCGATCGGCAGGACCGATTTCGAGGGCGGGGATCTGGAAACGCTCCTCGCCTCGATCCGGAACGAGCTCTTCACCCTCCCCGACGCGACGATCGTCTACTGCGGGCACGGGCCGCGCACGACGATCGGCGAGGAGAAGCGGGAGAATCCGTTCCTCGCGGGGGACGCCTGAGACGCCGCGGGGGGGCCTGATCCGCCGCGGGGCGCATGCGCGGCAGGCCGACGCCCTACTTATGCCATCTCACGTCCATGCCCCCCGACAGATACTTGAAGAGGGCCACGACCGCCGCGGCATTCAACACGCAGAACTCATAGGGGACGTATAAGAGTCGCGTAATACCCGAGATTCTCGTCCCGGTTCTCTCCAGAAAATGGCCGGCCACGGCCAGCGCATAGAAAGCGGCCTGCAGGAACAGCAGCGCGCGAAAGGCGAGACCGGTCTGCGCGAGGAAAGCGCTCGAGATGAACAATAAAGCGAGAAAATAGGAGAGCGTCAGCCGCAGGAATTTATGGGAGAAGAGCTGCCACGCGATGGGGCTCCGGGACGGATCGAAGGCCGCGGTGAATAGCGAAAAGATTTGAAAATTGCCGACGAGCGTCCGGACCTTGCGCATGAACTCCTTCTCCGTGCTCTCCGACACCGTGTCGAACGCGCGGGCCGAGGGTTCGAGGACGGCCCGCTTCTTCGCCATGATCGCGTTCAGCGGCGTGAAAACGTCGTCCAGCAGCACATCCTCGGGCAAGGGGTGGAAGAATTCCTTGCGAATCGCGTAGATCGCACCCGTCGCCCCCAGCATCGAGCCAGTATCGCTCTCCATCTTCCGCAGCCATACCTCGTATTTCCAGTAGAGCCCGACGCCGCGGCCGCTGCCTTCCGTCGTATCCTCGATGACGAGCTCACCGCTCACGCATCCCACGCTCTCGTCGCCGAAGCACCGTACCAGCTCCCGGATCGCCCCCCGCTCGAAGCGCTGGCGCGCATCCGCGAAAACGTAGATCTCCCCTCCCGCCTCCCGCGCCAGCATATTGAGCATGGCGGGTTTGCCGATCCGCTCGGGCGACGCGCAATACCGGATCGCGCCCTCCGCGGCCAGCCGCTCGATGATCGCGAGCGTGCCGTCCGTCGAGCCGTCGCACCCGACGATGATCTCCATCCTGTCCCGCGGATAGTCCGACTCCAGCAGATTCCCGATCTTCCGCTCGACGTGCCGTTCCTCGTTGTGGACGGGTATGAGCACCGAGATCATCGGCAGAATATCCTTTTTCATGACGGGCCTGCCGCCGACGAGCTTCCGGAACATCAGGAGCAGGGGATAGCCGAAATAGGCGTAGAGGATGACTCCGAGGCTGATGTAAAAGAGAAGGAGCATACGTGGGCTCATTATGCCTGACTTTTCGCACTGCAATCAAGCCCGTTATGACGCTTGACCCGGCGGGCAAGGAAACGATCTCGCGGAAAACGGTTCTCGCGCCGTAATTCACTCCACGTGAACATCTTGACAGGGATTCGATATTTCCATAGTATCCCTTTCCGATGAGAGCCCATGTTGAGCGTGCCGCCCATGCGTGAGGGTTCGATGAATAGCAGGCCGCAGCGATGGTTCCGGTTTGCCGCGAACGGACCTCGTATACCGGACGCTCCAGACTCGTCTTCGGAATCGCCGCACGGGACTGACGCCGACAGCAAGTACGTGCTGGATAATCGGCTGGTTATCTGCCTCTGGTTTCTCTTTCTGTTCGAGCCTGCGCGACTGATAACCCATTATATTCCGGCACTGGCGCCGCTCAAGTGGGTCCCTGAACTTCTGCTTTTCGCAACATGTATCCGATGGTTTTTTTCCCCGGCCCCGAAGAGACACGTGAAATGGTTTACGGTATTCTTCGGTCTGACGCTGTTCGGGACCGTGATCGCGTTCGTGTTCGGGAACTGGGGCATCGCGCGGCTCATCGTTCGTCAAATGTTCCAGTACTACGCTCTGGGGCTCTTGACGCTCAGCTTCTGCAACACCCCGAAAAGAGCCGCCACGATCCTCCGATTGTACTTCTTCATGTTCTTGTACTACGGCATCTGGGGATTGGTCAGTCTCAAGCTGACACCGATCGCCAGCGATATCGATCCAGGCACCCGCCAAATCGTTTACTGGCATATACATTTCGCAAACCGCGATGGATTCGGGCCCTTGATGGTGATGGGATTTGTATACGCCTTTTTCCTCTACCATGCTTTGCCGGGCCGGCTCTTGAAGCTGCTGACCATTGCCACGGTGATCTTCTGTATCGTCGGAATCATCATCTCCTTCGGGCGCGGCGTGTTTCTCGCCTTCATCGCCGTGATCGGCAATCTCTGGCTCAATACAAAGCGCAAGATTCTCATGGCCGTCGCGGTGGCGGCAATGGTTCTCGTGTTCATCAACGTTGCTCCAGAGCTCGCTCATCGATATTGGGCGACCATGCAGACGATCTCCAATGAGGGAACCAAGGGGGGCACCGGTCTCGACAGAAAGATCCTCTGGGGATGGGGATGGCGGGAGTTTCTGAGCAGCCCTATCTTCGGCGTCGGCACCGGGAATTTCGGCATCGCGATCTTTCGAGTCGTGGGCTATGGTGAAGCTATTTCCGCAGGGTACACTCCCGGGAAGATGTGGGGCAGAGCACTCCATTGCGCGCCGCTGTCCGTCCTGTGTGAGTATGGGCTTGTTGGTGCCGTGGCTATGTGGTTCCTCCTCGCCGACTTCATCAAGACGAACCGGCGGACTCGAAAAAACGCCGAACGATTCGCCGGCAACCAGGCACGGGACGATTTCCGTCATGACATCTTTCTTCAGCCATCCGCCGTGATCGCCGTGTCCAAGGGACTGAACGCCGCCCTTCTTGCGATTCTCGTTTCCGCGTTTTTTTACGAACTCCTCTACACGCCGCTTCTGTGGCACCTGATCATCATCAACCGGCTCGTGTATCTGGTTTCTCTTGACATGGAGCGACCCGGCGAACCTCAACTCGCTTGATTTCTGCTCTTCACGGCTCATGCGGAGGCCAAGAACGCTTTGGAAAAATCAGGTTCGGAAGAAGCAACGGCCGGGAGAATCGAGACAATCGATTTTCTCAGAGGTTTCGCGATCATCGAGATGATGGTGAGCCACCTCTCTCGCTACTTCCCGTCGATTCTGGACAAGCTGGTCAGCTATACGGAAACCGCAATGGCGCTATTCGTGCTGTTGGCGGGCTTCATGATCGGGCAGCACTATTTCGCGGGTTATCTGCGGGACCGCCGGGAAACGTCGCGGCGGCTTTGGGGGAGGGCGTTGCAGATTCTCGCGATTCAATATATCGTCATCGTCACCGTGAATGTTCCTCTTCACGTGATCCGTTACGGAAGCGTCGGCCGCGAGGAACCGCTGTGGCTCTTCGTTTTGAAATCGGCCGCCTTTATGAACCAGATCGGAGTCGTGCACATCCTTCCGACATTTATTCCTCTGTTCCTCGCGAGCCCGCTCATTCTGTTCCTGTTCGGGGCAAAGCTCGATTGGGCGCTCTTCGTCGCGAGCGCCGCATTGTTCGCGTTGGGCAATTTCTCGCCGCACCTATTGGATCCGGGCGACCCGGCGGTGTTCCCGTTCCTGGTTATTCAGCTCTACTTCGTCGCGGGCTGCGCGTGGGGGAAAGCCGTGTACGCCGGCGGCAGGCTCGGCCCCCGCAACCTGAACGGGTGGCTCATCGCAAGTTGCGCGGCGCTGATCATAACGATGACCCTTCTGCACGGAAAGATTTTTCCCGGCCGCCTTGTCTCGACGCATCCTTTGAATGTGTTCGGACTTCTCTACCAGGCGCCGATCATAACGACGATCCTGCTCGGGACGATGAGATTTTGGCGGGTGATACGAGCGATGCCTTTCTACCCCGGGGTCGCTCTCCTCGGCCGTCACGCCTTGCTGGCCTTCGTGGTGCACCTCTACTGCGTGAAGGCGGTGGGCGTGTTGAATTTCTATGCGGCCGTGCCGGAGTTTCTGAACTACGTGCTCATCCTGGCAAGCATCGCGCTCGCCATTCTCGTATTGTATCGCTATGAGAGTCAGGACAGAAGGCATCCGCGTCGTTGGGTGCGGACGCTGGACGCATTGTTCAAATAGGTTCCTTCTTACGCTTCGACCTTCGCATCGAGGTACTTTCGGTACTGCTCCTCCCCGACGACATCTATCATCTCTTTCGGGAAGGGGAGCTTCTTGACGAGGCGCGCCGGATTGCCCACGACGACGCAGAAGGGCGGAATGCTCGTGGTGACCACCGAGCCCGCGCCGATAATCGCTCCGTCGCCGATCGTGACGTTGCCGATGATTATCGACTGGTGACCGGTATAGACGTAGTTGCCGATCTTCACTTTACCGATGAGGATCTTGACGAGCTTCTGGAATCTAATCTTGTAATCGAGGTTATGGCCGGAGTTGTCGGCGATGAGACTGCTCCCGATGAGGCAGTTCGAGCCGATCGAGACCTCACGGCCTACCATAATCGCGATCGGCATGGCTATCATCGTGTTGTCGCCGACCGTGAACATCGGATTCTCGCCGGCGGTGAGACCGGCGAGCGTGATGCGGTCGTAGAGAAAGACATCGTTCCCGATTCTTATCTTGAGGTTTCCCTCGAGGAACGGAATTCCCTGGCCGGTGTTGTCGATATAGAGACGACTGCCGCACGAAACGCACCGGCTGCGAAAGAGCGGCTGATAATAGAACACCCGCCAAAAGGAACGCCATGCGTTGATTCTAAACAATCGCTCGTGGTACCCGAAATCGTGGAGCCCTTTGACGTAGGGCATCTCCCATCCGCGTGCGGCCTTCCCCATCCGGTATAGACGATCGTAGAAAGGAGTTTCCCTCCGCTTGATTTTCAGGATGAATTCGGAGATTCTCATTTGGTGTTCACCGGCGCCCCGAGCGCGCAATCAAACAACCTATTGTATAATAACAAATTGAGCAGTTGCGCTCTCCGCGGATGATATGCCAAGGCTGAAATGATTTCAACCGTTTTTTCTTCGCCGGTGGCGCATCGCTCCCCCCCGGCAGCAACTGGTATTCTTCTTGCTCAACCCGATTGGTTCTGATAGCGTTCCCTTGAACGTTCTCTCTCTGAACGCGGAATTATCCGAAAAGGTCTCGTACACACTCTATTCGCCGGGAAGAGCGGTTACGATGAAACAAGTGATTCGAAAAGGTCTTCGGGACATTATCGTGGACGAAGTCCCGGAGCCGATCGCGAAGGCCCACCATGTTCTCATCAAGCCCGTATACTCCCTCATCTCGAGCGGGACCGAAACGGCGAGCATCCATCAAGAAGCTGTGGTCAAGGAAGTCGCTGAGAATCCCTCCCATCTCCGGAAGATCTGGGAAGTAATGAAGATCACCGATCCCGTGCGCACGACGCATGAGATTCTCGCGAAGTTCAATGAGTACGCGGCGCTCGGCTATTCGGGGGCGGGAATCCTCATCGACAAGCATCCGACCGTGACGGATATGGCCGTCGGGGCGCGCGTTGCCTACGGGGGCGAAGGAACCGGACACGCCGAGACGATCATCACCGGGAGAAACCTCGTCGTCCCGGTTCCGGACGACGTGCAATTCGAGGAAGCGTGCTTCACGACCCTCGGGAGCATCGCGCTCAACTCGATCCGCATCGCCGAGATCGGCCTCGGTGATACGGTCGCCGTGCTCGGCCTGGGGATCGTTGGACAGCTCGTCTGCCAGCTCGTGCGCGCGAGCGGCGGCATCGCCCTGGCGATCGATCTCGTCGAGAACCGCGTGGAGCTCGCGCGGAACCTCGGCGCTTCGCACGGATTCTTGGGGGGCGCGTCACTTCCGGAAGCGATCCGAGGCATCACCGATGGAAGAGGGGCGGACTGCGTCATCGTCGCGGCCGCCTCGAAATCGGCGATTCCCTGCGCGCAAGCGCTCTCGATCTGCAAGGATCGGGGCCGTATCGTCATCGTCGGAGCCGTCGACATGCATTTCCCCTGGGAAGAGATGTACAAGAAGGAAATCCGGCTCTTCATGTCGCGCGCGTACGGTCCCGGCAGCTACGACGAACGCTACGAAAAGGGCGCTCAGGATTACCCGATCGCGTACGTGCGCTGGACCGAGAACCGCAATATGGCGGAATTCCTGAGACTGGTCTCCCGCGGAGACGTCAGGCTCAAGCCGCTCATCACGCACGAGTTCCCGCTGACCGAAGCGCCGCGGGCATATGAGACGATCCTGGACGCTTCGGCACGCAGCCTCGCCGTGCTTCTGCGCTACCCCGTGCCGGGTTCGGCTGAAATCACCCCGCCCGCAGGAGGAAAGACGGCGGTTCCCGTCGCCGCCCCGCCAGCCGGCTCCTCGGGCCTGCGCGTCGCCCTCGTCGGGGCGTCGAACATCGTGCGGTGGGCGCACATGCCACGCATCAAGAAGACTCCGAACGTCACGCTGCGCGCAGTATGCGCGACGAACGGCGTGCGCGCCAAGAGTTACGCGCGCCGGTACGGCGCGGCTTACTGCTGCACGGATTACGCGGATATTCTGAAGGATCCCGCGATCGACGTCGTCATCATCACCACCCGCCATCAATATCATGCGGAGCAGGCGCTCGCGGCGCTCAAGGCGGGTAAGCACGTCTTCGTCGAGAAGCCCATGGCGCTCACGGAGGATGAATGCCGCGCGCTCCTGGGGGCGGTGCGTGAAAGCGGCAAGCGTCTGTCGGTCGGATTCAACAGACGCTTCGCGCCGAGCTATCGGGAGCTCAAACAATTCGCGGCGCGACGATCGGGCCCCGCGGTGATAAATTGCCGCATCAATTCGCCCGGCATGTCAGGCTCCTTCTGGGGCGCCGATCCATCGATCGGCGGGGCGATTCTCGGAGAGGCGGTCCATTTCATAGACCTCATGTACTGGCTCCTCGGGTCGGAGCCGGTCGGCGTCTCCGCGTTCAGCTTGCCGACGGGCGCGGCCGAACCGATCGGAGAGAACAATATCGCGGCGAGTTTCTTTTTCGCGGACGGGTCCATCGCGAATTTCACCTATTGCACCGTCGGGAGCAAGGCTTCACAGGGGGAACGCGTCGAGGTGTTCGTGAACGGCGGCGGCGCAGTCGCGGAGAACTTCAAGCGGTCCACCGTCATGGGCGCTGTGAGCAGGACCAAATCCCGCCTCTGGCCCGCGAAGGGGTACGATATGCAGATGGCGTCCTTCCTTTCGAGTCTGCGCAGCGGCGAACCGCCCGAGGTCACCGAGCGGGACGGCGCGCGCGCGACGATCGGCGGACTGCGCATGCTCGAATCGGCGCGGACGCAAACGCCGTGCGCCATCGATCTCGAAGCGATCCTCTACTAGCGATACGAACATGCGAGTGCTTCAGCTGGGCCCCTATCCTCCTCCCCACGGCGGCGTGCAGAGCAACCTGGTCGCTATCCATCGGCTCTTGCTCGGCAACGGCTTCTCTCCGCAGGTCATCAACATCACGCGCCACCGCAAGCCCGACGCGGACGGTATCTACTACCCGAGGAACGGGCTCGGGCTCCTCCGGCTCCTCGTGCGGCTCCGCTACGACATCGTGCACCTGCATATCGGCGGAAACGTCACGACGCGGCTCCTCGCGCTCGCCTTTGCCTGCTGCTCGATTCCGGGGAAGAAAGCGGTGCTCACTTTCCATTCGGGAGGGTATCCCGCCTCGCCGGCGGGGCTGAGCGCGCGACCGCTCACGCTGAGAGGTTTCGTCTTCCGCCGATTCGACCGGATCATCTGCGTCAATCCCGAGCTCGTCGGGCTCTTCCATCGCTTCGGCCTGAAGCCGGAAAAAGTGCTGCTCATCCTGCCGCACGCCCTTCCTCCGGCGCCACGGGACCGCCGTCTGAGCGAACGGCTCGAGGACTTCTTCGCAGCGCACGATCCCGTCCTCTGTACGGTCGGGCTTCTCGAACCGGAATACGATCTCTCTCTCCAGATTGACACCCTCGGGCGTACCCGCGAGCAACACTCGAAGGCGGGGCTCGTGATCATCGGTTCGGGGAGTCTCGAGGGGGACCTGCGGGCGCGGATAGCCGGGAAGCCCTACGCGGGGGATGTTCTGTTGTGCGGGGACATGCCGCACGAGGAAACGCTCGGAGCGATCCGCCGGTGCGACGTGTTCCTCCGGACGTCCCGTTACGATGGGGATTCCATCGCCGTGAGAGAAGCTCTGCACCTCGCCGTGCCCGTCGTCGCGACGGACACCGGACTCAGGCCGCAGGGGGTGCGTCTCGTTCCGATCGGCGATCCCGACGCGCTCCGCGGCGCGATCGAAGAGCGGTTGGGGCTGCAGGAGAAGGAACGCGTGCCGGGGCCGGAAAACAGCGGCAACATCGAGGAAGTGCTCGCGCTCTACCGCGATTTGATGAACGGGCGGAACATTTCATAGAAACCGCACATCTGCGCTTCCAGTTCTATCTGGGACAAACCCTCGTCGTCCCCGATTCGCCTGAGCCCGTAGCGCGGCGTATCCCGATAATTCAATCCGCTCTCGCAGGTGACGGCGCTTCGCATGCCCGTTTCAGCGAGCCAGGGCCACTGATCCTCGGCCCAGAACCCGCTCGGGTAGCAGAAATGCTCGAGCGTCTTTCCGACGATGGGCTCAAGCACCGCCCGGTTGTCCCGTATCTCGCGAAGGGCGCTCTCGCGGACCCGCGGAAATTCATGCCGGTGCGTGTGGAGCTGGATGTCGGCGCCGGACGCGGCGAGCTCCTTGATCTCATCGAGAGTCATGATGCTGAGCATGCGACTTTTCGCGATGCCCTCGTAATCGACGCCCAGGCGCTCCCCGATCGCGCACGAGAGCCTCACTCGCCCCTCCTCGTCGCAATCGGCGTCTCCGTGCCGGATGATCTCCCAGAGGAGCGCGGTCTTTGCGTCCTTTTCGCCCAAGGAGACGACGCCTGATCGAGGGATGCCGATTCCCGTAACGTCGATCTCGGTCTTTCTCGTTTTCCAGAACATGTACTGGACCGCGAGGTTGAAGACGGGATTCTCCTTGACCGCGTAGTAGGTCGACACGTAGATCGTCGCGGGGAAACGATACTTCTCGAGGACGGGCCAGGCAACGGTGCGCACGCTCAGGAATCCATCGTCTATCGTTATGACGGTCGCCTTCGGCGGCATCGCGTCCGCATCAAGGAGCCTGAGCGCCTCATCGAGCCCGAGCACGCGGAAGCCGTTTCTCTTGAGAAACGCCATTCGTTTCTCGAAGGTATCGGGATCAATGAATGTCCGCCTGCTGAATGCGCTTTCGTCAGCGAGCGAGAAACCGTGGTAGCAGAGTATGCGGCAACCTCTGCGCGTGAGACGGCTCGACAGACGAAAGAGACCGAGGAGTTTGAAGAAGAGCAGAAATGCCCTTTTCATGAACAGGTAGAACGCGACGGCCCGCGGCTGAGCCTCGTAGGTGGGGCGATCCTTCATGTATTCGAGCGCACGACTCATAATGGAAGCGCTTTCGCGTCGATTGATACCGCGTCGATGCCTTCGGGCGCAAGATGGATTTCATATTCGCGCTCTGCCGCGAAACCCTTAAGAATCATACCGCCGCCGAGGCCAAAGCTCCGGAGCAGCGCGGAATCCGTTCCGAAGAGCATGACGATCACCTGATCGGCGCAGAGATCACGCTCCGTCAGCATGAGTCTCGGCGCGCTCACGGCCCTGTTATAGTCGGGGTAGATTTCTGATTCCTCGACGGCAGTATCGAAATCCCGCGTCCCCATGAGGCGCACGTAATAGCTCTTCGAATTGCAGGCGGGCACAAAGCGGTACGCGTGAGCGCCGACCCGCTCGAGCGTCCCCTCGCCGAACTGCAGGTTCGAGAGGAGCGATGCCCGGGGTCGCGCCACCTTGACGAAATCGGCGACCACCGTGAGCTCGGCGCCCAGGAACAGCACCGAGCGCCGATGCCGGCACCCGAGTGCTTCATAGGCGTCGTGTTCCCCCTCGAAGAGCCCATATCGCTTGAATGTCCGCGCGGCCGCGTATTTCGGGTGGGCAATCGTTTTCCATTTGAACGTGTCGCCCGGAATCGACTGCGAGATGCCGTCGATCGTAATCGTATTGTGGCGCTGGCTGCTCCGCGCTTCATCACGCGATTGCCTCGAGCCTTTGTACGTATAGGTACCCGGATCGACGACGACTTTCGCGCCGTCGCAATACCACTCGAAGCTCAACAGGTCGGCATGGGCATGCCCGCAGGCCCTCCAGCCATGCGGGCCGCAATCGATCGTCACGTAGGCGTCCCGTTCGCGCATTCCCGTTCTGAAGCAAAAGACGCCCGATGCTTTGTTGATCGAATGGTGCGTCGCACGCCGGTCGCCGCGGTTCAGATTACCGAACGTCTCGAAACCGGCTCTTCCAAGGAGCCAAAACGCCTCCTCCGCGTATGCGTTGTCGCAGAGGGAGGCGAGCTCCGCATCCCCGAGAAGCGCGGCTGCGGCGCAGCAGGCGCCTTTCACGGATCGCTTGTTCATCCCCAGGTGCAGGAGCTCACCCCCATCGGAATCGCCGAAGAGGGGAATCGTGCCTTCGGGCTCCGCGATCAGCGCGAGATGCGTGATGAGTTTCTTGATCTTCGACTCCGCGTCCGGGGCCTGCCGCGCGCGGTCCTCCCCGAGCACGAGGTATTGCAAGTAGAAATCGATCGTGTACTTGTGATAGTAGGTTGCCATTTCGAAATAGCCGCCGTCGTCGAGCACCTGTCGAGCGAGCTCCCGTTCGAGAATGTCGAAGCCGCGCGACACCCATCGCGACGCCGACGGAATGGACGGGAACGACGCGCCGATGTACACGAGACCGAGGGCCTCGCAGGTGAGGTGCGTGTTCGGGCTGAAATAGAACGAGAGGTGATCGTTGATATGCCGCGCATGCGCCGAGAGCGCCGCATGGAACGCCTCACGCAGCGCCGGATCCTGTTTCAGTTCCTCGATAAAGAACCAGCTCGACCAGATCCAGTTGATGGCCCTGATCGCCAGCTCTATGCTGCTTTCCCAGTTAATGCCGCGATTATGCGGGTTGCCTTCGATCCACGATAGAATGATCTCTTTCCATTTCTCGTAGTACCGCCTCTCCCTCGTCGCGAAATACGCTTTCCCGAGGTGCAGGAGATAATTCTGGCGGTTGAGCTCCCAGATGTTCTTCGTGTCCCCAACGACGCAGGGGTCGGCGCGATGGAGATCGCGATAGAAGCTGAGCGGCGTCCGTTTTTGAGAGTGATAGTCGAGGTGCCAGTCGATATGAGCGCCGAAATCAACGACATCGGAAAAGAGGGGGAACCGGTTTGCGAGAATCTGATCGGAGATCGCGACAGATTCGCGCGCCGATTCGGGAAACAACTCGAGCCAGAGTCGGCGCGACGCTTCGGGCTCCCGCAACGAAGCGAAGAGAATCCGCGGAACGGTTTCGTCCGGCCGCGACGCTCCCGCATGCGAGGCAATCCCCTTTCGTGCGGCGACGCGCTCCCGAGCGAACCTCAATTCCTCGGCCAGCCTGAAGGCGAGCTCTCCGAGGGTGAGCCTGCGCAATTGAACGACTGCAGCCATGCTACCAACACAATCCTTCATAGCGGGCCTTCGTGCGAACCTCCTTCGCGATCCGCACGAAGTCGATGACGTCGTGGCGCTCGGTGAGCAGGGGAAGAATCTTCACGAACTCTTCCGCTTTGTTGCCAATGACGATTATCTCGGCGAAGGAAACGAGCTCCTCGACACTCGACGTCATGAGGGCCGAGATGTGCTCGATGTGCTTCTCGATGTACTCCTTATTAGCGCCGACAAGCTTCGCGAGATTCACGTTCGTATCGTAGATCTTGAGCTTATACCCCTTGCCGATGAGAAGCTCGATGAGCGCCACCATGGGACTCTCGCGAAGATCGTCGGTGCCGGCCTTGAAACTGAAACCGAGCACGCCGACGTTCTTCTTCCCTTTATCGAGGATCATCTGCGCCCCGCGCTTGATCTGATACTCGTTGCTGTCGAGGATCGCCGCGAGAACCGGCGCCTTGAGATCGAGATCGTTCACTTTGTAGGTGAGCGCCCGAAGGTCCTTTGGAAGACACGAGCCTCCGAAGGCGAACCCGGGCTTGAAATAGTAGCTCGAAAGGTTGAGTTTGGTATCGCTGCAAAAGATATCCATAACGGCGTGGCTATCGATCTGAAGTTCTTTGCAAACGTTCCCGATCTCGTTCGCGAAGCAGACCTTGAGCGCGTGGAAGCAATTGTCCACGTATTTCACCATCTCGGCGACCTCGAGGGTTGTCTTGATTGTCGGCGCGGCGATGCCCTTGTAGAGATCACACACGCGGTCCGCATCCTGCGGCGCCGCGCTCCCGACAACGATCTTGGGCGGATGATAGTAATCCTCAATCGATGTCCCCTCGCGGAGAAACTCGGGGTTGAAGCAGATGCCGAAGCCCGAACCCGCCTCGAGACCGCTCCGTGCCTCGATCGTCGGAATCACCACGCCCCGCATCGTCCCCGGAAGAATCGTGCTCCTGATAACGACGAGGTGCCGCGTGTCTTTTCCCTTCAGCGCGGCGCCGATCTCCGCGCACACCTTCTCGATGTAGTCGAGCTCGAGGCTCCCGTTCGCCCTGCTCGGAGTGCCCACGCACACGATCGTTATATCGGTGTCGACGATCGCCGCCCTCGCGTTCGTCGTCGCGCGGAGGGTTCCACTCCCGACATTCGTGGCGATCAGATCTCCGATGCCAGCCTCGATTATGGGGGTGTTCCCCCCGTTGATCAAATCCACCTTCAGAGAATTGACATCGACGCCGATGACGGAATGCCCCTCGTTCGCGAGGCAGGCGGCCGAAATGCATCCGACGTACCCCATTCCCATGACGCTTATCTTCATTATCCGCACCCTTTCTTCGCACGGTCGAGCAATTGCACGAACTCATCCGCGACCGCATCCCATGAGCAACGTGATACGACAAAGTCCCTGGCATCGTTCCCGATCGCCCCGCGGCGGCGGCCGTCGCGGAGCGCCTCGATCACGAGCTGCGCGAACCTCTCCGCTTCGTCCGCGATGAGAATGTTCTTTCCGTCCGAATAGTTCAAACCCTCGGCGCCGATCGTCGTCGAGACGATCGTCTTCGCCATCGCCATCATCTCGTAGATCTTAAGCCGCGTGCCTCCACCGATCCTGAGCGGCACGACGGCAACCGCGGCTCTGTCGATGTAGTCTCTCGTATCGGATACCGTGCCCGTTACGATGATCGAGGGATCCCTCTCCTGAAGCGCCGTTACGGAAACATCGGGACTGCGGCCGACGATCGAGAGTTTTGCGGCGGGCACCTCGTTCTTGATGAGCGGGTAGATGCTTCTCACGAAATGGTGAATCGCGTCGATGTTGGGCGTCCAGTCCATCGAACCGAGAAAGATGATCGAGTCGGGATCCTCGGACTTTCCCCGCGGGGCAAAATACCCGGTGTCGACCCCGGTCGCGACGGATCCGACCCGCGTAGCCCCATAGACGCGCCTGAAATGCCCGCAGTCCTTCTCGGATACCGCGATGGTGAATGCTGACGTCGTGACGATTCTGCGTTCGAAACCTTCGAGGCGTTTCTGCTCGCGTCTGAAGACGAATCGCTTGAATGCGTTCTTTTCGTTGTCCCCATGGCGCTTCCAGATCATGGCCTCGACGTTGTGCGAGAAATGCACGACGGGAATCGACGGCACGTCGGGCACGTTGAGGTACATTGCGAGAAAGTCGGCGACGAGGATATCGTACCCGTTCGCTGCGAGGAGCCGCTCGACGAGCGAGCGCATCGTCGGGCTCCGATACGATGATACGGTGAACGGCGTGGGGTCGATGAGGCCCCCGAACACCCGCGCATAGTAACCGGGCGTGTTCTTCTCGGGGATGCGCGGCGGCTCGACGGTGAACAGGCGGCGGCAGTATTCGGACGCGAGACGCATCGCTGCCGCATCCCTGCGCTCATCGGCGAACGCGGCGTAATGCACCTCGTGCTTCCTGTTGATCCGCCGGAGGATATGGTATGACCTGATCCTGCCCCCCGCGTCGAGCGGATGGAGCAGATTATTCTTCAGCCAGAGTATCTTCATAGCCACATCACCGCGCGATAAAGCCGTCGCGCCAGAGTTCGAGGTTCAAGAGCATCCATAGCTTCTTGTGGTGGTCCCTGCGCCCTTCGACGTGTTCAGCGACGAGCTTCTCGATGCTCTTCCGCGTGAGGAATTCCGCGCAGAAAGAATCGTCCCGCATGAGGCGCGAGACGAGGTAGTCCTTGAGATCGGTCCGGAACCACTGTCCCACGGGGACTTCGAATCCGACCTTCGGCCGGTATATAATATCGTGGTCGATGTGTTTTTCCGCGATCTTCTTGATGATATATTTTCCCGTCGCGCCGTGCACCTTGAAGCGCGTCGGAAGGAGATAGCTCAGCTCGACGAGGCGATGATCGAGGAACGGCACGCGCGCCTCAAGGCCGCTCGCCATCGAGAGGCGGTCGGCGCGAAGCAGGAGATTGTCCGGAAGCCAGACCTTGATATCGAGGTACTGCATCTCCTCGATGTTCGAGCGGAATTTCTTCCTCTTCACGATGTCGGCGTAAGCGTTTTCCACGCCGGCCAGGAGCTCGCGGCGGTCATCGCGCATCATGTGGACGAGCTCCTCCGCGCGGAAGAAGCTGAACCATCGATAGTACCGCCGGTAGCGTTCCTTCACGAGGAGGAGGTCGAGCGCCGTGCCGATGCGCTGCGGCATGAGCGCGTCCGCCAGCCTGTTCCGGCACAGCCCGCGTACGAGCGGGTTCGCGAGGGGAGCCATGCGCTTCGCGACGTTCTCGAAATAGTACTTGCGATAACCGCCGAAAACTTCGTCCCCGCCTTCCCCCGTGAGCACGACCGTCACTTTCTCGGAAGCCGCCTTGCAGAGGAGATGGATCGGGATATCGGACACCTCCGATATCGGCGTCTCGCGGAACCAAACGACGCGCTCGATGCTCTCCATCATGTCCTTCGCCGTTACGACGATTTCGACATGGTCGGAGTCGATCAGGCGACTCACGCGCCGCGCGTACGGCAACTCGCTGAATTCCTTTTCCCGGAAACCGATCGAGAACGTCTTGACGCCGCTGCCGACGATCCGGTGCATGAGAACGGCGATGAGACTCGAATCGACCCCGCCGCTGAGAAAGAGACCGAGCGGCACGTCGCTCATGAGCCGCTTTTTCACGGCGTCGAAGAGAAGATCCTCGACCCGCAGCATTGATTCGTCCCAGGACAGGAGCTCCGCGCCCTCGTTCGATTCGATATCCCAGTAGGGGACCTGCGGCCCGGGCGAACCCTTCACGGAGAGGTAATGCCCCGGCATGAGGGACGTGACGCCGTTTATGAGCGTGTCGGGAGGAATCGAATGGTGAAGCGTGAGAAACTGACAGACGACGCGGTCGCTGATCTCGAGCGGGATGAGACCGGACTTGATAATCGCCTTCATCTCGGATGAGAAGATGAAGCTCTTCCCGTTGCAGGCATAGTAGAGCGGCTTGATGCCGATGCGGTCCCGGGCGAGAAAGAGCGATTCCGTTTTCGTGTCGAAAACAGCGAACGCAAACATCCCCAAGAGCTTGTGCAGAAACTTCTCGCCCTCTTCCTCGAAGAGATGAACAAGAACCTCCGTGTCCGAGCGCGTCTTGAAACGGTGCCCCTTGGCGATGAGCGCGGGCCGAAGCTCTTCGTGGTTGTAAATCTCACCGTTGAAGATGACGAGGTATCGCCCGTCCTCGCTGTAGATCGGCTGAGAGCCTCCCTCGAGATCGATGATGCTCAACCGCGTGTGACCGAGAAACACGTGATCCTTGTGGTAGTATCCCGAGCCGTTCGGCCCCCGGTGATCGATGATCGATAGCATGCGCTTCGCTTCCCCGAGGTCGATGGGGCGCCGATCAAGATTGATGATGCCGAACAAGCCGCACATGCGCGCATCCTCCAAAAGCCCGTACCGCTACTCGAACGCGCGGGCGAGAACGAAACGATCCCGGTGAGCGATAAAATGCACGAATCGCCGCCGCCAGACGGCATCCTTCTCCGTTACGTGCCCCCCCGCGGCGAATTCCCGCGTCGTCCATTCGAGAAGCGCGAGTTCGAAAAGGAGAAGAAACACGTCCCGCGGCATCGCCGCGCCGCGCGCGAAACCGGACGAGACGAATTCGACGAATCGACTCCCCGCCCAATGCTCCCCGAACAAGAGCTCGTCGAAATACATTTCGACGTCTTCCGCATCGATCGACCAATCGCGCTTGGATCGGAACGTCGACATGAACGTCGCGACGTCAAAGACGGGATGATAGCCACTCCGGAGAAAACGCCAATCAATAACCACTGCCTTTCCTTCGCGAATAATGACGTTTCCCGGGAACAAGTCCCCATGGCACGCGACGTTTTCGACGGTCCGGTCTTGCATCGCCGAGAGGGCTCCCTCGAGCTCGGCGAGCCGGATAGTTTCCCGCTCCGTCAGCCTGTACGCCCGGCGGTATCTCTCGATTAACGATCCGAACCCGAACTCGGAGATTCTGGCGACGCCGCTTCGCGACGCCTCTTGAAAATCCATCAGCCATTTCCATGCCAGACTCAGTTTTGATTCGAGATGCCGCCTGCGGCCTCCGCCCCCCTCGAGCACTTCGTCGATCACATCCCCCGGAATGAAATCCTGCAAAAAATAGTAGTGCCCGAGCAGCTCACCCTCGCCATCGGCTCGGGGAACATCGCCGGCTTTCGCCGCGCGCACAATCCCGGCTGCCTTCACGAGGCTTTCGTATTCGCTCTTCAGGACGGCGTTATGAACGGAATCGCTCGCGAGCTTCGCGACGAGAAACGGCGCCCGCGCCCCCCCCGCGAAGAAGAAATAGATGATCGCCGGCGCATCCTTCTCGACGCGGCAGAGAACCGCCTCACCCAAATCGGATACATTGAACAGGTTGCTCACGGTCTCCTTCAGGGAAAAGAGCATCCCCGTCACCCGGTCCTTTCCGCCTCAGGGCGAGTCACAAAAACGTACTCGTTGAGGAAATGCCGGTGCAGGTTCGTACGGATGACCAGGCTGATGATCCCCTGGGCCACGCGCGATCTCTTGCGGGCAAAATCGGGAAACTGGGCCAGAAGGGATTCGAGCGAATTCGGTCTATCGACGGAGAAAAAGACGAGCGGCGCGTCGAGCCCCGGGACGGCGGCATAGACGCCCACCGAACGAAATCCCGCCCGATGCAATGCCTCGCCGGCGCCGCGAAAAGACATCAACCCCCGCGAAATCGTTCGAGAATATGGAGCGCGCAATTTCCGCGCGGCGCCGAGGAATCTCGCGTAGCCGAACCGGTTCTCGATGATGAGAACGAAATGCCCCCTCGGGGAAAGAAGGCCGAGGATCGACCGCGTGAACCGCTCTCGAGAGGCTCCCCCTTTCGGCAAGCGACCCGCGATGACCATATCGAAGCGATGCTCATTCTCGGAGCGGGGAGCCGCCGCTGCGGTGCCCGCGCCCGCGCGAGCCGGGGGGTCGATTACTCCCTCGTCGTTCAGCGCGGCGTGGTTCACCACGATGCCGTGCTTCCCGAGAGCCTCTCGCAGCGCGTCCCCTTCGATCCCGATAAAGAGGACACGCCTCGTTCCGGAATACAGGGGGAGCACGAAAAGAAGCCGATCTCCGACGCTCTTCTCCGGGTCCTTTACCGTTATCGAGATGCTCTTGGACATAGGTCTTCGTGCCGGCCGGCTTCGTCAACCCTCAGCGGCTTCGCGCCGCTTGCGTGAACCGCGAAAGTCTCCCTTTCCAATAGTACCGATATCCGGCGAAGGGAGTGAGCCGGGCGATCGGGATCACGATATCGTTCCGCGCGAGAACCTCGACGACCTTGTCGATGCCCTCGTCCGAATAGTGCGGCTCTATTCTCGGTTCGTTCGATTCGTTGCTGTAACTCCTCGTGGCCCGTGGTCCGTCGAGCGGCCCCCCGAGCCCCTTTTCCCTGAAACGGTCGATCGTCTTGCCCGCTCCGTGATCCATGGTATGGAGGAACCGCGGCGCACCCGCGCCCCCGATGCAGACGTAGGAAGAGGTATAGCTGTAGCCGGGGAGAAATACGAGCCGCCCCGGCGTAACCCGGCACGCATTGTGACGATGCACCCAGAGGGGACTACCTCCGACATCCTCGGGGAGTATCGAGTTATGGGAAAAATCGCAGAGGACGCGCACATCGGCTGCCTGCGGCCCAAAAACGCTCTCCGCGATCCCTCGAATCCTTCCGATCGTCTCAAGACGGCATGCGTACCCCGCATTCATCGCGAGCCGTTTCGCCGCGAGATACCGTTTCCCCTCGGCGGTCTCCGGAGAGATCGTGAGGTAACGATCGGCGCCGAAGTAGTACGCCCATTTCTCGTTCCAGTTCGCGAGGCTCCGCGCGTCGGCGAGATGGAAAAGGAACTTTCTCAGCGCGTAGAAGGCCTTGGTCGAACCCGTTGTGGTCGTGCGATTCCCGTAGAGATTGCCGATATCATCCGCGACGAGCCCGCCGTCCGAATGGAGCATGAATGTGACGACGCCTTCGACGAGACCGTACCGTTCGCATCGGGCGCCGTCGATGACCTCGCTCACCGACTGCATCTCGAGAAAATGGTTCCCTGCGGGGATGACGCCGAAACCGTGACGCCCCCGCTCGAGCGTAAAGGTCGGCACGAGGCGCCCGAGCGCGCTCCCCCTCGGCGTTTCCGACTCTCCCATCGTGCCGCCGTACTCGAAATTTTCGAGAATGCTCTCGGGGAAATCGTACCGCCGGAGAATGGCGCGGGCGCCGAGTTCCACGATGCGCCGCATGTCCTCGATGCTCAGATCGGGGCGCCGCATGATGCGGTCGTCATCGCTCCGGAGACGATCGAAAAAGCGCCCGAGCCGCGCGTCGTCGAAATCGTCGCGACGCGCTGACGTCCGCGCGAGCGCCATGCCGCAGTTCTGCGCGACGCTCGAGAGCTTGGGGATGATACACTCCTTCGTCGCGACGGCGATGCTGGAGGGATTTTCCGTCCGCGCCTTGAAGTGGAGATCGACCATTCCAACGACGCGTTGCACGTCGGGTATGGCGCCGATCGCCTCGATGCTGCGGGCGAGGTCGCCCTGCGGATCGAGAGGCTCATCGGAAAGGAGCGTTATCTTTTCATTCGTCATATCAGGTAAACCCGGGTTCAACGCGACCCGCGGACAATCCCGAGAATCGTCCGCATCGTGTCGCGCGGGTCTTCCCCCTGCCGGATGTTCATGACGAAGCACCGCGCGCGGCTCAGGAGCGCGTCGAGCGCCGCCGTCCCGGGGAGAGAACTTCCCGTTGAGTGCGCGAGCGGAGATAAAGCCGCTTCGAAGACATCGAACATCCGTACCTCGTCGGCAAGGGTATTGAACGTCGCGACCTTCTCGATGATCTCTTCCTTCGTCACGGCGCGCACGCCCGTTTCGCCGCACGACATCTCCGGCACGATGCAAACCGACGCTTTCATCGAGTCGATCGAGCGCTCCCGGGCTATCGTGAATGCGACCCGGCCGAGAGGCACTCGCAGGTTGATTCGCTGAACGCATCCGCGAAGACCCGGGACCTCCGAAAGGAGCCGTTCCTCGAACCGCACCGGCTCGTGGCAGGAAAAGACCGCTCGCTCATCGAAAAGCACCATGTTATCCGAGAGGAATAGAACGCCCGCCTCGGGCAGGAGGTGTGCGATGAGCGTCGATTTCCCCGTTCCCTGGGCCCCGGCGATGACGACGCCGCACCCGTCGATTTCGATTCCACCCCCGTGCAGCACCTGAACGCCCCTTCGTCGAAGGAGCCAGAACGCCGGATAATAGACGATCCAATACAAGAGCTCGAAAAAGAATTGATTCCTGAGGCCTCCCCCCCCCCGAAAGAGCGGAAACCGCCGATCGCAGCCGCGAGCGGGGGGTCAGGTGAGGGCGGTGCGAGGCATCGACCGAGAGCTTCTCGGCCGTCAGATTCAACGCGAGCGCAAGACCCGGAATGTAGGGCACCGACCGCCATACGACCCTGTTCTTGCCGACGAAAAGATCCCTCCCGACCTTCCGGCATCCCGCGGGGGCATCCCGTTCGCCCTCCCCCGACCGCTTCCGGGCGAACGTCACTTCAAGGGAAGGATCTCCCGCTTCTTCGACGAGGACCGGGGCGAAATGGGCTCTCGCATATCGCAGAAAATCGGCGTCGTCCGATCGAATGCGGATACCTATTGCATTGAGTCTTATTCCGAGAGAATCCATCTGCGGCATGCGCTCCATTCCGACGACCACGCGGCCGGTGAACCCTCCACCCCGCCCGCTGTACGCAGTCTAGATTTAATCTGCGTCAACTCACACAATTTTTTCTATCGACGCGCCAGATTCTCCGCGAACACCCGTTCATACTTCCTGACCATCGCGGGAGCACCGAGCTCTCGGAGGGCAAAGGCCCGCGCCTCGCCCGCGAACTTCAAGGCCAGCGATTTGTCGAAGAGAAGGCGTGCCATGGAAGCCGCAAGGGCCTCCGCATCTCCCGCGGAAACGAGGAGCCCGTATTTCCCGCCGGCGAGTATCTCCGAATTTCCCCCCACTTCAGTCGCAACGATGGGCTTCCCGGCCGCCATCGCCTCCATGATCGCGATAGGCTGCCCTTCCCAAAGCGACGCAATCACGAATACGTCGAATAGGTTGAGGAGAACCGGCACGTCCGTGCGGATCCCCGTGAAAACGACCTTCTCGCGAACGCCGAGCCCCCTGCACAGCCGCTCGAGCTCCAAGCGCAGCTCACCGTCCCCCACGATTACAAGCCTCGTGTTTGCGTCGCGGGCGGCGACCGCCGCGAAGGCACGGACAAGATGAGCCATGCCCTTTTGCTCCGTGAGCCTCCCGATGCTGCCGATAATCCGCTCGCCAGCGCCGATCCCGAGCTCCCGCCGGATTCGCGATGTATCCACCTTAACCGAGAAACGCGCAGTGTCGATCCCGTTGGGAATCGTCGTCACCGCGTTCCTCGAGACTCCGAGCACGTTCACGAGGTGCTCCTCAAGGTCCGAAGAAACCGCTATCGAAAAATCGACGAGGTTCCGCATGACGAAGCTATAGATCGCTCGGTGCTTCTTCTTCGTCAGGATCTGACTATGATCCGTATGGATGACCGTATGGACGCCGCCGAGCCTCGAAGCCGCTGCCGCGTAGAGCGTCGCTCCGATATCATGCGCGTTGACGAGCCTGACGCGCTCCCTCCGCATGACGGCCGCGAATCTGAAAGGCAGACCGGCATTGATCCCCTCCCCCTTATCGAGAACGTAGCATGGAAGATCGAGCCGTTCCATCTCGCGGTAAAGAACGGGTTCCGGCGCAAGGAGCGTGCAAAACGAAGGATTGAAGAGAGATCGATCGATGTGCGCGGCGATGCTCAGAACCACCTGCTCGAGACCCCCGTAGCCGAAGCAGGGGGTCACGAGCATCACGTTCACAGGGATAGTGGAAGCCCCCCGCGTCACTATCTCCCCGGTTTCAAGGGGTTCTGGCTCGGTGTGCTGAGCGGCGCGGGGTTCTCCCCGTTGGACTCGGACGCCCCGATATCGGGGCGCGCATCCGAATAGCTCAGATTGCCCCAGCCGTAACCCGGATACAGAGAATTTACATGCGCACCGGTCGTATCATTGATTATGGCGCCCCGATCGATGCAGAGACTCCCCGGCTTCAAACGCCACCAGCCGTTAGTGACCCCATAGGAATCCGGGTACTCGCTCACGAGCTCGGGATTGTCCGCTATGTTGTCATGCCATGCAATCGGATCTTCCAACTGGATTGCAGCGAGAGAGTAGATTCTGTTGCCGCCAGCCAGAGTAGCATCGTAGTCAGCATCCTCAGCGTAGATAATGAGAGTATCATAATCTCCCTTTTGGGCGTACTTGCGGATGCAATTATTGAAGAACCTGTTTCCTCCCCAATTCGTCGACTCGGGCGAGGGAGGTGGTGACTCGTCGGGGGCGATCCAGTTATGCTCATTGTTAGCCCAGTGCAGGTAGAGCTTCAACTCTCCGGACCTATTCCCAACGTCCGTCGTGAGGCCATGCGATTTGTAAAATATATTATTCGCGATGATATTACCATTCGTGCTCGCGCCAGCCCATGAGTATGCCCCATCGTTGAACGGACCTATAAATAGATTGTGGCTCTCGGAGTTGAAAAATGTGTTATTGTAAATGAGGTTCGAGTCTGCCTTAAAGGCATAGCCAACAAGTAGTTGCGCAGCTATATCGATTGATGCGCCGTTGTAGGCCCACGTGACATTCTTTCGGAATACGAGATGCGATCCGGAACAGTCGAACGCGGACTTCGTCTTTGTCGTTGTCGCGGCAAGACCGCACACAATATTCCCCTCCATAAGGCTCCATTCGGTGCCGTGGCCGAAGTAGAGCCCCCCGCCCCACCGATTTTCGCACATGTTATTGATGATCTTTATGTATCTGCTCACGGGATCGTTCGTTCCGAGCCGCGAGACCTCGACGAGGGCATGGTTCGCCTTTCCCAACGTATTATTCCGAATGAGGAATCGTTCACAGCTCATGAGATATATCGATTCTCCCGTTCCCTGTGCCCTATCCGTCCCGTCTCCCGGCGGAATGTCTCCCGTTGCATGGTACACATGGTGTATATAGCAACTCTCGATCGTATCCATGGCCCCGTACGTGAACCCGACGGCGTACCGCATGAGGCCGCCTTCGCTATATGTCGCGCCCGGTGGCGGGAAATTCCCGTCTATCTCGATCCCTCTTATTTTAATGTGCTCCGATCGGTTGCTTGCCGTGCCCTCGAATCTGACAATATATGAGGCATCTTCCCGGCCTTCGAGCTTGATGTAAAGCGAATCCGAAGGATTCAGATAGCTGAAACCATCAATGACGACCCAGTCCTGACCGGGCGTAAAATACCAGAACTTGCTCGTTTGCCTTCCGTTGTTGTTGGTATGCTGAAAGATCGCTTTCGAATCTCCATACGCCTTGAACACCATCGGATGCCCCTCGGTGCCGGCGATGCCGCTCTCCATATAAAAGCTCTGTGCATTGGTGTAGGTGCCACCCATGATGAACAGAGTATCGCCCGCGACCATAGTCGTTTTGGCCTTCGCGAGCGTCGCCCAAGCAAGCGTGGTCGAAAGACCGCTCCGCGCATCGTCCCCCGACGGGGATAGAAAGTAATTCGCCGCCCCCAGAGGGACGCTGGCGCCAAGACCAATCATCACAAGGAGTTGTACTAACAAGATCCTTTTCATTCAAATACCTCCCCGGCAAATATATGATGCAAGTGTCATGCCGGTCAAGCTATTCCCGATACCTTGTATCCCGGCGTTCTCGGCCATGCCCGTTTGTTTCTTCCGTCATCATTCATTGCTTGCATTTCGAATGATTCTGAGCGGTAATAATTATAATTTATTGCCTCGAGCAGTGGAATACGGTAGATTTGCCCGCCGGCATGGAACGTCATTTGCTGGAGAGCATTGATGCCATGGCCTTTCAACGCGGAGAATGAAATGACTGAGTTCGCGACAAAGCGTTTGTTCCGAATGTGCGGCTGGTCGCGCCGGAGGGGGTATACGCTTCGGGGGCGAAAGTATAAGCCCATGCTGCGGCTTCTCGGCGAATTGAAGAGGAGAGGCGTCGATCTTCGAGGGCTTCGAGCTCTGGAGATCTTCGGAAGAGACGGCCTCGACCATACGACGACGTACGCGCGTGAAGTGAAAAGCCTCGAGGTGTGGGAAATAAACGAAAAATGGCATTCTGCTTTGGTGAAGAATCTACCCGACGCTTCGATCAGGATCGTCGACAGCTACGAGGAGCTCGGGAGATCCAAGAGCACATTTGATCTCATCGTCGTCGACAACGCGATCGGCAACCTCGGCGCTCACTGCGACCACTTCGATCTTTTCCCCGATTTGATATTCAAGGTGACGAGCGACGAGTCGTTGCTGGTCCTGATAGTCATCCCCCACATCACATCGAAAACACTCAGGCATTTTCCCGATTTGCTCGATACAAAATACTTGGCTGCGAGAAAGAGCTTCTATGCCGCCGACGACCCCATGAATATTCCCGTTGATGAGATCATCGGCGTCTACCGGAGCTTTATCGAGAAGAACAATTACCGGCTGGTCTGGTCGCATCATCAGAATCGATCGGGCGCCGGCGTCGAATATCTGGCGTTGAAAATCGAGAGGAATTAGATCCCTTGCCCGGACTCGGCGCTCTCGGCGATGCCGGTTTGTTTTTTCCGTCTGCACTCATTGCTGGCATATCGATTGCGATTCCGATACAATCCGCGCCGGGATGCACCTGTATTTCCTCGGATCTCATGGATCGAATCTCCTCTTACGTGGAATGGAGAATTGTCCGTGCAGTTGAAAGTCGAGATGCATCGAGGAGAGCATGCGCTTGAGCTCATGAGGAGCGCCGGCTTTCGCGAACAGATGCACGAGCTCCACACGCGGTGTCCTTGGTCCACTGTTTTCCAGAGCCTGCCGTTCCTGGATGTCTGGTTCCGCCACTACGGCGCTTCCTGCGAACCGCTCATCGTGGCCGGCTTTGACGGGCAACGAAACCTCGTGGGAGTCGTCCCCCTCGCGGTGGAAAAGAAGAGCGGGAAGCTCGTGGTCGCCGGCAGACAACAGGCGGAATATCAGGTATGGCTGGCGCTGCCGGAGCTCCGCGCGGATTTCATAGAAGCTGCCCTCAAAAGCCTGCAGAAAGTATTCCCGCGCGGGAGGCTGCAATTCGCCTTCCTTCGTCCGGACGCGCCGCTCGAGAGCTTTCGTCCCGGCGGCGCGTGGAACGGATCCTGCGAAATACAGGTCTTTCCGCGGCCTCTCATGGCGCTGCGCGACGGCAACAAGCTTCAGGAGTCCCTGAAAAAGAAGTCGAACAAAAGTCGCCTCAGCCGGCTGGAGAAGCTCGGCACGCTGCGACTCGAGCGCATCGAGCGCATCGAGGAGCTGGAAGCGGAATTCGACGAGATCTTCGCGTTCAGCGATTTTCGAAAAGGCGCGATCTACGGGAAGCTTCCGTCCCGAGACGATCCTTCCAAGAAACCGTTTCATGTCGCGCTCTTCAAGATTCCGCAATTCTTGCACGTGTCGGTTCTGCGCCTGAACGGAAAGATCATCTCGGCCCACATCGGCGCCATAGACAGAGACCAGGTGATGTTGGGAATCATCGCTCATTCGCCATTCCTCGCCGAGCATTCACCCGGCAAGCTGCATCTCCTTTTTCTCGGGATTCGTCTTGCGGAGGAGGGCTTCCGCGAATTCGACCTCACGCCGGGAGGAACTTACAAGGATCGATTCGCGACGCACCACGATGAGTGCTATGCCCTGACGATCTTCTTCAACCGCGCCGACTTCCTGCTCCACAAAGCCGAACGGCAGATTTCCGGCATCACGAAGAACGTATTGCGGCGCTTGTCGCTGCAGCCTGAGCGAACACAGGGAATACTCGAACGCATCCGTCGAAACGCCGTTCCTTCCAGAATCCTCGTCGGTATCCGATCCGCCCTCTTCGAAACCCGGGAGATGAAACTGTACAGGGCGGAGACGGGCGATTTCCCGCATCTCGAGAACCCGGGAACGATGCGCCGGGATTCCTTGAACGACCTCATGGCGTTCCAGGCCGCGGGCGACGCCCCCCCTTCCATTCACGAATTTCTGGGCGGCGCCCTGATGCGCCTCGAGGCCGGCCATCACGCGTACACCCGCGTCGTGGATAACGTCTTGGTTTGTTCCGGATGGCTCGCGGAACGCCTCAAGACCCTGGAATTCGATGAGGTCGGCCAGGAATGGCACGTTCCCGAAGGCGGAGCGGCTCTTTACGGCCTATCTGCGCATTCGGAGCATCGAAGAACGGGCTTCCCCCAGGATGCGCTCCTCCAGATGCTGCAGGATGCGCTCACGTCGGAGGACGCGACGCAGGCTTTCATCGCCGTGCCCGCGGAGGATCGGCCGACTGCCCAGTTGGTCGAAAGGCTCGGATTCCGGCACGAGGCGAGCTTCTTCCAGAGAAGAACACTTCATCGAACGGTTCGTTGGTCGACGCGCTCCAGTGCATAACAAAACGAGGGAGCGCCATCGTCGGCGCTCCCTCATTTCATAGGCGATGCGGGATTTCTGTCCCTGCCCTGTCATGCCCGCATCCGCATAACTTGCGGTACGAACCGGCTTACCGGTACAAGGACTTGATCGCTCCCCAGGTCGAGTCTTCCCTGTTGGTCGGAGCCTGAGAGCTTGCCGGCGCGACGGCATTGAAAATGGGCGCGATGTACCCGTCGCATCCAGGCAGAATCGTCTCGTTGTACGCGCAGAGCGCATCCTTCGCCGCGATGATCGAGGACTTGGCCGACTTCGGCGGATAGCTGCCCACCGGGTACATGCTGAGCAGGTTGTCCGCAACGGCGATCTCGTCGTTGATCGAGTCGTCCGCGCCGTTCGCGACGTTCAGCTTCGCCGCGATCAGGTGATGCGCGAGAATGACCGTCGGGTCGCCCACGACGGGCAGACTCAGGATGGCGAGAAGCTGCGCCTGGTTGTAGGAAATGGCGCCGAGCGTGAGCGTCATAACCGGCCACGCCTCTGGATGATTCCTCCAGTATCCGGGCGTGTAGTGGCACTCGCCCGTCCCGCATTCGCACGTGAACGCGACTTCAAAGTCCTTGAAACCATAGCCGTTATTCTCGTTAACGTAGTAGAAATGCCCGTTGGCGACATAGTCTCCGCAGAGCTCCATTCCCCAGGGGACATTGAAGCTGAAGGTGGGATCGGTGGCCCACACCACGAAGACGCCGGAGAATGTCGCGACGACGCTTCCACCCTGGTTCAGGGTGACGACGTACGCAAGGGTGTCGCGGGTTCCGCACACCGAGTTCGTTCCGCTTGCCATCCACCCGCTGCAGTCGGCGTTCCCGGTGAACGTGAGTATCTGGCAAGCCCAGGCCGAGCCCGCGAGAAGCATAATACCGATAACCGCTAGCAATACTTTCGCTTTCACTGCTAGGTCCCCTTTCGTTGAGCTGCTGATTTACCGATTGTTCCCTTCGAATTTAACCCCCTATTTGGGGGTAATCATAATTTTAGCATAGGCAGAGAATGATTTCAAGTGTCAAGAACGGTTTTTCGCCTGGGGATGGGAAGGGACATCGTGACCCGCATCCGAGGAAGCTTGTTTCTCCTGGGGAGTCGGAGTGGCGAGAGTTCCAGGGGTGGATCGGGAAAAGGGAGTTGGGTGAGGTTGAGGGTGAGCAGCGGCCGGGCATCCCTGAGGCTGGTCCGGTGATCGGGAAGACGGGCGGAGGGCTTGGGGCTTCGATCGAAATCGATCTGCCGGAGGATCTCTTTTTCCCGAAGGTCGAAGCACGGCATCTCACTCGAAACGCCCGCGCTCTCTCTTCGGCTTTCGCCATCACGCCATGTATGCTCACGCTCAGCACATCGGGGAGAAACTCCTTCATGATCTCAAGCCTGGCCGAAAAAATGCACTTGCCATATCTCGCCGGGAAAGCTATGAAAGGTACAAAATGATGCGTCGTCCTCGAACAAGGGACCGCGGGGATCGACGCGATTGAACGGGCAACCGACGGAAACAACGGGAAACGAGACGATGTTGTATTGTACCGGATATTGCAGAAAGGAGCGGAACGAAAACGTTTCAAAATGCAATTTGATCCGCGCTATTATGAAGCATGCGAACGAAGAAGTGTCGTGCATCATCGGTCATTCAGCAGATCACGGAGTGAGATCATGACAAACAGAATTGCTTCGACATCATTGATCTTCTTGCTCCTCGCAGCCAGTGCTCTTCCGCTCGCCGCCCAGGGAACGGCGAGCTACCTCGTCAATTGGGCTCCCAATCCCGAGCCGAGCATCGCCGGTTACATCATTTTCCGCTCGATAAACAGCGGCGATCCGAACCCCATTCCGATCGACACGGTGAACGCCAACACCTTCAGCCATATCGATTCGGGCCTGCAGAAAGGGATTCCCTATTATTACTGGATCAAAGCGATGGATGCGGCCGGGGAGACGAGCAATTATTCGAATTGCGTCTCGGGGATCACGATCCCGCAGAACGCGGCCGAGTCTCTCGCCAGCCTCTGCCGAATCACGCTGAAAACGAAGATCGGCGCTTCATCGTACGACATCGGCTGGTCTACCGCCGCCGCTACGATCGGATTCGTTCAATTTGATCTCGACCAAACGCTCGATTCCCTGAGCGCCTGGGACAACGATCATTACTCGAACCAACTCTCGACACGCCTCGACCAGCTGCTCTCCCCGCAAACATATTTCGTGAGAGCCGTTTCATACGATGGCAACAACAACATGTTTATCTCGGCCGTCGATAGCTTCTTTATCGACGACGAGGATCCGGCGCCCCTCGCCACTCCGCACCTGAGCATTTACCCCGTGCCGTTTCGTCCGGCATCCGGACTTCTCAACCTGAAGAATCTTCCGCTGGGCGGATCGGTCGCGATCGTGGGTGGCGACGGCCTCGAAGTGTACCGTCTTCCGATCGATGCCGCGGACGAGACCTGGAACGGAATGAATGAGCGGGGGAACTCGGTGATGAGCGGCATCTATTATGCAATCATCAAGGACAGCGGCGGCGCTGTCGTCGAGAAGAGACCTATCATGATCGTTCGCTAGACGAAAGAATGCTTATGAGAAGCTCAAAATACATCGTCTCCATCGCGGCTCTCGGATACGCCCTGGCGCTCTCGGCGATCCTCTCCGTTCCCGCCTCCGCCATCAAAGGGCCGGGGACCACGGGCGCGTCATATCTCACGCTCCCGCTCGGCGCCCGATCGCCGGCCATGGGAGAGGTGACGGCGGCTCTCGCGAGCGATCCCTTCACCTGGCTCTCGAATCCGGCGTTGCTCCAGGCAATGAACGGCAGCGGCGTCGGCATATCGCACGCCGAATGGATTCTCGACACCCGCTACGACAACGCGACTTTTCATCGCCGGCTGAGTACGATGTTCGTTGCTGCGGGCAGCATCGTGTACCAGTACCGGCCCGACATCCAGGGATATGACGAGTACGGCGCTGAAACGAAGCTGCTCAAGAACAGCAACTACCAGGCTGCCGCCGGCATCACCTACTCGCCGATCGAACGCTTCGGCACCGGTGTCACCATCAAGTATTTCAGCGAGACGCTCGATGAATGGAAAGCGGGAGGCGTCGCCGCCGATGTCGGCGCCTTCTATTCGTTCGATGCGCCGCGGATATCCATCGGCTGCGCCGTGCAAAATTGGGGTGCGAACGTGAAGTTCGAATCCGTCGAGGAATGCCTGCCGACGACAATCCGCGCCGGGGCGAGCCATTCGTTCACGATTATCCCGAAGATGTACGAATGCACCTATGCCTTCGATGTAGTCAAGCCGCGTTTCGAGGACGTCTATCTGAGTATCGGCGGTGAACTCGTGCTCCACGAGCTTCTCGCTTTCAGGGCAGGCTATTGCGGCCAGGAGAACCGTCAAGGAAACGGCTTTGCCATGGGAAGCGGCGTCCGCATCCGCGAACGGCTCCAGATCGACTACGCATGGACGGCCGGCGGCGACCTCGGCAATTTCCATCGCATTTCAATGCATCTTTTGATAAATTGACCCCGGGCCGAAGACCGTGGCATGTCATTTGCAATCCTCCGCTCATGATTTATTCCCGCGGCGAATTGTCTTTATCGCCGCATGCGTTTTTGCTAGATTCGAAGGCGCAGACACGCCGAGGCAACTCTAAAGGAGGGCTCTCGTGGCGGTGAAAGAGAATATCCGGAGCTTCATTCTCGAAACCGTTCTCGCGGGCGCACGAGGTGCGACGCTCAACGACAACGATTCCTTCCTCGAAAGCGGCATCATAGACTCGACGGGTATTCTCGAACTGGTGTCTTATATCGAGGACGAGTTCAAGATCAACGTCAAGGATGAAGAGCTCATTCCGGACAACTTCGACTCGGTATCGAAACTGGCGAGCTACATCACGACCAAGATCGGCAGCTGATGCGAATCCCGGGCGGCGGACGCTGCGATCACGCCGCAAACCACCGTGCGACATTATGTTGATCCAGGAATTTCTAGAACGGTCGCGCAACGCATCCCCGGACAAGACCGCGCTCATCGTAGGGGAACGCCGTCTCACCTACCGCGAGATCGATTCGGCGGCGAACGCTCTCGCCCACGCGCTCCGCGAAGCCGATGTGGCATACGGTGACCGCGTCGCCGTGCTGCTCGACAACTCACCGGAAGCGGTTATTTCCATATTCGGAATCCTCAAGGCGGACGCTGCCTTCGTAACCATCAACCCGACGATAAAGGCCGACAAGCTCGCCTACGTTCTCAACAATTGCCGCACGACAGCGCTCATCACGCACGCATCCCGGTGGGCGGTCGCGGGCGCGGCGGCGGAAAAGACCCCCTCGCTCAAGGTCGTCGTCATCGCGGGCGACCGGGGAGAAAGGATCGCCGGGCCGTGCGCCCTGATGCGATGGGAAGAGATCCAAGAGCGGTATCCGGCCGAACGGCCGGCGAGACAGACAATTGACATCGACATCGCCTCGCTTATCTATACGTCGGGCACGACCGGCAACCCCAAGGGAGTCGTGCTCACTCACCAGAACATGGTCTCCGCGTCGACGTCGATCACAACCTACCTCGAGAACACGGCGAACGACATTATTCTCAGCGTGCTCCCGCTCTCGTTCGATTACGGCCTCTATCAAATTCTCATGGCCGCGCAGTTCGGGGGAACGGTCGTCCTCGAGAAATCGTTTCTCTATCCCTACGCGGTCATCAATCTTCTGAAAAAGGAAAAGGTGACGGGGTTCCCGATCGTTCCGACGATATCGTCAATCCTGCTCCAGCTAGAGGAGCTCGATAAGGAGCGCTTCGAGCACCTCCGCTACATATCGAATACGGCGGCGGCGCTGCCTGTTTCGCATATCCGGAGGCTCCAGCGGATCTTCCCGGACGCACGGATCTACTCGATGTACGGTCTCACCGAGTGCAAGCGCGTTTCGTATCTCCCCCCCGAGGAACTCGAGCGCCGGCCGACCTCCGTCGGCAAGGGAATGCCGAACGAACAGGTTTATATCGTCGACGAGGAAGACCGCGTCATCACGAAGCCCGGCATCGCCGGCGAGCTCGTCATTCGCGGCGCAAACGTGATGAAGGGATACTGGGAGCTCCCCGAGGAAACCGCCCGGATGCTCCGCCCGGGGCGATTCCCCTGGGAGCAGGTGCTCTACAGCGGAGATCTCTTCACGATGGACGAGGAGGGATTTCTGTACTTCGTTTCGCGCAAAGATGATATCATCAAGAGCCGCGGCGAGAAAGTGAGCCCGAGAGAGGTCGAGAGTATTCTTTACGAGATTCCCGATGTCGTCGAAGCGGCGGTCGTCGGCGTGTCCGACGAGACGCTCGGAGAGGCGGTCAAGGCGTTTGTCGTGCTCGCCGAGGGCTCCGCGCTCACGGCGAAGGAGATCATCGCGCACTGCATGCAGCACCTGGAGGATTTCATGGTGCCGAAGATCGTCGAATTCCGTGATTCGCTTCCGAAGACCTCTTCGGGCAAGATAACAAAAAAGGGACTCTAGCTGCGCGGTACGCCCGCGGTCTTCGACGCGCGGTCCCGGCCTCATGAGAAGAAAGGATGCTCCATGGCATTCACGAAGGACGTACTGAAGATAGATCCCGAGGCGATCTCCGCGAAGCTCGTGGATTTCATCAGGGACGCCGTGCTCAACCGGTACCGCCGGAAGGGAATCGTTATCGGGCTGAGCGGCGGAATCGATTCGTCCGTTTCGGCCGCGCTCTCGGTCAGGGCGCTCGGTCGCGAACGCGTGGTAGGACTTCTCCTGCCCGAGAAGGACTCGAATCCGATCAGCCGCGAGTACGGAAAGCTCGTCGCCGACACGCTCGGCATCGAATGCCACGAGGTGAACATCACGCCGATGCTCGAGAGCTTCCATGTCTACGAGAAACGCGACGCAATCGTGAAGAAACTTTTCCCCGATCTTAACCCGCCGTTCAGGTTCCGTCTCGTCCTCCCTCAGGATCTCCTCGATCGTGACCGCCTCAACGTGTATCACATCGAGGTGCTCCTCCCCGACGGCGGCGTGCGCAAAGAGCGCGTTCCGCACGGCGACTACCTCGAGCTCGTGGCCGCGAACGACATCAAGCAGCGGCTCCGCATGACGCAACTCTACTACGAAGCGGAACGCCGGCACTACATCGTCTGCGGGACGACGAACTATCCCGAGCTCATTCAGGGCTTTTATGTGAAATACGGTGACGGCGGGGTCGATATCGAGCCGCTCGCGTATCTGTACAAGGCGCAGGTGTTCGCGCTGGGGGCACACCTCGGCGTGAGCGACGCCGTCCTCAAACGCACGCCGAGCCCCGATACGTACAGCTTCCCCGTGAGCGATCAGGATTTCTATTTTTGTATGCCGTACGAGATACTCGACTACGTCATCTACGGCGTCGAGCACGGCCTGCCGCACGCGGAGGTCGCTGCGGCGCTCGGGCTCGCCGTCGACCAGGTCGCCCGCGCTGCGAAGGATCTCGTGCGTAAGCGTGAGGCGACGGCTATGCTGAGAGAGATGGCCCCGTCACTCGAGTTCAAGTTCTAGCGCGGACGCCGGGAGCGCTCGCGGCAAGAATCCGGAGGATCGATAGCGTGAAGGGATATCAGCGATGAAAACGTGTGCGCAGTGCGTCCTGCCCGAGACGTTTCCGGGGATCAGCTTCGACGAAGCGGGGGTCTGCGGCCTGTGCCGGGCATTCAAGGGACGGGAGCGGCTCGACGAATCGAAGGATAAGTACCGCCGCAAGTTCGACGATCTTCTCGCAGCGCACCGGAAACCCGGCGGCTACGACGCGCTCATGGCGTACAGCGGGGGGAAGGATTCGACGTATACGCTCATGGTGCTGCGCCGGAAATACAAGCTCTCCGTGCTCGCGCTCACCCTCGACAACGGATTCGTCTCCCCGGCCTCCATCGAGAACATGCGGCACGTCTCCGAAAATCTCGGCATCGACCACATCGTCTACAAACCGCGCTTCGATCTCATGAAGAAGATATTCCGCAAGGCGGCGCAGACCGAGATGTATCCCGCCAAAACGCTCGAGCGGGCGAGCACGATCTGCACGAGCTGCATGGGCCTCGTCAAATTCGTCGTCCTGCGGATGGCGATCGAGGGAGGGATCCCCTTCGTCACGTACGGCTGGTCGCCCGGGCAGGCCCCGATCGAAGCGTCGATATTCAAGAACAACCCGTCGATGATCCGGAGCATGCAGAAAGTCCTCCTCGACCCGATGCGCGAGGCGGCGGGACCAGAGATCGAGAACTACTTTCTCACCGAGGAGCATTTCACGCGCGAGGAGCGGTTCCCTTACAACGTGAGCCCGCTCGCCTTTCTCGATTACGACGAAGACCGGATCGTCGCCGAGATACGCGCACTCGGCTGGCGGAAACCCGAGGACACCGATCCGAACTCGACCAATTGCCTCCTCAACGCCTTCGCGAACATGATCCACAAGGGGCAGTTCAATTTTCATCCATACGCGTTCGAGCTCGCGAAACTGGTTCGGGAAGGATACATGGACCGCGCGGAAGCGCTCTCTCGCCTCGAAACGGCGGAGATGCCCGAGATCGTGAAGCGGGTGCGCGAGCGCCTCGATCTCGACGAAAAACGATAGAGTCAGGGACGGTGCGCCGGGGCGCACGGGCACGCCATGGCAAGTCTAGCCGCAAAGCTCATCAGAGGCTCGTTCTTCAGGGTCGCCAATCCGATCCTCAATATCGCCGTTTCCTTTTTCATGATCCCCTTCGTTATCCACAGTATCGGCGAACGCTGGTACGGATTGTGGATCCTCACCGCGACAATGGTCGGATATTTCGGCTTTCTCGACCTCGGCATCGCGACCGCCAACGAGCGTTTCGTCGCCCGAGCGCTCGGGCAAAAGGATCAGGAGGAGATTAACCGGGTCTTCAGCTCGTCTCTCTTCCTCTTCACGCTCGTCGGTATCGTTTCGATCATCGTCACCGCGATCGTCGTCATCCTCTGTCCGTTCTTCGAGAAGAGCTCCGCCGATATCCCGACGATCCGCATCGTCATCGCGATCATCGGATTCGATATGGCGCAGCAGTTCCCGATCCGCGGGTTCAACGGATTTCTCTATGCGCACATCCGATACGACATCGCGAACATCATCAATATACTGAAGCTCTTTCTCCGGACTGCGCTCATCGTGCTCGCGCTGGAGCGCGGGCACGGGATCATCGGGCTCGTGGTCATTACGCTCGTCGTCGATCTCATCGAATCCGCCGCATACGTGCTCTATGTGCTCCGGGTATACCCCGAGACAAAGATCCGTATCTCCAACTTCGCGAAGCACACGGTCAAGCAGCTCTACAGCTACAGCGTCTACAGCTTCATCTCGAACGTGGCGAAGCAGCTGCGCTTCAATCTCGACAATCTCGTTATCTCGGGATTTATGGGTTTGAGTCCCGTGACGCATTACAGCATCGGAAGCCGCATCGCCGGCTACTACAACGTCCTTGTCATGGAAGCCATATCGTCCATGAAGCCCGTTTTTTCGCGCCTCGAGGGTCAGGGGGCGTTCGATGAGCTGCGCGACAAGTATCTCTTTTCCGTCAAGCTCAATACAATCTTCTCCGTCTTTATCGGAGGATCGATCCTCATTTACGGCGAGGCATTCATTCTCCGCTGGATGGGAAGCGCGTATCTCGATTCGTACCATGTCCTCGTCGTTCTGACGTTCGCGATGCTCTGCAACACCTTCCAGATCCCTCCCGCCACGCTCCTCTATGGGATTTCGAAGCATAGGGTCTATTCGTTCATCGTCGTCGCGGAGGGGCTCGTGAACCTCGGTCTCAGTCTGGTTCTCGTGAAGAAGTACGGGATCATAGGCGTCGCCCTCGGCACCCTGATTCCGATTTTCGTGACGAGTTTCTTCATCGTTCCCTATTACGCGAGCCGCGTCATTCAGGTGAGCTCTTCCCGATACACCAAGGTCGTCATGAAAGGCCTCGCCCTCGGCGCGCTCGTGCACCTCGCGAGCTGGCTCGCGGTGCGAGGCTTCATCGCCGTAAGCTATCCGCGAATCCTCGTTCTGGGCCTCATCACATCGATCATATTTCTCGGGGTGAATATGTTCGCTCTCTTGAGCAGGACCGAGCGACGGTACTTCGGCATACCTCTCTAGCGCGGGGATTCGGCGACGGCGCGCGATATACCCCCTCTCGAAAAACACCGGCCGCTATCAGCGAAAGAGATCCTTGACGGCGCCCCATGAGCCCGACTCGACGGCGGCGGACGCCCCGTCCCAGCCGGCGAGGCGCGCCATGAGCCACCACATGGCCTTCGCCTTCTGTCTGCAGTTTTCCCAGGTCGTATGAGCGATTATTTCTTCCAGGGCGTACTGCGGATGTCGAACCGGCCATACATCGCCCCAATAATCCGTGATGGTGTAATACTCCCACAGCTGGGTATCGGGATTGAACCACGAGCAGTCAAGCTCCTCGAAATCATAGAGCACCTTGTTGTTGGCGATGCAGTAATCCCGTATCTGTTTGTTTCTGAGAGACCGATTCTCCGCTGCGCCTTCCGACCGCGCGTTGCTCGTCATATAGACGAAGGTCACGCCGGGAAACTCCTGCTCGAGCTTCGTCATCGAATCGAGATACGCCTGCACGTATGCTTCATCCGCGCTCGACAGCTGCGTGCACCACGCAAAAGTCGAAACGTTGATCGTGGGATTGCGGCGCAATACGTCGCGCGTCAAGTCCATCCCCTCGGCCGTCGCCCAGTACTGCTCCGGCTCGACATACGTCGTGGCTTCATTGCCAAAGAAATTGTTCAGAGCGCCAGCCACGCCAGGCAAGTACTTCTCCCCCAACTCCACATCATAGGCTGAAGACCACAATTCAAGAGAATCAAGCCCATACCGAATCTGCTCACCATCCGAAGTGCTCGCATATTGCCACTTCATGGCAGCCTGCGCAGAATCAATCCGGGCCGGCGGAATTCCGCCGAGGTTGGTACACGTATGGTCGATGATCAGCGGGCTCGTACGGCTCGCCGCGAAAGCCGCCGGGACGGCGAGCATCAGCGCGAGACACATCGAAATCAATAGTGCGGCGCACTTCATCATCAAGCGCCCTCCCGACTCAATCTCTCAGTTGAAATACATCACTCGCTGCAGCGCCGGGATTACGATGCGATCGAGCTCCCGATACGCCTTTGAATTGAGATGGAGTCCGTCTCTGCGGGCGAACGATTCCTTGAGATGCCGGTTCCCGGGACCGATGCGGACAGCCGCCTCGAGGTCGATGAGCGCGAGCCCCTCCTGAACGGCATACCCGCGGACCCAGTCGTTATACGCGACGATCCCTTCGAAGGTACCTTTCGGGTACATGAAATTTCCATGGAGGAGCTGGAGCACGAAGGTTCGAAGCGGATACGTCCGCGAGACGGGAACGACCGTCGCGAGAATCGGGACTATCCCTGCGCTCCGGCACTCGCCGACCCACCGGCGCACGAGCTCCTGATACTTCGATAGATCCCCCGGGAAAAAGGCGGCGCATTCCTTGATGATGATCGCATCGGGTTTGTCCTGAACCCGGTTTAAAATCGCCGCGAGCTTCTCGCTCTTGTCGAAGCGGTATTCGGTCACCGATTCGAACGTGTAGTCGCCGCTGTTCATGCGCGCCGGAAGGCGCGGAAAATCCCAAGCTTTGCCGACCGAGGCGCCGAGGAGCACGATATGTCTTTTCATCTTCGCCCCCTGAACGGGCATTGAATTCCCCTGTGCACGGGCTGCACTCCCTCCCGATGCAAGAATCGCTTCAATAAATACGACGAAACCGATTACCAACCTATTGAACGACATACACATACATCAACCAACCCTTGCCGTTGAAGCTCTATCTATCCTGCCGCATTTCACAATTGCAAGAAGGGAGAGTCACGTGCTCGATGGCGCTCATACCGTACTGGGTGTTATGATAAACTGTCGCGAATCGAATTGCAAGTCTATAATGTTCCTTGCGTTCGAGCACTATCCCGGCCCCGGCCCGGGGATGCGATTTTGCCGCTATCCAACAGAGCTATTGAGAAAAATGCCGAAACATGCTATTCGGAAGATATTCATGAAGGGCACGACTCGCCGACCGGAACGGGAATACCGCGGCAGGCATGGGCAACTCCGCGACTGAAAGGCGCATCATGGGAGAGAACGACGAATACAGAATAACGAGTTTGCAGAACGAGAGGATAAAGGCCGTTGTCCGGCTCTCGAAAAAGAGCGAGCGCGATGAAACCGGCCTCATCGCGATCGAGGGAGCGCGGGAAATCGCCCGGGCGATCCGGGCCGGAGTGGCAATCCGGGAAATCTATTATTGCCCCGCGATCGTCTCGACCGATGAGGAGCGCGCCCTCCTCGCGATGCTCAAGGAACGCGGCGTGCCCCTCTCCTCGGTCGCCGCTCCGGCATTCAAGAAGATCGCCTACCGCGAGGATTCGGGAGGTTTCGTCGCCGTCGCCGAGAAGCCGCACCATGGACTCGACGACCTGCGAACGGATCCCGGAGCGCTCTTCCTCGCGGTCGACGCCGTCGAAAAGCCGGGAAATCTCGGCGCGCTCTTTCGCTCGGCGGACGGAGCGGGCGTATCGGGGATCATCATCAGCGCTCCCAAGACCGATCTCTACAACCCGAACGTGATTCGGGCGAGCCTCGGCACGATCTTCAGCGTCCCGGTCGCGGTGACGAGAGCGCAACATGCGATCGGGTGGCTCAAGTCGAAAGGCGTCACGATCATCACGACATCTCCCGAGGCGGATGCCGTCTACTCCGCCGCCGATATGTCCTCTCCCTGCGCGATCGTCGTCGGGAGCGAGGACGCGGGGCTCGGCAGGGAATGGCTCGAAGCGTCGGATCTCTCGGTGCGGATCCCGATGCGGGGAACGGCTGATTCCCTGAACGTCTCGGTAACGGCGGCGATCCTCCTGTACGAGGCGCTGCGCCAGCGCGAAGCCCGCTGAGGACTTTCGCGCGCGCCGCATAATCTTGACACGGAATCACCTTTGCCATAGGGTCGCACCGATTCTCCATCGGCGGTTTCACCCGAGCCCGGGAGGTAGAAGATGAAGATCCGTCGCGTTTCTTGGCTCTTGCTCTGCTTCGCGTTCACGTTCCTCGGATGCCAGGGGGATGAGGGGCCCGCGGGTCCCGCGGGGCCCACGGGCGCCGACGGCTCCGACGGGCCTCCCGGCACAGCGAACGTCATTTACTCGGAATGGTTCAGCCCGGCGACATGGGTGCTCGGAACGACCTTCGGAGTCGCGGAGCGCGCCTACACGATGACGACGGCCTCGCTGACGGCCGATATCATCAGCCACGGCGTCGTCCTGGTCTATATGAAGTTCGTGGGCATGGCTCCGGCGATCTATCAGCTTCCGGTGACCATCGTCCCCAGCGCGCCCGGAAACACCTACTGCTTCATGCATCGGGCTGAGCCCGGCAGCGTCAAAGCCATCTACTACTTGGTGTCGAGCCCCACGACGGATCCGGGAGTCATCGCCTCCAGCAATCAAGTCAGATACGTCCTGATTCCGGGGGGCGTTCTCGCCGCGTCCGCGGAGCGCGCGGGAATCACCTCGGCCCGGCTGGCGGGCTCGCTGCCGTCGATGCCGTACGCGGAGGTCTGCCGGCTGTTCAATATGCCCGAGTAACGGCGCCCGCGGATCTCGTCCCCGGGCCGATACGGCCCGAGCGCGGGATCCCGCGCTCCCTCGGAAATGCCCTGTACCGGACGTCGATTCTGGGGTATACTGCGTTGGCGTCCCGACAAGGAGATCTCCCTATGTCTCTCGAGTCGATCTTCGCCCGGCGCAGCATCCGGGCGTATACGGGGGAGCCGGTGAGCCGCGAGGCGATCACGCAGATCCTCGAAGCCGGCATGGCGGCCCCCTCGAGCAACAACCGGAAGCCGTGGCACTTCGTCGTGGTCAGGGACCGGGAGACGCTCGCGAAGCTCGCCGAAGCGCATCCCCACGGAAAGATGCTGAGCTCGGCCGCGGCGGCGATCGCCGTCTGCGGAGACACGACGATCGCCCCCGACTTCTGGGTGCAGGACTGCTCCGCGGCGACCGAGAACATGCTCGTCGCGGTCGCCGCGCTCGGTCTTGGCGCCGTCTGGCTCGGCGGCCACCCGCGCGAGGATCGCGTCGCCGCGATCAGGGCGGTGCTCGGCATACCCGAGCACGCCGGCATCCTGTGCCTCATTTCCATCGGCCATCCGGGGGAGAAGAAGGAACCGAGAACGCAGTACGATCCGAAGAGGATCCACGATGAAAAATGGTGAGAAGCCTCCCGCGAAAAGCGGCGTGAAGCGCCGTCCGGCCCCCGAGGGGGAGCTCTTTCGCGACCACATCTTCGAGACGATCATCGGTCACCTCGACAACCGGTTCGACTCGCACGATTTCATCTTCGAGATGATGCGCCGCTTCCCGCGCGAATACACATCCTCGCTCTACGAATGCAGGCGATCGAAGGATCCGATCCAGACGCTCCACGCGAAGATCGGCCGCAAGCTCCTCGAATTCGGCGATCTCATCAGGAAGGCGGAGCGCACATCCTCGCGGAACGTCCGCGGGCTTCCCTCGGGGAACCAGCATTGGGAAAAGATCGAGGCCGGCAAGGGCTGAGAGGTTCGTTCCATGGCTGAATCGACCGCGCTGCGCTCCACGCGCATGTTCTTCGTCGCATCGTTCCTGCTCGCGACCGTTCTCATCGCGTCGCTCTCGCTCGTGCAGCCGCTCAAGTCGCATATCGCGGCCGGCTACCTCTGGGGCGTCTTCCTCGTGATCGGCACGCTCGCGATCGGCCGCTGCACGGGGAAGCGGCGGCGCTGGCTGCGGCTCTTCCTCGTGCTGGCCGCCGTCAACCTCGTCGTGACGCCCGCCGAGGTTTATCTCCGGCTCAGAGGCTTCACCTACGAGCCGTTCCTGCGCTTCGGCTACCCGCGGCCGCACCAGATCAGCGAGGCCGAGCGCGACGACAAACTCTTCTGGACGCTCCCGAAGTCACGCCCCGGCATCAACTCGTACGGCTTCGACGGCGTCGAGCCGGCGCGGCCGAAGCCGGCCGGCGCGTACCGCATCGTCTATCTCGGAAACGCGTGCACCTACGCGGGAGTCCCCGTTGTGACGGAGACGATCATCCGCGGCACGCATCCCGAGGTCGAGTGCCTCAACTTCGCCCTGCCCGGCTACTCGAGCTATCAGGGCGCCATCATCGCGCGAACGTTCCTCCGGGATCTCGATCCGGATCTGCTCGTCGTTTCGTACGGCTGGAACGACCGGTGGCTCGCCTTCGGCGAGATAGACGAGGAGAAAGCCCCACGCCCGCTCCGCGGATCCGCGCGGCTCTTCGCGGACGGAATCTACTCGCGGTGCCGGCTCCTGCAGCTCGCCCGGAAGGCGCTCGCCCCCGCGCTCGGCGAATCGAAGCCGCTCGACGTCCCCCGCGTTCCCCCCGAATCATTCTCGAGGAACCTCGAGGAGATCGCGGACACCGCGGAGGCGCTCGGCGCCCCCGTGATCTTCGCGACCGAGCCGAGCTCGCATCCGGCGCTCGGCGTCCCCGACGACGCCGTTTCGAGCACCTACGCGAGATCGAAGGAGGAGGCGCTCGTCCTCTTTCGCGAATACAACGACATCGTCCGACGCGTGGCCGGGGAACGGAGCTCGCGGCATCTCGTCGATCTCGACGCCCTCCTGAGCCCGCGGAGCGACGCGCGGCAGCTCTTCAACGACGACGGCGTCCGCTACAGCAAAGCAGGAACGGCGGTCGTCGCCGATCACGAAGCTCGCTACATTCTCGAGCATTTCCTGGCCGCCCATGAAAAATGAGAGCTGCGACGCCTCGATTCCCGCGCGGCTCGCCCGCCGCGCGGGCCGTCGGGCGATACGACGGGGAGAAGCTCCGCGATGAACTCGAAGACGCCGATCGGCGAATCCCGGACGAGCGCGCGATTCCTCGATTACGTGTTTCTCCTGAGACCCATGATCCTCATCCCCGTCTGGACCTTCTTTCTCCTCGGCGCGCGCCACGGCGCGGCCGCCGCGGGGATCGAGATCGACGCGCTCCGCCTCCTCGCGGGGCTCTTTTCCTTCACCGCGCTCCTCGGCGCGATCTACATCGCGAACCAGATCGCCGATCGCGACGCCGACCTCGCGGCGAACAAGCTGTTTCTCCTTTCGAAGGGAATCGTGCCGGCGCGCGCGGCGTGGATCGAGGCGGCCACGCTCGTCGCCGTCTCCTTCGGCGTCGCGCTCATCTTCCTGCCTGTCGCGTTCTCGGTGATTCTCGCGGCGAGCCTCGCGCTCGGCGCGGCCTACTCGCTCGAGCCCGTCCGCCTCAAACGGCGCCCCGTCCTCGACACGCTCGCGAACGCGGTCGGGAACGGCGTGCTCAACACGCTCGCCGGCTGGGTCGCCGCGGGGGCGCCGCTGGGGGGCTGGCCGTCGCTCGCCCCCTACCCTTTCGCCGTCGCATCGGTTCACCTCGCCACGACGCTCGCCGACGGCGAGGCCGACTCGAAGATGGGCTTCAGGACGAGCGGCGCCGCCCTCGGCCTCTCGCGGGGGCTCTTCGTCTCGACCGCGCTCATGGGAGCTGCGGTGGTGGCGGCATATCGCGCGGGGAACATGCCGGCGCTCGCCGCTTCGATCCTGTCTCTCCCCTTTTTCCTGATCCCGGTGCGATCCGTCACGAGCCCGGCGAGAAGCGGCGACGCGCTCGTTCCGGTGAAGACGGCGACGCTCTTCTTCTCGATCGCCGCGGGGTATCTCTTTCCGATCTACCTGCCGTTTCTCGCCGCGGTGATCCTCCTCACGCGACTCTACTACCGGCGCCGGTTCGGAATCGATTACCCCTCGTTCCGCGGCGCGTGAGCGGGGGCGGCGCTCCGGCGCCGAAAAAAGAGACGGCCTCGTGAAAGTCGATTGAATGACGTCGATTTTGGGCTTACAGTGGGGTGATTCCAAGGCCTTTCGGCTCGAAGCGCTCGCGCGGAGGCATTCATGAATATTCTCAGGTCGTTCATGCGGACGCCGCTTCACACGAAAATCTTCGCGGGGCTCATCCTCGGCATCCCGGCGGGGCTCATCCTCGGCCCGCGGGCCGAGGTGATCAAGCCGATCGGGGATATCTTCATACGCCTCATCTGGATGATCGTCGTGCCGCTCGTCTTCTCGTCCATATTCGTCGGGACGGCGAGCCTCGGGGATCTGCGGAAGCTCGGGCGCATCGGGGCGAAGACGATCGTCTACTACCTCGTCACCACGGCCCTCGCCATCACGATCGGCCTCCTCATCGCGAACGTCGCCAAGCCGGGCGTCGGCCTCAACCCGGACGTCAAGGCTCAACTCCTCGAGTCGTACCAGGGAGAGGCGATGAAGGATCTCAGCCTCGCGGAGCAGGCCCCGCGCGTCATCGACGTGCTGACGGGCATCGTCCCGAAGAATCCGATCGGGAGCCTCGCCGCGGGCGACATGCTCCAGGTCATCTTTTTCGCGATCATGCTCGGCGTCGCGGTGACGTTGATCCCCGGGGGCAAGGCGAAGATGCTGATCGACTTTTTCGACGCCTTGAGCGACGCGATGACCATGATGGTCCATATCGTCATGAAGGTGGCGCCGATCGGCGTTTTCGTGCTCATCGCCGCCGTGATCGGACAGTTCGGCGCGAAGATTCTTCTGAACCTTCTCAAGTACGCGCTCGTCGTGCTCGCGGGGCTCGCCATCCATATGGGAGCGGTCTACTCCCTCGCCGTCTGGACCTTCGCGCGGATGAACCCGCTGTTCTTCTTCAAGGGAATGCGTCCGGCGCAGCTCATCGCCTTCACGACGTCCTCGAGCAACGCGACGCTCCCCGTCAACATGCAGTGCGCCGAGGAGAATCTCGGCGTGCCGAAGGACATCGCGAGCTTCGTGCTGCCGCTCGGCGCCACGATCAACATGGACGGCACCGCCCTCTACCAGGGGGTCGCCGCCGTCTTCATCGCGCAGGTCTACGGGATCGCGCTCACCATCCCCAACCAGCTCACGATCGTTCTCATGGCGACCCTCTCGTCCGTGGCGACCGCGGGCGTGCCGAGCGTCGGGATCATCACCCTCACCATGGTGCTCACGTCGGTCGGCATCCCGCTCGAGGGGATCGCGCTCATCCTCGGCGTCGACCGGATTCTCGACATGTGCCGGACAGTCGTTAACATCACCGGAGATTCGTCGGCGGCGGTGATCGTGGCGGCGACCGAGGGAACGCTTCGGAAGGCGGAGAGGACGGAATGAAACGAATCTCGATCGCGCTGCCCGCGGGCTTCGTGGTGCTCGCTCTCGTCGCGTCGTTTCTCCGGGTCAAAACGCTCTGGGGGCTCTCGGCATGGGGCGCGATCGCGCCGCTCGCCGGGCTCGTCCTCGCGATCGTCGTCGTCCCGCAGATGTTCGTGAAATCGGCGCCCGATCCGCTCCGGGCGATCCCCCGTATCCCCTCCCGCGCCGCGCGGCTGGCCGCGGTCGCGGCCCTCTCCGCGATTCTCCTGTGGCTCCTCAGATCCCGCGCCGATCTCTGGGGAGAACGCTTTGCGCTGGGCGCGGCGATCGAAACGGGCGCGTACCCGCCCAACGCGCTGCTCGGCACCTTCATCCAGTGGGCGGCCTACCGGTTCATGAACACCGTGTTCCTCTCGAGCGCCGGCTCGATCCTCACTTTCTTCAGCATCCTCGCCGGCGCGATCTACGCGGTGCTCGCCGTCCGGGCGGCCGGGCTCCTCTTCGGCGAGCGGGAGAACGGCGGGCTCGAGCGTCCCGCGGCCGCCGTGCTGCTTTCAGGGGGCTTCGCGGCCCTCTTCTTCGGCGCGGGCGGAACCGCGCAGCTCGCGATCGTCGCCGCGCTCGCCTTCGTCACGGAGTCGATCCGCTCCCTGCGGGGCACATGCTCCCCCGCGCTTCCCGCGATCCTCCTCGCCGCCGCCGTGCACGTTCACTTCTCGGCCGCGATCCTCGTGCCCCCGTTCGTCTATCTCCTCGCGCGCGCCGCCCGCGCGCCCGGTTCGCGGAGGCGGGCGCTCGCTGCCGGCGGGCTGTTCGTTCTCTGTCTCGCGGGCGCGCAGATCGCGCTCGCGGCGATCGCGAAAGCGTCGGGAAACGGCTGGCCGGCCTCGCTCTCGATGAATTTCCCGTTCGGCGGCCGCGACCTGTTGAGCGCCCTCAACGAGATCTTGATCCTCGGACCGGCCTCGGCCGCGGGAGCCGTTCTCCTCGCCGCCGGCGTCCGGAAGCGCGCGCGGACAACGCCGGATGACGGCGCTCCCGGCGAGCTCGCGTTTCTCGGCCTGTGCGCCGCCTCCGCCGTCGCCGGCATCGTCCTCGGCGCCGGCGCCGTCGAGGGAGGTCTCGCGTGGCACGCGCTCGCCGTGGCGGGCCCCGTGCTGTCGGTTTTCACGCTGTGCGCTCTTTCGCGGGAGCTCGCCGGCACGGAGCATCTCAAACGGGCCGTCTTCGCGCTCGCTCTCGCCGGGCTCTTCCATACGATCCCCCTCGTGCTCGCCGACGCTTCGCCGCGGTGGGCGGAGCGGCGTCTCTTCGGGCTCGACCTCGACCCGGGCCGGGCGGAGATGATCGTCGCCGATTTCGCCCTCGAGGGCGGGGATGTCGAGAAGGCCCACGCCTCGTATCTCGTCTCGATCGAGAAGCATCCCGCCAACGCCCTCGCGAACGCGCGTCTGGGGAGGATCGCGATGAAGCGCGAGGAATACCCCGAGGCGATCACCCGCTTCCTCGACGCGCACGAGCTCGAGCCGGGCGCCCCGCACGCGCGATTCGAGCTCGCCGACGCCCTCATCGCGAACCGCTGGTTTCCCGAGGCGATCGCTCAGCTCGAAACGCTCACCGTCGCCTACCCCGAGAGCGTCGCGTTCTGGCGGCGTCTCGGATTCGCGCGGAACAACGGCAACCGCTACGAGCCGGCCATCGCGGCGTACGAACGCGCGCTCGCCCTCGAGCCCGGAAACGAGGAGAACGTCCGGAACCTCGTCTCGGCGATGCTCAACCGGGGGGCCGAGCTCCAGGAGGCGAACCGGATCGACGACGCGCGGGCGATGTACGAGCGCGTCATCGCGACCTACCCCGACGACTGGCGCGCCTCCAACAATCTCGCCGTGATCGAAATGAGGCTGAACCGGATGAATGAGGCCCGCGAGATCCTCGACGCGGCGATCGCGCGGCACCCGTACGAATCGAGCCTGCACTTCAACATGGGGATCGTGCTCGACAAGCTCGGGGATTACCGGGGGGCGCTCCGCCACATGCGGCTCGCCCGCGACTTCGATCCGATCTACTCGGCGGCGCCGGTGCACATCGAGCGGCTCGAGAAGCAGCTGGGAATATGGAATCCGGCTCAGTCCGATTCCCAGCGAAGCCCGCTGAGCAATCCCTGAGCGATGTTGGTGAGATGGTCGCCGATCTTCTCAAGAAAATCCACGAAATCGAGATACACGAGCCCCGACAGCACCTTGCATGAGCCGTCGTTGAGCCGCTGCACGTGAGAATGCCGGAGCTCGATCTGCATCCGGTTGAGCTGCTCCTCGCAGTGGAGCGCGCGGTGGGCGTGGGAGTGATCCCCCGTTTCGAGGCCGAGGGCGACCTCGTTGATCATCTCCTGTACCGTCTCGATCATCCGTCTCAGCTCCGCCTTCGCGTCCTCGCTGAAGGCGAGCTTCTGGCCGATCTTCCGCTGGGCGAGCTCGAGGATGTTCTCCGCGTGATCTCCGATCCGCTCGACGTCGTTCACCGTATGGATGAGGACGGGGATCTGCTCCGCCTCCGATTCGTCGAGCTGGCGCATGGAGATGTCGATGAGATATCGCGTGATCTCCGCCTGCAGGTTGTCGACGGCCTCCTCCTTGCGCTTGACCTTCTGCTCGAGATCCCATTTCTCGGTGAAGAAGAGCCCGAACGAATCCCGCAGCGCCGAATCGGCGAGCCGGAGCATCGAGATGATCTCCTTCTTGCTCTGCTCGAGCGCGATGATGGGGGTCTCGAGGAGGCGCTTCTCGAGATACTGGGGCCGCATGCTGATGAGCTCCTCCTTCTGCGGGACGATTCTCTCGACGACCCGCTGGAGGAGCCGCGTCCCGGGAAGGAAGACGATCGTGTTGGTCACGTTGAAGATGGTGTGCGCGAGCGCGATGTGCATCATGATGTTGTTCTCGGTGATCCCGCCGGGGAAGAACGACTGGATCAGCCGCGGATACCATCCGAGGTACACGAACACGAGCATGTAGCAGACCCCGAAGACGTTGAACATCGTGTGCGCCCAGGCGACGCGTTTGGCGCCCGTGTTCGTCCCGATCGCGGCGAGCTGCGCGGTGATCGTCGTCCCGATGTTGTCCCCGAGGATGAGGGACACGGAGGACGGGAAATCGATGAGCCCCCGGAAGGCGAGCACCTGCACGATCGCGATCGTCGCTCCGCTGCTCTGGAGCACCATCGTCACGATGGTTCCGACGAGCACGCCGAGAATCGGATAGCGGCTGAAGTTGACCATGACGTCGCGGACCTGCTGGCTCGCCTGGAGCGGCGCGACCGAATCCTTCATGAAGCCGAGACCGACCATGAGGATGGCGAACCCGAAGATCGCCCCTCCCCAGTTCTTCACGTGCGGCCGCTTCGGCACCTCCATCATGAGGAACCCGATCGCCACGAGGGGAAGCGCGAAGGCGAATATGTCGAGGAGCGCGACGAAGCTCACGATCCACGCCATCGTCGTCGTCCCGATATTGGCCCCGAAGATGACCGGGATCGCCTGCCGGAGGGTCATGAGCCCCGCGTTCACGAATCCGACGAGCATGACGGTGAGCGCGCTCGAGCTCTGGATGAGCGTCGTCACGACGATGCCCGTGAGCAGGCTGATGAACCGGTTGCGGGTGAGGAGCTCGAGAACGTTCTTGAGCCGGTCGCTCGAAACCTTGCGGAGGCTGTCCGACATCAGGCGGATGCCGTAGAAGAAAAAGCCGAGCCCGCCGATCAACGCGAAGTAGTTCTGGTAATGCACGTGTCGCCCTCCCGGCGGATGCTCGAGTGCGATGCGGACAAGGCGAGTCGCATTATACGGGCGGCGCCGGCCGTTGTCAAATGCTCATCGGACGCCGGGGAGAGCCGGCGCGCTCCTCTCCCCCGCCGTCGACCGCAGTCTCCAGACGAGGAACACGGTCTCGTACGGACCGTCGGAGTACGGGCGGGAGCGATACGCCTCGTCGCTCCGGTAGACGACGATCTCGTCGCTGTCCGCCTCGTAGAGGCGGCTCCGGAAGCTCATCCGGAGCTCCCCGTAGTCGCCGGCGACGATATCGGGACGGTCCCAGAACGCGTGCTGCACGATATAACGGACGCCGAGCCTCGCGAGATAACGGGCGAGCGCCTTGTCCCGGAGCGCGCGCTGAAGATCGAGGCCGTTCACGACGCCGTCGAGATTGACGGTCGATCGCCCGCTGAAATAACCGAAGGTGCCCGCGTCCTTCATGGCGAACACCGCCGCCGCGGGGGTCTCGCGCCGCGCCCAGCGCGCGGCGTCGTAGGCGGCCACGCACCAGCTCCGCCCGAGGGGCCGGTCGAACGAGCGGATCGCGCCGAAGAGCCCCGCGCACAGTATCGCCGCGGCGACCGTCGCGTACGCCGCGCGCCGCGCCCCCGCGAGCGCGCCGGAGAACGCGCGCGCGAGCGGTTCGCACGCGACGAGACATCCGAGGAGCGCGTACGGAATGAAGTGCCAGGAGAAGACGGCCCACTTCATGAAAAGAACCGTGTGCAGGAAATGCAGCAGCACCGCGGCGGCCGCGAGCGCCATGCCTCCCTGGAACGCGAGGCGCCCCGAACGGTCGCGCCGGAGCTCCCCGTATCGCGCGCCGAACCACGCGAGATACGCGGCCGCGAGAACGAGGCCGAAGAGCGGGCGCTTCCCCAATCCCGCCGGCATTCCTCCGGAAAAGGCGATCGAGGGAAAGCTCGATTTGAGCATGCCGCTCATCGGCATCATGCCGCCGAAGGATACGAGATTGAACGCGAGATACGGCCCGACGACGAGCGCGACGCCCGCGGCGAGCCCGAGGAGCCGGCGCGCCGCCGCCCCGCGCCGCTGCCGTTCCGCGACGATCCGGACGAGGCACGCCGCGCCTACGACGACGGGGACGAATATCATGTCGAGCCGCGCGAGGACGATGAGGCCGAGGAGCAGCCCGAAGAGCAGATGCCGTTTCCCGCTCCCCCCGACGACGAGCGCGGATCTCGCGGCGTCGCGAAGGGCGAGCGCGAGGCAGAATACGAGAATCGCCGATTCCATCCCGTTGACGGCGGGAAGGAACACGGCGAATACGAAGAGCATGCCGCCGAGGAACGCGACGGACGGCCGGTAATACCGCGCCAGGAGCGAATGGATGAGGGCGCCGGCGCCCGACAGCAGCGCGATCTGGAGGAGCAGGAAGATCCTGAGCATCGTTTCCGGCTCGCCGCGATGGACGGCGCAGACGGGCACGAGAACGGCGAGCCAGAGCGGCTGGAAGCCGTTCGTCCGGTTGAGCCCGTCGAAGGTGAGCCCCCTGCCGGCGGCCGCGTTCTCCGCGATCTCGAAGTAGTACGCGGCGTCGTCGGGAACGACCGTGAGGAGCCGCGGCGTGCCGGCGGCGAGGACGAACACGGCGCAGGACGCCGCGACGGCGGCGAGCGCGACGCGGAACGCCCACCCGCCCCGCGGCGCGCGGACGGCGCGGCCGGGCGCGGCCCCCGGGGCACCGGCGATTCCCCTCATCGGCGCCCTTCCGGCCGGCTCTCGCCGCCCCCGAGCGTTTCGAGCAGAGCTGCGGCGCGCGACCGGTCGCCGACGGGGGCGGGGAGCTCCATGAACCGGTCGAGAATCTCCCGCACCCCTTCGGTCGATCCGCGCGCGAGCCGGCTCTCAGCGAGCGCGAGGCAGACGTCGGCGCGGTTCGGATCGTAGCGGTACGCGAACGCGGCCGCCGTCTCCCGCTCCGCGACGCGGTCGCGCCGCGCGTAGAGCCCGTCGAGCGCTTTCCACGCCGGATAGAAATAGAATATCCGGAGCGCCTCGATGAGGCTCCGCTCCCCGTCCTGCTCGCGTCCCCGGAGAAGCTGCGTTCGTCCGCGCGACGTGAGCGCGTATATCCGCATCGCGGAGCCGTAGAAGCGGTCGATGCCGCCCCCCATGCCCCAGAGGAGATCCTTCTCGTAGAAGAGCGGCGAGCGCGGCCAGGCGCGCGGGCTCGCCGCGCGCCCGACGCGGAACACGCGGTACATCTCGTTCTCGTACGCGAGATCGAATCGCGAGAGCCGCCCGGGATCGAACATGAGGCGATAGGCCGCGCAATCGGGAGGCATATTGACGAATCCCGCCTGATAGAGCGGGGAATCCTTCGTCGCGTCGCAGCCGACGGCGCAGCTGACGACGAGGTAGTCGCTCGATTGCTCCGCGCAGAATCCGTACAGCGTCTCCTCGTCCGAATACAGGGCGACGAGAAGCCGCTCGGCCTTCCGCCGCAGCCGCGGGGATTCGAAGAAGTCGTTGAGATTCGTCGCGCGGTCCGCGTAGGTGAGCACCTGCGGGGAGAAATAGTGGAGCGACATGACGGCCGCGCCGGGCTCGACGTTTCCGCGCACCCACGCGAGGAGATCCCCTTCGACGTCCCCCGCGGTCGGATAGATCGTGAAGCGGTCGCGCGCGGGCACCTTGAGCGTCCGGGCGAGCCGACGCCAATAATCGTGCCTTCCCTCCCAGCCGAAATCCTGGAACAGGAAAACGGCGACGACGGCCGCCATGACGAGACAGGCGGGGCTCGCCAGACGGCGGATGCCCGGCGCCTGCAGGAGGAGGGGAACGTTCCCGCCCGCCGCGATCGCGGCGAAGAATCCGAACAGCGGCGAGAGCCGCTGCATGAGGAGAAACAGCAGAAAGAACACGACCAGCAGCACGAGAACAACGAGCGCTTCGGCGTCGCGACGCCGGGCGCGCCAGGCGAGGATCGAGAGCGGGCCCGGCAGGAGCAGCGTGATCGGCAGCGCGAAGACGAAGAAGTGAAGCGCGTCCGGGGAGTTGAACGGGCCGACCCAGAACGCCCGCGCGTCGAACGGCAGGAGCCGCGGATCGTCCGGCTTCCTGAGATAGCGCAGCTTGTACGTCACGAGATCGAAGAAATGGGCGTAGGACGCGAAATGCCGCGCCGAAACGACGGCGGGAAGCATAACCGCCGCGACGGCGACCGCCGCGATCGCCCCGCGCGCCGCCACGGCGTTCCCGCCGGCGGGCGCTCCCTTCCGTTCCCTCCCCCGGCCGCCGCGGGCGGCGAGGCGCGGCGCGAGGAGATCGACCGCGAGCACGGCCGCGGCGAGCGCCGCCGGAATGGAGAGCAGGAACCTGCTCTCCCGGAGAAACGGGACGAGCGCCCCCGCCGCGGCGATCGCGCAGACGACCGCGCGCCCCGCCCGGCGGGCGTGCGGCGTCTCCTCCGCGGCGATCCCGCGGACGAGGATGAACGCGAGAAACGGAACGAGGTAGAACTGCGAACCCTGCCACGACGCGAGCGCCGCGAAGAGAAACACGCCCGAGAGGACCGGCATCGCCGCGCCGCCTCCCGCGCACGCGGCGACGTAGAAGAACAGGTGATAGGCGATGAACGGCAGCGATACGTTCTCCCTGATGTAGTCGAATCCGCTCGAGCGCGCGACGAGCGGGAGCGCGACCGCGACGAGGAGCGCCGTGAGGAGGCCGGCGCCGGCGCTCTTCCAGAGCCTCGCCGAGATGAGCGCGAGCGGCACGATCGCGAGGGAGAAGAAGAACGCGGAGAAGTACCGCACGTAGGACGCGAGATCCGGCTTGTCTCCCGGCAGGAGGCGGTACGTCCAGCCGACGAGATATTCCATGGCGGGGGACGTCTCGCGGAAGACGCGGAGCCCCTCGGGCCACTGCGCGCGCCTATCGAGCGCCGGGATCTGCCTTCCCTCGGCGACCATCTCCGTGTACCGGAAATGGGCCGCGCCCTCGGCCGCGAAACGGGGCTGCTCGACCCGTCCGCGGTACGCCCCGCGGGCGACGTTCGCGAGGCAGAACAGCGCCGCGAGGATGACGATGTACCGTGTGCGATTCAAAAGGACGCTCCCGGCACGGCGCTCCGGCGGTTCCCCGCGCCCCCCCCGAGAGGGTTCGCGGCCCGAAACGCGTTGAAACCGACGTTCCATTCTGACATAATGGCCGCGCGCGCTCAAGCGTTCGTTCGCATGGTCCAAAGGAGGATCGTATGAGGGCAAAGGCGTTCGTTCTCATCAATCTCGCCGCGGGAGTCGCCGGCGAGGTGTACAGCGTGCTCTCCAAGATGAAACACGTCGAAATGGTGTACGCCGTCTCGGGCCCGTACGACATGATCGCCGTCGTGGACGGATCGACGTTCAACGAGATCGGCCGGTTCGTCATCGAGAAGATCCAGACGATTCCCGGCGTCCAGAATACGATCACCTGCAACGCGATCTTTCTCGAGAACTAGGGGTGCGCCCCGTGCGCCATCGTACACGGCTCCTCATCCTCTCTCTCGCGACGCTCGCCGTGTTCGCGGCGGGGCTCTCGGCGTTCCACTACATACCCGACGACACGTTCATCACGCTCCGCTACGCGCGGAACGTCCTGCGCGGCGAGGGCTTCGTGTTCAATCCCGGCGAGCGGGTGGAAGGCTACACGAACTTCCTCTGGCTCCTCATCGTCGTCGTCGCGGGAAAGCTCGGCTTTCCCCTCATCGCCTCCGCCCGGACGCTGAGCCTCGTCTTCTCCCTCGGCACGCTCGTCCTCGCCGCGTTCGCGGCGCGGCGCGGCCTCGAGCCGGCGGGGGAGCGCCCGGGGTGGCGGGACGCCGCCGCCGTGCTCCTCCCCTCGGCGATGCTCGCCGCGTCCCCTCCCTTCCTCGTCTGGAGCTACAGCGGCTCGGAGATTCCGCTCTTCATGTTCCTGCTGCTCGCGGGATTCATGCTGCTGCGCTCGGGGGAGCGCCCCGGGGCCGCCCTCGTCGTCTTCGCGCTCCTCGGCCTCGTCCGCCCCGAGGGAATGCTCTTTTTCGCGATCGCGTTTCTCCTGCTCGTCGCGCGGAGCCCCCGGCGAAAAACGGTCGCCGCCCTCGGGCTCGGCGTCGCGGCGGTTTTCTACGCGCCGTACTTCGCCTGGAAATGGAGCTATTTCCACGCGCTGCTCCCGAACACCTTTTACGCGAAGACCGGCCCGAGCGGCCTCATGATCGAGAACGGCGCGCGCTACGTGGCCGGATTCGCCCTGCGCTACGGCTACCTCTTCGCCGCCGGCGCCTTCCTGCTGCGCGCGGCCGGGAGCGATCTGGAGAGCCTCTCGCTTCCCCTCCTCTTCACCGGTGTCGCCGGAATCGAGGTGCTCCTGCTCGGCGGAGACTGGATGCCGTACCACCAGCTGCTGCTGCCGGTTCTCCCGTTCGTCGCGCTCGCCGCCTCGCGCGGGGTCGCCGCGGTCGCGGCGCGCGACGCGAGGGCCTCCGTCCTCGCGATCGCGCTCGTCCTCCTCGCCGCGGCGCCGGGCGCCGTCGGCCGCGAAACGTTCACGATCGAGCGCACCACGGTCGGCGCGTTCGCCCACCTCGGCCGGCGGTTGCGGGAGATTCTCCCGGAGGAAACGACCATCGGATGCGGATCGACGGGAGCGATCGGATATTACACCGACATGAAGATCGTCGACATCCTCGGCCTCACCGAGCGCTACATCGCGCGGCACGGCGCCGTCGTCGCCACGCAGCCCGGGCATCTCAAGACCGACGGCGCGTACGTCATCGAGAAGCGTCCCGACCTGCTGCTCCTCGGCAACATCCGGATTCACCGGGGAACGCGCGGCCGGGAGCGGATGCCCCTCAAGATCCAGGAAGAGGAGATCGCGAAGCAGCCGGCGTTCGCGAGCGACTACGAATTCGTGAACATCCCGCTCGGCTCGGGATTCTACCTTTCGTGCTTCAAGCTGAAGAGCTATTTCCTGCCGCTTGAAACGGACGCTCCGGCGCCCTCCGCCCCCGCACCGCTCCCGTAGGCGTGCTCCGCGATCGCCGGGAGCGCGAGCGTGAACCAGATCATCATCTCGTAGGCGACCGGCATGAAGAGCGCCGAGGCGAACACGGCGACGTGCTGCAGGAGCAGCGCCCGGCCGATCCGGGCGGTCTCGGGATCGGCGCTCCGCATGAGGCGGGCGATGATCCTCCCGTTGCACGCGATGATGGCGATGACCAGCGAGAGCGCGACGGCGCCGAGATCGGCGAACAGCTGCAGGAACACGTTGTGGACGGCGAGCGAGAACGGGATGAAGTACGCCGCGCTCGGCAGGAAGCTGTCCATGCCGACGCCGAGCAGCGGATGCTCGAATCCGAGGCGGAGCGCGGTCCGGCTCGTGGCGATCCGCGTATAGATGGAGTAGTCCCCCGCCCTCTGCGCCGCGAAGTCGAAGACCGATCCGATCCGCTCCCAGTACACCCCGGGAATGACCAGGATGCTCGCCGCGACGAGCCCGAGCCCGAAGAGGAAGAACGGCTTGTTTTTCCGCTCGATCACGATGAGCGAGACGAGGAGGCACGCGAGCCCGAAGAATCCTCCCCGCGAAAAGCTCAGGGCGAGGTTCCCGATGCTCCCGAGAATGAGAACCGCGATCAGCGGGATCACGATCCGCGGCTTCCGGTACATACCCGCGAAAAAGACGAGCACCGGGATGAGGAAGAGCTGATACAGCGCGAAAACGTTGGGCTCGAAGACGAAGCCCTCGTACCGAACGATGCCGCGGTTCCAGATCATCGAGAGGCTCGCGTAGCGGCTCGGCGGATGAACGATGAAGGGCAGATACGCCGAGAGCAGCATCCCCGCGGCCAGGACGAGGAGGAAGCGCCGGAATCCCGTCCGGTCCGCCGTGAACTGCGCCACGATCGCGACGGCGGCGAGCACTTTATAGAACGCTCCCATGCCGTGCGCCGCGCGGCCGAAGTCGCTCGCGACCGACAGGGACTGGAAGACGATGATCATGAGCGCCGCCGCGAGCGCGAGCAGGCGCGGATGGTGCGTCACGATGCGCCGGCCGCCCGCGACGGCGAGCGCGAGCGCGGCCAGCAGAAAGAGGACGAGATGGCGGTAGAAATGAACGGGCGCAAAGACGTCGAGATTCGAAAAGAGCACGAGCACGACGAGATAAAACACGATCGCCGGCCGGTCGAGACCGAGAAACACGAAGGGAAGCGCGAGGAGCAGCAGCAGGCCGAGCTGCAGGACCGCGGGGAGGAACAGGGCCGCGGCGACGACGCAGCACGCCAGCGGCGCGGCGACGAACAGGGCGAATCGTTTCGCGTCGACGGTCCTTCCGTAGAGCTCGAGCCGCATGGATTACACGCTTTCGCCGCCCGGGACGCCGCCGTCCGGGCGGGCGCCGGCTCCCCCGTCCCCGCGGGCCCGCGCCGCTTTCCGGCGCTCGTCGAGCATCATGAAGTAGCCCGCCCAGAAGAACGCGGCGGCCGTCGAGACGAGCACGATCTGCTTCCGCCGCGGCCACGAGCGGCGCTCCGGCGCCGAGGGAGGATCGAGCACCTTGATGGCGCTCATCGGGGAGTTCGAAACCACCTCGGCGTCCGCGATCCGCAGGCGCAGGTAGGCGAGCATGAACTCCTCCAGCTTGCGTTCGCTCATGAACTGCAGATAGGTCGAGCTGATTTCGGGAAGGTTCTTGAACGGGGGAAAGAGATTCGGCTCCGCCCCGATCTCCCGCAGGAGGAGCAGCTGGTTGCGCAGCTGGTTCCATTCGAACTCGACGCGCGCGAGATCTTCGTTTCCCGGCTTCATCGTCAGCTCGAGCAGGCGTTTCTCGACGTCGAGCATGCTGAGGCGGCCGCTGAGATCCGACACGATGTCGAGCATCACGCGAACCTGCTCCTCCATGTCGTACAGGCCGTACCGTCCGAGGTAGCTGCCGATGAGCGAATCGGTGACGGCGATCGCCCGCTCGCGGCGGGCGAGCTCGGCGTTCAGAAATCGCACGCGCTCGCGCGAGTTCTCGACGACGAGATCGAGGAGAATCGTGTCGAGCTGGGCGAGGTACTCCGCCGTGATGGCGATCGCGCGCTCGCGGTCCCGATCGGCGACGCTCAGAACGATGACTCCCTCGTCCCTGATCGCGACGGCCGTATGCCGGCCGAGCAGGCGTCTCGCCTCGTCGCCGTCGGACACGCCGTAGAGGCGCTTGAGATCGAACCGCTCGTCGATTCGATCGCTCATCTGCCGGCTCCGGATGAGATAATCGATGAGATAGTTCTTGCGGGCCCTGAGGTAGGCCGCGAACGACTCCCCGAACGCTCCCATCGGCGCGAAGAATTCCCGCATGTTCGTGAGATCTTTCTCGACGCCGGTCGGGGCGAACATCGTCGAAGCGACGTATCGGGACGGGAGCATCATGCTCACCGCGGCGGATATCAGAAATCCCGCCGCCGTGACGGCGAGAACCGTTTTCTTGCGCCGGAGCATGGCCGAAAGGAGTGCTATCATCGTCTCGCGAACCTCGCCCGCATGCCGCTCATCGTCCCCGAACGCTTCGTTCCGGCCCCGAATGTATCATCGCCGTCCACGCCCGGCAAGCCCATTATCGGCCCGGGGCCCCGCGCTCGAGCCACTCGAGCATACCGGCGAGGTTCGAATCGTCCGGGGCGATCGCGAGCGCCCGCTTCACCCACGCGATCGCTTCGTCCCGCTTCCCCTCGGCGAGCGCCGCCTGCGCGAGAAGCCGGCACGCGAGCACCCGCTCGGCCGCCCGGTCCGCCGACAGCGCCTGCTCGTACAGCGTCCGCGCCTCCGCCCGCCGCCCGAGCTTCTCGAGCACGGAACCGTACTCGATGGCGAGGCGCGGGAACCGCGGCATCATCGCGTAGGCCCGCGCGTAGAGGTCGGCCGACCGCCGCATATCCCCCTGCTTCCGGAGAATCCGCGCGTAGTTGATCATCGCCTCGATGTGATCCGGATCGAGGCGGTAGGCCTCGGCGAACGCCGACGCCGCCTTCGCCTCGTCGCCGAGCGCGATGTAGTGGTTCCCGAGAAACGTGTACGCGGCGCTCTCGTTCACCCGCACCATCGTCCGGTTCGAGACGAGGAAAAAGATCGCCAGCGCCGCAGCGGCCATAATCGCGACGGGCTTCAGGCGCCGCCGCGAAATCTCGCGCGCCGCCCAGGCGACGAAGAACGCCGCGAGCGGAATCAGGATCGGAACGGCGGGCAGGCGGTAGCGCGCGTTGACGAAGAAGAGGAGCACCGAGAGCACGGCGCACCCGAGGAACAGCGAGACGACGCTCCGGTTCCTCCCGCTCCTGAAGAGCACGACGAGGCCGCAGAGCGCGAGCGGCGCGATCGCGGCGAAGGGGAGGAACAGCAGCGCGAGGACGCGGCACGACCGCTCGTAGAAGATGACGTTCGGGACGTCGGGCACCTCGATCCCGTTGAAGAAGATGAGGAGCTTCCTGCCGACGAGGGCGAGCCAGCGCCCCGGCGCGCGCTCGATCTCCCCGAGCGTCTTCTCGAAGTAATAGCCGGACACCTCCGGCTGCGTCATGGCGCGGCCGGTCTCCGCCTCGGCCTTCAGCCGCGCGTCCTCGATCATGCCGCGCATGTCCGCGCGGATGTCGTCGGGCGGCTGAAAGACGCCGGGGCTCCCGGACCTGTTCCCGATGTAGAAGTTGATGCCCCCGTGCGCCGAGACGGGGACGATCCTCCCCGAGCGCGCCGCGCTGAACACGATCGGCGGCGCGAGGAACAGGGCGGCGCCGGCGAGGCAGCACAGCGCGGGAACGAGCCCCCGCCGCTTCCGGAGATTCCGCAGCAGCAGCCAGACCGGAACCGCCGCGACGAGCAGCAGAAAGAGGTTCGGCCTGCCGAGGGCGCCGAGGCCGAGGAGCGCGCCGAGGAGCAGGCTCGAGACCCACGGCGGCACGCGCCGCGCGCCGACGCGCACCGGCCGCTCCCCCCGAAGGTCCTCGTCGAGCGCCATCGCGAGCGCGAAGGAGGCGGCGACGAGAAACACCTCGAGCGCCGTCGAGATGAGCGTTCCCTCGTACAGGACGAACTGCCGGTAGAGCGCCGTCATCGCCGCCGCGGCGATCGCCGCGACCGCCGGGGACGGCCTCCCCTTCCGCGGCCCCTCGACGAGCCTCGCGCCCGCGGCGTACGCGAGCGCGATGGTGCAGAGACCGAGCGCGAGCTGTGCCACGCGCGGGGCAGTGAGCCCCGTTCCGAAGATCTTGAAAACGACGGTGAGGAACGCCGGGTACAGCGGATTGAAATCGATCGCGCCGCCGGGCGGGGCCCCGCCAGCGGCGAGCGCGCTCGCGAGGTCGTGGTAGAAGCGCGAATCGAGCGAGAGAATCCGCCCGAACTCCGAGCGCGCGAGCTGCGCGAGAAACACGATCCGCACCACGAGCGCCGCGGCGAGAACGCCCGCGAGCGCCGCGGCGGGATGAATCCGCCGCTTCACCCGTTCGTCTTTCATTCGTTCGTCTTTCGCCCGTTCGTTTTTCGCCATGTCGCTCCCGGCGCGATGCCGTGGAAAAAGCCCTTGATCACGTTCCGGATTTTCGCGGGCCGCTCCCGCTCGAACAGACACATGAGCACGAGGCCCTTCATTCTCGAATACGCCGTGTCGAACACCCATCGCGGCTCGACGGCAATATACTCCCGCATCAGGACGAGGTGGTTCCGCGTCATGTAGTAGCGCCGGAACGGCGAGTGGTTCGTCACGCCGGTCCGCTTCCAGAGGAGCCGGTGCAGCGTTGAGGCGCCGACGCTGTGCAGCATGACGGGCCGGCAGGTCGATATCACCCGGCAACCCTTCCGCCTCGCGCGCAGACAGTATTCGTCGTCCACGTGGTCGACGAAGAACTCGTCCCGGAACGGGCCGATCGATTCGTAGAGGCCGACGGACACGAGGCTCCCCGAGGTGATCACGGTCTTCCGCTCCCGCCACGAGAGCCCCGACGCGCTCTCGTCGGGATACCGGAGCCGCTTCGCGTGAACGTCGCGGTAATTGCAGCCGATCACGGCCGGCGTTTCCTCCGGACCGAAGTCGCGCAGCGCGGCGGCGAGCGCATCGAGCGCCCCCTCCTCGAGCGTCGAGTCGTGATCGAACAGGAACGCCCAGGCGTACCCGCGCCGGCGCACCCAGTCCATTCCTTCGTTCAGCGCGGTCGCCACGCCGAGGTTCTCCGCGTTGCGGATCAGGTGCACGTTCTCCCGCCCCGCCAGCCGGTCGAGCACGCGCGCCGTCTCCGCCGAAGAGCCGTTGTCGACGATCACGGCCGCGTCGACCTGCTTCAGGATCCGGTCGACGCGCCCCTCGAGCCCCTCGTCGGGATGATAGGCAACCACGACGGCGCATATGTCCTTCCGTTCGAGAGCGCCCTTCGACATCGGCCGTGACTCCGTTCTCCCGGTCAACCGCGCCAGAGATCCTTCGCCGCGCTCAAGAGGCCGTTCGCGTAGCGCTGATACCTGAGCGAGCACAGGTTCGCCGCGACGGCGCCTACTCTCCCCCGCCGTTCCTTCGGCAGGCGCATCCGCAGGTAATGGTACGCCGCCCGGTCCCGGACGGCCGCCGAGACGGCGTCGTAATCGGAGAGCGTGCCCCGCAAACGCTTCAGTCTCCGATGAGCGTCGGCATAGTGACGGAACTCCCTCGCGTACGATGCCGTGTTGTCGCCGAGCACGGCGTCCATCGTGAGCGAGGCCCGCTCGCGCGCGCCGATCTGCTGCCCCGCGTGCTGCCGGTAGCGGATGAGCGGCTCGTCGATGCGCGCGAGCTCGGCGTGCAGCGATACGACGAAGGCGATCCACGCGTCGTGGATCCACGACGGCGGGAACGGGACGAGCATCTCCCGGTAGCTCCTCCGGAACGCCATCGTCGCGCCGGTGACGACGTTCCGCGCCAGCAGCACCCGCCACGCGTTTCCGGCGTCGAACTGCGCGCGCCGTTTCGGCGTGAACTCGACGCGCTCCCACAGTGTGACGCCGAGCGGCCTCAAATTCTCGTCCACGAGCTCGGCGTCCGAGAAGACAAGACCCGCGGACGGCCGCCGGGCGAACAAATCCATGACGGTTTCGAGCTTCCGCGGCATCCACACGTCGTCCTGATCGGCGAGGGCGACGACGTCCCCCGCACACCGCGATATCGCCCGCTCGAAATTCCTCGCGGTCCCCGCGTTGACCGCGTTCGCGTGGATGCGCACGGGAAACGGGCTGCGCGCGGCGAACGCCTCGAGCACCCGGCGCGTTCCGTCCGTCGAGGCGTCGTCGCACGCGATCAGCTCGTCGGGCGGGCGCGTCTGGGCCGCGATGCTGTCGAGCTGCGCGCCGAGGTGCGCCTCGCCGTTCCACGTGCACAGCGCGATCGATAGTCCCGGACTCCTCATATCCCGCTCCCCCGCGCGCCGAACAGGTCGACGCCGTTCGCGCGCATCCGGTACAGGGTCATGGCGATCGCGAACGCCTCGACGGCCACCACCGAGAGCGCCGTGCCGCGGGCCGCGAAACGGTGCGTCAGGTACACGATGGCGGCGATGCCGAAAACGCCGGCGCACACGTACACGAGCGAGTAGTCGCGTTTGAGGTTCAGCGAGAGCATCCCCTGCACCGTCAGGACGTTTCCCAGAATGATCAGCACCGGCGCGAACGCCAGGATCCGCAGCAGGGCGACCGACGGGGCGTACGCCCTCCCGAGCACGATCCCGACAAGAGGCTCCGCTCCGAGAAACACGAGCAGGCAGATGATCCCTCCGCCGATTCCGAAATAGAGGGCCTCCTTCCGCATGAACGCGATGGCCCGCTCCCTCGACTCGTGCGCGAGCTTGTTCACGTACGGATACAACGTCTGAAAGACGGGGGCGAACAGCCCCTGCACCGCCTGCCGGATCTTGTCGGCCCCGGTGTAGTAGCCCACGATCGTGTTGTTCGTGAAGAGCCCCAGCACGAAGGTCGTCGAGGACGTGTAGAGAACGGTGCTGATCGAGGAGACGAAGACGTACCAGCCCTCGATCAGCTCCCGCCGCAGCTCCTCGAACGAGGGCGCCGTGAATTCGATACGAAAGACCTTCAGCGCGCAGAAAAGGCTCGCGACGCCGACGAGCACGGCGGTTGCCGAGCTCAGGATCACGTAGAGCATGTAGTCCGCCTGCTCGGAGACGAACATGAACACGGCGACGGTAAAGCCGGCGCGGCCGGCGAGGTTGATGTACGTGATGTACTTCATCCGTTCCATGCCCTGATAGAGCCAAACGGGAAACAGCACGTTGCCCGCCACGATCCCGAAGGAAACGAGATAGAGCCCCGCATCCGCCCTGAACTTGCCGACCGAGTAGACGAGGGCGACCAGGAGGATCGCGCTCACCGCGAGGAGCGCCGCCCTGATAATCATGACCGAGCTGAAAATTCTCGATATCCGCTCCCGGTCGTCCCGCTGCAGCGAGATCTCCCGCGTCGCGGACAGGTTGAAGCCGTATCCCGTGAGAATCGTGAAGTAGTTGACGAACGCGGCGGCGAAGCCGATCAGGCCGTAATGAGCGGGCCCGAGCACCCGCGTCAGGTACGGGACCGTGACGAACGGGATAATGTAGTTGGCGGCCTGCAGCACCGACAGGGACGCGAAGTTCCCCATGAGCCGCTTCTTGTCGTGTGTCTCGATTTTCCGCTCCCCGTTGTACGCGCCGATCCTCGATGCGCGCCGCGCCGATCCCGACCGCGCGCCGCGCCCTTCCTTATCCCAAGAATGTTGATTGTATCAGAGCGCTCGCGTGTAAGGCAACGGGTTGCGCGGCGCCGCGCGCGGAGGCCTCGTGTCGGGGGCGCCGGCCGTCCTCCGCGGATGAGCGCCCGAAGCGGGAAATGCCTTGACGGCGGCGTTTCACGATGCTAATTGTAAGTGCTGTAAAACGATACGACACCGTGCGACGAGGTGGTTTTCGTGAATTCCGGCAATCGGGGCCTGCTTTCGGGCTATCTTCAGTCGGCTGCGCGCTTTCCGGAGCGTCCGGCCCTCGAGGTCGCCAAGCGCGCCTACACGTACCGCGAGCTCTCGGCTCTCGCCTCCGGCTGCGCCGCGGCGATGGACGCGCGCGAGAGCGCCGGCGGGCCGCCCCTCACCGCGGTCTTCGCCTCGCGCACCCCGTACCAATTCGCGGGAATCGTCGCCGCGCTCATGAGAGGGCACGGCTACGTTCCGCTCAACCGGTCGTATCCGAGCGACCGCACGCAGTTCATGATCCGGCAGACGGGCTGCCGGTCGATCGTCGTCGATCGCGAGTCCGCGAAACAGCTCCCGGCGGTGCTCGCCGGCATCGAGTATCCGCTCGCGATCCTGCTGCCCGAGGAGACGGACGTATCGGAGCTCCGGCGGGCGTTCCCCCTGCATACCTTCCTCGGCGCGGACGACTGCCGCGCGGCCGCAACGTACGAGGCGAAAACGCCCGACGAGAATTCGATCGCCTACATCATATTCACCTCGGGAAGCACCGGCGTGCCGAAAGGCGTGATGGTCTCGCACCGGAACATCCGCGCGCTCCTCGATTTCCTCGTTCCCCGATTCGAGATCACGGAGCGAGACCGCCTCTCGCAGACCTACGCCGTCACGTTCGATCCGTCCGTGCTCGACATGTTCCTCGGCTGGGAGCGCGGGGCGTGCTGCTGCTGCCCGTCTCAGCAGGCGCTCCTCAATCCGGGGGCCTTCATCAACAAGGCGAAGATAACGATCTGGAACTCCGTCCCCTCCGTCGCGATCTTCATGAAGCGGCTCGGCTCGCTCAAGAAGGGCAATCTCCCGACGCTCCGCCTCAGCATTTTCGGCGGCGAGCCGCTCCCCGTCGCCGTCGCGCGCGACTGGATGGAAGCCGCGCCGAATTCGGCCATCGAAAATCTCTACGGCCCGACCGAGCTCGCGATCGTCGGCACGTACTATCGCTGGGATCCGGAGAAATCGCCGGGAGAATGCCTGCGCGACACCGTTCCCATCGGCTATCCGGTGCCCGCCCTCTCCCCCCTCGTCTGCGACGAGCGCTGCGGGAAGTCCCCGACCGGCGCGGAAGGCGAGCTGCTCATGACGGGGGCCCAGGTCACGCTCGGCTATCTCGGCGAGCCCGAGAAGACGAGGAAAGCGTTCGTCGTCCCTCCCGGGCGGAACGAGCGTATATTACCGGACCGGCGACCTCGTGCGAGCGCCGGAGGCGGGCGGTCCGATCTGCTACGTCGGCCGCATCGACTCGCAGCTCAAGATTCTCGGGCATCGCGTCGAGCTCGGCGAGGTCGAAGCGGCGATACGGGAGGAAACCGGCATTCAGGGGATCGTCGCCGTCGGCTGGCCCCGCACGACGAGCGGCGCCGACGGCATCGAGGTGTTCGTCGAGGGGGATCCCTTCGACGCCGCCGCGATAAAGAAAAGGATTGCGGATCGGCTCCCCGAGTATATGATTCCGAAGAGATTTCACCCGATCGCGGCGATTCCGCTGACCGCGAACGGGAAGTACGACCGGCGCGCGCTGGAGAAAATACTGGAGGCTGATGCATGAGCGTCGTTGCGGCCGATGAAGTGCGGGCATTCATCATATCGGAGCTCCGCGCCTCGTTCGCGGAGAACAACGTCGACGTCGCCGCCGTTCCGGACGATTTCGATCTCATGAAGATGGGCGTCATCGACTCGATCGGTCTCATCAATCTTCTCGGATCGATCGACGACCGGTTCGGCATCGAGGTCGATTACGAGGGCCTGGACACGGACGACATCACGGTCATCGGCCCGCTGTGCCGGTACATCGAGGCGCGGGCGCGGAAGAGGAGCGGATGACGCCATGAGTCGCTTCAGACGATACTGCCGCGCCTTCAAGACGAGATCCCTGCAGCATCTCGCGCGCTTCATGCCGGGCGCCACCACGTTCCGCATCTGGTGCCACAAGGCCCGCGGCATCAGGATGGGCCATGACGTCTGGCTCGGGTACGATCTCATTCTCGAAACGGAGTATCCGGAGCGCATCTCGTTCGGCAACAACGTCGAGATCAACATGCGCACGACGATGATCGCGCATTTCCACGGCATTCCCATACAGTCGAAGGGACCGGGAGAGGAGCACATATCGATCAAGCTCGAGGACGACGTGTTCATCGGCCCCGGGGTCATCATTCTCCCGAACGTCGTGATCGGGCGGGGATCCGCGGTTGCCGCGGGGAGCGTCGTCACGAAGAACGTTCCGCCGATGACGCTCGTGCAGGGCAATCCCGCCGTGCCGGTGGCGCGGTGCGGCATCCCGCTCGCGGGTCCCGGCGAGTACAAGGAATTCCTCAAGAAGCTCAAGCCTTACAAGCCGTGAGCGGCGCATATGAACCTCGGAATGCTGCAGCGGGCGATCGCCAGACACCGGCTCGTGAAGAACCGCGCGCCGTATGAGGCCCTCCTCGCCCGCGCCGCCGCGCGCGGGGACGTCTGGTTCGCGACGCAGCGCGAGGTGGCCGCGTGGTGGGAGGCGAGGGGTGCCGCGGCGCTCGATATCCGCGTCGCGGAGCCCGGCGCGATCCGCGTTTCCTGCCCGCTCGCGAACGCCGTCGCCGAGATCTACGGGAAGGAGCTGCGCGTTCCCCCCTTCGATCATCCCGTCGCCGCGCACGTCCCGCGCGGCGCGCTCGAGATCAGCTACCACTGCTCCTCGATGTATCAGGACTTCGCCCGGGAGATGTTCACGCATCTCGGATACGGCCATGTCGCTCCGACGTTCCTCGACGACGTCGCCGACATCAGGATGGCGGCGCTCGATCCGGCGCTGCGCGCGCTCATCGACACGGCCGTCGCGCATCAATTCTACGGCGGGGAGGAGATCGCCGCCGTGCGCGCGGCGGTCCGTGCGGCGCACGAGCGGCGGGGCGTCCCCGAGCTCCGGATCTGGAGCCTGCCGCACCGGGACGGCCGCCCCTACCGCGCGGCCCTGAGCCCGCGCTTCGACGTCGACAAGGCGATCGTGAACATGCCGCTCATCCACGCGCTCGAGGGGAAATACGGCGCGCGCAGCACCGCCTATGTCCGTCCGTGCGGGCCGTTCTACGGCGCGCGGGAAATCAGACGCTATCTCGCGGCTCATCGGCGCGAACGAAATGGCGCTGCACGGCGAGTTCGTGACGACGTCGGGACGCTTCGGGAACGAGTTCAAGGCCGCCGCCGGGGAGAAGCGGCTCCTCGAATACATCACCGGAGCGGAAGCGGCGGGCGTCTGCATGCACGGAGGCGAGCTGAACAGCAATCTCACGGAACAACACGAGAATGGCTATCGAGGGGGCGGGCTTCAAATACGAGACGATGTATCGCAACGGCTACTTCCACCCGCTCCATCTCCCGGCCGGCGTGATACCGATGCGCACGCTGAGCATCGGGCAGCATTTCGCCGATCTCGACGTCGCGCCGGGCCCGGAGTTCCAGCGGGAGCTCGAGCGCGAGCTCCTCGGACGGTTCGACCGCTCGGCCGCCGCGGAGAGGGGTCTTCGTGCCGGTCCTCCACCCGCTCTACTTCGACCTCGGCCACTACTTGAGCCGCGTGGAGAATCATCTACCGCCTCGCCTCGTTCATGCCGGGGTACTTCACGAATATCGCGCGCATGCGGCGCGGCCAGAGCTATCTCAACGAGGATTGACGGCCGTATCCCTTGAAACGCCAGGTTGCCAATTCGTCCCATGAATGCTATAATTAATTAAATGGCAATCGGTTCCGGGAGGATTCGATCATGCGCCGAGAGATTCCCTTGTTAGTCGCCGCGTTCTGCGCGCTCGCCGCGGTCGCCGTCCGCGCCCAGTCCCCCTTCGAGACGATCCACCGCGACGTTCTCCGGAAGATGGAAGCTTCGCGCGCTCGATGCGGGTCGCCCCGCTCCGCCCGGGCCTCGCGCCGCAGCCGACGCCCGCTCAGCTGCTCTACGACGTCGTCCACTATACGATCGACATCGCGATCAATCCGACATCGCGCCTCGTGGAGGGAAGCGTCACGATGCGCGTGACGCCGGTCGCGGGAGCGATCGACGTCATCGAGATCGACGCCGACGACGCGCTCGTAATATCGGGGGCGCGCAGGGCGGCCGGCGACACGCTCGAATGGACGCGCTCGCCCGGCATCGTCACCATCGACTTCCCCGCGGGCGTCGCCGCGGGGGACACGGTCGACGTCGAGATCATCTACACCGGGACCCCCGACGGCGCGGCCGAGCCGGGGCTCTTCTTCTCCAGCGCTTCCGGCTACCCGCTCATCTACTCGCTGAGCGAGCCTTGGTCGGCGCGGGGCTGGTGGCCCTGCAAGGACTATCCCGACGACAAGGCGACGTTCGATCTCTATTTCTCCGTGCCCACGCCGCTCTTCGCCACGTCGAACGGCACCTACCTCGGATACACGAGCGAGACGCGCTGGAGCGCGCCGTATCGCCGCTACCACTGGCGCGAGGACTACCCGATGTCGGCCTACCTCGCCTCGGTAACCTCGGCGTACTATACGAGGATCGACGATCGATTCGTCTACGCCCCGGGGGATACGATGCCGGTGACGCACTACGTCTACCCCTCACTCGTGTCGAAGGCGACGACCGATTTCAGCATCACGGTGCCGGCGCTCCGGTTCTTCTCCGACACGTTCGGGCTCTACCCCTTCGCCGGCGAGAAGTACGGCGTGGCGATCTGCCCCATCGGCGGGGGGATGGAGCACCAGACGCTCACGAGCTACGGCGCCTCCCTCGTGACGGGGACCCATTACTACGACTGGGTCTTCGTGCACGAGATGGCTCACATGTGGTTCGGCGACATGATCACCTGCAAGGACTGGACGCACATCTGGCTCAACGAGGGATTCGCGAGCTACGGCGAGGCGCTCTGGTTCGAGCACCTGCAGGGCCCGGCGAAGCTCCAGACGTACATGGAATCCAAGGATCACCCGTACCGCTGGAACGGCCCGGTTCTCCGGGATCCCGACAACGCCGATCCGTGGTACTATTTCGACAACGTCGTCTACGACAAGGGCGCGTGGGTGCTCCACATGCTGCGGCGCGTCGTCGGGGACGCGTCCTTCTTCCAGATCCTCGGGGAGTACTGCGCCGATCCGCGCTACCGGTTCGCGGCGGCGGAGACGGACGATTTCCGGGCGCTCTGCGAGGCGCAGTACGGCGCGCCCCTCTCGTGGTTCTTCGACGAATGGCTCACGCGCACCGATCGGCCCACCTATCGCTATGCGAGCAAATGCTACCGCCTCGCCGACGCGTTCAACCTCACGATCGTCGTCGACCAAGGGCAGCTCGGTCCCTACGCGATGCCCGTCGATTTCAGGATCACGACCGCGGCGGGCGTCATCGACACCGTGTTCTGGGTGGACGAGGCGCACGAGGAGTTCCACGTGGCGCTCGCCGACTCCGCGCTCGGCGCGGAGCTCGATCCCGGCCATTGGATCCTCTGCGACAAGACGGAGCTCGCGCCGACGGGAACGGATGTTCCGGCGGTCGCCGCGCTCGACCAGAACTTTCCGAACCCGTTCAATCCGGCGACGACGATTCGTTTCAGCCTGCGGGAGCCGGCTCTCGTCTCCCTGCGCGTCTACGACGCGGCGGGACGGCTCGTGCGCTCGCTCGCGGACGGGCCGCTCCCGGCCGGATTGCACGAGCGGAGCTGGGACGGCGCGGACGCGAGGGGGAAGCCGGTTTCGAGCGGGGTGTACCTGTACCGCCTCGACGCGGGATCGTTCTCGCGGACGAGGAAGATGGTTCTCATCCGCTGAGCGGCCGGCGCGCATGGTGATCAAACCCTTCGTCAAAGGCCTCCTGACGTTTATCCCCGGCGCTTCGCGCGTGCTGCCGAAGGGGCGCACCGGCGGCACGGATAAGGCTTCCTACTGCCTCGAGGTCTGGCTCAAGCATCTCGCGCTCCTGCGCGCCGCCGGCATGCGCGAGATGCCCCGGACGCTCGCGGAGCTCGGGCCGGGGGATTCCATCGGCGTGGGCCTCGCCGCGCTCCTCTCGGGCGTCGAACGCTACTGCGCGCTCGACGTCGTCCGATTCTCCAACGCCGAGGCCAATCTCGCGATTTTCGACGAGCTCGCCTCGCTGTCGCGCGAGCGGGACGCGTCGCTCGACGAGCATCGGATCTCGCGGATCCGGGAAGCGATCCTCTCGCCGGGGACCGATCGCGGCGGAACGACGATCCGGTATATGGTGCCGTGGTCGGATGAGCGCGTGATCGAGCCCGCGTCGATCGACGCCGTCATATCGCACGCCGTCCTCGAGCACGTCATCGATCTCGAGAGCACCTACCGGGCGCTCTCCCGCTGGCTGAAGCCCGGCGGGATGATGTCCCACCAGATCGATTTCACGTCCCACGGCACGGCGGCCCGGTGGAACGGCTACCGCGCGTATCCCGAATTCATGTGGAAGATGATCGCCGGCAGGCGCCCCTACCTCATCAACCGCGAGCCCTGCTCGACGCACCTCGCCCTTCTGGAGAAGAACGGGTTCGAGATCCTCTCGACGAAGCGCGTGACGAGAACGGACGGAATCGCGCGACCGCGGCTGTCCCGCCGCTGGAAGGGCATCTCGGACGACGACCTCTCGTGCTCCGATCTCACCGTGCAGGCCCGAAAGCGCTGATCTACCGTTCCCCCGCCCGAACGAATATCCTCGACAGCTCCCGCCGGACGGCGCCCATGAGATGGCGCGCGTCGGCGGCGCGCGGCACCATAACCAGGTCGAGCCGCACTCCGGTGACCCGGACGAAGTAGCCCGCGACGACCGCGGCGTAGAGCGTGTAGGAAACGGTCGAGGCGAGCGCCGCGCCCGCGATCCCCAGAGGCGGGATCATGATCACGTTGCAGCCGACGTTCGCGGCGACGGCGACGAGCCCCGCCCACATGTTCGCCCGCGGATAGCCCCGGGCGATGAGATCGCTCGTCAGGACCTTCGCCACGCTCATCATGAGGATGCCCGGGAGCAGAATGAGCATGGGCGAGACGGCGGGCGAGAACCGTTCGGAGTACAGGAGCCGGACGAGGAAGCCTCCGAAGAGGAGGATCGCGACGCAGGAGACGCCGATGATGAGCACGGTGATCCGCGACACCCGTGCCGTGTCCCGGTTCGCCTCCTCGTCGCTTCCCGCGCGGGCGACGCGCGGATGGAGCACCGACGAGAGGATGTTCGGCACGTTCCAGAGCTTCTCGGGGAGCGCCAGCGAGACCGCGTAGAAGCCGACGTGCGCCGGATCGAGGAAATAGTTCACGAGGAGCATGTCGAACCGGTAGTTGAGGATGTCGAGAAATATCGCGGCGTTCTGCTGCACACCGAAGCGGAGCGTGCCTTTGACGATGTCGGGATCCCACCGGAATCCGAACCGCACGCACCTTCTCATCAAAAGCACCGCGCCGAGCCCGGCGACGATCATGGAAACGAGATACCCGACGATGGACACGCCGAAGAGCCGCGCCGGAACGAGCGCCATCCCGAGGATGAAGACGACGAAGAACGAGCAGGGCTGAAGCAGCTCGACGAGGTTGAAATTGCGGAAGTCGTCGTTCGCGCGAAAGAGCATCTGGAAACTGTACAGGAGACCGGCGAACGGCACCGCGAAGAGCGCGGCGACGATCGCCCAGTGCGGAACCGAGGGGATGATCCTCGAGGCGATGACGCCCGACAGCGCGAGCGAAAGGGCGAGCGCCGCCGCGCCGACGACCGTCGAGATGCTCAGCAGGTTGCCCGCGAGAACGGCGAGGGGAGTCTTCTTACGCCCGAGAAAATACCCCGACACCGCGCCCACGCCGAGGTTCGTCGCGTAGAAAACCATCATCGACGTGACGACGGCGAGCGAGAAAAGCCCCCTCCCCGCCGGGCCGAGCGAGCGCGCCATGATGACGCTCGTCACGAGACCGACGAGAATGAGCGCGATTCTCGTGACGAAGGTGATCGCTGCGTTTCGGGCGAATGCCACTCGTCTCCTCCCGGGCGTTGGGGCACCGGCCCATGATACCACCGGCGCGCCGCGGGGCGGAATCGTTTTCCGCTTGTTCGCGCCGCGCCGGGGCGTGTATGTTCCGTACTGGAACGGTTCGTCACCCGGAGGTGCGCGTGGACACGAAACAAGGGGGCTTCGACGCGGAGCGCTACCGGAAGGAATTCCCCGCGGCGAAACGATATATCTATTTCAACCACGCGGCGGTGAGCCCGCTCTCGACCCGCGTGCGGGCGGCGATGAACGCCGTGGCGGACGGCTTCTTCGAGAAAGGGGTTCTCTGCGAGGACGCCGTGTTCGGCATGGTCGACGACACGCGCACGTGCGCCGCGCGCCTCGTCGGCGCCCGCCCCGGCGAGATCGCGTTCGTCAAGAACACGACGCAGGGGGTGCTGCTCGCCGCGAACGGCATCCGCTGGAAGCGCGGGGACAACGTCGTCATGCCCTCGATCGAGTTTCCCGCGAACGCGTACCCGTGGATCGCCCTCGAGAAGCGCGGCGTGCGGACCGTTCTCGTGCCGCCGCGCGACGGGAGAATCACGGCCGAGATGCTCGCCGCCGCCTGCACCGCGCGGACGCGCTGCGTCACGGTGAGCGCGGTCCAGTTCTCGAACGGCTATCGCGTCGATCTCGCCGCGCTCGGCTCCTTCTGCCGAAGCCGGGAAATATACCTCCACGTCGACGGGATCCAGTCGCTCGGCATGCTCCGCTGCGACGTGCGCGCGATGAAGATCGATTTCCTCTCCGCCGGCGCTCACAAGTGGCTCCTCGGCCCCGTGGGAACGGGGTTCTTCTACTGCCGCGAGGAGCTTCTCGACGAGACCGACGTCTGGAATCCGGGCTGGCTCGGCGTGCGGAATCCGCGGGCCTACCTCGATTACGATCCGACGCCCCGGGGGGACGCGGGGAGATTCGAGGAGGGCACGCTCAATCTATACGGGATCGCCGGGCTCGGCGCGACGATCGGGCGCTTCCTCGAGATCGGCACGGCGCGCGTCGAGAAGCGGATCCTCGGGATCACCGATCTCCTCGAGCGGGGTCTCCGGTCGCGCGGCCATATCGTGACGAGCCCCCGCGGGAAGCGGGAACGCTCGGGGATCATCTGCTTCCGGCACGGGGCCGGTCGAACGGAGAAGCTCTTCGAACGGCTCATGGCGAGACGCGTCGTCGTGAGCCTCCGCGAGGGCGCGATCAGGCTCTCGCCGCATTTCTACAACACGGACGGTGAGGTCGAGCGCGTGCTCGATCTCCTCGATCGGCCTATCTGAGGATAACGACCTTCCTGACCGCCTCGGAAGCGCCCGCTTTGAGGCGCAGGAAATAGACGCCGCTCGAGAGGCGCCGGCCCGCCTCGTCCGTGCCGTCCCACGGGCGCCGGTACTCCCCCGCTCCCCTGCTCGACCGCTCGATGAGCGCCACGCGGCGCCCTGCGACGTCGTAGACCGCGAGCTCCATGTCGGCCGGCTCGTCGAGCGAGTAGGAGAGGACCGTGCCCGAATTGAAGGGATTCGGGAAGTTCGGGGCGAGCGCGAAGCGCGGCTGCCCGGCGGGCACGAGCCCCGCGAGGTCCGCGATCGCGCCGAGCGCCGCCCGCGTGCAGACCGCGAGAAAATCGTAGTTCAGCGTGTTCGCCGCGTCGCCGCACGTGTGGTAGTACGGCGTCCGCTCCTCTCGGGTCCCTCCCTCGATCAGAAGCACGGCGGGAACGCCGACGTCCCAGAACGCGATGTGATCGCTCGAGCCCGGCGCGCCCGGCGCAAGGTACGAAATCGAAAGCGGGAGATCGCACTCCTCGATCGCGGCGTTGATCGCGTCGGAGAGAATCGTGTCGGGAGTCGCGCCGGCGCGCCGGCCGATCGCCGCCGACAGGGCCATCGGATTCGGATCCCAGCCGAGCATGTCGAGATTGAGAACGCCGTCGTACACGACGTCCGTGTCGAGCGCCGCGGCGTAGGCGCGGCTTCCGACGAGCCCGAGCTCCTCGCCGTCGAAGAGGACGAACTCCACCGAGCGGGCGAGCCGCTCGCCGCGCAGGATGCGCGAGCACTCGAGCACCGCGGCGACGCCGGTGGCGTTGTCGTCGGCGCCCGGCGCGCAGTCGTAGGGGGATCCCGACCTCGAATCGTAATGCGCCGTCAGAAGCACGCGCCGGCCGGGATCGCTTTCGCCCTCGCGGCGGAACGAGATGTTCTCCCCCCAGATCGTGTCGGCGAATTGACGGGCAGCGCAGTCCTTGATCGCGCCGCTCCAGACGACGCGCCGCGCGAGATCCCTCCCCGCGAGCCAGTACGAGGCGCCGTCCGCCGAGGCGATCGACCAGACGTCGCGCGCGAGGGAGCACTCGGTCCCGAACCTCCCCCACGTCGCGCCGCCGTCCTCGCTCACCCATACCTCGCCGCCGGTCCCGGAAGCCACAACCTTGAGCGAATCGCGCATGCAGACGGCGGTGAACTCGGTCGCGACCGAAACGGAGTTCCAGGTGACGCCGCCGTCCTTCGTGTAGAACGCCTTTCCGCTCCCGACGGCGACCCCCGCCCGCTCGCCGTGGAACGCGATCCCGGTGAGCCGCATCGGGTACATCAGGGAGCGGCGGAGCCATGTCGCTCCGAAATCGCTCGTGTCATACAGATATCCGGAATCGGTGATGAGCCAGTAGCGCAGCAATCCGCTCGCCGCGACCCCGTTGAACGCCTCGTATCCGAACGTCGCGGGATCGAGCGGCGACCACGATTCGCCGAAATCGGCCGTCCGGAGAACGGTGCCGTTCGATCCGGCGGCCATTCCGAACTGCTCGCTCGAGAACGCGATCGTTCCGAGCGTGTAGATATCCGTTCCCTGGGCCCGCGCGCCCCAGCTCGCGCCGCCGTCGGCCGACATGAACAGGGCGCCGTACGCGGAGCCGGTGAGCCTGACCGCCGCCCAGAGCCTCCCCCCCGGATCGCGCTCGAGATCGTAGACGATATGGCCGATGGTTCCGCGGCGATCGAATGCCTGCCAGCCGTTCGCGGCCGCCGAACGGTAGATCTTCCCCTGCGAGTCGGAAACCCACACGGTGTCACCCGCGCCCGAGAGTGCCGTTCCCGTGAGGTCCGGCACGGCGACGTTGAGAATGAACCGCCCGATCGCCGGCTCGTATCCCGCGCTCCGGATCTCGTCCGTCAGGTAGCGCCGCACGACGTCCATCTCGGCGGCGAGCGCATACCGCGTGGCGATTCTGGTCCGGTCGTCGCCGGAGAATATCGAATCCGCGCCGCCCAGAGCGCGAACGAGCCGCTCGAGCCGGTAGCCCTCGACTTGTTCAACGATGGAACAGTCGATCGATCGTATGCGCGATCCATCTCCGGATCGGGCCGCGGCCGCGTTCGGCGCAATGGAGAGCAGCGCCGCCCCCAGGACGGCGCACGCGAGGAAGAAAACGATCCGTGCCGCGCTCATGAGATTTTCGCGGAGGTGCACCAGAATTATCCTTCCCAAATCGCCCGTTCACCTCTATTATAGCGGTTCAATTACAGACGAGCAATAGAAGCGCGAGTCTCCCCGCATGGAGGTAAGGAGATTTTGCTTCCCTATACGGACCATTTCGGCGTCGACGAGGAGACGATGAGGAAGATCTTCTCGTTCGCGCTCTCGCGCGGCGGCTCCTTCTGCGACCTCTTCTTCGAGCACACGAGGCTCAACCAGATCACGATGGAAGAGGGAATCGTCAAGCAGGGGGAGCTCGCGATCGCGCACGGGATGGGAATCAGGGTCGTGAACGGCGAGGGGACGGGGTACGCCTACACGGAGGACGCCTCGTTCGAAAAGATGAAGGAGGCCGCCCTCACGGCGGCTGCCATCGCCGAATCGAAGGCGGGAGTCCCCCCCGTTTCGCTCACGGGGGTGCCGTTCGCGAACCGGTACCCGATCGAGGAACCGGCGACCGGGACTCCCCTGAAACGGAAGATCGCGTGGGTCGAGGAGGCGGAGCGCGCGGCGCGCGAGTTCGACCCGCGCATCGTGAAGGTGAGCGTCTCGATCGCGGACGATCTGAGCGCGGTGCAGATCGCGACATCGGACGGGAGAATCCTGCGCGACATGCGTCCCATGCTGCGGTTCGTCGTGAACGTCGTCGCGGAGACGAACGGGAATCGCCAGGTCGGCACCTCGAGCGGCGGCGGGAGAATCGGAAACGAGTATTTCGCCACGAGGATGTCGCCGGCGGAGCACGGCCGCGAGGCGGCGCGCCAGGCGATCCTCCTCCTCGGGGCGATCGACGCCCCCGCGGGGCCGATGGAGCTCATCCTCGCCCACGCCGAATCGGGCGTTCTCCTGCACGAGACGGTCGGACACCCCCTCGAGGCCGATTTCATCAGGAAGGGCACGTCGGCCTACACGAATCGCGTCGGTCACAAGGTCGCGAGCGAGCTCGTGACCGTCATCGACAACGGCACGGTCCCGAACGACCGCGGCTCGATCAATTTCGACGACGAGGGGACGATCACCTCCTCCACCGTCCTCATCGAAAAAGGGATTCTGCGCGGCTTCATGCACGACCGCATCAGCGCCGCGCTGTTCGGCGTTCCCCCGACGGGGAACGGACGACGCGAATCGTACCGCCATCCCCCCGCGCCGCGGATGACCGTGACCTACCTCGCGAACGGACAGAGCGATCCCGAGGAGATCCTCGGCTCGACGCGCCGCGGCATCTTCTGCAAATCGTTCCGCGGCGGCGAGGTCGATATCTCGAACGGCGATTTCGTCTTCGTGCCGGTCGAGGCGTATCTGGTGGAGGACGGCCGGATCCAGGCGCCGGTCAAAAACCTCACGATCATCGGCAACGGCCCCGACGTCCTCTCGAAGGTCACCATGGTCGGGAGCGACCTCCGGATTTCGGACGGCCGCTGGACCTGCGGCAAGGGGCAGCACGTTCCCGTCGGCGTGGGCCTGCCGACGATCAAGATATCCGAAATCACCGTGGGCGGGAGCGAGATCCACCCGTAAGGAGGAGATGCGCGCCGTGACGAGCGACGAGATGAAACGATTCGCCGAGAGCACCGTGCGCCGGGCCCTCGCCGCCGGCGCCGAGACCTCCGAGGTCACCGTGCTCGAGCGGATGGAGTTCTCAGTCGAGGCGCGCAAGGGCTCGATCGAGAAGCTCATCGAATCGGTCTCGAGCTCGATCGACATCGAGCTCTCGATCGACCGGCGCAAAGCGCTCGTTTCCTCGAGCGATCTCTCCGACGAGAGCGTTTCGTCGCTCATCGGCGAGGGAGTCGAGCTCGCCCGGATCATGGATCGGGACGAGTACTTCGGACTGCCGGACCCCGCCGAGCTCGGCGCGGCGGATGGAGATCTCGAGCTCTTCGATCCCGAAACGCAGGCGATGCCGACGGAGCGCAAGATCGCGCTCGCCTTCGAGCTCGAGCGGAACGCGCTGAGCCTCGACCGGCGGATCATCCCCGACGGAAGCTCCTTCTCGAACAGCGCGAAAACGATCTCGTTCGCCAACTCGCTCGGCTTCTGCGACGCCTACCGGCGCACGTCTCACACCCTCGCCCTCTCCTGCGCCGTCGAGGACCGGCCGGCGAACGGCGAGAACATCGGGAAGCGCCAATCCTCGTACTGGTACTCCACCGCGATCCGCGCGCGCGATCTCGAGCGCGTCGAGGACATTGCGTCGAAAGCCGTTTCACGCACCCTCCGAAAGATCGGGGCGCGGAAGCCGAAAACGTGCGAGGCGGCGATCGTGCTCGATCCCGAGACGACGCGCGATTTTCTCGGCTCCATCGCGAGCGCCCTCAGCGGCGGAAGCATATACCGGAAATCCTCGTTTCTCGTCGACCGGCTGGGAACGAGCGTCGGCTCCCCGCTCGTCACCGTCGTCGACGACGCGATCATGCGGGGGAAGCTCGGAAGCCGCCCCTTCGATTTCGAGGGAGCACGGTCGCGCCGGAACGTCCCCGTCGAGCGGGGCATGCTCGGGAGCTACCTCCTCGACAGCTATCAGGGGAGAAAGCTCGGATTCCCGACGACGGGGAACGCAGGCGGGATCTCGAATTTCTACCTCGAGCCCGGAACCTCGACGCCGCGGGAGATCCTCTCGAGCGTGGACCAGGGGCTCTACCTTACCGCGCTCTCGGGCCCGGGAGCGAACTGGATGACGGGGGACTTCTCGCAGGGGGCTCAAGGATTCTGGATCGAGAACGGCGAGCTTTCCTATCCGGTCGACGAGTTCACGATCGCGAGCTCGTTCCTCGCGATGCTCTCGGGAATCGTCATGGTAGGAAACGACATGGACTGGAGAAGCCCGATCGCCGCGCCCACCATAAAAATCGAGAGGATGACCCTCAGCGGAACGTGAGTCATCCTCTCGAAATAACCTGCTCCTATTTTCGCCGCTCGCGGCGGCTCCGCACTACCGGTACAGATCCTTGATGGCGCCCCAGGTCGCGTCTTCGACGGGGACGGTCAGATCGTGCGAATACGCCGTGAAGCACTCGCCGCCGTCCATCATGCCGTTGTAGTTCGCGTCGGAGAACGCCCAGATGTGCACGCCGTAGCAGCCGCGCCAATCGATCTGGAACGTCTTCGTATCCGAGTAGTTGTTGCCGTACGGGGTCGGCGTCGAAACGACGAGATCCCCCGCGTTGTATGAGTTCCCCGTGATGGGAATCCCGTTGATCTTGATCTGGGGCTCGCAGCCCTCGGGCACCGTCCGGTCGAACATCAGAATGATGTTGACGTAGGTGACCGGCGCGTTGGAAAAGCCGTCGAGGATGAGCGTGAAGTCGGTGCCGATGAAGAAGTATCCGTCGTTCCCGTCGGTGCTCATCTCGAAACCGGTCAGCCCCGGCGCCTGATAGATGCTGTAATCGATCTCATTCGATTCGAGCTCGAGGAGGACGAGCCCGCCCCGGTCGAACATCGGATCGTAGAACGGATCGCCCGGCCCCACGGTGTAGTACTCGGCCGGATCGTAGTGGTACACGCACGAGGCATCGGGATAGACCACGAGGCACGGATCGGCCATGAGCGTTCCGCTCGCCGCAAGAAGCGGGAGGCTCACCGCCATCAAAACGAGGAAACACCTCTGCAAGCGCTTCATAATCCCCCTCCGTTTTGTCAGGGATTTCCCCTCGGTCACAGGCCAGGATCGCTTTCGGATTTAGGGTGCTATTATATCATGATGAGCCGGCCGCATTCAAGCATTATTATGCGATGATTCGGCCGTTCGCGCGGCGAAAAGACCAGGTGAACGTCATTCGGCGACGCGCCGGCGGCCTACCGGAAGAGCTCCTTGATCGAGCTCCACGTTTTCTCCTCGACGGGCACCATCGTGTCGTGGCTGTACGCGCTGAAACACTCGCCGCCGTCGTGGACCCCGTTGAAGTTCTCGTCGGAGAAGGCCCAGATGCGCATGCCGTAGCAGCCCCGCCATCTGAACGGGACGGAGATCACGTCGGAGTAGTTCTTCCCGTTCGCGGTGGGCGTCGTGACGATCAGATCCCCGGCCGGGTACACCATCCCCGGGAGCTCCTCGCCCCAGATGAAAATCCCCGGATCGCAGTAATCGGGCGTCACGTGGTCGAACACCAGCACGATGTTCGGAAAGGTCGTGGGCCGCTTGGAAAATCCGTCGATGATCAGGGTGAACTCGGTCGTCGCCACGAAATAGCCGTCCTCGCCGCTCGTGCTCGGGTAGAAGCCCATGAGGCTCGGCGCCTGATAGATGTTGTACGCGATCTCGTTCGTGCCGATCTCGACGAGCACCTTCCCGCCGCGGTCGTAGAGTGGATCGTAGAACGGATCCCCCGGCCGCACGGTGAAATACTCCGCCCGGTCGTAATGGTACACGCACGGCGCGTCGGGATAGATCACGAGACAGGGATCGGCAAGCGAAGCCCCATTCATGACAAGCAGGAGAATGGTCATAACTCCAATATTTACAATAAGTTTACTCAAGTTCATCAAGGCCTCCGGGGCTTGTGCGTTCCGGGTCGTAAAGAAACTTTCCGCGGGTAGGATAACTCCCTACCGTGTATAGTAATAATACCATGTATCGCAAGAATTATCAATGAATTTATGGCGCCCCGAAACGGGCATTTCCCGAGCTGGAGAATGCCCTTCTCTGAAGTGCGAGGGAACGCCGAAGCCTATTGGGAGAGCTCCTCGATCGGGCTCTACGTCGTCTCCTGAACGGGCACCATCGTGTCGTGGCTTTATGCGCTGCGGCACATGACGGAAATCACGTCTGAGCAGTTCTTGCCGTCAGCGGTGAGCGTCGTGGCCGTCCGTGCTCGGATAAGAACCGAAAAGTTTCGGAGCCTGGTATATGACCGGGTCGATGGTGGCGCCTCGGGATAAATCACGAGACAGAGATCGCGGGCCATGAGCGAAGCGCTCGCGCCGAAGAGAAGCGCGCTCGCAAGCCCAATGAATACAACAGCGGTACTTGTCCTCATCAACCCCTCGGGGCATGTCGGATAACGGTCGTAAAGATATCTTGCGCGGGCAGGATCGCACCCCGTCCGTACAAGTATAGTAACACTATGATTCGGGGACGCTTTCAACCGGCTCTTTTAAAATTAGCGCTTCCATAACCCCTTATGTTGCATTATAGTATCGCATACTGAGGAGGGAGACGTCATGCGCCGGTTGACCTTCCGGTTTCAGTTCGCACCGCCCGCGATTTGCCTCGCGCTGCTCGCGCTCGCCGTTCCCCGCGCCGGTCTTGCGTCCGAAGAGCGAGCGGCATCGCTCATCGAGAAGCACGTCGCCGCTCTCGGAGGCCGCGCCGCCATCGGCTCGATCGTCTCGGTGGCCTCGGACGCGGAGATCGAGATCATGGGAACCGGCCTCAAAGGCGCCGTCCGGTCATGGAGCCTCCGGCCCTGTCTCTCGTACAGCGAAATCGCCCTCGGATTCTTCAAGATCAGACAGGGATATGACGGCGAACGTCTCTGGATGCTCGATCCGAACGGCAAGATCCAGTTCAGGCGCGATTCCGCGTCGCTCGAGTATCAGAAGACCTTGTGCCTGCTCGAAAGCCGGGACTACCTCTCCGGGGGGAACGGATTCGCGATCGAGGCGGCGGGAACCGACACGGCCGACGGAGCGACCTTCGACGTGCTCGCGCTCGAAGTCGAGGGTGGCGCCGCCGCGCGGCTCTTCCTCGACGACTCGACGTTTCTCCTCGATCGGCTGGAGATCGAGACGGGGGACGGGCGGGCCGTCGAAACGTACGGCGACTACCGCGACGTGGGCGGCGTCAAGATGCCGTTCCAGGTGAATACTGAAATGACCGCCCTCGGTCAGCGCATCGAGACGCGCTACCGGTCGATCACGGTGAACGGGGCGGTCGATCCCGTCGTCTTCCTCCCTCCGGCGGCCGGCGCGAAGGATTACCGGTTCACGGGCGGCGGATCGTCGGCGGAGCTGCCCTTCGAGTATCGCGCGCGTCACATCTATCTTCCCGCGCGCATCGCCGGTCGCGACGAAGACCTCTATTTCCTTCTCGATTCGGGCGCGAGCATGACCGTCATCGACTCGAGTCTCGCGGCCGGCATGGGGCTTCCCTTCGGCGGCGCCATCCCGGGAGCGGGCGCGGGCGGTATGGCCGACTTTCATATGACGCGGGTGCCGGGGCTCGTCGTGGGGGGCATCGAGCTTTCGGAGCAGACCGCCATCGCCTTCCCCATCGCGAAGCTCCTGCGAAGGTTCGAGGAGGTCGAGATCGGCGGCGTGCTCGGCTACGATTTTCTGAGCCGCTTCGTGACGCGGATCGATTTCGAGCGCTCGGTCATCACGTTCGCCGAGCCCGACTCGTTCGCGCCGAGCGGCCACGAGGCCTTCGTGGAGGCCCCGCTCGTCCACAACATCTTCACGCTCGCCGCGACGCTCGACACGGCGAAGGCGACCTTCTACCTCGACACGGGCGCGAACAGCTCGCTCCTCCACGCGAGCTTCGCCGAACGGACCGGCATCGCCCGCGGGAGGCGGACGATCCCCATGGCGATTCTCGGCGCGGGCGGGTCTGAGACGGCGTCCCTGTGCAGGTTCGATTCCATGGGCGTCGGGGGATTCTCGATCGCGAGGCCCGTGCTCGCGATCGCGGCGAGCATGAAGGGGATCGGCGTGCTCGAGAACGTGAACGGGATCGTGGGGAACGACATCCTCGAACGATTCACGGTGACCCTCGATTACGGGAACCAGCGCGTGCTCTTCGAGAGAAACGCGCGCTTCGACGAAGCGTTCCACCCGGATCGATCGGGGCTCCAGCTCGCGCGCGGCGAGAACGGCGGCGTCATCGTCGTCGCGGTGATGCCCGATTCGCCGGCGGCGGCGGCCGGATTCAGGCCCGGGGACCGCATCGAGCGGATCGCGGGGACGGACGCGAGCCGCTTCGAGAGCCTTCGCGCGATCATGGAGCTTTTCGAGGCGGCGGAAGGCACGGCCTACGATATCGAGATCGCCCGGAGCGGCGGGAACAAGACCCTGTCCCTGACGCTCGCGTCGTACATTTGACAAAGGAGGCGCCGGTGAGCGCGCGACTTCGATTCCTCGGCGGGGCGAAAACGGTCACGGGCTCCATGCACATGCTCGAGCTCGACGGTTCGCGGGTGCTCATCGACTGCGGGATGTTCCAGGGAAGGCGCGACGAATCGTTCGAACGAAACTCGCGCTTCCCGTTCGATCCGCGCGAGCTGCGCGCCTGCGTCCTCTCCCACGCGCACATCGATCACAGCGGCAACATTCCGAGCCTCGTGAAGCGCGGCTTCCGCGGAAGGATCTACGCGACCGAAGCGACCCGCGACCTGTGCAACGCGATGCTCCCCGACAGCGGGCATATCCAGGAAGAGGACATCAAATTCGTCAACAAGATCCTGGGCAAACGGGGGCTTCCGCCCCGCTCCCCCCTCTACACCCGGAAGGACGCCGAGGAATCGCTCGGACGTTTCCGCGGCTACCGTTACCACGTTCCCGTCGAGGTGGCGGACGGCGTCACGGCGACCTTCTACGACGCGGGGCACGTGCTCGGCTCCGCGACGCCGGTATTCGAGATGCGCCGGAACGGCTCGGTGAAACGCCTCGCGTACGCCGTCGATCTCGGCAGGAAGAACGTGCCGATTCTCCGCGATCCCCAAACGCCCCCCGACGTCGATTACCTGATCATCGAGAGCACGTACGGCGGCCGGCGGCACGCCTCGATCGACGAGGCGTCCGACGCGCTCGCGCGGACCGTCGCGCGGACGGTCGCGCGCGGCGGGAAGATCATCGTCCCCTCGTTCGCGCTCGAGCGCACGCAGGAGGTCGTGTACTTCCTGAGCATGCTCATGAGGCAGAACCGCATTCCTGAGATACCCGTATTCGTCGACAGCCCGCTGGCGGTCGATATCACCGCGGTGTTCAGGCGGCACGAGGAGTGCTTCGACGAGGAGATGCTCGGTCGCATCCGCGCGAACGACGATCCGTTCGGCACGAAGCGGATCAGGTACATCACCGACGTCAACGATTCGAAAAAGCTCAACGGCGATCCGAATCCGATGATCATCATCTCGGCGTCGGGGATGTGCGAGGCGGGGCGCATCCTCCACCACCTCCGGAACAACATCGCGAATCCCGCCAACACGATCCTCATCGTGGGCTACGCGGCGCGGAACACCCTCGGGAGGCGCATCGTCGAACGCGAGCCGACGGTGCGGATCTTCGGGGAGGAGCATGATCTCCGGGCCGAGGTCGTCGTCATGAACGCGTTCAGCGCGCACGCCGACCAGCAGGACCTTCTCGACTACGTCGCGCGGCTCGCCGGCCGCCTGAAAAAGATCTTCATCGTTCACGGCGAGGAGGACCAGTCCGGCAAGCTCGCCGCGCTCCTCGCCGAACGGGGGCTTTCAGCGCACATCCCGAGCCCGGAGGAGGAGTGTGAGCTCGCCTGACGGCTGGAACGTCACTCCCGCGGAAGGGATCGAGATCCAGAAGAGGCTCCGTCCCCTCGTGCGGCGCTCGTGGGACGCCCGCGCGATCGGGCTCGTCGCGGGGGCGGACGTGCACTTCCCGTCGCGCGGCTCGGCGCGCGCGGCGATCGCCGTCCTCTCGTATCCCTCGCTCGATATCGTCGACTGGAGCGTGTTCGAAGGCCCCTGCGCGTTTCCCTACGTCCCCGGCCTCCTCTCGTTCCGGGAGATCCCGCCGCTCCTCGAAGCCCTCCGCGCGCTCCGCGCGGCGCCCGACTGCGTCCTCTGCGACGGCCACGGCGTCGCCCATCCCCGGGGCCTCGGGCTCGCGAGCCACTTCGGGCTCGTCACCGGGATCCCCGCGATCGGCTGCGCGAAGTCCCCGCTCTTCGGCAGGTTCGACGAGCCCGGCCCGAACCGGGGGAGCGAATCCGCCGTCATGGATCCGGCGGGGAAACGGATCGGCTCGGTGCTCAGAACGCGCGACCGCACGAGACCGCTCTACGTATCGATCGGGCACCTCGTGAGCCTCAGAAAGGCGGTCTCGATCGTTCTCGCGTGCGCGGACCGGTTCCGGATTCCCGAGCCGCTGAGGGCGGCCCACCGCCTGGCGGGCGCGGGCCGATTCTGACGCCGAAACGCTCCCCGAAGACTGTAGGTAGAACTACCTATTAACGCAAGAACTGCCGCGATAGCATTTTATAACTCATTAAAAAATAAAAGGTTATGAAATAGATGAAATCCTTCAGAAATACACTAATTATTATTGACTGAAAATGATTTTCTGTTATATTCAAAATGGTCTCGGAGAAAAGAGACCGGGAGAGACAAGAAGGGGTTCCCGTCAGGACATGCAGCACAGCACCTTGGCCCAGCTACACGACGGGAACCCCGAATTGTTTTGGGGCCGTTCCGAATGTTTCCCGATCCGACGCTCCGGCTAGATCCTCCGCAACACCTCCACGATGACCTCGTCGATGTCTTCGGCCGCTCCGATGAGACGCGCTCGAATCCGCCCGTTCGCATCCACGATGAAGGTCGTCGGCGTGCCCGGAATCTGCAGCGCCTCGCGCGCGAGCCGGCGGTCGTCGAGCAGGATCGGGAAGGTCGTCTTCTTGTCCCCCACGACGTCGCGCATCTTCGCGAGCAGTCCCTTGACCTCGAGGCCGAAAAACCGGAATCCCAGCTCATTCTCGCGCCCGAAGAGACGCTCGAGTTGCGGAAACTCCGCAACGCAGGGCATTCAGGTAGGGCTCAACGCGTAGACCACCATCTTCTTCCCGCCGAGCTTCGCGAGATCGTGCGGCCTCCCGTCGAGATCGACGAACACGCCCGCCGGCATCGGGCCCTCGTCGCCGATTCGGCGCGCCATGATCGAATCGTCGAGATCTCTTGCGCCGGGATTCGCGAGCGCATACAGGCTGTCGAGCTTTGTCTGCGTTCTCGATCCCGGCATGCGCGCGGCCGCCGAGATGAGCGCGTCGAGCGCCTCCCTCCGTTTCCCCTCGCCCCAGAGGATCTTCCCCCTGAGGATATCCGCCTCGGGATCTCCGACCGCCATCGCGAGGTACCGCTTCGCGTCCTCCTTGAGCCCTCGCTCCTCGAGCGCCGCTCCCGCCATCGCGTTCGCGTGCGCCTTCGCGTACGCCCCCGTCGAAAGATCGGCGGAGCGGAGGAAGCACCTCAGGGCGATCTCGGGATCGGCCTTCGGATCAATGAGGTAGTAGCCCATGAACAGAAACAGCCGCGGGGAGCGCTCGGTCCGCAGCAGGGAATCGGCGAACGCCGCCCCCGCCGCCTGATCCTTTTCCACGAGATGGATGAATTTCGAGAGCAGCAGCTCGCCCCGGGCCGAGGGGTCCTTCTCCTCGACGAGCGCCTCGGCGAGAAGCTTCTCGATTGCCGCCTCGTCCTTCAAATCCGCGCCGAGCGTTTCGATCATCCGGTTGTAGGCGACGAACCGGTACGGATGGTCCGGGTGATTGCCGATGAATATCGAGAGACGCTCGACCCGCTCGGAGGCGTCCTTCACCGCGGACGCCGTCTCGAGCTCCTCGAGGATGAAGAGGGCGTTCGTCCCTTCTCGTCTCCCGCACCCCCCCGCGAGCAGCGCGAGCGCGGCGAGCGCGAGGACGAGATACTTGACCGGTCGAGCCATGGGGCCTCCTTTCGGGCACCTGTGGATCCGTTCGGCGGCCGTATCGCCGTCACGCTTCATCGGCGCCTCCGCGCGATCGCCTCGCGCACGAGGGCGGCGATCTCGTCGGCGCGCGCCTGCCAGCTCCGCTTCCGCGCGAACTCGAGGAGCTTCTCCTGATTCGCCCCCGAGGCGAGGGCGATCCTGATCCCCTCGATGAACTCGGCGGCCGACTCGGCGAGGTGGATCATGCCGCGGAACGGCTCGAGATCCTCCGAATGCTTCATCGTGACGATCGGCCTGCCGCACGCGGCGTACTCGTAGAGCTTGTTCGGATCGGCGGAGCGCATGAGATCGTTCATCTTGAGCGGGATGACGCAGACGTCCATCGCCGCGATGTAGGCGCCGAGCCGATCGTACGGCTTCGCGCCGAGGTGGAACACGTTGCCGCGCCGCGATGCGATCGCCGCGAGCTCGGCCGCCTGCGGGCCGAACACGGGGCCCACCATGACGATCGAGGCGCGCGGGAACGCCTCCGCAACGAGATCGAGCAGCTCGAAATCGAACCACGGGGCCACCGCGCCCGAGTAGCCGATGACGGGGCGGGGAATCCGCTTCATGTCCTCCGGAACGCCCGATTCGGCGGCCGCGCGGAAGAGATCGTAATCGACGCCGTTCCCCACGAGCCGCACGTCCGACGCGCCGGCCTCGCGAAGAATCGCCTCGAGCCGCGTGCTCACCGCGATCGAGAGATCGGCCGAGCGCGCGAGACGAAGGAAATAGCCCCGCGCCCACCGCGGCGTGTCGGGAAAGGCGAGATGATCGTCGTTGCAGTCGTAGAGGAGGAGCGAGCGGCGGATGAACGGGAGAATCGCCGCGTAGTAGATATTCGAGACGTAGAGCGCTCGCTCACCGCGGCGAAATCCGGTGGCCAGCAGGATCGCGTTCACCCAGAGGAGGAGGACGGCGTTCCAGACGAACCGCGCGGGGGGAAACGCCAGCAGGGCGCGGAGCCACCGCTGGGGGACGTTCTTGAAAACCGGCACGCACACGTGCACGACGCGGCCGTCGCGCATCGGGAGCAGGTTGTTCGGCTTCCCCTTCACGACGCTCGAGAGGAAGAGGATCTCCCAGTCCGCCGGAAAGCGCGAGAGCACCTGCTGCTTGCGCGTCCGCACGTAGCGCCATTGAATCTCGGAGAAGCAGACGACCTTCATGCGCGGCGCTCCATGAACTCCCGGATGACGGAGACGACGTACTCCCGCTCCGCGGCGGCGAGCTCCGCATAAACGGGGAGCGCGAGCGTCTCGCGCGCCGCCCGCTCGGACTCGGGCAGATCTCCCGGTTTGCCGCCGAGGAACGCGAAGCATTTCTGGAGGTGGAGCGGAACGGGATAGTACACGTCGCACCCGACGCCGCTCTTCCGGAGATGCTCCCGCAGCGCGTCGCGCTCCTTCGTCCGGATCACGTACTGGTTATAGACGCTCTCGTGGTGGGCCTCGATGCGGGGAACGATCACGCCGGGGATGTTCGACAGCTCGCGATCGTAATAGGCCGCGTTGCTCCGGCGCCCCTCGTGCCACGCGTCGACGTGCCGCAGCTTCACGAGGAGCACGGCGGCCTGCAGGGCGTCGAGGCGGCTGCAGATCCCCACGACGTCGTGGTAATACTTCTCGCGCCCGCCGTGGACCCTGAGCATCCGCGCCGTATCGGCGATCGCCGCGTCGTTCGTCACGATCATCCCCCCGTCGCCGAAACCGCCGAGATTCTTCGAGGGAAAGAACGAAAAGCAGCCCGCCGCGCCCATCGATCCGGCCGGCCGCCCCTTGTAGCGCGCGCCGATCGACTGGCACGCGTCCTCGACGACGGGAATCCCGAACCGGCCGGCCGCCTCGGCGATCGGATCCATCTCGGCCGTCTGACCGAACAGATGCACGACGAGGACCGCCCGCGTCGCGCGCGTGATGCGCCTCGCCACGCCCGCGGGATCGATGTTGTACGTCCGGGGATCGATGTCGACGAGCGCCGGTTTCGCGCCGAGGCGGGTGATGGAGCTCACCGTCGAGAAGAAGGTGTACGGCGTCGTGACGACCTCGTCCCCCTCCTTCACGCCGAGCGCCATGAGCGTCAGGAGAATCGCGTCCGTCCCCGACGCGACGCCGACGGCGTGCCGCGCGCCGCAGTAGCCGGCGATCGCTCCCTCGAGCTCCTCGACCTTTTTCCCGAGAATGAACTGCTGCGTCGAGAGAACGCCGTCGATCGCGACGCGGATCTCGTCCTTGATGCTCTCGTACTGCGGCACGAGATCGAGCAGCTTGACCGTCATCGGCTCAAGAGGGGAAGTCATATCGGATTCTCACGCCTTTCTCATCGTTCCGAGCCGCCGGTAGAGCTCCGCGAGCGGCGCGCTCGTCTTTTCCCATGTATAGCGGTCGAGCACGCTCGCCCGTCCCGCGGCAGCCATCCGCTCGCGCTCGCCCTCGTTCCGGTGGAGCTCGACGATCTTCTCCGCGAGGGAGGCCGGATCGTCCCAGCGGAAAACGAGCCCGCCTCCCGTGTCGCGCGCGATCCGCGCGAGCGGCGGGCAGTCGCTCACGATCACGGGTTTGCCGCGCATCATGTACTGGAAAATCTTGTTCGGGATCGTCGTGTCGGTGTGGGGATTGCGCGCATGCGGCACGAGGCACACGGCGCTCGCCTCGATGTAGCTCCAGATCGCCTCCTGCGGCTTCCAGCCGGTCATCTCGACGATATCCCCGCAGCGGAGCTCCCGCGCGAGAGACTCGAGGCGAGCGCGATAGGCGTCGTTCCCGCCGCCGACGAGCACGAGCTTCAGGTTCTTGATCCGCTCGCGCGCGATCGGGAGCGAACGGATGACGACATCGAGGCCCCGGTGCGGCGCGAAGCCCCCGACGTACGACACGACGAAGCTCCCCCGGTAACGCTCGACGACGCGCTGATCGACCGGGATCTCCCCCGCCGGCGCGGGCACCGTGTTCGGCACGACCGAAATCTTGTCGGCGCGCACGCCGAGATTCACGAGCCGGTCGCGCGCCTCCTCGATCACGACGATGACGGCGTCGACCTCCCGAAGCGACTCGCGCTCGTAGCGCTCCCAGCGGCCGCGCTCGTAGATCGTCGCCTTCTTCAGGCGATTCGTGTACCAGACCTGGAGCCCCGCCGGATAATTCTCGTGGAGATCGGCCACGACGGGGAGCCCGAGCCGCTTCCCCGCACGGAGAGCCTCCCGGAGAAGGGGCAGATCGTTCACGTGGAGGACGTCGATGCCGTGCTCGCGGACAAACCGCTCGATCGCCTTCGCCCAGAGCCGATCGCGGTAGGTGAAGTTGAACGTGTAGCGGTGCCAGATCTCCCGCGGTCTCCCCATTTTCACGCCCCGCACGACGTTCACGCCGTTGATCGCTTCCTCGCGGGGCTCTCCCGCCCTCCCCTCGATGAGGAAGAAGACCTTGTGCCCGGCCGTATTGAGCGTGCGGGCCTCGTTCGCGACGCGCACGTTGGGCGGCGGGATCTTCCATTTCATCATCATGCCGATTCTCATGCGGAACTCCCCGTGATTTCAGGCGAGTATAGTCTTCGGCGGCGGGCCGGTAAAGGGTAAGTTGGCGGCGCGCGAACGTATTTGAGCAGAATTGTGTTTCGCCCGGGCGCGGCGACTGTTATATCTGAAAGCATGATCGGTGAAATCAAGAAGATCGTTCACGGAGGCTACGGTCTCGCGTTCGTCGAGGGCAAGACGGCGTTCATTCCGTACGCGGCGCCCGGGGACACGGTCGAATTCTCCGCGGCGCGCGAGAAGAAGAACGTGATCTTCGGCCGCATCGAGCGCGTCGTGACGCCGTCTCCGATGCGGCGCGAAGCGGAATGTCCCGTCTTCGGAACGTGCGGCGGCTGCCACCTGCAGCATCTCGCCTACGAGGACGAGATGAAGATCAAGCGCGAGAGCATCCTCGAGGACCTCGAGCGCATCGGGAAGATCAAAACCGATTTCAAGCGCGTGATTCCCTGCCCCGAGCGTTACGGCTACCGGAATCACGCGATATTCAAGATCGACGCCGAGCGGCGCCCCGGGTTCCTCATGAGGGAATCGGACGCGCTCGTGCCGTTCCCCCCGCAGGGATGCCTCCTGCTTCCCGAGGAGATGAGACGGGAGATCGCGGAGATCCCGCCGGAGGCGTTCGAACCGCTCACCGAGGTGCGCGTCCGGATGGACAAGTTCGGCGCGGTGCATTTCTGGGGGCTTCTCGATCGCCCGGGCCCCCCCGAGGTCCTCATGGAGACGGGAGGGCTCCTGTTCCCGGTGAACCGCGGCTCGTTCTTCCAGGTGAACCGGTTCCTCGCCGCGCCGCTCATGGAGCTCGTCGGCTCGCTCCCCGTGGCGGCGCGCCGGAAGCTCCTCGATCTCTACTGCGGCGCCGGATTCTTCACCCTGCCGCTCGCGCGGATGGCGGTCGAGGCGTTCGGGATCGAGCAGAATCAGGAGGCGGTCCGGAACGCCGTCGCGGCCGCGAGGCTCAACGCGATCGCGAACGTGCGGTTCCGCCGCGGCAACGCGGAGCGGGAGATCGGGCGGCTCGGCGGATATGACCTCGTCATGGTCGATCCGCCGCGGCTCGGGCTGCCCAAAGCTGTTCTTCAGGGAATCATCCGGATCAAGCCGCAGGAGCTCATCTTTGTCTCATGCGACCCGCCGACCTTCGCGCGGGACGCCAGCGCCCTCGTCGAGGCAGGCTACATCCTCTCGGAGATCGACCTCGTCGATCTCTTCCCCGCCACGTACCACGCGGAGATCGTCTCCATCTTCAGGAGAGGCTGACGGGCTCCGGCTCGCTGCGCTTCGACGCCGCCGCCCGCTGCGGGGCCGTCAGTCAAGTGTCGAGCAGGGGATTCTCGATCTTCACGTTGAGCCGCTCTTTGTCGTAGAGCTTGTCGACGTCGACGAGGCGCGGCGACTTGCGCACCTCGCGGAGCGGCACGACCACGAGCTTCGACTTCTGCACGGCCACCATGTGCCCGAACTTGCCGTCCTTGACCAGCTCGACGGCGCTGTGCCCGAACCGCCGCCCGATCTGGCGGTCGCGCTGCGTCGGAGGCGCGCCGCGCTGGAGATACGCGAGCGCCGTGTAGCGCGTGTGCTTGAACTCGTGCTCGAGGAGCCCCTTGAGGTAATCCCCCACGCCGCCGAGGCTGTAATGGCCGAACTCGTCGAGCTTGCTGTCGCGCCGCACCGCTTCCTCCCCCTCGATGTGGGCTCCTTCGGAGACGACGATGATCTTGTACCGGTGCTCGAAACCGAGATTCAGGTCGTCGGTTTCCTTCTGCCGCTCCTTCAGCACCGAGATGAGCTGCTGAATGGAAAACGTGTGCTCCGGAATCAGGATGACGTCGGCGAAAGCCGATTCGCCCCCGCGGAGCGCGAGCCATCCGGCGTGCCTCCCCATGACCTCGAGGAAAAAGATCGTCTCGTGGGACTCCGCCGTGTGCGCGATGCGCTCCGCGCTCTCGCAGATGACGTTGAGCGCCGTGTCGTAGCCGAGCGTGTATTCGGTGCCCGCGAGGTCGCGGTCGATCGTCTTCGGAACGCCGACCACGGGGATCCCCCGCTCGGAGAGCACTTCGGCGGCGCCGAGCGTGTCCTCGCCGCCGATCGCGATAACCGCGTCGAGCTTGAATTTCTTGATATTCTCCCTGACGATCTCGGTGCGGTCGTTCTGCGGGCTCACCGGATTCGTCCTGCTGCACTGTATCTTGCTCCCGCCGAGGCGGCTGTACTCCCTGATGATCTCGGGGCCGAGCTTCACGACGTGTTTGTCGTTCTCGCGTATCGCGAGCGCCTGCCATCCGCGCTTGAGACCGACCACCTCGAAACCGTCCATCGTCGCCCGCTCGACGATGCCCGCGATCGCGGGATTGAGTCCCGGCGCGTCTCCGCCGCCGGTCAGCACTCCGATCCTCATTTCGCTCTCCTTCCCTTCATTTCCGCGAAGTCTATATCGTGCCGGTCGTGTCGCATTCGCCCTTTTTCTTCATGAACTCCTCGAACGTCATCTGCTGCTTGTAGCACTCCATCTGCATATAGCGCAGGAGCGGCAGGAACGTCTTGGCGGGGACAAAACCGGGGACGATCGTCACGAGCTCCCCGCCCCGGTCGAGATAGGCGAGCGAGGGGAACCCCCGCACGTTGAACGCGCGGGCGAGCTCCACCGGCGTCATCTCCCGCCCCTTGTACTTTACCTTCTCCGTGGTGCTCTCGGCGTTGATCCGTATCGTGACGAAGTTCTCCGCGAGGTATTTCTTGACCTCGGGATCCGCGAACGTTTCCCGGTCCATGACCTTGCACCAGTGGCACCACGTCGTGTAGAAATCGATGACGGCGTGCTTGTTCTCCTTCTCGGCGCGGGCCATCCCCTCGTTGAAGGGAACCCACATGCCGGCGGTCTCCGCCGGAGCGGCCATGCCCGCCGCGTCCGACGACGCCTTCGATTCGCCCTTCCCGTTGCAGCCCGCCGCGATCGCTATGCAGAGCACAGCGCCCAGAACGGCATATGTCGCTTTCATGCGCTTTCTCCTGCTCGAGGCCCTATCTGATACTTCGTATTTCGCTACATAATAAGAAAATGCGCCGTGGTACGCAACGTACTTTATGAGCGGGAGAGGGGCGATAGCCCGAAGGGATCGAAGCGGCGATCAAAGAGATATGCGCGGCGGCGCCGCCATCCCTTCATCTCCGCCCGGCATCGCCCGTGCTCGTATCCGCCGCGATGGCGGCCGTGATCCCCCGCAGCAATTCGGCCGCGCCGGCGTCATCGGGCGCGAGCTCGAGATAGCGTTCCATGTTCTTCTTGGCTTCCCGGAAGCGATTCTTGGCCACATACGCCATGGCAAGATTCTTGTACGAATTCGCATAGGCGGGCTCTCTCTCGATCGCCTCTTCGAAGCACGCAATCGCCCCATCGACGTCTCCGCTTTCCGCCAGAGCCGCTCCGAGGTTGTTGCGCGCCTTCATATGACGGGGATTGATCCGTATCGCCCGCCGGAAACATCGGATCGCTTCATCGGGACTCTTCAACAGCCGGTACGTGATGCCCAGATTGTTGTATGCCTCGACCATGAGGGAGTCCCGGGCGATTGCCTCCCGGTATTCGCCCGCGGCCTCCCGATACATGCCGGCTTCCCGCAACGCCTGGGCGAGATCGTAATGAACGCCGGGCATGGCGGGATTGATTCTGAGCGAACGAGCATAATCCTCGACGGCCTCGAAGAGCTTGCCGGACTCCTTCCGGATGATAGCCCTCTGGAGGTACGATTCCGAGTCATCGGGACGAAGCGCGACCGCCCTATTTACCTCCGCGAGAGCCTTGTCGGTCTCCCCCAGCATGCTCCACTGCCGCCCCTCGTGGATGTGCTCGCGCCAGCGAATATAGTCCATGTCGACGCCGAACAAGCCCGGCCACGTGAGAACGACGAGCGCTCCGAAGGTCGCGCACGCGAAGATGGCGCGGCGCACGGTCGCGAAAGAGCGCGGGACAACCTCGGCCGCGCCGAACGCCGCGAAGAGGCAGATGGCCGGCGCAACGTGGACGCGATATCTCGCTGTGACGAAGAACAGAATTATCGACGCCGAATAGGAAATGACGAATCCGTACAGGAGAAACCGGCGTCTCCATTCCCGCGCCGAGTAGATCATGCCGGCCACACCCAGGACGCTGAGCATCCAGAAATTGACGAACAGCGCCCTGAAAATTCCATAATCGGCTTTCGAGAGATCGAAGCTCTCGATTTGCGGTATTTCGAAACCATTGAAGAACAGCCCCGTTTTCCTGAACAGGAGCCTCAGCTCGGCGCCCGGACGCTCCCGGATAAACGTCCAAGCCCGCGCGAGCCAGTAGCTCGACACGTCCGACGGCTTCAGGTCCCGGCCCACCGCCTGCTCGACATATCGCTTCGTGCTCGTATCACGAATGAAATCGACGCCTTTGATGGAAACATAGGCTCCGGTGGCCTCGGCGCTGTTGCCGATGTAGAAGTTCATTCCTCCGTTCCACGTGATGGGGACGGCATCCTTGCTCGCCGCGTAGTTGTGAATGGTCACGGGAGCAATCGTCACAAGAGCGCCGGCGACGAACGCGGCGGCGGAAACGAACCTCTTCTTTTCCCTCGCGACATACAGCACCCAGAGCAAGACCACGGGAGCGAATATCAGGATATTCGCGCGGGCAAGAGACGAGAGACCCAGCAGAAACCCCGCCAGAACGAATTTCAAAACATTGCGCTTCCCGAAATCCCGCAGCAGCACGAAGAGAAGCAGCGTGTCGAGAAGGGTTCCGAGCCACTCCATCAGGAGCTGCCCGTCGTAAAATGTGCCGGCCCCGTACAGCGCGAGCATCGCCGCGCCGAGCAACGCGACGGACGGGCGAAAGATCTTCGTGCCGATGAGGTAGGTCAGCACGATTGTCACGCTGCCGCCGAAGATCTGGATGCCCCGCAGGAGCATCAAATTCCTGCCGAAAATGCCGTACACGAGAGCGACGAAATACGGGTAGAGCGGTCCCATGAAGAAGGCTTCTTTTTGAGCGAATTGCCCGGCGGCGATGCTCCTGGCCATATCGTCGTAGTACCGGGAGTCGAGAATCGGAACTCTCAACGCAAGGGAGTCCGCGCTCTGAACGACATAGATCAGCTTGAGGACGAAGGAGCAGACGAAGAGCAGGACGATCCATCTCCCGTCACGTGCAAGAGACGCGTCGACTCTGTCGAGGATCGAGCCCGGGTGAAAGCGCTTCGGTAGCATTCCGGCACAAGAGACTAGGCGAAAGGTCGGCGATGCGCAAGGAGTTCCTTCGCCGCGCCATACCCCGGGCCCGTCCGGGTGAGCCGGGGCGGGGCGCCGGGCGTTGTTTCGAAGCATACCTCTTGAAAGTTCGTCGCGCAGCGGCTATAATCCCCGGAAATGCTTGTTATCCGCCCAAATCCATCGAACGTGCGGGAGCACTCATCAGAAGAAAGGAATCTCATGGAACGCACATTCCGGATGCTCGTCATCGCCATCCTGGGCGCCCTCATGCTTCTCACGATCGCGGGCGTCGCGGCCGGGCAATCGGCGGCCGCCGCGGCGGAGAAGCCGGCGGCCGCGGCCGGCGCGAAAACGGTTCGCGTCGAATCGTGGCTCGTGCTCGGGCCGTTCCCGGCGCCGCTCCCCGCGTTCGCCGCGGGGACCGACGCGAAGGCCGGCGCCGCGAAGCTTCTCTCCTACGAGGAGATCCGGCTCGCGGCGATGAAGCCGGTCGAGGGCGCGGCGCAGGCGCTTCTCTACGGCTCGAAGGCCTTCTGGCGAAGCGCCGCGGCCGATACGAACGGCGTGTCGATAGCCGTCGGCGGGGAAACACCCGCGATCGCCTATCTCGCCGCCTACGTCGAGGTCCCGCGCTGGACGAAGCTCTCCGTGAGCGCGCGGTCGAGCGACGCGTTCGCCGTCACGATCGACGGCGCCGAGATCGCGAAGAGCGACAAAGCGGCCGGCCTCGCCGAGAAGAAATCGGGACAGGCGAAGCTCGAGCCGGGGAAGCACCTCCTGATCGTCAAGAGCGTTCGCGCGGCGGCCGACACCTCCGTCGCGGACTGGCGCATCGACGTGAGCCTCTCCGCCGCCGGGAACGGGGCCGATCCGGCTTGCTCCATTGTTCCGGCCAGAAGCGTCTCGCTCGACGAGATTCTCTATCTCCAGGCGATTTCGCGCTTGGCGCTCTCCCCTGACGGGAGCCTCGTCGCGCTCAACGTCGGAAAATATTCCCGGGTGGACGACAAGCGCCAGAGCTGGCTCGAGATCCGCCGAATGAAGGACGGCTCCCTCGAGCGCACGATCCGGGACGTCGACCGGATGTCGAACGTGCAGTGGGCCCCCGTCGGCAAACGGCTCTCATACACGGTCGCGGGGGACAAGGACAGCGGCACGCTTCGCCTCCTCGATCTCGACTCGGGCGAATGCCTCACGATTCTCGAAAACGTGAAGAACCTCGACGACTACCTCTGGGCGCGCGACGGCTCCTTCATCGTTTACACGGTCTCGGAAAAGGCCGAGCCGGACAAGCGCGGCCTCAAGCACCTCACGAAAATCGAGGACCGGCAGCGGGGCGGCGGCGACCGCTCGTATCTCTACGTCACGACGGTCCCCGGCGGCGAGACGCGCCGCCTGACGTCCGGCGAGCACGGCACGGGCATTTTCGACGTTCATCCGGACGGAAAGCATATTCTCCTGTCGAGAGGATACGAGGATCTTTCGGAACGTCCCTACGGCGCGGCCGATCTCTACATCATGAATCTCGAGGATCAAAGCGTCGACTCGCTCTGGAAGGGACGCTGGCTCGACGACGCCGCCTTCTCCCCCGACGGGAAGAAGATCCTCATCCGGTCGGGACCGTCGGCCTTCGGGTCCATCGGGCTCAAGGTGAGCGCGGGCTTGATCCCGAACGAATACGACGGCCAGCTCTACGTGCTCGATCTCGCGTCGAGGGCCGTCGAGCCGCTCACGCGCGACTTCGATCCGGCGGTCCAGGACGCCGTGTGGTCGGCGGTAGACGGAAACATCTACGTCTCGGCCGAGGTCGGCTCGAAGACCGGACTCTTCCGCTGCAATCCGGCGAAGAAGACCTTCGCGCGCATCGAGACGGGATTCGACGTCTCGGAGAACGGCGATATCGCGACGGGCAAGCTCGTCGCCGCCGACGTCGGCTCGAGCGCCACGACCCCGCCGCGCCTCCACGCGATCGACCTCAAGAAGGGCGCCTCGAGAATGATATACGATCCAAACGCCGAGACCTTCGCCGACATTTCGAGCGGCGCGGTCGAGGACTGGAGCTTCACGAGCGCCGCCGGGAAAACGATCGACGGCTACTACTACCTCCCGCGAGGCTTCGATCCGCAGAAGAAATACCCCTGCATCGTCTATTACTACGGCGGCACGTCCCCGGTGAACCGCGCGTACGGCGGGCGCTACCCGAAGAACCTCTGGGCCGCGCACGGCTACGTCGTCTACGTCCTCCAGCCGAGCGGGGCGACCGGGTACGGGCAGGAGTTCTCCGCCGCGCACGTGAACGACTGGGGCAAGGTCGTCGCCGACGAGATCATCGAGGGGACGAAGAAGTTCGTCGAGGCGCACCCCTTCGTCGACGGCGCCCGGCTCGGATGCATCGGCGCCTCGTTCGGCGGATTCATGACCGAGCTCCTCGTCACCAAGACCGACATGTTCGCCGCCGCCGTCTCTCACGCCGGGATCAGCTCGATCTCGAGCTACTGGGGAGAGGGCACCTGGGGATACGGCTACAACGCCGTCGCCGCCGCGAACAGCTTCCCGTGGAACCGGCGCGACATCTACGTCGATCAGAGCCCGCTCTTCAACGCCGACAAGATCAAGACGCCGCTCCTCCTCACCCACGGCGGGGACGACACGAACGTCCCGCCCGGCGAGAGCGAGCAGCTCTTCACGGCGCTCAAGCTCCTCGGCAGGACCGTCGAGTATCTCAAGTTCGACGGGCAGGACCACTTCATTCTCGAGTACAAGAAGCGGGTGGTCTGGTCGAACTCGATCATCGCGTGGTTCGACCGATTCCTGAAGAACGAGCCCGAGTGGTGGAGCGATCTCTATCCGCCGGAAGGCGCCGAGGCGACGGAGAAGGGCGCCGCGGCGGAAGCGGCCGCGGCCGCCGAAGCGCCGGAGGCCGCGCCGCCGCCCGTCCTCCCCGCGTCGATCGGCCCCCGCGTGATCGAGAAGCAGGACGGCTCGAAGCTGGTCCTCGGCGACGTCACCCGCGACGACATCGTTTCGAATCTCGCCGGATGGGACGCCGAGTATTTCACCTATCAGCCCGACGCGACGATCCTCGGCGATCTCGCCGGCCGCCTCCCGGGAATCGAAATCGTCCTCGTCCTCGGCACGTGGTGCAGCGATTCGCACCGCGAGGTGCCGCGCCTCTGGAAGGTGCTCGATTCGATCGGATTCTCGTACGACGCGATGAAGATATTCGCCGTCGAGCGGGCGAAGCCGGTGCCGGAAGCGGCGCTCCCGCAGGAGCTCATCGACTGGTCGAGGAATGCGCGCGCCTGGTACGGCACGGAGCGGGTCGAGACGATCATCGTCTCTCGCAACGGCGTCGAGCTCGGGCGCATCGTCGAAGCCCCGGCGACGTCGATCGAATCCGATCTGCTGGCAATCCTGAAACGTTAGCGGGCTGGCGAGAAGGCGGTGGACACTCCCGCTCCGAGCCCAGTCGCAGGGCTCCAATGGGCTCGTTCGCGGGAATGTCCACCGCCCGCCCCGGCAGCGGGTGACGTCGATGGGGTCCCCGCCCCGCGCGCAACTATCTGCACGCGCGGGTGGCGGCGATGGGGCCCCCGCACGCTGCGCAGCGAGCCTTGCGAGCGAGCACGGGCGGGGTGCAATCGCCGACAGGACCCGCGCTAGCTCTTGATGTTCGGCAGCTCCAGCCCGTAGCCCTTCCGCTTGTCCTCGAGCTTCAGCAGGAACGCGAACACGAGCGACAGCACGCCGACGACGGTGAAGATGATCATCGGGATCGTGTAGTTGTACGATGTCGTCGTCTGGCCGTCAACGACGGCGGTCGACAGGACGCAGTACTTATCGAGCACCCATCCGATCATCGCCGGGACGAACATCAGGGCGATCATGTTCTGGATCCAGAAGACCAGAGCATACGCGGTGCCGAGCTGTTTCTCCGAAATGATCTTGGCCACCGAAGGCCACATCGCCGAGGGCACGAGAGAGAACGCGATCCCGAGGACGATCATCAGCAGGACGGCGATGAACCAGTGGTTGAGCAAGGGAATCGAGAAGAGGAAGTGCACGAGAATGATCAACAGCGCCCCGACGATCATGATGGTCGCCCCTTTGCCCTTTCGGTCGAAGAGGTTGCCGAAGAAGGGCGTGAGCAGAATGGTGCCGAAGGGGAGCAGCGACGGGATGAGGCCCGCCAGGTTTTCCGGGACGTGAAACTTGTTGATCATGAGACTCGTCGCGTATTTCAGGAAGGGGAACACCCCCGAATAGAAGAGGGCGCAGAGTATGGCCAGATACCACCAGGCTCGGTTGGTGATGATGACCAGGATGTCCTTCAGGTGGAACTCTTCCTCGCTCGGTTTTTCGACCGTGCCCCGAATCTTGGCCAGCGACGCGTCGAGCTTCTTGTCGCTCAAGGTGTAAACGAAGAAGGCGAGCACGCCGATGCAGAGCATGATGAGGCAGATGAGCAGGGGGGCGCTGACCGTGCCGAAATGCTTGGCGATGGGCACGGAGGTCGAGAGCGCCAGCGCCGTGCCCATGCGGGCGATAGCCAGCTGGAGCCCCATGCCGAGGGCCAGCTCGTGCCCCTTGAACCATTTGACGATGACCTTGGAAGTGGTGATGCCGGCGACCTCGAGCCCGACGCCGAAGACGGCGTATCCGAGGGCCGCCATCCAGACCTGCGCCGGGAAGGTCCAGAAAAGGATATGCCAGGAGTGACCGTCGAGGACGTGGGTCGTGATCGCCCAGTATTTCATCCCCGCGCCGCATACCATGACGATGGCAGAGGTCATTCCGGAAAAGCGGATGCCCGTCTTGTCGAGGATGATCCCGCCGATGATCAGGAAGAAGAAGAAGACGTTGAACCAGCCGTAGGCCCCGGTATACCAGCCATAATCGGTGCTGCTCCAACCCAGCTGTCCCTGGAGCATGTTCTGGAGAGGCGCCATGAGATCGGCCAGATAATATCCGGCGAACATGGTGAAAGCAACGATCAAGAGGGCCGCCCAACGCGCTTTCTTGGATTCGCTGAGAAGCTGATAGACCTTTTCAGTCATGGTTCACTCTCTTTCTTTCGCAAAGAGGTTTCGAAAACGGGAACCGGTATGATGTTTTATTACGCGGCATGATAACAAGTCACCCTTTTTCCTACAACATTCTTGATGAAAAATTCGCTGGTTTCGGCGGCGGCGGCGGTGGTATAATCCGGCTCGATCGATTCCAAGGTCGATTTCGTGACGGGTGCGGCCGGGGCGTCTCGGCTCCTGGCTCGCGAGGTTCAGGGTTTCGCAGACAAAGAGAGGTGGGCGTATCGGTCAGGAACGTGCGTAGAGCCAGCAGTCAATTTTCGAACTTCTGAAAATGCTCGTGAAAGGATTCTGTCGCGATGGCAAAGAAAATCTACGTCGGCAATCTGTCCTTCGACACCACCGACGATAAGCTCAATCAGCTTTTCCAGACCTACGGTCAGATCAACTCGGCCAACGTCATCATGGACCGGCTCACCGGGCGTTCCCGCGGCTTCGGTTTCGTCGAGATGGAGAACAACGCGGAAGCCGATAAGGCGATCGCGGAGCTCAACGGAAAGACGATCGACGGCCGGGCGCTCAAGGTCAGCGAGGCGCAGCCGCGCGAGGATAAGCCCCGCGGCGGCGGCGGCGGATTCGGCGGCGGCGGCGGCGGCCGCAGGGGCGGCGGCGGCGGTCGGGACCGGTTCTAGAGAAGATCCCGAAAATCGGCGAATCTCAGGGAGGGAGCGGCGCGAAAAGCGGCCGCTCCCTCCGCATCCCCGGGAATCGGCCCTTTCGATAATTCCCGAAAAAATCGAAAAATCCGCTCGCTTTTTGCATGAAACATGCATTATACTTTGTCAGTGTATCGTTTTCCGAAGGAGTGGTCAGAGCCAGTCAGTAGTTCAGAACCCAAGATCGCTCGGCTCAAGAGCCCTATCGATGCAGTGCATGCCTCCCTCGTCAATCCCGGGACAATTCTGAATCGATATCAATCTTGTAGCATATTGCGTGGGCGGGCCCCGGAGCGGGGCAGCCTTTCAACGATCGGGGACATGAATTCGAAGGAGAGGTGAAGCTTATCGGTTCAGGGAAAGCATAGAGTTCGAGGATTAATCGTCAGAACGTTCATTTGTTAGTGAAAGGATTTCGTTACTATGGCTAAGAAGATTTATGTCGGCAACCTGTCGTTCGATACGAATGACGACCAGCTGAATTCGATTTTCACGCCTTTCGGCGCCGTGGTCTCCGCCCGCGTCATAAAGGACAAGTTCACGGATCGCTCGAGGGGCTTCGGGTTCGTCGAGATGGAGAACAACGAAGAGGCCGATAAGGCCATCGCGGCTCTCAACGGCAAGGAAGTCGACGGCCGGGCGCTGAAGGTCAGCGAGGCCCAGCCGCGCGAGGATAAGCCCCGCGGCGGCGGCGGCGGCGGATTCGGCGGCGGCGGCGGTTACGGCGGCGGCGGTCGTCGTGGCGGCGGCGGCGGACGGGACCGCTTCTAATCGCAGGATTGGAAACCGGCAATGAAAAAGGGCCCCGGGGCTTCATGCTCCGGGGCCCTTTCTTTGTGCACGGAACGCTCTATGCGCGGTTTCGCCGTGCGGGCGGATAGCTTCTCAGAACAAGCTCTTGATAGCTCCCCAATTCGTTTCCTGTACGCCCAGAGGGCCCGGATCCGGCGACCAGCAGATATACAGAGGCGTCAGAACATCGATGGGGGCCGGAAAAGGCTCGGCGTAGCAGATATAGAACCCAAGCCAACTCATGTACGGATTGGAAGGCGGAACGATCTCGATCTTGTCGGAAACTGTCGGGAGCCCCAGCCGCAGCATTGTGATTTGATGCGTCCACATCCAATCCATCTGGCACACGTCCTGGTTCAAGACGAACTCGATGCCCTCTACAATCGTTCCGAAAGAAGCCCTGATGTCGGGATTCTGGACCGTGTTGAGAATCACAACCGTCGTCGGGAAGCTGACGGCGAACACCGCCCCACTCATACCCTCCCAGCTCGGCAGGCACCAGATCCAGCACTGGAACTGTTCGTACTGGGCCGGGCATACATTATAGCCGGCGCCCCCCGAAGCCGGATTGGTGTCGTGAGTCGCATCCTTGAACACGCCGATATAACCGACCTCCGGAAGAACGGCGGTCACGGAGCTTGCTTTAAGGAGAACCGCCGCTATCGCGATACAGAGGATACCGATTGAAAGAATCGTGCACCGCTTCATGGAGTGCCTCCCTGCAAACCGGTTTGTGCCGCGGAATGCCTTGATTCTATCAGAAACGCGGGGGATTTTCAATGGGGCAGGAAATGATCGGTGGCGCTATCCAGCCTCATGCAATCATCATTGGGGAGTATTGAAATGGCGGGGCCGACTTGTGGGCCGGACTATCTCAGCAAAATGATCTTTTTCAAATCGGTCTCACTCCCGGCCCGCAGCCTGCAGAAATAAACCCCCGACGCCACTCGCGCCCCCGCATCCGACCGGCCGTTCCAAACGATCTTGCTTGCGCCGCTGTTCAAACGACCTGAGAATAATGTCCTGACCCTCTTGCCCGAAACGTCGAATATTCCGATCTCCGCCTGATTGTTCGTTCCGGAGCACTGCAGCTCGATGGTTACGGACGGATTGAACGGATTCGGATATACCGCCGCTATCGAGCTCTTCGGGATCCTTGCGATCGGATCGACATTGGTGGGCGCCGGCGATGCATTGATCAGAATGGAGACATTATTGGAATTGGCATTCGCGACGGCCAGATCGATATCCCCATCTCCGTCCAGGTCAGCCGCGCAAACGGACGCGGGGCAATTCCCCACGCCATAATTCTCGGTAGCCGCAAAAGTGGCATCCTGATTGTTCCTCAGGATCGAGATGTTACTGGCGCCATAGTTCGCCACCGCCAAATCGTTGTCGAGATCTCCGTCCAGGTCAGCCGCGCACACAGAGATGGGACCGCTCCCCATGCCATAGTTCTCGGCGGCCGCAAAAGTTCCATTCCCATTGTTGCTCAGGATAGAAACAGTATTGGAGCCGTTGTTCGCCACCGCCAGATCGATGTCCCCGTCTCCATCCAGATCAGCCGCGCAAACAGACTGGGGCCAGTCCCCCACAAAATAATACCCGCCAGCCGCAAAGGTCCCATCGCCCTTGTTCTTCAGGATTGAGATACTATAGGAGCCGGCATTCGTTACTGCCAGATCGATATCCCCGTCTCCATCCAGGTCAGCCGCGCAAACAGACCGGGGATAATCCCCCGAACCATACTCCCCGGCAGCCGCGAAGCTCCCATCCCCATTGTTAAACAGGATCGAGACAGTATTGGAATTGATATTCGTCACCGCCAGATCGACGTCCCCGTCTCCGTCCACATCAGCCGCGCAAATAGACCAGGGGCTATCCCCCACGCCATAATTCTCGGCAGCCGCGAAGGTGCCATTCCCATTGTTTTTGAGGATCGAGACGCTGTCCGAACCGTAATTCGTCACCGCCAGATCGATGTCGTCGTCTCCGTCCAAGTCGGCCGCGCAAGCAGACCGGGGACTGCTCCCCACGCCATAATTCCCGGCAGCCACAAAGCTCCCATCCCCGTTGTTCTTCAGGATCGAGACATTATTGGAGCCGGCGTTCACCACTGCCAAATCGCTGTCCCAGTCTCCGTCCAAGTCAGCCGCGCAAACAGACCAAGGACTACTTCCCACTCCATAATTAGGGGCAACTGCAAAGCTCCCATCCCCATTGTTCTTCAGGATCGAGACGGCATTGGAGCTAAAACTCGCCACTGCCAGATCTCCATCCCCGTCTCCATCCAGATCAGCCGCGCAAACAGACCAGGGTTCGGCCCCCACGTAGTAATTTACGGCGGCCATAAAGGTCCCATTCCCATTATTCTTCAGAATCGAGACTGTATTGGAACTATTATTCGCCACTCCAAGATCGCTGTCACCGTCTCCATCCAGATCAGCCGCGCAGACGGAGTAGGGGGAGCTTCCCGCGTTATAGTTCGCGGCGGCAGCAAAGGTACCATTTCCGTTGTTCTTGAGGATCGAAACGTTGGTGGAGCCCTCGTTCGCCACTGCCAGATCTTTGTCCCCGTCCCCATCCAGGTCAGCCGCGCAAAGAGACCAGGGACTGGCCCCCGCGCCATAGTTCACGGCAGCCGCAAAGGCACCATTTCCGTTGTTCTTCAGGATCGAGACAGAGCCGATTTCAGAAGCCGACGAGGCCAGATCGATATCCCCGTCTCCGTCGAGGTCGGCCGCGCAAACAGACCGGGGACCTCTCCCCACGCCATAACTCACGGCAGCCGCAAAGGTACCATCCCCATTGTTCTTCAGGATCGAGATGCTGGCAATCTGGACCGGCACCGCCAGATCGACATCCCCATCTCCGTCCATGTCGGCCGCGCAGACAGAATAGGGGGTGCCTCCCGTGCCATAGTTCACGGCGGCCGCAAAGGTCCCATCGCCATTGTTCCTCAGGATCACAATGCCGGCAAGCCCGGCCGTCACTGCCAGATCGACATCCCCGTCTCCGTCCAGATCGGCTGCGCAAACGAATGTGGGGGAAATCGCATCGTAATCGACGGGAGCCGCGAAGCTCCCATTCCCATCGTTAATCAGGATCGAGACGCTGGAGGAAGACGCATTTCCCACTGCCAGATCAATGTCTCCGTCTCCGTCCAGATCGGCTGCGCACGCAGGAGAGGGACCATACCCCGTTGGAAAATCCATTCGAGCGTTGAAAAGCGGGACGAAGGCGAAGAGTTGAATTGGGATCAGACAAAAGACTGCCGCTACCCAGACAGCTCCGCGGGAATTCATGGGTGCTCCTCCCAGCTGAAGTGCCATGTCATGAATTGAAAACGGATTCACTTAGTCCGGGCTGGAAATATGCTCTTCAGCCCAGTCTTTCCATTTTACCATAGGAATCGTCGCGCCTCAATGGTTGAATCGGCCCATTGGGTTCCCACCGGCATGGGATGACGGCACGCAGCAACGCAGGCGTCTCCCATTTGCTATTATCGGGGAAGAGTAAAATGGCGGGGCCGACGAGACTCGAACTCGCGACCTCCTGCGTGACAGGCAGGCGTTCTAACCAACTGAACTACGACCCCGCCGAGGGCTATAGCTGCAAGTGCCGGGCCACGCGGCCCCGCACGGCGCGTTCGCAACGCAAAAAATGGCCGACCTTTTAGCGCCAGCCTGACTATAAATACCAGAGAAAAGGCGTCTTGTCAACCGATTTCGGCTGGCGCGAAGCGCGCCCTTCCCCATCCCGAAGCGTGGCGCCCAAATCCGTTGTTATTGTTTGGATTACAGGGCGCGGCAGACGAAGTCCGCCGCGGCGTCGTAGACGCCGAACGTGGTCGCGACCGTCCGGCCCTCGCTCACGAATTTCTCCGCGTGGGGCCAGCCCGCGATCACGATCCTCGCCGCCCCCGCGCAGAGATCCTTCACCGCGTCCTCGGCGAGAGGCCTCCGGTTGAGCAGAAACACGATCTCGAGGGGGGCCGACGGCTGCGGAACGGGCGAATAGGCCCAGCCCTGCAGCTGCGCCGCCGACGGAGGCGGGACGCGGGCTTCCGCTGCATACCGGCCGGTGCGCTCTTCCGCGGGCGGACGAATCCGCGCGTCCTCCGCGATCCCGAGCGCCCTGAGCGCGCGGGCGACGAAGCTCTGCGCGGGGTAGCGGTCGAACTCGCCTTTCTCGGCCCAGAAAACGGCGCTCGCGCCTCGCGCCGGATCGATCGCGGGCGCATCCCCCGCCGGCCCCGTCCCCCACCCCGACGAACGGCGACCGATTTCGCGGCGATCTCCCGGTAAATGCCCGCGTCGCCCGGAAGATCGAACTCGCGCTCCCGCGCGGCCGCCACGTCGACGAGACGAGCGATCCGGCCCGCGGAAGCCTCGAGAAACAGACCGGCGAAGGGATCGTCCGCGGCGCCCGATTCCCCCGCCGCGCCGGCGGTCTCGAGATCGGCGGCGACGGCCCCGACCGGCTTCGAGAACAGGAGCAGGTCGTTTCCCGCGGCGAGGGCGCGGGCGCAGATCTCCCGCAGCCCCGCGACCTTCACCCCTTCCATCTCGAGCGCGTCGGTCACGACGGCGCCGCCGAAGCCGAGCTCCCCGCGGAGCACTCCTCCGATGATCTCGGGATCGAGAGAGGCGGGAAGCGCGCGGCCGAGCGGAGCGATATGCCCCATCATGATCGATTCGGCCCCCGCGGCGATCCCGCTCGCGAAGGGAGGTATGTCCCTCTCGCGCAGCTGATCGAGCGTCGCGCCGAGCGTCGGCAGCTCCAGATGAGAATCGAGGCATGTCGGCCCGTGGCCGGGGAAATGCTTGAGGCAGGTGAGCACCCCCTCGCGCCGCGAGACCGATACGGCCGCCGAGACGAGCGGCGACACGATCCCGGCCGTCTCGCCGAAGCTCCTTGTGCCGATGACGGGATTCAGCGGATCGGAGTTCACGTCGGCGACGGGGCCGAGGAGCCAGTTGACGCCGCAGGCACGCATCCGCCTCGCGTTCTCGGCGAAGAGCCGCTCCACGAGACGATCGTCCCCCGCGCGCGCCGCGGCCGCCTGCGTGGGGGGCGCCCCGATCGCTCGCCCGAGAACCGAAATGGCGCCTCCCTCGTGATCCGCGGCGACGAGCGGCACGGTCCCGCGCGAGGCGCGGAAGACGTTCCGGAGCCCCTGCGCGAGCTCCATGAGCTGCCGGGAATCGGCGACGTTGCGCTCGAAGAGAATGACCCCGGGGAACGGATTGCGCGCGAGGAGGCTCTTCTCGTCGTCGGAGAGGCGCGGGCCCTCGAGCCCGACGATCATGTGCGGCGCGAGCGTCTGCAGCAGCTCCCGGGGCATCGTTCACCTGTAGACGAGCTCGATGCGCGAGCCCGGATAGTAATGAGCGATGATGTCCTCGCCGGAGTACCCGAGCTCCGCCATCCGGATGGCGCCCGTCTGGCACATCCCGACGCCGTGCCCGTTCCCCCCACCGATCATGTCGACGGCCGTCACCCGATTCCCCGATACGGCGACCTCGATCTTGAAGAGGGTGCTCTTGAGAATTGCCTCCGATTCGGGATCGGGTTTCAGCACCCATCGCGCGCGGTCCCCGAGCACCTCGAAGCTCTCGCGGTCCGTCACGATCTCGACGCCGACGGCCCTGCCGTCCGGCGCCGTGCCGATCGTTCTCACGTCGGCGAGCCGGCCGACGCCGTGCGCGTTCACCTTGAGCTCCTTCGGAACGGTGCGCTTGAGAATCCCCGAGAGCGACGAGCCGCTCCAGTGCACGCGCCACCGGAAATGGCTCGAGCCGCGGCAGAGGGATTGGCCGTCGGTCCCGGGCACGGTGTCGCGAACGCCGTAGAGGTAGGGGTACGGCGTCTTCCAGGGCCAGGCGACCCGGATATCGGCCGTGTGGCCTCCGCAGCACGAGCTGTAGTACGCCTTGATGGGCTCGCCGAGATAGGTGCAGACGAGCCCGCGCGTCTCGTCGACGGCCCTCGAGGCGGCCTCGTGCTCGGCGCCGGCTCCCTTGTAGACCTGATCCATCACGGTGGCGTTGAGATCGTAGATCTCCGCCGCCTTCTCCTCGAGCTTGCTCAGCGCGTACGTGCGCGCCGCGATCGCCTGCGCCCGGGACGCCTGGTACTGGTGCGGCTTGAGGTACCCGATCTCCGAGGGGAGCACCCCCTTGATGTAATCGTCGATGGCGAGGATATTGATCGCGACGAGCCCTCCCTTGAACGGCCTGAAACTCATGGCCCCCCGGTAGGTCTTGCCGGCGAGGGAGACGCGAGCGTCCTCCTCCGGCTCGACGGTCACCGAGCCCGACGAGATAAGCCGCCGCTTCCCCTCGGCGAGCACGACCTCCCCGCCCGAGAGCCTGACGGTGAAATCTCCCCCGTGCCCGACGGCGGCGAACGGCTCCGCCCCCGCGTCCACACCGATGGAGAACGCGGACGAGATCTTCACGCGCATCGGCTGTTTCGATTCGAGGATCATGACCCTGACGCGGGGAGATTCGGCGAGCGGGATTCGGAGCGCTTCCGCTTCCGCGACGGGCTCCTCGGGCGAAGACGCCGGCGCCCGTTCCGTGTCGATGACGGGGACCTCGCGGGGAGGCTCGGCGCCCGGGGGGGCCTTCTCGACCGCCGGACGAGTCGCGCCGCATCCCGAGAGGGCGAGCGCGCAAAAAAAGAGCGCCGCGAACAACCGGCGATCGAACGTGCTCATGGAGCCATCCTCGATGATTCCCGCGCGGCGGCGGGCCGCGGCCTCACGCATCGGCGCCGCCGGCGCTCAATCGGGAAAGAAGAACTCTCCGCACAGGCACGAGCCGCCGGCCGCGGCGCGCACGCCCGTGCGTTTGATCGTCTTGAGACTGCGGCGCCCCTTTCCCTTCGCGGCGCCGTTTTCCTCGCAGACGCTCGCGTCTTCGTGGAAGAGCGCCTCGTTCGCCAGCAGCGCCGCGGCCACGGCCTCCCGGACCTCTTCGTCGAGGCCGAACCGGTCGATCATCTCCCCCACGATGCCCTGCAGCAGGGCCTCCTCCACGCCGACGAACTTCCCGTTTCCGTTCTCCATGCCGAGCCTGAATCGGGTCGCCACGACGCGCTCGGTCATCTCGCTGAGCACGCCGGGATCGCCCGGAAAAGCGACATCGGCGACCTCGAGACCGCTGAGACCGATGAGATCGACCTCCTCGGGCTTCGACGACGCGATCTCGAGCACGTCCTCGTACAGCTTCGAGAGATGATTGAGAACGAGGAAATTGATCCCGGCGAGCTCCTCCGAGCCGAATCGCTCGTTCCGGTCGAGGGCGCCCATCGTCGCGACGAGGTCGGGATTGAGGGTATGGCTCGTGAATCCGCGCACGGAGAGGACGGTATCGTCGCCGCTTCCCGACACCTCGACGAGCGCCGCGCCGAGCGTGCCGGGCGCGCTCCCCATTTCGATCCCGACGACGAGGCGCTTCTCCTTCTTCCTGAGGGCCGCGAGACGCTTCTTCAAGACAGAACCTCCGGGGATGAGGCCGGTTCCCGCGCAGAGAGCGTCCCAAGCGAGGTGGGCGTCTCCTTCGAGACGATTGTAGAGAAGGTCCCCCGCCGAGGTAAAGGAATATTATTCGAGTTTGACGCTCTTCCCCTCGATGTCGATGTCCTGGCCCCCGCGGCGGATATGGATCACATAGATGTACGTGCCGTTGGCGACGCGGTCGCCGGCGAGGTCGCGCCCGTCCCAGAGAACGGAATGGGGCCGGGCGAATGTGGCGGGGCCGAGGCCGCCGGGCGGCGGCTTGAGGCTCCTGATCAGCACGCCGCTCACGTTGTAGATGTCGATCGTCACCGACTCGACGGAGAGGTTGAGGCTGTAGACGATATTCGTCTCGCTGCCGAAGGGATTGGGAATGTTGAAGGCTTCCGCGACGAGGTCGTTCCCGGTGACGGTGAACGAGATATCCCGGGAGAAATTGTCCCCCGCGTGCACCGTGAAGGTGTGCAGGCCGCTCTCGAGCGTCGCCTGGAACGCCGCCTTCCATCGCAGCGCTCGGGCGGGATCGTCCACCGCGAAAACGATGTCCGGCCTGAGCTCGCCGTCGATGGAGAGCGCGGGCGGCTCCGCCAGGTACGAGGGGAACTCGGCCGTCACGATGAAGGTGCCCGAAGGGGGCGACTCGGCGGCGGGGCCGATCTCGTAGCTGAAATCGTTATAGAAGGCCTGGACGCTCGTGTAGATCGGAAAATCGAAGCGGCCGACCTCGCGGCCGTCCGGGGAGAACACCTGGAAGAGCAGCGATTCGTCGTTCGGATCGATCTCGAAATCGTATTCGGCCCGGTACGATCGCGCGTACGTCTTGTCCGCGTCGACGAGCGGCGTGATCCGCATCGAGGCGGTGCTGTCCTCGCCGTTCACCCTGAGCGTGATGCGGCCGATCGCCACGACGTCGCTCACCGTGAGGCGCAGCTTGATGAGGTTCGTGCCGCCGCGGGCCCTCAGCGTGTCGCCCGGGGACACGATTGTATACTCGCCGGCCGAATCGGCTTCGAGCCGCATGAGCGGCGGGCCCGGATCGATCCGGAGCATCGGATCGCCGAGGACGCAGTAGCGGAACACCTGATCGGTCCCGTACGACGTGTGATCGATCTGCTCGATCTCCGCCTTCGCGATCGCCTCGCCGAAGACCCAGTGCGCGCCCGTGTACTCGTTGCGCGGGCCGATCGAATCGGCCGGCGGCGCCTGGAATATCGTCCTGTGCAGCTGCTCGACGAGCACCGCGTTCTGGCTGAGATACTCGAAGCCGGCACTCGCGTACGTCGCGACGGCGCCCGCCCCGGACTTGAAGAGCAGCTGTTCGCTCATGCAGTCGCCGTTCGGTCCCGTTTCGCCGAAGGTGTTGTACTCCGCCCTGATCGCGAAATCGCTGATGTGGCAGCCGACGCCGACGAAGATGAACGGCGTGTAGGTGCGCAGGCTGTCGGGGTCCATGTACCATCCGAGCGAGTAGGCCGACTCGGTCGTGAGGACGGCGCGGTTCCCGTGCCCCTGGAACATATACCAGAGGCATCCCTTGTTGAGCTCCCGGTTGAGCGCGGGAGTGAACGTTCTCCGCGTCTCGTTCGTGGCCTTGGTCAGGACGGCCGGGCCGCGCTCGGATTCGTCCGGGTGGATCGGATCGGTGTAGAGACGCAGGTGGAGCCGCTCGATGTCGAATCCGCCGGGGAGCGAGCGTTCCACGTAGGCCGCGCAGGTGTCCGTGCTCCATTCGAACTCGCCCTCGTACGCGTGATACATGTAGTCGTTTCCCCGGCCGGACCACTCGTCGTCGGAGAAGAGGACGAGGCGGCGGCGCCATGCGTCGTCCGTCTCCGGAGTCTCCATGCGTTTCATCTTGTAGATGATGGCCCGCAGCTCGACGTCCCTCCCGACGGGAAGCCTCCCGATGAAGACGTCGGGGTAGCCGCCGGGGAGCATCGGTGCGGGCGCCGCCCCCGCGTTGACGGGCACCGTCTCGTCGAGAAACGCGTAGTACCGGTCGGAGTAGATGACCTCGTCGTCGTACGAGCCGCTCACGCTCGTCGAATAGGTGAACGACGGGACGTAATCGGGCGGAGAGCCCTGCGTGGCGGGATCCGGTCCGTACAGGACCCGCTTATGGTCCTCGCTCGCGTCCCCGACGAGGAGCACGTGCTCCACGCCCCAATGGTCGAAACCGTATTTGACGAACCGCTTGATCGCGTCCGCGTGCGGCAGACCGCCGTTGAACTCGTCGAAGACGTCCTCGACGTCGGCCAGCAGCACGCGATAGCCCTGGCTCCGGCGCCACACCGCGTACTCGGTGCTCAGCGTCGTCATGAAGTCGCGGTGCGAGATGACGAGCGCCTGGAACGATCCGGCGGTCTCGCGGAGGTTCGAGGGCGCGTCCGTCGAAACGGAGCGCACGGCGAGACGGTTCGCGCCGCCGCCGGCGATTGCGACGAACCGGCGCGCCGTCATCGACTCGCCGACGGTGACGGCGAGCCGGTAGCCGCCGTCCGCGGGAGAAAAATCGGAGGACCCGAGCGCGCGGTACGACGGGCTTCGCGGATTCGTGATATCGACGAGAAAGCCGCTGTTCGTCGTGAAGCCCGAAATCGGGATCACGGCATAGTCGACGAGCGGATTCACGGCGAATTCGAGCGCGTCGCCGCTCGCGAAGAAACCTGCCGCATAGGTGACGGTGAAATCGTTGACGAGATACATGTAGTCGGCGTTGCAGGCGATGACGAGCTCGTTCTGGCCGTCGACGAGCCAGGAAACGGAGAGCCCCGTGTAGGTGTAGGTCCGCGCCTCCTTGGAAAAGAAGCCTCCCGAGCCGAGGAGGTGCGTTCCCGTCGAGTTCCTGACGCTGAACGAGACGGTGTGCGACGCGGACGACGGATCGTTCCCCTGCAACCGAATGGTTATGGAGAACGTGCCCGTGGAAGCGGGATGATTCAGCGTGAACGGCAGCGCCGCGTCTCTGGCGAGCGGTTTCGTCGCGTAGTAGAAATCGAACGTCCCCGGAACGGCGTTCTTCATGTACCAGGTGTCCGTGCGGTATTTCATCGTCGCGGTGAATTGGCGCACCGTATCGGTGGCGCCCGGCGGGCCGGGCGGGATGAGCGGCATGATCGCCCCGGCGACCTCCTCCTCGAGCCACAGGACGTTGTCGGCGGCGAAGAGAGCGTTCGTGTCGAGCGCGTCGGCGTCGTCCTTGAGGCCGAGCGCATAGAAAAAGAGGCGGTCGCCTCCGTCGAAAACGCCCGGGGCGCCGCCCGCGTCCTCGACGACGAAGACCGGCGCCTCGACGGTCCTCTCGAAACCGGGCTGCGTTTCGTCGTAGTAATATTTCCTGAGCGCGAGCTCGCCCGTCGCGAGCCCCGTCGAGAGCCCGGCCGCGATGAGAGAATCGGCGCGCATATAATAGACACCCGTTTCCGGAATGCGGAGCTTGAGCCTCTTGCCGGCCTCCGCCGCGGCCGAGAGCCGGGGCGTGCGGTCGAGCGGTTTCCGGAGCCGCTCGGCATCGTCGGGATTGACGAGCAGCTCGCCGTAGAGCCGTTTCCACGCGCCGGAGAGGGGAGCCTCCCCGAAGGCGTCCGCCCCGGCGGGCGCGGGCGACGCCCCGAAGCTCACCGTCACCGAGAGCTTGCGGATGAGACGCGCGCCCCCCCCTTCGAGGATGAGCGGATTCACCCGGATCGGAAGCACCCGCTGCCGCCCCATGAACGACGGCCGCCTGACCTCGACGAGCGAAGGGGCTCCGCCCGCGGCCCACGGATCGGGAGGATAGTACTGCTCCGAGGACGGAACGCCGTTTGCGCCCTCGATGAGGCGCTCCCCCGCCACGCGGGCGAGAATCAGCGACCCGAGAGGCTCTTCCTCGAGCACGGTCCAGGAGACGCGCGGCTCGCCGCCCGACGGGACCGCGACGCGGAAGGTCGTGCCCGGCAGCTCCACGGCTCCCGGCGGAGAGAAGGTGCCATATCCCTCGAGGACCACTCTGACCGTGCCGCCGGGCCCGGGAACGAGAACGGGCGCCGGAACGCTCACCTCGAACGCCACGGCGCCGGACGACGACGATACGAGACGCGCGCCTTCCTCGCGGGCCCCGGCTCCGCCCGCAAGCGCTGCGAGCACGCCGAGAGCCGCCGCGAGACCGCATATGAGCCGGTTGCGATCAGGCTTTCTCAAAGGGTTTCACCTCGTCTCCAGGGGTGGTGTCGTCCGAGGACCAAGGGGCAGCACAATACCGATGACCCGCTACTGAAAGCTATTTCCCCGCGGGGGAAAAAACAAGCGAAAAAGACGATCCCCCCGAAGTCGGGCTCCCCGCGCTCCGTTCAACGCTCTTCGAAAAGGGCCTTCACGGCTCCCCACGTCGCGTCGGCGGCGCCGATCGCCGTCTCGGGCATGAGGCACGGCAAGTAAGGAGCGTTCAGCGAGAGGCTCGTTCCCTTCAGGCAGGGTTCCGCGGGATTGCCCGCGCCGCAGGTGAAGAATTGAAAGACGCCCGCCGCCGGATGGGGCGCGACCTCGAGCGACGTCTGCTGGAGGGAAGTCACGTAGAGCGTCTGATGCGCGATCCAGCACCAGCTCCACTGACAGGTCCCGAACGACGCCGAAAGCCCTCCGGAGAGAGTCCCCTGCCTCACCGCGAGGTCGCCGCTGTATACTATCCGGTCGCTGATAACGTTGGAGGGGTAGGAAACGGCGCATGCGACGCCCTGGAGACCGTTCTCTCCGGGCTGGCACCATACCCACATCTCGGCCTTCGCCACGGAGAAGCCCCACGGAATCGCGCAATACGAGCTGTACGCGCGGGCCCCGTCGGCGTGGAGCGAAACGGTCCCTCGCTGCGGAAGCTGCGCCTCCGCCCGGCCCGAAAGGCCCACGAATATAAGAACAGCCGTCAGCAGTTGTTTCATAGTGCAGATCCGCCTCGTTGCATAGCCCTTGTAGACGGCGATGGGGACCCTCGCGGATCCCCATCGTTCTCACAAACCACCGAGTGTGAGGAAAGCTCTTAGAACAGGCTCTTGATCGCTCCCCAGTTGGTGTCCTCGGTGCCGATAACGCACGGCTGATAGAAATAGAGGCTCGTCAATTTGGTGGCGGGCATAATGGGATAACCGGGCTCGCAGGTCGCAACCTGATACGCCGGCGCCGGGAGCGTTCCCGGATGCGGGCTGATCTCGACCACGGTGGGCACCGTGGCGAGGACCATGATCGTCAGGTTGTATATCCAAGTCCAATCCATCTGGCACTGGCCCTCGCCGAACGCAATGCTGATACCGTTCGGGAGCGAGCCGAGCTCGACGGTGATGCCCGGGTTCTTCACGGAAGCGAGCTGAACGAGCGTCGCGGGCAGCGCGACTTTGAATTCGGCGGCCTGAAGGCCGGCGCTTGAGGGCAGAATGAAAATGTAGGCCGGGGTCTGGCCGTACTGCGGCGGGGAAACGCTGCACACCGAATGAGCCGCGTCGGCCCAAATACCAATGTAAGCCTTGGGGCCGGCGAAGGCCGAGGTGGCCACGAGCATGATCGCCACTACGAGAAGCATCGCTTTCTTCATCTGAAAGTCCTCCTACTATCGTGCAAACCCACGTTGCTGCGTGTTGTCCGGCAAATTGAGCGATTGCTTTCCTTGTCTTTCTGACTTCACCTCCTCTTTATAAACGGGGGTTCTCTGCTTCTCAGAGAACCCCCTCCTGTTCGCTACGAAGCTTCACTGACAAAAATCAGGTCGCCCTAGCGCTGCAGCGATTAGAACAGGCTCTTGATCGCTCCCCAGTTGGTCTGCTCGACGCCGAGGGGGCTCGGGGTGAAGCAAACATACAGAGGCGTCAAGTAGAGACAGGGCACGATCGGGTAGCCGGCCTGGCAGGTCGCGAACTGATACGCCGGCACGGGCAGCGTCCCCGGATGCGGAACGATCTCGACCTTCTGGGGAACCGCGGCCAGAACCATGTAGGTCAGCTGATACAGCCATGTCCAATCCGCCTGGCACGAGCCCTCGGCGAACGCGACGCTGATGCCGCCCGCGAGCGAACCGAGCTCGACGGCGATGATCGGATTCTTCACGGACGCGAGCTGAACCATGGTCGGCGGAAGGCTGACCGCGAACTCGGCCGCCTGCAGACCATTCACATCGGGCAAGCACCAAATCCAGCCCTGGCACTGTCCGTACATAGCCGGGCAAGCGTAGTTGGCGGCCGGATCAGTGTTGTGCGTGCCGTCCGCGAAAATGCCGATATAGCCGACCGGCGGAAGGACAGCGGACGCGGCGCTGGCGATGAACATAACCGCAGCAGCAATTAGCAACGCCTTCTTCATTGTGGCCTCCTCTCACGTACTACGAACACTCACACTACTTCACTTCACGGGATTCAGGGTGGCTGGATGAAACGTTTCCGTCCATCCAGCCACAAACCCTCATCCTATGGCGAGAAAATAGATCGCACCTCTGAAACCAACTTCCTTCTGTGTAGCCCTACGTTGCATACGTCTCCCGGAAGCTGATCAGCGACAGCCGAACTAGCAGCGGTGCTGATAGTGCGTCCCGAAGAACGCGAAGTCGCTCAGGTTGCACTTGTCGTCATCGTTGTAATCGCAGCAGGCGTTGAAGCCGGCCTGACCAAGGTTCTTGTTGTAGCTCGAGCCGAAGGGAACCAGGTCGGACAGGTTGATGACGCCGTCCGGATTGCCGCCGGCACCGGTAAGGTCCGGGCTCTTTACGATGATGCTAAGGCAAACGTTGTTGGTGCAGTCCGGATAGACGCCCTTCAGGATCTTGCCCTGAATGGCCCACCAGACACCCTGCGTAAGCGTGCAACCGCCAGCCGCGATGCGGCCCGAGAACGTCGTCGTGCCGTTGGCTCCGGTGAGGGAGTCGGCGCCGATCGGGCTCGAGCAGAGAGCAAGCTGCTTCGCTGCGTTGCAGGAATTTAGCCAGTAATCCGTCCAGGGAATACCCGGGATCGGATTGTTGCTGGCGTCACGAGCCGTGACCCAGATGTAAGCAGTGATTCCCGTTCCGCACGCATCGCGAATGAACTCGAAGTCTCCAGCCGGGCAGATCGTCAACTTCATAGAGGCGCACCCGGTGATCCCCGCGGTGCTCCTGCAGTCGTCGACGTCGCCGGCGTAGACGGAGGTTGCGATAACGAGCATCAAAGCGAAAGCAACCACTTTTCCTTTGAACATCTCTTTAACCTCCTAAACCTTCTATCAAAGGTTCGGGGACTGAGTGAGAAAAATACTACGGGGGTAACCTGAACCTCCTTCCGCACTCCTGAGTGTTGGAGATACCATCACTTACTCGACAATCATTATTCTATCACACCATAGCGGCTTATGTCAACATTAAATACGGAGTTTGCCGGGGAACGCCGAGGCGGGCGGGCGGCAGGGCCGGAGACGACACGGTCGGCCATAACTCATTTTATTAAAACAGGTTATCGGCGGCCAAAGCAGGGGTCGTCAGCGCGATTCCCGATGCTCCTTGCGGCCGCGAACGGTCAATCTGTCGAGATATGTGTACGCGATCGGAATTATGAACAGGGTCAGCAGCGCCGAGACGACTACCCCCCCGATCTGGACGATCGCCATGGGAGTCCTGAGCTCCGAGCCCTCGGATCCCCCGAAGATCTGGGGAATCATGCCGACGACGATCGCGAGGTTCGCCATGACGATCGGTCGAAGGCGCGTGGAGCACGCCTCGAGGAGCGCCTCCTTGATCTTCATCCCCCGGTTCCTGAGCTGCGAGGTGTAATCGAGCATGAGAATGGCGTTGTTCACCACGATGCCGGTGAGCATGACGACCGACATGAGCGAGAAGATGTTGATCGTCTGCCCCGAGAGGAACAGCGCCATGGCGACCCCGATGAGCGCGAGCGGCAGGGTGAGCATGATCGTGACCGGATGCACGAAGCTCTCCATCATCGCCGCCATCACGACGTACAGCAGCACGATCGCGAGGACGAGCGCCGTGAAAATCGACCGGAACGATTCGTCCTGCACCTCGGACATCCCTCCGTGCTTCACGAGGACGCTCGGCGGCACGACGATCTTCTCGAGCTCGCGGTCGAACGCCGCGCGCGCCTCGCTCAGGGAGCCCGTGGCGATGTTCGCCGTGAGCTCGATCATGCGTTCCTTGTCCTTGCGCATGATCTGTGATTCGCCGAATCCCGCGTTCACCGTGCCGACGTCGGAGAGCGGCACGGCCGCTCCGTCGCGCGCCGGGAGCGGCATATCCTTGATGATGAACGGATCCCGGCGGTGCGACTCGGCGTACTTGACCTTGACGTCGTACTCCTCGCCGCTCTCGCGGTAAACCCCCGCCTCGACCCCCTCGTACGCGGCGCGCATGAGGCTCCCGATCGCGGCCGCGTTCAGGCCCCGCTCGGCGGCCTGATGGCGTTTCGGCACGACGGCGAACTGAGGCTTCCCGGCCTTGCGGCTCGTTTCGATCTCGACGAGCCCCGGCACGCGGTGAAGAATCTGGAACACCGAATCGCCGACCGTCTCGAGCGCCTTCTGATCGGACGAGAGCACGTCGATGACGAAATCGGACTCGCCGCTCCCGGTCGCGCCCCCCTCGGACGTGATCATGATCTCGGCGTCCGGGATGCCGGCGAGCTCGGGACGCAGCACGTTGAGGAACTCGGTCACGTGCATACCGCGTTTCGAGCGGTCGACGAGCTTCGCCGTGATGGCCGCGTCCTCGACGCTCCGCTGGCCGCCGCCGACCTTGACGAGCACCCCTTCGACCTCGGCGTGCTTCCGGAGAATGTCCGCGACCCCCTCGGAAACCTCCCTCGTCCGCTCGAGGCTTGTCCCCGGCGGCAGATTCATCGAAACGATGACGATGTTCTGATCGATGCGGGGCATGAATTCCCCGCCGACGAAGCGGAAGAGCGTGAGCGAGCCGACGAAGATCACGGCCGTGGCCAGAATCCACACGCGGCGGCGTCCGAGAATCCGTTCGAGGACGCCGCGATAGCCCCGCGCGCGATCGTCGTAGAACTTGTCCCACCGCTCCCCGATCCGCGCCCAGAATCCCAGCGCATGCGGATCGCGGTCGGAGGCCTGCGGCTTGATGAGACGCGCCGCGAGCATCGGCACGATCGTATAGCTCACGACGACCGAGAAGATCGTCGCGTACACGACGGTGAGGCCGAACTGGAGGAAGAAGCGCCCGATGATCCCGCTCATGAACGCGATCGGCGTGAAGACGACGATGTTCGTGAGGGTCGAGGCGGCGACCGCGACGGCGACCTCGGCCGTCCCCTTGACGGCGGCCTCCTCGGGATCCATCCCGAGATGCACGAAACGGGTGATGTTCTCGATGATCACGATCGAGTTCGTCACGAGCGTCCCGATCGAGATGCCGAGCGCCAGGAGCGACATCACGTTCAGCGAGAAGCCCGCCTGATCCATGAGGAGAAAGGTCGCGATGACCGAGATGGGCATCGAGAGGGCCGCGACGACCGTCTGCTGCCAGTTGTGCAGGAAGAGGAGAAGCAGCAGCGCGGTGAGCAGGATGCCGATCATGACGTTCGAGAGCACGTCGCTCACCGAAGCGCGCACGAACGGCGCGTTGTCGTTCGTGATCGTGATCGTGATGTCCTTGTCGATCGTCTTCTTGAGCTCGTCGAGCGCCTGGTACACATCGCGGGCCACGAGGACGGTGTTGCCGTCGGAGCGCTTGTTGATGGAGACTCCGATCACCGGCTCCCCGTTATAGGTCGAAGACTCCCGGAGCTCCTCCGTGCCGTCCACGATCTTCGCCACCTCCGACAGAGGCACCGTGCGCCCCGAACGGAGCGGCAGGCGGAGATCGCCGAGCTCGCGCGGCGAGCCGATCTCCCCCGTCATGCGGAGCGTGATCTCCCGCGCGCCGCGGGTGATATGGCCGGCGGGGATATTCAGGTTGTCCGCCGCGATGGCGGCGGCGACGTCCATGAGGCTCAGCCCGTAGGCGCGGAGCTTCTGCGGGGAGATCTCGACGCGGATCTCGCGCTGACGTTTCCCCGTGATGTCGACCGAGGCGACGCCGTTGATGCGGCTCAGCCGGTCTTTCACGACCTTGTCCGCCACCCGGTAGATCTCCTCGAGGGGACGCGGCGCCGCGATGGCGAGCTCGATGATCGGGTACGCGGAGAAATCGAACTTGCTGATGACCGATTTCTCGGCGTTCTCGGGAAGATTCGCCTGTATCGCGTCGATCTTGTCCTTGACGTCGATCGCGTCGAGATCGACGTCGGTCTCGAGCTCGAACTCGATGAAGACCTGCGAGAGGTTCTCCTGCGAGTAGGACGTCAGGTCCTTCACGTTGGCGATCGTCGAGACGGCGTCCTCGATCTTCTTCGTGATCTGGCTCTCCACCTCGCCGGGGGCGGCGCCGGGATACACCGTCGTCACGATGATGAACGGAAACTCGATGCTCGGCATGAGCTCGGTGACCATGCGGCCGTAGGAATAGAGACCGAGCACGACGAATCCCACGACGATCATCGTCGTGAGCACGGGGCGTTTGACGAATATCCGGATGACGTTCATCGCGCCGCAGCCTCCCCGCCGCGGACGATCTTCACGCGATCGCCGTCCTCGAGAAGCGACTGCCCGAACCGCACGACGCGCGCTCCGTCCTCGAGCCCGGACACGATCTCGACCTCATCGGGGGTTCTGAGCCCCATACGCACGGCGCGGCTTCTCGCGACGAGCGAATCCCCGCCCGCGTCCTCGATCGTGAAGATCATCGGCGCGCCGCCGCGCTCGACGAGGCAGTCGGTCGGAATCTTGACGACGCCGCGCCGCTCGCCCGAGAGCACCTTGAACGTTACGACCGCTCCCGGCATGAGGAGTCCTTCCCGATTGGGAAAGAGCACCTCCCCCTTCACGAGATGGGTCTCCGGATCGGCCGAGAGATCGACGACGCTCACGACGCCGGTCCCCGAATCCCCGTTCGAATCCGAGCTCCAGACCGCCCGCTGCCCCGGCTTCAGCGACGCCGCCTGGCTCGCCCCCGCGTCGAAGGTCGCCCGGACCGAGTCGGTCCGCGCGATCCACATGAGGGGAGCGTACGCGTTCGCCATCTCCCCCTCCTTCACGAGCACGCTCGTGACGACGCCCGTATGCATCGCGGCGAGGGCCGTGCTTCCGCGCGCGTCCTCGAGGCCCGCCTTCGCGACCTCGAGAGCGAGCTCGGCCTTTTCGAGCGCCTGCTTCGAAACGGCCCCCTCTTTATAGAGCGCGCGCATCCGCTCGAGATCCGCCTGGGCGTCCTGATACAGGGCGAGGGAACGCGGGTACGAGAGGAGCATGGCGCTCGGAGAGGTCGTCTCGAGACGGATGAGCGTCTCGCCCGCTTTCACCCGGTCCCCCTCCTTTTTGGCGACGCGCAGAACCGGGATCGAGTTCGTCGAGATCACCGCGTACTGGAACGAGCCCTCGACCGTTCCCGCGAGGCTCGTCCACACCTCGAGATCGCCCCGCGAGGCCTTCGTCACCTCGACCGGCTTGCCCTCCGATTCCTGGATCGAGCCGATGCTGGCGAAGCTCTCCCTCGAGCTGATCCGCCAGAAGCGGAACGCGAACAGGGCGACGACGACGGCGACGGCGATCCAGAGAATCGTGCGGCCGCGACGCGTCTTGCGTGCTCCCGGATTGCTCATAGCTGCTCCTTCTCCCGCGTGCCGGCGGGCGGATACCCGCCTTTTTCCAATATTCCCGTGCGTCTACTGCTGCGCGCCGGAAACGGCGCCGAAACTCCTGCTCCCCACGGCGAGCTCGAGGTACGCCTGCGCCATCCGCGACGCGTACAGCGACTCGGCGAGCTGCGCCCGCGACGTCGTCATGGCGAGCTCCGCGTCGAGCCGCTCGATCGGCATCGCGAGCCCGTTCTCGAGCCGCACGAGCGCGATGCGGTGCGCCTCCTCGGCGAGCTTCACCGATTCCTCCCGCCCCTCGAGCGCGGTGAGGGCGTTCTCGATGTACCGGTACGACTGACGGACGGCGAGCTCCTTGTCGCGCCCGACGCGATCGAGCTCGACCTCGGCCGTACGAAGACCGGCCCTGGCCGTTTCTATCTTTCCTTTGGCGTTGAAACCGTCGAAAATCGGGATCTGGATACCGATCGTGACCGCCGCGCTCTTCGCGATGAGCTCGCTCGGCGGCAGCCAGTCATTGGACCACTGGGTCTGCACGGCGTACGCACCGGTGAGCTGCATGATCGGATACCGCTCCGCTTTCGCGATCCGGAGGAACTGCTGCTGGGCGCCGACCGCGTGCTCGAGCGCCTTGATCTCGGCGCTCCCCCCGCGCATCGCCGCGATGACCGTATCGAGCCCGGCCGGGTGCGACGCCGCCGTGAGCGAATCGGTGAGGCCGACCTCGTCCGCCGCCGCGATGCCGCACCGGCGCTTGAGGACGATGACCGCCTGCTCGTAGTCGTTCCGCGCCTTGACGAGCGGCGCCTTCCTGTTCGCGAGCTCCACTTCCGCGCGCAGCAGATCGAACCTGCTCACGACCCCCTGCGCGTTCCCCGCGCGGGCGATGCGCGCTGCTTCCTCGGCGGCCTCGGACGCCTTTTCCTCGATCCCGAGGATCTCCGCCGCGAGAATCGCGCCGTAGTACGCCTCTTTCACGCTGAATCGAACGTAATCGGACGTCGCCATCTCGCGATAGCGGTACGATTCGAGATACTCCTTCGCCGCTTCGAGCCCCGCCGAAATGCGTCCCGCCGCCCAGAGCACCTGCGTCACGGTCGCGGCGCCGGTGAAATCGTTGTCCTCGCCGATCTCGACCGCCACCGAGCCGCTCCCTTCCTCCCCGAAGAACACCGCCGGGAGAAAGAACGACGGCCGCAGGATGTTGTACCCGTACTGCCCCGCGAGCGAGAAATGGGGGAATGCGTTCGATTTCGCCTGCAGGACGAGCCCCTCGGCGCCCTCCACGGCGAGCCCCGCTTGCCGGAGCGTCTCGTCGTTCTTGAGGCCGAGCTCGATCGCGCGATCCAGGTTGAGAGACTGCGTCTCGGCGCCCACCGGGCGAGGCAGCGCACAGGCGATGAGAAGCATGCAGAGCGGCCAGAGGCTCGCCCTGCGAATCGATATGCGGGGCTCAGTCAGAAACGCTCGCATCAGCGTCCCTCCATTCCGGAATCCTTTTCCCGTCTCGTTTCGAGCGGCTTGATGATGATCCGGTCGATGATCGCCGGAATACGATCGAGTGCGTCCTTGCCCCCTCGCTCCGCGAAGGTATGCATGAGCTCGTGCACCGATCCGACGAGGATCGCCGCGAGCGCGCGCGGGTCTTCCGGCGGAATATCACCATTGTCAATCGCCTGCGCAAGAAGCTCCGCGATTGTTTCGATGTTCTCATCGATATGCTCCCGGATCATTCCCTCGCAGCTCGTCTGGCTCTCGTTGTGATAGATCATGAGAAAATCGAGATGGGCTTTGAAATGATCGATGGCCGCCCGGAGCCTGCGGCGGAGCTGATCGAGAGGATCGTCCGTTCCCCTGCACGCCTCATCCCCCTCGCGCTGCAGAGAGTCCATGGCATGGTGGAGCAACTCGTGGATGATCTCATCCTTGCCCCGAAAGCAGGCGTAGAGCTTGCCGACCGATACATCGGCTTCGCCGGCGATCTGCTTCATGCTGGTATTGGCGATTCCCGCCTGCGCGAAGAGCTTCGATGCCGCGGCTATGATCTGCCCCCTGCAACGCAGCCTTTCGCGTTCCCTTCGCGTAATTCCTTGCTCTGGCGTGTATTCCATAATTACTATCAATAGTTGAATCAGAATTCAGAATTCAGAATTCAAGTTCGGAACATACATTCACACAGCACGGTACGCAAGAGGATTCTGAAATGTTTCAGGCAAAATAAATGGAAGGGGCGGCCCCCAAAGCCGCCCCATCTTTCGAAAGGTTGTGCGTCAACCTGTGTCCGGAGCTTTCGTGCTGCCATCAAAACTATACTCTGTATAGTATTGACGCGGGTGAAAGGTTCCATTTATTCGATCATATTTAATTTTTAATGCAAAAACTAATGTTATGGCCGGCGGCGAGGGCTTCGGCGCCGGATCCTGAGATTATTTCAGGAACATTCTTGACTTCCAAGCGTACTACTATTAGAATATCACTAGTGTGAGATTAATAATGCTGCGTTATAAATATAGTGACCGGCGGGGCGCGCGGACGGAGCCGGCGCCGAAAGGCGGGGATTGAAGATTGAATGCGATTCCCTCGGAAGACAGGAAGTTCCAGAAGGAGCTGAACGCCGGCACCGCGGCGCTCGTTCTCCTCAGCGTCGTCGACCGCTCGACCGAGCCGATCTACGGCTATCAGATCGCGAAGCTCATCGACGCGGGGAACGAGGAGGTGCCGATGATGAAGCAGGGGGCCCTCTACCCCGTGCTGCGGTCGCTCGAGAAAACGGGACTTCTCGCGAGCACCGTCGAGCCTTCGGTGACGGGCCCGCCGCGCCGCTACTACCGCATCACGGAGGAAGGGCGCGCGGCCCTCGATCGCTGGACGGCGATCTGGAACGATAACAAGGCCTTCGTCGACTCGGTCCTGAAAGGAACGTACCATGAATAAAGCGATAGACGATTACCTGGCGAAGCTCAAGACGGCGCTCGCGGGAGCGGACCGCGCGACGATCCAGGACGCCCTGTCCGACGCGGAAGAGCACCTCACGACCGCACTCGAGCAGGCGCTCGAGAAGGAGCCCGGCATCGCCGCCGACGCCGCGCTCGAATCGATCATCAAAACCTACGGCGCGCCGGCGGAAGTGGCGGCCGCTTACAAGGAGATGGAGAACATGACACCGACCACGGTGGCGATTCCCGGCCCCCCCATCATGAAATCGCGCGGCACAGGGTTCTTCGGCGTGATCGGAGACGTCCGGACCTACGGATCTCTCCTCTACATGCTCCTCTCGCTCGCCACGGGCATTTTCTATTTCACGTGGGCGACCACGGGGCTCTCCCTCTCGGTCGGCCTCATCGTCCTCATCATCGGGCTCCCGTTCTTCGCGGTGTTCCTCCTGTCGGCGCGGGGAATCGCGCTCCTCGAGGGGCGAATCATCGAGGGAGTGCTCGGCGAGCGGATGCCGCGGCGCGGAGCCTTTTTCAGGAAGGATCTCGGATGGTGGGGCGGCTTCAAGGCGCTCTTCGGCGATCGCACGACCTGGTCGGCGATTCTCTACATGATCCTGCAGCTCCCCCTCGGGATCGTGTACTTCACGATCATGATCACGCTCATCTCCGTGTCGCTCTCGCTCATCGCGATGCCGATTCTTCATTACGTATTCGGATTCCCCATCGTCCAGATGGAGCATCATGCATACTATCTGCCCGGCTGGTCCATGCCGCTCGTCGTCATGGGAGGATTCTTCCTGACGATCGTCACGCTGCACGCGGCGCGCGGGCTCGGACGGCTCCATGCCCGCTACGCGAAGAGGATGCTCGTGAAGGGGGACTAGCGTTTCGCGGCGCGCACGGCCGGAAAGCAACGGAGAGGGGGGCGGCCCGCGCCCCCCTTTTTTCGGGCGTGGCGTTTCGCCCCGAAGCGTGATATAGTATCCGCCGGATCGAACCGGCGGCCCGGCCGGGGCCGCGTCAGCGAAAACGCACAAACCTGCGAGGAACCGTATGGCCGATCTCTCCACCACCTATATGGGGCTCGCGCTGCGCAACCCGCTGCTCGTCGCGAGCTCCAGCCTCACGAAAACCGTCGCGGGCGTCCGCCGCTGCGCCGATGCGGGCGCCGGCGCCGTCGTGCTCAAATCGCTCTTCGAGGAGCAGATCCTCGCCGACCTCGCCGGAGACGCGAGCGAAGCGAAATTCGCCTGGCATCCCGAGGCGCTCGACTACGTCCAGCGGATGGGGCTCGAGCTCGGCCCGCAGAGCTACCTGAAGCTCATCAAGGAGTCGAAACAGGCCGTGTCGATTCCGGTGATCGCCAGCCTCCACTGCGTCTCGACGGGGCTGTGGACGAACTACGTGCGGCAGATCGCCGATGCGGGCGCGGACGCGATCGAGCTCAACATATCCGTGATGCTGAGCGATCCGCGGCGGGACACCGGCCACGTCGAGAAGATCTACACTGACACCGTCGAGAGCGTGGCGCGGCTCACGTCGATTCCCGTCGCCGTCAAGATCGGCCCGTATTTCACGTCGGTTCCGCGGATGGCCTCCGATCTCTGGATGCGGGGGGCCAAGGCGCTCGTTCTCTTCAACCGCTTCTACCAGTTCGACATCGACATCGAGAAAATGGCGCTCGCGCCGGCGTACCGCCTCAGCTCGCCGCAGGAAATCTCGCTCCCGCTCCGCTGGATCTCGCTCCTCTCGGGGAAGGTCAAATGCGACTTCTCCGCGTCGACGGGCGTTCACGACGCGGCCGGCGCGGCCAAGCTCATCCTCGTGGGCGCGACGACCGTCCAGCTCTGCTCGACCCTGTATCAGAACGGGATCGAACGGCTCACCGCGATCCGCGACGATCTCGAGCGGCTGATGGACAGGCACGGCTTCAAGTCGATCGATCAGATGCGCGGAAAGCTCAGCCAGGCGAAGAGCGACCACCCGGAGATGTACGAGCGCCTGCAGTACATCAAAGCCCTCGTCGGCATGGACTGACGGCCGTGACGAAGGCGCTCGTCATACTGAATCCGTCCGCGCCGCCCGGCGTCCGCGAATCCGCCCTCCGGGCGCTCGCGCAGTACCTTCCCCCGGCCGGTTTTCAATACACCGTCCACGAGCCGCGCCGCGGGGAGCCCTTCGGAACAATCGTCCGCGAGCGTCTGCGGGAAGGATTCGAGACGGTCATCGCCGTCGGCGGGGACGGCACGGTGTCGGCCGTCGTCGACGGCCTCGCGGGGAGCGGGGTTCCGCTCGGCATCGTGCCGACGGGCACCACAAACCTCGTGGCGCGCGAGCTCAACATTCCCCTCGCCCCCGCCGAGGCGGCCGCCCTGATCGCGGCCCGGACACGCCTGCGGAAGATCGACGCGATGCGGATCGGCCCACGCGTGTACGTGCTCGTGGCCGGGATCGGCATCAGCGCCTCGGTCGTCGGCGGCACGACGCGGAGAAACAAGCGCCTCTTCGGGCCCACGGCGTATCTGGGCGCGGCCGTTCTCAAGGTGTTCGAATTCAGGGCGAGGCACCTCGAAGTCGCCGTCGACGGCGTCTCCCGGAAGCACCATGCCGTCGAGGTCGCGATCGCCAACTGCGGCATCCTCGCCAAGATGCTGTTTCCCGAGGGACCCGACATCCACGTCGACGACGGGCACCTCGACGTGTGGATCCTCGATACGAAGACCCTGCTCGATTATCCGCGATACCTCTTCAGAATTTTCGCCCGCCGGCCGGGGCATCCCCGCGCGCATTTCATCAAGGCCGAGAAGAGCATCTCGGTGAGGAGCGCGGTGCCGCTCCCCGTGCAGGCCGACGGCGACGTCATCGGCACCACGCCGATCGAGATCGAGGTGCTCCCGGGCGCGGTCGGCGTGTTCGTTCCGGAGAAGCCCGCCGTCGAGCCGGGGCTCCAGCTCGCGCGGGAGATCTTCATGGCGAAGTACTTCTCCGGCCTCGCCTGGAAGGCCCCCCGGAACCTTTCCATTATCGGGTTGTAAATCACCTATCGGGCTGGTAAGCTCCCCCGAAGTCGTCTTCATGCGCGACACGCTCAAACCGCAGGAGGATCCGAAACCATGAGAAAAGCGTTCCTGTTCCTGCTCGCTCTCGCCGTCTCGGCGATGCTCTGCTCGTTCGCCGCAGCGGCGGACAATCCCCTTCTCGGGAAGTTTACCGCCCCATTCGGCGCTCCGCCGTTCGACAAGATCCTCGTCGAGCACTACCAGCCGGCGTACCTGGAAGCGATGCGGCTGCACCGCGTGGAGATCGCGGCGATCGCCTCGAATCCCGCGGCGCCCACCTTCGCGAACACGATCGAGGCGCTCGAGGCGAGCGGCGAGACGCTCACGCGCGTCGATAACATCTTTCGGAGCATGAGCTCGGCGAACACGAGCGACGAGCTGCAGCGGATCGCGCAGGAAATCGCGCCGGTCCAGTCGGCTCACTACGACGAGATCCTTTTCGACGCGAAGCTCTTCGCCCGCATCAAGGCGGTCTACGACGGGCGGGACAAGCTCTCGTTGAATCAGGAGCAGAAGCGGCTCCTCGAGAAGACGTATCGCCAATTCGTCCGCAACGGCGCGAACCTGAGCGACGGGGACAAGGCGAAGCTCGGAGAGATCAACAAGGAGCTCTCCGTCCTCGGGCTCCAGTTCGAGGAGAATCTCCTCGCGGAGACGAACAAGTTCGAGCTCGTCATCGAGAGCAAGGCCGATCTCGCGGGGCTTCCCGAAGGTGTGGTGACCGCCGCCGCGGAGGCGGCGCGGCAGCTCGGACACGAAGGAACGTGGGTCTTCACGGTCCGCAAGCCGAGCATGATCCCCTTCCTCCAATATTCCGAGCGCCGCGATCTCCGGGAAAAGATATACAAGGCCTATATCACGCGGGGCGACCACAACGACGAGCTCGACAACAAGAAGACGCTCCTGCGCATCGTGGATCTGCGTATCAAGCGCGCGCAGCTTCTGGGCTACAAAACCCACGCTGATTTCGCCCTCGAGGAATCGATGGCGAAAAAACCCTCGGCCGTGTACGACTTCCTCGGCAAGCTCTGGACGCCGGCTCGCGCGCGCGCCAAATCGGAAGCCGGCCTGTTCCAGCAGATGATCGACACGGAAGGCGGTGGCTTCAAGCTCGCGTCGTGGGACTGGTGGTACTACGCCGAGAAGGTGCGGAAGGCGCAGTTCGACCTCGACGACGAGATGCTCCGGCCGTACTTCGAGCTCGAGAACGTGCGCGCCGGCGCCTTCATGCTCGCCAACAAGCTCTTCGGCATCACCTTCACGGAGCGGACGGACATCCCGAAGTACAACCCCGAGGTGCGCGTGTACGAGGTGAAAGAGGCTGACGGGAAGCATATCGGGCTCTATTACACCGACTACTACCCGCGCGACAACAAGCAGGGGGGCGCCTGGTGCGGGGGCTTCCGCAACGCTTCGGACATCGGCGGGAAGATCGAGACGCCCCTCGTCACGAACTGCGGGAACTTCGTCCGCCCCGCGGGGGACACTCCCTCCCTCCTCAACTTCGACGAGGTAACGACCCTGTTCCACGAGTTCGGGCACGGATTGCACAGCCTTCTCACGGAGGTCTCCTATCCGACGGTGCAGAACGTGGCGACCGATTTCGTCGAGCTCCCGTCGCAGATCATGGAGAACTGGGCCACCGATCCGGAGTTCATGAAGATGTACGCGCGGCACTACAAGACGGGAGAGCCGATCCCGGACGCCCTCATCGAGAAGATCAGGAAATCGAGCACGTTCAATCAGGGATTCGCGACAACGGAGTATCTCGCCGCCTCGCTTCTCGACATGGACTGGCACACGCTGAGCGCGCCGCCGGCGGCGGACGCGAACGCCTTCGAGACGGCCTCGCTCGGCCGCATCGGCCTCATCCCGGAGATCATCTCGCGCTACCGCAGCACCTACTTCGCTCACATCTTCGGGGACGGCGGCTACGCGGCGGGCTACTACAGCTACATCTGGGCCGAGGTGCTCGACGCCGACGCGTTCCAGGCGTTCAAGGAGACGAGCCTCTTCGACCAGAAGACGGCGGCCGCCTACCGGAAGTACATCCTCGCCTCGGGCAGCATCGAGGATGAAATGGCGCTGTACCGGAAGTTCAGGGGTAAGGACCCGGCGATCGAGCCGCTGCTGAAGCGCCGCGGGCTCGACTGATCGCGCGGGCGCACGGACCGATCGAGTCTCATCGGGCGCTTCACGGATATTCGACGCCGCGCGGCGAGCCGGGCGGCGTCGAACTTTTTATCGGGGAGATCACAACGTGTTTCGAATCGCGCCGTTCGGATGCCTGCCGCTTCTGCTGGTCGTGGTGCTCGCGATCCTCTTCCCCATCTTTCTCGCCGACGCGATGGCGTCGGCGCTGGCCAAGCTCGGATTGAGCGCGGGGGCGTCGCTCGCGGTCGTCATCGCGATGTTCATCGGCGGGCTCTTCAACATTCCCCTGAAAAGAGTCCCCCGCGTCATGTCGGTCGATACGGCGCCGCTCGGGCTCTACGGCGCCGGGCGCATCTTCCCCCAGTGGTTTCGCCAGCCCTCGTCGACCGTCATCGCGGTCAACGTGGGCGGCTGCGTGATTCCGTGCATGCTCGTCGCCTATGAGCTCTCGAGGATCGCCGGGCGTGGGCCTGCGGCGCTCTGGATCACCGCGGGCGCCGTCGCGGTCAACGCGGGGCTCTGCTTCCGTCTCGCCCGCCCCGTGCCGAACGTCGGCGTCGTGCTGCCGCCGCTCGTGCCCGCGCTCGCGGCCGCGGCGTGCGGTTTCATCTTCATGCGGGAGTTCGCGCCGCCGGTCGCGTTCACGGCCGGGGTGCTCGGTCCGCTCGTGGGTGCGGACCTCCTCAACCTCCGCCGGATCGTGCACGGCGGCGCCGGGATCATCAGCATCGGCGGCGCGGGCACCTTCGACGGAATCGTTCTCTCGGGGCTCTTCGCGACGCTGCTCTCCTGACGGAATCCGGGCCGTGCGGCCGCGCTGCTCGCGTTACCGCAGCAAAACGATCTTCTTCGTCGACACAACGCCCCCCGCCTCGAGGCGGCAGAAATAGATGCCGCTCGAAAAACCGCTCGCCTGCCACCGCGCGACGTGATCCCCCGCCGACTGCACGCCGTCCACGATCACGGCGGCCGTCCGGCCGGAGACGTCGAACACGGTGATCTTCACGCGCTGACGTTCGGGCAGGTAATACTCCACGCTCGTCGCGGGATTGAAGGGGTTCGGCGAGGCCGCGAGGAGCTCCGGCCTGCGGCGGCGGTCGCCCGGCTTGTTGTCCGGCTCGTCGTCGGGCCTGTCATCCGGCTTTGTATCCGGCAGCCCGACGAGGACGACGCAGTCCTCCGCCCCGAAGGGCGTGCCGTCGCTCAGCGAGCCGGTCAGCGTCAGCGTGCGCGTTCCGCCGCGCGCGGGCGCGCCCGCGCTCTCGATGGCGAGGGCGATCTCCCGATCGGAGAACTTGAGCAGGAGATCGGGACGGCCGTCGGGGCCTTCCGACGTGCACGCGCACGGCTCCGTGCTCGACGGCGGGCGGGAAACGTCCTCGTAGTGCGGCTTCTTGTCGAATAGCGGCGCCACACCCTCCAGGCGAACCGAAGAGCGCACGACGTCGCGGACGTCGAAGTTCGCGGCTCCGAGAATCGCCACGGGCAGAACGCCTCCCTTATACGGATTGCCGGAGGCCGCGATGTCGGCCTTGTTCATGTTGAACGGATTCGGGCAGGAGCCCGGGCGGATATCCATGGCCGCTTCGATCTCGAAAGGCCTTCCGAGCACCCAGTGAACCTGCGTCTCCTTGCCGTCGACGCCCGTCGCCGGGTCTCGATCGACGTCATACCACGTGCCGTCGAACAGGCGCTGCGCCCTTGCGGCGTTCTCCAGCATTCCGGCGAGCCCCATGCCCGCGACGAATCCGAAATGGAGCTCGATCGATTCTCCCGGCATGAGCCGCGCGAACGGCCCCGTGCCCATGAGACCGCGATAATCGCGCGGCGCGGCGAGATTCATGTCGATCCGATGCGTCGCCAGCACTTCGTACCGCTGAAAATCGTTATCGGGATCGCCGCCGTTCTCGTACGGCTGACTGCCGCTGAATGCCCGGTAGGTGAATGCCCTGACCGCCGATGGCGCATTCTGGCCGAGCGGATCCAGTGTATGCCCGAGGAGCATGCAACCGAAATATCCCGGGGTCCGCCCCCCATCCCCATCCGCGTCATACAAGTACATGACGTTGAGATATGCCGGTCCGAGCTCGGTGCTTCTCGTGCCGAAAAAGGCGTTCTGGGCATCGTCAAGCCAGTAGTCCAGCGAGTCCGGCCCGCCCCGCGGCCCCGCGTCCATGTCGGCGAAGACGCCGAGATATATCTGTTCGAGTGTTTCAGCGCCGACGTTCGTGATCTTCAGCGTCACACCGACGAAATCGTCGAAGAGCGGGTCATCCCACTGATAGCTTTCCTGCTCGACCTTGATGGGCAGCGGCCGGTGCACTGGATAGGGCTGTGAAATCAGAGGATGATTGTCGGTGTACCAGCTCGTGAACATCTGCTTCGAGATCGCGGCGAAATCCTCGTCGACGCGGCCGTCGCCGTCGTTGTCCCGGCCGTCGAGACGGTCCTCGTCGAAGCGCCCGTCGCGATCGTCGTCGGCGCCCGGGAACGGATAACGGTTGCCCCCGGGGACGCCTTCGTTCGTCCGGTAGATCGCATCGATCGGATCGTCCGTCGGCCTGAACTCCCACTCATAGACCGAAGTCGATACCGACGGAACGCCGCCGATTCTCGCTCCGATCCAGAGGCCGCCCACATAGAGATACTCAATGCCGCTCCCCGCAGGCCACTGTGCCGAAGGCGCGAAGGAAAACGGCATCGAAGAGCCCGGCATCGATCCGAAGATGCCCCAGTTGCTCATGTGCATCTGGAGCTGGCCGACGTTGTGAACGAAGCTCCCGTCTAGCACGAGCACGCGCCGGGGACCCACGGCATCCTTGCTTGACGGGACCGGATTGATATCCCGCGCCCGCGCGCTCCCCGGCGGGCAGAGCGCGAAAGCGGCGCACGCGACGAGACCGATGAGGATGACAGAGCGGCTCTGCATATCGATCGCCCCCCTTTTCACGAGATGCATCCGGCATCGAGGCGGAGTGCGGCTGGCGGGGCCGCATTCGATTCATTGTGCGCGATTGGTTTTTCGAATCCGCTTCTTGCACTTAAATTATAACATTCCGCCGCGCGCCGCGCTATTGGAATGATGGCGGGAGGGCTTCGCTGCCCTTTGAGAGCCTCACTTGCGATCGAACAGCTTCAAATATTCGCCGTAGCCCTCTTTCTCGAGATCCTCTTTCGGGATGAAGCGGAGCGCCGCCGAGTTGATGCAGTAGCGCTGCCCTGCGGGAAGCGGCCCGTCGGGGAAGACGTGGCCGAGGTGCGAATCGCCGCGCTTGCTCCGGACCTCGGTCCTCGCGGACATCAGGCTCCGGTCTTCCTTCTCCACGACCGAGCCCGGATCGAGCGGCTTCGTGAAGCTCGGCCAGCCCGTGCCGGAATCGAACTTGTCGAGCGAGCTGAAGAGCGGCTCCCCCGAGACGACGTCGACGTAGATCCCCTCGCGGTGGTTGTCCCAGTACTCGTTCGCGAAGGGAGGCTCGGTGCCGCACTGCTGCGTCACGCTGTACTGCATCGGGGTGAGCTTCTTTTTCATCGTGTTCTTCCCGTCTCCCCACATCGCCTTCAGGAACGCGTCCCGTCCGGAGCCGGAGCGGTACCTCCCGTAATGCGCGGAGCACGTTTTGTAGTAATCCTGATGATAGCTTTCCGCCTCGTAGAATTTCGTGAACGCCCTGATCTCGGTCACGATCGGCCCGTCGAAGACGCCCGAGGCGCCGAGCGAGGCCTTCGAGCGCTCGGCGAGGCGCTTCTGCTCGTCCGTATGGTAGAAGATGGCGCTCCGGTACTGGGGGCCTCTGTCGGCGAACTGACCGCCGGCGTCCGTCGGATCGATGTGCGTCCAGAAAACCTCGAGCAGCCTTTCGTATCCCACCTTCGTCGAATCGTAATGGACCTGCACGGCCTCGAAGTGCCCCGTCTTCCCCCCACAGACCTGATCATAGGTTGGATTCGCCGCTGCTCCGCCCGTGTACCCCGAAACCACTTTCACGACGCCGTCGACCTTCTCGAAGTCGGCTTCGGAGCACCAGAAGCAGCCCCCGGCAAAGGTTGCAATCTGAAGTCTTTTTACCTGTTCCATGATTTCAGTTCCCTTCTCCCGCTCGGGCGCTGCCGAGTCGCCGAATGCGACAACGGCCGACGCAACAGCTAGTAATATAAATAGATAGCTCTTCATCCTTGAATCCCTCCCGGCGGCGGATTTATAATGCGCGCGTCCGCCAGACCACGGTATTATTAATAATAATTATTATTAGAAGGCTGTTGTCAAGGAGAATGCCTCTTATCGATATTGCTATCGGATCCGTCGCTTCCGGGCAGATACCGAATGACGGGGGTGAATGCAGTAACGAAACGGACGATGGCAAAACAAGACGGCCGGGGCGCGCAGGAGCGCTCGATGCGGACCGCCCGCGTGCCATCGGTTTCGGACAAAGGACCGCCGGGGGGAAGAGCGTTCCCCGAACGGGAACGACGGATCCATGCGGGAACGACCCCGCACGCCGCGGTTTCCTGCCGTTGGATTTTCTTTGACTTTTAATCCCGAATAATCAAGATTCCTATCTACTTCAGCGCTCGCGAAAGAACATATGAAAAAACGTCTTTACCTCATTCCAGTCATCGTCGTCGTCGCCGCGCTCGCGGTGAGAATCGTGATGCTCATCGTGAAGGGATCGGGGGACGACAACCGGCAGCGCCAGACGGCCGCCGTCGCGGTCGAGGTGGACAGCGTCCGCTTCGGCCCGATTCGCGAGATCCGCGAGTTCACGGGCTCCGTGTATCCATACAATCAGTACGTCGTCGCGCCGAAGGTGTCGGGCAGGGTGGTCGAGATCCGCAAGCGCATCGGCGACCGGGTCCGCGCGGGTGAATTGATCGCCCGGATCGACGACGCGGAATACCAGCAGGCGGTGCGCGAGGCGGAGGCGAATCTGAAGATAGCCGAGGCCTCGGTCATCGACACGCGCAGCCAGCTCGAGCTCTCCCGGGACCAGAAGGAACGGATGGAGTCGCTCCGGGCCAAGGAGCTCGCCTCGAACGCGGAGGTCGACGCCGCCGTTTCGGATTTCACCGCGAAGGAATCGCGCTACCGCCTGGCGCAGGCCCAGGTGGAGCAGCGCCAGGCGTCTCTCGAGTCGTCGCGCATCAGGCTCGGCTACACGCGCCTGACCGCGACGCGCGCCGGCTATATCGGCGAGCGATTCGTCGACGAGGGCGCGCTGCTCGCGCCCAACGCGGCGGTCGCGTCGGTCATTGAAATCGGCAGCGTCATCGTGCGGACGACGATCACGGAGCGCGATTACCGTCTCATCAGCGCGGGGCAGCCGGCGACGGTGACCGTCGACGCATTCGCCTCGAGACGCTTCTCGGGGCGCGTCTCGCGGATCGCGCCGATGCTGCTCGAGGAATCGCGCGTGGCGCAGATGGAAGTCGAGGTGAGGAACGACTCGCTCCTCCTGAAACCGGGGATGTTCGCCCGCACCCAGGTGATGATCGCTTCGAAGAACCGCGCGCAGATCGTTCCCACGAGATCGATGGTGAGCCGCAACGGCGGAACGGGCGTCTTCATGGTGCCCGGGGATGAGAGCGTCGCCCGCTACGTTCCCGTGGAGGCGGGCATCGCGACGCCGGACCTCACCGAGGTGCTCTCTCCCGCGCTCGAGGGACGCGTCGTGACGCTCGGCCAGCATCTGCTCGAGGACGGCAGCCCCGTGCTGCTTCCGAAAGACTCATCCGGCGGGGCGCCCGCACCGGCGGAAGGCGCGAAAGCGAAATCAGGCTCATGAATATAGCGCAGGGACCCATCCATCGACCGATTCTCACGGCCGTCATTTTCCTGGTCGTGATCACCCTCGGCATCGTCTCCTTCAATCGCCTCTCCATCGACCTCATGCCCGAAATCACCTTTCCGAGCATCACCGTCGTCACCGAGTACGGCAACGTCGGTCCGCAGGAGATGGAAGAGTCGATTACGCGGCCGCTCGAGGAGGCGCTCGCCGCGATTCAGGGCGTCGAGGAGATCACCTCGACGTCGTCCGAGGGACAGAGCAGGGTGCGGGTCGCCTTCTCGTGGGGAACGGACCTCGACGTGGCGGCGAACGACATCCGCGACCGTATCGACCGCGTGCTCGGACGCCTGCCCGAGGACGTCACGAGGCCGACGATCCGCAAGTTCGATCTTTCGGCGTTTCCCATCATGTTCCTGAGCGCGTCGGGCAATCTCAATCCCCTCGACCTGCGCCGCATCGTCGAGGATGAGGTCAAATACCGGCTCGAGCGGGTGCCCGGCGTCGCCTCCGTCGACGTCCGCGGCGGACTGAACCGGCAGATACACGTGAATCTCCGCGGCGCCCAGCTCAAGGCGCTCGGCATATCGACCGACGCGGTGCTCGGCGCCATACGCAGCGAGAACCGCAACGTTCCCGCCGGCCTCTACGACAAGGGAAACCTCGAGGTTCTCGTCCGCACGCAGGGGGAATACCGCACGCTCGACGAGATCCGTAACACGGTCATCACGACGAGAGGCGGCGCGCCGATCCGCATCGGAGACGTGGCGGGCGTCGAGGACTCCTGGGAGGAGATCCGCCAGATCGTCCGCATCGACGGCAAGCCGGCGCTGCGCATGTCGATCAGCAAGCAATCGGGCGCCAACACCGTCAACGTCGCCGAGGGCGTGCGCGCGGAGATGGATCGCATCAATCGCGATATTCCGCAGCTCCGGCTCATCCCCGTCGTCGACACCTCCGTCTATATCAAGGATTCGATCAACAACATGGGGAGCGCCGCTCTCGTCGGGGGAATCCTCGCGATCCTCATTCTGTTTCTCTTCCTGCGAAACGTATCGAGCACGATCATCATCTCGACCGCGATACCCATCTCGGTCATCGCCACCTTCGGGCTCATGTATTTCTCCGGCTACACGCTGAACATCATCACCTTCGGCGGGCTCGCCCTCGGCATCGGCATGCTCGTCGACAACGCGATCGTCGTCATCGAAAACATCTACCGCCACCGCGAGACGGGTATCGACAACGTCGGGAGCGCGCTCGTCGGCTCCTCCGAGGTCTGGTCGGCGATCATGGCGAGCACGCTGACGACCGTCGTCGTGTTCATTCCGGTCGTGTTCATCCGCGGCATGTCGGGGATCATGTTCCGGCAGATGGCCGTCGTGGTGAGCTTTGCCCTCCTCTGCTCGCTTGTCGTCGCGATCACCCTCATTCCGATGCTCGCGTCCCGATTCCTGCGGTTCCAGCCGGCGGAGCATTACCGGAACGAGAATCGCCTGCACCGGATCTACGCGTACAGCGAGCAGGCGTTCCGCCGGATCGAGCAGCGATACTCGGTCCTCCTCCAGCGGGCGCTCGCGCGCAAGCGGACCGTGCTTCTTTCGGCTCTCGGTCTCTTCGTGCTCTCCGTCGTCATGACCCGGCTCATCGGCGTGGAGCTGATGCCGGCGACGGACGAGGGGGAGGTGCGGGTCAATATCGAGATGGCGGTGGGCACGAAGCTCGCCATCGTCGACCAGGCGACGCGGACCGTCGAGGAAATCGTCCGCACGAAGGTTCCCGAGGCGGTCTCGATCATGTCGAACGTCGGCGGCGGGGGTTGGGGCGCCTCGGGCGGCCATACGGCCGAGGTGCGCGCTACCCTCGTCCCGCAACGGGAGCGGCGCCGCAGCAGCGAGCGGATCGCGAACGACCTCCGCGGCGCGCTCGCCGGCCTCCCGGGCGTGACCATCCGCACGAGGGCCGGCGAGGGGCTCTTCGTCCTGCGGATGGGCGCCCAGACCGAGAGCGGCGTGAACATCGAGATCCGCGGGTACGACCTCGCGACGGCCCAAGCGCTCGCGCGGCGGGTCAACGAGGTGGTCGGCACGGTCCCCGGAATCACCGATACGCGGATCAGCCGCGAGGAAGGGAATCCCGAACAGATCATCCGGATCAACAGGGCGAAGGCGGCCGATCTCGGTCTCGGCGTGACCCGCATCGGCGATGCCCTGCAGACGGGAGTCGGCGGCACGCGCGCGTCATATTTCCGCGAGGGAGGCAAGCAGTACGACATTCTCGTGCGTCTCAGCGAGGAAGACCGGAAGAGCCTGGACAACCTGCTCGACCTCACCGCGATCAATGCCCGGGGCGAGCCCGTCATCCTGCGCAACGTAGTCGACGCCGTCCGGGAGGAAGGCCCGGTCCGCATCGAACGCAAGGACCAGGAACGGATCATCACGATCCAGGCGAATTACACCGGCCGCGACATGGGTTCGGTGATCAGGGACATCCGCCGCGAGCTTCGCGCCGTGCCGGTCCCGAAGGACTTCGTCATTCTCTTCGGCGGCGACTACGAGGAGCAGCAAAAAGCCTTTCGAGAGCTCATTTTCGGATTCATCCTCGCGATCCTGCTCGTCTATATGGTGATGGCGGGGCAGTTCGAATCGTGGCGCGATCCGTTCGTCGTGCTCTTCTCGATACCGATGGCGCTCATCGGCATCGCGGTGACGATGCTGCTCACCGGAACCATCTTCAGCATGCAGGCCTTCATCGGCTGCATCATGCTCGCGGGGATCGTCGTCAACAACGCGATCCTGCTCGTCGATTACACGAACCGGCTGCGCCGCGAGGAGGGGATGGAGCTTGCCGAGGCGATCCGCCTCGCCGGCTCGCGGCGTCTGCGCCCCATCCTCATGACCACGCTCACGACCGTGCTCGGTCTCCTGCCCCTCGCCATCGGATTCGGCGAAGGGGGCGAGACGCAGGCGCCCCTCGCCCGCGTCGTGATCGGCGGGCTCCTGAGCTCCACGCTCATCACGCTCATCCTCGTGCCGGTCGTGTACGCGATATTCGAGCAGCGGCTCAAACGAAAGACGGACACTCCTACCTGATCCTGATCCGGCGGGGAACCTTGCGCGGGGACCGGCCGAACGCCGGCTTCTTCGCGGCCTTCTGCTCCCGGGGGAGCTCCTCGGCGGGAATCTCCGCATCCCATGACGCGGGGATCGCGGCGCGCATGAAGCGCTCGATCTCCCCCACGTCGGCGCGCTGGTCCGGCGTGGCGAAGGCGATCGCGTGCCCGCGTTTGCCCGCGCGCCCCGTGCGGCCGATGCGGTGGACGTAGTTCCCGACGTCGTCGGGCAGATCGTAGTTGATCACGAGCTCGATATCCTTGACGTCGATGCCGCGCGCGGCGATGTCGGTGGCCACGAGAATGCGGTATTCGCCGGTCTTGAAGCGACGCAGGGCCTCCTTGCGCTGGGGCTGGGACCGGTCGGCGTGGATCTCGCCCGCGGTGTGCCCCATCTCGCGCAGGAGCCTCGCCACCTTGCCGGCGCCGCGCTTCGTCCGCACGAACATGAGCACGGAGCCCGCGTATTGCTGGAGCACCTGCCCGAGCGCGCGCGCCTTGGACCCCTTCTGAACGAAGAGTATCTCCTGCGTCACGAGATCGGCCGCCGTGCCGGACGGAGCGATCTCGGTCCGGACCGGCAGATGCATGTGCCGGGACGCGATCGCGAGCACGCTCTGCTGCATCGTGGCCGAAAAGAGCATGGTCTGGCGGGCCTTCGGAACGAGCTTGAGGATGCGCTCGATCTGCGGGAGAAAGCCCATGTCGAGCATCCGGTCGGCCTCGTCGAGAACGAGGATGCCCACGTCGGAGAGACGGACCTGACGGTGCTCGAGGTGGTCGTTGAGGCGGCCGGGCGTGGCGATGATGACGTTCGGATGCTCCTTGAGCTGCCGGACCTGGCGGATCATCGATTCCCCCCCGATCACGACGGCGGTCCTGAGCTTGAACGCCCGGGCGAACTTCGCGAGATCCTCGTTGACCTGCATGGCGAGCTCGCGCGTCGGCACGAGCACGAGCCCCCGCTGCTTCCCCTGCGCGAGGCGCTGGATCATCGGAATGCCGAACGCGAGCGTCTTGCCCGTTCCGGTCTGCGCCACGCCGATGACGTCCTTCCCCTCGATGGCGATGGGGATCGCCGCTTCCTGAATGGGCGTCGGGACGGTGAATTTGAGCGTATCGAGCACCGCGAGAAGCCCCGGCGCGATGCCGAGCCCGAAGAAACTGCTCTTGGCCTGAATCATGACGACGTTCTCTCGCTTTCTCCCGAATGGCCGGCACACCGACAATCACGATCGCGACGAACAGTTTCCACCGGGACGCGCGCGCTGTCAAGTATAACGAACGTGAGCCCGCCCCGCGGGTTTGCCCGATCGCGGCGACCGGACGATTCGCGGGGCGGGCTCCGTTTCATGGACTCGCGCCTGTTTTCCGCGGGCTCAGCGCTTGTCCGGATCCTTCGGCATCGCCGGCGTCTTCGGCGGATTCGCCTTGATCTTATCCATCAGAACCTGAACGGCCTTATCGAGCTGCGGGTCGCCCCCCTTGGCGGTGAACTCGGGAGAGTTTTCGACCTCGATGTCGGGAGAGACGCCCACGTTCTCGACGGCGTAGTTGCCTTCGAGATCGGTGAAGCCGATGCCGGGCATCGTCACGCCGCCGCCGTCCATGAGCGGAATGTTCCGGTTCATGCCCACGAGCCCGCCCCAGGTGCGCTTCCCGATGAGCGGGCCGAGCCCCGCCTGCCGGAAGAGATACGGGAACGCGTCGCCGCCGGAGCCCGACCACTCGTTGATGAGCATGGCCTGGTATCCCTTCGGCGCGAACGGCGGGAACGAGCTCAGCCGTTTGAAATGCCGCAGCGCCCAGTAGCTCGACGGCTTCCGCGCGAGGCGGTCGACGAACAGCGACGGCATCCAGCCGCCGCTGTTCCAGCGCTCGTCGATGACGATACCGTCGAGGTTCGCCTGGCCGTAGAAGAGCTTCGCGAACTCCATGAGCCCCTCGGTCGCCGTGTTCGGCACGTGAACGTAGCCGATGCGGCCGCCCGAGGCTTCGAACACCTTGAGCCGGTTCGATTCGACCCAGTCGGCGTACCTGATGTTGATGTCGCTCGGGACCGGCTCGACGGTGACCTCGCGCGCGTCCTTGCCGTCGGCGGTCTTCGAGACCTTGATCACGGTCTGCTTGCCGGCGCGGTTCTCGAGGAGCGCGAGCGGGTCCGCCGGATACTTCAGCTCGACGCCGTTGATGGCGAGGATATAGTCTCCCGCCTTCACGTTGATGCCCGGCTGGCTGAGCGGACCCGTGAACTGGGCGTCCCAGTTGCGCCCGTCGTAGATCTTCGTGAAGCGATAGCGGCCGCTCGCCTTGTCGGCCTCGAAGTCGCACCCGAGAAGCCCCGTGCCGACCGGCTGGAGCGTCGGATAGTCCCCGCCGCCCACGTAGGCGTGCCCGGCGTTCAGCTCCGAGATGAGCTCGCCGATGATGTAGTTCAGGTCGTCGCGGCTCGTGAGGTAGGGCAGGAGATCCCCGTACCTGCTCCGCATCTTGTTCCAATCGACCCCGTGCATGTTGTTCACGTAGAAGAAATCGCGCTCGAGACGCCAGGCCTCCATGAACATCTGCTTCCACTCGGCCGGCGGATCGACCTTCATCTCGAGATCGCCCGTCGCGATCGTGCCGTCGCCGACCTTCTTGCCCTCGCCGGCGTCGACGATGCCGTACGTCTGGCGCGCCTGGTACAGGATCTTCTTCCCGTCCGCGGAGAACGTATAGTTCGTGATCCCGCTCAGGGCCGTTTTCGACTCGCGCTTCTCGAGATCGAAGAACTTGAGGTCGAAGCCCTGCTGCGCGTCCTCGTCGCCCGCCGCTCCGATCGTGCCGCTCGGGACGTCGGCGTAGTAGAGCTTGCCCTCGGCCGGGTAGAGGCCGCCGAAGTTCCCCATGCCGACGGGAAGCCCGACGATGCGCGCCTCGAAGCCGTCGAAATCGACGACGAGCTCGTCTTTTTTGTCGGCGTCTTTCTTGTCCGCGTCCTTCTTCTCGTCCGCGGCGTCTTTCTTCTTGTCGTCCTTCTTGTCCTTCTTATCGTCCTTCTTGTCGGCGTCCTTCCCCTCGTCGTCCTTCTTCTCTTCCTTCACTTCGACCTCGTCGCTCTCCGGAGCGAGCGGCGAAGGCGTGTCCGCCTTGAGCGTCACCGCGCAGACGACGTTCGGATAAACGTAGTGGATGTCATAATCGTAGCTGTTGAACTGGAAAGCCGTCGCCCTGTTCGAAATGAAGTAGAGGTACTTGCCGTCGGGCGAAAAGCAGGGGTTGAAATCGTTGTAGAGGCCGCTCGTCACCTGGCGCGATTTCTTATCCCCGAGGGAGTAGAAATGGATCGCGCTGTTCCCGTTGTCGCCGCCCTTGGAATAGACGATCCATTTGCTGTCGGTCGACCACGCGTAGTCCGCGAGATCCGCCCACGGATCCTCGTCGACCGTCTGGACCTTCTTCGCGTCCACATCGACGTAGTACAGCCGGAACGTCTCGTCGTAGAACGCGAGCTTCTTGCTGTCGGGGGACCAGCTCATCCGGAACGGAAAGTGCGCGATGCCCGTGGTAACGCGCACCTCGTCCCCCGTGCCGTCGGGCTTGCGGAGATAGATGTCGTAGTCTCCCGTCGCGTCCGAGAAGTAGGCGATCCACTTCCCATCGGGGGAGAATACCGGAGCGCGCTCGCGGATGCCCGTCGTGCGCGTGACGTTCCTGATGTCGCCCTTCTCGCCCGGCACGGTGAATATGTCGCCGCGCGCCTCGAAGGCGGCGCGCTTGCCCGTGCCCGAGAGATCGCCGGCGTTGATGAGAGAGGCCACGCGCTCGTAGTGCGGCCGCGTCTCGGCGAGCTCGCTCGGAACGACGATGTCGAGCTTGCGCGACTTCTCGGTCTTGAGATCGAGCACGTAGAGCCATCCGCCGTTTTCGTACACGATCGAATCGCCGCCGATGCTCGGCCACTTGACGTCGTACTCGTCGTGGTTCGTCAGCTTGCGGACCTTCCTCGTGCCGAGATCGAGAACGTAGACGTTGAACGTCCGCTCGCGGTCGGAGATGAAGTACAGGCTGTTCCCGCGCCACATCGGGAAATAGTCGGTCCCCTCGGCGTCGACGAGGATCTCGGCCTTTCCCGTCTTGAAATCGTACATCCAGATATTCGGCGCCATGCCGCCGCGATAGCGCTTCCACGTCCGCGATTCGGTCGCGAGTCTCGTGAAGGCTATCTTCGAGGCGTCGTCCGAGAATGAGGCGAGCTCTCCCTCGAAGAGCGGGAGCGCCTCGACGATGCCGCCGTCCTTCGGCACCGTGTAGAGCCGTGCGTATCGCGGGCCGGGATTCGTCTTGGATTCCCGCATCGAGCGGAACAGGATCCGCTCCCCCGAGGGATGCCAGTCGAGCGAGACATCGGGCATCGGGTGATAGGTCAGCCGATTCGGAATGCCCCCCCCGACGGGGACCGTGAAGAGATCGGTGTTGCCGTCGTAGAAGCCAGTGAAGGCGATCGTCTTTCCGTCCGGAGAGAATTTCGCGAAGCGCTCGCTCCCCGGATGGGACGTGAGCCGCGTCGCCGTGCCGCCGTTCGCGGACACGATCCAGAGATCCCCGCCGTGCGTGAATACGACCTTGTCCCCGGAAATGTCGGGGTACCGCATAAGCCTGCTCTCCGTCGCCGCGACCGCCGCGGACGCGAAGAGGAGCAGACCCAGGATCATGAGGCACAGAATCCTCCTGCCCATTGCACGCTCCTTTCGGGTGAACGACTCGAAGCCTGGAAACGATACACAAATGTCCGTATTTGTTTATACTTACGGAAGCGGTTTTTGTTTCAAAAAAAGAACGATGCCCGGGCGCGGGGGCGCTCGCGCTCGCCGTTTGTTTGCCGCGATGCCGTCAGTAAGCGAACCTCCTCCGCTCGAGCTGATCCCGGAAGATGAGGAGATTCGGATGGAGCGGTATGAGCCGCGCCGCGGCGTCGTCCAGCTCGCTGGGCCCGGCGTGCATGAGAATGATCCAGTCCGGTTTAATCAAATCTCGCATGATCCGGACCCCCGTTGAATCCCCGAGAAACATCGCGTCGGCGAAGGCGATATCGATGCCGTCCCGCGCGAGATCGACGGCCTCGTAGATTTCGACGTTCATATCGACGATCTCGTCGGCCATGTGCACGAGACGAATGCCGTCGAGATCGAGGATCGTCGCGAGCGTCTTGTACGGCTCCATGCCGGCGGGAGCGTGATTGACGCCGAAGAACTCCACGTCGACGCCGTTCTCCCGGAGCTTCACGACCTTCTTCCACTCAGGATCGACGCTCACGACCCGCTTCGCGATCGCGTCGAGACCGCTCCCGGCGGCGGAACGCACGGAATCGCATGCGATCGGGCTCGAAAGATACGCCATCCCCGGCACGCGCTGCAGGAGCTTCACCGTCATCCCCGGATTCGTATGGTCGGCGTGCGCGTGCGAGGCGATCGACAGGTCGATACCGTTGAAGGGAGGCCGGCTCTCGAGCATCATCGAGAAGATCCGATCGCCGGTCATCGGATAGTTCCATGGATTCACATGGGTGGCGTCGATGATGATCTTCTTGTCCCCCCGCGCGATCAGGAAACCTTCGTTCGCGATATACGTGACGTCGAGCGGAACGTCACCGGCTCCTTCCGCGCCGCGCGCGGATGAGCGTTCGAGGCGCCAGACGCGCCGCTCCATTTCGCGGGCGCCCTTCTTCCGCAGAAGCGCCGTCACATCGGCGTTCACGTTATCCTCGGCGATATGGAGAGGCGTCCTGCCGTCCGCGTCCGGAATGTTCGGGTCGGCGCCGCCGGCGAGAAGCATCTCGGCGATGTCGCGCCGCCCGGCGCGCACGGCGTAATGGAGCGCCGTCTTTCCGGCGCCGTCCACGGCGTCGATAATCCCGACGCGCGCGATCATCCTTCGGGCAAGAGGGGCCAGGCCGCCGATGGCGGCGTCGTGGAGCAGCGTTTTCCCCCCCGCGCCGACGTCGTCGAGGGACGCGCCCTTCGCGAGCAGGGCGTCGACTAATCTCTCGCTGCCCGCGGCGGCGGCGAGGTGCATGAACCGATTGAGGGCTTCTTCATCCCCCTCGATCGGCACGCCGACGGCGAGAAAGGCCTCGGCTGCCGCGGCGTGCCCGTTAGCGAGCGCGACCGTCATGGGCGTCTGCCCATCGTCGGCTTTCGTTTCGGGCCTGGCGCCGCGGGCGAGGAGGAATTTCACGATTTCGGTCTGGCCGTTCATCGCGGCGAGAAAGAGCGGCGTCCGTCCCTGATTTCCCTTGAGATCGATCCGCGCTCCCTTCGATGCGAGGAGCTCGACGATCGCCTCATGCCCTCCCCGCGCGGCGAAATGAAACGGCGAATTGCCCCGCGCGTCCTGATAATCGAACCGCGCCCCCCGGGCGACGAGCGTGTCCACGAGCGTCGCGTCGCCGACGTACGCCGCGTAGAGGAGCGGAGTCTGGCCGGCGGAGTTCCGCGCCTCGATATCGGCGCCTCGCCAGATGAGATACAGCGCGGCGTCCGTCCTTCGCGCTGTCGCCGCGGTGTGGAGCGGCGTATCGCCTTCCTCGTTCGCCGCATTGACGAGCTCCGGCGAGCCGTCGATGAGCGCCTTCAATCGCTCGACGTTTCCCGCCTGAGCCGCCTCGAACACGCCGGCGTCCTGCGCCGCGCACGGACCGGCCCACAGAACGATGGCCGCGCCGATACAAACGAACAACACCCTCATTACACGCGCCCTCCTCGTATGCGCTCCCCCCCGGGCTGAAGCTTCCGGACTCGCGACAGTCTCCGCCGTCACGCGGATGCCGTCAAGCGGTTCATGACACGATACGATTGAACACCGCGGCCAGAAAAGAGTTGCAAATCCGGACCGCACGTACTATTTTCCTGCGAGTCTGCACTAACTCGGGCCTCGGTCCGCCGGGCCCGGTTTTCTTTTATTGAGGTTTGTATCCGTATGACGACCGTCAACCATATCCGCAACCTGGCGATCATCGCCCATATCGATCACGGGAAAACCACCCTGATCGATTCGATCTTCCGCGCCGCCCGGACCTTCCGGGAGAACGAGCAGGTCGCCGAACGGCTCATGGACAGCTACGACCTCGAGCGCGAGCGAGGCATCACGATCCGGGCCAAGCACTGCACGGTCGACTGGAACGGGTATCTCATCAACATCATCGACACGCCCGGCCACGCCGATTTCTCCGGCGAGGTCGAGCGGGTGCTCTCGATGGTCGATTCGGTCCTCCTCCTCGTCGACGCCAACGAAGGGCCGATGCCACAGACCCGATACGTCCTCATGCGCGCCCTTCGGCTCGGCCTGCGCCCGATCGTCGTCGTCAACAAGGTCGATCGCCCGAACGCCCGTCCGGGGCACACGCTGAACAAGACGTTCGATCTCTTCGTCGATCTCGGCGCGACGGACGCGCAGGCTCATTTCCCCGTGCTCTACGGCTCGGGGCTCGACGGCTGGCTCGTGAAGGACCTGGAGAAGGACGCGCACGAGGGAATGGACGCCCTCTTCGAGACCATCGTCGAGCACGTCTCCCCGCCGAAGGTGGATCGGGACGGCCCGTTTCTCATGCAGGTCAGCACCCTCGCGTGGAGCGATTACGTCGGGCAGATCGGCTGCGGCCGGGTGCTGCGCGGCACGCTCCGCGAGGGGGACGAGTTCACCCGCTTCGTCACGCGCTGGAAGGACGCAGCCGATCAGAACGCCGGCTGGGACGTGACCGGCTCGACCAAGGAAAAAGGCGTGCACTTCTGGGTGACGCGCGGGCTCGAGCGGGTCGAGGCGGACACGATCAGCGCCGGCGACATCGTCTGGCTCGCCGGCCCCGGCGAGATCGGCATCGGGGACACCTTCTCGACCATCGAGGATCCGGCCGAGGCGCTCAAGCCGCTCGAGATCGAGGAGCCGACGGTGTCGATGTTCTTCCTCGTCAACACGGGGCCCTTCTCGGGAAACGATGGCACCGCGATCATGCTGCGCCAGATGAAGGAGCGCCTGCGCCGGGAGCTTCGCACGAACGTCGCGATGCGCATGGAGGATCTCGGGCGGTCCGACGGCGTGAAGGTGATGGGACGGGGAGAGCTGCACCTGGCAATCCTCATCGAGGAGATGCGGCGCGAGGGGCTCGAGTTCTGCGTCTCCCGCCCCGAGGTCATCACCCACCGGGACGCGGACGGAAACCTTCTCGAGCCGATCGAGCAGCTCATCATCGACGTTCCCGGGGAGTACCAGGGAGTCATCATCGAGAAGATGGCGAAGCGGAAAGGCGATCTGCGATCCGTCGAGCACTCCGGCGCCGCCGTCGTGCGGATCGAATTCGAGATACCGACCCGCGGGCTCATCGGGTACCGCTCCGAGTTCCTGACCGATACGCGCGGTCTCGGAATCATGTCCTCGCGTTTCATCGCATACGGCGCCTGGCGCGGCGAGATCGCCTCGCGCAACCGCGGCTCGCTCGTCAGCATCGCCACGGGGCCGACGACCGCCTACTCGATCGAAGCGCTGCAGGAGCGATCGGTGATCTTCGTGGAGCCGATGGAGCGGGTCTACACCGGGCAGATCGTCGGCGAGAACTCGCGCACCGACGACATGGAGTGCAATCCGACCAAACGCAAGCACCTGACCAATCACCGCTCGTCCACGAAGGACATCGCGGTCACCATCGAGGTGCCGCGCAAGATGTCGCTCGAGCAGGCCCTGGGATGGATCGCCGCGGACGAGCTCGTGGAAATCACCCCGAAGGCGATCCGGATGCGAAAGGCGATACTCGACGCCCTGCAGCGGAAGCGCGCGCAGAAAGCGCAGACGATCGCCACGCAGGAGCTCGGCGTCCCTCCCGCCCCGCCCTCGGCGTAACCGCCGCAAATCGCGACCTCGCCCGGAACCCGGAAAGCCTCAACTCTGTATAAGCGGAAGACCGCGGGCATCAGGATCCGCGCGATCATCATCCTTCGAAGTCCAAGGAGAATCGCGATGCATTATCGCCGCGTTATGACGATTTCTCTTCTCGCTCTTGCATGCGCCGCTCGGGTTATTGCCGCCGACGCGCCGCTCCTCGGCCCCGCGGCCGGCCCTCACGCGGTCGGCTACCGCGTGCTCCGGCTCGTCGATCCGGCGCGGAGTTTCGGGCCGCGCCTCGACCTCGACGGGCGGCCTGCCCCTCGCCCGCTCTCGCGACCGATCCAGATTCACGTGTGGTATCCGGCCGCCGGCGCGAGCGGAGTGCGGATGGCGTATGCGGACTACGTTCTCGCGGCGCAGGGCTCGGCCGGGAACGATCCGAAGGCCCCCGCGGCGGACGTATTGAAAGCATACAAGGCCCGGCCGCTCCGCTGGGGCGCGAGCGAGAAGCGTCTCGATGAGATCCTCGCCCGCCCGATGCTCGCGCGGCGCGACGCGGCGCCCGCACGGGGACCGTTTCCGTTCATCCTCTATGCGCCGAGCATCAACGCCGACCCGTACGAGAACGCGGTGCTGTTCGAGTATCTCGCGAGCTTCGGATACGTGGTGGCGGCCGCTCCGAGCGTGGGGCTCCGGGAACCCGAGGTGAGCATCGACCTCATGGGGGCGCGCGCGCAGATCGGCGACCTCGCTTTCGTATTCGGCCGCATGTGCCAGGAGCCCTGGGTCGACCAACGCCATATGGGTGTGCTTGGCTTCAGCTGGGGCGGGATGACGGCGCCCCTCTTCGCGATTCAGCACCTCGGCATCGACGCGATCGCCTGTCTCGACGGCGCGGCGACGATGCCGCCGTATCGCCCGATCGCGGAGTCCTTCGATTGGTGGGTGCCGCGCGACCTGCGCGCCGCGCTCCTCGACGTCGTGCTGGCGGACGAGGAACGGGTGCTCCCGCTCGGATCCGACGCGCGGTACGCCGACGTCTACTCGTGGCGCATCCCCCGCTTCAAGCACGGGGAGTTCAGCGCCGATGAAGTGGCGAAGTATCATGTGGCCGCGCAGGACTCGCTGGTCGGATGGGTGAGCGATTCGTGGGGAGCGATCGCCGAGCGGCTCAAGGTGTTCTTCGACGCGTACCTGAAAGGCTCCGCGGAGAGCCTGAGCGCTCTGCGGGCTCCAGCGGCCTCCGTCGCGGGATCGACGTGGACGTCCCGGGCGGCGCTCCCCGCGCCGCCGACCGCCGCGCAGTTCGACGAGATCGTCGAGACGCGCGGCGTCGAAGCCGCCGCGAATCTCTTCCACGAGCTCCGCGCGCGGGATCCCGAGCTCGTGATCTTCGACGAGAGCCGTCTGCTGCGCTTCGCGAGATCATGGGGCCCGGAGCGGAGCGACGAGCTCTTCGCGCTCATGCAGCTCAACCTCGAGGCGTATCCCCGGTCGGCGGACACGCGATTCTGGCTCGCGCAGATTCATCTGGAGCGCGGCGACAAGGCGACGGCGGTCGCCGCTCTCGAGGAAGCGCTCGCCATCGATCCCGCCCACGAGAAGGCCCGGCGCCTGATCGAGAAGATCAAGTAGAAGACCGCCGGGCCGGCGGAAAGCAGGCGCGTTCCCAAGCCCGCCCGCGACGTATCGCCGAGCCGCCGTAAATCGCAATTGACGCCCCCGTCATTGTTTGTTAACATTCAAGAGGAAGGGGAAATCCACACTCAACCTGCACCAGGCTTGAACCGTCGCGGCGGCTTTGCGGCATTGCGATGGAAAAGAACATTCTTCACTACGAAATTCTCGAAAAGCTCGGCGCCGGGGGCATGGGCGTCGTGTACAAGGCGCACGACACGAGGCTCAACCGGCCGGTCGCGCTCAAGTTCCTCCCCGAGAGCATGATCCCTGGCGAGGAGAACATGAAGCGATTCGTCCGGGAGGCGCAGGCCGCGTCCAAGCTCGATCATCCCAACATCTGCGCGGTGCACAGCATCGAGGAGACGCCGGACGGACGCACCTTCATCTGCATGGCCTGGTGCGACGGCGAGACGCTCGCCCAGAAGATCGCGCGGGGACGCCTCGAAATCGCGGAGGCGCTCGACATCGCGTGCCAGGTCGCGGCGGGGCTCGAGGAGGCCCATGGGGCCGGCATCGTTCACCGCGACGTCAAGCCGTCCAACATCATGGTTTCCTCGAAGTGCCACGTCAAGATTCTCGACTTCGGATTGGCCAAGCTGACCGACGCATCGAGGCTCAGCACGAGCGCGGCGACGGTCGGCACGGTGCAGTACATGTCCCCCGAGCAGGCGAAGGGGCACGAGCTCGATCCGCGGAGCGACATCTGGTCTCTCGGCGTCGTGCTCTACGAGCTTTTGACGGGGAGCCTCCCCTTCGGCGGGGATTATCAGGCGGCGGCGCTCTACGCGATCGTCCACGAATCGTACGCGCCCCCTTCGCGGATCAATCCCGCGGTGCCCCCGGCGCTCGACCGCATCATCGCGAAGGCGCTGAAGAAAGAAGCGCGCGACCGCTACGCCTCCGCGGCGGAGATGCGGGAGGAGATGCTGGCGCAGCTCGAAGCGCTCCGCCCCGCGGCGGAGCACGGGGCCTCCGCCCCGCCGCGGCGATCCCGGCGGCCCTCGCGGAGAACCGTCTTCGCGTTCTGCGCGGCGGCGGCGGTCGTCGCGGCGTTGACCTTCTCGTACGCGCGCTACTTCCACATGGCGTCCGAGCCCGTTGCGCTCGCGGTCCTCGGCGCGGGAAGAGCGGAATCGGACACGAGCTACGCGAGCTACATCGCCGACCTCCTTTCCACGGACCTCGGACAGAACAAATACATCAAGCCGGTCGCGCGCGACCGCGTCGTGGAGATCTGCAGGCTGCTCGGGATCGCCGCGGTGAACGACACGACGGCGCTCCTCATATCGCGCCAGGCGCGGGCGCGGATCCTCGTCGTCCCGCGGCTCGAACGCGACGGCGCGGCGGTCCGGCTCGCCGCCCGCGTGTTCGACGTGAGCGCGCGGACGATGATCTTCGAGGAATCGGTGCGGCTCAAGACGGGCGCCTCCGTCAGCTTCGCCGCGGTCGACCGGCTCTCGGACAAGCTGAGCAGACGGCTGAAGCTCCTGCCCCGGTGGCGGCCCGGCGCCGTGCAGCCCCGGCTCGCCGCGGCGACGACGACCGAATCGGAGGCCGCGTATCGATCGTTCCAGAAGGGGGAGGAGCTGTACCGGAGCAACGATCCCCGGGGAATTCCGCTCATCGAGGAGGCGGTGCTCCTCGACTCCACGTTCGTCAGGGCGCTCCTGCGCCTCGCGCTCTGGTACGACTACTCGCACGACCCGAAACGCGCGTTTGCCTGCGTGCGGAAGGCAAAGGAATGCGCCCGGAGCAGCGAATCCGATTTCATGCGGGCATGGATCGTCGAGCTGCGCCTTCAGGGGGATTACGATAAGACGGTCGCGAACATGAAGAGCCATCTGATTCGCTCCCCCGACGACGTCCGCATGCAGCTCGATCTCGGCTACGTTCTCTATCGTTTCCAGAAGAAGTTCCCCGAGGGGGTCACGCAGCTTCGACGGGTGTTCGAGATCGATCCCCAGAATCTCGCAGGCTGCTGGGCGAAGGCGTACAGCTGTCTCGGGAACGCCTATCTCTATTGGGGAAGGTTCGACGACGCGATGATCGCCTTCGAGAATTACGGCCGGCTGAACGCCGGCTCGCCCGACGTGCTCCACGACATCGCGAGCGTCTATTTCTACCGGGGGGAATGCGAGGAGGCGATCGAGCGCTACCAGAAGATCGTCGAGCTCGATCCCGACTACTACTGGGCGTATCAGGATCTCGGTTTCTCTTCGCTGACGCTGGGCAAATGCGACTCCGCGCAAGCATGGTTCGAGCAATATATCGACCGGACGACGAGAACCATGAAACCGCAGGGGCACGTCTTCCGCGGCCTCGCGTTCCTCGCCCGGGGCGAGGAAGAGCGCGCCGCGAAGGAAGCGGGGCGCGCGCTCGCCCTCGACAGCCTTTCCATCCAGGCCCGCTGGCTCCTCGGCCGCGCGGCAGTCGCCCGCGCCGGCTCCGCCGCTCGGGCCGCTCGAGAGCTCGAGGCGATCGACCGCGCCCTTGGCCGGTCCGGCGTTTCGCGCGCCTCCGGCTACTACCACGATCTGCGCGGATGGATCCTTCTCGCGGAGAAGCGCTACGACGAGAGTCTCGAAGAATTCCGGCGCGCGGCGCTCACGGCGGAGTTTCTCCACGAGTATCTCCTCTTCCGGAAGGATTTCGTGCGCGGCGCCATCGAGGCGGGGAAAATCGACGAGGCCGTCGACGAGGGAACCGCCCTCGTCGCATACAACGAAAAGGACGGCGAGGCGCTGGCGCTCCTCGGACGCGCGTACGCGCTTCGCGGATCGGAGGAAAAGGCGCGGGACTATTTCAGGCGCGCGAAGGCCGTCTGGAACGGAGCCGATCCGGGTTTCCGCCCGCTCGCGGATATATCCAAATCGTGAGTCTCGGATCAGAACGTTCATCGATCCCATTCGCAGGAGGTTCGAACATGGACGCTTTGAATTTCTACCCTAGGAAAACCATATCGCAGGGCATGATGGCCTGGGCTGTGCCGGCTCCGTGGCTTGCGTTCGTCATGGAGATTTTCATGAAAGAACAAAGGAAGTCGGTCTATATGTGTGTCAGAGATAAGGAGACCATGGAATTTCTCGATCCATCGAGGTACGAGCTCTTCATCGATGGAGTGGATCTTTCGGCCAACAAGGTATGGATGGAGGATTTCCCGACGGAGCCCATTCCGACGGAGCCCTAGATGAGCGATCGCGCGGCGAACCGGCTCGATAACTGAAAGCGCCGGCTTCGGCCTTTCTCTTTGACATCTATGTCAACGATTTGTTACTGTGCGCGATAAGCGGTTGATTTGTCGGGGGATTTCAGAAGAGCGCTATCAGAGGCTCCCGTCTATGGATTCTCTAGTCGGCAAGATCATATCACATTACAGAATCATCGAACGTATCGGCGCGGGCGGCATGGGCGTCGTCTATAAGGCCGAGGATACCAAGCTCGGCCGCACCGTCGCCCTCAAGTTCCTGCCTCCCGAAATGACGCGCGACAAGAAGGCCAAGGAGCGCTTCGTGCAGGAGGCGCGCGCAGCCTCCGCGATAGAACATTCCAGCATCTGCACGATATTCGAGGTAGACGAGATCGAAGACGACCGGATCTTCATCTCGATGGCCTACTATCAGGGAAAAACGCTGAAAGAGCGAATCGCCGAGGGACCGCTCGAGCTCCGCGAGGCGCTCGGCATCGCCTCGCAGGCGGCCCATGGCCTCGCCAAGGCTCATGCCCACGGGATCGTTCACCGGGACATCAAGCCGGGCAACATCTTCATCACCGATGACGGGGAAGTGAAGATCGTCGATTTCGGATTGGCCAAGCTCGCGGGGCAAATGAGACTCACGACCACGGGAAAGACGATGGGCACGGTCTCGTACATGTCCCCCGAGCAGGCCCGCGGCGAGGAGACCGGTCCGAAGACGGATATCTGGGCCCTCGGCGTCGTGCTCTACGAGATGGTGACGGGGGAACTGCCGTTCAAAGGCGACTACGACGTCGCCATTGTCTATTCAATCATGAACGAGACGCCTCCCGCGATGGGCGGCATCCGCCCCGGCGTTCCGGAAGAGCTCGAGAACATCGTCAACAAGGCGCTCGCCAAGAAACAGGACGAGCGTTACCAAAGCGTGAGCGAGCTGCTCGCCGACCTGAGCGCGCTGAAACAGCAGCTCGATTTCAGCACATTCACCGGCACGAGCGAATGGAAGTTCAAGAACAAGGGAAGGAGGTGGATATTCTTTGCGGCGGCTGCAGCGGCCGTCGTGGCAGCCGCCACGGTCGTCTGGTTGATCGCGGTGCGCCGGGAACCGTATCCGGGGGGGCTTCCCGGCGAGGCGCATCAGGTGACGGTGGGAGACGCCTGGCAGGCGGAGCCGGCGCTCTCCCCCGACGGAAGCAGGATCGCGTACGCATCCGACGAATCGGGAAACAAGGACATCTACATCTCGGACGTGAGCGGCGAGAGCAAGATCAGGCTCACGAACGATCACGCTCCGGATTACTCGCCGGCATGGTTTCCGGACGGAGAATCGATTGCGTTCGTCTCGGAGCGCGGCGGCTCGAAGGGGATATGGAAGATGTCCTCGCTCGGCGGGGGCGCCACGCTGATGGTCAAGGACGCCATCGATCCGGCGATCTCGCCCGTCGGCGGGCGTATCGCGTTCACCGTGTTCCTTCCCGAAAATCAGGAGGGAATCGCCGTTTCCTCGATCGCCGATCCCGCGAATTTCACCGTTCTCACCGGAGCGAACGACGGAATGTGGGAGCGCTGCAAACCCGCGTGGTCCCCCGACGGCAAGACGATCTGCTACGCCGCGAGGCAGGATCTGTGGACCATCCCCGCCTCGGGCGGGCCGGCCAGACGCCTATCGAGTGACGGGGCCCTCGACTACTATCCGGCATGGTCCAGTGACGGGAAACACATCTATTTCTCTTCCAGTCGCGGCGGCACCCTCGCCCTCTGGCGCATCGGCGCCGGAGGAGGCGTCGCCGAGCGGAAAACCAAGGGAACCTCGTACGAACAGGACCCGACCGTCTGTCGTGACGGATCGCGCCTCGCCTACGCGACAGAGCAGGAACCCGCCGCCTTGCACATCAGAGACCTGAAGACGGGGCTGGATCGGAAGCTCTCCGGCATGCAGGGCGACTGCCTGCCCACCATCGCTCCCGACGCGAGCAAGGTCGTGTTTTCGTCGAAGCGTGCCGGGCGGACGTCCGATCTCTGGATACAGCCGCTCGAGGGCGGCGCGCCCGCGGGCCAGCCCCAGCGGCTCACCGAGGACACGGCGCACGCCTCGTGTCCGACGTTCTCCCGCGACGGCAAATGGATCGCGTACTATCGCATCATCGGCGAGCGCCGCGACATCTACACGATTCCGGCGACGGGCGGGCGACCCATCATGGTGACCGACGATCCCGCGCCCGACTATCAGCCTTCGTGGTCGCCGGACGGTTCGAAATTGGTGTTCGCGTCGCAACGAGACGGCGTCTCCAACGTCTGGACCATTCCGGTCGCCGAGGGCCGGGCCGCGGGGCCGGCGGTCCGGATCACCCGAGACAAGGTCTTCGCGATCGCTCCCAGCTGGTCTCCCGACGGAACGCGGATCGCGTACGTCGGGGAAGGGGAGGTGTGGATCGTTCCCGCCGACGGCAGCAGGCCCGGAAGGAAGATCACGTCGGGCGCGGCGGCGGAAACGGTGCGTTGGGACTTCACCGACAGCTCGCTGCTCGTGAGCGGAAGTTGGGGCGAGGACGGCGTGAGCCTCCGGAGGGTCTCTCCCGATAACGGCGCCGTCACGGCGATCAATCCCCCCGTCTCTTTCGGACCGAGGGCGGGCATCGGCACGTTCGACGTTTCGTTGGATGGACGCTTCGTCGCATTCTTTCGAGAGAACAACCGGGGCAACATCTGGGTGCACGAGGCGAAGAAAGGCACCTTTTAACCCTGTCGGCAAGGAGGTAGAAGCATGCCGATGACACTGGCAGAAAGGAAGCGCCGTGCGGCGATTCGAAATGCGAGGCAGGAGCTTACGAAAATGATCCTTGCGGCCCACCGCTTCAGGAAGTTCTTCAAGGGTGTCGGAAAGATCGGGAAGGTGGAACCCGGATTCCCACCACCATTCCCCCAAGATTGCGGTCCGATCCCGGGGATGAAAAGGGGGCCCAAGCAGACAACCAAACAGCAATTCGACAAGGGCATTGCCGCGACCGAAGTGCAGATGAAGAAGGCAGTCAGAGTGTTCGACAAGATGTGCCCGCCGGGGCCGCGGCCTAACCGCTAGATCGGATATCGCGTCGGATAGCGGCCCGCGTGCCGCGCCCCGTGGCGCGTGCGTCGGCCTGAGCAGGAGAACATGTCCGGCCTCGAGCGGCTCGAAGCGCTTTCGCTGATTCTCACGTCGCGGTGCAACATGCGCTGCGGCTACTGCTACCAGCGTCCGAAACGATGGCGAAGCTCCACATGGAGCGTCGTTCGATCCGCGCTTGATCTCGTTCTCGAGAACGGCCGCCGCGATCTCGGCATCGCCTTCTGCGGCGGGGAGCCGCTCCTCGAATTCCCGCTCGTGCGCCGCGCGGTCGAATATGTCGAGAAGACGCGCTCCCCGCGGAAGAGCGTCGCATACTACCTGAGCACGAACGGCACGCTGCTCACCGAGAAGGTCGCCCGTTTTCTCGAGGCGCACGATTTCGGAATCCAGCTGAGCTTCGACGGTGTGGCGACTGCGCAGGATCTTCGAGGGCGGGGCACCTTCCCCGCCCTCGATCGTCTTCTTGACCGGCTGCGGAAGAAACACGCCGGCTTCTACGAGGAGAACGTGACGATCGCTCTCACGGTGACCCCGCAGAATCTTCCGCACCTCGCCGACTCGGTTTCCTACTTCCTGCGGAAGGGGGCGCGAAACGTCGCAGTCGCGCCCAGCATCTCCTCGGACGCCGATTGGGAGCTCGACCGCATCGCCGAGCTCGATGCGCAGTTCGCGCGGATCCTCGAAAGGAGCCTCTCGCACTATCGAAGGACGGGAGAAATCCCCGTCGGCATCTTCCGCGGCGGACAGAAGGCCTCCGCGCCGACGCGCAGAGCGCGCCCCCTCTGCGGGATCGGCCGCCTGCAGCGCATCGCCGTCGACGTGGACGGCGAGATCTACGGCTGCACTATGTTCGCCGGATCATACCTGAGAATCGAATCCCCGGTTCTGCGATGCCGCCTCGAGGGAATGCGGCTCGGCAATATCCTCGACCCCGACCTCCCCCACCGCCCCTTCACCTTCGCCGCTGCGGTGCGGCAGGCGGGGATATTCCATCGCAAGAGCCACAAACACTCCGCCTACGGCAGGTGCGGGGACTGCAGATACGCCGCACGCTGCTTCGTCTGTCCTGCGAGCATCTGCTTCGTTCCCGGGAACGACAATCCCGACAGGGTCTCGAGCTTCTGCTGCGCCTTTAACCGCGTCTCGTTGAAACACCGAAAGCGCTTTCCGCGTGCGTAGATTCTCCCGGCGATTCGCCGCTTCCAAGGCGGCAGCCGGACCATGCCAAAATTGACAATTCATTATTATTCTGTTATCATTACAGCCTAAACAGGCTCCTATGAACTCAATTCGTAACGTGATCTTCAGGACATTGACGAGGAGGGTAAGGATGAGAGCAACAATGCATTTGCTGACCGCGGCCCTCATGCTGATCGGCATCGCGGGCCTCGGAAGCTGCGACAAGGCGACGTCGCCGGAAGGCGGGAACCTTTCGGATAACGTGCGCGCCCAGGCGTCATACGGTCCGGATACCGTTTATGTGATCGGTGGAGACGGGGCGTGCGGCGGGTACGATTCTCTCGTGCTCGTGACCTCGCCGTGCAGCCCGGTCCCGGGCCCGGCGCCCATCGGCGGCGGCGGCGCCGATTCGATATGCGGATGCGACCTCGTCGGCGATACGCTCTCCGCGACGGTGCCGCTGACGACGCCCTGCGAAACCGACTCGCTCGGCCGCTTCGAGACGACGTTCGTGCTGCCGGAGCTGTTCGCTGATGTCGTCATCGAGCTCGACATCATCGCCGATGACGGGGCGGAGATCTCCGTCAACGGCGTCGCCATCGCGCAGGTCGACCTGAACGACGGCGACCCGGCCGTTCCCGTCGTCGTGCGTCACCTCACCATCTCGGGCGACAGCCTCTTCGTCCCCGGCGTCAACGTCCTCGCGTTCGACCTCGTGAACACGGGAACGGGCGCCTACGGGCCCGCCGCCGGGCGCGCCGACACGGCCGACTGCATGTACCTCGAGTTCAACGCCGAAATCGGATTCGTCGAGCTCCCGAACGTCACGATCGACGTGAAGCCGGGGAGCGACGAGAATCCGATCAACTGCACGGTGGAAAACGGTGTCATTCCGGTCGCGATTCTCACGACCGCGGATTTCGACGCTATGGACGTCGACTACACGACGGTCCGCTTCGGCCCGGGTCTCGCCGCGGAGGCGCATATGAAGCGGCACATCGAGGACGTCGATTACGACGGCGACCTCGATCTCATGCTCCACTTCAGGGGCGGAGAAGCGGCCATCGCCTGCAGCGACACGTCGGTCACCCTCCGGGGCACAACCCTCGACGGCTACGACTTCGAGGCGCACAATTCAATTCGGATCGTGGGCGGGAAAAAGAACTAGAAATTCCGTCCGCGGATATCAAATAGAGAGGCCACCTTCGAGCCGGATCCGTTTTCCCCGATCCGGCTTCTCAGGTGGCCTCTCGTGGCGGTTGCCCCGTAGTCCCCTCCGGTGCAACGGCATCCAGCAGCAACGTGAGAATCCCGGCCAAACATTCTTATCAGTTGAAGCATCGCATAATGCATTCCATAGGTAAAATCATCCATCCAATTTTCTAACACATTCAAAACAAGTAAGTTAATTACAAATAGTAAATCGGAATAGTTCCGATAGATGCGCAGATTCGGCGCACTACCGCGCAGAATATGCGCGGTTGGTGCCTGTGGGGCGGTTCGAGTTTTCGTGATTCAAAGCAGGCCGGTCAGGATTCCTGCGAGCCTTCGCTATCCGGAATCCGGAATTGCTTGAGCTTGTTCTGCAGCGTGCGACGGCCTATACCGAGAGCCTCCGCCGTCTTCGTCCGATTGCCCTCGAACCGCTCGAGCGCGTCTATGATCGCCTGCCGTTCCATGTCCTCCAGTCGCCGAACGGGACGCTCCCTGTCTTCCGATACGCGGTGGTGAAGCAGCAACCGCACATCATCGGCCTGGATGATGCGGCCCGGCGCCATGATGGCGAGACGCTCCATGCAGTTCCTGAGCTCCCGCAGATTTCCCCTCCAGGGATGGTTCTTGAGAACGGCGACGGCGTCTTCGGTCAGGGCGGTTTCATGCGCGCCGTTCCCCTGCGCGTAGATCCGCAGGAAATGCATCGCGAACTCCGGAATATCCTCCGTCCGCTCTCGGAGCGGCGGCAGATTGATCGGCATCACGTTGAGACGGTAAAAAAGATCCTCCCTGAACCGGCCTTCCTCCATCATCTTCTCGAGCGGCTGATGCGTCGAGGCGATGATCCGCGCCCGGTTATAGAGAGTCGTCGTGGAGCCCACCTTCCGGTACGAGCCGTCCTCGAGCGCGCGGAGAATCTTGGCCTGAAGATCCATGTTCAGATCCCCGATTTCATCGAGCAGCAGGGTGCCGTTCCCGGCGGTCTCGAAGAATCCCGCGTGCTCCGCCACCGCCCCGGAGAAGGCGCCCTTCGTGTGTCCGAACATCTCGCTCTCCATGAGCTCGCGCGGAATCGCCGCGCAGTTGGCCACGACGAACGGCCGGTGCTTCCGCGGCGAGAGGCGATGGATGGCCCGGGCGAGCACCTCTTTGCCGGTTCCGGTCTCTCCGCGCAGCAGAACGGTCGTATCCGAGCCGGCGACGCGCTCCGCGAGATCCATGGCGACACGGAGACCGGTCCGTTTGCCGATGATCTCGATGAACGGCTCATCCGTGGCGCGCCTGAGATAATCGATCTCGGTGCGGAGCTCCCTGCTTTCGATGGCCCGCTCGACGAGGACGCCGAGCCGCTTGAGATCGAGGGGTTTCGTGACGAATTCGTACGCGCCCTGCTTCATCGCTTCGACCGCCACGTCGATCGTTCCGTGCGCCGTCATGATGATCACGGGGAGGGAAGCGCTGCGGGCCTTGATCTCTTTGAGCCCCTCGAGCCCGTTCTGATCGGGGAGATAGATGTCCAGCAGAACGAGGTGGACATCCTCTTTTTCCAGCAGCCCGAGCGCATCGCGAAGGCTCGAAGCCTGGCTGACCCTGTATCCGGCGTTCGCCAAACGGTCGGATACGATCATCAGCAGGTTGCTGTCGTCATCGACGACCAACACGTGAGCGACGCCTTCCCGGGCGTTTTTCTGCGGTATTATCGTCAAATTCGTCTTTCTTTCGCGTTTTACTTTTCGCATATGACTTGCAAGGAAGAGGCCATCCCTCAGCGACAGAGCCACACAGCGCTATGACGTTATGAATCAATAAATTGCGAACAAAATGCCGTCCTCGACAAACCGTTTTCTGAGCGCTTTCGAGCGGCAAGAGCGCAATTTCTGCGCACCATCGAAGCCGGTCTAGCCGCTTTTCTTCGCGGGAAGCGTCAGCGTGAACCGTGCGCCCCCTTGGCTCCCGCCCGTCAGCGAAACAGTGCCGCCATGAAGCTCGACGAGCTGCTTGACGATGGCGAGCCCGAGACCGGCCCCGTGCGCGGCCACCCCCTCCGATGGCCGCGTATAGAAAGGCTCGAACAGCCTCTGCCGCTCCTCTTCGGCGATGCCCGGTCCCTGATCGGCGATCGCCACCTCGATCATGGGATTCCCGCCGGTGTCCCGGTCGGGGGAATCGTTTATGGAAATGTCGATCCGCCCGCCCCGTGGCGAATAGCGGATCGCGTTCGACATGATGTTGTTTATGATCTGCCACAACCTCGTTCTATCCACCGCAACCGCCGTTGACTTCGCCCCGACGGCGATCCGCGCCTCCAGGCTCTTCTCCTCGAGGAGCGGCTGGATGAAGCGCAGGATATGCTCCACCTCGTGTTTGATGTCCAGGGTTTCGATATTGAGGCTCAGATGACCGCTCTCGATGCGGGAGAGATCGAGAAGATTTGAAATCATCTGCTGAAGGTTGTCGCTGCTCTTCAGGATCATCTCGAGATACGTGCGCTGGCGCTCGGAGACGGGGCCGGCAAGCTCCTCGAGGACGTTCTCCGCGGCTCCCTTGATCGAGGCGAGCGGGGTCTTGAGATCGTGACTGACCATGGAGATGAAGTGGCTCTTCAGCTCGCTGACCTCTTCGATATTCTTCTTCGCGGCGAGCTCGGCGATCTTCCGTTCCAGGCTCTCGGCCATCTTGTCGAACGCTTGAGCGGCGAGCGCGATCTCCGACTGCCCCGTGTCCATCAGCCGGTATGTCATGTCTCCTTGCTCCACCCGCCGGATCCCGTCGAGCAGCCGTGTCAGGGGCCTGACCGTCCGCTGATAAATGGAGTACGCTCCCCAGACGGACAGGCCGAGCGGGAGGAGCAGAAGCAGAAGGACGGGGACGATGTATATCCATTTTCCCTGTCCCGACGGCACATAGATGTGCACTCGGTACGCGATCCAGCGCGGCGCTCCCGTATTCCAGTCCCGCGCGTGCACGATGACGTCGGAGCTGAAGGGAAGAAAATACCAATTCGCCCGGGGGGGGATGCGATCGCGGGCCGATTCGGGCCAGCTGGGCTCCAATCGCACGTACGGAAGGAACGGCGCCATGTGCATTTGTTTCTCGATGATCGCGATCGTTTCCTTGTCGAGGGGGATATGGCAGCCGATCCGGGCCTCGATATTGCGCGTGCGCAAGGTCCGAAGCGCGCGTATGACGGGCGTGCCGTTATCGAGGAACAGGCCTTTCTGATTCTCGTCCCCCATCCATGCCGGCGTTCGCGCATAGAGCTTGTCCTTGCGCGGCGCGCGATAGCTGTATCCGGTGAAGTACCGGTTGGGATCGTTCCGGTCATGCGCCCACAGCGTCAGGAATGCCGTGGGCAGATCGTAGGTGAACAGAAAATGATCCTCGGCCACGAAGTTGAACCAGCCGGTCTCCGGCGGCTGGTTCAGATACCGCTCGCCCGCCTCGTCGAGCAATCGCGGGAAATCGTACCTGCCGATGTACGAGATGGCCAGATTGTCGGCCCGATCGACCAGATCGGCGATCGCGCCCTGAACGTGGCGGTATTGGCTATCCCTCATGAAGCCAGTCAACACGGTGATGATCACCGCGATCGGGACCAGGCTGACGAGGAGGTAGGATCCGAGCAGCGCGACGTCGACGCGTTTGCTCGTGCCGGAAAAGACGATATTGCGCGCGGCCACGACGAATCCGAGCACGCCCGCCGCGTACAGGAGCACCTCCAGCGAGCGGCCGGCGAGGGACACGTGCCTCGCTTCCGCCGCCCCGGTCCGGAACGTGACGATCGCCGCGAGGTAGGCGGCCGCGAAGAGCGGAATCCACCACCAGGCGAGCCGCACGCGCGCGAACACGTTCCCCCTGCCGCTCAGGAACAGATAGAGCGCGGGCAAAAGAAGGATCACGATGACATCCAGCCAGACGGATAACGATCGATCGAAGCTCTCCAGCGCCAGACGAATCGACAGCCGGGGTTTTCCGGGGGTGCTCAGAATCGCAATGTCTCTCGCCGGCTGCGTTCTATCGAGCTGCGGGCGCACACCCGGAGTCGAGAGCAGCGCCGCGCCCCCCCAGGCCAGCGTTCTATCCTCGAGACGGAGATACGCGGAGAAACCCGTGGAGTCGGCGACGGCGTCGGGGAGGGTGCCGAGGAGACTGGAGAAGAGAAACAGTCGAAGAGAGTCCGGCCCGGCGCCGATCCCCCTCACGCTCTCCTCGACGAAGACGGGCGTTTCCTCGAGCAGGATCGGTTCGGCGGCGCCGCCGGCGCCGATACCGAGATCGGCGAGATCGGTCCATCCGCGGGCGAGCCCAACGCCGATGATGGGGCCGCCCGCGGCATCGGTCACGAGCAGCCCCTTGAACCGGTAGTCGAAACGGTAACGATCCGTGAGCCGCTCGAGATGGGGGAGCAACACGAGCGGCGTCCTCGCTTCGCCCACGATCGACGAATCGAGCCGGACAGCCAGATCGTCGACCAATCGCCGCACATCCCGGCGCTCGCTGGCGAGGGCCCGTCGCGTGACGGCCTCGGCGGAGGCCAGACGGTTCCTCGTTTCTTCGTACCGCCGGAAATCGTTGATGTAAAAGACGAGGCACGCGGCAAGAATGGCGAGGACGACGAAAAACGCCCGCCGCGTCCAACGGTCGGCCGCCCACGCGGCGGCGCGTTCGTGCTCGATCCGAAGATGCTGCACGAGCAGCAGCACCATCAGCGCGAGCGCCGCGACGGCGGCAAAGTACTTCGGCGACCACTCCGTGGAAGAGCGAAGCAGGCGTCCCGGCGGAGCGATGTCGATCCGGATTCGGGGCGGAGGCCCCAAATGGAACGCGAACATCGTCTCGCCGATCTGCCCGACGATGAGCTCCTTGCCGCCGGCTCCATCGAGCTGCGCGAGGGCCATCGTGCCCATGATGGCGTCTTCCACCGTCTCCGGCCAGCCGGGCACGAGGCTCCCGTCGAACTCGAAACAGTACAGGTGATGGTTATAGCTGCCGACGATGATTTCGGGCACGCCGTCTCCATCCACATCGGCCGTGAGCGGCGGGCCGTGCACCGCGTGGAATTTTGCCGTTTCGGGCACGCCGTAGATGAAACCGCCGAGCCGGACGGGCCATCCCGGCTGCAGCCGCCCCTCTCTGTCCCAGAGATAGACGGTGCCCAGATGCGTGCCGGCCAGGATTCGATCCATCCCCGGATCCGAGGAATCGCCGGACGATATGAAATACGGACACGTCAGGAACCAATCGCCGGGTTCCAGCGGATTCGTCCGCCACAGCAGCCTTCCCCCCGTGTCGAGCACGAACAACCCTGAAAGAGTCGTGCAGGCGATCAGGCGCGGCGCCGCCGCGTCATCGAGGGCGAATCCAAGGCCGGTATCATCCCCGATCGGACGGGGATATCCGGGATAGTCGCTCCCATCCGATCTCCATGCGTACAGAACCGTCTTGTCGGACGAAAGGTGCAGAATCTCGACGGATCCGTCCCCGTCCAGATCGACGCCCGCCGTCGGACGCGCATCGGCGAACGAAACGCGCGTCGTGTTGGCGATCGTCTTCGGCCACCCCGGATGACTGCCGCCGTTGGCCGCGAGGAGATGGATTCTGTCTGGCGCGATCGATATGAGAATGCGGCGCTCCGCGCCGGCCCCGACGCGGACGAGCTGAGGGGACGACGCCGGAACGCCCGCCAGGTCGACCGGCCATCCGGAAACGGCGCTCCCGTCGATATGCCACTGGTAGATGAATCCGTCGTACGTCGCCGCCACGACCTCGAATCGGCCGTCGCCGTTGACGTCAGACAGCAGAGGGGTCCTGATCACCCACGAACCGGTCCTGCGCGGCCAGCCGGGGAGAACATCCCCGTTTCCATCGAGGAGAAAAACCCGGCCGTCCCGGATACCGACCGCGATTTCGTCCTCGCCGTCGCCGTCGACGTCGGCGACCGCCGGGGCATGCCGCATCGTATTTCCGAGGATGACCGGCCAGCCGTCGACCGGACGCGGACCGGCGGGAATATGCAGTGGCACCGTCTCGGCCGCGGCCGAAGCTGCGCGGAGGAAAAGCTCCGCCGCGGCCCCGGCCGCGTGAAGGACAAGCAGGAGAGAGAGGCAACGCAGACACGTTCTCATCGGTATCGCCCCGCCGCTCGATCAAAACATCGTAGGAAGCCTGTTTCCATTTTATCATGCCGCGCGCCTTTTCCGGGACAAAAAAAGCCCCCTGCGGACCCGGCAACCGCATGTGGGACAGAGATCCAATCGATGTTGCCGAAAGGCTCTTTCACAGAATATCTCTTGATGCCGACGACAGCTTTGTCCCAGAATTCTGCAGCATCGTCGGAAAGGATCGGGACGCGCACGCTTCCGTGCGCCTCGGGGAATGCGGAATCGCATAAGGAGGCGGCAATGAGGCTAAAGACACGCGCCATGGCGCTCGGGATCGCGATCGTGGTTTTCGGGCTCACGGTCGTGTGCGGGGGAGCTTGGGCCGGCTCCGCGGCTGACGGTGACGACGGGGGCTGGCGCTTCTCGGTGACTCCCTACCTGTGGGTGCCGAAAATCGACGGCACGCTGAACTTCACGGCGTATCCTCCCGCGGGCACCGAGATCGAGATGAGCATCGATCCAAGCGACTATTTCGAGCATCTCGATTTCCCGTTCATGTTCACGGCCGACGTGCGCAAGGGATCATGGTCCCTCGCCACCGACTTCTTCTACGCGCCCTTCTCGGGAGAGGGCGCGACGGTGACGTCCGTGAGCGATCCCGACGGCCGGGCGGAGGTGCCGATCGACGCCGGCAGCACCACCGAGCTCACCGCGACGATATGGTCGCTGGTCGGCGGCCACGTTCTGCTGGAGGAGCATGACGGCACTCTGGAATTCATATTCGGCGTCCGCTACCTCGCCCTGAAATCCTCGTTGGATTGGAGCTTCGCCGCCGGAACTGACGCCGCGCCGAAAACGGGCAGCGCCTCTCAAACGGGGGATTTCTGGGACGGCCTCATCGGAGCGAGGGGAGAATGGAGGCCGGGCGCCGGCAACTGGTTCCTTCCCTTCTACGTCGACTTCGGCACGGGGACGTCCACATCGACCTGGAGCGGCGCGGTCGGGGCCGCATACGCGTTCGGCTGGGGGGACGTGCGGCTCCTCTACCACTATCTGACATACGACGCGGAAGAAGAGGATCTCGTCGAGAAGCTCAGCCTTGACGGCCCCGCACTCGGGGTGACCTTTCATTTCTAATGCGGCTAAGACGCCGTTTCGCACATAGATTCACGTGAAAAAGGGGAGCCTGGCGCCATACCAAGCTCCCCTTGCGTTTGTTAGGCTCTCCCCGACGCGATCAGCGCAGCAGCACCATACGCCTCGTTTCCGTATAGCTTCCCGCCCGAAGCCTCGAGAAGTAGATTCCCGATGCCGCCGGGACGCCTCGGCCGTCCTTCCCGTCCCAGTTTGCGGCGTGGAATCCCGGATCGTTGTTTTCGTTGACCAGCGTCCGGATCAACCTGCCCGACACGTCGAACACGCTCAGATTCACCATTCCCTTCACGGGAATCTGGTACTTGATCGTTGTGACCGGATTGAACGGATTCGGATAGTTCTGGCTCAGCGCGTAGGTCAGCGCCGGAGCAGCCTCCGTCGGGTTCCAAGGATCGAGCTCGGTATCGATCCGAACCTGGTGGCGATTGGCGCGGAGATCCTCATAGGTGACTTCGAGCCACGCGTTGAAGTTCCCATCCGGGTGGTTCGTCAAATCGACGGTGTACACGTCGTCGCCCCCCCAGCTCATCTCGCCCACGAGCAGGTAGCCGAAACTGCAGTCGGGATCGGGAATCGTCACATCCTCGCTCTCTTCGTGCAGAATGACCTTCACATTCCGGGCAATCCCCGGCCCCGCGTTGTGAAGCTCGAGCTGAAACCGCCACGTCACGCCGACGAGGCTGACGGTGTGGTAGCCGTGCAGAGAGAGCGCAGGCTCAACCGGCTGCTGCTCGTAGATCCAGTGCACGGGCCTCTCGAGGCCCGCCACCCCGGTGCGGAAAAGCATGCTGTCCGCCTCGTCGAGCATGCAGTAAGCCTTGCCCTCATCCTCCGCCCTGCAATCGTAGTTTATCCATTCGGTCACGCCCCGCGGCCAGCTCCGCGGAACGCTGTACTCCGAGCGGCAGGAATCGATGATAATCGCATTGACCGGCCCGGGTAATGGCCGCTCCCGGCGGTCGACGCCCGTCATGTAGTCCAAATCGTAGTCGAAGCGCAGTCCGTCGAAGAGGCGCTGGCACATCGCCGCGTTGTCGAGCAGCCCCTCGAGACCGTCGCCGCAAACGAGGCCCATATGCAAGATGAGGGAGTTTCCGGGCAGCAAACCTGTGTGGTAGCTGCCGAGGCTCATGAGAATCCGGTAATCTCCCGCCGCCGTTTGATTCATGTCAAAGGTTTCGTCGTGCATGAGTTCGAACCGCTGAAGATCGTTTACCGGATCGCCCCCATTCTCGTATGGCTGGTCGCCCTTGAATATATGAAACGAATTCATGCCCATGCGTTCAGCAGTCTCGGCACCCCATGGATTCTGAGGATCGAGCCGATGCCCGAGCACCCAGGCGCCGATGTAGCTCGTCGTTTGACCCCCGTCGCCGTCGGCGTCATACATATACCCGATGCTGAGAGAGGCGGGGCCGAGCTCCGTACACCTGATCCCCCGCCAGGAGCCGGCAGCGTCGTCAGCCCAGTACGACGGGGTGCTGCGGCGGCCGATATCGGCATCCATGAAGAAGCCGAGCCTGATCATGCCGAGAGGTTCGGCCCCTATGTTCGTGATGATGAACTTGATCCCGATGAAGTCGTCGAAGCGCGGATCGGTCCACTGATAGCTCTCTTGCCGCACCATGATATGAAGCGGCTCGTGCTCGGGGTACTGCGCGATCGCGGCGGGTTGGTCGTCCGTGTACCGGCAGCTGAACATCTGCTGCGATATCGCGGCGAAGTCCTCATCAACGAGGCCGTCGCCGTCGTTGTCTTGCCGGTCGAGCCAGTCCTCGTCGATGAGCCCGTCTCCGTCGTCGTCCGCATTCGGCATGGGGATCCGGTTCCCCCCCACGCCCCCTCGTGCGTCTCGTAGATCCTGTCGATCGGATCGTCGGTCGGCCTGAACTCCATTTCATAGGTGGATGTCGAAACGTGAAGATCCTCTTGCCCAATGGGATTGAAACCGATATCCGCCCCGACCCAGAGGCCGGCGACGCACAAGTGCTCCACCCCGCTTCCCGCGGGCCATTCGGCCGACGGGAACTGGCTGAACGGCATCGTCGAATTCGGATAGGATCCGAAGAGTCCCCAATTCGCCGTATGAATCAACAGCTGCCCGATATCGTGAGTGCCGCTCCCGTCAAGAACGAGAGTCCGATCGGGACTGGTCGCGCCCTTCACGACCGGTCCGACGCGACCGATCGAGCCCGCGGGCGCGGCGAGCGCGCACACGAGCAGAGCGGCAAGACCCGCGCAAACGATCTCGCGATTCCACATGTGGATCGCCCCCCCTCGATGAGCCCTTCTACGTCTATCCTCGAAGGTATCGGTCAAGAATGAAGGCGTTTTTCGGTTGAATCGGCTTTTATCATCCCTCTTGCACTTTGAAGATAATAGACGGCCGGGGCCGAGTCAATTACCGAGGGATGCGGCGGAAAAACGCGGAACCCTGGCGGAGAACGTTTGGCGGACGAAGCGGAAACTTAAACCTGCGGCTTCCTCGCGGCGCATCGGCTGCAGCGAGCGATCTCGAGGACAGCGAAGCCGCGGGGCCGGATATCAATCCATCGTCTGTATTCCCCGCGATATGCCGACGAGAACCCAGGCTCCGTCTTTTTTGCCGAAGCAGGCGATCTCGCGCATCTGCGGCCTGGTGCGGACTCCGCTGCACCGGTAGGCGTTGGAGAATATCACGAGCGCCTGGGTGCACTCGGAGTCGAACGCGACCCGGGAGAATGTCAGGTATCCCTGAACGTCCGGGAAGATCTTGTCGAAGTTGTCCCAGTCCGGCTCGGCGGCGCCGGGTATCGCTGCATACGCCTCTGTCCCGGTCGCGCCGGCATCCGCGCCCGCTTCGAGGGTCCCTGCTCCGGGAGAATTGACGCGCAGGATTTTCATGTATTCATCGCCGGATATGAGCCGGTATTCGACGGGGAGGCTGAAGCTCTCCGCGAGCCGGCGCGGCGCGCTGCTGTAATTGACTATGAGGGAATCGATCGTTTCGCCCTTGAGCTTCGGCCATGTCTCCTTCAGGAAGCCCAGAGGCTCGCGCGGGCACGACGATTCGGTGTCGCGGTCGATCAGTATCAGGCTGAACTCGGAGCCGTACTGTTCCTGGATGAGAAGCGACATTATTTCATATTCGTTCGTCCTGCATGACGTATCGCCGGCCGTGCCGCCGCCGGTCTGCAAAAGCAACGCGACCGTGATAATTGCGAATATCGCCGCCGGCTTATTCTTCCTCATGGTTCCCCCTGTTGGTTTGTGATTGCATCCAGGTGTACTGCTCAGGGTCGGTCCTGATATGTTTGCATAAACCGGACCTGTATTGAGCCCGCGACTTCCTGCTTGCACGCAAGGCTGCGCTACCTCACGAGCTTCAAATAGAGCGGACGCGTCGACGTTTCTCTTCTCGCGTAGCTGGCGAAATAGTATTGAGCGAGATACCAGCAGTTACAGGGAATCGGCCTTCCCATCTCATCGAATTGCGGGGTAATGCCGCGAATCCCCTCGAGGGACGTTTCGTCGTTCCTCATATCCCTCGCGATAACGTGGACTATCTGTGCGCCGAGGTTGGCGGGAGGATTCTGGACGATGTCGTCGCCCACCGAAGACTGGATCTGAAAGACGATCTCTTGTTCGAATTGATTAACGGGATTATCGAAGATCCACTGATTCAGGCCTTGGTAAGCAGCCCCATCGGGATCGTCAATCAGGAGCTTCCAGCCGTAGATTCCCGAGCCCGCGGGATCCCGCGGATCGTCATGACCGCCCGCCCGAATGTTGAATTTGTATGATTTCACGATCGTTCCGGCCACGGACTCGACCAGATAAGGATTCATGATATTGCCCCGAGACTGTCCCGGGACACCGGTCCAGCCGACATAGAGCGTATCGAACAGGACTCTCCGAAATGCGTGGGTCACTTGATCGTAGAAGCCCACGACGACGCTGTCGATCGTCGGTCTGAAATTACCGAAGAAGCGCACGGTGGCCGGAGACGCATCGATCTTATTCTGTTCGTCCCACGAACGAACGCGAAACTCGTAATTGAACGTGTTGATCCTCATCGTTGTGGAATCCCGATCCCTCGTGGAAGGATTCGAATCCATCGGATTCGTGTCTTCGGATTTCTGCAAGGGGTACCAAGGAGACGACTTGTCGGCGACAGTCCTGCCGCTCTCATCGATTGTCCAGCGCCTGTAGCCGAACTGAAAACGGATCGGGGCGGGCGACATATACGGAAGTGCGTTGTCCCATCCTTCGTATTCCATTCTGAGCCTCGAACCATTCGGGAGGGTATCCGGATCATCGTCGAGGAAATCAACGAGCATGCTATCCGGGACGTCGGTGGACCGCGGAGTGAAATGGCACCAAGCCCGGAGAATTCTGCAATCGGGATCGTGGTTTCTCACATCGACCGAGATTCCATCCGACCAGGGAGAGACGCTCGAGGTGTCGATCAGGGACCGAGCCTGGGCTTGTATCACGTAGGCCCCCGCGAGCGGCCAAGCAAGAGACAGACAGGTATCGCCGCTCCAGCTCATGGTGTCATGAACACCGTCGGAATTGATATTGAAGCGATACTCGACGGAATCTCCCCTCGTGCAGACGGCACCGCCGGTGCAGTATGTACCGAGCTCATCGGTCTTTCTGATCGGGGGGCCAACCGGCGAACTCGGCTTCGAAACGGCGGTTTCTTTCACCGTTATCGATGTGCCGTCGGACCAGGGCGATTCCTCGGCCACATGAGTCCCGCACCTGGCCTGAGCCTTCAGGAGGTACGCGCCCGGCCGGGGCCATGCCGTCATCAGGCTGTCGGAAGAGCTCCAAGCGCTGTAATCGTGGGTTCCCTCGGCGTCGCAATCGAAGCGATACTCGATGCCGTGCCCCTGATTGCTGATCGCCCCGTTCGTCGCCACGGTCACTATCTGCCCAGTGTACACGGTATCGGGAGCGATCGGCGGGATCGGCTTCGAGATCGCCTCTCCTACATCGGCTTCATCGCGAGAGCAGCACAGATATGCGCACAGCAGGATGATCACCGTCGACGCCGCAGCAGCTCTCCGCAACACCATGCCGTTTCCTCGAGAACAGAAGCGATCCAATGTTTTCTTTGGAAATGGGGCGAAGGGAATTATAGGAGCCGAACGGAACAGCTGTCAATAATCAATCGGACCATGTCGCTGGCGGGCGAAGCGGGACTTGAACCTGCGACCTTCTGTTCGAGAAGCGGCCCGGCCCCCCGAAAAGAGGATGACCCGGGCGAATCCCGGGTCATCCTCAGTGCTCGTGAACTCATCAGATCGACGGCAACTATTTCTTGAGCACGATCGAACCGGACGCCGTGCTGAAATAGATCGACGGCGACTTTCCCCCCACGGAGAACGATTTTCTCACATAGGTATCGCCGTGCTGCTCGAACTCTTCCTCGTTTTCGAAGGCGATGGGGCTGCTGATATGTCCCTTTCTCTTCCTCGCCTCGAATTCGAAGTATCCCTTGACCGGCTTACCGTTGTAGCTCAGGGTGATGTCCCCTGAAGCGGTCGACAGGGTGATATCGTATTCGCTGGCGGCGGCGAGCACGATCTCCACGCTTCCGGACGCCGTGGAAAAACCGCTCTCCCCGTCGATGGTGATTCCCTTCGCCGTGATCTCTCCGCTGGCGCAGCTGAGATCGAATGCTCCCTTTGCATCGGTGATATCGATCTCCCCCGAAGCGGTGCTCAGATTCATGTCACCCGCGCCGCCGATGGCCTCGATACGGCCGCTCGCCGTGGAAGCATGGATATCGTCGGACGAGTTCTCGATCCGGATATCGCCGCTCGCCGTCGAGACATCATTTTCTCCGGCCACGTTTCTCAGCAGCACATCGCCGCTCGCAGTTGAAACGTCCACGACGCCTTTCGCGTCCACGATCTCGATGTCCCCCGAAGCGGTGCTCGCCTTGACCCTTCCGACCGGGCCGGTGACGGACAGATCGCCCGAAGCAGTGGAATACTTGATATCCATCCCTTCCGGCATGGTGATCGTCCACATCACATCTCCGCTCATCGACCCCCCGTGCCTGCTCTCCCAGTCCTCCTCGAGAACCAGCTTGCCGCCTCTTTCGTTCATCCTGTACACGAACGAGCCTTCCGGGTCGACGTCGTACTCGATGTCGACCAGGACCTCGCCGGACTTATGAGTCTTCACGACACAGTCGCCGCTGACCGTTTCGAGGCTTACCGACTTCACCCCCTCGAATTTCTTGTGGACTTCTTCCACGCCGGCTGCAAAGGCCGCTCCGCAAACCAGCACGAGGAACATGGCGGAGATGACGAATGTCATTCCCTTTTTCATTCGCGTCCTCCCGCGTCAGAGTTTCGAGCCCGGTCCCCGATTAATTCGTACACGAATGATACGCATTTCGACCCCTTCCGATCGCCCGGAGTTGCAATGTAGAACCTCGAAACGGTTCTAATTGACATTCAGAACGCTGAAAAGGGGGGCCGGCCGTCAGGAATTGTTCTTGCGAAAATCGGAGGGGCTCTTCCCGGTGAATTTCTTGAAAGCGGTGTTAAAGGTCGATTTCGAGTAGAATCCCGTTTCCAGCATGATCTCGAGGATGTTCTTATCGGCGAAGGCCGGGTCGGAGAGCCGCTTCTTCGCCTCCTCGATCCGGTGACGGTTGATGTAGGTGTTGAAGCTCTCGCCGTATCTCTCGTTTATGATCCGCGAGAGATGGTTGTAGTGGATATTGAGCTTCTGGGCGAGCTTCTTCAGGGTGAGATCGGGATCGAGGAATACCTTTTCCTCCTCCATCAAAGCCCTCAGAGTCTCGTACGCCTCATCCATCCTTTCGCCGCTTATCGAGGATGTGCTGTATTTCAGGCTCTGCCTGCGCGCCTTCCTGCGCCTCGCCAGAGCGACCGTCCCGCCCGCCGCAAGCGACGCGGCCAGAAGCGCAACAACGATGAAACCCGCCCTGCGATAGAACGGCGGCTCGATGGCGAAGGCCGGCGTCGCCGCTTCCTCGCTCCACAGCCCCGTGTTGCCGATCGCCCTGACCGTGAACCGATATTTCCCGGGGGGAAGGCCGCTGTAAACGGCGCGGCGCGGCTGCCCCGGATGAACCGCTTTGAAATCCCGATCGTATCCCTCGAGCCGATAGAGAAATCTGACCTTCTCAGGAGCCGACCAATCGATCGCGGTGAACCTTATCTCCACGCGGGCGTTCTCCACGATGGGCGGCTCGAGGATCACGCGGGGGGCAGCCGGAGCCTCGGACGCCGCCGGAGCCCCGGGGGCTGCCGGAGTTCCGGCCGCCGCTGCTTCCCCATCGAAGACCGCCAGGCCGCCATTGGTGGGGTAGTAGGATTTCCCCGAGCTCGATACGCAGAAGGAAGGAGCGCAGTATCCGTTGCACCTGCTCGAGGGCATCCCTTCGTTTTCGTCGTAGAGCGTGGGCGCGAGGATCCTCGTTCCGCCTTCGCCGTAGGCGGCGAGCGAATCGGCGTCGATGGTGAAGACACCCGCCTCGCAGCTGATCCAGAGCGGGCCGGAATTCGGCTCCCGCCGGTAGATGCTGAAGATGAAATTGCCCGGCAGACCGTCCCGTACGGTGAAGGACCGGACCTTGCCTCCTGAAACGCGCATCAGCCCGCCGCCGTTCGTCCCCGCCCAGATCGTCCCGGGCGTATCACGGTAAACGGAAAGAACCTCGGCCTCAAGCTCGGCTCCGCCGATCCTCTCGATCGAGGATCCGGCGAGTCTCCACAATCCGCTCCGCGTTCCTGCGTACGTCGCGCCGTCGCCGCCGCGATACAGGGTGCGGATCGTCTGGCCCTCCAAACCGGCGACGGGGGAAAGATTGCGCGGCGTGTCGGCGCGTCCGCCGTACAATCCCCTTTCCGTGCCGATCAACAGCCCGCCGCCGTCGTCGAAGAGAATCTCCGAGATATTATTCGAGGGAATCCCGTCCGCCGCAGTCAGGTTCCGTATCCGTGCGCCGTCGATGATCGAAATGCCGCCGTCCATCGTCCCCACCCAGAGCCTGCCGGCCTTGTCTTTGGAGAGCACGCGCACCATGTCGCCCGCGAGGCCTCTCCCGCTTGTCGATCACGCGAACGACCTTTCCGCCCTGCAGCAGGCAGAGCCCGCTGTTTTCGGTGCCGACCCAGAAGCTGCCCCGGCCCTCTTCGAGAACGGCGTAGACCGATCCTTCGGGCAGCCCGTCGGCGACGGTGATAGAGCCAACCGTCCGCTCCTTGAGTCGAACGAGTCCTCCCGACTCGGTTCCAACCCATATACATTCGTCCGGCGTCACCAGGATCGCACGGACATGGCTGTCGGCGAGGTCGTCATCGACGAACAGATCGGTGAACGTCGATCCCGCGAGAATCTTCAGCCCCTCGGTCATCGTCCCGACCAGCAGACTCCCATCCGGCCCCGGGGCCAGCGCCGTCACGGGGCAATCGTCCACGCCCGGAACAAACCGGATCCTTTTTTCATTGTCCGGAAGGCGGAAGAGCCCCTTCATCGTCCCGATCCATAGATCCCCGCCGGGCCGGGCGAGGAGAGACTGCACCGACAGATCCCCGAGACCGTCGTTGAAATCGAACAGCTGCGCGGCGCCGTCTTCGATGCTCGCCAGACCGCCCCACATCGTCCCCACCCAGAGACGTTCACGACCGTCCTCGGACGGAGAGATCGCGAGCGACGTGATGATGTTATTGGAAAGCCCTTCGTCGAGGCCGAAAACTTCGATCTTCTCTCCATCGAGACGGTGCACGCCGTAGTCCGTGCCGATCCAGAGCCGTCCGCCGCCGCCGGCAATCGAGCGCACATGCGGGCTGCGGAGCCCCTCCTTTTCGCCGATGCAGCGCCATTCGCCGCTCGCCGAAGGCGCAGAGTCCGCCTCCGTCGGTCCCGATCCACAGCGCTCCGTCGACCGCTCTGTAGAGGGAAAGTATCCGGCTGTCCTTGAGGGCGGGAGTGTTCCACTGGTCGAACACCGTGAAGCTCACGCCGTCGAACCGCGCGAGGCCGGCCTCGGTGCCGGCCCAGATGAATCCGTCCCCGGTCATGGCCAGCGCCCGCACGCTGCTTCCCGGCAGTCCGGAACCGCCGCTCCATACCCTCGCCACGAATCGGCCCGGGGCGAAGACGGAAGACGCGCCCGGATTTTCCGGCGCATGGTATGAAACCGCGCCGGACTTTGCCGGCGCGGTATTCCTCGCGGTATTCTTCGGCGCACCGATCAGAGGCGTCACGGCGAGGCAGGCGATCGCCGCTATGACCGCACCCGTTAAAAAGCGTATCCGCATTCCGTCAATCCTCAATGACCCCGCAGCCCGGTATCTCTCGGTCCGTGATTTTCAGAATTAGTCGCTTTCCCATTTCATGTCCAGCGCAAATGAGTCGGGACAGGGGCGAATACCAAGGGCTTACTCGCCTGCCAATAACAATACGGAATGGGACGTGAGAGAGGATTCAATAAATCTTGCAGTTTTTGAATTATCTGGTGGGCGAAGCAGGACTTGAACCTGCGACCTCCTGCTTGTAAGGCAGGCGCTCTGACCAACTGAGCTATTCGCCCGCGAGGCCTTAGAGGAGCGCCATCGGTACGAGGACGCAGTATCCGAGGACGAGGAGCACCGGGGCGAGGGAGATGGAACCGTAGCCGAGGAACACGTATCCGGCGACGATCGCGACGAGTCCGGCGACCATGAAAACGTGGCGGTATTTTCGAAGGGCGTGCATTTCAGAGTCCTCTCTTTATCGGGTCGATAAATGATCCTTCTTCCATGATAGCCATTAAACGGCCGATGTCAAGAACGCTTCCGCGCCGCCCGTTTCAGGATCGCCGCCCGTTTACTCCCGGCTCCAGGGAGCGTCTCGTTCATGCTGCCCGAGCGAAACCCCTCGATGTCGAAGGTGACGTACCGGAAGCCGAGGGCCTTCAGCTTTGTGGCGATCCTGCCCCGCAGTGCGCCGCTCGCGAGCCGTGGAATCTCCCCCGCGGGAACCTCGATCCGCGCGAGGTCGCCGTGATGGCGCAGGCGAACGGCCCCGAAGCCGAGCTTCGCGAGATAAGCCTCCCCCTTCTCGATGCGAGCGAGCTTTTCCCTCGTGATCGTCTCGCCATACGGGATCCTCGACGCAAGGCATGCCGCGGACGGCTTGTTCCACGTCGGGAGGCCGCGCGCCTTCGAGAGGGCGCGGATATCCGCCTTCGTGAGCCCGGCCTCGATGAGGGGGCTCCGCGCGCCGATCTCCTTCACCGCCCGGTGCCCCGGGCGGTAATCCCCGAGGTCGTCGACGTTCGACGCCTCGAGAATGCAGGGAAATCCGAGCGCCTGCGCGATCGAAGAGAGCTTCGATAGAATGGCCGTCTTGCAGTGATAGCACCGGTCGGGGGGATTCATCCGGAAGCGCTCCGTATCGGCCACGTCGTCAGCGCGGACGACGAGGTGCCGCACCTTGAGCGACCGGGCGAGCGCGCGAGCGCGCCGGACCTCGGCCGCGGGCACTGCCGGGAACACGACCGTAACGGCGAGGAGATTCGCGCCGAGCGCGTCCTTCGCCACGCTCAGGAGAAACGTCGAATCGACGCCCCCCGAGAAGGCGACGAGCGCCCCGCCGCAGTCCGCGACGAGTCCCTCGAGCTTCGCGAGCTTACCTGCCGGCGCCTGTTTCTTTCGCGGGCTCCGGGGCGGGCTTTTTCGTCTGTTCTTCATTTTTCACCGTGTCCTGAAGCGCCTTCGCGGCCGCGATCTGTTCCCGCAGCAGTTTCGCGTATCGCCTCGCTTTGAGATGCTCCTCGTGCGTTCTCGAAAAGAGATGGCTCCCGTCCCCCGTCGCGACGAAATAGAGATCCTCGCATCCCTCGAGCGGCCGCACCGCCGCGAGCAGCGCCGGGAGCCCGGGGCTGCAGATGGGGCCCGGCGGGAGCCCCTTGTTCCGGTAGGTGTTGTACGGCGAATCCACCTTGAGATCGCTGTACTTGAGCCCGCGGCGCACGCCGCCGAGGGCGTAGGCGACCGTCGGGTCGGCCTCGAGCCGCAGCCCCTTGCGCAGGCGGTTGTGATAGACGGCGGAGATGCGCCGCATCTCCGATTCGTTCTGCGCTTCGGCCTGCACGATCGATGCGAGCGCGACGATCTCGTTCGTCGAAAGCCCCGCCTCGTTCGCGCGCTTCGCGACCTCTTCGCGATAGACCTCACGGAACCGCTCCACCATGAGACGGGCGAGATCGCGCGACGAGATCGGCCAGCTCAAGAGGTACGTGTCGGGGTAAAGGTATCCCTCGAGCGTCGGCGCGTTGATGCCGAGCTGCCGCGCGAACTCGGGATCGCGGACGGTCTCGGCGAACCGCGCCGAGTCGATCTCGACGTCGCGCTGCACCGCGTCGGCGATTTCGCGGATCATGAAGCCCTCCGGCACGGTGAGACGCGTCACCTCGAACTCGGCCCGCGAGAGCTTGTCGAGCATCCGGTCGATGCTCATGCCGTTCAGGAACACGTAGCGCCCCGCCTGCACCTTTTTGTCCTTCCCCGTGAGAACGGCGACCCACCGGAAGAGATGAGGATGCTTGAGCACCTTCGCGTCGACGAGCATCCGCTGGACGTCCCCGAGATACATGCCGGGGCTGACGCGGATTTCGACCTTCGGCGTGCCGGTCTTGACGTCCTCGCCGTAGTAGAGAACGCCGACGTACACGGCGGCGATGAGCCCCACGGCGAAGACGAGCGCGAGAATCGTCGAGAGTCTCGTCATCGTTCCGGCCTTTCCGGCGTTTCGTCGAGATAGCTCTGGAGCAGCAGCATCGCCGACAGCTTGTCGATGTCGCCGCGGACGAATTCGCGATCGCCGCTCCGCAGCACCCGCTCGGCCTCGAGGCTCGTCATGCGCTCGTCCATCAGCCGCACGGCGAGGCCGAAGCGGCCGGCGATCCGCTCGGCGAGCGCGCGCGAGCGGACCGAACCCTCGATATCCTTCCCCTGCATGGAGAGCGGGAGCCCCACGACGACCGCCTCGATCCCGTACCGCTCGATGAGCGCGCCGAGATGATCGAGGAGATCCTTTCCCGGCGTCTCCACGTACGTGTCGATCCCCTGCGCCGTCATCCCGAGCGGATCGCTCACGGCGAGGCCGACGCGCTTCGTCCCGGGATCGATCGCGAGCACGCGCGCCGTTTTCCGGTCCGATCGAGCCACCGCTTCACACCTTCCTGCGGAGCACGAGAATCGTGACGTCGTCCCCGGCGCCCTTCGGGCCGGAGAACTCCCTGACGCTCTCGATGATCCCGTCGCGCACGTCGCACGCGCGCCTCCCGTGCAGCGACGGGAGCAAGGCGCTCAGGCGCTCCTCGCCGTAGAACTCCCCGGCGTCGTTCGTCGCCTCGGTCACGCCGTCGCTGACCACGACGAGCGTGTCCCCCGGCTCGAGGGTACGCTCGAAGCGCTCGTACTGGAATCCGGGCAGGACGCCGAGGATGAGCCCGCTGTAATCGAGCGTTTCGACGCGCCCGCCGGCGCTGAGGAACGTCGGAAAGACATGCCCGGCGTTCGTGTACAGGAGAACGTTCCGATCCATGTCGAGGCAGCCGTAAAACAGCGTGGCGAATTTGTCCTCCGTCGTCGCCTCGCACATCATGTCGTTCAGCTTCCCGACGAGCTCGACGGGGTACTCCATCCGGTCGAGGTTCGATCGGAGGCTCGCCTGCAGCGTGGCCATGAGGAGCGAAGCGGGGAATCCCTTTCCTGACACGTCCGCGACGGCGATGGCGAGATAGGGGCCCCGGCGAAGGAAATCGTAGTAGTCGCCGCCGACCTGCTTGCTCGAAACGCTCAGCGCCGCCACCTCGAACCGCTCGAGCTCCGGCGGTTCGGACGGAAGCAGCTTGAGCTGGATCGAGCGGGCGATGTTGAGCTCCTCCTCCATGACCCGCTTCTCGACCACTTCCTTGAGGAGCGCGATGTTGTGGAGAGAGGCCGCGACCTGCGAGGCAAGCATCGAGAGGAGCGCGCGTTCCTCGGCGTTGTAGCGATCCTGCTGGGGACGCGCACCGAGAAGAATCGCCGCGACGCACTCCGCGTCGTGCGTGATCGGCACGAGGAGATCGCAGCCGGCGAACCGCCGCATGCCGGCGGGGAGCGTCGCCGCGATCTCGTCCGCGTGTTTCTTCCGCCTGCTCTGCCGGTAGTTCTTCCGCGCGCTCAGGAATCCGAGCGATTCGAGAAGATCGGAGCGCGTGACGGGCTCGCCGATGCCGGCGAGCGTGTCGAACACCGTGCGGACGTCCGCGTCCCCCCCGCTCTCCTTCAGAACCTCCTCGGCGACGACGAGCCGCGCGTCCTTCGCCTCGAACACGTCGGCGAGCACGGCGCCGAGGCGCTCCTTGATGGCGGCGATGTCGATCATCGTGAGGAGCTCGCCGCTCAGCGCGCGGATGCGGGCGCGCGGGCTGTGCTGCTCGCGCACGAGGAATCGCTCGGACCATTCCTCGATCCGCCCGAGCACCGGCTGAAACGCGATGATGAAGAGGATGATGAAGCCCGTCTCGAGGATTTCGACGCGCCCGCCCGAGAACCGGCCGAAGAGGCTCGTGATCTCTTTGATAATGAGGAGGTACACCGAGGCGAACACGGCGGCCGCCGCGACGTAGAGGATGCCGCGCCGCGCGATGAGCCGCATATCGAGGAGCTGGTAGCGCACGATGGCGAACGCGATCGAGCCCCCGCCGATAATGAGCGCCGCGTTGATGAGCGCGGTCGAGATATCCTCGCGCGCCTCCGCCCCCGCGAGCGCCGGCGCGAGCCCCGCGAAGACGAATGTGACGATGCAGAGCCCGAGCCCCACGAGCAGCACGCGCACCTGCCGCTTGACGCGGGGCGGAACGTCCGACCGGATGCCGCCCACGAGGAGCACCATCGCGAACGCCGCGTACGCGACGTCCACGAGCGCGAACAGCTGCTGGTGCGCCTTGAAGAGCAGCGAGAAAAAGATGTTGAGAAAATCAGCCGATCGCTCGAGGAGCGCTTTCGCCGCGGCGAAGGGAACGTCGAGCTGGCCGAGCCCCTGGAACATGCGCGAGGGATTCACGCGATGCAGGAGGAATATGAGCAGGATGAGATGGAACAGGTGCGGGAGGAAGAGCATCCAGGCGATCTTGCGAACCCACGGCCACGAGCGGTGCCGCCGCGGATACACGAGTGCGAAGAGCACGAGCGAGGGGAAGAAGAACTCCCACACGTAGTCGAAGCTCTCGACGAGGTTTTTGAAGAGGAGCGTGCCTTCGCGGGGATTCGCCGCGAGGAGATAGCTCACCGCGCCGAGGATGGGTCCGAAGCTCGCGAAGAAGAGCACGAGCGCCGTGAACCAGCTCGCCGTGCTCTTCGACGATTGCCGCACGATCATCACGGCGAGAAAGAAGATGATGATGCCGCAAACGAGATAGAAGCTCGCGAGAAAGGAGGAGGCGCCCATTTCAACCACTTCCGGAAATCGCCTGGATATCGCTGCGGCGGACCCCGACTAATCCTTTTGAACGTCGCCGTCGGCCTTCGGTTTCAGCTTTTTCTCGAGCCTGACCTTCATGCCGTGGCCGGGCACCATCTCGAAATCGAGCGAATCCATCATGTTCTTCATGATATAGATGCCCCTCCCGCGCAGATGCCCCACGTTCGTCGGATCGGGGATGTTCTGGAGAAAGCACTGGTAATCGAAGCCCTTGCCGCAGTCCTCGACCTCGACGCAGAAGCGGTCTTCCTTGCACTCGAACTGGATCCGGACGTTCTGGTCGCAGCACTCGTGGTTTCCGTGCTCGATGGCGTTCGTGACCGCCTCGATCACCGATATCGCGATCTCGTTGGCGGCCTCGTGCTTGATGCACAGGTTCTGGATCACCTCGTTACAGACGAGATCGACGACGTTGAGGAACTTGTAATCGCTCGGAAACTCAAGAACGACTGTGCCGGCCATGGCGGCTCGTTGCCTCCTCGTGGAATTGCCTTCGAATCATCCGTCCAGGAAGCTCGCCACCGCTTCGTCTTCGTTCTCGAAGCATTTGAAGATCAGGTTGAGCTTCGTGACGTAGAGAATGCTCCGTATCCGGTCCGAGACGTGGAGCAGCCGGAGATCGCCGCCCCCCCGCCGCATCGTCGTGTATCCCGAGATGAGAATGCCCATGCCCGTGCTGTTGATCCAGTCGACGCCGTGCAGGTTCACGACGACGCGCTTGCGGCCCTGCTCGAGGAGCCGATGAAATGTGCTCTTGAAGGTTTCGGCGTCGGGCCCCCCCATGAGCTTTCCCTGCAGATCGAGGATGACGACTCCGTTCTTCTCGCGGGATTCGATGCGCACCGTCGCCTCTCCCCGACGGCGCAGCGCTCACGCCGTCTTCAGGAAATCGAGGACCGCCCGGAAATCGGCCGGGAGCGGCGCATTGAACGTCATGGGATTCCCCGTCGCGGGATGAACGAACGTGAGCTCCTCCGCATGGAGGGCCTGCCGGTCGATCATCGCGAGCGCCTTGTCCGCCGTCGCGGCGGCCTTCCCCGAGAGCCCCCCCCGCCGTTCGCGTCTCCCGCCGTACGCGGGGTCGCCGAGAACGGGATGAGCGACCCGCGAGAGGTGCACGCGGATCTGGTGCGTCCGTCCCGTTCCGAGCTTGAGCCTAATATACTGGAAGGGTCCGAACGTGTCTATAACATAGTAGGTCGTCACGGCTTCCCTGCCCCCCTCGGCGACCACCGCCATCTTTTTCCGATCGGACGGGGATCTCCCGATGGGCATGTCGATTACGCCCGTCCGCTGGGGCATTTCCCCCCAGACGAGGGCGCAGTAGAGACGGCTCACGGAGCGCTCCATGAGCGCGCGGCTCAGCGCGATGTGCGTCTCGTCGTCCTTCGCGACGACGAGGAGCCCCGAGGTGCCCGCGTCGAGGCGGTGCACGATGCCGGGGCGGAGCACGCCGCCGATGCCGGAGAGATTGGTGCAGTGGGCCATGAGGGCGTGCACGAGCGTACCCGTCTCGTGGCCGGGCGCCGGATGGACGACCATCCCCGGGGCCTTGTTCACGACGACGAGATGCTCGTCCTCGTACACGATATCGAGCGGGATGTTCTCGGGAACGATCTCGAGCGGCCGGGGAGGGCTGAAGGACAGCTCGATCCGCTCCCCCTGCCGCACCTTCCGGGCCGCTTTCGACGCGGGCGCGCCGTCGACGAGCACGTCGCCGGCCGCGAGCGCCTTTTGAATCCGCGAGCGCGAGAGCGCGGGGATCTGCGCGCTCAGGTAGGAGTCGAGGCGCCCTCCGGCGTCGTCTTCGTCGACGAGAAATTCGAACGATTGCCGGTCCGTCAAGACTGCTCCCGCGGGGACGGCTCAACTTCCTTCAACGGGGAATCCGGGTGCAGGGCGTAGCTGAAGATGAGGAGCAAGGCGCCGATCGTGACCGCGATGTCGGCGACGTTGAACGTGGGCCACCGGTGCATGCCGATCCCGACGTCGAGGAAATCGAGCACTTCCCCCGCCGCGATGTGGTCGATGAGATTGCCGAACGCCCCGCCGAGGATGAGGCCGAGGCACACGCGCTTATGCGCCGGGGCGTACCGCATCCGGTACGCGAAGAAGGTGAGCACCGCGATCGAAATGATCCTGACGACGAGGAGCAGATCCCCGGCGCCCGAGAGGATGCCGAAGACGGCCCCCTTGTTCTTGCTCAGCGAGATGCGGAAGAAGCCGTCGATGACGTCGGTTCCGCCGCTATACTGGTAGATTTCCCAGATGGCCCGCTTCGAGGCCTGGTCGAGGATGACGACGAGCGCCGCGATCGCGAAGTAGAGCACCGATCAACGTCCCCTCTCGAGCTTTTCCTTCTTGTCCTTGCACGCGATGCAGAGCTCCGCGGCGGGCACCGCTTCGAGACGCTTGTCGGAGATGAGGTCCAGGCATTCCATGCACTGCCCGTACTCCCCGCTCTCGATGCGCGCGAGGGCGGCCTCGATCGCCTTGAGGTACTGCCCTTCCTGATCAGCGTAGTAGTAGTTCTTTTCCTTCTCCATGTAATCGGTGCCGATGTCGGCGAGGTGGTTCGAATAGGACTGCTTCGCCGCGTCCTGCTCCTCGGACGACTCGTTGATCGCCTCGGTGATCCGGCCGAGCTCGCGGAGAATCCGGCCACGCTCGACGAGGAGCCGCTCGCGGTAGTGCTCGAGCTCTTTCTTGCCGAGTCTCTTGCGCTTCGGCTCGTTTTTCTTCGGCTCGGGCCTGCGCTGCTCCGGTACGCGCGGCTCCGGCATGCGCACCTCGGGCTTGCGCGCTTCGACCTTCTTGGGCGGCTTCTTGGCGGCGGGCTTCTTTGGAGCCTTCGGAGCCGCCTTTTTCGGCGCGGCTTTCTGCGGCTGCTTCTTCTCGGCCTTCTTGCCGCTTATTTTCTTCGCGATCTTCTTGACGAGCTTCTTGATTGGCATGTCCGAATTCTCCTTGAACGATCGACGCGTTAGAGCCGTTTGATCCACAGCTTGACCGAATGCTCGCCGGCCTTGAAATCAGTTGTAAACGGCCAGTCTTTCTCTCCCTCTTCGAGCCGCTCGGCGAGCGTTTCCATGCAAATATGCTCACCAAACTCACGCAGCACAACAGAAACTTCCTCGGGGGCGCGGCACGAGAGCGCGATGCGGTCGCTCACCTCGAGACCGGATTCCTTCCGGAGATTCTGGATGCGGTTGACGATCTCACGGGCCGTCCCTTCCTTGAGAAGCTCCGGCGTGAGGCGCGTATCCACAATGACCGTGAGGTCTCCGTCCGATCCCGCGACGAAGCCTTCCTGCGTCTCTTGCAGGATTTGTACCTCTTCCTTCGTTATAACCTCTTTTTTGCCAGCAAGTTCTATGGAAGTCTCCCCTGTGGAGAGGAGCGCCTTTACGCTCGCGGCGTCCAGCTTCTCGAGCAGCGCGGCCGCCTCTTTCATACTCTTTCCGAATCGCTTGCCGAGCTTCGCAAAATCAGCCTTAACTCTATATTTTACATATACTCCCGGGTCGGCAACGAGCGTCGCTTTCTTTATGTTGAGTTCGTCCCTGACGAGAAACGCGAACTCCTCCCCGGCGAGCCACTCCGTCTCGGTCGGGTAGGGGCTGTGGATGAAGATCTCGGCGAGCGGCGTGCGCACCTTGACCTGCGCGCTGTTGCGGATGGCATGGCCGACCGAGACCGTCTTCAGCACGCCCGCCATCTTTTTCTCGAGGGCGGCGTCGATGGCCGATTCGTCGACCGTCGGGAAGAGATCGAGGTGCACGCTCTCCTTCGAGCCCCCGAGCCGCCGGTACACGGCGTCCGCGAGGAACGGGACGAACGGCGCCGAGAGGCGCATGAGCCCCTCGAGCACCCGGTGGAACGTCTCGTACGCGGCGAGCTTGTCGTCCGACATCTCGTTCTTCCAGAAACGCCGGCGGCTGCGGCGCAGATACCAGTTCGAGAGCTCGTCGATGACGAATGCCTGGATCGCGCGCGCGGCGCGGGTCAGCTCGTAGCGGTCGAGCATGTCGCCGACCTCGCGCACGGTCGTGTTGTACCGCGAGAGGATCCAGCGATCGAGGAGGTTCGAGCTCTTCACGTCCCCGCGGGGCGCGAATCCGTCGATCTCCGCGTACATCGAGAAGAAGTTATAAAGGTTCCTGATCGAGCCGAGGAACCGGTTGGCCGCGTCGCGGAGCGACGCGAGATCGAACTTCTTCGGGAGCCACGGCGAGCCGCTCGTGAGGATATACCAGCGGAGCGCGTCGGCGCCGTCCGAGGCGAGGACGTCGCTCGCCGAGACGGCGTTGCCGCGCGATTTGCTCATCTTCTGCCCCGCCGCATCGAGCACGAGCCCGTGCGGGAGACAGCGCTTGTACGGGCTCTGCTTCGTGAGGAAGGCGCCGATCACGAGGAGCGAATAGAACCATCCCCGCGACTGCTCGACCCCCTCGCTGATGAACTCGGCCGGATACTGGCCCTTGAAGAGGTCCATGTTCTCGAACGGGTAATGATACTGCGCGAACGGCATCGAGCCCGAATCGAACCAGCAGTCGATCACTTCCGGCACGCGATTCATCTTGCCGCCGCACTCGGGGCAGCCGACGTCGAGGTCGTCGATGAACGGCTTATGGAGATCGTACTCCTCGGGGAACGCTTCGGCGATCGAGCGGAGCTCCTCGACGGAGCCGATGCAGAACCGCTCCTTGCACGACTCGCACGTCCAGATGTTGAGCGGCGTGCCCCAGTAGCGCTCGCGCGAGAGCGCCCAGTCGACGTTCCCCTCGAGCCACGCGGTGAAGCGGTTCTCCCCCACCTCGGGCGGGAACCACTGCACCTTCGAATTCGCCTCGAGGAGGAGATCCTTGAAGGCGGTCGTCTTGATGTACCACGAGCGGCGCGCGTAGTAGATGAGGGGCGATCTGCAGCGCCAGCAGAACGGGTAGGAGTGGGTGATCTTCCCGCTCCGGTAGAGGATGCCGCGCTTCTTGAGATCGGTGATGATCTCGGGATCGGCGTCCTTGATGAACTGCCCCGCCCACGGCGTCACCTCGGGCGTGAACCGCCCCGTCTCGTCGACGGGCTGGATCATCGGGAGATTCTCGGCCTTCCCGGCGTTGTAGTCGTCCTCGCCGAACGCGGGGGCCATGTGCACGATGCCGGTGCCGTCCTCGAGCGAAACGAAGTCCGTCCCGATGACGCGGAATGCGTCGACCATCTTGTCGAAGAACGGGAAGCACGGCTCGTAGCGCTTGCCGATGAGATCGCGCCCCTTCATCGCCGGGCCGAGAGTCTCAGTGTCGCCGTCGAGGACGTTGACGAGCGCCTCGGCGAGAATGAGCACATCCCCCTTGTTGCGGACGCGCACGTAGTCGTGATCGGGCCCGACCGCGAGCGCTACGTTCGAGATGAGCGTCCACGGCGTCGTCGTCCAGACGAGGAAATAGGCGTCCTCGTCGACGAGCTTGAGCTTGATGAAAATCGAGGGATCCTGCACGTCGGCGTACCCCTGCGAGACCTCGTGGCTCGAGAGCGACGTGCCGCATCTCGGGCAGTACGGGACGATCTTGTGCCCCTCGAAGAGCATGTCCTGATCCCAGAACTGCTTGAGAATCCACCAGACCGATTCGATGTAGTCGTTCTTGAAGGTGATGTACGGGTCGTCGAGATCGAGCCAGAAGCCGAGCTTCTTCGTGAAGTCGAGCCATTCGTCGAGATATTTGAAGACGCTCTTCCGGCATTGCTCGTTGAACGCGGCGACGCCGTAGTGCTCGATCTGGTCCTTGCCGTCGAGGCCGAGCTGGTGCTCCACCTCGATCTCGACGGGAAGGCCGTGCGTGTCCCAGCCGGCCTTGCGGACGACGCGGTGCCCCTTCATCGTCTGGTAGCGGCAGACGAGATCCTTGATCGTGCGCGAAAGGGCGTGGTGCACTCCGGGGCGCCCGTTCGCCGTCGGCGGCCCTTCGTAGAACACGAAGGGGCTCGACGCGGGGCGCTCCTCGATGCTGCGCTCGAAGATGCGGTTCGCCTCCCAGAAGGCGAGGATATCGGCTTCGAGCTTCGTGGCCTCGGCGAAGGGAGAGAGCTCGGGATAGTGACTTCTCGTTGCCTGTTTTTCTGCCATTGTCGAGCCTTCAGCCCGGCATCGATGCCGGGCTCGGGACGCCGCCCGCACGCTGGCGGGCATATAACACGATAACCCCGTGCCATGCTCTCTGGTACGCGCGGGGTTAATCGCCTGCCAAGCTTGAACACTACCTTATATAGAAAACGGCGCTCTCTGTCAATAGTGCTCTCTCACGCGCCAATGACGTCGCGGGGCGTTCCTCGAGCTGCCGCCGGAAGCGGGCCGCCGCAATGAATTATTGAAAAAAGTGAAATTGTGCTCGCTTTATGCAAAGGATCGTGATATATTGCGCCAGTGATACATTTGCTGAAGGAGCATTCGATAGCACAGAGCAGTTTGGAATCCAAGATCGCCTCGATGTCAGGCCCCCATCAATACGGTACAATCCTACCTTATTAATCCAGGGACAAGTTCCAATCGACAGAGATCTTGTGGTACGTCTTCCGGGTGAGCCGCGTCGAGCGCCATCGGGAAAGAACAATGGGAATTTCGGATACGGGAGAGGTGAAGCTCATTTGATTTAAGGAATCACGGGACAGCAGCTCAATTCACAATGTCAGTTATCAGTCAGTGAAAGGATTTTAAGACAATGGCTAAGAAAATTTACGTAGGCAACCTGTCATTCGATACGAACGACGAACAGTTGAACAAGATCTTCACGCCCTTCGGCACCGTCAATTCCGCGAGCGTCATCAAGGACAAGTACACGGACCGCTCGAGGGGTTTCGGTTTCGTCGAGATGGAGAACGTGGCGGAGGCCGATAAGGCGATCGCCGAGCTCAACGGCAAGAACGTCGACGGCCGCGCCCTCAAGATCAGCGAGGCCACGTCCCGCGAGGACAAGCCGAGGAGACCGGGCGGCTTCGGCGGCGGGGAACGCTACTAGTCGCAGCCCGAGCTGAGGCTCGATGACAGCAAAGGGCGCCGGGGAAGAGATTCTCCGGCGCCCTTTTTTTGCCCGATCATCGCGGGCGCGGCCGCGTTCCCCGCATCAAATCCGCCGCAGGAACTCTCCCACGAGCTTCGTGAGCTTGGCCTCCCCCCGCTTCGCCGTCGCGAGGATCTGCGCGATGTTCACCGGCTCGAGGCAGTCGGGCGTCGCCTTGTCCGTGACGACCGCGATCCCGAGCGCCTTCATGCCGCCGTGCACCGCGACGATCGTCTCGGGCACCATCGACATCCCGACGACGTCGGCGCCGATGCGGCGGAGGAAGCGATACTCGGCGGCCGTCTCGAGGTTCGGGCCGGCGAGGGCGACGAGCACGCCGCGCCTGAGCGCGACCTTCACGTCGAGCGCGACGCTCTCGAGGAGCTCGATATAGGCGCGGCAGTACGGCTCGCTCATGTCGGGGAACCGGGGCCCGAGGCGCTCGTCGTTCGGACCGATGAGCGGGTTGTCCCCCATGAGATTGATGTGGTCGGTCACCGCGACGACGTCCCCCGGATCGAGCAGCGGGTTCATCGCGCCGACCGCCGAGGTGATGATGAGCGAGCGGGCGCCGAGCGCCTTCATGACGCGGATGGGAAACGTGACCTGCTCGAGGGTGTACCCCTCGTAGTAGTGGACACGCCCCTCCATCGCGACGACGTGCTTCCCCGCAAGCTCCCCGAGGATGAGATTCCCCGCATGGAGCCCCTTCACCGTCGAGACGGGGAAATTTGGGATGTCTTCGTAGGGAACGGCGGCCTTGACCTTGATCTTCTTCGCGAGACCGCCGAGCCCGCTTCCGAGGATGATCCCGAACGACGGCTTCGTTCCGTCGACGCGCCTGATATACGAGGCGCTTTCCTTGATTCGATCGAACAACGCAGCCACGGAAACCCCTTTCATGACGCGACAATCGACAGGGTAGCCTAGCCGGCACGAGGGAATCAACACCAAAGAGATCCGCTCCCCGGCGTTTCGGGCGGCCCGGAGCGGCGGCTCCTGAATCCCCGCTACGAGCAGCGCCTCGCGAAGCTCCTCGAGAGGCATGGCACATAGACCGCGGCGCCGCGATCCCCCCGGATCCGATACGCCCCGGCCCCTGCAATCTAGCCGATGTCGGGAATTTCTCGAAGCTCGGCCGCGAGCGCGGCGGGCGCGGAGAGCGTCTTCGTCCTCGATTTTTCCCCCGACTCCACGACGATCTCGCGCCGCGGGAGCGAGAAACGCTTCGCGAGAAATCGAACGAGCTCCCCGTTCGCCTCGCCTTCGCGCGGAGGGGCGGCCACTTTAATACGAAGCTCCCCGGCTGCGTTCCAGCCGAGGAGCTCGCTGCGAGGGGCTGATGGTTGCACCCTGACGCGGAACCGGATGCGCCCGGCGCCGCTATCCTTGATTTCCTTCATTCTTCGTGAAGTTGGTCAGGTTCTTCCGGAGATCCTCCATCGACCATGCCGCTTCGGCATTCATGTTCCCGTTCATATTCGCGCTCGCCTGCGGGGGGGCCGCCGGGGGCGCCGGCGCCTGGGGCGACGATTGGGGCGGCATCGGCGCGGCATCCCTGCGCGGAGGAGCGCTTTCGGTGACGCCCGCGACCTCTTTCAAGCTCGAGAGCGCGTTCTCGAAATCGACATCATCGACCCGGAGGGCCGCCGCCGGCTGCGGGGGCTGCTGCTGCGCCGGCCTCTGCGCGGGCGCTTGCGGCCCGGCCTGCTGATTCTGCGGCGGGCGCTGTCCCTGGATCTCGTAGCTCTTCCAGTCGGTCGGCTGCTCGCGCACTTCGTACTGCCTCCAGCCGTCCTGCGTTCTCGGAGGCTCGCTCTGCGCCTGCGGCGGCGGAGCGGTCTGCACCCGCTGCGCGGGGCCGGCCGCGGGCTCGGCGATCGTCGCTCCGAGAGGCTCGATGAACGACTGCTGGGCAGGCCTCGACGCCGGCTCGGCGAATACGCTCAGATCTTCGGGAGGCTTCGCCTTCTGATGGGGATTCTCGCGCGGCTCGAATCCGGGCCTCGGCATCTGCGGCCGCGGCTCGTCCTCGCGCCTGCGCTCCTCTCCCCACGTGACCTTGTCCTTCGGCGCCTGGCCGAACTCCTCGGTGATCTTGTCGCGGTTCATGCGCGGAGGGCCGCTCGGTTTCTTCGCGTCGTTCTCGACCTGCTGGCCGATCTTCTCGATCTCCTGATCGACCGGCGCGAAATCCTCCTGGAACCCGTCGAGCATCTTCCGGTGGCTGTCGAGAAGCGTCTTGAGACGCGTCATGTAGTTATCCTTGTTTTTCTTGAGCTCGAGGACCTCGCGGCGGAGCTGGCTCACATGGGCGCGGATCATCTCCGCCGACTTCTCCGCCTCCACCTCGGCCTCGCGGATGAGGAGGCTCGCCTCGCGGCGCGCGTTCTCCTTCGCCTCGGCCGTGAGCCTCTCCGCGGTGAGGAGCGTGTTCCGCAGATTCGTCTCGATCGACTTGAACTCGTTGAGGCGCTCCTCGAGAGCGACGAGTCGCTCGCGCAGATTCTTGTTATCGGAGAGCACGGCCTCGTATTCGTCGGCGATCGTGTTGAGGAACGCGTACACCTCTTCGGCGTCGAGACCGCGCATGCCCTTCTTGAATTCCTGCTTCCTGATATCGAGCGGCGTGACTCTCATCGAACTGCCTCCTGGAACCGGTTACAGCCGGTACTGTTTAATTCCGAACGCTGCTGCCTGCAGAATGGCGGCGAATATCAATGCAGCGACGTCGAGGCTCCACGCGGGCAGGATCCTTCTCAGGGGAGCGAGGAGCGGCCCGTAGATTTTTTCGAGCGCGTGGAACAATCGGCTTCGTGGCTCGACCGCCTTCAAGAACACGTACACGAGCGTAATGAATGTCGCCGTGTTGAGAGAAGCAATTATAAGACCAACTCCGTCACCCACAAAATAGCCCATAATTCACGCCTTTTCAATACATTATATTCGCGGCCGGCGCCGGCCGCCGGACGGACCGCCCCCGCGCGGTGTCCGTTTTCCTGTCACCCGGCCGCGCGTCCGCCGAAGAGCACGCGCCCGAGCCGGACCATCGTCGAGCCCTCCGCTATCGCGATCTCGAAGTCGTCCGTCATGCCCATGGAGAGATGCTCCATCGAAACGTTTCCGATGCGAGCGGCCTCGATCTCCTCCTTGAGACGCCGGAGCCTCATGAAGGCGGCGCCGACCGCGGCTGCGTCGTCCACGAGCGGGCCCACCGTCATGAGCCCGCGGATATTGAGATTCGGGAGCGTGGCGATTTCCGCACAGATGCTCGACGTTTCATCGGGCGCGAGCCCGAACTTCGACTCCTCCCCGCTCGTGTTCACCTCGAGGAGGACGTCGGTCGCGACGCCGGCGCGCGCGCCCGCGGCGCTCAGGTGCTCGGCGAGGCGCGCCGAGTCCACCGACTGAATGAGCGCGAACCGTCCGATAACCTTGGCGACCTTGTTCGTCTGGAGATGCCCCACGAGATGCCAGCGGCACGGGAGCTTCACGTCGGGAGCCTTCGCGAGGAACTCCTGCACCTTGTTCTCGCCGACGTCGGCGATGCCGGCCTCGATCGCCGCTGTGACGACATCGGGGCCGTGCGTCTTCGTGACGGCGACGATCGCGATCGCGGCCGGGTCGCGCCCGGCGCGGGCGGCGGTGGCGGCGATGCGTTCGCGGACGCGATCGAGATTCTCCCTGATCGTCATCGTCACGGCGCCGTCACGCTACCCTTTCTCCAGGTGCAGTCGATGGAGGATCCGGTGCGCGATGGGCGCGCTGAAGATTCCGACGGTCGCGAGGAACGCGATCCCCGCGAAGAGCGCGTAGAACGACGCGAACAGCTTGGCCGCGGCCGTGGTCAGGGGATTCACCGGTCCCATCCCGCCGAGGATCATCGAGGCGTTGAGCAGGGAATCGATCCACGAAAGCCCCGCCGTGAAGCGATAGCCGAGTATGCCGACGGCGAGCGAGCAGACGATCACGACGGCGGCGACGAGGCCGTGCCTCAAGAGCCGGCGCAGAAAGAGCGCCCGCGGCAGCAATGGTTCGCTTCGATGTTCGTACATCATGCCTCAGCGCGCGATACGCGCACGCGAGAAAGATTCCTCGATTGTCATGGCGAAGCAGATAGTAATGCTTTCCCCGTATCGGCGCAACTGATGATCGGCGAGGATGCGCAGCCGCGCAGGGATGTTCGAACGGAACGCAGCACCGGGGCTATGGGCGGCGCTTGCCCCATTTGACGGCGCCCCACAGGATGCTCTTCTCGTCGCAGATCAGAGCGAAGTCCTTCACGCACGTGCTCCGGCCGTAGAGGCCGAGCAGGAACAGGCTCTCTTCGCGGCTTTCGGCGTTGTCGGCCAGTATCCGTTCCATTTCGGCGCGCTTTGCCGCTATCGAACGCTCCCGTCTCTCGATATCCCTCTGCAGCCGCCGAATCTTCTCCTTCGCCTTCTGCAAATCGTTGAGTCCCGGATAGCGGCAGATCCCGAAATGGAGGCTCCACGCCGGCATTTCCACCGAATCGAGCTTCTGGAGCGATGAAACGGCGTCTCGACCGGCCGCGGCCGGATCGGAGGCGGCCGCCCGAGACGCGCAGCTCGCGGAAGCCGCGCAGGCGATGACCATAAAGAGCGCGCCGACGGTGAGCATTCTCATAGTTTCTCCCTTCGTTCGTAGCGACATTCCGAACCGCTCGACAACGGCTCCATCCCTCTCCCCCGCCGGACACGGAGAACGATCGCGGCGGCCGCCAGCGTCAGCGCCACGGAAATCGCGGACATCTCGATACCGAACCGGCCGCCGGTGAGGAACGCGGGACCCGAGAGCTCCACCTCGAACAGGCCGAAGCCCTGCGTCTTCCCGCTCATCGTCGTGCCGAGGATCGCCGAGAGCGCAAAATTCCAGCCCGCGTGGAAGCCGATCGGCAGCCACAGCGATCGGCTCCTAACGAACAGAGCGGCGAAGAGGACGCTGGCCGCCGTGCCCGCGACGAGGATCCCGGCAGCGAGCGCCGGGGTGAGCTTCGGCGCGATCGCAATCAGATGAATCGCCGCGAAGTACAGCCCGGCCCCGACGGCGCCCGCCGGCCACCCCGAGCGCAGCGCGAATTCCCTCGTCGCCATCCCCCGGAAGACGGTTTCCTCGAGCATCGATACGAAGAACGCCCAGCAGCCGCTCCCGATGAGCATGGAGCCTGCCTCGACCGGCGTGAACCGCTCGGGCCGGGCGGCGATCCGCGCGAGCCCGAGCGCCGCGAGCGAGCCGATCGCGACGAATACCGCCGCCGCGCCGAGCGCCGCGCCGACGGCGAGATATCCGGGCCGGAAGCGCATGCACAGCCAGCTCCACGGCCTCCGCCAGAGGAACCTGACGGCAAGCAGCAGGAGGGGAACGCCGAGGGTGACGCCGATGAGGCCGCGCAAGAGCAGCGTCGTCGGAGTCTTCACCTCGCCTCCCGCCAAGGCTCCAAAGGAGACGCCCGTCGCGAGCGATCCGAGCCAGTAGTAGCCGTACTGGTTCATGTAGACGAGCAGATAGAGCCCGAAGGTCCATGGGATGACGATAAACGGATTGCGCGGCCTGATGTCATTGAAGCCGTTCATGACCGCCCCAATTCGTCACCACCGCCCGGAGTGAACGATTCCAATGTTCCTCAAGCGCCCCGCGGACCGCCGGCAGATCGCCTGCGCGGAGCAGATCGATCAAACGGGTATGATCGTCGACCGACTCGCCGATGGAAGACCGGTCCGACATGTAGGCATACTCGTATCGGCGAACTATCTGCTTCAAATCGGCGACCATCGACACGAGGCGCCGGTTCGTGCAACCCGCGAGCATCCGGGAGTGGAACTCGTTGTCGAGCTCGATCAGCCGGGCGGGATCCGTCCCGGGGGCCGCCATGCGCCGATTCAGACGTATCAGCTCATCGAGCTCGGCCGGCGAAGGAGCTCCGTACGTCTCGATTCCCGTCGCCTCGAGAATCGAGAGGATCGGATATGCCTCCTGTATCTCCCGGAGGTCGAGGGGGCTCACGGTGAAGCCCCTCCCGGGCGCGTTGCGCAGGAATCCTTCCCGTTCGAGACGAAGGAGCGTCTCCCTCACGGGGGTGCGGCTGATGCCGAGCTGCGACGCGAGGTCGGTGTCTTTGATGCGCGCGCCCGCGGCGAATCGCCCTTTGATAATTAAATCAATGAGTTGGTGGTAGATTTGGTCGCGTATGGGAACCCGTTCTATTGTTTTCATATTGTATACAATATACAATATTCAACAAATGTCAAGCGAATAATCCTCTGCTCCTCCCCTACGATCATCATCACGGCGCTCCGGCGCGGGTCCGCATCCCAATCCCGCCCGGAACCGCAGATAGACCGGGATGGGCCGGAACTTTCACATGAATTACACGTATAAGGAAACATATTACACAAGGAGTGTAATCATGAAACGGACAGTCAATAGATCCCGCCGCCTGACCGAGATGGACACCCGCCGCCGGTTCATCCTCGACGCCGCGCGCCGCCTGATCGCCTCGGGGGATGTCGAAGAGATCACCATGGACGCTATCGCCGCGGCCGCCGGATACACCCGGCGCACCATGTACGCCTACTTCACGAGCCGCGACGAGATCCTGATGCGGATCTTCACTGAAGACCTCGAAGCGCGATGGAACGCGCAGCGGACGGCGATCGAACGCGGGGGCACGGGGCTCGACAAGGTCGCCGCGTGGGGCCGATCGTTCTACGCGCACGCGAAGGAGAATCCGCATTCGCTGCGCCTGCAGCTCTACTGGGATTTCAGGGGAGTGGATCGCAAACGGGTCGGCAAGGAGACGTTCGCCTCGTTCGAGGCCGTCAACGAAGCGCTGGCGGACGGGTTGAGAGCCGTCTTCGAGCTCGGCATCGCGGACGGCTCGCTTCGGCCCAACCTCAGGACGGATCTCTGCATCAGCCAGTACATCTATTCTCTGCGCGCGATTCTCAACCGCGCCGTGTCGAAGTCGTACTCGTTCGCATCGTTTGAGCCGGACGATTACGTCGAGCATTTTCTCGATCTGTTCATTCGGGGCATTCGTCACGAAGGAAAGGCACCAGCATGAAGAAGCACCACGAGAGCGCCATCCCCGGCGCGACGTGCACGATGCGTACGATTCTTCGCGCCGCCGCGGTCTCGATCGTCGTCCTCGCGCAGGGGGCCTTCGCGGGCGGGCCCGCCGAGGACCCGGTCCTCGGACCCGCCCCGGGAAGCTACCGGATCACCGCTCCCGACGGCGTGATCAGGATCCCGTTCAAGCTCTTCCGCGGGGACATCCTGCTCGAGGGGGGCAGGGTGAACGGCCGGGACGTGCGGATGATGCTCGACAACGGAATGCTGTGGGATCAGCTGCTCTTTTTCGGCGGCCCGCGGATCGACTCGCTCGCGCTCTCCTACGACGGAGATGTAGATGTGGGCGGCACCGGCGAAGGGGATCCGGTGAAATCGCGCATGGCGTCGGGCATCACCATCAGCTTCCCGGGAGCTGAGTTCATCGGCCAGACGGCCATCGTCACTCCGGCGAGCGCCGGCTTCGCCGAAATGTGGGCCGGGACCGACGGACAGGTCAGCGCCGCGTTCCTTAAGCACTTCGTGGTCGACATCGACTTCGACGATATGGTCATCACCCTCATCGAGCCGCGCGCGTTCCGCTATGCGGGCGGCGGGATCGAGGTCCCCATGAAGCCGATCGGCGGCGGATACTGGGCGATCCCGGGGACGATCGAGCTCGCCGGCGGCCGCCGCGTCGCGCTCGATCTGGCGATGGATCTCGGATACAACGACTATCTGCAGGTCGACCCGCGGGAAGGGAACAGGCTCGCCCCTCCGGAGCGAGCGCTCGAGGCCAGCCTCGGTTTCGGCGCGCAGGGAGAGACGCGCGGTTTCATCGGGCGAGTCCGCGCCGTCGAGATCGGGAAATACCGCCTTTCCGATCTTCTCACCGGCTTCGTCGCTCCCGACGACAGGGGACAGGTGACGACGGAGGCGCTGATCGGGCTCGGTCTTTTCTCCCGTTTCAACATCGTCTACGACTATCCCGGGCACCGGATGTTTCTCGAGCCGAACCGGCGTTTCGCGGAGCCGTCCGAATACGATATGTCCGGCATCGTCATGAGCAGGGGGAAGAATAGGGAGTTTCTCGTCGACCGCGTGTATCCCGGATCTCCCGCCGACGAAGCCGGATTGGCCGCCGGCGACACGGTCATGGCGATAAACGGGGTCGCGTCCCCGGCGCGCGACGGATTCGAGCTGCACGATCTGTTCAGAAAAGCGGGCGCCCGGGTGACGCTCGCCGTCACGAGAAACGGCGCGGAGCGAACGATATCGCTCACGCTCAGGCGGGTGATCTAGCGCCCGGCCCCACCGGATCCCCCCGGTTCGCCGATTCGTTCCGCGGGCGCCGCGGGCGCGGCGCCTACACGTGCACCCGTACGAGCTCCATCTGCTCCTCGCCGGCCACGACGACCTCGCCGTCGAGCGTGATGAAGCAGTCGATCTCGGTGCGCGCCGCCATCTCCCCCTTGAGGTAGATGCCCGGCTCGACCGAGAAGCAGATCCCCGGCACGAGCTGCCGTTCGTCCTTCGTCTCGAGGTTGTCGATGTTGACGCCGTTCCCGTGGACTTCCTCGCCGATCGAGTGCCCCGTCCGGTGGACGAAGTAGTCGCCGTAACCGGCGTCGACGATCACGTTTCGGCACGCGTCGTCCACCTCCCACCCGAAGCACGGCTTCTTCGCGGCGAAGCGCTTGCGCACGAAGTTCACCGCGGCGATGCGCGCGTCGCGCACGGTGTGGAAGATCTCCTGGTATTTCTCGGGGGGCTCGTCGCCGGCGAACCCGCACCACGTGATGTCGTAGTAGATCGAGCCGGGCTCTTTGAGCTTCGCCCAGAGATCGATGAGGATGCAATCCCCCTTCTTGAAGGTGTACGTGCCCTCCTGCTTCGGCTCGAAGTGAGGATCGGACGGATGGTCGTTGATGCCGACGATGGGGGATTCGCCGCCGCAATCGAGCCCTTCCTCGTCGAAGCGCTTCATGATCCAGCGCGCGAGCTCGTACTCGGTGAGCTTCCGCTTCTCGGCGAACGCCTTGCCGATCTCGGCGAAGGCCTCGTTCTTGATATGCTGGACCTTGTCGCAGGCCTTGAGGTGGCTCTCATAGCCCTTCTGATCGATGAGCGATTCGAACTGCTGGACGAGATCGGCCGAGGAGACGATCTCGTGACCGAATTTTCTCACGATCTCGATCGTGCCCGCGTCCACGATCGACACGTACGGGATGTTGTTCAGCGGAGAATACTGCATGGCGATCTTCTTGGGCTTCCCGAGCATTGTCTCGATGGACGAATGGAGCTCTCCCCACGCGCGGTAGAACCGCTTCTCGCCGGGGAGCGCGTCGAGCCGCGCCGGCTCGACCGCGGAGACGAGGCGGATAGGCTCTCCTTTCGTCGGAATGAAGTAGAACCATCTCCGCGACGTCATTTTCTTGAAATCGAGCCCGAGCACGCGGTAGGCGAGATGGTCACGATTGTGAAAATCGCACAGGAGCCAGCCGTCGACGCCCTTTTCCTTGAGCGCAGCCTGAATCTTCTTGATATCCATCGTCCGAGCCTCCCCGCATTCGAGAATACGCATCGAAACAGCGAAAACCTATAGCGGAACGCTATCACGCGGTATGCAATGTGTCAAGGAGAGGACGGAAGCGGTCACTTCGGAATCATGGATTTGCGCGCGATCTTGAACCAGCCGTTCGGAGATACGGACATGCGTTCGAGCCCCTTCTGCCCCCGGACGCTCCAGAGATAGACGACGTTGGGCTTGAGGGCCTCGCGGAGGCTGTCGGGCGCGGTCCATGACGTGCCCGGCACGTTCGCCGTTCGATAGATCCGCGACAGCGTCGGCGTGAAGATCTCGAGCGTGTACCGGTCGTCACCGCGTTCCGATCGCCACCTGAAGAGCGCCGGAGGAGCGGCGATCTCCCCGGCCGGCTCGACGAGCTCGATCTCGTAGCGCACCGGGGGCGCGCCGCGCATGACGCGCCGCGCGGGCTCGCTCACGGGGGATTCGTCCTGCTTCGAGAATATTCCGATGATGACGAGACCCGCCGCCATGACCGCCGCCGGGACGATCCATCCCGCGGCGCGAGCGCCGCGGGAGAGCCGGAAGCGACGCACGCCGGTGTCGCGGGCCGCCTCGGGGCGGCCGGTCAAACGGGGCGCGATCTTGTCCCGATAGGCGTTCTCGAGCTTCCGCCGCGCGTAGATCCATTCGGCCGAGCGGGACAGATCCTCGTCCGAATCGATCGCGGCGAACCGCTGGAGGCGCTTGAGCTCGAGGGCGCAGAGCGCGCACTCCTCGACGTGGCGGCGCACGGCCCCGGCTTCCGCCTCGCCGAGCTTCCCGAGGAGATATGCGTCCAGCGTTTCGAGATCGATATGTCCGTCACGAGGCATGCCCGAAATCCTTTTCTTCGACGAGGCGGCCGAATTTCCGTCTCGCGCTCTGGATCAGCGCCCGGGCGCCCGTCGCGTTCGCGCACCCGATGATCTTCGTGATCTCGTTCACCGAGAGCCCCTCGTGGTAATGGAGGACGAACGCCTCGAGCTCCTCCATCGACATGTATTCCCGCGCCGCCGCGAGGATCTTCCCGATATCGTCGATCTCGTCGAGCCGCGAGAAGATCTTCGCCTCGAGCGCCTCCTCGCCGGCGCTCTCCTCGAACGAAAGGAGCCGGTCGCGCCACCGCATCCGCCGCTTCGAAAGCTCGCCGATGCAGTGGTTCCGCGTCACCTGATAGACCCACGTCGAGAACCGCGAGCGCCCGGAGTAGCTTCCGATGCCGCGGAAGATCTTCGCGCAGATCTCCTGCGAGAGATCGAGCGCGTCATCGACGTCGTGCGAGTAGCCGAAGCACCAGAGGTAGATCTTCTTGCAGTACCGGCGGAAGAGCTCGGTGCAGAGCCGCTCGCTTGGCTCCTGCGCGATTTCCGCGGCAAGCGCCTCGTCGGTCGCCGTTTGCACATTCTCAATCAATGAGACATTCCCCCGCCGGAGGATGACACAGAAAATGCGTTTTCCGCCATGAAAAAAATGACTGCCCGGGCGAGAGGAATCAGCGGCGACGCCCCCGCACCACGATCGCCCCGAGAACGACCCCCGCGAGAACGAGCGCGATGAGCAGGACTCTCGATCGCACGAGCCGGCTCGAGAGCCGGGGCGCCGATGCGCCGTCCCCGATCGCGACGTACGCGCCCCACACGGCCGGGTTCGTGATCGCGCCCTCCTTCGCGAGAGCGCTCCGCTGCGCAGCGCTCAACGCAGCCGCCGCGGTGAGCCCCTTCTTCACGCCCCGGTAGTACTCGATCATCATGTCGCCGGCGAGATCGTCCGGTATGTCGAGCTGCGCCGCGAGCACACAGCCGCCCCCCGCGTAGAGAAATCCCTCGGTGAGCCCCGAAATGCCCTCCCCGTAGGACAGCACGCCCCCCGCGGAGCGGCACGACGACAGCGTCACGAGCGCCGCGTTGAGCTTGAGCGAGGCGATCTCGTGCCACTGGAGGATGCCGTCCTCCGACACGCTCGCAAGCGTGTCGCCGAAGCCGCGCTCGGGATTGAGGACGATGAACGAGCGCCGGAGATCGTCGTTGTCGACGTAGGCGTGCGCCGCGATGTGGAGGATTCCCGTGTCGTCGATGCGGCTCGCCTTGAGCGCGCCCTCCCCCGCGCTCCGCCCCGCGAGCAGGCGCGACCGGGAGAATATCGACGCGACGTCCTTCGCCTCCCGCGCCGCGAGGGGCAGCGGCTCGATCGGAATGTCGGTGAAGGGGTAGACGCGCTCGCCCTCCCGCGGGCCCGCCGCTCCCTCGCCGCTCGCGCCGATCGCGATAATGTCGTATTCGGGCGCGCGCTTCGAGCCGGCGCGCACGGCGCCGCGCTCCCGCAGATACCGGAGCGTCCGCAGCGACGGCGCGTACGAGATGTCGTGATCGGCGACGAGATAGCGGCCATCGTTCTTGAGGAGCGCGAACGGCAGCCGGTGGAGCATGCCGTCCGGCACGATGACGAGCTTCTCCCCCGGTTCGAGCCATCGTGCCGCCGGCTCGAGAAGCAGATCGGAGAGCTCCTGCGACGCCAGCTCGAACACCTGCGGCGGGATCGCGGGAGCGGACGCCGCGGCGGGCGGCGCCGTCGAATCGGAGACCGCGCCGTCGGGCGCATTCGCCATCTGCGCGAGAATGCTCAGGAAGTATTCGACGCGCCGCTCGATGACGTCGCGCGCGGGAAGCTCGCGGACGTCGAGCCCTTCTCTCGTGCCGCAGAACACGAACGACCGCTTCTCCCCGAGAAAATAGGACAAGAGCCGCTCGTCGGGGGCGAGCGAGGCGAGGAGCTCGTCGGGCTGCTCGACCTTCGGATAGAGCGCCGAGACGTAATCCCGGTCCCCCTGCTCGAACTTGAGGCTCAGGCTCGTGAAGCGCCGCTCGAGCCCCTCGATCTTCTCGAGATAGCCCGCGCGCTCTTCGCCGGTGAGGGTCCCGTCCTGCAGACGCGCCTGATAGAACGCGAGCCGCGAGAGGATGTCCCGCTCGCGGCCGAGGAGCCGGTCGTTCCCCTTCGCGCCGGTCCGTTCCATCGCCTCCCGGAGGAGCGAGGCGAGGATCTGGGCCCTGCAGCGCTCCGTGTAGCTGAACGCTTCCTTCACGTCGGCGGAGCGGCCGGACCTCGTCAGGATGACCGAAACGATGCGATCGTAGGGAAGGATCGCGGGGCGGAAGAAATGCCGCCGAAGCTCGTCGGAGCCGGCGAGACGCCTGAGCGATTCCACCGCGACGATCGCGCGATGCTGGAACGAGTAGCTCTTCGCGGTGTCTCCCTTCGCCCAATAGAGCTCGCCGAGATCGGACAGGCATTTCCACCTGAGCTCCTCGATGCCGCTCCGCTCGGCGAGGGAGAGTGCGCGCTCGAGGTGAGCGATCGACGATTCGACCGACCCTCCGGCCATCCCCATGAGCGAGAGCGAGCGGGCGCGCAGATAATCCTGCCCTTCCGCAGGAAGGAGCGCGAGCGCCTCCCCGGCGTGCCTGCTCGCCGCGGCGAGCTCTCCGGTCTGAATTTCGAGGGAGGCGAGATTGTTGAGGGCCCAGACGACCTGTATCTTCTCCTTCGACGCGCGGGCGATTTCGAGGCATTTCCGGTACAGATCCCCCGCGAGATCGAGCCGCCCCGCCGCCTCGTAGGCGGATCCCATGCCGCTCACGACGTTGCCGAGCAACCGCTCGTCTCCCGTCTCGGTCGCGGTCGCGAACGCCTCCTCGTAGTTCTTCAGCGATTCGGTGTAGTTGCCGAGATAGAAGAAGACCGATCCGATGCCGAAGTACGATTCCCCGACGCCCGCGCGGTCGCCGAGCTCCCGGTAGATCGCCATCGCCTCGTGCTCGTACGAGAGGGCGTCGCGATAGCGCCCCTGCATGTCGGCGATCATCCCGAGCGAATTGAGGCACCAGGCGGCGCCGCGCCGGTCGCCGAGGCGGCGCCTCACCTCGAGCGCGCGTCGGTAGTAGGCTTCGGCCTTCGCGAAATCGCCGAGCTTGTGATGGGCGACGGCGAGCCCCGCGAGCGTCCAGCTCATGCCGTAGAGGCTCTTCATCTCCTCGTAGACTTTGAGCGCTTGCTCGTAGTGTCCGACCGCCGTGGCGTACTGCCCCAGCGAGCCGCGGAGATACGCGAGCCTGAGCTGCGCGCCGAGCTCTCCCCAGACGCTTCCCTGCGCCCGGTGCAGCGCGAGCGCCTGCTGGAAGAGCTTGACGGCCCCTTCCGGGTCCCCGCGCCTCTCGGCGAGGGCGCCGCGGCCGTAGGCCAGGTAGGCGAGGATCCATTTCAGCCCGCAGGAGTCCGCGATCGTCTCCGCCTCCGCGAAACGGCTCGAGGCGGCGTCCAGCGCGCCCGTGTTCACCTCGACCTGCCCGAGGTTGTTGAGAAGGGTCGCTATCTGCTCCTTGCTCCCCATGCCGCGCTCGAGGGCGAGCGCCCGGCCGTAGAGCGACGCCGCATCCCCGTATCGCTGGCGCTTGTCGTCGAGCCGCCCGAGACCCGCGAGGCAGGCGCTCTCGATCCCCCGGAACCCTCCCGCTTTGGCCGCGGCGAGCGCGCCGCCGAAGAGCCTTTCGGCCGCGTCGATGCTGTCGGCCGCGCCCATGCATTCGGCGCGAAGCGCGATGACGGATACGGCGAGCCGGCCCTCCGGAACGAGCCCCCGCGCGAGCGAGTCGAGCCCGGCCGCCGTCGCGAGGGCGCCCGCGGCGTCCTGATTCGCCGCGAGCCCGAGCGCGAGCGCCGTGCCGCACACGATCGCGGAGATCGTATCCCCCGTCCGCTCGGCGGCCGAGAACGCGCTCCGGAAATGCGCGGCCGCGTCTTTGAACTCCCGCCGGATGCGCGAGCGCTCGCCCAGGAGATAATGATCGAAGATTTCGCGCCGGGGCCCTTCCTCCGCCGGCATCGCCTGCGCCGAGCGCGCGAGCGCCGCGTTCGGCGCGCAGAGGCGGGAACGCGCCTCGATGAGCCCCTCGGCGAGCTCGACGAGCCCCCCGTGCGCCGACAGCGCCTCTTCGAAGAACCGCGCGGCCCGCTCGTTCTCCCCGGCGTCGAGGAGCGCCGCGCCGGCGTCATGGACGGCGACGCGACCGGCCGCGGGGGCCGGAGCCGGGGCGGCTTCGACGCGCGGACCCGAATTCGCCGGCGCGAGCGCCGCCGGACTCGCGGCGAGCGCGAGGCAGAGCGCGACGACGATCCGTGTCGAGCGGTTCGCGGTCATTTCATTCCCTTCCAGAGCCTCCAGATGTCGGAGAGGAGCTTCTTCTTCCTTCGGAGCATCTCGTCCTTCGATTCGCAGTGAACGCCGCCGGCCGCCGCCCCGGCGTGCCCATCGCCGATGTCGAGCGCGCGCATGATCTCCCCGATATCCTTGCCGTGCTGCTTGCCGGTCATGTTCATCGAGAGGGACATCGAGACGGAGATGTCGTTCGTCTTGCGGTCGCCGCGAAAGACCGGGTTCACGGTGAGCGCGGCCAGCGCCCCGGGCTCGAGAAGATAGGCGAGATTCTTGAGCACGCGGGGAGGCCTCGAATGCGCGGTGAAATCGAGAACGATGAGCTCGCGACCGGCGTCCTCAGGGAGGAAGGAGATCGATTTTCGCAGGAACTCGATCATGCGCTTCTCCTCGTCGCGGTACCGCGCGACGCGGCCCGCCACCTCCGCGTCCGCGAGCACGTCCGCGAGCGCGCCGTCGCGGACGAGGCGGACGAGGCGATCGAGAAATTTCGTCCGCTCCCGGGGGCCCTGCACGGACGCCTTGAGGCCCATGTCGACGAGCTTCCCCGGCGTCTCGCGGAGCCATTCGTCGATCGTCCGGTAATCGAACGAATCGATCGTGTCGGCCTCGGCGACCGTCTCCGCGAACCGGGCCGGGAGCTCCCCGACCCGCTCCGTGAAATATTCGAAGACGACGCGCGCGGCCGAGCGCTTCGTTCCGTCGAGGCGGCCGGGGATCGTCGCGGGATCGATGCGCCTGAGCGCGAGCGCCTCGAGATTCCCCGGATGGTGGTCGAACCAGAGCCCGCACTCGAGCGGGTACGGAAGGTCGCACACGACGTCCCGGGGCCCGATCGATATTTCGGCGCGCGTGATCGCGCCCGGGCCCGTGAAAACGAACGAATCGACGCCGAGCGCGAAGGAGCACACGGCCCCCGAAACGACGCCGTCGAAATCGCCGTGCGTTATGATGCGGTCGTAATCCATCAGTACCCGAGCGCGAGCGCCGCGGCGCCCGCGGCGAGGCCGACGACGAAGTTGATCACTTTCACCGTGACGAACGTCCGGCGCGACTGCGCGAGCATCGGAAGCATGCCGTGGCCGTCCTGCACGATCGAGCTCGCGAGCAGTATGCTGAACGGAATCGCCCCGCGCGCGAAGAGCGTCACGAAAACGAGATGCGGGCCCGACTCGGGGATGAGCCCGATGAGGCACGCGGCGGCGAGCACGATCCACTTGCCGCGCGCGACGGCGCCGGCGGCGTCGAACTGCGCGCGGTCGAGGAGAAGATACATGGCGACGAGCGCGCCGAGCGTCCAGAGAAAGATGCTCGGCAGATGGCGCTTCGCGACGTGGCGCCAGAGATGCTCGTCGAGAAAATGGTCCGACACCGTCGCTACGATGAAAAACGCGATCGCCGAGGAAATGAGGAGCATGACGCGCACCGAGTTCCATCCCTCGGGTTCGACCTGGCCGAAAACGACCCCCGCGATGAGGAGCACGAGCGACACAGCGAGGACGCCCCGCGCCGCGGTGCAGTCCCGCCACTGCCGGACGATCATCGCGCGATCGAACAGGGCTCCCTCGATGCGCGCGTGCACCTCGAGCCCGTCGCAGCAGAACGTTTCGGAGCCGCGGCGCCGCCTGGCGACCGCATCGACGGCGGCCCCCGAGAGCACGCCGAGCGCGAAGCAGATGCCGAACACGAGCATCGCCTGCTTCGGGACGAGGGCGATCATGACGAACTCCTCGTCGCCGCTCGTCGCGATCATCGCCGCGACGACCGCTCCGAGGCTCAAAATGCGGTGAGAATACATCGCGACGACGGCGAAATTGCCGAGACAGCCCGGGATGAGGCCGAGCGCGGCGGCGAGCGCGTACTGGGTCCAGCGGTTCCGCGCGAGCACGCTCTGCCAGGCGCCACTCGTCAGGACGTTCACATATTCGATGACGAGCATCATCACGAACACGAATCCCGTGATGACGACCGTTTCCCTGATGACGTCGATCATGATTCCCGATGCTCCCGGGTCATTCCTCGAGGAGGCTCCCCCGCTTCACCGCGCCGCGGCCGAACCGCCGCTCGATCTCGTCGGCGGCCCGCTCGACCTTCGCCCATTTCCCCTCGGCTCCCTTCGGGGGGCCGAAAAGGGACAGCTGCTCGGGCGCGCCCGGCGCGTCCAACGGCTCGAGATTCGAGACGCCGAGGCCGACGAGCCTCACCTTCGAGCGCAGATTATACACGGAGAGGAGCTCGAGCGCCTCATGATATATCGTTTCGCCGAGCTGGGTCGGCTCGGCGAGCGTCGAGCTTCGCGTGATCTGCCGGAAATCGTGATGCTTGAGCTTCAGCGTCACCGTCCGGCCGCGGAATCCCTCCTCGCGGAGCCGGCGCCCGACGCGGTCGGCCTGGCCGAGCAGAACTTTCCTGATGATCGTCTCGTCGGACGTGTCCTCGTCGAGGGTTTCCTCGGCGCTGACCGACTTCGGCGCCGTGCACGGCTCGACCGGCGCTCCCTCGGCGCCTCCCGCGATCTCGAGGAGCCACGCGCCGAACTTTCCGAAGCGCTCCTCGAGCCGCGCCGGCGGATATTTCGCGATGTCGCCGACGCGCGCGATGCCGAGCGCGGCGAGCTCCTCCGCGCCCTTCTCGCCGATGCCGGGGACCTTTTTCACGGGGAGCGCCGCGAGAAAGCGAGCGACCTCCGCGGGGGGCACGATCGTGAGGCCGTCGGGCTTGTTCATGTCGGAAGCGATCTTGGCGACGAGCTTCGAGACCGATACGCCTATCGAGCACGTGAGCGAGGTCCGTTCGGAGATCCGGGCCTTCATCGACCGAGCCGCCCGCTCGGGATCGCCGAAGAGATGCCCGGTGCCGGTCAGATCGACGAACGCCTCGTCGACCGACACCTGCTCGACGAGCGGCGAGAACTCCCCGAGGCATCTCATCACGACGCGGGAGACCTCGACGTAGCGCTCCATGCGGACCGGGAGAAACACGCCGTTCGGGCAGAGGCGGCGCGCCTGGAAGAGCGGCATCGCCGAGTGGACGCCGAAGACCCGCGCCTCGTAGCTCGCCGCGCTCGCCACCCCGCGCTTCATATCGCCGCCGACGATGACCGGCTTCCCCTTGAGCGAGGGATCGTCGTGCGCCTCGACCGAGGCGAAGAAGGCGTCCATGTCGATGTGCGCGATGACGCGGCGCCCGGCCCACGAATCGTCGGAGCCCGCGGCGCGCCCGGGCGTCGTATCCTGCTTCCCCATGCGGCGTTCCTCCCGAGAAGCAGTATAGCACAGGGGCAGCGACGGCCGGACGCCCGGAAAAAAACGGGCATCGGGAAAAAACAATCTTGACAGCGCGACGCAATTATGGCATTTTAGTACCTGATTGTAAGGAATGAGGTTCGCCATGTCGAGTTTTACGAAAATATCCGAAGCGTCTTCGCTCGCCTTTCACACGGCCGCCTATCTCGGGCAGCACACGGAAGGGCTCGTGTCGAGCAAGGAAATCGCGCGGGCGCTCGGGGCCTCCGAGAATCATCTCTCGAAGGTTCTCCAACGGCTCGCCCACAGCGGGATCGTTCTTTCGATGCGCGGCCCGACGGGCGGATTCAAGCTTCGCCCGGGCTGGGAGAAGATGAAGCTCCTCGAGATCTACGAGGCCATCGAGGGGCCGCTCACCCCCGGACGCTGCCTGCTCGCGCTCCCCGTCTGCAAGGGGAACAGATGCGCGCTCGGCGCGATCATTCACAAGACGAACGACGCGGTGCAGAAATGTCTCGACGGCACGACGCTCGCGGAGCTCTCGAGGGATTTTCGTTCCGGAGCCTAGAAAACGCTCGCGCGGCCCCGCGAAGCGGGGCACATAGAAAACGGATTTCGCGGGAGGTGGGATCGATGATCGTCAAGCTGAAAGAAGGCGTCTACTGGGTCGGCGTCGTCGATTGGGAATTGCGCAGATTCCACGGGCATGAGCTCAGCACTCATCGCGGCTCGTCGTACAACGCCTATCTCATCAAGGACACCAAGACCGTTCTCGTCGACACGGTCTGGGGACCGTTCGCCGAGGAGCTCATGGCCAACATCCGCGAGCTCGTCGATCCGGCGAAGATCGACATCGTCGTCGCCAACCACGCGGAGACCGATCATTCGGGAGGGCTGCCGCTCGTCATGCGGCACGCGCCGAACGCCGAGTTGATCGTGTCGAAACAGGGCGCGACGAGCATCCCGGGGCATTACCACGAGAACTGGAAGATGCGGAAAGTGAGCACGGGGGACCGGATCAACATCGGCGCGAACGATCTCGTCTTCGTCGAGGCGCCGATGCTCCACTGGCCGGACAGCATGTTCACCTATCTCACCGGGCACAACATCCTCATGTCGAACGACGCGTTCGGGCACCACTACGCGACGGCGTTCCATTTCAACGACGAGGTGAATCAGGAAGAGCTCTACGAGGAGGCGCTCAAGTACTACGCGAACATCCTCACGCCGTTCAGCGACCGGGTCATCAAGAAGATCGACGAATACATCGCGCTCAAGCTCCCCGTCGACATGATCGCGCCGAGCCACGGCATCATCTGGCGGAAGGATCCGCTCCAGATCGTCAAGAAATATCAGGAATGGGCCGCGCAGAAACCGGCGCAGAGCGCGGTCATCCTCTACGACACGATGTGGAACGGCACGCGGCAGATGGCCGAGGCGATCGGCGAGGGCCTCGCCGAGGCGGGAGTCGACTACAAGATCCTCAATCTCGCCGTCTCCGACCGGAACGACGTCCTGACCGATGTCTTCAAGGCGCGGACGGTCCTCGTCGGCTCGTCGACGATCAACAACGGCGTGCTGCCGACGATCATGCCGGTCATGACCGACATCAAGGGGCTCAAGTTCAAGAACAAGATCGGCGCGGCGTTCGGATCGTACGGATGGAGCGGCGAGGCGGTCAAGCAGATCGAGGAGCACCTCGCGGCCTCCGGGATCGGGATCATCCGCGACGGCATCAGGTTCAAATGGCAGCCTCGCCCCGAGGAGCTCGACGTGTGCCGCGCGTTCGGCCGCGAGATCGCCGAGGCGACGAAGAAGCCGGTCGCGCCGTGACGACGGACTGAACGGGATTTTCATAGATTCATCAACGAAACCCATGTGAAAGGAGCATTCGATGAGCATGTTCTGCTACCAGTGCGAGCAAACGACGAAGGGAACGGGCTGCGTCAAGACCGGCGTCTGCGGCAAGGACCCGATCACCGCCGCCCTGCAGGACCTCCTCCTGTACCAGGCGAAAGGCATCTCGATGTACGCCCACCGGGCCGCCCGGCTCGGCGCGCGCGACCGCGACGTCGACGTGTTCGTCGATCGAGGCGCTCTTCACGACCGTGACGAACGTCAATTTCGATCCGGAGAGCCTCACGGCGATCATTCACCGGGCCGCCGCGGTCCGCGACGCGGCGCGGAAGCTCTATGAAGGCGCCTGCGCGAAGGCCGGCGCGACAGCCGGAGACGCTCGGCGGTCCCGCGGCGCTCAAGCCGGCCGGCGACGTCGACGGCCTCGTCAAGCAGGGTCTCGGCATCTCGATCCTCGAGCGGAACACCGCCCTCGGCGCCGACGTCACCGGCCTCCAGGAGCTCGTCACGTACGGGCTCAAGGGAGCCGCCGCGTACGCCGACCATGCGCAGATCCTCGGCACGGAGGACGCGGCGCTGTACGCCTCCTTCCACGAGGTGCTCGACTGCGCTCGCGAAGGGCAAGCCCACGGCGGAGGAGCTGCTCGGCTGGGCGATGAAGACCGGCGAGATCAACCTCAAGGCGATGGAGCTGCTCGACGCGGCGAACACGGGGACGTACGGGCACCCGAGCCCACGAAGGTCCGCGTGACGCCGGTGAAGGGGAAGGCGATCGTCGTCTCCGGGCACGATCTCAAGGATCTCGAGGAGCTCCTCAAGCAGACCGAGGGGAAGGGGATCAACGTCTACACGCACGGCGAGATGCTCCCCGCCCACGGCTACCCGGGCCTCAAGAAGTACAAGCACCTCGCCGGCAACTACGGCGGCGCGTGGCAGGACCAGCAGAAGGAGTTCGACGCGTTCCCCGGCGCCGTCCTCATGACGACGAACTGCATCCAGAAGCCGCGCGAGAAATACATGGGCCGCATCTTCACGAGCGGCCTCGTTGCGTGGCCGGGCGTGCGGCACATCGACGGGAAGCGCGATTTCGCGCCGGTCATCGAGGCCGCGCTCGCCGCGCCCGGATTCGCGGCGGACGGACCCGAAAAGACGATCACCGTCGGTTTCGGCAGAAACGCCGTCATGGGCGTCGCCGGCGCGGTGATCGACGCGGTCAAGGCGAAGAAGATCCGCCGCTTCTTCCTCATCGGCGGCTGCGACGGCGCCAAGCCGGGGCGGAACTACTACACCGACCTCGCGCAGGCCGTGCCCGACGACTGCGTGATCCTCACGCTCGCCTGCGGCAAGTACCGTTTCAACAAGCTCGAGTTCGGCGACATCGGCGGCATTCCGCGTCTCCTCGACATCGGGCAGTGCAACGATGCGTACTCCGCCGTGCAGATCGCGCTCGCGCTCTCGAAGGCGTTCGGCGTCGGCGTGAACGAGCTGCCGCTCTCCCTCGTCCTCTCGTGGTACGAGCAGAAGGCGGTCGCCATGCTGCTGACGCTTCTCTATCTCGGGATGAAGAACATCAGGATCGGCCCGAGCCTGCCGGCCTTCGTGACGCCCCCCGTGCTCGCCATTCTCGCCGATCAGTTCGGCCTGAAGCCCGTCACGACTGCCGAAGCGGATCTGAAGGCGATGCTGGCCTGACGAACGAAACGGCGCCGCCGCTCCCGACGGGCGGCGGCGCGTTTCCCTGCGCGGGGCGAGCCGTTCTCGGTCCGCGCCGGCGCCGGCCGCGCGTCACCGCGCGCGCGGCGCGAACCGCTGCACGCGGCTGTTTCGCGCGTCGACGACGTAGAGATAGCCGCGCGCGTCCACTGCCACTCCCTCGGGATGATCGAACTGCCCCTCGGCGGTCCCGGTCGTCCCGAGCTTCGTTACGAACGTCCCGTCCGAGGCGAAGCGCTCGATTCGGTCGTTTCCGATATCGGCGACGAAGACCGAGCCTCCCGCGACGGCTGTCACGGCGACGGCGCAGTTGAACTGGCCCTCCCCCGTTCCGTGGCTCCCCCAGGCCGCAAGCGGCGCGCCGTCGGGCGAGAACCGCTGGATCCGGTGGTTCTGGCAGTCGGCGACGAGAACGGTCCCGTCCGCGGGATCGATCGCGACGCCCATCGGGCCGTTGAACTGGCCCGGCCCCGCGCCGTATTCCCCCCACGCGCCGAGGAATCCGCCCGACGCCGAGAACTTCTGGACGCGGTTGTTCCGGCCGTCCGTGACGTACACGACGCCGCCCGCCGCCGCGACGCCGACGGGCGAACGGAACTGCCCGTCGCCGGCGCCCTCGCTCCCCCATTTCAAGATGAATGCTCCGTCGGGGGTGAATTTCTGAACGCGGTGGTTGCCGCCGTCGACGACGTAGACGAATCCGTCCCCGTCGACCGCGATCTTCTCGGGGGTTTCGAACTGTCCGTCCCCCGCGCCCGGCTCGCCCCAGCGGCGCAGGAGGGCGCCCTCGGAGGTGAACTTCTGCACCTCGCCGTTCCAGCTCTCGACGACGTACACGTTTCCGGCCACGTCCACGGCGATTCCCGTCGGATACGAGATGACGGAGCCGGGCGGCCCCGCAATCTTCCATTGTCCGGCAAAGACGTAGTCGTCGGTGTGGAACGGCCCGGACGCGAGCGTCGTCGCGCAGCAACGGGAGCGCCCCGATTCGAACGGCGGCGCAAAGCGGTCGAGCGCGCCGCGATCGAACGCCGCGGCGCCGTGATACGCGGCGAAGAGCTCCCACGCGAGGACGGAGAATCCCTCGTCGCGCTCGTCGAGCCCGAACGACGGACCGAATTCGAGCTCGACGCACGGCGCGCCGAAGAATTCGATCTCGATCTTCGGCTCGATGGTCAGCGTCATCCGCGCGCCCTTGCGGCTCTCGTATTGGAAGGACCGCGGCGTATACACGGGAGAAGCTTCGGAGGAGAGCGACCATGCGCCCCGATCGAACCGGATGCCGCACCGCAGGGGACCGGAGATATCGATCCCGAGATCGCCCGCGAACGCCGAATCGGAGGAGACGTCGAAGCCCGCCATGAAGGTCATCGTGACCGCGGCGGCGACGGGCACGGGGCCGAGAAAAAAGACGACCGGCTTCCGGATCGAAGCGATCGGCATGCTTCGGGCGCTCGCGATCGGACCGCCCGCCTCGACGCTCACCTCGCACTCGAAATGGAGATTTCCCGCCGCGCTCGCCGTGAATCGATGGAGCTTGTACGGAACGATCCGCAGGGAGAGGTCGATCGCGGGCTCGAACTCGATGCGGCCGCTCTCGATCGTCACCGAGAGCGGGGCGCCCCCGGCGTCTCCCGAATGCAGGACGACGTTCGAAAGATCGATCCCGCTGGAAAAGCCGATCGTTGCCGTCGCGTCGAGGGTGCCGGAGATGACTGCGTCCGCGAGGACGGCGGGGCGGGTGGCGATGTAGAGCCGGCTTCCGCTTCTGCCCATTGACCGCACCCGGCGGATGTAGCCCCCTCCGTCGGCGCCGACGACGACCCCGCCCGTCGGAATCGGCGGCGCCGGCCCGAGCATATCGAACACGAGCATCGAGTCGTTCGCCTCGACGAACGAGAGGCCGGCCGTGCCGTCCACGACGAACACATCGGCGGCGATCTCGGCGGCCGATCCCTTCTCGCTCGGGGCGGTGGGCGAATCCGCATCGCAGCCCGCGACCGCCGCGAGCGCGGCGGCGATCGCGAGGAGAATCGTTATTCTCGTCACGGCTTTCATTGCGGCGGCAGAATCCCCCATTCGTCGAATACGACCGCCGCGATGCTGTCGACGGCGCTCCGCCGGAAAAACCACAGCGGGAACCCGAAATGAAAGCTCGCCGCCGCCGCGCCCGTTCCCCCCGAGACCTCGGGAACGACGTCGGCGTACTTCGTCACCCACAGCGCGACGGCCGCGCCGTCCAGCGCCGAGGAATCGTTCGCCGCCTTCATCGAGTATATCGGATGGAAGCACGGCTGCGACCGGAGGGCGTTCAGATTCATCCAGTACGCGGGATCGTACGCCTCGACGTAGGTGAGGCCGCCGACACCGAGGGTATCGCCGGGATCGAAATAGCGCCCCGGCTTCGTGACCTCCGACCAGAGATCGATGCGCGCCGGCAATCCCGGACGCGACACGGTGAGCGGATCCGAATCGTCGCGCAGCGCGTACGCCATGCAGTCGTAGCGGCTCATGGACCGCTCCGGCATGACGCCCGTCGTCCGCAGGATGCCGTCGACCTTGTCGAGCACCGTGACGCAGTAATCGCGGTACGGCATGCTCCGCACGCCGCTCCGATCGCCGTCGCAGTCCGCGCGGTTCCCGGTGATCTCGCACGCGAGATTCACGGGGAACGACTGCGCCGTCGTCGGAAGCGCCGCGGCGAGCCCCCCGCTCCGCTGCCCCTGCCCGAGCGTCCAGAGATGCCCGCCCTTCGCGAGAAACAGCGAGAGATGATTGACGGGATGCCTTCCCGTCTTGCCGACCTGGCTCTCCGGCGTGAAGAGAATCATCTTGCTCCACGCGTTGCTCTCGGATGAATACGTCCAGATGACGTTCCGGTACCTCCCGAGGAGATCGAGGGCGGGCGGCCTGACCAGGTTCTCGACCGCGTCGTAGACGTCCCGCGCGGGATCGAATCCCGACGCGCGCGAGCAGAGGCGCAGCCAGAATTGGTCGTGATTCGATTCCGACGGATTCGAGTAATCCTCCGGCTGCGCGCTCGCCCCGTGGTAATCGTCGACGAAGAGGAGCGAGCGGTCCATCGGAAACGGCACGACGTTCACGGTGACGCGGGCGAGAGCTCGGTTGCCCGCGATGTCGACCGCCTCGACGAAAAGCGTGTGAACGCCGGCGTAAAACGAGACCTCGTTTGCGGCGGTGAGGCCGGGCGCGAAGGGATCGCTCCACGCGAGGTAGTCCGGAACGTCCCACGCGCAGCGGTAGCCGGCGATCGTGCCCCCGTAGTCGCTCACGTCCGCCCGCCACGTGAAGCGCAGCGGAACGCCCGGCGGGAAATCCCTCCGCTCGGGATTGTAGTTCGTTCCGAGGAACCGGAAACCGACGAGGTGCTCCTCGTAGAGAACGAGGAGCGGCGACACCGCCGCCCTGATCCTGAACCTGCGCGCGTTCGCGCGGACGCTGAAGGTGTCGGTGGTCCTGCCGGCCGCGTCCCGCGCCTGCACGGCGAGTACGTATATCCGGCCGGCCGTGAGCGGCTCGTCGTCGCCGATGATCGTCGCCCTGCCGGAATCTCCCGGCGCGTCGAACGGCGTCCACGGCGACCACTCGCTCCCGTATCGCCACGGATTCGCATTCAGGTCCTTGATGATGTCGAATGCGGGATTGTAGGCGCCCGTCGAATCGACGCAGAGACGCCAGAGATAGCGGGTCTCGGCCGGCGCCGATCCCTCTCCGGCGCGCCATCCGAACAGAGTCATCTTCGCGTACTGCGGCTCGCTCGCCGCATACGCCGGTTGATAGATGTACGGGATCGGAGTGCCGAGATCGGAGGGAGTCGCCCGCTTCTTCGGCACGACGGGATCTTCACTGCATCCGACGAAGGCGAGCGCGATGCAGATCGCAAAGAGAAGGTTGCCCCCCGCGCCTCTCATTCGATGATTATAAGCCCGGTGTCAATCGGCGCGCGCGCCCGGAACGGCCGCTTCCCGCATCAGGCGCTATGGATCCAAATCACCGCAGCAAAACCATCTTCCGCGAGATCGTCTCCTTGCCGGCGACGAGGCGATACGCGTAGATGCCCGAGGCCGCGGCCCTGCCCGAGACGTCCCGGCCGTTCCACGCGACGTCGTGCGGACCGGCGCTCAGCCGCGCTCCGTCCACGAGCTTCGCGACGAGCCGCCCGCTCACGTCATAAACCTCGAGCCGCACGACGCACTCGTCGGTCAGCGAGAACGAGATCGTCGTCGAGGGATTGAACGGGTTTGGATGATTCTGCTCGAGCGCAAGGAGCGCCGCGGGCATCCGGATCTCCTCGGATATGAAGAGCAGCCTGCTCTTCCCGTCGAGCGTGTACTCGACCTTGTAAACGTACCGCTTCCCCGGCTCGACTCCCGAGTCCATATAGGTGAATCTGAGCCCGTCACGCGCGAGACGGCTCTTGTCGAGCTCGATGAAATCGGCTCCGTTCTCGGAACGAGAAACGAAGAACTCGATCCCCGCATCAACCTCGGAGAGCTCCCATGCGAGATCGATACCCGATATGCCCACAGCCGCGGAGCAGCTCTGCAGCAGCGTCGCGTTCGCCTCATGGAATGTGAACCAAAACCACGAGTCTCCCGCGGGACCGGCATTCTGGTGGAAATGGAGGGCCTCCAGCACATACGTGGTATTGTCCACCATCGCGCTCTCAAGCGTGAGGACATATTCATATCCCTCGCTGTACTGCGGCGGCTCCGCCAGAATGCAGCGAATCGTATCCTCCAGGTTGGCTTTATTATACAGGAAGAAATGAGCTGAGGTCGGCGGCGGGACGGGAGGCATCGGGGGCACATCGAAGAACGCATGGATGACGGTCGAGCTCTCCACCGTCACGTTATTGAGAAAGGGAATGCTGGGAATGCACCAGCTGCAGGACTGATTGACGTACAGCGGTTCCATATACACACACGGCTCGATCGGATAGCCGGGCTGGCAGCTCGCGAACTGATACGCCGGCACCGGCAGCGTCATCGGATGCGGGACGATATCGATCCTCGCGGGGACCGAGGCCAGCGACATCAAGGTGAGCCGGTACAAGTAGACCCACTCCTGCTGGCACATACCCTCACCGAACGCAACGCTGATGCCGGCCGCGAGCGAGCCAAGCTCGACGGAGATGCCGGGGTTCTTGACGGTGGCGAGGGTAATGATCGTCGGCGGGAAGCTGACCGCGAACTCGGCGGCTTGAAGGCCGCGGACGCTCGGCAAGCACCAGATATACGCTTCAAACGGCGCGTACACGGCCGGATAAACGTCGCAATCGGCGTGAGTTGCGTCCGCCCAGATGCCGATATATCCCGTCTGCGGCAGCGCGTTTTCCTGCAGCTCGGACGAGCACAACACCTGCGGAGCGGCGTTTCCAACCGCCACGCATAAAACAAGATACGGGAAAATCCCTATGCAGGCTATGCCCTTCACAATCGGGTGCATGGGACACCCCCTCCGGTTCTCTAAAAGAAGATCCAAACCCATCAGTATTGTACTCCGATTTCTCGAAGATTTCAACGGAAAGCGCGCCGCGGCGGGGGCCGGAAACCATTCCTGAGACGCAACTTTTTCCCCCGCGCGGCGTATTACCGTCAAAGCTCGTCAAGCCTCGAGGAGGACTCTTTATGAAACCATTTGTTATTCTTTGTGCTCTCGGCCTCGCCTCCGCGACGGCGTTCATGCCGGTCGAGGCGCTGGCCCACCGGACGATTCACGTCCACAGCGACTGCGACGACACCGACAATCTCTTCCGCGACGACGACGTGGACGTCGACATCGAGGACGGCTCGATTACGTTCAAGCACGACGAGGACGAGACGGTCGAGATCACCGAGAACGGCGACCTCTCCGTGAACGGCGAATCCATCCGCCTTTCCGTTTCTCAGCGCGAGCTGGTTCAGAAATACTACGACACCTTCGACGCGATCATCGAGGAAGCGAAGCTGATCGCCGCCGAGGGCGCGAAGATCGGCGTAAAGGGCGCCGGGCTCGGGCTCCACGCGGCGGTGGGCGCGCTCCTCGCTCTCGGCGACGAGAAGGATCTCGAGGACCTCGAGGAAGAGCTCGATCGCAAGGGAGACAAGATCGAGCGCATGGCGGCGCATCTCGAGAAGCGCGCCAACAGGCTCGAGGCAAAAGCGGATCGTCTCGAGGAGCTGCACCAGGAGCTCAGGGAAAAGATCGACGCGCTCGACGCCACCGGCTGGTTCTAGATTGCTCCGTCATTAGGTTGCTCCATCACCTGAACCGCCAACAATCTCTGGACAGACGTCCGTCCGCTCGTGCATTATCCACGAGCAAGCGCCGGATCGGCGCGCAGGGGGTGTCATGCTCGAGCAGCTTTATGTAATCCCGATTCTCCTCTTTTCGGTGGTCATCCACGAGATGGCGCACGGGTGGGTGGCGCTCAGGGCCGGCGACCCGACGGCGCGCGATATGGGGCGGCTCACGCTCAATCCGATCCCGCACATCGATCTCTTCGGATCGATCCTCGTGCCGCTCTTCTCGCTGCTCGCGGCGGGCAGGATCTTCATCGCGTGGGCCAAGCCGGTGCCCGTGAATCCCTATAACTTCCGGGACTTCAAGCGCGACGACATGCTCGTATCGGTCGTGGGGCCGGTGTCGAACCTGTGCCTCGCGCTCGCGTGCAGCGTTATGGTGATCCTGCTGGGTGTCGCGGCGCCCGCGATCACCGGAGCGAATATCACGATCCTCGCGCGCTTCTGGGAGTTCCTGCTGAAGATGTTCTACGGGGGCGTCTATCTCAACGTGGTCCTCGCCGTCTTCAACCTTATCCCCATTCCGCCCCTCGACGGCTCGCACGTGCTCGCCTCGTTCCTCCCGGACGAGCTCGCGGAACGCTATCGCCGGCTCGGCTTCTTCGGCATCTTCGCCGTGATCATGCTGATGCGGGTCCCGGCCTTCAACGCGGGATTCGGAAGCGTGATCGAGGCGGTGTTCACCCCCTACCACGCGCTCATCGGCTATTTCCTCCCGCTCGCTCCCTGAGCGCGGGGTGCGCCTCGCCCGGATTGCAAGGAAACGCTGGACAACCGCTTCGCGTCCCGATAATTATATAGGCGGCTATGCGCCTGTAGCTCAATGGATAGAGCAACGGATTTCTAATCCGTTGGCTGCAGGTTCGAGTCCTGCCAGGCGCGAGAATAACGGGGGTCGGGCCCAACGGCCCGACCCTTTTCACTTGCGCAACCAGCGGCCGCACAATAGAATTAGTCAGGTTTGCGGTGGACGTAGCTCAGCTTGGTAGAGCCCTGGATTGTGGTTCCAGTTGTCGCGGGTTCAAGTCCCGTCGTCCACCCCATTTTTATTTACCCGGAGGCTCGAATTGAAAATCCCCCGTTCGAGCAAATCCGTCCCTGCGAAGCTGATTCCCCTCCTCCTCATTCTCTGCCTCTCCCTGATTCCGTCCTGCGGCGGCAAGAACGAAAGCGCGCCGCCGAAGCCATCCCGGAACCTCGATCTCGCCGGCGAGTGGCACAGCGGCATCGAGAGCGCCGACCGCACGATCTCGAAATCGATTTACACGATCGAGCAGCGCGGCGACACCGTCGCGATCGAGCTCGTCTCGACGAAATCCCCCTCCGGCGGCGAGCTCGTGCCCGAGGGGATGCGCTTCGAGGCGGCGGGCGTGTGGCGCGAGAACGCGATCCGTTTCGACGCGCTCTATTGGATCAGCGGGAGGGATTCGTGCACGTTCCAGATGCGGGGGGATATGGACACGGAAGGCAGGCTCCTTCTCCATTTTCCCGCCGATCTCTGCGGAGTCAAGAGCCTGCCCTACACGCGCGCACTCTACCGGCCCGAGGCCGCGACCGAATGACGCCCGCGGCCCCGAGCCGAATTCGCCGGCGCTCTACTTCAATCCGTCGAGCACCTTCTTGATCGCGACGAGATCGGGCACGACGCCCGCATCCTCGGACACCCACGCGTAGCGGATGATCCCCTTCTTGTCGATGACGAACGCCGAGCGCTTCGCCACGCCCTGAAGCGGTCCGAGTTTTTCGTAGAAGGCGCCGTACGCCGGGGCGACCTGCTTGTTGAAGTCGCTCAGCAGCGGGTACTGGAGCGCGAGCTCCTCTTTCCATTTGTTGAGCACGAAGGGGCTGTCGATGCTGATGGCGACGACCATCGCATCGAGGCTCTGGAACTCGCGGAAGCCGTCCCGGAACGAGCACAGCTCCGCGTGGCACGTCGGGCTGAACGCGAGCGGGAAGAAGAGAAGCACGATGTTCTGCTTGCCGACGTTCTCGGAAAGCTTCCACGTCTTGTCCATCGCGATCGGAAGCTCGAAGCTCGGGGCCTTGTCGCCGACCTTGAGTGTGGCCATGGGGTCCTCCTTATGATTTCAAAGAAACGAGCCCTGAAAGATCGATCGATTTTTCACATAATCATACACCCGGGGATCGAAAATCAATTTAAAATACATCTTAACGGGGGCGCCGCCCCGACGCGAGGCCGGATCGTCTGTCGCTTCGCGGCCCCCGCTCCCGCGCCGCCCGCCCCCGCACTTCGCCCTTGACCTTTGACCCCGATCGGATACAATGAAAAACGAACCTGACGGGGAGGCGCGGCGGAGGAAGGGACGAAGGTTCACTTGCTTTTTCAGTGCAGGAGGTGCGGTGATGAGTGGTGTCAACAAGGTCATTCTCATAGGCAATCTGGGCGCCGATCCCGATCTTCGCCACACGCCGAGCGGGACCGCGGTGTCGAATCTGCGGCTCGCGACGACGGAGGTCTTTTCCACCCGCGAAGGGGAGAAGAACAAGCGCACGGAGTGGCACCGCGTGGTCGCCTTCGGGCGGCTCGCCGAAATCTGCAACCAGTATCTCAAGAAGGGCCGCCAGGTCTACATCGAGGGGCGTCTGCAGACGCGCGAATGGGAAGATAAGAACGGCGACAAGCGCTACACGACGGAGATCGTCGCCACGAACATGACGATGCTCGGCGGGCGCGGCGAGGGTGGCGGCGGCTACGCGGCCGAAGAGGCCCAGCCCGAGGCTCCCGCCGACACGGCCGACGCTCCCGCGCCGGCCAACGCCGCCGACGAGGACAGCGATCTGCCGTTCTGAGAGACCGACATTAATGAAATGGTGATCCGCCGGCCGGAGACGGCCGCGGATCGCCGAAGGGGCTCGACGGCCCCCGTCCCGCGATCAGGTTCAACGGGTCGCTCGCCACGCGCGAGCGGCCCGTTTTTCATTGCAGCGGCTGCCCGGCCGGTGTTATCTTACGTCTGCCATTTTCCCCACAACGAGAGCCCGGTTCGATGCCGTATGTCATCCTGTAGGATGCAAATCGTACGCGTGGCATTTTGCGCGGCCGCGCTATCCGCCGCCGCGCCGGCGCCCCTTTCGGCGCAGGGCCGGGACGCCCCGTCCCTCCCCGACGGCAAAGACGGCGCCGCGCTGAGAACCATCGTTCTCGACGGAAGCGCCCTCCTTTCGGCCGGCAACCTCCAGATGAACGTCACGAACTTCGGTTTCCTCGGCTCGATGCCCAGCAGCCAATATCCGATGTCCGATTACCCGTCCGCCCAGTGGCCCGCGGGCAGCGGCGTGGAGTACCTCTACGCGGGCGGGCTCTGGGTGGGGGCGCGCGTCGACGGCGTGGAGAGCGTCTCGACGGGATTCCCCCAGATGGAGTTCTACCCCGGCGACGGCGCGGTCGACCGGATCTACCGGGCATACGAAACCATCCCCGGCGGGACGCACTACCCCGGCCGGGCCGACGACGACGGCGACGGACGCGTCGACGAGGATTGGCTCGACGGCCGCGACGACGACGGCGACGGCCGGATCGACGAGGATTTCGCGGCTTTCGGAAAGCTGATGTACTCATGCTGGTTCCGGGACGACGAGCCGACGGCCCAGACGGTATGGCCGGAGCACACGCCCCTCCATCTCGGCGTGCGCCAGGAGACCTACCAGTGGGGGGACGAATCGTACAAGGACTGCGTCGTCGTTCATTACGAAATCACGAACCTGGGGAATCGTTTCCTGACGGAGGTGTATCCCGCCATCTACGCCGATCTCGACGCCGGCCCGCGAAGCCGCGGCGCCTATCACCGGGACGATCTCATCGGCATGTGGAGCGGCGTCCGGTGCGCGGCGATCGGGGATATCGAGTGGCCCATGGAATTCACCATCGCCTACGTCTACGACAACGACGGAGACGGCGGACAGACGCCGGGGTACTTCGGCGTCATGCTGCTCGGCCATTCGACGGAAATCTACGTCGTGCAGGGAGCAACCGCGGAAGGGCAGAAATTCAATTTCGCGACGACGTCGCAGCCGGCGGTTCACGGGATTCGGATATTCGCGGGCCTGCTTCCCTTCATTCACGGCGGCGAGCCGACGGACGATCTCGAACGCTACGCGTCCCTCGCGGAGAGCGGCTGGGACGCGGAGCCGATCAACATGAACGACTATAGGGTGCTCATGAGCATCGGGCCGTTCGACGTCCTGGCGCCGGGCGGCACGATCACCCTCGATGTCGCCTATGTCGCCGGCGACGGCCTCGAAGACATGCTCGATAACGCCACCGCCGCCGCGCTCCTGTACCGAGGCATCTGGTTCGATGCCGACAAGAACGTCACGACGGGCGTATCGGGACTGGAAACGATGCTCTACGGGCCGCTGAAGCAGTTCGTGCCCGATCTGTGCGCGTGGGACGGCAAAACGTACGCGCAGGTGCTGAGGGGCGACTCGATCTGGGCGAACGCCGACTGTTTCGAAGAAAGTTGGATGTTCGACAACCGGGACCGGTGCCGTATGACCAGCGCCAATCCGAACAATTATAAAACGGGGATCGACGGCAAGGAAACGCACGTCAGGTTCGTGACGAGCAGCTCCTCCGTTCCTCCGAACATGCGCGTCGTCGCGACGGATGAAAAGGTGATCGTTCATTGGGACAATCGGAGCGAGCTCATCCCCGATCCCCTGACCCTCAAGTACGATTTCGAAGGATATCAGGTCTGGCGCGCGGACGACTGGCACCGCCCCATCGGCACGAGCGTATCAGGCGGTCCGAGCGGCGACCTGTGGAGCATGCTCGCGTCGGGCGACCTCGTGAACGGGGTGTCTCCCGATCAGGACTTCAGGGATCCGCCCAAATACGGCGGCTTCGCGTACGAGCCGCTCGCGCGTATCGATGGCCGGGACGCGCTCATACGGTCGTTCGAACAGATCATCGCGTACGATCCCCTCGGCACCATTCCGTGCCCGCCCGGCCTCACGGATGAGGAATGCGACACGGTGGAAGCGCTCGCGCGGTGGAACATCGGATACGAAGGCGGGCGCCAGTATTACCAGTATGTCGACCGGGAAGTCGAGAACGGGATGCCCTATTTCTACTCCGTCGTCGCGTACGACCACACCTACGACGCGAAGGGACGCCCGTACAAAACCGGGGAATACGACACCCCGTACTCGAACTTCAGGTATATCGAGCCGAGCTCGTCGGCGCAGGAAGCGGAGACGTTCCAGGAGCGCGAGATATACGTCGTGCCGAATCCGGTCACCACGGAGACGATGGCGCCATGGGCCCTCGGCCCGACGAACGCCGACCCGAGCGGCGAAAAGCTCGAGTTCCGTAATCTGCCCCGCTGCCTGAGCACCATCCGCATCTACACCGTTTCGGGGGATCTCGTTCAAACGCTGAGCCACGACGGGACGAGCGGCAACGGAACGCTTCCCTGGAATCTCATCTCGCGGAACGGCCAGAGCGTCACGAGCGGCATCTACCTGTACAGCGTCGAACCGGGCGACCGGCGCTTTCAGCGGGTGATCGGGAAGTTCGTCATAATTCGCTGAGGGGGGGGCCGGCGGCGGCATTGATTTTCCTTGAATTATCAGCGGCGGCGTTCTATATTCGGGCGTCCCGAAAACCAAACCCGTTATGGACCGCTAGCTCAACTGGTAGAGCAACTGACTCTTAATCAGTAGGTTTGGGGTTCGATTCCCCGGCGGTCCATTTCTCTATTTCAATTGCGCAATCCCCCGCATCGCTCCGGAATGCCGCTTGTTCGAGGCAGAAAACTCTTGTACGATGTTTTCATGCCGCGCACCGCTTTCATCGCCGCCATCGCGCTGCTTCTGGGTGCCGCAGCCTGTGGTCCCACGGATACCACCAACCGCATCAAGCCCATTACGGGCACGTTGATCAACATTCAATGGCCGGATGCGAGGTATACGTACATGAACGAGCGCCAGGCCGCTTACACGTGTGACGACTGGGCGCTCAAGGTCTCCGAGATGGGCGAAATCGGCATCGAGTACATCATCTTGCAGAGCGTGGCGCAGCGGGGCAAGGCGTTCTATACGTCGGCGTTCATGCCGAGCGCCGGTCTCGCCTGCGACGATCCCGTAAGGACCATTCTGCAGGCGGCCGAAAAGTGCGGCGTAAAAGTCTTTTTGAGCTGCGAATTCGTAAACGACGAGGATGATCATATGTACCTCCCGCCCGTCATGGAGGGCAGGAGGGCCATCATGCGCGACGTCGCCGCGCGCTACGGCGCGAGCCCGGCGTTTTGCGGCTGGTATTTCTCGCTCGAGGGCAACGCGGCCCGCCTGGATCGGCAGTATGCCGTCTACGTCAACATGCTGGCGGCCGAGGCCCGCACGCTCACTCCCGGGGCGCGGATCCTCATCGCGCCCAGAGGATTGGAGCGCATCCAGTGGAGCGAAGACTATCTGCGAATACTCGAGTCCATGGATATCGATATCGTCGCGTACCAGGACAAGGTGGCCTGCGCTCAATCCTCCAATCCCCTTGAATTAAGCCGGACACAATTCGCCGCGGCGCGGGCCTGGCACAGCAGGATTCCGCGCATCGAGCTCTGGGCGACCGTCGAAACGTTTGCTTGGGAAGGTGCTCCGAACTCGCGGGAATCGGCTCTCGTTCCAGCTCCTTTTTCGCGCGTTCTCGAACAGATGGCGACCGTGTCGCCATACGTCGATAGAACCATCGCGTTCACAATGCTTGGCATGGCGGATAAGCCGGCTAGCCCGGCTCCGACCGGCCATCCGAGTGCCGTGGAACAGTATCGGCAATACAAGCGATTTCTCGAGCGGGAGCCGGAGATGCTCGTCCTGGAGGATGCGATTACGGGGAACGTTTGGCACGCCGCCATCGGCGCGAAGGTCATTCTGAGTTCCAATGCGGAATCAACGGATAACGGATTCCAGCTGACCGACGGCGGAACCGCTTCCCTGTATACCCGGACCAAAGGATGGGTGAAGTTCATACACGGTATTATGGACATCACTGTCGATTTGGGCAGGCCCAAGAGCCTTAACTACATCGGAATTCATCTACTTGCCGATGGCAAGAACTCGATATTCCTCCCAGAGCAGGTGAACTTCTCGGTTTCCGCCGATGGGGCGGAGTATATATCTATCGCTGCCGTTGAGCCATTCCCCTGGCGTCTCGACAGCCTTGATACGCATCGAGAATCGTCGCTGCGCCCGCATCGATACAAGGGCGCGTTATGTGCGCATCACATCACAGGGACTCCGCATTCCGAACGGCGTCAGCCCCCCCGATACGGCAACCATCCTCGCCAGCGAGATCATCATTAATCCAAGGGTGCGCGACATACAAGGGAGTCGGCCCTGAGCATCCCTCTCGACTTGCAGATTGGAAAGGCGACTTCCCGGCGGTCCATTTTCTATTGATGCATCCCCCCAAAACGCATAGCATAGCGGCGAATCAACGAAACGGAGGCAGGAACATGAGCGAACAAACCGAAAAATCCGCCGAGAAGCCGAAATCTCCGCTGCGCGAGATCGTCCAACCCTTCATCGACGTGGTGCGCGCGCCGCGCGCGCTCTGGGGGCGTGAACGTCTCGTACCTCCTCGAGGGGTTCGTCTACTTCGGCGTCGTCGGCTACCTGGCCATGTACTTCAACCAGTACGTCGGGCTTCGACGACGTCTGGGCGGGGCGGATGACCGGCGCGCTCACGTGGGGCATCACGCTGGCGATGTTCATGTTCGGCGGCCTCGCCGACAAGTGGGGGGTGCGCGATCGCGCTCGTCTCGGCGCTCGCGCTGATGCTCGTCGGGCGCGTCTTCCTCGCGGGCGGCCCGACGATGGGACTGGCTCCCGCCGGGATGTTCTCCCCGGCGCACTGGGTCCGCTTTCGCTCCTCGGCTCGTTTCGTCTCTCGGGTTACGGGATGTACCAGCCGGCGGCCTACGCCGCGGTCCGGCAGTTCACGACGCCGGCGACCGCGGGGATGGGCTACGCGATGCTGTACGCCCTGATGAACCTCGGGGGCTGGCTCCCGTCGTTCTTCGCGCCGATCCGGAGGGCCGTCGGGATCTCGGGAGCGATCTGGGTCTACGCCGGCTTCACGGTGCTGGGGCTCGTCCTGACGTTCGTGATCCTCTCGAAGCGCACCGTGGACCGGGCCATCGCGAGCGCGCGGGCGGCCTCGGGCAAGACCGAGCCCGAGAAGCCGAAGGAAGCGGCCGCCGAAGGAGCCGTTCTCGGTGATGCGGTGGCTCAAGAACCACCCGATGGCCGACCCGAAGTTCTCGTTCTTCATCTTCTGCCTGATCCCCGTGCAGACGCTGTTCGCGCACAACTGGCTGACCCTTCCGATGTACGTCGAGCGCGCCTATCGGGGGACGTGGACCGGCAACCACTTCGAGGTCGCGGTCAACTTCAACCCGCTCCTGATCTTCATCCTCGTGCCGATCGTCGCCGCGCTGACCCAGAAGGCGAAGGTCTACAACATGATGATCCTGGGCACGGCGGTGATGGCCGCGCCCACGTTCCTCCTCGCGATCGGGCCCAGCACCTGGACGCTCTTCGGTTACCTCATCCTCATGACGGTCGGCGAGGCGATGTGGCAGCCGCGATTCCTCCAGTACGCCGCGGAGATCGCCCCCGAGGGACGCACCGGCGCGTACATGGGCGTCGCCCAGTTCCCGTGGTTCCTCACCAAGATGATCACCAGCCTCTACTCCGGCTGGTTCCTGTTGCGCTACTGCCCGCCGACCGGGCCGCAGAACACCGAGCGCATGTGGCTGATCTACGGCTTCATCGCGGTCTCGCTCCACGGTGATGCTCATCCTCGCCCGCAACTGGCTCGGCAAGGACTTCAAGACCAAGTCGGACTGAGCTCTCCCGACTCGAGCACAATGAAGTAGGTACCGGAAGGTCACTCGGCTTCTCTTTGACCGCCGCGGGCGATTCTGCTAGAATCGCTCCGGGTTAATGGAAATCGGCCGGGGCACCCACACGGGTGGATGCCGTTTCCGTTCTCCGGGAGCGCAATGCTCGGAAAAACGATATCTCACTACAGAATCCTCGAGAAGCTCGGCGAGGGCGGGATGGGTGTGGTCTATCGCGCCGAGGATACGAAGCTCGGCCGCACCGTGGCGCTCAAGTTCCTCCCCCCGAGCTCACGCGAGAAAGCGAAGCCAAGAAGCGTTTTGTCCAGGAAGCCCGGGCCGCCTCGGCCCTCGATCACCCGAACATCTGCACTGTCCATGAAATCGACGAGACCGCCGAGGGGCAGCTCTTCATCGCCATGGCCTGCTACGAAGGCGAATCGCTCAAGGCGAAGATCGAGCGCGGGCCGCTCGCGGTCGACGAGGCGCTCGATATCGCTGTTCAGATTGCGCAGGGCCTCGCCAAGGCGCATGAGCGGAAGATCGTTCACCGGGACATCAAGCCTGCGAACATTCTCATCACGAATGACGGGCTCGTGAAGATCGTCGACTTCGGACTCGCGAAGCTCGCCGGGCGAACAAAGTTGACGAGAACCGGAGCGACTCCCGGGACGGCGAGCTTTGTCTCCCGAGCAGCTGAGAGGCGGCGACGTCGATCACCGCTCCGATATCTGGGCTCTCGGCGCGTTGTTTGTACGAGATGACAACGGGAGAAACTGCCGTTCAAAGGCGAGTACGAGCAGGCGGTGAGCTATTCGATTGTGAACGAGGCGTCGTAGCCAATCACTCGCGCCTCGGGCGTCCCGTTGAACTCTGAACGCCTCGAAAAGACGCTCGTCAAGAAATCTGTGAACGACCTCATCTGCGACGAAGCATGCTCGATCTCAAGAGCTCGGCGCGAGTCGGTACCAGAAGACAACTGATCTGCTCGGCCCTTCACTCAATCGTCTGAAGAGACGATTCGAATCCGAACCCGTGGACACCGGCGTCGCGAGATGCGGCAGAGCGGTCCCCTCGATCGCCGTGCTGCCGTTTGCGAATCTGAGCGCGGATAAGGAGAACGAGTACTTCAGCGACGGACTGGCCGAGGACATCATCGACGCCCTGGCGCAAGTGCCGGGGCTGCGGGTGATGGCGCGGACCTCGGCCTTCTCCTTCCGCGGCAAGGAAGCAGACGTCCGCGAGATCGGCGCGCGGCTCAACGTGGAGCACATCCTGGAAGGAAGCGTGCGCCGGGCGGGCAGCCGCATCCGCGTGACGGCACAGCTCGTCAAAGCGAGCGACGGGTACCACCTGTGGAGCCAGCGCTTCGACCGGGAGATGACCGACGTGTTCGCCATTCAGGACGAGATCTCGCAGGCCATCGTGGAGAAGCTGCGGGTGCGGCTGGCGGGTGATCGTCCGCTCGTCAAGCGGTACACGGAGAATCTCGCTGCCTACGACCTCTGTCTGAAAGCCCGGTATCACCTTCTGAAGATGACGCAGGAAGGGCGCGAGGCGGGCCGCCGGTACTGTGAGCAGGCCATCGCGCTCGACCCGAACTACGCCCTGGCGTATGTCGTACTGGCAGAAGCCCACGTGTGGAGTGCCTATCTGGGGAGCCACGAATCCACTGGACTCCTTCCCCGGGGCCAAGTCGGCGGCGCTCAAGGCCCTTGGACTCGACGACACCATCGCCGACGCACACAGCGCGCTCGGGACTGTCCTCGGCTGCGGTGAATTCGATTGGGCCGGAGCCGAGCGCGAGTTCGGCCGTGCCCTGGAGCTGCATCCATCTTCCGGGTCTGTCCGATACGACTACGCGTGGTGCTACGCCCTTTGGTACTTGTTTCCGCAGGGACGAACCCAAGAGGCCCTTGCAGAGATGCGGCGTGCGTTGGAGATGGACCCGCTCGATCCGTTCTACAACACTCTCGTGGGGTATCTGCTTCACTGCATGCGGCAATTCGAGCCTGCGGTCAAACAACAGCTGCATGCCATCGACCTTTCTCCGACCTTCTTCTTCTCCCATTGGCTGCTGGCGGTGACCTATGTGCACGGTGGTTGGTTCGACGAGGCTATTGCTGCTGCAGAAAGGGCGAACGAGCTCTCTGGGGGGAATGCGCTGACTCTGGGAGCCCTGGGCAGCATCTACGGCCGCGCCGGACGGCACGCCGAAGCGCAGCGGGTTCTGGAGGAATTGATGGCACGGCGGCGGTCGGTCTATGTCCCCTCGTCGTGCTCTTGCATGGGCCCATTTCGGCGTCGGAGCACTGGACGGGGGCCTCGAGTGGATGGCAAGGGGTGTCGAAGAGCGCGATCCGCTCCTTGTGACCGGACTGAGGGGCGGGCCGACCTATGATCGCGTGCGTTCTTTTCCTGCCTATCAGGCGCTGCTGCGGAAGATGAACCTGGAGCCCTGAACGGGCGTCTCGTTGATGAGGGGCTGGAGGACAACGGTCCCATGCTCGGCAAAACGATATCTCACTACAAGATCCTCTCGAAGCTCGGCGAGGGCGGGATGGGCGTTGTGTACAAGGCCGAGGACACCAAGCTCGGCCGCATGGTGGCGCTCAAGTTCCTCCCCCCCGAGCTGACCCGCGACGGCGAAGCCAAGAAGCGTTTTGTTCAGGAGGCCCGGTCCGCCTCCGCCCTCGATCACCCGAACATCTGCAATATCCATGAAATAGACGAGACCGCCGAGGGGCAGCTCTTCATCGCGATGGCCTGCTACGAAGGCGAATCGCTCAAGGCGAAGATCGAGCGCGGGCCGCTCGCGCTCGACGAGGCGCTCGACGTCGCCGCCCAGATTGCCCAGGGCCTCTCCAAGGCGCACGAGCGGAAGATCATTCACCGCGACATCAAGCCGGCGAATATTGTCGTCACGAAGGACTGTCTCGTGAAGATCGTGGACTTCGGCCTCGCGAAGCTCGGCGGGGCAAAGCTCACCAAGACGGGCTCGACGCTCGGGACCGCGCAGTATATGTCTCCCGAGCAGACCCGCGGCGAAGAGGTGGATGCGCGAAGCGACATCTTCTCGCTCGGCGCGGTGCTCTACGAGATGCTGACGGGAAAGCATGCTTTCCCCGGGGAATACGAGCAGTCGACGCTCTATGCGATCATGAACGAGGAACCGCCGCCTGTCACATCGCTCCGTTCGGGCATCCCGATGGAGCTCGAACGGATCGTGAAGAAGGCGCTCGCCAAGAAGCCCTCGGAGCGATATCAGCATGCGGACGATATCATTGTCGATCTGAAGGGCGCCGCGCGAGACTCGGCGTCCACCGCGGCGCGGGGCACAGCGCGGCCTCCGGCCCGCCCGCGGCGGCTCGCCCTCAGGATGTGGCTGCCGGCGGCCCTCGCGATCGTCGCCGCCGCGACCGTCGCTCTTCTTCTCATCGGGAAATCGCGGCACGAGACGGCTCAGGGGCAGCAATCCATCGCCGTGCTTCCCTTCGAGAACATGAGCGACAGCAAGGACGACGATTATTTCAGCGACGGGCTGGCCGAGGACATCATCGACGCCCTGACGCGAGTGCCGGGGCTGCGCGTGACGGCGCGGACCTCCGCCTTCTCCTTCCGCGATAAAGAGCTGGACGTCCGCGAGATCGGGGCGCAGCTCGGCGTGGAGCATATTCTGGAAGGAAGCGTGCGCCGGTCGGGCAATCGCCTCCGGGTGACGGCGCAGCTCGTCAAGACGAGCGACGGGTATCACCTGTGGAGCCAGCGTTTCGATCGGGAAATGACGGACGTTTTCGCCATCCAGGACGAGATATCGCAGGCCATCGTAGAGAAGCTGCGTGTGCGTCTTGCGGGGGAGGGACCGTTGGTGAGACGGCACACGGAAAGCATTGAGGCGTACCACCTGTTTCTGAGGGGACGTCATAGCGTGCTCAGGATGACCCCGGAGTCGCTCACGAAAGGCAGGGAGTATCTGGAGCAGGCCATCGCGATCGATCCGGACTACGCGCTGGCCTACGCAGGTTTAGCGGAGTTCCACTTCTACAGCTCCCTCTGGAGCTTCAAACACCCGAAAGAGGATCTTCTCAAGGCCAAATCGGCGGCCATGGAGGCCCTCAAGCGGGATGACACGCTGGCCGAAGCGCACGCCATGTTAGGGATAGTTCTCGGAATCTACGACTTCGATTGGACGGGCGCCGAGAGGGAATTTCGCCGCGCCCTGGAGCTCAACCCGGCGTCCCCGATCGTCCGCTACAGCTATGGATTCTGGCTCCTTCGGCCGATGGGGCGATCGAGCGAAGCATTGCAGCAAATCCGGGAGGCGGTGGAACTGGACCCGCTCTCGGCGAACTACAACACCTGGCTGGGCATCATGCATTATTCCATGGGACGGCACGATACGGCAATCGCGCAGTACCGGCGTGCGATCGAACTGGATCCGAGTCTTTGGCGGCCTCATTGGGCGCTCGCCCTGGAATACGGGCAAGTGAAAAAGTCCGAGGACGCGATTGCCGAGGCACGGAAGGCATGCGAGCTATCCGACCGCAACGCGATAGCGCTCGGAACACTCGCGATGGCCTATGGGCTCGCGGGCCGGCGCGCCGATGCGGAGGCGATACTGGAGCAGTTGATGGCGCGAAACCGAACGGAGTACGTATCGCCCTTCGCCATGACGGTGGCTTACTCGGGCCTGGGGGAATGGGATCGCGTCATGGAATGGCTGGAGAGGGGCGTCGAAGAGCGGGACGCGGCCGTGATCAGCAATATGAAACCCGAAGGTCCGTTGCTGGCCCCCGTCCGGGACAATCCGCGTTACCGGGCCCTGCTGCGGAAAATGAATCTCGAACCGTGATCCGCTATCAACGTTGCACCGATTCCTATTACGAAGTATAGTCTCCCCATTCGAAAGGGGACGCGGACACATGCCGCACTTCGAACGCAACAGCTACCGGAGCTTATCGGAGGTCAAGGCGCGGCTCACGCCCGCCGAGGAGCGCTTCGAGCGCCGGCGGAACACGATCGGCCTTTTTCTCGGCCCCCTTGCGGCGATAGCGCTGCTCATCGTCGCGATGCCGGGCCTCAGCACGCAGGCGCACCGCCTCGCGGCGATCATCGCCTGGGTCGTCATCTGGTGGGTCACGGAGCCGATTCCGATCCCCGTCACGGCGATGATCGGCGCCGTGCTGTGCGTGCTCTTCGGCGTGGCTCCCGCGAAAGCGGTCTTCGCCCCCTTCGCCGATCCGACGATCTACCTCTTCCTCGGCAGCTTCATTCTCGCCGAAGGAATGGCCGTTCACCGGCTCGACAAGCGCTTCGCGTACGGGCTCATGTCCATTCGATGGGTCGGAAGCTCGGCCGGACGCACCATGTTCATGTTCGGCGCCGTCGCCGCCTTCGCCTCGATGTGGATCAGCAACACCGCGACCACGGCGATGATGTTCCCCATCGGGCTCGGTATCGTCTATACGATGTCCGACGTGATCGCGCGGCAGACGGGGCAGGAGGTCGATCCGCACCGCCTGCGCTTCGGAACGGGAATGATGCTCATGGCCGCCTATGCGGCCTCCGCCGGCGGGATCGGTACGCCCGTGGGCACGCCGCCCAACCTTATCGGCCTCGCCATGATCGAGAAGCTGGCCGGCGTGAAGATCCCCTTCTTCCAGTGGATGCTTTTCTCCGTGCCCATGCTGATCGTCATGTACCTTTTTCTCTTCATCCTGATGCGCGCCCTGCACAAGCCGGAGATCCGGTGCGTCGAAGGCTGCCGCGAGTTCGTGAAAGAAGAGCTAGCGAAGCTCGGGGGCTGGACGCGGGGGCAGCGGAACGTCCTCATCGCGTTTCTCGTCGCGGTATCGCTGTGGATCGTCCCCGGCTTCCTCGCGCTCCTCGGCACCGACGCGCCGCTCTTCAAAGGCTACGGGACCCGCGTCCCGGAGGCAGTCGCGGCGCTCATCGCGGCGGGGCTTCTCTTCATCCTGCCCGTCGATTGGAAGAAGCGGGAATTCACGCTGACGTGGAAGCAGGCTGTGCAGATCGATTGGGGGACGCTGCTCCTCTTCGGCGGCGGAATCACCCTCGGGGAGCTCATGTTTCAGACGGGGCTCGCGAGCTCCCTCGGACAGACGCTTCTGAGGTTGAGCGGCGCAAGTTCCATGTGGGGAGTCACGTTCGCGGCCGTCTTCATCAGCATCCTCTTCAGCGAGACGACGTCCAACACGGCATCGGCGACCATGGTGGTTCCCGTCATCATCTCGCTCGCGCAGGCCGCGGGGCTCAATCCCGTGCCTCCCGCCATCGGAGCGACGCTCGGCGCGTCGTGGGGCTTCATGCTCCCCGTCTCGACGCCCCCGAACGCCATCGTCTACGGCTCCGGAATGATCCCGATCACGAAGATGATCCGCGCCGGCGTGCTCTTCGATATCGGCGGGGGGCTCATCATCTGGGTGGGGCTGCGGCTGCTCCTCCCGCTCCTCGGGCTCGCGTGACGCAGGCGGACACGAATGGAAGTATTGGCCAGAAGGCGGAACGCCATACGCGAGATTCTTCTCGACAGGGCGGCGGCGTACCGTCTCATCGTGGCGTTTCTCGTGCTGAACGTGCCGCTGATCCTCCTGATTCTCATGCGCGACGCGGGCACGGAGGATCTGACGTGGCTCTCGTGGTTCTATGTCTCGAACCTCGCGTTCGGCTACTACGGGCTGCCGCTCCTGGCGATCGTCACCGCGATCTTCTTCATTCTCGTTCCGGTGCGGCGGCTCGCCGTCGCCGCCAGCGGGCTCGCCGTCGTGCTCTTCGTCTTTTTTCTGTTCCTGGACAGCTACGTGTACGGCATTTTCAAGTTCCACATCGATCCCTTCTGGATGGAGTTCGCCTTCAGGGATTTCGACAGCCTCGGCGTGCCGCGCGCGACGCTGATCGCGGTCTGCGCGATGCTGCTCGGCGTCGCCGTGGTGGAAACCGGCATCTTCTCGCTGGCGTCGCGATTCGCGAAACGTAAGGGCTTCGTGCGGACGTTCCTCGTGATCGCGGTGCTGGCCTTCGCCGTCAGCCAGACGCTGCACGTCGTGACCTACGAGCGAAACGACCGGCGGATTACGAGCCTCACGCCTCGCCTCCCGGCCTACCTCCCCATCGTCTCGCATCGCCATGCGCAGAAATACGGAGATTTGCTCCCCCTCGGAGACCCTCGCTCCGGGCAGGACGACGGTGACGGCTCGGGAGCATCGATGCGGTACCCGCTGACCGACCTCCGGTTCGATGCGCCGCGCGGCGAACGGCCGCCCAACATCCTCTTCCTCCTGATCGAGAGCTGGCGCGCCGACGCCTTCGACGAGACGACGACCCCCCGGCTGTACGCGTTCGGCCGCCGCTCCGCGGTCTGCGCGAACCACCTGAGCTCCGGCAATCAGACGACCTGCGGGCTCTTCGGCCTGTTCTACGGGCTTCATCCGACGTATTGGCCGGCCGTCAAAGCCAACAGCGCATCGATCGACAACCCGGTGCTCATCGACGTGTTGAAGAGCCGCGGATACGAGTTCGGCATCTTCGCGAAGTCGAATTTCGACCGGCACAAGATCGCGGCCACGATGTTCAACGGCATCGAGATCCACGAGACCTTTTCGGGAAGGACCATTCCGGAGCAGGACGAGGATATGGCCCGTCAGCTCATGGGATTCATGGCGGGGAGCGCCCGGGACGGGCGCCCGTTCATGGCGCTCGCGTTTTTCAAATCGTCCCACGCGCCGTACGAATATCCGGGCGATCGCGCGATTTTCGGCCGCGCGAAGAACGTGGGGCTGGCCCTGAAGAAAAGCACCGATCCCGCGCCGTTCCTCAACGACTACCGCAACTCGCTCCACTATGTCGACTCGATCGCGGGCGCCGTTCTCGACACGCTGGAGACGATCGGCGAGACGGGCCGGACGATCGTCGTCATCACCACGGATCACGCCGAATCGTTCAACGAGCAGGGATCCAACTTCTGGGGGCACGGGAGCAACTTCACGGAGAATCAGGTGCACGTGCCGTTCGTCATCCATGCCCCCGGCCGCCCGCCGATCCGCATCGAGAGACGGACGTCGCACATCGACCTGGCGCCGACGTTGCTCGAGGACTACTTCGGATGCGCGAGCGACGCGAGCGAATACAGCAACGGAAAGAACCTGTTCGACGAGTCGAACGCGCCGCGGCCGCTCGTGATCGGCAGCTACGTCTCCCATGCGTTCGTGTTCGGGGACGACGTCTATGAGATCATGCTCCCCTATTCGCGGAGATACAAACTGAACGACCTGCGGACGCAGGCGGCGCCGCCGACACCGAACCTCCTGAAGACGGTGATGACCGAGACCAGCCGGTTCCTGGATCATTGAGTCGAGCGATTTATCGACATTATTTTTGCTTGCTTTTATTCCGAATTGCTCTATATTGAGCCCTGTCGGAGATTTGGAATCGAATGTAGGGAATCCAGATGCGGATGAGAATCAGAACCTGCCTTGTTGATCCTCTCTATTCGGGGCTTGCGAAATTCCTTTCCAAGAATATCTGCGACGGCGTTCCTTTTTTCACGCGAGACCGATAGGAGGTCACGATGAAGATTTATGTGGGCAACATGTCCTTCGATTCGAGCGAAGCCGAACTGCGGAAAGCGTTCGAGGCTCACGGCACGGTCGACTCCGTGACGATCATCATGGACAGGGACACGGGCCGGCCGAAGGGATTCGGATTCGTGGAAATGTCCAACGACGCCGAAGCCAAGAAGGCGATCGAGGGCCTGAACGGCAAGGATTTCATGGGCCGCACGCTCAACGTCAACGAAGCTCGCCCTCGCACCGACGGCCCGCGCGGCGGCGGCGGCGGCGGCAGCAGAGGCGGCTTCAGGCGCAGCTACTAGGGATTATCGAAGCAATCGGCGCCGGGTGGCAGGCCCGCGCGCCGATCGTGAAATCGAAGGAAGCCGCTCGTGGGCTTCCTTCGAATAATAAGCACAGGGGGAAAGGATAAGCGCTGTTCCGCAGTGATGTAATGCCGGCTATGCGACTGTATCTGATCAATCCATCGAATCCCCTCATCAACCTCGCCAGGGTCAAGGAAAGCCGCTGGAACCGCTATCGCGTGTGGAAGCCCCTCAGCCTCATGGTTCTCGCGGGATTGACGCCGCCCGAATGGGAAATCTCGATCGTCGACGAGAACCTCGGCGTGCCGGACTATGGGGCCATGCCCCGGCCGGATCTCGTGGGCATAACCTCCTTCACGTCGCAGGCGAATCGCGCCTACGAGGTTGCCGGGATGTTCCGGCGCCTCGGTGTGCCGGTTGTGCTCGGCGGGATCCACGCGACGATGTGCGAAAACGAGGCGCGGGAATACGTGGATTCCGTCGTCACGGGCGAAGCCGAAAGCGTATGGCCGCGCGTCCTCGAAGACGCGCGGCAGGGCCGCTTGCAGCTCCGGTACGAGGGCGGACGGGCGGAGCTGGAGAATATCCCGGTTGCGCGCCACGATCTACTCGACGGGCGGTATGCCCTCGGAGCGATCCAGACCACGCGCGGTTGCCCGTTGAACTGCAGCTTCTGCAGCGTGACGGCGTTCAACGGAGCCTACTACCGGCAGCGGCCCATCGAGGACGTGATTCGTGAATTCCGGATGATTCGCGAGAAGCACGTCCTCGTGGTGGACGACAACCTCATCGGAACGCGACCCGAGCACATCGCCCGCGCCAAGGCGCTCTTCCGCGCGATGATCGAGGCGAACCTGAAGAAGGAATGGATCGCGCAGGCGACGATCAACTTCGCCGACGACGAAGAGCTCATGGAGCTGGCCGCGAAGGCCGGGTGCAACGGCGTCTTCATCGGATTCGAATCGCTCGATCCCGAGAAGCTCCTCGACCTCGGCAAGAAATTCAACATGATGAAGGACCGCGATTTTCACGCCGCCGTGCAGCGCATTCAGCGGCATAACATCGTCGTCGTCGGCTCGTTCATCATCGGCCTGGACGTCGACGAGGCAGGGATCGGCAGACGTATCGCCGAGGTGGCCGACCGGTACGGCATCGACAACCTCAACGCGCTGTTTCTCACGCCGCTCCCCGGCACGCGCCTCTGGGACAAGATGAAATCGGAAGGCCGCATCCCGCTCGACAATTTCCCCGAGGACTGGAAATACTACACGCTGACCTTCCCGGTCGCGCGCTACAAGCATCTTTCTCCCGACGACATCCTGCGGGAGATGCACTCCTGCAACGGCGCCTTCTATTCCGTGCCCAACATCCTGCGGAGGGTGTGGAGCAGCGTGTGGCGGCGCCGGAAACCGCTCCTGAGCTTCATCGGGAACGTCTCGTACCGGAACAACATCAAGATGGGGCGTCGGGCGCACGCGAACTTCAGGCGTCAGGTCGCCGGCAGGCTCGATTGAGAGCGTGAATTCGCCCCGGCGCGTTTCGTTCGCTAGCGCCCGCTCCCCGACACCTTCAGGTATTCGTCGATGTGCTCGAAGGTGCGCATGCTGATTAGCACCGTGGCGATCTTCTTGTCCCGCAGCGCCCACTCGATCGACGCCTGCGCGAAGGTCAGCCCGGGCTTCGCCTTTTCGAGCACGTTCATGGCCTCGCCGCCCTTGAGCGCTTTCATGGCGACGATGCCGATCCCCGCCTCGTGCAGCCGCGCGTGCATCTCGTCCATCTTCTGGAACAGGCTCGGGACGTACATGAGCATCGCGGCGCTGAAGAGGCCGCTCTCGATCGCGGCGGGCACGACGGTGTCGGTGTCGTGCGTGGAGAAGCACAGGAAGCGATACTTTCCTTGCTCCTTGAGCTTGCGGTACGCGGACAGAATCTCCTCGTTCTTGAAGAGCGCGGGATCGCCCACCCCTTGCATGAACAGGAGATCGACGTAATCCATGCCGAACCGCTTGAGGCTCGCGTTGACCTTCTCCATGAGGAGATCCTTCTTCCAGCCCGGCTCGACCATGTGCTTGGTGGAGATGACGACCTTGTCCCGCACGCTCTTGAGCGCGCGCCCGAACGCCTCCTCCCCCTTCCCGTTGTAGTACGAGTCGGCCGTGTCGAAGTAGTTGATCCCGCGGTCGTACGCGTACTTGATGACGGCGTCGTCCACACCGGCGCCCATGCTGATGTCGGAGAGCTTGAAGCCGGTTTTCCCGAGAGGGCGGTAGTCGAGGATCTTCGGCGGCTTCTCCTCCGCGGCGCGCGCGAGGCCGCCGAGCCCGGCGCTCGCGGCTCCGAATACCATGAGACCCGCCAGTGCGGGCGGAGCGGCTTTCAGGAAATCTCTCCTCGTGAGCTTCCGGTCGTTCCCGGGATTGATCGCTTCGTTTCGATCCTTGGAGCTGGACACGGAGCGCCTCCTTACTTTTTCGCGGTCGCCCACACCCGTATGGTCTGCCCCTTCTCGAACGTAAAGGCGTCCGAGAGCGAGCCCTCCCCGAAGAGGAGAAAGGAGAGCAGCGGGGTTTGATAATAGATCGCCATGTAATCGCCGAGCTGTCCTCCCTTGAATCCGGTGTGGACGTCCTCGACGTAGCGGATGCTCATCTCTTTGCCTTCGACCTCGAACGTGATGAACTCGCCCGGCTTGACGCCGAGCTGCTCCATGTGCGCCTTCCTGATGTTCGTGAGAATGTTCCCGCCCGCGTCGTCATAGATGAAGCCGGTCAGCACGCCGTCCGCGAAGGTCGGCGGCTCGATGCGGATGTCCGGCTTCGCGAAGAGCGAATCGGGGAGCGACGCCGGCGCTTCGACCGAGGCGATCTCGATCTTCATGGGCGCCGCCTCGCGCCCGACGACCTCGAACACGATCGACGTCGGCATCAGCACGCCCTCAAACATCTTGTAATCCTTGAGCGAGTTCACCATCCGGGTTCCCTGCTTCGAATCGCCGACGGGATAGACGATCCGGTCGACGAGGTAGCTGTCGGCGAGGATATGAACCTCGTAGTCGATCCCGCCGTACGGGATCGAGATGACGTGCTCACGCTGCGGCCCGAGCCGACGCTCGCCGAGATAGACGGCCGCGCCGAGGGAGTCGCCGAATTTCGCGAGGCTGAAGAAATTGTGGTAGAAGCCGGCGTAGTAGCGAAGGCTCGCGAGCGGCTCCCCCTTGATCTCGGAGGTCTCGCCGAAGACGTTCGACCAGCCGGTCGCCCCGTCGTAGACGACGACCCTGCCGTACGACTCCCTCCGGAGCGATGACGGCTTCTCGAGATAGAGCGTCATGCTGTCGCCCCGCTCGAGAAAGACGTTCCCGTAGTAGCCCCCGATCACGAGGTTGTGCGCGGCCTCGACGCGCGCGCGCCCTCCGATCGCCTCGAAATATTTCGCGATGACTTCCTGGGCGCGCCCGGCTCGCTCGAGCCCGCGCGCCCGCCCCGCGGGGAACACGAGAAAAAGCGCCGCGGCCAAGGCCGCGATCGATCTGCAGCGCATAATCATGCCTCCTCTTTCCATAATCATACGCCCCGTTGTCAAGATGGTTCCGGCCGAAGGAGGCTTGGGGGGGCGGGCGGCGCGGGGGGAACGGGCGAGCGGCGCGCGGGGGACGGCCGGACGGGGTCCGGCGGCCGCTAGAACACTTCGGACATTCCCAGAAAGAAGCCGCTCGAGTTGTGGGTTCCCCAGCCGTAGTCGATGGCGAGATTCGTATTGGAGGTCTTGTTGAACTTGATTCGGAGCCCGGTGCCGGCCGCCCAGTCCGGTCTCCCGAAGATCCCTGTGTTCGGGTCCGTCGTGCACGCTCCGTTCAGGAACGCCACGGCGCCCCAGAGCCCGTCGCGGGTGAGCGCCCACCGATACTCGCTCTCAAGGTAGACCTGATTGGCTCCGCGGATGCGGCCCTGAAGATATCCGCGCGACGCGCGCCCGTACATGTCCCATCCGTTGCTGGGGAGATTCAGATAGGGCGCCTTGCCGAACGTCATCCAGCCGTAGAGCCAGAAGGCGAGCACGTTGCGGCTGCCGCTCGGCAGGTGCGGATAGACCCGCATCTCGATCCACATCTCCTGCCAGTTTTCGTCCGAGCCGAGGCTGCGCATGTAGTCGCGGAAGTTCGAGCTCAGGTAGTAGCCGGAAGACGGATTCGCCAGATTGTCGCGCGTATCGCCGAGCACGTTGAGCGAAAGACCCGTGGCGACCGTGCGCGACAACGCCGCGCCGTGGTAGCTCAGAAACGGCGTCGTCTCGCCCTCCTCCACCGGAGCGTCCACGATATCGTAGAACTCGTCGTAGTGGTAGCCGATCCCGATGAACACCGGTCCGTTGGCTCGGCGATATATCGTCCCGTAGAGGCGCGCGAGACGGAAATCCATCGGGTACTCTATCTGGTTTGACGAGATCGGTCCGAGCCCCCACGTCGAGCGCTTGGTGTCGAGGTAGCGCACATCCAGCTTCAGCAGGTAGTTGCCGCCGTGGCTGAAGATGTCGCCCCGCGCCTGCGCCTGGATCTGGCCCGTCGTCGAGATGTTTCCGGAAATCGAGAGCTGCGAGAATCTCGTCGACTCGGCTCCGCGCCAGCCGGCCCCCGAGATCATTGCGCCGACGGCGAGGCCGTAGACCGGATTGTAGCTCAGCGTCGGGAGAATGGCCCACGAAAGGCCGATGGGGATGGTTCCGCTGACCTCCGGCTCGAACTCTCTGTGGAGGATGTATTCGCGGAGCAGGTCGAAGACGTCCCGCTGCGGAACCGCCGCGGCCGCCGAGTCCGGCGAAACGGACGAGCCGGGCGCAGAGGCGGCCGAATCGAATCTCGCGGCCGCGGGAATCGAGCCCGCCTCCGGCGCCGAGGCCATCCCGTCGGCGTGCGGCTCGAGTCCTATCACGAGCGCGCCGAAGAGGAGTAGAGCGATGGTCTTCATGAACGGAGTCCTCGCACCCGATCGTTTTGTACGCCTCTCTCCCGCCTGAGAACAAGACGCTCGGATTCCCAACGAATCCGAGCGTCTTTCATTGCCTTCTCGAATCAGGGCCGAACCTCGTTACTTCCCCGATCTCCCCGCCTTCGGCGGGAAGTTGTCCAGCATCCCCCGCACCGCCTCGTTCATGAGGTTCTTCCGCTGCTGCTGCGTGTCCGGATCGTCCACGTTGGCCTGCGCCGAGCCGCGCCAGATCAGCTTCTCGCTTTTCGCGTCGACGACGTCGAGGATCAGCGATCCCTGGTTGTACGTGTACGAATACGACTGGTCGACCCACATGGGCGGCGCCGTATAATACCAGCCGTAGTATCCGGCCGGATACGCCGGGGTGCTGCTCGTGGCGACTCCGATCTCCTTCGAAACGGCGACATGATAGACGAGCAAGAAGTCGGGAGCCGCGTCGACCTTCTGATAGCCCTTCTCGGTCAGCACGGTCTCGACCGTGGTCCGCACGCGCTGGTCGAGAATCGGATTGTCAACCCGCGGATCGCCGGACTGCGGCTGCTCGGCCTCATACCACGCGTAGGTCTTCAAGGCCTTGAAATCGGCGGACGGATCGAAATCCGTCTGGACCGACACCTGGCTGCATCCGCCCGTCACGAGAACCGCGCCGAGAGCCAGCAAAACAACGAGAGCTCTCATATGATCCCTTTCCTTTGCGGCCTCAGTAGTTCACGCCGAACGATATGTTGAAGTCGCCCAGGCGCGACCACACGGTCGATTCCGGGTACTTGAGCCAGTTCGCGCCGATCCCCGCCTTTATGAAGAAGTTGGACGGCGCATCCCACCGGAACCCGAGACCGAAGTTATAGACGAACTGGGTGGTCGAATACACCGGATACGAAGCGCCGGTGCAGATGTATCCCCACCACGGATCCCAGTAGCAGTAGCCGGGGGTGACCGGCATGTTCGTGAGCGAGGCCTCGAGATACTGCCAGCCGATGCCGCCCGTCAGATAGGGCGTGAAGCGCTTCGCGAGCGGATAGAAGCCGAGGTTGAAATAGCCGTTGTTCAGGAACACGTCCCGTCCGATCCCGTATCCGGCTCCCGTCCCGTAGAAGTTCGTGCTTCCCATCGTCGTCTCGAAATGGATACCGATCTTGTCCGTGAAGAAATACCCGAGGCCGATGCCCCACATGTTCGCGCCGTCCATATCGGTGCTCGCGCTGCCGTCCTCGGTCTCCCACTGCGGCGCGACCGCCATCTTCTGATACTGATAGAGCATATGCATGAACGTCATGCCGGTGCGATCGTACTCCTCGGTGAACGCGCTGTTCTGCGCGAGAACCGGCGCGAACCACGCGGCGCCGAACACGAGCGCGAGCGCAACCGATACCGCCGCCCTGCTCCATACTCTTGCCATTCCCTACCTCCTTCTTCTGCCCTGGTTCCGCGAAACACTCGGGAATACCCTTACTACCCGCGAATTAGACACCATTGTTCGAGCTTTTGTCAAATATTCCTTTTCGCAAAATCAGCCCAACAAACCGCGCAGAGCGGTCGCTCTCAATGTTCGGCGATCCCCCGTATGCCCTATTCCTTCTCGTCCATGACGAGCGGAATCTCCGCCGCGACCGACGTCCGGACGATGAGGTCCAGCTTGTTCTCGATCTGGTAGAAGCGCACGACTGACTTCGCGGGAAGGATCTTCTCGAATTTCGAAACCCACGCCGTCTTGATCGAGACCTCATCTTTCTGGATCTTCAAGAACTCCTTGAGCATCGCCGTCGCCTGGGGATCGGTCATGGTTTCGTAATTCTTGGCATAATCCTCGATGAGCGCCACCATACGGTCGCCGAGCTTCGCCATTTCCTCGCGGTAGGTGCGGTAGAGCGGCCAAAACGCCGTGGCCTGCTCCTCGGTGAGAGGCAGATTCTCGGCGACGAGCGCCTGCCGCTCGGTCTGGATTTCGGCGCGCGTCAGCGCGACCTCGTGCTGCACCTGGGCCATGACTGCCGGCGACGCGACCAGCATCAGAGCAACCGCCAGAACGATCGTGAAAGATTTCATTTCGGCTCTCCTTTCTCCTGCTCCTGACTTTCGAAACGCAACTTCGGACGATACCGGATCATGGTCCCCCCTCCTCGGGGGATGCACGCCTCTTGCTTCCCTCCTTCTTTCGAAAGACAATGCGGGCACATTGTATGAAATGCCCGGACAACGGTCTATGAGACCTTGGTCCAATACGGGGCCCCGGCCCATGGCAACCGCCTCACGCGCTAGTGGGCGCCTCCCCCCGAGGCGTCCTTCAGCTGCTCCATCACCTGGTCGAGGTTGTAGGACACCGGCCGCTGCCGAGGCGGGAACTCCTTGAAGGAGGTTATCAGCTGCCCCACGACGGCCCCGCCGACCTGCAAGAAGAACAAGCGGTCCATGAACCAATCCCAATAAGTATTGGAGTCCGTATCCGCGCGCTCGAAAGGATCCCGACGCAGGTGGAACAGCTTCGGCATCCGCAGGTGGACGAACGGCTCGCCCCAGCAGGCCATCTGTCTCGCCCGCTGCTCCTCGAAGACGATCTTCCAGTCGCCGATGCGCAGGGCGACGAGCCGCCCGTCGTCGTTCACGTACCCGAAGTACGTTCGGGGGCTCTCCTCGGCCTCGCCGGTCAAATAGGACAGCACGTTCACGCCGTCGATATGGACCTTGAAACTCTTGCCGTCGGCCTTATGGCCTTTCAGCAGCTTCTTGTTGATCTCCGGCTCGCCCGCGGCCGCCAGCAGCGTCGGCAGCCAGTCCTGATGGCAAACGATTCCGTTGAGCACGGTGCCGGCCGGGAACTTTCCGGGCCAGCGGACAAACGCCGGGACCCGCCAGGCTCCTTCCCAGTTGGTGTTCTTTTCGCTGCGGAAGGGGGTGATACCGGCGTCGGGCCACGAATTGTAATGAGGCCCGTTGTCGGTGGAGTACACGACGATCGTGTCGTCGGCGATTCCCAGCTTGTCGAGCTTCTTGAGCATCTTCCCGACATTCTCGTCGTGAGCGACCATCACGTCATTGTAGAAACCCTGCCCGCTCTTTCCTTCATGCTTCTTGGCGCAATGGGTCCGTAAATGCATGGCCGAGCTGTTCCACCAGACGAAGAACGGCTTCCCCTCTTTGTGGGCGCGATCGATGAAATCGAGCGCCTTCTCGGTGACCTCGTCGTCGATCGTCTCCATCCGTTTCTTGGTCAGCGGGCCGGTGTCCTCGATCTTCTGCTTGCCCACGCGGCCCCAGCGCGGCTCAACCTTCGCATTGTCCTTCGCGGTCGCCCAGCAGTGCAGAACGCCCCGCGGGCCGGCCATCTGCTTGAACCGCGGATCCTTCGGATAGTCGGGATTCTCGGGTTCCTCTTCGGCGTTCAGATGGTAGAGGTTGCCGAAGAACTCATCGAATCCATGAACCGTCGGAAGGAACTTGTTCAGATCGCCCACGTGATTCTTTCCGAATTGGCCGGTGACATACCCGAGGGGCTTGAGAAGCTCGGCGATCGTCGGATCCTCGGGCTGCAATCCGAGATCCATCCCCGGCCCCTCCACCTTGGTCAGACCCGTGCGAACCGGATTCTGGCCGGTGATGAAGGCGGCCCGGCCGGCCGTGCAGCTCTGCTGCCCGTAGTAGTCCGTGAAGGCGACACCCTCGTTCGCGACTCGGTCGATGTTCGGCGTCCGGTAACCCATCTGGCCCCGGCTGTTGTAGCTGATGTTCCACCAGCCGATGTCGTCGCCCCACAGGATGAGAATGTTCGGTTTCTTGTCCGCCATTTCTCGACTCCTTTGCTCCAATCCGTTTGACGAGACGGAGTCTGACTCTTTGCCCATCAGAATCCGATGCCGAGGTTCAACCCGAACGACTGGCCCTGGAACCGGTCCGTTGCGGCGTATTCGTAGAGATACCGGAAGTTCAGCGAGACATGCCACGGGATATAGACCGTGCCGATCTGCACGCCCACTCCATGCACCTCGTCATGCACCGTCGGGCTGAGGGCGGCGGCGCCGCTGTCGTCCGTGATCTGCCAGCTGTCGTAGCCGGCGAGACCGACTTCGAGGAGGAGCGAGTCTTCTTTCGCCAACGGCAGGTACTCGCTCACGCCCCAGTTCAGCGCGAGGTTCTGGCCGGGTGTCAGATCGAAATCCTCCTTCTTGCCGTGGATCTCATACGTCAACGCCCCTGCGACTGCCATCCGCTTGTCCTCCCACGGGTACCACGCGCCCGCGCCCTGGAGCTGGTGCGTCCAGAAGCCCAAGCCGATATTGTCGGCAGCCTCCGTGGTGATCTCGCCGATGACGGGGAGCGTCACCTGTTCGGTATTGTACTGTCCGACGGGCGCGTAGAAACCGTAGCCGAGCGCCACGTCGAGATGCGGTTTCGCCCAGCCCAACCACACCGGCTGCACAAAAAGATCGCCCAAGCCGAAATCCGACGCCTCTCCGCTGCGGCCGGACCCGGTGATAGTCGTGAGCGAGGCCCCGATGCTCGTATTGGCGAGCGGGACCATGAAGTAGGCGCCGTATGTCGCCCCGAGGACCTTCCAGTTGGATGACCACATGAGCCCGGGCGAAACGACATATACATCGAGGTCCAGAGACAGGTCGAGGGTAGCGCTCATCGGCGGGACTCCGATAGTGACCTGTTTGATCTCCTCGCCGTCGCAGTCGTTGAGCTGATCGCTCATATACCCGTAATTGTAGAGAATGCCGTAGAAGCCGGGAGCAGGGACGTAGAAGTCGCGGATGTTCGGAAGACCCGGGGAGAAATGCCCGGTCTCGCTGGCGTATACTCCAAAACCCGCGGATATCAAGAGCGCGAATAATGCGGCACATTTCATCGGCTTCATGGCTCATCCTTTCTTCCAGGATTCCCTGCGCGGCGCGACCGATCCAACCCTGCTCGAACTCCGCGCTGTTCCCGTTCGAGCAAACTCGCCTCAGTTGCGGCAAGCATCGAGGGGAACACCCGCTCGGGCGGCGGGGCTTGCCGTTGTCAATCCTCATATTGCCGGCGTTCGGCTGCCGAGCGTTGCATGAGCAGGACGAGGGATTGGCGACCGAGTGTAAACGAATCCCGACAACAAATCAAGCGTGTCACCGCGACTTAATCCGCAACGATTCCAAAATAGAAGCGTGAAGGGCGCTATTTATCGAACGGGAAGATCCGCTTCCAATCGTCCTTCATGCTGATTATCGTCCAGCCCCTCGCCTTCGCTTCGTCGAGCGCCTTGTCGAGTCGGCCGACTGAAGACGTTCTGTCATACGCCCCTTCGCGCTCGCCATCGGTGTGGTGAACGAGCGCCATAAAACGCGCGCCGCCGCCCGACGCCGTCCACTGGAGCATCTCTCGATCGCCGTCGGAATTGCCGAACGCGGCGATGGGACGCCGTCCGATATACGTGTGGATGCCGACCGGTTTCCCTGTTTTTTCGTCGAAGAAATTCAGCTCCGGCAGGCGAACGAGCACCGGCTTGCCGTCTCGGATCTCGTATTTCGTTTTGATGCTGCTGCCGATGACTTGCTCGGGCGGAATGCCATAGGCCTTCTCCGCCCACGGCCGCATAAAATCGATGCCGCCGCCCGAGACGATGAAGGTCTTGAAGCCGTTCGCCCGCAGGTAGTCGAGCAGCTCGAGCATCGGCTGATAGATCATCTCGATAAAGAGCCGGCCGGTTTTCGGATGCTTCGCCGTCGCGATCCAATCTCCGACGGTTTTCGCGAACTCGTCCGTCGTCATGCCCGCGTGCGTGGCCTTCAGAATCTCCAGGGCGGCCGGTTCGCCGCCGGCGAGTGCGGATTTGAGATCGCCCTTGAGCAGCGAGGCGAACGGCTCCTCCTCCTTCCACTCAGGGTGCTGCGGCGCGAGCGCTTTCACGCGATCGAGCGTGAACGCGAGCTGAACATAGATCGGTTGTTCGCTCCAAAGCGTGCCGTCGTTGTCGAACACGGCGATGCGCTCGGCGGCCGGCACGAAATCCGGCGAGCCTTCCCCGGTGACTTTCTGGACGAACTCGACCACGGCCTTCTTCGCCGCGGTATCATTCCACGAAGGCAACGGGTCGGCCGCTCGAGCCGCCGGCGCGGCGACAAGGCAGAGCGAGGATCCGCCCAGCGCAATGCGCGCGATACGCAGCGCCGGACCGATCAACCTCCGTCGATCTTTCGACATGCTGTGATTTCCTTTCTCACCATCCCGCATTTTCGGGAATATCGATCGCGCGCGACGCGACGACGGCGGGCAGACTCTCTATGATACGACGATGCCGGCCTTTTCGGCGAGGCGGACGAGGTCGGCTACCGATTCCGCCTCCATCTTCTGCATCACGCGGCTCCGGTGCACCTTGATCGTCTTGATCGACGTGCCGAGCTGGGACGCGATCTGCTTGTTCAGCATCCCCTTGATGACGAGCCTCATCACTTCCAGCTCTCTCGGCGTCAAGATCGCGACGCGCCGCTCGGCGTCTGTTCTCGCGAGGCGCCTCTTCTCGTCCCCCCGGGCCCGAGCCATCGCACGCTCGACGGCCTCGATGAGCGCCTTCGCGTTGAACGGCTTCGGGAGAAAATCGACCGCCCCGCCCTTCATCGCCTCGACGCTCGAGGGAATGTCGCCGTGCCCCGTGATAAAGACAATGGGAAGGTCGAGCCGACGTCGTTCCATTTCCTTCTGAAGATCGATGCCGCTCATACCCGGCAGGCTCAGGTCGAGGACGAGGCACGCCGGGCGCGACGCGCGCTCGAGGGAGAGAAAATCGTCTGCCGAGGGGAACGTCTCCGCCTCGAATCCATGCGCTTTCAGGAGCCTCTTGACCGACCGGCGCATGGATTCGTCGTCATCGATCACGTAGACTTGAGAATGGGAATCGTTCATGCAGCCCCCCCGGGAAACACCGGAAGCGAGAACTTCGACGTCGCGTCACGGTTCGATGCCAGTATACAGGCAATTAATAACGATTGCAAAGATATTTGTCATCGCCTAGTATGGGCGAATGGGATTCAAAAGATCGCCACGGCGCGCGGTTCCTTTCTGGGTCGTCCCGCTGCTCTACGCGGCGGGGGCGGTTATCGTCAGCATTGTCCTCCCGCGCATCGAGAATCGGTTCTTGAGTCACTTCACGACGACGATCAGCGTGTCGTCGGCGATCGCGTTCTACTCGTCCGTCGCGACGGGCATGCTGGCCCTCACGGGCATCGTGTTCTCCCTCTTGTTCGTCATGGTGACCTTCAGCGCCAGCGCCTATTCCCCGCGGATGGTATTGTGGATAGCCCGTGACCGCTCGCTCAGCCATTCTCTCGGCATTTTCACCGCGACGTTCATCTACGCCCTCGTGGCCCTCGCGTGGGTCGACCGCAATCACTCCGGCGTCGTCGGTCAGCTGAGCGCCACATGTATCGTCCTGCTCCTGTTCTCCAGCATCGCGGTCCTCGGATACCTCGTGCAGCGCATCGGACTGCTTCGGATCTCCAATATCCTCGCGGCCATCGGAAACAACGGGCGAGAAGTGATACGCGAGCTGTATCCCCGGCCCGAAGAGGGCGCACGAAATTCAGCTCGCGGGCCTCAGCCCCCCCCGGCGCGCGCGGAGCTGCCCCCGGTGACCCAGACGGTCCTGCACTCGGGAGATCCCCGCGCCGTCGACGCCGTCGACATCGAGAGCCTCCTTTCGATGGCCGAGCGAGCCGGGGTTGTCATCGAGATCGTGTCCCCCGTCGGGGACATGGTATTCGCCGGAATGGCGATCCTGAACGTCCGCGGCGCGGGCGGAACGCTCCCGGAGCGCGATTTGCGGAACGCGATACGGCTGGAAACGGAGCGGACGTTCGCGCAGGATCCCAAGTACCTCTTCCGGCTCCTCGTGGACATTTCCATAAGGGCCCTCTCCCCCGCGATCAACGATCCGACGACGGCCGTGCAGGCGCTCGATCAGATCACCGACCTCCTCGGACGGCTCGGGCGGCGCGACATCGACATCGGCCGCCAGTACGGCGCCGACGGCGCGCTGCGCCTCACCATGCCCATGCCGTCGTGGGAGGATTACCTGAGCCTCGCATGCGACGAGATTCGCCTGTACGGCGCCACATCGGCCCAGGTCATGCGCCGCATGCGGGCGATGCTCAATGATCTGATCGACGCCGTTCCCCCCGACCGCCGCCCCGCCCTCGATCGTCAAATCGCGCTCCTCGATCGTTCGATCGAACGGTCCTTCCCCGACGGCGAGGACCGCATCGAGGCCCGCAAAGAGGACCGGCAGGGTCTCGGCCTGCCGTGCCGCAGGGCCTGAGCGCTTTTTCCATCGATTATTTCAGCGGACGCGCCAGCGCGCCCGGTCGGCTTTCTCGCCGGTCGCCACAAGCACCTTGATGCCGTCTCCCGTGTCGCCGGCCGCGACCTCGAGGCGGGCGGCATCGATGTATGGAAGAATGAGCCTGAGTCCCACGCCGTATCCGAGGATAAATCCATCCATGAACTCTTCTTTCTCGCTCCAGGCGGAGCCGAAATCCCCGAAGACGGTGCCCTGGAGGCCGAAGGGAAGATCGATTCCGAAGACGCTGATGCCCTGCTGCGGGAGAAGCGTGTAGCGGAATTCCAGCGTGTTGATGAACTGATTCTTCCCGATCACGCCGCCCAGATCGCAACCGCGGATCGTGTTGACGCCTCCGATGCCGAACTGCTGCCAGTCGGCGATGTCCCGCCCGACGGTTCCCGTGGTCAGGGTCGCCATCGAGAAGACGCCCAGCGTGCTTCTCCCGCCGAGAGAATTGTAGCGGCGCAGGTCGACGACCAGCCTCAGGAAATCGCTGTCGGTGCCGAAGGCTCCGCTCTGCCAGACGGCCAGCTCGCTGAGCCATCCGGTGTTCGGATTGTTCCATTCGTCGCGCGTATCGTATATCGCATACGCCCCGAGCGAGGCCACGTTATCGCGGTCGTCGGCCGTGAGAGTCTTGCCGGGCACGTCGCTGTGCACCGTCTCGAACATGATCCGTCCGCCGAGCCGGCCGTTCCTTCTCACGTAGCTCTGAATCTCCGCGTACGCCTCGTCGGAGACCTCGTAGAATCCGAATATCTTGTTCTTGCGCTCGAGATGGTTGTAATGGGTGTGGTAGGAAAGATGGTTTCCCGTCACCCAGGGATTCTCCAGGGTGAGCTGGATGGAGTTGGCCCCTCCGAAGCGGGCGACGGCCGACAGATAGGTGGCATGGCCTCCGAGGTTGAGCATCTTCAGCCCGCCGCCCGCCGAAACGCCGTTCTCGTCGCTGATCGAGACGCTCACGACCGGCAGGAACCGGAACGTCTCCACGACGCCGACCGTGAGCATGACACCGTCGTCGGACGCTTTCCCGAAGACCTCGACGCTGCTGAATATGCCGAGCCTCGTGAGCCTCTCGACATCCAGCGCCGCGTTCGCCTCGAGATACGGCTCTCCGATCCGGGAGACGAGCTCGCGCCTGATGACATACTCCTTCGTGTGCTTCGCGCCGGCGATCGCGATCTCCTTGACCGGCCTGCCGTAGAGAGCGTTTTGGGCGAGGACGAGGCTGTCCCGATTCGTTTCCTCCGCGTCGGCCGCGCAGGCCCCCGCGCCGGCCGTGCCGGCCCCCGCCGCCGCAAGGGCACACACGGCCGCCGGAATAATCGTCATACGGAGAATCCGCCGAAGTAACTGCTTGAGCATGCTAATATTAGGCCCTTATACCGCCGCGGGAGTCAAGGCGGAAAGCTCCGTGTAGGACCAAGGTCTTATTTGCGCTTTCGTCGATTCGGCCCTACAATTCGCGGGCAATCATCGAAGAGAAGGAAATCGACTATGCATATCTCATCCCCGGCGCCGGGCCGGTTCGCCTGGAGATCGCCTGCCGCGTTGATCGGTCTTCTCCTCGCCGCCTGTCTCTCCGCCGCGGCCGGGGCGGAGACCTCTCCGTCGGACCCGCTCGCCCCGACCGCGTCGATGGGTCAGCCTCCCCGCTGGAAACCGTACGGCGGGCTCTATTTCGGATTCAACGATACCCGGCTGGGAACGGAGCCGGGCGGCGCGGCCCTCATCGGCATATTCAAGAACATCAAGGCGCCGACGGTCGACCTTCTCGGATGGAGCGCCGAGGCGTACGCGGGCGGCGCCGATGGCGCGTTCGACAGCGGCGCGAGACTCTACCTGGCGAGCCCGCCCCTGTTTCTGCAAGGGGGGATCGACTACAGCTTCCGTCTGGAGAGAAGCGACTTCATTCTCTCGGCGAGCGTGCCGGTGCGCCGGGGCGGGATTTTCGGCCGCGGGAGCCTGGTGCGCGCGGATTGGATCCCGGGACGCGACCAGACATTCAACCTGGGCTTCACCATTCCGATCTTTCAACCGTGGGCAGGGAAGACCCGCCCGAACTCCATATCCTTCAGGCTGCCCGCCGGAAAGGACGAATCGAAGGAGCGTCCGATAACCGACCCGCGCGTGATCGCGGCGATGAGAGACGTGAAGGATTCGGCCGTGTGGATCACGAATCTCTCGACGGTTTACATCGGCGACGATATCACCGATCCGAAGAAGGACATCGAAAACACCCGCCGGCAGATCGCGAAGCTGAAAACGGCCATGGCCGCCACCGATTCCCTCCGCCCCCGCGGACACAATCCCGACGACGAACCGAGAGTCTATTACGGTCGGCTCGCGACGGCCTTCGGCCTCGCCGCGGGGGCCGCCGACGCGGACGCCGCGGCCGTCGGGAACGCGATCGCCGTCGAAGCGGGTCGCGTGATGTTCGACAGGGTGGTCCTCCCGTACGACACGTACTGCGGACGATACAAGGATCGGGATTCCCTGTACGGATTCGGCGCCGCCGCGCGGGACGAGTTCGCCGCGTGGCTCGGGGCCCGCCCCGCCGTGCCGCCGGAGCGGCGGGAAGCCGTCATCGCGGTCTTCGACGCCTGGCTCGATATTCTCGAGAAGGAGCGCCTGCGGATATATCAGGCGCTCGAGCACGACTCTCGCGGGGAGTGGCTGCCCCCCGATCTCGTCCTGCGTCCGGAAGACCACGACACCCAGGCCGAGATCGACGCGATCATCGAGAAGGCCGTGGGCCGGCCCTTCACGCGCGGGAACGCCGTCGCGATGCTCGGCGCGCCGCAGGTTCCCCCGGAAGTCGTCCGCATGATCCGGCAGGCCGAGGATTACCACGTTCTCTGGATCCACGACTACCGCGGGCTGAACGCGGCCAAGGAACCCGACGCGCTCGGGTACGAGGTCACGGTGAACGGGTACCTCCGGGCCCTCACCGATCGCGTGAAGGCGTTCGACAGGGCGGGAAAACTCCCCGTTTACCTGATGCTCATCGATCAGACGTACTACGTGGCCAACCGGGGCGAGATATGGCTGAGCCTCCTCGAGGATCCGCTCGGAGCGGAAGTCCATCTCCCGATGGAGCACACCCTGATGGAGCAGGGCGTGCGGGCCGCGCAGGAGGAGCTCCGCGCCGCCGTCCGGGCTTCCCGGCGGCTCGCCGCCGAAGCGGACCGCCGCGGAGAAAGCTGGCTCCGCGCGTACGTCAAGGTTCACGTCAACATCACGCAGCCGACGGATCTCAGCTTCCGCTCGAAGCACCTCGTGGGGGGACCCATCGGGCAGATCAACCTCGTCCCCGACGCGCTCATGATCGATCATCGCAAAATCTCGTTCCGGGACGTGACCGAGCTCGATCCGGCGAAGGGTGAGGCGATCTACACGGGAACCGGCGTCGGGGAGCACTACGCGAGCTCCACCTGGGAGGACCGGGCGCTGCTGGCGACCGGCCCCGCGATCCTCAACCTCAAGCGCATGGCCCGGGAACTCCTCGTTTCGAACGGCTTCGAGGAGAGCGAGATCCCGGCGCCCCTGCGGCCGCTGCCCATTCCGGCGTGCTATGATTCGATGGTGGAGGCGCTCATCGCGCGGGGCGCCACCGCCACGAACATGGACGTCCATAACGTCGTCGGCTTCGGCCGCAAGGAAGCGATGGTCGTCCAGCAGATCCTCTACAGCCTGATGCCGCGGGGCAGCGTCATCTACGTTCCCGATTCCATCTGGATCAACGGCATCTGGGCGGCGATGCTCACGGGCGCGGCGCTTCGCGGGTGCCGGGTCTATGTCGTCGCCCCCGCGCTGGCCAACGCCCCGAGCTCGGGCATGCCCCAGATGGCGCGCTCGCAGATCGTTTTCGGACGTTTCGTGGAGATAGCGAAGGAGCTCAGGCCCGAGATGGAGGCGGCGGGCGGCGATCTCCGCGCGGGCCTCTATACGAGGACGTCGCCTATCGGCGACATGGCCGCGAGGGTCAGCGAGGCGGAGAAGGGCTTCGAAAAGGCTCCGTTCCTCAAAGACGAGTTCCCGCTCCCGGACACGTCGTACGCCAAGCTCGAGCGGGCGCCCGAGATCCTCGCCCGCGAAGGCGTCGCGCCGCTGACGCTGACTCCCGACGTCGTCGCGCGCCTCCCCAAGCTGCACCGCAAGACGCAGCTCTTCATCACGCGCGAGACGCAACTCGCCCTGGCGCGCGATCCGGCGGTGCGGAAGGCCCTCGCCGACATGATGATGCGCATGGCGCGCTACCGGAAGGCCCCCGACGAACCGCTCCTGGAACGCGAGGGCTTCAAGCTCTTCGCGCCGCTGCTCGCGGCGTACGACTCGCTTCCCCGGGATCTCCGGGACCGAGCCATCCTTTACATGACCGTCGGCTCCTTGAACAAGGACGCCCGCGGCATGCTGCTCGACGGCGAGGTGCTCTCGGTGACGAGCGGCGCATGGAGCATTTCGGCGTACTTCGATTTCTTCCTCGTGCTGGGCTCCGTGACCTGGCTGGAGAGCCAGGAGCAGTTCGAATCCTTGTGGCCCACCTATTCCACGTGGGACCGGAGAATCGCCCACTACCTGCGCAAGACGCTTTAGACGGCCGGCGCCCGGCGGCGCGCCGCAGGCGGAATCGGGTTCACGTCAGCGCGGCTCGAAGAACACGTGCAGAATCACGTTCAGCGCGTAGAGGTTCGTGACCGACGACCGCGTGTCGTGCTGATAGGTTACATTCCCCTCCAGCGCGAAGCGCTGCGACCAGGCGACCGTGGCGCCGCCGATGAGCCGGACGCGATTCACCACCTCGTATCGCGAGTCATAGTACGGCTCGACGTTCACGTAGGGAACGATCGAGGTGCCCCCCGCGAGGATTTCCTTTTCCAGCATCAGCCGGTACCGCAGCCGATACGAGAACTCGGCGTCGTCCCCCAGCCAGCGAAGATCCGCGCGCAGCCTGTTCGAGAGGAGAACGCCGCGCTTGACTGGGGTCCGCGCATGCAGCTCGAGCAGCATCGTATTCTCCCGGTACGCCTCGCCCCGGTCGTCGAGGCTCTGCCCATTGAGATACCCGCTGCGGAGCAGAAAAGTGTTCATTTTGCCTTGCGCTCGGCCTTCGTCCAGCAAACGTGTCTTGTACAGAAGCGTCTTTTTCCCCCATCCGTAGTCCGCCTGCAGAATCATGCTTCCTTCGCGATAATGAGTTTCGACGTTGTTCGACAGGGCGATGAAGGACGAAAGACGCCACGCGGGCGAGAGCCGCAGCCAGAGATCGGTCTCCGGCCAGAATTCCCGCGACATCTCTTCCGCGGCGGCGGCGGTCGTCACGAAACAGACCATGAGAGTCAAACAGACTATGCGCAGGGAGCGGAACACATGCATCATGGCTCTCCTCACTACCATCCCTAATTTCCCAGAATGTTGATCGCCCGCGACGCGACGAGGACGAGCGTGATCAGCGAGATCGTGCTCTCGAGCATCATCAGCAGCTTGGCGCGAGACGTCATCGGCGCGACCTCGGTGGTGCTGAACGCCGTCGCGGTCGAGTAGCCGAGGAACAGATAGTCGACGAACGTCGGACGCCAGCCGGCCGGCGCGCTCTCGGGAGCGCTCACCTGCGGAAAGAGCCAGTCCGGCCGCGCGCTCGTGCCGCCTCCCCGGGCCCCGGGGCCGCCGCGATCGATCTGCCAGTACAGCAGCGAAAAGAGGAGCACATTGGTGACCCACACCGCGACGCTCGAGGCGAGCAGCTGCAGGCCGCTGATATCCCCGGGCCTGAACACCATCGCGCGAACCAGGAACGACAGGGTTGCAAGCGTCGCCGTCCCTGCGAGCGCGACGAACAGCAGCGTGATCCAGCGCTCGAGGAGCATCCACCGCGGCCGTCCTCGCGTCACCCCGGCGGCGGTCATCGCCCCGAGCAGCATGGTTGCGCCGGCGAAGGGAGCCCAGCTCGGGAGCAGCATGATCCGCCCCGGCAGCGCCGTCAGCAAGGCCAACACCGCCAGAATTGCGAGTCCGACGGGCCAGCGCCGCTCAAAAAAGGGAACCCGACGTTCATCTTCCATCGTCATCGATACACCTCTCGATCAGACAATTCGCGGCACAGATCGTCCGGACTCCCTCCCAGACGCTCTCGCGCCTCGCCGGAAGAGCGAGTCATGGTTGCCCCGATGGGACCGAGCGGTCGAATGAGACTGGTCGCGCCGTTCCTCCTTATGCTTTCGATACCGAGCGCATCACCGAGCCGGCCATGATCATCATCAGGCCGATGAAGAACAGCTTGATGCCCAGTAGGACGCCGATCGCCCAGACACCGGACAAGGGGAACTGCCTCCAGATGAAGATGCCGAGGAGGATCGATACGATGCCTCCGATCAGCATCCAGAGCCATCCCAAATGCGGTCTCCGCTTGAATGCCGCGACGATCTCGGCGATCCCGTCGAGCACGAAGTAAATCGCCAGCACAATCGTCAGGACGCCCATGGCGAAGAGCGGATGGGCGAGAAGAAAAATGCCGGCCAGCAGCGTCAACACGCCGATAACGAGCTTCAGCAGACCCTTGCCGAAGCTATCCGATCCGAAGGCCCAGACGATCCGGACGATGCCGGCCGCGAGCACGAGCACGCCCACGAGAAGCGTGGCCGACGCGCCGGCCACAAACGGCATCAGCACGGCCAGAATCCCGAGGATGATGGCGACGACGCCGAGAGTCGTCATCCTCCGTGCGCCCGTTTTCACGGCTCCTGCCAACGTTTCCATGACGTTCTCCTTTCCGATCCGGAACACTCGCGGCGCGCTCGGGCGCGCCGCCCCGCCCCTACTTCTCGCTCAGCCGTCGCATTCCCTCCACGAGCGGGTGCCACCCGTACATGAGCGAGACCATGAACTGGCTCATGCGAAGGTCCTCGGGAGCGCTGTCGTCGACGGTCGACTTGTAGCCGCAGGTGAGCCCCAGGTTCTCGTTGATCTTGTACCCGAGCGTGAACCCCGCGCCGAAGTTGTTGAGCTCCTCTCCCGCGACGCTGTCGATCGTCGCCTGGCCGCCCGTGTACCAGACGGCGTCGAAGGACACCCAGAAGTCCTCGGTGAAATCGCGCGTCACGTGCGCGTCCAGCTGGAACATCGGATCGGTCTTCAACGTCTTCCCCACATAGTCGTCGTTGGTTCCGAAGAGCCACACGGCGGGCAGGAGCTCCAGGGTGGTGCGCCGGCCTGGCACCCACGCTCCGAGCTGCCAGATAGTGGGCAAGCCCAGGCGCCCGTACCAGCGGTTCTGCCCGAGATTCAGGGGCTGGTCGCTGTTGTACTCGCCGATCGGCAGCGCCAGGTCGCCGAGCAGGTCGACGGAGAACCCCGGCTCGTAGCGCAAGATATCGGGGATGTTCTTCTGCGCCTTCGGGCCGAGGACATTGAAGTCGAACTCGATCATGGGGTCGCCGAAACCGCTCGTCGATTGACCGGCAGTCTTCCCGGCCACCGTGACATCCCCCGAAAGCCGCCCCATGGGCGCAATGATCGCGGCCATGGCCGAGCGATCGAAGAGGGTGAAGATGCGCGCATAGCCCGCCAGGGCCAACGTGGCGTCGAAGTTCGCTCCCGGCGTCACGGCGTGAGAAACATCGAACGGATTCGTGTTGCCGTTCATCGACTGGACGATGAGGGGCACGCCGTTGGCGCCCGACAGAGCCTTCCAGTAGAAACGCGCCGGGACCTGGGCCGAAGCCTCGTGCGGGCACAGAGCGCCCACGGCAATCATCATGGCGACGATTACGCGGAAACACATAACCGGTTTCATCGGGCCTCCTTTATGTTCCAAGTGATCTCCATCCTTCCCCGCTCATCATCGGATCGGAGACGCTGTTACTTCTTAGGATCGGCCATCATTTCCTTGGGCGGCACGAACTGCCGCTTGGTGGTCAGCAGAGGCGGATAGCGCGGGTCGACCGGGACCCGCGGCGGAAGATTGTCTTCCAGGGTCTCGAACATGGAGCGGTTCGGAAGAACCACGTTGTTCGCCCGGACATAGCCGTCCCAGAGCTCGAGGAGCGCCTTCACCTTGTCGGGGCGCTCCGCGGCGAGATCCTTCCGCTCGGCGGGATCGTCCTTGAGGTTGAAGAGCTCCCAGTCACCCATGCCGAACGACTTGTATTCCCAGCGGATCTTCCAATCACCCTGCCGCAGCGCGCGGTTGCCGAAGATCTCCCAGGCCAGATAGTCCTGCTCCGTCCGCGGCGACTCCTCCCTGCCCGCCAGCATCGGGCCCCAGGATTTGCCGATGAGCGAGGGCAGCTCCCGCCCGCCGTAGGTCGTCGGATAGCTCGTGCCGGCGATCTCGAGGAGGGTCGGCATGAGGTCGGCCACGTGCATGAGCCCGCGGTTGACGCTCCCCTTGGGCAGCTTGACGACCGGACCGCTGACGATGAGCGCGTTCCTGATGCCGCCTTCCGCGGTCCAGCCCTTGTACTGACTGAAGGGCGTCATCGACACCTGCGCCCACATCGGGCCGTAGCCCACATACGAGCCCGGATCGCCCCACGCGTTGGGATGCGTCTGCGACCACTTCATGGCCCCGAAGAGGTAGTCACGCGAGCCGGGCGCACCAGCGATCATCGCGAAGAGATCGGTTCCTTCGGCGCCGTTGTCGCCGAACACGATGAAGACGGTGTTCTCGTACTCGCCGATCTTCTTGAGGTGGTCGATGAGCCGGCCGACGTGAAAGTCGAGGTTTTCCACCATGCCGGCGTAGAGCTCCATCTTCTTGCCGAGGATCGCCTTGGTCGCCGGAGCGAGCAGGACCGGATCGGGCAGAAACCACATGCGCTCGGCGAGCTGCGTGCCCGCGGGCATGATGCCGAGCTCGATCTGCCGGTTCAGCCGCGCCTGCCGCACCGCGTCCCAACCTATGTCATACTCGCCGACGTGACGAGTGCGCCACTCCCGCGGCAGATGGAACGGGTCGTGCGGCGCCTGGTGGGCGACGTAGGCGAAGAAAGGCTTGCCGTCGGCGTGATCGGCGTCGATGTATCCGATCAGCTTGTCGGTATAGGTCTTCGTCGCGTAGTAGCCGTCGGGAAGCCGCGTCAGATAGCGCCCGTCCTCGGTGAAGACCGACTTCGGCGAAGTGGCGGTGAAATTCGTCATATCCCAGTAGCTTCCCGCCCCGTCCAGCAGCGAGAAGTCGCGCTCGAATCCGCGCGCGGCCGGAATCTTATCGGGCGCCTTGCCCAGGTGCCATTTTCCGACCATGTAGGTGTGGTAGCCCGCGTCCTTGAGCAGCTGCGGCAGCGTGACCACCCGGTTGTTGAGATAGCCTTCGTAGCCGGGGAGGCCCATCTGGCTGGGCGCGGTCCACTCGTCCATGTTGCCCAGACCGTTGATGTGATTATCGACGCCCGTCAGCAGAATAGATCGCGTGGGGGAGCTGGTCGCGTGCGTGTAGAAGTTTACGAAGCGCGCGCCGTCCTTCGCCAGCGCGTCGAGGTTCGGCGTCTTGATCTCGCTGCCGAACATGCCCATGTCGGCGTACCCTAAATCGTCGCCGAGGATAATGACGATGTTCGGCCGGCGCGGCGCCTCCTGGGCCGAGGCGATCGCGGGCGCGGCGAGCGCCGCGACCATGGCGACGATGCTCGGCATTCTCAGCAACCGGCTCAGGGAGCCCGGCTTCCCGATTACGGCGCGCGCCGAGCGCCGCACGGCGGACGCCTCAGGCAGATCCTCAGCGACGAGGCTGTCTCCATCGAGCGCGAAATCGCTGTCTGCACCGGCACCCGCCGAACAGATGGGGTAGCGCCCCCCGTTCCCATCCGACGGCGCCGTCTTCAAACGGGCGTTTTCTGATTCATATGCCATGGCAATGCCTCCTGTTCTCCTGTTCTTCAATCTATACGTCGGTTCCTTGATCTCTTATCGCCGCTCCTTCTGCACCCTGCGCAGAATCTCCGGCAGGTCGCCTTGAATGTGCGCGTAGAATTGTTTCAATCCCGGACACAAGTAGTTGAGCCCACCCTCACCATCGGGGGCGCGAACGAACCGGTTCTTCGGACACTCCCCCCGGCAGAGCTCCAGATGCCGGCACTGACGGCAATACTGCGGCAGTTTATCCCTCTTGTCAAACCCGAAAGTCTTTTGCCGTTCGGAATAGGCGATGGCGGCCCAGTGCGTGTCGCGGATGTTTCCGACCCGATACTCGGGATAGACGAAGTGATCGCAGACGAACACGTCGCCGTTATGCTCGATCGCCATGTTCTTGCCGCAGAACTCCGAGGTGATGCAGCGTTGTGACGGAAGTCCCATGGATTGGGCCACGGCCGTCTCGAACAGATCGACATAGAACTTGCCGAAGTCGCGCCCGTACCATTCATCCCAGACCTTGCAGAGAAAACGGCCCCAATCATCGGGATCAACCGACCAGTCCGTTACCGCGGAATCCGGGGAGCCGGGCCTGGCCTGCGGCGTGCCGACGACCGGCATGCCTGCCGCGTCCCACCGGCCGGGCGCGACATCACGAAAGACTTTCGGTTCCACACAGGAAATCAGCTGAACGCGACGCGCGCCCAGTTCACGCGTCAGGAACCGGTAGACGTCGAGCGGGTGCTTCACGTTCTCGCGGTTGACCACGCAGAGCGCGTTGAACCGCACACCGTGTTTTCGAAGCAGGGCGGCCGCGGCCATCACCTTGTCATGGGTTGGCTCGCCGCCCTTGGCGATCCGATAACGATCGTGCAGTCGCTTTGGTCCATCGCAGCTCAAGCCGACGAGAAAGTTGTTCTGTTTGAGAAAGACGGCCCACTCGGCATCGAGCAATGTGCCGTTGGTCTGCAGATCGTTTTCGATACGTTGGAACGGCTTCTTGTGCTCGGCCTGCAGCGCGACGACCCTGCGGAAGAAATCCAGCCCGAGAAGCGCCGGCTCCCCGCCCTGCCAGGAGAACACGACCTCTTCTCCCGTCTGCGCCTCGACGTACTGACGGATGTGCAGCTCCAACATCTCGTCGGACATTCTCGAGCCGCCCGGTTGCCCGAGCAGCTCCCCTTTGTGCACATAGTAGCAATACACGCAGTCGAGATTGCACGTCGAGCCGATCGGCTTGATCATCGCGTGAAAGCGGTGCCTCATGCCTTCCGGCTGCGGGGGGAGCTTCACGGAGAATGAATCCGTCCGTCGTGTCGGTTCAGTCTGATTCAAGGGCCAACTCTCGATTCCATGGCCGACCTCGCCCCGCCGGGCGCAGCGGTCTTCGGTGCGGCTGCGCCGTCATGGTTTCGGGGACGCAGCCGTCTCCGGCTGGACCCTCTCGACTTTCGTCCCGCTCTGGCCGCTCGTCAGCCGGACCCGGTCGCCCTGAAGGAATTTCTGCTCTCCCGGGATCTGGATAGCGACCTCTTGGCCGCTGTCGAGCTTGATGATCAGCTCCGTTCCCGGCTTGACCGACTCGGCCTTATCGGCGGCGCTGCCGACCGCCGCTCCGACCATCCCGCCGACTACGGCGCCGCCGAAGTGGTGGCCATGCCCTGCTATAGCCGCCCCGGCCACGGCCCCGACCATAGCTCCTCCAGCCGCTTTGCTGCCGCTCGGCTTGTCCTGGATCGTGACCGCTTTGACCGAGACGATAGTCCCGTAACTGACGCTCTGGAGCTGATTGGATTGCGCCGCGAGGGACGCGGCCATGAAGATCCCGCCGAGAAGAATGACCGAGAGGGCCGGCCATCCGGAATGCCGCATCGCGGCGAGCCGGCTCATTCCTTCGTCCCCTGCGCGAGCTCCGGGAAGGCCTTGTCGACCTCCTCTCCCACGCGCTTTTCAAATGACGCCCTGTTCTCGGTGAAGATCTTGTCCGCCGCATCGCTCATCTCCATCGTCAAATCCGACTGGACGGTCAGAAGCTTCTTGCCGGTGGAGGACCTGTAGAACGCCGCCAGGTCGCTCAACTCGGCCGCGGTCAGATGGCGGGCGTATGTTTCGGACTCGACCTTCATCCAGGCATCCTTCGTCATGAACTCGGCCAACGCCCCGCGGAGAATTCCGCGCAGGCGATCCTTGTCCTCCTCCGTCGTCGGCCGCTTCAGTTCTTCTCCCAGCGTGACGATGCTCGCGGAGAGCGCGATGTTCGCGGCCCGGTCGACGGCGTTGTCGAACACCCCGTGCTCGAACTCGATCGTCGCGACCTCCGTGGCCCGTGCGAGTCGAAGCTCCGGAGTGTCTTTCTGAGACGCACAACCGGCGAGCGTAAGCACGGCGACCATGGCGATCATTCCGATTCGTTTCATCCGGACACCTCCTTGCGGTACGTGAGAGACTGGGGACATCCTCGCTGATCCGGCGGATAGATGTCCTCCGCCATAGGTGGAATCCTATCGACGCCCGGGCGAGATGTCAAGTGAGCCCGGGTTCCAAGTCAACGCAACATCCGGGTGCCATCTTCACTCGAGCGCTGGAGCCATGACAGGGTCTACTGCCGCATCATAATGGCCTTCAGCGCCATCTCATCGTCCTTGATCAGGTCTCCGCTCACGTCCACGGTAACGCCTTGAATGGTCCCGGTGAACTTGAACGGCGGCGCGTACTTGTCCCAGACCGGCGAGCCGCTGTCGGCGCCGCATACGAATCCCCCGCCCAATCCGAGCGACAGCGGCATCGTGAGGGGAATGTCGGCCTGCCCCACGAGCGTGCCGTCGATATAGAGCTGGCCGCGGCCGGGCGCGCCCTTCCCGTGAGCGACGTCGGGCTTGCCGGTCACCTCGAACTCGAAGCGCAGCTTGTGGCTCCCCTCGGGAACGGCGACCTTCGACTCCACGTGGAAGAAATCGCTCCCCACGTAGTTGTAGACGTAATGGAGCTTGCCGCCCTGCACGTAGAAGGCGAAACCGCCCTGGACATCCCCGGCCGAGAGGAGCACTCCTTCCGCTCCGCCCTTGGGGATCTCGACGTCCGCCGTGATGCTGTGGGGCCTGTTCAGCACCGTGGGGCATGCGTTGATCGGTATCGCCTGCGTGCCCGGATAGTAGGTGTAGCTGGTTCGAGCGACCGCAATCTGCGGACGCGGATCGGCGAAACGAAGCACGCCGCGCGAGTCGACGGGCAGGACGTTGTACTTGCCCGCCTCGACGTACCACGTCGCGATCATCTCGATCAGCTTCGCCTTGTTCTGGGCCGCGACGTCGTGGTTCTCGGCGACGTCCTTCTCGATGTGGTACAGCTCCCAGCCCTTGGCGTCGAGCTCGGCCAGCTTGTCCTTGTCGATCGGCGCGCCGAAGAAGGCGCCCGCTTCCTTAAAGGACTGCCCCGGCCACGGGCACACCGCGCGCCAGCCGTCGTGATAGATGGACCGGTGCCCCATCATCTCGAAGTACTGCGTGATGTGCTTCGTGGGCGCCTTCGCGTCGTTGAAGACGTGGGCGAAGCTGTGGCCTTCGATGGGCGATTGGGTCACACCCTTGACGGCGATCGGAGGTTCGATGCCGAGCGCCTCGAGCACCGTCGGAACCATGTCGATCGCGTGGGCATACTGCGCGCGCACTTCACCTTTGGCTTTGATTCCCTTGGGCCAGTGGACGATGAACGGATCGCTGATGCCGCCGCGATAGGTCTCGCGCTTCCAGCGCCGGAACGGCGTGTTCCCCGCGAAGGTCCAGCCCCAGGCGTAGTGGTTGAAGGTGTTGGGGCCGCCCAGATCGTCGATCATCTTCAGGTTCTGTTCCAGCGAGTCCGGCACGTTGTTGAAGAACTTGTTCTCGTTGACCGACCCGGTCGGTCCGCCCTCGGAGCTTGCGCCGTTGTCCGAGATGAACATGATGAGCGTATTGTCCCACTCGCCGATCTTCTTCAGGAAGTCGAACAGGCGGCCGTAGTGATAATCCGTGTGAGACAGGAAACCGGCGAACACCTCCATCATGCGGGCGTACAGCTTCTTCTCGCCGGCCGAGAGCGTGTTCCAGTCCTGCACGTCGGGATCGTGACGCGAGAGCTCGGCGTCCTTCGGAACGATGCCCAGCTCCTTCTGCCGCTTGAACGTCTTTTCGCGGTAGGCGTCCCACCCGTCGTCAAACTTGCCTTTGTACTTGTCGGCCCATTCCTTCGGAACGTGATGCGGCGCATGCATCGCCCCGGGGCAGAAGTACATGAAGAAGGGCTTGTTCGGCGCGACCTGCTTGGAATCCGCGATGAAGCTGATCGCCTTGTCCGTGATGTCCTCGGTCAGATGGTATCCCTCCGCCGGGGTCTTTTCGGGCTCGACGCCGTGGTTGTCGTACACGAGCTCCGGGTAGTATTGATGCGTGTCGCCGCCCAGAAAGCCGTAGTAGCGCTCGAATCCGCGCCCGAGGGGCCAGCGATCGTAGGGGCCGGCCGCCGAGATCTGATCCGCCGGCGTCAGGTGCCACTTGCCGAGCGCGAAGGTGTTGTAGCCATGCTGGAGCAGAATCTCGGAGAGCATCCCGTTCTCGAACGGCATGTTCCCGTTTCCGCCGGGGTAGCCGGTCGATCCTTCGGTGATGCACGACATGGCGTTCGAGTGGTGGTTGCGCCCCGTCAGGATGCACGAGCGCGTCGGCGAGCAGAGCGCCGTCGTGTGCATGTTGTTGAACAGCAGGCCGCCCTTGGCGAGCGCGTCGATGTTCGGCGTTTCGATGGGGCTTCCGAAGCAGCCCATCTGGCCGAAGCCCGTGTCGTCCTGCACGATGAAGAGGACGTTGGGCGCTCCTTCCTTCGCCCGCAGCGGCTGCGGCCAGGCGGGGCTGGAGACGTCGAACGTTCGTCCGATGACGCCGGTGAATGCGGTCCCGGATTTGTACTCTTTCAAGCCTGCCATGTCATCCCCTTTTCCTCAGGTCCGTTGATGTTCCGATTCAGCGACTTTCGCGCTCTTCGATCTCTCCTATATGGCGAGGGACAGCATCGCGGAGATTCCCAAGACGGCCAGAATCGTCGCCACGACGACCGCCGGGCTCCTGCGCCTCTCGAGACCCTGACCCTGCAGTCTCTTGACCGCGCTTCGATGTTCGACAATGGCCAAAATGAGCGCGAGAACCCCGAGGGCCACGAGGACTATCCCGACGCCGTCGGGGCCCATCATCCGTGCCAGGAAGCCCCGTATCGGTCTGCCCTCGGCCACAAGATAATCGAAGAATTTGCCCACGGTGAATCCGAAGCTGATCAGCGAGAGAGCCGTACGGATCCACGCCATCAGCGTGCGCTCGGCGGCCATGCAGTTTCGATCGAGCGCGAGCATGGTGCCTTTATCGGGTCGCGGGGCCGCGGCGTCGTTGTTCGATTCGCCCTGTGCGTTCATGTCAACCTTCCTTCATCCCGCCGAGCGGGGCAGCGTCACCTGTTTCTTGATGCTCACTTCGACGAGAGAGTTCGCCGGAACCGTTATGTTCTTTCCGCCGGCGAGAATGGCCACCGCGCCGCCGATCGCGGCTCCCTTCGCCGCGCCCGAGCCGCCGTCCACGGCGCCGCCGATGATCGCTCCGGCCCCGATCTTCTTCGCCGCGCCTCCGGGCGCGCCTTCGGCGCCGACCGTATCGGTCACCATCGCCACGGCCTGATTGCCGATCATGAGCTTGTCGAAGGTGACCGCGATGCGCTGCGTGCCGACCGCCCGGCCGCCCTTGGACTCGACGACGACCCCGTATACCGCGCTCCCCTTCGGCGCGACCACGACGCCGTCGACGACAAGATCGGTATCCAGCGTCGCGCCGAAGGTCGCACCTTTCTTGGCGGAAGCCGTCGAGACGGCGTCCTTCGTGCGGATCATGATCTTCGTGCCCGCCGGAATGCTCGCCACCGCGGCGGCTGCTGCCGCGGGGGTCGCAGCGGCGTGTCGCCGGCGCGGGCGCCGGTTTCGCCGCCGGCGTTGCCCGCGCGCCGAAAATGTCAGCGAAGCGACATCGGCGAGGGCGAACTGCTGAATTGAGCCGCCCACCTCGAACTTGATCATGTCCGTCGTGCCCCCCTTGTACGTTCCTTCCAGCTTCGTGCCGCTCTTCAGGACGATCGTGTCGGCATCGCCGACGACGAGAACAGAGCAATGCAGGCCAGAGCAAAAAGAAGAATTCGCAATGTTATGCGCATAGAGGATCCCTCCTTCGATTCCTCGCATGACGTTCCCCATGATACCTTTGTTCCGCTGCAAGGGCCAGTATGCAGAAGAGCTCCGTTGTCTGACTATTGGACCTTGGTCTCATGCCTGATGCTTGAAAGGCGGATTTCATTTCGGCTTGCGCTCATATTTGAGCAGGAAGCCGACGCCGCTGTTCTCCGAATCCCCCGCGATCAGATGCAGGTACAGAAGACGCGAGAAGCGATACTCGAGCGTCACGGCGTTCGGATCGATCTCGTCCTGATCGAATTGCCCGATGCCCGCCTCGTAGCTGACGAAGAGATTCGGGCTCAGATACTTGCCTACCTTCACCGTGGCGTTTTGCCAGCTGTTCTGCGTGTCGATATCGAGAACATCGATGCCCGTGGCGCCGCCGAGCGCGTAGGAGAGCTGACCGGCGATCATGCCGGCCGCGGCGCTCGCCGCGAGCTCGGTCCCCGACGAACCGCCGGACGCCGACGAGCTCGCCCCGCCGCTCTGCGCCATCTCGTCCGCGCTCCTGCCGAAGGTGATGTAGGAGACGGCATCCGTCTCGGCGATATCCCTGCCGTCGAGCGTAAAGCGCACGGCGGGGCGGCGCGCCTCTCCCGTGACGAGCGCGGTGATCGTTTTCTTGTCGCCGTCCGTGGTGCGGAATTCGCAGTCGGCCTTCACCGAAACGTCGGGATTGACTTGCCCGCCCCCTTTGAAGGTCAGCGTGCCTTCGACGATCTGGAACCGCTTTCCGAAGAACGTGTACTGCCCGCGCAGAATCTGAATGGGGCCGAAAAGCTCGAGGCGGGCCTCGTTCTTCACGACGTCGATGTCCCCCCCGATCTCGATGTTCATTTCCGGGCTCTTGAGCCACATGCCGCTCGGAATCGAAACGCGCACGCTCCCCTGCATTCCTTTGACGAAACCGATCGCTCCGAGCCGCTTCAGCGGGGACTCGCGTTTCGGCTTCGGCGGCGCCTGCGCGCTGTCCCGCCCGGACTGCTTCAGAGCCGCGACGAGGAGCGGAGGCGCCTCGCCCCCGCCCGCGGCGCCCCGCGCCCCGAGCGTGGGCAGGAAGAACCGGGATTTGTCGATGGTGAACGATCCCCCGATGCGCGATTCCTTTTCCGTGCCCTCGACCGTGAGCCCCCCCGAGAACAGAATCTCGAATTTCCTCCGGCTTTCGAGGTAGAGATTCTTCGCCGTAATGTCCAATCGCGCGGCGGCGAGCCGCGCCGAATCGGCGCGAGCGCCGAAGGCGGCGGAACCGGAGGCGGCGATGAATCCCTGCCCGATGTCGGCGCGCAGGCTGTCGATGGCGACGGTCCTCTTGTCGAACGAAAGGCCGAGGGCGAAGCGCCTGCAGTCGATGCCGGCGGAGGGCAGCGCGAAGGCTCCCTCCCGCACCGAGCAGGTCCCCCCGAGCTCCGGATCCGCGAGGGTGTTCGAGACGCGCAGATCGAGATCGATGAAGCCGCTGACGGGGGACGATTTCGCCGAGGACGCGGCGAACGATCCCACGGGAATCCCCTTCCCCCTCACGGCGAGCTCCCACGGTTCGTTCCTGAGGAGCGCCGTCCCGTTCTTCTCGAACGAGAGCGCGAGCGGAACGAATCCCTCGAATGTCACCCGCGATCCCTTCACGGCTTCGATGAAACCGTTCACCGTGAAGCGCCGCTCCCCGATATCCGAAACCGGCCGAGACCGATCTGCATTTGAACGGAGGAGCGAGCAGGTCGACGACCTCGATTTTCCCCTCGAGCCGCGGTTCGCGCGCCGTCCCCGTGAGCTCGGCCTCGACGGAGAGGCTGCCTTCCGCCGCCACCGGCGATTTGAACGTCTTCGCGATGGCGCCGAGATCGAGCCCGGACACTTTGACGCGAAGGTTTTCCTCCCCTTCGCGGCTGAGCGTGCCGTCCACGGAGAAGATCCCCTCGCCGACCGTTCCCCGCGGCGGCGCGGCGAGCGAGAAGCCCTCGATCCGGATATCCGCCCTTCTCGATGCGAATCGCCGTCTCCGGGCTTCCGCCGGACCATGCTTCGCCCCGCGAAATCGAGGCGTATCGCGCGAACGACGGCCGCCGGCTCATCCCCGAGCATGACGACCGCTTCGGCATGCGCCCCGATACTGTCGCGATATGAGATATCCGCCGTGATATCCAGCGCCGTGTCCGCGAAGCTCAGCGCGGCGGAGACCGACGCGATGGAGTCGCCGAGACGCCGCGATGCGGGCCAACGTCGCCGAGCCGCTTCCCGAGACGCCGGATCGAGCGCGCAGGATCGAGAAATCGCCCCCGGCCGAATCTGCGCCGAGCGCGTCGTACGCGAGCCCGGCGAGCGAGAACCGCCCCGCCGCGGAGATCGAGTCGAGCCTCCCGGCGACGTCCCCTTCGATCCGTCCCGAGCCGCGGAGCGTATCGGCGAGGAAATGATGCCGCGCAAGGCGGCGAGATCCACGAGATCGAGCGCGAAGGAGAGCGAGCTCGACCCGGCGAGGCCCACTTCTCCCGGAGGCTTCGAGCGTTCCAGCCGCGGTGCGGCCGTGGAGCCGATGCACGAGCACGCGATTCGATTCATACTCCGCGTCGGCATAGAGCGTGTCGATCGCGGCGCGGTCGATCGCCGAAGGGGACATGCGCAGCTCGATCGCCGCCGCCATGCGCCGGCGGCCGAGGTCCGCGCCGCGCGCCGTCGCGGCGAGGTTCAATCGCGACCGGAGGCTGTCCCGGCCGGTCAGGGACGCGATATCGAAATCCCGCGTCTCGACGCTCGCCTCGAAGCGGCGCTCTCGGGAGATGCCCGCCACGGACGCCTTCGCGGCGAGCCGCCCGAAGCGGCCGGACGCATCGACCGCCGCCGCGGCGTCTCCGGACTCGTACGAGAAGGTTCCCGCACAATCGTCGAACCTGATCTTCCGTACCGTCGAGCCGTCGAAATCGAACGTTCCTCGAACGGCCGCGGCGGCGGCTGACATGCCCGTGCCGCGGAGATCGAACGTTCCGCTCGCGACGAAGTCGATGTTCGAATTCCCCGACCAGCGGGCGAGGTCGAGGGCGACCGCCCTGCCGCGAAGGGAATACCCCGCCTTGTCACGCGTCGCCGCATCGAAGACCTTGCTGAGCCCGTGCACCGAGGCGTCGAGGACGATGCTCTCCCGCTTCTCTTTCAACCCGATGCGCGCCGTGAGCGTATCGTTCTTGAGGCTCGCGTCGACATCGATCGCGGGGCTCACGCGCATCTTCAGCGCCGGGAAGACGGTCCTGAGCTCCGAAAGGTCGACCGGATCGGTTTCGAGGTTCCCCCTCGACGCGGTTTCCTCGAGCGCGCTGTAGAATCCGCGGCCGTTCAGGGCGTTCCGCGACGTCCGCACGCGCAGATCACTCACGGCGAGCCCCGCGCGCGTGCGGCTGACGGCGAAGGTGAGCTGTTCGAGACCGATCGGAGGTTTTTCGCTCCGGCAGCTGAGCTCGGAGAGAGAGAACGTCTGCGCGGTGTCGCCCCAGTATGCGGAAAACGTCATCCGGATATCGGTCACGGCGCGCGGGATCGGCGGGCTCCCGGGAGTCGACGAACAGGGAGCCGTCGCTCAGCGCGACCCGGTCGAGCCGGACCGCGAAGGGGAACTTCTTCCGCGCGTTCGTGTCGGCGGGAGGACGATTTCACGATGTTCGCGAAATTCCACGAGCCGTCCGCTCTCCGGCGCAGCGCCGCCCGCGGAGCGTCGATGACGACGGAATCGACGCGGATCTCCCGCGCGAAAAGCCGCCGCGGCCTGAGATCGATCGTGATCGACGAAACGGAAATGAGCGTATCGCCCTCCCGAACGAGCCGCACGCCGTGGAGCTCGATGTGCCTGAGGAGATTGCCGTCGATGCGGGCGATATCGAACCGCGCGTCGAGGCGCTCGTCAGCCAAGCGCACGACGTAGCCGCGGAGCCGCTCCCCGAACCAGTCCGTCTGCGTGACGAGCCCCACGACCGCGAGGAGGGCCGCGAGGCCGATCAGAACGTATGCGCCGTATTTCAGGACCTTTCTCATGCTACGGGCGTTCCCTCAAAACGCCTGGCCGATGCTCAGAATGTACTGCGTGTTTTCATCCGTATCGCGCGCGTCCGTCAGCGGCCATGCGACGTCGAACCGCACCGGGCCGATCGGCGTCTTGAGCCTGAGACCCGCGCCGATCGAGTACGCGAGATCGTCGAAGCGATACGTGAATGCCGGCGCCCAGACGTTCCCGGCGTCGGCGAAGGCGGCCAATCCGAACGAGCCGGCGAGCGCGTACCGCGCCTCGACGCTCCCCAGAAAGAGGCTGTATCCCCCGATCGGCTCCCCGTCGAGCTTCGGACCGAGCTCGGAGTTGCC
>CAWBAN010000004.1:0-371779 GCA_963786935.1 uncultured bacterium | reverse complement strand
CGATTACGTGAATCCGTTCATCGGCACGGACGACATGGGGCACACCTTCCCCGGCGCCGCGGCCCCCTTCGGCCTCGTGCAGCTGAGTCCCGAGACGGACACGATTCAGTACAGCTACGACGGCACGTACCATCCGGCGGTGTATCGCTACTGCGCGGGGTACCAGTACAAAGACAGCACCATCGTCGGTTTCAGCCACACGCATTTCAGCGGGACGGGGCATTCGGACCTCGGCGACGTGCTCATCATGCCGACGACCGGCCCCCTCCGGCTCAATCCCGGCACGGCGAACGCCCCCGGGAGCGGCTACCGCTCGCGGTTCTCCCACGAGCGCGAGGAGGCCCGTCCGGGGTACTACGCCGTGACGCTGGACGACTATCGTATCCGGGCGGAGCTCACGGCCTCCGAGCGCGTCGGATTCCACCGCTACACCTTTCCGGGCGCCGACGACGCGCGCGTCATTCTCGATCTCACCGCCGGCATCTACAACTACCCCGGCAAGGTCGTGTGGTCCTCACTGAGGGTCGAGAGCGACACGCTCGTCACGGGATTCAGGCAGACGAGCGGGTGGGCGCGGGACCGGCGCGTCTTCTTCGCGATCGCGTTCTCGAAGCCGATCGCCTCATACGGCCTCGTCAACGACGAGAAGCTCATCTACCGCGGCTTCTGGCGGCGGTGGAACGAAAACGAGAACTTCCCCGAGCGGGCCGGCCGCGCGGTGAAGGCGCATTTCGATTTCCGCACCCGTCCGGGCGAGACGATCCTCGTCAAGGTCGCGCTCTCGGGCGTGAGCGCGCAAAACGCCGTCGAGAACATGCGCGCCGAGATTCCGGATTGGAATTTCGACGCGGCGCGCGAGGCGGTCCGCGCGAAGTGGAACGCCGAGCTCTCGCGGATCGCCGTCTCGGCGGACGGCGACCGCCTCGTCAATTTCTACACGTCCCTCTATCACTGTTTCCTGAGCCCGACGGTCTTTTCGGACGTGAACGGAGAATACCGCGGCCTCGACGGGAACGTTCACCGGGCCGAAGGATTCACGAACTACACGGTCTTTTCCCTCTGGGACACCTACCGGGCGCTCCACCCCCTGTTCACGATCGTGCAGCGGGAGCGCACCGGCGACATCGTCGCCTCGATGCTCGCGCACTACGGGCAGAGCGTTCACCGGATGCTCCCGGTCTGGTCGCACTGGGCCAACGAGAACTGGTGCATGATCGGCTACCATGCCGTCTCCGTGATCGCCGACGCGTACCTCAAGGGCATCCGCGGCTATGACGCCGACAGGGCGTACGAGGCCGTCGTCGCGAGCGCGAACCACGACTCGTACGACGGCATCGGCGCGTACCGGCGGCTCGGATTCGTGCCGGAGGACGCGAGCGGCAACTCGGCTTCGAAGACGCTCGAATACGCCTACGACGATTGGACGATCTATCGCTTCGCGAGCGCGCGGGGAGACGCGCGGACGGCCGCCGAGTTTCGCGCCCGCGCGGCGAGCTGGCGCCATCTCTTCGATCCCGCCACGGGATTCATCAGGGCGCGCAACGCCGACGGCTCGTGGAAGACCCCCTTCGACCCCCTCGCCACGTCGGGGCAGGGCTACATCGAAGGGAATGCGTGGAACTACTCGCTCTACGTGCCCCACGACGTGAAGGGATTCATGGAGCTGCGCGGCGGCGCCGACTCGCTCGTCGCCTGGCTCGACACGCTCTTCGAGATGCGCCCGCCGGACGAGAGCTTCGCCCACACCGAGGACATCACGCGCGCCGGCATCATCGGCGGCTACGTGCACGGCAACGAGCCGAGCCATCACGTGCCGTACCTCTACTGCTACGCGGGCCGGCCGTGGAAGACGCAGGAGCGCGTGCACGAGATCGTGAACGCGATGTACCGGAACGCCCCGGACGGCCTCGGCGGCAACGACGACTGCGGCCAGATGTCGGCGTGGTACGTGTTCGCGTGCCTCGGATTCTACCCCGTCTGCCCCGGGAGCGGCGAGTACGTCATCGGAAGCCCGTGCGTCGATCGGGCCGAGATCCGCCTCGAAAGCGGAAAGACGTTCTCGATCGAGGCGAGAAACCTGAGCGCGACTAACGTCTACATTCAATCGATCACGCTGAACGGGCGACCCCACGAGGCGGGCTTCATCACGCATGACGAGATCGCGCGGAGCGGGACGCTCATCTTCGAGATGGGACCGGCCCCCGCCTCCGGCGCGGGCGCGTCGAACGGCCCGCTCCCCTATTCAATGAGCGGCTCCGGGAAGTGAACGAACCGCACGCTCAACGGCGCCCGAGGGCGCCGTAGCGGTCGGCCCAGGCCTTGGCGAGCTCGGCGCCGTAGAGGAGGATCATCGCAGACCAGTAGACCCAGAGGAGCACGACGACGAACGAGCCGGCCGCCCCATAGAACGACGAGACGGCGGTCTGCTGCAGGTAGTAGAGGATCACTCGGTTCATCGCGACGAAGAGCGCCGTCGTGACGAGCGACCCGAACCATACGTCCTTCCACTCGATCCGCCGGGCGGGGAGGATCCTGAAAACGAGCATAAAGAGGATAAAGAGGACAAACGGACTGATGATCTTGGGAAGCTGCGGAAGCAGATTCTCGAGACCGGGAACCGTCCGCATGAGCTCCGGACCCCTGACGACCTTCAAGGCGTTCAGGAGCACCAAGGCGTACAGGTAGAATCCGACGCACACGAGCATCACGAAGGCGAGGAAGTGCGTTCGCACGAGACGCAGGATCCCGCCGAGAAATCCCCGCCGTCCCTCCTCGGTCACCTTCCAGACGACGTTGAGCGCGTGGATGAGATGCTGAAACGCTCCCGTCGAGAACACGACGAGGAGCGCGATCGTGCCTCCCCCGAGTGCGAGGGCGTCGAAACGGCTCATGGCCATGTTGTCGAGCAGGAGGCTCACGGCCTGCACCGCTTTGGGCCCGAGAGAGTTGCCGACCTGAGAGATGATCTCCTGCTCGACGGCGTCCACGTTGGCGAGGAGCCGGAAGACGCCGACGAGCACGAAGAGAAGCGGCGCGAGCGAGAGGAGCGTATGATACGCGAGCGCCGCCGACATGGACGGCATGTTGTCGCGCGCGAAGCTCTTCCCCGCCTCGTTGAAGAGGCCGGCGAATTCGCGCACATAGGTAACGGCAGGCTTCATCGCATACCCCGTCGAGTGTGGACGAACGGACGACCGGCAGTATACCTCATGGGCGGGCGGAATTCAACAAGGCACGGCCCGGCCCGCCGGGCGCGCGGGGCGCGGCCTAGCCACCCGCCGCGCGTGTGACGATCCGCTCGATGCATTGCGCGGGGGCGAGGTGCCGGAGGAAATACTCCCGCGCGTTGCTCTCGAGCTCGCGCCGGTAGGCGGCGTCGGAGGAGATCAGCTCGACCGCCCGCACGATCTCATCGGGCGATCCGTCGACGAAATGGACGTGCCTGCCGTGCTCGAGCGGGGCCGGCAGCGCCCTCCCGAGGGGGGTCGAGATGATGGCCTTGCCGAGCGCGAGGTACTCGGCGAGCTTCCAGCCGAGGCAGCCGTACACGGCGGGCGTGTTGAAGGCGACGAGCGAGCGCTTCAGCTTCGCGATGTAATCGGGGAGCGGGTAGCGCCGCTCGACGGCGAAGTCCTCGAAGCCCCGCACGTCATCCCTTCCTGCGGGGTGCGAATCCTCCTTCGAAGGCGATGCCGCGCAGGGACCGGCACGCCTTGATGAACGATGACGCGGTACTCGTTGCATCGCGGCTCCTGCTTCCACACGGGCGAGAGAAAGAAGATGTAATCGCCGCGGGACGGCTCGGGCTGTACGCCTCGATCGGCAGCCGGTAGTGATACTGCCGCCAGTAGTTGGCGAAATGCTCGCGCGAGCCCCCGAATCCCCTGAATTCCGGCAAAAGCCTGAAGTAGTTTGCGGCCGCGAGCGTCGCCCACGCCGCCGGCCCCCAGATGCGGATCCCGAAGCTCGGACCGATCGGCAGGATCTTCCCCGGCGCTCCGCCGCCGTCGTCTCCCTCGACGCCGCGGCCGATCGCCTCGACCCCGCGCCCGTCCGGATCGACATTGATCTTGGCGTACACGTCGCACCAGGCCAGGGCGTCTCCGAACGGCACGCAGGAGTCCTGCGCGTCGATGAAGATCTTGCGCCCCTTCGGCGGCAGAATAAGGGAAAGGGAATGCGCCTGCCGCATCTTCGGGAAGGCGCCGCGGCGCCATCGGATCGCGCGCGGGCCGAATGTCTCGAAGATCCCCTGCAGGTAGTACGAGCAGTAATACGCGTCGAAATCGGGATTCGCGATGATTTCCATGCGCGTCGAGGGTAGGCGCGCGACGGCGCGTTGTCAACGCCAAGATGGAGCGGTTTCGCGGTTCCCAAATCGCGCGAAATGTACTATCATCGGGGCTCTACCTGAGGAGGTGCGATTGATTCCCGCGAAGGTGCTCGAAAACGCGACGGTCAAGGAGCTGTACCGCTTCATGATCGAGAACCGCCTCTCCCGGAAGGCGCTCTTCGCCATCGTCAGCAAGCGGCTGCGGCGCGAGCTCCTCGCGGAGAACGCGGCGGGCCGCCCGCAGCGCGTGCAGGAGCTCAAGCATGCCTACATGATGGCGCTCTTCCACGGATTCGACCGCGCCATGACGCGCGGATACGTTTCGAAAAGCGTGACGGCGCGACTGCTCGATACCGTTCTCGAGAACGTCATCGTGAACGAAAAGGCGCCCGTCGAGCCGGGCGAGCACCCGCTGCTCCTCGTCGTGAGCCCGACCGGCCGGTGCAACATCAAATGCGAGGGATGCTACGCGGCGAGCGACGCGGCGGGGGGCGCGAGCCTCTCCTTCGACATATTCGACCGGATTCTCGCCGACAAGCGGAAGCTCTGGGATTCGTATCTCACCATCGTCTCGGGGGGCGAGCCGTTCCTCTGGCGGGACGGCGGCCGCGGGCTCCTCGATCTCGTCGAGAAGCACCCGACCGAGTTCTTCATGATCTACACGAACGGCACCCTCATCACGGACGACGTCGCGAAGCGGATGGGCGAGCTCGGGAACATCTCCCCCGCGATATCGATGGAAGGATTCGAGCGGGAGACGGACGCGCGGCGCGGACCGGGAGTGTTCGCCAAGATCCTCGAAGCCTTCGCGAACCTCCGGCGGCACGGCGTTCCCTTCGGCATCTCGGTGACGCCGACGAGCAAGAACTGGGACACGGTCACGAGCGACGCGTTCATCGATTACTGCTTCGAGGGGCAGGGCGCCGTGTACGCGTGGTGCTTCCAGTACATGCCGATCGGGAGCAGCCCCGATCTCGATCTCATGGTCCCGCCGGAGGCGAGGATCGAGATGCTCCGGCGGACGAACCATATCGTCCGCGACAAGAAGGTGCTCTTCGCCGATTTCTGGAACAGCGGGATCGTGAGCTACGGATGCATCAGCGCGGGCCGGGCCGGCGGGCAGTTCTACATCGACTGGAACGGCGACGTCTCGCCGTGCGTCTTCGTGCCGTACGCCGTCGACAACGTCTATTCGCTGTACGAGCGCGGAGAGAGCCTCGAGGCGCTCCGGAACGCCCCCTTCTTCCGCAGGATCCGCGCGTGGCAGGACGAGTACGGTTTCGAGCGGCCCGCCGCGGAGGTCCGCAACTGGCTCTGCCCCTGCCCCATCAGGGACGATTTCGCCTTCCTCCGCGAAGCCGCGATCGAAACGAAGGCGCGGCCGATCAACGAGGCGGCGGCGCGGGCGCTGGACGATCCCGGTTATCAGGAGCGAATGACCGCGTACGCGGCGAAGTATCGCGAGCTCGCGGATCGCGTGTGGAAGCGGGAGTTCGCGGAGCGGTGACGGAGCCAGCGCGGCGCGCGGGCGCCCTTACTCTCCGAACATCACGACGATACCGGCCTTCATGCCCCAAATCGAGCCGCTCGATCCGTATCCGTAGTAGCCGTAATACGGATCGCATGAGCCGCACCCGCTGTCGCCGCCGGTCACCCGCACGTTCCCCTCGGCGCTGAATCCGATCTCCTTCGTGACCGGCCAGATCCCGCCGATCGCGAAGAGCATGCCGAACTCCGTTTCGCCCGAATCCACATCGGCGGTCGCGTCGCTCGTCGCCGCCGAGACGTCGAACGAGTGCGAGACGCCGCCGAATCCGACCTCGAAGTAGGCGAAGGGAGAGGTGGTATTCATCACGGGCGACATGAAGCCGATGAGGAAGTAGTACTCGTCGAGGTGCACGTCCCAATCGAGCGGGATGCATTCATAGCCGGCCCCGAAATCGTCGCAGATGACCTCGGCCCAATCCTCGACGCCGAGCCACTGGCGGTCATAGCTGAATCCGAGGTAGAACCGCCGGTCGACCGCGAGGCGGACGGCGCCTCCGCCGGTGAATCCCGACGTCAGGCCGTCGAACCAGTCCCCCGCCGCGAAGCTGTAGCCGACGTTGCCGGCGAGCATGATTTTGAACCGCGGACCGTACGGCGCATCGTACCGGTACGCGGATCCGCGCCGGTGGACGTCGCTCTGCCCGGATATCGCCGTCATGGAAGACGCGCGCGCCCGGGACGGCGCGGCGCCGAGGACGAGGAGGAACAAGAGACAAACGACGAGCCATGGAGCCGCGAGACGAATCGTCGAATGCCGAGTCTCATTCATTGCAGCGCCTCCTGTACAGTTATTCCCGGGGGCAGCACCTATTACAAGAGTAAGACTGCGGAACGGGCATTGTCAAGGGGCGTGTGCCCCCGCGCCGGCGCGCTTGACACGATCCCGGCGCTCCGATACGATTCGGCCCGTGTCGGCGTTCGTCGCGAGGATCCCATTCACGTTCGAACACGAAGGTTGGTCGTCATGACGCAGGAGAAGAAATTCGTTCCGTTCGTTCCGGCCGAAACGACGATGGCGGAGTTCACCTTCCGGGCGGTGTTCATCGGCGTCCTCATGGCGGTGATGATGGGAGCCGCGAACGCCTACCTCGGCCTCAAGGCGGGCATGACGATCGCCGCCACCTACACGACGGCCGTCGTCGGCATGGCGGTCCTCAAGACGATGAAGGGAACGCTCCTCGAGGAGAACGCCGCGCGAACGGTGGGCTCGATCGGCGGGAACATCGCGACCGGCGCGATCTTCACGCTCCCCGCCTTCTCGATCGCCGCGATCTGGAATCCGTTCTTCTCGCTCGAGCATTACATCCTGTCGACTGCGATGCTGATCTTCGCCGGCATTCTCGGCATTATGTACGTGACGATCCTGCGGCGCGTGCTCGTCGAGGACGCGGAGCTCCCGTTCCCCGAATCGATCGCGGCGGCCGAGATCCACAAATCGGGGCAGAGCGGCGTGCAGAACTCGCGGTTCCTGTTCATGGGGATGGGCGTCGGCGCCCTCTTCAGCGCGCTCGTCGAGTTCAAATTCATCGCGGCGGGATGGCAACGGATCGTCTCGCTCTCCAAGGGCGTGATGATGCTGCGCGCGCCGGGGATGAACCCGGCCTACTTCGGCGTCGGCTACATCATCGGGCCGAAGCTCGGCGCGATCAACTTCAGCGGCGGCGTGCTTGCGTGGGGGCTCATGACGCCGATCATCGCCTACTTCATGCACCGCGGCGATCCGGGAGCGGTGACGGACTGGACGGGCGAGCTCACCATGATCTGGAAGAGCTACGTGCGGTACGTCGCCATCGGCGGGATGCTCGTCGGCGCCTTCTACACGCTGTACAAGATGCGGAACAGCCTCTTCACGGGCATCTCCCGCTCGTTCTCCTACATGAAGAAGTCCGCCGCGGAGGACGCCGCGATCTCGCGCACCGAGAAAGACATCAACATCCGCTGGTCGCTCCTGGCGATCGGATGCATCGCCGTGGTCATGCTGTTCATCTTCAACTACTTCACGGGGAGCCTCGTGCCGGCGGCGGTCGCGGCCGTCGTGATGCTGTTCCTCGGATTCGTGTTCGCGGCCGTTTCGGGATATCTCGTCGGCATCATCGGGGTGAGCAACAACCCGACGAGCGGCCTCACCGTGTCGGTGCTGATCGTCGCCGCGCTCCTCATGGTGGCGATGGGGATGAAGGGGATTGCGGCGGTCGCCGCGGTGCTCGGCGTCGCCGCGTTCACCTGCACGAGCGTATCGGTCGCCGGCGAGATGATGCAGGACCTCAAGGCGGGGCACATCCTCGGCTGCACGCCCTGGCGGATGCAGATCGGAGACATCTTCGGCGTGACGGCGGCGGCCGTGGTCATGTTCCTCATCCTCTCGCTCCTCCACCTCGGCGACGTCAAGCAGGTCGTCGGCGTCGAGATCGAGCGACTCGAAACGAGCGGCGTCGTCTCGGTCGAATACCGGGGGCAGGATCCCGCGCTCGCGGGAACGACCTACACGCTCGACGAGATCAAGACGGCGGCTCCCGAGCGGCAGAACGACATTCTCGGCACGCGCGCCGGCTTCGGCGGCGAGAAGCTCCCCGCACCGCAGGCGAGCCTCATGGCCGTCGTCGCCCGCGGGATCGTCGAGGCCAAGACCGAGTTCATCCTCATCATCGCGGGAATGCTCATGGGCGCGGCGTTCATCATGATGCAGGTGAAGAGCCCGATGCTCATCGCCGTCGGCATGTACCTGCCGATCGACACGTCCTTCGCGATCTTCGTGGGCGGCTTGATGAAGGGGCTCCTCGAACGGCTCGCCGAAAAGCGCGCGGCGGAGCCCGGCGCGAAGGAGAAGATGGGGAACGTCGGCGTGCTGCTCGCCTCGGGGCTCATCGCGGGAGAGGCGCTCCTCGGATTGTTGTTCGCGGGGCTCGCCTTCGCCGAGATCAAGCTCTTCCACGCGTTCGCGTCGCCGTCATACCTGCTGAGCCTGATCTGCATCGCGCTCATCGGAGTGCTGCTGATCCGCACGCCGCTGCGGAACACGCGATAGCGCCCTCCACGGGCACGATACGCGGGTCCTGTCGCCCATTGCACCCCGTCTGTGCTCGCAGCGCACGCGGGTCCTGCCGCCGCTTGCACCCCACGCGTGCTCGCAACGCACGCGGGTCCTGCCGCCGCTTCACCACGCGTGCTCGCTGAACGCTACGCTCGCGTGGGGACCCCAGCGGCGTCACCCGCTAACGGTGCATGCTAGAGGGCGGAGGCGATGGTGTTCCGGAGCCGATCGAGCCAGGCCTCGTCGGACACGCCCGCCCACGTCTCCGGCCCCAGGGGCGGGTGCACCGTCATCCGTATCGGGCCCGGATGAATCTCCTTCGTCCGCGGCGGGTTCACCCGGTTGCTCCCGGAGATCGTCACGGGCACGACCGGAACGTTCGCCTCGCGCGCGATGCTGATGATCCCCTTCTGGAAGGGGAGCATGTTCCCCTCGCGATCCCCCCACGTGCCCTCGGGAAAGATGACGAGATTGTGCCCCGCTCGCAGCGCCTCCACCGCCTCCTGCCACGACCGGCGGATAGCGGAGGGGCGGCCCCGGACGACGCCGATCGCCTCCATCCGCTTCAGCGCCCGGCCGACGAAGGGCCACGAGAAAAAGGCCCGATTGCTCACCCAGCGGAAGCCCACCGGCATGAGCGCGTGAAAGAGCGGAATATCGAAGGCGCTCTGATGATTCGAGGCGAAAATGACGGCCCGGTCACGCGGAATGTGGTGCGCGCCTTCGAGCGTGCAGCGGTTGCCGAGGAGAAACAGCTTCCCCAGCGGTGCGCGGAACGCGCGTACCGGTCTGCCCTCGCGCCGCGCGGCGCGTGGAGGACGCGCAGCTCCGCGACGCCGGCGCTCGCGATCGTCGCGAGGCCGATCCACAGCCACCGGCAGCCGTACTCGGCACGTTTCAGCGATCCGCGGACATTCATCGAGAGATACCCTTTCAGTCGGCGTCCAGATAGCAGTTTCTGCAATACGCGGGAAGATCGTGATTCCTGATCCTTCGCCGGAGCTCGCGGTACGCGGGGGAATTCCAGATATCGGCGAAATCGCGCTCGAAGACGTTCCCCATCTTCGCCGTGTAGGCGTCGGCGACGATGCAGCACGGCACCACGTCGCCGTTCGCCGCGATGTAGGCGCCCGACCACGGCCAGACGCACTTGCGCCGCCGCGAATAGTAATCGCTGCGGGAGACGCGGAGATCGAAGCCGATCCCCCGGGCCGTTTCCTCCGCCTCGCGAACGGCCGCCGCGAGCTCCTCGGAATCCTGCGCGACCTTGTGCGCGCCGGTGCGCGCCTTCATCTCCTCCTTGCCCCAATCGCTGAGGAACGTCTGGATCGTGAGCCGGTCGAGGCCGATCTCCTTCGCGAGGCGCACGATGCGAGAGAGCTCAGCGACGTTCTCAGCCGTCGCGAGCGTCCAGCCGGAGACGACCGGCGAGCGCCGCGCGCCCCTCGCCGCGACGAGGCGCTCGATATTCCCGATCACCTTCTCGAACGTTCCTCCGGCGCGGATCCGCTCGAACGTCTCCTTCGTCGCGCCGTCGAGGCTGAAGGTGATCTCGGTGTCCTTCAGACCGGCGAGCGCCGCCGCGGTCTCGTCGGCGAGCACGCTCCCGTTCGAGAAAAAGCTCATCGAGATCCCGCGCGTCTCGCCGAGCCGCAGCATCCCGGCGAGGTGCCGGTTGAGGAGCGGCTCTCCCATTCCCTGGAGCTTGATCCTGACGAGGTCGGGCGCCTGCCGGAGGATCCGCGCGAAGCGCTCCTCGTCGAAATGCGCGGCGGGCTTGCTCCAGTAGGGCACCTGGCAATGAGGGCACTTGAAATTGCACGTGTTGTTCGGCTCGATGTCGAGCGCGGCGGGGAGAAAGGGCGCGCGCAGCCACCCGAGGCGGTAGACGAGCTTCCCGGCGAGATACTTAATGAGCCGCAGTGGATACCGCGGCTTGGCGCCGAGGGCGCCGATCCGGCCTTTCGTGAAACGTGCCATCGCGCCTCCCGCCGGTCAGCGCTTCCCGGCCGCGCCGGCGCCGGGGCCGCCGCTGTTCCCCCGCGAAGCCGCGGCGCCGCGCCCGAGCATCTTCTCGAAGAGCGCATCGAGGCGCGCGGGGTAGCTTTCCATCGAGATATTCGCCTCGGCCCACCGGCGCGCGTTCGCGCCGACGCGTCGCGCCTCGTCGCCGTCGCTCAGCAGGTGGAGCAGCGCGAGCGCGATCTCGGCGGCCGTCTGCCCCTCGAGATAGTCCGCGCCGGCCCTGAGCCCCATGCCGGCGACGCCGACGGGAGTGCTCACGACGGGCGTTCCCATCGCCGCGGCCTCCATCATCCTGATGCGGACGCCGCCGCCGAATCTGAGCGGCAGCACCATCGCGGAGCACGCGCCGAGGTGCGGCCTGATGTCCTCCACCCCGCCCGCGAACGAGATCCCGGGGCCGGCCCCCGCGCGGAGGCTCTCGTCCGCGCCGTGGCCGACCACCTCGAGGCGGGCCTCCGGATTCCTCGACCGCACGATCGGAAATATCTCCTTCGCGAGGAATCGAAATGCGTCGCGGTTGAAATCGGAATAGAAGGTCCCCATGAAGAGAATCCTGTTCGGCTCGCGCGCGCGCGCCGCGGTGTTGAACGCGCCGAGATCGAGCGCGAGCGGAAGCGGAAACACGGCCTTTCCGGCGCCGAGCGGGTGCCGCGCGAGCGTCTCGGCGTCGGACGGAGTGACGGTGAGGATCGTCTCGTAACGCCCGTACGCCTTCCGCTCGATGCGCTCGAGCCCCTTGAGGCGGAGCGCGGCCGCCGCGCGGGGGAGGCCGCTCATCGCGGCGAGCCGCCCCGGATTCACGAGAAAATCGAGGTCGTGCGTGACGAGCGCGAGCTTCGAGCCCCTCACGAGATCGGGGAGCCGGTACAGGTGCCAGTACGACGCGAGCACGAGATCGGCGTTCCGCTCCGCCGCCGTATCGGCGATGAGCCGCAGGAGCTCCGCCGGCGCGGCGTAGCCCACCTGCAGGGGAACGCCGCCGAACGCGGCCTTCAGGAGATTCGATCCCTTGGAGGAGACGCGGTGAAGGAAGCTGCGCCTGTTGGGGGCGAGAATCGCGCGCACGAAGACGCGCGGCCGCTCGATCTCGCGGAGACGATCGAGATCCCCCTTCGCTCACCGCCATCGCGACGAGCGTGACGTCGTGGCGCGCGGCGAGCCCGTCGAGCAGGTTCAGGACGAGCCGATCCGTGCCCTTCGTAACCGGCCAGGGGGCGTACGGGAGCGCGACGACGATTCTCATCTACTTATCCTGGCTCTTCGAGAAATGTCGGTACAGGAGATAGGTGATCACGTACGAGAAAATGAAAACCGCCGCGGGAAACACGATGCCGAGCGCTTTTCCTCCCATATCACTTCCCTGCTTCCCGGTTCCGGTGATGCTTGCGGTACGAATAGTACGCGAGCAGGAGCCCCGCGAACGACGTCACGTACGCGAGCGACATCCCGATGACCATCTTGAGTTCGTTCCCCAACGCTAATCCTCCCATTTGATTTTTCGCTCGAGCTCCTCGATGTATCCCTTCTGCTTCTTCTCGTACCCCTCCGAGACGGAGGAGAGCTTCGGATTGATGATCCATATCATGACGAGCATGAGGATCACGCCGGCCGCGAGAATCGCGAAGCCCTGCCATATGCCGAGCATGCTCAGCGCGGTGCCGATCATGAGAAGAATGTAGACGAGCGGCGAGATGATGACGGTGATCGTGTCCTCCCGCGTCCACTCGTCCGCCTCTTTCGGCGTCCACTGTCTTCGAATAAAGGGCATATCGTCCTTTCCCGGGCGGCTAGAGCAGGCCGCGCCGCTCCGCCTCCCGCCGCACCGGCCCCCACCATCCGACCGGCCGCGACATGACGTAGAACTTCACGAGATGGTCCATGCTCTCGGCCTTCGTGAGGAGCGTCACCGGGATGAAGACGATCGCGCCGAGGAGCATGAGCAGCCAGAACTGCTGGTAATCCTTGAGGTGCGGGATCACGCCGAAGGCGGGAAGCACCCACACGACGAGCCACGAGAACACGAGGTTGAAGACCCACGCGGTGAGATAGCCCCAGCCGTTGAAGCGCCACCAGATCACCTGCAGGATGCCGGGCAGCCACACCCCCGCCGCCATGATCCAGAGGGCGAAGATGAGCCACTCGGTGATGTTCTCCATGATCGAGCCGAAGATGAACGATCCGATGAGAAGGATGGCCGTGCCGACGCGCCCCACCCATACGAGCTTCCGCTCGTCCGCCTTCGGATTGATGTAATGGTGGTAGAGATCGCGCGTGATGTAGACGGCGCCGAGATTCAGATGCGTCGAGATCGTCGAGAGATGAATGGCGACGATCGCGGCGAAGAAGAATCCGATCATCCCGACGGGGAGCGTCTCGAAGCCGAGCCGGAACCACGCCATCTCGTAGTCCTTGACCTGCGTGAGCCCGGGGTAGAGCACGAAGAATCCGAGAATGGCCGCGGCCCAGAGCGCGTTCCGCGTGACGACGAGCGCCTGCCCCGCCCAGATGCACCACGAGGCGTCCTTCACGGTCCGCGCCGACTGGATGCGCTGCGCCTCGGGGAACCAGTCGATCGCCGTCGCCATGCCGAGACCGCCGAGGATGCCGATGACGAGCATCGTGATGAACCATGCGACGGGAAAATCCCCGCCCGAGAATCCCGAGAAGCTGAACGGGTTGAGCATGTGGCTCATGCCCATCGCCTGGAGCTTCTCGACGATCGCGTGCGGCCCGCCCGCGGCGTACATTCCCCAGATCGAGACGAAGGCGATCGCGACGAACGCGATGATCCCCTGCTGGAAGTCGGCCATGACGACGCCCCAGTAGCCGGCCGCGAGCACGTACACGGCGCAGAGGGTCGAGAAGACGGTGAGCCCGATCCACGGCGGCCAGCCGAAGAGGAATCCGCATACCTTCCCCATCGCGATGCCGACCCAGCCGAGGATGAACATGTTGAGAAACACCTGCCAGCCGGCGACCCAGCCGCGCAGGAGCTCCGCCGGCATCCCGCCGTAGCGAAGCGTTTGCCATTCGGCCTGGCTGTAGGCGAGCGAGCGGCGGAAGATCTTCGTCGAGACGAAGGCGCTCACCGCGCACCACGCGGCGAAGAAGCCGTACCAGAGCCCCGCGAGGCCGTGCTTGTACACGACCCCCGCCACCCACATCGGCGTGTCGGTCGCCGTGTGCGTCGCGTAGACCGACGAGGCGGGGAGCCACCACGGGAGCCCTCGCCCCGCGAGGAAGAAGTCGGCCTCCGAACGCTTGCCGAGGCGGTAGAACAGGGCGCCGCTTCCGATCATGAGCAGGATGAACGTCACGAGCCAGAACCAGTCGAGGAACGCGAAATGAACCATGGCACCATCCTGTCGCTGAACGACGATTCAGCCGGCGGCCGGTTCCCGGCGACGCCGGTCATTCGATGATGATTTCGTCGGCGAAGATCCAGGCCTTGCTCCCCGCGCCCCGGTGCCACGGGGGACAGAGGCCGATGTTCTTCGCGTGCACGCGTACGTAGCGCGCGCTCTTCCCGATGATACCGGACTTGAAATTCTCGATGCGCGCGCCTTCCTCCCGCGGCGGAACGCCGGGAGCGAATCTCGCCGCGGGAACGAAGCGCGTCCCGTCGCTCGAGAGAGAGTACTCTACCGTCTCCGGAAAGAAAAGCCATGAATCTTGATCCTGCAGGAAGCCCGTCGTGATCCGGTTCACCCGGCGCACTCCGCCCAGATCGACGACGGCGTCGAGATCGACCCCCTCATAGCCCTGCCAGAGCCCCGTCCTGAAATCGAGCGGCCCCCGCAGGCCGTCGACGAGCGCGAGGTCTCCCCCCGCCGCGTACATTCCGCTGTACGGCGTGGCGAGGCGGATGCTCCGGTCGCCCGGAATCCTGCGGAACTCCGCCGTCACGACGGCGCTCGGCGGGAAGCCGTCAGTTGCGGCGACGGCTTTCAGTGTCCCCGATTTCCTGAAGACGACCGGTTCGCCGTAGAGGCTCGCTTCCGGGCCGGGGGCGCTTCCGTCGAGCGTGTAGAATATCCGCGCGCCCTCGGTGACCGACGCGAGCGCGACCGCGTTCGTGCCGGAAAATATCCTCGAGCCCGCGGCGACGTATGGAACGGGGAGAATGAGGCTGTCCGCGATGACGCTCGGCGGGCGATCCGGCGCCGCCACGCCCCACGCCGTGTTCGGCTTCGCCCCCATGGCGAAGGCGAGCTCCCCGCCCGCCATGATGTCCCCGTGACGCACGAACGACTCGGTGCGCGCTTTCCCGTTGAGCGACGCGCCCTGAACGTAGATGTTCTCGCGCGAGACCCGCTTCGCCTTGACGATGAACCGTTTCCCGCCGCCGACGTCGATCGACGCCTCGCGGAAGAGCGGCGTGCCGATCACGTACACGTCGGAGCCCGGCGTGACCGGGTAGAACCCAAGCGCGCTCAGGACGTACCACGCGGACATCTGCCCGCAGTCCTCGTTGCCGCAGAGCCCGTCGCGGCCGTCGTGATAGAGCCCGTCGACGATGCTCCGGACACGCTCCTGCGTCTTCCACGGCCGCCCGGCGAAGCTGTAGAGATACGCCATGTGATGGCTCGGCTCGTTGCCGTGCGCGTACTGCCCGATGAGCCCCGAGACGTCGGGAAGATCGAGGCCGCTCGTTTTCGGGCTCGTCGTGAAGAGCGAATCGAGCCGCTCGACGAAGCGCTCGTCCCCTCCCATGAGCCCGATGAGCCCCCGCACGTCCTGCGGAACGTAGAAGCTGTACTGCCACGCGTTCGCCTCGGTGTAGTTGAAGTTGACTTCGGCCGGATCGAACGGCGCCCACCACGCGCCGTTCGCCTTCGCGCGCATGAACCCGGTCGCGGGATCGAAGAGGTTCTTGTACGACTGCGCGCGGCGGATGTAGGCCGCGTAATCGCCGTCCGCGCCGAGCGCCTTCGCCATCTGCGCGATGCACCAGTCGTCGTAGGCGTACTCGAGCGTCTTCGAAACGGACTCCCCCTCCTTGTCCGCGGGGATGTATCCGAGCTCGCGATACCACGCGAGGCCCCGGAAATCGATCTCCGCGCTGTGCTTCATCGCCTCGAGCGCCTTCGCCGCGTCGAAGCCGCGGATACCCTTGACGTACGCGTCGGCGATCACGGGCACGGCGTGGTAGCCGATCATGCAGTTCGTCTCGTTCCCCGCGAGCTCCCACACGGGCAGGAGCCCCCCCTGCTCGTACTGGGCGAGGAACGTCCTGATAAAATCAACCGTTCGTTCCGGCTCGATGATCGTGAAGAGCGGATGCTCGGCGCGGTAGGTGTCCCAGAGGGAGAAGACCGTGTAATTCGTGAAATCGCGCGCCTCGTGCACCTGCAGATCCCGTCCCCGGTAACGTCCGTCGACGTCCATGAAGATGTTCGGCGCGAGCATCGCGTGGTAGAGCGCCGTGTAGAAGGTCACCCGCTGCGCCCGCGTGCCCCCGCGCACGTCGATCTTCCCGAGGGCGGCGTTCCACGCGGCGTCGGCGTCGAGGCGCGTCTTCTCGAAATCCCAATCCGGGATCTCGGCGTCGCGGTTCCTCCGGGCGCCCCCGATGTCCACGGCCGAAATGCCGACCTTCACGAGAATCGCCTCGTTCGCCGCCGTCCTGAAGGTCGCGAACGCCTTCACGTTCTTCCCCGTCGCCTCGTCGATGCCGTTGACGATCGCGTCGTCGATCGCGATGCCGCGCTCGGCGAACGGCTTCGAGAACTTCGCCGCGAAGTACACGTGCTGATCCTCGGCCCAGTGGCGCGATCGCCGGTATCCGACGATCTCGGTGTCGTCCACTATACGCACGTGCGCCTCGATCACTTCGTCGCGATGGGCGAGATCGATGATGACGTTCGCGCTCTCGCTCTCGGGAAACGTGTACCGGTGAAAGCCCGCGCGATTCGTCGCGGCGAGCTCGACGTCGATGCCCCCGTCGTCGAGCGCGACGCGGTAGTACCCGGGCGCGGCCGCTTCGTTCTTATGGCTGAATCCCGAGCAGTAGCCCGAGGCGGGATTCTTCGGATCTCCGCGAACGACCTGCACGGCGCCGACCGTCGGCATGAGGAGAATATCGCCGTAATCGGACGCCCCCGTCCCGCTCAGGTGCGTGTGGCTGAATCCGTAGACGACGCTGTCGGAGGCGTGATACCCCGAGCAGCCGTCCCAGCCCTCGAGCCTCGTGTCGGGGCTCAGCTGCACGCCTCCGAACGGCATCGTCGCCCCCGGATAAGTGTGCCCGTGCCCTCCCGTGCCGATGAACGGATCGACGGAGGACGTGTACGCGGCCTTCTTCTCGATCGAGCACGAGCCGAGGCAGGCGACGGCCGCCGCGAGCGAGAGCAGCAGAATCGTGCGCATCGAACGCTCCTTTGATCAATAGGTGTCGACGAGAGACGTCGCCTGAATCAGCGAGTCGAGGTCCTCGATCTTTTCGTCGGTGAAAAACCGCACGCGCGCCGTCGTGCCCGGGAGAACGTCGAAGTAGTTCCTCTCGAAGTAGCCTTCGAGCCCCGGCGCCGACAGGCGCACGTTCTTCACGAGGACGTCGCTCTGGAACGAAATGATCAACGCCCCCGAGCCGCTTCCGCCCGCGGGCTCGATCCCGGTCCCCACGAACTGGGCCTTCGGGAGATCGAGCTCCCGCGGCGGCACGAAGTAGAGCAGATTCCTCGAGACGATCCCCTCCTGATCGGACAGCTCAGCCGAGAGCACGACGCGGCGCGGATTCTCGCCGGCCAGGACGCGGGCGACGCCCTCGGCGAAGACGGGACGCGACGAGCCCGGACGGATCGTCAGGCGACGGCTCGACTCCCAGATGACGTTCCCGCGAAAATCGAGGAGCCGCAGCCGGAGGAGCCCTTCGAACGCCTGCGCGCGGTCGGAGATGACGTACACGCGGACCGTGTCGTTCTCGACGACCGGCGAGACGAGCACCTCGCTGAAGGCGTCGGTCGCGAAGTAGAGGAGCGCCTTCGGATCCCCCTCGTAATCCATGCTCGACCACGAGGCCGCGGGCCAGCAGTCGTTGAGCTGCCAGAAGAGCGAGCCCATGCACCGCGGCCTCGCGCGGCGGTGCGCCTCGATGGCCGTCTTCATCCCCTCCGCCTGGAGGAGCTGGCCCACGTAGACGAACGACTCGAAGTCGCGCGGCTCGCGATAATACAGTTTCAGGTACCGTTCGATGATCTCGTTCCCCCGCGGGTGCTTCTGGTGCGCGAGCATCGCCGGCGAATCGATGCGCCGGTCCTCCGGCGTGGTGAATCCCTCGATCGTCTCGATCGTCGGAAACGACTGGAATCCGAACTCGCTCATGAACCGCGGCACCGTGCCGAGAAACGCCTCGAACGGTTCGCCGTCGTGCCACACACCCCAGTAGTGCGAATCCCCCTCCGTGAGGCTCCTCGGATCGGCGCGGCCGTAGCTCGGAGACGAAGGCCAGTAGGCCGTCTCCGGATCGAGCTCCGCCACGACGCCGGGCAGCAGCTCGTGGAAGAGCCGGACGTAGTCGCCCCATATTTGCGCCGAGTCGGCGGCGGAGTATCCGTACTGCCGCTGCCAGCCCCACCGGTGCCACGCCTCGTCGATCTCGTTGTTGCCGCACCAGAGCGCGAGGCACGGATGGTTCCGGAGCCGGCGCACGACGCCGGTCGCTTCTTCCCGTACGTTGTCGAGAAACCGGGAATCGCCGGGATACATCGCGCAGGCGAACATGAAATCCTGCCAGACGAGAATGCCGTACTCGTCGCACAGATCGTAGAAGCGCTCGTTCTCGTAAACGCCGCCGCCCCACACGCGCAGCATGTTCATCCCCGCCCCGGCCGCGATCGCGACGAGCGATTCGTACCGGTCATCAGTGACGCGGGGGATAAAGCTGTCCATGGGGACGAAATTCGCCCCCTTCATGAAGACGCTCACGCCGTTCACCCGGAAATAGAAGCTCTCCCCCGTATCGTCCGGCTCGCGGACGAGCTCGATCGTCCGGAGACCGATGCGCTTTTCGACCAGATCGAGAATGAGATCCCCGCTCCGTATCTCGCCCGACACTTCGTACAGCTCGGGCGCGCCGAGCCCGTTCGGCCACCAGAGCTTCGGCTCGGGAATGGTGAAATCGACCGTCGCGACGTTCATCCCCGGCTCGAGGCTCGCGAAAACGCTCGCGACGATCCGGCCCTCGCGGCGCACCGTCAGAAACGCCTTCCCCTGATCGAGCGCCTCGATCTCGAACACGGCGGCGAGCTCCGCCGATTTCTCGTCGAGGCGCTTCTGCACGATCCGGAAGTCGGCGATTCTCGCCTGGTCCCAGGCGCGCAGGCGCGCGGGGCGCCAGATGCCGGAGGTCACGAACCGCGGCGCCCAGTCCCATCCGTAGTGGTACGCCGCCTTTCTCGTGAGGACGCGCGGGCCGCCGGGGAGCTCGCGGCCGAGCGCATCCCACTCCGGCTTAACCGCGGCGACGGGCGAATGGAAATAGACGCGCAGCTCGTTCCCCCGCGCGCGCAGGATGCCCTCGCACGGCACGCGCCACTCGCGGAACATATTGTCGGCCCGCAGGACGAGCGTGCCGTTCAGATAGACGTCGGCGTAGGTGTCGAGCCCGTCGAACTCGAGATCGACGCGCTCCCGCTCGAGGAACTCGGCGGGCGCGTCGAAGACGGTGCGATATTCCCAGTCCACGTTCTCGATCCACTGGAGACCGCTCTCGTTCGTCCCGAAGAACGGATTCTCGATGATCCCGGCCGCGAGGAGATCGGTATGGACGCATCCGGGCACGCTCGCCGGATGCCATACCCCCTCGGAGACCCACCGGAACTCCCATCCCCGGTCGAGCGGGACCGTCCAGTGGCCGGACGGCTCGTTGCACGATGACGCGAGGAGCGCGATCGGGAGCAGCAGCGCGACGAGAAGCGCGGGGCGGTTCATCGATCCTCCGTGCCGCGCGCCGTGAGGGGCGCGGGCCGCTGAAGGTGAAATCGGATCGAGTATATCACGCGCCGCCTCCCCGTTGGAGAGCCGTTTTTCGGCGCTCTCCCCCGCGGCGCGGCCGCCGGACATGCCCCGTTTTACGCCTTGACGGGGACGGGCATTAAATGTATATTGGTACTGTAATACCTATATAGGAGGAGTGCTGCATGAACCGACAGATAATCACGATCGACGAGGAACGGTGCACCGGCTGCGGCCTGTGCATCCCGAACTGCCCCGAGGGGGCGCTCCAGATCATCGACGGCAAGGCACGGCTCGTGAGCGACCTCTTCTGCGACGGGCTCGGCGCGTGCATCGGCCACTGCCCCGAGGGGGCGATCACGACCGAATCCCGCGAGGCGGCGCCCTACGACGAAAGTGTCGTGATGGCGAATATCGCGCGGGGCGGCCCGAACGTCATCAGGGCCCACCTCGCGCACCTCAAGGATCACGCTCAGGACGAGTATTTCCGCGAGGCGCTCGCGTTCCTCGTCGACCGCGATATCGAGATTCCGGAGGAGTTTCTCGAGCCGTCGGGCCGCTGCGGCGGCGCGGACCGCGCGCCCGCCGCGTGCGGCGGCTGCCCCGGCTCGCGGGTGGTCAGCTTCGAAACCTCTGAAACGCAGGGCGCGGACGCTCCGTCTTCGAGCGCGGCTCCGGCCCCTCCCGTGGCCGCGCCGGCGGAGCGCCCGTCGCGCCTGCGCCAGTGGCCCGTGCAGATCATGCTCGTGCCGCCGGCGGCGCCGTTCCTCGCGGGCGCCGATCTCCTCGTCGCCGCGGATTGCGTCCCCTTCGCCTTCGCGGGTTTCCACGAGGATCTCCTCGCCGGCAAAGCGCTCCTCGTCGGCTGCCCCAAGCTCGACGACGCCGCGCACTACCTCGAGAAATTCACCGAAATGTTCAAGCGGAACGACGTGAAATCTGTTACCGTCGCGCGAATGGAAGTCCCCTGCTGCGGCGGCCTCGTGCGGATCGTCGAGCAGGCGATCCGGGACTCGGGCAGGGAGATCCCGCTGGAGACGGTGACGATCGGTATCGACGGAAGGAGGAAGTGATCGCCGGCGGTCACTTCCTCATGAGGTCCCACCATCCGTACCAGTTCGCGTAGATGACGAGCTTCTGCGCGTTCACGTCGAACGGCGAAGCTTCGTCCACGCCGATGTAGCGGTCCCACATGTATTCGATGCCGAACGAGGCGGTGACGCCCTTCGACGAGTACGCCTCGAGCGCGATACCGATACCGGGGCCGACGAGGTTGTTCCAGTCGTACCCCTGCGTGTCGAGCTCGTAGCGCACGGTGGCGTAGGTGTTGAGCGTCATGTTCCCCCATTTCGCCCAATCCACTCCCTGCTTGACCCAGCCCCGCAGCAGCAGGTTGTCCTCCACGTCATCCGGCAGCTCGCCCCGCAGCTCCCCCCACGTGGAGCCGCGGAAGCCGACGATCGCGAAGGCGCTGCCCGAGCAGAGAAGAACGCACAGCAGTGCGATTGCCATCCCGAACGCGTGACGTTTCATTTCTTATCTCCTTCCGTAGATCTGGGCGTCCGTTTCGCCCCATGAGTGTTCGATCGTGAAATCCCTTACGAGCGCGAAGTCATCCATGAAATACGGGCTGAACTGGCTGCACGGGCACATCTTTCCGTAAAAGAGGTCCTCGCACACGACAAAGTCCACCCGCTCGGCGAACGCCGGCCTCGGCGAATCGGTCTTCTTGATCTCGAACACGTTGAGGAAGCGGGCGTTCGGATAGCGGTCCTCGAGCACGTATTCGTAGATGACCCCGTCCCAGCCGTTGAACGCGACGGTCATACCGTCGAAGCCCCTCGTCTCGAAGAACTCGATGAGCGGCGTCACGTCCGGATACTGCCGCTCGAGCCACCGGAGGTTGAAGAGCCCGTACGCCCAGAAGATGACGAGAATGGCGACGGTGAAAAAGCCGCGGACGACCCGGTGCCTCGCCCCGAACGAGAATATCCTCACGAGGTGCTCCACGCCGAGCGCCGCCGCGGGGGCGAGGAAAATGAGCGCGAAGATCATGTTCTTGTTCACCGACTGCTCCGCGCGGGTCACGAGATGGAGCACGATGATCGGCGAGGACAGCGCGATGAGCATGATCGCCGTTTTCCCGTACCGCTCGTGGAACGCGCCGAAGACGGCCAGCAGCATGACGAACGCGATCCAGCGGAACGCCCACGCGAAGATGGTCTCGACCGGCACCTTGATGTTCGCGTAGGTCTCGACCTGGCCGAGCACCTGAACCCGCGGCGCGTACTGGTCGAACCCGAGGTAGAGCGCGGCGAGCGCGGCGAGCGGGAGCACGCAGAAGAGCGCGGTCCGCCTGACTCCGTGCTTGACGAGGACGTACAGCACGAGCGCCGGCACGAACACGGGGAGCAGATACTTCGTGATCGCGGCGAGAAACAGCGCCGCCGCGCCGAAGACGATCGCGAGGTTCCGGTGCCACCGCGCCCCGGTCGAGGTCGAAAGGACGAACATATGGAACGAGGCGCCGATGAAGAACGCGGCGATCATGTCGTACGTGCCGAGCTTCATGAGGTAGAGGGTCTGCCCCGCGAACATGAAGACCGCCGCCGCGATGAGCGCCCGGCCGCCGCCGTACAGCATCGACGCCGTCGCGTAGACGATCATGGTGAGGGCGAGCCCGATGAGGACGTTCAGGATCCTGACGGCGTGTATGCCGCCGGCCCGGTCCGCGAGCCCCGCGAGCACCGGCCAGATCATCACCGAACCGGTGTGGTGCGGGCATCCGAGGCAGGGCTCTCCGCCGAGGATCTCCTTCCCCATCGTGATCTGGAACGCCTCGTCGATAAAGACGGAGTTGTAGTCCAGATCCGTGAGGCTCACGACGAGCCCGTAGAGCAGGATCGCGGCGAGGAGCAGTCTTCGATGAATCGGCTTCATTGACGCATCACCACAGGGTCGCCGTCGCTTCCGCGATCGCGAGAACGCGGTTCACGACGATCGGATCCGCCTTGTCCAGAATGACGCCCGCGACGCATTCGGGGAAATCCTCCGAATGGTGGCGGACGACCCTGACGACGACGCCGGGGAGCGGAACGTTCCGGTCGCCGACCGCCGCTTCCACCTCGACCCGGTCCCCCTCGGCGAGATCCTCGCGCGCGGCGAGGAGATAGCCGGTCTGGGAGATGTTCCGGATCACGCCGTGCGACGTGCCGCCGGCCTTCCCGCGGACGAGCGCGGGAATGTAGGCGCGGAATCGCCGCGCGCGGGCCTTGCGCTGCGGCTGCTTCTCGAGCCGGCTCTCGATGTAGGTGAGGTATCGCGTCGAGTACTCGGAGAGGAACTTCGAAACGGCGGACTCGTGCAGGTACCGCGACATCACGTCGACCTGCCCGGAAGGTCCCGTCACGGCGATTCCGGCGCGCGAGACGGTGTCGGACCCCACGTTCGCCGTCTTCGTATGCAGGACGTGCCCCATTCCCGCGAGCGTCACGCGGGGGAGCATGATCTCGAGATCGAGGTCGCGATCGGCGGGGATGGTCCCCGGGGCGACGATCGACATGCCGGTCTCCGTGGCGTCGTCCGCCGCGCCGAGCCGGCGAACGGTCTTCGCGCCGTCGCGGTACGAGAAGAAGACGGGGACGGCGTCCTGAATGCGGAACTCGGTCCTCCGCTGGTAGAATTTCGTCCGCGCGTAGAGGATGATCGCGATGGCGAGCCCGCTGTTGAAGAGCGCCCACAGGCTGTTCACCGCGATGATGAACTCGTCGCCGCGCAGCCCGAGCACGAGCTGCAGGAGCGCCCAGATGATGCCGATGACGCTGCCGGCGAACACGATCGCCTGCGGCACGACGAGGGGATACGGCGTGGCGGTTCCCCTCGTTTTCGGCGTCACTTTAAACTGCCTCAGGCGGCGCGGGAGCAGCAGGGAGAAAAACGACTCGAGGTACGTGAAGAACTTGCCCATGCTGAACTGCTCGAGGAGAAGGTATCCCGCGTACCCGCGCCCCATCTCGCTGTAGGCGAAGAGGGAGAGCGCGAAGTACGGGATGAAGTGGAGCAGATACGTGACGTCGAGGGCGTTCATCGGGAGGATCCCGGTGAAAAGCACGATCGGCGGGGTCACGTAGAAAACGAATTTCTGGAATCCCTCGATCGGATAGATGAGGCTCCCGAGGTAGCAGAGCCGCTGCGGGAAGCTGAGCCCCCGCACGAGGAGCGGGTTCGACTTGAAGAACACCTGCCATCCGCCGAGCCCCCAGCGCTTGCGCTGCAGGTGGAACGGATTGATCGTATCGGCGGCGATCCCATAGGCGAGCCCCTCGTTGTGATAGACGGACGTCCATCCCTTCGCGTGGATGCGGATCGAGGTCGCCATGTCCTCCGTGATCGAGATCGTCGAGAAGCCGCCGACGTCGTCGAGCGCTTTGCGCCGCATGAGCGCGCAGCTCCCGACGAAATAGGCGGCCTTCCATCGGTCGCGCCCCGGCTGGATGAGGTTGTAGAAGAGCCCCTGCTCGGTCCAGACGTATTTCTTCTCGTGATCGGCGCGGTGCTGGAAGGAGTCGATGTTGTAGAACTCCTGCGGGGCCTGCGCGAACGCGACCTTCTCGTCCGCGAAGTAGCCGATGAGGCGGTCGATGAAGTGCGGGAGCGGCGCGTGGTCCGCGTCGAAGATGGCGACGAACTCCGCCGTGGAGTGCTCGAGCCCGAAATTGACGTTGCCCGCCTTCGCGTGATCGTGGCTCTCGCGCGCGAGGTAGACGCAGCCGAGCTCCTCGCAGAGCGCCTTGACCTCGGGGCGGTTCCCGTCGTCGAGGAGCAGCGTCCGGTGCGGATATTTCATGTCGCAGCAGGCGAGGAGCGTCTTGCGCAGAATCGTGACCGGCTCGTTCTTCGACGGCACGAGCACGTCCACCGTGCGCCCTTTGAGCGGCTTGGGCGCCTCGCGCGTGAGGGGCCGCCACACGGCGAAGAAAAAGAGGAACGTCGTGAGCGTGCCGAAACACTCCGCGATCCACAGCGCCCACGAGAAGAAGAGCGCCGACTGATTGAACGTTTCGGTGACCCTCCAGTAGAGGTAATAGAGCGTCACGAGCATCGAAACGACCGCTGCGACCCGACGGAGGCCTTCTCCCTTGAAATTGCGGAAATCTTCCACGGAGCAACCTTCTTTCGTATGAAGGCATCGTTCAATCGGCGAGGGTTGAAGTGCCTGGCGGAGCTGAATAGCCACGATAATAGCACGGCCGAAAACGAGCTTTCAACCCCCTCTGGGCGATTCCCTTTGGAAGAAGCGTACCAAGCGGGCCGGAAAATGCGCAATCGATTGAATTATATGCAAATAATAAGGGGCCGACGCCTCGTCGGCCCCTCTCTTGTGCTGTGTCCAGGCGGCTTGCCGCGGCTATTTTCCGGTCTCTTTCTTCGATTCCTCCCCCGAGCCGAGCGGCGCCCCGAGACCGAAAAAACCGCTGTTCCCCGGGGCGAAGATGAAGGGCTTGAGCTTGGCGACGTCGGGCGCGCCGTTCGCTCCGAGCACCGACTCGGCCGCCTTCACGTCGACGATCTCGCCGATGAACATCGTGTGCAGCCCGAGCTCGACCGTCCGCGCGAGCTTGCACTCGATCACGAGCGGGAACTCCTTGATGTACGGCGCGTTGACGAGCGAGCTCTTCACGGGGGTGAGGCCGCTCTCCTTGAATTTGTCGACGTCCCTGCCCGAGACGCTTCCGAAATAGGCGGCCTCCTTCACGAACGCCTCGGAGGGCACGTTGACGGTGAACGCCTTGCTCGCCATGATGCTGCCGTACGTGTAAGTCGCCTTCCTGAGCGAGACGGTCACCATCGGCGGCTGCGAGCAGCAGATCGCCGCCCACGACGCGGTCATCACGTTCGGCTTTCCCGCCGCGTCGTACGATCCGATGACCCACACGGGGCACGGCTGCGCGAAGGTCTTCGCGCCGAGCGACTTCATCGCGTCCACCGCGGGCGCTTCCTCCGCGGCGAGCAGAGCCGCGGCGAGCGCGATCGCGCACAGGGCGAGCGCCGCCGCGAAACAAAACTTACGCATATGTTCCTCCTTTGCATGCCGGCGCGACCCGCCGGCGCCTCCTACTTGATGCTCGCGAGCCCGATCTCGACCGTTCCTCCACCCATCTGCGGCGGCAGGTCGAACGAGCCGCGGATCATGCAGCGGGGATCCTTCGCGCTCACCCAGATCCGCGAGGCGCCCGAATCGTCCCCGATCGGCTTGAGCTCGACGTTGAAGCATTCGTACGTCCCCGCGGGCACGGTGACGGTCTCCGAGCCCGTGACCTTGAGCGACATCGAGCGCGCCTTCTGCATCTGGAAATCGAACGTGCGCAGCGTCGCCTCGTAGCCCGGCGCGAGCGGGAACGCGCCGAGGATCGTCTCGAGCGCGGAGCCGTCCCCGAAGACGGGCGCCTCGAGCGTCGCGTCGATCGGCATCTCCTGCGGGCCCATCCGAACGACCCCCTTGACCGCCGTCCCGTTGAAGGTGACGACGACCGTGGCGTTGCCCTGGCGCACGCCCCAGCGGAGCGGGAGCAGCGTCGTCGCGTCGAGATCGAAGGTGTCGACCGCGCTCTCCCCGCCGCTCGTCTGGCTCGTCGCGATGCGCCACGTCGACGCATCGCCGAGCGACGCCTTCATGACGTTGCGGGTAACCTCGAGCACGATTTCCTGCCCGCCGGCGCGGACGTTCCCTTTATACACGAGCGACATCGGCTTGAGACGGCTTGCGTCCACCGCAGGGAGCGCCGCCGCTTCGGCGGCCGCCCCCGCCGCCGGCGCGGCGAGCACAACCGTCTTCGGATCGACGGTGAGGGTCTCGAGACGGCTCCGCACCTTGTCGGTCATGGATTCCTGAGCGCGCCCCCCGAGGTGCTTCGCGAGAAACTTCTCGGCCGCGACGGCGAAGGCCATCCGGTTGTCGACCCCCGCGAACCCGTGCCCCTCGTCCGGCGCGACGAGGTACTCGACGTCGCGGCCGAGGTCACGGAGCGCCACGACGATCTGATCCGATTCGGCCTTCTTCACGCGCGGATCGTTCGCTCCCTGCACGACGAGGAGCGGCGCCTTGATCTTCTCGGCGGAGAAGAGGGGCGACTGGCGCTTGAGACGCTCGGCGTCCTCGGGCTTCGACGGATCGCCGACGCGCTCGTTGAACAGGCTCTTCAGCACGGCCCAGTAGGGCGGGATCGAGTTCAGCAGCGTGATGATGTTCGAGGGCCCGACGTACGAGATGCCCGCCGCGTAGAGATCCGGCGTGAAGGCCACCCCGGCGAGCGTGGCGTACCCGCCGTACGAGCCGCCGAAGATAGCGATCTGCTTCGGATCGGCGATCCCTTTCTCGACCAGATACGCGACGCCGTCGGTGATGTCGTTCTGCATCGCGTCCCCCCACTGCTTGTTTCCTGCGTTGAGGAACGCCTTGCCGTAGCCGGAGGAGCCGCGGAAGTTCATCTGAAACACCGCGTAGCCGCGGTTCGCGAAGAACTGCGAGTACGGATCGTAGCCCCATTCGTCGCGCGACCACGGCCCGCCGTGCACCATGCACAGAACGGGGAGGTTCTTCGCCTTGACCCCTTTCGGCACGGTGAGGTAGCCGTGAATGTCGAGGCCGTCGCGGCTCTTGTACACGATCGGCTTCATCGGGGCGAGGTCCTTCGACGGAAGGTCGGGATACGGCCGGTACAGGAGCTCGGCCTTCCCCGTCGCGCGCCGGTAGATGTAGGACGCTCCCGGATCGACGTCGCTCGTGACGCCGACGAGCCACACCGCGTCGTCGTTCGTCGCGGAGCTGCGATAAATATCGCCGTCGGGAAGCTGCTTCTGGAGGCGCTTGTAGTCCTTCTCCCATTCCTTGTCCCGGAAATAGACGCGGAGCCGGTCCCCGACGTAGTACGTCGCGACGAGCTCCTCCGTCCGGTGCGAGAACTCGGCGCCGCCGAAATCGACCTGATTCAACGGATCGGCCTCGACGAGCTCCTCCGTCCCCGTCGCCGGATCGAAGAGCACGAGACGCTGGAAATTCACGACTGCGCCCTTGTCCGACGCCATGTAGATACGCTTCCCGTCCCTGTGGAAACGGATCGGGTCGACGGTCTCGTCCTTGCTGCACGAGTAGACGACGACCATCGTGTCGGGCTCGACGCGGAGAATCTCGGTGCCCCCGTCGGCGGTCTGCTTGGAGGCGAGCCTGAGATTGCCCTCGAGGTCGAATATCCAGCTCGAGATCTCGTCGTCGTTCTGCTTCACGAGCGTGCGCTCTCCCGTGGCGATGTCGAGCTTGTACGCGTCGTGGAAGCGATCGTCACGGTCGTTGAGGCCGATGAAGATGACGCCGGGCATGTTCATGGGGAGCGCGTATATGGTCGCCGCGACGCCCTCGTACGGCGTGAGATCGCGCGCCGGGGGCACGTCCCGCCCCGCCTCGAGCTTCGCCCGCGGATCGACCGCGTAGATGTGCCAGTTCTCGTCTCCCCCCTTGTCCTGGATGTAGAGGATGAACGCGCCGTCCTTGCTCCAGAAATAACCGCGCACGGGGCGCGTCGTGTCCGCGGTGACGGGGCGCGCCGCGGCGAAGGGCTCGTTCGTCCCCTTGACCCAGATGTTCAGGATGTTCTTGTACGGCTTGAGGAACGAAATGTGCGAGCCGTCGGGGGACAGCTGCCCGCTCGCGATCTGCGGATCGCCGAAGAGCACTTCGCGATCGATGATCGGCGGAAGCTTCTTCAGATACGCGCCGTCGATCGCGGCCCCTGCGGCGCCGGCCAGCACGAGCAGAGCCGCCAGCGCGAAAACCACTCTCTTCATCGGGAACCCTCCTGTCGTCGAGAAACGGTGTGTTGGGTGTCGATGCGTCGAGAAACGCGCGGATTCTAATCCCGCGGCGGGGCAAAAGCAAACGCAAAATGGCGCTTGCACGGGCGCTTCGCCGGGCGCGGAGGGCGCTCCCGCCCACAACGATCACCCCCGCCATCGCGGGCGTTCCCGCCTCCCTATAACTCCCGACGTTTCGGCGGCCATTCCCCGTCGGCGATGAAGAAGATCTCATCAACCGGCGCCCTGAAGAAGCGCGCGAACCTCAAAGCGAGAAGTGTCGAAGGCACGAGGCGGCCCTTCTCGATCGCGATGATCGTCTGGCGAGAGACGCCTATCTCCCGGGCGAGCGCAGCCTGCGAGAGGCAATCGTATTCGAATCTGAAGCGCTTGAGGTTATTACCCAATTTCATGAAGCCGTCTCCTGCGGCAACCCGACATCGGGTCGCGAGTCATGCATGTCTTTCAAATGACCAGTAATATATACAGTACATTACGTATATAATGCAATACATAATGTAAGCTATACTTGACCTGCATTTGAAACCCAACCATACATACCCCCTGCATACAATTTCACTCACCCTGTTGCATCCTCCGCGCGACTTGGTATATGCTAAGCCCATGAAACACAAATACCTCTACCTTTCGATCTCCATCAGCGGCGCTTCGGTGCTCGCGATTGAAATCCTCGGCACGAGAATCCTGGGGCCCTTCTACGGGGTGAGCCTCTTTCTCTGGTCGGCGCTCATCACGGTGACGCTCGCCGCGCTCGCCGCCGGATACGCTCTCGGCGGACGATGGGCCGACCGGGGGGCCACCTACCCGCGGCTCGGCTCGCTCCTCGCCGGGGCGGGCGTCTGGCTCGTCGCCGTTCCGTGGATCAGAAACCCGCTCCTGCATCTCGCCGAACCGTTCGGCCTCCGGTTCGCGGCGCTCGCCGCGGCGCTGATCCTCTTCTTCATCCCGCTCATGCTCCTCGGCATGGTGAGCCCGTACGCGATCAAGCTGCGCGCATCGCGCATCGAAGAGATCGGGCGCTCGGCGGGAAATCTCTACGCCGTTTCGACCCTGGCGAGCGTCGTCGCGGCGCTCCTCACCGGATTCTACCTGATCCCGAACTTCGGCGTGTATCGCCTGACGCTCGCGGTCGGAGCGATCCTCATCGCCACGGCGATTCCCGGATTCCTCGGGAAACGCGCGCCGGCCGCGAAGCTCGTCATCCCCATCGTTATTCTCGCGGCGGGCGCGGCGCTCATCGGCGCTTCTCACGAGAACAGGCCCGATCCCGAGCACGGCCTCGCCTTCGCCGGCCAGAGCCCCTACGGAGAGATCCGCGTGGTGAACGATAACGAATTCCGCTACCTCCTCATCGACGGGGCCATCCACACCGCCGTCGACACGACGCTCTTCTATTCGTCGGTCATGTCCTACGTCAACGTGATCGACATCACCCGCGGCTATTTCGATAAACCGGGACGCATGCTCGTCATCGGACTCGGCGGCGGCTCGGTCGTGAAGCGATTCCACGCGGAGGGCTGGGATATCGACGCGGTCGAGATCGATCCGCTCGTCGCGCGGGTGGCGACCGATTATTTCGGCCTCGCCGAGCACGAGGCGCGGATTCACCGGATGGACGGCCGGCAATTTCTCCTGTCCACGGCGGGCGTCTACGACCTCATCGTTCTCGACGCGTTCGGGTCGAGCGCGATTCCGTTCCATCTCGCCTCGCGGGAGGCGTTCGCCCTCATGGCGTCGCGGCTCGCGCCCGGCGGCGTCTTCACGCTCAACCTGCAGGCGATCGGCTGGCACGACACGATCGTCCGCTCCCTCGCCGCGACGCTCAGGACGCAGTTCTCGAACGTCCGGGCCCTGCCGACGATGGAGCCCCCCGATCAGCTCGGCAACGTCATTCTCTTCGCCTCGAACAGATCCCTCGAGCTCCGCCAGGACCCGCCCGTCCCCATCGACCGCTTCTCGCCCGAGTACGACCGGGCGCACGCATGGGACAACCGCTTCGAGCCCGACATGCGCGGCGTGCCGGTTCTCACCGACGACCGCAACTACGTCGACCTGTGGACCGAAGCGATCAACGCGCGGGAGCGCGCGGAGCTTCACGGGATGTTCGCGAGGGCGGGCGTGAGCTGGTGAGTCTCAGCGGGACGAATCGCCGGGCATCGGTCGGATCTCTCCGGTCACCTGGATAACGACGGGAAAACCCTCGATCTTCTTCGGAACGCGATTGTCGTGCTCCGGCGTCTTCTTCACGACGAGCACCTGAATGCACGGAGCGCCGCTCTCGAGCGCGCCGACCGCGACGCCGACGACGCCGGGAATCGCCATGAGCTCGTTCACGTGAGCATCCATTACGCGGATCGCGTCATCCATCGACATCGAGGAGCTTCCCCTTTCCTTCTCGGGGCCCTTTCCGCACCCGGCGCCCTGAACGGCGAGCGCCGCGGCCAGAATGAGGAAAGCGGCTGCCGTGCACCGATGCGCTTTACCGGTGCCGAATCGCATCATTCCCACCCCTTCGCCGAGTCGCATCTCTGCTGAGGCTTCACCGATTTGCGCATCATGGCCATGTCTAAATAAAGCGCCCGCCCCAGCACAGCGCGGGGCGGGCGTTCGCTTGCTCAACGAAGCATCGGGGAAAAGTGGGGTCCCCCCTGCTTCAGATGCCGACCATCGTGGCGCCCAGGAACGAGAGCACCGAGTTGATCGGGTTCGCGATGGCGAGCGAGGTGCTGCCGGCGAAGAGAAGACCGATGGCCTTCGGGTTCGTCGTCACGTCCTGGACCATGAGCGATCCCGAGTCGCCGCCCGCGAGGAACGAGCTTCTCTTCTGGTAGACGAGGATCTGACCCGTGAACGTCTTGGTGAACGCATCGCCGCCCGCGCACTCGTTCTCGTACGCGATGCTCACAGTGCCGTTCAAGCCGCTGACATAGCTCCGGGTGAGACCGGTCGTGCGGCCGCTCTTCTTGACCAGTTGGCCCACGGAAGCGGCAACCGTCGAGGAAGAGAGCACCCCGATCTCGAGGATCGCGCCGTCGTCCCTGACCATGCCGGTGATGATCGCCGCGCTCGAGCAGTCGACGTTGCTGCCGGGGAGGCTGCTCGTTTTGACGAGCGTCGCGACGTTCTGCGCGTTGGTAGCGACGCAGCTCACATCGATCAGGCCGGGCTGAATGATGTAGTCGCCGGTCGCGGCCACGCGGCTGTTCCCGCCGGCCACGATATCGGCCTCGAACACGTGATAGTTGCTGAGGATCCGCTTCTGGCCGCCCACCTGGATCAGCGATCCGAGCGTCCCGCCGCAGCAGTAGCCGTTCGCGAGATCATATCGCCAGCCGCCGGAGGTCCCGAGCTGGATCGGGGGGGTCTGCTTCGCGGTGTGGCTCAAAGTAGTTGTTTTCATAGCCACGATCCGGTCGGTCAGCACGACAACGGTGTTGACGTCATCGAGCTTCGTCGGCACGCCGAGGGCGGCCTTTTCGTTCAGTACGAGCACCATGATCGCCGGGTTTCCGTCGTCGCCGATCGTGGTGGCGGTGCCGATAACGTCAGGATCGGCCATGAGCTTCGTTGTGTGCTTGTCCTGGATCGCCATGGCCCGCTGGAACGACGGATTCGAAGCGTTCATCAGCAGATCCGTCTGTCCGCTCGGAGGCGCCGCCGGCGTCTCTTCCTTCGAGCAGCCGACGAAGCTCCCGAAGGCCAGAGCCACGACAAGGAGAACCAGCAGGAACCTTGAGGAGTGCTTCATAAGGACCTCCTGCGCTGGTGGGGAAAGGGTGGATTTATAGAGAAGATTTTACCACGAACGGGGGAATTGAAGGCAAGCGAATTTTTTATCTTTGAACTAGATAGCGCGTTTCCGCCGTAAATAATACTTGACGCGATCTTCTGGGTTCTTCCGCCGTGGCGACGATCGCCTTAATAGGCGGCTTCGCTCCTTTACTTTCGAGAAGAATATGGCTATACTACTTATCGGCTTATCCAGGCCTTCTCGTGTGGGGGCGAATGGATTCGACGGGGATGATAGAGGCCAGGGAAGCGTGCCGAGGATGCCATCAACCTCGTAAATCAGGTGGCGAACAACAACTGCCGACAATCAGTTGGCACTGGCTGCCTAATTAATTAGGCGACCCGTCCGCTCCATCTGCGCCGACGGGGATGGAAACCGGGCGTCGATTACCGACGGCTAGCGTGTCGACCCGCTCCGGGTTTGCACGCGAAAAGAACAGGAGCTAGTTCCGCGAACCCCCTGCCTGTTGAGGCTTCGCGGGGCGAACAAAACTCGACAGGCTACGCACGTAGACGCCCTCGCGGAAGCATCTTCGGACGCGGGTTCGATTCCCGCCGCCTCCACCATCAAAAAGGATCGGAGCCTATTTCTTGATCCCCCGAAGCCCTGGCTCCGCGCGTGACCCTTATGCTATAATGATCCGGAATCAGGCTGTCGCGCTTCACCAGAGGCCGCCACGTGCGATTGGATCAGAATCCCATGGTTATGTCCGATCATATGACGCTGACCTCCGCAGATATTTATGTCAACGACGCCCATGTCGAGGGGTATCCGACGCAGCCGCCGTTCCATCCCGACACTGCCTATCCGGAGTACCGGGGCATCGTCGGTCCCCGGAATCCGGTATACGCCGCGTTGCGCGACACATTCCGACTGATGAAATTGGATCCCGAGAACTACGGAACGAATCGATGGAATCCCTTGAAGACGATCGTCTTTCCGGGGGACCGGGTCGTGCTCAAGCCGAATTTCCTGGCCCATTCCCACCGCTTCAAGCACCAAGACTGGGATTACGTCATCACGAACGGATCAATTATCCGGGCCGTGATCGACTATGTGGCTCTGGCCCTCGATGGGCACGGTGAAATCTGGATCGCCGACGGCCCTCAGTTCGACGCGAATTGGAGCAAGATCGTCTCGCTCACGGGGCTGGACCACATTCTCGAATTCGAGAAATCCATGTGGGGGAGCCTTCCGATTCACCTGCTCGATCTTCGCCCCGAGTGGTGGCCCGACATCAGAGAAGACGTTGTCAACAAGAGGGAGCGTCTTCCCGGCGATCCGGCCGGCTCGCGCATGTACGATCTCGGGACGCGGAGCGCATTCAGCGGCCGGCCCGAGACGAACAGGCTCCACGGCTCGGATTATGACCAAACTGAAACGAATCGCCATCACCAGCAGGGCAAACATGAATACTTGCTTTCCAGGACGTGCGCCGACGCCGACGTGTTCATCAACCTCCCCAAAATGAAAACACACAAGAAGGTGGGGACTACCTTGTGCCTCAAGAATCTGGTCGGGATAAATGCGGGCAGGAACTGGCTTCCCCATTATACCGACGGCTTCCCCCATGAGGGCGGAGACGCGTTCCCGGAGCCGACGCCGAAGAGGATGCTCGAGCAATTCGGCATCCGGTCATTTGAACGGTGGATGCTCCGAACCCGGAACGTCATGTCTCCCGCTTTCCGGGCGGCGAAGAAGATCGGCAGGGACATCTGGGGGGACACCCGGCACGTGATCCGCACCGGAAACTGGCACGGGAATGACACCTGCTGGCGGATGGTGCACGACATCAACGCTTGTCTGCTCTACTCCGACGGCGAGGACTTCCCCGGCCGGCGGCCCAAACGGTATCTCGGCATCGTCGATGGGATCGTCGCCGGTGAAGGCGACGGGCCCGCGGCCCCCGATCCCGTCGCGGCGGGCTTGATCGTCATCGGCTGCAACCCCGTCGCCGTGGATGCCGTCTCGGCTTGGATCATGGGTTTCGATCCCCTAAAGCTCGCCTTGATCCGAAACGCCTTCGGCCGTCGCGAATTGCCGCTCGCGGGCTTTTCGTACGAGGATATCCGCGTTACCAGCACCAATCCCGCATGGAGCGGGGCATTGAAGGACTTGGATCCGGCGCGCTCGCTCAAGTTCGAGCCTCATTTCGGCTGGAAAGGGCAGATCGAGCTCACCCCGTGAGCCTGCTCGCGGCGGCGAGGAGATGAAGAATGACGGCTCGGGCGACCCGATTGTATTGGAAACTGCCGTACGCCGCGAAAAAGGCCGCCACCTACGTGGGCTCATGGAGGATGGAACGCGAGCGCTACGGACGCGATTTCCATGACATTATCGATGAGATATCCGCTCATGACCGATGGTCCCGGGATGAGCTCCAGGAGTATCAGCTGCGCAAGCTCCGCGGGATGATCATCCATGCGGCGTGTCACGTGCCCTACTATCGGAATCTCTTCCGCGCGCACGGAATCGATCCGGCATCCATCAGGATGCCGGATGACCTGTCGAAGCTGCCGCTGCTCGAGAAAGCGACGGCGAGAACGCAAGAGCGGAATTTGGTGGACGAACGGATGGCAGGAAGCGGCCTGGTCGTCCTGCATACCTCCGGCACGACGGGCACACCGCTTCGCCTCTACCGCGATGTTCGTACCAACTCCCTTGCCAATGCGTTCATGGAGGCCCGGTGCCATGGAGTGGCGGGGATGCGTCGCCGGATCAATCGCTCGGTAAGCATCGGCGGCATACTGGTCGCGGCGCCCGGCCGTCGCAAGCCGCCGTTCTGGATTCACAACGCCCGATGGAACCAGCTCTATCTGTCGAGTTACCACCTCTCGCCGGACAACCTGCCGCACTACGTCGATACGATTCGCGCGTTCGGCGCGGACTATATCGAGGGATATCCGTCGAGCGTCTACACGATCGCGAAACACATCATTGACAACCGGCTCGATCCCGTCGCGTTCAAGGCGTGTTTCACCACCGCGGAGGCGCTCTTCGATTACCACCGCGAAGCAATACGCGGAGCCTTCGGCTGCAAGACATACAACCAGTACGGGTGCGGCGAGATCGCGATATTCGCGGCCGAGTGCGAGCACGGATCGATGCACTTGAGTCCGGAGATCTCCCTCATTGAAGTGCTGGACGAGCATGATCGGCCCGTGCGACCGGGTGAAGCGGGGACTCTCGTGTGCACCGGCATCGCGAACGGCGTGCAGCCCTTTATCCGGTACCGGCTCGGCGATTTCGGCTCGCTCAAGGAAGGCTCATGCGCGTGCGGAAGGAGCCTCCCTCTGCTCGGGCACATCGAGGGCCGCCTCGACCAAATGCTGGTTATGCGCGACGGCCGGCGGATCGGCCGGCTCGATCCCGTGTTCAAGGATTGCAGCGGGATTGCGGAAGCGCAAATAGTGCAAGACGACTATGACCGGTTCAGGATACGGTTGGTCCCGGGCGCGGATTACACCGACAGAATGGGCGCCATGGCCGCCGCGAATCTGGCCGACCGCGTGGGCCCGGGCTGCGACATCGGAGTCGAGCTCGTGGAAAGGATCGAAAGAACCGCGGCAGGGAAATTCAAGGCAATCGTCTGCAACGTCAGGGAGCGGCCCATCGCCGGGCGCGCATGAATCTTACAACAACTCGGATACCTTGGCCATCAAGAGATCCTTCACAAGCGCCTTTTCGGAATAGGCTTTGACGAAATCGAATGCATTGGCCGCGATCGAGTCGTAGAGCTTCTCGTCCGACGCCAGGCGCTCCAACGCTCCGCGCACCGAATCGGCCGACCGCGCCGGAACCAGAATTCCGCGCACACCGTCCTCGACCAATTCCGGTATTGATTTCCAGTCCGAAGCCACAACCGGAACACCCGCCGCGAAGGCTTGCAGAATCACCGCAGGGTGCCCTTCCCCGCTATGGTACGAGGGAAGCAAGAGCGCGTCATACCGGCTGATGACCTCTATGACGTCGTCGGGAGGGATCACCCCCGCGTACCTGCAGTTGCCGTTCCGGGATATTTCTTTCAGGAAAGCATCGCGATCGCGATCAAGAATGGGGCCATGGAAATCGCACGTGAATTCGTCGTGTCCCGCCAAAGCGCCGATGATCTCGAACACGCCTTTCTCGCGCTTAATCTGTCCGACGAAGACGCTCCTGCCGCCGAATCGCTTTTTCCGATACGCGGCGCGCAGGCTTGCATCGGGCAGGAAATTCGGAAATGGCACGATGCGCTCCGGATCTATTCCGGCGCTCGCAAGCTCACCAGCCAACCGTCGTGTTTCCGGCAGCAGATATTTCGATTTGTTCAAGAGGAAGACGGTGACCCGCTTCCTTCCCGGATGAAATCCCGTGATCCGCTCGGCCAAGAGCGCGCCAAAGGGCTTGATTACGATCGGCCGCCGCGCCATTGCGGAAAGCATGATGATGGGGAGCCCGAGCGTGCAGATGAACCGGCAGTTCGCCCAGAGAAGAACCGCGCGGGCCCGAGGCAGCTTGCCGATCACCTGAAACAGGATCCCCGCTGCTCTCGAGAGGTCGCGAAGGGAGATACGCTCGTCGACTACCCGCACCTTATCGCCGGGGGAGGTGTCGATACATTCCCGTTCGATGCCGCCGTCGTCCCAGTAGCCGCTCTTGAGAACGGTCAACGTCAATATGGTATCTCCACCGATGGGCGGCGGCAGAGGACCGATGAGAAGCACGCGACGTTTTTTCACGAGAAAACCCCGATGACAATCCGCTTGGGCCGTAGCGCTTCAGCGCCGTGAATACACGCTTCACGGAAATGTACCACAAAGGGCGCGGACGCATCATAGAAAATCCGGCGGGCAGAGGGCGGCGGCGGCCGTGAGCAGGCTCAGGCCGAATCGAGAATCCCACGGGGCTCCGTATTCCCCGAAGGCTATCGATATTTTTCTCTTATGGGAGATCCAAGGCCATGTCAATTTCCCTCAATGCTTGATCTTACCCCGGGAATAATGATACAATCACTTCACTTCGGCACAATTCTGTGGTGCGTGAGCACGCGCCGCGGCGTCCGGGCAATCGGACCGCGGTCGACTTGAACGGTCAAGACGAGGGGGTCAGCCATGACGCAGGAAATGGATGCAGCGACCAGCCAAATCTCAAGGCGCTTCAAGCGTATTCGATTCATCGTGGCGGTATTTTCGCTGGTTTCCCTCGCCGCGGCGAGCCCGGCCCTCGCATCGATCTATTACGTCGATGCGGCGCGCCCGGACAATTCCGGCGACGGGCTTTCCTGGGGCGCGGCCAAGCAGACGATACAGGCGGCGATCAACTCTTCCGCCGCCGGGGACACGATACTGGTGAAGCACGGCGCGTACTTGACCAGCAGCGCCATTCTGATCGACTCCACACGGCTGCTGACGTCGGACGACGGCACGCACGATTCTTGGGACACGGCCGTTCCCGATTCGAGCCTGTGCGTCGTGACTCCTTCGGGGGCGAGCAGGGTCTTCCTCATCACGGGCGCCGCCGTGACGAGCGAGACCCGCGTCCGCGGATTCAAAATCACGGGCGGGGACGCGAAGAGCGAGTCAACCGCTCCGTGGTACGGCGGCGGAATCTATGTCGGCGGCGGAGCCGATCCGGTGATCGAGCGCTGCTGGATCACGAACAACCGCGGGGCGACCAACAACAACGGATTCGGCGGGGGGGTCGCCTGCAGGAACGCGGGAACGGGCGCGGTGATCCGGTACTGCACGATCGATAACAACATCGCCTCAACGGCGGCGACCTGGGGCGAGGGCGGCGGTCTGTACTTCGAAAGCACGGCGTTGTGCCAGGTCTACGAGAACCAAATTCTCTCCAACACGGGCTCGACCGCGCGGATCGGATATGGCGGCGGCATCTCCGAGAGCGGCGCGATTCTCCAGATCTGGTCGAACACGATCTCCTATAACGTGGGGACCAACTCCGACTGGGCAGGGGGACGAGGCGGCGGCATCAACACGTACGGCGGCACCGTCGAGATCTGGGACAACATAATCACATTCAACCACGGCGCCGAGGGTAACGGTCAGGAGGGGGCCGGCGGGGGGATATCTCACTCGGGCGCCGGTTACGGCAATTCCATCATTGTACGAGACAATCCTGCGATCTCGCATAACACCGCCGCAACCCAGGGAAACGGTAACGGCGGCGGCATCTACGCAAACGGATCCTATTTGCAGATTACCGGGAACACGATCGAAGGGAACGTCGCGTCGGCGTCGACGCTGGCGTCGGCGGACTACCGAAAGGGATACGGCGGCGGAATCTGCGTCACATCCGGCACCACCCCCCTCGATCGCAACGTGATCATCAACAACACCGCTTCGCTGCATGGTTCCGGCTACGGCGGAGGTTTCTACTGCTCCTCGTTCGATCTCATCCGACGGAACATCTTCGCCTTCAACACGGCCTCCGCTTCCGCGACGGTCACCGACGTCGGCTGGGGCGGGGGCGCATGGCTCTATTACGGCAGGCTGGCCATATTTGCCAATAACACGTTCTTTCGCAACGCGACCGCGATATACGCCGGCGTCTCGGGATCGGGAAGCGGCTTCTACTACGACAGCGGGGGCGCTTTCCCTCTCGGCTCCTTCGTGAACAATATCGTCGCCGGCCATGACGTGGCGAACAGCGACGGCATCGGGTTCTACTCCACGAACGCCATGACGATATCGTACAGCTGCTTCCACGACAACGCGGGCGGCAACTACAGCGCGAACGTGACATCCACCAATCAGGAGCTGGGCGATCCGATGATTGCCGATCCCGCCGGCGGGGATTTTTCTCTCTCGTACAACTCCTCCTGCATCGAAGAGGGGGACCCGGCGTATGCCGTCCCCGAGAACGGCGCGTGGGTCGTGGACATCGGCGCGATCGAGTACACGGGGACGCGGCACTGGCGACCGGTCTCGAGCACGGGGCTTCTTCTTTTCGGCGGCCGCGTGAAAGCCAAGGTGAACGTCACGACGCTCGGCACGCTCTCCGAAATCGACATGGTCGTACATCCGGGCGAGACGTATCCCGCGGAGCCGGCGAGCGTCGCGCGGTGGTACGACATCGACCACGAGGGAGACGGGGCGCAGTTCGACCTCACGCTGAGCTATCTCGAGAGCGAGCTCAACGGCCGGGACGAGAGCAGCCTCTGCATGTGGCGCTGGACCGGGACGTCGTGGGACGGCCCCAAGAGCTATTCGTCGAGGGACCTCACGCAGAACTGGATCACGGTGGCGGCCCAGACGAATTTCAGCGATTGGATCCTGACGGACGAGGACCCGGCGACCGGCGTCGCCGAAACGCCGATCCGGTTCGATCTCTCCGCGAACTACCCGAACCCGTTCAACCCGTCGACGACGATTTCGTACGAGATTGCCCGGCCTTCGCACGTGCGGCTCGATGTGTACAACGCGGCGGGACAGCTGGTGAGGGTGCTGGTGGATGCGAACAAGGGCGCGGGGCGGCACCAGGCGATGTGGGACGGCCTCGACGGGCTCGGCGCGCGGTCGGCGAGCGGCGTGTATTTCTATCGTCTGCGGGCAGGGGAGCTCGATCTGGCCAGGAAAATGGTGCTTCTGCGCTAACACCAGTCTCCAAAGAGGCCAGAATGAATCAATGAAGAAATATTCTTGCATATTGGTTTTTTGTGTTTTGGCCGGTATGTTGACTCCGGCTTGCGGCAAGAAAACGGGGGAAAAACCGCTGCCGACTCCGAAAGATCCCGCCACCGATCCGATCAACGCGCGCTATATAGTCGATGGCCGGGAAATCGAGCTCGTTAACGGTATAGCTCTCAGAGAAACCGCCCCGGGCTCGGCAGTAAAAGCCCAAACGAGAATTTTTGGCAAACCGGCCTACGGCTTCCTCGATGAGGACGACGTCGCGGACGCCCTCGTCCTCCTGGCCGATGACGGCGGAGGCTCCGGCACTTTCTACTATATGGCGGCCGCCGTCGGCAAGAAAGCCGGCGAAACCGATAGCGCCGGGGGCGTCGCCTACGAAGGAACGAACACCATCTTTCTCGGCGACAGAATAGCTCCCCAGAACATAGTGATCAGAAACGGCATCGCGATCGCCAATTATGCCGATAGAAAATCCGGCGAACCGATGACGGCTAGAGCCGGCGAACAGAAATCGAAATACGCTCTCGTGCGGAACAATGTCCTGGAAGAAATCGGCGCCCTTGAGAAAGGAGAGCAGATCCTGGAGGGATATTTCGTCTTCGGCCACGAAGTGAGCGTTTTTTCAACGTGCCAGAATGAAACGTACTGGCTCAAGATGAATTCTCCTGCTTTCGATGAAATCAAGAAGGCCTATTCGCCGAATCGCGGAGAGGGGATAGAGCCCTACAGGTCCATGTTCATGATTCTCGGGGGCCGCGTGGTTCCGGCCGATAAAGATGTCGGCTTCGAATCGGACCACGAATGGTCTTTTATGGCGACCAAGTTCATCAAAGCCCCTCGCCTGAGCAGCTGTTTGTCCGATTGGATTCTTCTCGATGATTTCTATCAGTGGAAGAATATTTCTTCGCCTCTCACGGTGACCGGGTTTGCCAAAGGCAATTGGTTCTTTGAAGGCAGTTTCCCGATCGTGGTCGTCGACTGGGACGGCAAGATAATAGGGAAAGGAATCGTCACCGCCAAAGACGACTGGATGACGGAGAAATTCGTGCCCTTCGAAGGCGAGATTACATTTCAAAAGCCCACCGGCGCGGAAGCGCACCTGAAGCGCGGCGCGGTGATTTTCCGGCGCGACAACCCTTCCGACCTGCCTGAAAACGACGCCGCCCTGGAAATTCCAGTATATTTCAAATAGGAGCTCTGCGGGGCAGGGCTCGGACGCGGCCGTTCGGCATCGAGCGCGCTTCGCCTCGCGAGCCGACGGGAAGGCGCCTCGCTCGCTGCGGGAGATCAGAAATTGACCTGGAAGCCGCCGTAGTTGTAGACAGGCGCGGCGCTCGCGTCTATGATTGCCGCAACAATCGGGGCCTTCGCAAACCGGAAGGGAAAGTCAGGAGGGATTATGTTCGATCCAAAATACAAATTCACGTGCGTCGATCGTTTTTTGCGATACGTCAAGTACGATACCCAATCGGACGAGGAATCGACTTCGTTTCCGAGCACGGAAAAGCAGAAGAAGCTCTCCGCCGATCTCGCGAAAGAGCTGAAGAAGATGGGGCTGAAAGACGCCGCCATGGATAAGTGGGGCTACGTCATGGCGACGCTTCCCGCGAATACCGCGAAGAAAGTGCCGCCGATCGCCTTCATCGCGCATGTCGATACCTCCCCCGCCGTATCGGGAAAGGGCGTCAAACCGATCGTTCACAGAAGATACAAAGGCGGCGATATCAGGCTGCCCAAGGGCGGAAAGGTGATACGGGTGAGCGAGAATCCCGATCTCAAGAAGATGAAGGGATTCGACATCATCACATCGGACGGAGCGACGCTGCTCGGCGCGGACAACAAGGCCGGCATCGCCGGAATCATGGATGCCGCTCAGTATCTGATTACCCATCCTGAGATCAAACACGGTCCGATAAAGATCTGCTTCACTCCCGACGAGGAAGTCGGAAGAGGAACGGAGAAGATCGATCTGAAACGGCTGGGGGCGAAATATGCCTATACGGTCGACGGCTCCAGCAGAGGAGAAGTCGAGTCGGAGACCTTCAGCGCCGATATGGTGGTGCTCAAGTTCATCGGCAAGAACATTCATCCCGGCTACGCGAAGAACAAGATGATCAATTCGATCAAGATAGCCGCGGCGTTCATGGAAAGCCTGCCGAAGAAGAATCTGTCGCCCGAGACGACGGAGAAGCGGCAAGGATACGTTCACTGCACGACGGTAAACGGCCTCGAGGAAGCGACCACGCTCAAAATAATCATCAGGGATTTCGAAACGCCGAAGCTGAAAGAGTACGAACGATTGATCGAGAAGCTCGCGAAGAAGGCCGTGGCCAAATTCCCCGGCTCGAAGTATGAGCTCAAGATCATCAACCAGTACCGGAACATGCGCGAGGTCCTCGTCAAGCATCCGCGGGCGACGGCTTACGCGGTTCAGGCGATGAAGAATCTCCGGATCAAACCGATCATGCAGGCCATTCGAGGCGGAACGGACGGATCGAGATTGTCGTTCATGGGACTGCCGACTCCGAACATCTTCGCGGGCGAACACAGCTTCCACTCGCAGCTTGAATGGATCGCGGTGCAGGACATGGAAATGGCGGTTCGGGTGATCGTCGAGATCGCGGGGATATGGGAGAAGAAATCCTGATCCGGCGCAGCCCGGCGCGGCCGGATCGCCGCGAGACCTTGACACGGGAAGGGATTTGCCGTAAGCTCCTCGCAACCACTCCCAAATACTGCGAGGTGCACGATGTTCAGGATTTCGCGCGGAATCGTCCTGGCGTCTTTGACGGCATCACTGCTCGGATCGGCTCTCGGTTGCGGCGGAGACGACAGCTCCACCGAGCCTGACCGCAAGACGGTGCCGGTCATGACAACCGCGGCCGTGAGCGAAATCACGGCGACCGCCGCCCGGTGCGGCGGGAACGTCACCTCGGATGGCGGAGCCGCGGTGAGCGCCCGGGGCGTCTGCTGGAGCGCCGATCCGATCCCGACCGCATCTGACAGCACCACGACCGACGGTTCCGGCAGCGGGAGCTTCACCAGCGCTCTGACCGGCCTGACCCCGGACACTCCTTACTACGTGCGGGCTTATGCCACGAACACCGTCGGCACCGGCTACGGCGATATCAGGCCGTTTCAAACGGAATCTTCCGCCGGCGATTCGACGGGCACCGTGACGGACATCGACGGCAACGTATATCCGACCGTCAAAATCGGCAATCAATGGTGGATGGCCGCCGATCTGAGAGTGACTCATTATCGCGACGGCGGCAAATGTCCGACAATAGCTCCCGACGCCCGACCGCGGATGGCAGGGAACCCGCGGGAAACGCGCTCACCCGCCGGCGAGCCGATTCCCAATGTCACCGACGGCTACGCATGGTCGATCCTTACATCCGGGGCCTTTTGCTATTACAACAACGACGAGAACAACGCCGACGTCTATGGATGCCTCTATAACTGGTATGCCGTGGCGGACAGTCGTGAAATCGCCCCGTTAGGATGGCATGTGCCCAGCAATGCCGAGTGGCAGACATTGATCGCTTTTCTCGGAGGCGAGGACGCCGCGGCAGGCGAGCTCAAGGAAGCCGGGACGGCTCATTGGACAGCTCCGAATACGGGCGCGACCAATGGAAGCGGCTTCACGGCGCTGCCGGGGGGGTACCGAGTGATCTCTGGGATCTTCAGGAACATTGGCAATAACGCCCTCATCTGGTCATCCACGGAAGACAACACCAACACCGGCTTCGCATGGTACATCAGCCTGCACTACAACAGCGCGGGGCTCTACAACTTCAGCGACGGCAAGAACATCGGGATGTCCGTTCGTTGTATCCGGGATTGATGGAAACCGGATATGGGAACGCGGCGTCATGGCCGCCGCTCCGCGCATTCCGGAACCGCTCATCGAGCAGCTCGCGATCGACGGGCAAGTTGTCATCCCGGTCGGCGATGAGTATCAGAACCTCGATGTCAGGGATTGAAGAGCTTCTTGATCGCTCCCCATGAGCTTTCGCCGACGCCGACGGGCGGGATGGCTCTGATATAGAAACTTCCCGACTGAGCCGGACCGTTCAAAAGTCTGATCGTCACCTTGCTCAGCCCGTATTCCTCGGCGCCGGCCGGAACGGATACGGCGATCGTGTTGAATCCGCTGTCCCAGGCGCAGAAGCCGCAATCGTCCCCCCAGATATACGACGGGTCGTAGCCGGTGACCCAACCGCGGTCGTCCGTCACCTCGATGTTGCATCCCCAATACCCCGCCGCGGTCACCACCGTTCTCGCGCGAACCAGCGAGTCGGCGCCGATATTCACATCGACCGTATCGGGAAAGCCCCAGACAACGTACAGATCGAAGCAATCGACGCAGCAGAAGAACGCCCATGATTCCTCGAGAGAGATGGTGTCGCCGCTCGCCCGGATGACCTTCGGAGAGTGGATGCGCTCGTAGTCCCAGCTGCCGGGATATTGATACGGAGGATTGTCGACGAGCTCGAGCGACATGACTTCAAGATTGTTGAGAGCGGCTCCCGAGAGGGAAAGCGTGATGCCGCCGAAGAGATCTCCGGACTCGACCGCGACCCCGGCGGCCGGCGCAGCGGATACGATATCCTCGGGACCGATCAGCTCCGAACCGAGCCTGAATGAAACGGCCACGGCGTCGGTGATCGACGGGCAAGCGACATAGATATGCTTGGTGTTCGGCTGATAGAACAGGGGGGCCATCATACAGTCGTTGACGTTATCCCCCAAATAGATGTACTGCCCGAGGGCGGACGAAGCGCACACGGCCGCGGAAAGGAGTGCAACGACGGCATATGCCGCCACCTGTCTTCTCATTGCTGATCACCTCCTCCGATACATCAATTATAACCCTGAAATCGGTTTGCGGCAATTGCCGGAGGAGCGCCGTTGTGCTATACTCGTTGCAACTCTTTTGCAAGGAAGATCCTTTTCATGGCGAACAAGAAGTCCTCGCGCTGCGTCGCAGCCTGCCTATCAACGATCGTTCTCGTTCTCGCACTCCTTCCCGCGCGCGCCTTCGCCGGCACGCCCGATGACGCGGAGCGCTCGAGAATAGAAAAGATCAACCGGGAAATTCGGGAGAAGGGGCTGCATTGGACGGCCGGCACCACATCCGTTTCCAATCTTACGGCGGCCGAAAAACGAGCCCTGTGCGGAGCGATTCGGATGCAGCCCGGCGCAGCTAGAGACCTCCCGATCATACAGGCGCCGGCGGGCGCGACGTATGAACCCGTGTTCGACTGGCGCGCGCACGGAGGAACAACACCGGCCAAGGACCAGAGAGGTTGCGGTTCGTGCTGGGCCTTCGCCAGCGTCGGCCAGCTCGAATCCCACATCCGGATATTCGACGACAGGATCGAGGATCTATCGGAGGCACAGACGCTCTTCTGCAATCCGTATGGTTCCGGCTGCGGCGGAGGCACCTCCTATGCGGCATACGCCGTGATGCAAACGTACGGCCAGGTTCGCGAATCATGTATCCCTTATGAAGACCTCGACAACGATGCGTGCACACAAGAAGAATGTGAACCGGTGGCGTGGATCGCAAGCTATGCGGAGGTCGCCAACGACGTCAACTCGATCAAGCAAGCCCTGCTCACCGGCCCCGTATACACCACGTACGACGTCACGGACAGATTCTACGATTACCAAGCCGGATGCTTCAGCGAGCAGCAGCCCGTCGTGGGCTATCATGCCATGCTGATCGTGGGATGGGACGACACGAAGTGCGGCGGGGACGGGGCATGGATCGTCAAGAACAGCTGGGGTGTGGGATGGGGAATGGACGGATTCGCGTATATCCAGTACGGGACCAACAACATCGGATGGGGAACGATGCAGATCTCCTATATTCCGAGCACCGTCTATGTTCGCGTCGACGATCCCAACGGCGGCGAAGAGCTCGAGGCCGGCGAGGAATACCCGCTCGTCTGGACGACGAGCCGCGTCACCCCGGATTCGGTCAGCATCCTTCTGAGCCTCGACGGCGGGGACAGCTACGAATACACAATCGCACGGGGTCTCATTGGCGTCAGCTCCTATACCTGGGAGGTCGCCGATCTTCCCGTCACGACCGCGAGGATAAGAGTGCTCGCCTGGCACGGCGGCGAGATCGGCGGATACGACGAGAGCGACGGCGACTTCACCATTTCGGGGAAGCCGTACCGCTACGTATCGACCACCGGCGGCAATATCTATCCGTACTCGACGCCCTCCTGGGCCGCGCTGTCCATACAGGACGCCGTCGACGCGGCGGCTCCGGGCGACTCGATCATGGTCTCCGAAGGTACGTACGCCGAGGCGGTGGAGATCCACAACGCCGTCCATCTGATGGGAGGATGGAACACGACCTTCACCGCCCGAGATCCCGAAGCGCTGACGACGACCATATCCCATTTCGGGAGTCCGGTCTCGTTCGTGACGATCGCCTCCGGAATGCCGGGCATCGAGGGATTCGTGATCCTCGGCGGCACCGGCACGTTCGCGATTATTCCGATGAACGGGATATACGGCGGCGGAATTCTGACCTATGACTCCGACGCTCTCATCAAGGACAACGTTTTCACCGATTGCGGATATACGGACGCGACGCAGTTCAGCGCAGGCGGCGCCATCGCCTGCTACAACGGTTCGGTCACCATCACCGGCAACACGATATCCGGATGCCGCGCCCAGACCGGCGGCGGCATCTACCTGTACCTGGCCGACGCCGATATCACGGGCAACTCGATATCCGGATCGATGCCGAATCCCGAATTCTCGGGGACCAAGAACGGCGGCGGGATATTTGCCCTCCATTCGGCCGTGACGATGTCGGGCAACGTCATCGATTCCTGCTCGGGTTACGGCAACGGCGGAGGCGTCTGCGCCGTGCTGTCCACCCTTTCGGCCGATGGCGATTCGATCCTGTCCAATACATGTCTCATGAACGGAGGCGGAATCTTCAGCGAACGCTCCCCCCTATCGATCGAACATGCCGTAGTGCTCCATAACTACGCGGCGTCCATGGGAGGCGGGATCTGCCACAAAGCAGCGGTGTTCGGCATGGAGAACTCCATCCTCGCCCTGAACGATGCGGGAGCCGTCGCGGGCGGCATCTACGCGGACAGCTGCTGGGGCGAGTGGACGAACAACACATTCGACCGGAACAGCGGCCTTTATGCTGGGGGAAACGTCTTTCTATCGCGCGCGGTTTCCTGTGTCGTGACGAATAACCTGATCACGCACGGCACTCCGAGCGGCTTCCACTCCGTGCCCGCCGACAATATCGCCTTCCGGTTCAACGATTGCTTCGGCAACCTGGCCGGCGATGTCGTCGAGCTCGTCCCCGATTCGACGAACTTCAGCAGGAGCCCCCATTACGCAGACACGGCCGCCTGCGATTACCAGCTCGCTTTGCATTCCGGCGGCATCGATACCGGCGATCCATCGATCGTCGATACCGACGGCTCCGGATCCGATGTCGGCGCTTTCGGCGGGCCGGGAGCGGCGACCGCGGCGCCGGAATACGTTCGGGGCCTTTCCGCCGCGGCGTTGGGCGACTCCTCGATAGCCCTCATCTGGGAAGACAGGTTTGCGGGCGAATTCGATTACTACGCGGTATACTCGGATACCGCCGAGGGATTCGTGCCCGACATATCCAACTTCGTGGGAATCGTCGAGGCATCGAGCCAAACCTTCGTGCACAGCCCCGTGTCCGGCTGCCGCTACTACCGCGTCAACATCGTCGACAACGCGGGGTACGCGGGCGGATATTCCAACGAGGACGGGGCGTGCATCGAGGGGACCACGACCGGCACACAGGAAACGCCTCCGCCGGTGAATGCTCTGGGCCAGAACTTCCCCAATCCGTTCAACGGCACGACGACCGTCACCTATTCATTGGCGGCGGCGGCGCATGTCACCGTGAAGATATACGACACGGCGGGCCGGCTCGTGCGGACGCTCGAAAATGCCGACAAGGCGGCCGGCAGCCACAAGATAATCTGGAACGGCGAGGACGATTCGTCGCGCGGAGCAGCCTCCGGCGTTTACTTCATAAGGCTCGTCGCGGGCGATTTCGATCAGACGAGAAAGATCATTTACCTCAAGTAGGCTCCCGCCGCACGAACCGACCGATCATTCATCTTGAAACGACCGCCCCGTCGCGATCGCGCGACCTTATCGCGCCGATGGCCGCCAGGGGGCGGATGTGCCGCCCGGGTAGGTCTGCAATTCGGCCGGCAGGTGGGCGGCGTCGCCGAAGACGTACAGCTTGCAGGCGCCGTCGGGCTTCACCTGGATCACGGTGATGCTGCAGTTGGCGATCGCCATTCCCAGCCACGCGGCCGTTTCGACGCCCAGGGCGCGGCACCACAGCCAGCGGATCACATTGCCGTGGCAGACGAGCAGCTCGTGCCGTTCCCCGGCGGGCGAAGGAACGAAAAAGCGCGCGAACGCCCGCTCCAGCTGCGCGACGCACGCCTCGGCCTCGCCCGGCGCCACGTCAGCCATGATATCCTTCCGCCGCGTGGTCGGCGTGCACTCCGCCAGCTCGGGCGCGATGCGGGGCGTCAAGCCGGAAAGCGACTGGGCGACGATGGCAGCCGTTTCCCGCGCGCGCGTGAAGGGGCTCGCCCAAAGGGTGTCGAACGGGACGCCCAGAGCGGCCAGCCGCGCGCCCACGAGCTGCGCCTGCGCGCGCCCGGCCTCGGTCAGGCCCTTGCCGACGTCCTCGTCGCGCGGATCGTCCTCGTCATAGAGACCGTGGCGGATAAGGTAGAGCGTGCGCGTGCCGGGCGACGCCGCGGCCGGCCGGGGCGCGGCGGAAACGGACGTCGAGTCCGCGGCGTTCGCGTCGCACGACACGTTGGCGGCCCCGCTCGTGGCGACCACGCCGAGCATCGCCATCGCGAGAATTATCGGACGCGCTTTTCTGAAGGGGGACATTTCGAGCTCCTTGCCGGCGCGATCCCGGCGGGCAACAAGTGCCCTGCCGTCGCCTACGCGCTCACTTTATCACGCGTTTTCTCCTTCGAGCAAGACCTGTCTTTTAGTCGGGCGTGAAACCCGTGATGGAATATGATAGAATCCGTTTTCATTTCGTATTTGGGGAGGTCGAACGATTCCGAGTTTGATCGATAGGCTCAAACAGGTCAGGGGAAACGTCGCCGGCCCGCGAGCACGAAGAGCGCTGAAGATCGGCGCGCTGCTCGTGCTGGGCGCGGCGCTCGTCCTGTGCGCGGCGCTTTTTGTGTTGCGCAACATCATTCTGGAAAGCGCGCTGGATCGTAAGATCCAAGCCTATCAGCGCAGGCACGAGGGGACCGTCGTCAGCATAGGCTCGGCGAAGTTCAGCGGACTCGACCGCGTTATTTTCGATGACGTCCGCATATGGTCCCCGAACGGAATCCTCTCCGTCGACCTGCGCTCATGTCGCGTCAAGGTCTCCATCGGGAAGATGCTCATCGCTCAGGTGCGGCCCACGCGCGTCGAGATGAACGATCTCACGATCGATCTTCGCCAAGACAGCATGCCGGATCGCGAGTCCGCCCGGCGCGCCGCCGGAACGAAGCCGATTCGGCGCGGGGGCCGGCCGCGCGCGTATTCCGCTCAGGCGGGGTACCTCATCGATCTGTTTTTCAGGCGTGTTCCGGACAGCCTGGAAATAAACCGCCTCACGGTTAATTCCGATATCGATCGGGTCAGACAGACCTTCGGGATCGCCCGGCTGGCCGTCAACGCTTCCGACTTCGAAACCGCCATCGAGGTCGATGATCAGGGAAAGAAGCGGGCCTGCCGTTTCGCGGGAAACATCGACCGAAAAAGGAAGCTGGCGGCGTTCAGCCTGTCACCCCTGCGGCCCGGGGAAAGAATCACCGTGCCGTTCATCGACCGGCAATGGGACGTTCGGGTCAGCTTCGATTCCCTCGCCGTCCGCCTCGAAAGCGGCGGCATCCGCGGCCGCGCGCTGCATCTCGACGGGCGGCTGGCGATCGGCGGCCTGACGCTCAACCACCCGCGCGTCGCCGCGGAAGACGTATACCTGCGGAACGCCGCCGTCGACTATGCCGTGCGTATCGGCACCGATTATTTCGAGGTCGACAGGCTGACGCGGGTTTCGTTCAACGGGCTTTCATTTCATCCGTACCTCAAGCTCAGGATCAGGCCCGAGCGACAATTGACGCTGGAGATCGACAGGACCGGATTCAAGGCGGACGATCTCTTCAGCTCGCTCCCGGCGGGGCTGTTCACCGGGCTCGCCGGCATCCGCACGAGCGGGGAGCTCGCGTACCGGTTGAGCTTCTTCGTCGATTTCGCGCGCCCCGATTCGCTCCGCCTCGAATCGGAGATCGAGAAGCGCGATTTCAGAATCGAGCGGTTCGGCCGCGTCGATTTCAGGGCCGTCAACGAGCCTTTTCTTCACACGGTGTACGAGCGGGGCCAGGCGCTGAGATCCTTCATGGTCGGGCCCGAGAATCCGAATTTCCGCGCCCTCGACCGGATCTCCCCGTTCCTCAGGAACGCCGTCCTGATTTCCGAGGACGGCGCGTTTTTCGCTCATCGAGGCTTCCTGCTCGAGCACTTCAAGAGATCCATCGCCGTCGACCTGAAGGAGAGACGTTTCGTCCGGGGGGCCAGCACCATTTCCATGCAGCTGGTCAAGAACCTGTACCTCACGAGACAGAAGACCGTCGCCCGCAAGCTGGAGGAAATGATCATCACCTGGCTGATCGAAGAGAACCGTCTGATCGCCAAGGAACGCATGTACGAGATCTATCTGAACATCATCGAATGGGGGCCGGGGATTCACGGCGCGCAGGAAGCGGCGCGTTTCTATTTCGACAAGGACGTCGCGGATCTGACCCTGGCCGAGGCGATCTTCATGGCGAGCATCATCCCGCGGCCCAACCGTTTCATGTATTCATTCGACGAGAATGGGCAACTTCGTCCATGGGTGAAAGCCTACTACGGCGACGTGTCCCGCAAAATGCTGAAACGGGAAATGATCGGCCAGGAGGATTTGGATACGCTCATCCCCGATATCCGGCTGAAGGGCCCCGCCCGCCTGCTGCTCGAAGAGAGCAAACGCGCGCCCGACGACTCGATCGAAGCATCCGAGGAGAGAGAAGAATAGCCGCGAGGCTTCGAGCCTTTTGGCGGTCGCCGTCCCGCATTTGAACACTGATCCTCGGAGAAGACAAGGGCCCCGCGGGCATGCCGCGGAGCCCCGAGTTACAGCGCACCGCACGTTCGGTTCCGTAACCGAACCTGCGACTCTCACTCTTTCGCCAGATCCCCACCGTTCTTGTGCGTTGTCGAATGGTCCTCTATCCACTGCAGTATCGGCTGCCACACCAGCTCGGGCGCGTTCCGGCCGGTGAATAGGTCTATGTGGCCGAAATCGAGGGTGGGGTCGGGCGCACCCACCGTGACATAGAGATACGTTATATCACTGCTCCCGAGATAGGATCGGGTCGCCGCCGTGTACGGCGCAACCCCTCCCGCCCCGCCGAGGTCGAACACGGGCACCGTGATATCCCCGAGGTGCTCGACGTAAGGGCTGGGCAGCCCTGCAACCATGACCGAGTAATCCCGCTCGAAGAGAATGGGCTCGTACGCGCCGGTGGCCGTGATGAAATCGAGCCACTGATCGATCGTGATGAACTGGAAATCGACGGGCAGCCCATCTTGCAGGACCGGGGCGTGATAGTGACCGGCGACATTGCCGAAGATTTGTCCGCCCCCGTAGTAGAGCGCGCATTGCCAGTTCGTAAATCCTGGGATGTAGGGCGAATCGGCGTCAGGCTCGGTCCGCGCCAGCATGGCGACGTCCTGGAATATCCAGATGGGATCCTGATACTGCCCGGCGTCGTAGGTTCCCTGATAGTAGGCCAGCCAGCCTTCCCATGACGCGATCCAGTCCGGATCGTCGGACCGCACGCCCAGATCCGCCGCGACGAATCCCTTCACCTGTCGCTTGCAGTCGGGCCATTGCGACTCCTGATTCAGGAGAGCGTACCCGGTGGCGGAGCCGCTGCTGTAGCCGAGAAGCAGCATTTTGTCGTAGCCGTTTCCGGTGATGAGCCGCGCGGCACGCGCGACGCTCAACCCGATCTCGAGATGATCGACCTCCCTCTGGATGCCCCAGTCGGCGAAGAAGGAAAAATCGGTCTCACTTCTCGGCACGAAGTTCCAGGCCTGGTCCATACCCCACACATCGACGCCGTTCCGCGCAAGGTATACGGCGAGACCGAAGTCGTCGGGCAGACTGGAGGAGAACAGCCCCGGCATCCACATGGTCTCGAAACGCTTGAGATCCCCGTGCAGCAGGAAGAACGCCTTCTTCGTCCGGATCGGACGATAAGGACTCTTCTCCTGAACCACGCGGTGAATGCCGATCTTGTCGTATTTCCCGGGCCCCGTGATAATCGTGGCGCTGTAGTGCACGATGTCTCCCGCGATCACGGCACGGTTGAAATTACACAGCGGAACAACGGATTGGGCGCCGGCCTTCAGGCCGGCCTCGGCCAGCTCGCTCTCGGTTGCTTCCACCGGCCATTTGGCCTGATTCACCATCGCCCATGCCGTCGCATGGACGTCCGCCGAGATGTCGAGTCCCTGTTCTCCCGCGGGCGCGAGCGGCGTCGACGCCTCCTCCGAGCAGCCGAACGCGAGGAACGCGAGACCGAGTATGACGAATAACGTGCGTTTCCACATATTCCGACCTCCCTCCGGTTCAGCGAATCCTACGCTGCCTGGTCTCGCTGGAGATCAGGCCTGCACAACGAGCGTTGCCTGCCTCCTTTCTTCCAATGGACGGTCTCATGGCCGGGGCCGCGAGACGCCGATCCGGCGGTCGTTGCCCCTGCCTCAACCCATTTCAACTCGAATGTAAAATTATTAAAAGCCGCCAGGACAATACTGGAGCAATTCGGTCTTTGTGTCAAGGCCGATTCCTGGGTTGTTCTTTCGGAAAATATGCGGACGCCCCCGGGCTCGCGAGCCTGGGGGCGTCTCGACAATGCGCAGCAAGGCGAGTAACGAAGCGGAGAGCAGCTACTTCTTGGATCCCGCCCACTTATAGCTCAGCTTATACACGTTGCCGGTGCACGTTTCATTGCAGGATCCGTCCTTGAGCTGATCGCGATCCCGAATCTGATCCCTGTCTCTGATCTGATCCCTGTCTCCGCCCTGAACGGCGCTCAAGCTCGGACCGAGCTTGCCGTAACCGGCGCCGTCTTCGGGCCTCACGTAGTCGGGATCGAGGCAATTCGGAATGCCGTCCCCGTCGTCATCCCTGAGCCACTGGTAGAATTTCTTGAAGTGATTCCCTTCGCCCGTGCCTTTGCCGCTGCCCGCCATCACGGACGGGGAAGCAAGGACGAAAATCGCGAGCATGACTGCTGCGATAGTGATCATCTTACGCATAGCGTGTCCTCCTCAGGTTCAAGTGTGCTGCCCGCTTGCTGCCCTGCCTGCTGCCTGCCTGCTGCGTCGCTCTGAAGTTGCGTCCTTCACACAGTTGACGCGCGGTGCGGCGGCCTCCGCGACCGGAATATGTCGCGTTCGCCGTCAGCCGTTCCCGTTACCTCCGCCGCCACCCGTTCCGCCCTGGCCCGTCTGCTCACCGGAACCGCCGGGCCCGCCCATTTCGCCCTTGCCGTCCGTTCCGCCTCCGCCGCGACGGCCGCCCGCGCCGCCCGTCGGATCCTGTCCGCCATGTCCGCCGCGTTCGTCAGCGGGGCCCATCCAGCCGTACTGGTACATTTCACGGACCATCTCGTTGATCTGATACTGATTCCGGATGCCGCGCTCGATTGTCTCGAGCACGGCGTTCTGCGGGCCGCCGTGCGTCTTCGCCGTCATAATCATCCAGCTGAACTGGCGCATCTCACGGGCCGTGTAGCCGAACTGCAGCGCCTCCCCCGCCAGGCGAGCAGCCCTCTCGCGCTCGATCCCCATCGCGCGCAGCTTGACGGTCGTTTCGGCGGCCGCGGTAAGATCTTCGGTCGCGCACGAGCCGTCGCGAAGCCGAAGACGCGCGCTCTCGTGGAGTCGATCCATGTCGCCCTCTCCAAAACCGTTGAACATCTGCTTCGCCATATCGGCCGTGCGGCGGCGTTCGGCGTCGCGGTCCCCCGGCGTCACGCCCGCTTCCCGCGCTTTCTGCATGTGGCGATTCGCCGCGCGGACATCCTCCTCCATGCGCGCGCACACCTTCTCCAGCACCTCTTCGCTCACGCCTTTCCGCCGGCCCTCCTGGAGCTTTTGCGTCACCGGATCGATGGGAAGACCCTCGCGCGCCATGGCGAGGACGCGTTCCTGCGCCCGGATCTGTCGCTGGAGCGGTTCGCTCTCGCTGAAGATCGTGCCGACCGCCGCGTCGTCGAGACCGAGCTTCTCGCACTCGCTGAGATGCCGGCGGAGCTGTTCGCGTTCCTGCGTTTGAAGTCCCTGTTCGCTCTCGATCCGATCGCGGATCCGCTGGCGCTCGTTATCCTGCGCCGAAGCGGCGCGGGCGAGCGGCCCCATGAGAAGAAGAGCGAAGAGAACGATCAAAGAACCGTTCACTATCGTCGTACGTGTGAGTTGCTTTTTCATACGGCGTGCCTCCTATCCTGATCTCCCGACGGGTTCCAGAGAGTCTTTCCTCCGTCGCATCTATTGAGACGACTGAATCCCTCGCGCGTTACACCCGCGCGGCTATTTTTCGAGCGGCATCACTTCCAGGATGCCATTGAACCTTCCGAAGCCGTCTTCCAGCGTGACAAGGGATTCCGGCGGCGTCAGGTACGCTCCGTCAACCATATAGGCGTACTCGTAGGTCCCCGGCCCGAGCGTCACGCGCGCTTCCCACCATCCGTCAGCCGCTTTCGCAAGCGGAGTCGCGCCGCTCTCCCACCCGTTGAACGTTCCGACGACGGATACGCTCGCGGCGTCCGGCGCCTTGATCCGGAGCACCACGCTCCCGCGCGCGTCGGGTGTCTGGATCGCGCCCCGGCTTTCGCGGACGATCATATCGATGTCGACACGCGGCGGCGGCGGCGCATCGCGCCTGCCCCACGCGTAGTTCACGCCAACGGAAAAACGGTGCGAGTCCTCATCGCTCCCGTCGGGCCACGTGTAATTCGAAAACGCCGCGCGCGCGAGTATCATCCATCCCGGCGCCACCGTGTAGCGCATCCCCACGCCCGCCTGGAGATATTCGTCCTCGTCCTCGAGAGCCGCGCGGTCGATGAACTCCCTTTTCTGATATGTTCCGGAAAACGTTATAAAGAGCGAAGAGGCCACGCGCGCGTCGATACTCCCGGACGCCGTCAGCGACTCGGAGTCGTAGTATGCATCGAGCGCGTCGGTCGCTTGATAGATCGCGTCCGTTCTCACGCTGACGCGTCCCGCGGGCGCGACGCGAACGGTCCCCGCGCCGCTCCAGGTGGTTTCCGTGTATGTCGACGACTGTTCGTGTATGTTCTTCACGGCGAGATTCGGATAGCTCCGGCCGTAGGCGGCGCCCCAGAGCTCCACGTTCCACCGCGGACGAACGAAACCGAACCCCGCCTCCGCGCCATACCCGAAACGGCGGACTTCGGCTTGCTCCGAATCGTTGAAATAGTCGAACGCCGTCGAGAGGCGGCCGCGAAACGATCGGCCGAAGTTCTGGTAGAGATCGCCCCAGATCGTCTGCGCGTACAGAAGACGCGATTCGTCGTTGAAGAATTGTTGAAACGACGCAAACGTTCCGAGATCGAGAATCGCGTCCCTTCCGATCCAGCCTCTCGCGGCGAGCCGTGGCGAGAGCTCCGCGAACGCGCCCCCGGGAACGACCACGCGGTTGACGCTCGGGTCGATCACGAGATCGGACTCCTCGCCTCCCGACAGGCGGACCTCGGGGATCACCCGCCATTGGGCCGCCGAACGCGATGCCATGATCATCACGATCGCGGCGACGAGGCAGGCGAACGAATTACGTCCCCACTTCGAGGACTGCATTCGAGCCTCCAAAGCCGTCGTCCCTTGTCTGCGCGGCGAGCGGATCGATCACCCAGCGAGCGCTGTTTTCGAAGAACATGTACTCGTAGTTCCCCGGCGCGAGAACGAGAATCGTGCTCCACACGCCATCCTGGCGCTGCAGCGGGGTCGCTTCCGGGTCCCAGTTGTTGAAACTCCCCACAACGGTCACCTTTTCAACCGACGGATTGCTGGGGACGTATGCGAGACGGACATACCGCAGTCCGGATTCCGCGGCGGCCTGGTTGACGAAGCCGGGGCCGGTTCCCAAAGTTGTCGCCGGCGTGACGGGACGGTTGCGCGCGGTATACATGCCGCCGATGTAGGCGAGCGCGATCGCCGCCGCGGCGACCGCGACACCCGTCCAGCGGATCCCGATTACGGGAAGCCGGAACGGTTTTCTTTCGGGCCCGGTCTCCCTCTTTTCCTCGAGAGAAATCCGCGCCATGACTCGCTCCGCAAACCCCGCCGGGGCTTTCGGCACGGGAAGCGCCTTGCCGAGCGCGAGCACACGCTCGAAATCGCGGAGCTCTTTTTCAAGACGTGGATCCGCCGCGATCGCTTCGAGAAACTCCCGCGCCTCGCGATCGTTCAGTTCTCCGTCGAAATAGCGTGCAAAAAGGGCGTCCATGGCAGTCTCACCTTCTTTTCGTTTGGCTCAATCCGCCTTGTCCTCCGGCGCGACGAATTCCGCGTCGGGAGAGATCGCCTCTCTGAGAAGTTTTCGCGCGCGGTGCGCCCTCACTTTCAGAGACCCCACCGAGTCTCCCGTCAGCGATGCGATCTCCTCATACGGTACGTCTTCGATATGGTGAAGCACGAAGACTTCGCGATAGGCGGGCGGGAGATCGCCGAGCGCCGCCTCGAGACGTTTCATCATGTCGTTGTCGCTCACCTCCGACGACGGATCGTGTCGCGACCTCGTGTCCACGAGCGCCGAGTCGTCGGCGCTTTTCTCGAGAAGCTCGTCGAGCGACACCGTCCGGCTCCGACGACGCTCGCGCATCCGGTCGCGGGCCAGATGGATCGCGATCTGGACAAGCCAGGTCGCAAAGAGCGCCCGCCCCCGGAAACCGTCGATCCCGCGCCACGCGCGGACAAAGGCCTCCTGCGCGAGCTCTTCGGCCGTGTCCGGATCCCGGACGAGACGGAGCAGGATCGCGTACACCCTGTCCTTGTGGCGGCTTACGAGCCCGGCGAACGCCTCGGTCCGGCCCGCCTGGACCGCACGGACTATCTGTTCGTCCTGGTCAATCATTCTCTCGGGGCCCTCCCGGGCGGATCGGTTCCATTCGATGAGACGGCGCTTGAGGGGACGGGTTACACTTTTTCGGGAAGATATTCTTCACGGTGTTGCTGCGGTCGCAGATGAGGAACTCTTTTTCCCGTCCCCTGTGTCGAAGGCGCCGTGATTCTGTTTCTATGGGAAATTCCATTCCGTGTCAAGATCCGGCTTGGCCGATGATGGTCGAGGTCGGGAAACGGAAGACTGGTCGACGCCGACTGGCGCGCCGAACTCTTGCTGTTCCCGAAACTCGATATCTACGAGTGGGTGCAGTACGATCACGACCTGTCGCTCGCCTGCGGGGGCGGGCTCACGATTCCCCTCTACCACTGGTCCGACAGCGTCATCGAGCTGCGCCCCGACGCGCTGCTGTTCCTCGAAACGGATGGCGAGGGGGCAACCGGCCGCTCACGCCGTCAGGGAGTCTATGGGTCTTCGGGTTGGATTTTATGCTGCAAGATGCGGCCGGGCCGTTGGGTCGATGCTCGACTTGTATATCGCCGGAGAATGAAGTACAATCGCGGCTGCGCGCGCGGATCTATCGATCACCACACAAGACCAAGGAGGGGCCTCCGATGAATCTGCATTCCATCAAGCTGACCGTTCTCACGACGGCGGTTCTCGCTGCGCTCGGAAGCGGCGTTGCATACGGAATCACGTGGGAGGCGGGGCTGAAGGCGGGCATTACCAATTCGATGCTGGCGGGGGATCCGGTTTCCGCCTGGCTCGGCGAGGGCGACGCGCAGCTTGCGGGCGCGATCGACGACTCCAGGATCGGATTCATGGGCGGCGGATATGCGCGGGCCGACTTCAATCGCTTCTTCGGGATCCAGGCCGAGATACTCTACAAGCAGAAGGGCGGAGAAGGCCCCGCAGAGGGGACCGCGGTCGTCACTCCGCCGAACCAAGTGCCGCTGGAGTCCACGTTCGACGGCACCCTGACGCTCGTGCTCGACTGCGTCGAGATGCCCGTCCTGGCGGTATTCACGCTCAAGCCCACGGAGAGCGGACGGTTGTCGCTGCGCGGGCTCGTCGGCCCCACGTTTTCCTATAACGCGGCTGCCGAGATGCGGCTCGAGGGGCAAGCCTATAATCCGACACTGCCGCTCGACGAGCAGAGCTTCCTCGTCGACGAGGCCAAGGACGCCGGGCCGTGGGTCGAGGATTTCGAGGTCGGCGCCCTTATCGGCATTTCCATATCGTACGCGTACGCCGGCATGGAAATGCTGCTCGATGCGCGATGGGGCCGCGGCCTCACCACGATCGACAACACGGTGAACGAACGCAGCAGCTTCACCAGCGGCGTCGACCTCATGGCGGGATTCGCCTTTCCGCTCGGGAGCCGATGACGGCCGGGCGGCGGTCATCGCCTCAGGCGATCCCGGCCCGCGGAGACAGAAAAAGCCCTTGAGGATCGACGGGCGAAGCCTCATAATAGCGTGCGCTTATACGGATCTCCGGAGTTGTCGATTCACGGAAGGAACAAGGAGGGAATTCGCATGAAACTGCACCCCGTCAAAGTGGCCGCCGCCGGCCTGCTCGTTATCGCGCTCGCGTGCGGCGCTGCATACGGCGTCACCTGGGAGACAGGGCTCAAGCTGGGCATGAACTCGGCGAAACTGATTGGAGATCCGGTCAGCGCCTTTGTCGCCGGGGATAACGGCGATCTCGCCGGCTCGGTCGGCGATGACCGTCTCGGGTTCGTCGGCGGTGCGTATTTGAAGGTTAATTTCAGCGATTTCTTCGGGGTCCAGGCCGAAGTCCAGTACGTGCAACAGGGCGGAGAAGGCCCTGTCTCCGGAACCGCGATCATGGAGCGGCCGAACCAGAACCCGCAGCTGGCCGAGTTCGACGGCACCCTGCTGCTGAACCTCGACTACGTCGAGATGCCCGTGCTGGCGGTATTCTCTTTCAAAGCCGACGAGCAAGGCCGTCTCCGGCTTCACGCCTTCTTCGGCCCCACGTTCGCGTACTGCGCATCGGCCGAGGTGCAGCTGAAGGGCGAGGCAAAATTCGATGAGCCCGATACGACGCATGAGATAGTAGCCGTCGACGAGACTCGGGACGCCGACACGATAATCGAGGATATCCAGATCGGCGGGGTCCTCGGGTTCTCGCTCTCGTATGCGCTCGGCAAGGTCGATCTGCTGCTCGACGCGCGCTGGGGCCGCGGCTTCACGACGATCGACAACACGACGACGGGGCACGACAGCTACAACAGCGGGATCGGCATCCAGGCGGGAGTCGCGATTCCGTTCGGGCGCTGAGAACGCCCGGTTGCCGCGCGATAAACATGCCGGCGATGCAGTCATGAGTATTGTGGCATAATGCGACCCGACCCTTCAGGTCGGGTCGCGGCTGCCGGATTACACCGAACGGCCCCGCGCCGCTCTTTCTTAATTTCCTCTCGCCGAGACATCCGCAAAGGAGGTGCGCACCTTCCAGCAAGGGGACATCCGCCATCGTTATCTGCGCCGTCTCGAGGCGCAGAGCCATCAGGAACACTCGCGCAAGGAGGTCGACGTGAATCGCTCTCTTCGTTGGCCGATCATCATCGCCCTGGCGCTCGCCGCCGTGTTCATGGGATGTTCGCAGGAACCGGTGGCGCCGCCGGGACAGAGCTTGAACGTACAGGCGCCCCTCTTCAACAGCACCCCGAAGGCGGACTACGTCGCCGGGGAGTACATCGTCGTATTCAAGGATAACGTGCCGGACGTTCCCGCGAGCGTCGGCGAGCTGAGCAGGAAGCACGGATTCAAGACCGACTTCACCTATAGGCACGCCATCAAGGGATTCGCCGGCAAGCTGAATCCGGCCATGGTCGAAGCGCTGCGCTACGATTCGCGGGTGGCGTACATCGAGCAGAATCAGATCGTGCACGTCGACGCGACGCAATCCCCCGTCACGTGGGGGCTGGATCGCGTCGATCAGCGGGCGCTCCCGCTGAGCGGCTCGTACACCTACTCCTATACGGGCGCCGGCGTGAACGTGTACGTCATCGACACCGGCATTCGCCTGACCCACAACGAATTCGGCGGCCGGGCTCTCTTCGGTTTCGACGCGATCGACGAGGGGGGCACGGGCAACGACGGCCACGGCCACGGGACGCACGTGGCGGGGACCATCGGCGGCACGACCTACGGCGTCGCCAAGGGCGTCAATCTGTACGCCGTCCGCGTGCTCGACAACAACGGCGACGGCACCTACTTCCAGATCCTCGCCGGCGTCGACTGGGTCACCGCCAACCACATCGATCCCGCGGTCGCCAACATGTCCCTCGGCGGCCCCCGGGACATGGCGGTCGATCAGGCGGTCAGAAATTCCATCGCGGCCGGCGTGACGTACTGCGTCGCGGCCGGGAACGAGACCGACGAAGCGGTGAACGTCTCCCCCGCCGCCGTCACCGAGGCGCTCACCATCGGGGCCACCAGCAACGTCGACGAGTTCGCCTATTTCTCGAACTACGGGAGCGTCGTGGATCTCGAGGCGCCGGGTGTCGACATCATGTCGGCGTTCCCGACATCGGACTACGGAACGGCCCTCATGTCGGGCACCTCGATGGCATCTCCCCATGTCGCGGGGGCCGTCGCGCTGTATCTCCAGGCGAATCCGACGGCGGCGCCGGCGACGGTGCACGCGGCGATCGTCAATCAGGCGACGCCGGACGTCGTGAGCTACGTGCCGGCCGATACGCCGAACAGGCTCCTCTATGTCGTCTTCGGCACGATGCCCCCGAGCTTCCCGGCGACGCCCACGCTGAGCTACCCGGCGAACAACGGCACGGGCGTGCCGGTCGCGGCTCCCGTCGGGTGGAACGTATCTTCCGGCGCGGAAACCTATCGCGTGCAGATCGCCACGAGCTCCGCGTTCACGACGATCAGATACGACCAGGCCGGTCTCACCACAACGTCGGCGACCGCCTCCGGTCTCGTGGGAAACACGACGTACTACTGGCGCGTGAACGCGACGAGCTCCGCCGGCACGAGCGCGTGGTCGGCGGTCCGGAGCTTCACCACCGAGCCGGCGGTGCCGCCGCCGGTGCCGCTGCTCGCCTCCCCCGCGAACGGCGCCACGAACGTGTCGCCGACGCCCGGTCTGATCTGGAGCGCTTCGGGGAACGCGACATCGTGGAAGCTTCAGGTGTCCACCGCATCCACGTTCAAGACGCTGGTGGTCAACGAGAAGAACCTCCAGCAAACGTGGATGATCGTGGGGCTCAACAGGAACACGTTGTATTACTGGCGCGTCGCCGCGACCAATGTGTACGGCACGAGCGCCTGGTCCGCCGCCTGGAAGTTCAAGACGGCGAGGTAGCCCGCGATACGAAAAGGGGGCGGCGGTTCACCCGTCGCCCCCTTTTAACGCCGCCGGACATGGCATCCGGCACTCTTCGGTTCAATCGAATTCCGGTTCAGTCCAACCGATGCGCCGCGCTCACCGGCTTCCCCCGCACGCCGGAGTTATCGTATACAGCGCGCCGTCGTCGACGGCGGTCTTGTCGGACGCGTCGTGCGGCACGACGACATAACCCTCCGCGTCGGCGCTCACGCCGTTCTCGGTGAAATACCGGTACACGATCGTGTAGACGCGGCCGTTCCCGCCCCCCATCCGCTCCGAGCGGAGATCGACGCCGTTCGGGCACGTCACCCGGATATCGTTGATCGTCTTCCCGTCGCCATTGGCGTCATCCGGTTCGTCGCTCCGGACCTCCACGACCAGCCCCGACGCCATGTCGATCGGATGACCGCATGCGTCCGTGACCGACACGACCAACATCTGGGGCGTCACCGTGTGATACTTGTGGTTCGGCGGCCACTGACCAAGCGGCTCCTCGCGCATCACGATGATCGGCGGGCGGCGATCGTCGATCCGGACCGCGGCTTCGCACATCGTCGTATCGATGCCGTCGCTCACCATCACCAGCGCGATGACCGAATCGGCGCACAGGCAATCCCCCGTGAGCGTCAGGACGGGGGACACGGCATGTACGTCGTCGAACGAGGCTCCTTCGCAGAGCGCCGTCCAGAGGAAGCTGAGCGGATCGCCGTCGGCGTCGGAGGAGGCGCTCGCATCGAGCGTCACGCGAACCGTGTCACCGGTCACAACCGCCTCGTACGGGCCGCCGGCGTCGCACACGGGCGGCGCGTTGAGCCAGGTCGCGGTGACGGTGTCGGCGAGCGCCAGGCCCGTGCCCGGGTGCAGCACCGTGGCCACGATTACGTCGATACCCGGACCGCCGTCACCCGTATACGTGAACGCGGCGACGCCCGCGGTGTCGGTCGCCATCGTGTCGGCGGCCGGCGCGTTGGGCCCCGCCACGATCTCGATGATGACGTCGAGGCCCGCTTCCGGATATACGCCGGGAACGGCGCCGCGGAAAACGGTCGCCGTAACGGTATGCTCTTGACCGCGGGAGAGCTCCGCGCTCTCCGGCTCGAGATCGATATCCACCTGAAGCATGTACGCCAGGGCGTCTCCGCAGGCCACTCCCGTGCCGAAGAAGCCGCCCGTTGCAACCGCGCAGCCGTTCAGGAGCGCCGCGCCCGCATCGGTGGCGCCCACGGCGAGAGCGGACACCATCACGCCCGCGTTCGCGAGAGCCGCGCACGAGGTCTCGACCGCGGCGGGATCGTCGGCGGCGCCACTCCCCACGATGAGGACGTGCTTGTCGAGAACCGACGCCGCGCCGAGGATCGCGAGAGCCTCGTCGAGAGCTCCCGAGAGATCGAATCCCCCTCCGGCGACCACGCGATCGGCGAGGAGCCCCTGCAGCGCAGGCAGAATGACGTTCGTGAGATTGTCGGGCGTGACCGTCGTCCGGTCCAACACCGTGGCGATCGTGTCCCCGTATACAACGAGGGCGAACGAAACCGTGCCGTCCGTCGGGATCAGCGACTGATCCGACAGGCACCCGCCGAGGCCGTTGACCATGGCTTCCAGCTCGCCGGCGGATATGCTGTCCGACACATCCATGCAGAGAACGATTTCGCTGGGACCGATTGTCGCGGAGGACACGCCCAGCTTTCCGTACGTCCCATCGGTTTTGGGCTGCGGATTGACGCCGTGATCGTCGGAGCATCCGACCAGGGCGAGAGCCACCGCGGCAAGCAGAAGAACGAATAGTGATTTATTCATGGCGGAATTCCCCCTCCGTTGGAGCCTTGCCGGCTCTGCGCCGGGGTCCCAACATTGTTATAAGAGGTCATAATTATAGCACGTTCGCCCATATTCCGAAATGGGCGATTCCGCTCTTTCCGACACTTTTCCGCTCGAGGCTTTTCTAGTATTTGTAGGAGACGCCCAGCCAGAAGATTCTTCCCTGCGCCGGATATCCGCTTTCGGGTTCGTAGTCTTCGTCGGACAGATTGCTCACGGTGAGATACGCTTCCCATCGCGTCATGAAGGGCTGGAAGAACGTGGCGCCGAAAACGGTGAATCCCTCGTTCTCCACGACTTCCGTCTCCGGATCGGTCGCGGTCGGCAGCTGGCTGTAGGAGTCTCCGTACATCGCCATGGTCAGGGCGATGCGCGAGCCGAGCGTCGGCGCCGTGTATTCGAGCCTCGCGTCCAGCTTGTATTCCGGCACGTCGGTGACATTCTCCGTCGCCCGGCCGGGGCTGACGTCCTCGGCGTCGATGTAGGTGTAACCGACGTTGAAGGACAGGCTCTTCACGGGATCTATGTCGGCGTTGATTTCGATCCCGAGCATCTCGATCGCGGCGACGTTGTAGTAGAGCTCGTCGGGGGACGGGAAATCGCGGCTGATGCGATCGGATATGTCATGATAGAAGGGGGCCACTTCGAAGCTCAGCATTCTACTCACGGCCATCGATATGCCGGCCGTGTAGTTCATGCTTACTTCCGACCCGAGATCTATATTGCCCGACGACCCGTATAATTCGCTGAGCGTGGGGAAACGGGTCTTTCTGGCCGCGGACGCGAAAAGCCTCGTCTTGTCGCTCAGGAGGAAGCTCGCCCCTATCATCGGATTGATCTCGGCCATAGTCTCAGGGGTCTCGGCAGCTACCTGCCGCACGAAATTTCCGTCGTCGTCGATCTCGTTGGCCTCCGCCTCCTTGACGTCGAACCAGTCGTACCCGATGCCCGCCACGACGGAGAGCTTCGAATCGAGAAGTATCAACTCATCCTCGAGGCCGAGCGAACCCGTATAGGACGCGCTCCGTTCGAATGGCAGGTATTCGTCGTCGCGCTGCTCATGGTTGTCCAGCCGGTAGTTGACGGCTCCCCGCAGCACGTTCCAGCCGGCGAGCGTGTAATCGCCGACCGCCATGCCGCCCGCGATGAAATCTTGATACCGGCTCGTGGCTATCGCGGTATCGTAGGTAGCATCTGAGTAGGAAACATAGTCGTCCGTATGGTTGTGATAGAAAAGCTTGCCCATCAAGCCGAATGCCGGGGTCAGCTTCTTCCGTCCGCTGAGATCGGCGCCCCAGTTGTCGTACGTCGTTATCCGGTCGAACTGCGAAAAAGCGGGCGGGTCGGGAAAGATCTTCACCAGATCGATGTTGGGCGGGTCCCCCTTTTCCGTGGCGGAATAGTGCAGGTTCAAGAAATACTCGGCGTCTTCCGAGGGCTCGAGACCGAGCTTCACATAGAAATTGTCGGCCCTGAAATCGGAGTTGTTGCGCACGCCGCCGTCCTCGATGTCCGTGGTGTCCCTCTTCGCCCTTCTGCCGGAGCCCGTTTGCACGATGCCGTCCCTCGGCGTGAAATCATCCGAGACCTTCCATCCGTCCCATTCCCGGTGCATGTAGGAAATCCAGTAGCTCAGACTCCCCCGCTTCATCCCATGCGACAGGTACGCCGATGCGGCGCCGTCCTCCCCGGCCTCGACCTTTCCGGAAAATGACGCCCGATCGGCGGCCTTCTTCGTGATGATGTTGATGACGCCGGCTTCGGCGTTCGCGCCGTACAGCACCGACGCCGCGCCCTTGATCACGTCGATCCGCGCCACGTTCTCTATCGAGAGCTGATTCATGTCGAACTTGCCGTACTTCGTCTCGTAGTAGGGCACGCCGTCGATGAGGATGAGCGCCTTATCCTGAGAGAAGCCGTGTATCGAAATGCTGGCTTCCATCTTTCTTCCCATCGTCACCTGGACGCCGGGAATATACTGGAGGGCCTCCGCGACGGTGCGGCTGTTCGTCGCGGAAAGATCCTCCGGCGTTATCTCCGTGTTGATCGCGATATTCTTGACGCCGGCCCTCTCGGCCAGCACCAGAATCTCGCCCAGGGTGTATGTCTTGTAGTCTTCTTCGGCCCGCAGCGCGCCAGGATGAACGGACAATCCGAGGACCATCATTACGAATAGAGCCCTTGCCGGTTTTTTCATAGCCCGGATTATATACAGGAAGATCGATTGCGGGTCAAGATATAATGGATGTTTTGCGGAGGGGCGCATGAGCGCTATCGCCCGGAGCGCCGGATCATATGCTCCACGAGAAGCGGTAGCGGCAGCAGGAGCCGCCCTTGGCACGGCATTCCTCCTCGACCGCCTCGACGTTCTTCGCGCCGCACAGCCGGAGCGCTTCCTTGTGGAATCCGATGACGGTGAGACAATCGGCGACGGAGGTGGTCTCGGCGTCGTACGTCGTCATGACGCCCGAGTTCGGACCCGTCGCCTGGTATTCGCGGCGCCCTTTATCGTAGTAGAACTTGTACATGATCTCGGTTTTCTTCATGAACGCCTGCGGATCGCCGCGCGTGAGAAACGACCGGTGCACTTTCATCAGGCTCCGCTGGGCCGACTTCGCGCCGATGTCCTCGAAGACCCTGTCCTTGCCTCCCCCGAGCACGTTGACGATGGCTCTGTCGACGCGCTCGCCGAGGTCGAAGGGATACCATTTGGCCGCGAGAATCAGCTCGCCGATGACCTCCCGATCGGCCTGCGGCAAGGAATCGAGCACCTTCTGCCAGGCATCCTTGCCGAAGCACTCTTCCGCGAACTCCTTGCGATTCTGAATCACAAGTCCTTTAATTTCCATTAGCTGGCACCTTTTCCGAGCCCAAGAATCCCCCTAAGAACCGCTATCAGACGCTAAATTTAGCAAACTCCGTGCCGTATTTACGCGAGCGCCTCGAGCGCCCCTTTGGCACCGCAGGGATCGTTCCCCTTTTCATTTGCGGCTCCCTCCCCGGCAAGCTATGATTACTATAGATAAGCGTTGTCGCCCCCAACCGACCGAAAAGACGACTCTCGCCGATCGGGCGACGCGTGTTGCGCGCACGAAGGGAGTGGGCTATGCGAAGGAAGGCGCTTCTCATCGCCGTTCCGGCCGTTCTCCTCGCTCTCGCCATCCTCGGCTGCAACGATACGGTCCCGACGGCGCCGCCGCCCGACAGCGGCGGCGGAACGCTTCTCCCCTGGAGAGGCGAACCGTTCGTCATCATCGATACTCCGGCTCCCCCCGCGAATCTCTCGGCCACGGTCATGCTCGGCACGGTGATCGAATTCGGATGGCACACCGAGCCGCAAGTCGAAACGCAGTTCGTGCGGTGGCTCTGCATGCAGGTCGTCGATCCCTTGGGCACCTACGAGCCGGGATTCGACATCGTCGGGGATTTGAACCTGCACCCCGAACGATATGAAAGCAAATGGTCAGCCTGGATCTCGTATGAGGATCCCGACGCCCGGACGACGACGGTCGGGAAGAACGAGCCCCTCGCATTCGGCAGATCCCATGTCTTCGCCGTGCAGGCGAAGAGCCGCGCCGGCAAGGTCACGACGGTCTTCCGTCGGGGGATGAACATCCGGCAGTTCATCGCATCGGCCAACGCCGTGCCCCGCCTGATGATCACGGAGCCGTTCATCGGAAGCCAGATGTTCCTCGGGATGAATCCCCGGCCGGCGACCACCTCATTTCCCGCGGGGCTCGAGATGAACTTCTCGTGGAAGGCCGATGCGGGCTCCTATGGGGGGCGCATCACCGGTTATCGGTACGGCTGGGATGTGTCCGACATCAACGACGATCAAGAATGGGCGACTGAATTCTCCCTCCGTTGCACCCGCGCGATTCCGGTCGCGTTTCAGACGGGCGTTCACACTCTTTTCGTCGAGGCGATCGACAACTCGGGCGCGATAACCCTCGGCATGATCGAGCTTTCGCTCGTCCCGTTCACCATGGAGAGAAATCTCCTCTGGGTGGACGATTTCCGTTCGACGAACGATTTCACGCAGATCGACTACAACTTCCCGCGGGAGGACGAACACGACGCCTTCTGGCTCGGTCACTGCGCCAGGGCGACGGGTTTCGACCCGTCGCGGGACGTGTACGATGTCTATTACTCGTATGGCGGAAAGCCGCCCGGGCTTCCGATCATTTTGAAATACAAGAATATCGTCTGGACGTTCAACTCGGACCTCACGACGAGCTGCTATGACAACATCATCGCCTTCACCCCCGAGTGCATGATCCCCTGCTGTGGAAGCACGCTCATGAGAAACTCTCTGTTGGTCTTCCTGGCGAAGGGGGGACACCTGATCACCGAGGGGATGTCAGAAAAGGCGGCGGGGCTCGCCGCGGTCCTTCCCGTGGTGCAGGCGGACAGAGGCTTCCCACTCAATCTCAAGTGCGAGTTTCTCGGCAACTCCAATACGTGCGACGGAGACACGAGCAGCGTCAATTCGTATCCGTACAAGGATTACTGCATCACCCTGCTCGACAAGATCGACGGGGCGTTCCGCACCGATCCGGATATGCCGTTTCGGAGAATCCGCAATTTTGATTGCATGTATCCCGGCGCGGTCAAATCGACCGACGAGTGGCATACATGGATTCCCGGCATGCCGGACAATCTAAATCTCTGGTCCAAGATCATCGAAGCGGGGCGCTACTATGCCCCCAACGAGCCCTCGCCCCGTCCCGGCGGATTCACCCCCGTCGAGGTTTATGATCCCGCGTACTGGATGAGCCGGAATCTCGTGAGGAGCCAGGAGTGCTTCCATCCGATGTACCGGATGAAATCGAAGAACATGGTTTCGGTTCTCAACAATCAAGCCGTGGCGCTCTGGGTGACCAAGTACGCGGATGTCATCCCGGATGTGGCCTCCGGCGTCGCCGTCGCCGCGCCGAGCGCGCACTTCGGATTCGAGCTCTGGTTCTTCGACCGGACGCAGGTGAGCCAGATCATTGACGTCATCTTCGGCGAGTGGGGAATCGCCGCGACCCGACAGGTCAGTCCGGAGCCTGCGGAAGATTGAAACGGGCTCGTATCTCGTGGATATTCCGCCCGCCTTCGTCCCGCCTTGACGCGACCGCGCGCGCATTGTATTATTAGAGTAGATAAGCGAGTACCGTCCCGAGCCAACCGACCGAATCGTTCTTCGCCGAACGTTCACGATAGCAAGAAGGGGGAAAGCCATGCGAAGGATGGTGCTTCTCGTCGCTGCCTTTGCCGTTCTCCTCGTCCCGGCGTTCTTCGGCTGCCGGGAAACGCTCCCGCCGGAGCCCGTTCCAAATATGGACGCCAACCTCAGCGAGCTGCCGATTCGACCTCCGAGCGGCGGGGAACCGTTCGTCATCATCGACACCCCGACTCCGCCCCCGGATCTTTCGGCCGTCGTCATGCTCGGGCCGGTGATCCAATTCGGATGGCACAGCGGGCTCGAGATCGAGCCGCTCTTCGTCCGGTGGCTCTGCATGCAGGTCGTCGATACGAATGGCAATTACAACCCTCAATTCGACATCGTCCGGGATTTGAACCTGCACCCCGCGCGATACGAGAGCAGATGGTCGCATTGGATTCCGTACGATAATCCGCACGGCCGGACCACGACGCTCGGGGAGGACGAGCCCCTCGCATTGAGAAGAGCCCACATCTTCGCCGTGCAGGCGCAGGACCGCTCGGACAAAGTCACGACGGTATTCACTCGGGGGGTGAACATTCGGCAGTTCATCGTATCGAACACCGCGGCGCCTCTCCTGAGCACCTGGGAACCGTTCCTCGGAGGCAGCGCCTTTATCGGCACGAATCTTCGACCGGAGGCCGTCGCTTTTCCCGCGGGGCTCGAGATGAACTTCTCGTGGCATGCCGACGCGAGCTCCTATGGAGGCACGATCGTCGGTTATCGATACGGCTGGGACGTATCCGATATCAACGATAAGCACGATTGGGAGACCAAGGAATTCTCGCCCGAGAACACTTCCGCAGCGCCCATCGCGTTCCAATCGGGAGTGCATACGCTCTACATCGAGGCGATCGACAACTCGGGCGCCATTACCCTCGGCAGGATCGAGGTATCGGTCATACCGTTCACCATGGAGCGGAATCTCCTCTGGGTGGACGATTTTCCGTCGTACAATTTTCCCCAGTATGACTACGTGATGCCGCGGGAGGACGAGCATGACGCCTTCTGGCTCGGTCACTGCGCTCAGGCGGCGGATTTTGACGCATCGCGGGACGTGTACGACGCCTATTACTCGTACAACGGGAAGCCGCCCGAGCTCTCGCTCATCACGCGGTACAAGAACATTATCTGGACCTTCTCAACGGATGCGTCTCATGGCGCCTGGGACGACGTCATCCGGTTCACCCCCGAGAGCATGATCAGCTCGGGAGGCGTACTCCAAATGAATTACTTGTCGTTCTTCCTCGCGAAGGGCGGGCACCTGCTGACGGAAGGCATGTCGGATAGAATGAATGGGCTCGCCGCGATCTTTCCCCCCGCGTTGGGTTCGAGGGGCTTCCCGCTCAATATCAAGTGCGAGTTTCTCGGCAACTCCGACGTCTGCGAGGGGGATACGAGCAGCGTGAATTCATACGCATACAAGGATTACTGCGTCACCATGCTCGACAAGATCGTCGGGACGTTCCGTACCGATTCGGATATGCCGATGCGGAGAGTTCGTAACTACGATTGCATGTATCCCGGGGCGGTAAAGTCGACCGACGCGTGGCATAACAGGGTTCCCGGCATGCCGAGCGAGCTCAACCTCTGGTCGGAGATTCTGGTGTCGCCTCGGTACTACTCTCCCAACATGCCCTCGCCGTATCCCGGCGGATTCACCCCCGTCGAGGTTTACGATCCCGCGTACTGGATGAACCGGAACGCCGTAAGAAGCCAGTCGTGCTTCCACCCGATGTACCGCATGAGATCGAAGAACATGGCTTCGCCGCTCAATTTTCAGGCCGCGGCGCTCTGGGTGACGAAGTACGCGGACGTCGTTCCGAACGTGACGGCCGGAGTCGCCGTCGCGGCGCCGAGCGCGCATTTCGGATTCGAGCTGTGGTTCTTCGACCGGCCGCAGGTGAACCAGATCATTTACGTCATCTTCAATGAATGGCAGATCGCCTCGACCCGAGACGTCCGCCCGAATCCCGTTGAGGACTGAACGGAAAAAGCGGGAGGGGTTTCTCGATCCCTCCCGCTTCGATGAACGTCGTGGCGCGATAAATAAGGCCGTCGAATCGAGCCGTCACTACCGCAGGAGAATAAGCTTCCGCGCCTCGACCTGCCCTTCCGCCCTGAAGCTCGCGAAATAAACTCCGCTCGCGAGCTTTCTCCCGCCGTCATCCTTCCCGTTCCAGTCGACCTTGTGAACGCCGGCTTCGGTGAATGCGTCCGAAATCAGCGTCCGCACCCTGCGTCCGGCGACGTCATAGATGGCGAGCGTGACCTTCGTGCCGCTCGCGATGTAGAAGTCAATCGTGGTCGTCGGATTGAATGGATTCGGATAGGAGCCGCGGAGCATCGTCCGGCCACCTGGATCGGGCAGATCGCCGCCGGTCGTATGCTCGGGAATCCCCGCGAGCCTGATGTCGCGGCACCGGAATCCTTGATCGTCAATCGTGACGACTTCCATGAGATACAGGCCGCCGGGGAACGGCGCCGTGCCGAAACGAAGCGTGTCCACGAGGCCGTTTCCGCGGACGAGCCCCGTCGCGGCGAGGATCCACGGCTCGCGCGCCGCCGCTCGCGCGAGCGGAACCGGCGCCGGCCCGCCTTCGGGCGGGGACACCTTGATGTACCCCGCGACCTCGGCGTCCGCTCCCTCGCCGTCCAGATCGTATCCTTCCGTCGTCGGCCGGCCCCCTTCGCTCGTATCGAGCGGGTAATCGTTGTCGGCGGGGAGCCCGCCCCCGTAGGGATCCATGAAATCGATCCTCGCCGTCGGCGTGCCGGACGCGCCTCCCGACCCCGCCGTTCCCGGGCAGCTCGAATGCGTCGAGCCGAGCGTCACGAGGTGCCCCATCGTGTCCCCCTCGGCCGTCACGTCCTCGAGAATGACGAGCACGTCCTCGCCGTCCGACTCGAACTCGCGGATCATCTCGGCGAGATCGGTGGCGTCGTCCACCGGATGGTGCTCCACCGTCCAACCGCTCTGCCCGTGCTTCTTGAGGTAGCTGTCGATGCCGGCCACCGCGCCGTCGGGCGTCGTTCCCTCGGTCGCGCTCGTCCCCATCGCGCCCTGCAGTTCCCGCGCGATGTCCTCGCCGCTCATCGCGGGCTTCGTCTCGTCTCCCCCGGGATTGTCCAGCCCCGGATAACCGTGATCGGCGAAATACTTCAAGCACGACGCGGCCCCCGCCGGCCCGCACGACATCGTGTCCATCGGCGTGCCGAGACCGAGCTGATCCACCGGGGTGAGCTCCCGCTGGAAGTCCTTCTTCAGCGGAAACACCCAGACCTCGCTCGGCGTCGGGGCCGGCAGCTCGTCATCCAGACGATAGGTGATATCGAAGAACGAATCGATGTGGAAAACGGGGATCGAATCTCGATGAATATCGAAGAAGGAAGGGATCGGCGGCGTCGGATCGACGAATACGAGCACGGTGTCCCTGAACATGCCGTAGGGCGGCACGAGGAGCGCGCCCTCGAACTCGACCCAGCATCCGTCGAAAGGATCGGAGCCCGGATCGAAATTCGCCGACCATCCGTCTCCCGATCCCTTGGGATCGACCGTCGAGATAACCGGCGCCGAGCCGTCCATGTCGACGTGGAAGGGCACGAAGGGGCCCGGATCGCCCGCGAGCCGCCGGCTGAATATCGCCTCGACCGCTTCGTAATCGCCTGCCAGGCCGGCCGACATATGAATCATCCCGTCTTCGCCGACGAGGGCGACGCCGGAGCCGTATGCCGTCGCGACGCTCAAGTGGACCTCCGGCTCGTAGTGCGGAGTCATCTCGTATTCAATCGATATCAGGAAAGCGTGCACCAGCCCGTCGCGCCCTTCCATCGGGACCGGCGGCATGCCCGGCGGCGTTTCGAACTTGTCGAACAGGGGCGGCCAGTCGTGCGCCTTGCCGAAGGTGCGCACGGGAGCCATCAACCTCAGCGTGTCCAGCGGATCGTACTTGGGCGGACCTATTTCGAATGTGACATCGAAGAAGCTCTCGATGACCGGCTCCGGATCGAGCAGGAAGCCCTTCCCCGGCCAAATCATCCCGGGCGGATTCCACGCCCAACTCCCCGTTGGATTGAACAATCTCACCGTGTCGATTTGCGAATCGACCTCGAGATGCGGCGGGAAGAGCGGCGAGGCATATGGATCGAACCATTTCAGCTTGCTGTGGCCAATCAACCGGGTGGTGTCTTGGACACCGAGCTCCGGGTAATCGATCCGGATGTTCACCCGCCAGTCGGACTTCTCTTCGTTCGGCTGCGCCGCGACCGGCGCGGCGAAACCATGAACGAGCAGCATCCCCATGGATACGGCGAGCACGAGAAAGGAAATCCTTCCGCGATGGCCCATGGATCGACCTCCTCTGACTCTGATTGTGCGATTATGCGGCCTTCCCCCACTTACCGCGAGTCCCCGCTGGGCGATATTATATCACAATGAGCGCGCAGATTCCAGAAGCCAAGAAAGCCCGGCCGCGATCAACGACGCGATCAGCACGGTGCGCCGGAACATGAGACGCTTCGCTTCCCGATAGGTTTCCATGGCATCCTCCTTTTCCTTAAAGCTCTTGAAAATGCAGCATTCACCTCCTCCGCAGATATTGGACGTTTTGAGCGGAAAAGTTACGGACATTCGGGAGAGAATGCGATGGAAGCTCCGGCTGCCGATACTCTCGTTCGAACGCGCCGATATCGATCGCTCCGGCGGCGGGGCGCAGGAGACCGTTCGCCCGGTCGATGAAGCCGGGATTCGTGCCGGTCAGCGTCCCCGTCCATTCCGCCGGGAAGCCCGCGCCCGAAGCGAATCAAGGAGCGAAGTTCGCCGGGCACGCACCTCTTCGGGAACCATGGGCCTGCGCGGCGGCCATGCAGTTTTGTGTTGACACTCCCGGGTTAAATGAATTTTGCTACACGAGATACGGGATTGGAGCGGTTTCGCATGGCAGAGCGCGAGATTGGGAATTACCGGGTCCTCAAGCAGATCGGCGCCGGAGGCATGGCCAAGGTCTACCTCGCGGTGCACAAGGACGTCCCGAATCTGAAGGTCGTTCTCAAGATTCTCTCCGACCCGCGGCACGCCGCGCGCTTCATGCAGGAGGCCGACAAGCTCGCCCTTCTCGAGCGGAATCCGAACATCTGCCACATCCGGCATTTCTTCAATCACGAGGACGAGCTCGTCATCGCGATGGAGTACATCGACGGGAAATCGCTCGAGGAGATGATCGCCGAGAAGGGAAAATTCGCGGTGAACGAGACCCTCGCTATCGTCGACGGTCTCCTCGCCGCGCTCGCCTTCGCGCACGACAAGGGGATCTATCATCGCGACATCAAGCCCGGGAACGTCATGTTCGACCGGGACGGGCAGCTCAAGATCATCGACTTCGGCATCGCCAAGGGAAAGACCGATCCCCAGATGACGATCGTCGGCACCGCCGCCGGCACGCCCGAGTACATGGCGCCCGAGCAGTTCGCGGGGGGCGAAGGGATCGATTACGCCAAATGCGACATCTACGCCGTGGGCACCATGATGTACAAGATGCTCGCGGGGCGGGCGCCGTTCACGGGGGAGAACGAGTTCATCCTGCGGGACATGAAGCTCCTCGAGAATCCCGAGCCTCCATCGCGTTTCAACGAGGATATCCCCGGCGAGCTCGACCGGATCATCCTGAAGGCGATGGACAAGGATCCGCCGAAGCGATACGCCTCCGTCGCCGATATGAAATCGGAGCTCTCGCGGCTCTCCGGAACGCATGTTCCCCCCGCGAACGCGCCCGCGGCGCCGGCCGCCAGGCGCCCCGCGAAACGCGGCGCGCGGGGAAAGATCGCCGGCGCCGTCGTGGGGGTCGTCGTCGTGGCGGCGGCCGCGATCGCCGGGATCAGGATGATGTCGGGAGGAGGAGGCGAAGGGACCGATCCGGCGCTCGGCGGCGCCGGGACGAGCCGGACGGCCGTCACGGACACGCAGCGGTCGATCGAGAGCGCCCTTCCCTCCCGCGCCGATTCGACGACGCGACAGGAGCGCACGGGGGAAACCGGCGCCCCGGCCGGCACGACCGAGGAGCGGAAACCGGCCGCGGCCGGCGACCAAAAGACCGGCGCCGGCGCCGGAACCGCCGCCGGCGCAGGAACAACCGGGGGCGCGCGTACGTCCAAACCGCCGGCGGTCGCGCCCGGATTCCTCAAGGTGCTGTCGCGGCCTCGAAACGCGGCGATCTACATCAACGGCGAGCGGCAGTACGAGACGACGCCGTTCACCTTCGAGCGGCCGCCCGGCCGGTACGACGTGCGGATCGTCGCCGTCGTGGACGGGACGGAGCGCTCCTATTCGACGTCCGTCACCCTCGAGAGCGGCGGGACGCAGATCGTTTCGCACGCGTTCGAGGAATAGGATAGAGTTCCGAAGAGCGATCTCATTCACCAGCGGGAGGAATGTGCCATGAAGCGAATCGTTCTGTTTTTCGCCATGCTCGCGCTGCTGCTCCTCGCGCCCCTGCGGTCGCTGACGGCGGCCCCCGCCGCGGCGGCGCCCGAGGGCACGCTCACCGAGCGGCTCGCGGAGGCCGTCAACGTCTACCTCGACGGCGAGTTCGACGCGGGGCTCGCCATCACCGACGAGCTGCTCTCGCGGAAGGATCTGGCCGCCGGCGACAGCGTCGCCATCCTCGAAGTCAAGAGCGTCATCACGTACGCGAAGGGGCAGAAATACAAACGCGAGGCCTTCGGCTATCTGCAGGAGATCTCGAGCATCGGGCACTGTCTCATGAACTTCCCGCGCGAGCTGTGGCCGAGCGAGCTGCGGGACAAGTGGTACGAGATATCGAAGAGCAAGGACATGCTCGTCTGCCGGAACGACGCCGCGCCGGCCGCGCGGACGATCGCCGTCATGGAGTTCGACAACTTCTCCGTGGGCGAATATAAGGAGAGCCTCGGCGACCTCAGCAAGGGGCTCGCCGATTTCTTCGAATACGATTTCTCCGCGTTCGGCGGCGTGAGGATCGTCGAGCGGGACAAGCTCGACTACCTGCTCCGGGAGATCAAGCTGGCCGAGGACAAGAAGATCGATCCCGCCACGGCGGTGAAGGTGGGCAAGATGCTCGGCGCGCAGCTGATGGTGTTCGGCAGCATCACGCAGCTCGACGGCAAGAGCGCCCGGATGGTCGTCCGCGTCGTCGACGTCGAGACCTCGGAGATCGTGACGACGGCCGACCGCGAGGGCAAACCGAACTTCGTCGAGATGGAGAAGGCGCTCGTGAAGGACGTCGCCGGCAAGCTCAACCTCACGATTTCGAAAGAGGCGGGCGCGGCGATCGAGGAATCGGCGACCGAGGACATGGACGCCGCGCGGCTCTATTCCCTCGGGCTCAAGTACATGGACGAATACGAGTACGAGAAGGCGTACGACTATTTCCGGAAGGCGTACGAGAAGGACAACTCCTTCACCGAAGCGAAGAAGAAAATGGAAATCTACAAGCCGCTCGTGAGCTGAGAGCGCCTCGAAGACAAGGAGCGTGCGATGTCGAGGAGATATAGTGCGGCAGCGATTCTCGTTCCCCTGCTGCTCCTCGCGGGCTGCGGGGGGAGCTACTATCGGGAGGGCGTGGCCGCTTCGGATCAGGGGAACTACGAGGAGGCGCGCGACCGCCTGTACCGGGCCGTGCAGGAGAAACCGGACGACTACCGGGCGTGGCGGGAGCTCGGCATGGCGTGGTACCGGAGCGATTCGCTCGGGAAAGCCGAGGAAGCATTCGCCGCGTCCAACAGGATCAGCCCCAACGCGCTCTCGAATTTCTACCTCGGTCTCATATTCGAGAGGACCGGCGAGACCGACAAGGCGATACGCGTGTACGCCGCGGCGGCCAATTTGGAGGGGGACGACCGGACGCGGAAGCTGATCCGGGACCGGCTGGGCGTGCTGATCGACGCGCAGCTCGCCGCGAACGCCCGCGAAGCGGTGCGCGGCGAGGACACGCTCTCCGTCGCGTCGGCGCCGGAGAACAGCATCGCAGTCGTCAACTTCAACGGCTCCTACCTCCCGCCGGACTATCAGCCGATAGCGCTCGGACTCGCCGAGCTCGTCGCCATCGATCTCTCCAAGGTCAAGGAGCTCCGGGTCCTCGAGCGGATCAAGATCAACGTGATCCTCGACGAGCTCAAGCTCGGCGAGTCGAGCTACGCCGACCGCCGCATCGCCCCGCGCATGGGGAAGCTGCTCGGCACCCGCACCATCGTCCTCGGCACGGTGACCGGGGCCGGCGAATCGGGATTCAGGATCGACGGGCGGCTCGTCAACACGGTCGACGGCGCGGCGAGCGGCACGCAGTCGAACGAGGGGAACCTCGACCGATTCTTCGACGTCGAGAAGAAGTTCGTGTTCGCGCTCCTCGACACCCTCGGGATCGCGATCGACAAGGCCGAGCGGGACGCGATCGAGGAGGTTCCCACCGAATCGTTCCTCGCGTTCATGGCCTTCAGCGAGGGGCTCTCGCAGGAGAAACGCGGGCTGTTCGACGACGCGGCGGGCTCGTTCCGGAAGGCGGGCGCGCTCGATCCCGCCTTCGTCGAGGCCTCGCGGCTCGCCGACAAGATGGAGCTCACCTCCTCCTACCGCGGCGAGCTGAAGGGGGCGCCGTCCGGACGCGCCAAATCGTTCGAGCGGGAAGTCGCCTCGTCGATCAGCCCCGAGGGCGCCGGAACGGACATGGACGCGGCGCAGGCCGCGAACCTCGTGAACGGCGGCTTCATCATGAACACGGATCTGTACTGGTATTACGGCTCGTATCCGATGGCCCCGCCGGGGGGCGGTCCCATCGGGAACGGCTACGGGACCATCATCGTCAGGGGGCACCTCGATGCGAATTAGGACGATCGCCGCGACGATACTGGCCCTCGCGTCGCTCCTCGCCGCTCCGGCGAACGGCCAGATCGTCTTCAATCAGCCGGGCTCGTTCGCCGTGAAGCTCAACTACGGCGCATGGTCCCTCGATCCCGCGTCCGGCCCGGACGAAGATCTCGCGCAGACGAGCCTCGGCATCTCGGGATTCGTCCCCATCCGCGACAACTTCGAAGCCAGATACCAGATCCTGACCGCCTCCAACGCGCTCGAGGCCGGGAGCGTCGACGAAAGCATGTCGGGGCTCGGCGACCTGCGGCTCCAGCTCGCGCGCTCCTTCGCGAAGGACCGCGTGCTGCTCTCCGCCGGGCTCAACCTGCCGACCGGGAAACGAGAGCTCGATCCCGACGGCGAGCGGCGCATCGTCGAGTATCTCTCGCGCGATTACCTGTCGCTGCCGCTCCGGAGCTACGGGGCGGGTTTCGGATTCAACCTGCAGGCGGGGGGCGCAACCGAGCTCGGGCCCTTCACGTGCGGCCTGAGCGCGGTATACGATTTCCTCGGCGCCTACAAGCCGTACGACGGCGTCGGCGAATACGATCCCGGCGACGCGCTTTCGGTGAACGCCACGGCCGCCGCGTCCTCCGGCAGGATCAGGTACACCGGCGATTTCGGCTTCGCCGTCTTCGGAACGGACGCGCTCGACGGCGCGGACATCTACCGGCAGTCGCCGCAGTTCAGCGCGCGGCTCGGGGCCGCGCTGACCGGAAAGACGTACGGCGCCGAGCTGGGGCTTCGGATGATACTGCGCGGCCGCAACGAGCGCTACAGCACGGCGACGGGCGCGATCGAGAGCGAGCTGAAGCAGTACGGCGACGAGTTCGACGTGTTCCTGCGCGTCGCGCGCCCGCTCGGGAGCGACTGGACGATCGGCGCTCTGATCGGCACGCGGCAGATCATGGAGAGCGAGGAAGCGCTCGGGAGATCGTCGCTGCTGAATCTCGGCGTCGATCTCGGGAGAACGCTTTCCCGGAATCTCGGCCTCGATCTCGGTGTTATGTACTATACCGGTTCGACCGACGGCGGGGACACCGGCATCGGCGGTCTCCAGGCGTCGGGCGGATTGCGCGTTTCGTATTGAGGGGAGTGAACGATGTTCGCATCCGGTACCTTTCGCGGCTTCGCGGCGCTCGCGCTCCTGTGCGCGATCCTGACCGTCTCATCGTGCTCGGACAAGATAACCTCGGCCGATGAGCTGAGCATCGATGTGCGGATACACGCGGCCCCCGGAACGTCCTGGGGAAACGCGCAGGCGTCCTCCTTCACGCTCACCGTGACGGGGCCGGGCATCATCGCGCCGATCGTCGCCGACCTCGCGCTCTCGGGCGGCACGCTCGTCGCGAGCGTCGTCGTGCCCGCCGGTCCGGACCGGCTGTTCCATATCGACGCCTTCGACGGGGCGGATGTGCTGCTCTTCTCCGGAGAAACAACGGCCGACGTCGCGGGAGGGACGGAGCTCGCGCTCGACATCGCGCTCATCCCGCAGGTCCCGATGATCAAGGTTTCGCCGGCGTATCTCGAGACGCTCCAGGGGGACGTTCTCGCGATGAAGATCCGCGTCTACAAGCTCCCCGATATCGCCGGCATTCGCGTCAGCCTCGCGAGCCATCGCTTGGTGGGCGGGACCTACCTCGACGTCAGCGTGGGCAACGTCGTCATCGATCCCCAGCTCGCCAAGGTGGCGGGAGCCGCGATCTCGGTGGATGCGTCCTACACCGTGTCCATCGACGTGTCGCTCCGGAACGTCACCGACCGGATCGTCGACGCGGACGGCTACGTGGAGATCGCGACCGTGTCTTACCAGACGTACATATACGAAATCTCGCCGTTCGAAACCGCCACGTTCACCCCGGCGGTGCTCTCGATGACCAACAAGGTCGGCGCCGCCCTGCCCACGGCGGGGATCCGCGCCGAGAATTCCGTCGTGCTGCTCTACGATCCCTGGGCCCGCTCCGTCGCCTACTGGAACATGAGCACCGGCGCCAGCTTCGCGACCATCTACGACCAGTCGGGCAACGGCCTCGACGGCACGGCGACGGGAACGACGAACGAGCCCTACGGGCCCGCCGGCCAGGCGCGCCTCTTCAACGGGACCAGCGATTTCGTCGAGGTTCCCGACGACGCGCTCCTCGATCTTTCGAACGAGATCACGATGTCGATGTGGATCTATGTGCCTGCCGCCACCGCCCCGAATCCGCTCTCGTCGCTGATCTGCAAGCGAAACGCGAACGGGGCCATCAACTACCAGCTGCTCCTCCAGGACGCCTCGGGCACCGACGGCTTCAAGTCGCTGCTCTTCAGATATGGAAGCTCGAAATATCACACGTATCGAGTCGACATTCCGGACGCCCGGTCGACGGGCTGGTTCCACGTGCTCTTCTCGTACCGCTTCGGCGAGCCTTCATCACCGGTGACGGTCGTCGGGGCCGGATGCTACATCTACCAGATGACGGGATCGTGGATCGCCGGGGACGGCCGCGAGGCGGCCCCGAACACGATCGGCGCGCTGTACATGGGAAAGGATAACGCCTTGGCCCACGCGTATTTGGCGGGCGGCCTCGACGAGGTCGAGCTGTACGATATCGCGTGGACCTGGGGAGCGGCCTACCACTATCTCTTCACCGGCTGCCGGTGATACCGGCGCGGATGCCGCGGGCGAATCCTCCCGGGCTCCGGCTCCCGGCTATCTGCTCTCGAGAACGATCGTTTCTCCGACCGTAGCCTGGTAGATCCGCGCCGCATCGATATCCCCCTGCCCCCCCTTGATGAACAATCCGAAGATGAAGAGCCAGGAAAGGATCTTGTGCGAGCCGCCTACGTCCTTCGCCGCTCCGGCGAGCTTGATGTCGCTTCCGTCCTTCGACCGGAACTCGCCGCCCGCCGTCAGCGAAATGAACGAGACTTCTATGGTGCCCGGCTTCCCGGGCTTCGTAGAGGGCGTCACTTCCTTGACCCTCGCGATTCCCTTCGCGCCGGCCCCGACGATCGTCTTTCCGCCGATCTTGACGTCTTCAACCAGACGAATCGACAGCGTGTCTCCCGCCTTGCGCTCGCCCGAGGAGATCTTCTTCCCGGCGTCGAACATGACCTTGACCGGCGTGCCCTCGGGCACGGCCACCTTCGCCGCGAAGGCGATCGCGGGCAGCGCGGCCAGGACGAGGACGGCGAGCACGGACAGCGTCGCTCTTTTCATACCATCGTTCCTTTCTCCGATCCGTTCGTTCATTTCAGCTTCGGCAGCTTCTCCCGCAGACCGCCCTTGAAGCCCAGCGTCACCGTCTTTCCGATATTGGAGAAGCTCACCTTTCCGTCGAGCTGGTACAGCGCGTATTCGTCGTCGAACACCTGCATGTCGCTCGGCTGATTTCCCCATTTGCACGTGTGCTTTTCCTCGTCGTACGCGATGTAGATTTCGTCCCCCGGCTTCCACCGCAGATCGACTTCGTCCCCCTTGAAGCACTGCGTCTGCTCCGACCAGGAGGGGCTTCCGCCCGGTTTCGTCACTTCGATGTGAACGTGATCGAGCCCGGCGATGTTCTTCACGATGCAGACGTACTGCTGTTCCTTCTTCAGCGCCTCCACGGCGGCGACGAACTGCGAGATCGCGGAGAGCTGCTCGGCGTGGACGCCCCTCGTCAGCTTGGACGCGATATTCCGAAGCTCGTCCGCCGCCTCGCCGAGAACGAAGGCGGGATCGGCGTCCTTCGCGTTGACCCGCCCCTTGAGCTCCGCGTACGCATCGAGGATCGTATTGGTTTCCTGCAGGGAAGGAGCTTCCTCCGAAGCCGCCTTGTTGGCGAGCCGCTGGAGCGCCTCCCCGTACCGCGCTTCCGCGTCGTTGTAATCCGGATTCTTCGCGTTCGCGGCGACCTGCTCCCAGATCGAGTTCAGGATCGCCGGATCCTGCGAGCTCTGCAGGTGCTGCTCGAAAAGACCCCACAGGAACAGCGCCCGCTCGGAGCGCTTGAACGACGGCTCGTTCTCGTCGCCGGAGTGCATCTCCTTGAGCTCGTCGAGCAGCCGCTTGGTGGCGTCGTCGAGCTTCACCTTCTTGTCGCCGCGGTCCCAGACGGGGCGCGATTTCTCGTCGGCGATCACACCCGCGAGCTGGATGAGAATGGCGTCCAGCCTCCCGCCGGCCGTCGGCGTGCCGATGCCGCCGTAGATATCCTTCATGTGCTGGGCCTGCACCTGGTACTCGGGGAACATCCGCTTGACGAGCCAGGCGCCGCCGTACCGCCGGTACGCGTTGAAGATGTCGTCGTTCTGCGCCGGCGACAGGAGCCGGTGATTGCCGCCGGCCTCCTTCAGCGCCTTGCTCTCCACCCGCGCCGGGGACCGCAGGAGGCCGCCGAAGTGAATCATGAACGGGAGCGAGTACAGCGCGATCCAGATCGCCGCGATCGCGACGACGAATCCCGCGACCCTCCGGAACGCGGTCAGGCGCCGGCTCCGGACGATCGACTTGAGCATCCAGTAGAACGGCTCCGTGACGCCGCACGGATTGACCTTGTCGGGCGGCGCGTAGAGCGACCGGCCGACCTCGGCGCCGATTTTCTCCGGCTTGTTCCCCGTGCTCGACACGAAGAAGATCTGGAAGTCGAGCGTCCGCCCCACGACGACGCGGATGAACTCCCTGAGCTTCACGAGGATGGTCCGAACCGACGCGGCCCACTCCCGGTCGTCGGCGAGGCTGTCGAAGCCGAGCACCTTCTCGAGGAACGTCTCGTAGTCGTCGGCGATCACCTGCTCGTCCTTCGACCGGATCAGGATCGTCTTGTCCTCGCCGGTGAAGCCGGGAAGCGAATCGGCCTTGGTGATCACGAGCCCCACGGGGATGGGGAGACGCGATTTGAGCGACACGATAAGCTCGAGCACGTTGACGAACGACGAGACCCGCGCCTGGACCTCGGGATCCGCGCCGAGGACCTTCGGATCGAAGAAGAAGAGCAGCCCGTCGGCGTCCGCCATGAAGGACCGGATCTTCTCCGCCTCGTCCGAGCGATCGGAGATCGAAGCGGCCCGGCCGTTGTAATCGTAGGTGACCACCGGGATCTTGACGCTCCCGTCGAGAATGGCCGTGAACTGGACCACGAGATCCTTCACGGTCCGGTCGGGGAACCGCTTCGGAACGGATTTGGCCGCGATCGTTCCCGTGCCGCCGCTGTCGACGTCGACCCCCTTGATGGCCATGTCGTTCCTGAAGAACTCGTTGGCCGTCGCGTTGTCGCGCACCGACACGTGGAAATTCGCGGTGGTCTTGCTCTGCGTGTAGAGCGCGGTGAAGAACACCGTCTTCCCCGAGTTCTCGTGCCCGAAGACGCCGACCCTCGTCCCCTCCGGCCAGGCGGCGGCCGGGGCGGCGCCTCCCTTCATCTTCTTGGCCCGCTTGGCGCCCTTCTGCCCGAGCTTGAATATCTTGGCTATCTTCATGACCCTCCCGTCCCCCTATGAGCCCATGGCCCGTTCGGTCTCTTCGACATGGGCCTTGAACCGCTCGAGTCTCCGCTCCGTGTACTTGTTCCATTGCAGCGGGATGAACACGGCGAGAAACACGAACACGACGATCAGCAGCCCGTAGAACAGATACGCGGAATAACGCTGCCGGAGCGACAGGCTCACGTAGTTGGAGCTCGACGAGCCCTTGAGTTTGCTTCCGACGAGGCCGAAAAACTGCCCCACGCGGTCCCAGAAACCGGGCCCGCGGGCAAGGTACTTCCACTCCTTGATATAGCGCTCCGCGAGCGGGCTCTCCTGCCGCAGCTTCTCGAAAACGCCCACGTTGCGCATATGAAACTCGAGCGAATCCCGGTCGTTGATGATGTCTTCGCCGAGCTCGGAGCGCCGGAGCGAGAGCGTCAGCAGCTTCTGATGCACCGGCATTCCCTTGAAGTCCTCGAAATTGACGTCGGCGCTGAAGCTCCTGCTGAACTTCCTGATGTAGCGCCCGATCTCCTGCAGGAAGAAACGATTCAGCTCGAAATTGCCGTTCAGGCTCCCCTCGCGGGCGAGGAGCGGCACGAGAACCGTCTCGAAGTACGGGACGTCCTGCCGAACGGTCCTGAGCTCGCGGCAGTAGATATAGGAGCTGCCCGAGCGGCCGTCCGTGTCGGCGACCGATTCGAAGAACGAGACGATGACCTGGATGGTCAGCTGCCGCAGATCGGAGCTCGTGAGCGGCCGCTGCTTGATCTTCTCGAGGAAGACGCGGTCGACCTCGACCGCCTTGTCGCGCTGCTCCCGGAGCGCCTGGAACACGGCGCCGATGCCGTTGTACGTCTGGAAGAATCCATCGGCCTGGAAGGATCCGTAATCGCTCTCGTAGGCATTGAGGTACCTGAACAGATCCTCGATATATGACGTTATGCTCTCACCCATTGATCACACCCTCCATCACGAAATATAAAGAATGAGATCCGTCTTGCCGAGCGCGGCCAGCTTCTTCGAATCGGGGAGGCCGCGGAAGATGAGGGTCACCTGCTTGACCGACGACGACGACATCATGTCCATCGGATGGAGCACGACCTTGTTGCTGTAGCTCGTGACGTCGACCTCGACGGGGTCGGTCTCGCCGAGCCCGCGCGCCTCGTTCACGCCGAGGCGGACCTGCATGTTCCGCCACTGGCCGTCCGAGAAGAGATCTTTGTTGATCAGGGTCACCGCGTCCTTCACCGCTCCCGGCTCGGCGAGCTTCATGACGAGGAAGTTCAGCTCGCCCACCTCCTCGAGCTTGCTCGCGCCGAGCGCGCTGTTCCGGTAGGTCTTCCCGCGGTACATGATCGTCTCGGTGGCCACCGCCTGCTCGCCGAGCTGATCGGAACTCGTCTTCGAGAGGAAGGCCATGAGCGAGCGCATCGTTCCGAGGATACGATCGACGGCGCGCATCTGAGCGGCGATGTCCCGGTGATCGTACGCGGAGAGGAGGAAGGAATCGATCGCCGAGAGCCAGGAGCCGATATCGGCGCCCCCCTCCTTCGTGAAGAATTTCTCGTTCAGGAAATCCTTGAGCCCCGGATGCAGGTGAAGGAGCGCCGAGACGACGCGGAACAGCTTCTTGAACTGCAGCATGTACACGGCCGGGTGCGGTGCGCCGCGTCCGACGACGAAATCGTCGAGATGCGCGGCCATATGATACACGAGATCGTGCGACGTCTCACGGAAGGCGCTCTGGAGCTTCGTCGACGCGCCTTCGATCCCCTTGTCCGAGGAGGCGGCGATATAGGCGTTGATGGAGAGCTTGAGGAGGTTCTCGAGGCGGTTCCGGTGATCGATCGCCATCGAGGAGAGCCGCTCGTCGGCGTTGACGCTCATGCAGGGGGGGAAGTAGTCGGCCGCCGGGGCCACATCGGAACCGCTCACGGCGAGCACGGCGATCGGGAGATACATCGACTCGGGAAGGTTCGGCGGCTCGCCGAGGGCGATCCGGAACGCCGGTATCTCGTACGGAATCCGGGGCACCTCTTCCGACGGATCGGGGTTCCCCACCTGCCGCTTCTCCCCGGGATTGACGCCGAGGAACACGGGGACGCGGGTCGCCGGAGCATCCATTTCGGCCTTGAGCACCCCACCCTCGCTTGTCGATCCGCCGAACTCCACCGCCATCCCGCAGGGGAGGAGCGCCTGGCAGCGGCTCACCTCGACCCGGAGTCTGTTCCCGCTCACCGTCGCGCTCAGCCGCAGCGGCGGCTGCGCCGGATCCTTCCGCACGAGGCCGTACCGGTCCCCTTCGTCGAAGGCATGCCAGCGGACGAGCTCTTCGAGGTAGCTTTCCTGGGCGCGCAGGTGCCCCATGCTCAGGAGCATTCCGTCGCGCCAGTTCACCGATTGCAGCTTGAATCCATCCATCGTCTTACCTCACCGTGTCAATGCGTCCCGCGGCACGCCCGCTTCACAGGTACGTCGAAAGCCCGAGATACCGTTGCGCGCTCTCCCGCGCCTCCCGCTTCCCGACCGTGACGGCGATCGAGCGGTCCAGATCGCCCGGCATGCAGTAATCGAGGAACGCCTCCGCGCCGCGTCGCGTGCGTCCCCCGGGCAGCAGATCGCGGATCTTCCCGGGAGGCACGCCGACGAACTCCACGACATATCCGCTGTCGCGCTCCTCGAACGAGGCGCCGATCACCGTATCGAATCCGAGCCGCGCCCCCTTCGATCCGAGCCGGTACCGGAGCTCGTCGGGGATCGGCGTCTCGGTCTTCGCGTTTTCCTTCAGCCGCACATCATATCCGAAGAGCCTCTTCAATACAACCGTCACCGCCTCGGGATTCCCGCCCCACAGGTGGAGCGACGGCAGGATCGCCGCGAGATACGCCGTCTGCCGGGCGTCCCGGATCCCCTCCCCCGGCCGGTATTCGAACAGCTCCATGAAGCGCCCGCGGTGGCCGGCGTCCGCGACGCCGAAATCGTAGCGGAGCGCCTGCATCCGCATGGCGGCGGCGTAGCGGATCGTCGCGGCGTCGAACGGCGCCAGGATCGACCGCGCGTCCGTCTCCCACGCGTCGCCCCCCTCGCGGATCCCCTGGAGCCCGTAAAAGAACTGGTACGGGAAGAAATCGACCGCGCTGAAGCATCCCACGTGGAGCGTGACGATCGTTCCCGGCGGGATCGGCGTTCCGGGCGGGGATCCTGCGAGCGGATCTCCCCGCGGTAATTCTCGTACTCCCCTTCCGCCCGCAGGCGGATATCGACGAGGGGCACGCCCATTCCGTCGAGGAGGTTGATGGCCGTCAGGTAGTGGAACCGGTACCGACGGCCGGTGAAATCGGGCATTATCCGTTCCGCGCCGCTCATCACGATTTCAGTATCTCCACCTTGAACTGGCTGTTGATCGACGCGCGCGCCTTGAGAAACGATTCGAGACGGACGCGCAGGAGCTCGATCTCGTCGTCCGAATAGAATTCCTTCGCCTTGACAAACGCCCGCACCACCACGCATTTCCTGACGCCGCCGTCCGTCTTCATGACGCCCTTTTCGCAGCTCGCCTCGGCGATCCGCCCGTCGAACGTCCGCACCCAGCCGATCAGCTGGTCGAACGACATCGCGCGATCGCGCCCGCGCAGGCGCGCCGAGACCTCGGCGACGATCTGCCGCTCGTTCTTCGCCGGCACGGCGCCGGCGACGGGGACGATGTTCCGCAGCGAGGCGACGCCGGGATGACTCTGGTACAGCTCGGTGATCTTGCCGGCGGAGATGCCGTTGGCGAGCGTCCCCGCCGTCACCGAGTAGTTGACCGTGATCGCGTCGGGCGGGAGCTCGATGGTCGACGAGAAATCGAACCAGAGCGAGAGGCGCCCCCCCTGCTCGATCATGTTGTAGAACCTGCTCTCGTCCGACGTGAGCGCTTCGTGCTGCGGAATGTAGGTTTTTCCGCTCGAATCCATGACCGAGATGATCTCGAGAACGTTGTCCGGATTCTCGGGGATCTCGATCTCGATGAGCCGGTTGCCTCCCGTGTGCTTGAACAGCGTCTGCTCGTGCCGGTTGACGGCGATGAAGCAGTCGAAATCCGCCCGGAACGGCGCCTGGAACGCGGCCCGGTCCCCGCGCGACGGCAGCTGCGCGCGGATCCAGAACAGCGTTTCCGGCGACTCGGGGAGCGCCGCGCCCGCCTCGCCGAGGGCCTTCATGAACGCGGCGTCGGGCGTCCCGCGCCGCCACGGCGTGACGAATCCGCGCGGCATCATCACGAGGTTGTTCTCGAGGGGCCTGAATATGTCGCTGCTCCTCCTGAGGCCTCCCCAGTCGAGGGCCGCGCCGCCGGTCGCGAGCATCTCGTCGATGGCGCCGGCGAGCCCCGGGCAGAATCCGCTTTCCTCGGAGAACCGGCCGTCGACGCACGGGAGCCACCGCGACCACCGCAGCTGCTTGAGCGCCTCGGCGCTCCCCCGCAGGAAGAGCAGCGCGTTCTCGAAATCCTCCGCCGGGCCGCCGTGCTCGATCGCCAGGTAGACGGCGGCCGCGCCGCCGGCGGGCACGGCGGATCTTATCCGGTCGGCCACCCGCGTCCCTTCCCCGGAAGCGGGGGAAATGTCGCGGATTTCGTCGCCCGCGACGTAGTAGAGATTGCGCAGCTTCGCGCTCAGGAGCTTCTCGGTTCGAAGCGTCGAGAAGAAAAAGGTCCGTCCCCCTTCCCGCTCTTCCTTGTAGAAGAATCGGCACTGGGGGTCCACGTGAATGACCGGATCGGAGGGCTCCGCCTGAATCACCGTAAACGCGGGTACCGGCCAGCGCATGCTCTCGGGATAAAGCGACCGGATCAGGGCGTTGGACGCGTGCGTCCAGGTGTCCGTTATCTTCCGGTCGATCGAGGCGAGCTGGCCCGCGTACAGCTGCAGCATGATCCGCAGAATCGGATCCAGCCGCTCGGCGGATTCGGGAATCTCGGCGTTCCAGGAGCGCAGCTCGCGGTGCATGTCCCGGAAGATTTCCTCGGCCGTCTTGAACTTTTCGCCGTCCATATCAACCTACGTTGAACGTTTCCTCGAACCGTTTCTCTTCCCTGTCTTCCTTGAAATTGCCGATCACCTTGATCGCGAGGCCGAGGGGATGGTTCGGACCGGTCTCGATATTCACGAGCGACACCGAAACGTTGTACAGCCGGGGCTCGTTCTTCGTGATCGCCGTGCGGACCGCGCCCTGCACGTCGGATTTGTTGACCATGAAGAGATCCGAATATTCCCGCTCCCAGAGGTCGCATCCGTATTCGGGATCGAACGGCAGGGAGCCCCGCCGCGTGCTCAGAATGAGCGCGATCGAAGTGGAAATCGAATTCTGAATGCCCGTTTTCTTGAGATATCCTTTGCGCAGCGCGAACGGAAGCGACAGGTATTCCATCGTTATCCCTAGTTGAGGTTAATCACGCCGCCCTTGACGTTGACCATGGCGTTTCCCTTGACGTCGGCGTTGGTCCCTTCGACCGTGAGATTCGCGTTCGCCTTGATCGTGACGTTGGCGCCCTCGATCTTCACGTCGGACGTCGCCTTCAGGCTGATCCCCTGATCGGCTTCGATGGTGACGTTCTTCTTCCCCTTGATGGAGACGTCCCCGTCCGTCGTGATCGCGATCGACGGCCCCGATATATCCAACACGATCTGATTCTTTCCGTCCTTCTGCGAGATGACGATCTGCTCGGCGCCGCTCTTGTCGTTCAGGACGATCTTGTTGCCGCTCCGCGTCATGAACATCTTGACGTCGTTATCGGCGGAGATCGCCTCCTGCATCGGGGCGTTCTCCTTGTTGTAGAGGCATCCGAGGACGACCGGATGATCGGTGTTCCCGTGCTCGAACCCGACGAGCACCTCGTCGTCGACCTCGGGCAGCGAGTACCATCCGCGGTCCTTTCCCGCGTGCGGCACCGCCATCCGCACCCACGCGGTCTGCTCGGCGTCGAGCCACGGATAGCTGATCTTGATCCGGCCGAGCTTCTCGGGATCCTTCAGGTCGATGACGCGCGCGACGTGAAGCCCGATCGGGGGCTCCCGCTTCGGCGGAGCGACGGGGGCCATTTGCTCCTGCCGAACCTCGCCGGAGGCGAGATCGGCGCGCGCCTCCTTCACCCCCGGATACGCGATATCGAGCGGCGTGCACACGAACGTGTTGTGGTATTTCCCGCTCTCGTCGAAGACGTGCCGGACGGCGATCACCCAATACTGCCCGTCGAGCTTGTCCATCCCCGTGATCCGGACGCAGTTCCCCACGCGGACCTCGGGGACGATCGATTGCCCCGTGCACCTGATCATCGATCCCATCGCCTTGCGCCGCTCGTTCTTGAGCGTCGCGTCGAGCGTCTGCGCGTCCTGCACGGTTTTCGGCGCCGGCGAGAATCCCGAATCCTTGTAGATCTTCCGCGAGGCGTCCGGCGAGGTCTTCGAGAGGTTCGAGAGCGCGGCATCCTGGGAGATGGATTTGCTGTCCTGCGAGTAGGTTTTCTTCTGCTCGTAGTTGTATACGTCGGCCTTGAACTCGACCGGAGCGGTGCCGAGCCCCAGCCTGAAGGCCCCGAGATCCTCGCGCCATTTCAGCTCGACGGTCTTGTCCCCCTTGGCCGGCCCGAGGTTGAAGTCCCTCCCGGAATACCACGCGAACACGCCGGCGCCGGCGGCGAGGCGCATGACGTAGTCGTAATCGGTTTCGCGGTACTGCGTGTCGAACTTGTACGTCCCCTTCGTCGATTCGATCGCGCCCACCGTGATCGGGTACTTGCCGAGGATGGAGCCGACGATCTCGCTCGCGGTCTTGTCGTAGAAATGCGCGTTGCGAACGGCGCCGTCCATGGCGATGGTGGGCGAGGCGGCGTCGATCAGCACGGTGTTGAGCCCGTCGATGCTGTTGTCGATCTGCACGTCGGTGATCACGCCGATGAACTCGAGCGCGCGCGCCGGGTCGACCACGCCCCCCTTGGGATTGATGTTGACGCTGATGCCGTTTCCGAGAAACTGCGCGTACTCGGCGGGATCGTCGAAATCCTTCCCCGATTCCTTCTTCCCCACCTGCTGGATGCGGACCACGAGCTGATGATGCGCGTCGACGAACTGGTCCAGCCGCACGAGCGATATGTTGAACTTGATTTCCTTGTTGTTCACGCGGATCAGGCATTCCGCGGGCGTCTCGAGAAGCGTTGTTTCGCGATCAGTCATGTTTCACCTCCGTGCGGAGGCAGGCCGGTCCCGATCCGGCCGATGCCGGACCGGGACCTCGAACCGCACGCGACGAACGGTCCGCTCGTTTTCAAGCGGCGGATTTCCCGGAAGCTACTCCTGCCAGCGATTGTCGATCTCCGCGTCGGCGATCTTGAGAATCTGGCAGGATATCTCGAACTCCTCGTACACCTGATCGTCCGGGACTTTCTTGATATGCGGAACGCTCTCCGAATAGAACGTGATGAACCCGTTCTCCCAGGTCAGCTCCTTCATCGTCGCGTCGTCCGGGCTCTTGAGCATCACCTTCCCGCTCTTCCAGTTCGGCTTCGAGGAATCCATGGCCCAGCGGGCGATGTCGCAGGTCTGATCCGATTCCCGCACGACCCTGATGGTGCCCGCGTGGGCGCGGTCGGCGGGACGGCCCGTCTCGTCCTTCGCCGTATAGAGCGAATAGGACACCGAATACACGTTCTTGTACACGACCCCATCGATCTCCAGGGTAGGTCTCCGTGCCATATTCCGCTTCTCCTTTCGGGCGCCCCGGGGCGCCGCCAAACGTCCGTCTACTTATCCTTCACACTCACCTTGTTGTCTTCGTTCCACGCGGTGAACTCTATATTGAACGTCCGTGCAGGATACTTGGGATTGAGCGAAACTTTGATATCGACCTCCTGCCGCTTGCGCATCTCCTCGTCTGCGAAGATCTCCACCTTGTAATCCTCGAGGATGTTGTCGCCGCCCGAGATCGCCTTCATGAACTTGTCGATGTCGCGCCGCAGGGCGTCGATGAACTTCTGGTCGATCACCGAGAAGGTCTGCTTGTTGAGATAGTTGCGGAGCGTCTTGTACACGTAGTCGTACGTCCGCCTGATCGAGTAGACGTTGAACGTCTCCTTCGTCGAGAGCGTCGAGGATCCCATCGCGACGACGGCCCCCTCGAAGTTGACCATCGAATTGACGCCCTTCTCGTTGATCTTGCTCGCGTCGGGCTGGTTCGCCCGGAACCGGAGATACTTCGATTCGGCGATCTTCCCGTACTTGAATCCCGCGGACGGCTGCTGCATGCCGATCGTGGAATCGCCCTGGTAGATCTTCCCCGCCACGACCGACGACGGCGGAATCCACATCGCTTCGTCCTCGTACGAGGTGGCTTCGCGCGCCATGACCCAATTCGCGAAAAGCGTCGCGTACTGCTTGTAATTGTCGATCCCGGCCAGCCCCGCGTACGCGGGATCCTCGAGCATATCCACGACCTCCTCGAACTTCTCGAAATTCGGCAGGTCGGTGATGACCTGCATCTTGTTCGCGAGGCCGATCTGGCGCGCGACCGTGTCGATGTTTTCGACCGAGCCGAGCCAGCCCGGTATGACCGCGATCGAGAAGCACTCCTTGATCGACCATTCGCGATAGAGATCGGCGATCGCCTTGGACAGCTTCTCGAACTTCTCCTTGTCGTCGGGATTCATCAGCTCGTCGGCGCTGATATTGGCGAACCACGCGTTGATCTTCTCGTCGGGCTCCAGCTGCGCGTTCGCGAAGAACTTGTCGACCGCGCGGTAGGTCGTCTCGATCTCCCGGCCGGCTTCGAGGGCCCGACGCATGTTCTTCTCGAGATTCGTCTCCAGCTTCGTCATCTTGTCGTTGATCGTCTTCCGCATCGCGTCGGGATCGTCCGAGCTCGCGAGCGCCTCGACCCAGAGCTTGAGCCGCTCGGCGAGGAGCTTCCGCTGTTTGGCGAAGTCCGGTTTCGTCAGGAATTCCTTCCGCTGGAAATCCTTCTTCGGATCGAGCCATTCGACGCCCCGGACGAGATCGCCGTCGGCCGTCTTGAAGGACGGGAGCATCTTGGCGAGCTCCTCGAACTTCCCGAACTTCTCGGTGAGGAGCTCGGCGAACTCCTTGTCGGAGATCCGCTCCCCCTCCGCCATCTTGGCCTCCGCCGGCTTGCTTTCCTGGGGCTTCATTTCCATCTCGTCGCTCATCGTCTCACCTCGTTTCCTTACTCCGACAGGAGGTCGATGTAGTACTTCGCCGCTTTGAGAAGAGCTTCCTTCTTCTCCTTGTCCGAAATGGTCTTCTTGAGCGGATTGTTCTTCTTGAGCTGCTTGTCGAGATCGGCGAGGATCTCCTTGCTGTAGTAGGTCGTCGAAAGCTGGTCGTTGTTCTCGATCAGCTCCTTCGGCGTGAAATCCTTCATCGCCTTGATCGTGAACTCGGCGTCCACCGACTGCCCGTCGGGCGATTCGAGCTCGGCGTGGAACGACGGACGGAACTTTTCGAACACTTCCTTCACGTTGTTGCAGCGTACCGGCTCCGGATCGGCGTCCTCATCGTTATTGAGCTTGGCGACGTAGAGCAGCTTGTTCGACGGCAGGAGCTCCACCGGAATCGAGTCGTCTTTCTTGACCCGCTCGGTCGCCCCGAGTATGAATTTTGCCATCAAAGCCTCCTTGTTAAATGATGCCTCTATTTACGTTCGACGACGATAAAGGAATAATCGTCGTCCTTGACGTCGATCCGGACCTCATCCCCCGGTTTGACGCCGCCGGTGATGATTTCCACCGAGAGCTTGTTGATGATCTGTTTCTCGATAATCCTCTGAATGGGCCGCGCCCCCAGCTCGACCGTGTACCCTTCCCTCGCCAGCTTCTTGCGCGCCTCGTCCGACAGCGTCGCCTTGATGTTCTGGTCCTCCAGAAGAGCGCAGAGCCCCTTGAACTCCAACCCCGCGATATTCTCCACCTGCTCCTGCGAGAACGGCCGGAACACGATGATCTCGCTCAGCCGGTTGAGAAGCTCGGGTCTGAACTTGCCGAACAGGAATCCCCGGATCTCGTCCATGTCCGGTTCCCTGCCCTCACGGTCCGCGGCGAGTATCTTATCAGCGGCATAATTCGATGTCAATACAACAATTGTGTTCGAAAAATCCACCGTGCGCCCCTGCCCGTCGGTGAGCCGGCCGTCGTCGAGGAGCTGGAGGAGAATGTTGAAAACGTCCGGATGCGCCTTCTCCACCTCGTCGAGGAGGACGATGGAGAACGGCTTCTTGCGCACCGCCTCGGTGAGGAGCCCACCCGCCTCGTATCCCACGTAGCCGGGGGGCGCCCCGATCATCTTCGCCACCGAATGGGGCTCCATGAACTCGGACATATCCATCCGGACCATGGCGTTCTTGTCGTCGAAGAGGAACTCCGCGAGCAGCTTCGGAAGATACGTCTTGCCCGTGCCCGTGGGCCCGAGGAACAGGAACGAGCCGACCGGGCGATACGGCAATTTCAAGCCGGCACGCGACTTTCTGATGGCGTTGCAGACGGCTTTGATGGCGTTCGGCTGGCCGATGATCTTTTTCGACAGGTAGTCCTCCATGTTGATGAGCCTGTCCTTTTCCGCCGTCATCATCTTCGACACGGGAATGCCGGTCCGGCGGGCGATAACCGCGCCGATATCGCTTTCGAATATCTTCGGCTCGAGCGCCTCGACGACCTTCTTGAGATCGGCGAAGAGCTTCCGCTTTTCCGCCACGATGCCGGGGAGATTCTCCGTCTTGATCCGATCGAAGGGGAGGCTCGTCTCCCGCTCGCGGTCGAGCCGGTGCCCCCAGTATTTCTGCAGCGCGTCCACGTCCTTGATGAGCGCGTCGTAGGCCTCGGCGAGGCCTTCCGCCTTTTTGCCGGCGGCGAGCTCCTCGACCTTCGCGAAAAGCGGCCCGAGAGAGCCGACCTTTTCGCCGGCGAGCTCCTTCTTCACGGCGAACTCCGAGGCGGCCTCGTCGATGATATCGAGCGCGATATCGGGCAGGTTCCGCTCGGAAAGATACCGCTGCGCGAGCTTCACGGAGGCCACGAGCGCCTCGGGAGTGAACGTGACCTTGTGATGCCCCGCGTATTTGCTTTCCACGCCTTTCACGATCCGGACGGCCTCGTCGAAGTGGGGCTGATCCACCCTGACCTTCTCGAAGCGCCGGACGAGCGCCTTGTCCTTCTCGAGATACTTGGTGTACTCCTCCTCGGTGGTCGCCCCGATGAGCCTGAGCTGCCCGCGGGCGAGGGCCGGCTTGAGGAGATTCGCCGCGTCCATCCCGCCGCCCGAGCCCGAGCCGCAGATCGTGTGTATCTCGTCGATGAAGAGGATGACCTTCCCCGCGCTCCGCACGACCTCCCCGATGAGCGCCTTGAAACGCTCCTCGAACTCCCCTTTGTATTTCGCGCCCGCGACGAGCGAGCCCATATCGACCTCGAGGACCTTCACGTCCTGGAGCGTCTTGGGCACCCGTTTGCCGATCACGGCCTGCGCGAATCCCTCGACGATCGCCGATTTTCCGACGCCGGCGCCCCCGACGAGGATGGGCGAGTTCTTCCGGCGCCTGAGGAGGATCTGGATGGTCTGCTGGAGCTCGTCGGCGCGCCCGATCATCGGATCGAACTCTCCCGCCGCCGCCCGGTTCGTCATGTCGCTGGTGTACTTGAGCGTCCCCGCGACCTCGGCCGAGGCCTCCGCGGCACCTTCGGCGCGTTTTCCCCCTTTCGAGGGGGCGGCGATCTCCTCGACCGCCTTGATCTCGGCGATGGCGCGATAAATATCTTCCTTCTTGAACTCGACCTTGTCGCGGACGTAGCCGGCCAGCGCCGAGCGCGGATCGAAGATCGCGATGAGGATATGCTCGGGCTCGACGAGGGGGGCGTAGAGCTTCTCCTTTTCGTCGAGGGCGTTGTTCAGCACGGTCTGCACCGAAGGAGAAACGGGGGCCTTCTCCCGCCCGGTCGATTTCGCGGGCTGATCCTTCAGGTAGATCTCGAGAATCGACTCGACGAAGGAGGCGGGCTTGCCGAGCTGGTTGAGGATCGACTCGACCTCGGGGGCCTCGTGGCGCACGACCGCCATGAGGAGGTGTTCGACCTCGATCTCGGCATGCTTGAAGGCGGCCGCGATCTCCTGGGCGGCTTTGATGACCGTCCGGGAATCATGAGAATAGCTGGAGATATCCATGCGAGAATACCGCTCCTTTGAGAATGAGAATCCGGCGATGCCACGGCAGCGTTTTCCGCCGCTCCCCTGCGAAAAACTCTAGATTCGCCTATCGATTAAGTCAAGTCATTAATCGATAAGGGCGAACGAAGACGCTATCCGGTCAAACTCCACGCCGATGGTCTTGATCGTCTTTTTGGAGAAGTTGCCCGAGAACGTGCAGACGACACGGCCGACGAGCATGAACACCACCTTCTGATACACGACGGTGCCTTCGACGGGAATCCATTTGTACACGAGCTCGTAAGCCGGATACCCGCTCTCCATGGTCCGTTCTTCTTCTTTGAGAATATCGATCCCCTGCAGCGTCGCGAGCAGATTGGCGCGGCGCTCGGCGGCGTACGTCCTGAGATCGGGGGCCGTCGTTTCCCGGTCGACGACGAGCGAGATGTTGTGCTGGACGCCGCTGTCGTCGGGCCCCTGATACGTGTAGACGGTCGTCTCCTTCCACCTTTCGGGAAGATTCAATTCGAATGGAAATCCCGCTTTGGCCATGCGATTACCTTCCTCCGATCCCGGCCGGCCGATGTTTCATCCCCGAATTCGCGGGCCTCTATTTCAGCCCGAAGAGGGTCTTGGACGACGCCACATACACGATCCCCACCCGGTCCGCCACCGGCGGGGTCACCAGAGTTTCATCCAGATCGATCGCGGACATCTGCTCCCCTTTCGCGTCGAAGAGATACACGACGCTCCCCGCCGTCGCGAGGAACGAGCCGCCTTCGAGCGCGGCGCCGTAGGAGAAGCCTCCCTTCGGCGGCGTCTGTTTCCACGCCAGCTTACCCTCCCGCACGGCGAGAATCGCGCCGCCCGCGATCACATACACGGAGCCGTCGGCCCCCAAAATCGGCGGTTGCGCTCCCGGGGAGATTCCCCGGAGAAGCATATCTTCGAAGCGCCAGATCTCCGCGCCGTCCTGCGCCGCCGCCGCGAGCGTGCCTTTTCCCTTGTCGCTTCCCGCGAAAAAGACGTTCCCCTTTTGATCCGCGCTCGCCGCGACGGGCGCATCCATCGGGAAATCGAACTGAGCGGTCTCCGCCCCCGTCACGGCGTCGAAGACAAACGCCCGCTTCATAAAGACGTAGAGCCGGTTTGTCCCGGTGGAGAAGAGCGGCGGCAGGATCTGGCCGCCGTCGAGCGTGTGTCCCCACGTATCGGTCGGACTCCCGTATCTCGCCCGGTAGAATCTCGCCGAGGGGGGCGAGCCGTCCTCCCCGCCGACGAACTGCACGACCGCCAGAAAATCGTCCTTCTGCGGAGCGATCATGAAGACGGGGTAATGCTCGTCGATGACCTGCGGGAGCGATCCGTCCTCGAGGACGCGCCGGTTCGTCGCGTCGACGCCGTCGAGGAAGAAATTCGCGTTCTCGCAGTAGATCACGCTGTCCGCGACGCCGATCGGCGAGTTCACGTACTTCGACCGCTCCCACTGCTTCCGCCCCGACGAATCGAACACCGCGAACATCGATTCGGACTCGACCACGACGCGGCCGTCCCACAGCAGCACGAATTGGGGCGGCGCGCCCCCGGGGAAGGCGAGCGGCGCCGAAAAGAGGAGCTCTCCCTGTACGGAGGCCGTCGCAGGAATGAAGGAGCTCCTCCCGTAGTCGGAGAAATAGGTCGAGCACAGCGCGCCGGCGGCAGTGTTGTTCATGCGTTCATTCCCTCCCGGGGCGGACTTCGAGCCGCACCCCCAAACGAAACAGATGACGAAGAGCAGCGCCGCCGCGCGGCGGCGTCCGAAGAGAGCGGCGATTCGATTCATCGTTCTCAGAGCTCCCTGAACGCGAATGCCTTGCCGGTCACCGACGCGTCGGCCATCCAATCCGTTATCTTGGTCAGGTCGGCCTTCCCCAGATCGTCGGCGCCGGTCGTCTTTCCGAAAAAGTACCTGATGACCTTCTTCATGGCGACGTTCTTGCTCACCGTAATGGTCGTCCCCGCCGGCGTAAACGTTCCGGCGGTATCGTCCTTCACTTCCAGCTTGAAATGCATGCCGGCCATGGAGGCAGCGCCTCCCCGGATCTCGTAGTGCGGCATGAAGTGCAGCGCCACGTTTTTGAACGCATGGTCGGCGTCGCCGGTGCACGCGAGCCGGTACTTCTTGTTCAGCATCACGTTGATACGCTTGTGCAGATCCCCGAGCCAGTTGACTTGGTTCTCGTCCGTCCACGACGCGCCCGGCGTGAACCGGGCCGAGAGGTTGGTGCGGACGATCAGAATCCCCGTGTATGTCTGGCCGCTCGTGATCGTCTTGGCGAACTCGTCCTCGCCCAGCTTGTAGAGAATCATGTCGGCCTTCGAATCGGCCGTGAAGCTGTAGTAATCCTTCTGGTGCGCCGACTCGTGCAGCTTCCGATTCGTGATCAATTCGTAGTTCAGATCCTTGAAGGTTATCTTGAATTTCGTCCCGTCGAGAAACTTGTGGAGCGGCTTGGTCGCCTGGCCCATGTCGTTCAGCCAGTTCACGTAGTACCAGAAATGGCGCATCCGCACCGCGTGGTTGCTGCTCATGATCGTCAGCTTGTCGAGGCTGTAGGGCGCCCCGTGGTAATAGGCGCCCCCGGCATGCTTGTAGTAGCCCTGCATTTCCTGCAAGCTCGGCAGCGCGTCCTTGTCGTCAAGGAACTTGAGATATTCGTCATCCCAACCCGAGGCGTGCCCCGACTCGTGGGCCCCGACGAGTCGCTTGGTCTTCGATCCGTCGTAGTCGGCCACGCTGTTCAGGGGATCCGCCGGCGCGGTGGGCCCCGCCTGGAAGTGCTTCGCCTCGACCTCGGCAGCCCCCTTGCGATAGGTCGCGGCGGCTGCCCCGATCGAGCTCCCCCCGTTGTTGTCGCGGACCTTCAAGACGCACTTCGGCTTGCCCCCGCGGTCCTTGTGCTTCCCCTCGTAGAAGATGAACATCTTGATGAGCATGTCGCGCGTGCCGGTGTGCTTCGCGAGCGTGTAGTCCTTGGCGTTGTTCCGGTTCATCGCGTTCAGGAGGCCCTTCTCGAGGAACAGCTGCGCGTCGGCGTCGGTCCCGCCGTTCGCGGCGTCCTTCTTGAAGCTCCCGGACCAGTAGAGAATCAGGGCGCTCACGTTCTTTCCCTTCGACAGACCGCAGCGGTAAATGAAATGCAGATCGTAGTTGCCGCAGCCGGCCCCCGAGTAGGCGTTCGTGCGATTGGCGTCCGTGGTGAGGATGAACGACTCCTTGGCGCTTATGTCCGCGTCGTTGATCAACGCTGCCCGCGCCCCGAGCACGTGCTTCTTGGCGAAATCGAACGTGCCGGTCTTTTCCGTCCGCTTGTCGTAGGCGTGGTAGAAATCGCCGCAGAATATGATGGCGCGGGTCGAGGGATGGTAGTTGTAAATCAGGTTCTCGGTGAAATCGGGCTTGCTGAAGTAGGGGGCTTCCGCCCGCGGCGCATAGATCTTGACCTTGAACTTGTCGTCCTTGTCCAGATAGAGGAGCGTGACGCGCGAATCGGCCGAGAGCGCCTTTTCGACGTCCGCGGCGTCCTTATCCTTGACGATCTGCGATCCGTCGGCCTTGATCAGCACGATGTCGTTGAGCGAGAAAAAGAGCGGATCGGTCGCGGCCGTGGTCTTTCCCCCGTACGGCTTGAGCGTCTTCTTGGTCTTCATGACGGTATCGTACCGGAACGCTTCGTAGTCGTTTCCCGATTTATAGCGCGTCCAGTAGTTCTCCGACGACCAGAGCTTCGGCAGATCGTAGTACTTGAACCGCTCCGCGGTCCCCATCGACTTGACCGGCCCCGTCTGCTTCTCGACGATGACGGGTTCGGCGTTCTGGTCCTTCCGGAACACCCACATGAGCGTGGTGGGCTTCGCCGGGTCCTGCGTATTGAACTGGAAGAAGATGTTCTTGCGCGTCGAATCGTCTTCGACCTTGAGGGTGTACACCCCGTCGCTGTAGTCGAGCATCGCGTCGATCGGGGTCAGCGTCTTCGCCGCGCCGACTCCCACGTAATGATAGGCCTCGATCGTGAGCCCGCCCGGCACCTTGTCGACCTTGCCGGCGATCTTGTCGTAGTAGGTGAACGTGAGGTGATATGCGATCAATTTGAGCTCTTTATCGGGATCGAGGTAGACGGCCTTGATGTGCTTCTGATACCAGATGGGGCATTCCTTCGACTGGTGGGCGGCCGCGCCCGCGGCCGGGCAGACGAAGCGTCGCGACCCCTTCCGCACCCCCGGCACTTCCTTCGGATTCCAGAACATGATGTCCACGCGGCGGTACTTATCCTTCTGATAGCCGCTCTTGTCGACCTTGAGCGGGAACGATTCCCCGCACGCCACGCACTCCCTCCCGCGCATCGCGAACCGGAGCTTCCGGAGCGGGAGCTTCGCGGGATCGGGGGGCGCGATCTTCAGCGAAGTGCAGATATCCTCCTGGTACAGCGTAAAGACGGCCTTCCAGAGGTCGGGCGACCATTTCTTGTCTTTCGCGGCGCCGGCGGCGAGCCCCGCGGCGAGCTTCACCGCGTGCTTCGCGTCCTTGTTGTAGCCGGCGATGAATTTCTCCGTGGCCTTGGTCGTGTCGTCGGTCCAGTTCGCGTTGATTCCCCCCTTGTCGCGGCAGTCCCACCCGAGCCGCCTCAGGGCGAAATACATGAGGATCCGCTTCACGTCCTCGAGCTTCTGGCCGGCATAGCAGCCGGCGGCCCACTGCTCCCGCTGGCCCGTCAGGAGCAGATAGACGTTCCGCGCCCGCAGCGCGGCGAGATCGAAGTGCTTCTTGACGTCGCCGCTCTCCCCGGCGGCGTGCCCCGCGATGACGATCTGCTTTCTCGCATCGAATTCGAACTGTTTGTACGCGGCGGCGAGCGCCGTGATGCCGGCGTGCGCCGAAACGGCGTTCATGTCGGACAGCTCGTCCGAGGGTCCGTCGTCGTTCTTCAGCCTCCCCGGCATGAGAATCGGGCTCTCCTTGTTGAAGAGTCCCTTGCCGAGCTCGATGATGTTGACCGTTTTCCGGTGGAGGGAGAAGGAGTTCTTGGTATGTGTTACCGGAGGGGCCATATTTCAGCTTTGTGATCGCTCCAGGGAAACGCTACTCGACCGTGAAAGTCACCTCGACCCTGCCGGGCGGCACCTTCTCCAACTTCGCGTACCCTTTGGAATCGAGCGTTCCCTCTTTGATGGTTCCATCCGGAAGGATGGCGCGATATTTCGCTCCGCCGACGGGATTCCCGTCGTCGCCGATCAACTCCATCTCGAAGTAATCCTTGATGCTCAGGATCTTGGAGCGCGCGGTCAGGCCCCCCGCCTTGACGACGAAGTAGAACTTCGGCGAGACGTAGGCGCCCTTCTCGCGCTTCCCGTCCTGATCAGCAAGGAACGGGCCTTCGACGGCGAGCTCCCATTCTCCTTCGATCTTGTCGCTCTTGACCTGCGCGTCGAGCTTCTCCAGAAGATGATCGGCTGCGTTCAAGTCCTTGACGAAGATCTCGAGCTCGGCCTTCTCCCCCGCCGGAATGCCCGCCGTCTCGGCGATCAATTTCACCTTGTCGCCGACCATCGCTTTTTCAGTCGACCATTCCGCCTTGGTTATCGCCCGCAGGGCGATCTCGTAGCTCCCCTGCTCGACGCCCGATTTCTTGACCTGCCCCGTGACGACCCCTTCCCCCGCCGCGCCTCCCGGCCCCTTGACGGTATAGCCCACGCCGGCGATGGGCTTGCCGGCTTTGTCGGTGAACTTGACGTCGAGGAAGTGGCCTTCCTCGACCTTCGATTCGGCCGCCTTCGCCTTGGCGCCCCCACCGCCGCTCCCCGGGCTCCCCGCGCCGCCGCCTCCGCCGCCGCTCCCGATCAGCACGGTCGGGCAACCGGGGGGCAGAATAGTATCGGGAGGCCCGGTGCACGTGGCCATATCCCCCACGCAGACGGCGGGCTTCCCCATCATGAGCACCGTCGGAACGCCCGGAGGAAGAACCGGCCCGCCGACGTGCGGAACCGGAGGAACCGCCGGGGTCACCATGGGGCAGACGTGCATGTCCCCCACGACCGAGGCGGGCTTGCCCCCGATCATGACCGTCGGGGCGCCGGGGCCGACGATCGACCCGCCGTGCGCCGTCAGATCACCTACACGCGCAGCCGGCTTTCCGGGCATGGCGAACCACTCCGATCAGAAGCGGAACTTGACCCCGAACGTCGCCGAGAACCCGCCGAGGTCGACGTCCACGACCTCGTCCTCGAACATTTCGATCTCGCTCAGGAAGGGCTGGGACACTTCCTCTTCCCCGGCGAGCGTATATCGCGCCTCGCCGAATATGGCGATGGACTCCGAGACGAGGTAGTCCAGGCCGGCTTTGCCGTAGAATCCGAAGGTGCTGACGGTCTCTTCGGAGAGGACGGGCTCGGAGACATCGACCTGGGTCGTGTAATCGAGTTCAAAGTCTTCTATGAATTCCATCTTGCTGCTGATGTAGCTCCCGCCGGCCCCGATATAGGGACGCGCCTGGCCTTCGTGCAGGAAGTGATAATTCAGACCGAAGCTGATGACCATCTCGCTGAACTTGTGATCGACCGGAGCCTCCCCGTGCTCGTTGTGGAGGGTATCGACGGGAAGATCCGCTCCGTAGATGCCTTCCGGGGACGCCGACGAATAGCCGAATCCGAGCTCCAGCTGGATGCTGTTCGTGATGAAGTATCCGGCGCCCGCCTGAAAGCCGAACGCGCTGTGACCGTCCACGGCGTCGTATATCCCGAGCGTCGTACGGTAGAAAGGATAGCTGAACACGTAGTCATACCCCTTCTGGGCCTGATAGAGAAAACCGACGCTGATATTGAACCGCTTCGCCGCGGCGGTCTGCGCCGCTCCGGCGGCGGCCGGAGCCTCTTCCTCTTTCGCCTCTCCTGCGGCCTGCCCGAGGAACTTCACGTGAATGAAGCCCGTCATGGTCATGCCGAGACGGGAGGGAAGCTTGACCTCGTACCATTCACCGGTCTTCTGAACCACCTCGTAAACGCTTCCGACGGTCGGCCGCTCGATGACCTGCGTTTCGAGGCTCGGCCCCGCATGGATCGTCGCGTCCGCGACAGCGACCGTGATCTTCACGGGCTCCCCCTGCGCCGAAACCGCCGCCGCGCCGAGGCACAGGATCGCGAATCCGAGCAGGCATCCTATCCAGAGACGTGTCTTCATATCCATCTCCCGCGTCAGGTCCGTTTATGCTTCCTTCTTCATTGCTTGAACTCTGTTTTCGATATCTTCCAGCTCTGCCCTTGCTTTTCGAGGTTCCACAGCACCGTTCCCTTCGACAGCTCCTGCTCGCTCCCCGTCCCTTTCCGCGTCCCGAGGAGCCGCTGGGTGAACGTCGCCTCCGCCCGATCCCGCGCCGTCACCCGGATGCTTTTGCTCGAGACCGTGCATTTGAAATTCTCGTACAGGCTGGTGAACAGCTCGGTTTCCTGCCCGATCTCCGCGAAGAGCTTGGGCGTGCAGCGCATCCGGTAGAATTGAATCAGCCCGTTCGTGTTGAGGGCCTGGGCGTACTGATCGACGAGAGAGCCGATCTCCGCCTCGGCCAGCTTCTCCCCGGCGAGAACCGCGTAGTTCCGGGCCTGCGAGTTCTGCGGATCGATCTTCAGAACGGCCTGCGCCTGATTCAGGCATTCCTGATAGCTTCCCCGGTCGAACGCCCGCTGGGCCGCCGTCAGGCCGCGCGCGACGCTCTCCGCGATCTCGCTCTGCCGGCTCGCCTCGTCTCCTGCCGCGGCCCCGGAAGGCACTTTCTGCTCCGAAGCGACGACGCCGCCCGGCGTTCCTTCTTCGGACTTCGCCGCCTCCGCGCCCGCGCGGGGCTCCTCTTTGGCCGCGGCGGGAACCTGAGCCTGTCCCGCCGGCGTCTCGGCCGCCGCATCCGTCCTCTTCTCCGCGGCCCCCGTTTCGAGCGCGACCGTCCCGGGCTCGGTTACTCCCTCGCCCGACGGCTTCCCGTGCAGCCAGATCTTCCACCCGCCGAACGCGAGGGCGGCCACGAGCAGAAGGGCGGCGCCGGGGATCAGAGCCTTCTCGAGGCCGGATTTCTTCCGTGCGAGCTTGCGCGTCGTGCTTCGCCGCTTCTCCGTGCCGGCCTTTCCGGTCTTCTGCCGGCTCGCGGTCCCCGTCTCGATCGCGTCGAGCTCCGCGATGATCTCGGCGACCGTCTGATACCGGTCCTCCTTCTCTTTCTCGAGGCACTTCAGGATCAGCCCGCTGAGGTCGGCCGGTATCTGCGCGTTGAACTGCCGCGGATCGGGCGCCGCTTCCAGCTTGTGCTTCATCGCGACGCCGAGGGGCGTTTCTCCCTCGAACGGCACCGCCCCGGTGGCGGCCTCGAAGAGCACGATCCCGAGAGAATAGATGTCGGACCGCTGATCCACGCCTTTTCCCTCCGCCTGCTCCGGCGACATGTACTCGGGCGTGCCGATGATGGTTCCGGTTGTCGTGATACCCTTCGTCCTGACGAACCGGGCGATACCGAAATCCATGATTTTGACGTTGCCGTTGCGGTCGATCATGATGTTCTGGGGCTTCAAATCGCGATGGATCACGCCCACGGCGTGCGCTTCCGCGAGACCCGCGCATATTTGCTTCGCGATGTCGATCGTCTTGGAGACGGTCATCTGGCCGATCCGCTTGACGAGGCTCCGCAGGTCCTCCCCCGTGACGTACTCCATCGTGATGTAGTGCGTCCCGTCGTCCTCGCCGATGTCGAACATCCTGCAGACGTTCCGGTGGGCGATCTTCCGCGCCGTCTTGAGCTCCTGGGTGAACCGCTCGATAACTTCGCTGTCCATCGCGATGTCGGGCCTGATGATCTTCAGGGCCATGACCTCGTTGATCTGCTGGTCGACGACGCGATAGACGCTGCCCATCCCGCCCGATCCGATCTCCTCGATGACCTCGTAGCGCCCGAACAGCGTGGCGCCGCGCTCGATCTCCCGGAAGGACGACCGGACGGTCTCGGGGGAGGGCCCCGTCGGGGTGAGCTCCGTCCCGCACTGAACGCAGTAGCGGGCCCGGGGAGTGTTTCGGAAATTGCAGTTCGTGCATTTCATTGAGAACAGGTTCCCTTCGACGATGACGGCCCATTGTAGAGCAATTCCGAAATGCGGTCAAGATACCCTTGTGCGGCGGGAACCGGCGTAGTAAAATCGCGCCCCGAAGGAGTCTCGACCGCGACGACGACGGCGCCGGAAGGAACGAACGTGATCCAGCTCGACAAATACGAGATCATCGAGGAGGTCGGACGGGGGGGCGTGGCCGTCGTTTATCGGGGGCGGCACAAGCTCCTCCACAACGACGTCGCCGTCAAGGTGCTCCATCAGGAGTTCACGCACGACGAAGAGTTCGTGAAGCGGTTCGTCAACGGGGCCCGGAGCGCCGCGCGCCTCAAGCATCCCAACATCATCCCCGTGTTCGACGTCGGCGAGGAGCAGGGCAGCCATTATATCGTGATGGAGTTCCTCCGCGGCGAGACGCTCGACGACCGGATCAAGAAGCACGGTCCCTACGCCGCGCGGGAGATCGAGGAGATCATCAGGCCGCTGGCCGCCGCGCTCGATTACGCCCACGGCGCCGGCATCATTCACCGGGACATCAAGAGCCCGAACGTCATCGTCAAGGAAGACGGCACGCCCGTTCTGATGGATTTCGACATCGCCAAGGCCACCGACCTGAAACAGAACCTCACGCTCGACGGCTCGGTGCTCGGCACGCCGGCCTACATGAGCCCCGAGCAGGCGCGCGGCGAGCCCGCGTCCTCGAAGAGCGACATCTATTCCCTCGGCGTCATCATGTACGAGATGGCGACGGGGGAGCTGCCGTTCAAGGGGGAGAACACGCTCTCCGTCCTGCGGCAGATCGCGATGGACGACCCCCGGCCCCCCTGCGAGATCAACGCGGCCGTCAGTCCGGAGCTCCAGGAGCTCATCCTCTGGTGCATGGAGAAATCCCCCGAGGACCGGCCGGAATGCGCGGGCGCGATTTTCTCGGGAGAGCCTCGGGCGGAAGAGACCGCGGCGCCTCCCGCCGGCACGTCTCCCGCCGACAAGCCGGCCGCTGCGAAGCAGGCCGGCAAGCCCGTCGACGCCAAGCAGGCGGCACCGTCCGGCGCCGGGCAGCCCCCCGCCGCGGAGGCTGATGCCGCGCCGAAACCGCCGGCGCTCTCCGGCCGCGCGAAGCGGCTCCTCATCAAGGCCGCCGTCGTGATCGTCGTGCTCGGCGCGGCATATCTCGGAATCATGAGCCTGTGGCACGGGCTCGAACGGCGCGATTTCAACGTCGTTTCGCTGTTCTCCCGCGGGGGGCATTACACCGGCACCCTGCCCGAGCCGTCCGCCGGCCCGGCGAAGCTCGACGCCATCGCCGTCGAGCGGGTGAAAAAGCTCTACGGGGAGGCCGCCGCGATGACCGACGCGGGAAACATCGACGGCGCCCTCGCGAAGCTCGAGACGATCCGCGACATCGATCCGGGGAACCGGCTCGCGCAGCGCGGCATGCAGAAGATATACAACTGGCACATCAAGAACGCCGACGCGATGTTCAAGAAGGGGGACTACCGGGGATATCGCCGCTTCATGGACAACGCCGTCTCGTACTTCCCCGAGATGAAGCGGGACAACCTCTACCAGCGCGGTAAGAAATACTCCGACGGCGCTCGCCTACTCGGTGACGGCGAAGACAACGCCGCCGCGGTCTATGCGACGATCATCAAAGCCTTCCCCGACGACAAGCCCGCGGAGGATTATCTGCTGAAGACCGTCGACGAGGCGATGCGGAAGAGCTTCGCGGAAAGCAGGTCCCGGGAGTCCGCCGATCGGGCGCTGCGACTGGCCGCCGCGCTGCCCGAGAAGGCTCCCGGCATTCTCGGCATCGCCGGCGACATCTACTACGCGAACAACGTGCTGCTCTCGCGGGACGGGTACAGCGCCGCGGCGATGTACACGCGGGCCCTCGCGTCGGATTCGGCCGACGCGCACGCGAAACAGCAGCTGATCGTCATTGCCGCCGAGATCAAGAACCGCCTCGCCGGCATGACGAGCCGCGACGAACGGCGCGCGCTCGTGAGAACCGCCGAATCGAACTTTCCCGATACCGGGGAATTCCAGCCGCTCCTTCAGGAGCTCGAAGCGGGCGCGAAGTAGCGCGCCGTCATCCGGTGATCCTGCGCAGCGCGCCGAGGAGGGGCCACCCCTTCCGCATCGGCCATTCCCCCTCGAACGCGAGAATCACGGAGATGTTGTCCGTGGATCCGTTCACGTACGCCCAGTCGATCAAGGCGTTCGCGGCCTTGGCCGGCGATCCCGCCCCCCGCACGAGCCGCAGCAGCTGCGCGCTCACGTCCCCCACCTTGTCGATGATGAGCCCGTCGGAGCACAGGAGGAGGACGGTCCCCTTCTCGAGGGTGAACCTCCGGTTCCCGCCGGGATAGATATCCGCCTCGTAGTCGGTGCTCGAGAGCGAGCGCGTGAGCGCGTTGCTCATGTTCCGCAGCACGGACTCGTCGATCTCGCCCGCCGGATACTTGCTCCGGTACTCCTGCACGAAGGAGTTGTCCCGCGTCAACTGCTCGATGCCGGAGCCCGATATCAGGTAGGTCCTGCTGTCGCCGATGTTGCCGATGACGTATTCGCCGGAACAGCCCGCCGCGATCGTCAGCGTGGTTCCCATGCCCGCGAGCTCCGCGCTCTCCGCCGCTTTCGCACGGATCCCCTCGCGCGACGCGTTGACGATGTCGAGCAGAACGCCCTCGATGGCCTCTGGCTTCGGCGAAGCCGCGAACTCATCGAACTTCCGCTCGCAGAGATCTACGACGATCTGGCTCGCGATCTCCCCTCCCGAATACCCCCCCATGCCGTCGGCCACGGCGGCCATGAAGCAGCCGTTCTCGGCCCGGTAGAAGATCCGGTCCTGGTTGTAGTCCCGTTTCCCCTGAATCGATTTCCCGGCAAACCGGACGTTCAACGCTTCACCCCCGATCCCGAGATCGCCGCGCGCGAGATAGATATTACTGCTGCGTCGAACCGCGGACCTCGCCGCTCGAGGCCCGGGGATACTGTATCACGGCGTTCGCCGCCGAGACAAGCGCATCCTGCGGGCGGCCGCGCTATGGCTTGTAGTAGATCGTGCAGATCTCCCCGCCCTGCCGCGCGATCGTGTGCACCGCGCGAAACTCTCCCGATTGCTCCATCGCGCGGCGGCTCGGGCCCAGATATTCGAACGGAACGACGATGACGTACGTGTTGGGGGGAATCGCGATGCGTCCCGCGCGGACGGGGACGGCGGGATAGCGGAGCGCCGTGAGGTCCGGCCTCCGCACGGCGTCCTTCACGAGGTCCGTGTGGAAATACGGCAGCGTCCCGGATACGTACATCCCGATGACGCGGGCGTGGGGCGCTCCGTTGCGTTCGATCCACCGCCCGGCCTCGCGGTAGGAGTTCAACCAGTAATCGCACGCGTCCGGGATCCCCTTTTCCTGCGCTCCCTTCAGCCCGCCGGCGAGCGCGTTGAAAAACGTCACCTGATACGGGTGCGTGCTCACGACGCCCCAGAGGCTCACGCCGATCGTCGCCGCGGCGGCTGCCGCGAAAAGCGGCTCCGCGCGCCTCCGCGTTCTCCGCGCGACGAAGCCGGCGCATTCTCCGATGCCGATCGCGGCCAAGAGGCAGAGCGGCACGAGAAACACCATGAAATGCCGCATGCCGTCGTGATAGACGAGCGTCCGGGGAAGGCACGAGATGGCGAGGGGCACGAGCAGCCACAGGACGAGGAGGCTGTTCAGGGAATCTTCGCGCCATCTCCTCACTGCCGCGGCCAGACCGGCGAGCGCGAATATGAGGACGAGCAGCGGCGTTCTGAACAGGGCCTGCACGAACGGATTCAGGCTGAAGGAGCTTTTCGCCCCGAACGTGATCTCCTTCACGTGCGCGCGCCACGCCTCGAGGAATGACATCTTGTCGTCGACGCCCCAGAACGCCGGCGCGTAGAGAACGAGCACGACCGCAGCCGTGACGCCGGCGCCGCCGAGCGCCTTGAGTATCGAACGCGCCCGGGGAAGACGCGCGCTCCGCGCGGGGGGGCGCGGGACATCGGCGCGCCGCCCCCGCGGGCGCGGCCGGACGAGCCCCCAGAGCAGGAGGATCAGCACGGCGAAAAGCGCGTACGTCTTGACGGCGAACGCGAGCCCCAGCAGGACGAAGAAGCCCCAGAAGAACTTCGCCCTCCGCGCGCGGGTCCACTCGACGAAGCACATGATCGAGAGCGAGAAGAAGATGAGGAGCGGCACATCCTTCAGGTTGTTGAACGTGTGCCCCCAGTAGTACGGGAAGCTCAGGAGAACCCCCGCCGCCGCGAGCCCGTGGAGCGGGCTCCACTGCCGCTTGGCGAAGAAGAACAGGCACGCGAGGAACACGGCGGTCATCACGGGCAGGATCACGTGGCGGGCAGCCGTGGCGTCGAGGAGGCCGAGACGGTCGTGCAGCAGGCGCTTCGCGGCGTCGGCGGCGATGAAGACGTACGCGCCGTGCATCTGCCACTGCAAAAGGCCGCGATCCACGCTCCCCGTCAGGAGGTAGTTGAGATGCATCCTCCCTTCGCCGAAGTTCTTCTGGCTGTCCTTGTTCATCCCGTAATCGTCGATGACGAAGAGGGCGGCGATCAGAAACAGGGCGAGGCCGGCGAAGAGAATTCGTACTGGCGTGATCGCCTTCATACGCTGAACCTGAAATCGATGATGTCGCCGTCCTGGACGACGTACGTCTTGCCCTCGAGGCGCAGCAGCCCCTTCGCGCGCGCGGCGGCGAGGCTTCCCGCCTCCAGGAAATCGTCGAATGAGATCACCTCGGCGCGGATGAAGCCGCGTTCGAGGTCGCTGTGGATCTTGCCGGCGGCCGCCTGCGCCTCGATCCCCCTCGGGACGGTCCAGGCGCGCACCTCGTCCTCTCCGACGGTCAGGAACGAGATGAGCCCGAGGAGATCGTAGGATTCCCTGATCATGCGCTCGCGCGCCGGGATCTCGACGCCGAGATCGGCGAGGAAGTCCGCCGCGTCCTCGGCGGGCAGCCGCGCGATCTCCATCTCGATCTTGCCCGAAAGCACGATCGGCGCCCGGGGATTCGCATCGAAGCGCGCCATCTTGCTCCGAATCGCGTCGCGCCACGCGGCGCTCCTCGCGCTCTCGAGATCCGATTCGCCGGCGTTGATCACCGTCATCACGGGCAATCTCGAGATGAGCTCGAGATGCTTGAGCGCCCTCGTCTCCGTCTCGTCGAACTCGAGATGGCGCAGCGGCATCTCGCGCTCGAGAGCTTCTTTGCACTTGAGGACGGCGGCGCGCTCCTCTTTTTTCGGCGGGTGCCCCTTCCGCGCGGACTCGTCCATGTTGATCAGGCGCTTCTCGGCGAGGTCGAGATCGAAGAGCACGAGCTCCGCTTCGAGCGTGTCGAAGTCGCGGACCGGATCGACGCCGCCGAGCGGGTGCGCCACGCCGTCGTCGTCGAAGCCGCGCAGGACGTACACGAGCGCGTCGGAATCCTTGATGAACTTGATCACCTTCGCGTTCTGCGCGGCGTCCCCGCGGGTGAGCCCCACGTAATCCATGTACTGGATCTTCGCGTGCGTGTTCTTCTTCGGCTTGAAAATCCGCACGAGCTCGTCGACGCGGCGGTCGGGAACCTTGATGATCGCCACGTTCGGCTTCGCCTCGGACGCCCCGTAGCCCGCCGTCGCGGCGCTATGCCCCGTGAGGCTGTTGAAGAGCGTCGTGCGCCCCGAGCCCGATATGCCGACCAACGCGAGCTTCATCCGGCGTTTCCCCGTCCACGGAATCGTTTCACGCGAACATCTTGACAGTGAATCGGAATTCGCATACTACCGTGATAATGAACATCCGGAGCATAGGCAAGGAAAAGTTCGTTCTCGCGGCGGTGATCGCCGCCTTCGCCCTGCGCATCGCCTGGGGAATATCCCTCGACCGGCACGAGCTCTATTTCCCGGACTCCCGGCAATGGAACGGCATCGCGCTGAATATTCTCGAGGGAAACGGCATGATACTCGACGAGGGAGCGAAGGCGCTGCGGCCTCCCGCCTACAGCCTGTTCCTCTCGCTCGTCTACGCCGTTTTCGGCAGGGAGAACCTGCTCGCGGTGCGGATCGTCCAGGCCTTCCTCTCCGCCGCCACCTGCCTGATCGTCTATCTGCTCGGGAAGCGGCTGTTCGGGACCGCCGCGGCGAAAATCGCGCTCGCCGCCTGCGCGATATACCCGTTCTTCATCTATTACAGCGGCGCCGTTTTGACCGAGACGCTCTTCATCTTCCTGCTGTCGCTCATCATGCTCTCGCTGTCCGGCAAACGGTTCGCGTGGGCGGGATTCGTTTTCGGCCTCGGGATTCTCTGCCGGTCCGAGCTCATCGTCTTCCTCATTGTCTCGCTCGCGGGGATGTTCATCGTCATGCCGGCGAAAGACGCGATCAGGCGCTCGCTCGTCACGGCGGCGATCGCCCTCGCCGTGCTCGCCCCCTGGATGATTCGAAATTATCGCGTCTTCGGCGAATTCGTCCCGCTCACGACGATGAGCGGATACACCTTCTACGAAGGGAACAACCCGCACAACCCGACGGGCGGCCCCGGCGGCGCACTCCCCTTCCCCGATACGAGGGGCATGGGAGAAACGGAGAAGGACCGCTTCCTGCGGCATGAGGCGATCGCCGCGATCCGGGCGAATCCCGGGAGGATGCCCGCACTCTGGTGGAGCAAGTTCAAGCGCCTCTGGAACGTGCGGCTGAACACGGACAATCCCGCCTACGCCTCGAGGCTCACGGTGCTCGCGAGCGTGATCAGCTTCGCGCCGGTGCTCGCGCTCTTCCTCCTCGGGCTCGTCCTCTCGTGGCCCCTGCGGCGGGAGCTGATCTACATCTATCTGCTCGTTCTCCACACGACCGCGGCCAATCTGGCGTTCGTATCCTCGTTGCGATACCGCCTGCCGCTCGAGCCGTTCATGATCATTGTCGCGAGCTACGCCGTCGTCGCCGTTTGGCGGAACGTCGCACGGCTGCGGGCGGATTCGCCTTGACGAGAAACGCCGCGTCGTTTAATTATGGCTTCGAGTCGATTCATTGAACAAGGGAGGCGCGAAATGAGAAACATCGTTGTTTTCCTCCTGTTGACCGTCATGATCGCGGGGGTCCATGAATCCTGCGGTATGAGCAAGACCGCCGAGGGCGCGGCCATCGGCACCATGGCGGGAGCCGCCGTCGGCGGGATCATCGGCCACCAAACCGGCAACACGGCGGCGGGCGCGATCATCGGCGGCGCGGTCGGCGGCGCGGCCGGCGCGTACATCGGCAACTACATGGACAAGCAGGCCGAGGAGATGCAGAAAGACCTCGAGGGAGCGAAGATCGAGCGTGTCGGCGAGGGCATCAAAATCACGTTCGATTCGGGCATTCTCTTCGACGTCAACAAGGCCGCGCTGCGTCCCGAGGCGCAGGCGAACCTCACGAAGCTGGCCACCATCCTCAACAAATACGCCGACACGAACATCCTCATCGAGGGACACACCGACTCGGACGGCACCGAGGAGCACAACCTCGAGCTCTCGCGGAACCGCGCGTCCTCCGTGTCGAACTATCTCGCCGGGCTCGCGGTCGCTCCGGCGCGCTTCACGACGATGGGGTACGGCGAATCGCAGCCCGTCGCGGGCAACGATACGGCCGAAGGAAAGCAGATGAACCGGCGGGTCGAGATCGCCATCATGGCGAACGACAAGCTCAAGAAGGCGGCCGAGGATAAGACCGCCGGCTGATTCCATCCGAAGTGAATCGACGAGGCCGGGCGCTCGCGATGAACGGCGCCCGGCCCTTTTTCTGCCCGGGAAGGACCGGCGCCCGATGAGCGACACGATCGTCCGAACCGAACGGCTCTGCCGCTGGTACCGCCGCGGACCGCAGGAGGTGCGCGCCGTCGACGGCGTCGACATCCGCGTGGGGGCCGGCGAGTCCCTCGCGATCATCGGAGCGTCCGGCTCGGGCAAGTCGACCCTGCTCAACCTGATCGCCGGGCTCGATACGCCCACGTCGGGCGGCATCGAGTTCAGGGGCGTCCGGCTCGATTCCCTTTCGCGCCGGGCGCTCTCCGCGTACCGCGCGCAGCGGATCGGCATGATGTTCCAGTCTTTCAACCTCGTCAATCATCGGAGCGCGCTCGAGAACGTCGAGCTGGCCCTCTACTTCAACGGTTGCCCGGTGCGCGAGCGCCGGGCGCGGGCGGCCGCGATGCTCGAGCGGCTCGGGCTCGCCGACCGGATGGATCACCGGCCCGCCGATCTCTCCGGCGGCGAGCAGCAGCGGGTCGCGCTCGCCCGCGCGCTCGTCAAGGGCCCCGAGCTGCTCCTCGCCGACGAGCCGACGGGGAATCTCGACCACGGGAACGCCGACCAGATCGTGGCGCTCCTCGCCGGTCTCAACGCCGGAGGCCTCACGATCGTCATGGTCACGCACGACGTCGAAATCGCGAGGCGCAGCGCCGGGCGGATCGTGCGGATGCATTACGGGCGCATCGAGGCGGAGGCCGGCCCCCCGGGGGAGGCGCGGCGATGATCCTCCGCGACTTCATCTCGATCTCGGCGGGTAACCTGCGGCGCATGAGGCTCCGCACCTCCCTCACCGTCTCGGGCGTCGTCATCGCGATCGCCGCGTTCGTGTCGATGGTCTCCTTCGGCGCGGGCAACCAGAAGTATATGTCCGAGCAGTACGAGCGGCTCGGGCTCTTCACCACGATGCAGGTCTATCCGCTGACCCGCACCGCTCCGTCGGATACGACCGCGATCCGGACGCTCGACGCGGAGGCCCTCGCCGAGCTCTCGCGGATTCCCGGCGTGCGGCTCGCCTATCCCTTCGACGCGATCCCGGTGTCGGTCGCCATGGGGGATTCGTCCTCCTTCCTCAAGGCGCAGGCGCTCCCCTCCTCGGCGATCTCGACGAAGCTCTTCTCCCGTTTCCTCGCCGGGCGCGCGTTCGAATCGGACAGCGCGAAGCAGGCCGTCGTCACGACGGCGTTCCTCGAGCCGTTCGGCATCGCCGGGCCCGACTCGGCGGTGGGGAAATCGTTCGTGCTGTCGGTGCGGGCCGCGACGATCGACAGCGGGCTCGCGTGGCTCGTCCCGCGCGATCCGCAGCGGTACGTCCGGGACAAGCTCCGCTCGCTCGATCGCGATTCGATTCTCGTCAAGCGCTACGCGTACGCCCGCATGCGGGAGCTCGCCGACGAGGGGATTTCGCGATTCATCGACGGGTTCTTCAATCACCGCGTCACCGTGCTGGACACCCTCGTCATCGCCGGCGTATTGCCCGAGGGCGACGGAAGGGCGCGGCTCGAGCCGATCGTCGTCCCCGTCGCGACGGCGTCCCGCCTGCGATCGTCGGGGCTGAGCGACAACCCCACGGATCTCTTCGCCGCGCTCGGCTCCGGCGGCGTATTCACGCTCACCGGCGCGGCGTCGTCGCGATCCTATCCCCGGGTGACGCTCGATCTGGACCCCGCCGTCACGTTCAAGAGCGTGAGCGACTCGGTAAAAGCGCTCGGCTTCAGGAGCTTCAGCTTCGCCGAGCAGTTCGAGGAGATGCAGCGGTTCTTCTTCTATTTCAAGCTGATTCTCGGAATCGTGGGCCTCATCGCGCTCGCCACCGCCTCGCTCGGCATCGTCAACACGATGGTCATGTCGATTCTCGAGCGCCGGAGGGAGATCGGCATTCTCAAATCGCTCGGCGCCGACGAGCGGGACATCAAGCTCCTCTTCCTCGTCGAGTCGGGAGTCATCGGGGCCGCCGGATCGGCGCTCGGCATCCTCTTCGGTTGGATCATCAGCCGCGCGGCGTCGCTCGTCGCCCGGACGATCATGGCGCGCCAGGGGGCCGAGGCGATCGAGCTCTTCGCCATGCCGCCGTGGCTCGTTCTCATCGCGCTCGGCATCGGGATCGGGGTGAGCGTCGCGGCGGGGTACTATCCGGCGTCGAGGGCGGCGGCCGTCGATCCGGTCGAAGCCCTGCGGAGCGAATAATCAATTCATGCGTATGACGCCGCGGGACGAGCGGCTCTTCACGCGGAACCGGGACGGGCGGCTGCGGCCGCGAGCTGCGCCCTGCACTGGCGCCACACCTCGTCCACGACGACCGCTCCCATGTCCTCGCCCGCGGCGCGGCCCGAGCCGCGAAGCGGCGCGAGGAGGACGCGATGCGTATCGTCATTCTCGACGTACGCCGGATAGGGTCCCCAGCGCGACGGGTGGCGCGTCGGGAGCGGAGAGTAGATCGACACCGTGCGCACGCCGAGCGCGACGGCGAGGTGCAGCGGGCCCGTGGAATTGGTCACGACGAGATCGGCGCGGGAAAGGATCGCGGCCGTCTCCCGGATGCCGAGGCTGCCGCCGGCGATGAACACGGGGGAACGGCGGAGCCCCGGGGCCATCGCGCCCGCGTGATCCTCCCCCGGCCCCGCGGTCACGACGACGCCGCACCCGTCCGCCATGAGCCGGTCCGCCAGCTCCGTGAAATGCCCGAGCGGCCATCGCGTCGAGGAGCCGCCGGAGCCCGGATGGAGAACGGCGAGCGGCGCGCCGCCGGAGATCCCCTTCGCCTCGAGAACGAGGCGGGCCGTTTCCCGCTCCGCGGCGGTCGCGACATACCTCGTCGGATATCGCTTGAACGGGACGCCGAGCGGCTCGAGGAGCTCGAGGTTGCAGTCCGCCTCGTGCTTCCCCCCGCGCGAGCGGCGCTGCCGGACGCGCCTGTTCAGGAGAACGCAGTACGCTTTGTTCGCCGGGCCGACGCGCGCGGGAACCCGCGCGAGCCACAGCGCCGCGATCGTCCGCCACCGCGGGAACGCGACGATCGCCGCGTCGAAGCGCTCGCCGCGAAACGCTTCGGCGAGGACGCGCGGCGGCTGCCCCTGGTCGAGGAAAACCCGGTCGACGTCGGGATTGTGTTCGAGAAGCGGCGCCGTATAGGGGCTCACGAGCCACGACAGCTGCGCCCGGGGAAACCGCGCGCGCAGGGCCGTCGAGACGGGCGTCGTGAGAAGCACGTCCCCGAGCCGGTCGGTGCGGACGATTAGAATGTTCTCCATCGGCATGAGCCCCCTTCCCGTTCCGTTTCAGAGACGGCCGCGCCCGGATGCGCCGCGGCGGCCCGCCGCGAACCGCTCGAGATGTCCCGCGATCGCGCCGAGATCGACCGAGGCGATGCACTCGAGGCCGAACGGACACTCGCGCTTCCAACACGGCGAGCACTCGAGCCCCGCGGGGACGATCTTGACGCCGTTGTCGTAGAGATCGATCTCCTGGGGGCACGTGACGCCGAACCACGCGACGACGAACTTTCCGAGCCCGATCGACGCGTGCATCCCGAAGGAATCCCCCGTGACGATCGCGTCGCAGATGTCGATGTAGCAGAGGCCGCGCCGCACCCCTTCGGTCGTCGGCGTGTCGATCACGGCGTCCCCGGCGATCCGGGCGATCTCGGCGTTCCGCTTGGTGTCCTCCGGGCCGCCGACGAGGACGACCTTGACGTTCGGAACGTCCACGAGCGCCCGGATGAGCCGGACGTGCTGATCGATCGTGAGCTTCTTGTTCGGATAGAGCTCGGAGCAGCCGGTGTTGAAGCCGATGACCGTATCGCCGTCGCGGATTCCCGCACGCCGCCGGTACTCGGCGCAGAACGCCTTCTCCGCCTCCGTCAGCCGCAGCACGTATGGATCGCGGCGATACTCGAGCCTGAACTGCTCGCACTGGATCTGCTGAACCGTTTTCCTGTTCACGTGAAATTTCAGATGATCGTCGAGGCCGAGCGCGTAGTTCTCCTCCGCCTCCTCGTTGAGCGGAACGACGCTCCCGTTCGGGTGAAGCCCGAATCCGAGCTTCTCCTTCGCCTCGACGCTCGCGACGAAGGCGCCGGAGCGCCGCGACTTGTCCACGTTGAGCGCGACGTCGAAGGTCATGCGCTGGAGAACGAGCCAGCTCTCCGGCTCCCAGAGGAATATCTCGTCGACGTACTGATTGTTGCGCAGGAGCGGCGCGGCGTTTCCGAGCGTGATCCAGCTCACGCGGCTCGCCGGATATTTTCGCTTGAGCGCCGCGAGAATGCTCGTCGTCACGAGGACGTTCCCCATCGCGTCGAGATTGACGATGAGGATCCTCGCGCCGACCGGCTCGAAATCCGGGCAGCCCGCGAGGCACCGCATGCCCGGGGCGCACGGCTTGTACCCGGTGAAACGCCGGCAGTCGACAGGCCGGCGGGCTTCCGCCGCGCCGCTGGCCGGCTGCTTGTCGCCGCGGGGCGGCCTCGCCGCTCCGCGGACCGGCCGTTTCGCGCCCCGCGCCGCCGGCTTCGACCGGCCGAGCGACTTCTTCATTGAACGACTCTTGTTCCGAGACCGCATCGAACGATCAGCTCCTCGACGACGCCGGCCACCGTTTCAGGCTCCAGCCCCGTCATGCATGGATTCCCGATAGGACAGGTCCGGTCGTAATTGCAGCCGAGACACGATAACCCCTCCGCGCGGACGAACCGGGCCTTCTCGCCGTACGGCCCCTGCAGCAGCGGATTCACCGGTCCGAATATGCCGACCGTGGGCGCGCCGAGCGCGGCCGCGATGTGCATGGGCCCCGAGTCGTTGCTCACGACGACGGAGCACCGCTCGAACATCGCGCCGAGCTGCTTCAGGCTCGTCGGCGGCGCGACGACCGCCGCGTCTCCGATCCGCGCGGCGACCGTCTCCGCGAGCGGCTTCTCCCCCGGCCCCCAGAAGACGCAAATTCTCGCGCCGAACCGGTTCGCCAGCAGCCGGCCGAGCTCCGCGAACCGCTCCGCGGGCCACCGCTCGGCGGGCCGGTTGGTCCCCGGATTGAAGCCGATCGCGAGGCGCCCGGTCAAGCCGAGCCGCTCCGCCTCGCGCCGCGCGAACTCGCGGTCCCCCGCCGACAGGGGAAACAGCGGGGACGTATGGACGACGTCCACGCCGATCCGCCGCAGCGCGTCGAGATTGAACTCGACGTTGTGCACCTCGGCGCCGCGCGGCTTCACGAGGATGTTGTACGCGTACGCGCGCCCGCGGAAATCGTATCCGACCCGATGCCGCGCCCCGCTCGCGAAGGTCATGAGCGCGCTCCGGGGATTCCCGAAGAGATCGATGACCAGGTCGTACCGCGCGCGGCGCAGATCGAGGAGGATCCGCGCCCCGTTCGTCCCGCGCTTGTCGAACGCGATCACGCGGTCGATCGCCTCGTTCCCCTCGACCGCGTCGCGGCAGCCCCGCTCGACGAGAAAATCGATCCTCGCGCCGGGGAACGCCGCGCGGAGATTCGGGAGAACCGGCGTCGAGAGGATCACGTCCCCCACCGCGCGAAGCTTGATGACGAGGAGCTTCCCGACGTGGCCGCGATCGATATTCGGTTCGGTGCCGCGAATCGACGAGCCTCCCGGTCCCGGCCGCTCCTTTCTTCGCATCTCCCAGATCTTCATCTGCACCTGCAGCTTCGTGAGCGCGTGCATGAAGGAAACCATCGCGCCGTACGTTCCGTCGATGAAGCCCCTGCGGACGACGAAATGGTGCATGAAGGCGCACGGCGCCGCGCAGAGCATCGTGAGCGGATTCACCGTCATGCGACCCGCCTTCTCCGCCGCCTCGAGCGTCGAATAGGCGTCCACCTTCGCGAACGCCTCTTTCAGCGTGCGATAGGAATAGTGCGTGATGGCGCCGGCGAGCGCGCCGACGGATCCCTCGACCCTGAAGCCCTCGTGCACCGCCCGGTCGGTCACCGTCGCTCGGCTCTTCCGGAAGAGGCGCAGCTGGCGGTCCCTCCCCCACCCGCATCCCCGTATTCTCCGCCCGAGGAAATAGTTTTCGCGCCTGACATAGTACCCGTCGAATCCGTCCAGATCGGCGCCGGCGATTTCTTCGGCGAGCCGCGGCTGCACCCGTTCGTCGGCGTCGAGGCTCAGCACCCATTCGTTCGAAGCGGCCCGCAGGGCGAACGCCTTCTGTTTCGCGTATCCCTCCCAGGCGCGCACGTGCACCTTCGTCGTATAACGCTTCGCGATTTCGACGGTCCGGTCGGCGCTCTCCGAATCGACGACGACGATCTCGTCGGCCCACGCGACGCTCTCGAGGCAGTCCGCGATGTTCCGCTCCTCGTTTCCCGCGATGACGATCGCCGAGATCCTGTTTTTCGCCTTCATGCGCCGCACCGTCAATAGGGCAGATCCGTTTTCAGCGTATCCTCGTTCACGATCTTGAACTGATCGGGCCTCGCCCGGATCACTTCGCGGTACCACGATTCGGGATAGCCGACTTCCTTCGGCTCCCCCTTCTCGTCCTGCACGTACCCGTCGTTGTATTTCTTGATGAGCGTTTCGCCGAGCTCCCGGTAGCGCTTCACGGCCATCTCGGCGTGGCTCGTCGAATAGTCGGTGAGGAACGCCGAGAGGAGCGCGGGATTATTCTTGTGGAGATCGACCGCGGTCTTCTCGATCACCGGCTGCAGCGCGTCGAAGCCCCCCTCGAGCTCGCGCTGGACCTTCAGGATGTCGTCCTTCATGTACGAATACTTGAGATTGGCGAAGTTCGCGACGAAATTGAACACCCACCACGCCGAATTCCACGAGAACTCGCCGAGCCTGCCCCGGGCGAAAGACTCGGGCGCCGCCGTGATGCCGCAGTAGAGCGGGACGTAGCAGGTGAAATAGGTGTCGTCCATGCCGTACCAGAGCACGCCGCCGACCGGATCCGGGAGCCACGAGCGCGATTGCGAGACGAACGAGAATCCGGTCTGTTGCGTCGAGATGGGGCGCTCCCACGTGTAATCGGCGCCGTCCATTTTCCAGATCATCGGACGCCAGCGGTTCGGCGAGCCGAACGGACCCGCGTCGATCCCCTGCGTCATGTCGTACGGCGTGCCCTCGTAATGGTCGCGCATGAGCCCGTAAACGTCCCCCTTCGTGAGCTTCTTGTCGGGCTTGATCCAGAGCGGATAGGGAGCCGCGCCCTTCACGCCGCGGTGATACTCGACGGGCCACTCCCGCGACGGCGCCGCGCGGCGGAAGATGCTCCACACCCTCGTCTCCGTGTAGCGCAGCTTCTGCATATTCGCGGGGCAGTACGCCTCGCTGAAGTTGAACGGCGTTCCGGAGGCCGGATCGTAATAGCCCTTCTCGACCGCGAAGTCGATGACGCCGGGGGAATAGAGGCAGTTCTTCGCGTCGTTCAACGGGAACTCTCCGATGCGCGACTTGTTGGCGTGGGCGCATATATATCCGTCGGGCACGCGGAGCGCCACCCAGTTCGCCCCTTTCCCGCCCGGCCCGGGCCCGATGATCTCCATGAGCCACGCCTCGTTCGGGTCGCCGATCGAGATCGATTCCCCCTCGCTCGCGTAGCCGTACTCCTCCACGAGCGCGGCCATGACCTCGACCGCCTCGCGGGCCGTCGTCGCGCGCTGGAGCGCGAGCCTCATGAGCCACCAGTAGTGCAGCGCGCCGTCGGGGTTGATGAGCTCCTCGCGCCCCGTGAAGGTCGTCTCTCCGATGACGAGTTGATGCTCGTTCATGAGATCGACCACCGCGTAGGTGTGCGGCGCCTGTTTGATCTTCCCCTTCACCACGCCGTTCCAGTCCTTGATCTCGATCCATTCGTCGGGGCCGTGGTCGGCCGCGGGCTCCACGCGGAGGCGCGGATGGAACTCGCCGTCGCAGGTGTACGTGATCATGACGGAGCCGTCCGCGGACGCCCCCTTCGTCACGATGAGGTTCGTGCAGGCGCCGGCCGGGCCGAACGTCCCCGAAAGGACGAACAGGGCCGCGCAGACGATCAACGATACGCTCTTCATGGTGCTCTCCTTCATGTGCCGTCCCGAGGGCGTCATGCCCGCGGTATCAATATGATGCCGGGGACATTATACGGCCCGGGAGGCTCGACGGCCAGAGGGAACTCGGCCGGCGGACGCGCCGGGGGCACGCGCTCGCGGCGGGGCACGGCGACCCCCGGCGCCTTTCGGGGCCCCGCCCCGTTTCCCGTTGACACGCGCCGCGCCGGCGCGCTAGCATTCCCCCCGCAACATATCTTCAGGTGCTCGTCAGGAGCCGAACAGGGAAGAGGGTGCGAATCCCTCACGGACCCGCCACTGTGAATGGCGAGCCTTCCGCCCGAAACCACTGGCGCTCTGAGCTGGGAAGGGGGCGGAGGCGATTGAGCCACAAGTCAGGAGACCTGCCTGGAGAATTCATCGACCCGTGCCTCTTCGAGGAACGAGAGGAAGGAGCGCCATGAACGTTTCCCGATCCATCCAGGCATCGCTCGCGGCCGGCGCGATCTTGTTCGCGGCCGCGCGGGCGGTCGCCGCGGCCGGGCCCGCGGCGGGCGCCGAAACGGCTGCCGACGCCGAGCGCGACGGCAAGCTCTATCCCGGTCCCGAGATCGTCGTGACGGCGACGCGCATCGAATGGCCCCTCGAGAAGACGGCGAGCTTCATCACGGTCATCACGCGGAGCGAGATCGAGCGGCGGCACGCGGAGAGCGTCGGGGAGCTCCTCCGCGCCGTGCCCGGACTGAGCGTCGCGCGGATGGGGAGCGAAGGGACGGCCGCGAGCGTCTTCATGCGCGGCTCCAACAGCAACCACGTGCTCGTCATGCTCGACGGCGTGCCGCTCAACGATCCGACGACGGGGGCGTTCGACTTCTCCGAGCTCACGTGCGACAACGTCGCGCGCATCGAGGTGGTGCGCGGCCCGCACGGGATCCTCTACGGTTCGTCCGCGATCGGCGGCGTCGTCAACATCATCACGGGCGGGCCGAAAGAAGGGCCGCGCCGGAGCGCGTCGATCTCCGGCGGATCCTTCCGCAGCGCCGACGGCGCGATCTCGCTCTCGGGCGGGGAGAGCGCCTTCAACTACTCGTACACGCTCTCGGGCGCGACGACCGACGGACCGTCTCCGAACAGCTTCTACCGGAATACGGTCTTCTCGGGATCGGTCTCGAGCAGGATGACCGAGACGACGAACGTCAGCGTGAGCCTGCGGTACCGCGAGGCGTCGAACGGTCTCGGCGGCCCGCAATTCGCGCCCGATCCGAACGCGACGCAGGACGGCGGGCATTTCGTCGTCTCCGCGCAGTACCGCCAGTTCGTCACCGACCGGTGGAGCCACTCCGTGCGCGCCTCGTTCCTCTCCCGGGAGATCACGTGGGACGACCCGGTCGACCCGGCGGAAACCGGCCCCTTCGCGGGGGACGGCTTCTCGGAGATCAACTCGCACGTCAAGGACGCGGCCTGGCAGAACGACCTGCGATTCTCGGAGAGCGTGTGGCTCGTCTCCGGCCTCGAATGGAAGGAGGAGCGGACGACGAACAGCGGCTACTCCGCGTTCGGCACGACGACCTTCGACGACCGGATCAGCAACGCGAGCATCTTCGCGAACGGGATATTCGATTTCAAGGGGCTCCCGACGGCGTCCGCCGGCGTCCGCGTGGACGACCACAGCGAGTTCGGGTCCGTCGCCACGTACAAGCTCTCGCTCTCGTATCCGATGCCGCGGAGCGGAGTCGTGCTCAAGGCCTCGGTCGGCACCGGATTCCGCGCCCCGAGCCTGAACGAGCTCTACTACCCCGGCTACGGCAATCCCGGCCTCGCGCCCGAGCGGACGTTCGGCTGGGACGCCGGGTTCAGGCGCGATTTCGCCGCGGGCAGGGCCGATCTCGAATGCGCCTGGTTCGACAACTCCTATCGCGACATGATCACCTCCAATCCGGACACGTGGCTCGCCGACAACATCGGGAGGGCTGAGAGCCGCGGCGTGGAGATACAATCGAGCCTGCGCCCCGTGGAGGCGCTGACGCTCCGGGGCTTCTATTCCTTCACGCACACCGAGGACCTCGACACGGGAAAGCAGCTCCTCCGGCGGCCGCGCCACAGCGGCGGCGGGGGCGTTTCATACCGGCGCGGCCCGTTCGACGCGCTCGTCTCGGCGTCCCGAGTCGGCGCGCGGCTCGACAACGATTTCGGCGGACCCCGCGGGGAGTACTACAACCCGGCGTACACGCGGCTCGACGCGACCGTCTCGTTCCGGGCGGGGGGCGTGAGCGAAACCTTCCTCACGGTGAGCAACGCGACGGACGAGCAATACGACGAGGTGGCCGGGTATCCCGCTCCCGGGACCCGATTCACGCTCGGGACGAAAGTGGACTTTTAGCCTGCGCCGTGGTATGCTGGCGCCGGATATCGAACCAAAGGAGGCCTCACATGGCAGTTGCACGGGTGACCGAAATCGTATCGTCCTCGCCGAAGAGCTGGGAAGACGCGGCGCGCACGGGTTTCGAGCGCGCGACCAAGACGCTCCGCGGGATCACCGGGGTCGAGATACTCAAGCAGACGGCGCACGTCGAGAAGAATAAGATCGTCGAGTACCGCGTGACGATGCGCGTGATCTTCGTTCTCGAGAAGTAAGGGATCCCGCGATCATTCGGCCCGGTACTCCTCGGCGCGGTGGCGGACGATGACGCCGTCGATCATGTAGATGACGTCCTCGGCGATGTTCGTCGCGTGATCGGCGATGCGCTCGAGGTGCCGCGAGCACGAGAGCAGATGAATGAGGCTCTCGAGATGCTCGGGCTTCTTCCTGATCGCGTCCTGGATCCGGGCGTACATGTCGCGGTTCATCGAGTCGATCTCGTCGTCGGCCTCGAGGACTTCGTACGCGAGCCTCGCGTTCTGTTTCATCAGGGCGTCGAGGCTCTTCTTCATCATGGCCTTCGTCTTATCGGCCATGAGCGGGAGATCGAGCGGCACGTCGGGGCGCTCGCGCGTCGCGAGGAACTTCGCCCGCTCGGCGACGTTGACGGCGAGATCCCCCATCCGCTCGAGGTCGTTGTTGATCTTGAGGATGGCGACGATGAACCTCAGATCCCCCGCGACCGGCTGATGGAGCGCGAGCACCTTGAGGCACTCCTCCTCGATCGTCACCTCCGTGTCGTCGATTCCGGGTCGCTCTCGATGACCTCGTCGGCGAGCGCCGAGCTCCGCTCCTCGAGCGCCCGCACCGCCTTGTACACGTTGTCCTCGACCGTCGGCGCTCAGGGCGAGAATCCGTTTCTTGAGATTCTCGATCTCCATCTCCAGATGCTTCGACACGATTCACACCGTCCTTTTGCTCGTCATCCGAAACGCCCCGTGATGTAATCCTCGGTCTCGCGGGCTTCGGGCTTGGTGAATACCTGCGTCGTATCGCCGAACTCTACCAGACGGCCCTCGTAAAAGAAAGCGGTCATATCGGAGACGCGGGCCGCCTGCTGCATGTTGTGCGTGACGATGACGATCGTGTAGTCGCCGCGGAGCTCCCCGATCAGGTCCTCGATCCGGGTGGTCGAGCGCGGATCGAGCGCCGAGGCGGGCTCGTCCATCAGGAGAATCTTCGGATCGACCGCGATCGCCCGCGCGATGCAGAGCCGCTGCTGCTGGCCGCCCGAGAGGCCGAGCGCGCTATGGTCGAGGCGGTCCTTCACCTCGTCCAAGAGCGCCGCGCGCTTGAGGCTCCGCTCGACGATCTCGTCGAGCGTCCCCCGGTCGCTCAGCCCGTGTATCCGGGGCCCGAAGGCGACGTTGTCGAAGACGCTCTTGGGGAACGGGTTCGGCTTCTGGAACACCATGCCGATCATCTTGCGGAGCGCCACGACGTCGACGTCGGGGGCGTAGAGATTCTGATCCTCGAGGCTCAGCGCGCCCGACACATTGCAACCCGGGGACGAGATCGTTCATCCGGTTGATCGCGCGCAGGAACGTGCTCTTCCCGCAGCCGCTCGGGCCGATGATCGCGGTCACCCTCCCCGCCTGGATATCGAACGTCACCCGGTCGACGGCGGCCTTCGTGCCGTAGAAGACCGAGAACTCCTTCGCGCGGATGAGCGCATCGCCGCCCGGCTGCGGCCTGTTCGGACGCACCGTCCGCGACGGCTTCGCGAGCGGGGCGCTTCGTTCTCCCTGTGTCTGGTTCACTGTTTCCTCCGGATCGGACGTATCGGACATACCGGCCTCCTACCCTCTCAGCTTCTTCGATATTCTGGCGCGCAGAATGATAGCCGCCAGATTGAGCAGGAGCACGAGCGCGACGAGCGTGAGCACCATGCCGTACTGGACGTGCCGGATCTCGTCCACCGCCTGGTGCTCCGTCGCGAGATTGTAGATGTTCCACGGCAGCGCGGGCGTCGGCTGCGAGATCGTCTGCCAGATGGCGAGCGGCTTCCCGACGCTCACCGCGGCGGTGAAGATGATGGGCGCCGTCTCGCCCGCGGCCCGCCCCATGCTGATGATGATGCCGGTGAGAATGCCGGGGAGCGCCGCCGGCAGAATCACCGTAAGGATCGTGCGCCACTTGCTCGCGCCGAGGCTCAGCGCGGCCTCCTTGTAGGTCATGCGGCACGGCCCGGATCGCCTCCTCCGAGGCGCGGATCACCGTCGGCAGCACGAGAACGGCAAGCGTCAGCGATCCCGCGAGCACGCTCTTCGACGGCGAGACATGCATCGTGTTGATGAAGAAGGCCAGCCCGAACAGCCCGAAGACGATGCTCGGCACGCCGGCCAGCGTGCTGATGCAGGTGCGGAGGACGCTCACGAAATGGCTCTCCCCCGCGTACTCGGCGAGGTAGATCGCGGTGACGATCCCGATGGGAACGGCGAAGAGCATCGCGCCGACGACGAGGTAAATCGTCCCGAGCATCTCCGGCCAGATGCCGCCGAAAAAATGCGAGTCGTAGGACTCGTCGGTAAGAAACCGCCAGTACAACGTGAGGCGGGGACGCAGCATCTCCTCCGCGCCGCTTTCGAGCTACGCGAAGACCGGCTCGAGGGACGTCCCCCTGAATCGATCGACGCGCGGCGCCAGCACCTTCACGCCCATCTTCGACGGATCCGAGTAGTCCTAGTCCTCGACGAAGAGAATCGCCCGGAGCTTGACCTGCGCCCGGTCCCACCGGGTCTGGCCGTACTGCTCGCGCATGAGCACGGGCTCCTCCGCGCCGGGCGTCGGCCCGAAGAGGTCGAACACGAGGCCCTTCAGCTCGTTGAATTCACTCCGGTATTGCCGGCGGAAATCGGCGTCTGCCGTGTCGAGCTGCTCCTCGAAGGCCCGGATCGCCTCGAAGACGGGCGCGCGCGCCGCCTCCGCCCGCGACCGCTCGGCGTCGACCGCGGCGCGGTCACCGCGCCCGAACTTCTCGAGCATGAGCTCGCGATGCTCGACCGTGGCCCGGAATATGAAGGCGGATGATCCCTTGACGAATATCGGCCCGAGGAGGACGACCAGCGCGAGCGACATGAGCACGATCGAGACGACGCTCACAAAGGTGAAGGCGCGGTCGAGCAGCTTGCGGGTTCCGATCTGCATCCCGTCACCTCCCCTTCCGGCGCGTCCGACGCATGGCGTATTCGCTCACGACGTTCATGACGAACGCGAACGCGAGCAGGCAGAGCGCCATGGCGAAGAGCACGTGATAGCGCGCCGAGCCGGTGACCTGGTCGGCCTCGCCCATGTCGCCCGCGATCGTCGCGGTGAGCGTGCGGACCGGCTCGAGGAGATTGTACCAGGGCGAGGGGATCTGCGCGGCGTTGCCCGAGGCCATCCAGACGACCATCGTCTCGCCGATCGCGCGCATGACGCCGAGGATCACGGCGGCGAGGATGCCGCTGCGCGCCGCGGGCACGACGACCTTGACGAGGGTCTCCGCTCGCGTGGCGCCGAGGGCGTAGCTCCCCTCGCGGAGCTCGCGACCGACGGACTGCAGCGCGTCCTCCGAGACGCTCACGATCGTGGGCAGCGCCATGATCCCGAGGATGATCGAGACGTTGAGGGCGTTCGTCCCCGTCGAGACGGAGATGCGGCCGAGATGCCCCGAGAGGACGATGAGCGCTCCGAGCGAGAGGGCGCCGAAACCGGCCGCGACGGCGACGCGCCCCGGCATGCGGGCTCTCGGGGGCAATCGCGAAGCCGCGGCGTCGCCCGCCAGCGCGGCGGCGACGAGCGCGACGGGCGCGAGAACCATCCATGCGCCGGCGACGAGAACGCTTCCCCCGTGAGTCTGGAGCAGCGGCGCGAAGACGGCGAGCGCGAAGAATCCGTACACGACCGACGGAATCGCCGCGAGCATCTCGATGACCGGCTTCGCCACCTGCCGCGCCGAGAACGGGAGAATATCGCTCAAGCACAGCGCGGCGAGTATCCCCATCGGCACGGCGACGAGCGAGGCCCCGAGCGTGACGAGCGCGCTCCCGACGAAGATCGCGAGCGCGCCGAACTCGGCCGGATCGCGGGACGGGTACCAGTGCGTGCTCGTGAAGAACTCCCTGAAGCCCTCGAGCCTGAAGAAGGGGATCGCGTCGCGCATGATAAAATAGAAGATGAAGAGGAGCGCGATGATGGAGCTCGAGGCGACCGCAACGAGAAGCGAATGGCCGAAAAGGGCGCCGAGGCGCTTGAAGCGCCTGGCGCCCGCGCTTATCAGAATGCCGTTCTCCATCAGTACTGCGTGACGGGCACGAACCCGATCTCCTCGACGATCTGCTGCCCTTTCTGCGTCAGGTAGAGGTTCAGGAAGTTGTAGAGCTTGCTCCCCGGCTTCGGCACGCCGTTCGTGAACATGAAGAGCGGCCGGGCGATCGGATATTCGCCGGAGATCACCGTCGCGTTATCGGGAATGACGCCGTTCACCTTGAGCGCCTTAAGGGTCTTGTCGACGAAGCCGAGCCCCACGTAGCCGATGGCCGCCGGGGTGCTCTGGACGCGCGCGCGTATTGCGCCGCTCGATCCCACGTACTCGGCCTTGTCGGAGATCTTCTGTTTGTTCATGACGAGCGATTCGAAACTCTCGTACGTGCCGCTGTTCGTGTCGCGGCTGATCACGACGATCGCGACGTTCGGACCGCCGACCTCTTTCCAATTCGTGATTTTGCCCGTGTAGATGTCGCGGATCCGCTCGATGGTGAGCCCCTGGACCGGAGAGCTCGGATGGACGACGATCGCGAGCCCGTCGATCGCGACGACCGTTCCGACCGGATAGACGCCCTTCGCGACCGCGGCCTTGAACTCCTCGTCCTTCATGAAGCGCGACATCGTCGCGATGTCGCACATCCCGTTGATGAGCGATTTGGCTCCGTTTCCGCTTCCCGACTCGCCCACCGTGATATTGATGCCGGGATTCTTCGACATGAAGTATTCGGCGAACGCCTTTGCAATCGGCCCGACCGTCGTCGAGCCGTCGACGATGATCCGGTTGGCCTGCGCGAATCCCGGGGAGACCGCGAAGACGAGGCAGAGCGCGACGGCGAGCGACGCCGTCCCGATCACGTTTCCGATTCTCTTCATCGCCAGCACCTCCTGTTTCATTGTTCTCTTCATGATGCTCACGTCCCGTTAATCCCTCGTGAGGGAGTTGTTAGAATTTCGTGAAGGCCGCGCGGCCCGGCTCAGAACTTTACGAGAATGTCGGCCTTGAGCCTGTTGTAATCGGTCCCCTCGACCCCGTCCTTGACGCCTTTCGTGTTGATGTGATACGTGACGTCGAAGCTCGTTCCCTTCGCGAGGCCGTAGGAGAATCCGAGCTCGTACCCCTTGCCGTCGGTGCCGCCCCCCCAGGGATCGGAGTAGGTGAAGACGCCGAGCACGGCGTCGGCCTCGACCTTCCGGTAGTTGGCCGAGAGCTTGATCGATCCCGCGTCTTTTCCATAGGTGAGCGATCCGCCGAAGAGATAGGCCGTGCTCAGGCTGTCCGCTCCGCCGTTGTTCACGTAATCGCCCGTGAGCCTCAGCGAAACCTTATCGTTGACCTTGACGTCGAAGGTTCCGAAGAGCTCGAGCTCGTTGAAATCGACCGCGTAACCGAACACGTCGACCGTGTCCCTCCCGATGACCGTATTCCCGGCCTTCACCGTGACGACCTTGGTGCCGATCTTCATCGAGCTGTTGCCGTAGAAGCTCTCCGGGTTGTAAACGCCCGGCTGCCCTTCGATCCGGTGGTAATCGAAGTAGCTCGCGCCCGCCGTCAGGCTCACCGCGCCGGACGGCTTCACGTTGAATCCAACCTGGCCGCCCGACAGCCACTGCTCGTTGTCCGGATTGTTGTCGGTGATATAGAAGCCCGCCGCGCTCGCGAACATCTCCGCCTTGGCGCCCACGGCGCGCTTGTACTTGAGGGCGATTCCCTCGGGCGTCAAGTCATTGTCCCATACGAGCTCCGTCCTGTCCGCCGTTTCGAACGGGAGCTTCATCTTGCCGCCGATCACGCTCAGGCCCGGCGCCCGCTTCGGGTGATAGTCGATGTAGGCGAGATCGAGCATGATCGTCTTTCTCGAAAAACCGGCCGTGAGCGTCTGGTTCGTCGAGACGGGATCGAGGGAGCCCGACGCGAGCCCGATCGCGGCGCTCCATGCCTCGTTGATCTCCGCCTCGACGGCGAGCCGCGCCCGCAGGCGCCACCTGAAATCGTCCTTTTTGTCCTGCTGCTGGATAAGCTCGTTGCGGAACCGGACGTCCCCCTTGAGCTTCAGCTTCTCGTGCCATTCGGCCGCCTGCGCGAACACCGGCACGAACAGGCACGCGAGAAGCGCGACCATCGCGATTCTCCTCATCTCGGCACCTCCTTGGACTGAGTTCACGTTTGCCCGTTCCCTTGATCTCCGTTGCCTCGACACGCGATGCAACATGCTTCGGGAATAAGTATGCGAGACGCCTGTTAGGATTATTTGAGGGGGAAATGAGTTTCCGGTGAAAACGCAAAGGCGCTTCAGGCGCTCTTCGGAAGATGAATCGAGAACGTGGTCCCCGCGCCGGGAACGCTGTCGACCGAGACGGTGCCGCCATGCGCCTGCACGATATGTTTCACGATCGCGAGCCCGAGCCCCGTCCCGCCGAGCTTCCTGCTCCGCGCCTTGTCGACGCGGTAGAAGCGCTCGAATATCCGGGGCAGGTGCTCCGGCTCGATGCCCGATCCCTCGTCGCGGACGCTGATCGTCACGACGCTCCCGCTCGCCGAAGCATCGACGCTCACGGGGCGCCCCGCCTCGCTGTATTTGATCGCGTTGTCGACGAGATTGATGACCGCCTGCTCGAGAAGCGCCGTGTTGATCAGGGCGTCGAGCCCCTCCGGACATTCGACCGTGATCCGGATATCCTTGGCGCGGGCCTTCGGTTCGCACACCTGCACCGCTTCGAGGAGGACACCCTTGAGCGGCGCGCGTTCGAGCGTGACCTTCGCCTCACGCGCATCCTGCTCGATGCGGGACAGGAGGAGCAGGTCTTCGATGATCGAGCTCATGCGGTCGGCCTGCTTCGCCACGATCTCGAGGAATTTCTGCGCTTCTCCCGGACGGCACATCGCGCCGTCGCGAAGCGTTTCGACGAATCCCTTGATCGACGTGATGGGGGTCTTGAGCTCGTGCGACACGTTCGCCACGAAGTCGCGCCTGATCCCCTCGAGACGCTGGAGCCGTGTCACGTCGTTGAGCACGATGACGGCGCCGATCTTCGCGGCTTCGTCGTCGAACAGCGCCGTGCCGTGCGCCTGCAGAAAGAGCTCGCCCTGCCCGGCGCGGAGAACGATATCCCCTTCGATCGGTTCCGCCGCCGAGAGCGACCGCGCGACGATCTCCTGCAGGCGCGGGTTCCGCACGATCTCCTGAATGCTCTTGCCGAGCGCCGCCGCGGGCTCGACGCCGAGGAACCGCGCCGCCGAGCGGTTGATTCTCGTCACGCGCTCCGCCGGATCGACGACGACGATCCCTTCCGCCATGCTCGAGAACACGGCCTCCTGTTCGCTCAGCTGCCGCCCCTCGGCGTGGATGCGCTCGTCGAGCCGCTCGGCGAGCTCGTTCATCAGCGATGCGATGCTCCCGATCTCCTCGAATCGCGAGACGGGGATCCGGTAGCTCAGACCCTCCCGCTCGAAGCGCCCGATCCCTTCCCGCAGGTCCCGCAGGGGACGCCCGATCCTCCGCGCGATGCCGTAGCTCACGGCGCCCGCGATGAGAACGACCGCCGCGAGACCGGCGAATATCCTGAGATGCATGACCCGCAGGCTCTCGTCCACTACATTCAGCGGCACGGACGCGCGAATGGCCCCGATGACGCGTCCCTCCCGGCGCATCGGAACGGCGACGTACATGATTCGCGTTCTCTCGGTGTCGCTGAACCGCACCGACCGGCCGACGTCGCCCGCGAGCGCCCGAGCGATCTCGGGGCGATCGATATGGCTCGCCATGCCGCGGGGATCGGCGTGCGAATCGCCGAGGACCTTCCCCGAGGGAAGCACGATGGTGAAGCGGGTGTGCGAGGACCCCCCGAGCGCCTTGCAGAGCGAATCGACGAAACCGCCGGGCGCGTCCATTGCGCCGGCCCCCGTCCTCCCCGCCGCCGTCACCTGAAGCTCCGCAAGCCGCGCCCGTGCGAAGAGGCTCTCCTCGGTGCTTCGCAGATAGAGCCGCTGCGCGACGTGCGACGCGTACCAGGTCACCGCGGCGAGCGAAAGCACGAGGATGAGCAGATGATAGGGATAGAGCTGCGCAAGAAGACGTTTGCGGGCCATTCAACTCTCCTTGAACCGGTACCCGACGCCGTGCACGGTCTCGACCTGCTCCCCGAGAGGACCCAGCTTTTTGCGAAGTCCCGAGACATGCACGTCGACGGAGCGATCCGTCACCGCATAGTCCTCGCCGCGCGCCGCGTCGATGATCTGCTGCCGTGTGTACACCCAACCGGACCGGCGCGCGAGGAGGTGGAGAATCCTGAACTCGGTCGACGTGAGATCGGCGCGCTTCCCACGCACCGTCACCTCGTGCCGCCCCGGGTGTATCACAAGGTCCTTGAGCTTGATGACCGCCTGCTCCTCGGCGGGCGCATGCGTCTTTCGCCGGAGCACGGCCTTGATGCGGGCGAGGAGAACGCGCGGGCTGAAGGGCTTCGTCACGTAGTCGTCCGCCCCGAGCTCGAGACCGGATACGATGTCGGCCTCTTCCCCGCGGGCGGTGAGCATGATGACGGGGATATTCGCGGTGCGCGGGTCGCGCTTCAGCGTATTGCAGACCTCGAGCCCGTCGACGCCGGGGAGCATGAGATCGAGGAGGACGAGGTCGGGATTCTTCGAACGCGCCGCCTTGATCGCTTCTTCTCCCGAGGCGACGCTCGTCACGCGATACCCCGCCTTCGCGAGGTTGTAGCTCACGAGCTCGAGGATGTCCTCCTCGTCGTCGACGACCAGTATGTGGTGAGATGCCATGCCTGACCTCGCTTCCGGTGAAAGGCTATCCCATTTCGATACGAAGGTATCATCGAAATGTGAGGCGCATATCTCGAATATGTGAATTTTCCGTGTGCTCGCTTCGCTCCGGCGGCGGCGCCGCCGCGCGAGCGCCCCCTCAGAACGCCGCCTGCACGTCCACCTGCAGCCGCCGGTATTCGGATTCGAACTCCTCGTACCTGATATTCCGCATGTTCAGGAACCACGTCGCCCGCAGATCGATCCCCTTCGCGGCGCCGACGACGCAGCCGAGCTCCCAACCCCTGCAATCGGTCCCCCCGCCGGCGAAGTCCGAATCGGTGAAGATGCCGATCACGGCGTCGGGCTCGAGCCGCCGGTAGTTCGCGTAGAGCTTCACCGCTCCCGCGTCCCGCCCGCGGCTCGCCGAGCCGCCGGCGAGCCAACCGACGTTCAGATCGTCGGCCCTGATGTTGTTCACGTACGTTCCGTAGAGCGTGAATTCGACCCAATCGCGCAGAGCGCCGTCGACCACCCCGAGCGCCTCGACGACGTTGAAATCGTGCGCGTACCCGCGGATGACCATCGGATATCCGCCGACCTCCGTCTTCCCGGCCCAGAGATCCCACGTATTGCCGTAGAATTCGGTCGGCCGGTAGAATCCGTAGTTGCCGATCGCCCCTTCGTAATTGTAGTAGGCCGCGCCGACCGTGACGTCCACGCCGCGGGGGAGCGACGCGTCGAGCCCCGCCTGGCCGCCGATCATCCACGCCTCGCCGAGATCGTCCGGATTGGTGTCCCTGATTTCGAACAGGGCGCCGTTCGCGAAGAATTCGACCCGCTCGAGCGCCACGTTCCGATATCTCGCCGCGAATCCTTCCGGCGTGAGATCGTGATCCCACTGGAGCTCGCTTCCCTCCGCGGTCTCGAAGGGGAGATGCATTTTCCCGGCGACGATATGGAGCCCCGAAATCGCCTTCGGGTGATAATCGATGTAAGCGAGATCGAGCATGAGCCCTTTGTTCGCGAAGCCGCCGGTGAGCGTCACGTTCGTCGAGACGGGATCGTCCGATCCCGTGGCGAGGCCGAGGCCGGCGCTCCAGCTCCCGGTCACTTCCCCCATGACGCGCAGGCGCGCCCGGATGCGCGCGCGGGAATCGTCGTTGCCGTATTCGATCTTGATCGCCTCGCCGCGGACGCGGACGTCCCCTCCCACCTTGATCCGCTCATACCATTCGGCCGCCCCCGCCGATGTCGAAACGAGCACCGAGAACAGCACCGCGCACAGCGCCGGAATCGCACCACGCTTGATCACGGACAGGACCTCCTCGCTCTCGCTCACGTCTCGAGCCCCTGGCTCATCTTGATCTTGTACAGGCCCTCGATGAAATCCGTGCCCGCGTACCCGGCGAGCGCGGCGACCTTGCCGTTCCCGCCGCAGAGCGCGCCCGCGAAGCCGCCGATCGCGGCCGAGACGAACACCGAAAAGAGCAAATAGCCGACGCGGAGCTTATCGCGGCGCTTGTTCCGCTCCATGTACTTGAGGATCCCGACGAGCGAGCGCACGGCGCCGCCGGCGGCTCCCGCGAGAACCATCGTCGCGAGCGAGCCCGGCGCGAAGCACGAAAGCATATCCACGAGCCTCCTCCTATTTCTTCGAGAGCATGTCTTCCAGGATCGTCACCGCGTCCCGCACGAGCTTCGCGCACACGGTGTCGAACAGCCCCTTCGCCTTCGCCGCTTCGTGGCCTTCGTGCGTGCCGATGTCGCAGCCGAGGAGATCGCGGCACGTGATCGAGCCGTTGCGCTCCATGAACCGCTTCACGAAGTCGAGGGCGACGAGGTACGTCAGCTCCTTCGTCTCCTTGTCCGACGGGAGCCTGTTGCCGCGCGCGAGCCCGATCGTCATGAGCGCTCCCGTCACGACGCCGCACGTCCCCCCCATGCGCGCCATCCCGCCGCCGAACGCGGTCGCCGTCCGCGCGGCGGTCTCCGCGTCCAGCCCGAATCCGGGCGCCATGGTGGAGAACACCGCCTGCGCGCAGTTGTAGCCCTGCGAGAAAACCGACGCCGCCTGATCGGACTTGTTCATTCGCGTGACCTCCCGTTCCAAGAGAATGGTCGGGGCGAGTGGATTCGAACCACCGACCTCCTGCGCCCAAGGCAGGCGCGCTAACCGGGCTGCGCTACGCCCCGACCCGTTCGTGCCGTGTGACGACGTCCCCGTAGATTCCTTCGATCCGCTCGTAATGAAGCTCCCGGCCGTACTCCCGCTCGGCCTTCTCGCGCCCGCGCCGCCCCATCTCCGCGCGCAGGCGATGGTCGCCGAGCATCCGCCGCAGGCGGACGGCGAGGGCTTCGGCGTCCCCCGCGGGAGACAGGAGCCCGTTCACCCCGTCCTCCACCATCTCGGGGATGCCGCCGATCCGCGAGGCGACGACCGCTTTCGACGAGGCGAAGGCCTCCATCACCGTATAGGGCAGGTTTTCGTACCAGCGGGAGGGGAGCACGACGAACTGAGACTCGGCGAGGATCTTCCGCAGCTCCGCGCCGCCCCTGAATCCCGCGAACTCCACGCGATCCGCGCCGAGCCCGCGCGCGAGCGCCTTGAGCGCAGCCTTCTCGGGCCCGTCCCCGACGATGAGCAGACGCCCCGTCTCCAGCGAGGCGGCCGCCCGGATGAGGACGTCGAGCCCCTTCTCGTGCGAGAGCCGGCCGACGTAGCAGAAGTAATCCTTCTCGGGAAGCCCCGCGAAGCCCTCGAGATGCGCGAAATTCGGGACGCACGAGATCCGCGCCGGATCGAATCCGCCGGCGAGGAGCTTCGACCGCAGGAAATCGCTCGGGGTGATGAAGCGGTCGATCCGCGAGGGCAGGCGCTCGATCCGGTCGTAGAGCGTCGTCAGCATCGCCACGCAGCTCGCCGGGAGGCTCCCTTTCTTGCACCGCTGGAGCACGGCCTGATGGAAACGGTTCGGGATGCAGCGCTCGCAGATCTCCCCGCCGCTCAGAAGCGACGTGTTGGGGCAAATGAGCCGGTAGTCGTGCAGCGTCCAGACGACCGGAATCCTCCGCGCGCGGAGCGGCGCGACGATCGACGCCGTGAGATGCGCGTGAATGTTGTGGAAATGCGCGATATCGGGCTTCACCTCGTCGGCGAGCGCGGCGATCTTCCGGCGGGCCTCGCCGTTGAAAATGCTCCGCGAGGCGACCTTCCACGCCGCGGCAGGCGAGGACCGTTTCAGGAGCTCGGGGAAATCGATCTCGCTCACGAAGAACCGCGCGTACGGAGTCGGCAGGTTATGGGGGCTCTCCATCCCGAAGGGAACCACCTCGTGCCCCTTCTCCTCGAGCAGCTTCGAGAGCGAGAGCATATAGGTCGAATCCCCCCCGCGGGGGTAGTAGTATGTCTGAACCATGAGGATGCGCACCGCTTGACCGCCTCCGATCGGGTCCGTCCGGGGACCCGCGCCCCGGAAGGTCTTACTGTAGCCGAAACAGGGACTTAAACACAAGAAAATGCGAAATTGACATCGGCCTTCCGCGGTGCTATCTTTCTTCATATTATCGTCCTACGTGGCCCAAAGGAGGAATCATGCCCAGGTTCAGTGTCTGCGTTTCGATCGCATTGGCCCTGCTCGTCGCGGCCCTTTCGGGGTGCTCGCAGGAAGGCACTTTGGTCATCGAGAATAAGGCGGCGACGGATTTCACGGGCACGGTGGACGGCACGCAGGTGACGATCGATCCGGGGGACCAGTACGCGACATCAGTCTATATCGGCAAGAGCCTCGCCATCGTCGGCCCGGACAAGATCAACGTCATCGTCTCGGGATCCGCGACGACCAAACGGGCCTTCACCGACGAGATCGGGATCACGGCCGACGAAACGACGACGTACACGGTGCAGAACGACGTGGGCGCCATCCTCTTCACGAACCTGCATATCAAGGCCGTGAACGAAATCAAGATCAGCGAATGCGACAGCCTCAAGTGGGGTCCGAATCTCCTCGCACCGAAGCAGACGGTTCCGCCGGGCGCCACGGTAACGCTTCAGATCGAGGGAGGCTGCTGGGACATCCAGATCAATTACGACCGCGAGGGGCTCATCGAAGTCGTGTCCGGGGTCGAATTCACCATCGGCGAGATCATCGAGATGGAATGGGAGCCCGGGTACGTGTACCCGCCGCCCCCCCCGGCGCGCTGAGGCATCGCGGAGAGCGGGGCTCGCCCCGTCGACCATAGAACGAGTGTTTATCGCGGAAGACCCTTGAGGCAATTTCGGCGGAGGATGGATTTGAAAACGTTACGGACCCTCTCGATCGCGGGCGCGCTCCTTCTGTGCTGCGCCGTCTATTCCGGCACGGTTTCGGCGCAGGCGGTGCAGAAGCAGTTCGTCGCCGATTTCGGAGCCGCCTACACGCAGGCGACGGTGACCAAGGCGCAAGGGGGCATGCTCGGGATCGACATCTCGATCGCCCGGATGTTCACGAACAACCTGTCCGCGGGGCTCGCGGTCGGCTACGATATCGTCTCCTACCGCCAGAACGACGATATCTACGAGCGGCTCGCCGTCATCCCCATTCTCGCCAAGGCGAAATACTACTTCACGATCGCGCCGTCAATGCAGCTGCACGCGGCGCTCGCCGCCGGCGGGTACCAGACGCTCCCGCACCTCGGCACCGACCCGGTCGGCGGAGTAACCGAGTCGAAACTGAACTTCGGCGGCAACGCCGGCATCGGGTTCGATTACTGGGCGTTCGGCACGATGGGCCTCGGAGCCGAGTTCGAGTACAATTTCTTCGATACGGGCGCCGAGGATCTCTTCTCGTATTTCGCGTTCCGCCTGAACTTCATCGTTCTCAGGACGTAGCGTCGCGATCGCTCGCGAAAACGAAAATCCCCGCCCCCCGAATGGGAGCGGGGATTTTTCTTGCCCGTGCGTGGCGGCGCGCGCGCTCACGCCCGCCGCAGCCACTTGAAGACCTCGCGCAGGTCGGGGCGCTTCCCGTACATCAGGATCCCGACGCGGAAGATCTTCGCGGAGAGAACGCCGGCGATATAGATGCTCCCGAGCAGGATCGCCACGCTGAGGGCGATCTGCCACGCGGGCGGCATGAGGATGTTGATCCTCATGAACATGAGAATCGGCGCGAAGAACGGTATCATCGAGCACACCGTCGCGAACGTGCCGTCGGGATTCTGCATGATGGCGAGCGGGATGATGAACGTGAACGCGAGGCACATGACGATCGGCGTCTGGAGCTGCTGCGCCTCCTGGTCCGTGTTGCAGATGGCGCCGATGCCGGCGAACAGCGTCGAGTAGAAGAGAAATCCGAGCACGAAGAACAGGATGAAGAACGCGAGCGTGGCCGGATCGAAGGTCAGGTACTGGGCGAACTGCCCCGAGCTGAGCGCGTAGGAGGATATCCCGAGGGCGAAGACCCCCCAGAGCGCGTACTGGGTGAGGCCGACCGCCCCGACGCCGATGATCTTCCCCGCCATGAGGTCGAACGGCTTGAGCGACGAGAGGAGCACCTCGACGACCCGGTTGTTCTTCTCCTCGATGATGCTCCGCTGCACCGCGATCCCCCAGAGCAGGATCGTCATGTAAAGGATCATGATGAAGACGAAGCTCGTCAGGTACGCCTGCTCGAAGCCGCTCGCCTTCTCCCCTCCCTCCTTGAGCACCTGCACCGTCTCGATCTTCACGCGCCTGAGCATCTCGCTGACCTTGCCGTATTCGAGACCCTGCGCGGCGAGGCGCTTGGCGACGACCGTTTCGTTGAGCCCGCTCTCGATCCGTTCGAGAGTCCTGATGTTGCTGACCTTCTTGCCGAAATAGGTCGCCGAGCCCTTCTCGACCATATCCGGCGGAAGGACGATGTATCCCTCGATGACGCCCGCGGCGACCTCGGCGCTCAGGTCCTTCTTCACGGCGTCGAGCCCGTCCTGCGTCGCGACGACCTCCCGCAGCACGAACATCTTCGAGCCGTCGGCGAGGGTGTCGTCGAGCGCCGTCTCGAACCCGTCGTAGAGAGACCGGGTGAGATCGACGACCGCGATAACCGTGCGCCCCTCGGGCGCATGCTCCATGAGGAGCCCGGGGACGAGGATCCATCCTCCCATGAGGAGCGGGCCGAGGATTGTTCCGATGAGGAAGCTCTTCTTCCGGACACGGTCGAGGTATTCCCGCTTAGCGACCTTGAGAAGCTTCATCGGTCACCTCACCCCCTTCCGCCTTCACCTTCGCGATGAAGATGTCGTGGAGCGACATCTCCCCGATTTCGAATTTCTCGACCGTGCCCCCCTCGAGGGCCTCGCGGAGGAACCGGTTCGTGTCGGTGCCCGCCGTGAGGGCCACGGTGAGCTCCTGCCCGAACGTGCTGACGCGCTCGACGCCGGGGATCCGCTCGAGGCGGGCCGGGTCACCCGAGTAGCGGAGCGTGACGACGTTTCGGCCGAACTGCATCTTGACGTCGGCCAGCGCCCCCTCGAGTATCTTCTTCCCCTTGTGGATGAGGCAGATCCGCTCGCAAAGCTTCTCCACCTGCTCCATGACGTGCGTCGAGAGCACGACGGCGCGGCCGTCATGCCGCAGCTCCTCGATGATGTCCTTGAAGGTCTGCGTGTTGATCGGATCGAGCCCCGTGAAGGGCTCGTCGAGGAGGACGAGCTTCGGCTCGTGGAGCACGGTCGAGATGAACTGGACCTTCTGCTGCATGCCTTTCGAGAGCGATTCGACCGTCTTGTCGGCCCAACCGCCGAGATCGAGCCGCTCGAGCCACTTCTTCCCGCGCGAGCGCGCGGTTCTCGCCGGCACGCCCTTGATCTCGCCGAGAAACACGAGATGGTCGAGGATCTTCATCTTCCGGTAGAGCCCGCGCTCCTCGGGCAGGTAGCCGATCGAGTCCTTGACCCGCTCGCTGAACGGCTCCCCGAAGATGCGCACCTCTCCCTCGTCGGGCTCGATCACCCCCATGATCATGCGGATCGTCGTCGTTTTTCCCGCGCCGTTCGGGCCGAGCAGCCCGAAGATGCCCCCCGGCTCGATGCGCAGCGAGAGGGCGTCGACGGCCGTCAGCCCGTCGTACCGTTTCGTGACGTTGAAAAGCTCAAGCAATGCGATTCCTCCTCGGATTCTATGGTTCGCGGCGATGCCGCGCCGGATTCAGGCCTTCGCGGCCACGCCGCAGTCGCGCACGAGCATATGCTTCAGCTCGACGAGCGCGCGGTAGCGGTGACTCGTCGCGTTCTTCTCGCCGGGATCCATCTCGGCGAGCGTCATCCCCCGTTCGGGCACGAGGAACACGGGATCGTACCCGAATCCGTTGCCGCCGCGCGGGCGTTGCGCGATGCGGCCGTACAGGAATCCCTCGGCGGCGAGCCCGTTCCGCGCGGCGCCCGGCGCCGGATAGAGAACGGCGGCGCAATGGAACCGCGCGCCCCGGTCCTCGTCGCGCACGCCGGCGAGCTCGCCGAGCAGCTTCGTGTACCGGTCCTCGTCCGTGAGCCCCGGTCCGCCGTAGCGCGCCGAGCGCACGCCGGGCGCGCCGCCGAGCGCGTCGACCTCGAGCCCCGAATCGTCCGCGAGGGCGGGGAGCCCCGTGGCCCGGTGCACCGCCTTCGCCTTGGCGAGCGCGTTGTCGAGGAAGGTATCCCCGTCCTCCGCCGGCTCGGCGAAGGGGGGAAAGCCGGACGAATCGAGGAGCTCGACGTCGAGCCCGTCGAGGATATCCCTGATCTCGCGGATCTTGCCGGGATTCCGCGTCGCGAGCACGATCCGCAGCCTCATTTCCCGCTCCCGTTCACGAGCACCGTTTCGAGATCGATGCGCTCGACGTGCTCCATCTCCCGCCTGAGGAACCGCTCGCCGACCTCCTTGAAGAGGTACGGAATGTCGGTGACGTACACGGTGATGCCGCCGGGGCGATCGAGATCGCTCCGGAGATTATGCTTGTCGAGAACGCGCTCGACCTCGGCCGCGGTCTCGTGCGCCGAGTCGACGAGCGTCACCTTATCCCCGACGACCCGCGATATGACGCCCTTGATGAGCGGATAGTGCGTGCAGCCGAGCACGAGCGCATCGGCGTCGAATCCGGCGAACGATTCGAGGTACCGCTCGGCGGTGAGGCGGGTGATCTCGTCCTCGTGCCACCCCTCCTCGACGAGGGGGACGAAGAGCGGACAGGCGCGCGACCAGGTCTTGATCGCCGGATCGAGCGCGTAGAGCGCGTCCTCGTAGCCGCCCGAGCGGATCGTCGCCGTCGTGCCGATGATGCCGACGCGCTTCGTCCGCGTCGCCCGCGCCGCTGCCCGCGCGCCGGGAAGCAGCACGCCGACGAGCGGCGTTCGTTCCTCTTCGAGGAGCTTCGGGAGCGCGACGGAGGAGGCGGTGTTGCACGCGACGACGATCATCTTGACGTTCTTGCGCTTGAGGAAGTCGAGGTTCTCCCGGAGGAAGCGGAGCACCGTCTCGGGGCTCTTCGTCCCGTAGGGGAGACGCGCCGTGTCCCCGAGATACACGATCTCCTCGTTCGGGAGACGCATCGTGATCTCGTGCACGACCGTGAGCCCCCCGATACCGGAATCGAAAACACCGATCGCCTTGCGTTCGTCGCCGTACATACCGCTCACCGCCATTTTTTCACGTCGATCGGCTTGTCGACCGCGTAATGCCCCGCGATGGTCTCCGCCGTGTTCCCGTCGATCAGGAACTGAAGACGGGCGACGTGCGGGAAGTTGGCCGACACCGTCTTGACGATGTTCGTGATCGTGTAGTACTCCCCCGTGCTGCCGCCGGGGTGGTTGACCGAGAGGGACGCGTTGAAATCGAGCAGCAGCGTCTGCGTGTCCTCGACCCAGAAGACCTGGAGCAGCTCGGTGCCCGGCGGCATCGCGCTGATCTTCTTCGAATCGCGCGGCCCCTTGATGAGCTCCCCGATGACGAGCTTGACCTGCTCCTCGAAGCTCTCGACCGCCGGCACCTCGCGCGTCTCCGACACGAACGCTTCCGCGTTCTCGTCGCCGAAGAAGATCGTCACGGCGCGCATCTCCTCGCTCACCTGCTCGACCTCGGCCGGACCCTTCGTCCTCAGGCGAGGAACGAGGTATATCGCGGCGACGATCACGGCGAGTATCGCGAGCGCGATCGCTATCTTTTTCCCGATATTCGTGGCGATTCCCCCTTTCCGGGGCGCCGGTTCCCGGCGGCCGCTCCGCTCATTCGATGGTCTGCTTCACCCGCGTTTCGCCGTAGCGGCTCTGGAACTTCCGCACCGCCTCGACCGTCGCCTCGACGATCCGTTCCCGGAACTCGGCGCCGAGCAGGAGCTTCTCCTCTTTCGGATTCGACAGAAACGCCGTCTCGACGAGCACGCCCGGCATCGCGAGCCCCTTGAGCACGCGGAGCCCCGTCTGCTTGACGCCGCGGTTCCGGATGCCGAGCGTCTTGCTCATCTCGCGCTGCAGCATCTCGGCGAGATCGCTGCTCTCGTTCAGGTATTCGTTCTGGACGACGTCCCAGAGAATGAAATCGATGTCGTCGCCGTCGCTCGCTTCCGCGGCGGGGCTTTCGTACGCGGCGGACGCGTTCTCGGCGCGGGCGAGCCGCTCCTCGTCGTCCGTCCGGGCCGGCGCGAGAAAATAGACCTCGAATCCCTGCGCGTCGCTCGTGAACCATCCGTTGCAGTGAACGCTGATGAAGAGCTGGGCGCCGGCGGCGTTCGCCGTCTCGACGCGCTGGTCGAACGACACGAGCGCGTCCTCCGTCCTCGTCATCACGACGGCGAGCCCGAGCTCCTCGGCGAGGCGGTCCCTGAGCATGAGCGCGATCTGGAGATTCAGATCCTTCTCCCGCGCCCCCGAGGGGCCGATCTTCCCGATATCGGGGCCCCCGTGCCCCGGATCGATCGCGACCGTGCGCACGGGCTCGATGATCTTCCGCTTCGCGCCCTCGTCGAGCATCTCGACCATCTTCTTGCCCGCGAAATCGACGTCGGGGATCTCGGGCGTCTTGCCACGTTCGAGGAAGAGGACGAGCTTCCGCTCGCCCCCCGCGGCCCCTTCCCCGGCGGCCGCCGTCTCGAACTCCACGCGGTAGCGCCGGACGTTCTTCTTCACGTCGAAGAAGAGATACGCGTCATGCTCCATCTGCTCGGCCCGCACGCGGTTGAGGAGCCCCTTTCCCTCGCTTACGGTGAAGCCGAGGGGATCGAGCCTCCCGCCGTAGATCTTGAGCCGGAGGATCCCCGCGGTCTCGCTGTCGATGTGATAGAGGAGCTCCTCGGTGAGCCGGAGAACGGCGCGCGTCCCGTCCTTGTCGTCGATGATTTCGATCGCGGTCACGTTATACTCCGGCGATCCGATCGTGAGCAGGAGCCTTCCCGGATCGAGCGTGACCTTCTCCGCCACGCGCGCGGCGAGGACGCCGGTGATGAACTCGAGCGGAATCATGATCGCGCCCCGGTCGTATTTGACGTTCAGCCTGAGGAGGTGGGGCGTCTCGTCCACGACGACCACCCGGGTGTCCACGGTGAACTGGTAGCGGTAATTGCCGATGCGCATCACGAGCTTGCGGGTGCTCGCGTTCCAGAACTTGGTCGCCTTGAAGACGCGGGCGAGGTCGTACGCGGAGACGAAGAGCTCGTCCGAGCCTTTCTCGAGGCTCTCGAGCGCGACGTCCTCGGGCTGGCGTCCGTCGGCGTAGACGACACCGAGGCTTTTCGCGGCCCCGGCGCCCCGCGGCGCGCAGACCGACGCCGCGAACACGGCGAGCAGCACGAGCGGGAGGATCGCCGGGCGGGCGGTCATTTCTTTCGCTCACGCTCCTTGAGCTCGCGCCGCATGTCGCGATCGGCGTCGCGATCGGCGATGGCGCGGCGCTTGTCGATCTCCCGCTTTCCCTTGGCGAGACCGAGCTCGACCTTCACCTTGCCCGCGTCGTTGAAATAGAGCTTGAGCGGCACGAGCGTGAATCCCTTCTCCTGCACCCGCCCGATGAGGCGGCGGATCTCCCGGTCGTGCGCGAGGAGCTTCCGCTTCCTCGTCGGATCGTGGTTGTTCCGGTTGCCCTTCGAATAGGGGCTGATGTGCGTGTTGTGGAGCCAGAGCTCCCCCCGGTCCACGCTCGCGTACGAATCCTTGAGGTTCGCCTGGCCGTCGCGAAGCGATTTGACCTCCGTGCCGACGAGAACGATGCCCGTTTCCATCGTCTCGACGATATTGTAGTCGTGGCGCGCTTTCCGGTTGGTGCAAATGGCTTTCATGACAGGGGAAAACTATCAAAGAACCCCTGGGCCCGCAAGGAGAAAAGCCCCGCGCGCAGGGCCCGGCTCCACTTCAGCCTTGCGCCGCGCGGGTCGATGTCATTAGTATTCTCGCACACCCGACGCGAGGAGCGGAACATGAGCGACGCCACGCAGAACGGCGACACGAAGAAGAAAGGCCTCAAGCCCACGTATATCCCCCGGCTCATGCCGGTCGGGATGATCGTCATCCTGCTCGCGATCCTCATTCCCGTGCTCCGGGGCAAGAAGCCGGAACCCGCGGCCGTCCCGACGGTCGAGCCGCCGCTCGCCATGAAGCGCTATGCTTCCGGATTCGCCGCCACCGATTCGCTGATGAACGACGCGCTGCGCAGCTTCGGGGGGAAGGATTACGAGGCGGCGGCGCGCATCCTCGCGAAGGTGCATTTCTACTGGAGCGTCGAGATCCGCGAGGGGAGAATGAAATCCTACCCCGAGGATCTCCGCTTCTACCTCGGGCTCGCCGAGTTCTATCGCGGCCGCCCCGACCGGGCCGCGCCGTATCTCGAAGCGGAATCGAGCGAGAAGCCCTACGAGGAGAAATACGCCTGGTACCTCGCCCACGTTTACGCCGCCGAGGGGGACACCGCGCGGACGCGCGAAACGCTCCGGCGGATCGTCAAGATCAACGAGTCGCTCGCGCCGAAGGCGGCGGAGCTGCTCCGGAGATCGCCGGAATAGGGGGCGCGGCCCGCGGACGCGGCCCGCGATCACGGCAGAAAAACGACGCTCTTCGAGTCGCCCCTCATCTCGAACTCCACCTCGCTCGACGCGCCGACGGGCTCGCCGTCCTCCCCGAAATACCTCACTCGCACCGTGTGCGTGCCGGGCGGACACTCCATCCGGTAGAACACGATCTCGGCGGGGAGCGTCTGCCACGAACGCGTATCGGCCCGATCGACGGCGGCGAACAGCTTGCCGATGACGTCGAACGCGAAGGCCTTGCCGTCGTCGCCGTCGGCGAGCTTCGTCTGAGCGAGCGTCTTGAGATAGGTTCTGAACGCGGCCTTGATGAGCGTCGGGCCGAGCTCCTTCTTGTACACGGCGAAGGCGGTCGCCTCGAGATCGTCGAGGGCGGCCATCTCTCCCGCCTCCATCCCGTCGATCACGAGCCGGCCGCCGTGCACGATCCGTTCCTGCTTCACGCACCGCGGGAAGGCGAAGGTGAACAGCACCCCGGACTGTTCGAGCGACAGATCGTCGAAGCCGGGGAGAAAGAACATCTGGGGAGCGGATTCGCCGGGAAGGTTGAAAAATCCGACGAGGTTCCCCCCGTCCTTCTGCAGGTAGCCGCGGATCTCGGTCGAGACCTTGACCGGCGCGCGGCCCATCTCGGCGAACACGACGAGCTCGCGCAGGTTCGCATTGACCGTATCCGGCGCCGTCCCCGGCATGATGCGGTTGATCGCCTCGTACTCGATCCTCGCGTCGTCGGCCCGCCCCTCGATCTCGTACAGCACGGCGGCGAGGTAGCGGGCGAAGGGCACGTCGAACCGTGCGCGGTCCTCGTCCGAGAGACCGTTCACGTGCTGCTCGAGCCGTCCGACGAGACGGTTCCGCTCGACGAGGGCCCCCTCGCGGTCCCCCTTGAGCCAGTAGGCGAGGAGCAGGTACGAGGAGATCATGATCTTCTCGTGCGGCTCGCTCTCGTACTCCCCCATCGTCGGATTGACGATGACGCTCTGGATGGCGCCGGCGACCGAGATCGTCGATTCGATTTCGAGGAACCGCCGCTCGGCCGCCTGCAGATCGACGATCGCGGAGTCGTAGTTGCCCGCGGCGAGGTGCACCTTGCCGCGCTCGAGGAGCAGGAGGTAATAGTCGCGGTCCGACGAGTCGGCGACGAGCTTGTCGAGGCTCGAGAGCGCCGCGTCGTAGCTCGCGTCGTAGTAGAGATCGCGCGAATGCTCCAGCGTCGCCGTGTAGGTCGCGCAGGCGACCGCGAACAGGAGCAGCGCCGCGCAGAAGGCCTTCCGCATGGCACCTCCCACGGATCCGCGGGCCGGTTCGGCCGAGCCGGCCCGCCGCCGCGGAGACTATCGCATCGAGCCCTTCGTCGAGACGCGCTTGAACTCGACCTCGTCGGTCCACTTGATGAGGAGCGTTTCGACCTCGAAGATGTCCATCGTCACGTTTATGTAGTTGTAGTTCTGACGTCCGTCGATCTTGCGGATGTTGCTGATCGTGCCGCGGAGCACGTGCTTCGCCCCGACGAAATTGCCGATCTTCGCCGCCTTCGCGTTGTCGTAGAGATCGGACGCCTGCAGGTTGAGCTGCTCGAGCGCCATGTCGAAGGCCTGATCGTCGACGAAATCCGCGAGCCCCTCGTTGATCATTCGGGTACGCATCTTTTCGAGAATGAGCCTCGTGTTGATGTGCTCGTCCGTGTCGTTCTTGAGCTCTTTCGCGAGGAGCATGACCGGCTTCTGGCCGGCGTTCGCCGCCTTGTACTGCATGATAAAACCGTTCTCCGCGATCGAGTGCATCATGCCGTCCGTGATCGTCGCGAGATCGGCGCTCGAGAAATCGGCGTTCTCGGCCGTATCGGTGTCGATATCGATCTCCTTCGTGGCCGGTCCGCCGCACGCGGCGAGGAACATGAGACACAGAACCGGGATCAAGAGTTTCTTCATACTGCTCCTCCTTTGTTTCGAGCCGACGTGCCCGCATCCTAGTACGAACCGTTCTCCCCACGCAAGGGCAAAGCCCCCGGAACGGGCGGCCGCCAGCCCCCGGGAAGGAGATCCGCGCCGCGCCGGTTCCCGACCTTGACACGCCCCCCATTTTCAATTATCCTTGTGCTTTGCGTTCGGAAAATGCCTGTGTGCCTGAGTGGTGGAACTGGTAGACGCGCTGCGTTCAGGGCGCAGTGGGGATTCCCCGTGGGGGTTCAAATCCCCCCTCAGGCATTTTCTTCTTCCAATTCTTCTTCCGGCGCGGGAGGGGCACATGGATATGGAGCTCGCCGTATCGTTCCCCGGCAAAAAGAAGGTCGACGCCTCGTATAAGGGATTCACGATCAAGACCGACCAGCCCGTCACGAACGGCGGTGACGGCTCGGCGCCGTCCCCGTTCGACCTGTTTCTCGCCTCGATCGGCACGTGCAGCGGCGTTTACGTGCTCGATTTCTGCACAAACCGCGGCATATCCCTCGAGAACGTCCGCGTCGTCCAGACGATGAAGCGCGATCCGGAAACGCACATGGTCACGAGCGTCGCGCTGCGGATCGAGCTGCCGAAGGATTTCCCGGACAAGTACAAGGACTCCCTCATCCGCGCGGTCGATCTCTGCACGGTGAAGAAGCACATCATGAATCCGCCGGCGTTCACGATCGAAACGGTGAAAGCGCTCTGAAAGGCGGCTCCGCGCCCGCGCGGTGAGACGGCATGCGCATGAAATCGGCGATATTCGGAGTGCTGGCCGCCGTCGTGATCGTCTGCTCCGCCCTCGTTCTCCTCGAGATCGGCGTCCGCATCGTCAGCCCCCAGCGCAACATGGGCATCTGCGTCAACGAATGGGACCGCGAGACGGGCACGAGGCTCATCCCGGGGCTCACGGGGAAGCTCTCGTGCCCCGAATACTCGATCCGAATAGCGATCAACTCGAAGGGGCTGCGCGACCGGGAGTTCCCCTATGAAAAGCCCCCGGGAACGCGGCGGGTCCTCTGCCTCGGCGATTCGTTCACCTTCGGGTACGGCGTCGAGGTAGGCGAGACGTTCGCCAAGCTCCTCGAGCGGTCCCTCGACGACAGCGCCGCGGGCGGCTCCCGCTGGGAGGTCCTCAACGCCGGCATCGGGAGCACCGGAACGGCGCACCAGCTCGCCCGCTACGAAACCGAGGGGCGCCGATATTCGCCGGACATCGTCGTCGTCTGTTTCTGCCCGGCGAACGACTTCTTCGACAATATCTCCTCGGGGCTCTACACGATCGAGAACGATACGCTCGTCAGGCACGACGCGGTCCGGACACGGGCGCGCGGCATCCAGCGATTCACCCGGTTCGTGCCCGGCTACCGGTATCTCTCCTCCCGCTCGCATCTGCTCAATCTCGTGCGATACCGGGTGGCCGCGATGAACTACCGCGAGCTGAACCGGAAGGTGTCGCAAGCGGCGAAGCCGGACAGCGTCGTGTCGCGGCACAACGCGATAACCCGCCATCTGCTCGACGCCTTCGAGCGCTCGTGCGAGCGCAACGGGAGCGAATTCGTCGTCATGTTCATGCCCCCGCCGCGGACGGGAGACGCCGCGCGGTGGACGGCGGAGATGATCGCGCACTGCGAAACGCGCGGCATCCGCGTCCTCGACCTCGCGCCTCCCTTCGACGCAGCCAAGGGGGAGGGGCTCCAGACCTACTATCGCTTCGAAGGGCACTGGAACGCGGCCGGCCACGAGGTCGCCGCACGAGCCCTCCACGATTACCTCGTTCACCACTGCATCGCGGCGGAATAGCTATGCCGGAGTCGATCTTCATCACGGGGGGCACGGGGAACACCGGCCAGGCGGTGCTGCGGCGCCTCGCGGCGGACGAGGCTTTCCGCGACGCGCGGATCACGGGGCTCTGCCGTCCCGGGGGGCGCGGCGAGCGGCTGCTGCCGTTCGGAGTGCGGATCGCCGGCGGGGACGCCTCGAGCGCCGAGAGCCTCCGGAAGGTCTACCGGGGAGAGCCCGTCGTCATCCATATCTCGTCGATATTCCACGCGCCGGCGGTGCTCGAAGGATGCCGCGGGATGAAGCGGCTCATAGCCGTGAGCTCGACGCGCGTCTATTCGAAAACCTGGGATAGAGCGAAGGAGATCGAAGAGGCCGAGCGCGCGATCGCGCGATCGGGGGTTTCATACACGATCCTCCGGCCGACCATGATCTACGGCACTCCCGAGGACCGGAACATCTCGAAGCTCATCAGGCTCGTGGCGAAATACGGAGTCGTGCCGCTGCCCGGCGGCGGAAAATCGGTCTTTCAGCCGGTGCACGTGGACGATCTCGCCTCGTGCGTGCTCGCCGCCCTCAAGACGCCGGCGAGCGCCGGCAAGAGCTACGACGTGCCGGGCGGGAGCGCGCACTCGCTGCGGGAGATCGTCGCCGTCATCGCGGGAAAGCTCGGCAAGAAAGCCGTCGTCGTGCCGTTTCCGATCGCGCTCGCCGAGACGGCCGCGGGCGCGATGGAGAAGCTGCTCCCCCGTGCCCCCGTCAGCCGGGAGCAGATCGAGCGGCTCCGCGAGGACAAGCGATACGATTTCTCGGAAGCTGCCGGGGATCTCGGCTATGCGCCGAGATCGTTCGCGGAAGGTGTCACCGAGGAGATCCGTCTTTTGGCCGCGGTCGAGTAGCGGGCCGCTACCGCAGGAGCACCGCTTTCTTCGTGAACGAGTATGAGCCGGCCTTGTAGCGTATGAAATACATGCCGGACGGCACCGCCGCGCCGGCGTCATTTCTCCCGTCCCACTGCACCGCGTACCTGCTCGGCTCCTGAACCGCGTCGACGATGGTTCGCACGCGGGCGCCCTTCACGTTATAGACGGCGATGGTCACCCGCTCGCGTGCGGCGAGCGAGTACGCGATCTTCGTTACCGGGTTGAAGGGATTCGGATAGTTCTGCGAGAGCTCGTAGCTCAGCGGCGCGCGCCGCTCGTCGGCCGCGGTGACCGTCACGTTCAGCTTCGCCCCCGCCTGCGCCATGACGACGGGCGCCGCCTTGCCCTGCGCGACCCACGCGTCATAGAGACTCCGCCCGGCGCCGTTCGTCGTATTGGCGTCGCGCAGGAACTCGATGTACTCCTTGCTCGTCGTCTGATAGTAAAGCGTGACCCGGACCGAATCGGCCGTCAGGGGCAGACGATACGGCGTTATATCCCAGAACTGGCCGTCGGCGTACGCGTAATGGACCGGCGGCGACTGGATCTCCCGGAATCCTGCGTTCGCGAATCCGCGCGGCGGGATCCGGTTGTCCGAAAAGATGGTGTCGCTGAGCACGAAATGGAACGACGGTCCCGCCGGCATGCCGAGCGCCGCCGCGAGCGCCGGCGAGAGCCCCGGGCGCACTTCGTACACCTTCGCCTGCGGGTCGCGCGTCAGCACGGCCGACGAGAAATCGTACGAGCCCGATTCGAGGACGAGCCCGCCGGCCGCGTCGTACGCCCGGACGTTGATCCACACGCGCCTGCCTTCCGGATATCCCGACGGCAGCTTGTGCCCCGTCTGATTCGTCACCCGCACGTCCACGCCGTAATCCCGTGGGACGAGCTCGAGCGTGGCGGCGAGCTGAATCATCGCGGTCGCGCGGTCCTTCGCGGCAGCGAGCTGCGCGGCATCGGTCTCGCCCGGATAAAAGGACGCCACGATATCGGTCACGAAGGTGTTGCCCCCCGTGAGATCGTGGAGCGGGAGATCGGCGCGCGCTTTCACCCCGTTGATATTGCAGCCGCGCGCGTTCACGTCGCGCATGTGGCAATCCTGGCACGTCGAAACGATCCCATCGAGCTTGGCGCCCGCCAGCTGCGGCGCGTATACACCAATCGACGCGAACTCGCTCCGCGACCATTCGCTGAACGTGCGCTCGACCGGCATCATGTTTCGCAGGTTCATATCGGGATGCTCGGCGTCGAACGCGTTCGGCGCGTAGTCGCCGGGCCCGGCGTTCGAAAACGCCGGGTTGCTCACGTCGTGGCAGGTGCCGCATAGATCCGCCGACCGATGGAACGGCGAATGCACGAACGCGTGGTTCGCATCGGCGTCCGCGTAGGGCCCGCGACGGAGCGGCATCGGGTCGTTGATGAACTGGCCGTTCCCGTACTGGAGCGGCAGCGGCGAGATCGCCGCGAGAACGGTCGAATCCTGCGCGGGACTCAGGCCCGGCGAATAATTGTAATCGACGAGACGGTGGCAGAAATCGCACTGCACGCCGTGCCGGTCCTTGGCGGTCAGCATACCGCCGTCCGTGTCGACGGAGCGCCCCTCCTGCCATCCGCCCGGCGAATGGCATCTGATGCACAGGTCTCCGACCGACGGTGCGTCCTGCTCGGCAATCGCCATGCAGGCGTTGAAGAACGGATCGCGCGCCGCCTGGCCCATGAGGCTTCCGCGCTGGTTGAACCACGGCTCGTGCGCGGCATCGTAGTTCCCGTGGCACGTCTTGCACGTCTCGGGATCGTCGAGAACGGCCCCTTCGTGGGGCTGCGTGCCCGCGAGCTTCAGGTCGCGGAACGTGGACGGCACGTATCCGGCCGGCTGCGCGATGATCGTGAAGTCGAAATCGCTCGCGTCGGATCCCGCGTTCCCCGAAAGATCGTACGCGACGACCTTGATCCTCGTCACGCCGCCGGGAAGGTTCGGCACGAACCACGAGAAGGCCGCCCCGGGCACGACGGAAACGCCGATCGGCTCGTAGGTGAGACCGCCGTCATCGGATATATAGAAGTTCACATGCGAAACGCCGCTCGCATCCGTCGCCGAGTAGCCGATTTCGAAATAGGCCCCGGCGGCCATCGCCTCTCCCCCGTTCGGCGAGAGAACGGCGACATCCGGGGGCGTCGCATCCGTCCCGCCGTTCGGCGTGAGATACGGTTCGATTTCGGAAAGCGCGATATTGCGCGCGAACGCCTTGTTCGACTCCGTGAGGCCGGGGAATGTCGGCGTGTTGGAGAAGCTGACGAGGTCGGTCACCTCGAAATGGTTGCTGAAGCCGTCGCCGTCGGAATCCTCGCCGTCCGCCGCGAGAATCGCCTCATTATTCGATAAGCCGTTCTTGAGCCACACCTCGACGCGGAATCCGTAAGGATTGCGCGGGCCTCCGCCTTTGAAGCTGAAATGGCACACCCCGCAGTGCATCGAGTTGCCCGGCAGATCGTCGAGCTGTGTTCCCGCCGCCTGCGGATATATCGCGAAGAAATCGGCCCGGATCGGATGCCGCGCATGGGCGTCGATCGCCAAAAGCGATAATGCGAATATAAGGGGGAAAACATGGCATTTCGCGGCGCGGAGCGCCGGAAAACGCCTGCGGGCGAAGCGGCGGAGCATGCGCAACCTCCTTTCCTAGATGCAGTTATGGATGCAACGAGGAAGCGCACTGCTATTCCGCAATAGAATGTGGCAAGAACGGGGCCACACGCATCGTCGCCGGGGGGATAAATTGGATGGATAAACGCCGCGCCCGCGATCGGATATCTCTATGGTGGCGGATTCACCGGTAGAGGCTCTTTATCTCTCCCCACGTCTCGGGCTCGACGCCGATTACGGCGTCCTGATTGATGCCGAACTCGTTGAGTATCGTTACCGGCTCGATGGGATAGCCCGGCTGGCAGGTTGTGGCTTCCAGCACGCTCTGATACGACAGCGGGCCGACCTCGATGAAGCCCGGCTGATTGGTCAGGACCATGCAAGTCAGATTAATGGTCCATACCCAGTCCGTCTGGCATGATCCCTCCGGGAAGATCGCGCAGAAACCCGGCTCGTATGTGTACGGGCAACCCAAGGCGACAATTGTGCCCGGATTTTTTACGGACGAGAGAACGACGACGTTCGAAGGATAGGTCATACGGAACATGATGGCCTGCAGGCCGTTCTCGGACGGCAGGCACCAGAACCAGACCGAAAACTGGCTGTAGACGGCGGGCGTCACCGATTGAATCAAATGGCTCGCATCCGCATAGATCCCGAAATAGGGTTTCGGCGGCAGAGCATGGGCCCCGCACGCCGCGACGGCGATAACCGCCGATATCAATAACAGTTTCCTCATGGAAATCTCCTTTCCATGTTCGCCGTCATTTTGTCGGGATTTACCGCAACTATTATACTCTCATCAGGGGTATTTTACAAGGCGCACCACTGGCGGCTCTGAGGACTGCGCATGAGCACGTGTGGCGGGTGGCGGCGATGGGGTCCCTGCCCCGTGCACGAGTAGCGGGTGGCGGCGATGGGGTCCCCGCCCGCGCGCAGCTTGCGAGCACGGGCGGGGTGCAATCGCCGACAGGCCCCGCGTGCGGGGCAACAGGACCCGCGCCGCTCACTCGATCTTATCGATTCCGACGACCTCGACGTTCCCGAGCCCCTGCAGCTGCTCCTTCGTTTCGTCGTAGCTCGTCATGAGGAACAGGAGATTGTCGTCGAGCCAGTAGTGCGCCCGGGCGACGCGCATGCAGTCGTCCGGCGTCACCGCGGCGACCTTGCCCTGATACTCCTCGATGAAGGTGAGCGGCACGCCGTTGTAGGTGAGATCGACGAGCCAGCCCGCGAGATCGTTGTTCGTCTCGATATCGAAGGGGAAGAGCCCCGAGATATATTTCTTGTTGCTCGTGAGCTCCTCGTCGCCGATCCGCTCGTCCCGGAGCTTCTTCAGCTCGTTGAGGCACACGTCGATCGCCTCGCGCATCGTCTCGTTCTTCGTGTAGGTCAGGACGGTGAAGAACCCGCCGTGTTTCATGTGCGTGACGCCGCTCCGGGCGCCGTACGAGAGGCCGCGGTTGACGCGGATCTCGTTCATGAGGCGCGAGGTGAATCCGCCGCCGAGGATGGTGTTCGAGACGACGAGCGGGAAGTAGTCGGGCGTGTTCCGCGGCACGGCGATGTTGCCGATCCTGATCTGCGACTGCGTGGCGTCTTTCTTGTCGACGACGAATACACGCCGCCCGGGGAGCTTCTTCGGCTCGAGCGCCGGAATCTCGCGCGCCGGGGCCGCGCCCTTCCACGAGCCGAACCGCGCCTTCACGAGATCGAGCGCCTGCGCGCTTTTCACGTTCCCGACGACGGCGACGATCGCGCCGGCGGGGACGTAGTTGGCCTTGTAGTACGCGAGCACGCCGTCGCGGGTCAAGTCCTCCACGCTCGTCGCGCTCCCGTCCACCGGGTGAGCGTACGGGTGGTCTCCGACGAGCACGCGGACCGCCTCGCGGCTCGCGAAGGCCATCGGATTCTCCTTGATGCCGGCGATCTCCGCCGTGACAAGCCCCTTCTCGCGCGCGAGCTCCTCCGCCGGGAATGCCGGAGTCAGCACGGCCTTGCTCATGATGTCGAGGGCGCGCGAGAGATCCTTCGCCATGAAGTTGGCGAACACGACCGTGTAGTCGCGGGTCGTGTTCACGCTCATGTTGCCGCCGACCTCTTCGATCGCGTCGGCGATCTGCTCGGCGCTCATGCCCCCGGCGCCCTTCAGGAGCAGGCGACCGGTGAGGTTCGCGACGCCTTCGGCCCCGGGGCCGTCGGCGGCCGAGCCGCTCGGGACGAGGAGCGCCACGGTGACGAGCGGCACTTCCGTCGTCTCCATGACGAACACGCGCAGGCCGTTTCCGAGCTTCGATTCCTTGTACGGCGGGAGCTTCACCGCTCCCGTGCCGGCGAGCGCGAGCGAGGCGTGCATGACGAACGCCGCCGCGACCGCCGCGATGAGAAGCTTCTTCATGACATTCTCCTTATCAGTTCTCGGGAATCAGGGTGAGAACGCTCCGGTTTTTCTGATCGAAGTACGTACCGGCGACGCGCTTCACGTCGTCGAGGGTCACCGCCTGGTAGCGGTCCTGCACCTGGTAGATCTCGTTGAAATCGCCGAAGAGGAGCTCGTAACGCCCGATCTTGCTCGCCTTGCCGTTCACCGTCTGGATGCTGCGGTAGAAGTTCGCGAGCACGCGGTTCTTGGCCTTCTCGAGCTCCTGCGCGGTCACGCCGCCGGCCGCAATCGAAGCGAGCTCCTCGTAGATCGCCTTTTCGCCGTCGGCGGCGTTCCCCGCCGGCTTTATCTTGACGTCGAACACGAAGAGCGAAGGATCCACCCGCCAGTCGGCGCCCGCCTGCACGTTGACGGCGACGCCGAGGTCGCGGACGAGCTTCTTGTAGAGGCGCGAGCTCTCGCCGTCAGTGAGGATCATCTGGAGAACGTCGAGCGCGTAGATATCGGGGGATTTGACGTCGGGTATGTGATAGCCGATGAGCACCGCGGGCATCTCGGCCGGCTTGTGCAGCTCGGCGCGCCGCTCGCCCGCCTGCTCGGGCTCGCGCGTGCGGACCGGCGGCGGGGGCGTCTGCGCCGGAATGTTGTCGTAGTACTTATGAACGAGATCGAGCGCCTTCTTCGTCTCGAAATCCCCGGCGATGATGAGCACGGCATTGTTCGGCGCATAGTAGGTCTTCCAGTAGCTCACCGCGTCCTCGCGGGTGATGCTCTCGAGATCGGACATCCATCCGATCACCTGCCAGCCGTACGGGTGCGCCTTGTACGCGAGGGCGAAGAGATCTTCGTACATCGCGCCGTCAACCGAGTTATCGGTAACGAGGCGCCGCTCTTCGCGGATGACGGAGAGCTCCGTCGGGCAGATATCGGGCAGGAACGAGAGCGAGCGCATCCGGTCGCTGTCGAGGTCGAGGCAGAGCTCGAGGATGCTGCTCGTGAAATCCTCGTAGTACGCCGTCATGTCCTCGCTCGTCCAGGCGTTCGAGTAGCCGCCGTTCGATTCGAGGGACTTGTCGAACTCTTTGGGCCCGTATTTGGCGGCCCCGTTGAACATCATATGCTCGATGTAATGGGAAATCCCCGTGATGCCGGGGCGCTCGTTGCGGCTCCCCGCGCGGTAAAAGGTCCAGCGGCTCACGACCGGAACGGAATGATCCTCGAGGAGGATCACCTTGAGGCCGTTCGCGAGAGAATCGACCGTCACCGCGAACTTCGCGGGCGCGGCCGCGGTCTTCTTCTCGCCGGCGCTCCACGCGCTCGCCGGCGCGAGAGCCGCCGACACGAGCACGAAGATCGCGAGCGCGACGACCCGGTGCGTCGCGCGGGATTTGAGAACGCGCATCCTCGAACCTCCTTGGGGAAAATGAATCACGCGGCCCGGCGCCGGAGGCGCCTCTTCGTCTTTCTACGGCTGTAATTGGAAACAAGTTCCATGAATATGCCCAGGTCGTTCTCGAGATCGGTCTGGCTGCCGTCGAAGTAGAAGGTCCTGATGGGGATACCGTCGCAGTCGCGGCTCACCTTCGGATAGATCGACTCGCAGATGATCCCGTTCATGCAGGTGAACGGGCTGATGTCGATGATGCCGTCGATGCCCCGCTCGTACATATAGATAGCCTTGCCGACGCTCAGCACCATCTCGCCGAGCGAGCCGCTGTACGGCAGATACGGCGCGCTGAGCTCGAGCACTTCCCGCACGTCGTGCGGCTCCTCGAGCCCGGCGAACTCTTCCCTGAACGGGGCGAGAATCTTCGCCTCGTGCGAGTGCTGGACGTGCTCCTTGATACGCACCTTGAGCATCTCGAGAGAGACTCCCTGCCCGTACATTTTCAGGTTTTTCTTCTGCTCGAAGTTCGTGTACCACACCCATTCGCCGATGTCCGAGAGCCACGCCTGCGCGCCGAAGGTCTCGAGGCGCCGGATGAGATCCTCGTTGCTGAAGGTGCTCAGGCGGCAGAAGATCTCGCCGACAACGCCGACGAGCTTCGTGTCGCGGTCGAAATCGACCGGGATCGCGCGGAAGAGGTCCCGCCCCTTCTCGAGGGCGCCGGCGAGCTGCGCGAGCTTCTTCCCGCCGATCGGCACGGAGGAGTCGGCGAGCGCGTCGCAGAAGATGTCGAGCGCGCGGTCGCACGCCTTGTCCGCCGCGCCCCGCTCCGTCTCGTGCGGGCGATAGATATGGAGCATCTTGCGCAGCGCGTCGCTCCCGACGAGCCCCCACCAGCCGAGCCGCATCATCGGGCCCGCGTACTCGCCGAGCCCCTCATAGCCGTCCGCGCTCGATGGAGAAACGACCAGGATGTCGTCGTAGCCGAGCTCGTGGAGAACCTGTTTCATGAACGGGGAATACTGTCCGAAACGGCACGGGCCGCTCGCCGTCGGCATGAAGAAGGCGGTCTTCGCCGGATCGAATCCGGGGAGCTCGGCCACCTTGAGAAAATCGCCGATCGTCACGCGCTCGGGAAGGCACTCGTCTCCCGACGTGTGGCGTCCCGCGATCTCGTACGTGCGTTCGTCCCCGTCGGGGGACGGGTGCGCGTCTACTCCAAGATATCGGAAGGCTGCCGCAAAGGCCCGCGCTCCCTCGTCGGACATTCGGGGGATGTAGACCGTGCGGCCTTTGAGCCCTCGCTTTTCTTCCACCATCTGAGAACTCCTTTGCTGTCGAGGTAGGCTTCACAGCGGGTCATGACGCCGGCGTCGTTCGAGTGTCCGTCGAACTGCAGGGTGAGATAGGGACGCACGGCGGCGCCCGACGCGTAGTGCTTCACGTACGAATCGGGCCCGCATTTGAAATTCGTGATGTAGATGAGGTGCAGGTTCTCCTTCTGGGCGGCGAGCCGCGCCGTCTGGAGGATCTTGCGCCCGAAGTTCCAGAACATGTTGTCGACGATGTCGCGTATGCCGATCCCGTCGAGCGGGAGGAAGAATATCGGGATGACGTTCATGCCGTAGTAGTCACGCAGCTTTCCCGGCACGTCGAGGTTCGCTTCCTTGTCGATGACGTTGTACGGCCGCCCGACGAGGATGACGCCCGCCTCCCCCGATTTCTCGAGCAGGTCGAGCGCCTCGCGTCCCGCGGCTTCGCACTCGTCGCGGAACATCCGCTGCGCCGCGTAGCCGGCCCTGACCGCGAGGCGGTGGCGCGCCCGGTTCACGCCGAAGCGCTTGCCGTACTCCCAGAGCTCCTTCTCGACGAAATTCTCCCCCTGCCTGAAATGCACGAGCGGGGCCATCATGAGCGCCTCTTTCCCATCGAGGATCGGCGCCTGCCTGAGCACGAACGGGAGCGTCTGCCCCCACGGGCACATGTACGACTTGACCTCGGGCGCGTCCGTCTCGCCGTCGACGACGTTCGGCGTGAGGATGCCGTCGACCCCCTGCTCGAGGAGCGCGAGGATATGGCCGTGCGCGACCTGAATCGGGAAGCACGGCTCGGCGACGGCCGCCTCGATCCCCTGATGCGCGATCTTCTTGTTCGTCTTGGGGCTCAGCACGACCTCGGCGCCGAGCGCGCGGAGGTACGTGCCCCAGAAGGGATGCCGGTCGTAGAAATACATCGAGCGCGCGACGCCGATGCGCGGCTTCGCGCCGCTTCCGGCCGGCGCCGACGTGTCGATCGGGCGGCCGAGCTCTTTCTCCACGAGCGGTATGTAATCGCGCTCCAAAGCCTCGTTATAGAGCGTCATGAGATTCGGAATCGTCGGCTTCCGCGGCACCTTGGCGCGCTTGCGATAGCGGTCGCTGCACTTGTCTCCCCAGTACGTTTTGTTGCCTTCGACGTTGAACTCCTGAATGTCGCAGTAGTTCGTGCAGCCCTGGCAGGTGAACTCGCGGAGCTTGTAGTCGATGGCGGTGAGATCGTACCCGCGGAAGGTCGAATCGACCTCGAGCGCCTTCACCTTCTCGCGGACGAGGAGCGAGGCCCCGATCGCGCCGATGACGCCGTTGTACGGCGGGACGATGATCTCCTTGCCGAGCACCTCGCTGAACGCCGCCGCGACCGCGTCGTTGTACGCGGTGCCTCCCTGGAAGAATATGACCGAGCCGATCTTGCGGCCCCGGACGACGCGGTTGAGATAGTTCTGGACGACCGAATAGGCGAGCCCCGCGATGATGTCGTTCTTCGCCGCGCCCTTCTTCATATATGCCGAAACGTCCTGCTCCATGTAGACGGTGCAGCGCTCGCCGAGGCGGAGCGGCCGCTCCGACGTAAAGGCGCGGTCTGCGAACTCGTTCACGATCTTCACGTCGAGCTTCTCGGCCTGCTCCTCGAGGAAGGAGCCGGTGCCGGCGGCGCACGCCTCGTTCATCGTGAAATCGACGACGATCCCGTCGGAGATGCTGATGAACTTCGCGTCCTGCCCTCCGATCTCGAAGATCGTGTCGACCTTCTTCCCGATCATCGCGTCCCCGATGAACGCCGCGCCCGTTTTGTGCGCGGTGATCTCGTCGACGATCGTATCGGCGCCGATGAGCTCGCCGATGAGCTCGCGGCCCGAGCCGGTCGTTCCGACGCCGCGAATTCTGACCTTATCCCCCACCTCGCGCTCGATCTCCTGCAGGCCCTGATGCACGATCTCGATCGGCCGCGCCTGCGTGCGGAGGTAAATCTCCTTGATGACGGCGCCGCCGTCGTCGATGAGCGTGAGGTTCGTGCTCACCGAGCCGATGTCGATGCCGAGGTAGGCGTCGACGGGGAGCTTCCGGCCGTCGAAGGAATACTTGTCGACGCGGTCGCGGAGAAAGAGCACGCGGTCGCGCGTGAGGCGCTTCAACGACGGGAACTCCGAGGCGGCCTGGGACGTGAAGTGAGCGAGGCGATCCTTCAGCATGGCGATGTCGAGCGCCGGCTTGTCCGCGGCGCCTTTCGCGCCCGCAGCTTTCTTCTGCGCGGCCGGCGCGGAACCGTTTCCCCCTCCCGAGATGATCGCGGCGCCGATCGCGGCTGCGTGAACGCCTTCTTTCGGCACGAAGAAATCCTTCTCCTCGAGCTCGAAGATATGCCTGAGAGATCCGGCCACGCCCTTGTTGAGCGCCACGCCGCCGATGAAGGCGGTCTTGCCGTGCACGGATTTTCCCCGCGCGATGTTGCTCTTGAAGTTCCGCGCGACCGATTCGCAGAGCCCCTTGAGCACCTCGTCCGGCTTGTAGCCCTTCTGCTGCGCGTGGATCATGTCGGACTTGGCGAACACGCTGCAGCGCCCCGCGATCTTCGGCGTGCGCTCGGCGGCGAGAACGAGATTGCCGACGTCCTCGATCTGATAGCGGAGCCGCGTCGACTGCTGGTCCATGAAGGAGCCGGTGCCCGCGGCGCAGTCCCCGTTCGTCTCGTAGTCGACGATGCCGATCCGGCCGTCGTCGTTCGATATGTGGATGAACTTCGAGTTTTCGCCGCCCATTTCGAAGATGTTGACGACGTCGCGGTAGAGCGTGCCGATGCCGATCGCCGCGGCCTTGAACTCGTTCTCGACGGGGAGACCGAGGGCCGTGCCCACGAGCTTCGCCGCCGAGCCGGTGACGATGGCGCCGCCGATATCCTCGAAGCCGACGTGCTCGAAGAGCTCGTTCAGGAGCTTCGCCGACGCCTCGAGCGGACGGCCCTGGATCCGCCGATAGCTCGACACGGCGATCGCCTTCGCCGTATCGCCGGGGTAGGCGTAAACCTCGGCGACGGGGCTCCCTTGTTTCGCCGCGAGCGCCTCGATTGCGTCCCGCGCGCCGACGAGTGCCCACTTCGCGCTGACCGTTCCGACGTCCATTCCAAGAAAGAATTTCATACGTTCCTTCCTCTATTCATGCAGAGTAATGTGCTGTGTATTGGGTGAATCTTGCACGCGCTGGCGCCGCGGACAAGCCATTGACAGGATTCGGTCGAAAATGGGGGGCGAACTGTGATATAATTATGATCAATACCAAAGGAAAAGAGAGACCGGGAGGGGACACCGTCTCGAGGGGGATTTGCTTTTTCGTGTTGCCGTGCTCTGAATCCGGAATCCGGGGAAAATAGCTCCACTGCACCAGGAGGTGGTTCGATTGAAATCCCAGGTCATGATGCGTCTGCTGCTCGTGTGCTCGCTTGTCCTGCTCCTCGCTGAACCCGCGGCTGCCTACTGGACGGGCGACGGCATTTTCATCGGCGCGAACTACGGTTCCTCCGAGCCGGCGATCGTCCCGGACGGCGCGGGCGGCGCCATCATCGCCTGGTTCAAGGCCGCCGGGGAGTACACCGATGTCTACGCCCAGCGCGTGGATGCCTTCGGGACCCCCCTCTGGACGGCGGGCGGGATCGCCGTCTGCGAGGCGGACGGCTATCAGCTCTATCCCCAGCTCGTCTCGGACGGCGCGGGCGGCGCCATCATCACGTGGCATGATTATCGCGACAAGACGACGTACGATATCTACGCCCAACGGGTGAACGCCTCGGGAACGCCCCTGTGGACCGCGGACGGGATCGCCGTCTGCACGGCCGCGGACAATCAATTTTATCCGCGGATCGTCTCCGACGGCGCGGGCGGCGCCTTCATCACCTGGTATGATCGGCGCGGCGGCGCCAACTACGACATCTATGCCCAGCTGGTGGATTACAAGGGCACGATCCTGTGGACCGCGAATGGGATCGCCATCTGCGCGGCCGGCGGCGATCAGCAGCGTCCCGTGATCGACTCCGACGGCGTGGGGGGTGCCATCATCGCCTGGATGGATCAGCGGGGCGGAGTCTATTCCGATATCTACTCCCAGCGGGTGGACGGCGGCGGAAACATCAAGTGGACCGGCGACGGGATCGCCCTCTGCGCGGCCTTCGGCAACCAGTATTATCCCGAGATCGTTTCGGACGGCGGGGGCGGGGCGATCGTTACGTGGTATGACCTCCGGGCCGGGGGCGCGGACGAAAACATTTACGCCCAGCGGGTGAACGGCTACGGCGATATTCAATGGACCGGCGACGGCGCCGTCATCTGCGCGGCGGCCAACAACCAGCAGGAGCCGGTGATCGTCGCCGACGGCGCGGGTGGGGCGATCATCGCCTGGATTGACGCGCGCGACGGGCTCAAAGACATCTATGCCCAGCGGATCGATAATCCGGGCGCCGTTCAGTGGGGGGATGACGGCGTCCAAATCTGCACTGCCGCCGGCAATCAGACGAATCCGACGATCGCTCCGGACGGCGCGGGCGGCGCCGTCATCACCTGGCATGATTACCGCAACGGCGGCGCGGACGTCTATGTGCAGCGAGTGAGCGCCCTCGGAGCCGCGCAGTGGACCGCGGACGGGGTCGCCATCTGCTCCGCCGTCCATGACCAGTTGACGCCCGCGATCGCTTCGGACGGCGCCGGCGGCGCGATTGCGGCGTGGCGGGATTTTCGCAGCGGAAGCGACTACGAGATCTACGCCCAGCGGGTGAAGCCGCCGGGATTCCCGGGCGGAAGCTGGCCGCGGATCGAGGACGTCGCGGACGTCCCAGCGGATGAAGGAGGATGGGCGAGACTGCACGTTGCGCGATCGGAGTACGACGTGGCCTACGTGGGCCCCTACGCGATCACGGGGTACAACGTCTGGCGGCTGGTTTCGGGCGGCGCCGCGCCTGCCGTGCTCCCTTCCGCCGGTAATATGACGTCCCTCGAATCTCACACGGTTGAATCGTTCTTCACCGCGCCCGAGAGAGCGCTCGGGCTGCGCTTTGCCGGAGCGGCCGCGGCCGCGCTCGGCCTCCCTCCCGGCACATGGGAGTCGCTCGGCTTCCATGCCGCCATGCAGGAGGAGTATTACGATTTCACGGTTCCCACGAAGACCGACTCGACGAGCGCCGGCATTCCCTTGGAAACATACGTCGTGACGGCCCATACGACGGTCCCGGCCGCTCATGTCGCCTCGGAGCCGGACAGCGGCTACTCGGTGGACAACCTCGCGCCCGGCATGCCGGAAGGGCTCATGGCCGAGCAGAGCTTCGAGCCCGAGGGACTGCAGCTTGCCTGGGACGCACAGGTGGAGCCCGATCTCTGGCACTACTCCGTGTATCGCGGCACATCGGCCGATTTCGTTCCGTCGGAGGGTAATCGCATCGCCATGCCCGTGGAGGTCGAGTACTTCGACGCCGACTGGCGCTGGGACGGCGGATATTTCTACAAGGTCTCGGCCGTCGACCGGCATGGCAACGAGAGCGGCTTGGCGCTGATCGCGCCCGACGACGTGACGGGCACCGACACGCCGAAAGCGCCCGATGCGAGCTATCTCGCGCAGAACTATCCGAATCCGTTCAATCCGACGACACGCATCGCCTTCGGGCTCTCGGCGCCGGGGCATGTGTCGCTGCGGATCTATGACGCGGCGGGGCGCCTCGTGCGTGCCCTCGCGGATGAGGATCGGAGCGCCGGGCGCTACGAAGAGACATGGGACGGCCGCGACTCGAACGGCCGCGCCGCCGCGAGCGGGATCTATTTCTACCGGCTCAGCGCCGGGAGCTTTGTGGAAACGAGAAAAATGGCGCTCTTGAGATAGCTTTGTCGAGCGGTTCGAAATTCGCGTCGAGGTATGGTCACCATCGGGATCGGACGCGACGATCAACGGGGGAAACGGTGATGCCGTTGAAAGGCGGTGATCGTATGCAGACGTACATTCTCCTCACGAAGCTCTCCCCCGACGTCTCCCGGCGCATGGACGACCGGGCGAAGCTCGGGAGGGCGTGGCTCGATCAGGTGAAGGCGAAGTGCCCCGAGGTGAAGTTCCTCACGCACTACGCGCTCCTCGGGAAGTACGACTTCATCGACATCTACGAGGCGCCGGACGAGGAAACCGCGGCGAAGGTGTCGCTGATCAGCCTCTCGAACGGGGCGCTGCAGGCCGAGAGCCTGATCGCGATCCCGTACATGAAGTTCCTCGATCTCATAAAGGAGATATAGTTCCCGATAACGTCGTTGGGCGGCGGCCATGGTGAGGCCGTGGATCCGAAAGCCTGATCGAATGAAACCCGGCGCGAGAAACAATGTCGCTCTCACGCTCGTGGCGATTGTGTTCGCCCTCGCCCTCACGTTCGGCTCGGTGGAGCTCCCCCTGCTCCTGAACCGCGCCCTGAATGTCGCGTTCGGCGACAGGCTCTTCCCGCAGGGAATATGGTCCGGCCCGAACGAGACGCCGTCCGAGCTCTACATTCAGGCGCATCTCCTCCGTCCGATCGGATACGCCTGCCTCATCGCGGTGCTCGCGCTGATCGTGATCGGTCTGGTCGCCGAACGACGCCGGCTGGCCCTCGCGGGAGCGGCGCTGTTCTTCCTGCCGGTCTTCGGTCATTTCGCCGTGCAGATGTTCTTCCTGGCCGGGCTCGGCCTCCTGCGGCTCCTCTGGATGCCGCTCCTCGACGGCGCGCACGGGCTCACGGGCGATCCGGAATTCGAGCTTTTCGGCCTGGGAGAAGTCGCGTTTCTTCCCACTATCGGGCTCCTGTATCTGGGTTTTCTGATCCGCCTCGATCTGCGCACGATTCTCCCCTATCTCATCATGGGTGCCGGACTCTTCCTGTTCATCCTCGCCGTCGTTGCGTGGTTTCGCGCTAAATGGCTTCATGAAGGAACGGCGCGGTTCTGGGTCTACCGTTTCAGCCGGCACCCGCAATACCTCGGCTGGATCGTCTGGAGCTACGGAATGCTCGTGTTCATGCTGAATCACAATGAGGGCGCGCATTTTCAGATCGGCTGGGGAATTCCCGACAGCCTGCCATGGCTCGTTTCCACCATGATCATCGTCGGAGTGGCGCTCGTCGAAGAGATGGAAATGCGCCGCGAGCGGAGAGAGGAGTACGAGGCCTATGCGGCCGGGACGCCGTTCATGTTTCCCCTTCCGAGGTTCATCTCGAGCGCCGTGGCGCTTCCCATGCGGCTCATCCTTCGGAAGAAACGCCCGGAACGCGGCGTCGAAGCGGCAGCCGTCGTAGTGCTCTATCTTGCTCTTCTGGTGCTGGCCTCTTGGCTCCTGAGAAGATTCGGCCCGCTGTACTTGCGGATCGGCTCGTGCATCCATAACTGATGGCGCAATCGCATCCGCATCGAGCGGGGGGATTCATCACGCCTTTCCGGCGGCCCGACTCCTCATGAACACGGCGGCCGCGAGAATGAGCGCGAGCACGAGAGCCGCCGCGACGCCGGGCGTGAAAACCGGCGCGCAGCAGGACTCGATTACATGGATCACCTGCACGCACGTGTCGTATACGACCGGTGCGGGCGTCCAGGCGACGATCGTCAGGGTATCGTAATCGCATGCGCGCGCGATGCCCGCGTTGATAATGCCGTAAATATCCTTGCAAAAGCCGCCGTCGACCGTGACGGATCCTGTCTGGTTGATGACCGGGATGCGCGGATTGCCCGCGCTCGTGATCTGATATCCGAATAGCGTCGGCGGGGCGCAGTCGTTCTGGTTGCAGATCGTGAACGGAATGTGCGCCTGGGCTTGTCCCGCATCAACTAACGTAAGCGTATCTTGCAGCACCACGAGCGCCGGAGGAGGTGCTATGACGGTCAGGATCAGCGTATCGGCGTTGTAATACTTGACGCCGGTCGCCGGACGAATGTTCGGATCGAGGCAGTCGCCGCACTCGGGAGCGCACACTCCCGCGATGTTCGTATAGGCGACCTTCGCGATCAGAGTGTCCTTGTCGCCGATCGAAGCGTCGCATGGAGCAGTGATCGTGATATCCTGATACCAGATGTAGCCGCCTGCCGGGAGTTCCTCGGGGGTCCCCGCGGGCGGATCGGTGACGATGTTCCAACCCTTGACGCTCCAGATATGGCAGCACAGAGTATCGAGGAGCTTGCAGGGACCTGGATTGTACGGCGTCGCGTTGTACGGAGCGAGCGTGTAGGTCACCGTCCCGCCGGGGTAGATATTCGCGTAATCCGGGCCGGGTTGGTTGTACGGCAAGCCGTCATACTGGCCGAAGCCGTACCGCATGCAGGGATCGCCTTCCCAGGAGCAGCCCGGGGGCTGCGCGAGGGCGATTCCGGGCAAGCACAGAAGAGCGGACACCAATGTCACGAGCGATAATCTGATTCTCATTGGTGGCCCCCCTCTGGCAGCGAACCGGTATCCATTATAACACGGGCGCGCCTATCTCAGAAGAACCATCGTGCGGGAGAGGAGCTCCTTCCCCGCCTGGAGCCGGTAGTAATACACTCCGGAGCTCACGCGCTCCCCGCGCGCGTTGCGGCCGTCCCACTGCACGGCCCTGTCGCCTCGCTCCTGCTCTTCGTCGGCGAGGCGGGCGACGAGCCGCCCCGACACGTCATAGACATCGAGCCGCACCCGCATGCTCGCGGGCAGGTAGTACGAAATCGTCGTCGAAGGATTGAACGGGTTCGGGCTGTTTTGGCGGAGCATGAGCGGCATCGAAGGCGTCATGATCGGCTCGGTCACGAAGAGCTCCATCGTCCTCGACCCGTTCGTGCACTTGACACGGTAACGGTATGAGGCGCCCGGCTCGCATCCGGCGTCGCGATATACGAAGCCGAGCCCGTCCCGCGTCAGCCCCGTGCTCGGCAGCGCTTCGAACGTCACGCCGGGATCCGCCCCCCGAAAAACGGCGAATGACATGCCCTCGTCGCACGCGGACAGGCGCCATTCGAGCTCGACGCGGGAGCCCGCGAGCCTCAGCGCGAAGCTCTCGAGCAGTGTGGCGACATTCTCATCCGGCGCCAGCTGCGTGCACGCGCCGGCATTGCCGCTCCGGTCGACGGCCTGCACCATGTAGTAATACGAGTTCATCTGGGGATTCCACGATTCGTCGACGTACGAGGTCCCCGCGAGCGTCGCGATGACGGCAGGCGCCGGATCGTTTTCGGAGGCGCCCTTCGAAAGCACGAAATGCGAGAAATCAGGATCCGTCGAAGGCGCCCATGTTATCTTGAGCCCGTTCGCGACCTGCGTGCCGCTCATTCCCGTGGGCGGCGCCGGTGCGACATTGTCGACCGAATACCCGCTGTCGACAGGCGAGTCGAAATAGATCCCCGGCGTCGCGGTGAGCGCCCGCACGAAGAAGACCGAATACCGCATGCCGCACAGAACCGTCGAGTCGGCGAGGGTCGGCACAAGCGTCGAGTATGTCTCCTCGCAGCACGCCGGAACGGACGTCACGTAGTCCCATTCGCCGGGCGGATACACGAGCATCGCGCCGGCGGAGATGCCGCCGGAGGCGCCGGACGGTTCGAGGCCGCTCATCGCGAGCGGCAGCGGATCGATCCGCCGCCAGATCGTATACGTCGTGACCGGCTTCGAGCTGCCGAGCGCGTCGTGCATCGACGCATTCCACTTGATTCGCACCATCCTGCCCTGATCGTTCCCCACGTCGCCGACGGCGGTGATTCTCAGGTCCGGCATCGGCGGCGGCGCCGCCGAAGTCGAGCACCACACGTCGTAAACGCGCCCGTAGCTGCTGTACGGGTTGATCTGGATGTGGTAGCTCCCCGCGATCGGCCGGGATTCCAGAGCAGTCCAGAGCGGCGACGCGAAATCGGACAGGGGAGAAATGTAGTTGTCGACGCGCGCGATCGCATAGCTCACCGTCTGCGCCGCCCTGTTCAGAGATATCCTGATATCGTAAAAGCCCTCGGGAATCGTCGTCGACCAGTAGCCGGAATCGTCGACGTCCCACGTGGGCCTGATCGAGCCCGTCGAATGCACGTAGATCCCGAGATCGATGTTGCTGTAATGGAAATCCGACGACTCCGCGGGGACGCTCGTGAATCCGAGCATGTAATTGGTGGAGCTCCCCCGGTAGATCCGCGAGATCATCACGACATCCTGCGAATCCTCGAATGCCCTGCCCGAAATGATCCCGTTGTGCCAGGTCGGGTCGGTGACGTTCATATAGCCGTCGGAAGCCGTGTACCATGCGGCTTCCTTCTCGCGCCAGTCGAAAAACGGATGGGCGTTGGCGTACATCGGGTCGTGCTCCAGCGACGTATCGGGCGGAGCGGGCGCCGGAGGCGAGAATCGCAGGGTGAGCGTCGAGAGGCCGCATCCCATCTTTGTGATGCCGCCGTTCTGGGGACCGAGCGCTTCATCCGCGAAGTTCGACGTCTTCGCCGAGAACGGCTCGTCGCAGAGACCGTAGGCCGCCTGCAGGACGCTGTTCGCCCAATAGGTCACGCCGGCGGAGACGATCTTCACCGCGTCGATGCTGTTACCGGCCCCCACCCATGACGGCGCCGGGGTGATCGAGCCGTCGTTGCAGTTGAGATCCATGCAGACGATCGTGAGATACGCGGGTGCCGGAAGCGCATCGCCGGGGCTGAGAGCCAGGACGTTCCCCAGGGAGTCGCTGAGATAGAGATCGTAGTACTCGCACCCGCCCGTCCCGAAGTCGTACCCGCTGTAGCCCCAGCCCGCCGGCCCGGGGTAGCCCGCGCGCTTCGCGTAGATGAGCGGATCGCTGGATTGGAACGTGTACGCGTTGATCGTTCCCGTCTGCTCGTACACCGTGAGCGCGAATATATCCGCGAGCGGGGCTGCGCGCGGGATCGATACGGCGGCGAAAACGATCATCGCGGCGAGAGCCGCTCCCGAAATGCACGGCTTTTTCACGACGACACCTCCGGCGGACAAAGACCGATAGAGAGCGCGGGGCTATGCGATCGCCGCTTCCGCGCAAGAGCGGTGCGGCGTTATCGTTCAACACATCGATTGACAGGTATACAAGAGAACGGCGCGATGATCGGCTTGTTCTGCATCTCCCCCCCAGAGTCGCAGACCTCATCTTCAATATGCGCCGTTTGTGCCGGGAAGACAATCCCCAAATCGGACGGCACGGCCGCGGAACGCCCTACCACTTCAGCAGCTTGCGCAGCTCCTTCGCCTGCGCGCGGCTGAGGGGGATGACGGGACCGCCCTTCCCCTCCATGCGGAGCTGGTAGCTCCCGCTGAACCAGGGCGTGATCTCGAAGATGCGGTTGACGTTGGCGAGGTAGGACTTGTGCACACGCACGAAGGGGCGGCCCGCGAGCTCCTTCTCGAGCTCGTCGAGGGAGCGGAACGCGACCGCGCCCTCGACCTCCCGCGCGACGACCTTGATCGAGCCCTCGGAGACGGTCGCGTAGAGAATGTCGCTCACGTCGACCATGACGAGCGACTGCCCCTGCCGCACGGCGAGCCGCTTCGCGGAAGCGCCGACGGCATCGAGAAGCGCCTTGAGGTCGGGGCCCTTTTCGGCGCCCCTGCGAATCCGCTTCGCGCGCTCGATCGCCTGCGCGAGCCGCTTCTCCTCCACCGGTTTCAGGATGTAATCGACCGCGCGCACCTCGAACGCTTTGATCGCGTATTGGTCGTACGCGGTGACGAAGACGATCGCGGGCGGGCCCTCCATGTCGGCGATCCTCGATACGACCTGAAAGCCGTCGAGGCCCGGCATCTGGATATCGAGGAGCACGACGTCGGGCCGCAGCTTCTTGATCGATTTCACGGCCTCGTGCCCGTCGGCCGCCTCGCCGGCGATCTCGATGCCGGCGATCGTGCCGAGGATGCGCTTCAGGTCCCTGCGCGCGGGCGCCTCGTCGTCGACGACGAGGATGCGCAGGCGTTCTTTCTCAACCATTGGCCGATCCCCTTTCGACGGGCATGACGATGATAACCGATGTTCCCTGCCCCAGCGCGGAAATGATTTCTATCGAGGCCCGCGGCCCGTAGGCGACGCGCAGGCGTTCGCGGACGTTGCGGAGCCCGATCCCCTCGCGCCCCGTATCCGTGAAACCGAGCCCGTTGTCCCGGACCACCACGCGCAGCGTCTCTCTCTCCCGCGCCGCCTCGATCCGCACGACGCCTCCCCCCACCTTCGGCGAGATGCCGTGCCGCACCGCGTTCTCCACGAGCGGCTGGAGCAGCATCGACGGCACGGGCACGTCGAGCGAGCGCGGATCGAGCTCCTTCTCCACGGCGAGCCGTTCGGCCCCGAAACGGGCCACCTCGAGGCTCAGGTAATCGTCGATGAACTCGATCTCGCGGCTCAGCGGCACGAAATCCTCGCCCCCGCGGAGCAGGCGCCGGAGAATGCTCGAGAGCTTCACGAGAATCCACCGCGCCTTGTCGGGCTCGCTCCAGATCAGCGAGGTCGCCGCGTTCAGCACGTTGAAAAGGAAGTGCGGATTGATCTGGCTCCTGAGAGCGTCGAACCGCGCCTGCGCGGCCGCCGAACGCTGCTCCTCGAGGAGCGCCTCGACACGCGTGTTGTTCCATATCTTGAGCGGGATGCCGACGCACACGAGCGTCGTGAGCCAGACGCAGAGCGTCACCCAGAAATGATCGGGATGGAAGATGAAGATAGCGGCCGGCGCGCGATTCCCCGCGATCGTCCGCGCGACTTCGAGGGCCACGAGCGTCAGCATGATCGCCGCGCGCGCGTCGATCCGCCGCCCGGCGACGAGGACGCGCCAGGAGCGGACGATATTATTGAGAAAGAACGGCGAGACGCCCCAGAACTCGTCGCGGTCGCGCGTGCGCGCCCGGATGATCCCGCCGGCGAGCCCGCAGACGACGAGGAAGAGGAGCGTCCCCCATTCGCCGTGGAGCAGCCCCGGCAGCCCCACGAAAAACCCGACGGCCGATCCGGGCACCATTCCCCCGAGCAGACCGACGAGAAACGTCCCCGAAAGCGAGAGATCCATTCCCTCGTACCCGACGAGCACGCGCACCGCCGAGCCCGCCGTGAGGAGCAGCCCGAAGACGAGCGCGAATTGCCAGTTCTCGCGCGTGTTCCGCGTGTCGAGGAAGATGAGCCGCTTGAAGAAGCTCGACGTGATGAGCGCCCCCGCGAGCGCCGCCATGATGCCCATCTTCAGCACGAGCACGAAGAGAATGAACTGATCGCCCGAAAGGGTCACTCCGGTCACGGCCGCGCTCCCGGAAAAGGTAAAAGCGCCGTGGTCGGCGGAGCCGCTGCGGGAAGCATCGCCGTCCCGGCCATAAATAAACGAGGCATACTCCTTATCCTCGCGGCGTCGGGAGTATGCCCGTTGAGAGAGTTGAATTCTCGTGTATATTGTGCCATAAGAACGCCCCGGCGTCAACAGTTAATTCGGCGCCCTTCCCGTTATTCTTCACGCCGCGCCTTCTTGTAGAGGGCGCGGATTTCACGGAAATCTCCGCGGTAAACCCCCGACTTGAAATCGGGGAAGGTCCACGGGAGCGGCCCGAATTCCCCTTCGAAATAGAGGAGAATGGGGTCCGCGTAGACGCCCCGCCCGAGATATATCTTCTGCGGGCCCTCCTTGAACGAAGCGAGAACGATCTTGTAGTAATCCATGTACCCCGGATCGATATTGACGCGCCGGCCGCCTTCCGCGGCGAGATCCTCCTCGATCGCCGCCGTATCGAGCTTCGCCTGCACGATATCGGTCGCGTCGCGGAGCGGCTCGAATGAAATGATGAGCCGTTCGAGGCCCGGCCCCATCTCGTCTTCGTAGTAATCGGTCCCGTCGAAGGGGTGCGCATTGCCCCGATGATCGATTCTTCCGAAACGCTCCTCGAGCATCGGAAAGAGCAAGCGATCCGGATCGAAACCGCGCCCCGCGAGCACGGCGGCGAGGAACTTCACCGGAGCTCCCTCTTTCGGCCTTCCCGCCTTCGGATGCGCCATGCCCGCCTATGCCTCCTCCCGCCCCGCGCCCTCGCGGACGCGCCACGTGCGTTTCAATCGCTCGAGGTGCTCGCGCGCCTGAGCCGTCACCTCCGGCGGAATGCCGAAATCCGCCGCGATCCGGGATTCGAAGCCGCTCCGGATGTTCTCGTTCATCTTGCCGTGCGCGCCCTTCATGCGGAGATGGTGGTTCTTGATGTAGAGATGCCCCTGCGGCGTGAGGCGCGTGAGCAGCAGGTTGTTCATCATGGGGAGCGCGAACGAATCCTGCCAGAACCGCACGAACGCCGCATGCGAAACGGGAACCGTCCGCACCGTGTACCGCCACTTTCGATCGTCCCCCTCGAGCGTGAAGAGATCGTACCGCTCTCCCAGCCGCGGCCTGATCTCGACGACGCCGAAGGTCGTCTCGATCCGCACGGGCTTCCCCGCGAGCTCGACCGGCTCGCCGACGAGGTAGCCGGGATCGACGAGATACCGCCGCTCGTTCATCTCGACGACGAGGGCGCAGTGGATGTTCGGCCGCTTCATGTCGGCCATGACGGGGTAGCACCGGTATCCGGCGCTCGAGAGCATGGAGCCGAGGCAGTACGTGAGCGAGAAGCACGTCCCGCCCGTATTGCGCTCGACGTAGCCGCTCACGACCTCGACCGGCCCCCGGAGCCGTTCTTCGGCCGAGCCCGCCGTGAACTTCTTGATGATCTTCGTGAGATTCTCGTACGGCAGATTCGAGTAGCATTCGACGATCCGGCGCAGCATCTCGAGCTCGGCGCTCCCCGACGGCACCCTGAAATGCCCGAGAAGAATCTCGCGGGCTTCCCGGCCTCCGGAGGCAATCGGATCGTTCCATATTTCGAAGCTCACGGGTCTCCTCCCGGCGCTTGCCGTATCCTCAAAATGAAGCATAGCATAAAGAATCGTTCCCGCCAAAGGTCTCCGGCGCCGGCGGCTCATTCCCTCGGCGGGGCTTTCGAAAAAAAGAGACAGTTTCTGGTTGACTCGTATTCGTTTAAGTGATAACTTAAGATAACAGTAAATAGCGGAATAGGTTGAGCTACTAATATACCCCGTACCATTATTTCAAACCGAATAATTTCTGCGAGGTATCTTAGATGAAAGAAGGATAATGAAAATTCTATTCGTAAACCCGCCCGTCGGCTTCGGCTACTACAGCATGGGCCTCAGCCGACCCCCTCTCGGCCTCGCGTACATGGCCGCGCTCCTCACCGACCACCAGGTCACGATCGTCGACTTCAACATCGAGAAGAAACGCTGGAGACAGTACCCGTTCGCCGGATTCGACATCGTCGGGATATCCGCCGATACGGCGCGGTACTCGACCTCGATGAAGATCGCGAAGGTCGCGAAAGCGGCCGGGGCGACCGTCGTCATGGGCGGACCCCACGTGAGCTTCTTCGACGAGGACGCTCTCCGGAGCGGACAGGTCGATTACATCATCCGGAACGAGGGAGAATACGCCTTCCGCTCGCTCGTGAAATATCTCTCGCGCGAGATTCCGATCGAAGAGGTGCCCGGGCTGTCCTATCGGTGCGGCGACGAGATCGTGAGAACCGCGACGGCGCCCTTCATCGCCGATCTGGACGCCCTCCCCTTTCCCGCGCGCGAGCTCCTGCCGCTGCGCAGCTACAAGGAGAAGATCGACGGGCGGCAGATGACGACGATCATCACGTCGCGCGGCTGCCCGTTCAACTGCAACTTCTGCTCCTCGTCCCAGTTCTCGGGCGTCCGTTGGCGGCCGCGCTCGGTCGACAGCCTCATGGAGGAGATCGATCTCGTGTACAACAAGTACGGCTACCGGGCGATCAACTTCATCGACGACAATTTCACGCTGAATCCCGCGCGGGCCACGGCGATCGCGGAACGGATCATCGCGGGCGGCTACGATCTCCACTGGGAAGCGATGTCGCACGTGGAGACGGTCGTGAAAAATCCCGGCATGGTCAAGACCATGGCGAAATCGGGGCTCAAGTGGATGTTCCTCGGCTTCGAGAGCGGGAGCCAGGAGATTCTCAACGAGTACGGAAAGAAATCGACCGTCGAGGACGCGAAGAAGGCGGTCGACATCCTCCACGAGAACGGCGTGAAGATCATCGGGGCCTTCATCCTCGGCGCGCTTGGCGACAATCCGCGCACGATGCGGCAGACGATCGAGCTCGCGAAATTCCTCAACCCGAGCAGGGTGCAGTTCTCGCTGCTCACGCCGTATCCGGGCACGAAGCTCTTCGAGAAGGTCAAGGAGAAGCTCCTCACGAAGAACTGGGCGATGTACTCGGGCCTTCACCCGACGATCAAGCTCGACAAGATCACGCCGCAGGTGCTGAACCGGTTCCTCTTCAAGGCGTACGCGGGGTTCTACCTGAGGCCGCCGAAGGCGATCGAGAATTTCCACTATATCTACCGGACGCTGCCGAGCGCGATGGCGCTCATTTTTACGAACCTGTTCTCGCGCGGCTATCGGGTATAAGGGACGTCGCCGGCCCAGACAATTATTGATTTCGATTCGCATTTGTGGTAAACTGCCGTTTCAATTAATTGCAGCGAAATCGACTACGGCAATTGAAACGGGTTATGCACCAGTCGGCCGCAACCGCCAATTCAATCCACACTCTAAAACATCGGAATAACTATGCGCGAGGCGCCGCCAGGGCCATCGCGCATGACGACGGGGTTCATTCCAGCTTCTCAAGGGGGTTCCGCCATGGGTCAATACGCTAAATTCTCTCTCGTCCTGCTCTCGGTCCTGCTTCTCGCCGCGTCGAGCCTGCATGCCGATTGGGTCGCCAACGGCACGCCCGTCTGCGCCGCGACCTACGGTCAGCGATCGCCGAAATCCGTCTCCGACGGCGCGGGCGGCGCGATCATCGCCTGGGGGGACGGGCGGAGCACGGCGCCGAGCATCGGAATCTACGCCCAGCGGATCGACGGGTACGGCAACGCTCTCTGGACAATAGACGGAGTTGCCCTCTACGCGAACAACCTCAATTCCTATTACCCCCCCGAGATCGCTTCCGACGGGGCCGGCGGAGCGATCGTCGTCTGGAGAGACGATCGGAACGGAGAGTACGATCTCTTCGCGCAACGGGTCGACGCGAACGGCGCGACGCCCTGGGGCGCCGGGGGCGTGACGATCAGCGACGCGGCGACGGTGCAGCGAAATTACAGAATCGTCTCCGACGGATCGGGTGGCGCCATCATCGCGTGGCAGGACTCGAGCTCCGGCTCGGCCGATATATACGCCCAGAGAATCGACGCGAACGGCGCGGCGCATTGGGCGGCGGGCGGCGTCGCCATATGCACGAACACGTTCGAGCAGCATGAGCCCTCCCTCGAGACGGACGGCCTCGGCGGCGCTTTCATCGCCTGGGACGACCACCGCGGAGGCCCGACCGATATCTATGCGCAGAGAATCAAGGCGAACGGCGCCGTCGCGTGGACCACGAACGGCGTCGTCATCTGCAACGCCGTCAATGCGCAGGAGGATCCCTGCATGGTTTCCGACGATCTCGGGGGCGTAACCGTCGCCTGGCGGGACTACCGCAACAGCGCCGACTGGCTGATCTACGCCCAGAGAATCAGCGGTTCCGGCTCGATCTCCTATGCCGCGAACGGCGTCCTCGTGAACACGACGGTGGTCGATATGTATCAGATCGCGATCGGCTCCGACGGCAATCACGGCGCGATCATTTCGTGGACGCAGTTCGGCTCGGGCAGCCAGGACCTCTACGCGCAGAGAATCAACTATCTCGGCTATCGAGATTGGGCCGCGGGAGGCGTGGTCGTCTGCTCCTATGCGGCGACCCAGAGCAATCCCGTTATCGTGCCGGACGGCGACGGCGGCGCCGTCATCGCGTGGGACGACTACCGGCCGGGCGCGCAGCGGGACATCTACGCACAGAAGCTCTCGGATGCCGGTTCGCCGCAATGGACGACGAACGGGAGACCGCTCTGCACCGACGCGAACGATCAGCTGTACCAGTGCATCGCCTCCGACGGCGCGGGCGGCGCCATCATTGCCTGGGAGGACTACCGCCCGGGCGCCTCGAGCGACATCTACGCCGCGCGTATCGAGCGCAACGGCTATTACGGCTACCCCGCCCCCGCGATCACGTCCGTGCTCGACGTGCCCGAGGATCAGGGCGGGCACGTGACCGTCACCTGGAGCAAATCGACGATGGACATCATCGGAGGGCTCATCGTCGACCGGTATTCTCTGTGGCGGATGCTTCCGACGGCCCAGCTCGAAGCGCTGCTGGCCGCCGGAGCGAAGGGCGTCGACACGCCGCAGCTCGCCGGGGCCGCCCCGGGAACGATATTCATTTCGAAAGCGAGCGGCGCCGCGACCGGATGGGAGCTCCTCTCCTACGTGGACGCGAACGCCTCGACGACCTACAGCGCGGACGCCGCGACGCTCAACGATCACACGGAAGCAAATCCGGGGCTCCACTATTTTATGGTCATGGCGCACGGAACGGATCATTTCGTCTTCTGGGAGTCGCAGCCGGACAGCGGCTGCTCGGTCGATAACCTCGCCCCCGCACAACCCCTCAATTTCTCGGCCGAGCAGAGCTTCGATCCGGTCGGCCTCGTTCTGACGTGGGGATCCGGGACGCTCAAAGCGCTCGGCGACGGCGATTTCTCGCACTACACGCTGTACCGGGGCACGAGTCGCGCCTTCAGGCCCGATCCCGGCAACTGCATCTACACGGGTCCCGACACGACCTATTTCGACGGCGATTGGCGCTGGAGCAGCGGATTCTTCTACAAGCTCTCGGCATTCGACGTGCACGGCAACGAGAGCACGTTCGGCACGGTGACCCCGGACGACGTGACCGGAACCGATACGCCGAAAGCGCCCGCGGTTACGTACCTTGCCCAGAACGCGCCGAATCCGTTCAATCCTTCGACGACGATTTCATTCGGCATCGCGTCACCGGGGCGCGTGACGCTCTCGATCTACGACGTCTCGGGCCGCCTCGTTCGAACGCTCCTCAACGAGCCGCGGAGCGCCGGCATCTACCGGCAAGCCTGGGACGGGCGCAACGCGGGAGGCGCGGCGGTTTCGAGCGGAGTCTATTTCTACCGCCTGCGGGCGGGGGCCTTCAGCGAAACGAAGAAAATGGTGCTCGCGAGATAAGGGAAAGAGGAGGAATCGACATGAGGACGATATTCAAGCCGGTCGCGATTCTCGCGCTCGTCGTCTCGCTCGGGCTGCCGTCGGCGGGCCGCGCGCAGTGGCTCCCCGACGGAGTTCCGATAGCGGCTCTCCCGTACTCGCAGACCGGAGCGCAGCTGGCGAGCGACGGCCTCGGCGGCGCCTACATCGTATGGACGGATTCCCGCAACCCGGCCAACAGCGGCGACATCTACATGCAGCGCATCGACTCGAGGGGCGAGCCCCTCTGGACTGAGGGAGGCATCGTCGTCGCCGAGGGAACGTCACTGCAGAAATGGCCCCGCATCTGCCTCGACACGGCCGGAAGCGCGTTCGTCACCTACATCGACGGCATGAGCATCCGCGCTCAGCGGGTGAATCGGAGCGGCGAGCTCCTGTTCGGACATAACGGCGTCCTCGTCTACGAGTCGACCGTCGCCCCGGGCGAGGCGCTCATCGTGGCGGGCAGCTCGGCGAGCGCGATCATCGGATGGATCGACGAGCGGGACGGGGATCCCCACATCTTCGCGCAGCGCGTCAACTCCTTCGGAAATCTCTCCTGGACCGCGAGCGGCGTCGTGATCTGCGACGCGGCGAACGATCGGGGCGAGATGGAGATGATCAAGGACGGCTCGGGCGGCGCCATCTTCGTGTGGGAAGACAACCGCGACACGTCCATTCTTCCCCTCTACGTCCAGAAGATCAACTCGTCCGGAACGGTCCAATGGACCGCCAACGGCTATCGCCTCTGCGGCACCAACACGTGGATGTACCTGCCGAAGCTCGTCACGGACGGCGCGGGGGGCGCGTACGTCGTGTGGTACGACATGCGAAACGGCACCGACAACAACGTCTGGGCGCAGCGCATGCTGAGCGCCGGGACCAGGGCCTGGGCGAGCGCGGGAGTTTCCGTCTGCTCCGCGTCCGAAGATCAGACCTATCCCGACGTCGCGGAGGACGGCGCGGGCGGCGCGATCTTCACATGGGCCGACGGGCGGACGACCCCGCCGTACACGGACATCTACGCGCAGCGGTTCAACTCGTCGGGCGTCGCCCAATGGACCGCGAACGGTCTCTCGGTATCCGATCCCGCGGGGAGCCAAACGCGGCCGCGCATCGTCGCCGATGGCGCGGGCGGCGCCATCATCGCGTGGCAGGACCAGCTGCTCGGCAACTCCTACGACATACGCGCACAGAGGATCAACAGCGCCGGCGCGCCGCAGTGGCTCATGCAGGGAGAGACGGTCTGCGACGCCATCTCGAATCAATCCACCATCTCGATCGCGTCGGACGGCGACGCGGGCGCGATCATGGCCTGGAACGACCAGCGCGCGTACGACGTGACGAACTGGGACGTCTACGCCCAGCGCATGGAGAAGCGCGGATACTGGGGATATCCGGCGCCGCTGAACCCGGCGGGCGCGGACGTTCCCGGCGACCAGGGAGGAGTCGTGCTCCTCACATGGGACGCATCGTATCTCGATGCGTATCCCGAAGAGCTCGTCACGCGTTACGTAGTCTGGCGAAGCACCGACGGCGCCACCTACGCCCCGCTCGACAGCATCGACGCATACTACCTCGAGAGCTACCAGTACGCGGCGGCGACGACGGCCGATTCGAGCGGAGCAGGCTCGGCGACGCACTATTTCAAGATCAGGGCCAACACGATCATGTCGACGTACTGGTGGGAATCGGCGGTCGTGACGTGCCACTCGGTCGACAACCTCGCGCCCGCGCCTCCGGCGGGCCTCGTCGCGGAGCAGTCGTTCGAACCGGCCGGGCTCGGCCTCGCCTGGACGCCGAACGGCGAGCCCGACATCGATCATTACGCCGTGTACCGCGGCGAGAGCGCCGGTTTCATCACGGCCGCGGAGAATATCGTGGGCTCGCCCACGGAAGCGTCGTTCTTCGACGGCGGCTGGCGCTGGAACGCGGGGTATTTCTACAAGGTTACGGCGATCGACGTGAACGGCAACGAGAGCGCCGTCGCGCTCGCCTCGCCGGAGGGCGTGACCGGCACCGACGGATCCGGCCCTCCCGCCGCTTCCTATCTCGTCCAGAATTTTCCGAATCCGTTCAATCCATCGACCCGGATCGCGTTCGGCCTGTCGAAGCCGGCGCGCGTCTCCCTGAGAATCTATGACGCGGCGGGACGTCTCGTGCGCGTGCTCGCCGAGGGGGAGCGTCCGGCGGGGACGTTCGCAGAAACGTGGGACGGCAGGGATTCGGGGGGCGGCGCCGTGGCGAGCGGCGTGTACTTCTACCGCCTCGACGCGGGAGAATTCACGCGGACGCTCAAGATGGTGCTCTTGAGATAGAACCGCCCTGAGACAATCTGCGGCCTTCAGGAGGAGGCGATCCCCGGGGACCGCCTCTTCCTGAGGGGAATCCGTTCGCCGTTGACAGGCATTCTTTTTTCCTATAAGCTAATCCTTGCATTATTTTGGAATTCAACAAGGTGTCACTTTCGTCTTCGGAGCGAGGAGGAGCGCAGAGCATGGCGAAGGAAAAGGTCACGATGCAGAAACTCGAGTTCGGGCCGCGCCGCGGCGTGTATATCGACATCGGCACGGCCATCGACAAGTTCGAATTCCCCGAACGGACCCTGAAGGCGTTCGAGGACTACGATCTCGTCTATCGCACCCTCTGCGGCATTCTCTACAACTTCGTGCCGACGTCGGGGCATCCCGGCGGGAGCATCTCGTCGGGGCGCCACGTCGCGGGCATCCTGTTCCACACGCTCGATTATGACATCGGCGATCCGGAGTGTCCGGAGGCGGACCTCATGTCCTACGCCGCGGGGCACAAGGCGATGGGGCTCTACGCGATGTGGGCGCTCCGCAACGAGGTCGCGCGGATCGGCAAGTCGAGCCTGCTGCCGAAGGACGTGAAGTTCCAGCTGCGCTTCGAGGATCTCCTCGGATTCAGGCGCAACCCGACGCAGGAGACGCCGCTCTTCGCGAAGTACCGCGCCAAGCCGCTCGACGGGCATCCGACGCCGGCGACGCCGTTCATCAAGCTCTCGACGGGCGCCTCGGGCGTCGGCGTGGGCTCGAGCTTCGGCCTCGCTTTCGGCGCGATGGACACGTACGGCGAGCGCGCTCCCCTCGTCCAGATCACCGAGGGCGAGGGCGGCATGACGCCGGGACGCGTCGCCGAGGCGTTCGCGACCGTCTCCGCCGCGCAACTCTGGAACATCAAGTTCCACATCGACTGGAATCAGGCCTCGATCGACTCGAACAGGGTCTGTCGCGACGGCGACAAGCCCGGCGACTACGTTCAGTGGGATCCGATCGAGTTCGCGTTCCTCCACGACTGGAACGTCATCTTCGTCGAGAAGGGGCACGACTTCAAGCACGTGCTCGCCGCGTGCGAGGTGGCGAAGGAGCGCATCAACGACCAGCCGACCGCGATCGTGTACCGCACGACGAAAGGCTGGCAGTACGGCATCGAGGGGCGCAAATCGCACGGCGCGGGGCACAAGTTCTGCTCCCCCGAGTACTACAAGACGCTCGAGCCGTTCGAGAAGCGCTTCGGCGTGACCTTCCCGAAGTTCGAGGGAAAGCCGGCGCCGGTCGCCGTCGAGCAGAACTTCTGGGACACCCTCATGGTCGTGCGCAAGGCGCTTGAGGGAAACCGCGAGCTCTGCGAGTACTTCGCGGGACGTCTCGAAGAGGCGAAGGGCCGGCTCAAGGCCGCGAACCGCGTGAAGCGCCCGGGCTGCCCGAACCTCGCGGCCGTGTACTCGGCCGCGGTGAAATCGAACGAGATCCCGCCGGCGTGCACCTACCAGATCGGCGCGGAGGTGACCCTGCGCGGCGCGCTCGGCGACGCCCTGAACCATCTCAACAAGCTCTCCGGCGGCGGATTCATCGGCGCCGCGGCCGATCTCCTCGGATCGACGAGCATCACCAATCTCGCGAACGGATTTCCCGAGGGGCTCTATAACGCGATCACGAATCCGAACGCGCGCCTCATCGCCTGCGGCGGCATCTGCGAGGACGCGATGGGCGGCTTCATGGCTGGCGTGGCTTCGTACGGCACGAACGTCGGCGCGGGCTCGTCATACGGTGCGTTCATCGCCGCGCTCGAGCACATCGCGGCGCGGCTGCACGGCATCGGCCAGCAGGCGCGGCACGATCTCACCGGCGCGCCGTATAATCCCTTCATCATCGTCTGCGGCCACGCGGGGCTCAAGACGGGCGAGGACGGGCCGACGCACGCCGATCCGCAGCCGCTCCAGCTCTTGCAGGAGAACTTCCCCGACGGCATCGCGATCACGCTGACGCCGTGGGATCCGCAGGAGCTCTACCCGCTCACGGTCGAGGCGATCAAGGCGCGTCCGGCGGTCATCGCTCCCTTCGTCACGCGGCCGAACGAGCCCGTGCTGGACCGGAAGAAGCTCCGGGTGCCCCCCGCGACGGCGGCGGTGAAAGGCGTCTACGCCCTCCGGAAGGCCGTCAAGTCGGCGAAGAAGCCCTCCCACGGCACGATTGTCCTTCAAGAGAGCGGCGTCGCATGCACCTTCATGACCGAGGTCCTGCCGAAGATCGACGAGGCGGGTCTCAACGTGAACATCTACTACGTGTCGAGCGCCGAGCTCTTCTCGCGGCTCCCCGCGGCCGAGCAGGAGCGGATATTCCCCGCGGCTCTCGCTGCCGAGGCGATGGGAATCACGGGCTTCACGCTCCCGACGATGTACCGCTGGATCACGTCGAAGGAAGGGCGCAAGCGCACGCTCCACGCTTTCACGAAGGGGCGCTTCCTCGGCAGCGGCCAGGCCCACAAGGTGCTCGAGGAGGCGGGGCTCCACGGCGAGGGACAGTGGAAGGCCGTGAAGGACTACGCGCGGATGATGGCGAGGAAGACGCAAGCCCCGGCGCCGGCCCGCAAAAAGCCGCGCCGCGGGAAGTAGCGTTCCGACAGCGCGCGAAGGCAATGGTGCCGACATTCCCGCTCCTAGCCCAGTCGCAGGGCTCCAATGGGCTCGTCGCGGGAATGTCGGCACCGGTATCGGGGCATACAACTGGCGCATACACTATCGCGACGAACTCATTGGAGGCTCTGCGACTGAGTTCGGAGCGATAGTGTATGCGCCTTCATACATGCAACGGAAGAGGGCCGGAGCACTTGCTCCGGCCCTCTTCGCATTCGCGGCGCGTGCGCCCGCTAGCGCTTGTCGATCTGCGGCGTGTAGTCGAAGACCTTACCCTTCTTCGCGATCTTGTCGGCGAGGAACTCGATCGCCTTCTCGAGCTGCATGTCCCTCCCGGCCTTCTCCATGTCGGGCGGACTGTCGACGTAGATATCGGGAATGGCGCCTCTGCTTTCGAGCTGCTTGCCCGTGCTGATCTCCCAGATTCCGATAAACGTCTTCCGTATCTGGCCGCCGTCGACGAGCGGGTGCCCCTCCACGGCGATCACGAATCCGAGGGTCGGCACGCCGATGAGGGTGCCGAGACCGCGCTCCTTGACGGCGCTCGGGAACACCTCGGCGTCGGAGTACGAATACTGGTTGATGAGCACGACGATGTCCCCCATGAACACTTCGGTCGGACGCGGCTCCGGAGACTGGTTGCGCGTCTGCTCGATGTGGTAGGGCCTGCGTTCGAGATAGTCGATGATCCGCTCGTCGATGCTCCCGCCGCCGTTGTACCGGACGTCGATGATGATCGCGTCCTTGTAGCGGTACTTCTCGAATTTCTCGCGGAACTCGCCCAGGCCGGCGGTCTCCATGTCGGCGAGATGCATGTAGCCGATCCGTCCGCCGCTCTTCTCGTCGACGAACTTCTCGTTGCGCCATGCCCAGTCGTTGTACTGAAGCTTCGTGTCGTAGAACAGCGGCATGAAGGTCGTTTCGACGGCGCCCTTCACCTCGGGCTTCGAGCTCGTCTTGATCGTGATCTTGTTCGCCGTCTTATCGACGAGGTACTGGTAGAAATTCTCGAAGGGCTTGAGCTCGTTCCCGTCGATCGCGAGGAGGTAATCCCCCTCTTTCACCTTCACGTAGTCGTTCTCGAGAGGCGACCGATCGGTCGTCGTCGCCGCGGCCTTATCCCCGTGGTAGATCCTGACGATGCGCGGATAACCGGTCCGCTCGTCGAGCTCGATCTTGGCGCCGAGATGCGCCATCGATGCCGCGGGAGGCGCGACCTCGTCGCCGCCGCTCGCCCCCTGGTGCGACGCGTTGAGCTCGCCGACCATCTCGTTGAGGAGTATGTTGAGCTCGCCTCTCGTCCGCACGTACGGGAGCAGGCTCCCGTAGTATTCCTTGACCCCGTTCCAGTCGACGCCGTGGAGCTTCGGATCGTAGAAGTTGTATTTCACCATGCGCCACGACTCGTTGAAGATCTGCCGCCATTCGGCCTGACGGTCGAGCTTCATGCGGGTGCGCTTCGCGAAGTCGTACTTCTCCTTCGTGTCTTCGACGTCGGAATCGCCCTTCTTGGCCACCGGCATCTTGCTCCCGACCTTCACGAACGTGAAATCGGAGCCGTCCCAGATCACGAGCTTTTCCTTGTTCGCGGCGATGCCGTAGGTGACGATGGACGAGGCGATCTTCTCGCTCTTCACCTTGTCCACTTTGAACATGTAGAGGTCGTAGCTGGGCCTGAACAGCATCATCCGAGCGCCTTGAACGAGATAGTAGTAATACTTCTCCGTCGCCTGGATGTTGTGCATGCCGATGCCGGCGACCTTCGGAATGCGCCGGATCCGGCTCTCGATATTCGTGAAGTCGATCTTGACGACGACCTTTTCCTTGTCCTTCTTCGCCTCCTCTTTTCCCTTCTTGCCTTTCCCTTTGCCTCCCTCGTCCTCACCGGCGTCTTCCTTGTCGGCGTCCTCTTCGTCGCCGGAATCCTCTTCCGCCGTCACGCCCGTCTCTTCGTCGTCCTTGAACTCGAACGGCGCCTCGCTCTCAGGGAGCAGGCTCAGGCGGGCGAGCGCCGGCGAATCGTTGATGCGCGCCGTCATGAGGAGGAGGTACTTCCCGTCCGGCGTGAAGACCGGCTCCCAATCGTCGCCGAGGTCGATCGTGATCTGGTGGTTTTCTCCCGACTTCACGTTATAGATGAAGACGTCGCGGTTGCGGTTGCGCGCCGAGAAATCGTACGCGATCCAGGCGCCGTCCGGCGCCCACGAATAGCTGGTGATCTCGCGGTGCTCGTTCTTGGCGATGAGCTTGGGATCGCCGCCGTCCTTATTCAGAAGATAGAGCGCGTTCTCCTCGGTCGTGAAAGCCATTTTGTCGCTCAGGGGAGACCAGGTGAGCCCGGACTTGAAATGTCCGGTCGAGGTGAGCTTCTTCTCCGGTTCCTTCCCCATCTGGTCGACGAGATAGACCTCGTCGTCCCCGCTCTTGTCCGAGACGTACGCGATCCATTTGCCGTCCGGAGACCACGAGGGATCCCCGTCGCGCGTGCCCGATGACTCGGTGAGGTTCCGAACGTCGCCGTGCTCCTCGGGGATCGTATAGAGATCGCCCCGGGCCTCGAAGACGATCCTCTTGGCCGACGGCGAAACGTCGAAACCGCTGAGGTACTGGATCGGGCTCAGATAGCTCACCATGTCGGTCCGCGTATCGATCGGCGCGCTCACGACGACCTCGCGGCTCTCGCCGGTCGCCGTGTCGAGAACGTAGAGACGCGCGTCGCGTTCGAAGACGATCCGCGCGCCGTCCGCGCTCATCGAGGGCCACGTGACCCCGTGCTTCTCGAATTTCGTGAGCTGCTTCGTTTCTTTCGTGACGAGATCGTAGTAGTAGATGTTGTTCACGTCGCCCGCGCGGTCGGAGGCGAAATAGATGCGGTCGCCCGTCCACATCGGCCAGGCGTCGTTCCCTTCCCAGGTCGTGAGCTTCGTGAAGGTGTCCGCCTTGAAATCGTAGATCCAGACGTCCTGATTCGCGCTCCCCTTATAGCGCTTCCACCACCAGAACGAATCGGAGCTGCGGTTGAAGGCGAGCTTCGAACCGTCCGGGGAATAGCACGCGAAGCTCCCCTTGCCGATCGGGAGCTCGACGGGGAGCCCGCCCGCCGCCGGCACGGTGAAGAGCTTCTTGAAGAAGCGAACGAACGATTCCTGCGTGGAGGAGTAGATGACGCTCTTCCCGTCGCGCGTCCAGCAGACGGGGCTGCCTCCCGCGGCATGGAAGGTGAGCTGCGCCGGCTCGCCCGTTCCCTCGGCGGGAATCACGCAGACGCTGCCCGGGCGGGCGTTGATGTCTCCCGAAAACGCGATCCACTTCCCGTCGGGAGAGAATTTCGCGTTATTCTCGTTACCCTCGTGCACGGTGATGCGCCGCGCGATACCGCCTTCCTCGCTTACTATCCAAAGGTCTCCCGCCCACGTGAATACGATGCGTCCGCCATTGATGTCGGGGCGGCGCATGAGCCGTATCGGCTCGTTGCCTTCGCTCGAGACGGTCTCGTGCGCGAGCGAGACGAGGAGCGCGCACGCGATCACGAGCGAAAAAAGCACGGTCTTTCTCATCACGAATCCTTCTTTCGAATCAGCCACACGTTCACGAATCAAAATATGTCCAGTCCGAAACTTACTACGCGGCGGGCGATTCCGCAAGGACGCACGGGGTGATTAGAGGTGGAAGGGGCGGGAGGCCGCCCCTTCCTCGATCATGCGGTCATCCCGGTCCGGGGGCTACCGGACGACGACCATCTTCCGCGTAATGTCCCCGGCGCTCGTCGAGAGCTTGTAGAAGTAAACGCCGGTCGCGAGCTTGTCAGCGTTGAAGGTCACGTTGTACGCGCCCGCCTTGAGATTCTCGTCCATGACCGTCGCGACGAGCCTGCCGCTCACGTCATAGACGTTGAGAGTCACCCGGCCGTCCAGGTCGACCGCGAAATCGATCCGCGTCGACGGATTGAACGGATTCGGGTAGTTCTGGTTCAGCGCGAACGGCAGCTTCGGCGCGTCCGTGTCCGTCGCCGCCGCGTCGTCGCGGCTGAACACCCGGGAATAGTGGCAGCCGGCCCAGAGAAGCCCGCTGTGTCCGTGCAGGAACACCGTCATGACGTCATCCGCCGCCGGAATCGTCGTCACGCTGATGTTGTTCCAGGTCGCGCCGCCGTCGGCCGAGTAGTAGCAGAGCTGGTTCTCGCCCGACACCCAGAGCCGGTTCGGCGTGCTGAAATCGATGTCGAGCAGGTTGAGCGTGGTGCCCCAGGGAACGGTCTGCACGACCCAGCTGGCGCCGCCGTTCGTCGTCTTGACGAGCGTGCCCTTGCCGCCCACGGCGAAACCGGTCGAGGAATTGAGCATGACCACCGCTTCGAGAACGACGCTGGTGTCGGCGATATTCTCCGTCGCGAGCGGCCACGTGACGCCGCCGTCCGTCGTGTAACGCGCCTTGTTATGCGTTCCCACGACGACGCCGATGTTGCGGTTCACCGGCGAGAAATCGACGGCCTTCCATTCGCGCGCCACGGTCCCCGGGATCGTGCCCATGAGCACTTCGGTGAGGGTGACGCCGCCGTCGACCGTCTTCCAGATGGTCTCGTCGCGGCTCGACGTTCCGGCGAGCTTGTGGCCCACGACGATGCCGGTGTCCGGACTGAACCAGTACATGCCGAGCAGGCCGTCCTGGAGGGCATTGGTGTGCTGGAGCTCCGTCCAGGTCAACCCGTCATCGTAGGACTTGACGAGGTATTTCGTCGCGCCGCTCAAATAGATGACGGCGTTGGACGCATTGTTGGGATCGGCGACGTAGTCGAAATCGCCGACCGTCGTCGGTCCCCAGTTGTTCGGAGAGGCCACACGATACGAGTGCCGCGGGGTCACGAGATCGAAGTCGAGAATCGCGCCGCCGGCGCCCGCCGCCAGGACCCTGTTCTTCCCCAGGCTGATGAACTTCTGCACGCCCTGGAACGGCATTCCGCCGTCGTACGCGAACGACCAGGTCACGCCGTAGTTCGACGAGTAGGCGATGAGGCCCGCGTCTCCCACGGCGACGATGTTGAAGGTGCCCGGAATGGCGCACACGTCGTTGATCGCCTCGCCGTAGAACGCCGGCTGGCGGGTCCAGGTCGGATAGCCCGTTCCCGTTCCGCGAATCGTGAAGCCGGCCAGCTGCGAGCCGCCGCCCACGATGATCGCGTCGCCGCTCGTGAACACGGTGACGTTGAAGCCGTATGCGTAGGTGTTCCAGGCATAGCTCGGATCGGGGGCGTTGAAGTTCGCGCCGCCGTTCGTCGACACGAGGATGATCGTCGGCTGTCCGCCCACGGTCGAACCCCATCCGGTGGCGATGGAGGTCGTCGCGGACACGGCGCGGACCGCCTCGATATCCCTGCGCGTGTACGGATAGGCTCCGTAGTTGCAGACCGAGAGCGTCCAGTTAACGCCGCCGTCCGTCGTGTACATCAGCGAATTTCCGCTGCCGGCCCCGGCGTCGATCGCGGCGACGCCGTTGAGCGCGTCGGCGAAGCTGATGTCCGTGCACATATCGTTCGACGGGTTCGTCGTGGGAGCGACCCACGTGGTGCCGCCGTCGGTCGTCCAGCGGATCGTGCATGCGGCGTTATCGGCGCCGCCGCCGATCCACACGGTCGAGCCGGCGCCCCACACGCCGTAGAGCGACACGGTGAGACCGGCCGTCGCGACGACGTTCCAGTTCGTGCCGTCCGTCGTGTGGAGAATGGTCCCGGCCGCGCCGACGGCCCACGCATCCGTCGCGCTCACGGCGTATACGTCGTTGAGCGAGTTCGTCGTCGGAGACGTCATCTGGGTCCAACTGAGACCGGCGTTGATCGTCTTGAAGATGATGCCGCCCGAGCCGACGATGTAGCCGACCGACGCGCTGCCGAAATGGACGGCCAAGAAGCTGTAGTTCTGCTGCACGTCATACTGCAGCTGCCACTGGGCAAACGCGGAGTTCGTGAAAAGCAGGAGCAAAGCGATACAGATGCCAGTTATCCTGAATTTCATGTTGCCACCTCCTCTGGCGCTGTATCTGATAGGGCCGGTTCCGGGGCCGTCGTATCGCGATCCCCCCTGAGAAGCGCCCGGGAACCGGAGAGCGCTGATTTAAGAATTGTCCGCTGCCGGCCGGGTACCACCTCCTTCGTCATTCCAGATGTGTAAGCCAAACGACTGCACCAAGGTCTCTCCGCCCCGCGTCGGTGTCGTTCTGCGTGTCGTCCCCGTAGACGAGGAGCGCCTCCAGCTGCCACAGGCGCCACGCGTACGATCCGCCGGCGGTGAAGCGATAGCGATCGGTGTTCACGGGGAGCTTGAGCCAGCGGTCGGCGACGTAGTCGGTCACCTCGACGCCCCCCCGGATCGAGAATACGTTGTACGCGGCATACTCGACGCCGAGCCTGCCGACGTTCTGGATGAATTCCTGGGACCGGAAATCGTTCGCGCCGTAGTCGTTCGCCTCGATGTCGTACGAATTGAGAATGTAATCGGCGGCGACGGTGAGCCCCGTCGGCTGCATCGTCCAGCTCGCCCCCGCGCCGATCGATCGAAGCTGGATCGGATTGTCGAAGAGAACGACCCCCTCGAACTTGGGCCGGTTCGCCCAGCCGCTCACGTTCATCGCCCGGCCGTTCACGCCGAGGGTGAGCGGCGCGCCCGGCGGCGCGTACCGCGCGAGAAAACTGAAATCGAGCTTCTTGTCCTGCCAGTAGCCGATCTGGTCGGGAGGCGACGTCTTCGCCTCGATATTGTTCTCCGCGTAGCTGTACGAGACTATCGTCCCGACTTTCACGCGGTCCGTCGTGACGAAATTCTGCACGTCGACGTCGATTCCGGTGAGCTTCTCGGTCATGCTGTACGAGGAGAACGAGCGAATATCGTAGATCCCGTCGCCGTAGTAGCGGTGGATGATGAGGTCCCTGTTCTCGTTCGTGCCGTCGAAGCTCGTGCGGTTCTGGAGACGCATGGGGCGCACGATGACGCCAAAATCCCACTCCTTGCGCGGCGTGAGGAGGAGCCCGATGCTCCCCTTCGCGTAGTTGTGCTCCACCTGCGGCTTCGTGTAGTAATCCTTGAGACCGGTCGAGATGCCATAGTCGAACGCCGCTCCGATCGAGGCCTTCGGCGAGAGGCGCAGCGAGTAATCCGCGGACATCACGGGACCCCAGTACGTGATGTCCCCCGTCGTGAGGTCGGTGAGGTAGAACGGATCGTTGTACGGATCGTACTCGAGCGAATGCCACTGCTCCCGCTGCCAGAGGCGCTCGTAGCGGAACGAGCCCGACATCGCCTGGCGTTCTCCGAGCCGGATGCGCCCCTCGAACTCGACATACGTCGTGTTGAGCAGGTGCGCGTCGTACGGTCGCCGGAGATCCCCCTGCTTCTCGTCGATGGAGAAGATGTACTTGATCCACGACCGCTCGAAGTCCAAAGCGAGGTACGCGGGATTGCGCCCGTAATCGTACGGGTTGACCTGATTGTCGCCGTCCTCGAGCGCGATCTGGCAATTGCCCATCGCCTGCGTTCGGATCTCGTCGGCGGCCGCGGGGCGCGGCCACGCCGCGAGGAGGAGCGCAAGAACAACAGCGATCGTGCTGGAGATTCTCACCGTGCTACGCCGTTCCATCCATTCCCTCTTCATTGTTCTCCTCAATGACTGTACCCCGGAGTCGGAGTCGCTACGTTAACGAAATCAAAACTGCTGTTGTTCGAGTCGAAGCCCGGCACTTTGCGTTCGATCGATTGCCCGCTGTATCTCGTCATGCCGCTTCCCCCGAGACCGCCGTCGATGCGCAGCGTGAGGTACCGGCGGAAGGTTGAGCTCTGCGACGCCGCGTACTCCACCGCGTCGAGGATCGTCCGCAGCGGCACCTGAACGAACTCCGACACTCCCGAGCTCGTGGTGTATTCCGCGAACGTGTACTCCTCCCCCGTCGCGATGAAGACGCCCGTATGCGCAAGATTGAGGGCGAAGTCAACGGTCGCGTTGGTGACCTGCAGGATATTGGGAACCGAGACATTGTCGTAGTCGGCGGCCCGCGCGTTGAAAAACTCGTAATCGGCATTCAACAAGTCGACGCACGAGCCGCCGCCGTAGACGTGGTGGTTGACGGCATCGCACGCGATCACGGCGTATTCATGAGGTCCAAGGGGCCACTGGCGCGTCACTCCCCACGTGCCGGGGAACTGATACATGTAATAGGCGAGGGCGAAGTCCACTGTCTCGAGCTCCTCGGGGGTCAGCACCTCGCTCTGCTGGCTCCGGCACACGACGATGCCGTCGAGGTAGAGCGTATCGGCGGTGGAGTTGTAGAGCTCGACGTACTGATCGTAGAAGTAGAATGAAGAAGCGTTGCATCCGGCGTAGTAGAGCTCGTTGATGACGATGGGGGACAGAGGCACGAATGACATGAAGAGGGTGTCCTGCTCCTCGGAATCGCTCGTGAGCTTCATCTTGCGCTGCCCCGTGAGGAGCACGTCGTGCTCCTCGTCACGCATGCTCGCCTGGATGTAGTAGGTGCCCGACGAGAGCTCATCGATCTCGATCCGTCCCGCCTCGTCGGTCGTGAACGTTTGCTTGTACGCGTAGAACGCGCTCGCTATTTCGACGCGAGCGTTCGCCACGCCTACCCAGCCTTCCGCGAGGACGCCGCTCGTATCCACGGCCTGCAGAACGAGCGTGGCGCGCCCTTCGGCGACCTCGGGCTTCTCGATCCCGCACGACGAGACGAGCGCCGCGGCGCCCGAGAGAAGGATTACCGCGATCCGAGAGTTCATCGCGACAGCACCTGCCTCTGCGGCCCGAAATAGTACCCGGGCGTCGCATACGGGATCACGACGAAGTCGAAGGTCGAGTTGTTCGTGTCGAGCCCCGGTTCCCGCCGCTCGGTCGATTTCGCGCCGTACTTCTCGATGCCGACGCCGGCGAAACCGGCGTCGATACGCACCGTCATCTCCTTGGTGGTGACGTAGGGATTCGAGGCGTACTCGACGCCGTCGATGACCTTTTCAATCGGGATGCACAGGTAATTGTTCTCGTCGATCGGGTAGACGCCGCCTTCGGCGATGACGATCGCGTTGTGGCTCAGGTTGATCAGGAGATCGATGGTCTTCCCCGGCATGATATTGTCGAAATTGGGCACGCCTGCAACGTCGTAGTCGCTCCCGAGCGCGTTGAATGTCTCGTAAAGCTTGTGCGGCTCGCCGGGCTTGTGCGACAAATTCGGATTCGAAGGCGAGAGATTGGGCGAGTTCACGCACCACTGCTTGTGATTCACGGCATCGGCCGCGATGACGGCATGCTGGCCGGGAGCGATGGGGTATTGCCGCCCCGTGCCGTGGAGCTGGAACGCGTAAATCGCGCGCGTATAATCCCTGGTTTCCAGATCGGGATCCTTGACCTGCGCCTGCCGCGTCACGATGACGTTGTCGAGGAACAGCGTGTCGGCCGCCGCGTTATAAACCTCGACGTACTGATCGTAGAAGTAGAACGACGAGCCGCATGAGCCGGCGTAGAACACCTCGCTGATCATGAGGTTGCTCACGAGGATCGCCTTCACCAGGACCTTCTTGTGGACAACGTCCGCTCCCCTGACCGCGACGTCGCCGAAGCCGGTGAGCACCTTCTTCCCGAGCCCCACCTTGATCTCGCGGCGCACGAACACCGAATAGCTGCCCGCGGCGAGCCGGTCGAACAAGATGGTTCCCGTCTCGTCCGTGACGCCGGCCGCATCGTAAGCGGTCGTCCGCCCCTGAATGCTCACCGAAGCGCTGTCCACCGGAAACGGCTCGCCGGGGACGCCCCCGAAGGCTCCCGAGGTATCCGTGACCATCACTTGAACCGCGCCCGCGCCATCGGGCTCCTCCGGTTTCTCCACGCCGCAGCCGGCGGCGAACGCCGCTATCAACATCGCCAGCATCGTTATCGCGCGGCTCATGCTATTTCTCCTCCGACGCGGCCGGGGCGCGCTTCCAGATTTCATCCAGAATCATGCTGAACTCGACGCCGTAGAAGATGCCGGGATTGCGCGCGCTGAACGAGCCGTAGCAGTTCTCGTAAATCGCCGGATCGTCGAACACGTTGTGGACGAAGAACGATATCTCCGCCCCGCGGCCGATCGACTTCGAGACGTTGACGTTGAAGAGGAGCCGGTCGTTCGGCGCCTTGTTGATCGAGAGATCGCACTCGTCGTATTCGCGGCTCAGCCCGTACGCCTGCGATTGCTCCGGGGTGATGTACACGATGCCGCCGGTGAGGGGATCGTAGTACATCGGTACGTCCAGAATGGGATCCTCGTAGTTCTTGTCCCAGTCGAAGAGCGTCTGCTGCACGAAGAAGGTGACCCACATGCCGAGCTTCTTGATGAGCCAATCGGCGTTGTAATCGAGGATGAGCTTCTGCTCCCATCCTTCCGTGTAGTAGTAAAACGGATAGATATACTGTTTCGATGCCGGGTCCGCCGGGTCCAGCAGAATCTGCTTCGGCGACGACATGTACAGGCCTTCCGCGCCGCTGTAGGAGCGGGTATACGCGCCGTTGACGCGGAACGTGGTCGAGAGCTTCTCGATACGCTTCGTCGCGGCCATGAACTCCACACCGTATTTCGTGTACTTTCCCGCCTTCTGATAGAACGCGGTGCCCGGAGCCTCGGTATAGATCGTGTCGATCGGGTGGCTCCCCCCCGCGTTCGGCCAGTCGGTCCACTCATAGCGCTGGATGACGGCGGGGATCGCCTCGCTTCGCGGCATCCCTTCGGCGCGGGCCGTCCAGCCGGTGAGGGTGAAGCCGAACGACCCGACCGTCTGATCGAACGAGATCTCTCCCTTGTCCTCCTGCGTCCCGTACAGCCCCTCCGTATCGAAATTCCAGACGTAGGTCGAAACGAGGGGCACGGAATCGGGCGGGGAAACGTTCCGTTCGACGACGTCGATATACTGCGGTCCCTGATAGAGATCGACCATCGGCGGCATCTTCGAGCTCCTTCCCCAGCTGAGCCGCAGCTGCGTCCCGTCGCGCGGCTCGTACTTGAGGCGGATGCGCGGGTTGAGGAAGGTGCCGTTCCTCGATTTCACGACTCCTTCCGAGTTGAAGAAGCCGCCGAGGTTGAGCTCCTCCGGCGTGTACATCTCGTACCGGAATCCGAAATTGAGGTTGTACGGCCTCATGAAGAGGAAACCGTTGAGGTTGTCCTCGAGGTACAGGCTCGCGCTCCTGAGCGCGGGGATTTCGTCGAAGGAGAGCGGCCGCTGTCCGAGGGCGCCCCCCGGAGGCGCGAACGGATCGAAGATCTTCCCCTCCCCGACGTTGTCTTCGTAGCCGTACTCCCCTCCCACGAGCAGCGCGTGGTTGAGACGAAGCGCGTGGAAATCGGCGCGGAGGTTGAGCTTCGCCGCGACGCTCCACTCTTCGCCACGGGTCCAGATCTGCGACGTGTACGCGCCCGCGTCGAACACGCCCTCGTAGGTGCCCGGCTCCGTCGCGTCGGTCATGACGCGGACGTCCGACCCGACGAGGCTCTGGCTGTACGCGTCGCGCTTCGTGTAGTTGACGTTCGCCGACCATTCGGCCCGCATGTCGTTCGTCAGCTTGTACTCGATCGCCTGGCCGTAGATGAGCGTCTTGTCCTTGTTCTCCTGGATGCGTCCCTTCGGATCGATGCCCGTCAGATCGTACGTGTCGTCCACGCCCGTGTAATAGAATTTGTTGAGAATGGAGAGCTTCTCGCCGAGCGCGATGTTCTTGAAATTGAGCTGCCCGTTGTAGCGCGCGTATTCATCCCCTTCGAGTCGGATGTCGCGCTCGCTCCAGGCGTAGTTGACGTTGTACGAGATGCCGGTGTTGAAACGGTTGAGCCCGCCGCTCAGGTTCGCCTCTTTCGTGTCGGGATTCGTCTTGAGCTTGAGACGCACCGGCTGGGCGCCGATCTTCGTCTTGACCTTCACGAGGCCCGTGGTGAGGTCGCCGTACTCGACGGACGGAACGCCGGTGATGACCTCGACCCCCTGAACGTTGTCCGCGGGAATCGAGCGCAGGTCGAGACCGGTCCCCGCATAGGACTGCACCTGGGAGCCGTAGGTGGTTCCCTTGCCGGTCTGCATGTTCGTGTTGTTCGAGATCGCGATGTCGTCGATGATGATTTTCGTCCCGAATCGCGCCGCCGCCTGGTCCTCCGTGTCCATCTGCGCCGTGCCGCGGAGATCGATCTGATTCATCGTCGAGAGGCCGGGAGATTTCGTCCGCTCGATGCCGGGCACGAGATCCAGTACGTCGCCGAGGTTCGTCGAGAGATAGTGCTCGATTTCGGCGCTCGATATCGCGTGCGTCGTCTCGGTCTTCTCGGGCATGAGATCGCGCTTGTCGAGGACGGTGATGCCGCCGATCTGGAAGAAGAACTGCTGCCGTGGATCTCCCGTGACGAGCTCGCACTTATACGTCGTGATCTTGCCGGACTCGATCTCGATGTCCTGATAGCACGTGTTGTAGTATTCGTCCTTGAGAATGGAGATGCCGTACTTGCCCGCGGGAAGCTCGATCTGAAACACGCCGCTCTTGTCGGCGAGAACGCTCTTCGTCGTCCCCTGGATGGCGACGAGCGCCTCGGGCACGGGCTTCCCCGTCTGGTAATCGAAGACCTTCCCCTTGAGAATGCCGGTGCCGGCCGCGCGGGAATCAGCGGCCAGGCAAACGGAGAAGAGAATGAAGATGAGAAGCCCCGTTCCGGCAAGGGACAGAGCTCTGGAATTCGCCAAACCGGTCCTGACAGAAAAATGCCTACGCATTCTCCCCCCATCCGTTCTGTAAATGTCTCTTTACGGCCGACAACCTCAATAGACGGAGCGCCTTCTCAGGTATGTATATTTTCGCACAAAACGGCCTCCGCGTCAATGGGCTATTCGCTTTATTTATTTTGGGTTGTCTCCTATTCGGCATTTCACTACCGGAAAAGGATCGGCAGACAAAGCAGCATATTCATCAATACCGCAGCAGCGGCTATCGGCTTGAAAACAACCCAATTACAACTAGTTAGCCAATGCGAATAATTATTATTAAGAATGGCCTTGGGCACGCCGAATCCGCCGCCGCTCTTTGCAATTGCCCTCGACCGCAACATTGGTATAATGCCCTCCGTAATTCTATCACGCGCGCCGGTACGGTGATCGCTCTTTTGCGCTTCTTAAAAAGGAGGCTCCCTTGAAAAAGGTTCTCGTGTGCGCCCTCGCGACCGCGGCCCTCGTCGTCATGGCGGTCCCCGTTTCCGCCGCATCCGGTTCGCTCGCGCCGGTGAGCGCTCCGCTCCGGAGCGAGCTCGCGGCGAGCCGCTTCGTTTCGGACATCGACGGCGCGGCGTCCCTCTATGTGAATCCGGCCGGGCTCGCGATGAGAGGCGTAGGAACGGGGCTTCTGCACGGCACCTACTGGAACGACCGCATCGCGGAGCTCAACATCGGCGCGGCGGGAAACGGCATCGGATTCGCGTACATGTACACGGACGACGGCATGTTCACCTCGAACAACTACAACCTCGGCCTCGGCCTGAAGCTCGCGCAGGGACTCGGCATCGGCTCTTCGTTCACGTGGCGCAGCACGAACTTCACGTACGACAAATCCCCCTTCACGGTGGACCTCGGATTCATGATGCGGCCGTCCCGCTCCCTGTCCATCGCCGGCGTCTGGAAAAACGTGAACGAGCCGATGTTCTCGGGCGGGGAAGCGATCGATCCGTTCGCCGGACCGATGACGCGCCTCGAGGATTACTTCATCGGGGGGGCGTCGATACGGCCGTTCGGCGAGGCATTGACGCTCTCGGGGCAGGCCGAGATGGCCGACGGGCGCAAGCCGGGATGGCTCCTCGGCGGCCGGGCGGCGATCGGCCGGGGAATCGAGCTCTTCGGGTCGTACGCGAGGGATTTCGCCCAAGCGGGGCCGGATCCGTACGAGGAGTTTACGGGCGGCGTCAGCGTCTGGTTCGGCACGACACGCACGCGGGCGCAGGCGCGTTCCTGCGACGGCGGCGACCTCGACTACGCGAGATACAGCCTCAGCTTCGAGAAGACGGACGCGTTCGTCAAGAACGCCGCCACGAAACGGCCGCGCTACGCGGAGCTCTCGGTCGGCGGCAACTGCATCGACGAGGGAGGCGGCTTCTCCTTCATGGGCGGATCGAACGATCTCCATTCGCTGCTCCGCGAGCTCAAGAGCATCCGCGACGACGCCGACGTGCAGGGGCTCCTCCTCACGATCGAGCCGTTCGAAAAGGCGTTCATCGGGCCGGTGAGCGCGAACGTTCAGGAGATCCGGGAAGCGGTGCTCGCGGTGAGGGAATCGGGCAAACCGGTCGTCGCGTATCTGAGCGAGGGAGGATCCGCGGCCGAGATGTACGTCGCCTCCGCCGCCGACAAGATCGTCGTGCCGCGCGTCGGCACGGTCGGCATGCTCGGCGTTTCCTTCGAGCTCAAGCGGATGAAGCGCCTCTTCGAGAAGCTCGGCGTCGATTTCGACCATTACACGGCGGGAGACTACAAGTCGTCGTTCCACACGATCTACACCGACACGACGACCGAGAAGCAGGCCGAGGAGATTCGCTCCCTCGTCTCGGAGAGCTATCGCCTTCTCGTCGAGGGCATCGCGGACGGCCGCGGCATTCCCGTCGAGCGGATGAAGGAGATCGCCGACGGCCGGGTGTTCACGGCCGACGAGCTCGTGCAGGAGAATCTCGTGGACGCGATCGGCTGGGAGCATGACGCGAAGAAGGAGCTGGGCGCGATCGCCGGAGCCAAGCGGCCCGACAAGCTCGCGACGGAAAAGATCGGGGCGCGCGCGTACTGGACGGAACGGTGGACCCCTCCCCCCGCCGTCGCGATCGTGGGGGCGTACGGGAGCATCGAATCGGGGAAGAGCGAGCGGAGCGTCTTTCAGGATTCCCGCACGATGGGTTCCGAAACGGTCGTGAAGCAGCTCAAGGCCGCCTCGCGCGCCCCGGGCGTGCGCGCGATCGTTTTCCGCGTCGACAGCGGCGGCGGCTCGGCGCTCGCGAGCGACGAGATCCTCGAAGAGGTCCGCCGCATCCAGCGCGAGGACCAGATCCCCGTCGTCGTCTCGATGGGAAACGTCGCCGGATCGGGCGGCTACTGGATCTCGATGTACGGCGACCGCATCTTCGCCGATCCGTACACGATCACGGGCAGCATCGGGGTCGTCTGGTTCAAGCCGGTGATGGAGCGCCTGTACGAAAAGGCCGGCATCACGAACGAGGTATTCAAAGAGGGATCGCATTCCGACGCCATGTCGGCCAGCCGCCGCATGACCGAGGACGAGATCGAGATGCTCGGCGGCTACATCGACGGCATGTACGGCATCTTCGTCGATAAGGTCGCCGAGGGGAGAAAGCTCGATCCAGACCGCGTGCGCGAAATCGGCGGCGGGCGCGTCTACTTCGGAACGCAGGCGCTCGAGCTCGGGCTCGTCGACGAGCTCGGCGGCCTGAACGACGCCGTCGCCTACGCCGCGGCGAAGACCGGCATCGAGCAGGATTACCGGACGGTGTACTTCAGGGCGTTTCCGGGATTCTTCGGAAGCATGGGCGCCGACGCGAGCCCCGTCGGCGTCGCGCGAACGATCGGAAAGCTGCTTGGGGGCGGCCTCGGCGGCTTCGACGAGACCGTAACGGTGTTCTAGCGCGTGGCGCGGGGCCTGTCGCCCATTGCACCCCGCCCGGGCCCGCGCGCCTACCGCATGCGCTTCTCGACGAGACGGAGCAGGTTGCCGCCGAGGATCTTCCGGATGTCCTTGTCGCTGTAGCCGCGCTTCACAAGCTCCTCGGTGACGGCAGGGAGCTTCGAAACGTCCTCCATCCCGACGGGGCAGGTCGAGATTCCGTCGAAATCGGAGCCGAGCCCGACGTGATCGACGCCGGCGACCTTGACCGCGTGCTCGATGTGATCGATGAGCGCGGAAAGCGGCACCGGCGGGATTTCCTTGATCCGCCCCTCGAACTCCTCCTGCAGCGCGTGCCACGCCTTGCCCCGATCGCCGCCGTACTGCGGCGCGAGCTCCGCGGACCGCGCGCGAAATTCGGTCCAGAGCGCCGACACCCGCTCGTGGTAGCCTTTGTCCAGGAATCCGGGGAAGAAATTGACGCAGACGACGCCGCCGTTCTTCCGCACCGCGCGGAGCGCGTCGTCGCTCACGTTTCGCGGGATGTCGACGAGGGCGCGCATGCACGAGTGCGAGACGAGCACCGGGCCCTTCGTCGTCTCGAGCACGTCGAGGAGTGTCTTCTCCGACACGTGCGAGCAGTCGATGACCATGCCGAGCCGGTCCATCTCCCGCACGACCGATCTCCCGAATTCCGTGAGCCCGCCGTGCGTCGGCTCGCCGTCGGACGAATCCGCCCATTTGTTCGTGTTCATCCACGTGAGCGTCATGCACCGCACGCCGCGCTCGTAATAATCGCGCAGCGCGCCGAGATCCTCGCCGATGAGATGCCCGCCCTCGATGCCGACGATCGCGGCGAGCTTCCCCTCCTTGACGATGCGCCGCACGTCGGCGCCCCTGAGCGCGATCTCCATGCCGTTGGGATGTCTTCGCGCCTGCTCGTGGAGGGCGTCGATCATCGCGCGCGCCTGATCCGTCGCGAGGTTCTCGGGCGCCTCGGGAGACACCCAGACGGCGAAGATCTGCGCGTCGAGGCCGCCGTCGATCGCGCGCGGAAGGTCGATGTGGCCGTCCGTATGCCGGTTCCCGAGGTCGATCGGCTCGTCGCCGATGAGTCTCATCGCGGTGTCGCAGTGCGCATCGAACACGATTGCCTTGCGGTGGAGATCCATGACGTCCTCCAGAGAACTCCCTCCAACGGGCGCGCTCGGACGGGGGAGAATGAGTGCCGAGGAAACGAAGAGCAGGATCAACGGATGCATGCGCCGCTCCTTTGCGTTGCATATGACGTTCCGCGTGATGGAACCGGCCGGGGATATGATACGGCAACGCGCACTGCCGCGAAAGAGGGGATTTTGCTTGGAGGTTGTTCGTGCCGGTGACGGCGATGGGCCCTTGATGGGGCACTGGTAGCGGGTGACGCCGGTGGGGCCTTGTTTGAGCACTGTTAGCGGGTGGCGGCGATGGGGCCCCCGCCGGGCGCGCAGCGAGCCTTGCGAGTGAGCACCGGCGGGGTGCGATCGCCGACAGGACCCGCGTCATGCGGGGTGCAATCGCCGACAGGACCCGCGTTAGTGTACGATCTTCGCCCCCGTCGCGCTGTCTCCGTAGATGTAGAGCGCGTACGGGAGGAGGCTCTTCTTGCTCTTGATGGCGTAGTCGAACTGCCCCGGCCCGTTGAAACGGATGTCGGGGCTGTTGCTCGCGAAGAAGTTCCACCCGCCGCCCCCGCCGAACTTGCAGTATTCGAAATCCTCGACGATCCTGCCGTTATAGAACTGGAGCCAGATCGCATTGAGCGTCTGGGGGTAGTCGCTCTCCATCGCGAAGTACGAGGTGAGCGCGGTTTGGACGTTCTTCATGTTCTGCAGGACAACGGCCACCTCGGCGGCCTTCTTCGACTTGTAGAAGTTCGATATGACGATCGTGGCGAGGAGCCCGATGATCTCGATCACGATGAGCAGTTCGAGGAGCGTGAATCCGGCGACGCCGATGCGGCGAATCCACGACTGCCGGCGCCTATCGCGCCGCCGCGGTCCCGCCAAAATGCCGCGAATGCTTCGCATTGTGCATTCCTCCGCGCGCGAAGTATCTTCCCTGGCCTATGCCGAACTATGCCGGTGAAAAGAAGAGCAAGAAGCATGACAAAAACGGCGCGGCCCCCGCAGGAGAGCAGGGGCCGCATAACATACTGTCAATAATAGCGTTGTATTTGTTTTCTCGACTAGACCGATTCCACCTTCTTGACCTCGGGCACCTTCTCCTTGAGAACCCTCTCGATGCCGAACGCAAGGGTCATCTGCGACATGGGGCACCCCGCGCACGATCCCTTGAGCTTCAGCTTCACGACCCCGTCAACGACGTCGACGAGCTCGACGTCCCCGCCGTCGGCCTGAAGGCTCGGGCGAATCTGGTTCAGGATTTCTTCGACTTTCTCTCTCATCGAATCGCACCTCCGCTCATGAGCGTGTTAAAGATAGCAGGTCTCCCGCGTCGAATCCACGACAAAATCACAAAACAAATGATTATCGTTTTCGCGGAAACGGGGCGTTCCCATACGTTCATTTCCATACGGCGCAATTTCACCGGGAACTTTTTCCGTCCCTCTTGCGTAAAATAATTTGACAGCTCGCCGATGGCTTTGCATATTAGGAGTGGACGGGAGGTCGAGTAAAGACAGAATAGGATAGTAGAAAATACGCAGCGTTCCGTTTCCGAATGTCCTGATAGAGAGCCGAACCCACCTGTTTCCCCAGGACCAGTACCCCCACTAGCACCCCACCACGTTCGCAGCTAATTCGTTGCGTTTTGGCGCGCGCGGATTCGCCGTGGACGAAGTCTGCCCCGACTCGAAACGGAGGTGATGAATCATTCTGAGGGCGATGCACATCGGACCGATCAACGATCTGTCTTCAATTCCGGCTTTTCCAAGCATTGGGGGGAAAGAGCTATGAAAAAATGGTTGGCTGTTGCTCTCTGCGTATTCCTCGTCGCGACGCTTGCCAGCGCCGTTTATGCGCGCGAGGATGCGAAATCGAGAGTACGCATGAACCGCGCGACGTCCGCGGCGGAGTACGAAAGCGAACTCCTGGATCCCGGCCTGCGCGGCTTCTATGAAGCTTCTGCGGTCGATACCTACTACCTCGTGTGGTACACGTTCGAAACGAACAGCTGGCAGGGCTGGACGCGCCTCGACCGGACCGCTCAGTATGACACCTTCTTCCACGTGGACAATTTCTCCGGGCTCGGCGGCGGCTCCTACGGCAGGCTCGTACCGATCTCCGGCGCGAAGTCCATGTGGTGCGGCGCCCGGGCGAACACGAGCGATCCGTACCTGTGCGGATGGCTCGCGGCTCCCGGCTACGGCGACAACTGGGTCCAGGACCTCCAGACGAACGCCTTCAGCTTCGCCGGCGCGATCACGCTCGCGTATCACGGCAAGTTCGATTCCGAGTACGGATTCGACTACACCTACGTCCAGTACGACGCCGGCGGCGGCAACTGGCAGACGGTCGCGACGTACGACAACGTCGTCGACACGATCGCGACGGACGTCATCGCGACGACGCAGGCGAAGACGAAGCTGCGGTTCCACTTCGTGGCGGACGGCGGCTTCAGCGACGAGGACGGCAACTGGAACTCGGACGGCCCCGTGATCCTCGACGACATTCACCTCTTTGACCAAGGCGGCCTCATCAACAACACCGAGACCTTCGAGACGGCGGCCGTCAACGCGGTGGACGTCGGCATATGGCACGGCCGGCCGGGCACCGCGTACGGCTCCTACTCCGGTCTGAAGAACAACCTCACGGACAAGGATCCGTGCGGCGACAACTTCGGCACGCAGGTCGTGTTCTTCATCGGATCGCCGAACCCGAGCTCGAGCTATCCGGGCCTCTACGACACGCCGTTCTGCCAGGGAGGCGGCGGCACGTCGGCTCCGTGCCAGAACGATTACATCGTGTCCCCCGTCATCGACATGACGAAGTACTCGACGGCGAAGAACAGCGTCCAGAACGCCTCCATCCCGGCCGGCGATCTTCCGCTCCTCGGCGGCACGGTGATGGAGTACACGGTGTACCGCGATCTCGCGGTGCCGAACCTCGTGTTCTACGAGGAGTACGTCCGGAACATCGTGGGCGGCTGCCCCGGCCCGTGGGTGAACGACTCGTGGGTGTGGTACGGCGAGAACCAGGACTACATCTACTCCTCCTACGACGTGAGCCACCTCGTATCCGCGGACAAGATCCAGATCGCCCTCACCTGCCGCGACATGTGCGACATCTGGTATCTCGTGTACGGCAACTGCGCCTCGCACACGCCGTCCCCGTGGATCGACAACGTGCGCGTCGAGCGCTACAAGACGTCGGGCCCCCAGTGGTCGTACCGCGATCTCGAGCTCTTCCAGGACAACTTCCCCGAGACCGAGTTCAACATCGAGAGCTACGTGCGCGCCGACATGGCCAGCGACATCAACACCAACAACAACCCGATCATCCGGCCGGGCGATTCGATCGTGCTCCAGTGCACTTCGCCGCTCGCGGGCGGCCTCGCGTGGGACGGCGGCCATCCGGCGATCTACTTGCACGTGAAGGTCTCCTACATCGGCGAGGATCTCGCGAAGCCCGCGAAGATCGCGGGACCGCAGCTCCAGGGCACGTACGGCTACTACAAGGGCGACGACGGCACCTGGACGACGATCCAGGGCGACACCGCCATCGTCTCCGGCCAGACGGTCAGCAACTGGTACATGTTCGATCTGAACGACTCCCTGTTCACGAGGGGATACCAGATCGAGTACTACTTCACCGCGAAGGACGCGCTCAACATCGAGTCGAAGTGGCCGCGCCACAACTCGGCCGGAGGGGTCGTGAACAACGTGCTCCAGGAGTACCTCGAGTTCACGTGCCTCCCGACGAAGAACAGCGACATCCTCTTCGTCGACGACTTCGGCGAGCGCCCCGATTACTTCCTGATCGGTCAGGTGCATGCGTACTGGTATAAGGTGTTCGAGGCGGTGCTCCCGGCGAACAACCAGCCCGACGTGTACGACGTGCAGGGCGCCGCGAGCGCGGCGTCGAACGGACCGGGAAGCCGCGCGAAAAACAAGCACCTCACGGATAACTACAACACGATCGTGTGGGATAGCGGCAACCTGACGATCGCCACGATCACGGACGGCACGGTCAACAGCGACAAGTCGAACGACTGCGCGATGCTCGTCGACTGGATGACCCTCAGCGAGCACCGCTGCGGCCTGTGGGTTTGCGGCGACGACGTGGCGTTCGATCTCGACGCGCTCGGATCGACTCCCGCGCTGACCCTCATGAGCTCGTGGTGCGGCGTCGATTACGTCGCGAACAGCTTCTTCAACGAAACCGGCGGCAGGACGGGCGGCGGCATCGTGAACCCGCTCGTCAAGGGCGCCTCGTCCGGAATCTTCTATCATTCCGGCGTCGCCGACCAGTTCAACGTCTACGGCGGATGCTTCATCATCAACCAGTTCGACGTCCTCGACAAGACGGCGAACGGACAGTACGCGCTGGATTATCCGATGTTCCAGAGCACGGCGCGCCACGCAGGCATCCAGTCGGTGACGACGAACCCCGCCGGATTCGAGGCGCGGACGATGTGGTTCGGATTCAGCTACATGTACATGCGCAACGATGTGCCCAGCGCTCCGACGGACCGCTTCCACATCGCGGCGGATGTATTCAACTGGTTCCAGAATCCGATCAACGTCGACGTGACCCCGGCGGAGACGCCGAAGTCCACGAAGCTGGCCCAGAACTTCCCGAACCCCTTCAACCCGTCGACCACGATCAAGTTCGACCTGAAGGAAAAGGGATTCGTGACGTTGAAGGTCTACAACGTCGCGGGCCAGCTCGTGCGGACGCTCGTCAGCGGCGAGCGGGATGCTAACTCGTACACGGTCACCTGGGACGGCAAGAACGACCGGGGCGGCGCGGTGGCGAGCGGCATCTACTTCTACAAGATGGAGACGAAGAACTTCAGCCAGACCAAAAAGATGGTCATGCTGAGATAAGGAGGCAGGGCACAGCTTCGATCGACGCACAACGATCAGACAGCGAGCCCGCACCTGGGCCGGGAGCCCCCCTCCCGGCCCTCATTTTTTTCGCCGGGCAAATCACTCTTTCGCTTCGCCGGGCACATCGTTCTTTCGCCGGGCAAATCATTAGCATCCAATTCATCGCAAGGAAATGATTTACACGCGGGCCGATTTGTGGTAGAATGCGGATGGCGGTTGAGTCTGCGGTAAATCAACGAGTTTCGCGGATGAGTTGCGGCGGAAACTGCCAAACCGCACCCCCACTGGCACTTCCGTTACACCAAGGGCGAGCTCGCGAAACGGGCGCCGCGTCGGAGAAAGAGCTGCCGCCGCCGTCTCTCTGAATCAGGTGCACGCCGGAGATCCCGAACGGCATCGGAAGCATGTCCTTAGGAAGATGGGGGGTAAGGACATGAAAGCTCTTTCGGCGATCCTCGCGATCGCAATCATCGCTGCATCTGTCTCCTCGACCGTCGCGGCCCGCGAAGAGGCGAAGCCCGGCCTGCGGCCCGTCAGGGCGAGCTGCGAAGCCGGGCCATACGACCTCGCCGATCCGGGGCTGCGCGGTCTCTACGAAGAGGCCGCCGTCGATACATACTGCATCGTGTGGTATGATTTCGAACAGTTCGACTGGCAGGGCTGGACGCGCATCGACAAAACGGCGCAGCCCGGCGATTTCTTCCATGTGGACGATTTCGCGGGCTTGAGCGGCGGCTCGTACGGCCGCCTCGTCCCCATCGAGGGATCGAAATCGATGTGGTGCGGCACCCGGCCGGACGGGAACGACGACTACCTCTGCTCGTGGGAGGACGCGCCCGGCTACGGGAACGGCTGGAATCAATGGCTCACGACGGGCGCCATCAGCTTCTCCGGCGCCATAAACCTCTCCTATCATATCGTCTGGGATTCAGAAGCCGGCTACGACTACACGAGGGTCGAGTACGACGCCGGAAACGGCAGCTGGCAAGAGCTGGCCGCCTACACCGGCGCCGGCAATACGGTCGCGTCGAACCTCATCGCGATTCCCCAGGCGCGCACGAAGATCCGCTTCCGCTTCACCGCGGACGGCGCGTGGAGCGACCAGGACGGCCTTTACAACACGGACGGCGGCTGCATCGTCGACAGCATCCGCGTGGCGGACTCGGGGGGCCTCGACGATTTCGAGGATTTCGAGACCGCCGCGGTCGGGGATCACTCCGTCGGGATCTGGCTCGGCGAGCCGGAGCCGGGTTTCGGAAATTACTCGGGCCTGAAGAACAATCTCACGGACAAGGACCCGTGCGGAGAGAACTTCGGAACCCAGATCGTATTCTTCGTCGGCTCCCCGAATCCGAGCTCGAGCTATCCCGGCCTCTACGACACACCGTTCTGCGCGGGTCCCGGCGGGATCACCGCTTCGTGCCAGTTTGAACGGGTCAAATCACCCCTCATCGACGGGAAGAAATATTCGACCATGCGGAACGAGGTTCAGGACGGCGTCATTCCGCCGGGAGAGCTGCCTACCCTTGCCGGCTGGAAATTCCGGTTCACCGTGTATCGCGACATACCGCTGCCGAACCTCGTGTTCTACCAGTGGGAGGTTCAGAACATCATTCATGGATGCCCCGGGCAATGGATGGATCGCAGCTTCGTCTACTATGGTCCCGATATGGACTATATCCATTCGATCCATGAAATCAGCGATCTCGTCAGGGGAAACGATACGCTGACCATCGCCCTCGGCGTCGTCGACATGTGCGATGTCTGGTATCTCGTGAACGGGAACTGCGCGGCGCATACGCCGTCCCCGTGGTTCGACAACGTCGCCCTGTACCGCTACAAGACCTCCGGCCCCCAGTGGAGCTACCGCGATCTCGATCTCTTCCAGGACAACTTCCCCGAGCTCGAGTTCAACATCGAGAGCTACGTGCGGGCCGACGCGGCGAACGACATTCGGGCGAACAACGAGCCCGATATCGATCCGGGGGATTCCATCGTCTTCGACTGCAGCTCGCCCCTCGGCGGCGATATCGCCGCCGATCCGACGTTCGGCGGTCCGGCCGTTTACCTTCACGCGAAGGCCACGTATATCTGCTACGACCATGCGAAGCCGGCCCAGCTTGCCGGCCCCGCGCTCGCGGGAAGCGTCGTGACCGGGCCTACGTCGGCCCCGTACACGATCGACTTCAACTACGTGAGCGACGACGGTGTCTGGACGATCATCCAGTGCGACACGGCGCGGACCGGCTACGGCGAGATGCGGACCAGATACATGGTCGACCTGAACGACGCGCTCTTCACGCGGGGATACATGATCGAGTACTATTTCACCGCGCGCGACGCCGCCGGCCTTGAGTCGGCGCTGCCCCGTTACGCCCGCTCGGGCCCGCCGTACTTCGAATGGACCTGCCTCCCGACGAAAAACTCGGACGTTCTCTTCGTGGACGACTTCACGGGGCGCGGCTCGTTCGCCGGAATGGCCGAGAACTACTGGACGACAGTGTTCAAGGCCGTCCTGGCCCCGCCCAACAACGACGTGGACCGGTACGACGTGAACGGGCCTTCGTCGGGCGTGTCGAACGGGCCGGGGAGCCGCGCGAAGAATTTTCATCTCACCCAATACTATTACATCATCGTCTGGGACTGCGGCGACCTCCCGTCGGTCACCATCTCGGACGGCTCCGTCAACAGCGACAAATCGAACGACTGCCGGATGCTCATCGATTGGATGGAGCTCAGCGAGCACGTCTGCGGCCTCTGGATCTGCGGCGATAACGTCGCCGCCGATCTGGACGACCTCGCATCGATCCCGGCGCTCGACCTCATGAGCACATGGTGCGGGGTCGACTTCGTCGCGACGAGCTACTTCGAGGAGACCGGCGGGCGCACGGCGGGCGGCATCGTCACGCCGCTCATAACGGGGGAAGCCGATGCCGGCATCTTCGTTCACGCCGGCTTTCCGGACAAGTTCTACGCGTTCGGCGGCTGCCCGATCATCAACGGATTCGACGTGCTCGGAAAGACCGCTTTCGGCAAATACGCGCTCAGCTATCCCGTCTACAACACAACGAGCCGCTACGCGGCAATCGCGTCCTCGCAGCTGAACCCCGGCGGATTCCACGCGAACACGATGTGGTTCGGATTCAGCTACATGGCGGTGCGCGACGACGTGATCACCGCCCCGATCGATCGCTTCGAGCTCGCGAGGGACGTGTTCGCGTGGATGAATAGCACTACGAATGTGAACGTCACTCCGGCGGATGCACCGAAGTTCACGACGCTCGCGCAGAACTACCCCAATCCCTTCAACCCGACGACGACGATCAGGTTCGAGCTGAAGGAAAAGGGGCCCGTGACGATCAGGATCTACAACGTCGCCGGGCAGCTCGTGCGGACGCTCGTCGACGGCGTGCGGGACGCGGCGGCCTATTCGGTCGAATGGGACGGCGCGAACGACCGGGGCGGCGCCGTGGCGAGCGGCATCTACTTCTACAAGATGGAAACGAAGGGATTCAGCCAGACGAAGAAAATGGTGCTTCTGAGATAACGGTTCCGACGATGGGGGTAAGAACATGAACCGGCTTTCGTTCGTTGTCGCCTGTGTGTGCCTCGCGATCCTGTTCTCGACTTCAGCATCGGCCCGCGATGCGGCGAAGACCGGTTTGCGGCCGACGCGGGACGGCTCCGCGTATCTTGAGTCCGGGGAGAACGGGCTCGTCGATCCGGGGCTCCGCGACACGTACGAGGAGGCCGCGGTCGATACCTACTGCCTCGTTTGGTACGACTTCGAACCGTACTCGTGGCAGGGCTGGACGAGGCACGACGAAACCGCCCAACCGGGCAACTTCTTTCATGTAGACGACTTCGCCGGCCTGAGCGGCGGCTCGTTCGGCCGCCTCGTGCCGATCGAGGGAACCAAATCGATGTGGTGCGGCGCCCGGCCGGACGGGAACGACGACTATCTCTGCTCGTGGTACGACGCGCCCGGCTACGGGAACGGCTGGAGCCAGTGGCTCACCACGGGCGCGATCGCCTTCACGGGCGCGGTGACCCTCTCGTACCATATCGTCTGGGATTCGGAGACCGGCTACGACGTCACGAAGGTCGAGTACGACACCGGTGGCGATAACTGGGAAGATATGGCCTCCTACGACGGCGCGGGCAACGCGGTGGCGTCTCACGTCATCGCGACCACCCAGGCGCGGACGAAGCTCCGCTTCCGTTTCGACTCGGACGGCGCGTGGAGCGATCAGGACGGCCTCTGGAACTCCGACGGCGGCTGCATCATCGACAGCATCACGGTGGTCGACATGGGCGGATTCAACAGCTTCGTGGATTTCGAGAGCGCCGCGGTAGGCGCGCACGGAGCCGGAATCTGGCTCGGCGAGCCGGAGCCGGGATTCGGCATGTACTCCGGCCTGAAGAACAACCTCATGGACAAGGATCCCTGCGGCGAGAACCTCGGAACGCAGATCGTGTTCTTCATCGGCTCCCCGAATCCGAGCTCGAGCTACCCGGGGCTCTACGACACGCCGTTCTGTCAGGGTCTGGGAGGATGGGGACCTCCGTGCCAGCATGAGATCGTCGAATCCCCGATCATCGACATGACGAAGTACTCGCCGGGGCGCACCGAGTATCAGAACGCCTCCATTCCGGCGGGGGATCTGCCGCTCCTCGGGGGCTGCACAGTCAGGTTCACCGTCTATCGCGATCTGCCGCTGTGGAACCTCGTGTTCTACATCTGGCACGTGCGCAACGTCACCGGCGGATGCCCCGGGCAGTGGCAGGATCGCAACTTCGTCTACTACGGCTCCGAAATGGATTACATCCACAGCACCTTCGACGTCAGCGACCTCGTTGCGGGGGATTCGCTCGTCGTGAGCTTCGGCGCTTACTCTATGTGCGACGTCTGGTACCTTACGATGGGCAATTGTGCGCAGCACACGCCGTCGCCGTGGTTCGACAACGTCGCCGTGTATCGATACAAGACGTCCGGGCCGCAATGGTACTACCGCGATCTCGACTTCTTCCAAGACAACTTCCCCGAGCTCGAGTTCAATATCGAAAGCTACGTGCGCGCCGATGCCGCGAACGACCTGCGCTACGACGACGATCCGGTCATCGATCCGGGGGATTCGATCACGCTCGACTGCAGCTCGCCCCTCGGCGGCGGCATCGCGGCCGATCCGACGTACGGCGGCCCGGCCGTTTACCTTCACGTGAAGGCCACATATATCAGCTTCGATCTCGCAAAGCCGGCCCAGCTTGCCGGCCCCGCGCTCGCGGGAAGCGTCGTGACCGGGCCGACGACCGCTCCGTACACGATCGATTTCAACTACGTGAGCGACGACGGCGTCTGGACGGTCATCCAGTGCGACACCGCCCGGACCTCGGGTGGCATTCAGCGCGGCCGTTACATGGTCGACCTGAACGACGAGCTCTTCACGCGCGGATACATGGTCGAGTACTACTTCACCGCGCGCGACGTCGCGGGGCTGGAGTCGGCGCTGCCCCGCTACGCCCGCTCGGGCCCGCCGTACTTCGAGTGGACCTGCCTCCCGACAAAGAACTCGGACGTCCTCTTTGTCGACGACTTCACCGGCCGCGGATCGTTCGCCGGAATGGTCGAGAACTACTGGACGACGGTCTTCAACGCCGTTCTTGCGCCGCCGAACAACGACGTGGACCGGTACGACGTGAATGCGCCTTCGTCGGGCGTGTCGAACGGACCGGGCAGCCGCGCGAAGAACTTCCAGCTCACGCAATACTATATTGACATAGTCTGGGACTGCGGCGATCTCCCGTCGATCACCATCGCGAGCGGCTCGGTCTCGACCGGCGGCGACAAGTCGAACGACTGCCAGATGCTCATCGACTGGATGGAGCTCAGCGAGCATATCTGCGGCCTCTGGATCTGCGGCGATAACGTCGCCGCCGATCAGGACAATATGGCGACGATCCCCGCCCTCACCCTCATGAACACGTGGTGCGGCGTCGACTTCGTGGCGACGAGCTACTTCAACGAGACCGGAGGACGCACGGCGGGCGGCATCGTCACGCCGCTCATCACGGGGGAGACCGACGCGGGAATCTTCGTGCACGCCGGCGTTCCCGACAAGTTCTACGCGTTCGGGGGCTGTCCGATCGTCAACGGATTCGACGTGCTCGAAAAGACCGCATTCGGCAAGTATGCCCTCAGCTATCCCGTGTACAACGCGACGAACCGGTACGCGGCCATTGCGTCCTCGCAGCTGAACCCCGGCGGATTCCACGTGAACACGATGTGGTTCGGATTCAGCTACATGGCGATCCGTGACGATGTCATAAACGCGCCGATCGACCGTTTCGAGCTCGCGAAGGACGTGTTCCAGTGGATGAATAGCACTACGAATGCGAACGTCACTCCGGCCGAGACACCGAAATTCACGAAGCTCGCGCAGAACTATCCGAACCCCTTCAACCCGACAACAACGATCAAGTTCGACCTGAAGGAAAAAGGATTCGTGACGCTGAAGGTCTACAACGTCGCGGGCCAGCTCGTGCGGACGCTCGTCGAGGGGGAGCGGAACGCGGCCGCCTATTCGGTCGATTGGGACGGCGCGAACGACCGGGGCGCCGCCGTGGCGAGCGGCATCTACTTCTACAAGATGGAGACGAAGGGATTCAGCCAGACGAAGAAAATGGTGCTCTTGAGATAGCGGTTCTGACGATGGGGGTAAGAACATGAACCGGCTCTTGTTCGCTGTCGCCTGTGTGTGCATCGCGATCCTCCTCTCGCCGCATGCTTTCGCCCGCGACCCGATGAGGAGCGGGTTGCGGCCCGCCGTGCCGTGGACGGAGACGGAACTCCCGCACCTCGAGGACCCGAACCTCATGGAGCGCGGGATCACCGAGGCCGCGGTCGACACCTTCTGCATCGTTTGGTACGACTTCGAATCGATGAACTGGCAGGGCTGGACGCAGCTCGACCGCACCGCTCAGATCGACACGTTCTTCCACGTCGATGATTTCGCCGGGCTCGGCGGAGGAGATTTCGGCCGGCTCGCGCCGCTCGAGGGGGCGAAGTCGATGTGGTGCGGAGCGCGGGCGAGCGAGAGCGCGCCGTACGCCTGCTCGTTCATGAAGGCCCCCGGCTACGGAAACGGCTGGGATCAGGAGCTTCGGGTGGGCCCGCGCGCATTCGTCGGAATGATCGGGCTCTCCTACAAGCTGAGCTGGGACTGCGAGGCGGACTACGATCATGTGAGGGTCCAGTACGACGAGGGGAACGGAGACTGGCGGACGCTCGCCTCCTATACCGGCATCGGCACGGCCGTCGATCAGGTCGCCGTCGCGACGGCGCGGGCGGCGACGAAGCTGCGCTTCCATTTCACCTCCGACGGCGGATGGAGCGATGAGGACGGGCTCCTCAACACCGACGGCGCCTGCATCGTCGACAGCATCAGCATATGGGATTCGAGCGGCTGGTCCGATTTTCAGGACTTCGAGACGGCGTCGGTCGGGGCCGGGCGGGCGGGCATCTGGGCGGCGGAGATCGCCCCGTCGTTCGGTCTCTACTCCGGGCTGAAATACAATCTCTCCATCGGAGACCGGGATCCATGCAACGCGAACTTCTCCACGCAGATCGTCTTCTTCATCGGTTCGCCCGTCGCGAGCACGGGCTATCCCGGCCTGTATAACACCCCCTTCTGCAAGGGCACGGGCGGCACCGAGCCCCCGTGCCAAAACGAGGCGGTTGTTTCTCCGATCATCGATTTGAACAAGTATTCGACCGGGTGCAACGAGGTTCAGGACGGCACGATTCCCGCGGGGGATTTGTCCCTTCTCGGAGGGCTCCGCCTGAAGTACACGGTCTATGTCGACAACCCGCTCTCGAACCTCGTGCTCTGGGATTGGCACGCCCGTGGATTCAACGAGAGCGGATGCCCGGGCCCGTGGTTCGGCGACGATTGGATCTATTGGTACTGGGATAACGGCGTATATAGCTTCGCCACCGAGGAGCTGAGCAGCTTCACCCACTCCGACAAGATCCAGATCGCCCTCGGCGTCGTCGACATGTGCGACGTGTGGTATCTCGTGAACGGCAACTGCGCGCAGCATACGCCGGCCCCGTGGTACGACAACGTCCGGCTCTACCGCTACAAGAGCGAGGGACCGCAGTGGTCGTATCGCGACATCGATCTCTTTCAGGACAATTTCCCCTCGCAAGAGTTTGTCCTGGAAAGCTACGTGCGGGCCGACATGGCGAACGACATCAACACGAACGACAATCCGGTCATCCGCCCGGGGGATTCGATCGTCGTGAGCGTCTCATCGCAGCTCGGCGGCGGCATCGCGGCCGATCCGGGCGGCGGTCCGGCCGTCTACATGCACGTGAAATGCGCGTACATCGGCCCCGCGCCGGCCAAGCCCGCGCTCTTCGGCCCTGCGCTCGCGGGCACCTATGGAACCTACAAGAGCGACGACGGCGCGTGGACGATCATTCAGGGGGATACGGCGCGCACGTCCGGCGGCACCTACGCGGGCATGTACATGTTCGATCTGAACGACTCGCTCTTCACGAGGGGCTACCGGATCGACTACTACTTCACGGCGCGGGACAACGCCGGCATCGAAAAGGCGCTCCCGAAATGGTGCCGCTCGTACGGTCCGTATTTCGAATTCACGTGCCTGCCGACGAAGAACAGCGAGGTGCTCTTCGTCGACGACTTCCACGGGCGCGGCTCGTTCGCCGGCGCGGTGGAGAACTATTGGGTGCCGACCTTCCACTCCGCCCTTTCCCCGCCGAACAACTGGGTTGACCGCTACGACGTGAACGGCCCGACCTCGAGCGTCTCGAACGGGCCGGGGAGCCGCGCGACGACCAAGCATCTCGTCGATCAGTACAAGGCGATCGTTTGGGACAGCGGCGACCTGCCGTTCACGACGATCTCGGACGGCACCGTGAACAGCGACAAGTCGAACGACTGCATGATGCTCATCAACTGGTTCGAGCAGTCCGAGCACGTGTGCGGTCTCTGGGTCTGCGGCGACGGGATTGCCTACGATCTGGACGGGCTCTCGTCGACCCCGGCCCTCACCCTCATGAGCACGTGGTGCGGGGTCGACGTCGCGACGACGAGCTACTTCGAGCTCACCGGCGGAAAATCGGGGGGCGGCATCGTGAGCCCGCTCCTCACGGGGGCGATCGACGCGGGCATATTCGTGCACGGCGGCCTACCGGACAAGTTCTACGTCATGGGCGGATGCCCGGTCATCAACCAGTTCGACGTGCTCGACAAAACGGCGAACGGCAAGTACGCGCTGAGCTATCCGGCGTATGGCGAGACGAACCGCTATGCGGCCATCGCGTCCTCGCAGCTGAACCCGGGCGGATTCGCCGTGAACACGATGTGGTTCGGATTCAGCCTGCAGTACGTCAGGGACGACGTTATATCCGTGCCGATCGATCGCTTCGAGATCGCGAAAAACGTATTCGCCTGGATGCAGCTCCCGACGAACACCTGTTGCGGTCAGTCCCCGTACGTCGACGCCGAAATCCCCACGGCCTACCGCCTCGCCCAGAACTTCCCGAACCCCTTCAATCCCGCGACGACGATCAAGTTCGACATGAAGGAAAAGGGGCTCGTATCGCTCAAGGTCTACAACGTCGCGGGGCAGCTCGTGCGCACCCTCGTGGACGGCGTGCAGGACGCGGGAACGTATTCGATCGCCTGGGACGGCCGGAACAACGGCGGCTCCGACGTCGCGACCGGCGTCTATTTCTACAAGATGGAGACGAACGGCTTCAGCTCGACCAAGAAGATGGTCATGCTGCGGTAATCGCGGAATCGGGAAACGATCACGGAGGCGCAGGCAACGCGCTTCTTCAGCGGGCCGGGGGCATGAAAGCTCCCGGCCCGCATCGCTTCTCGGGGGCGCTCGGGCGCGCCATCCTCATTCTCTCATCGCTTCAGCGGCCACTCGTTCCACACCTTGAGCGCCTCGTCGAGCTTGTTGTCGCGGACGAGCTTCTCCACTCCCGCTTCGTCGAGGCTCTCGATGGGGCGCTGCTCCGGCCAGGCGATCTCGAGGGCGACCGCCGCCACGAACGCCGCGCAGGCCGAAAGCGGCTTCGGATCGGCCTTGTCGTACGTGTCCCCCGCCGTATGATAGTAGCGGACGCTCGCCTCCTCGAGATGCGATGAGGGGCTGAGCGCGGGCACTCCCCTGAGGAGGAACGCCTGCTGGTCTCCGTGAATCCCCGGGCGGAACGAGAGCGGCGCGGTGAGGGCGAGCCCCGGAATCGCCGCGAGCAGCTCCTCGAAGAAGGGGCGCGTCTCCTCGTGTCCCATGACGCGGAGCCCGAGGGGCGCTCCTTCCATATCACAGTTGATCATCGCGCGGCACCGCGGAAGCTCCGCCTCGTGCGCCGCGGCGTACGCGTTCGATCCGTAGAGCCCCGACTCCTCCCCCGTGAAGAGGACGAACCGGATCGTCGCGCGGGGCCGGATCCCCGCCTTGGCGAGGGCGCGCGCCGCTTCGAGGACCACGGCCGATCCCGTCGCGTTGTCGACGGCCCCCTGCGCGATGTCCCACGAATCGATGTGGCCTCCCACGATCACGAACTCGTCGCCGGTCCCCGGGATCTCGCCGACGACGTTCGCGGAGCGCGCGGGCCTCGTCTCGTTCGTCATCTCGACTCGCACGGCGACCTTCTCCCCCCGCGCGAGAGCGCGCTTGATCCATTCGCCGTCTTCCTTCGATATCCCCGCGCCCGGAATGGGGCTCACGCCGCGATTCCAGCACGTTCCCGTCATCGGGAGCTGCCCCGGCTCGGTCGATTGAAACAGCATTCCCGCGGCGCCGCGCTTCGCGAGCTCCTTCATGATCTCGGAGCGGTGCATCCAGCGCCCGCCGGGCATGGGCTCGTCGAGAACGAGCGCGAATTTTCCCGCCAGCGCGCTCCCGAGACGATCCAGCTCGACGGGGTTCCCGTGCAGCGCGTCGATCACCTCCGCCTCGACGCCCCCCGCTGGTGTCGACGGCGTGTTCGCGAGCGCGAGCGCGTGCATCGCCAGCGGCCGGGGGGACGTAACCTCGCACCGGAAGGCCCCCCTGAACCAGCCGGGGAATTCGTACGTTTCCTGCCGGATGCCGCTCAATCCATACTCCTTGAAGAGCTTCTCGGCATAATCGAGCGCACGATCGCATCCGTTGGTCCCCGAGAGCCTCCCGCCGATCTCGTCGCAGAGATAGCGCAGGGTCTCGTTCGTTTCGCTCGCCGAATAGACCTCGCCGGCGACCGCCGCGACGCGCTCCTGCCTCGAGGCGAACGCGCCCCGAGCGGGTTCCGTCTTTCCCTTCCCTTCTCCGGCCGCCGGGCCCGCGCCGTGGATCACGAGAAGGAGGGCGACCGGCATTACGATCGCCGCCCTGGGCAACGCATTGATGATATTCGACATCGACGGCTCCTTCCGTTGAGCGGAGATTCGCGTGTGACGCCGTATTGTAATGGATGAATGACGAACTTGCAACCCGTTGGAGATCGGAGGGCTTTCTGCTATAATTGTTGTGGCTTCCGGCCTTCAGAAGCCTTACTTTACCTTTAGATTACGCATTTGAGGCATCGATACGGCATCCCGATCCACGAAGGAGAATGCTCCGCATGAAATCCCACCCCTTGTTCCAATTCACGATGGCTGCGGCGATTGCGTCGCTGTTCCTTCTCGCCGCGGCTCCGGCGTCCGCCGAAAAGACCGTAGACGAGAGAATCGCCGAGATCAACAAACGGAACGCCGAGCTCGGCTACGAATGGACGGCGGGAAAAACGTCCGTCTCGGGGCTCTCGGCGGAAGAGAAGAAGCGGCTTCTCGGCCTTCTGCCGCTGCCGGAGGGACAGGGCAAAAGAGGCCCGGCGCTCACGTCTCCCGCGGGCGCCGTCTACGCGACCGCCTTCGACTGGCGGCAGAATTACGGCGTGAGCCCCGTGACGAACCAGCGCTCGTGCGGCTCGTGCTGGGCGTTCGCGGCGGTCGCGCAGCTCGAATCCCACACCATGATTTTCGACAAGCGGCTCGAGGATCTCTCCGAGCAGCAGGTCATCGACTGCGAAGAGTATGGCGGAGGCTGCGACGGCGGAACGGTGTGGTCGGCGCTCATGTACTTCATGGAAACCGGATCGGGGACCGAGCTGTGCTACCCCTATGAAGTGCGAAGCGATCGGCCGTGCAGGACGGCGACGTTCGGCTGCTCCGTCGTTTCGAAGATATCCGATTTCATGGACGTGACGAACACCGTGGACGCGATCAAGGCCGCGCTTCAGACCGGTCCCGTCTCGAGCGCGTTCTACGTGGACGACGATTTCTACGACTACACGAGCGGCTGCTACAACAACGGAACCGTGACGGGGAGCGTCAACCACGCCGTCCTCATCGTCGGCTGGGACGACAACCAGTGCAGCGGGCAGGGCGCGTGGATCATCAAGAACAGCTGGGGCGAGGGCTGGGGCATGGGGGGCTTCGGGTACATCAAGTACGGCGTCTGCAACATCGGCACGTACGCCTATCAGATCGTCTATCAGCCGACCGACGTGCTCGTGCACGTCACCGCTCCGAACCACGGAGAAGTATGGGACGTGGCCGAGATCTTCGGGGGTTCCTACGACATCACGTGGTACACATCGCGGCAGACGCCTGACTCCATCAGCATACTCTTGAGCCTCGACGGCGGGGCGACGTACGACCACACCATCGCCTCGGGCCTCTCCGGCCTCTCCACCTCGTACACATGGGAGGTTCCCGATCTCCCCGTGAACACCGCTCGTATCAAGGTCGTCGCGTACTGGAACGGGGACGTCGGCGGTTACGACATGAGCGACGTCAACTTCACGATTAGGGGCGAGCCGTACCGCTATGTCTCGAAATCGGGTGGGAACATATTCCCCTACAGCCTCCCCGCGTGGGCCGCGACGACGATCCAGGATGCGGTGAACGCCGGCGTGCCGGGAGATACGATCATCGTCAGGGGGGACACCTACAATCAGGCGATCACCGTCGAAACGGCTGTGTACCTCTTCGGCGGATGGAACGACGACTTCACCGTCCGCGATCCCGAAACGTACGTCACGAAGATTCAGGCGGGCGGAAGCCTCGTCAGCTTCATGAACGTTGCGGCCGGCATCTGCGGCATCGAGGGCTTCCGGCTGACGGGCGGATCCGGCACGTTCCTCCCGATGCCCGCGAACGGCATCTACGGCGGCGCGATCCTCAGCTATCAGTCGTCCCCGGTCATCAGAAACAACCGCATCGATTCGTGCGGTGTCGCCCCCGTGCTCGAATTCAGCGGCGGCGGCGGGATCGCCTGCTACGGCGGCGCCCCGCTCATCGAGGGGAACCGGATCGAGGGCTGCCTCGCGCAGTGCGGCGGCGGCGTCTATCTCTACGAGGCGAACGCGACGATCCGGGGGAACCGTATCACCGGGTGCCGGCCGGATCCGGAATACAGCGGGGCGAGGCACGGCGGCGGCGTCTACGCGCTCCACGCGACGGCGGCGCTCGAGGGGAACGTTATCCAAGACAACGACGGCTACCGCAAGGGCGCGGGCGTCTACCTTTTCCTGAGCCCCGCGACGATCGACGGCGACACGATCGCCCTCAACGACGGTCTCGACGTCGGGGCCGGGATCTGCGCCGAGCGTTCCGCCCTCACGCTCTCCCGCGCGTTCGTGAAGCAGAATACGAGCTCCTCGTTCGGAGCGGGCATCTACACGCGCTTCAGCGCCCTCGACGTTTCGAACTGCGTCGTCACGCTGAATCGCTCGAACGTCATCGGCGGCGGCATGTACGCGGACAGCTGCTGGGGCGGCGTGACGAACAACACCTTCGACCGCAACCGCGGTCTCTACGGCGGCGGGAACATGTTCCTCGCGGCGACCCCCTCGCTCGCCGTCAAGAACAACCTGTTCACGTACGGAACGAAGAACGGCTTCCAGACGAACAGCCTCGCCAACGTCACGTTCCGGTACAACAACGCCTTCGGCAACACGCCGGTCAACATCGTGGCGGCGGGGGCGGACGCGACGAACACGAGCAGGCATCCGCACTACGCGGATACGACCTCGTTCGACTATCACCTCCTCGTGCACTCGGGAGGAATCGACACCGGCGATCCCGCGTCGCCGGCCGATCCGGACGGATCGCGCGCCGATCAGGGCGCCTTCGGAGGCCCCGATGCCCTCATGGCGGCCCCCGAGTACGTCAAGTGGCTCGGCGCCAATCCCGCGCCGGCGAATCCCGACTATTATCTCGTCTGGGGCGCCGTCCCCGGCGACGTGACCTCGTACGCGGTGTATTCCGATACGGCGGCCGGATTCGTGCCGGACGCGGCGAACTACCTGGCGAGCGTCGGGGCGCCGACGTGCTTCCTCTTCGTTTCCCCGCCCCCGGGGCTTCATTACTACCGCGTCTCCGCCGTCAACGCGACCGGCTACGGCGGCGGATACTCCGACGAGACCGGGCTGCGGATCTGGGAATTTACTCCGATCGCGACCGTCGTCTATCCGAACGGCGGTGAGATCTTCGAGGTCGGAGATACGATCCGCGTCCAATGGACCGTGACGGGCGGGGAGGACGCCGATTCGGTCAGCGTCTACTATTCCGACGACGCGGGGGACACGTACCAGCGCATCGCGCACGGATTGCCCGCCGACTCGTCCTATTCGTGGATCATACCTCCGTCCCTTTCGGATTCGTGTCTCGTGAAGATCCTTGCATTCGACCTGGGCAGCCTCGCGGCGCTGGACGAGAGCGACTCTCTCTTCGCCATCAGGAACAAGATCGGCGTCGGCGACGGCGGGGACGAAGAGGGCCCCGTCCCGCCGGTATTCGCGACCGCGCTCGAGCAAAACTATCCGAATCCCTTCAACGGAACGACGTCGATCTTCTATTCGATCGGTGAGCGCTGCGACGTCGAGATCGCGATCTTCGATCCCGCGGGGCGCTCCATCGCGACGCTCGAGCGGACGGTCCGTGGACCGGGGCGCTACTCGGTGCTCTGGAACGGCACGGACGGCGCGGGGCGCGGCGTGGCCTCCGGCGTGTATTTCTGCCGCATCAAGGCGGGCAAGTTCTCCCAGACCCGCAAGATCCTCTACCTGCGATGACGCACCGGGTCGGGAGACGAGGCGCATTGAAACGAAAAGTCGAGTACTGCAAGCATAACATCGGCGAGGAGGAGCTCCAGCGCGTCGAGCGCGTGTTCCGCTCGCTCTTCCTCACGACCGGAGACGAGGTCAGCGAGTTCGAGCAGGGGCTCGCCTCCTATCTCGGCCTTCCCTCCACCGTGGCCGTGACGAGCTGCACGGCGGCGATGCAGCTCGCCCTTCTGGCATCGGGAATCGGGCCAGGGGACGAGGTCATCACCACGCCGGTCACCTTCATCGGCACGGCGAACAGCGTCATCATGGCGGGGGCCACCCCCGTGTTCGCCGACGTCGATCGCGCGACGGCGAACATCGACCCCGCGTGCGTGGAGGCCGCGATCACCGATCGGACGCGGGCGATCATGCCCGTCCATCTCTACGGACAGATGTGCGACATGACGGCCATCGGCGACATCGCGCGGAAGCGCGGGCTCGTCGTCGTCGAGGACGCCGCCCACTCGCTCGAGTCGGAATGGAACGGCAGGAAACCGGGACATTACGGCGACTTCGCGTGCTTCAGCTTCTACGCGACCAAGAACATCACCTCGGGAGAGGGAGGCGCGATCTCGTCGCGGAACGCGGCGAAGACGGAGCTCCTGAAAAAGCTCCGGCTCCACGGCTTCGACAAGAGCGCCCAGGAGCGATACTCGAACCATTTCGAGCGGTACGACGTCGACGTCTTCGGCTGGAAATACAACATGGACAACATCCACGCGGCGATTCTCGTGGAGCAGCTCGGGAAGCTCGAGGGCTTCCTCGCGCGCCGCGCCGAGATCTACGAGCGCTACGCGGACGCGTTCCGCGACGTCGACGGCATCGAGATCCACACGAGGCGGCCCGAGGCGCGGCACGCGTGCCACCTCTTCACGATCCTCGTCGACCGCGCGCGGCGCGACCGGATCCTCGAGGAGATCCAGAACCGCGGCGTCGGCGTTTCGGTGAACTTCTACCCCGTGCACCTGATGACGTATTACCGCGAACGCTACGGCTACCGGCCGGGCGCGTTTCCCGTCGCCGAGGATATCGGCGCCCGCACGATCAGCCTTCCGCTCTATCCCAAGCTGACGGAGAAGGAAATCGATTACGTCGTGAAGACGGTGATCGACGTCGTCAGCGGATCCTGACTCGATACGTGATTCGTCCCGTCGCGCCGCTTTCGAGCGTGTAGAGCGCGAGCCTCGAGAGGATCACGCGCAGGGTGCCGTCGGCCGCCACGTACATCGCCTCGTCGGCGTCCAGCGGGTCGGCGGTGAGATAGACCGGGACGCCGTCCTTCAACCACTCGACGTCCCTGCCGGGCCCGAACGCTCCCTGAACGAGATCGACCGACGACGACAGCGGATCGATGATCTCGATCTCTCGTACTCCTTCCGTGCCGGGATTGGAGAACGTGATCGAGTAGGTCATGGTGTCGCCCGGATGCGCCTCGGCGAGATCCACGACTTTGGCGAGATTGAGCAGGCCGCTCGCCTGCGCGAGCACGAGGAGCCGGTCGAGGACGGTGACCTCCACCTCGATCGCCGTGCCCGAAAGCGTCTGGCGCAGCGTGACGGGGATCGAAGCGAGCGTCCCCGCGCTCGTCTGCGCCGGCACGAAGACGCGCATGACGATCGGCACCGCCGCGAATCGCGCCGAATCGGGATCGAGCGCGAGGTCCGCGGCGGTGAGCAGTGAATCGCCCGCGCTCATCGTGCCGCTTCCGTCGTTGTCCCGGTAGAAGGCTTCGATCCACCCGGCGGGCAGCGTTGCGGCGACCGCGGCCTGCCCGCCCGTTCCCGCCGTGATCACATGCGGGAAATCGACGAAGCTTCCCGCCGGACAGCTCAGGTTGTTCGCCGGCGCGATCGCCGGCACCCGGACGTCCGCGAAATCGACGCGGAGCGTTTCTCCGGGAGCGGGGGCCGGGAGCGAAACGACGTCCGGCGAAAGCGAGATCATGCCGACGGGAGTCGTCTCCGCGAGCTCGCGCGCGACGCCGGCCGGCACCTCGAAGAGATAGGAGCTCGATCCGTCCGTCTGCCGGACGAGCGGGCCGCCCGGATCGGAGAGGGTCACCGTGACGCCGATCCATCCCTCTTCGCCCGCGTCCAGAGCCCCGTCATGATCCTTGTCGTTGAACACGACGCCCGTGACGAACGAGCTGATCGCGGCCTCGAGGGTCACCGAGTCCTCGAGATCGCGCGACAGCGCGATGCCGTCGATGATGATCGGCGTCCGCAGCGCGGCGCCGGCGGGGATGAACACGCGCACGGTGAACACCCGGGATTCGCCCGGATCGATGACGCCGACGAGGTACGGGGACGCGTGATCCCCCGAGCCGTCCGAGAGCACGACCGAACCGGCGGGCCACCCGGCGGGCGGGCTCCACGTGACGCGGAACGAATCGGCGAACCCGCCGCGGTTCCAGAGCTCGAGCACGGCGGTCACCTCGGTGCCGGGGCTCCCGAACACGAGCGCCCGTCCCCCGTCCCCCGAGCCCGGAGGCGCCGAATCGAACGCGCCGTCCCCGTTGATCACGAGGTCGGCGCGCGGCGGGGGATTGACGTGAACGCGCGCGCGCACGCTCTCGACGTTGCCCGTGTCGATCGTCGAAACGACGTCGAGGACGTAGTCGAGATCCCCCGCCGCCGCCGTGTAGGGAACCCGCACGGCGAAGCTGAGGAGCGCCGCCCCGCCCGGCGCGACGGAAGCCGTCAGGTACGGCGACGCGTATCCCTGCAGCGTGGCGATGTAATCGGGGATCGTGTTCCAGCTCACCCGGTAGCTCTCCGGCGCGCTCCCCTGGTTCTGGAGCTCGACGGTGAATCGCACCGTTCTCCCGGCGGTCGTCGTCTGCGAGGAAGAGCCGCCGGCGCCGGTCCCCGTCCCGCCGAACGCTCCGTCGCCGTTCCCGTCGATGAGGGCGTCGACGACGCGCGGCGCCGAGACGACGAGGCGGCCCCGCACGCTGTCGACGTAATACCGTTTGTTCGTCTTCACGCCGTCGACGACGACGTCGAACGTCCCTCCCGCGCAGCCGGCCGGAACGCGCACGGTCAGCGTGTAGAGCCCCGCCGTCACGCGGCGCATCGTCGACGTGGAGTCCCCGATGAGGACGTCCCATCCGGGGGGACCGTTCCACCAGATGTCGAAGAGATTCTCCCCCGACTCGTTCTGGACGGCGATCGCGAACGTGACCGTGTCCCCCGGCGTAGCCGTTTTGACCGAGCTTCCGCCGAGCGCCGTGCCGAGGTACCCGTAGACGTTGTCCCCGTTCCCGTCGATGATGAGATCGATTTCGTTTCCGCTCGAGACGGATATCGAGGCCGTGACGCTCTCGCGCGCGGGCGCCGAAACCGACGAAACGGCGTTGAGAATCGATTTGTAGGTGTCGTACGACGCCCCCGCCGGCACCGTCACCATGAGCACGAGATTGCGCGCGCTGAACGGCGCCATCGTCGGCGTCCGCCAGGTGAGCGCGTGGTCCGCGGCGCCGTCGTTGACGCGCGCGGTCCAGCCGGCGCCCGGGCTCGTCCAGGAGAGCGTGAAGGAATCGGCGACGGCCCCCTCGTTCTGGAGAATGAAGGGGAACGAGATGGTCGTTCCCACTCCCGCCGCGACGGTCGTGGCGCCGCCGAGGCCGGCGCCGGTCGCGTCGATGATGCCGTCGCCGCTCCCGCCGATGATCATGTCGACCTTCGGCGCCAGGACGCGCGTGACCGCGCGCACGGCGTCCCGCTTGAGCGTGTCGGTGAGCGACGTCGCGTACACGATGCTCGTGTAGTCGCCGCCGAGGGTCGACGCCGGGACCGTCGCCCGCACCGTGAACGACACGGAGCCCATGCTCGGGACGAGCGCCGTGCTGAAGGCCCGCGCGCGGACCGTGCCGCCGTCGAGCACGGCGATCGTGAGGGGCGCCGCCGCGCTCCAGCGGATCCGGAAGGAATCGGCCTGAACGCCCTCGTTGAACACCTCGAGCACGTAGCTCGCCTGCGCGCCCGGAACCGCCTCGCGGTACGCGATGCCGCCCCCGCCCGCCGGATCGATCACGCCGAACCCGTTCGCGTCGATGATCGCGTCGGCGAGGAAATCGGCGGGCACGACGTTCGTGCCGAGCCGGACGCTGTCGTAGCGGTTCGCGAAATTTCTCGAGACCGCGTCGACGATCGTCGAGTAGCCGTTCACCGCCGCGCCGAAAGGAACGGTCAGCACGACTTCCGCCTGGATCTTCGAGCCGGCGGGGATCACGGGCGAATTCCACGGGAAGGGATAGATCGTGCCGTTGTAGCGGATGGACGCCGTCCAGCCGGCGGGAGGATTCGCCGTGAGACGGTAGGAATCGCCGTCGGGCCCCTCGTTCTCTATATCCATTATATAGGAGAGCGTCTCCCCTTGCTCGGCGCTCTTGATCGAGGAGCCGCCGGCGCCGGTCCCCGCGGCGCCGAAGAGGTCGTTTCCGTTTCCGTCGACGGCGAGGTCGACCCACCGCCGGAAGACGAGCGAGACGTCGTCGATGTACGTCCACGTCTCGTAGAAGTTGTTGAAGCTGTTCTCCTGATAGAAGTACAGCCGCACCGTCTGCCCCGCGTAGGCGGTCATCGAATAGCCGACGGGCACGGCGTTGTTGTCGTCGAGCCAGCCCGAATCCTTGAAGAGATGGTTCGCCTCGGCGAACGAGTATTCGATCACCGTCGCGAGAACCGCGTTGTTCGTGGCGCGGATCTGCATGCGGAACGGATCGTAGAAGTTGCCGTCCCAGCCCTGCTGGCGGAACTTGAAGAAGAGGTCCGCGCGCGAGACGTTCGACGGGATCGCTACGTCCTGATAGATGAATCCGAACCGGTTCCCTCGAATCTGCGCGTACTTGAATCCGATCAGCGCCGAGTAGTTGCCAGCGAACGGGAGATCGAGCGTCACCAGGTGGTCCGCCCAGGCCGGATTCGTCTGCCCGCTCGAGAGCTGCCCCGCGCCGTCGACCCATCCGCCGGAGAAGCCGCCCGTCTCGAAGCCGCCGTTCTGCACGAGCTCGCCGGCGCGCGCGGGGCCCGGCCGGACGCACAGCACGAGCGCCGCGGCGGCGAGGATCGTCATGATGCGCCGTGCCGTCATTCGCCGACCTCCCTGCCGCCGTCCCAGTACTCGAGGATCTTCTCGTTGAACTTGAGCCTCATGCCGAAATGGAATCCCCTGCGCTCGAAGCCGTTGACCGGCGCGTCGGGATCCTCGTGTCCCCCGAAATCGTATCCCGCGCCGACCCACAGGTTGCCGGTGACGAGACGGCCGAGCTCGAGGCCTCCGCCGTAGCTCGTCGTCGCCGTCTCGTTCTGATGCACGAAGCGCGCCTTGAGTGCGACGTCCCACTTCCGCGCGATCACGCGGATCGCCTGCACCTGATACAGGAACGCCGACGCGTCCGCCGAGTAGTCCCTGAACGAGTTTTCGATCCGGCGCGCCGCGACCTTGCCCTCGAGCTCCCACGCCGGGCTCGGCGTCCACGTCGCCTCGATCGACGCGAGGTTCTCCTTGTCGACCGCTTCCGGATGCGCGGGGCTGTTCTTCTCGTACGCCGTCTTGACGAGGGAGAGGACCTCGACCGTCCGCGAGGAATGCGGCCGCACGGCGATCCCGATCGTCGAGCTCCCCTTGACGTGGTTGTTCTCGATCTCCTCGTCGGAGAACCAGAGATCCCCCTTCACGATGGCGCTCCACCGCTCGCTCAGGCGCTTGATCGCCGCGAGCTCGGCGAGGTGCTTGGCGCGCAGCGGCTCGATCCTGATCTCGTAGTTCCCCTTCACGCGATAATCCTTATGCGCCGGCGTGTACAGCGCGCCGGTCGAAATCGACAGGTAATCCTCCGCCGCGTTCCCGCTCACCGTCGCGAGCTTTTCCACCGCGACGGTCCCGGTGAGATCCGCGGCGAGGACGAACCGGTTTCTGATCCCCATCGTCGCCTGGCCGCGCTGGCCCCCCATCGCGCCGTCGACCTGATACCGCGTGTACGCCTGCATGCTCTCGGTGATATTCGATTCGAGCCCGATCTGGGTGAAGTGCCGCGTTCCCGAGCGGCTGCCGGTGCGGTACTCGTACTTGAGCGCCGCCGCGACGCCGCGCCAGACACGCTTCGAGAACTTCGCCTGGAGCCGGTTCGGGTAATCGTCGACCTCGTCCCCCGCGAGGATCTGATCCCATCCGGCCTCCGCCGTGGTCCCCGCGTTCTTGTACGAGACGCCGGTGAGCATGAGCACCGACGCCTGATCCCCGTCGCGCGTGTCGCTGTGGCCGGCCGCGGCGAAGCCCGCCCGCCATTCGAGAACGCCGGCCGCGTACCGCGCCACGAGATCCGCGTAGTCCTTCCGCTCGTCCCGCTCCTGATACGTGTGGCGGTACGCCTGCGCGCTCGCCCCGAATCCCCGGTTCAGCCGCCAATCGAGCTCGCCGCCGATCTTGACGCTCCCGAGCTCCGTCTTGCCGCCCGAGAACGAGGAGTTGAAGAAGCTCTCGTCGATCGCGCGGTAGTACGCGTTCCACCGGACGGCGCCGGTCCCCTCGTCCCGCAGGAGAACGCGGAACGCCGTGCCGCCGCCGAGGAGGAACTTCTCGCTGTGCGCGAACTCTCCCTCGACCGCGAGCCCCTCGAAAACCCGGCCCGCGAGATCGAATCCGAGGAGCGTGTAGTTCTCCACGCCCTCCTGCTCGAGCACCGCGGTCGTCCCGAGCTCGAGACTGTCCGCCACTCCCACCGCCGACCGGAACCCGTAGATGAAGTTGTTGTCGCCGGCGCCGCGGCATTCGTAGCTCACGACGATCGTCACGGGATTCAGGTTCTCGTCGAAGGCGGGGACGCTCTCTTTGAAGAGAATGCTCCCGTCCATGTAGTTGATGTCGTAGTCGCGCTCGACGAGCTTGTAGTCGACGCGGACGATGCGCTCGGAGCGGTACCGGTCGCGCACCTCGACGCGGATCTTCTCGCTGTTCTCGACGAGCGGATAGTGGGAGAGGAAATAGAAGCCGCTCGTCCCCTCGGCGCGGAACTCCTCCTGATAGGTAACCTGATCGGCCTTCGTGACGAACGCCTTCACGTCACCCTGCGAAAACCGCGCCTCTCCCGAGACGCCGTTGAACGAGCGATGATATTTCGTGAACTCGGCCTCGCTGAAATCGGTCCGGAAATCGCCGAGCATCGCCGCGTATCTGCGGTGATCGAGCCGCAGGAACGTGCCGCTCCGCGAGGCGGCGTTGAACCTGAGCTCGCTCGCGTCGCCGTATATCGGATAGTATTTCTCGGGATCGATGCGCCTGAAGAGCATGTCGTCCTTGACCGGCCGCGTGTCGACGGCGCACGTGAGCAGATGCCCGCTCCTGATCTCGCCCTGTCCGTAGAACGAGAGCTTTCCGTCCACGAACGCGCCGTCGTGCTGCGTTTCCATCAGGCGCTCCGTGCTCCCCGTTCCGGTGAGATCGCTGTAGCCGAGCTCCGCTTCGCCGTGGCCGAAGAGGAACCAGTTCCGGAGCGGCGCTTCGTACACGGCGCGGGCGCCGGCTGAGACGCCGTTCAGCGCCACGCCGATCCGCTCTTTCCGCGAATCGCGCATCGGCGGGAGCGCGACGATGACGCGGCCGTTGGCGGTCGCCGCCTGGATGCCCTGCACCTGCGGATTCGCGTCGAGACCCGCGACGATATCCTCGGCGCCGGTCACCGTGACGAAAATGCCGTCGCGGACCGGGAGCCCGTTCCCGTCGCTCACGAGGAAGACGATCTCGCCCGCCGTCTTGCCGTCGGCGGGGAGCGTGACGATCTCGCGCTCCGGCGTGATGAGCTTCGGCTGTCCCGCGAGGTAGACGTGCCGGACGCACGTGTTGCGCGTGCCGCCGTACTCGCGGCACACGACGAGGATGTCGTTCTTGCCCTCGGCGATCTTCACGCCGTAGAAGATCGAGCCGAAGATGCCGCTGGCGATGTCGATCTTCTTGAGGCCGATCCGGTCCTTGCCGACCGGGAGCCCGTTCACGTAGAGCTCGACGTCGGAGCCGAGGGGAGAGACGATTTCGACGTCGATCTCGCCGCGCGAGAAGAAGATCGTTCCCTCGGCCGGCGCGACGATGCCCGCGCAGATTCCCGTCGAATCGGCCAGCGCGTACTCCTTGTGCTCGGAGCGCTCGAGGATCTCGGGGAGCCCCGGATCCCCGCCGGTGTAATCGGCGGGCGGCACGATGAGTATCTCGACGCGGCGGTTGAGCGCGCGCCCTTCCTCGCCCGCGTTCGACGCGACCGGCTCCCGCGAGCCGCAGCCCGTGTAATCCATGCGTTCCTCGGGAATGCCGTTCATGCGGAGGAGCTGGAACACGGAGCGGGCGCGGGCGATCGAAAGCTCGAGATTCGACGGATACGCGGCGCTCGCGATGGGAATGCTGTCGGTGTGCCCCTCGATGTAGATGCTCCAGCCCGGGTGATCCTTGATCCAGAGCGACAGGGCGGCGACGCGATTCAGCGGAATGCCTCCGATCGCGGCCTCTCCCGCCTCGAAGTGCGAGCTCGGAATGGTGATCGCGTTGAACGACTGCCCCGGTCTCCCGGACTCCGCCGCGGCGACGGCGGCCGCCTCGCGCGCCGTCGAGGCGGACGAATCGGCCGCGGCGGCGCCGCCCGCTTCGCGTGACGGGCCGCTCGACCGGACGAGCGCGAAATCGGCGCGCCGGTGCCCCGACGGGGCGAGATCGACGAGCATCTCGCCGGCGACGCCGAACCCGTAGAAGCCGCTCGCGCCCGGCTCGAAGCCGTCGGGGACGGACGCCGGATCGATCCGCACGACGTGCCGTCCCTCGACGACGCCCGGAATCGAATAGAGCCCGAACGAATCGGTCACCGCGTACGTGCCGTCGTCGATGAAGACCGACACGCCGCATACGCCGCGCTCGCCCTCGTCCCAGGCGCCGTTCGAATCGGCGTCCGCGAACACGCCGCCCGCGATGATCCCGCGCCGCGTGAATATTCCTTCGACGATGAGGATCGAGGCGCTCGCCGGGCCATCGAACGCCGGCTCACCCGTATCCGTCACGCCGCGCACGTACGCCGAGCTCACGAGCCTCCCCGTCTCCTGCCCCGTCTTGACCCGCGCGCGGAACACGATCTCGCGCCGCTCCCCCGGCTCGAGCCCGTCGAGCGTCCACTCGAGATCGTTCCCCGCGATCCGCGGCACGAGACTCCCCGCGGCGAAGGCGAGCCCCGGCGAAAGCGCCTCCGTCACGACGACGCTGTCGAGCGCGGTTTCCTCCGTCAGGTTCTCGACCGTCACGATGAAGCTCAGGATATCGCCGATCTGCGCCGTCGGCTCGCGGATCGACTGCTCGATCGAAACGAGCGGAATGCTCGCCTTGACGAGGACGTCCTCCACCCGGTCCGACGCCTCCTCGAAGAAGATCGACGACGCCTCGAGGGCGAACACGAGCTGTCGCCCGTCGAATCTCCTGAGGCTCTCCGCCGTCGCGCTCAGCCGCAGGCCGACGATCGTCGAGCGTCCGCTCGGAACCGTGCCGACCGCCGCGCGGTACCCGGACTCGCCCGGAAACGGCGCGCCGTTGGAATCGACGAACTCGATCGCCCAATCGGCCGGGATGAGGGACGAATCGGCGAGGACGATGCGCACGCTGTCGGCGAAGTTGCCGCCGTTCAGGAGCTCATGCCAGAGCGTATACGAATCGCTGCTCCCGTCGACGTTCGCAAAGACCCGATCGTCGGCGCTTCCCGAGGCGGCCAGCGGATTTCCCCGCGGGCCGATCGCGATCGAGCTCACGCGACCGATGGTGACGGTCACTTCGTTCGACGCGAGACGGTACGGCTGCGCGTTTCCGCCCGTGTAATCGACCGCCGCCGTTTCGCGCAGGACGCCCGCCGCCCTCCCGTCCCGCACACGCACCCGGAACGTGAGATTCCCCGCGGCCCCCGGCGCGAGAGCGCCGGCCAGCAGGCGGATGCCCTTGATTCGATCGACGGGAGGAGGCGCGGCGACCCAGGCGGAAGAGGCGGCGTCGTAGTATTCGAAGCTCCCCGCGACGGACGAGCCCGCCGAGCCGCTCACGTAGTCGGCTCCCTCCGTCGATCCCGCCAGATCGATCGGCGCCGACGGCACGACGCCGGCGGCGGCGCGTTCTCCCGTGTTCGCGAACTGGAGCGTGAAGGCGATCGTATCCCCCGGCAGCGCCGCCGAGCGGTCCGCGGCGAGCGCGAGCGAGACCGCGGCCTCGTCGCGGGCCGTGATTCTCACGACGTTGTCCCGGTCCCACGCGGAGGTGTCCGCCTGCGAGCGGGCGACGAGATTGACGTGCGCCGATTCCCCGCCCATGAGGCCGGCGGGAAGCACGGCCTGAACGACGAGCCGGACCTCCTCGCCCGAAGCGAGGGATCCGACATCCGTGACCGCGGGCTCCCCCGGATCGACGAGGCTGTCCCCGTCGATGTCGAGGTAGATGCGCGACTGCGCCGGAACGAAGTCCGAAGGCGCGGGATACGCGAGCGCCAGGGTGAATGCGTCTTCCGCGTTCCCCGCGTTTCTCAGGCTGAAGGCGAAGGTCGCCGTCTCCCCGGCGAAGGCGCGGACGACGGCGCCCGGCGCGGAAACCGTCCCGTTCGGCTCGACGACCGGGCCGTACAGGGCCAAAACGTTCACGGTGATTTCGTTCGAATAGGCGCTCCACCGCGAGCCGCTCCGCTCGTAGTACGCGAGCGATCTGCTCGTGATTGCCTGTCCGGCGGGTGGAATGGCGGCCATGGAAAGCGAAGGCAAGAGGGCGAGCCACGCAACCGCAAGCAAGAAAAGGAGTTGCCCCCTTCTCGAACTTCTGGTCGATGGCCGTCTCACCCTGTTACCTCCAGAAACCGAACTAGAGGCTGATCCGCCTTAACGAATCATCCTCCAGTTCGGGGTGCTTGTGACTCCGCGGAGCTCGTTATTCAAATTCTTCTCTCTTCTCTTGGCTGCATCTCCTGCCCGAGAGAGTTGCCGTTGGCGGGGCGGCCGATGCCGCCCCGCCACAGCCTCTTTCGAGCCGCTTATTCGGCGACGATCCTTACGATGAAGCCGACGCCGTCGGCCGTGCCGCTGCCGCCGGCCAGATTGCCGGTCAGCGTCCAGCGGACGTTCGTGACACCGGCGTCGAAGTTCGCCGGGGCGCCGCCGCCGCCGCTCACCGGCGTGTAGGTCCACGTCGCGCCGCCGTCGTTCGAGAACTCGATCGCGATACCGGTGATGCCGGCCGCGAGAGTCCCGACGGTGGCGGAGCCGACGCGATACTGGGTCCACGCGGGAATCGCGTCGTAGATGGCGATCGCGGTGAGATCCGCGGTGCCCACGTTCGAATAATCGGTCCGGTACGTGAGCTCGGTGCCCGGCAGCTGCGCGCCGGCCGGATTGACCGACTTCACGAGCACGAGGTTACCGGCCACGATCGTCGTGACGTCGGTGACCGCGTCGGTCGCGCCCGTGCCGCTCCCCGTGACGCGGACCGTGCCGGTCTCGATCGTTCCGTTCGGCACGCCGCCCGGGATCGAAATCTGCACGACGACGTCCTGGGACGCGCCGGCGACGAGGTTGACCGCCGCAATCGCGTTGTTCGCGAGATCGAAGAACGCGTAGCTCCATCCGTTGGAGCTCACGGCGCTCAGCAGGAACGTGTCGTCGACGTTGCCGGTGTTCGTCACCGTGTGCTGGTAACGAACCGTGCCGCCGGCGGTGCCCGTTCCGTTGCGGTTCGGAGCGATATCGACGGACGGCGTGGCGAGAATCGTCACGGTGTCCGTGATCTGGTCGAATATCGCGCCGTTGTTCGTCGAGGTCGCGCGGAAGACGACGTTGTTCACGCCGGGGCCGACCCCGACGGGAACCGCCACGCGCGCGATGACGTGCGCCTCGCTGCCTGCCGCCACCGGGCCGATGCCGGCGATCGGGGCGAGCTCGGGCAGATCGAGGAGGCCGTTGCCGTTCGCGTCGTTGAAGTACGTCACGGTCCAGCCCGCCGGAGCGGTCGAGGTGAGCGAATAGTTGTCCGCCGAGCCAGCCGTGTTGATCACGTCGAGAGCGAAGTCGGCGTTCGTGGCTGGATTCGCGTTGATGTTGACCGTCGCGTTGTTCGTGCCGGGCAGACCGTCGAAGTTGCCGATGTCGACGGCCGCGGGCTGCACCGACGTGATCCGGTCGGTCGTCAGGTTCGACTCGAGCGGATTGTTCGTCGAGTTGGCGCGGATGACGGCGTCATACGGGCCGCCGGCGCTCGCGCCGCCCGGGATGATGATGCGGACGATGAAGTCTCTCGTCGCGCCCGGATTGAGCGCGCCGACGTCGGGAATGCCGTCCGTTCCGGTATCGGTGAGCGGTGTGACGCCGTCGCTCCGGAAGAACAGGACGCTCCATCCCCCGGGAATCGTCGAGGCGCCGTCGAGCGCGATGTTGATCGCGTCCGCGGCGTTCCCGTCGTTCCGCACGGTGTTCGTGAACGACACGGTCGTGTTCGCGTAGGCCACGGGCACCGACTGCATGTCGTCGTCGTAGTTCGGCGGCGTGCCGGCCGCGGGCAGACCCGACGGGCCGACGAGCACGTTGGCGATCGCGTTCACGGTGATCTGCGTGTTGTTCGTCGTGACGGTGATCGGATCCGGCGTGCCCGGATTGTTGTCCACGTACGCGACGGCGCCGCTGTTGTTGATGATGCCGGCGCGCATCGTCGACGGTACGACGAGGTCGTAGGTCAGGTTGTAGAACTGGCCGATCGCGAGATTGCCGTTCGTGACGTACGCGACGGCGAGGTCGCCGGCGCCCGCCACGGCCTGCCATGCCCACGTCTCGGGAGCGCCGACCATCGGGCTTCCCGCGGGCAAGTACAACACGGTCCCGCCCGCCGGCGAGCCCGAAGGCGTGCCGGAGATCGCGAGCGGAAGACCCGTCGTCGGATCGGTCGGGAGCACGTCATAGATGAAGACGCCCGTGAGACCGACGGAGGCCACGAGGACGCCGTGGGCCGCCTGCGTGCCCACGTTCGAGCCGTTGATCGCGTAGGTGATCACGGCGCCCGGATTCACGTTCGCCGGGAGTCCGGACATCGACGCGGTGAGCGAGGCGTCGCTCACGACGGTCGTCATATGGTAGTTGCGGGTATCGATGCGGGCCGGATCTCCGGCGGAGGTTCCCTGAACGCCGACGTACGCAACCTCGCCGGCGAGGGCGGCCGGGGGAACCTGGTAGGAAACCAGGATACTCACTGTCGCACCGGCAGCGATTGGACCGAGGTTCCCCGGCGCCCCGCCGGAAGAGATCGTAGGCTCGCCGCCGTCCAGCACGCCGTTGCCGTTCACGTCGTGGTAGATCGTGATGCTCCCGAGCCCGAGGGTCATCGTCGAATTGGCGGCGTCGAGGAGCGGCGCCAGCGCGTAGGTGTCGGCGTCGTTACCCGTATTGGTCAGGTTATAGCTGTAGTAGAGCGTCTGGCCGGGAATGGCGTTCTGAATCATCGCCGGCGTGACGGGGGGAGTCTCCCCCGAGTCGTCCGGGAGGATCGAAACGCCGTATACCGGCAGGACGATCGTGATGACCTCGTTCGAGGTCGCGGTGTACGAGTTGCCCGAGAGATCCTGGAACCGCGCCGAGGCCTGGTTCCGGATCGTCGTGCCCGCCGGCGTCTGCGCCTGCGCGGCAGCGCAGACGAAGAGCGCGACGAGCGCGAGGGCCGCCGTGAGCCGAATCTTACTCATCGGACCACCTTCCTTTGTTGAGTCCAACCCATGCATTGCCATCTATCTATTCGGTCTCCTCACTTCACCTGCACGCGATAGGAGACCGCCACTTCCTTGTCGACCTCGAGAGCGCTCGCGACGTTCCACATGACGTGCGTGTACATGTCGGGGGTAGCCACCTTGCGCTCGTCTTCTCCCTTTTCGTTCTTCACGACGTACATGACGGGCGCCTTATGGAAGCTCGCGCCGCCGTCGATGCTGAAGAGCGGCCGCATGGCATCGCTCTCGGTCGCCGTCTCGTTCAGGTACGCGGTGCCTGCCGGTATCGGGCCGACGAGGCTCACGCCGGAGGCCGACGCGTCGCCGATGTTCCGGTAGCGCAGCGTGTACTCGATCTTGTCCTGCGGTTTCACCTGTTCGGCCGAGACCGCGATTTCCTTGTTTTCCGTTCCCATGACGATCTTGCGGGCTTCCATAGTTCCGGCGAGGTTCGGGCCGCCGAACGCGGATGCGGAAGCCGCGACGAGGATCACGAAAAGAACCGCCATCGTGAGGCACGTTCTCATCTGCCGATCCCTCCTTCAGTTTTCCTCCAAGAGCGTTTCGTTGCCGGTGCGCGACGATTCAAGCAGTCCCTCCTGGTAGGACCCGTTAAGGAAATGGTGGCGCTCTCCCCGCACCGTCGCCGGGGAGGCGACGGTGACGGCAGGCGCAACGACACTTTGCTCGATGCGGGCGGGGGCAAGTGGTGTTCCAAGGCGCGAAACCAAGGGCGTTTCCATGATTGCGAGGGATCGGGGCGGGAACGGGAAAGGCGAGACGGGACGCGGCAACCACTAAACATTCAACGAGTTATCGGCCACGCGACAAAACAGGAACGAAGAAGGAACAAAGAGGAACATCGGGGCATTTCGCGCCCATGAAAAAAGCCCCCGGGTGGGGGCTTTATCTCTCTATCTGCAATCCCCTCGCATAATGCAATAGGGATCGCGTCTTCCGGATCGGCACCGCGCCTTCAGACCGTTACTGGCCCTGGGGCGGAGCGATCGTGCTATCGGTCGGTGTCATATACTTCGCCGGATCGGCCTTGAACGCTTCCATATTCTCGGCGTTCGCGAAGTAGTAGATCACACCGTTGTACTCGAACGAGTAAGGAGACGTCGTAATGTCGATCTCCTCCTTGCTCACCACGTCGTAAGTCGGGCTTATCTGCCCGGCCTTGCTCATTTCCTCCTGGGCCGTTTCAGTCTTTGGCGCTTCCTCTTTCTTCTTCGAGCAGCCGAAAGAGAGCGCTATCAAGAGAGCCAGGCACAGAATAATAATAGTCCTCATTGTTGGGTACACCTCCTTTCGCCTGATTGATAGTGCGGCTATGCGATTCCTGAATTCCGAGTAATGTACTGCTCAGTCGCATTTTTTGAAAGCGAAAAATAGCAGATTCCCAAAACGGCGTCAAGAAATCATTGGGGCAGCGGAGGAAAAAGCGGCGTCCCGGCGCGGAAAATCGCAACAGTTTGATTTTACGAGAATTGCGGCGATTTCTCGATCAGCGGATAAGCGAATCGAGCCGGGCCGCGAAGGATCGAAGACCATACAACCCTCTCTTTTTGCCTACCACTACGATCGCGATATGAATATGATGGGCGGCAAAGATGCTACAGGCGACGGTCGCAGCCCGAAAGGAAATATTTCAATGGCCAAGACGAAACGGAGCGCACGAGGGCGGGCGAAGAACCCGGCGGGACGAGAAGCGAAAGGCATTGAGCGCATCGGCATCCTCACCGGCGGCGGCGACTGCCCCGGGCTCAACGCCGTCATACGCGGCGTCGTGCGGGCGGCCGTGCTCGAGCACCAATGGGAGGTGCTCGGCGTTCAGGACGGATTCGACGGCCTCCTCAGGACCGACGCCCACCGGATGCTCTACTCCCACGACGTGCGCGGCATTCAGGCGCGCGGCGGTACGATCCTCGGCACCTCGAACCGGGGGAACCCGCTGCACTATCCGGTGCGCGAAAACGGAAAGACGGTATTCAAGGACGTCTCGGGCGAAATCGTCCGGAACATAAAACGGCTCGGGATCGACTGCCTCGTGACGGTCGGCGGCGACGGAACGATGAAGATCACGCAGGCTCTTTTCGAAAAGGGCGTGAAAGTCGTCGGGGTCCCGAAGACGATCGACAACGATCTCGAGGCGACGGACGTGACCTTCGGATTCAACAGCGCCGTCAACACGGCGACCGACGCGCTCGACAAGCTCCACACGACCGCGGAGAGCCACCACCGCGTTCTCGTCCTCGAGGTCATGGGGCGCGACTGCGGATGGATCGCCCTCGAGGCGGGAATCGCGGGCGGCGCCGACGTGATCCTCCTTCCCGAGATCCCCTTCGACCTCGGCGAGATCTGTGACCACATCGAAACACGCAAACGCACGGGGAGCCGCTTCAGCATCGTCGTCGTGGCCGAGGGGGCCTACGCCGCCGGCGGAGAGAAGATCTACGAGAAGCAGCCGGGCGCGGACGGCACGCCGGGGCGCCTCGGCGGGATCGCCAAATGGGTCGCGGACAAGATATCCCTCTGCACGAGCCTCGAGACGCGCGTCGCCGTGCTCGGGCACCTGCAACGGGGAGGCATGCCGACGACCTTCGACCGGATCCTCGCGACGCGCTTCGGCGTCGAGGCGGTGAACCTCATCGCCGCGGGGAAATTCGGACATATGGTGTGCCTCAAGGGGAGACGGATCGAATCGGTGCCGATCACGGCGGCGATTCACGGGATCAAGCGGGTCGACCCGAAGGGACAGCTCGTGCGGACGGCCGAGGCGCTGGGGATCGAGCTCGGGCGGGCGAAGTAGCGCCCGCAGGCGACGGACATTCCCGCTCCGCGCGCAGTCGCAGAGCCTCCAATGCGCTCGTCGCGGGAATGTCCGTCGCCCAATGCCCTGCGGCCTCCGTCCCGATGCGCGGGTTCTGTCGGCGATTGCACCCCGCACGTGCTCGCTCGCAGGGCGAGCTGCGCTGCCCGGCAGGGGCCCCGTCGGTGCCGCCCATGCGGCCCAAAACATCATCTTTGAGTTTTCTAAAGTGCCAGCTTAGAATTCTCAATATGCGCTAGCTTGCCAGGATGGAAAAGCGGCTCTGGCACGCAAGTCAGGCACCGATGGTATTCCGACCTGCTGGGTCCTCGAGGCGGCTCTATGGCGAGGAGACGACACAGGAGAACGGCGCCACTCAGGCCGGGAAGCCATCAGGCGCCGATGTGTGCGCGGGGAATATACGGTCGCGGAGGTGCATAGGCAAGACACACGAGGGGAGGAGTCGCATTCCCCATCTCGGTATCGCGGGACACTCCATAATAGGGGCATTTCCCTCACTAACCACCACCCCCCGGCCCCTTCGTTGTTCGCAACATCATCCGCTCCGGTTCCAGGCACACCGCAAGCCTACATAGTAAAGCCACTTACCGATGTCACTCATAATCGATAAGTGGCTTTACATTTTCCCGGGGAATAAAGACCGCCAAGCTGTCCTATTTCCCCTTTAGTCTCTTGAGCGCTTCGATTCCGCCCTGGCTGTTCGGGTTCAACTGCAGAGACCTTTCATAATTCTTGATGGCCAGATCCTTCTCCCCCGCTGCAGCGTATGCTTCTCCCAGGCTGTCATATGCATTGAACGACCCCGGAAAAGCCTCGACGTTCAATTCGAACACCTCAATCGCTTCCTTGTGCCGCTTCGCCTGAAGGTATTCGTATCCGAGTTCGTTGATCCCCTGTTCAGATACATAGTACACATCCGGCTTGGCCTGGGCCTCATGAAATGCCGCCACTGCAGCCTCGATCCCGGAGGTCTTAATCTTCTCCCGCACCAGGTCTGACGCGGAGAGTTTCAGATAGGTCCCCAGACGCTTGACCAGCAGGGCGCTACACCCCTTGCTCGAAGTCGGCTTGACGCTCTGGTAGTCCGGGTGAAGCGAGTTCTGCATATCTACGACCACCCATTCTCCCTTCCTGTCGCAGACAACGAAATGCACAAATCCCACCTCCCGGGTCTGCGGATTGAGACCGTAGTCTGCATACAGAACGTAGTCTGCGGTCGGTGGATTGTTTCGAACATACTCACGGAACTCCCGTGCAAGATCCCACAGGACCTTCAATTCATTGGGATCCCCACGGGAAGCCTTCAGCAACAAAGCCTGAGGCGCCGGTGCGGCCTTGCAGAGGCCCGCGTCGGTGATCATCTTGACGAGTTCGGTCACGGTTGTCGTGTCGGCCGCATCAGCCACCCGGGCCGGAAAGATTATCAATGTAAGGTTCTTCCTCAGATTTCTCAGCTCTTTCTGCCGTTGAAGAAGAGCAGCCCGTTCATTTTCGGGTGGCAGTCCGCTTCTTTCTTCCATGAGCCGAGCAAACTTGCCGGGTTTTGCAGCCTTCGCCGTTTCTTCGTTGAGACCCAACTGGGGACCGAGGCGCTCCACCAGCAAGAGGGAAAAGCCCATCGGATCACGGTCACTAACGTTCTTCGCTGCCTGGTCATTCGGCCCCAGTGAATCCGTCCACACAACTGCACCAGTGCTGTCAACAACGATCGCCCGGATTCCGTCGATCCCCGTCTGACGATTGCCAGTGTACTCCGCGTACAACGCATAGCCCGTGGCAATCGGGCTCTTCTTCACGAACTGACCGACGGAGCCAGCGAGCGGCGCCATCTGTGCGACGGCTCCGGGCTCGAAGGCGGTCTTCCCAAGCTCCATGTTCTTAAGTCCCCGTTGTTCAAGAAGAAGACCGACAACCTCCGACACCCGTTCGTAGGGAGTCCCAACAACGACCACGGGGAGGATCGTAAGGGATAATTCAGGTCCTCGGGACTTCATCAACGCCAATCTTTCTTGCCCCCACGCCGGCACAGATGGGAAGAGGATGCTGAGGAGCACGCAAAAGACAGCACCCGCAAACATAGTGCCCGTAAGAGCTGCGCCCGTCGTGTATGGCTTCATGGCAACCCCTTTCTCTTGCGAAGGAACAAATCGTGACCGGCTTTGATGCGGAAATAAAAGGAACGAAGGAACCACTCGCGGAAGAGGTGGGAGTGCAGATGACACCAAGGGGCAGATACGCTTCCAGGTCTGGCGCGGGGATCCCCCCAGTAACCTTTCAGGACGTTGGTGCAAGATTGTATAGGAAATTCGATTCCGTGTCAAGATCCTTGCGCGGCCGGTGCGGCGGCCGGACGGGGTCAGCCCGACGCAATTTCGCTCATGTGGGCCCTGGGGGGGTGTCTCCGGATCGCTGGCGGGCCGGCTTTATCGAGCCGCCGACGGCTTCTGCTGAGAAATCATCACCCCCCGGGCGGACAAACAGGCGCGGGGTGCAAGGCGGGTGCCCCGCCCGGGCAGGCTTCGCCCGGCGCGGGCGGGAAGATGAAGCCATGTGCGTGGAGTTTCCGGCTCACCCGAGAGGCGACCGGCAGAGCTGGGGCGGAGGATGATAGCGCGGAGGCGGCGTTTCGGCGTGCTTGAACCCGATGTGCCGAAGTATCTTGTCGATAACACCTTGTTCGGTGATAAACGAGATGATCCGCATTGTCCCTCCGCAGCGGGGACAAAGGAGCGGATCCTCCTGCCAGACCTTCCGGATGAGCTGAGCCCATCGCATGCGCCTCGTTTTGAGCCAAGCGCTTTCATTGCCGTCGAACTGATCATCCGGGCATGAGCGGCATCGACCTTCAGAAGGAGATGGAGAAACGCGTCGGCGCACTCACGCCGAGAGAGCTGGAAGTGATGAAGCGCGCCATCAAGGGGATGCTGAACAAGCAGATCCCGTTCGAGCTCGGCACGGCGATCAAGACGATCAAGGTGCACCGGAGCCGCGTGATGCAGAAGATGGAGGCTGAATCGGTGGCCGACCTCGTGCGCCTCGCCGAAAAGGCCGGCATCGTCGTATCGGAGCGAGCTTCTACTTTAAAATCGTTGCAGGTTGCGGCCGCTGCTGCACTTGACTTCTTGTCTACGGTCGTTTACACTGAAGCCCCGATCCTTCATCCGGGGTTACGCACCGATAGGCTACCAGTCATCAGTATGCGGATCGACCCGTGCAGGACTCGGCGTCGAGGCCTGTTCAAATGCGATAATGACGCTCCTCCGGACGCCGCGAGGACACGGCGGACGACGGAAGATACCTGGGTAACACACCGGTAGATACGAATAGAACAGGGAGGTCGAGATGGCGCTCAAAGAGTATAAGCCAGGATCAGGATTCACGGGGGTCGTCGGCCGTACCGTCGATGTCTCGCGGCCTGCATGGCCCCAACCGCTTCGCGCCAGGGAGGGCGCGCCGAATGTCCTCTTCATCGTCCAGGACGACACGGGCTTCGGCCAGATGGGATGTTACGGCAGCCCCATCGAGACGCCCAACATCAACGCCTTGGCCAAGAACGGGCTGCTCTTAAACAACATGCACACCACGGCCCTTTGTTCGCCCACGCGCTCATGCATCCTGACGGGTCGCAATCACCATTCCAACGCCATGTCCTGCATCACCGAAGGCTCCACCGGCTTTCCCGGCAGCAACGGGTACATCCCGTTCGAGAACGGGTTCCTGTCGGAGATTCTGCTCCAGCACGGTTACAACACCTTTGCCCTGGGCAAGTGGCATCTCACGCCGGCCACCGAGGCTTCCGGGGCGGGACCGTACGACCGCTGGCCGCTGGGCCGCGGGTTCGAACGATTCTACGGCTTTCTCGGCGCCGACGCGCACCAGTACTACCCGGATCTGACCTACGACAATCACTCGGTCGACCCGCCGAAGACGCCGGAGGAGGGCTATCATTTCACCGAGGACATCACCGACAAGGCCATCAGCTTCATCGCCGACGCCAAGCAGAATGCGCCGAACAAACCCTTCTTCATGTATTTCTGCCCCGGCGCCGCGCACGCGCCTCACCACGTGCCCAAGGAGTGGGCGGACAAGTACAAGGGCAAGTTCGACATGGGCTGGGACAAATACAGGGAGATGGTTTTCGAGAATCAGAAGAAGCTGGGTATCGTCCCCCGGGATGCCGAACTCTCGCGCCATGACCCCGACGTCAAGCCGTGGGACAAGTGCTCACCGGACGAGCAGAAGCTCTACGCGCGCATGATGGAGGTGTTCGCGGGATTCCTCTCCCACACTGATTATCACTATGGCCGCCTGTTCGCGTTTCTGAAAGAGATCGGCGAATGGGACAACACGCTCATCATGTTCATCTCCGACAACGGCGCCAGCCCCGAGGGCGGCCCGACCGGCTCGGTCAACGAGAACCTGTTCTTCAACTCCGTGCCCGAGTCCCTGGAAGATAACTTGAAAGCCCTGGACGACCTCGGCGGGCCGAAGTACTACAACCACTACGCGTGGGGTTGGACCTGGGCAGGCAACACGCCCTTCCGCCGCTGGAAGCGGGAGACCTATCGCGGGGGCATCAGCGACCCGTTCATCGTCCACTGGCCCAAGGGCATCAAGGCCAAGGGCGAGGTCCGCACGCAGTACGCCCATGCCATCGACATGGTCCCGACGGTGCTGGAGCTTCTGGGGATCGAGGCCCCGGCGACGGTCAGGGGCGTCACTCAATCGCCGATCGAAGGTCTGAGCTTCGCCCACGTCCTCGACGACGCCAAGGCGCCGACGCGGCACGTCACCCAGTATTTCGAGATGATGGGCCACCGTTCCATCTATCATGACGGCTGGCGCGCGGTCTGCCCGTGGCCGGGCCCGTCGTTCGCCGAAGCCGAAAAGCCGTTCGGCGAGCCCATCCCCGCCGCCACCCTCACCGAGCTCGACGCGAATCACTGGGAGCTCTATCACGTGGCCGAGGACTTCGCCGAGAACCACAACGTGGCCGCGGAGAACCGGGCCAAGCTGATCGAGATGGTGGCCCAGTGGTACGTCGAGGCGGGCAAGTACAACGTCCTGCCCGTGGACGGCCGCGTCATGCTGCGCGCCATGGACGAGCGCCCCCAGATCGCGGTCGACCGCAGCAGCTACACGTATTATCCGAACACGCAGCCCATCTCGGGAAGCGGCAACGTCGTCACGCTGAACCGGCCGCACAGCATCACCGCCGATGCGGAGATTCCAAAGGGAGGGGCCGAAGGCGTGCTGTTTTCGGTCGGGGGCGTCGACGGGGGATACTCCTTCTACGTCAAGGACTGGAAACTGTGCTACGTGCATAACTATGTCGGCAAGGAAATCACGATCGTCCGGTCCAAGGACAACGTGCCCGCGGGACGCCATGAGCTGAGGTTCGAGTTCGAGCCGACGGGCAAGCCCGATATCCGCGCGGGCAAGGGATCACCCGGCCGGGCCCAGCTCTATATCGACAAGAAGCTGGTGGGCCAGATCGAGATGGCCGTTACGACTCCCATGTCATACGGATTGGGCGGCGGCCTGGCCGTGGGTGCCGACGTGGGCTCACCTGTCACGACCGATTACAAGGCGCCGTTCCCGTTCACCGGCACGCTCTACAAGGTCACGGTGGACGTGAGCGGCCAGGTGATCAAGGACGACGAGCTGACCATGAAAAAGATCATGGCCCGGCAATAAACTCGCGAATGCCTGCTCCGGGGCGGTAGCCCGGCCGTAAGGCCAAGACGCGAGAGGAATGAGAGGGATACGATGAAAGCGCTTTTAGCTGCGCTTGCCGTTATCGAGTTTGGAGCCGGCCTGGGAATGCTGGCGGTGCCTTCGGTTGTTGGGGAAATCCTGCTTGGATCACCGTTCGGCACGCCCATCGAGCCGGTCATCGCCCGCGTGGCCGGGATCGCCTTGCTCGCCATGGCCGTCGCCTGCTGGCTCCTCCGCAACGAGGGGAAAAGCCGCGCCACGAGAGGGATGGTCGGCGCCATGCTGCTGTATAACGGCGGCGGCACCGGCGTCCTCTTGTACGCCGGCACCGGCCTGGGGCTTTACGGGACCGGTTTCTGGCCGGCCGTTTTGGTCCATGCGGTTATGGCCGTCTGGTGCTTCATCGCTTTGCTCCGCAAACCGGCGCGGATTTCGGCAACTGAATAGTCTCAAGAATGGGAGGGGCTGCAATGAGTTCGCCTGACAAGATTCAAAGACAGGTCCTGCCAATCCCGGACAGGCAGCACGTGGGTCTGACGACCTACGACGCCAAGGACCCGGATACGAAGTATCCGCCGATCGAGCCGCTGCGGCCGCCCCAGGGGGCGCCCAACGTGCTCGTCATTCTGATCGACGATACGGGGTTCGGCGCCTCGAGCGCCTTCGGCGGCCCGTGTCACACGCCGACCGCGGAACGCCTCGCGGCGAACGGGCTCCGCTACAACCGCTTCCATACGACGGCGCTGTGCTCGCCGACGCGCCAGGCGCTCCTCACGGGGCGCAACCACCACACGGTCGGCATGGGCGGCATCACCGAGATGGCCACTTCGGCGCCGGGCAACTGCTCGATACGTCCGAAGAGCTGCGCGCCCCTGGCCCAAACGCTCAAGCTCAACGGGTACGCCACGTCCCAGTTCGGCAAGTGCCACGAGGTGCCCTGCTGGGAGACCAGTCCCGCGGGCCCCTACGACGCCTGGCCGACAGGCAGCGGGTTCGAGTATTTCTACGGTTTCATCTGCGCCGAGACCAACCAGTACTATCCGTCGCTCTATGAGGGCATAACGCCGGTCGAGCTCAAGAAGACACCCGAAGAGGGATACCACCTTACCGAAGATCTGGCCGACAAGGCCATCCAGTGGGTCCGCCGGCAAAAATCCCTGGTGCCGGACAAGCCCTTCTTCATGTATTTCGCGCCGGGGGCGACGCACGCGCCGCACCACGTCCCGAAGGAATGGTCGGACAAGTACAAGGGGAAGTTCGATCAGGGCTGGGACAAGCTGCGTGAAGAGACCTTTGCCCGTCAGAAGAAGCTGGGCGTCATCCCGCCCGACTGCGACCTCACGAAGCGCCACCCGGAGATACCGGCCTGGGACGACATTTCGCCCGAAATGAAACCGATCCTGGCCCGGCAGATGGAGATCTACGCCGGATTCCTGGAACACACCGATCACCATGTCGGGCGGCTCATCGGCGCGCTGGCGGACCTGGAGATCCTGGACGACACGCTCATCTTCTACATCATCGGCGACAACGGCGCCTCGGGAGAAGGCACACTCCAGGGCACGTTCAACGAGATGATCCCGCTCAACGGGCTCGCCCATCTGGAAACTCCGGAATTTCTGAAGAAAAACATCGACAAGTTCGGAGGCCCCGAGGCCTACAACCACTATGCGGTGGGCTGGGCGCACGCCATGGACACGCCCTACCAGTGGACCAAGCAGGTCGCCTCGCACTGGGGCGGCACCCGGAACGGCACCATCGTCCATTGGCCCAAGGGCATCAAGGCCAAGGGGGAGATCCGCAGCCAGTTCGGCCACGTGATCGACGTGGCGCCGACGGTCCTCGAGGCGGCGGGCCTGCCGGAGCCGACCTTCGTCAACGGCATCCAGCAGAAGCCGTACGAAGGCTTCAGCCTGCTCTACTCGTTCGACGACGCCAAGGCGGCGGAGCGGCACGAGACACAGTACTTCGAGATCGTCGGCAACCGCGGCATCTACCATAAGGGCTGGACGGCGGTCACCCAGCACCGCATCCCCTGGGAGGTGGGCGCGATCAAGACCCGCGCTTTCGATGACGACGTCTGGGAGCTCTACGACACGAACACCGATTGGGCCCAGTCCCGCGACCTGGCCAAGAAGATGCCGGAGAAGCTCCGCGAGCTCCAGCGCCTTTGGCTGATCGAAGCCGCGAAGTATAACGTGATACCGATCGATGACCGTCTTGCCGAGCGCTTCAATCCGGATGTCGCCGGGCGGCCTCAACTCATCCACGGCAGCCGGCAGATGCTCTTCGGCGGGATGAAGGGCCTGTCAACTCACGCGATCCTCTCCCTCATGAACAAGACCTTCGCCCTCACGGCAGAAGTGGTCATCCCGGACGCCCGGGCCGAAGGCGTCATTTTCGCCTGGGGCGGCCTCACCGGCGGTTTCAGCCTTTACGCCAAAGACGGCAAGCTCAAGTATTGCTACAACTTCCTTGGGCTCAGGCATTTCTTCGTCGAAGGCGCCAAGATAATCCCGGCCGGCAAGCACCAGGTCCGGATGGAGTTCGCTTACGACGGTGGAGGCCCAGCCAAGGGCGGCACCGTATCGCTCTACACCGACGGCCAAAAGACGGGAGAGGGCCGCGTCGAGATGACCGAGCCCTTCGCCTTCTCCGCCGACGAGACGGCGGACGTGGGCGTCGAAGAGGGCTCGCCCGTTTCGCCGGATTACGGGCCGCGGGGCAATGCCTTCAACGGCCAGATCAACTGGTTGGAGATCGACATCGATAAGGCCGCGCTGGATGCCGATCACATCCTCACCGCCGAAGAGCGGTTCAGGGTGGCCATGGCGTTTCAATGAGATGTAATGCGCGCCAAGTTTCCGGCGCACGCGAGAGGCTTGGACACTCCCGCGACGAGCGCATTGGAGGCGCCGCGACTGGGCAGGGCGCCGAGGGCGCGGACACTCTCGCGACGAACCCATTGGAGGCTCCGCGACTGTGCAGGGCGCGGACACTTCGCGACGAACTCATTGGAGGCTCTGCGACTGAGTTCGGAGCGAAGTGTCCGCGCCAATTCACGCCATCTTGATCTTGGCGACGTCCTCGAGGCCGAGCTCGCGGATCGAGATCTCGCGCATCTTGAACTTCTGGATCTTCCCCGTGACGGTCATCGGGAACTCCGTGACGAACTTCACGTAGCGGGGGATCTTGTAGTGGGCGATGCGACCCTTGCACCACTCCTTGATCTCCTCCTCCGTCGACGACTCCCCTTCCCGGAGCTGGATCCAGACGCAGATCTCCTCGCCCATCTTGCGGTCGGGGACGCCGATGACCTGCGCGTCGCGGATCTTGGAATTCGTGTAGAGGAACTCCTCGATCTCGCGCGGGTAGATGTTTTCGCCGCCGCGGATGATCATGTCCTTGATGCGGCCGGTGATCTTGAAGGCGCCGTCCGGGCGCATGAGGCCGATGTCCCCCGTGTGGAGCCAGCCCGCCTCGTCGACGGCCTCCTTCGTCGCCTTCTCGTTATTATAGTAGCCGCGCATGATCTGGTATCCGCGTGCGCAGATCTCCCCCTGCTCGCCGACCGGCACGGTCTTCCCCGTCGCCGGATCGACGACCTTGAGCTCGGTGTGCGGGATCGCGGGGCCGACCGTCTCGGTGCGCCGCTCGAGCGTGTCGCGGGCGAGGGTCTGCGTGACGATCGGCGAGGCCTCGGTCTCGCCGTAGCCGATCGTGATCTCGGTCAGGTGCATCGCGTCGTTCACACGCTTCATGAGCTCGATCGGGCAGGGCGCCCCGGCCATGACGCCGGTGCGGAGCGAGGTGAGATCGAACTTCTTGAATTCGGGGTGCTCGAGCTCGGCGATGAACATCGTCGGAACGCCGTGGAGCGCGGTGCAGCGCTCCTTCTCGACCGCCTGGAGCACGAGGAGCGCGTCGTAGTACTCCGACGGGAACACCATCGTCGCGCCGTGCGTCACGCAGAGGAGGCTCGAGAGCACCATGCCGAAGCAGTGGTAGAGCGGCACCGGGATACAGAGCCGGTCCTTGTCGGTGAAGTGCATCCCTTCGGCGACGAAGTGCGCGTTGTTGAGGATGTTGTGGTGCGTGAGGCTCGCGCCCTTCGGGAGCCCCGTCGTCCCCGAGGTGTACTGCACGTTGATGACGTCGTCGAAGTCGCAGTCGGCCATGCGCTCGGCGAGCTCGCCGTCTGAAACGGTCTCCCCCTTGCGCATGAACTCCGCCCACGGCATCGTGCCGGGATGGGATTCCGGGCCGATCATGATGACGGTCTTGAGCTGCGGGAACGCCTTCGACTCCAGCGCGCCCGGCTTCGAGCTCTTGAGATCCGGGATGATCTGATTGATCATCTGCGCGTATTCCGAGCTCTTGAACCGCGGGATGAGAATCAGCGTCTGCACCTCGGCGTTCTTGAGCCCATACTCGAGCTCATGCGTCTTGTACGCGGGATTCACCGTGACGAGGATCGCCCCGACGAGCGCCGTCGAGAACTGCGCGATCAGCCATTCGGGATGATTCGTCGCCCATACGGCGACGCGGTCCCCCTTGCGCACGCCCATCGCGATGAAGCTCTTCGCGGCGGCGCGGCATATCTCGTGGAACTCGCGGTACGTGTACCGCACGCCCGTCGGAAGATAGACGAGCGCCTCGTTGTCGGGATAGGTCTTCGCGATGCGCTCGAACATGTCGCCGATCGTTTCGCCGATGAGCGGACGTTCGGAGCCCGTATAGGCGTAGCTCAGGCCCAGCTCCGCGCGGGAGCCCTGAGCCGGCGGCTTGCTGCCCGATTTGATCTGCTTGCCCGGCATAACCACGTTCACCTTTCTTAGAATACGTAGCGAATTCCCAATCCGCCGTTCATGCTCCCCTCGGTCTCGGGGGCCAGGTCGACGATCGGGGCGATTTCAAAGAAGACGCTCATCGGGTACTGCTCCACGATGTACTCGAGCCCGAGCACGAGCCTGAGGCCCACGCGGGTGCCGTCGTTGTCGTGCTCGTTGTTGTCTTCATCGAAGCGGACGCGGCCGCCGATGCCGAAGTAGAGCGGCAGGCTCCCCTGGTCCACCCGGAATATATCGGAGTTGTGATAGAGGTAGTCGGCGTGGAGATGAAAGCGGCCGTCCTCGCCGAACGACCACGCGGCGCCGAAATCGATCGCCGTGTTCGTCGACGTCCAGTACTTGGCGCTGAGCCCCGTCGGCTCGCCGAGGATGACGCCGAGCTCCCACGTGCGCGGGCCCACGTCGGCGGCCGCGGCGGGAGCGGCCCACGATCCGATCGATGCGACGAGAACCGCGAGCCCGACGGCCATTGCGCTCCTGTTCATACTGACCTCCTTTTCACGGACACGATGAACCGGTGGCGGGGCGCGGCGAGAAGCGCGAGCGCGAGGAGCAGGTAGAGGGCGTCCTCGAGGAGCTTCTTCCAGGCGTAGGTCGCGCCGAATCCGCACCCGCAGTCGAAATAGACCTTCATGAACGGCGTGCCGCCGGACACGTAGCCGGCCGTCTTCTTCGCGATGACGGCGAGGAACATCGCGTTGAGCCCGAGGAGAATGAGCGCGGCGCCCCGGACGCCGACGCCGGTCACGAGGGCGAGCCCGCAGAGGAGCTCTACCCACGGGAGCACGACCGCCATCAGATAGAGCGGCGCCCCGTAATCGACGACGCCGTAGTTGTGTATCTCCTGCGCGAAGGCGAGGGGCTTCCCGATCTTCTGCGCCGCCGCGTAGATGAAGACCGCGGCGAGCGCGAGACGGAAAACGAGAAGGAGATAGGGATTGAAGATCCAGCGGCTGCCGCTCCGCGAATTCCCCGCCGCTCCGGCGCCCGGCGCCCATAGAGTCTTCATCATTGCTCGCCCCTTTCGACGGGGAGCCCGGCGGCGGACCATTCGGCGAATCCGCCCTTGAACACGAGGAGCTTCGTGAAGCCGAGCGCGTAGAGCTCCTTCGCGAGAAGCTCGGAATCGTCGCAGGCCGGCTCGGAGCAGTAGACCATGATTTCAAACTCGTTCGAAAGGACGGCGAGCACCCGGTCCCGGTATGTCCCCATGTCCAGATAATCGAAAAGGATGGCGCCGGGGATATGCCCCGCGTCATATTCTTCCTTCCGGCGGGCGTCGATGACGCGCGCGCCGCTTTCGGCGAAGCGCCGCGCCTCATCCAGCCCGATGATCCGGATTCCTTCCTCCCCGACCCCGCTCGAATCCGCCGCGACCGGCACCTTGACGGACATCTTGAATGGATTTATCCCGTTGCGGGAAAAGGAGTTGAAGGCAATCGCCACCGCGGCCGCGACGACGACGATCGCTATCGCCTGGAGAATCGCGCTCTTCAATAATTTCATAGTGCACAATATAAGGTTAGCACGCCGAAATTGCAACTCTGTTGACTGGCCGCATATTACTGTATACGCTTTTCGCCCGTGATGGATACGCGAAAAAACGATATAAAGAAGGTCCGCGGCGGCGGCGGCGGACCTGCGGACGAGCGGAAGGCGCTCGCGGTCCTCGCCGAATTCAAACGGCTCTATCCGAATCCCCGGCACTACCTGCGATTCGAGAATCCGTTCCAGCTCCTCGTGGCCACGATCCTCTCCGCCCAGTGCACCGACGAGAAGGTGAACGAGGTGACGGCCGGGCTCTTCCGGAAATACCCCGCCCCCGCCGAACTCGCCGAGGCGCCCATCGAGGAGATCGAGCGGGAGGTGCGCCCGACCGGCTTCTACCGGAACAAAGCGAAGGCGATCAAGGGGGCCTCGGCCGCGATCGTCGAGCGGTTCGGCGGCTCGGTGCCCGACACGATGGAAGGTCTTCTCACGCTTCCCGGCATCGCCCGCAAATCGGCGAATGCGATCCTCCAGCACGGGTTCGAGAAGGTCGAGGGCGTCGTCGTCGACACGCACGTCATCCGCGTTGCGGGACGCCTCGGGTGGACGGCGAACGCCGATCCCGGGAAGATCGAGCTCGATCTGATGAAGCTCTTCGACAGGCGGGAATGGCGCCGGCTCCCCTTCTATCTCAAGAGCCACGGGCGCGCCGTCTGCAAGGCGCCCGTCCCGAAGTGCGGCGCGTGCGCGGTCGCGGCGCTCTGCCCGTCCGCCCTTATCGAGCCGCCGCCTCCCCCGCGAAAATCCCCAGGGCGCGAGATCAGAAATAAACGCTCAGCCCGAGGATGACGTTGACGCTCTCAAAATTCCACGAAGAGCTTTCGTAGAGATCCTGTTGGTTATACGTGCGCGACGAAAACGTCGTGCTCGAGTTGGTCTCTGTATACCCCTCGCTGTACGAGAACGATGCGCGATACTCCGCATGAAAGCTGAAATGCTCCTGGAGAAACCATTCGACGCCGATGAGCCCGAGAGCGCCGACGCTCCATGAACGCGAATATCTATTTTGTTCGCGCGATTCGGATGAAAGAGACTCAACTTCGGTCTGCGAGCTTCTGGAGAAGCTGACGAGCGGCCCCGCTCCCCAGAAGAAGTTCACATACGAGCCCGGCCGCACGTAGCGGAGGTATGAGAGGTCGATGGTGATTTTCTCATAATCGCTATCCTCGCTTTCCTCGCGCGTGTCATTCGGTCCTGACGAGGTCTCCCGCGTGCCCGACCCTTCCGCATCATTCCAGTCGATATCGAAGCGGAATCCGAGCCTCAGCGCCGAGCGCTCCGAGAAATGCCTCTTCACCGAGAAGATCATCCCGTTGAACGGCTTGAGCCCGATATCCTCCGTGATCTGGAATTGCAGGGACCACGACCCGGGATAGAGGGAGTTCGGCCGGGCGTCAGTCTTCGTTTCCTCCGCCGCGGCGGCAGCCGGTGTCGCCGAGGAAGCCGGGGCCTCCTGCGCAAACGCGGCTCCCGCGAGAAGCGTCGTGCAGGAGAGGATGAACCACAAGCGCAGAATCCGCATGCGATGCATGAACGCCTCCTTTGAAATGTAGTGGTGCAACCGCCGTGATTGATTTAAATGTAATCGAGCTCACGACTGAAATCAAGGGCGGACATCGTCGGTCGCGACTCAAAAGCGCAGCGACAGGCAGCTCAAGCCCCCGTCCATCTTCCTGAATTCCGACATCTCGAGGGGGAACACGTCGAATCCGATCTCCCGCAGCCTCCGCTCGATTCCCGGATATCCCGCGGCGATCAACACGCGGTCGTTCACGCGCACGCAGTTCGCGGCGTACAGCTCCGCCGGGTCGACGAACGCCATGTGATAATCGATAAAGCCGCCGCACCCGGCGAAGTGCTCCGCGGCGACGAGCCAGCCGCCGCCGAGACACGCGAGACCGCTCTTGAGGTGGAGGAGGCCCGCGACGCCCCTCACGTCGACGATCGAAGCGGCGTACCCCTCCCGCGACAGGAATCCGGCGAGCTGGCGCGCCCCCTCTTCGTTCGTCCGCTCCGAGAGCCCGATGAAGAAGCGCTCCCCCGCCTCGCAGACGTCGCCGCCGTCCACCGTTCCGGGGGCCGTTATCTCGCGGAAGGTTTCATAGAAGCCCTCAAGCGACTTCCTGACGGCGGCCGTCTCCCCGCGGCGGCTCGGGGCGCCGGGGCGCGTGATCACGGCGCACCGGGGCGCGAGGACGGCCGTATCCTCGACGAACGTGGAGTCGGGAAAGCGCTCGTCGGGCTCGAGCTTCGTGAGCGCGAGGCCGCACCGCTCGAGCGCCTCGCAGTAGCGCCCGTGCTGCTCGAGGGCGCGCCCGAGATCCGGAGGCCCGAGACCGGCCGTCGTCAATCCCGCCGCGAAACTCGCGCACGGGGAGCGCACGATGGCCTTCGTGAACATGCGGATCGCTTTCATGACGCGGCGGAACCCGCGCGCGCCGGACTCGCCGGCGCCCTCGGACGGAGCGCCGGCATCAGAGCGGCACGACGACTTCTATCGTATCCTCGAGCACCCACGTAACGTAGTCCTCGAGCACCATGGCGTTCGCGACCGCCTCGTAGTCGTAGACGAAGCTCTGCTCGTTCGTCGGCGTCGAGAAGGTTATCAGAACGTAATCCTCGTCGTTCGCGAGCTTGTACTGCGTCGTGATCGGCTTCCAGTACCCGTTGGCCGTCCCGTCGGTGTGATCGGTGAATAAGCCTCTCATCGTTCCGTCGCAGTAATATTTCTCGCTCTGGAAATCCATCGCTCCGGTGTACGGATCCCCTTGGTCCGTCGTCGCGACGAAATGAATGCGGAAGAGCGGCTCGATCTCGTCCTGCTTCGTCTTGTCGCACTTGTCCTCTTCGTTTTCCTCGGCGGCGCAGCCGGCGAACGCGAACGCGGCCAGCAGAACGAAAACGCCCGCGAGCATCCTGAAACGCTGCCATTCAACGATGCGATGCATGGGTGCCCCCTTTCGATCGGTTCGATACGTTTCGACGACAGCAGCCCGCATGATACCCGATCCGATCCGCGCCGTTCAAACGAAAAGCGGCTGCGCGACATGGAGACGGCATTACGGGGCCGCGCGGCGCCGTTGATCGACGACGAGAACCGCCGCCGCGAAGACGGCGAACGCCGACGCCGTGAGGATGCCGAGGAGCGGATCGGCGTCGAGCGACGGCGCGATTTGTCCGAAGACGTAGCTGAAGGTGTTGACGCCCGCATGGAGGAGGAGCACCGAGAGCAGGCGCACGTGACGACGAAGAACGAGACGATCGGGTGCCGCTGAATGAAGGACCGCACGGACGCTCCTTTTCCGGTTCCGGCTCGCGATTCGACGGGGGACATGATAGCAGACGGGCTGCGGTCCGTCACTCGTAGCGGAGCGCTTCCATCGGCTCGACCTCGGCCGCCTTGCGCGCGGGGAAGATACCGGCGACGAGCGCGATGGCGACGAGGATCGCCACCGTCACGAACGCGACCGTCTTCGAGAAGATGGGGTGTCCCATGAACTGCATCGGACCCGACGTGTCGGGGATCATGCCCGCGGCGGCCACGACGAGCGCGGAGAGGATGATCCCGACGAGCCCGCCGCCCCCGGTGAGGAGAAACGCCTCGGCGACGTACTGCGCGACGATGTGGCGCCGCCGGGCGCCGACCGCGCGCTTGATGCCGATCTCGCGCGTGCGCTCCTTGACGACGACGTACATGATGTTCGCGACACCGACCCCGGCGACGACGAGCGTGAGCGATCCGATGACGCCGAAGAAGATGTTGAGCCCGAGCATGATTTTCCGCCCGATCTCCTCGTCCTCGATGTTGTCGTAGACCCTCACCGCGTACTCGTCCGTCGGATCGAACCGGTACTTCCGCCCGAGCACCGCCCGGATGTCCTTCACGAGCTCCTTGCTCCGCATCCGGTCGGCGGGGCGGATGAGGATGTTGCTGAGGCGCTGGCGCCCGTAAACCGTCATGAACGTCGTGTACGGCATGATGACGCGGTCCGCGTCGGGACCGTTGCTCATCGAGCTCTGCACCTTCTGCTCCAGGACGCCGATGACGGTGAAGGGGAGCCCGTCGACCTCGATGATCCCGCCGACCGGGTCGCCCTCGGGGAAGAGCTTCTCCGCGATGCCGTTCCCGAGGAACACGACGCGGCGCTTGTCGATGATGTCCCGGTCGTCGATGAACCGGCCGGCGCTCTGAAAGAAGTGGCGCATGTAATAGAAGTCCGGAGCCACGCCCTCGCCGTACGTCGTCGTGCGGACGTCCCCGCGGCTCACGACCATCCCCCACCGGCCGAAGCTCGGCGAGATGAGATCGACGAGGGGGATGTTCTCGCGCAGGAGCTTCAGGTCGTCGACGGTGAAGTACACGGAGCGGACCATCGGAAGCCCCTGATAGAGCTTCGACGTCTCCCCCGCGTACACGTTGACGACGGCGTCGGTGTAGTTGAGCGCCCCCTCCATGAGCCGTTTCTCGAGCCCGAACCCGAACGACAGGAGGAGCACGACCGACATCGTTCCCCAGACGATGGCGACGGTCGTGAGTGTCACGCGCGTCTTCTGGTTCCTGAGATCGAAGAGAAACTCGCGCAGCAGCGTCGTCCACATGGTTCGTCAGTACCTCAGACACTCGATCGGGTCGAGATTCGCGGCCTTGCGCGCCGGAAAGTATCCGGCGAGAAACGCGATGACGGAAATGATCGCGATGGAGACGAGCGCGACGAGGGGATCGATCGCCGGCGTGCCGAGCGCCTCTCTCGCGGAGGCGGGCATCCGCGCGGCGACGGCGACGACGCCCCACGCGATCGCAAACCCGATCGCCGCCCCGACGAAGGTGATGAAGAATGTCTCGGCGAAGAACTGCGTCATGATGACCCATTTCCTCGCCCCCACGGCCCGCTTGATGCCGATCTCGCGCGTGCGCTCGCGCACGACGACGTACATGATGTTCGAGACGCCGAGCCCGCCGACGCCGAGCGTCATCGCGCCCATGGCGACGAGAAAGATGTTGAACGCGGTGAAGAACATGATGAATATCTCGAAGAACTCCGCCGTATCCCAGATGCCGAGCGCGTTCTCGTCCTCCGGGTCGAAGACGTACCTCGCGCCGAGGACCGTCCTGATCTTCTTCACGACCTCTTTCGAGCCACCCCCTCCCGCCTTCTGCGTGATCACCATGTTCTCGAGGTACCGGTCCCCGAACATCGACACGTAGGTCGTGGACGGAATGAACGCGCGCTCGGTGTCGCGCTGGTTGTAGCTCGAGTTCTGCGTCTTCGCCCGCAGAACGCCGATGACGCGGAACGGGACGCCGTTGAACGAGACGAATTTCCCGACGGGATCGTTCCCTTTGCCGAAGAGAAACTCGCTCACCTGATCCCCGAGAAAGATGACGCGGCGTTTCTCCGCCATGTCCTGCTCGTTGATGAAGCGGCCGCCGGCCTGCGGGATCTCGTTGCGGATGTCGCCGTACTCGGGCTTGACGCCGGCGACCATGGGGCTCTTGACCTGCGTGCCGTACCGGATCACGCCGTCGTACTTCGCGAATTCCTCGCTGATCTTGTCGATCTCGCTCACCTGCTGCTTGAGGAGATCTACGTCCGATTCCTGAAGCCTGACCTGGCGGTCGACGCCGAATCCGCGATAGGGCTTGGTCGTCGAGCCGGGGAAGACGAGTATGATCGCGTCGCCGAGACCCCGGAAGTTCGTCATGTTCTGGCGTTTGACGCTCGTGCCGACGGCCATCATGATGACGACGGCGGCCGTCCCCCACACGATGCCGAAGACGGTGAGCATCGTGCGCCGCTTCTGGGCGCGCATGTCGCCCCAGAATTCCCTGAAGAGGGAGAGGACGTACGCGAAGTTGACGAAGAACGATTTGAGTGTCGCCATACGAATCGATCCGCCCGGCCGCCGGACTCCGTCAGATTTTCTTCTCGGGCTTCTCGAGGACTTCCTGGCCCTTGGCGAGACCGGACTTCACTTCGATCCTGATCGCGTCGGAGAGCCCCGTCGTGATGACCGCCTTGCGGCGCTCCCCCTTCGCGCCCGGGACCTCGACCCACGTGCTGTCCCCCGAGGTGTACACGACGCGTTCGGGGATCGTGAGGACGCTGTCGACCTGCCGGATGATGATGTCGGCGTTCGCGGAGTAGCCCGCGCGCAGGAGCGCGACCTTCGTGTCGGCGATCGTGATCTCCACCGGGAACATCCGCGTGTTGTTCTCCTCGCGCGCCTTGAGCGAAATCTTCGCGAGCGTGCCGGGGATCGATTTTCCGGGGATGGCGCCGACCTTGATCTCCACCGGCATGCCGATCGAGAGCTTGCCGACGTCGATCTCGTCGACCGTTCCCTTGAAGATGAGGCTGTCCATATTGGCGAGCGTCATGAGAACGGTGCCCTCCTGATACGAGGTGAGCGGCACGACGGGATCGCCGATGTTGATGTTCTTCTCGAGAATGAAGCCGCCGATCGGCGCCTTGATGACCGCGTCGATCGTCTGCCCGGCGATGCTCGCGTGCCCCTTTTCGGTGAGCTCGAGGCGCTCGCGGCTCATGTCGAGCTGGAGCTTCGCCTGATCGTAGTTTCTCTGGGCGCCCTCGAACTCCGTGTCCGAGATGAGCCCCTGCTTCGTGAGATCCCCCGCGCGCTCGAGGGCCTTCTCGAGGTTCTTGAACGCGATCTCATCCATGTCGACCCGCCGTCTCGCGTCGGCGAGCTCGAGGGGCGTCGGATCGGGGCGGATCTCGATGAGCGCCTCTCCGGCCGCGACCCGCTGTCCCGGCTCGCGGTAGATCCGCTTCACGACGCCCGATATCTTCGATTTCACGGAGATCTCGTTGCGCGGGACGATCGATCCGACGGCGAGCGCCTTCTCGACGACGTTGCCGCGCTCGACCTTGACCGTCGCCACGGCGCCCTTGGCGGCGCCCTTCTTTTTCAGCATCGCCGCGCCGATCGCCCCCGCGGCGACGACGGCGATAACGACTATCCAAATGACGAGTTTCCTGCTCTTTTTCTTCCGATTCATCGCGATTTCACCACCGGCTCAGGGGTTGACGAACGGGGTCTCCAGAGACTTACGGATGCGGGGGCACATATGTTCCACGAAACGGGGGGGCGGATCGGGGGCGCTCGCCGGGAGCGCCCCCGCGCCAATCGTTCCGCTCACGAGATGAGCTTCTTCGCCTTCCACTCATCGATACGATTCTTGAACGCCTTCGAGAGGGAGTCGTCCGGCAGCGCCTGCATGTACCGCTCGTACATCTGCGCCGCGTTCACCCGGGCGCCGGTGCTTTCGTACAGCCGGCCGAGATCGGCGAACACCCACGGCATCTCGCGCCTGACCCTGCCCTCGTCGATGAGGATGAGCTTCCGGAGAGAGGCGATCTGTCCCTGATCGTTCCCTGCCTCGCGATGGGCCCGGAACAGGATCGTGTAGAGGCCGAAATCCTGCGGGCGCTGCCGCGCCGCGTTCGAGAGATACGTGATCGCGTCGAACGGCTTGTGCGCCGTGTAGAGGAAGACGCCGCGCTGGTAATCGAGCTCGGCCGGCGCCACGATATTCGCGAGCTCCGGCGTGTCGAGGATCTCGAATCCCGCATCCAGCGCGCCGGCGTCGCCGAGGACGCGGGCGAGCTGGAAGAATCCCTTGAGGTACGCGCTGTCGAGCCGGTACGCATCGAGGAGCGCCGCGCGGCACTCGGGCCCCTTGTTTTCCAATCCGCGGGCGACCGCGAGAGAGAAGTAGAGCCCCGCGTCGTCCTTCACCGTGCGGATAAGGTCCTCGTAGAGTGCGGCCGCCGAGGCGTACCGCTTCGCCCCGAGCGAATCCTCCGCCTGGATCATGCCCAGCCACTTCGCCGTGTACGGGGGAACGGCGTCGGCCGGCTGCGCGAGCGCTTCCCGGATCACGTCGCCGTAGTACCTGAGATCCATGGGAACCTGATTGTTCTGATTCGAGAGATTGACCGTGACGAGCTTCGCCCGCACGTTCCGTTTCGCGAGCTCCCGGACGAACTCGAGCACCGATTTCGTCCCCGCGCGGTAGCTGCGATTCGCGAGCTTCAGCGCCGGAAAATAGGAAATATCGATGTCGACGATCGCGTTCTCCCCTTCGGCGAGCTCGAGATCCGCGAGGCTCGTGATCGTGAGCGGGATCCCGGCGATCGAGCCCGTGATGAATTTTCCGTCGGTCTTGAAATCGCTCACGGCCTCCGGCGGGAATCGCCGCTGCTTGACGAGGAAATTCTTGTAGACGTCGACCGGATCGTTGCCGACGGAAGTGAACGTGGGGATGACCCAGATCACGCGCTTGTACATCCCCGCCATGTAGCCGAGGCTCACCGTGCCGCCGCGCTCGATGAGGGAGCCCGTTTCCTCGAGCGCCTTCCCGTCGCGGCGTCTGAGGTGCCCCGCCGTGTTCTCCATGTCCTTCATCATGCGCTCCGGGAAGATCGCCATGTCGTCCGACGGATCGATATGCACGAGCACCGACGCCCGCGCGTTGTTCTCGGCCCACGCCCTGAGCGCGTCCACGTTGCTTTCGACCTCGATGATCTTCTTGACCGGATCCTTCCCCGCGACGGGGCCGCTCCCCTTCCCGCATCCCGCGAGGAGCGCGGCGACGGCGAGCGCGGCCGCCGCGCCCGTAAGGGCGGACCGGGGGAACCGCGGCGAGTGCGTTGCGTGATCGAAGCGATGTGCGTTCATTGATTCTCCTTGTTCCGGGCCTGCGCGCTGAACGGATAACCCATATATATTAAAATAATTATCGCGCGATGTCAAACGCGCCGAAACGCGGAACGGCGCCGGCGGGGGCGCGGCGGAGCGCATTTCCCCACTTCTCGCGCCGCGCGGCGCGTGATAAAATGCGGACGAGCGTTTTTCCGCGTATCCGGTTTCTCGAACAGGGGGACGAGCGATGCCGCGCCACCTTCTCCGACGCAACGACGCCAAAATCATATTCCTCGTCATGGACGGGCTCGGGGACATCCGGACCACGGAGTTTCCGAAGACGCCGCTCGAGGCGGCCCGCACGCCGAATCTCGACGCCCTCGCGCGCGAGGGGCTCTGCGGAAGGAGCATGCCCATCGCCCCCGGCATCACGCCGGGAAGCGGCCCCGCGCATTTCGCGCTCTTCGGGTACGATCCGCTCGCGGCCGAGAACGACGTGGGGCGCGGCGTGCTCGAGGTGCTCGGCACCGGCTTCGAGCTCGAGCGCGACGACGTCGCGATCCGGGGGAACTTCGCGACGATCGACGCGAACGGCATTCTCACCGACCGTCGCGCGGGGCGCATCCCCCACGAGGAGTGCATCCGCATCTGCGCGAAGCTCCAGGACCGGATCTCCGAGATCGATGGGGTGAAGATCGTCATCATGCCGGTGCGCGAATACCGCTTCGGCGTGGTGCTGCGCGGCATCAGGCTCTCCCCCGAGGTCGAGGAGACCGATCCGCAGCTCACGGGCAAGGCGCCGCTCCCGCCCGTCGCGCGCACGCCCGAGGCGAACCGCACGGCCGCCATCATCGCGAAGCTCGTCGAACAGTGCGACGCGATCCTCGCCGACGAGAAGAAGGCGAACACCGTGCTCATGCGCGGCATTTCCCGGAAGCCCTCGATCGAGCCGATCCAGGAGCGAACGATGCTCCGGCCCGCCGCCGTCGCCGCGTATCCGCTGTACCGCGGCGTGGCGAAGCTCTGCGGTATGGACCTCCTCGACACGGGATTTTCGGTCAGTGAGGAGTTCGAAACGGTGCGCGCGGCGTACGGGAAGGGCTACGACTTCTTTTTCATCCACGTCAAGAAGACCGATTCGTTCGGCGAGGACGGCAATTTCGAGGGAAAGACGAAGATCATCGAAGAGGTCGACGCGAATCTGCCGATCCTCCTCGCGTGCAATCCCGACGTGATGATCGTGACGGGGGATCATTCGACGCCGTGCGCCCTCAAGGCCCACTCGTGGCACCCGGTGCCGTTCCTGATCAACTCGAAGGTGTGCGGAATCGACAACGCGAGCGTGTTCACCGAGAGCGAATGCGACCGGGGCGGTCTCGGAGTGTTCCCCGCGACCGCGATCATGAACCTCGCGCTCGCGAACGCGGGGAAGCTCAAGAAGCACGGGGCGTGAACCGGAACGACGCCGCGAGCTTCTCCAGATCGGCCCTGCCGGCGAGCGCTTTCGCGCGGTCCTTGCCGGCCTCGGCGGAAAGCCTGAGCGAATAGATCTTGTCGCCGCTGATGACGAGCGCCCACGTCCAGACGCCGCTTCCCCCCATCCCCGACACGCTCATGCGGGACCAGGTCCCGTACGAAGCCAGCGCCTTCTCGCCGCCGACGTCGATCCGCTTCGATCCTTCGATCTTCATCTCGACCTTGCTCGCCCGCGCGTATCGTTCGACCATGTCCGCGATGTCCGGCCCGATCACCTCGCGGCTCGCCGTCACCTTCCACTGCACGTCGATCTCGAGGCTTCCCGTTTCCGTCACGGCCCCCCAGCGGATGTAGCCCAGCTTCGTGGTGCCGCCGCCGTCCGTGATCTGGAACTCCTCCGGCGGCGCGAAGGCGAACTCGGGCTGCACGACGCGCATCATATCGCGGCGGTACACGGCCTGCACGTTGAACGGCAGCAGGTTGGACTGCAGATACGTCTCGGTGCCCGGCATGACGACCGTGGTGAGCGCCTGCTCGAGCGGCACCATCCGGGCGATGTTCTGATCGCATTGAATCCTGAGCGTCGTGAGGTACCCCGACTCCGCGGCGAATGCCTCGGGGCCGCACACCTTCCCCTGCCCGGGGACGACGCGCCGGAATTTCGCGGCCGCCAGCGTGTCGAGCGTCGCGATCCAGTTGTCGAAGTCGGCTCCCGGATCCCCCATGTTCGGATGATAGCCGTTGCTCACGAGCCCGCCGACGAACGCGATCCGGTCCCTCGAAACGATCACGACGCAGTCCCCCGCCGTATGCGCGGGGCCGTAATAGCGGAGCGAAACCGTGACGCCGCCGAGATCGATCTCCGTCTTCCCGCCGAAGGTCGTATCGGGCGGCGTGATCTTCACGTCCCGCAGCAGCTCGTAGGTCTCGGCGCTCCGCTGCTGGTAGAATTCGAGATACGCGGGGGAGTATTTCAGGAGCGCCGCGCGCGTTTCGGGGCGCGCGACGACGACCGCCCCCTGCGCCTTGAAGACCATGTTGCCCCACGCGTGATCGGGATGGTAGTGCGTGTTCACGAGGTATTTCACGGGCGCGTCCGTCACGGACCGGATCGCGGCGAGGAGCTCGTTCGCGAGGCCGGGCGTGTACCGCGAATCGATCACGAGAACGCCGTCCCTCCCCACGACGAAGCCGCTGTTCGAGCCGAGCCCCTCGGCCGCCGTCGGTCCCGTCGCGATCATCGCGTAGACCCGGTCGCTCAGCTTCACGAGGCCGGATTTTTCGAGGTTCCGATCGCCGCAGCCGGACAAAGCGAGCGTTCCGATCAGAACGACGGCCGCCGTCAAACGTTTAATGAACACCGTTATCGCGCCTCCGTTTCCATGTGACGTATACCGGGAATCGTGTCCGCTCCGCCGTTCCGGGCGCCGAAGAGCACGAGATCGCCGGCGCCGTAGAGAACGCGTATCCCATGGGGGAACGCCGACGACGAGCGGAGCGTTTCGAGATCGCGCGCCGACGACAGGAATATCATCCGCGGATTATCCCGCAGCGCCGCGGCGACCTCCTCCGCGTCCGAGAGCCGCGCCCCGAGCGCGCGCTCGCCGTAGAAAAGCATCCGCGCGCATTGCACGCGATAGGGCTGGCCGAAGTTGCCGACGCGTTCGCCTGCGGGAACGATGCGCCCCGCCATCTCCGCAACGCTCTGGATCGGGTCCTCGGCGGTTTTCCTGATGCGGATCGGCGTCGCCACGACGAGGAGCATGACGAGACAGTAGATCGCCGTCGCGACGTGATTGAGGGCCCAGAGCCGCCCCGCGAGATTGCACCCCGGGCGGCCGATCCACCGCGCGACTTCCCGCGCGGAGAGCACGGCGATGAACGGAAGCACGGGGAGAAACACGCCCGGCGTATCCGCGCCGCCGAGCGCGAGGGGAACGAACAGCGCCGCCGCGAACACGAGGAGCGCGGCGTCGAGCCCGCCCGCGCGCGCCTCGGACGGGCCGCGATTGCGGAAGAACGCGATTCTCGCGCAGGCGATCGTGGCGGGAACGGACCACGGGAGATTGCCGAGCCACACGCCCGCGAGCGAGACGAGCAACGCCCGGGGAGCCCCGTCCGGCGGGCGGATGACGCGGGCGATCGGCGCCCACAGCGCGTTGTCGAAGAAACCGAGGCCGCCGCGGGACGTCTCGACGCCGATCCAGATCCCGCCGATCAACGCGCCGCCGAGCGTGGCGAGCGCGAATCCCGGCGTCCGCCAGAGCGAGCGCCGCTCCCGGTCAAACAGCCCCGCGAGGATCGCGGCGGGGACGAGGAGGAATCCGCCCGCGCCGGCGCTCAGGACCCCGCCCACGACCGCCGTTCCCCAGAGATAGCGCCCCGCGCGGGAGCGCGGAAGCTCGAGCCACCCGAGGAGCCCGAGCGCGGCGAAGAAGGCGAACGGGAGCCCGAGCGTCACGTGGGGCATGAATCTGCCGAACAGGGGGCTCGCGGCGAGCGCGACGGCCGAGAAGAAGCCGGCGGCCGTCGAGAGCGATCCCCAGTGCGAATGCGAGCACGCCCGGTCCGTCGCCGCGGGCGACCTCTCTCCCGCCGCGGCGTCCCAATCCCGGGACGCCGCCCTGCCGGCGAGAAACGTCATATAGACCGCGCCGATGGAGAGAAGCACGAACGCGAAGCGGGCGGCGAAGTTGTTCGTGCCGAAGCGGCCGTACATGAGCGCCATGAACCACGGGGCGAAGGGGGGCGTATCGTGAACCGGCGCGCCGTCGAAGCGCAGGGGGAGCGCGCGGCCGATGTGGGGGACTTCGTTCGCGATCTGGGCGAGCACGGCCTCATCGGACGCGGGAAGCGAGCCCTGCCAGCTTCCCCATACCGCGGTGAGGAACACCGAGAGGAAAAAGAGGAGCGCGAGGACGTGCCCCCTCCCCTCCTCGCCGGCGAGAAACGGAAGCTCCGCCATGTCGGGCCTCCTTCACGGACCATTCGGGATTTCGCCCGGCCCGGCGCGCGAGTCCGCGCCTATCGGGCCGGGCAAAAAAATCGCCGGGCGCGCGCCCTCGGCGCATGCCCGGCGTTCATTGTAGGCTATTTACCGCTTCTCTTCCAGATAAGATTGCAGCTCGGCGATCGTCTTCGCCACATCGACGCGGTACTGCTTGAGGAGCTCGCCCAGGGACCCCCAGGCAGGGGTTCCTCATCTCATGCACATGATCCCGCGCTCCATGAGAAACCGGATCGCGGCGGGGTGCCGTTCGACGAGATCTTCGATGGTGATGTCGGGCGTCAAAGCGATTTTCTTCACGATGCCGTCCTCCATTACTTCGCGAGCGCCTTATCGAGAAAATCCTTCAGGTAGTCCTTGGGAGCCGCGCCCGACATCGTGTCGACCTCTTTGCCCCCCTTGAACACCTTGAGCGTCGGAATCCCCATGATCCCGTACTTGATGGCGACGGCCTGATTCTCGTCGGTGTTGAGCTTCATGAATTTCACCTTCCCGGCGTACTCGCCGGCGAGCTCCTCGAACACGGGCCCGAGGAACTTGCACGGCCCGCACCACGGCGCCCAGAAATCGACGATGACCGGGATCGGCGATTCGAGGACCTCTTTCTGCCAATCCTTCTCGCTTGCCTGCAACGTGTTCGCTCCCATTATGCCTCCTTGGCCTTTCGTTGATTGTGCGCGCTATCTATCCCTTCACACATGCTCAGGCAATTGAGCATGCGGATGACGTTCCGTTCCTTCAAGCTGTAGTAGGTGTGCGGCACCTCCTTCCGGCTCGCGACGATGTTGTTGAGACGCAATATCTTCAGCTGCTGCGACACGAGCGACTGTTTGAGCCCCGAACGCTCGCACAACTCCGTCACGGTCCGCTCGCCGCGCGCCAGTATATTGACGATCCTGAGGCGCGCGGGGCTCGCCAGCGCCTTGAGCACGTCGGCGAACCGGTCGATCTCGTTGACTTCCAGCGGCTCCTGCCTCGTTTCCATCATGTTTGTATGTACACCCTTTCGTTTCATTTGTTTATTAATATATCGTAATACGTGAATTTGTCAAGCGCGATCGTCGCGTGCCGCGGGTCGCGCCCCCCGTCTCCCGCGCCGCCGGGGGCCGGGCGCGGATCGAAGGCCTTTTTTCCGTGACGATCCGCGGGCGATGCGGTAATACTCCTCCCATGCGCATCGATTTTCCGCCGTCCCTCAAGCTCGCCAACCTCCCGACGCCCATCGAGCGCCTGCGCGCCGTGCCCGAGTTCCCCGACCTCCCGAACGTCTACGTCAAACGCGACGATCTCACCGGCGCCGCGCTCTCGGGCAACAAGGTACGCAAGCTCGAGTTCGCCCTCGCCGAGGCGGCGGCGATGGACGCGCGCGTCGTCATCACGTGCGGCGGCATCCAGTCGAATCACGCGAGGGCGACGGCGGTCGCCGCCGCGCGGGTCGGCATGAGACCGCTGCTCGTCCTTCGCGGCGCCGCCCCGGACGAGAGCGACGGCAACGTGCTCCTCGACCGGCTCGCGGGGGCGGAGATCCGGTTCATATCGCAGGAAGAATGGCCGCGCGTGAACGAGACGATGGCGGAGATCGCGGCAGGGCTCGGCGCCGCCGGCGAGCCGGCGTACGCGATCCCCGAAGGCGCGTCGTATCCGCCGGGAGTCTTCGGCTACATACGCGCCGCGCAGGAGATCTCGGAGGCCGAGAACGCGCTCGGCATCGAGTTCGAAACGATCGTCACGGCCGTCGGAAGCGGCGGCACGACCGCCGGGCTCATCTACGGAAAACGGATCTTCGGGCTCAAGGCTCGCGTGCTCGGCGTGAACGTTCTCGACACGCCGGGGTATTTCGCGGACCGCATCGCCGGGATCTCGGAATCCTTCGTCGCGAAATACGAAAAGCGCTACCGCGGCGAGCCGTGGTTCAAGCCGATTTCTCCGGCCGAGGTCGAGATCGCCGGCGGCTACGACGGCCCCGCCTACGCCGTGCCGGCCGAAGCGGGGATCGAGCTCATCCGGACGTTCGCCCGGCGCCTCGGGCTCTTTCTCGATCCGGCCTACACGGGGAAGGCGATGCTCGGCATCGCCGGCGAGGCGGCGAGGGGGCGCTGGAGAAAATCGGACAACGTTCTCTTCATTCACACCGGCGGCATATTCTCTCTCTTTCCCTGGCGGCGCGAGCTCGTCCCGTGAGAGCGGAGGCGGCGCGGCGCCCCGCACCCGTTGTTTCCCTTATCCCCTTGACACCCCGCATCGCGGCGCATAATGTCTCTTCAGGCAATTCCGCGGCGGCGCTCCCGGCCGCCCGCTCAGAATAAGCGTTAACCGCAATATTCCGAAAGGGTTGCGAGAAGGAGGCTGGGGTACCATGTTCAAGGGTTTGTACGTCGCTCTCGTCACGCCGTTCAACAAGAAAGACGGGGGGCTCAACGAGGCGAAGCTGCGCGAGCTCGTGCAGTTTCACATCAAGGCGGGGACCGACGGGCTCGTGCCGTGCGCGACGACGAGCGAGAATCCCACCTACACGTGGGAGGAGCATTTCAGGATCATCGAGATCGCGGTCGAGGAGGCGAAGGGCAAGATCAAGATCTGCGCCGGCTGCGGGACGAACGCGACGCAGAAATCGATCGACAACGTCAAGAAGGCGCGCGAGCTCGGCGCCGACGCGGCGATGGTCGTCACGCCGTACTACAACAAGCCGACGCAGGAGGGGCTCTACGCCCACTTCATGAAGATCGCCGACGAGGGCGGGCTGCCCCTCATGCTCTACAACGTGCCGGGGCGCACCGGGCTCAACATGCTCCCGAAGACGGTGCAGCGCCTCTCCGCGCACGAGCGGATCGCCGCGATCAAGGAGGCGAGCGGCTCCCTCGAGCAGATGTGCGAGATCATGCTCCTCTGCGGCGACAAGATCATTCTCATGTCGGGGGACGACGGCATCACGCTGCCGATCCTCGCGTGCGGCGGCAAGGGCATCGTGAGCGTGGTCGGGAACATCGTCCCGAAGGAGATGCTCGCGATGATCGCCGCCTACGAGAAGGGGAACCTCGCCGAGGCGCGGAAGCTCCACTACAAGCTCTTCCCGCTCTGCAAGGCGATGTTCATCGAGACGAACCCGACCCCCGTCAAGGAAGCGATGAACATGCTCGGCATGGACGTGGGCGACGTGCGGCTGCCGCTCGTCGGGCTCCTTCCGGAGAACCGCGAGAAGCTGCGCACGGCGCTCGTCGACTTCGGGCTCAAGGTCGTGAAATAGAACGCCCCCGCGACGGGGAGCGGATCGGAGCGCTATGATCAGAGTCGTCGTATGCGGGGCGCTCGGCAAGATGGGGCGCACCGCCGTCGAGGAGATCGCCGCCGACCGGGAGCTCTCCCTCGCCGGCGCGATCGAGGCCGCGGGGAATCCCGGGCTCGGCACCTCGCTCGCGGGGGTCACGGTGACCGACGACCTCGCGAAGGCGCTCGGCGCCTGCGACGTCGTCGTCGATTTCACCAATCCGAAGGCCGCGCTCGATCATATCGCGGCGTGCGCGGCGGCGGGGCGCGCCGCGATCGTCGGCACGACCGGCTTCACCGCCGACGAGCTCGCGGCCGCGCGGAAGGCCGCCGGGCGTATCCCGCTCATCATCAGCCCCAACATGTCGGCCGGCGTGAACCTCATGTTCAAGATCGTCGAAGAGGCCGCGCGCGCGCTCGGCGATTTCGACGCCGAGATCGTCGAGATCCATCACAACAAGAAGAAGGACAGCCCGAGCGGGACGGCGGCGAAGCTCGCCGACGCGGTCGCGAAGTCGCGTCCGGGCGCGGCGGTCGTGCACGGGCGCGCGGGGATCGTCGGCGCGCGGAAGAGCGGGGAGATCGGCATGCACTCGCTCCGCGGCGGGGACGTCGTCGGCGAGCACACCGTGATCTTCGCCGGCGAGGGGGAGCGCTTCGAGATCACCCACCGGGCGCATTCGCGCCGCACCATGGCGCGCGGAACGCTCAGGGCGATCCGCTTCATCCACGGGAAGAAGCCCGGGCTCTACACGATGGCCGACGTGCTCGGCCTCGCGTAGCTGCCCGCGTCTCCGCGCGGACGACGGCGCCTCAGTACAGGTTGAAGCACACGACGCGCGGCTCGGTCATCTCCATGAGGGCGAACTTGATCCCCTCGCGGCCGAGGCCGCTCCGCTTCACGCCGCCGAACGGCATCATGTCGATGCGGTAGTCGGACGAGTCGTTCACGATGACGCCGCCGACCTCGAGCTCCCTGATCGCCCTGAACGCCTTGTTGACGTCCTTCGTGAAGATGCCGGCGTGGAGGCCGAAGTTCACCGCGTTCGCCTTCGCGATCGCCTCGTCGAGGTTCTTCACCGGATAGAGGTTCACGGTCGGAGCGAACACCTCGTCGACGTCCACCTTGCACCCGGCGGGAACGTTCGCGAGCACGGTCGGCTCGTAGATCGCCCCGCGGCGCTTGCCGCCGGTGAGCACCTTCGCGCCCGCCTTCACCGCTTCCTTCACCCATCCCTCGATGCGCTTCGCCTCTCCCTCGGTGATCATCGGGCCCATGTCGCAGTCCTCGTCGAGCTTCGGGCCTACCTTGTACTTGCGCGTCCGCGCGACGAAGAGCGTCTCGAAACGCTTGTAGATTCCCTTCTCGATGTAGATTCGCTGCACGCCGATGCAGTTCTGCCCGGCCGCCCAGAAGGCGCCCGACACCGAATCCTCGACGGCGCGCTTGAGGTCGCAGTCCTCGCAGACGATGACGGGAGTGTTCGAGCCGAGCTCCATGCCGACCTTCTTGAGCCCGGCCTTCTTCACGATCTCCTCGCCCGCGGGGGCCCCGCCGGTGAAGCTGATCATGCGCACGCGCGGGTCGGTGACGAGGGCGTCCCCCGTCTTCGCCGCGTAGCCGGTCACCACGTTGAGGATGCCCGCCGGAAGCCCCGCCTCGACGAGCGCCTTCGCCAGCATGAGCGCCGAGAGCGGGGTCACGGTCGCCGGCTTCACGACGACGGCGTTCCCCGCCGCGATCGCCGGGCCGACCTTGTGCGCCACGAGGTTCAGCGGATCGTTGAACGGCGTTATCGCCGCGACGATCCCGATGGGGAAGCGGAAGTAGTAGCCGACGCGGTTCTCCGAGCCGGGGCGCGAATCGAAGGGGATCGTCTCCCCCTGGATGCGGCGCGCTTCCTCGGCCGAGATCCGGATCGTGTCGACGCAGCGCGAGGCCTCCTTGCGCGCCTCGCGGATCGTCTTCGATCCCTCGCGGGCGATCACGCGCGCGTAGCTCTCGAGCTTCGACTCGATGATGGAGGCCGCCTTGTTGAGTATGCGGATGCGCTCGTGCACGGGGAGGTTCCGGTTGATCTGGAATCCCTTTTCCGCCGAGGCGATCGCCGCCCGGATGTCCGCCGCGTCTCCGCTCGGGACGGTGTCGACGAGCGAGTTGTCGTACGGATCCCTGACCTCGATCTTTTCCTTCTTGTCGACCCATTTGCCGGCGATGAGCATCTTCATAGATTACCGTCTCGCTTTCTTGGCCCGCTTCGTCGCCTTCTTCGCGCGCTTCGCGGCCTTCTTCGGCGCTTTCTTCGGGGCTTTCCTTGCCGATTTTTTCGGAGCCTTCTTCGCGATCTTCTTCGCGGTCTTCCGGGGAGCCGGCTTCTTCGGCGCGGCCGCCGCGGCGGCTGCGCCGCGGTCCGGTGAATCGCGAGCAGATCGACGAGGATCGAATAGCCCGTCTCGATCTTGCCCGCGCCGGGGCCGATGATCGTCACGTTCCGGATGAGATCGGTGCTGAAGGTGAGCGCGTTCGTCGCGCCGCCGACGCCGGCGAGCGGGTCGGCGATGTCGAGCTTCTCCGGCCGCACCGAGGCGCGCACGGCGCCCCCCTCGCGGGCGACGCGCCCGATGAGCTTCCAGCGCTTGCCCTCGGCCTTCGCGTTATTGATGTCATCCAGCGTTATCTTCGTGATGCCGGTGCGGTCGACGTCCGCGACCTTGATGTCGGCGCCCATGACCGCCTTCGCGAGGATGATGACCTTCGCCATCGCGTCGAATCCCTCGACGTCGGCGTCGGGAACCGCCTCGGCGAACCCGAGATCCTGCGCCTCCTTGAGCGCCTCGGCGTAGGACTTCCCCTTCTCCATGTTGGTGAGGATGAAGTTCGTCGTGCCGTTCACGATGCCGCGGATCTCGCGGATCTCGTTCCCGGCGAGGCAGAGCTCGGCGAGATTGAGCGCGGGCGTGCCGCTGATGACCGTGCCCTCGTAACGGAACTGGACCTTCTTGCTCTTGGCGAGCGCGGCGACCTCGCGGAAGAAGAGCGCCGTGGGGCCCTTGTTCGTCGTGACGAGGTGCTTCCCCGAAGCGAGCGCGGCTTTGAAATGCGAATAGGCCGGCTCGGCGGTCTTGATGTCCGTGTACGTCGCCTCGACGACGACGTCGGCGTTCGACTTCACGATCGTGTCGAGCGCGTTCCAGCCGGTCGCCGCGCCGGGATACTCCGAAATCTTGTTGTCCTTCGCGAGCGCGAGGAGCTTCGCGAGATCGAGTCCCTTCGGATCGCACGCGGCGCCCTTCACGAAGTCGCTCACCGCGACGACCGAGAATTCGAACCCGTGATCCTTCCGGAGCCGGTCCTTATGCTTCAGAAGGATCTCCGCGAGCCCCTGCCCCACGACCCCGAATCCGACGAGTGCGAGTCTGTACATTGCTCCCTCCTTATGCGTGCGTGAGCGCGTCATCGAGATCCTCGATAAGATCCTGCGCGTCCTCGAGCCCTGCCGAGTAGCGGATGAGGTTGTCGGGAACGCCGGCCTTCGCCCGCTCCTCGGGACCGAGCTGCCAGTGTGTCGTCGCGGCCGGCTGGATCGCCACGGTCTGCGACGAGCCGAGGTGCGTCGTATGCACGGCGATCGTCAGGTGATCGATCACCCGGCGCGCCGCATCGAGCCCGCCCTTTACGTTGAAGCTGAGCATCGACGAGAAAGCGCTCATCTGCCGCTTGGCGGTCTCGTGCTGCGGATGGCTCGGGAGCCCCGGGTAGCTCACCGACTCGATCTTCGCGTGCTTCTCGAGATGTTTCGCGATCGTCATCGCGTTGTCCGAATGCTTCTTCATCCGGAGCGAGAGGCTGTCGAGGCCGAGGAGACAGAGCCAGCCGTTGAACGGGGCGGCCGTCGGCCCCATGTTGCGGAAGCCGATGTGCCGCACGTGATTCACGAACTCCTTTTTCCCGACGAGAATCCCCGAAAGGCTCGTGGCGTTCCCGCTGATGTACTTGGTCGCGGAGTGGATCACGATGTCGGCGCCGAGCTCGATCGGCCGCATGAGCGCCGGCGTGCAGATCGTGTTGTCGACCATGAGCGGGAGCCCGTGCTTCTTCGCGATCTTCGCGATCGCCGGAATGTCGGCGACGAAGAGGTTCGGGTTGCTCGGGCTCTCGACGTGGAGGAGCTTCGTCTTCGGCGTGATCGCCTTTTCCCACGACGCCATCTTGTCGGGCTCCTCGACCCAGTTGACCTTGATGCCCATGCGCGGCGCCGAGGTGGCGAAGAGCTGCTGCGTGCCGCCGTAGACGCGGATCGAGGAGGTCACTTCCTCCCCCGCGGCGACGAGATGGTGGAGCACCATGAAGATCGCCGACATGCCGGAGGACAGGGCGAGCCCCGCCTCGGCCCCCTCGAGCATCGCCATGCGCTTCTCGAGGATGTCGTTCGTCGGATTGTTGATCCGGCCGTACGCGAAGCCTTCGATCTTGTAGCTGTAGAGATCGGCGGCCCACTGCGCGGATTCGTACGGGAACACGGCGCTCTGGATGAGCGGCGGCGCCATCGTGTGGTACCGGAGCTGTTCCTCGCGATCGAATCCTCCCTTCACCGCTATCGTATCGAAACGAAGCTTCTTCGCCATGGATGCCTCCTTGTCCCGGGATCGCTCCCGGCCGTTTGAGTTATCTCCGTTTATTCGTTTTGTCCCGTTTGTTTCGTTTTCTCTCGCAGCCGACGCACGCGGCCTTCCCGCGCTTCGGGGGCGGCTCGCCGTTCGTTCCGTTCCGCGCGCCCTCGGCGGCCGACGTCAGCGGCACGGCGGTCTCCCGTTTGAGCGTCGAGAGCACGAACATCGTCTTCACCTTGTCGATGCCCCGGGTCCTCGTGAGGCTCGAGAGGAGGAACTGCTCGTAATCGTCGATGTCCCGCGCGTACACCTTGAGGAGGTAATCCTCGCCTCCCGCGACGTGGTAGCACTCGAGCACGTGCCCGCTCTCCCGCACGAAGCGGTGGAAGTTCTCGATCGAATCCTGCTGGTGGAGATTGAGCGAAACGGCGACGAACGCGATCGTGCCGAGCCCGACCTTCTTGTTGTCGACGAGGGTCACGTACCGGTCGATGACGCCGCGCTCCTCGAGCTTTCGCACGCGCTCGAGGACGGCCGACGGGCTCAGCCCCACCTCGGCGGCGAGCTGCACGTTCGGAATGCGACCCTGGTTCTGGAGAATCTCGAGGATGCGGATGTCGAGGGGATGGAATCCGTTTTGACCCTGATTCATGGGATCGTCACCGCCGCAAATAATTATTAGTATAAGGGGCCGAATCGGAGAATATTGTCCAGCAAAATGCCGATTATGTCAACAATTATTTTCTCGCGGGCGGGGCCGCTCGCCGATTGTGCGGCAGGATTTCCGGGAAGGATTGAATCGAACGGGGTGCGAGGCGCTCGCGCGGCAGGGCGCCTCGCTCATCGCCGCTATCCCTTTCTGATCGCGATATGGCCGTTGCGCGTCTTGATCTTGATCAGATGTTTGCCGCCGCCGACCTCGCCCGTTCCATAGATGTGCTTGTGGGCCTGACCTATGAAGTTGTGCTCCCAGTCGGCGCTCTCCTCGATCTTCACCGGAAAGTCGCCCTCGATCCGGCATTTCCTGTGGTGCTTCTTCGTGTACTCGATCTCGAGATCGAACTTCATCGAGAGCCCCGCGGGCACGGTGATCTCGATGTCCCCGCCCATGGACGACAGATCGACGTCGCGGTCTCCCGTCGCCGGATCGCCGACCATCACGGCCTCGATATCCCCGCCCATCGTCGACGCGTCGATCTCGCCGTCGATCGCCTCGATCCGGATGTCGCCGCCCATCGTTTTGGCGGCGACATACTTCCCCGCCTTCAGGATCGTGACGTCCCCGCCCATCGTCGAGACCTTCGCGCCGGCGGGGGCATCGTCGATGTCGATATCCCCTCCCATCGTCGTCACGTTGACCTCTTCCGCCTTCTCGATCTCGATGTCCCCGCCGAGCGTATTCGCCTTGACCTTCCTGTCGGTGCTCGTGATCGTGATGTCGCCGCCCATGGTTGACACGTCCATCTCGTCGTCGTCCGCGGAAGAGGCGGAGCGCCCGGTCACGTTGTCGTAGGTCACCGCCCCGCCCATCGTCGAACCCTTGAGGTTCCCCTTCACGTTGCGGATAACCACCTCGCCGCCCATCGTATGCACCTTGCCATCCGCTTCCGAGTCCTCGACACGCACCGAGCCGCCCATCGTCTCGAGGTCGATGTCCCCCTTGACGCGGGTCAGATCGAGCGCTCCGCCCATCGTCTGGCCACTCAGATCTCCCTCGACGCCTTCGATCGTCACCTCGCCGCCGTTCGATTCGATTTTCACGTCACAGCGCGCCGGCACCATGATGCGGTAATCCACATCGTAGCGGGCATGATGCCGCTTCTTGCATTCGGAAATGACGGTCAGGCCCGAGGGGCCCGGCTCGAACTCGACGCCGACCCGCTCCGCGTCGTTCCCGCCGATATCGACCCTGACCGCGACCTCCGCCTTGCTCCACCCCTTGATTTCCACGCCGCCTCCGGCGTTCAGGTCGAGCACGAGCCTGCCCCCCATCGGGACGGCGAAGCTTTTCTCGATCGTCCGGCTGTAATCGGCACGAAGCGCTTGCGGCTGGTAGATCGCTGCGATTAAAAGAATTAATGAAATGATCAAAGTCCTTTTCATAGCCCGGCTCCTTTCCGGCTGCATCATAAACCATCTATCTGTAGTACGCCGCGGAAGGAACATAGTTTCACGGCTTTTTAGGAGGCCTCCGGCGGGGCCTCGGGTCGCGCCCGCCCCGTTCCGGATGCTCCAGCCCCGGAGCCCTTCGAGATTGACCCGAGGGCGCCGGAGGGCGTATAATATGCTCGAGATTTCACTATAAAAGGCCATATGCGGGGAATCCTCGGGGTATGGAGGTGCACGATGAAACGTCTGCTTCTGTCTATCGTTCTCGTGGCGTGTCTCGCCGCCGGCGCGAACGCCCAGCAGGGAATGCTCGCTCTCTTCTCGGATACGGAACACAATGAATGCCATATGGACGTAGGGATAGGGGCGATCGGCAATCTCTACCTCTACTACGTGCGCGGCGAAGGCCCCCGCATGGGCCAGGGGTACGAATTCAAGCTGCTGAAATCGAGCTCCGGCTCCGCCATCCTGCCGCAGACATGGCCGTCGAGCATTATCCTGATATTCGGCTCGGTCGAAACGGGGATCTCCCTCGTCTCGCCGGAGTGCTTCCCGGACGCGGACTACGTATCGCTGGGTACGATTCCGGTCATGAACGTCTCCGACCCGGATACGTTCACCGTCGCGGTCGTTGCGGATCCCGAGCAGGTGCCGCAGCACGCCATCGTCATAACCGAATGTATCGAGGGGGCTCCCATCTACATCGCCCTCCCCGGCGGCGCGTTCGTGTTCAACGGCGGCTGCTACTCGCCGCTCGAGCCGTTCGGCCCGTTGGGCGTCGAGGAAACGACGTGGGGCGCCATCAAGGAGCTCTACAAATAGCCGGTTCTCTCGCGGGCCTTTCGCGCGCCGTCCATTGCGCCTCTCCTGACGGCGGTTTCGTTAGGGCTTTTCGGCGCGGCTCCGCCGTGGTAGAATCGGCTCCATGAAGATCCGGATCGCGCTCGCCCAGATCAATCCGACCGTGGGGGATTTCGCCGGCAACGTCGCGGCCGTCCGCCGCATGACGGCCGAGGCGAAGCGGCGCGGCGCGCAGATCGTCGCGTTCCCCGAGCTCGTGCTGTGCGGTTACCCGCCCGAGGATCTTCTCCTCAAGCCGCGGTTTCTCAAGGATTGCGCCGCCGCCGTCCGCGCAGCCGCCCGCGAGGCGAAGGGAATCGTCCTTCTCGCCGGCGCCCCCGAGCCGCCGGCGCGTCCCGGCGCTCGTCCGCACAACGCCTGCCACGTCCTCATGGACGGGAAGGTCGCCGCGACGTACCGCAAGCTCAACCTGCCGAACTACGGGGTCTTCGACGAGAAGCGGTACTTCGAGCCGGGCGAGAACGCGGTCGTCGCGAGCTTCGACGGCGAGCCCATTGGCTTGAGCATCTGCGAGGACGTCTGGGTGGACGACGGCCCGACCGCCTCGCAGGCGCTCCTCGGCGGCGCGCGCGTCGTCATCAACATTTCCGCCTCGCCGTATCACCGCCGCAAGGGCCCCGAACGCGAGAAGCTCATGCAGCGCCGCGCCCGCGAGAACGGCTGCTGGCTCTGCTACGTCAACCTCGTCGGCGGCCAGGACGAGCTCGTCTTCGACGGGTGCAGCGTGATCGTCTCCCCCGACGGAAAGACGGTCGCGCGGGGCGCGGCCTTCGAGGAGGATCTCCTCGTCGCGGACATCGACACGGCCGCGGCCGACCCCGGACGGGCCGAGCTCCCGCATCCCTTCTCGGGCGTCCACAAGCGGGTCGAGATCGTCGATTGCCCGGCGCTCCCCGCCCCGCGGCGGAAGCGCACGGTCCGGCCCCGCTGCGCCGCGCACCTCGACGCGATCGAGGAGGTGTACCGCGCCCTCGTCCTCGGCACGCACGATTACGTGGACAAGAACGGCTTCTCGAAGGTCGTGCTCGGAATGAGCGGCGGGATCGACTCGGCCCTCGTCGCCGCGATCGCGGTCGACGCGCTCGGCGCCGGCCGCGCGGTCGGCGTCACGATGCCCTCGGCATACACCTCGCACGAGACGCTCCGCGACGCGCGCCTCGTCTGCCGGAACCTCCGCATGCGCGCCATCGAGATCCCGATCACGGATATCTACGAATCGTACCTCGCCGCCACGCGCGCCGCGTTCAGGGGGCGCCCTCCCGGCGTGACCGAGGAGAATTTCCAGGCGCGCGCCCGGGGCAACGTCCTCATGGCGCTCTCGAACAAGTTCGGCTGGCTCGTGCTCACCACCGGCAACAAGAGCGAGCTCGCCGTGGGCTACTGCACGCTCTACGGCGACATGGCGGGGGGATTCGCCGTGATCAAGGACGTCCCGAAGACGCTCGTCTATCCGCTCTGCCGGTGGCGCAACGGGCGCGGCCGTTCGCCGGTCATCCCGAGTTCCATTCTCCGCCGCCGACCGACGGCGGAGCTGCGCCCCGGGCAATTCGACCAGGACACCCTCCCGCCGTATCCGGTGCTCGACCGGATCATCGAGATGTACGTCGAGCGCGACATGGGATTCGAGGAGATCGCCGCGCGCGGGCTCGACCCGGCGCTGTGAAACGGACGATCCGGATGATCGATGCGAGCGAATACAAACGGCGGCAGGGCGCGCCGGGAATCAAGATCACGCCCAAGGCCTTCGGCCGCGACCGGAGGCTCCCCATCACCAACCGCTACCGCGGGGCCGGCGAGAAATGACTCTCGTCATCCGCCCCTTCCAACCCGAGGACAAGCCCGGCGTGCTCGCCATCATCAAGTCGGTGTACGACGACTACAACTATATAATCGACTTCGACCATTTCGAGGCGGATCTCGTCGACGCGCAGTCCACGTATCAGGACGCGGGAGGCGAGTTCTGGGTCGCGGATGACGGCGGCCGCGTCGCGGGCTGCGTCGGCGTTCTTCCGCACGGCGGCGACGAGTGCGAGCTCAAGCGGCTCTACGTGGGACACGCGTACCGGCGCCGCGGCCTCGCGACGCGCCTCCTCGCCACGGCGCACGGGTGGGCGATCGCGCACGGATTCAGGAGAATGTGTCTCTGGTCCGACGTGCTCCTCACGGCCGCGCACACGCTCTACCTCAAGAAAGGTTTCCGCCCCGGTTCCCAAACGCGCGCCATCGACCCCACGAATCCCACGAGCGTCGAGCGCTTCTTCGAAATCGACCTCTAGCGCGCGGGCGCGGGTCCTGCCGTTTAGGGTTGAATCCGCCCATCGATTCTGGTATAATGGCCGCCTCAATACCTGATTCTCAGACAAAATCCGGAGGGGACATACGGGCTCGAAAGGAGGTTGGCGCATAACCGACTGCGACTAATTCGTTTATGTCATCAGGAGCTCCATGGATCCGCACCCGGAAAGACTTGGCCCGAGCTTCTCCGGCGGGGATTCCGCGAGCGCAACTATGCAGGCAAGCAACAGGAGGACCCCCATTATGAAAAAATGCGCCATCATCCTCGTCCTGGCGATGCTGGCATTCGCCGTTTCGGCATCCGCCCAGGTGAGAAACGACAGCTTCTACATCACCGTCGGAGCCGGCAACGTCCTCGCGGGCGGCGGCAGCGGCTTCAACGGCGGCGAGTGGTTCGTATACCCCTCCATGTGGATCAATCAGTGGTTCTACGATCATCCGTTCGATCCGATGCGCGGCAAGATCATTCACATCGAGTTCGACTGGGTCGCCTACAATCCGACCTGCACGACCAACATCACCGTCGCCCTCAACTGGTCGACGCCCGAGTGGTCGGCCCTCGGATACGGCGCCAACCAGCCGCCGCTTCCGGGCGTCGATGAAGCGATGATGATCCAGCGCGCCACCATCATGTACCAGTGCGGCACGTTTCCCGTCGTTCAGCATTTCTCCCAGGACTTCACGATATGGCCGTACAACCCCGAGTGGGTTTCGGTCGATGTCATGGGATGCAACTTCATCATCACGAACGGCATGATCATTCACGACTGCGTGCTCGGCACGGAGAACAGCAGCTGGAGCGATATCAAGGCGAAGTTCTGAGTCAGTGATTGAAGCGGCGGGGCGCGACGCGCCCGGTGGCGGAGATCCCACCGAGTCCCGAATCCGCGAGGGTTCGGGACTCCTCTTTTTTCCCCCCGCCCCTAGACTTCCGTCCCGTCCTCGATCGTGGCGCCCTTCGGCACGACGATGATCCCGCTCCGGATGTAGTATCGCTCGCCGGGATCGTCGTAGTTCTCGATGCCCCGCTTGTTCGTGAGGGTGACGCGGTTTCCGATGCGGGCGTTCTTGTCGACGATCGCGCGCCGGACGACGCTCCGCCTCCCGATCCCGAGCGGAAGCTGCTCCCCCTGCTCCCAGGGAAGCTCGTAGAAATCGGCGCCCATGACGATCGAATCCTCGATCGTCGAGCCCTCCCCGACCCGCGTCCGGACCCCGACGATCGACCGCCTGATCGTCGCCCGCTCGATGATGCAGCCGCTGTTGAGAATCGACCGCTCGATGCGGCCGTCGTTGACCTTCGGACCCGGAAGGAACCGGTAGTGCGTGTAGAGCGGGCGCCGCTCGTCGAAGAGGTTGAACGGCGGGAGCGGCGCGAGCAGATCCATATGCGCCCGGTAGAACGTCGGGATCGTGCCGATGTCCTCCCAGTAGTCGTCGAAAAGGTACGCCTGCACCTTGAGCCTCGTGAGCGCGTCCGGGATGACCTCCTTGGCGATGTCGATCATGCGCGGGTCGCGCTCGAGCACGTCGCGGAGCGCCTCGAACTTGAAGAGGTACACCCCCATCGATCCGAGGTAGGGCCGGCGCTTCGCGTCGGTCGCCTGAAGCCCGAGCGTCTTCGTGTTCGTGCGCATGTCGGCGAGGAGCTTCCCCTTCGGCTTCTCGCGGAACTCGACGATGCGCCCCTTTCCGTCGGCGTGCAGTACCCCGAGCTCGTGGGCGCGGTTCGGAGGAATCGCCTTCGCCGCGACGGTGATGTCCGAGCCGTGCATCCGATGCCGCGCGATGAAGTCGACGTAGTCCATGCGGTAAAGATGGTCTCCCGACAGGATGAGCACGTCGCGCGGCGCGAAGTTGGCGACGTGCGGGAACACCTTGCGGACCGCGTCCGCCGTGCCCTGGAACCAATCGAGCGACGACGGCGTCTGCTCGGCCGCGAACACCTCGACGAAGCCGCTCGAGAAGGTGTCGAAGCGGTACGTCTTCGAGATGTGCTGGTTGAGCGAGGCCGAGTTGAACTGCGTGAGGACGTAGATCCGGTCGATCTTCGAGTTGATGCAGTTCGACACGGTGACGTCGATGAGCCGGTAGTTGCCGGCGAGCGGCACCGCGGGCTTCGACCGCGTTTTCGTGAGGGGGAAGAGCCTCGTGCCCCTTCCCCCTCCCAGGATCAATGCGACGACGTCGCGCATGGGCGAACGTCACTCCTTCTCGAGCTTGATCTCGTTCACCGCGCCGAAGTCGCTCAGCGGACGGTCGAACAGCTTCGCGTCCCCGACGACGAGCAGCGTGAGCTTGTCGGGCATGAGATATTTCTGCGCGGCCGCCTTCACGTCGGCGGCGGTGATCTGCGCGTACTTGAGCATGTCCTGCTCCGGCGTATCGAGCGGGCGCCCCTCGAACTTGAGCTGCACGAGACGGCGCACGACCTGCGACTTCGATTCGTTGTCGAACACCTGGCTGTTGACGTACGAATCGACCGCGCTCTTGACCTCATCGGCCGTGGGGCCCACGTCCCGCATCTTCTTGATCTGCTCGATGATGATCCCCGTCGCGCGGCTGCACGCGTCCGCCTTGGTCTGCGCGTACGCGCTGAACGTTCCCAGTTGGAACGCGTCGGACGAGTAGCGCGATCCGGCCGAGTACGCGAGCCCCTCGTCGCTGCGGACCTGCTCCGTGATCCACGACGTGAAGCTCCCCCCGCCGAGGATGAAGTTCATGATGTTGACCGCGCATCGGTCGGGGTTGTTCGCGTTGATGCCGAGATGACCGATCGAGAGATACGCCTGGTTGATGTCCATGAAGGCGTAGTTGACGCTCGCCGCGGGCGCCGCCGCGATATCGGGCACCTTCGGAATCGTCACGTCGGCTTTCCGCCATCCGGCGAACGCCTGGTCGAGCATCCCGACGATCTCGTCCTTCGTCACGTCGCCGCTGATCCCGATGATCGCGTTCCCCGGATGGAAATACGTCGAATGGAACGCGACGAGGTCGTCGCGCGTGATCGCGTTCACGCTCGGCGTCGACGACTCCCAGGCGTACGGGTGGTCGCCGTACACGAGCTTCGCGAACTCGCGGCGCACGACCGCGTTCGGCTCGTCGTTCTTGCGCCGGATGTCCTCGAGCATCGTCTTGCGCTTCATGTCGACCTTGTCGCCGGGCAGCGCCGGATTCATGACGAGGTCTCCGAAGATCTCGAGCACGCGCGGCAGGTCCTTCTTGAGACAGTTGACGGCGAACATCGTGCTCAGGTTGCCGCCGTAGACCTCGATGTTCGCGGCGAGGAACTCGAGCTCGTCGTTGAGCTTGTCGGCCGGCCATTTCTCCGTGCCGCCGTTCCGGATCACCCACTGCGCCATCTCGTTGAGGCCGTACTTGCCCTTCTCGGGATAATACGTCCTCACGGCGAGCACGATGTCGACGACGGGAATCTCGTGATCCTCGATGAAGAATCCCGTGAGCCCGCTCGGGAGCGCGAGCTCCACGGCCGCCGGCGTCGTCACCTTGAGCGGGTCGTATTTCAGCTTCGACGGATGCTGGCGCTTCGCCGCGAACGCGAGAGACGCGAACGATACGGCGAGCACCGCGGCCAGCATTACGATAAAGACTTTTCTCCGCATGGCTCCTCTCCTTTACTTCGTGCCCTGAGCGGCCTTCGCGCGCTCCCAGAGCTCCTTGCCGTATGCTTCGCGCTCAGCGTCGGTCCGCAGACTCTGGAACTTCTGGAATATCGCCATTCGCTCTTCCTGCGGAAGAGACTGGACCCACTGCATGAGGAGCTGCTCGTCGATCTGCTCCTCCGCGCCCTCTTTCTTCTCCGTCTGGACGCGGTAGGCGACGGTCCGGTTGCTCTCCTTGAGATACTCGTTCGCGACCCGCTGGACGTCCGCGGCCGTGACCTTCTTCATACGTTCGATGCTGCGGAAGTTCGCGTGATAATCGCCGTAGTAGAGCTGCCCGAGGGCGATCTGGAACGCGATGCCGAGGTTCGAGCCGAGGGAGCGGGTCATGTTCGCGTCGATCTGGTTCATGACGCGCTGGAGCTCGCGCTCGGTGACCGGCTCCTTCTTGATCTTCTCGATCTCCCCGACGATCGACTGCTCGACCTCCTCGAGCGTGTGCGGGGCGCGCGGCAGCGCCTCGATCACCATGAGGTTGTCGTACCGCTCGCCGGGGCCGTCATACACGCGCGGCTCCTCGGCGGTGAGCTGCTGCTCCTCGTAGACGGTCTTGTAGAGACGCGAGGTGCGCCCGCCCGCGAGAATGCTCTCGAGAACGGCGAGCGGCTCGGCGTCGGGATTCGGATAGATCGGCTTGTGGAAACCGATCATGAGCTTGGGATTCGCCGTGTGCTCGAGGACGACGCGGCGCTCCCCCCGCTGCTCCGGCTCGCGCGTTTCGAGGCGCGGCGGCGCCGGCTGCGCCGGGATCGAGCCGAAGTACTTCTCGGCGAGCTTCTTCACCTGCTCGAAGTTCACGGCGCCGACGACGATCCCGATGGCGTTGTTCGGCGCGTAGTTCATATCATGGTATTTCTGGAGCTCCTTCCGGTCGATCGTCTGGAGATCGCTCATCCAGCCGACGACGGGCCACTTGTAGGGGCTCGCCGTGAACGCGACGGAGTAGAACGCCTCTCCGAGCGCCTCGTCAGGATCGTTCTCGCTGAGACGGCGCTCCTCCATGATGACGTCGCGCTCCGACCAGAACTCCCTGAATATGGGCTTTTCCATCCGGTCCGATTCGAGCAGCATGAAGAGCTCGAGCCGGTTCGCGGGAAGGTACTCGAGATACACGGTCATATCGTTCGAGGTGAACGCGTTGAGAAAGCGCGAGCCGTTGTTCATGAAGAGGCCCCAGAGCTCCTCCTTGATCATGAACTCGCGCTGCTCGTCGAGGAGACGCGCGATCTCGCCCCACGCGAGCTCGTATTCGAGATATTTATCCAGATAATTGACGCCGCCGTCCTTCACGAGGTACGGCACGGCGCCGATCGAATCGGGGAGCGCCGCCATGCCGCGGACCTTCGCGGCGAGGAGCTTGTTCTGCTCGTCCTTGTTCGACCCGATGCGATCCTTCTCCTCCTTGGAGAACGATTCGATCACCTGGCGGCCGAAGGCCTGGAAGCGCTTGAATCGCCACTCGCCCATCTCTTTCCGCAGGGCTATCGTCTTGTCGCCGAGCGCATCGGTCTGCTCGATGTAAGGAATCTCTTTCTTGTAGTTCTTCGTCCCCATCATCTCCGTTCCCTTGAACATCATATGCTCGAGCATATGGGAGATGCCGGTGACGTTGGGCCACTCGTTCGCCGCGCCGACGTTGAACGCGACGGCGCAGAACGCGACGGGCGCCTCGTTCCGCTCGACGACGAGCCACTTCATGCCGTTCTTCAGGTCGAAGTCCTTGACCTTCTCCTCGAGGGTCTGCGCCGCCACCTGCGCCTGCGCGAGCACGAGCAGCGCGAGCGCCGCGAACACGACCGCGAAGAGACGCGAATTCCTCTTGCCCCTGTGCATACCGCCTCCTTCCGGATGAAAACTGGATTCCAGCGAACCACATTGAAAAATCGCGATACGGCGCCGCGCGGCTTTCGGGCGTCGCGCGGCCTTCAGGCGCCGCGCAGCATTCCCTTCCAGCGCTCGATATGCCCGTACTCGTCGGCCTGATCCTTCTCGATGATCGCGCGCGTCTCGGGATCCCACGGGATCCGGCCGAGAAGCTCCGAGTAGTGATGCACGGCCTTCGTCTCGACCCACACGCCCGTTTTCAGAATCGCCCTCGGGCCCCTGAGCCGCGAAAAAGTCCCGAAACACCATCCGACGATCCAGTACGCCCACCTGAACGGGCTCGGCCGCCAGCCGTGCTCGTAGAGCTTGACCTGAAAATCCTGATGATGCGTCATCTCGTTGCACATGGCGGTGACGAGCGCGCGATCGAGCTCGGTCGCGCGCGATCCGATCTGGCACCGGTAGATGTTCGCCGCCATGAGCTCGAGCGTGTGGAGCGTCAGGAGCCCCTTCCGGATGAGCTTGAGATCGGCGGCCGGTGTCGAGCCGCCGCGCAGCGACACGTCCGCCTCGCGCATGGCGGGCCGGATTATCCCGATGTCGTACCCCATGACCGCCCATTCTCGCGCAAACGGGGCGGATTCTCAAGCCCTTTCTCCGCGGCGGCTTGACAAGGGCCTGAAATTCCGATACATATGCCCACGGAAGGCGGCGGCAAATCCACATGGAGAAGATCTCGGCGATAATAATCACGCTCAACGAGGAACGAAACCTCACGGCGTGCCTCGAGAGCGTCAAATGGGTCGACGAGATCGTGATCGTGGACTGCGGGAGCCGCGACCGGACCGGGGAAATAGCCCGGGCATACGGGGCGCGATTCGACACCCGGGCCTGGGACGGCTTCGCGCGCCAGAAGGCGCACGCCCTCGGCCTCGCCTCGAGCGAGTGGATTCTGAGCGTCGACGCCGACGAGCGGGTCCCGGCGGAGCTCGCCGCCGAGATCCGAGAGGCCGTCGAGAACCGCGGCCGCGACGGCTACCGCCTCAGGCGGGACAACTACTTCCTCGGAACGCTCATGAAGGGGGGCGGCTGGCAGCGCGATTACCAGATGCGCCTGTTCCGCAAATCCCGGGCCCGGATGGCGGACCGGCTCGTGCACGAAGGCTTCGAGATCGACGGGGCGGCCGGGACGCTCGAGCATCCGCTCCTCCATTACACCTACCCGTCGATATCGGCCGCGTTCGCCAAGCTGAACGAATACACCTCCCTCGAGGCGATCGAGTACGCCGGAACGCGGAAGAGCTCCGGCGGCGCCGTCGTCGCGCACACGCTCTCCTCGTTCCTGCGGTCGTACGTATCGCGACGGGGATACCGGGACGGGGCGCACGGGCTCGTCCTCTCCCTCGTCAACGCCGCCGCGACGTCGCTCCTCTACATGAAGCTCTGGGAAATTCAGCGGGGCGGCGCCGCGCCGACCTCGTCGACAAAATGCTTGCGCCCGCCCCGAATCCCTAAGCACCTTGATTGAAACGGCGCACTGTGCTAGTCTTCACCGACTTGCCGCGCGCGGGGCGGATTTCGCGCGACGGTTTTACTCTGCGGAGAAGGGGTGGAAATGAGGCTCGAAGCGGGATCTCGGAACGGGATGCGATCGATCGCGGCGCTCTTCGTCTTTCTCGCGGCGCTGACCGCCGCGGGCGCGGCCCGCGCGCAGGGGGACAGCGTCGGCTACTGGCAGCAGGAGGCGAACTACACGATCAAGGCGTCCCTCGACGCGAAGAACCATATGCTGACGGGCTCCGAGACGATAGACTACAAGAACAATTCCCCCGACACGCTCACCGTCATACACCTGCACCTCTATCCGAACGCCTTCCGCGAGAAGGTCTCCCCGCTCATCCAGGATTATATGCAGGGAACGTATCGCTTTATCGTGGGGCTTCCGGAGTCGATGCGCGCGTGGCTCGACGTGAAGGACCTCAAGATCGACGGAGATGTCGCGCAGTTCACCGTCGACGGGACGATTCTCACGGCGACCCTCGCCGAGCCGATCCCCCCCGGCCGGCCGGCGACGATCGAAATGACGTTCGAGGAAAAGATCGGGCCCCTTCTCGGACGCTCGGGATATTCCGGCGACCAGTTCAACGTCGCCCAGTGGTATCCCAAGATCGCCGTATACGACAGGGACGGCTGGCATCCGGACCAGTACCGGATGGGAGAATTTTACGGCGAATTCGGAACCTTCGACGTGTCGATCACGCTGCCGGCGAAGTACGTCCTCGCGGCGACCGGCGTGCCGGTCGAGGGGGACGCCGGCTGGAAGAAGAATCCGCTGCGGCGCGGCGGCGGCACATCCGGGCGGAACGCCCTCCGGCGGACATCCCGGCGGCCATCCCGGCGCGTCAGCCGCGGCGGAGGACGCCGGCAAGCCCGACAGCATGAAGACGGTGCGGTTCCGCGCGGAGCGGGTCCACGATTTCGCGTGGGTCGCCTCCCCGAGCTTCATGGTCCAGGACACGCTCTACAACGGCTACCGCATCATGAGCTTCTTCAATCCCTGGAATCGCCGCACGTGGGCGGACACGACCCTCGCGCGGGGAATGCGCGCGATGCGGTGGCTCGAGCGCAACGCGGGGCCCTATCCCTATCCGCAGGTCAGCATCGTCGACTGCCCGATGCGGGGCGGCATGGAATACCCGATGCTCGCGATGAACGGCTCGGCCGACGAGGGGCTCGTCGTCCACGAGCTCGCCCACAACTATTTCTACGCGATCCTCGCGAACGACGAGCGCGCCGAGGCGTGGCTCGACGAGGGCTTCGCGGCGTACGCCACGTTCTGGAACGCCGAGGAGGTGTACGGCCCCCTCGGCAAGATCGACGAGCGCTCGTTCCCGTACTCCCTGTTCCCCCAGCAGCGCATGTGGGACGGGCTCGGCAGGAGCATCATCAATCTCCACCGCAGCGGCTGGGCGGAGCGCATCTCCACGCCGGCGCACGAGTACAAGAACGGTTTCAGCACGTGGCCGTACGTGGGCGCGCCGCTCTTCCTCAGGGCGCTCCGTTACACGGTCGGCGACGAGAGCTTCCGAGCGATCATCCGGACGTACGTCGAGCGCTGGCAGTTCAAGCACGTCGACGAGGAGGCGTTCCGGTCGGTGTGCGAGGAAGTCTCCGGCATGAAGCTCGACGACTTCTTCAAGCAGTGGCTCCACACGACGAAGCAGTGCGACTACACGCTCTCCCGCTTCAAGGTGAAGCCGGCGTCGACCGGTTACACGGCGGACGTCACGATCGAGCGCACGGGCGAGCTCATCATGCCGATCGCTCTCGCCCTTCGCCTGAAGAACGGAAACACGGTCGTCGAGCGGCTCGACGGCGCTCCGCGGACGATCGAGCGGAGCCTCACGTTCGATTCGAAGCCGGTTTCGGCCGCGATCAATCCCGAGAACGAGATTCTCGACGTGTACCGGCTCGACAACTACTACCCGCGCCGCAAGAGCCTCGCGCTCGACGTGCCGTTCAACACGTACTACCCGGGGGATTCATACCAGTACCGGATACTCCCGATCGGCTACTACAACGACGTCGACGGCGGCAAGGCGGGTCTCCGCATCCGCGGCAGCTACGACAATTACTACAAGAAATTCACCCTGCAGGGGCTCTACGGCTTCGAAAGCGGAAAATTCGATTTCTTCGCGGCGTACGACACCCCCTTCCGCTACCTCGGCAAGGACGCGACGGTCTCGGCCGAGCTGTACAAGCGCGAGGGCAGGCGAGGCGCCTCTCTCCTGCTCGGGAAGATTCGCCGGACGTCCCTCTTCGATCCCCTCGCGAAGCGCCTCACCCTCGGCCTCACGTACCGGGAGATCGACGACACGACGTACGTGTTCCCCTATACCTACGAGATGGGGCGCGACATCACCGGCAACATCCGCCTCGAGTTCTCCCCGAAGACCGACGTCTACGCCTCGTCGCTCCTCCTCTCGTACGATCGCTCGATCTGGGGGAGCAATTTCAACTTCGAGAAGTTCATCGTCGCCGCCAAGCTCTGGCCCGCGATACGGTGGCCGTACCCGGTCAAGCCGAACGTGCGCCTCTTCGCCGGCTGGGCGTCGAACGATCCGCCGCTCCAGGAGCGGTTCAGCCTCGCCGGCGCCAACACCCTGGCGAAGGAGCGCTACTTCTGGCTGCGAAGCGTCGGCGCGTGGCCGAAGGATTACTACAACAACTTCCACGTCGCGGGGGACGCGAACGTGCGCGGCTACTACGACGCGATGTTCGCGTTCAAGCGCGTGCTCGCCGCGAACCTCGAAGTCCTCTTTCCGTTCCCCGTTCCCATGAGCCGCAAGACCTCGCGCATGCTCGATCCGCGGTTCAGCCTGTTCGTCGACTGGGGAAAGGTCCTCGACGAGCACAAGCTCGAGGGGGTTCCCCCGGGGGATCGCGCGGGGCTCGACGAGAACTCGTTCGATTCGGTCTTCTCGGGAGCCGGGGTGAGCGTGAGCCTCTGGAAGATCACGGCGGAGTTCCCGGTCTACCTGAGCAAACCCGAGCTCGTGGGCGAGCAGAACCAGTGGGACTTCCGCTGGACGATCGGATTCAGCCGGCTCTTCTAACCACCGCGCGCACAGGCAACAAATCCATCGGCTCAACGTATATTCGAAAACAGTATGGATGCCTCTGTCCCCCACCTGGATATGCGGACTCCATGTCGCTGCCGATCCCCGTTCGTGAAAGGAGCCGGCTCATGAGACGCCTTCTCGTTCTTCTCGTCGCCATCGGACTTCTTGCGTCGACCGCCTCGGCTGCCCCCGCGGGGCCCGAGAATCCCCGCGATCCCGTCCTGAACTTCGAGTATGCATGGAAGAGCCTCGACAGGAATTACGCCCAGTTCGGCGTCAAGAACGTCGACTGGGACGCCCTGTATCGCGTCTACCGGCCGCAGGTCACCGCGGCGACTACCGACGAGGAGCTGTGGAACATCATTCTCGACATGATACGGAACCTGAACGACAACCACGTGTGCCTGGCCGACGAGAAGCGGCGCAACTGCGGCGGGGTGCAGGACGCCCGCGTGCCCGACGATTTCTCCCTGGATCTCGTGAGGTCGAAATACCTGAAGGGGGGCGCCGCGGACACGCTCAAGGGGAGCTTCACCTACGGCTGGCTCGCCGACGGGATCGGCTACATGCATTTCAGCCACTTCAAGGCAGGCGCCGGGACGACGACGCAGGCGCTCGATGCGGCCCTCGCGAAGCTCGCCGGCGCCCGGGCCATGATCGTCGACGTGCGCGGCAACCCGGGAGGCTCGGGCAAAACGGAAGAGTTCGTCGCGAACCGGTTCGCCGACCGCAAGCGGCACTATATGCAGACGCAGACACGCTATGGCCGCAAGCATGACGACCTGTGGCCGGCGGAATACCGCTACGTCGAGCCCGGAGGCCCGGCGCAGTTCACGGGGCCCACGATCCTTCTCACGCACCGCTTCAGCGCGAGCAGCGCCGATATCTTCACGCTGGCAATGCGCGTGCTTCCCCGCGTCACCGTCGTCGGGGATCTCACCGAGGGTGCCCTCTCGGCGCAGTTCCCGGACAAGATGCCGAACGGCTGGACCCTGTGGATCGCCTTCAAGGTCATGCGGGACTTGAACGGCGTCTGCTGGGACGGAATCGGCGTGCCTCCCGACCTGCGAATCGTGAACACGCCCGAGGATATCGCCGCGGGGAACGACCGGGTGCTGGAATTCGCCCTGCAGCTTCTGGAGAAGGGAGCTCCCGCGCCGCAGGATGAGGCGGCCAGCCTGCGGAATCTCAGAATCTCGCTCGTGAACCAGTACGCGCGCGACGCGAAGGAAAAGGGCGTCGAAGCGGCGATCGCGGGGCTCAAGCAAGCGCGCGCGAAGGGAGGCGACGCCTCATTCTTCGGCATCGACGAGGCCATGCAACTGGCCGGCCAGTACATCGGAACCAAGCAGTACGCCGAGGCGATCGGGCTTCTGCGGGCATGCCGGGAAGAGTTTCCCCCGCTTGCCGCCGTCTATGCCATGCTTGCCCAGGCGTATCTCGGCTCGGGGAACGTCGCCGCGGCCGAGGCATCCCTGAAAGAAGGCGAGAAGTTCGAGCCGATGTTCTCCTATGAGCTGTCGCAGATCGAGACGGCGAAGACGGCGGTTCGAAAAGCGAAGTCGGGCTCCGCCGCGGACGTCGTGGGCAAGGAGCTCGAAGGCGGCGGGATTCCCGCGGCGGACAAAGCTCTCAAGGAGCTGCTCGCGCGGCGCGACAAGGGCGGCCCCGTGTTCGACGAGGCCGACTTCAACGCCCTCGGGTACCGGCTGATGCAGGAGAACAAGCTCGAAGCCGCCGTGTACGTATTCGAGAAGGGGGCCGAGCTCTATCCGGATTCATGGAACGCCTACGACAGCCTCGGGGAATGCCTGGCCAAGGCGGGCCGGAAGGAGCGCGCGATCGAAAGCTATCGCAAGTCTGTCGAGCTCAACCCGGGAAACGCCGGCGGCCGCGCCGCCCTGCAGCAGCTGGAGAAAGAGAAATAGCGGCAGTTCGCAACGCGGGTCCTGCCGCCGATTGCACCCTCACGGCTCGAGCTTCCAGGGGGCCCCGGGTCCATTCAGCGGCGAACCGTAACTCTCCAGGGCTGGCGTTCCACGACCATCCACCCGGAGGGGCGGCATCCCGCCCCCGGGCGCCGGGGCGCAGGAGCTTCCTAGTCCTCGCCCCTCACCGCGATCACTCCGCCCTGCACGTCGGAATGTCGCAGCTGCCGAGGGCGTCGAGCGTATGCTGCCAGAACTCCCCGAACCCTCCGCCGGCCTTGACATAGAGCACCGGCACCCGCACCTGCGCGAAGTTGTCATCCCAGGGCACGTCCCCGCCCGAAGAACAGGTCCACAAGTACTCGTCCCGCTCGTAGACCGCGGCTTCGTAGAACGGAGCCGTGGCCATGAAGTCCAGGAAGTAATCGACGTTCGTGTACCGCAATCCCGTGGGCAGTCCGTCGGGGTCGGGGAACACACCGGCCAGGAAGTGGCACGGGAAGCCGGGGATGAGCGGCGTTGCTCCGAACGCCAGGGCGGCCTGGATGTTGGTCAGCCCGGGAAAGATCTCGGACGGATCGTCGGGCGCCTGAATCGCCGGGATGCCGAGGTAACAGAACACGATGTTGTCCTGGAACTGCCCGGCATCGATGAGAGACTGGTACGATGCGGAGAACGCGCACATCGCTTCGCCCCAGGCGGGATCGCTGGTGAGCGCACCCTGGTCCACCCCGATGAACCCGTTGATCTTCCGCTGCGCCGGGGGCAGGACGGCCTCGTTGTTGATCAGCGCCAGCCCGATCGGGCTGCCGCCGCTGTAGCCCAGAAGGTTCATCCTCTGGTAACCGTTACCGGTCAGCGCCCGCACGATCCGGGCAACTTCCACCGCGGTGCCGGCCCAACGGACGTGCTGATCCATGCCCCAGCCGGCCATGAACGAGAAGTCGGTCACCGCTTCGGGCACCAGAGCCCAGGCTTGGTCGATTCCCCAGACGTCGATGTCGCGCTGCGCCAGGAATACCGCGAAGGCATGCTCCATGGGAATGCCGGGCGAGTTTACGCCGGGCAGGAAGCACCCTTCGAAATCCTTCCAGTCGCCGTGGATCAGGAACACGCTGCTGTTCGTGCGCGCCGGCTGGTTCGGACGACGTTCGCGTACCACGCGGTGCAGGCCGATGACGTTGTAGGGCCCGCAGCCCACCCGCAGGCGGTTACTTGTAGTGGACAATGTCCCCCGTGATCACCTGGCGGTCACTGGAGGCGATGCAGTTGGTCTGGACGGGGCTTCCGACCGCGGCGCTCGCGGGGAGGAGGTAGCTTCCGGGTTCCTCCGGCCAGCCCGTTCCGGCCAGGATCGCCCGGGCCATGTCGGCCGGGTCGGCAGTGACCTGCGCCGGCGCCTGCCCGCCGGACACGGGTGCGACGACCCGGTCCTCCGAACACGCGATCAACAACAGTGGGAAAAAGCACAGGACGGGGAGAAGCAGGTGCCTCTTCATGATCTCCTCCTCCGGTTTGAGGACCTGACCGAACCAGCAGGTGGCAAAATATTCTATGTTGGGAAGTTTGATTTCGCGTCAACCTTCTTGTGTAGCTTGTGCGGCGGTTGGTTGGGGTGGCTCGACGCGATTCCGGGCACGCTTCGAGCGGCACGGAGGGGACATTGAGGCCATATGCGCGGAGCTGCCGGCTCACCCGAGAGGCGACCGGCAAAGCTGGGGCGGAGGATGATAGCGCGGAGGCGGTGTGTCGGCGTGTTTGAACCCGATGTGCCGAAGGCACAACAGCGGATCTTCCTGCCAGACCTGCCGAATGAGCTTCGCCCATCGTATGCGCCTGCTTCTGCGCCACTCGCTTTTATCTGGCGATACGTGCGAGGATTGTCTTGTCGTCAAGCGCGAATGCTCGTCCGATGCTATCGCCGAGCGGCAAGATATGATATGATCATTATTGTCATAGGGCGAGGATTCGGATTCGCGAAGGACCGTGCCTGAGGGTTGAGCACGGTTTTTTTCATCGTATGCGGCGGGACATTGTCCGGGCGCGCAACGACATTGCGCGGAGATTCACCGGTGAGCAGATCTCCTGTGTCATTTCGATTCTCGGGGAGCGGAGTTCTTCTCGGCGCCCTGCTTGTTTGGGTCTCCGCGATGCCGGCGGCCGCTCAGACGGGGTTGAGATTTGCCGGCCCGGGCGATTATGTAAGCTTCGGCCCCGATACGACCTATCTCGGCCTCAATACGTTTACGCTCGAATTGTGGTTCTACCGCGAGGGCCCCGGCGTCGCGACGACGACCGGAGTCGACGGTGTGACTGCGGTCCCACTGCTCACGAAGGGGTGCGACGAGGCTGAAGGCGATACGCGCGACATGAACTACTTCCTTGGCATCAAGGGGAGCACCAATGTGCTCGTGGCCGATTATGAAGAAGGGCGCCTTCAGCTGCAGCCCGGCTTGAATCATCCTGTCATCGGCGTCACCCCCATTCGCATTAACACCTGGTACCATGCGGCGGTCACGTTCGACGGGGATACGCTGGAGCTCTATCTCAACGGCAATCTCGAGGCCAGAATCCCCGGATTATCGGGGCGGCTTCCCCGTTGGGACAGCGGACAGTACGCGGGGCTTGCCACCGCGTTGAATTCGGGCGCCGCGGCCGCAGGATGTTTCCAAGGGATAATCGATGAAGCACGGATCTGGAATCGCGCCCGAACGCGGCAGGCAATTGCCGACAGCCTTGGGCTCGAACTCGACGCCGCTCCGGGGCTCGTCGCCCGGTGGGGTTTGAATGACGGGGAGGGAATCACCGCAGCAAATTCGGTCACGGGAAGTCCGGACGGCACCTTGACGGGGGGACCGGCCTGGGTGGCCGACTCCCTGCTCGTCTTGTCGAATGCCCTGAACTTCGGGGTCTCGAGCGCGTACGTCACCTTCGGAAATCCGCCGGAGCTCGCACTTGCGCAGTTCACCATAGAGACCTGGTTCAAACGCGACGCGGCCGGCGTGACGACCAATACGGGCACCGATGGCGTGATCGCCGTGCCTCTCGTCACGAAAGGCTCGCGCGAGGGCGAAGGCGACACGCGCGACATAAACTATTTTCTCGGGATTAGACCGGCGGACAGCGTCCTTTGCGCCGATTTCGAAGAAATCTCCTCCGGCGAGAACCACGCCATCGCCGGCATGACGCGCATCCGGTACGGCATTTGGCATCACGCCGCTGCGACGTACGACGGCACGACGTGGCGCCTCTACCTCAACGGACTGCTCGAGAACGAATACGTCGTCGGCGCGATGCCTCAGTGGCAGAGCATCCAGCCCGTTGCGCTCGCGACGTCACTCACCTCAACGGGGGCGTATGCGGGCTCGTTCCACGGTTCGCTCGATGAGGTGCGCATATGGGACTACGCGCGCGATCAGTTCCAGATACAAACGACGATCAATGAGCGGATCACCGCTCGACAGCAAGGCCTCGTCGCACGTTGGGGCCTCGATGAAGGCGCAGGAAAAACCGTCCACGGCTCGGCCGGGACGGCGATAGCGGGCACGATCATGCGGAGCGGCTGGAACTGGACCGATCCGACGCCGTTCAACCTCGACATCGACAATGCGCCGTTGCCGCCGATCCTCGTCGCGCCGTCGAACGGCGCCACCGGCGTATCCATTACTCCCAATCTCGAGGCGACGGTTCTCGACCTTGGCAATGATTCTCTCACCGTCACCTTCTACGGCAAACCATTCAACGTCACTGAGCGACCTCCGTTTTCGCTGATCGTGCTGCCTGACGCCCAATATTACACGTCGGAAACCTTCGGAGGGACGCTCGCCAGCTTCCAGGCACAGACTCAATGGATCGTAAACAATATTCCCCAGTACCATATCGTTTACGCTCATCAGGTCGGCGACTGCTCGGAGAACGGCGATACGTATCGCATCGAGTGGGAGCGCGCCTGGTCGGCGATGAGCTCCCTCGAGGATCCGGAGACGACGGGCCTCGCCGAAGGGCTTCCATACGACGTGAGCGTCGGCAACCATGATCAGACGCCGAAGGACAACCCGGCGGGCACCACGACCTACTATAATGAGTTTTTCGGCGTCGGGCACTTCGCGGAACGGCCTTACTACGGGGGCCACTTCGGCTCGAACAACGACAGTCACTTCCAGCTCTTCAGCGCGAGCAACCTGGATTTCATCGTCATCAGCATCGAGTACAATGCCGCGGTGCCGGGCGCAGAGGTGCTCAAATGGGCGGACAGTCTCCTCAAGACCCACCCGGGGCGGAGAGGGATCATCTGCAGCCATAGCTTGCTCTACGCCGGCGACCCCGACTTGTTCAGCGAACAGGGCCGGGTGATCTATGATGCCCTCAAAGACAACCCGAATCTCTGCCTGATGCTCGCCGGACATGCGGGCGTGGGGCGCCGGTACGACATCTACCATGGTCAAAGAACCAATACGGTGATGTCCGATTACTCCGGCGCGGGACACGGCGGGAACGGCTACCTCCGCATCATGACCCTCTACCCCGATGAAGACGTGATACGGGTCAAGACTTACTCGCCGACGCTCGGCCAATTCCTCGTGGATGCCGATTCCACTCACCAGTTCACCTTAGATACCGACCTGGCGCCGCTTGGCGGATGGGTGGCGCTCGGAACAATGACAGGCGTTCCTTCGGGTTCGAGCTGCAGCGTGAATTGGTCCATCCTGAGCCCTCTAACGCAGTACCAATGGTACGTCACGGTGAGCGACGGCAAAACGACGACGACCGGGCCGGTATGCCGGTTCACGACGCGCAGCGATCCGCCGCAGGTCCGGATGATCGCTCCCGCGGGCGGCGAGGAGTTCCTCGTGGGCACCAAGACCGATGTGCGGTGGACGGCGACCGACGACGGCGGCGTAACGTCGGTGGACCTCTTCTTCTCGAATACGGGTCCAGACGGACCGTATAACGAGCTCGCCACGGGATTGGAGAACGCCGGTTCCTTCGCATGGGATGTCAAAGGGCCCGAAACAAAAGTGGCGTTTCTAAAGGTCGTCGCGTACGATGCCGACGGAAATACCGCTTTCGACGCGAGCGATTCCGCTTCCGCCATCGTCGTGATGACCGCGGTTGAGAATAACGTCGCGAACGCACTTTCCTTCGAGATCCAGTCGGCGCAGCCATTCAGCGAGGTGGGGATTTTCGACCTCATCCTCCCGCGGGCGTCGCGCGTGCAGCTGACGATTTTCGACGTGACCGGCCGGCGCATAGCAGTCCTCGCCGACGCATGGTACCAGGCGGGGCGCAACCGAATCGGATGGGACGGCAGCGGGCCGCGCGGCAGGGTCGCATCGGGGATCTATTTCCTGAGGCTTCAGGCATGCGGCAGGGAGATCACGCGCAAGCTCGTCATTGTTCGATGATCGCGGGGTGCAATCAGTACCAGGACCCGCGTTGCGGGTCGGCGCGAGCACGCGCCCCGCGCTACTTCACGGCACCCGCGATGACGGGATCGAGATCCTTGAACTTGGCGAGCCACGCGACGCGCTCGGCGCGCAGCGTCTCGGTGAACGCCGCGATCTCCTCGGGCTTGTAGAAGCGGCGCGCGTCGTACCGGCCGAGGTCCACGCCGGGCACCGACGCGGGCACCTCGTACCCCCACGTCTCGTCCCTGCGCCACTCGACGCGCGAGCGCGCGATCTCGCGGATGAACGCCGCGGAGTCCTGGATCTTGATCTTCTGCCCGCCGAACGCCCCCGTGTTGAGGAGGAAGCACTGCACCTTCGGATTCGCTTTGATGATCCGGTAGAAGAGGTTTCCCTCCTCCCCCTCGGAGCCCACGATGAACGGATTCGTCCCGACCTCGCGCACCGACTGCCCCGCCTTCGTCGGATCGGCGGCCGAGGTGATGATCGACTCGCCGAGCATGAAGAACGCCGCGGCCTGCTCCGGATTGAGCCGCGCCGCCGGGGGCACGATCGTGTCGCGCCGCGTGATGAAGAAGATGAGATCGACGTGATCGAGATCGATCCGGTTGTCGGTGAAATCGAGCTCGCGCCGCACGACGATGCCGCGGCCGTTGAGGCACTTCCCCTTCGCCCCGAAGGCGTGGTCGTAGCGGAAGAAGTCGACGTCGAGCGTCTTCGGATCGGTGTAGACGTTCTCGAGGATGGCCGACGGGCTGATCGCCCCGGTGTAGAGGAGCGGCTGCCCCTCGGGCTCGAGCCCCTCCGTCTTGATGTACGCATTGTCCTCGGTGCCGAAGGCCGCCCCGTCATCCGTCATGACGAAGAAGTCGTCCTGCCGGATGACGACCGTCTCCTTTTTCGCGGGATCGAGCCAGAAGTGGTGCACCGAGAGGGTCGTCTTCCCCGTGCCGCTGAGGCCGAAGAAGAGGGCGCCCTTGTCCTCGAGCTTCTTCGCCTTCTCGTCGAAGGCGCGGATCACCTTGCCGCCGGCGTGCACGCCGAGGCCGCCCCCCTTCCCCTCCTTGAACCGCGTCTTCTCGAGATACATCGCCATGCGGAGGTGCCCCTTCTTGACCTCCCCGAAATAGTCGGTGCCGAGCACGAAGGTCACGCGGTTCACCGCGTCGCAGAGAATCGTGCGCGGCGGGAGATCGAGCGTTTTCGCCACGTCGCCCCACTCGGGGACCATGATGATCGTCTGGCTCGGATCCTTTTCTTCCTCCTCCACCGGCAGATTGAAGATCAGCTTGTCCCACATGACGAGGAGCCGCGCGTATTTCCCGGTTACGATCGTGCGGCAGTGATGAGCATGAGCAGGATGAAGCCCCATCTGCTTGTCCATGACGAGGAGCTGCACCCCGGAATTCTCGAGATATTCTCCCGCGGCCTCGATGATCTTCTTCTGCCGCTCGTCGGGAACGGCGAAGAACACTTCCGTCACGGCCGCCGAGCGGTTCGTGACCTTCGAGACGAAGGACGGATTATGGTATTTCGTGAGAACGTCCGGCGTGCCCCGCGACTCGATCGTCGTGAAATCCTTGAGCGCGAGATTGTTGATGACCTCGCGGCTCCGCGTGACGCGGTTGCCGGCGATCGCGGCCTTCATAACCCTCGCGGCGACATCTTTCGAGAGCGTCGCGGCGGAAGCGCCCTTTGCCTCGTCGTTTGCCATGATAATCCCTTTTCTCCCTTCGCGTTTTCGATGGCGGCACCTTCGCCGCCGGTTGCCCGCAGACCCCAGGCCGATATGCGATATTTCGCAACCTTAAAATTATAGCAAAATCTACTGCTTTTGGGGGAGTTTGTCAAAAGGCAGAATGCTCCCGACCCTGTTTATCCAAGCCCACAGGAATCAAGTAATTGCATTGACTTTCCTTGCGATTTGTGTGATAATTGTTCTTAATTATTTTCCTTTCACCCTGTTTCGAGGAGGTCGGACAACATGAGGCTTATGGCTATCGCTGTCCTCGGGATCATGCTTCTCGCGGTTTCCGCGAACGCGGAGATTTCGAAGAGCTCCATAAGGCCGATCGGGAACGTCCCGACCGGGAAGACGATCATGCCGGCCGCCGCGGCGGGCCTGCTCGACTGCTCCGGAGCCACCGAGATCACCCTGAATAACGTCTATTACGGCGACAACACGGGGCTCATCAGCAACGTGGCGGCGTACGGCTGCAACCCCTGGTACGAGCCGGGCGGAGAAGTCGTGTTCCATCTCTACCTGAGCGAGCCCGCCATGTTCGAAGCCACCATCGAGGGACAAGGCTGCGACCTCGATCTGGCCATCCTCAACATGTGCGATGAAGCCGCGGGCTGCATCGATGTCGTCGACGCCGGCTTCGCCACGACGGAGCCCGTCTCCGGCGACATCTACCTCGTCGTCGACGGCTACAGCGAGGAAGGCTGCCCGTTCATCCTGACGGTCACGGGCGCCCCGCTTCCTCCGCCGGCCTCCTTCTGCGAGATGGCGGAAGCGGTCGTCGATACCGTTTTCTTCGTTTCTTCGTGCCCCGGCGGCGAGAATCTCCTGAGCCAGCTCGATTGCAACAGCTGGCCCGAAAACGGCCTCGAGGATTACTACGCCGTCACCATGGCCCCGTGGAGCAGCTTCACCGCCACGCTGATCAGCGAGCAGTTCGATCCCGCCATATGGGTGCTGGGCACGTGCACCGAGCCGTTCCAGTGCGTCGCGTTCGCCGACAACGGGCTCTTCGGAGATCCCGAGGTCGTCACCTACGCGAACAACGGTCCGACGGCGATTACGGTCTACGTGGCCGTGGACGCCTACCTCGATGGAACGTGCGGGTGGTACGATTTGACTTTCTCGATCAGGCCGGGCGAGGTCTCCGTGGAATCCACCACATGGAGCGACATCAAGCAGCAGTATAAATAGATCGCCGGGACCGCGAAACGGATCGATTCTTCGGTCTGTGGGGCCGCCCTCTCGAGGGGGCGGCCCTTTTCTTCGCATCGCCCGTTCAAGCGAGGTCGCAGCGCAGCGAGCGAGATCCCGCCGGGCGGCAGCCGGGCGGCGCTTCCCCCTTGACCTCTCGGCCGATTGGTGCTATGATTGCGCCGTAAAATCACCACAACCGCCCCGCATCCCGCTCCGCACCCGTGGTGTCTTTTCACCGTCGGCCGCATGGAAACCATTTCGCTTCGAGGAGGTGAGGGCTCGCCGGATAACTCTCTCAATCACAAACACATAGGTCGACACACCGAGAGGAGACGGGCATGAAACGGCTGCTACTGACTTGCTTCCTGGTCATCTTCGCCACGACTTCGGTCTGGGGGGCGACGATGGGGCTCTATTTCGATTACTGGCCCGGCAAAATGGCATATGACCCCATGCCGTTCAGCTTCTTCGATATCTATCTGTACCTCCATGGGGCGAACTACTTCGTGACGGCGCTGGAATACTCGCTGGTCTATCCCCCCACCGGGATGTTCCTCGTCAGCGACGTGGTGCTCGGGCCGAATGTCGTCGTTGAGCTGGGCGACCCGCTGAGCGGACACTCGCTCGCCTTCTGGCCGCCGCTGAGCGGATTCGATCCGGGATACAACATGATCTGCCAGTACAAGGGCATGACGCTCGCGCCGTGCGGCGCAGGCCTCATGGACTACCCGCTCGTCGTCGGCCCGCACCCGGCGAGCGGCGAGCTGCGGGGAACGTTCTTCCCCAACAACGATTTCTTCCCCATCATCGGGCTCACCTCGATCCTCTGCCCCGTGCAGATCGGCGTCGAGGAAACGAGCTGGGGCGCGATCAAGAGTCTGTTCTAGCGACCAGCGCGTCGACTACTCCGTGCTGGGCTGCGAGAAGGGCTCTCTCCCGGAGGGGGGGGCCCTTTTTACATCAGGGCGCCGACGGCGGCCCCGGCCGCGGGAGATTCCTGTTGCGCACCGTCCGAATTCATGAGACAATTTTCCCGCTCTTTTTCCCCAAGTCCGGCATTACGAAAATGTCTCGCCCGCACCTGTAGATCGAGAGGTGAACGTATGGTCAAGCGAGTCGCAATCGTCGGCATCGGGACCACCGGATTCAGGTCCGTCACACCCGATGTCTCCTACCGGGAGCTCATCTTCGAGGCCGCCCGGAAGGCGTACACGGACGCCGGCATCGAGCCGAGCGAGATCGACGGCTTCATCACCGCCGCCGAGGACTTCATCGAAGGCTACAGCATCTGCGACGAGTACTGCCCCGATCAGATCGGCGCAGTCCTCAAGCCGACGCACACCATCCCCGGAGATTTCATCCAGGCGCTCGCCGCGGGCTACATGATGATCATGACCGGCATGTTCAAGACGGTCACGGTCGAGGCCCACAGCAAGGCGTCGAACATCAAGAACGTGGACGAGGTCATGGGGTTCGCGTTCGATCCCGTCTACAACCGCCCGCTCCGCGAGACGCCGCACGCGATCGCGGGGCTCGAGATGACGCGTTATATGTTCGAGACGTGCACCTCCTCGGAGCAGTGCGCGAAGGTCGTCGTGAAGAACAAGGGGAACGCCATGCGGAATCCCTACGCGGCCTTCGGCGCCGACATCACCGAGCGTGACGTCATGAACTCCGATCCGATCTCGCTGCCGCTCCACCGCCTCGACATCGCCCCGCACGCGGACGGCGCGGTCGTGGCGGTTCTCGCGGACGGGGAGACGGCTCTCACCCTCACCGACACGCCCATATGGGTCGAGGGGCTCGGCTGGTGCACCGACACGCCGACCCTCGAGATGCGCGACTGGGGCGAGGCGGCCTACGCCCGCATCGCCGCCGAGATGGCGTATAAGATGGCGGGAATCGCCGACCCCGTGGGCATGGTCGATTTCGCCGAGATCTGCGACGAGTATTCGTACAAGGAGCTCCAGCACATGGAAGCGCTGAAGCTCTGCCGGCCGGGGGAGGCGGCGCACCTCCTCGAGAGCGGCGCGACCAGCTTCACCGGAAGGCTTCCGATCAACGTTTCGGGGGGCGCGCTCGGGGTCGGTCACCTTTTCGAGGCCTCCGGAGCGCACAAGATCCTCGAGCTCGTCGAGCAGCTCCGCGGCCACGCGGGCGCCCGGCAGATCCCCGACGTGAACATCGGCCTCGCGCAGGTCTGGCGCGGCGTTCCGACCGCGACGGGAGCGGTCGCCATCCTTTCGAACATGTAGGAGGTCTTCTGCAATGGGAATGAGGAAGGTAGCAATCGTTGGAGCCGGCATCACGAAGTTCGTGCGCCGCGCGCAGGAGACGGGGAAGGAGCTGTCCTGGCAGGCATCGAAGATGGCGCTCGACTCCTGCGGTCTCACGCTCGACGACGTCGACATGGTGACGCTCGGCACGGCGCCGGACGCCTTCGACGGCGTCCACATGAAGGGGGAATACCTCGCCGACGGCGCGGGCGCCCACCGGAAACCGTACATGCGCCACTACGTCGGCGGCGGCACGGGGGTCTTCAGCCCCATCCACGGATGGATGCACGTGGCGAGCGGCATGGCGGACATCTGCCTCGTCGTCGCCGAGGAAAAGATGTCGACCTGCCACCCGCATCCGCAGGGGGCGTTCCTCACGATATTCGACCACACGACGGAGCAGCCCCTGAAGCCCACGCTCATCTGGATCTTCGCCCTCGAGATGAACCGCTACATGCAGACGTACGGCATCACGAAGGCGGACATCGCCCGCGTGGCGGTCAAGAACAAGCACAACGCCCTCGATCATCCCTCGGCCCAGGTCGCCGAGGAGATCACCGTCGAGGACGTTCTCAACAGCGAGACCCTCTGCTGGCCGGTGAACCGGCTCGACATCAGCCCGGCCTCCGACGGCGCGGCGGCCGTCGTGCTCGCGAGCGAGCGCGTCGCGCGGCGCCTCACCGACAAGCCGGTCTGGATCGACGGCGTCGGCATGTCGATCGACACGGCCTACTGGGGGACGCGCGATCTGTCCTACCCGCGCTACGTCGAAACGGCGGCGCGGATGGCCTACGACATGGCGGGAATCAAGGAGCCGGCGAAGGAGATCCATATCGCCGAGCCCTACGATCCGTTCGACTACAAGGAGCTCCACCACATGGAGGGCCTCATGCTCTGCCCGCGCGGCGAGGCGGCCCGCCTCACCGCCGAGGGCTACACGGCCCGCGACGGCAATCTCCCCGTCTGCCCCTCGGGCGGCGCGCTCGGCGTCGGGAATCCGATCGCGGCGACGGGGCTCATGAAGGTCATCGAGCTCTTCCTGCAGCTCCGCGGGGAAGCGGGGAAGCGCCAGGTGCCCGGCAAGCCCACGTGCGGCGTCGCGCAGGCGTGGGGAGACCTCATGCAGATGGGAACGGTCATCGTACTGAGAAGCTGATAAACAAGGAGCGGATCAATGAAACTGGAAGACTGCAAACTCGGAGGGACGCACCTCAAATCTTCCGATTTCGAGAAGTGCAAGGTCCTCACGACGGAGTGGACGCCCAACCTCGGCTACGCGTGGGACAACGGGGTGGCGATCGGACGCTACCTCGCCGAGCTCAAGGAGGGGCGAATCATCGCGCGCGTCTGCCACGAGTGCCACCGCATCATGCTGCCGCCGCGGATGTTCTGCGAGCTGTGCTTCCGCCCGACGGACGAGTGGGCCTACGTCGAGGACACGGGGGTCGTGAACACGTTCAGCGTCGCCCGCGTCAACTGGGACGCCTCGCGGCGCGGCCCCAAGGAGCCGCCGCTTCTCCCGGCGGTGATCCAGATCGACGGGGCGACGAAGGGAATGGGGATTCTGCACATGCTCGGAGAGATCGGCCCCGACGACGTCGAGATCGGAATGAAGGTGCGCGCCGTATGGAAGAAGCCCGAGGAACGAACGGGCGCGATCACCGACATCCTCTACTTCAAGCCGATACGCGCCGCCGCCCCGAAGAAGACGGCCGCGAAAAGAAAGCGCTGAGGGGGTACCACGATGGCGATCACGGAAAAGATCACGAAAACGACGACCCCGACCTTCTGGGAAGGGGAGATTCCGGTCAGATACGTCTACACGTACGGGCTCGCCGGCGAGACGTTCTTCAGGGCCGTCAAGGACAAGGGGACGTTTCTCGGGACGCGCTGCGACGCCTGCGACGTAACGTTCGTGCCGCCGAAGATCTACTGCGACCGCTGCTTCGAGGAGCTGACGAAGTTCATCGACGTCGGCACGGTCGGGCACGTGGACACCTTCACGGTCACGTTCAAGAACATGGACGGCTCGGATAAGGCCCGGCCGCGCATCCTCGCGATGATCAAGATCGACGGCACGGACGGCGGCATCATCCACTACCTCGAGGGGATCAGCATCGAGGAAGTGGCGCTCGGCCTGCCGGTGAAGGCGATCTTCAAGCCGAAGAGCCAGCGGAAGGGCGGGATCGAGGACATCATCGGGTTCGGCCCGATCGACTGAGGGAATCTCGCGCGATCCGGAACCGCGCGCGGCCGGCAACGGAAACGCCGCGCCTCGCGGTGGCCCGGAGCGAACGCGCGGAACGACAAACGAAAGCGCCGGAGCGGCCACCCCGCTCCGGCGCTTTCTCTTTGCCCCCGCACTCTTTGCCTCGAACCGAACGAAAATAAGGAAGGATGGATCAACCAACCCCTTGATCAATCCATCCTTCTGAGTCCCGAAGGGGTAACAGGGTGCGATCTTGCTGCCTATTATCCTTCGGCCTTACGACGCCACGTCCAGCCTCTGCTCCTGACGATGGGGGTCCCCGAACCCTTTTCTAACTCACTCAACCGCGGGCTCTAACAGGCCTTCGTGTCGCGTATTGACTCATCCTACATCAATAACCGTGCCATCGCGGACTACCGCGGGCTCAGCTCACAACGGCACGGTTTTTATCCATTTCAAGAAACGTTCCGGCATAAAGAAACCGGCTGTCATCAAACAAGTTGCGCACAGGTGCGAGATCGAGGTGCAGAGCGAAGATGCGTTCCAAATTGCGGCCCGATTATATCACACCATTTTTAGATGTCAATAAGAATATTTTACTTGGAAGGGTTTTGCGTAAAAATTGTTTCCTCAGCAGTCGATGAGATGCACGGTGTTCGTCGGAACCCTCTCGGAGGTGGGAATCCCGGCCGCGATGACCGCAAGCCCCCTCACGCCGGCGGCTCGCAGCCTCTCCTTCATCAGGGCGAACACGTTTTCCGTCCTCTCGATGCGCGGGACGGAAAGGGCTTCGACACCCCAAACGAGGCTCATCTGCCTTATGACCTCGGGACTATCGGTCATCGCCACGATTCGCATGCCCGGCGGCCGGTAGCGGGCGATCAACCGCGCCGTGCGGCCGGTCCGCGTGAGGCAGACGACGACCTTCGCGCCGGCGCTCGCCGCCGTTCGCGCGGCGGCCTCGCAGGCGGCCTCGGCGAGATCCGCCGGCGGCCACTCCGATCCGGCGCAGCATTCGCCCCGCGCGCTCTTCCCGCGCCGCCGCTCATACCGCTCCGCTTCCCGCACGATGCGGCTCATGACGCTGACGCTCTCGACCGGGAACCGGCCGCTGGCCGTTTCCGCGGAGAGCATCACGGCGTCGGCGCCGTCCAGGATCGCGTTCGCCACATCGCTCGCCTCGGCGCGAGTCGGGCGCTCGGCGCCGGTCAACGACTCGAGCATCTGCGTGGCCACGATGACCGGCTTCCCCGCCGCGCGGCACCGGTCGATGATCTCCTTTTGCGCGACGGGCACCCGTTCGAGCGGGATTTCCACCCCGAGGTCTCCCCGCGCGATCATGATCGCGTCCGAGGCCTCGACGATCGATTCGATCCGCTCGAGCGCGCGTTCCTTCTCGATCTTCGCGACGACGAGCGCCGGCGACCGCCGTTCCCGGATGACGCGCTTCACGCGCTTGACGTCGGCGGCGCACGTCACGAACGACAGGGCGACGTAATCGACTCCCATCGCAAGGCCGAACGCGAGGTCGCGCGCGTCCTTCGGGCCGAGGGATCCGCCGAGCCGCAGGCGCGGCACGTTGAGCCCCTTGCGCGACGTGAGGATGCCGCCGTGCACGATCCGGCAGCGGATCTCGCGCCCGACGACCTTCTCGACTATCAGGTGAATGCTCCCGTCGGCGAGGTAGAGATCGTCCCCGGCCTTCACGTCCCCGGGGCCGAAGCGGTACTCGACGTGCGCGCCCTCCTCGTTTCCCAGGATCTTTTTCCCGGTGAGCGCGAACGTCCCGCCGTCCCGCAGGCGCGCCTGCCCTCCCTCCATCTCGCCGATCCGGATCTTGGGGCCGGCGAGATCCTGCATGATCCCGACCCGCCGGTCGAGCCGCCGGAGCCGGTCGAATACTTCCCGGTGCTCGTCGGGAGAGCCATGGGAGAAATTGAGCCGCGCGACATCCATCCCCGCGTCGAGGAGCTGCTTCAGCCGCTTCGGGCCGCGGCTCGCCGGGCCGATGGTGCAGACGATTTTCGCCATTCGATCCACGGGACGCCTCCTGCCGCGCATTGTACTCCCGCGGCCGCGCGGCGCAAAAGGGAAAAGGACCGCCCCGCGGCGCACGGGAGCCAGGAGCGCGCCCGGTGCCGGATTGCCGCGCCCGGCGCCCGGCACCGGATTGGCGGGCGCGACACGACGTGCCGGATTTCGTTGAAATGGCCCCGCGAGTATGGTATCTATCTCCAATCTCTTGGTTTTTCGCGCCACGGGGGATGGAGATCGCAATGAGACACCGGATCCTGCACGTCATCTATTCGCTGTACCGGGGCGGCGCCGAGCGCATCATCGAGACGCAGCTGCTCGGCTCGGACCGCCGCCGCTTCGAGTATCTCGTCTGCTCGATCACGGGGGGCGGCGACATGATCGACCGGCTGTCGAACACCGGTTCGCGCGTGTTCCTCCTCGGCAAGAAGCGGCGCGGCGACGTCACCGCGGTGACGAAGCTCGCGAATCTCATCCGCCGGGAGAAGATCGATCTCGTCCATCTGCACAATTCGCCGGGCATGTTCTGGGGAACGCTCGCGCACATCGTGAGCGGCTCGGGCGCGCCGATCGTCCGCACCGAGCACAACCCGTACCTCCCCGAGACGATGCCCGCGCTCTACCGGTGGCTCTACCCGCGGTTCACGAAGCGCGCGAGCAGGATCATCTGCGTTTCCGAGCTCGTCCGGCGGTCGTACGCGGAGGCGTTTCCCGCTCTCGCCGACATGTTCCTCGAGATCCCGAACGGCATCCGCCTGCAGGACTACGAGAAGCTCCCGCCCCGCGCCGAATGCAGGGCGCGCTTCAAGCTGCTCCCCGGCGCCAAGCTCATCGGCACCGTCGGGCGTATGGTTCCCGTCAAGAACCACAAGCTGCTCATCGAGGCGCTGGCCCGCGCGCGGCAGGAGGCGGGGGAGGTTCACCTCGCGATCATCGGCGAGGGGGAGCTGCGCGAGAGCCTCGCCGCGTACGCGGCGGACATGGGCGTGAGCGAGTACGTCTCGCTCGTCAAGGAAACGCAGTCGATCGACCACTTCTACGGCGCGATCGACATCTTTTGCCTTTCGTCGGACTCGGAGGGCATGCCGCTGACGCTCCTCGAGGCGCTCGCCTCCGGCGTGCCGGTCATTTCCACGGAGGTCGGGGGGATCCCCGAAGTGATCGAGAGCGGCAAGACCGGCTACCTCGTGCCGAAGGGCTCGGCGGAGTTTCTCGCCAAGCGCATCGTCGAGCTCCTGCAGGATCCGGCGAAGGCGCAGCGGCTCGCGCTCGCCGGACGCGCGATGGTCCACGAACGGTTCCCCGCCGAAAAGATGATCCGGGCCACGGAGACCGTGTACGAGCAGGCGCTCGGCCGCGCCGCCTCCCGGGGGCGCGCGTAATCGCGCCGGTGTCCCGGCCGATCGTCCCGCCGCCTTGCGCTCGCGGCGGCAACCTGTTAGATTTCACCCCATGCGGAAACGGACGCTCGGCAGAACGGACATGACGGTTTCGGCCGTCGGATTCGGCGGGATCCCGATTCAGGGGGTTTCGTTCGACGAGGCGGAGCGCATCCTCAAGGCGGCGGTCGCGCGGGGCATCAACTTCTTCGACAGCGCCCGCGCCTACACGGACAGCGAGGAGAAGATCGGCCGCGCGCTTGCCGGCGAGCGCGCCCGCGTCTATCTCTCGACGAAATCGCTCGCCCGCACCGCGCCCGAATTCGCCGCCGACATCGAGACGAGCCTCCGCAACTTCCGCGCGGACACGATCGACCTCTACCAGCTCCACTCCATCGGCACGGCCGCCGATCTCGAGCGCGTGCTCGGGCCCGGCGGCGCCTACGAAGCCGCCGCGGCGGCGCGCGCGGCGGGGAAGGTGCGCTGGATCGGGATCACCGGCCACTCGCGCGAGATCATGCTCCGGGCGATCGGGACCGGGCTCTTCGACACGGCGCAGTTCCCGTTCAACCCGATCGAGACGGAATGGGAGGAGGACGTCATCCCCGCGGCGAAAGCCGCCGGCGTCGGCACGATATGCATGAAGCCGCTCGCCGGAGGGGCGCTCCGGAACCGCGCGCTCGCGCTGCGGTTCGAGATCGCGCGCGGCATGGACGTCGTCATTCCCGGCATGGACGCCGTGGAGCAGGTCGAGGAGAACGCCGCGGCCGGCGAGACGGCCGCCCCGCTCGCGGCCGGCGATCTCGCCGCGCTCGAGGAGGAGCGGAAGCTCTGGGGAAACAAGTTCTGCCGCCGCTGCGGCTACTGCCTGCCCTGCCCGAACGGCCTCAACATCCCGTTCCTCTTCCTCATCGACGGCTACTACACGCGCTACGAGCTCACGGACTGGGCGCTCGCCCGGCTCTCGGCGCTGCCGAAGAAGTTCGCGGATTGCTCGGAGTGCGGCGAATGCCTCGAGAAATGCCCCTACGGGCTCCCGATCCCCGACATGATGAAGGAAGCGGCGAAGCGCGTCGTTTGATTCGGCCCCGATTCAACCCGAATTCTTCAATGTTGCCCGGCCGGACGCATCCGCTTCATGGCGGCCTCGACCGCGTGGAGCCTCTCGACGACCGATTGCACGAACTCCGTGGCCCGATCCCCCGGCTTCGCGAGCCCGGCGAGAACACCGAGGTACTTCGCATAGGTGAACACGAGCACGTCCCCCTGATGGGGATCCCTGCCGGCGCCGAGAATGTAGTCGCCGCGCGATCCCTCGGCGGTCGCGACGAACGATTCCATCTCGTCCGTGTACCACTCGAAGGTGTCGCGCGCCGCCGCGCTGTCGCGGAGCGTGGCGAGGTAGAGCCTCGCCTCCTGGTTATCGATCAGGTACGTGCCGACGAACGCCGGCGGAAAGCTCTCGCGTCCGAGCACGCCCTCCGTGATGTACCGGAGGTTGTTCAACCCGAGCCCCTCGCGGGGAAACGCCTCAGTCTCGGGCGGGAGCCCGCCGCCGCCCCCGGGAATCGCCGCCGCGACCGCGCCGGCGAAAAGCTTCAGCGCCGCATCCGAATCCTCCCCCGCCTCGAACATCCCGACGCGCACGTAGTAGCGGTCCTTCCAGAAGTGCAGCGAATATTCGTCGGAGAACGCCTCGTCGCCGATCGCGTGGCGCGCGAGCCCCGGGCTACGCATCTGCGCGTAGATGCCGTACGCCATGAGGGGGCTTCCGTGCTCGTAGATCTCGACCTTGAGCCCGCGCTCCGCGGACGAGAGGTAATCCTGCGCGAGCACCATCCGAAAATCGAAGGAGAGAAAATTCTCGGCCGCGCCGTCGATGTACTCCCAGAGATTGTCCCCCGTGTAGACGAGCGGCTCGCCGTCGGTCCGCCAGCCCTCGATCGTCGACGCGGGCGGGAGCAGCTTCGCGAGATCGGCCGCCGCGGCGGTATCCTGCGCGGCTGCCGTCTCCTGCCCGGCCGCCGACGCTTGCGCGGCGGCAGCCTGCCCCGCGAACACCAGCATCGCGCACACGACCGTCGTTTTCACAGCGATTCTCATGCGATGACCCTCACTTCCGCGATGAATGTCAACGTCGCGATCAGGCGCGATCACGCGCGCCCCGCGGCGCGCCCATCGAGCGAGCGGACGTGCGCCGCCATACGATTATAACGCTGGACTTCGCCGGATGCAGCCCTATAATTCAACACATGAAGCCGGCTAACGTTTCGATGCTGCGCGCCGTTCTAGCGGTCGTTTTTCTCCTCGCCCTGTGCTCGCCGCTCCGCGCCGTGAGCGGGCGGTTCTTCGTGCATCTCGACGGCGGCGCCAGCGTTCCGAGCCTCACGAACCTGAACGACGAGCTCGCGGTTCAGGAGCAGGACAAGGTCGGCGCCGGTTACGGGCTCGGCGTCTCGATCGGGCATTCGCTTCTCGAAGAGCGCTGGTCGCTCGAGCTGCACTTCGCCACGATGTTCTACCCCTCGTTCGACTACGAGAACGAATACGAGTACTTCCCGTCCGAGATGAAGCACTACGCCTTCGCGCTCGTCGCGCGGCGCAATTTCTTGATCGAAAGCGAGCGATTCCATCCCTCCCTCGGCGCGGGCATCGGCTACGGCCAGACAAACCTCGTCGCCGGCGGCGGCAAGCTCGGCGCCGCGGAGGGGCTCGTCACGGGGAGGTTCGGCGTTTCGGTCAGGAGCAATCTCGAGATCGCCGTCGAGTGCTCGTACTACGCGGGATTGCAGACGAAAGAGTTCAGGGCGCCGTTTCTCGAGAACGTCAACACCGACGTCGTGTTGGATAGCGCCGGAAAGCCTCTCGAGGACCGGTTCCGCTCGCTCGACGTGAGGCTCGGCCTCACGGTCTGGCTCAAGCCGATATCGCAGTAGGCGCGGCGGCGGCCCGGCGCGGGCCGGACCGCGGACCGGAAGAAGGAAGGTGCGCAATGAGAACCCTGTTCCCGATGCTGTTCGCATGCGCTCTCGTCGCGGCCGCGCTCGGCTGTAACAAGGGCAAGGCTACGGGATCGAAGCAAACGGAAAAGGTCGGCGGCTGCACGATCGAAACGATCACCGTCGGCACGGGGATGAACGCCGGGGCGGAGGCGCCCGCCGACGCGGCGTGGATCCGCGTAAGCTCGGTCGAACCCGCCGAATACGCCCTCTACAAGAAGGCCGCGCTCGATCTCGCGAAGGCGCTCGAGATGCGCAACGTCCAGGTCTACAGCCGCTCCGAGCTCAAGCACGTCGCCGAAGGGGCCTGCTGGCCGCCGTACTCGGTCGAGTTCAGGATCAAGCTGACCGAGCAGGCGGGCACGCAGATCCATAAATTCCTCCAGACCATGCCTCTCGCGGAGCACCTGCCCGCGATGGAACGCCCGGAAGGGTACGGCCCGTTCTTCGTCACGTGCGGCCTCGGTTCCTCCGACTGGTGGACCGTGTGGTACCGGAAATAGGAACCATGGAAGATAAGGTGAAAATCGGCATTATTATCTGCGACCGCTACCGCTCGTGCGCCGGGGGCAAATGCTTCAGGGCTGCCCGCGAGCGCGCGGGCGCCTTCAGCATCTACAAGGACCAGGAAGTGGAGATCGTCGGGTTCACGACGTGCGGGGGGTGTCCCGGCGGAAACATCGAATACACCGTCGACGAGATGAAGCGCAACGGCGCGACCGTGATACATCTCGCCACGGGGCTCCTCGTCGGCTACCCGCCGTGCCGCTCGATCGGCTATTTCCGCGACTACATCAAGACCAAGTACGGGCTCGAAGTCGTGCTCGGCACCCACCCCATCCCGGAGAAATATCTGAAGGTCCACGAGCAGCTGGGAACGTGGCGCGGCCCCGAGTGGGAGGAGATAACCCGCCCGACGATGGCGGACGAGAAGACCCGCCTCTCGTACGACTGAGCCGGGGGGGGGGGGGGGGGGGGAACAGGGGGAGCCGGGGGGGGGGGGGGGGGGGGGGGGGGGGGCCCACGCCCCAGTGATCGAAAGAATGAGGAAGGAAGAGAGAGAGGAGAAGGACGCCTCGAGTGCGATGTGAAGAACATATCGACCCTCCGAAAGAGAATGACCCCGGATCCCGCGGCGGGCACAGATTGATTTACGATTTGTTGTTTCTGATGCCTGTATGGTTAGACGCGCGGGTGGAGAAATGACACAGCGGCGGCGGCGCTTTTTAGTTGAATTTTTCCGCCATTCCTTTTAAGGTATCCGAAAGCAGAGTTTCGACTTTCGACGAACACAACCTTCGGAAAACGCCCCCACCAGGAGGAGCCTCTCTATGGAAATGCTGTTATCCGGAAACGAAGCCTTCGCGCGAGGCGTGTACGAGCACGGCGGAGAGTTCGCCTCCGCGTATCCGGGCACGCCGAGCACCGAGATCCTCGAGACGCTCGCGAAGCAGTGCAAAGCGGACGTCTACTGCGAATGGTCGATCAACGAGAAGGTGGCCCTCGAGGTGGCGGTCGGGGCGAGCTGGGGCGGCGCGCGCGCCATCGCCGCGATGAAGCACGTCGGCGTCAACGTCGCGGCCGATCCGCTCATGACGCTCGCGTACACCGGCGTGGGCGCCGGGCTCATCCTCGTGAGCGCCGACGATCCGAGCCTCCACTCGTCGCAGAACGAGCAGGACAACCGGTTCTACGGCAAATTCGCCTCGATCCCCGTGCTCGAGCCCGCCGACAGCCAGGAATCGCTCGACATGGTTAAGGACGCTTTCGAGATCAGCGAGAAGTTCGACACGCCGGTCCTCTTCCGCATGACGACGCGCATCTCGCACTCGAAGGGGCTTGTGAAAATGGGAGAGCGGCATCTCTCGGAGCACGCCGGCTTCGAGAAGAACATCGCCAAATACGTCATGATGCCCGTCTTCGCGAGCGTGCGTCACAAACTCGTCATCGAGCGCCTCGAGGCGCTCAAGAAATTCGCCGAGACGTCGCCGCTCAACAAGGTCGAGATGGGCGACACGAAGGTCGGCATCGTCTCCGGCAGCGTCGCGTACCAGTATGCGAAGGAGATCCTGCCCGGAGCGAGCTTCCTCAAGCTCGGCATGGGCTATCCGCTCCCGATGAACAAGATCAGGGACTTCGCCTCGAAGGTCGATCGCCTCATCGTCGTCGAGGAGCTCGAGCCCTTCTACGAAGAGCAGATCCTCGCCGCCGGCATCCCCTGCGAGGGCAAGAAATATTTCTCCAATTTCATGGAGCTCAACGTCGAGCGCGTGCGCGATGGCTTCATCGCGGCGGGCGCGCTCCCGAAGAGCACGGCGCTCCCGAAGCAGGCGCAGGAAAACGTGCTCCCGAGACCCCCGGCGCTGTGCCCCGGATGCCCGCACCGCGGCCTCATGATGGCGCTCAAGAAGTGCGGCGTGAACATAACGGGAGACATCGGCTGCTATACGCTCGCCGCGCTCCCGCCGCTCGAGACGATCGACACGTGCCTCTGCATGGGCGCCTCTATCAACCACGCCTTCGGCATCGAGAAGGCGAAGAAGACGAAAAAGAAAACGGTCGCCGTCATCGGCGACTCGACCTTCCTCCACAGCGGCATCACGGGGCTCGCGAACGTCGTGTACAACCGCGGCACGCAGGTGACGATCATCGTCGACAACCGCATCACCGCCATGACGGGCGGGCAGGATCACCCCGGAACGTCGAAGACGCTCATGGGAGAGAAGACGCATGCGATCGATCTCGTCGAGCTCGTGAAAGCGCTCGGCGTCGAGCACGTGCGCACGGTCGACCCGTTCGACCAGAAGGAGACGCTCGCCGTTCTCAAGGAAGAGATCGAGCGCGACGCGCCGTCCGTGGTAATCACGACGAAGCCGTGCGTGCTCTTCCCGAGCAAGCTGAAGCCGGCGAACAAATTCCACGTCGTCCTCGAGAAGTGCACGGCGTGCGGCGCCTGCTTCCGGATCGGCTGCCCGGCGATCAGCGCGTCGAGCGAGAAGAACGAGAAGGGGCGCGCGAAATCGCAGATCGATCTCGATCTCTGCACGGGCTGCACGCTCTGCGCGCAGGTCTGCCCCGAGGAAGCAATTCAGGAAGTGACGAAGTAAGGCGCGGCGCGGCCGCGCGATGCAAGGAAGGAACGAAATGAAAGACGGCACGACGAATGTACTGATCGTGGGAGTGGGCGGGCAGGGCGTGCTGCTCGCGAGCGAGATGCTCTGCCAGGTCGCCAAGGTCATGGGGCTCGACGCGAAGAAGAGCGAGGTCCACGGGATGTCCCAGCGCGGCGGCGTCGTGACGAGCCACGTGCGCTTCGGGAAGAAGGTCCACTCGCCGTTGATCGAAGAAGGCGCCGCCGACGTGGTCCTCGCCTTCGAGGTCGCCGAGGGGCTCCGCTGGGTGCACTATCTCAGGCCCGGCGGCACCATCATCGTCAACGAGCAAAGAATCGTCCCGCCCATCGCGACGACGGGCAAGTTCTCCTACCCCGAGAAGGTCGAGGAGTCGATCAAGGCCCGCGTGCCGCACACCGTCATCATCGACGCCTTCGAGATCGGCAAGAAGCTCGGGAACACGAAGCTCGTGAACACGATCCTCCTCGGCGTGCTCTCCAACGACCTCGACCTCGAGGAGTCGAAGTGGCTCCAGGTGATCGAGAAGATGGCGCCGAAGGGCACCGGCGAGATCAACAAGCAGGCCTTCCTCGCGGGGCGGGCGGAGAAGTAACGACAGGCCGGACGCCGGCGCGGCCGAGCGGCCGGCGCCGGGGCGATACGCCGGGCCGTCACGGCCAGATGAAATTGATCGCGGCGCCCGCCGCGACGACCGCGACGAGCATGATTCCCGTCGCCTTGACGGTGTCCCGCCACCCGAGCTCCCGCAGCAGCACGACGAGCGTGGCCACGCACGGGAAGAACATCGAGAGAATCACGCACCCCGAGACGAGCTGCTTCGTCGTGAGCGCGAGCGGCGCGAACATTCCAGCACCCATTTCCTTCCGCAGGATCCCGAGCAGCAGCGGCACGATCGCCTCTTTCGGCAATCCCCACAGCGTGTTCACGAGTCCCGCGCCCGCGTCGGCGACGTAGTGGAACACGTTCAGCGCGTAGAGAACGTTCACCACGAGGATCGCGGCGAGAACGATCGGCAGCGCCTCGACGAGGAAGCCGCCGACCCGCATCCACATCTTCGAGGCGAGCGCCCCGACGGACGGGACGCGGTACGGCGGGATCTCGATGAGAAGCTCGGGGAGAAAGCCACGCGTGGCGTATTTCAGAATCATCCCGATGACGATCCACACGACGAAAAGGATGCCGTAGACGAGCGCGATCACCCAGAGCCCGCGCGAGCCCGCGAGCCCCACGATCATCGCCTGGAGCGCCGCGCAGGGAACGGCGATCGAGATGAGCGTGGCCGTGATGAACCGCTGGCGCCTGTTCTCGAGAATGCGCGTCGCCATGATGCCGGGGACGTTGCAGCCGAGACCGAGGAGCGTCGGCACGATCGCGTAGCCGTGGAGCCCGATGCGGTGCATGCCGGTGTCGAGGAACACGGCGAGCCGCGGGAGATAGCCGGTGTCCTCGAGGAGCGAGAGCACGAAGTAGAAGCTGAAAATGTACGGGAGCACCATGCCGAGGGGGACGAACAGCCCCGTGGTGAGAAGCCCGAACGACTGCTTGAAATCGATGCGCCCGTCGATGAGGTTCCCGATGAGGAGATGGTGGATGAAGCCGCCGCCCCCGAGCGAGGCGGAGATCCTCGTCACGGCGGGCCGCCACGCCGCATCGAAGAGCGGCTCCATCCCGAAGGGGAGCCTGAGCCACGGTTCCCCCGCGATCCCGACGCCGCCGGTCGCGAGGAGCTCGCCGATCAGCCGGACGACGGCGAGCGAGGCGGCGAGCACGAGAAGCGCGATGACGCCCCCGAGGTACGGGTGCACGCTCGCGTCCTCGAAGCGCTGCGCGACGGTGTGGTGATGATGGCGGAGCGTCTGCACCTCGTCGACGATCTCGCCCACGCGGCTCCAGATCTTGTCGTCCGCGATATGCTCGTGCCCGTCCGCGCGCTCTCCCGCGTGGTGATGGGCCAGATGCGGGTGATGCGCGGGGTGGCCGCTCTCGTCGCGCGCCGGATCGGCGCCCCCCGAGCCGCGCTCCGCGATCCCCCGGGACAGCGCGGCCCCGATCAGCCGCACGATCCCCTCGCCGGTCCTCGCGACGGTGGGCACGACCGGCACGCCGAGAAGCTCTTCCAGCCGTTCGACGTCGATCTCGATCCCGAGATGCCGCGTCTCGTCGCTCATGTTGAGCGCGACGACCATCGGCTTCCCCTGCGCGAGAAGCTCGAGCGTGAGGGAGAGGTGCCGCTCGAGGTGCGTGGCGTCCACCACGTTGATAACGAGCCCCGCGGCGTCGATGAGATCGATCGTCACCCGCGCCGCGTCGTCGAGCGGCTCGAGCGAATAGGTGCCCGGGGCGTCGACGACGCCGTAGCTCCCGCCGCCGAAACGCATGCGCCCCGCGGCGAAGCCGACCGTCGTGCCGGGATAGTTGGATGCGATGGTGCGCACGCCGGTGAGCCGCGAGAAGAGCACGCTCTTGCCGACGTTGGGCTGGCCGACGAGGAGGATGTCGGCGCCGCCCCGGACCTCCCGGACCGGCGAAACGCCGCCGCCCGGCGATGCGCCGCCGCCGCGCGGCCGGCCGTCGTTCCAGCGATTCTCAGCCATTGTCTTCGGCGCCCCCGCCCTTCTTCGTGCCTTTGTCTTTCTTGTCTTTGCCCTTGTCCTTGACGCGGACGACTATCTTCCGCGCCATGCCGCGGCCGACCGCGACCTGCGCGCGATGGACGAGAAGCACGATCGGGCCGCCCCAGCGGATGCGGGAGAGCTTGCGCACCGTCCGCCCCTCGGCGAGCCCCATGGCGCGCAGCCGCGCCTTGAAATCATCTCCGCCGTTCAGGGAGACGATCTCGGCCGTTTCGCCCGGCTTCAGATCCGCGAGCGGCTTCTCAATCACGACCGAGCGCCTCCTTGAGCTCCGCGGCGAAGGCGCCGCTCGCGCTCGATTTCTTTCTGAGGAATTCGAGGAGGCGCGCGAGCCGCTTCACCGCTCCCGCGTCGAGGTGATGCTCCATCCCGCAGGCGCTCGCCTCCGAAACGTTCGCGGGCACCTTCAGAACGTCGACGAAGAGACGGTAGAGCGTCCGGTGGCGGGAGTACACGAGCGCCGCCCTCTTGCGCCCCCGGGGGGTGAGCTCGATGTGCCCGTACGACTCGTGCCTCACGAGGCCGAGGTTCCCGAGCTCGCGGACCGCGGCGTTCACGCTCGGGCTCGTCACGCCGAGCCTGCGCGCGAGGTCCTTCGTGCGGACGACGCGGCGCTCCCGCTCCTCGAGCAGCACGGCCTCGAGGTAGTCTTCCAATCCTTCAGTCAGGCGCCCCATTGTTAGCCTCCCCTAATATTGTTAGCTGACTATAAGTATAGCGCCGCGGCGGGGCGCGTCAAAGCGGATTCGGGAGAATTTTCCGCTTGGCTCGCCCCGGCCCGGATACCTACAATCGGCGGCGGTGATCGAAGAAATCCGCATGAAATCCGAACGCGGGAGGTACCTATGAAATGGAGGGGGCGGGCGCAGAGCGGCAATATCGAAGACCGCCGGATGCTCGGCGGCAGGAAACTGGCGGCCGGCGGCGGCGTGGGCATCATCGTCGTCGCGGCGCTCGTCTGGCTGCTGGGGGGCAATCCCGGCCAGGTCATCGACACGCTTCAATCCACGGGCGGCCAATACGCCGCTTCCGGCGGCGATTCCGCGGTCATCGCGGCCGAAGCGGAGCTGGCCGAGTTCGCCTCCGTGGTGCTGAAGGACACGGAAGACATCTGGCATGCTCTGTTCCGGGAGATGGGACAGGCCTATCGGGAACCGACGATCGTCCTTTTCACCGGCTCCGCCGAGTCGGCCTGCGGCTACGCCGCGTCCGCGACGGGTCCTTTCTATTGCCCGGAAGACGAAAAGGTGTACATCGACCTTTCCTTTCTGCAGGACCTGCAGCGGAAGCTGGGCGCGGAGGGCGATTTCGCGATGGCCTACATCATCGCCCACGAGGTGGGGCATCACGTTCAGAAGCTGCTGGGGATCTCGGATCGGGTGCAGAGCCTGCGAGGAAGGGCGAGCGACGACGAGTACCGCGCGCAGCTCGTGAAGCTCGAGCTGCAGGCCGATTTCCTCGCGGGGGTCTGGGCCCACTATGCGCAGCAAACGAAGGACATCCTCGAGGAAGGCGACATCGAAGAGGCGTTGAACGCCGCGGCCGCCGTCGGAGACGATCGCATTCAAATGAAATCGCAGGGCTACGTCGTTCCCGATTCGTTCACGCACGGCACCTCCGAGCAGCGCCGCGGCTGGTTCCTCAAGGGATTCAGGACGGGCGATCTCAATCAGGGGGACACGTTCGCCTCGGTCGAATAGCCGCGCCCGGCGTTTTTGCGCGGCGTTCATGCCTCGGCACGCCGATGGAACAAAAAGGGAGCGGGGTTGTGCGCCCCGCTCCCTTCATCATTCAGCGGACTCGATGAGCGATTATCGGAGGAGGATCATCTTGCGCGCAATGATGTCCTTGCCGCACCGGATCCGGTAGAAGTACACGCCCGAGCTCACGGCGCGCCCCTGCGCGTCAACGCCGCGCCATTCGACCGAATGGGTTCCGCGCTCCTGATTCTCCTGATTCAAGAACCTCGTGACGAGCCGTCCGGCCGTATCGTACACGTCGAGCGTCACCGCCGCCGCCGCCGGCAGGTAGTAGGTGATCGTCGTCGACGGATTGAACGGGTTCGGATGGTTCTGATGCAGCGCGAGCGGCATCTCGGGCGTCGCGATCCCGTCCGTCTCGAAGAGAACGCGGCTCCCCCGCGCGTCGATCGCGCTCACCTGATAGCGATAGGTCGTTCCCGGCTCGATGGTGCGGTCGATGAGCGAGAACGAGAGCCCCTCGCGCTCGATCGCCGCGGCGGGAAGCTCCGCGAAGTCGCCGCCCGTCGATCGGGCCGCGCGCAGCTCCGTGCCCTCGTCGATCTCCGCGAGCGTCCACGAGATCTCGATCGCCGACTGCCTGAGAGCGGCCGCGAAGCTTCGCAGCATCGTGCCGACCTTGACGTCCTCGGGACGGACGAGCGCCGCGGGGGAAGGATTCCCGTGCCGGTCCACGGCGACGAGCTTGTAGAAATACATATACGCCTTCACCCACGTGCCGTCATGGAGCGTCGTGCCGGTCGTGGAGCCGAGCAGATTCGACGCGTCGGGCACGAAGCCCGCCTCGTCGCCGCGATAGATCTCATACTTCCAGAGATCGGACGCCGCGTTCGGCGACCACGAGAGCATGAGCCCCGCCGGATCGGCGATCTCGCTCGCCTCGAAGCCCGGCGTCATGCCCGGCGCGAGGTTGTCGATCGAATAGCCGTCGGCGGGCTCGGAGGCGATGAAGATGCCCGGAATCGTCGTATGCGCCGTGACGACGAACGTCTCCCACGGAGTTCCCGCCTCGGTCGAGTCGTCCTTCGTCGGAACGGCGATGTTGTACACGGTGTCCCGCATGGCGAACCAGAAGCCGACCGATTCCCATTCTCCCTCGGGGAGACCGAGCGAGGCCGCCTGCGGCCCGCTCACCCGCACGCCGATGGCCGTCGCGGGATCGCTGAGAATCGCCACGGCCGCCGCGCGGTCGGCCGGAACGGTGCGCGCCGAAACCGCCGTCGGACCGCCGCCGCCGCCGATCAATCGCCAGACGTTATATCCGAAGATCGCGGGGTCCATGCCCGCACCGTCGAGCGCCGAAGCCCTCGTCCTGATTCGCACCCAGCCTCCCTGATCGTTGGGAACGTCCCCGCACCATACGATCGCGGGCTCAGGATGCCCCCAGAAGCCCCCGCTGCCGAGGCGCTGGCAATATATGTCGGAGTTGCCGTTCGTTTCTTCGCGGTAGTCCTCCCATGCGAAGAACGCTCCGCCGGAGCCGTCGGGCACGACGACCGGATTGTACTGATCGTAGGAGGCGGAGCAGACGGACATGCCGTTCGTTCCCCAGAGAACGTTTCCGTCGTGATCGACCCTTTGGGCCCAGATGTCCAGAGGCGATTCTTCGTCCCAGTAAACGTCAGCGGCGACGATCGCGCCGCCGAAGCCGTCCGGCGCAATGGCGAAATCGCTGTTCCACGAATAGCACGGAATGAGCTTCTCGCCCATCGAGCCCCACGCCCTCGCGCCGTCATACCCGAGCCGCTGCCCGAACACCTCGTAGGAATCCGCGTATCTGTTTTCCCCCCAGACGACGATCGCGCCGTCCGAGCCGTCGATGGCGATCGCGGGGCTGTATTTCTGATAGCCGCCGCCGGCGTCGTCGCAGACGGATATTCCATCGAGATTCCACAGGGGCATACCGTCACCGTCGATGCGCTGGGCATACGCGTCTTCGTACCAATTGCGCTGATCGGACCAGATGGCGATCGCGCCGCCGGAGACCGGGATCAGCCGCACGTCATACTGGTTATTGACCGCGGCGCAGATCGGCATCCCGAGAGTGTCCCAGAGAACGGCGCCGCTCGAGTCGATGCGCTGCGCGTAGATGTCCCCGTCGCCTCGATAATCGGTCCACGCGATGATCGCGCCGCCCATGCCGTCCGCCACGATCGACGGGCTGTACTGCTCGACCGGAATCGCGCTGACGACCGCGCCCGAGTCCCCCCAGAGAAGCGTGCCGCTCGCGTCGATGCGCTGCGCGTATATGTCGTTGCTCGAATCTCTGTATTCATGCCACGAGACGATCGCGCCGCCCGAGCCGTCCGGAATCACGACCGGCGTGCCGGGGCTGTTCGAGTAGGGGCAGATATCGATGCCGTCGGTCGCCCAGTAAACGTTGCCCATCGTATCGGCCTTCTGGGCGAATATGTGCGCGCTGCCGTAGCGTTCGTCCATCCACACGATGATCAGGCCGCCCGAGCCGTCGTACACCAGCCCGGCCATGTACTGATTTCCGGGGGCCATGCACAGCGGCAGGCCCGAACCTCCGTAATTGCCGTCGCCACTGATCCTGTTGCCGTAGATATCGTAGTCCGTGCCCGACCGGAGATCGGACCAGGCGACGATCGCGCCGCCCGCTCCGTCCGGAGCGATCCTCGGCTGGTATTGCGTGTATTCGGCGCTGCCGATAGGCACGCCGTCCTTGATCCACTGCGCCTTCGCCGCGCCTGCGGCGAGAAGAATCCAGAGGATCACGAGAATCCATGACAAGCCGGAGCGCTTTGTCATTCGAGCACCTCCTGGTCGAAGTTCCACCATCGGGGTATCCCGATCAGCCGAAAATTGCAAGCATTCCTGACAGATACCGGATCAAGGGATGCCATTTTGCAAGAACCGCTCCGACTCTCCATATAAATAAGAGGGTTTGCGCGGGGTGGGCCGTTTATACTATTATTCAAATCGTAATTATTCCCTTTGAAAGGAGAACACCTATGTCGACGACCGATAATCTCAAGGAAGCCTTCGCCGGCGAGAGCCAGGCGAACCGCAAATACCTCGCCTTCGCCAAAAAGGCCGAAGCCGACGGCTACCCGCAGGTCGCCAAGCTCTTCCGCGCCGCGGCCGAGGCCGAGACCGTGCACGCCCACGCGCATCTGCGCGTGCTCGGCGGCGTCAAGGACACCGCCGCCAATCTCGAGGCCGCCGTCGAGGGGGAAGGGTTCGAGTTCCAGCAGATGTACCCGAAGTTCGTCGCCGAGGCCGAGAAGGAAGCGAACAAGGGCGCCCTCGTGTCGTTCAAGTACGCCATGGCGGTCGAGGAGGTCCACCACGGGCTCTACTCGAAAGCGCTCGAAGCGGTGAAATCGGGGAAGGACCTCGCCGCGGCGAAGATCTGGGTCTGCCCGACGTGCGGCAACACCTTCACGGGCGAGGCGCCCGACAAGTGCCCCGTCTGCAGCGTGGTCCGCGCGAAGTTCGTGGAGATCGGCTGAGGCGGGCGACGCCGTCGTAAGAGATTCGTCGAGATCAGCTGAGCCGAGCGAGCCGGCGCCGCGCGTCGGCGACCTCCGGCCGGTCGGGATCGGCGTTCTTCCGGATATCGAGGAACTTCCGGTAATTCTCGATCGCCTTGCTCTTGATGCCGACCGCCTCGCTCGCCGTTCCGAGCTGGTAGTAGGCATTCGCGACGAGATTCGCGAACGCGATACGGCCTCCCTGCGGATACTCGCAGAACTTGAGCGACTCCTCGAGCTCGCCGATCGCCTCTCCGGGCTCGCCCGACTCGAGATAGGCCTGTGCCAGCATGTAATGGTCGAGGAAGCAGCTGACTCCCTGGGATTTCAATTTCTTGAAATGGCCCGCGGCCGCTTTGGAATCCCCGTCGGAGAGCGCCATCATCCCGAGGGCGAACCAGTATTCTCCCTTCCCTTTGCTTCTCGGCGTTTCGAGGCTGTCCCTCCATGCTTGAAACGCGTCACGCGCAAGCGGCTCGTGCTCGAGCTGGCCGATGATATAAAAATAGAGGTCGCGAATCCAGTCCTTCATCGGATAGAACTTGTCGGCGTGGAATCTCAGGAGCTCCCGCGCGGCCGCGGCGCGGTCCCCGAGCTCGAGATAAATGACGGCCTTCTCCAGATATTTCTGCTCGTGCACCCAGATGCCGGCCCCGACGCTGTCCCGCTCGTCGAGGCGGATGCCCTCTTCCAGCATGGTGATCGCTTCTTTGTATCTCCCTTCGAACATCCGCGTCATGCTCAGATAGGTTCTTGCGTCCGCCGAACCGGGGAGAGGGCCCTCGGCCTCTCGGCGAAACACCCGTTCGGCCTTGTCGATCTTGCCCTGCATGAGCCAAATCTCGGCGGTTATGACACCCCCGTCCGTTTTACCCGTCAATTCATCGCACTTCGCGAAAGCGGCGAGCGCTTCTTCGGGCTTGTTCATGGATATGTAGATGTCCCCTTTCGTGTCGTAAGGATTGGACTCGTCCGGGGCAAGCTCTATGTACTTGTTGACGGCGGCGATGGCCTTATCGGAATCGCCCAGGTATTTGTAAACATACGCCAGCCCGTTATAGGGAAGCTTGAACAACGGATCGATCTCGATCGCCCGCTCGTAATATCGAATGGATTCCTGCACTGAATCCGCGTACCCGGCGAGACCGTAGAATCCCCCCTTCTCGTCGGGGTATCGCTCGACGAGCTTCAAGAGCTCGGCTTTCGCCCGCTTCCTGTCTTTCTTGAATCCCGCATCCCTGGCGAGAATATACCGCTGCTCTTTCCAGTTCGCGTGATCGAGATACTTCATCGCCAGCGCGTGGTACTTTTCCCTCGTGTAGCGCGGCTGGAATTCGCTCTGCACGTTATTGATATAGTAGTAGTACGCCGTCGCGAAGGTCGAATCGAGCGCGATCGCCTTGTCGAAGCAGCGCCGCGCCTCGCCGAATTCGATACTTGTCCGAATGATCCTTCCCTTGGATGAAATATCTGAGCGCTTCAGGCGATTTGGTCGTCACATCCGCGACCGACTGCGATGACTTCCGAACCTTTATCGATGAGACACCCACGATCTTCGCGATCTCCCGGCACAGCTCGTCGCTCTGGGAGCTGATGATGCTCTCGACCTTCTCTCCTTGGGCGCTCCTCATCCCGAGAATCGCGTTCGTCCGCGGATCCTCCACCTTAATTCTTGTCTCGTAGAGATTCCCCGCCTTCGTGAAGCTTCCCGTGACGACCGCGTCCACGCTGTCCATCCGGCACGCTTTCAAAGCCATCTCCCGGTCGATCGGAGCGGCCTGCGCCTGGCCGATCCGCCGCACGAGATCGCCCAGCCGCTCCTGCGTCGTCACGCGCACGTACTGCGCCTGCTCTTCGAGACGGACGATGAGCCCGTAGGGAATCCCTTCGCTGAGATAGTCCAGCGCCGGATCACCCGTCTGATTTTCGAACGCGAGCACCGCGATCTTCGGCCGCTCGGCGAGCGGCACCGGCTTCACGAGGATCGATTCGATGATGAAATACGCCGCTACGGCGATCACGACAGCCGCGGGGATACCGGCCCGGAGCAGCAGCTTCCGGCGCACGCGGCGCTGCGCCACCTTCGAGAGCCTCCGGCCCACCGCGCCTCCGGGGCCGACTGAAAGCTCCTGCCTGAGTGCGGTAAGCGCGGCGAGCAGATCCCCGGCGCTCTGGTATCGCTCCTCCGGCTTCTTCGCGAGCGCCTTCGCGATGATGTCCTCGAGCTCCGCCGGCACCTCCTTGCGCACTGAAGTCGCAAGCTCCGGCTCCTCGTTCAGGATCGAGTAGATCAGCGCCTGGTCGTATTCGCCGCGGAACGGCGGCTTCCCCGTCGCCATCTCGTAGAGCATGACACCGAGCGACCAGATGTCGGAGCGTTGATCGACCTCTGCCCCCCGCGCCTGCTCGGGCGACATGTAGATCACCGTCCCGAGCGTCATCCCCGTCCGCGTGAGCTTCGTCTGCGTCGTGAGCTTCGCGAGCCCGAAGTCCACGATCTTCGCCCCGTCCTTCGTCAGGAGCACGTTCCCCGGTTTCATGTCCCGGTGGATGATCCCCTTCTCGTGCGCCCGCGCGAGCCCCGAGGCGATCTGGCTCCCGATCTCGAGCGTCTCGTCGATCGAGAGCGGCCCCCGCTCGATCCGCTTCTGCAGGGATTCCCCCTCGTAGCAGGGCATCACGATGAACATCTGCCCCTCGGGGGTCTCGTCGATCTCGTGGATCGCGCAGATATGGGGGTGCTCGAGCGCCGACACCGTCTGCGCTTCATGGATAAAGCGCTGGGCGGCGTGCTCGTCGCGCATCTGCTGATGGAGAAATTTAAGGGCGACAAAGCGCTTGAGCTTGAGGTCCTCGGCTTTGTAGACGACGCCCATGCCGCCTTCGCCGAGCTTCTCGACTATCTTGTAATGCGATATCGTCCGACCGATCATCCTGCCCTCGCCTTATCGCTGAGGCGGCAGCTTGTCCAAGCCCGGGAATGGCACCGTGTCGACCCGGTAGCCTGCCTGAGCGGTTCTGTCCTGCACGACGCGCCAGTTCGTCTGAGCGCGCAGATACTCGAGAAATTCCTTGTGTGGAAGCGTTTGGATGGGTCGCCCCTGAGGCGTCCGCCACAGGGTATATTCCTTGAAAGGTGCTCCGGCGCAGACAATCCAATTGCCGTCCGGCGAAACGAATGCCCACGGATAACTCGTCTTGGCCGGCATGAACAGAAGATGCGGCTCCTCCCCCGCAACCGGCCCGACCCGAATCGTGCCGTCCGCGCTGAACGTGGCGAGCTGCGTCTTCGCCGAATCGAGATCGCACACTATGATCTTATTCCCGTGCGTCGTAATCGCGCGAGAGGTTCTCTTCTCGAGATCATAGACCTTCAGCGCCGATGTATAGGCTTGGGTAACATTGCTGCTCGACGCGGTGCAGGCGAGGAGATCCCTTCCGCCATTAATCGTAGCCAGTTTGTTCACGGCGGTAAGCTTGCTCTTGTCGATCGTAGTGCTTGTGCCGTCCTTAACGTTCCACCGCAGAATGTTCCCCTCATGGTCCCCTGAGAAGAGGCTGCCGTCTTCGGAGAATGCGAGGGTCCAGAGCTCCATTCCTTTCGATCCCTCCAGGATGCGAAAGGAGTTCCTTTCGAGGTTCCACACCCGGAGCCCCGTGATCTTCTGCTCCGTTGAATCGCCCACTGAGACGATACGATCGGCGGCTATGTACTTCCCATCAAGACTGAGCACTGGCACACTGAATAAGCCCCCGGGCGGTTCATCAGGGAGACGGCGGGTGCCTCCATCCGAGAGAGAGACGAGATTCAGGCCTTCGAGCCCTTCTCCAGCGACGACCATATATCTGCGAAGGGGGTCGAATATCTCCACCATGTTTGTGGACCAGCGGTCCAAGACCATGAAATCACGCGTGGATCCCCCGTCGGGACTCTGGAGTCGTAGACGGCCATTCCCCGCGTCAATCACCACTCGTCCCTCAGCATCGAAGTTCGCCAAGCTCCCCGGCATCGTCCAATGGCTCGGGCGCTCGAGAGGCCAGAACGCGACGCCGGAGAGGTACGTCGCGACAATCCATCTTCCGGCCGGATCGAAGTTATAGAGGAGCGGATGGCCCTGTACCAGGTCCTCCTGCTCCGTTCGAAGAACGGTGGGAGCCGCGTCCCACGGAGCATTCAGATCCCAGCAATAGATCTTTTGCTTCGGTCTGCAGATGGCCGTAAGGTATGTTCCCGAAGGATCGAATTGCAGACCCCGCACCGGGTTGTCGCCGTGGAAGACGCGAAGCGGTTCCCGCGGGCTTCCCTCGACGGACCATATGCGGATCTCTCCGGACGTATCGGCGGAGGCTATCCTCTCTCCGGAGGGGTCGAAGGCTGCTCTGCTCAACTCGAACGGGTGCTCTCCCACGAGTCGGCCGCGAAAACGGCCCAGCTCCGCGGGCGGACAGACGTAGAGCGCGCGGCCCTGCCGGTACATGATCCAACGCCAAGCCGGTTCCGGCGTGGGGAACCCGCCCAACTCCGAGCGTTCCCACCTGGCGATTTCCTTGGGATCGTTCTCATCGAATCCCCACTCTCGAACGATTGTCTTGCCCTTAAGCCCCGCGCCCGACATAAACGTGAAGAGAATGAGCCGGTCTCCTACGACGCCGGTGTATGTGAAGGCCTCGAATTCGAATGTGCGGACTTCCTTCCCGGCGGAAAGGGACCACACGTGCACCTTGCTGAAATTCTGGCGGTCCGTCCAAATGAGCCGATCTCCATCCGGAGCGAACCACGCCGTGCTGAATCCCGCCGCATAGTAATCCTCGATCTTCACCGGCGGAGACCCGTCCCACGAGTACACACGAATTCCTCCATAGCCGGCAACCGCGATTCGCTTCCCGTCAGGGCTCACCACCGCATTCTTCGATTGCAAGTCCGCAGGAATCGGCATGAAGAACCCGATCGGACCTCGAGACAGCGCATCGAGAGCGAAACGTGCGGTTCGCTGGAGTATCGACGAGCTCGAGAGCGGCGATCGCGTGCGCGAGCGCGACACTCGGATCCTCCTCGATCTGGCCTTGACCGAGGGCCACAATCTTCCCGGCCTCGGACTGCAGGTGCGCGAGCCTCTGGGCCCGTCCGTACCAGCTGATAACCACAATGACAGCGAGGAGCATCGCAAACGCGGCGCCGAGGGCAACAACTCGGCGGCGGCGGTCACGCTTGGCGCGCGCTCCCATCGCCTCGCCGAAGGCATCTTCCGTCTCGGTCAGCCCCCCGGGTAGCGTTCCCGCCACAGTTCGAATTCTTTATAGGCAGTTCCCGTCCAGAGCAGATCGTCCGACTCGCTCTTTTCCTTCCAGAGCTGAGCGGCCTGGCGAAGCTGATCGCGCAGCTGCGCGCCGTCCGTGTCCTGTGTTTGCCAGCGCACGAGACGTGGCCAGCTCGTGAGCAAGGATTCGTGGACGATCTCTATGCGATGGCGCTCCTTCGAGCCCTCGCGAGCATCGGCAATCTCGAATGACGTGAGAAGCCGCGCGTCGATCAATGTCTTGAGGACTTCTTCGGCCGCCGCCCGATCCTCGAAGACACTCAGAAGTTCATCCGCTCTCACGCACGACCCTCGTGTGCTGCGCGGTAACGAGGTTGCGGAAGATCTCGCGGACCAGGTCCTCTCGCTCATGCCCGATTCGATCCAGCGTCGCTTCCGCATGCTGAGCCAGAGCGCCGCCGACACGGCCGATCTCTTCATAGGCGTTCCGCGAGATCACCCCATGCTCCCGATCCCGCAGGTCCCAGAGCCTCGCCGTAGCGAAGGCCACAAGCGGCAGAGCGCCGCGCTCTCCTTCCACCTCGGCCATCATCCCGTCGACGAGCGCTTCATCCTCGAAGGCGAAGCCGCACAGGCGCGCGGGCTCCACGATCGCCCTGCGCAGATCATGCGCCGAGAGCGGCCCCAGGGGCGTCGCATCCATGAAGAGCGGACGCAGGGCGGGATACTGATGACAGAGGAAAAAGAAATCATCCCGCATCGATACGAGAACGTGTATATCCGCCTCCACCGACAGCCGCCCGAGCAGCTCGGCGAAGCGACTTTGCACTTCAGGAGGATTGAGCGTGAAGAGCTCCTCGAACTGGTCGATGACAAGGAGCGCCTGCTTGTTCCGTTGGCGCCATCCGTGAAGCAGGGGAATGACACGGTCGACGTCATTGAAGCGCAGGAGATCGCGCATCGCATCGGTTTGACCGACGAACTCGGGCAAGAAGCTCTGAGCGAGCGAGGCAAAGGGAGCATCCCCCGGAGTGGATATCACGACGTTCCAGCCGTCGGGCTTCGCGGCGATCACGCCCGCGCGCAGGAACGAGCTCTTCCCCACGCCCGAGGGGCCGATGAGCGCCGAGAGAGAGAGCCGGCTGATCTTCCGCCAGATCGACTCGACATCGAGCTCGCGACCGAAGAAGAACTTCGCCTGCTCCCCGGTGAAACTCGAGAGCCCGGGATAGGGGCTCAGCTCCTCCAGACCGCTCAGGCGCTGGCCGCCGTCGCCAAGGACCCTCGCCATCTCGGCTGCGGATGCGAAACGCTCGCCGCGGTTGGCGGCGACAGCCCGACGAATGGCTCCCTCCCAGGGGCCCGGCGGCGCCTTCGGCGGATCCTGCCTGAGCCCGTCCCAGAGCTTCCGGCGAAGCGAATTGTCCCGCACGCCTTCGGGAGCGACCATCTCGGCCAGGATCATCCCCACCGCGTAGAGATCCGCTCTCGCGTCGAGCTCCTCTCCCCGCATTTGCTCGGGAGACATGTATGCCGGTGTTCCGGCGAGGGCGACCGTCTGAGTATCGGCAACACCCTTCGCCAGGCCGAAGTCCATCACTACTGCTCTGCCCGAACGGGTGATCATGACATTCGCGCGGCTTCAGATCCCTATGGATCAGCCCTGCATTGTGGATGTCTTGGAGCCCTGTGAGAAGCTGGGTGGCAATGCGGCGGGCTTCGACGATATCGAGGGGGCTCTGGGCCGCGAGAAGCTCCTGGAGCGTCGTGCCGTCGACATACTCCATCGACACGAGCTCCTGGCCTTCGATCTCGATCAGGTCGAAGACGCGGCAGACATGGGGAGAGGCCACGTTGCGGGCAGTGCGCACCTCGCGCCTGAGAAGGGCAATACGCTGGGGATCGGAGCTCACTTCGGGAAGCAAGAACTTCAGGGCCACTTCGACCCCGAGCTTCAGATCGAAGGCGAGCCAAACCTCACCCATGCCGCCGCGGCCGAGGAGGCGCTCGATGCGATAACGATCGCCGAGAATCTGAACCGCGGTCGCAGAGGTGCCCGAAAGTGCCGTCGGCCTGCCCGCGGCAGCTGGTCCAGTCGATGAGGCCCTCGGTTTCCCCGGGGGCTTAACCGGCTCTTTCGGAGACACCGGGGCGCCGCGCGTCCCGATCTTCCCCAGAGCCGCGAGCAGCTCATCGGCGCTTTGGTAGCGTTCGGCGGGATTCTTCTTGAGACAACGGCCCACGAGCGACTCGACCTCGCGCGTCACATCCGGACGGATAGCCGTCAGCGCCTCCGGCTCCTCATGCACGATCGCATAATCTACCGCCGGCTCGTATTCTCCCCGAAACGGCAGACGGCCCGATACCATCTCGTACAGCACCACGCCCAGAGACCAGATGTCGCTCCGTGCATCCGCCACTTCCCCGCGCACCTGCTCGGGCGACATATATGCCGCCGTCCCCAGCGTCGTGCCGGTCCGGGTGAGCTGCGTGGCGCCCTCGAGCCGGGCCAGCCCGAAGTCCATCACCTTCGCCTGGCCGCTCGACAGCAGCATGACGTTCGCGGGCTTGATGTCCCGGTGAACGATACCCTTCCCGTGCGCCTCTTTGAGCGCCCCCGCCACCTGCGTCGCGATATCGAGAGACTCATCGATCGATAGGGGCCCCGCTGCGATCCGTTCCTGCAGTGTCTGCCCTTCCAAGAGAGCCATTGCAATGAAGAGCTGCCCCTCCGCCTCTCCGGCTTCATAGACCGTGCAGATGCCGGGGTGATCGAGAGCGGCCGCGGCCTTGGCCTCGTGGAGAAAACGATGTCGAGCCTTTGGATCGGAGATGAGATGGGGAGAAAGAACCTTGACGGCCACCGGCCGGCCGAGGCTCGTGTCTTCGGCACGGTAGACCGTGCCCATTCCCCCCGAGCCGAGCTTATCCACTATTCTATAATGCGATAGCGTCCTGCCGATCATTTCGGCCCTTCGAGGATGGCAAACGGTTCCCCTATCTAATTACCGAGATAAGCCACAGCCCATCTTACCAGAGTAGCATGAATAAATGCAACGAGTTTCAACACAATAGCGATTGCAAGAAGGGCAGCGTTATGGTAAACTATAGTTGACTAAGCCTTTTCGCAAAAAGGCTTCAGTTGCGGCATATCCTGTGGGGGGATTCTCCAAAATGACCGAATGATTTTGACACGGCATGTCTCATTCCGTCGAGACGAGGGGAGCGCGTCTATGAAGAATCTGCTTGTCCTCATGCTTTGCATCTGCGTCATCATCGTATCCGTCAATCCGGTCTTGGCCCGCGACAAATTCAAGCGAAAACTCGTCCCCGTGGAATTCTCATCGGACAATAGTTCTCTGGAATCCGCCGATCCCGCGCTTCGCGCCCTTCTCGAGACCGCCGCTGTCGATTCGTACTGCATCGTATGGTACGACTTCGAGCCGAAGAGCTGGCAGGGTTGGACGCGGATCGACTATACCGAGCGGGACACCTTCTTTCACGTCGACGATTTCTACGCTCTGGGCGGAGGCGACTTCGGCCGCCTCGTGCCGATCGAGGGCGCGAAATCGATGTGGTGCGGCACCCGGACGAGCTCGAACGATCCGTACATCTGTCACTGGAAAGAGGCGCCCGGCTACGGCACCAACTGGGACCAGATCCTCACGACGAACGCGATGAGCTTCTCGGGCGCCATCACGCTCCAGTACAATATCGTGTGGGATTCCGAAGAGGGCTTTGACATCACCGAGGTTCAATACGACGCCGGGAGCAACGACTGGCAGACGCTCGCATCCTATACCGGCGTAGGGGAAACCGGCGCCCAGCACGTCATTATCGGCACGCAGGCGAGAACGAAGCTCCGCTTTCATTTCACCTCCGATATTGGGTGGGACGACGAGGACGGTGGGAATAACACGGACGGCGCTTGCATTATAGATAATATTCGCGTGGCGGATGGAGGCGGCTTTGTCAACCTGGAGACCTTCGAAAGCGCCGCTGTCGGCGCCACGGACGTCGGCATCTGGCATGCCCGCCCGGCGCCCCCATTCGGTCTCTACTCGGGCCTCAAGAATAGCCTCACGGACCGGGATCCGTGCGGCGACAACTTCGGAACCCAGGTCGTGTTCTTCATCGGCTCTCCGAATCCGAGCACGAGCTACCCGGGCCTCTACGACACTCCCTTTTGCACAGGTGCAGGCGGCACCTCCTATCCGTGCCAGGATGAAGCGATCGTCTCCCCCGTACTCGACTTGACGAAATACTCGACGAACAAGAGCTCCGTGCAAAACGGCACGATTCCGCCGGGGGATCTGCAGCAGCTCGGCGGAGCCCAGCTTCGATTCACGGCGTATCGAGACTTGCCGCTCGAAAATCTCGTGTTCTTCAGCTGGGCGATCCGCCGGGTTTACGGCGACGGATGTCCCGGACCGTGGCTCGATGCCGCGGGGAACGAGAATGGCGGATATGTGTACTACGGCCCTTATACCGACTACCAGTACGCAACATATGATGTGAGTATCGTCGCCGGAGCCAACGAGCCCGTTCAGATCCGGATGGGCTGCGTGGATTTGTGCAAGTGGTGGTATCTCACTTACGGCGACTGCGCCCAACATACTCCGTCGCCCTATATCGACAACGTCGGTCTCTACCGCTACAGAACCACCGGCCCCCGATGGACACCGCCAGTATCAAATGCATTTTTCGAGGACAACTTTCCGGAGAATGAGTCCGATATCGAAAGCTATGTCCGGACCGAAGCCGGTGGGGATGCGAGCTCGGTCGTGTGTGTGTCGCTCCTCGGCGGCGGAATCGCCGCGGATCCGACCTTCGGAGGTCCCGCCGTGTATCTGCACGTCAAGGCCACGTATATCGGCCCGCCCCCACTGAAGCCGCCCCTTGTCGGCCCCTCTCTCGCGGGCTCGACCGCCCCCGGCATCGTCTTCAACTACGTGGGCGACGACGGGACGTGGACGACCATACAGTGCGACTCGAACCGGTGGGACGACGGCTCGCTGAACGGAGCTGATAACTACATGGTCGATCTCAACGACGAGCTTTTCACGCGCGGCTACCAGATAGAATACTACTTCAGCGCGAGAGACAACGCCGGCGTCGTCACGACGCTTCCCGAATGGGCCGGAAGGCTCCACACGGGGCCGTACTACGAGTTCACCTGCCTACCCACGTTGAACAGCGACATTCTCCTGGTCGCGCATTTCCCGAAATTCCCCGCGGACGTGACGACTCAGTATTGGCAGACGGCGCTCGACGCGGTTCTATCCCCGCCGGCCAATAAAGTCGACCAGTATCATGTCCGCTGGACTACGGGCCTAAGCCAGGACGTTACTTCGGCGCAGCTCGCGCAAAGCTACAACAATATTATCTGGCACGGCGGCCTTTATGAAGTGCAGCCCGCGTGGGATCCATCAATATTCATCAGCGACTGCCAGATGCTCCTGGATTGGCTGACCCTTTCAGATCATCCGTGCGGCCTCTGGATCTGCGGGGACAACGCGGCGAGCGAGAGCGGCAGCGCCGCCAGAATGGAGCTGCAGGGCAGCTGGTGCGGCATCGATCTCGCCAACACGAGCTACTTCGAAGCGACCGGCGGGGCCAGCGCCGGCGGCGTCGTCAGCCCGCTCATTTCGGGCGTCGCGGCTGCCGGCATCTTCATTCACGCCGGCTTGCCCGACCGGTTCTACGCCTACGGCGGCTGTCCCATCATCAACAGCTTCGACGTTCTCCAGACGGCGGGATCCGGACTGGGCGCCCTCGCATATCCGCAGCATGGCGGCACGAACTACCTCGCGGCCGTCGCGAACACCCGAACGAATCCGGCCGGATACGCGGTGCGAACGATGTGGTTCGGCTTCGACTTTCCGCTGATTCGCGACGACGCGGCGGGCGCGCCGATCGACCGCTTCCACGTCGCCGACGACGCACTCTCGTGGCTGCAGGCCGGGACGAACATCGACGTCACCCCGGCCGACATACCGCGCGCGTACACTCTCGCGCAGAACTACCCGAATCCCTTCAACCCGTCGACGACGATCAGGTACGACATGAAGGACCGCGGGCTCGTCTCGATCAGGATCTACAACGTCGCGGGACAGCTCGTGCGGACGCTCGTGAACGGAGAGAAGGAGGCCGGCATTCACTCGGTCGCGTGGGACGGCCGCAACGGCGCCGGCGCGGGCGTGGCGAGCGGGATCTATTTCTACAAGATGGAGACGGCCGGCTTCAGCGCGACAAAGAAGCTCGTGATGATTCGATAGCGGCCGCCGGGCCGCCGAAAAGCATGGTTCACATCGCGGGCCGGCTCGTGATACAGTCGGCAACGAGATGATATCGCTTATTTCTCCAGCGACATTCCGCGGTCGTCGGCCGTTCTTGGCGGCGCTCGCTGCCGGACTGCTGCTTGGGACTCATTCTCCTCTCCAGGCGCAGGATCCTGCCGGCCAATTCATCACGATGGCGGACTCCCTCTCGCGGACCGCGCCGCCGGAGTCGCTCGCGGCCTACGTCGGCGCCCATTCGATGCTGGCCGGCGCGGCGGTCGCTCAGCTCCTCGACGCCGGAGTGACCGCGGGAGACGGCGGAAACAAGGACGCCGAGCGGGAGAACGTCGCCCTCGCGGACCGCGTCGCGGCTCTCTACCGCGACGCGAAGGGCTCGACCGCCCTGCTCGATCTCGCCGCGTCGTACCGGGGCTGGGGGGCCGCCGAGCGCGAGCTGCGGCGATCCGCCAGGCAGCTCGAGAAGGACGCCTCCGCCGCGCAGGGGGAAAAACGGTACGACGACGCGATCGCTCTCCTCCAGCGCTCGCTCGAGATATACAAGCGAATCGGCGACCGGTACTCCGAGGCGGTCGTGTGGGGGAGCCTCGGGGTCGCGGCGTTCAACAAGGGGGATTTCCGGACCGTCCGCGAATATTATCTCTCGGCGCTCGAGGCTCGCCGCGCGATCGAGCACAACATCCTCGTCGGCCGCACGCTGAACGGCCTCGGCACCGCGGCGTTCATGCTCGAGAATAACCGGGAGGCCGTCGATTATTACCTTCAAGCGATCGAGATGCGTCGCGCGACGGGCGACGTCGGCGCGCTCGGCACGTCCTACACGTACCTCGGAAACGCCTACGTGCGCCTCGGGCGCCTCGCCGACGCGCGCGACGCCTTCGAGGAAGCGCTCGTCATCGTCGAGCGCGCGGGAAATCAGAAACAGCGTCTCGAGCTCCTCACCAGCATCGCCGGCCTCCAGTCCGACATGGGGCGCATCCGGGAATCGAGCGAGAGCTACCGCCGCGCCATCGCGATGTCGATCGAAAGCGGAAACGCCCAGACCGAGATCGTCTGCCGCATGAACCTCGCCCTCAACCTGAGAGCCGAGTCCCGCTATCGGGAGGCGCTCGCCGAGCTCGACCTCGTCGAATCGCTCCTCGCGAAGAATCCCGATCCCGTGCAGGCCGCGCTCCTGCACCGCAACCGCGGCCAGATCTACATGGAAACGGGAGAGCTCGACCGCGCCCGGGACGATCTCCTCGCCTACCTCGGCGCCGCGCGCGAGAACAGCATGGAAGCGCAGGAGATGGAAGCCATGGTGAAGCTCGGTTACCTGTACCTCGAGCTTCAGGCATTCGATCCGGGGCTCGCGCTCGCGGATTCGGCGCTTGCGCGCGCCGAGCGCTCGGGGAGCCGTCCGTTCTTCCGGGAGGCTCACGTCCTCGCGGCGCAGATCGAGCAGGCGAGAGGGAACGCGGCGGCCGCGCTCGCGCATTACGAGCGGGCTCTCGAGCGCGACCGCGCGGACGGCGCCGAGCTGGACGCGCTCAAGGACGAGCTCGGCGTCGCGAACGCGACGGCGCTCGGCGGAAGGGGCCCGGAAGCGCGCCGCATCTATTTCGGCCTCGAGCCGCGGATCCGGGCGGCCGGCGCTGACGATCTCCTGTTCACGCTCAACCTCGGCGTCGGCCATTCCTTCGAGCGCGAGAATGCCGACAGCGCGCGGCTCTCCTACGACCGCGCGTTCGATCTCATGGAACGGACCCGCGCGGACATCGGAGGCGCCGAGCTCGGATCGAGCTACCTCGGCGGAATGCGCCGGCAGTATTCGGAGGAGGTCGCGCGGTTCTACGCGCGCACGGCGCGCGAGACGGGCGACCCCCGCTGGACGAACGAGGCGTTCCGGACGATCGAGCGTGCGAAGGCGCGGGGGCTTCTCGATCTGCTCGAGGGATCGCTCGTTCACGAGCAGTCGGAGGCGGAGCGCGCCGTGCTCGATTCGATCTACCGTCTCGATCCGGCCGCGCCGGGATACGCCGACGAGCAGCGCCGTCTCGAGCGTCGATACCGGAACATCAGGGATTCGCGCGTGTCGTCGGCGGCCGGCACGCTCGGCGAGCGCGCCGAAGCCGCGGACCTCAAGGGGCTCCAAAAGGCCCTCCCGAAGGAGACGGCGCTCTTCGCCTTCGCCGCGGGCGACAGCGTCTCGCTCCTCTGGGCCGTTGACAAGAAGGGGATCGAGCTCTTCGAGCTCCCGCCGAGGAGCGCCCTGCGCGACGACGTCGCGATGCTCTCGAGCGCCCTCTCGAATCCGGGAGGCGGGGACGAAGCGCTCCGGCGCTACGCGCGGAAGCTCTTCCTCGCGCTTCTCGCGCCGGCGGCCCCGTTTCTCGAGCGCAACCCGCGACTCGTCATCGTCCCCGACGACTGTCTCTTCGAAATCCCCTTCGAGGCGCTCCTCGCGCGAGAGACCGGGGAATTGACCGAATGGAAGAACTGTCCGTTCCTCGCGAATTCCCATCTCGTCTCGTACGCGCCGTCCGGCGCGGTCTATATGAAGCTTCGCGGGGGCGGCGGCGCCCGTTCGCGCGCCGCAATCGATCTCCTCGCCGCCGGCGACCCCGCCTACGCGGCAGCGGACGACTCGGCGGCGGCGCCTCCGCCGCGGGCCTCCCGCAGGCGGTCCCCCGCTGCGCCGGCTCCCGTACTCGCGAGGCGAGGTCGAGGGGATCGGGGCCTACTTCCCGCTCAAGAAGCGGCTTCTCCTTCTCGGCGGCGATGCGACCGAGGCCGCGCTCAAGAAGGATCTCATCGAGCTTCGCCCGAAGCTCCTCCATCTCGCGGCGCACGGGATCGTGGATCCCGCGAATCCCGCCGCCTCCTGCATCGCGCTCCTCCCGGACAGCGCCGGCCGCGAGGACGGCATGCTCCATACGCTCGAGATTCTCTCGCTCCCCATCGACGCCCGCGTCGTCACCCTCTCCGCGTGCGAATCGGGGCGCGGACGGATCGGCCGCGGGGAAGGGGTCGTCGGGCTCAGCCGCGCGTTTCTCGCGGCGGGCGCCTCCTGCGTCGTCTCGAGCCTCTGGGCGGTGTCGGACGAATCGACGTCGCTCCTCATGCGGGCTTTCTATATGTCGATGATTTCCGGCGATCGCTCCGCGGCCGCGGCGCTCAACGAGGCGCGGCTCGCGCTCATGCGGACGCCCGGCTACGAGCATCCCTTCTACTGGGCGCCGTTCATCGCCGTCGGCTCGGAGCGCGCGCCCCGGTAGGATCTATTTCTTCCCCAGCATGTGCAGCTGCCAGAGATCGCGGCTGCTCCAGTGAAGAATCGGCTCCATCGCGAGGAGGCCCGTCCGCCCGATGCTCTTCTCGAGGTAGCGCATCTCCTCGAACTTCTCCTTCGTCTCGGCGTCCGGCTTGACCTCGAATCCCGCCTCGCGCATGAGAAGAATACCCTTCGCCTTGAGCGCGAGCTCGACGTGGAGCCGCACGAGGCAGAGCATGTCGGCGACCGCCTCCCCGGGAAAGCGCGCCTTGAGCGAGAGAAGATAATGCCCGATGCGGGTCTCGGAGACGCATCCGGTCTCGATCATCTCGAGAAGCTGCGCGTCGGAATCGAACCCGACGCCGAGCCAGCCTCGCAGGCTCCGCTCGCTCCTGCGGAACACGATCGTCATGAAGAGCGGGAGCGCCACGACGACGCAGAGCGCCGAGTAGACGGGCTCGAGGAAGAAGTGGTTGTACGCCGAGTGGATGAGCGTCGCGAGCGCGAAGCCGGGAAGGAGCGCGAGCAGGCCGGAGGCGGCACGGCGCTCGATGAGATCGATCGCGATGATCCCGGCGAGCGCCGTCGTCCCGCCGTGCATCACGGCGGTCCCGAATCCCCTGATGATCCAGAGGAGCACGTTCGGCGTCGCGATCCGGTTGAGGAAGAAGACGTTCTCGAGAATGGCGAATCCCGCGCCGACGGCGAATCCGCAGATCGCCGCGTCGACCATGAAGCCGATCCGCTTCGCGCGAATGAGATATGCCACGAGCGCGAGCTTGAGCGCCTCCTCGATCGGCGGAGCGATGTAGCGGGCGTACAAGTCGAAGGCGCGCGCGGCCTCGAGCTCCGTATTCCCCGGTGGAGACGGAAAGACGCTCGAGCACGAACGTTCCGGCGATCAGGCTCACGATCGCCGCGGCGATCCCCGCGGCGACGGCGAGGAACACCGCGCGGAACCGGATGAGCTTGTAGCTGTCGAGGAACACGAGGAAGACGAGAAAGACGACGACGGGGAGCACGCTCACGCCGTATCGGATGGCGGTTTCAAGCATGGCTGCCGTCCGTGCACCCTCTCCTATCGCAGAATCTTGAGCGACACCATGAGCTCGTCGGTGGATTCGAAGCCCTCTTCCATCGCGCGAGCGTACCCGACCGAGAAGGTCGATTCAAGCGAAGAAAAGATGACGACCTTGAGGTTCAGCTGCGCCCCGACGTTCATGAGCTTGCGCTCCCATTTCTCGTCGTCGACGTCGAGCCCCGTGCCGATGGCCGACGTGAAGAGCGCGAGCCGCGCCCAGTTCGCGTAGAGGGACGGCAGCCCGATCCGCTTGAAGCGGAGCGGCGGGAGCGTCCACTCGAGGAGGGCCTTCCCGAAGTTGGTCCCGCCGATCGCGTTCAGCTCGGCGCCGGGGAAGGCGTAATACTCGCGGTAGCGGTTCACCGTCGCCGCGTGATCGATCCAGTTGTTCCCGAATCCGCCGAAATAGAAGTTCGCGAACGACTCCTCGGCGTCTCCGAAGGAGAAGCCGGCCGCCGTCCGGAGCCAGAGGGACGAATGGTCGAGGGGAAGGAGAATGCCGCCGTCGAGGGTCCCGTAGAACTGCGGGTAGAGCTCCGAAAGCACGATGCTGTTGTCCGCGTTGAGGCTCCAGATGACGCCCTTTTCGGCCTCGATCGCGCCGATCGTGCCGCGGACGTTCTTGTACCGCACGGACGCCCCCGCCGTGTAGAAGTTGTCGTACGAGACGTCGATGTTCTGGTAGAGCGGCATCTTCTCGAGGCCGCCGTAATGCGCCGCGCTGATCGTGTACTCGAGCGAGCGCGGCCCGTCCGAGAACGGGTATCCCTTGAACTGGACGCCGACCCCGTATCCCTTGCGGCTCGTCTTCGTGGGCCCGAAGAAGTCGTAGAAATCGGCGCGGTTGTAAGCCCCGCGCACGTTCCACCGCCAGTTCTCGTACTGGAATTTGAAATGGAGCCGCTCCTCGGAGGGGATATCGTTCACGGGCGAATAGGAGAGCGACATGTCGACCGAGTTCTGCCACAGCGGATCCATGAAGTTGGCCTTCATGCCGACCGCGGCGGTGGTCTTGTAGCAATCGACGATCGGATATGCCGTCGTGAAGCGCATGCTGCGCGCGGCGTGGTAGTCCGGCGTGCCCGTGATGAGGGAGTCGAGATTGACGCCGAGCGGCGAGCCGAGCGTCCAACCCTCGAGCTCCCTGTTCTTCTCGAGGACCGCCTGCCCGAGGTATGAGATCTCCTTCACGTCCTCGATCGGCCGGTCGGGGATCATCACGGGGACGAATCCCTTGCCGGTGTACGAGAAGACGATCACCGAATCGCCCGGCACGGGGATCGGCCTGAAGTATCCCGTTTCCGTGTTGCTGAGCGCCTCCATCTTCTTCTCGACCTGATCGTAGCGGAAGACGTTCGAGACGCCCGTGAGGTACGACGCCCCGTAGAGGTACCGGCCGTCGGGCGAATAGACGAAATTCATCGCGGGGTTCTTCTCGAACTCCCAGAGGATATCGTACTCGTAATCGCCGGCGAGGAGGCTGTCGACCGGCATGCGGATGAGCTGCTGCGCGCCGTTGATGCTCGCGAGCGTGCCGATCACGTGCTTCCCGTCGGGCGAGATATCGATGTCGAAGAGATCCTTTCCGTACGGGAGGAGCGGAATCACGTCGCCGTTCGCATAGGGGGGCGGGATCCGCACGAGGGATGAGTATCCGTTGTGGTGCTGGATGCCCCAGAGCGTCTTGTCGGCGCGGTTGAAGGCGAGGTCGCCGGTGCGGCTGTACTGGATGAGGCGCCGCTTCTCCCCCGTCGGGATGGAGTAGCACTCGAGGTTGCGGTAGCCCCTGCTGTTGTTCGTCGTGTAGAAGAGCGTCTTGCTCGAATCGTCGTACGCGAGCGAGCAGACGTAGTAGAGAGAAGGCGTCGAGATCTCGCACAGCTTGTCGATTTTCCCCGTGGCGACGTCGATCGCCGCGATGTGCGAGAACTCCCCCGGATAGTTCACCGCCGCGTAGAGCTTCCCCGCCGCGGGATCGTAGAACTCGCGCGACACCGAGCCGAGGGGCCGCACCGACAGCGCCCGCGACGACGTGACGGGGTAGCGCCGGATCGAATCGAGGTTCGCCTGATCCCACTCGCGCTCGAAATCGATCCATTTCGACCATTCGTCGTCGAGCGACGTGCCGTACACCTTCCTGAACTGCGAGGCGAAATGACGCTCGCTTCCGTCCTCGCGGCGCACCCAGTCGACGAGCTTATCGGGGCCGTACTTGAGCGCGAGGTAAAGATCGAATCTCGTCCCGTACAGGTAGGCGACCTGCCCCACCTGGAAATCGATCGCCGTTCCCTCGGACTGGAGGCCGACGTACTCGTAGAAGTAGCTCGAGTCGCGGACCATCGTGCGGAAGACCATCTCGTCCCACCCGGTGAGGCAGCGGCCGATGCCCCCCGCCATCCACGTCTCGAAGAAGACGGCGATCCCCTCGTGGTACCAACGCGGCGCGTACCGGCGCGGGTTCGTGAGGTAGCTGTAGAATACGGACACCGGATCCTCGTCGCTCGGCGAGACCTTGCCCATGAAGAGCGAGCGGTAGAACCGGTCGCCGCGCGTCGCCTGATCCGAGGCGACGACGTGCACGAGCTCGTGGCTCGTGACCCAGTTCATCCGCTCGTTCGTCGGGCACGTGTCGTAGATGTACTCGAACGGCTCGATGCCGAGCGTGATGTAGTTGAAGGGGATCGTCGTCGTGCCGGCGTAGCCGTAGTCGTCGAAGTCCTGGAAGTGAATCGTCACCGGCCCGCTCGGCTCGTAGCGGAAGATGCGCCGGTGAAAGGCCATCGAGTTCTCGTAGCAGCGCGCGAGGTGCCGAACGACGTACTCGTGGTTCGGGTCGTAGTAGGCGAGGCGAAGGTATTTCGTCTGAATGGTGCGGTAACGAATGTTCAGCTCGGCGGCGCCCGCCGGGCGGGCAAGAAACAGAATCGCGGCCAGAACGGGAATCCAGGCCGGCCGCCACATGCTTGATTTGATTGATTTCATAGCGTTGAGTCCGGCGACTATCCCCCCCCGCAATATCGAGCGGGAGGGATCCCGCTTCCGGAATCCCCCCCGCTCTTCGTGGTTGCCTCTATCGGCCTGCTATCTCTTCTTGGCCACGCGCGCGACCCGCTCCATCTCTTCGGTGTACGCGCGCTCCATGTCGACCTTCAGCCGCTCGGGCGCGACTCCCATCAGGTTGAACCTGTCGGAGCGGTCAAGGAGCTTTATGAAGTCGTTCCGCAGGGTGAAGTCGGCCTTCGCCATGAAGCTCGTCTTCTCCTGCATCGTCGCGTTCTTCACGATCGCGGCGAGATCCATGTCGGCCGCCCGCTCGAGGACCTTCACCGATTTCTCGTCGACAGTCATCTTGGCGTAGCGCTCGGCGGTGACGTTCGCGGCGCGAAGGATCGCGTCCTGCGTCGGCTTCGGCGCCCGGGCGAAGAAGTCGGCGCGCTGCTGGGCGTCGAGCCCCTTGAAGAGCCGCGCCAGCATCGTGGCGTCCGCGCGTCCGATGCACGCCGCGGCGAGCTCGGGCGACTTGGCGAGCATCTCGAACTGCTGCTCGGGAGCCGCCTTGCCGAAGAAGTTGGCGGCGAAGTTGGCCCGGCCCATCTCGGCGACCATCGGGGCCGGCGCGCGCCCCATCAGGGTGAACTTGTCCGAACGATCGAGGAGCTTCATGAACTCGCTCCGCTGCGCGACGTCGGCCCTCGCGACGAAGGTCGCCTTCTCCTGCATCGTCGCGTTCTTCACGACGGCGGCGAGATCCATGTCGGCCGCCCGCTCGAGGACTTTCACCGATTTCTCGTCGACAGCTCATCTTGGCGTACCGCTCGGCCGTCACGTTGGCGGTGCGAAGAATCGCGTCCTGCGTCGGCTTCGGCGAGCGCGCGAAGAAATCAACGCGCTGCTGGACGTCGAGCCCTTTGAAGAGCCGCGCGAGCATCACGTTGCCGGCGCGCCCCATGAGGGCCGAGGCCACCTCGGGGGACCTCCCGAGCATCTCGAACTGAGCTTCGGGAGCGGCCTTCTCGAAGAAGCCGATCGCGAAGTTGGCCCGCTCCATCTCGGCGATCGTCGCGGCCGGCGCGCGTTCCATGACCGCGATCTTGTCGTTGCGGTCGAGGAGCTTCATGAAGTCGCTGCGCAGCGTGGAGTCGGCCTTCGCGAAGAAGGTCGTCCGATCCTGCATGCTCGCGGCCGTCACGATCGCGGCGAGGTGCATGTCGGAGGCCCGCTCGAGGACCTTCGTCGACCGCTCGTCGACGGACATCGCCGCGTACCGCTCGGCGGTGACGTTGGCGGCGCGAAGGATCGCGTCCTGCGTCGGCTTCGGAGCCCGCGCGAAGAAATCGGCGCGCTGCTGAGCGTCGAGACCCTTGAACAGCCGCGCGAGCATGACGTTGTCGGCGCGGCCCATGAGCTTCGACATCATCTCGGCGGGGGCGTTCGCCAGCACGCGCCCCTGCAGATCTCTCGTCGCGCGGTCGAACATCGCGGCCTTCTCCTCGGGCGACATGACCGCCATCATGGCCGCCGCGACGTCTTCCTCTTCCTTCAGGATGACGTCCTGATCCGTGATCTGCTCGCTGCGATACTTGTTCGCGACGCCGATGGCGCCCGACGTATCCTCCTTCGAAGCGGGAGGATACACGAAGGCGAAATAGGCGATCACGATCGCGGCGATGATCACCAATCCGCCCGCCAGCAGTTTCCTGCTCATACCTGACCTCCTCTGGATTGAGAGTCCCCTTGCCAAATAACGCCCATTTACATTCTGACTACAAAGCAGAGGGCAAATAGTTGTCCGCTATTTTCGAGCCGCGCCCGCTTTGTCCCCTACGATGGTCCACTCGTACGTCCGGCTGCCGTCCGCGATGATCGAAACGATCACATCCGGGCGCGCGCCGGCTTCGTCCCTGAAGGCGATGGCGACGCTGCTTCTGCCGGAGCTCGTCAACGTCACGCTCGCCGTATCCGCGCGCAGCGTCGTTTCGATTTCGCGATTCGCGTCGAGGTTGAGCGTCACGACGATCGAGCTCGCGAGATACCGCACGTCGATCGAGCCCGAAACGTCGTCCGTCGCGAGCGGCACCGTCTCCCTCGCGATGACGGGGCCCATCGAGCGCCGGTCCCCGAGCGCCCCGTAGAGCTCCGAGCGGTCGAACCGGCTCTGCTTCGTGATCGCGCCGAGCACGATGACGAGGGCGATGAGGCCCAGCGCGAGCCCCGCCGCGAACGAGTACGCGAGCCGCTTCCCCGCGAATATGCCGAAGAACGGGCGCCCGCCGCGCCCGGCCGGCGCCGGACGAAGCGCGCACCGCGTCGTGCTCGGCGACCGACCGCATGATCTCGCGGTTCAGGTCCTTCGGCGGCGTCACGTCCCCCGCCGCGGCGAACACGCGCGAGACCCCGCACAGATCCTCGTAATACCGGCGCGCCTCCTCGTTCGAATCGATGTGCGCGCGCAGGGCCGCGCTCTCCTCCGGCGAGTTCACGCCGTCGATCTCGCGATTCATGAGCTCGATATAATGGTTCTCGATCATTGCGTATACCCCGCCCTCACGAGCAGATCGCGAAGCAGCTGCCGCCCCGTGTAGAGCCTCGATTTGACCGTCTTCTCGGGGATGTCGAGCACTCCGCCGATCTCCCGGTACGAGAGATTGTGAAAATGCCGCAGGACGAGCACCGTGCGGTAGTCCAGCGGCAGCGTCATGAGCGCCTCCTGCAGGCGCGCGCTCGTTTCGTTATGGATGAAATCGGATCTCGGGATTGCCGGATTGACGTGGGCGTCCGGATCGAGCTCGGCGAAGCGGCTGTTCCGCTTCGCGCAGTTGATCGCCTCGTTGACGGCGATTTTGTAGAGCCAGCTGAAGACGTCGTGCGCGGGATCGAACCGGTCGAGCCTCTCGTATACCTTGACGAACGTTGTTTGCGTGATGTCCATGGCGTCCTCGTAATTGTTCACGATCCTGAAGGCCGCGTTGAAGATCGCTTTCGAGTGCTTCTCAACGATCGACCCGAACGTCTCTCTGTCGAGCTTCACGGCCATTCCGTACGATCCTGTCTTTGTCTGAATGAACTACAAGGCGGACGCCGAAAAGTTGGATGAAAAAGCAGCTCTCGAGGGCGGGCAGCCGGGCGAATTCCCGCGCCGGGCCGGGGATCGCGGGGACCGGTCTCAAACGATCGTGAAAACGATTTCGAACCCCGCGATATGGAAAATCTCCCTGATGTGCCGGTTCATGCCGGAGATAGTAAGGCCATGCCCCGATTCGCTCAGTCGTTTTTGTGTTGCGAGGAGAATCCCCAATCCCGCGCTCGAGATGTAGTCGAGCTCACTGAAATCGATTGTACACGATTCACTTACCGAGTCAAGAACGATTCTTGCCCTGTCCACCTGAGAGGCGTCGAGCCTTCCTTTGAAGGTGATGAGTGCTGCCGAGGCGCGGCTCGCTTCAAACATGCGTGTCCTCCAGATTCTTGACCGCGGTGACGCTGAGGGTGCGGTCCCGGTAGTCATAACTGAGTGAATCGAAAAGAGTTCTGACGAGATGCATCCCGAGCCCGCCGGGCTGCCGCTGCTCGAGCGGGAGGCTGACGTCGGGGGGCGTCTCGCCCGACAGGTCGACGGGATCGACGTCGAAGTCCATGAGGCGTATGGTCAAACGGCCGCTTTCGATCACCATATCCAGCTGAATGCGGCGCGTCCCGCCCGCATTGTGCCGCACGAGGTTCGTGAACAGCTCCTCGACGGCGAGGTTCGCGGCGAAGCGCGTCGCCTCGTCGAGCTCGTGGGCCTCGCCGAATTGCTCGACGAAGGCGAAGAGCCCGTCGAGCGCGTCGATCGTTCTTTCGAAGGTCGCTTCCATAGCGGTCGGCAGATTGTACTCTATTCTCATTCTCTCGACAAGCGGCGTATCGGCGCTTCCCCCGTCCGAATAATGTAACCCGGCATATCCCCTCCTCCGACTTACTAGATGGACGCCACAAAGGGCTCCGATGCCGAAAGGAGGAGGGCAATGTCAAAATACTGCGAACGAATGATGGGCAAGAGGGTGGGCCTCTTGCTTCTCGCCTGCGCGGTCCTCTTCGGCTCCGGATGCGCTCCCAGCGTGTCCGCGCATAGCCGGGTGTCCGCGGGGGGCGACTATTACGCAGAAGACTTCGAGTTCCTCGCCCAGTACGGCGAATGGATGGGCGTGCCGCCATACGGCGTCGTATGGTGCCCTTCCGTCGACGAGAGATGGGCGCCTTTCTACGACGGCCGCTGGCTCTGGACGAGCGACGGCTGGGCGTGGGATTCCTACGAGCCCTTCGGCGATCTCGTCTACCATTACGGCTACTGGTATTACGACAACGACATCGGCTGGTTCTGGGTGCCGGGGGACGAATGGTCGCCCGCGCGGGTCCAATGGTACAACGACGGGGCCTACTGCGGGTGGGCGCCGCTCCCGCCCCCGAATTTCTACTGGCCCGATCCGTGGATTTACTACGATTACGACGTTTGGGTCGTCGTTCACATCGACGACTTCTGTGACGATCACATCGCTCACCACGCGATCGATCAGCCGCGCGAATTGTTGCGGCGAGACATCGCCGTCGAGAATAAGGAGCTGCTGCGGCGCGATATCGACGTCAAACAGCCCCCGGAGATCAAGCAGGTGAAACGGCTCGCCGGCCGCGAGATCCCCGTCAACACGATCGGGAAGCGCTCACTGGATATCCGCACGGACCGGATCAAGGCCGCGGTGAAATCGACGATCCAGCGGACGGTGCAGAAGCAGGAGGCGTCCGCATCGAAGGAGATTGCCCGGATTGAGCGGAAGAACGTCGTGACGAGGCAGAATGATCAGGCGGAGCAGAAGACCGCCGCGACGAGGGAGCCCGCACGGGTCGAGCGGAAAACCGCCGAAACGAGGGAGCCCGCACAGGTCGAACGCAAGGTCGAGCCCCCCACGAAAAGCTCCGAGCGGGCCGTCAAGAAAACGGTGAATCGCTGACGAATTCGCGAAAGCGGGCGGCGACGAGCAGTCTCTCGGAGACCCCACGTCCCGCCCGCTCGCTATTCTCTCCGGCTCATGATTGATCGCGGTCCTGCGCCCGGCTACGCCGGAAGCGGCTCCGGGGTCTTCGGTCCGCGGTAGATCGGGCAGTTGCCGGAGCAGCTCTGCCGGCGCGCCTCCGCCGACGACGGGGACAGGGCGATGGTGCCGGTCCGCGACACCGCGACCTGACCGCTCTTGCACGGCAGCGGCAGCGGCGGCATCTCGGGCGGGTCGAAGAACAGGGCTTCCACGCGCCGGTTGACGGCCGACTCGTAGTTATCCTCCAGCGGCTGTTCCCGAGGGAAGGTCTCGCCGCAGGGAACGGCCTTGTTCTCGTCATCGACCCACCGGTCGGCGAGCGACGCGTGGAACGAGACCATGCCCTCGAAGGTGGCGGCGAGCTTCGCGGCGAGCGCGTCCTGATACACGTCGAACACGGCTCCCCACGTCTCGGGCCCGCAGTCGCCGTCCTCGCCGATGCGCTTGGCGGTGACGCCCGGATACGCCTTGGCGGTCCTGCCGCTGTCGATGAACTCGACGTTGTACCTCTTCTGAAAATTCAGTATCGCCGTGTGCTTCTGCGACCACGACGCGTTCTCGATTTTCCCCGGATGGCAGTCCCACCCGTACTTCGCGCTCACCCACGCGAGGACCTGCGAGATGTCGTCGTCGTGATTGCGGCGGCCGGCCAGCATGCGCCAGTCCTCTTTCCTCCCTTCGAGCAGGAACATGATGCCGCTCGCGCGGTCGGCCGAGAGCGAAATGTTGTAGGCGTCCTTGCCCACGCGATCCGTGTGCCCCGCGACGAGCAGCCGCTGGGACGGCTGCTTCTTGAGCTGCGAATGGACCACCTTCAGAACATCGAGCCCCTCGGCGGCGCCGCCGGCGGGCGGGGACGCGCCGCCCGGCTGCTTGCCCGCGAGATTGTCCGGCATGAGCACCGCGCTGTCGGTGCGGAAATGAGCGTCTTCGAAGTCGACCCGCCAGACGCCCGCCGGGGGCGTCTTCTTCGGCGGAATCGGCGGGGGCGTCTTCTTCGGCGTGCCGCCCACGGCCTTGACGTCCTGCAGCTCGCCGTCCACGTACGCCTGATACGGCTTGAGCCGCAGCCGGCCGGTCGAGGCGTCCTTGTCGCGGTCGAGGAGCAGCAGCACGACGTTCACGCCGATCGATTTGATGTGCTTCAGCTCCTCCACCTGATCCGGCGAGAACACCGCGTGGCTGAACAGATCGGTATAGCTGCCCTCGTTCCTGACGAACATGAATATGGAGAGACATACTTCTTCGGTCGGCGAGGCGTTGCCGTAAACGGCGAAGCGGTCGGCGGAGAATTGCCCCGAGTTGGTGGGCCTGAACACGTATTTGCGGCAGAGGCTCACCCGCAAGTGCCTCGGGAGCGGCCGCAGCCCGTATTCGCCGAACGCGTTCGCCCCGAGGACGACCCCGGCGACCGGCGGCTCCCCCGGAATGTTACCGAGAAACGTCGAGCGGTACTCCTTGACCGAGGCCTGCCCCGCGGACCGGTCCTTTGTCGAGGCGAACGCATCCTGCGCCACGAAATCCTCGATGCACCGCGAGATCTTGTACCCGACTTCCGACGTCGGGATATTGATGGCCGCTCCCGGCTCCGGCTTGTCTCCCCAGAGATACGCGGTGAGCTCGTCGCCGTCGGAATGGAGCTTGAAGCCGCTCAATCCCACGTCGAGGCCCGATTGCGCGTAGAAGACGCCCGACGTCGCGGCGCCGCTCGTGCCCGATAGCTCCGCGCCGGGCGTGGGATTCGCCTCGGCCTTCACCGGCGGCGTCCATGTTTGCCGGGGATTGCCGTACCGGCCGGCGTTGAGCGACGGCGGGGCCCAGTCCGAGAGCGCCTTGACCTCGTCGATGACGTTGACGAGCTCGATCGTGTAGGGGCGCGGCGGCTTCTTCGGATACGCGCTGTCGGTCGCGGCGCTCGAGTCCCTGATCCGCACCGCGAGGCCGAGATCGAGATTCCAGTTGCGCAGGAGCTCGAACACGGCCCGATCGCCCGAATCGAGGAACTTGAGCGCCCCGTCGATGAACTCCTGCCCCGTCTTCTTCCCCGCGATCACGAACTTGGCGAACGCCGACATATCGAAGAACTTGTTCGCGTGCTGATTGACCCGGTCGATGTCGGGCAGCACCCAGTGGGCGAGATAGTACTGCGAGTGGATGTCATGGTTGTTGTCCATGCCGTAGAACTCGAGCTTCGGCAGCTCCGACTCGAGGTTTACGATGGATTTCTCGTGGTTCGCGATGGCGGCGTCGCACAGCGCGTAGGCACGCAGATAGTCGTCGCGGATGAACGGGACCACGCGCCGCTCCTGATCGGACGATGCATACCGGGCCGCGAACGGGCCGGGGAGCGACGTCGAGTTGTCCAGAAACACCTCGTCCCGGTCGAAGATGCCGTTCGTCTTGATGACTCTCCCGAATCTCAGCCGGTGCCTCCAGTAATCGGTGTAGTTCGGAAAGTCCCATCCGTCCTGCTGGCCGAGATCGTTCTTCCGGACGGCGTCGAACGAGGAGAGCGCGCTGTGGCACCCCTCGAAGCAGACGAGCCGGATGATGGCGTCGGCGTAATGCTCGATCTTGTTGTGGTCGTTCCACACGTTGGGGGAGAGAAACGAGTCGCTCGGAAAAACGCCGAACTCGTTTTCCCACACCTTCACGAGCTGGAAATAGGCGCCGGCGAACACGTTCACCTTGATATGCGCGGTGATGTCGAGCGCGATGTGCGAGAGATAGCCGAGGATGTAGGCGGTCTGGTACTTCCGCTGGAGAACGGGCAGGCTCTTCTCCTGCGCCTTGATGCGCTCCAGCACCGCGCGCGGGAAGGTGTGCGACAGGTTATAGTGACCGAGGTCGAACTGAATCGAACCCGTGATCCGGTTGATGATCGTGTCCCACGTGCCGTGCGGAACGATCCAGAGGTCGGGACCCTGCGTCCCCGCGGCGAAGGCGCTGAACACGGCGACGGCGTCGGTGGTGAGCGCGGCCCGGTACGTGTCCATGACCCGCTGCATCAGGGCGCCGTCGTTCTTGTTTATCGCGTCATCGGCTCCCCTGCGGAAGTTTTGGTTGGCCTGGAGCCACTCCTTGAAGCCCCGGTGGATGTCGCGGACGACGTCGCTCGGGTGGCCCGAGGAAAAATCGAGTGCGAGACGCCCCGCGACGTACATGTGCGTGCTGTTGGCCGGCATCGGTTGCTCGATCTCGCTTTTCTCGCGGGGCCGTGCGCCGTGTTTTCGGCGCAGCTCACGCTCACTTCGGATAGTACGTCACGACGAGGGAGGGGATGTAGTCGCCTTCCTCGACGCGGACGCTCGCTTCCTTCTTCCCGACCGTGATGGCCGTCTCGGCGAGCTGATAGCGCATGCTCGGCCAGTGGGCGACCTCGACCTTCACCGTGTACGTGCCGGGCTTCACGGGGTTCCCGTCGAGGCCCTTGCAATCCCACGCGTACACGTAGTGGCCGACGTCGATGCTGGCGCCCGTCACGGCGTCCGCGCCCTCGAAGTTCGAGATCGCGGCCCAGACGGGGAGCGTGACCTGCTTGCCCTTCACGTGCCCGGCGAAGCCGGAGACGTACACGGTCTTCACGTGCTTTTCGGCGGCGTCCTCGATCCAGATCGCGATCTGGGGGGCGAGCTCGTCCCGGAATCCCGACACGAAGTCGATCGTGACGACCGGCTTCACGGCCTTGCTCAGGTCGAAGTCGGGCTCCACGGGGCGCATCCCGGCCATCGCCTGCCGCGCCGCGTCGGTATCGGGGAACTTCGTCGCGACGTCGAGCCAGAAGCGCGTCGACTGGCGCATGCGCGCGGCGCCGAGCCAATACATCGCCGAGGCGCTGTCGGTGGCCGACTTCGTGTTCTTGAGGACCCACTCGAGATCGGTCACGCCCTGATCGAGCTTGCCGACGAAGAAGGGCATCGAGATGCCCGTCACGCCGCGGGCGAGCCGGGCGGCGACGTCGTTCGGCGCGAGCTCGACTATCTTGTCGGCGGCGCTCATCGCCTCGAAAGCGAGGGTCGTGCGGTAGCGCGTGTCCTCGGAGATCTTCGGATCGTAGCCGACGTTCGCGAGCGCGCCGACCGTTTCGAAGAGGAGCCGATAGGCCTCGACGTTCTTGGGATCGACCTCGTTGTGCGCGTGGAGCGTCCCGCGCGCGTCCTCGAGGCGATTCGCCGCGATGTAGGCTTTCGCGAGATCGAGGTACGGTGCGGCCTTCATCGGCTCGGCCTCGATGCGCTTTTTGAGCGCCGCTATGTCGGCCGGATCGTCGGGCCGCGGCGTGAGGAACGGGGGCCACACTTTCTTGACGGCCGGGGCGATAGCAGCGAGGCGCTCCTCGGCCGCTTTCGCGGTTTCCGTTCCCGGCGCCAGCTTCAGGACCATCTCATAGCTCGTACGGGCGTCGGTCGGATTGCCGCCGGCCTCATATCCTTTCCCGAGCATCGCATACGCGGTGACGAGCATCTCGGGGGCGACCGCGGCGGGAGTCTTCCCGTGAATCTCGACGACCTTCTTCATGTCGGCGATGCCGGCGGGGAGCTTCCCGAGGAAGACCGGCACGTTCACGCTCATGATGCCGCGGTAGAAGTAGCCGAGGGGATTCTCGGGGCCGAGCTCGACCGCCTTGTCGAGGTAGCCGTAGCTCTCCGTCATGATGCGCATCGCCTCGGTGTAGTTCGCGCCCTGCTGGCCGGCCGTCTGCCCGACATATAATCCGAGATAGGCGAATACGTCCGGGCTCTGCGGATGCGCAGCCGCGCCTTCCTGAAGCAGCGCGATCGCCTCGGGAAGCTTCCCGCCGTTCGCGAGGGCCTGCGCCTCGGCGATGTATTCGGCCGGGGTTTTGGCGGCGGGGGTCGCCGTGGGGGCGGAGGCCGGGATCGTGGCGGCGATCGCAACGGCCGCAACGAACGTCATGACGAATAGAGCAAAGAGACGCGACTTCATGGCGGGCTCCCTTCTGTATAGGTCAGATTAAGGCTACGCGAATCCTACCAGAAAGTTGCCCGGATGAAAAGAGGTAACGGGGCGCCGCGGACCCATCCGCTACCGCGCCCCGTCAATCGCCTGCGGCCGCGACGGCGGCCTCACTTCCCCTTCGGATTCCTTTCCTCCCGGCCGTCGTCGTACATGCCGACGGCCCCGTCGACGGCGCCCGAGGCGTTGCGCGTGAATCTCACCCTGAAGGACTCGACCCCCTGGGGGGCGAAGAGATCCCTGCCCATCGGGACGAGGGCCATCTTCGGACGCCCCTCGCGTTCATAGACGAGCTTCGACCCCTCGACGGAGAATCTCCGCGGGCCGTACGCGCCGACGTACTCCCCGAGCTCCTTCGCGGTCGGAGCGTACGGCTCGAGCGAGCTCTCGAGCCCCGCGCGCGCCCAGGCGAGGGCGGCCTTCGCGACCCCGTCCTTTGCATTCTCCTCGAGCTTCTTCAGCGCGTCGAGGTGCGCCGCGGCGAGCGCCTGGTCGGCCGGCACCGCGATGTCGGGCTTCACGCCCACGACCTCCCAGTTCGTTTTCGTCACGGGGCTGATCGCCCGGCCGCTCGGGAGCTTGAGCCCCGCGGTGAACGCGCCGACGTTATACGTGCGAAACTCGACGGTGTGCGCGGCGCCGCCCGTCGTCTCCCCGACGATCGTCGCGCGCTTCTCGTTCTGGAGGTCGTACGTGAACTCCTCGGCCGCCGAGCCGGTGAATCCGCTCACGAGGATGTAGACCGGCTGATCGAGAATCCGCTTCCCCGGCACCCAGTTATCGCTCCACGACTGGATCGTCTCGTTTTCGCGGCGATGGTACCAGTCGATGAGATGCTTCGACTTTTCGAAGAAATAGCCGGCGAGGAACTGGATCATCGACGCGTTCCCGCCGCCGTTGTCGCGCAGGTCGATGATGACGGCGTCGGTGTTCGCGACGAATGCCATCGCGGCCGCCGCCGTGGAGCCGGCGATATCGGTATTGACGAACTGGTTGAATTTCACGTAGCCGACGTTCCCCGCGAGGAGCTCCGCCTTTCTGAAGCCGTAGTTGCCGCGGCGGACCTGCTCGCGCAACGCGTCCGCGGTGCACGGGCTATCCTCAGCGGTTCTTATCTTCATCCCTCCCGGCGGCATCGCAGCCATTTGCATATGCCGGTCGAGGTAGATCTTCGCCACGTCCGCCTGAAGCCGCTCCATGAACGCGGCCGGGTCCGTGACCGTGCGGTAGGCCCCCGCGGCGAGATTCGCGCGCAGGAGCGAATCCATCCGCGCCGCCTTGTCGGCGAAGACGTACGACTCGCTGAGGGCGGCCGTGATGCTGTCGATGACGGCGGCCTGCGTCTTCGCATCGATCGGGGGGAGATCCCCCCTACCCACGCTCGGAAGCTGCCCCGAGGCGCCGTCCGTGAATATGACTATCACGACGGCGGCAAAGATGAAGATCCCTGTGAGAATTTCGAATGGAAAGCGGTCTCGCGTGACGCGCACCGCTGCCCTGGGGCGTTCCCGTCTCATGGAGTGCTCTCCTTTCGCATCGTTTTTCCCATGTCGATCGGCCGCGACGGAGGACTCACTTCCCCTTCGCGTTCCGCTCCTCCATGCCTTCGTCATACATCGCGACGATGCCGTCGACGGCGCCCGAGGCGTCGCGCGTGAACTTCACCCTGAAATACTCCACGCCCTCGAAGCCGAAGAGGTCCTTGGCCATCGGCACGGCGGTCATCTTCGGCCTCGACTCGCGCTGATACACGAGCTTGGAGCCCTCCATGAAGAACTTCCGCGGGCCGTAAGTGCCCACGTATTCCTTGAGCTCCTTCGACGACGGCGTATACGGCGAGAGCTCCCACTCGATGCCCGCGCGCGCCCACGCGAGGACCCGCTTCGCGTCGGGGTCCTCTCGCCTTCTCCTCGAGCTTCTTGATCGCGTCGACATGCGCCGCGGCGAGCGCCTTGGCGGCCGGCACCTCGATGTCCGGCTTCACGCCCACGGCCTCCCATCCGATGTTCGTTTCGGGATCGAGCGCCCGCGCGTTCGGGAGCTTGAGCCACGCGATGAAGGAGCCCATATCGTACGAGCGGAACTCGACCGTGTTCCCGGCGCCGCCCGTCGTCTCGCCGACGATCGTCGCGCGCTTCTGGTTCTTGAGGTCGAAGGTGAACTCCTCGGCGGCCGAGCCCGTCCGGCCGCTCACGAGGACGTAGACCGGCGTGTCGTACATCGTCTTCCCCGGCACCCAGTCGTTGCTCCACGACTGCCCCGTCTTGTCCTCGCGGCGGCTGTACCAATCGATGAGGTGCACGCTGTCCTTGAAGAGATAGCCGGTGAGGAGCTGGATCATCGACGCGCTCCCGCCGCCGTTGTCCCGCAGATCGACGATGAGGGCGTCCGCGTTCGCCACGAAGGCCATCGCGCCGGCCGCGGTCGGCCCCCCGAGGTCGGTATCGGCGAACTGGTTGAACTTGACGTACCCGACGTTCCCGGGAAGGATCTCGGCCTTCCTGAAGCCGTAGTTCGCGCGGCGCATCCGCTCGCGGAACGCCTCGGCGGCATAGGGATCGTCCGACGACATATTCGCGGGAATCGATCCCGGCGGGAGCGCCATCATCCCCATGTGCCGGTCGAAATAGATCTTCGCCACGTCCTCCTGAAGCCGCGCCATGAAGTCGGCGGGATCCGTGAGATCGCGGTAGGCGCCCGCGGCGTAGCTCGCGCGCAGGAGCGAATCCATCCGCGCCGCCTTGTCGGCGAAGACGTACGTCTCGTTGAGGGCGGCCGTGATGCTGTCGATGACGGCCGCCTGCGTCTTCGCGTCGATGGCGGGGAGCTCTCCCCTGCTCGCGGGGCGCATCTGTCCCGAGGCGCCGTTCGTCAATATCACGATCGCGACGGCGGTGAGGATGAAGATGGCGACGAGAATTCCGAACGGCAAGCGGCGCGCGGCGCGCTCTACTACCCGGGGGCGTTCGCGTTTCATAATGCGGCTCCTTTCATGGCATGTATTCCCTGCATGTATTCCCTATCGAAGGCCGCGCGTTACGCGCCGCGGTCCAGATCGATTCTCATGGTGAAGCTCTTCCGGCACATCCTGCAGCAGCCGAGCGGATCGCTCGCGATGCGCCTGAATCCCGCGCGGCGATAGAGGCGAATCGCGTCGACGAGCTCGGGGCTCGTTCGCAAAAAGAGCATCCGGGCGCCCATCGAGCGGGCACGGTCGACCGCCGCCCCCACGAGGGCCCCACCTATGCCCTGGCGCCGGAGATCAGGCCGCACCGCCATTTTGCATAGCTCGAGCTGGCCGCCCGGATGCTTCAAAACCGCGCAGGTCCCCGCGACGTCGCCGTCCCAGAGGGCGAAGAGAACGCAGCCGCCCGTGCGGACGACGCGCCCCATCGGATCGGCGAGGACCGCCGCGTCTTCCTTCTCTATCGTGAAATGATGGAGGAGCCATTCCTCGTTCAGGCTCCGGAAGTGCTTCTTGAACGCGGGCCGGTAGTCCACGATCGCGAGGCGCCGCCGGGGCTCGAGGCGCAGGGGCTCCCGAGCCCGATCGACGACGCTGCGCCGCGCGAAGGCCCGCTCGAATCGCTCGATATCCGGAAAGCAGATCGACGCCTGCTTCGGCGAGGATCGCCTTCGCGGCCCTTCCCGATCTCCCGCCAGACCGGCCCGAGGCGCCGGAGGGTTCGCTTCCCGGCGGGGGTGAGGGCATAGAGGCTGCGCCTCTTGTCCCCGCGCCCGTCGCTCGCGGCCCGGACGAGCCCGGCGCGCTGCATCTCGGCCGCGATCTTCGCGACCGCCGTATGGCTCACGCCGAGCTCCGCCGCGAGCTCCCCCACCGCCAGCGGGGACCTCTTGCTCAGGGCGTAGAACGCGGGAAACCATTTGGGTTTGAACGAGATGCCGAGATCGCGGTAGAGCTCTTCCCCTTCGGCCATCATCGTCTCGCTCAGCCGCCTGAGCCGGCTCGCGAGGGCGAACTCCCCGAGCTCCGCGAATATGTCCGGGCGTCTGGCCATGGAAGCTCCTCCTATCTCCTTAAACGAAAAATTATGAAACGAGTTTCAAATAAATAGAAGAAAACGGGGGGAAAAATTATTGTCGCAGGGGGATATCCGGCTCGTGCGGGAACGATTTCGAATCGCCCCCGCACGAGCCCTCAGGCAAAATCAAAGAAAGGCCTTATCGAAGCAGCGCCATCTTGCGCGTCTCGGTGAATGCTCCCGCCGTGAGCCGGTAGAAATAGATCCCGCTCGCGACCGCGCGGCCGCCCGAGTCCCGGCCGTCCCAGAGCTCGGAGTAATTCCCCGCCGGGCGCGCGTCCTCCACGAGCGTACGCACGAGGCGGCCCGCCGCGTCATAGATTCGCAGCGAGACGTTCGCGGGCGCCGCGAGGCCGAAGGCGATCTTCGTCGTCGGGTTGAAGGGATTCGGGAAGTTCTGCGCGAGGAAGCTCGCCGCGGGCGCCTTCGGCGTATCGGTGTCCGTGATCGTCTCGGGCGCAAGAAGCGCGTAGCCGCTCACGTTCCCGTGAATGTCAACCGCGGCGACCTTGTAGTAGTACCCGCCGCTCCAGCTCCACATGCCGTCGAGATAGAGCGTGTCGGGCGTCGAGGCGACGAGATTGCCCGGCCCCGGCACGAATCCCGCCGACGTCCCGCGATAGATCGCGTAGCCGCCGAGGTCGCTCTCGGCATTCGGGCTCCACGTGAGCTCGAGCCCGGCGGGCGTGTACACCTGTTCGCCCGCGAGACCGGCGGGGGCCGCCGGCGACAGGTTGTCGACCGAGCGCACGCTGTCGGGCTCCGAGATCCAGAAGACCTTCGAATCGCTCGTGTGGGCGATGACCTGGAAGTAGTTCCAGTCGGAACACGCCGCCGTGGAATCGAAGAGCGTCTCCACCGTCTTCGAATAGCTCGTGAGGTGGTACGCGTCGATCGAAGAGACGAGCTCCCAGAAATACGTTTTTCCGCCGAGCGCCTGCGTCCTGATCGCGCGCGCGCCGGGAGCGGCGTCGAGCTCCGAGACGTCCTTCAGCATGCGCGCTCCGCCGGCGAGGGCGAGGGAGGCCTCCGTCCAATTGATCGCGCGCCATACCGTGTATTCCGAGATTGCCGCGTCGGGGAGCGGATCGAGCCGGCTCGAGTACCACGCGAGCGACACCTGGCCGCCCTGATCCCCGGGCACGTCGCGCACCTTGTAGATGTCGGGCGCGGGATATCCCCAGTAGCCGTTCTCCTCGATGCGTTGGGCATAAACGTCGTTATTGCTGCTGCGGGCGTCCGTCCACACCGCGAGAATACCGCGCGTCGCGTCGGTGACGATCCAGGGATCCGCCTGCGTCAGCGGCGCGGAGCATACCGACACTCCGTTCGCCGCCCATATCGGCGTCCCGGAGGAACTCAACTTCTGCGCATAGATATCGCTCTCGTACGCAATCCTCCCATCCACCCATATGATGAACAGATTACCCTCCTTGTCGCTGGCGATCCTCGGCTCGGTCTGGTTGAGGCTCGCCGTGCAGACAGAGACGCCGTCGACGGTCCACTGCGCCGCTCCAGCTCCATCGAATCTCTGGGCATAGATGTCCTTAAAGCAGCCGACTCCCTGCTCCCAGACAACGACCGATCCCGCGGTGACTCCGCTGGAGACGAGCCGCGGGCGACGATTGGTGCCGGCCAGCGAGGTGACGGCGAAGCCGTTCAACGGCCACACCCGTGCACCCCAATAGTCCAAATGCTGAATGTACGCGGCCGGATCGCCGCTCCGCCAGTCCTGCCATGCGAAGATTGCGCCTCCGTATCCCGTGGGAATGATTTCCGGATACTCCTGAATCAGCGTCGCGTTGCAAACGGCCGACGCCGTTCGACGTCCACTGCGCGGTGCCGTCGGAGGAGAGCTTCTGAGCGTAGATATCATAGTTGCCGGCGCGATAGTCCTTCCAGACGACATACGCGCCGAACCGGTCCGCGGTAATCTGCGGAGTCTCCTGATCGCTCGTCGCGGTGCACACGCTTACGCCGTCGGCGACCCAGAGCACGGTGCCGCTCGCATTGAGCGCGCTGCGCGTAGATGTCATAATAGCTGCCGCCGCGCATGTCCTGCCATACGACGTAGGCACCCCCGGCGCCGTCGGCCGCCAGCTGGGAATTTTCCTGATACCCGCTGGCCGTGCAGATGGCGACGCCGGCCGGATTCCAGAGAAGGTTGCCGTTGCCGTCGATACGCTGGGCGTAGATGCCTTCCGTGGGGAGATAGTCATGCCATGCGACGATGGCGCCGCCGGCGCCGTCGGGAATCATCGCGATCGGCGGGTAGTTGAGGTTGGACGAGGGGCGCAGCTTCAAGCCGTTCGAGTCCCACAGGGGATTTCCGTATGCGTCGAGCCGCTGGACATAGAGACAATAGCCCCCGCTCTCCTGCGCAATGAATGCGACGATCGCCCCGTTCTCGCCGTCCGTTACGATCCGCTGATATTGCTGGCTCGCGGATGTGATGCAAATTCCGTTTCCATCTTGTTCCCACTCCGCATGAAGCGGCGCGGCGAAGAGCAGCAGAATCAGGCAAAGCCAGGGACGGAACGACACCTTTCGACGCATGGAGCACCCCCCGAGGCAAGACGATGAGTTGTAGGCACGATTGCCCGCCCGGACACCTATAATCCGTTGATTATAGCATAGATGCGGCGATTATTCAATCGATTTCGAGAGCGCCGGAATCACCTCAGAAGCGCCATCTTCCTCGTCTGCGTGAACGTCCCCGCCGTGAGCCGGTAGAAATAGATCCCGCTCGCGACGGCGGCGCCTCGAGAGTCCCGGCCGTCCCAGAGCTCGGAGTAATTTCCCGCGGAGCGCGCGCCCTCGGCGAGCACACGTACGAGGCGCCCCGCCGCGTCATAGATCCGCAGCGACACATTCGCCGGCGCCGCGAGCCCGAAGGCTATTCGAGTCGTCGGATTAAACGGATTCGGGAAGTTCTGCGCGAGGAAGCTCGCGCCCGGCGCCTTCGGCGTCTCGTCGCCCGTGATCGTCTCCGGCGTGAGGAGCGCGTAGCCGCTTTCGTTCCCGTGCCTGTCGACCGCCGCCACCTTGTAGTAGTAGCCCGCGCTCCAGTCCCATTCATCGTCGAAGAAGTCCGGAGTCTGAGATGCGCCGACGCGGTTCGATGGCCCCGGCACGAACGCGGCCGACGTGCCGCGGTACACATAATACCACGCGAGATCCCCTTCCACATTCGGCGTCCACGTGAGCGCGAGCCCGTCCGGCGAATAGCCTTGCTCTCCCTCGAGCCCGAGCGGCATCACCGGCGGCAGATTGTCCACGGAGTAGCCGCTGTCGGCACGCGAGGTGAAGTAAACGCTCGGCGTGCCCGTGTGGGCCGTGACGATATACGTCTCCCACGGCATGCCGCTCGCTGTCGAATCCGCCATCGTCGGAATGGCAAAGTTGTAGAATTGGTCTTGCGTCGCGAAGGCGAATCCAACCGATTCCCACGAGCCGGGAGGCAGGCCGAGAGGCGCGCCCGGGCGCGCCGACTCATCCCACAACGCCGCGGCGTCGATCTCCCTCCAAATCGTGTATCCCGTGATGGGAGTGCCGCTCCCCTCCCGGTCGAGGTGCGTCGCCCTGATTCTGACTCTGAGGAGCCCGCCTTCGTCATCCGGAATGTCGGCGCACGAGAGGATTCTCGGGTCCGTGAAGTATAGCTTCGCCAGGTAAATGTCCGAATCGCCCGCACTCGTCAGGAGTCCGCCGCCGAAATTGATAGCGCCCTCGAATTGACCTGCCGCGAATACGTTGCACGAATCGTCGACGCAAACCTCCGCGCCCATCGTAGCGCTCGCGTCACCATACAAACGGCTCCAGATATGGATGCCCACAGGATCAAACGCCGCCAGGAAAACGTCATATGAGCCCGCACTCGTGAGCAGACCTCCGCCGAAATCGATGGAGCTCGAGATCCACCCCGTGATGATCACCCTGCCATCCGCATCAACTCCGAGATTCATTGTCTCCTGGGAGCTTGCGTCCCCGAACCTCTTACTCCAGCACGGCACGCCATTCGACTGAAACTTTGCCAGAAAGGCGTCACTTCCTCCCGCGCTCGTTAGATCGCCGGTGCCGAAATTCACCGTGCCGTTCATGCTGCCCGCCATGTAGACATCGTTCGAGCCGTCGACTGCGACGGCATATCCCGATTGGTTATCCGCGTCGCCGAACCTTCTGCTCCAGAGGAAATTTCCAGAGCGATCGAACTTTGCGAGAAAGATGTCTTTGCCTCCCGCACTCGTGTGTGTCTCGCCGCCGAAATTCACGGCCCCCTCAAATGCTCCGACCAGAATCACCGACCCGGCGTGGTCAAACACCATGCCGAATGCCAACTGATAGGTTGCATCGCCAAAGCGCTTGTTCCACAGGGCATTACCGCTACGGTCGAGGTAGGCGATATACACGTCGCCCTGCCCGGCGCTCGTAAGGTCTCCCAGGCCAAAGTTAACGGTGCCATAGAAAGTCCCCATTATGGCGACCTCTCCCGAGCTCTGCACCGCGACGGCCTCGCCGGTCTGCGAACTCGCGTCGCCGAATGCCTTGCTCCAGAGATGTGTTCCGTTGCCGTCAAATTTGGCGACGAAAACATCCCAATTGCCCTTGCTCGTCAACGCGCCGCCGCCGAAGTCCACGCTGCCGGCGAAGTATCCCGTAATAACCACCCGGTCAGTCGCCATATCCACCGCGATGCCACGAGCAACTTGAATACCCGCGTCGCCGAAACGTTTGCTCCATAGGTGATTGCCCAAGGGGTCGAATTTGGCGATGTAAATATCCGTCCCCGCGCCCGTAAGCGGCCCTCCGCCGAAGTTCACGGTGCCACCGAAGTATCCGGTGATGAATACATTGCCATTCGAATCCGTTGCGATTCCCAAACAATCCTGATAGCTGGCGTCGCCAAACCGTTTGGCCCAGTATTGAGAATACTGCTCGGCGCCGGCGCCGGGGGGACAGAGAGCGCAGGCGAGGGCGACAGTGACAACGAATAAAAGAAGTGCACGCGCGCGCATGGACCGCCTCCTTATTTTATCCGCCTCGATTGGAGTGGAATAAGAGGAATCATAGCATACTTCCGAGGCGAAATAAACATAAACGGCGTTGAGACGCCGGCCGGCCGCGCCATGGGGCACAGAGGCGGCTTCGACGGGATCAGCGGAGCAGCGCCATCTTCCTCGTCTCTGTGAATGTTCCCGCCGTCAGCCGATAGAAATAGATCCCGCTCGCGACGGCGGCGCCTCGAGAGTCCCGGCCGTCCCAGAACTCGGAGTAATTGCCCGCGGGGCGCGCGCCCTCGGCGAGCACACGCACGAGGCGGCCCGCTGCGTCATAGATTCGCAGCGAGACGTTCGCGGGCGCCGCGAGGCCGAAGGCGATCCTCGTCGTCGGGTTGAAGGGATTCGGGAAATTCTGGGCGAGGTAGCTTGCGCCGGGCGCCGCCGGCGTCTCGTCCCCTGTGATGTTGTCGGTCGAGAAGAGCGAGAACGCGCTCTCGTTGCCGTTGATGTCGAAGGCCGAGAGCTTGTAGAAGTAGCCCGCGCCCCAGTTCCATTCGCCGTCGAAGTACTCGGTCTCGTCGAGCCGGCCGACGAGATTCCCCGCGCCCGGGACGAAGCCGGTGGAGAGCCCGCGATACAACGCATAGCACGAGAAGTCGCCCTCCGTGTTCGGCTCCCACGTGAGATCGAGGCCGAAAGGAGCTACGCTCCGCTCCCCCACGAACCCGACCGGCGGGCAGGGGGCGAGATTGTCCACGGACCAGCCGCTTGCCGCATCGGATTTCCAGAACACCTGCGGATTGGTCGTGTGCGCCACCACCTGGAAGTAGTGAGGGTCGCTGCACGCGGCCGACGAGTCGAAGAGCGTGGCCACCGGGGAGCCGTAGCCTTCCATGTAGAGCGCGTCGTGCGTGCCGACGAGCTGCCAGTAGATCGTGAGCGTTCCCGTCTCCTCGACGCGAATGACCGGGTCGACGCCGAGCGGCGCCGACGCATCGAGTTCCGCGAGCGATCCGATCTCCGATGCGCCCTTCTCAACCGCGAGCGCGGCCTGACCGGCGTCGATCGAGCGCCAGATCGAGTAATGGGACATCGCCGCGTCCATGAAGCGGTCGGCGCGCGCCGCGTCCCACGAGAGGAACACCTGACCCCCCTGATCGCCGGGCACGTCGTGGACGGCGGCGATATCGGGCGCGAGCCAGGCGGCACGCCCGGCTGCGTCCACGAGCTGGGCGTAGATATTGACATCGCCGCTTCGATAATCGTGCCACGCGACGATCGCCCCTCCCGTTCCGTCGGGAGCGGGCGATGGATACATCTGATTATCGATCGCGGTGCAAACGGGCGTCTTCGCGGATCCCCACGGAAGGGCGCCGGAGACACTCACCCTCTGGGCGAAGACATCGTAGGATCCCCCGATAGATTCATACCACGAAGCGATCATCCCGCCCGAACCGTCCGGGCAGCCGTACAGATCGTTGATGCTTCCGAGCCCCGTGCTCAGGGCAACCCCGCCGCTCCCCCATAGACCGGCTCCCGACGCGCTCAACCGCTGGCCGTAGACATCGAAGGTGCTTCGGTTTTCCTGCCAGCAGATAATCGCGCCGCCGGCCCCGTCGGAGGCGATCTGCGGATTAGCTTGAAAGTAGGCCGAGGCGCGCGCGGCGACTCCATTCGCGGTCCATTGAACCGTCCCCGCGGCGTTAATCCGCTGAGCATAGACATTATCGTAGGTGCCGCGCAGGTCCCTCCACGCGACGATCGCGCCCCCCGCTCCGTCCCCGGCGATGACGGGATCGAGCTGATCGTCGGTATTCGTGCAGAGCGCCACGCCGTTCGCCGTCCAGCTCGCGGATCCGTTTATGTCCACCCTCTGCACGTAGATATCGAGGTTGCTTCCGCTGCGACGATCTTCCCATGCGACGATCACACCACCCGCGCCGTCGGATACCGCGATGGGATTGGACTGACTCGCCGCCGCCGTCGTGAGCGGCACGCCGTTGACAGTCCACTGAACGACACCCGAGGCATTGATCCGCTGCGCATAGACATCGAGATCGTTTCCGTTGCGGTAGTCGTGCCATGCGACGATCGCCCCGCCCGCGCCGTCGGAAACGATACGCGGGCGCTGCTGGCTCCCCGCCGCCGTGCAGAGCGCCACGCCGTTCGCCGTCCACTGAACGGCGCCCGCGGCGTTCACGCGCTGAGCGTACATGTCGTCGTTCCCGCTGCGCGCGTCATACCAGGCGATAATCGCCCCGCCCGCGCCGTCGGATTCGATGACGGGCGAATACTGCTGGTTCGCCTGCGTGCAGATGGCGACGCCGTTACTGGTCCACAGAGGATTCCCCGAAGCGCTCACCCGCTGCACGAAGATGTCCCAGTTGCCGCTGTAATAGTCGTGCCATACGATGATCGCTCCGCCCGCGCCGTCGGTGGTCGCTTCCGGAGACTGCTGGGGGCCGGATATCGTGCAGATCGGCGCCCCGTCCGGAATCCAGTAGGCGCGGAGCGCAGGTGCGGCGACGACAATGTATGCACGCGGCGACAGTGCCCGTGATCAGCGGAACACTGCCTTCGGGAATCTGCTCATGAACGATCCTCCTTCGTGCACAACAGGGCCCCGGCAATGCACAGTCTCCCGGTATTGGATAACCGGCGGACGCATCATCTGAGCAGAGCCATTTTGCTTGTTTCGTTGAATGTCCCCGCCGTGAGCCGGTAGAAATATATCCCGCTCGAGACGGCGCGGCCGCCCGAGAGTCCCGGCCGTCCCAGAGCTCCGAGTAATTTCCCGCGGGGCGCGCGCCCTCGGCGAGCACGCGCACGAGGCGGCCCGCCGCGTCGTAGATTCGCAGCGACACGTTCAGCCGGCGCCGCGAGCCCGAAGACGATCCGCGTCGTCGGATTGAAAGGATTCGGGAAGTTCTGGGCGAGGAAGCTCGCGGCCGGGGCCCGTCGGCGTCTCGTCCCCCGTGATGCCATCCGGCCGAGAAGAGCAAAATGCGCTCTCGTTGCCGTTGATGTCGAAGGCCGAGAGCTTGTAGTAGTAGCCCGCGCCCCAGTTCCATTCGCCGTCGAAGTACTCGGTCTCGTCGATCTGGCCGACGAGATTCTCCGCGCCCGGAACGAAATCCTCGGAGAGCCCGCGATACAGCGCGTAGGACAAGAAGTCGCTCTCCGCGTTCGGATCCCATGTGAGCTCGAGGCCGAAGGGCGCGACATTGCGCTCCCCCGCGAGGCCGGCCGGCGCGCCGGGCGGGAGGTTGTCGACCGAGCGGCCGCTGTCGGGCGCGGATTTCCAGAACACCCTCGGGTCGGTCGTGTGCGCCACCACCTGGAAGTAATGATAATTGTCGCAGTAGGCCGTCGAGTCGAAGAGCGTGGCCTCCGGCTTCGCGTACCCTTCCATGTAGAGCGCCTCATGCGTGTCGATGAGCTCCCAGAAGTCGGATGAGCGCTCCGGCCTCCCACGACGCGCACGAGCTCGCGGCCAGCCGCGCGCCGGACGGAACGACGGCTCGAACTCCGCGAGAGATCCGATCTCGCGATGCGCCGGCACGAACCGCGAGCGCGGCCTGCGCGGCGTCGATCGAGCGCCAGATCGAGTAGTAGGACATCTCCTCATCCATGGATCGATCGGCGCGAGCCGCGTACCACGAGAGATAGACCCTCCCCCCCTGGTCCCCGGGCACGTCGTCAACGGAGGCGATATCGGGCCCGAGCCAGCCGGGCCTTCCTTTGGAATCAATGAGCTGGGCGTAGACATCGAAGTTCCCGTTCCGCGAATCCTGCCACGCTATGATCGCCCCGCCCGTGCCGTCCGGCGCGATCGAGGCATCCCTCTGATCGTCGATCGCGGCGAGACGGTCTCCGGCGTCTGTCCCCACGGCACAGTTCCGGAGACGGTGATCCTCTGGGCGAAGAGATCGTACTGCCCCCGCGATGTAATCCATCCACGAGACGATCAATCCGCCCGAACCGTCGGGAGATGCTGTTGGAGTCGTCATATTAGGCCAGCCCTTCGGCCATGGCGACGCCGCCGGCCGCCATTGAAGAGCTCCCGACGCATTCAGGCGTTGTGCATACATGCCGTTCGCCTTCTCGGGTTTCCTCCCATGACGATGACCGCGCCGTGCGCGCCGTCGGAAACGATTTGCGGCAGACCCCTGATAAGCTTGCTCGTCGAGTAAACGGGAATTCCGTTCGCCGTCCATTGCGCCGTTCCGGAAGCGTTTACCCGCTGGGCATAGACGTTATCGTGCGCGCGCTGGTCCCTCCACGCGACGATCGCGCCCGCCCGCGCCGTCCGCTGCGATCGCCGGGGCGACTGGCCGCCCGTCGGCCGTGCACAGAGCCGCGCCGTTCACTGTCCAGCGCGCTATTCCGCTGCTATCCACCCGCTGCGTATAGATGTCGTAAACGCCGGTTCGCAATCGCCGTCCACGTGACGATCGCCCCGCCCGTGCCGTCGGAGCCGCCTGGCGTTTCGTCTGGTTCCCCGCCGCCGCGCAGATCGCCACGCCGTCCGCCGTCCACACGGCGACTCCCGCGGCGTTCACCCGCTGACGTAGATGTCGTTAGCGCAGGCACCGATTGTCCTGCCACATGACGATGGCGCCGCCCGAGCCGTCGGGGATGATGCACGGCGTCTCCTGGTCCCGCGCCGCCGTTGCAGATAGGCACGCCGATCATCACCCACGTCGACTGTCCCGAGCGTTCGAGGCCAAGCGCTGATGTAGATATCGAAATCTCCGTTCCGCCCGTCCTGCCAGACCGACGATACGCCCCCCCGCGCCGTCCGGGAATGGCCACGGGAGTGTGCTGGTCATCGGGTCGCCCAGCAAACGTCGGACGCCCTCGCTGGTCCCACATGTATCTTCCCGATGCGTTCACCCGCTGAGCGTAATGTTCCAGTCGTCAACGCGTAGCTGTCGTCCCATACGATGAACGCGCCCCCCATGCCGTCCGAGCATACCTCGGGGATTCGTCTGCACGTCCTGCCCCACGTGGCAGATCGGCCCGCCGTCCGGCACCCACCAGGCGCGGAGCGCCGGCGAGGCGGCGACGATGATGCACGCGGTCGAGCGAATAATACGGTCGAAGGAAGCATTGCGTTCGGGAATCTGCTCATGAACGCTCCTCCTTCGTTGCGATCCGGCCGCGCACGGCCTTGCGGTATCCGGCTCGCAGGCCCACCGTGCCACTCGTGATACATTGCAATAATTATGAAATAGCTCCAATAATCTTATCAGAGAGCCGCGCGGTTTAAAAGGGCATAAGTACCGTTGACAATCGAGCCGGGAACGTTATATAGTTGCATCAGGCAACTATTCGACGGGCGGATCGCGGCGGGAGGCGCGCCCATGGCTCCACGGAATACGAAGACCGGCAGGATGAGCGCGGAAGCGGCGCCCGGGGCGGATGCGCGCGCCCTCAGGCGCGCCGTAACCGATCTCGCCCGCGCCGTCATGTTTCGCGATCGCACGCGCGTCTGCTGCCACGGCGTTTCCGTCACGCAGAGCTACGCCCTCGCCGCGATCGTGCGGCGCGGCCGCATGACCCAGAACGATCTCGCCCGGGAGCTGTCGCTCGACAAGAGCACGGCGAGCCGGATCGCCGCCTCTCTCGAGCGCCTCGGCTACGTGCGGCGGACCGCCACGCCGGAGGACGGCCGGGCGCGAGTGCTTTCGCCGACGCGGAAGGGGCGGGAGCTGCTCGCGCGCATGGAACGCGAGGACGAGATCGAAATGGAGCGTCTCGCGCGCGATCTTCCCCCCGCTTCGCGACGCGTCGCGGCCCGGCTCATCGGGCGCGTCGCGCGAATGGTCTCCCGAAAATACTCCTGACCGCATAACGGCTCCGCGCTCCGGGCGCCGAGAACCCGCGAAAAATTAGTTGCGCGATGCAACTATTTCACCGCCCCGCGGTATAAGGGGTGAACGGCGCCCACGACGCCTCGATCGCACAGGAACCGGGGGGATACCGCTTCCCGGGGAAAGGAGCCAGACAATGTTCGGTTCGAACAGATTTGCCGCGGCGGCGCTCGCCGTCGGGCTTTCGGTGGCGGTCGCCGGGGTTTGCGTGATCGCGGGAACCGCGGCGGCGCGGAAGAAGCCGGTGGACCGCGTTCTGGAGGCCGCGCGCGAGGACAACCGGGCCGCCGAGCACGCCCTCGATCTCTGCCGGATCGGGCCCCGCCCCGCGGGCTCGAAGGCGCACGAGAAGGCCTGCGAATGGGCGCTCCGGGAGTTCGAGAAATACGGGCTCACAAACGTTCATCTCGAGGATTGCGGATCGACGGAGGCGCTCATCTCGGGCACGCTCGTCGTGCCGGCGCAGGCGGGCGAGACGAGCGGCTCATCGCCGAGGACCATCGACGAGTCGGCGTTCAACGAGGGGAGGCCGATCACGAACGTCGTGGCCGATATCCCCGGCGCCCGGTGGCCCGACCAGTACGTCATCGTGGGGGCGCACATCGACTCGACCCCCCTCGGCACGGGGGCCCTGGACAACGCGGCGGGCGCGGCCGCCGTCATGGAAGCCGCGCGCATCCTCGCGAAATCGGGCGTGAGGCCCGAGCGGACGATCCGGTTCATTCTCTTCGCAGGGGAGGAAACGGGGCTCGTCGGCTCGCGGGGCTACGTCGCGGCTCATCCGGAGCTGCTCCCGAAGATCTCGGCGATGTTCAACATGGACAACGGCACCGACTTCGTCTCCCGGATCAGGGCGACCGCGCCGATGCGGAGCGACATGGAGGCGATCTTCGAGCCCGTCGCGAGTCTGGACCCGAAGATGCCGTTCCGCGTCGAGACGGTCGATTACCTGCCCGCCGCGGATCCCGACCTCTGCGCCCGCGGGTGCGGAATCGGGGCCGCGAAGGCGGGGTGCGGCGGAGCCGTGAGGGTCATGCGCCGGATGAAGGACGGGACCGTCGAGCCGGTCGATAAGACCCTCGAGGAGCTCGGCATCTCCATGAGCGACGTCATGGCGGGGCGCGATTCGCTCGGGAGGGCGATCGTTACGGGGGGATGCGGAGGAGCCGTGGAGAGCGATCCCGGCATGCGCATGCCGAGCCCGCTCGGAGCCGGCGGCGATTCCGTGAAGGCCATCAGGGTCGTGGGAAGCAGCGACCACGCCCCGTTCCTCAAGGCAGGGATTCCCTCCTTCTTCTATGTTCAGGATGGGGATTCGACCGTTCTCTATCCGGCCCATACCGACAGGGACACGTACGAGGCGATCGTTCCGCGGTACCTCGAGCGTTCGGCGACGGTGATCGCCGTCGGCGCGCTCGGGGTCGCCGACCTCGACCATATGCTTTCGAGGGAGCGCCTCGGGAAGCCGCCCGCCGCCAGCGCGGAAACCGGCTGCGGGGCGGGGAGCGCCCCGCGCTCGGGAAACTGACGGATCCCGATCGACGACGAAACAGGCATTCGCCGGCCGCCGGCTCCCCGTGGAGCCGGTGTCCGGCGAGGCGCCTATTCCTCGCAGCGGCACACTACCTTGCCGGTCGATTTATCCAGGATCTGCAGAGAATTGAATCCCGTGACGACGTATTCCTTCCCCGCCTCCGCGGTGAATCGCAGGCGGCAGCGGGCGGGCATCAAGCCGGGCATATGTTGGGTCGGTGCGGTTTCCAGACGATCCACGGGGCCGGTTTGGCCCGTCGCGACCTCGGCGAACACGGTGCCTTCGAGGACATAGCTTCCCGGCAGGATGAAGATGCGGCCCCCGCCGGAGAGCGCGTCTTTCCCGGCGACCAGCGAGCCGTCCTCCGCCTTCAACGATTCCATCGTGGACTTCGGAAGCGAGAGCACCGCCACGTCGGCGGGGGATCGTTCGGGGCCGGGGTAGAGCTGCTGCGCCGACGAGCACGCAAGCGAGCCGGCGGCGAGCAGGGCGAGCAGAAGCACGAGCGGCAGGCACGATTGGCGCGCGGCGGTCATGGCGAGACCTCCTTCGCTGCGGCGGCCCGAAATCGCTGATAGTTCCCTGAGGTCCCTCTATTTTACACCATCGCAACGCATTTCATCAAGAGCGGTTATCGGGCGGCGTATTTTCGGCACCTCGGAAGCGACCGCGGGGTATAATCCTGCAATCTATCACTCGAGGAGGATCCCGATGAGAATCGGCCGGCTCACATTCGTGCTCGCAATCGCAACGATGCTATGCGCGGGGCTCGCGCCGCTCGCGCCCTTCGCCCCCTCCGCGCATTTCTCGTTCATCGGCGCGCCCGCCCTCGCCCAGCAGGCGCCGGCGTACAAGGACAGCGCGAAGATCCCCGACACCCCCGCCTGCAAGCGGGCCCTCGAGATCGTGGACCTTGTGAACAAGGGGGACACGGCCGCGGTGCGCGCGTACATTCTCCAGAATTGCACGCAGAAATTCAGGGACATGGCGCCGATCGAGGAGCACCTCCAGTTAGTCGCCGACATCCGCGCGCGGAGCGAGGGCTATGACGTCCACGGCGCGCGCACCTATGACCCGCCGCGTCCGGCCACAAACGCCGTGATCATCGCGAAGGACCGCCTCACCGAGGCGTGGGTGGCGGTCGTGGTCGACGTCGAGGAGGCGGCGCCTTACCGCGTCGCGAGTTTCAGATTCGCGAGTTTCAGATTCGCGCCGGCGCTCATACCAACGGACGTTCCGCCCGAGAAGCCGCTCACGGAGGCCGAGATCGTGAAGCAGCTCGGCGCATACGTCGACCGTCTCTCGGCGCACGACGCGTTCAGCGGCACCGTGCTCCTCGCAAAGGACGGGAAGGCGATCTACACGAAGGCGGTCGGCGTCGCGAACCGCGACTGCATGATGCCCGTGCGGCTCGACACGAAGTTCAACACAGGCTCGATGTATAAGATGCTCACGGCGGTCTCGATCGCCCAGCTCATCGATGCGGGAAAGCTCTCTCTCGACGATCATGTAGGGAAGTATCTCGATACCAGCTGGCTCGCCCGTCCGATCCTCGACAAGGTCACGATCGAGCAGCTCCTCACCCACACCTCGGGGCTCGGGAGCTATTTCAACGAGACGTTCGACAAGAGCTCGCGGCTCCTCTTCAGGAAGGTCGATGACTATAAGCCGCTCGTCATCGGCGACACGCTCGCCTTCGAGCCCGGGACGCAATGGGCGTACAGCAACACGGGACTTCTGCTCCTCGGCGCGATCGTCGAGAAGGCGAGCGGGGAGGATTACTTCGACTACGTCCGGGCGCACGTCACGGGCCCGGCCGGGATGAAGAACACCGACTGCTACGAGCTCGACCTCGTGAACGAGAACCTCGCCGTCGGCTACGAGAAGGAACAGGGGCCGAAGGGCGTCGTCTACCGCAACAACGTCTTCCAGCACGTGCTGCGCGGCGGCCCCGCGGGGGGCGGCTACACGACCGTCGAGGACCTTCTCGCCTTCGACCGCGCGCTGCGCTCGGGCAAGCTCGTCTCGAAGGCCATGCTCGATAGAATGTGGCGCGCGCACCCGGAGAAGAGCTCGCCGGATTACGGCTACGGCTTCGCGATCATGGAGACTCCCGTCGGCCGGGCCGTGGGCCACGGCGGCGGCTTCAACGGCATCAGCGCCGACTTCCTGATGTACCTGGACGCGGGCTACACGATGGCCGTGCTCTCGAACTACGGCAGCGGTGCCCAGCCGGTGAGCCAGAAGATTCAGAATCTGGTGGGGAGGAAGGAGTAGATCGGCAGCAAATCGATCCGATGCCACGAGTCGCCGGTCCGAATGCGTTCATAAGCGGATTACTATCGGCTTCTGCATAGCGTGACCGAAAAGGCCGAGTGGGAGGCCTGGGTCATGTATATGCTCGAAGGCGTTCTGCAAACCTCCGATTTCACGCGGAAGCGGATTCTCGATATCCGGAGCTTGCTGGATGAGACTCTCGAGCGCGCAAAACGAGAGCTGCCGGCGCGAGTATATTCGAAGGAGCTCGTCGAGATTCTGTTCCGGCAGCCGTACACGAAAGTGCAATTCCTGGTCGAGGAGGGAATCGCCGAACGCCAGACGGCGGCTGAATACCTGAGGGAATTGGAGAAGATCGGGATTCTTCGGAGCGAGAAGATAGGGCGCGCGAACTTGTATCTCAATATCCGGCTGTACGATCTGCTGCTGTCAAAGTGACACGTCGACAGCATCGACCCGTACTCACAACGTGTCGATTTTTTCGATCTATTTCGACATATGCCTATCGATGCGTCGAAATCGTCGACATATCGCCTCAAAACCGCATCCACCCGGGCGAATTCGGCCGACTGCCGGTGTATAACCATCTCAGTCTATCACTCGAGGAGGATGATAATGAGAATCAGCCGGCTCGCATTCGTGCTCGTGGTTTCGATGATGCTCCCCGCGGCGCTCGCGCCTCTGGCGACGCTCTCGCCGCTCGCGCCCTTCGCGCATTTCTCGTTCATCGGCGCGCCCGCCCTCGCCCAGCAGGCGCCGGCGTACAAGGACAGCGCGAAGATCCCCGACACGCCCGCCTGCAAACGGGCGCTCGAGATCGTCGACCTCGTGAACAAGGGGGACACGGCGAAAGTGCGCGCCTACATTCTCCAGAATTGCACGCAGAAATTCAGGGACATGGCGCCGATGGAGGAGCACCTCCAGTTCGTCGCCGATGCCCGCGCGAGGAGCGACGGCTTCGACGTCCACGGTGTGCGCACCTATGACCCGCCGCGCCCGGCCACGAACGCCGTGATTATCCTGAAGGACCGTCTCGGCGAGGCGTGGGCGGCGGTCGTGGTCGACGTCGAGGAGGCGGCGCCCTACCGCGTCGCGAGCTTCAGATTCGCCCCGGCCCGCATACCGACGGACGTGCCGCCCGAGAAGCCGCTCCCGGACGCCGAGATCGCGAAACAGCTCGGCGCATACGTCGACCGCCTCGCGGCGCGCGACGCGTTCAGCGGCACCGTGCTCCTCGCGAAGGACGGGAAGCCGATCTACACGAAGGCGGTCGGCGTCGCGAACCGCGACTGCATGATGCCCGTGAGGCTCGACACGAAGTTCAACACGGGCTCGATGTACAAGATGATCACGTCGGTCTCGATCGCCCAGCTCGTGGACGCGGGGAAGCTCAAGCTGGACGACAAGATCGGGAAGTACCTCGACACGAGCTGGCTCGCGCAGCCGATCCTCGACAAGGTCACGATCGAGCAGCTCCTCACCCACACCTCGGGCCTCGGGAGCTATTTCAACGAGACGTTCGACAAGAGCTCGCGGCTCCTCTTCCGGAAGGTCGACGACTACAAGCCGCTCGTCATCGGCGACACGCTCGCCTTCGAGCCCGGAACGCAGTGGCAGTACAGCAACACGGGAATGCTGCTTCTCGGCGCGATCGTCGAGAAGGCGAGCGGGGAGAGCTACTTCGACTACGTCCGGGCGCACGTAACGGGCCCGGCCGGGATGAAGAACACCGACTGCTACGAGCTCGACCTCGTGAACGAGAACCTCGCCGTCGGCTACGAGAAGGAGCAGGGGCCGAAGGGCGTCCGCTACCGCAACAACGTCTTCCAGCACGTGCTGCGCGGCGGCCCCGCGGGGGGCGGCTACACGACCGTCGAGGATCTCCTCGCCTTCGACCGCGCGCTCCGCTCGGGCAAGCTCGTCTCGAAGGCGATGCTCGATAGAATGTGGCGCGCGCACCCGGAGAAGAATTCGCCGGATTACGGCTACGGCTTCGCGATTATGGAGACTCCCGTCGGCCGGGCCGTGGGCCACGGCGGCGGCTTCAACGGCATCAGCGCCGACTTCCTGATGTACCTCGACGCGGGATACACGGTGGCCGTGCTCTCGAACTACGGGGGCGGGGCCCTGCCGGTGAGCCAGAAGATGCAGAACTTGGTCGGGAGGAAATAAGAACATCGCCAATTGTAGGTCGCACTACAAGGTCTGCATTTCGCATGGAAATCGCGGTGCCGGAGAAAAAGCGGGAGTACCCCCTGAGCGGTTCGGCCCTTCTCATTCAATTGACACCGCAAATCAATCCAGTTGCATCCTGATTTCTTCTTGAAACTCTCAATAGACCAAGCTACTATCAGTCCAGCCGAAAGTCGATTTAGGGTTCCAATGTTTGATAGTCCACCCTGTGCGGGGTAGCCTGAGTCGGAAAAGAGGTCTGCTTCATTTCCATAACGTGGTTTGATCTTCTATCTCATTTCGAGAGCGAAGGGCACGTCAATGACAATGAATCATTGGACGCAATTAAGTGTCGATTTCGCGAACCAGCGAAACTACCTGGACCAGCTCTTTACTGTCTACCCAACTATTCCAGAGGGCATTCGAGAGATTGACAGCGCCAAGTGGAAGGAGATCAAAAAGTCCTTTGACCGCGAGGACAAGGAGGGCCTATTGAAGGGGCTCCTATCGCTCGGTCTCTTCCCAATCAAGGATTCCTATGTTGCATACCTTAGGAGAGACCCAGGTTCATTGGCGCGAAATCCAGGGACGGCAAGTAGACTGTACGGTCGTTTGAAGGAGATGGGGCTCAACGAAATTTGGGAGAAATGTTCGGAGCCCAAAGAAACGAATCGACAGATCGGGCCGCTTTTCAGAAGATGGCTTCACCGCGAGACTCTTGGAGTTAAGGTTTTGGCAGAATGTGATTTCTTGGCCACGCCTGACAACGCAATCCTTGATGGTGGAGACCAACAGCTTAAGGAGTTTGCCATCGCGCGCCTTGGGTACAAGGGAGAAAAGGGAATTGATTTCTTGGCCCGGTTTAATCGGAAGTATGTTGCCGGCGAAGCGAAATTTCTGACCGATTTTGGCGGGCACCAAAACGCACAGTTTGAGGATGCCAAGAATCTCCTGAACGACTCAACCATTAAGGCAGTGAAGGTCGGGATACTTGATGGGGTTTTGTACATCAAGGGCGATACGAAGATGTACAATTATTTGAAGGATAACCCGAAGCACAACATTCTGAGCTGCTTGGTGCTTCGAGAGTTCTTGTATAGCATATAGAATCGTTGCTTTGGACCAATCAACATAAGCCACAAGCGCTATGAACAGAACAGAGAATATGGTGCTTGCCTATCCCGGGAAGAGGGATCAAGACGAGATTATTCGGGGCACGCCCCTCGCCAAGCTTCATCTGAAGAAAACCATCGGCCCCGAGAATCCATCCCCCAACATGATCATTGAGGGCGACAACATGCCGGTCCTAAAGACTCTGCTCGAAGATTATTGCCTTCGAGGGAAGGTCGATTTGGTCTATCTCATCCCCCCTCTACAAACAACACCTTCAGGTCCGGCGAAACCAGGACCTCTACAATTAGTCCAGGGTATTCGGACCCAGTAGCCTACTTCGACAATCTAACGGGGTATCCGTTTCTCGAGTTCCTCCGCGAAAGGTTAATTCTACTGCGTGATCTTGGTAGACGACGGGTCGATTTATGTCCACATCGACGCCAAGACTGGTCACGATTTGAGGTAATTATGGACGAGGTATTCGGCGGGAAGAATTTTCGTAATGACATAACACGGATTAAGTGCAACCCGAAGAATTTCAAGCGCCGCGGCTTCGGTAACATCAAGGATATGGTTCTCTTGATTTGAAAGACTGATCACTTCACCTGGAATGATCCGAAAGAGCCAATGACTTACGACGACGCCGAGGCTCTTTGCCGAAAGGTCGACAAGAACGGTAGACACTACACGACAATCCCTCTTCACGCCCCTGGGGAGACAAGAAATGGCGAGACCGGCAAACCCTGGCGAGGGATGCTACCCCCCAAGGAAGACACTGGAGATGCGCCCCTTCGCTATTTGACGAGCTTGATAAGCAAGGACTGATAGAATGGTCATCGACCGGTAACCCCAGAAGAATTATTTACGCAGAGGAGAAGATCAGGGGGGGAAAGAGATTACGGATATCTGGAATTTCAAGGATGGCCCCTACCCCGACTACCCCACCGAAAAAAATCTTGACCTTCTTAAAACCATCATTGATGCCTCCTAAACCTGGCGATACTGTTCTGGATTGTTTCTGCGGCTCCGGGACAACGCTTTTGGCTGCCCATCAGCTGGGGAGGCACTGGATAGGGATAGATCAATCAGCCGTTGCGATCTCTGCATTCTTTAAGAGGCTCAAGAAACTGCGCCCCAAACCTCACTCTTTCACTTTGCCCAAGGCTACCAGTACTTTAAGTTGACTAGATTCCTGCCGTGGCCTTTCGTCATAAGGAGATGCCCAATGAAACCGAGTGAAAACACCCTCGCATCCTTAATCGCCATCGAAGGGAACCAATGGCATTATCAAATTCCCCGATTTCAACGCCAATATGTGTGGGGAAAATACAACTGGAGCAAGTTGCTGGAAGATATCTACGACAACGACCCCGGGCATTACATGGGGTCGGTAATTTGCGTTCATGATGCACAAGAATATTCGCCAACAACCCGAATTCATCTATGAAGTTGTCGATGGACAACAGAGGCTGACCACCTTGTCGCTGTTGCTGTGATTTATGCTAAGTTGGTAATCCCGAGCGACCAACCCCGCTCAAGGATGATGAGGATTTCATCGTCAAGCGGAACAGCATAAAGAAGAGATCGATAAAGCAAATTCATATGGACATACACCATAACCTACCTTGGGGATATTCAAATCAGATTCGCTATCCTATTGTCTGAAGGTGCAACTGTCTACGCAGGATAATAACCTCGACGATTATCAATATATTCTAAGGGAAATTGGTGTTTTGCCTAATGTATCCCCAAGGTATTTGGGAGTCAGAAGGATTTATAAAGCGTATTACTATTTTCACCAGCATATTCCTTCTGAATTAACCAAGTTATATGAATTGCTCGATTGGGTATATGCATTATCCTTCATCCATATTACGGAAGCCAGCCAATCGGAAGCCTTCATGCTGTTTGAGACACTGAACTACCGGGGGGTTCCGCTATCGGCGATCGACATCATTAAGAATGAAATGCTTGCAACGCTTGAAAGCAAACATGGGGTGGCGATTGAAGACTCTTTCGACCAATGGTGGAAACTGCTGGGAAATTTGCCGGAAGACAGGGACCAAGACCGATTCTTGCGGCAGTTCTATAACGCATTTAAGTTCGACACAAGAATCAAGATCGAAAGATACGCGTGCCACAAGTTCTACTGTCATCGCCATCGATGGATCATTAATTAAGAAGGATGCCAATTATATTCTCCAAGAACTCAATGAAAGGCAGAAAGCTACAATCGATTTCTTGAGCCTGAGAAATACCCGGCGTCTGGGCTTAATACGACGCTCTTAGACCTTGAACGCATAATTGCGGCGCCTTTTTATCGTTCTTACATATTTGTTTTCGCTACCAGAGGATGTGTTTGCCGAGCCAAATATGAAGGATAGGACAGTGGTGTTATTATGCAAATATTATTCTGCCGCAATGTTGTCGATTATCCCAATACAAGAGATTTGGACAGCATCAATATTGATTTGGTCGAAAGATGTCTAGAAGAGTTGAACGAAGTTGGAGAGTTGAAATATTCTTTCATCGTGCAGACAATACTTACTGGAAAGGGACTGCCTGCCCTTCTTGAGAGACTGAAAAACATGCTTGCAGATAATTTATTCGACAACAACGAATACAGCGCGAGGTATGCCCTCGCCAAACTGGACGAAAGCGGTCACACCAGAGAATACGCTCCAAACTTGTGGGACCGCAACGAAAAGGGGTTGTATGTATGGACTGTCGATAGTGCCTTTCCGCAGGGGAAGAATATCCTTGAGTGGGTGAGATGATATCTAACGGTTAGAGGAAGAGGCGAAAAAAATACAGGGCGAATGGGTGCATTGTTTGGGTAATCTTACACTGAGTGGCTATAATTCTAGGTTATTGAATCAGTCCTTTGAAAAGAAACAAGCAAAAGTTCTTGCAATGTATTTGGAACGCCAATCCACATTGGCTATAAAAATGGGTTGGCTCTGAAGAATATACCTTTTACCCTGGATGGCAGAATGTTGACGCTGGCGACTTACGACAAATGGAAGTTCAGGCATATAAGGCCAGAAATGACGCTATGGTTGATATGCTGAAGACGCTCTTCAAGTTCGAGAATGAGTAAAAGAAGCTGCCCAAGCCAGATGAACGCAACACTGTCCAAGCCCGTATTCTCCGGTATGCCCAAGACATTGGCTGGCGTTCCAAGAGAATTAGTCGCCTATTCTTCGGCGAAGTAGTCCGAATCGACTCGCTTCACCTCATAGGCTTCACTCTTCGAACTCCGAGATTGAAGTCGATCATATAATTTGCCAGATCTCTACCATCTATGAGAATGACCCTGGGGTCAATGGATTCAACATAACCGATAGCGTCGTCCGGAAACCTGCCCGTTGTAATAGAGACGCCCTTTCGGGCGCGCTTGTGGTGAAGGGCCCCCACAAATTTCTGAATCTCCGGGTGCCCAACCGTTCCCTCCCATTTCTTTGCCTGAAGATAGATCACATCCATCCCCAGCCTATCCTCTTTGATTATCCGTCTAAACCCTCATCGCCCACGTGGCCAATGGATCGTCCCGCATCCGCGATGCTGCCCCCTATCCCATGGACACATTAGATCGATCACCAGGTGTTCAAAGAACTCCGCCGAATTGGCTTTCACTCGAGCCAGGAGGTTACTTACGAGATCGTTTCTAATGCTCTGATACGCATGCTGAAGAAGTTTTTCCCGAGAAACTTACCAACGGGCTTTCCCCCGGGGCATCGGTTCCCGACTCCTCCGGTTTTGGTGTATGAAACTCAACAAACTCGGGGTACTGGTTCAAGACGTCGATACTGATCCGCGAATGCCCCTGCTTTAACAGCCCTCTGCCTCGCTCGGTTATCTGAAATTATTCCGGCAGCGCTTTCCAGCACTTTCGCCTGAACTAAATAGCTCTCCGCCCAGGCCACGCGATTATAAAATTCGTTTGGGTCCCGCTTGGCAGCCCCTCAGAGATCTCCTTGCGTTAACTTCATGCTGCTTGCGAGGCTCTCTCTCGCTTCTTGGAGGGAGTGCTCCTGCCCGTCCGCAGCTATTTCCAATAGCGGTCTGAAAATGATTGAAACTCCGGTACTGCCATGGTTCCTCCATGTTTTGCGATATGGCCGCCCAGGTAATTCGTAGCGGTCAGCCAACCTCATTGCACTGATACTTCTCGAACCATCACTCAATGCCCAACTGATCCCATGGATCACGCCACTGGTGTATTCGATCAAGGGCTATGGCATGATGTAACGAACTGTCATTCCGACTCCTTTTGCCTCCATGTTTCGCGAAACAGGCTTGATGAGTATCAAAGATGTCCTTCGCTATCCATTTTTCTTGAACCAATATAGAAGCACGGAGATTCACGCGAGAGATCAACGAAAACCCAAAAACTGTTATCGTCATGTTGTGCGCTTGCGATACTCCCATACTTTATAGACGTTTGCCAATCGCCCGTTGATCTTGCTCTCGTCGATATATAAAACGTTCCCGAGCCGTCTATCCTGCTCGCCACAATAGTGGTCTTGTTGCCAGCCTTCTTCAGATATATCCGGGCACCCATGGAAAGCAACTTTAGGGCAACGCATTGCACACCAGCTTCTGATGTTGCTCGGGCGTTCAACATATTCCTCCCAACCAGGGTTTAGCGGAGCAGAATACCCAGCACCATCGGGCCAATCCGGCAGCACCTAGCTCCACTATTGAACTGCCTATTTTCCGCTGGGCCACCATATGTTACAATTAAGTGGCAGGTCTAATCAACTGCAATTCCAAGGCTCCAGAACCAGAGGAGTTACCTATCCATGCTCGCCAGTTTCTCTATCTCCCCAATCGGCGTCGGCGAATCCCTCGCGAAGCACTTCGTCCCCTCGACATCATCGACAGGTCGGGGCTCACGTACAAGCTCGGCGCCATGCAGACGACCGTCGAAGGCGACGACGCCGAGGTCATGGCGCTCATCCTGCAGTGCCACCGGCACACGCGCGCGAAGGTCACCGGAAGAACAGGAGATTCCATATGGATACACTGAAAATCCCAGCGTCTGTGGCGAGGAAGCTTCGGTACGATGTCTACTTGTACGTCAACCCGCTCGACCATTCAATCTTTTATGTGGGAAAAGGGGAAGGGCACACGAGCGCTCTCGCATCTCACCGATACGCATAATCGCAAGGTCGCGAAGATGATCCGATCGATTAGAGCCGCGGGCGCAGAGCCAAATATCGAGATTCTTGCTCACGGGCTACCAAGTGCGGAAATCGCACTGCAGGTCGAGGCTGCCGTCATTAATGCCCTCGGCAAAGCGGGTCTTGCCAACGTCGTGCGAGGCTGCGTAGGTGCCAATTTGGGCGCGATCCTATCCGCGAGATTGTAGCTCAATACACTCGCCAGCGTGCAAAGATCAAGGAGCCCGCGATCCTGATCCGCATTAATCAACTCTACGAGTACGGAATGAACCCCCTAGAGCTTACGATGCCACCCGCAGTTCATGGAAGCTCGGAGAGCGGCGCGAGAAGGCGCAATATGCATTCGCCGTCTTCGAAGGGGTAGTCCGAGAAGTCTACCGAATTACGGAGTGGTTCCCGGGCGGCTCTACTCTAAACACCCGCTGGGTCGAGGAACCTTGGCGAGAGAACGGGCGCTGGGAGTTCGTTGGGGTTCTCGCGGAGGACGAGGTGCGGCGACGCTACATCAATCACTACGTCGGGCATCTCTTCAGCCAAGGCAGCCAGAACCCTGTCTCCTACGTCAACATCGATTAGAGAACCAGCGCGAGAGCCTCGCTGACACAGTGGGGCGCTGATGAGGTTATCGTCAGCAGTGATTGATTAGTTTGAAATCGCCGAAGTGCTCCTTGAAAAACCTTCTCGCTTCAAGCTGGCTGCCAAACTCCATCCAACCACCATCTCTCTTGAACTCATCGATGCCCTTTAGGGCTGTTCCGCTTTTATCCATCACGAAACGGCAGCCCTCGTCTGAGTGATACGTGCAGCTCCGAAGCGGTATGTCCACGTTCAGCCACGGCATATCCTCACCTGCCCTTTCTACTTGAAGCCACTTTCCGGAGAACGACTGCTTGCTGCCGCTTTTCTTGTATCGGGAACCTCCTGGACAAAACGGCTCAGCTCCTTAAGGAAAGACTTTCTATCTGCTGAAGTGACCAAGATGACCTTTGTCTCGCGGCCTCCATCGGCAACCGTAGCGAACTCGCCCCTGTAGGACTTCATGAATCCCTTCTTCCCAATTCCCTTCCTGCTGCCGCCGATTGTGCCTCGATGAACGATAAACACGCGTCCGTCATCGTCCTCGACCGATTTTTCACCTTGATGCCTGCTTATTCCCCATTCCGGGAAGTTGATCTGACAGACTGTGGGAGCGCTTTCTCTTCGGCTTTCCCACTCCAAAGCCATTCCACCAGATCGAGCCTGGCGAGTACCACATATCGTGCTCTTCGAACCACACGACGTTGTCGATGCTCGAGCCCCCGTGATTTCCCACGCTGAGGGTCATAGTC
>CAWBAN010000003.1:0-475664 GCA_963786935.1 uncultured bacterium | reverse complement strand
CGAGCACGACCTCGAGCTCGCGGATCGTCCCGCGCCGCGAGACCAGTACCTTGACCTTGTCGCCGGGCTTCTTCTCTTTGAGCAGCTCGCTCATCGTGCGCCCGGCGCCACCGGCATCGGCAGCCCCAGCGCCGCCGACGCGCACGCCATCGAGCGCAACGATCTCATCCTCCTCGCTGAGCCCGGCCCGCGCCGCGGGCGAGCCCCACACGACGCCCGTGACGACGATCCTCCCCTCCCGCTCCGCGGTCGCCGCCCCGAGATAGGCCCCCACGCTGTCCGAAAGCCCCATGTCGATCGCGAGCCCCGCATAGCCCAGATACTTGGCATAGTCGATGTCCTTCACGGTGGAGGCATACTCGAAGACCTCGGCGAGCGCGGCGGCCGCCTCTCTATCCCCGGCGCCCGCCTTGCCCCCACCCGCCGCTTCCTCGCACGCCTCGCGAAACTCCTCGTCCGTCCACCCGCGCTTCTTCTCTTTGTAGTACGTCCGGTAAAGGGTCCGCATCACGTCGTCGAGCGACTTCCTGATTCTCCGATTCGTGCCTGATCGCGAGATCGAGCAGCATCCCGAGCGCCGCGCCCTTGTCGTAGTAGGAGATCGTCATGTTGTCCGCGTTCCCGCCCCTCGCATAGCGATGGAGCCAGGTGTCGAAGCTCGCCTCGGTCGCGGACTGAACGAGATGCCCCGGGATGTTCTCGTAGCCCGGCGATGCGCTTCCGGAACGCGTCCAGCAGCTGGTCGCGCGTGATGAGCCCGGCGCGCCTGAGGAGCAGGTCCTCGTAGTAGACGCTGATTCCCTCGGACACCCACAGCATGCGCGTGTAGTTCTCCCGGTCGTAGTCGAAGGGCCCCAAAGCCAGCGGCCGGATGCGCTTGACGTTGAAGAGGTGAAAGTACTCGTGGCACACGAAGCTCAGCCAGTCGCGATAGGCCTCCGCGCTGTCGAGCTCGGACGGGTCGAACGCGATCGCCGTCGAGTTCGCATGCTCCAGCCCGCCGCCCCCGCGGCCGATGTGCATGAAGACGTAGCGCCGGTAGGGAAGCTCTCCCATGAGATCGGCGGCCGCCTCGACCATGCGAGCGAGGTCGGAGACGACCTTCAGCGGAGTCGATTGCGCCGAGCTCGTTCCCGACGAGCTCGTGCGGAACGCCCCGCGCGTAGAACGTCAGGATCCTCTTGATTGCCGACGAGGATCGGGGAATCGTAGAGAACGTCGAAGTCCGGGGCGAAGAAGGTGCGCAGCTGCCCCTCGATTCGCTCGAGGCCGGTCGAGATGGTGCCCCAGCCGGGCGCGGGCTCGATCGTGACGGTCACGGGATGAGCGATCTGCCCGGCGAGATGCATGAAGACGCTCGGAGGATTGATGAACGCCTCGCTGTCGTCGAGGAAGCTCTCCGCGCAGAAGAGCCTGAAGGCATACACGTCGTAGCTCACCGTCATCGTGGCGGCCCCGCGGGACTTCACCCGCCAGACGTTCTTGGCCGTCTTCTCCCAGGCGAGCGCGCGGCCGGCTCCGTCCTCGGCGCGGAAGCTCACGACGTTCTTCGGATAGTCCATGATCACGTAGTAGCCCGGCGTCCAGACGGGCATCTTGAAGTCCTGCGTCTCCCCCTTCAGCCCGTCGCAGCGGAAGGTGACGTGGAAGAGGTGCGTGGTGGGCTGCGCCATGGAGACGATGAAGGACATCGTGCTCGGCGGCTTCGCGGCGAGGGCGGAAGGTGCGGCGATAAGGAATGACGCGGCAATAAGAAAGGACGCTGCAATGATGAGAATGGCGCGGAGCGCGATCGGCCGGGAGCGGTTCTTCATCATGGTGCCTCCTGCATGAGGGATGGCAGGAAGTCTATTCCTGCCAAGGCAATAAGTCAACTCGCGCCGACAGGCTTTAATTAGCAGTAAGGCCCAATACCCTGAGGTATTGATCCTGCGCGTGCAGTACCAAGAGGGGGAATGTCAATCCTTGTGTCCAAGAAACCGGGTGCGATACAACTCAAGCTTCATCAATGCCTTCCAATCCAGCTTGTAGGGGTGGATGCATCCGCCCCGAGGGAGGCGATATAGAAAACCCGGCTGCTAAGTCTTCGTCTAACTCAACAGCCGGGTTTCCAAGAATCCGATCTACTCAATAGAGACTGGGACTACCTCAATAAGATCAATTTCCCGGTTTGCTCAATCGGTCCGGCATTGAAGTGATAGAAGTAGATACCCGAAGCCACCTTTCGTCCAGTGTAATCCTTGCCGTCCCATATCGTCTTATGAATGCCTGCGGCAAGAGTCCCTTCAACGAGCGCAACAACAAGCTCCCCTTTGATAGAGTAGACTGTCAATCTCACTTCAGCAGCCTCAGGCAGATCGAATTCAATCGTCGTCGTTGGGTTGAATGGATTCGGATAGGGCGGATGCACGACGAACTGCAACGGCGCTATGTCGTCGTTGCCCACATCAGTCAATGGGGAACAGACAGGCTCTAACGCCCATGGGCTATAATTGACATTACTCGTTATTGCGTCACCAGTGCCTAGGCCTGCCCCCCTTGGACCGCTTGCATTGCCCCACCAACAATTCATCGCCGCAAATTCTCCTAGTCCATCGGTGAAATTATTTGCGTAAATACCGTATTGTGTATTTCCTTCAAAGCAACTCGACATTACGTTCCCAAATGCCCTACCATTGTTTACCGATTTCAATCCATATCTATTGAACCTGAATGCGCATTGTTTAATTACGGGGCGCCCGAGACCTGATCCGTTCAAGCACAATCCCGCAGTGTAGCTATTCGAAAATGCGCAACCCGTAAAGGCCGCCGCCACGCTCCGCACATCTACCATCTCGACGTCATCTTCTCCTCCGTACCGGAACTCGCAGCCAGTGAACACACACGAGTCGGCACGCGCCGCAGTATCCAGGTAGATCAGCCGCCAGTCCGAGGGAGCAGGAGCAGTAGCCGTCCCATCGCTGTCACCACCCACCGCATCATCACGGTACGAGGTAAATACCACACCGTTCGCAATGAGCCCGCCAACCAGTGTCGTCGTCCCAGCGTAAATCCCCGCATCAACCTCGAACTTGACCACCGTGCCCGGAAGCAAGTGCAGCACCGGCGTCCCCGAACCGTTGATCCTCAGATAGTTCTCGTCAGGTAAGAAGTACACAAACCCACTCGGCGGTACCGGCCACGTCGCTGAACTCGTCAGCGTCGAGTTCAGCACTCCCAGCCGGTTCCATCTCCCATCACCGCGCGGCACAAGCGTGTTCTGGCCGACAACTTTCTGCATGCAATTGCCAACAACCAATACCGCGTAGCTGCTGCTACTGCTCGCGATGGGTCCAATCGTATTGCCGGACACAGCGGCTGCTGACGATGACCCTTCCATGCGCAACCACGAGTTCATCGTGCATCCTGTTACCACTGGAGCTGCATTCACTACGCAGAGAGCCGACGTAGCGCTATTCTTGAACGCACACCCCGAAAACGTCGCATTCGTGTGAACCTCCACCGTTTCGACAGCGTCCTCTCCTCCATACCGGAACTCGCAGCCAGTGAACACACACGAGTCGGCACGCGCCGCAGTATCCAGGTAGATCAGCCGCCAGTCCGAGGGAGCAGGAGCAGTAGCCGTCCCATCGCTGTCACCACCCACCGCATCATCACGGTACGAGGTAAATACCACACCGTTCGCAATGAGCCCGCCCGCCAGTGTCGTCGTCCCAGCGTAAATCCCAGCATCAACCTCGAACTTGACCACCGTGCCCGGAAGCAAGTGCAGCACCGGCGTCCCCGAACCGTTGATCCTCAGATAGTTCTCGTCAGGTAAGAAGTACACAAACCCACTCGGCGGTACCGGCCACGTCGCTGAACTCGTCAGCGTCGAGTTCAGCACTCCCAGCCGGTTCCATCTCCCATCACCGCGCGGCACAAGCGTGTTCTGGCCGACAACTTTCTGCATGCAATTGCCAACAACCAATACCGCGTAGCTGCTGCTACTGCTCGCGATGGGTCCAATCGTATTGCCGGACACAGCGGCTGCTGACGATGACCCTTCCATGCGCAACCACGAGTTCATCGTGCATCCTGTTACCACTGGAGCTGCATTCACTACGCAGAGAGCCGACGTAGCGCTATTCTTGAACGCACACCCCGAAAACGTCGCATTCGTGTGAACCTCCACCGTTTCGACAGCGTCCTCTCCTCCATACCGGAACTCGCAGCCAGTGAACACACACGAGTCGGCACGCGCCGCAGTATCCAGGTAGATCAGCCGCCAGTCCGAGGGAGCAGGAGCAGTAGCCGTCCCATCGCTGTCACCACCCACCGCATCATCACGGTACGAGGTAAATACCACACCGTTCGCAATGAGCCCGCCCGCCAGTGTCGTCGTCCCAGCGTAAATCCCAGCATCAACCTCGAACTTGACCACCGTGCCCGGAAGCAAGTGCAGCACCGGCGTCCCCGAACCGTTGATCCTCAGATAGTTCTCGTCAGGTAAGAAGTACACAAACCCACTCGGCGGTACCGGCCACGTCGCTGAACTCGTCAGCGTCGAGTTCAGCACTCCCAGCCGGTTCCATCTCCCATCACCGCGCGGCACAAGCGTGTTCTGGCCGACAACTTTCTGCATGCAATTGCCAACAACCAATACCGCGTAGCTGCTGCTACTGCTCGCGATGGGTCCAATCGTATTGCCGGACACAGCGGCTGCTGACGATGACCCTTCCATGCGCAACCACGAGTTCATCGTGCATCCTGTTACCACTGGAGCTGCATTCACTACGCAGAGAGCCGACGTAGCGCTATTCTTGAACGCACACCCCGAAAACGTCGCATTCGTGTGAACCTCCACCGTTTCGACAGCGTCCTCTCCTCCATACCGGAACTCGCAGCCAGTGAACACACACGAGTCGGCACGCGCCGCAGTATCCAGGTAGATCAGCCGCCAGTCCGAGGGAGCAGGAGCAGTAGCCGTCCCATCGCTGTCACCACCCACCGCATCATCACGGTACGAGGTAAATACCACACCGTTCGCAATGAGCCCGCCCGCCAGTGTCGTCGTCCCAGCGTAAATCCCAGCATCAACCTCGAACTTGACCACCGTGCCCGGAAGCAAGTGCAGCACCGGCGTCCCCGAACCGTTGATCCTCAGATAGTTCTCGTCAGGTAAGAAGTACACAAACCCACTCGGCGGTACCGGCCACGTCGCTGAGCTCGTGAGCGTCGAGTTCAGCACTCCCAGCCGGTTCCATCTCCCATCACCGCGCGGCACAAGCGTGTTCTGGCCGACAACTTTCTGCATGCAATTGCCAACAACCAATACCGCGTAGCTGCTGCTACTGCTCGCGATGGGTCCAATCGTATTGCCGGACACAGCGGCTGCTGACGATGACCCTTCCATGCGCAACCACGAGTTCATCGTGCATCCTGTTACCACTGGAGCTGCATTCACTACGCAGAGAGCCGACGTAGCGCTATTCTTGAACGCACACCCCGAAAACGTCGCATTCGTGTGAACCTCCACCGTTTCGACAGCGTCCTCTCCTCCATACCGGAACTCGCAGCCAGTGAACACACACGAGTCGGCACGCGCCGCAGTATCCAGGTAGATCAGCCGCCAGTCCGAGGGAGCAGGAGCAGTAGCCGTCCCATCGCTGTCACCACCCACCGCATCATCACGGTACGAGGTAAATACCACACCGTTCGCAATGAGCCCGCCCGCCAGTGTCGTCGTCCCAACGTAAATCCCCGCATCAACCTCGAACTTGACCACCGTGCCCGGAAGCAAGTGCAGCACCGGCGTCCCCGAACCGTTGATCCTCAGATAGTTCTCGTCACGCAGGTAGTACACAAAACCCGTCGGCGGTACCGGCCAGGTCGATGAGGTGGTAAGAATCCCTCCAAGGATAACGATGGCGTTATATTTACCGGATGCATGTGCCGCCAAATTTATATTGGGAACGACTCTCGTGGCTACATTGGGTGGTATTGACATATGGAAGCTGGTCGTATTTTGAATCGCACAATCCACAATGCTTATATCGGATACACTTGACGAAACGGCCAAGCCATATCTCCCTGAATCTATGGTGAATCCGGCGAGAAAGGCGCCATTGACAGTGATCGAAACCACATCTGTGCTGGTACTCGTGCCAATAATAGTCGTACTGTCGCTGCCCATTGACGATTGAACTGAAATCGCTTTGTTTATGGTTATATTCTCAAGATAAATTCCGGGTCTAACGAGGACAATATCACCAGCGGCAGCCATATTAATGGCGCCCTGTATTGTAGGAGAATCGTCCGGCACAGTGATAGTGCCCAACGCTCCGACCTGCACCGTCACTTCATTTGAAATGGGGGATCCCGAATCATTGTAGAATCCAGCAACCGAATACGAATAAGCGTTTCCTGGTGCTACAGCCAAATCTTCATAATCGACGGCATCAGCAGGAAGCACGATCTCTTCAGTAGCCGCTTTCACATAATTCCGCACCGTCCCATCGGCAAGGGCAATGCTCATACCGTTTGCAGCATCACTGCTACGAACACTCGTCGGATGCCAAGTAATCTTATAGAGTCGAAATGATGATTCAATGCTGGAGTAATCAGACCATGAAATGGTAATGCCGGATGGCGATATTTGAAAAATACGCAACCCACGGGGGGCCGTTGGAGAATGAAATCGAGTGACATTGAGTGGATCAGTATAAATGTATCCGCCTTCTTCGACGTCCGTTCTCTGGTTGCCATTCCAATTATAGACATCGCTCGTCGGGAAGCCATGCCAGCCCGAGTAGCCAGCAAGTGCAAAGTGGTCAAAATTGGGCCCGTGAACCTCGTGGGTCTCGCTCCCACCTATGACATAGTTGATTGTTCCGAAATCGCAAAGCGTATATCGTCCATTGGAGCCGTATGGCGAGGGAATTGTGTTGCCTTCGTCGCTCTTTGGGTAGCCCAAAACTGAATTCCCACGACCCAAGGATTTGTACTTCTGATATATGGCGCCGTATGTGGCGAAGGCAGTAGTGGCACCATCTCTAAGAGATATGATTGCCTCACCAACATTCCCGGTGTTGAATTCCTGAATTTCTCCTGTGCCCTCTAGAATAATGGCGCTTTTGGGCGCCCAGCCATTAGTAGAACCTTCCATTCTATCGTATGCGGCTTGAAAAGCAGCTGGGTCACGAGATCCTTGGCCGACAGATAATACCTGCAGATGATCGGCAATGAACGCCATGCCATTGATATAGCCGAAATCAGTGATCGCTTGTTTGGTGTCGTAATAGCCACACGGATAGCTTGGGTTAGCAGTCTGGTAATTGTCATTCGCGCGCATTTCGAAATGCAGGTGCGCCAAACTGGGATCGATGTCGCCAATATACTGACCCCGTGTAATAAGATTTGTCTCTGCCACCTGGACGTTATGAATGTGAAGATACGCCGAACTAACGACTGAAACGGTCTGCCACTGCGCCGGGATATTTGTACCGGCGAGGAAATACGATGTCATGTCGACCGAAACGGGTAGCGTATGTTTGATGATCACAGCCCAGCCCAGAGATCCCATGTCTTTAACACGGATCACCTCCCCATCCGCCACAGCATAAACAGGGTAATCGTCGTCGCCGCCGGTACGGTTCAGATCAGCGCCGGGGTGATAGGGGTAATCAGTGCCGCAAGCGCCGGTATAGTAGTTTCCAAAGTAGTTCTGGATGAACCAACCATCATCCCTCGGATCCACCGTGTTGTTCGCGGGGTCCGTCTGGCCATTGCCGAGTACGGGGTAGACGAAGCGATCGGCGGCAATTGACGCTGTGGAAGCCACCACGAGCGTCAACAAGAGCACGGCGAACAACACGTAAACCCTTCTCATCGCATTCTCCCTTCTAGAGAGCCACTGGGCACAAGACAGAAAAGCACTACAGAGATAATCATTTGATCAGATACTTCTATAAATTCTCTTTCCCCCATTGTTGAGCCGAATGAATGGGCGATATTATATCATAATTAGCCAACGTTCTCAACAGCATTCCCTTGAGTCTATATTCCAGAATGAAACTGGCCCGTGATTATCCTTGAGCTTCCTGCTAACACCATTGACCTTCCCCCACTGAACTTCCCCACGCGAAGGGTTATTTTTTCTGATAAGATCGTCCGGGGAGGTTGACTGATGCGTGCGCGGCAATTTGCGCAAATGAACATCCGAGCCCATGCCCCGATGATACGCTCTTGTGCGATAGTCTGCCTCGTATCGATGATCGTCGCGGGGGTGGCTACGGCGGCAGGCGCCCAGAGAACGGCTTTGCGACCCATCCTTGCACCCGGCGACTCGCTCTACAATGCCAACCACCCTCGCCTGCTCTTCACCCCGCAGGAGATTCCCGCGCTCCGGGAGAAGGTCCGCGACGGCGGGCGCGACGACGAGGCCTACGCCGCCATACGCGACATCGTCAAGTCCGTCTATCCGACCAAGACCGAGGAAGAGCTCCTTTCCGATACCTGGGCGGCCATCAGCATCATGCAGTACCTGGGGCTCGCCGCGTACCTCGAGACGCCGATCGACTCGGAGGCCGTCGACTTGGGCAGGCGCATGACCCTCTACCTCGTGGATGCCGATGAGCCCGACGCCGTCGATGTCTTCTTCTCGTCCCTGCGCCTGCGGTCGCTCGCCTTCGGATACGACATGTTCTTCGCCGATGCGCCGGAGTCGCTGCGGACGGTCGTGCGCAACGAGATTCTCGCCTATACCGACACGACGATGACCGTTCTTCGGTACCAGAAGTGGCTCTACAGCCCTTACGTGAGCAATTACAGCGCCGTGATCGGCTCGGCCCTCGGTCTCGCCGCGCTCTGTCTCGAAGGCGAGATGCCGCGCGATTGGGTTCGAGAGACGCTCGAACGGGCGGATGAATACGTCGTCGTGTGGGCCGAGGCGCATCTCGACCCGAATGGATCCTATGACGAAGGCCCGATGTACGCCGGATGGAGCATGAGAAATCTCGCATATTACTTCTGGGCGCGCACGCGCCTCTACGATCGTTATGACTACTCGACGCTCCCGGGGCTCCGGGACCTCGAGAAGTGGCTCGCGTTCTCCATGCTTCCCATCGGGCATGCCGCCGTGAACAACGTCAACGACTCTTCGTATCTCGGCCATGGGCTCTCCCATTACCATACGTACCTCGATTGGGCCCAGACCGCGTATGGGAGCGGTGTGTCCGCGTGGCTGTGGGAGCGCATCGCGGGGCCGGACTACGGCTACGACGCGGGCGCCCTCGCGGACAAGGCGGCGACGGTTCTGTGGCACCGGGGCATAGCGCCGGTGAACCCGCGCGACCGACTCCCCTCCCACATGCTCTGGTGGCGGCAAGGGCTCTATTACTTCCGGACCGGCTGGCCCGAGGGGGACGCCTCCGACGACGTCGTTTTCAGCTTCCGCTCGGGGAAATTCATGGGCGGGCACGCGCACGAAGACCAGAACAGCTTCACCCTCTGGGGGTACGGAACGGGCTTCGCCGTGGATAATGGACCCCTCGCCCCCGCGAAAGACACCGAAGGGCACAACCTCGTGCTCATCGACGGCAAAGGGCAGCACAACGCGGGCGGCTCGGTGGGAACCGACGGGATCATGCGGGAACACATAATGAGCAGCTTCGCCGACTATCTGTTCGGGGACGCCACCTCCGCGTACACGACCTACAGCGAATTCAACCGGGCCGGTTACCCTTTCCCCGACGACATCTGGTCGTGGGGATATGACGGCGGGAATCCGGTCGAATACGCCTACCGGCAAGTGGCCGTGATCCACGAGGCGGGGCTCCCTCCCTATTTCATCGTCGTGGACGACATCAAGAAAGACGCGCTTCCCCACACCTACTCGTGGCGCCTCCACACCGCCGAAACGAACACCGTCGACCTCTCCGCGAACCCCATCTGCATACGCGGGGGCAACGGCCTGATGAACCTGCTCGTCATGAGCCCGCAATTCTCCTCGCTCGAGGTCTCAGAAACGCCCTTCGACAATGGCAACGAGGACCCGAACACGAAGGTCGTTTCGCTCTCCTGCGAAGACACCAGCTTCTTCTTCTCTTCGCTTCTCATCCCCGACGAGGATCCGCCCCGACACAACGTGCTCGCGAACAGCCACTTCCGGGACGGACCGTTCTTCACGCTCCTCGCCTGGCCCGACGGTGTTTTCGATATCATCCTCATCAATCGATCGGGCCAGGAGATACGAGTAGGGTTCGTCGGCTATTGGGGGGAAGGGGATCACCTTATCGCGACCGACGCCCGGCTGGCGGTTCTTCGCGTGCGCGGGAACAAGGTCGCGGGCCTCCTGGCCAATGACGTGAGCCGCTTCGAGTACGAAGGCATACCGTACGCGCGGATCGAGGACGGCAGGCTCAATCTCGTTTTCTCTGCGGACACCGTGAGCATCGACCGGCCGGAGGCGGATTTCTCCTTCTATCTGCCGCGCGGCGGAGAGGTTCGATACGAAGACTCCGTCATCCGTGTGTTGAACGACGGAGGGTATGCCGTCCCGGATCGTTCGGCGCCTCCGGCGGCGTCCGGGCCGATCCGGCTGCGCGCTTTCCCGAACCCCTTCAACGCGACGGCGAATATCGTGATCGATCTCGACGCGGGAGCCGAGGTCGATGTGACGATCCACGACGTCGCTGGGCGCCTCGTGACACGCCTGTGGAAGGGTCCGCTTCCCCCGGGCGCCAATCTCCTCAGGTGGCGCGGCGAACGGGCGAACGGCGGACCGGCGACCTCAGGCATGTATTTCATACGGGCACAGACCCCGAGCGCCTCATCCACCATCAAGGCCGTGCTCTTGAGGTAGGCGCGGATCTGGGGCGGGATAAAGAGTCTCTTCGATAGCGGACTGGGAAGGTGTCGGGTCGGAGAATTGGAACAAAAGCGCGCCGGGAGCATAGAACTCATGAGGAGGTATATCGATGCACGGATTTATTCTCATTCTCTATCTCATCGCTTTCTCTTTGTGCGCGCCGAACTCCCGGCCCGCGGACATCACAAAACTGACCGGCCCCTACCTCGGCCAGAAGCCCCCGGGCACGGTCGCCGCGCTCTTCGCCCCCGGCGTCGTCTCGACGGGCTACTTCGAGCACAGCAGCCCTACCTTCTCGCCCGACGGCAATTCGGTGTTCTGGGGCGTGCAGGAGTCCGACAGCTTTTCGAATAGCCGCCCGATCGTCTTCATGGAACGCATGGGCGGCGTGTGGACCAAGCCGCGTATGGCCCCGTTCGTGAAGCAGCAATATCGCTATGACAATCCCTTCTTCTCCGTCGACGGGAAGCGGATCTATTTCGCCGCCGCCGCGGCGGACGAGAAAGAGGGCGGCGTCAACACCATGGACCTATGGTACGTGGAGCGGACGGCCGCCGGATGGAGCGAACAGAAGAAGCTCCCCTCGCCCCCCAACTCCGACGGCCTCGACGGGCAGCCGGCGATCGCCGCGAACGGCTCGCTCTATTTCTCATCACGGTTTGACAAATCCCCCGACGGATTCGGGCTCTACTTTTCGCGGTTCGTCGATGGGGCGTATCAGCCCCCCGTTCCGATGGACGAGAGATTCAATATCCTGGATGCCGACTGGACGCCCTACATCGCGCCTGACGAAAGCTATTTCATCTTCTGCTCGTTCCGCAAGGGCGGCTACGGGAGCGGCGACCTCTACATCTCCTTCAAGCGGGCGGACGGCTCCTGGGGCGACGTGATCAACATGGGCGATCGCGTCAACAGCGCGGCGAACGAGCGCTTCCCCATCGTCACCCCCGACGGCAAGTATCTCTTCTTCAACAGCACGAGGAAGATCGCGGGCGCCGGCCCGAACGAGCCGGGAAACGGCGCGGGCGACATGTACTGGATCGACGCGAAGATCATCGAGGAGCTGCGGCCGAAGGCCCCGAAGTAGCGGCCGGGTACACGTCGTGCGCAGCCGCCATTGAGATTTCATATGCCTCCCGCAAATGCTAGTAATTACGTGATAAATATTGACTTCAATAAGAAAATGGGGTATAATCCCCACCGAATATGAGGGCGGATTGAAGGGGAAACGAGGACAGGAGATTCCCGGTCAGTCCGCGAGGTTGCCCGATCGAACACTCTGTGCCGATCGGGTTTTCTTACCGAAGAGGGGAGTGCATCTATGCATCGTCGGTTAACATCTCTTGGAGCGGTTCTCGCAGCCGTGTTCGGTATCGTCGTCGTCCTCGCCCCCTGCGCGTACGCAATCACGGTCGACCAGTTCACGAACAACTATCCCATGAACGTCGACATTCCGTGGGAAACCATTTTTGTGGGAAACAAGTGCAACGCCGCCTCGTGCCCTCCCGGCGTCGTGGTGACTCACGCCGTTTCCGACTTCGCGTCGCAGACCGGTCTGTCCGGTGTCATCGGCGGCGAGCGCTACGCCCTCATCACCCGCACTGCGGGAACGGCGAGCTCGACCATTTACAGCGCTTTTAATCTGCTCGAGATCGCTCACGCCACCGCGTCGAACTCGATTATCACGCTGACGTACGGCATGAGCAGCAGCATGAACTCCAATTTCACGACCATGGGAGAGACGGAGCTTCAAATCAACATCCTCGACGGCGAGCTGAGCGCGACGCGGCCGGTGCCCTGCACGATCACGGTCATCAGCGGGCGCGGGACGGCGAACGAGCACACCGCGAGCGTGACGAAGACCCTCGCGATCGCGTCCGGCGTCGTCGCGTTCCCGTTCTCGGAATTCACGCTTATCGATTTCACCGACGTCGACGGGATCACCTACAAGTTCGATGCCTCGGCGTATGCGGCGCGGGCGGTCGATTTCTCCATCGGCCCGCTCACGACGGACGAGCACGAGGTCGGCGTGGAGCCGACGACGTGGGGCGCGGTGAAGAGCCTCTTCGAATAGGCTTTTTCGCCGAGAGAGATCGCATCGAAAAGGGCGCCTTCGGGCGCCCTTTTCGCGTCATGCCGGAACGTATTGACCTGAATCCACCTTTCGGGCGCGTTGCATTTTAGGCGTTCCCCAAACGCCCCTCTTGGACTGCATGAAACGGCGGCGCGCTCCGCCGCCCCCCGCCATTCCCTGAACGTCCTCGTTCTTCCGCATGCACGATGCGCGCGCGGCGGGGCCTCGCGAGGCCTGTTTTTCCAGGCATTTTCGGGACCGTTTCACTTTTATGGCCCGATTTCGCGCGCCCCGCAAGCCGTTCAATCGGGCACCGTTATCGGCGCCCGATCCCGCCGCCGCCGCTCCTCCCCCGCCGCCTCCGAAAAATTCATGGCGTGCTTTATTGAACTCCCGAGGGTCAGCCAGGCATACGAACGATTCGAAAACGAAACGCCGGGGGCGCGCCGTTTTTCGCGCAAGATCGGCCCGCGATTGCGTCGCGATCGCGCCGGGACCGCGCGCCCCGCATCGCGCAAGGGAAGGTGAAAGCCGTGCATCGGGCATTCAACATCATCCGCGTTTTCCTCATGACCGCGGGGCTCGCGCTCCTCGTCATCGTGCTGAGCGGCGCGACAGCGCAGGCGCAGACCTACACGAAGCTGCAGGTGCTGCTCCCGGGCGAGACCGCCGCGCCGGGCACCACCTCGGGAAAGACGGGCGCCCCCGCCGCGCAGACGGCCGGCGTCCCGTTCACGATCAAGGTGCGCGCGTGCGACGCGACGTGGCACACGGTGACCTCGATCACGCACATCGTGTCGATCGCCTCGACCGACGTGAGCGCGAGCCTGCCGTCCCCGACGCAGCTCGCCGCGGGTGAGGTCCAGCTCACCGTGACGCTGAACGCGGGGGGCTCGTTCACCTTCACCGCGAGCGACGACTCCGACCCGACGGTGCCTGACGCCGTCTCGTCGTACGTCTCCGCGATGGTGCTGCAGGGCTTCCGGTTCAACACCATCAGCCAGAAGCACTGCTACGCCGGCACTCCCGAGAACTTCACGATCACGGCCGTCGATCCGAACGGCGACGTCGTGAGCGGCTTCAGCGGCGCCGTGCGGCTCCGCGAGATCACGAGCTACGGCGAAGGCCGCGTGTCGCCGGCCGAGGTCACGCTCTCGCACGGAACGTGGGCGGGACAGCTCACGATGTACCGCGCCGACGAGACGAGCATCAACCGCGGAAACGTGAACGCCTACGCGTACCTTGCGGCGAATCCCGCGAAGAACGGGACGAGCGATCCCTTCATCGTCCACCCCGGCTCCTTCGCGCGCGTTCAGATAGTGCTTCCGGGCGAGGCGCCGCTCCCGGGCAGCGTGAGCGGCCTCGTCGGCTCCCCGGCCTCGCAGGCCGCGGGACAGGATTTCACGGTCGATATTTACTCGACCGACAACTACTGGAACCCCGTGTCGAGCTACGACGTGGTCCGCGTCACCTCGAGCGACGCGGGGGCGAGCACGCCGGTATCGGGCGCGCTCTCGAACGGCTACCGGCAGTTCGCCGTGAGCCTCGGCACCGTGGGCGCCCAGACGCTCACCGTCAACGACCAGACGAACGGCTCGATCACGCCGATGACGAGCGCCGCGATCAACGTCATCCCGAGCGCGCCGGATCATTTCGCGATCAGCGCGATCCCCTCGCCGGTCACGGCGGGGCAGTCGGTATCGGTGACGATCCGCGCCGTCGACGTCGGCGGCAACACGATCCCCGGCTACGGGGGAAACGCGATCCTCTTCGCGAACACCGGCCCGGCGAGCATCTCGCCCGAGGCCATTCTCTTCGCCGAACGGCGAATGGACGGGCTCGATGGTGTTCAGGGGCGCGGGCGCGGCCGTGTCGTTCGTCTGCTCGGATTTCTCGACGCCCCCGCACACCGGCACGAGCAACACCTTCGAGGTGCAGCCGGGACCGTGCACGGGGCTGCAGGTGCTGCTCCCCGGCCAGACGCCGAAGGGCGGCACGGTGACGGGATACAGCGGCGAGCCGACGAGCCAGAATGCCGGCACGCCCTTCACCGTCGTCGTGCGCGCGGTCGATCAATACTGGAACCGCGTCCCGACGGTGAACGACCGCATCGCGCTCAGCTCCACCGATCTCTTCGCCGCCATGCCGGTCCAGACGGATCTCGTGAACGGCGAGGTCGCGTTCCAGGCGACGCTCTACAAGCGCGGCATGCAGACGATCACGGCCGCGGACGTCACGACCCCGAGCAGGGCCTCGCACACGTCGCGCCCCGTTGAGATCCTCTCGGGCACGTACTCGCGCATTCTCATCGTGGCCCCGGGCGAAGAGCTCGCCCCGGGCACCGAGACGGGCCGCTCGGGCACCGCGACCGATCAATCGATCAACTTCGCCTTCACCGTCACGGTCTACGCCACCGACGCGTGGTGGAATCCCGTGACGGGCGTGAGCGACATGATCCATATCACCTCGAACGATCCGATGGCGCAGCTTCCGCCGAACGCGCCTCTCGTGAACGGCGCGGGCGAGTTCGTCCTGCGCCTCTCGACGGGCGGATACCAGCAGATCACGGCGTCGAACCTGACGACCCCCTCGATGACGCCGAGCACGACGCAGGTGCGCGCGATATCGAGCGGGTTCCACCTCGAGGCCGTGGCGGAGCCCTCGGCCGTGCAGGCGGGCGAGCCCTTCACCCTCACCGTCAAGGTGACGAACGACGCGGGGAGCGTGATCCAGGAGATCAACTCCTTCGTCACGATCACCGTCATGAACGCCTCGACGCAGGAGCCGGGCAAGGGCACGCTGCTGACGACGCGCTTCCAGCTTCTGCAGGGGCAGCGCTCGATCACCGAGACCTACACCTTCGCCGAATCCATCATCCTCACCGCCGAGGACGACGCGGGGAACGCGCCGGGCGTCACCGACGCCATCGTCGTGAGCCCGGGACCGCCGGCCGCGATCGATCTCACGAGCAATCCGCCGTGGGTCGGCGGCAACAAGCACGCGACGGTGAGCGCGGCCGTCGTCGACGCCTTCGGCAACGGCGTGCCGGACGCAGCCGGTCGACTTCGCCGCTCCTGAGCGGCGGCGGCGAGCTCGCCGCAGCTCGACACCCTCACGAGCGAAACGGGCGTGGCGCGGGCGGACTTCCTGAGCCCCCGCGAGCCCCAGATAAGCCGCGTCGAGGCCACCTCGAACGCCATCGTCGCCGTGCTCGACATCGAGACGGCGCTCGTGAGCCCGCGCGAGTCGAACGGATACATCACGAATTACCCGAATCCCTTCCATCCGGGAGAGGGCCCCACGACGATCGCCTACAAGCTCGCCGACGACGCGAACGTCACGCTCAAGATCTACACGCTGACGGGCTCGCTCGTCCTCACGAAGCAGTTCGCCCACGGCGCCGCGGGAGGCGCCCTCGGCCTCAACGAGGTCGCGTGGGACGGTCGTAACGGGAAGAACCAATACGTGGCGAGCGGCGGGTACATCGTCGTCGCCGAGGCCGAAGGGCACGGCGAAACGCTGCACGTCATGCGCCGCCGGATAGCGGTCGTTCGCTAAGAGGAGGAGCCATGAACCGCATTCATACGAACGGGCATCGGACTTTCGCGGCCGCCATCGCGCTCGCCCTCGGGCTCATCGCGATCACGGGCTGCGACGCGCTCGCGCAGGAGCAGAACGGCGGCGCGCCGGGGGATTGGCTTTCCAATTACTCGAGTGCCCGCAGCATCGGCGTCGGGGGGGCCTTCGTGGCCGTCGCGGACGAGCCGCTCGCCGCGCTCTGGAATCCCTCGTGCCTCACGCAGACCTTCCAGAACAAGCTGCACCTCGAAACGGCCATGCTCTTCGAGGAAACCTCGATCAACGTGCTGAGCTTCGCCACGCCGGAGCGGCGGATCCTGCCGGGGTTCGGATTCACGATCATCTCGCTCCGCTCGGGAGAGTTCCAGCGGACGAACGAGCTGAACGACGACCTCGGCACCTTCCGCGACGGCGAGACGGCGTACCTCGTGTCGGCTTCGAAGAGCGTCATGCCGCGCCTCGCGGTCGGCGCGAACGTGAAGATCGTCCGCCAGTCGATCGCCGAGTTCTCGGCCTCCGCCGTCGGCGCCGACGTCGGCGTCCTCGCGCACGTGCTGCCGACGGTCGCAGTGGGCGTTTCGCTCCTCAACATCGGGGGGCCGAACCTGACGCTCCGCGAGACGGCGGAGGAATACCCGATGGAGGTCCGCGGCGGCGCCTCGTTCCGCTTCCTCTCGGGCAAAGGGCTCGTCGCGGCCGAGGTGGACTATCGCGACGGCTTCGACACGCGGTTCCACGCAGGGAGCGAGTTCTGGGTGCACCCGCTCATGGGGCTGCGCGTCGGCTACGACGATTCGTACATGTCGGGCGGCATCAGCTTCGCCATCAATCCCGCCCTGCGCTTCGACTACGGCATGGCGGACCAGATCCTCGGCGTGACGCACCGCTTCGGCATCTCGTACCAGTTCGGCGGATTCTTCGCCAACTCTCAGGCGGACCCGCCGGTCTTCTCGCCGCTCGGCACGCAGTCCGTCACCAAGTTCAGCCTCACGTCGCGGACCAAGACCGACGCGACGCGGTGGGACCTCAGCATCGTCGACAAATCGAACCAGATCGTGCGCAGGTTCAGCGGCAAGGGAACGCCGCCGCCGCACGTCATGTGGGACGGCAAGGACGAGAACGGGCTCTCGCTCGCCGACGGCGTCTACCGCTACCAGCTCGTCGTGATCGATTCGGAAGGCCGGACGACCGAAGGGCAGGCGCGCAAGGTGGAGATCACGACGTCCGGGCCGCAGGGCGAAGTCCCCGTCATCATCAGCGAAACCGACCAAGCGCCCGAAGGCGGAGAGTGATTGAAATGCTGCACGAATCGGTAAACGCCCATACGAAATGGATCGTGTGCTTCGCGGTGGGGGCCGCGCTCGCCGCCTCCCCCGCCGGCGCGGGGGCTGAGGATAAGCCCGCGTCGTCGGCGAAAACGGCGGCTGTATCTCCCGCGGCCCCCGCGAAGACCGCGGCGCCGGCGCCGACGACGCTCAGCGGCATCGGCCTCTCCTTCGAGGAGGCGCGCCTCGTCCCGATCGACGGGCGCAGCGGCGCCGTTCAGGGCGCGGCCGACGCGCTGGCCGCCTTCACGCGCGGCGACGTGCCGAAGGATAAGAAACTCGCGGTGAGCTTCCTGTCCGGCGAGATCTCCTACGCCCTCGGCGATTACGAGCGCTCGGCGGATGCGTTCAAGGACGCCGCGAATCGCGACGACAAGGGTCCCTTCGCCGACGACGCGGCATTCGCCGCCGTCCGGTCGCTCGAGGCCGCCGGCAAGGACGCCGATGCCGTCAAGGCTTGGAAGGATTGGGAGAAGAAATATCCGCAGAGCCCGCTCGCGGGCGAGGCGCTCGTCGCGCGCTCGTGGAACGCGCTGCGGCGCGGGGCGCCGGCCGAGGCCGCGCGCCTGCTCGAGACGCTCGCCGCGAAGCACCGCTGGATGGAGAAGGATCCGCGCGTCATTCTCGCGCGCTCGGTCGTCGCTTATCTCGACGAGCGCTTCGAGGATGTCATCACGACTCTTTACGAAGCCCCCGACGGGCCCGCAAAGACGTATCTCCGCGCCATGGCCTTCGAGGCGCAGGGCGCCGCCCTCAAAGCGGCCGCCCTCTATCAGGAAGTCGCCGAGCGCTACCCGCGCTCGACGCTCCACGACCCGGCCATGCTCGCCAAGGCCAACATCTTCCTCGCGAGCGGCGCCTACCGGAGCGCGGCCGAGGAGATGAAGCGCGTCGTCGAGAAATGCTCGCGCGAGGACATCCGAGGCGAAGCCGAGATCCGCGGGGCGATGGCGGTCTACCTCGACGGCAAAACGGAAGAAGGATTTCAGCAGCTCAGGGACGTCGCCGCGAAGCACGCGAAGACCGACATCGCCGCGCGGGCGCACTACTTCCTGGGCGAAGCGCTCTATACCGAAAAATCGTACCCCGAGGCGATCGCGGAGTTCAACCGCGTCCTCTCCGATTATTTCGAACATTCGCTCGCAGCGCGGGCGCAGTACCGGGTGGGCCGCTGTCTCGACGCCCTCGGACGGGGCGCCGAGGCCACGAGCACGTATCAGGCCACGGTGGCGGGATACCCGCTGTCTCCCGAATCCCCTGCCGCGGCATACCTCGCCGGCGTCGGGCTCATCGCGCAGAAGCGCCCGCTCGCGGCGGCCCCCTATTTTCAGCTCGTCCTCGACCGATACGCGAAGAACGACAGCTCCGGCGCCATCGTCTTCGCCTCGGAGAACCACCGCGAGCTCGTCGAGGCCTCACTCTGCCTCCTCGAGTACTCGTACCACCTCTCGGGCAACCTCGGGCAGCTCTCGGGCGTGCCCCATCTGATGCTCCAGAAGATGCCGCCGAGCAAGTCCCCGTGGCGCGCGTACGCGCTCCTCATCGACGCCGACGCGCTCGCCGCGCAGGGACGCTTCGCCGAGGCCGAGGGAATGCTGAAGGGGCTCATCGCCACCTTCCCCGAGCACCCCGTCGCGATCCCCGCCAACCGGCTCCTGGCGTGGACCTACGCGGAGCAGGGGCAGGGCGATCTCGCGATCGAGACGGAGGAGCGCATGCTCTCGCGCTACGCCGCCTTCGGCGACGAGGCGAACCTGAGCTCGGCCTTCTACAACAAGGCGAACATTCTCTTCAACCGGAAAGAGTACAAGGAAGCCGCCGCGACCTATGACGAGTACCTGCGGCGGTTCCCGAACCATCCGAAACGGCTCCAGGCGCTCTACCAGGCGGGGCTCTGCTACCAGCGCCTCGATCAGAACGGCGACGCGGTGGACCGCTGGGAGGCGCTCGTGAAGGCCGATTCGGCCTCCGCCCTCGCGGAGCGCGCCCTCGTGCGCGCGGGAGACCTCTATTTCCGCGCCGAGTCGTATAAGGACGCGAAGCGGTGCTACGGAATGCTCCTCGAGCGGTTCGCCTCGAGCAGCGCCGCCGCGATGGGGCTCCTGCGCATCGCGCAGTGCGAGTACAACGCCGGAAACGACGAAGAGGCGCTCAACCGCTTCTCCGAGGTCGCCGCGCGCTTCCCGGAGAGCCCGATCGTGAAAGACGCCGAGCGGGGCATCGAGCTCGCGCTCTACCGCCTCGGCCAGCGCGCGGACGGAAGCGAAGTGCTCGCGCGCCTCGTCGAGCGCTATCCGACGAGCTCCTTCGCCGCGGACGCGCAGTTCGAGATCGCCATGCGGAGCTACAAGGCCAAGAGCTACGCCCAGGCCGCCGAGGAGTTCCGCCGCGTCGTGAGCCAGTTCCCCGGCTATTCGGCCGCGGACCGGGCCCATTACCTCATGGCGGATTCCTACCGCGAGGCGGGCGCCTCTCATGACGCGCTCCTCGCCTACGAGCAGTTCCTGAGCCTGTTCCCCGAGAGCGAGTTCAGGCCGACCATCAGCTTCCGCCTCGGATCGATGAAGTTCGAAGACGGAAAATATCTCGAGGCCGCGGTCGATTTCACCGGCGTCGTCGACGGAGAGGCGCCGAAGGACATCGCCGCCGCCTCTCTCTACAACCTCGCGCTCTGCAAGCGCATGCTCGGCGACACCGAAGGGACCGCCGCGACGCTCGAGCTCTACCGCGAGCGCTACGGCGCCGCGGACGAGCGCGCCGCCGACATCGCCTACCAGCTCGGCGACATTTACGACAAGGCGGGCCGCACGGACGCGGCCGCGGAGGAGTTCGCGCGGGCGCTCGCGGGCAAGCCCGAGGCGCGCCTCGCGATCGAGCTCCACTATCGCGCCGGCTACTGCGCTGAGCAGGGCGGAGACGACGAGCGCGCGATCGCCGAATACCGGAAGGCGTACGCGGCCGAGCAGAAGGACGACGACTACCGGCTCCTCGCCGTGGCGCGCCTCGCCGCGCTCCACGAGAGGCGCGGGGACAACGGCCGGGCCCTGGCGGCCTATCGCGATCTGATCAAGAATTCGAAAGACGAAGAGTTGGTCCTGGCGGCCCGGGAGCACGCTGAGCTGCTCAAGGCCGCCTCGAAGTAGCCGAATGCCGGCACAAGCGGCCGAATCCCGATAGCGGGCGCACGGACGAACAAGGAGCGTGAACGATGGGTACCGGTTATGACTGGATAGAAGTGACTCGCACGAGCGTGTCGATGATGGCGCTGGTCGCCTTCAGTGTCCTCAGCCTCGGCGTCGTCCTCGAGCGGCTCTACTACTACTGGAGGCGCGGCGGGGGCGGCGTGGATCATACGATGGAGCAGGTAATGCGCGCGATCCGCGAGGGCGACCTCCGGGGCGCCGCCCGGATCTGCCGTTCCTGCAAGCATCCCATGGGCGCCGTGGGCGCTCAGCTGCTCGAGAGCGGCAAATTCAACGAGCAGGAAGCCGAGGAGCCGATTCAGATCGCGCTCAGCGAGCAGAAGCTCCTCCTCGAGCGCAATCTCGGCATTCTCGGAACGATGGCGGCCGTGGCGCCCCTCGTCGGACTGCTCGGCACCGTCACCGGCATCATGCGGGCCTTCAACGACATGTCCGCCACCGGCTCCGGCTCTCCGTCCGTCGTCGCGGCGGGAGTCGCCGAGGCGCTCATCACGACGGCGATCGGCATCATGATCGCCGTGCCCGCCCTCATGCTCTACAACGCCTTCGCGCGCCGCATGAACGTCATGCTCACCATCGCCGAGAACAACGTGCGGAGCATTCGCTCGGCCGTCGCCACCGGCATGGACCGGCGGCCCGCGGGTCGCGAAGAGCGCGAGACGCGCGAGCGCCGTCCGCGCGCCGAGGCGCTCGCGGAAGACGCGATCGTCGACGATCTCGAGCCGGTTCGCTGAACGAGGGGTGCGGCATGGCAAGCAAACGTCGGAACGAAAAAACCGAGAGCCTGCACGAGATCAACGTGACGCCGATCATCGACGTCTCGCTCACCCTCGTCGTCATCCTCCTGCTGCTCACGCCGCTCGTCTTCGAGTCGAGCATCGGGGTGCGCAAGGCGATGGCGAGCGCGCGGGCCGCGGCGAAAGAGGAAAAGCAGGAGCGCGTGGAGCTCTGGGTCGTCTCGGAAGACTCGGTCACCGTCAACCGCCGGCTCGTCGCCCGGGCGGATCTCGCCGGCGTGCTCGCCCCGCTCCTCGAGGAGAAGGCCGAAAAGCGCGTCGTGATCGAATGCGCGGACCGCGTATCGCACGGCGCCTTCGTCAACGTTCTCGACCAGGCAAAGCTCAGCGGCGCCTCCGAAATCGCCGTGCAGGGGAGGTAACATGAGACGGGTCATCGAGGATTCTCTGCCGCTCAGGGCGCGCATCAACGTAACGCCGATCATCGACGTCTCGCTCACGCTCGTCATCATCCTTCTCATGACGGCGCCGATGATGGCCATTCCGAAGGTCGACATCACGCTCCCCGCCGCGAAGGCCCGGGAACACGACAGCGAGGGACGCGTGAGCATCACCGTCGGGACGGGCGGGGAAATCGCCATCAACGAAAGCACCGTGCGTCCGGGCCTGTTTCTGCCGACGCTCAAATCGATTCTCGCGAAGGAAGAGAACAAGGACATGCTCGTCGTCGTCCGCGCCGATCAGGAAATCCCGTATACCGTGATTGAGGAAATACTGAGCGGGGCGCGCGCGGCCGGGGCGGCCCGGATCGCCATCGCAACGCTCCAGGACGATAAGGTGACACGATGAATCCATACGCGTTGAGTCTCGAGATGGCCGCGATCGCCTCGCGGACGAGGAAGATCATGGGGGTGAGCATCGCCATCCATGTCTTGCTCTTCCTGTGGCTCGGGATGCGCCACACGATCTTGCCGTCGACGCCGACGCTCACGGAGATCACGTGGCTCGACCCGGCCCCGATTCCGCCCCCCGCGGTCGCGGCGCCGAAGCCGGTGGCCAAGCGGATCCTCGTGACGCCGCCGCAGAATCCCGAGCATTTCGTGCGCAAGACGGACGAGAGCGACTTCGCGCCCAAGCCGCAGGCCAGAGAGGCCTCGGAGGACGTCATCCGCCGGAAGCTCGCCGCGCTCGAGCGCAAGGCGAACACGGCGCAGGCCTCGATCGCCGACATCGCGGCGCCGAAGGCCTACGACCGGCCGGCGCTCGCGGGCGTCTCGAGCGACGGGCCCGCGGTGAAGGGCGTCTCTCTCGCCCGGCAAAACGGCCCCTCGTCGCGCCCCATCACGCTTGGACGGGCCGCCCCGCAGCGGTCCGCGGCCCCCGCGACGATCGCCTCCGCCCCCGAGCGGGCGGTCGCCCCGGCGAAGCTCGACAAGCGCGACTCGTCCGCCCGGCGCATCGTCGACGGCATGAGCCTCGTCGGGCCGGTGGCCGATCGCGCGCTCGTCTCGTATCGCAAGCCGGACTATCCCGAGTGGGCGAAGACGGACGGCGTCGAGGCGACCCTCACCCTCTACTTCATCGTGATGCCGAACGGAAAGGTGAAGGAGAACATCGTCATCGAGAAGACCTCGGGCTTCGGGGATTTCGACCAGAACGCGATCGCCGCCCTTCTCGCGTGGCGATTCGAAGCGCTGAAGAGCGGGGAAACGGGAGAGCAGTGGGGATCGATAACGTTCAATTTCAAGCTCAGCGACTGAACAAAATGGAGAGTGCACCTATGCGCGCCGCAATAATACGAATCGTCGCCGTGGCGGGAATCGCCACCATCGTCATGGCCCTTATCATCGCCCTGTCCGCGGGGGCGATAGCCGCCCAGGAAAAGAAGGCGCCCGCGGCCCCCGCCGACAGCTCCCTGACGCTCAAGGGGGGCGAAGAGGGCACCGTCTTCAAGACGCTGACCGTGGAGGGAGAGGACCGCGTCCACATCGAGTTCGAGCGCCCCGCGCTCTCGCTCGATCTCGACCCGCTCGCAGCACCCGGCCTCGATTGGCAGAACTCCCGCGAGATGCTCGCCCGGTGCGCCATCGACTTCGTCTCCCCGCTCGTGGCGCTCTCGGCCGACGAGCGCTCGCCGTACCTCGCGCGCCCGTGGCTCGACGTGTTCGCGTCGGGGAACGTCGCGCGCTTCCGTCCCGCGCTCAAGGAAGTGGCGAGCTGGCGCATGACGATCGCCGATTCGCGGAGCCGCACCGTGGCCGTATTCGAGGGCAAAGGCGAGCCTCCGGAGGAGCTCGGCTGGAACGGCTGCTCGAAGGACGGGAAGCCCATGCCGCCCGGACTCACCTATTCGTACGTGCTCGAGGCGATCGACCGCGCCGGCAACAAACGCAACTTCGTCGGGAAGGGCTTCGAGCTTCCCCCCTACGCGCTCGAGACCCCGAAGGAGCTCGTGCTCATGTTCTCCGGCGGCGAGCTCGGCGCCGCGCCGTCCCGGGGGCAGGCCGCCGCGGCCGTGCCGCCGGCGCTCATCCTCGCCGCGGCGAGCAGGCTCAATCAGGACGTGCCGTCCAACGGCCCCATCAGCGTCGACGTGACGGCGAGAAGCTACAAGGAGGCCGACAACATCGCGCAGCGGATCGGAAAGTCGCTCCACCCGCTCCTCCTCGGAGAGGCTGGCCGCGTCAAGTACACGACGGACGTGCAGCCGGACTCTCCCGCGGCGGGCACGGTCGCGATCCGGGCCGCGCGCTAGAAACGACGCCGATTTCTTTGACCTCCCGGCACGCGAAAGCGGGGGCGGGCATTTACAACCTCCCCCGCTTTCTGCTATGATGCCCCCGTTCGAGAAACCCGTTTCGAAAGGGGGACCTATGAAAGGCAACGCCAAGGTCATCGCGAAGCTCAACGGTCTGCTCGCCGAGGAGCTCACCGCGATCAGCCAGTACATCGTGCACGCCGAGATGTGCTCGAATTGGGGCTACAAGAAGCTCCACGACGTGAACGAGAAGCGCGCGATCGACGAGATGAAGCACGCCGAGAAGCTCATCGAGCGCATCCTCTTCCTCGAGGGGCGTCCCACGGTGAGCAAGCTCAACAGGTTCGCGATCGGCGCCGACGTCCTCGCCCAGCACAAGAGCGACTGGGGATTCGAGAACACCGCCATCAAGTCCTACAACGCGGGGATCAAGCTCGCGACCGACCTCGCCGACAACGGCTCGCGGGATCTCCTCAACTCGATCCTCAAGGACGAAGAGGCGCACATCGACGTGCTCGAGATGGAGCTCGACCAGATCAAGCAGATGGGCATCGAGAACTACCTGACCGAGCAGATGGGCTGAAGCACTGGATTCGTGGAGATCGGTGTTTACCTGGGTAAACAAGTCCACCCCGAATTGTTTACCTGGGTAAACAACCGGTCGCACGGGGATCGCGTTTACCTTGAAAATTCGATTGACACCTCCGAATATTCAAGGTAACCTTGCGCCATGATCGAACGCGAACACGAATTGGAAATCCTCCGAGGATTGCTCCGTCGGCACCCTGTGGTGGCGATCATCGGCGCCCGCCAGGTCGGAAAAACAACGCTCGCCAGGGCATTCGCAGCCGGAACAAAAGGACCGGTCGCATATTTCGATCTCGAGAATACGGATGACATGGCGCGGCTCGGCGAGCCCATGCTCGCGCTGGGACGCCTCAAAGGCCTTGTCGTAATCGATGAAATCCAGCGATATCCCGATCTCTTTACGGTGCTCCGCGTCCTCGTCGACCGACGCCCGCTTCCGGCTCGATTCCTGATCCTCGGCAGCGCCTCCCCCGATTTGCTTCATCAGAGTTCGGAGTCGCTCGCGGGACGAATACACTATCACCAGCTCAAAGGCTTGTCGCTGGACGAGGTCGGGACGAAGCGGCTCATGCGTCTTTGGGTGCGGGGAGGTTTTCCGCGCTCCTATCTGGCCCGCTCCGATGACGACGGCAACGAGTGGCGCAGGGCATTCATTCGAACTTTCTTGGAGAGAGACCTGCCCCAGCTCGGTATCATGGCGCAATCAACCGCGCTGCGCAGGTTCTGGACCATGCTTGCGCATTATCACGGGCAAATCTGGAATGCCTCGGAATTCTCGCGCTCATTAGGCGTCAGCGATAAAACGGTTCGACATTACCTCGATGTGCTCACCTCGGCATTGGTCGTCCAGCAATTGCCTCCCTGGCATGAGAATATCTCCAAGAGGCAGGTAAAATCACCGAAGGTTTACCTCGCCGACTCGGGTATGCTGCACACGCTGCTCGGGCTCATGTCCCTCCATGACATCGAAGGCCATCCAAAAGCCGGATCGTCATGGGAAGGCTTTTGTCTCGGGCAGGTTATCCAGCGACTGGCTGCATGGCCGGAAGAGTGCTTCTTCTGGGCGACCTATTCGGGCGCTGAGCTCGATCTTCTCGTCATGAGAGGCAGGAAGCGGCTCGGTTTCGAATTCAAGAGAACAAGCGCCCCCCGTGTCACCCCCTCAATGCGCAGCGCTCTGTCCGACCTCGATCTGACGCAACTGGACGTCATACACGGAGGAGACAAAACCTTTCCCATGGGAGAGCGGATCAGGGCCGTTGCGATGTCACGACTGCAGGATGATCTCAAACCGCTCCATTCCTGACACGAACACCCGGAAAACCCTTGATAGAACCGGATCGACCTCGCAATATGGTATACACAGGTCCAAATTGGGTCCAATAATGGAGCTCATAGGTACATTTTCCGAGCCGTCGCCAAAACGGAGCCCCCAAAGGAAGCAGAAAACATGCGACTCATAATCTGCTCTATGATCGCGACGATACTCATCCTCTCCCCTTGCCCCACCCGGGCGCAAGGCTCGCTCTTCTATCTCGAGGCACAGGCGGTCGGTGGCTACTCGAGCGCCGCGGGCGAGGCCATTTATTATTCAATGTCGCCTGAAGACGCCATGCAAAAGCCGAGCGTCGGCTTCGACTGGCTGCAGCGCCTCTCGACCGAGAGCCGCGACTTCGGCGTCATCGGCGTTCAGGCGCGGCTCGCCTACAATCATGAGCCCGACCGCGAGGCCCAGCTCCAGCTCTACAACGCGTGGTTCAAATACAAGGCCGGATTCGCCGACTTCTGGATCGGCCACGACCGGCCCGCCCTCGGCCTCTCCTCTTACTTCGACTCGCACGGCCTCCTGCTCCCCACCCTCGCGATGATGGGCTGGGGATTCGACCGGGACTGGGGCCTCGGGTTCAACGGCGATTACTCGTGGGGCACGATCGACGCCTCGTGGACGACCGGCTCCGGCATGCCGCTCTACTTCAAGGGCAACTATCTCGCCTCGGCGAGGATCTCATGGGGCGTCCTCGAGCAGGACAACTATAATCTCGGCGTCTCCGGGGCATGGGGGGACATCCTCGAGACGATGGGCTACGAGCTGATGTCGGACGAGCCGGTGGCGTTTCACATGGCTTCGGTCGACTTCACGTCCCTCCGGACGCGCTACGAGAGCCGCGTCGAAGTTATGGCGGGCGAGCGGATGGACGATCCCGCCTACGCACTCTTCTGGCGGGGGACGATGAACCTCCTCGCGGAGAATCGCCTCAAGCTCGAGGTTCAACCGGCGATCTGGAGGATGCTCGGCGAGTCGAGCTTCGACCTCTCGGCGGGCGTTTCGGGCCAGATCACGACCGACCTCGCGCTCCGCGCCATGTATCAGTACATCGACGATTCCGAGGACAACAGAATCGTCTTTCAGGTGTACTACTACAAGGGGATATGAAGAAGGGGGTGCGGAGATGAAAAGGCTGATTCTGCTGACGATGGTTTTGATAGCCTTCGAGTCATCGGGGCTTTTGGCTGCGGTGGGGTGCGATCTGAACGATCCCGACCGGGATGTGAAGCGTCTGTTCCCCGAATCGACCGGTTACAAGGCGCTCTACGTCTCGATCGGGAAAAAGGGCGGCGAGCCGCTGCTTCACGAGATCGAAGCGCGTCTCGGGGACAAGTTCGCCGGGCTCTACGAGAACATCGACGTCCCCTACACGATGTACCGCATCTACAAGGGCGCGGAGATCGTCGGCTACATTCACGGCGTGAATCAGAAGGGGCGCTACGGCGGGATACAGGTGTTCCTCGCCCTTGACCCGCAGGGGAACATTCGCGCGTTTTATCTCCAGAAGCTGACGTCGAAGGGCTCGAAGGCCTTCCGCGACGAGGCGTTCGGGCGCAAGTTCGCAGGGCTCGGCATCGAGGAGTTCTATCGCTACGACCCTGTCTCGGGCAAGGAGACGCCGCCCGGGAAGATCGCGGCCATCAAGAATCCCGCCCCCGACTCCGCGGATGACTTCGCCGCCATTCTCCGCGCCGTGAAGAAGAACCTCATCCTCGTCGATGAGTTTCTCCTCGATAACGTTCACCTGAAATACTTCAAGCCCGCAGGCGCCACGAAATCATGACGCGCGCCGCGCGACCGGCGTGACGGGCCGCAGCTCAACCGACCGGAGGCACGATGAAATGATCAATATTTCCCGCATCGCCTACAAGAATCTCCTGCGAAAAAAGATCCGCAGCGTCCTCACCGTGCTCGGCATCGCGCTCGCCGCGTGGGTGCTCGCGAGCCTGCTCGGATTCAACAAGGGCTACCAGCTCTCCCTCGGCAAGGACATCGACAACCTCGGCTACCAGATGCTCGTGACCGCGAAGGGGTGCCCCTACGAGGCGGCCACCCTCATGCTCAAGGGAGGCACGGGGCTCCGCTACATGGATCAGCGCATCGCCGACTCGATCTCGGCGCAGCCCGAGGTGGACCAGGTGACGCAGATGCTCATGCAGGCCGTCTTCGATCCCAACAAGGGGGAGAGCGGCGGCATCACGGCCTACCTCGGCATCGATCCGGCGACCTTCCCGAAGATGAAAGGGAAAATGCCCTTCCAGGCCGGCGCGTGGTTCACCGACCCGAACTCGTACGAGGCGGTCATGGGCTACGAGGCGGCCGAGCTCGAGCAGCGCGCCGTCGGCGACTCGCTCCTCATTCCCGAGAAGAACGTCGCGGTGAAGATCGTCGGCATCCTCGAGCGCACCGGCACGCAGGACGACGGCACGATATTCCTGCCGCTCGCGACCGTGCAGAAGATCTTCCATCAGGAAGGCTCGCTCACCGGCATCGGGATCAAGGTCAGGAAGGACGTCGATATCGCGAAGTTCGAGGAGCGGATGTACCGGCTCCCGGACGTCCAGGTCGTGAGCATGACGCAGGTCAAGAACACGATCATGACGCTCATCTCGACGGCGAAGGTGATGGTGCTCTCGATCGCGCTTATCGCGATCCTCATCGCGGTCGTGGGCGTCGTGAACACGATCCTCATGTCGGTCATGGAGCGCCGCCAGGAGATCGGCATCCTGAAGGCGATGGGCGCCAAGGCGCGCGACATCTTCAAGCTCATCTGGATCGAGACGGTGATCCTCTGCGTGGCGGGAGGCGTGGTCGGCTGCGCGATGGCGCTCGGGACGGCGAAGCTCACCGAGGTTCTCATCCGGCGGCTTCTCCCCTATGCGCCGAGCGGCGGGCTCGTCACGATCGACGCTCGCCTGGCGCTCTTCACCCTCGGCGTGGTCACGTTGATCGGGCTCTTGAGCGGCGTCTATCCCGCCTGGCGGGCGGGAAGCGTGCGGCCCATCGAGACGATCAGAAGCGAGGTGGAATGATGAGCGCGAAGCAGGCAAGCGGGGCCCCGACGGGCGGCGCGGCCGCGAGCGGCGCGACCTGTCCGACGATAGCGGCCGATCGCCTCACGAAGATCTACCGCCGCGGCGCCGAGGAGATCCACGCGGTCGACGGCGTCTCTCTCGAGATCGCCGAGGGGAGCTTCGTCGCCTTCATCGGGCCTTCGGGCTCGGGAAAGACGACGCTCATCAACATCCTCGGCTGCCTCGACAACCCCACCTCGGGGCGCCTCGAGCTCTGCGGCAAGAAGATCTTCGACGAGGGCGTGACCCTGAGCGAGGGAAAGCTCACCGACTTGAGACGCGAGCTTTTCGGCTACATTTTCCAGAAGTTCTACCTCATCCCGACGCTCACCGTGCGGGAGAACGTCATGCTCCCGTTCGCCTTCTTCAAGAAGCCCGGGGCCGAGGCCGAGGTGGACAAGGTCATGAGGCTCCTCGGTATCGATAACCGCGCGGGGCACCTGCCGGGGGAGATTTCCGGCGGCGAGATGCAGCGCGTCGCGATCGCGCGCGCGCTCGTCAACAAGCCGCGCATTCTCCTCGCCGACGAGCCGACGGGCAACCTCGACGCCCGCCGCAGCAGCGAGATCGGGGAGATTCTCAGGGAGCTCAACAAGAAGGAGGGGCTCTCGGTCGTGCTCGTGACCCATAACATGGAGCTCGCGAAGAACGCGGACCGCATCGTCGAGCTCAGGGACGGAAAGCTGCACAATCCGGCGTGACGCCGGCGGCCCGTAAGAAGGAGGCTCGTCGCCATGATGACGAGATTGATGATCGCGATACTGCTCGTGCTCGCGCTCGCCGCGGGGGCATTCGCCCAGCAAACGCCCCCGCCGATGAAGCAGGTCCCGGGAAAGGCGGCGCCCCACGCGGGCGCGCTCGTGCAGGAGCCCGTGTACAACGATCTCCCCTCGGCCGGCAAGAAATGCTGGATCGGCGACGCGTACTACTTCAAATGGAAATGGGATAAGAAACCGAAGCTCGGCACCGCGATTCTCATCGTCCAGATCTTCGACAAGGGCGGCACGCGCGTCACGGACTGGGAGATCACCGGCCTTTCGGACATGCCCTCGATGCGGGGCGCGCACGACTCGGGCGAGGTGTTCTTCCTGCCCAACAAGAAGAACGACCTGCTCCTCCCCGTGAACGTCGTCATGCCCGGCGAGTGGGAAGTGAAGCTCGTTTTCTACAAGGACAAGGAGCCGTTTTACCGGGGGCGCATCCTGTTCAAGGTCTGAGCGAATTAATGGTGGACAAAACGCATCCCCCGGCGCAGTCTGCCTTCCATGAGCACCCCCGACGAACGCGATAAAGTGGCGGAAGAGCTGGCAGCCTCGGAAGCGCGGTACCGCAGGCTTTTCGAGGCGGCGAAAGACGGGATATTGATCCTGGATGCGGCCACGGGCACAATCGACGACGTCAACCCGTTCTTGATCGAGATGCTCGGTTACCCGCACGAGGATTTGGTCGGGAAGAAGCTCTGGCAGATCGGCCCCATGAAGAACGTCAAGGAATGCAAGAGCGCTTTCCTGGAGCTGCAGACGAAAGAATACGTTCGGTACGAGGACCTGCCGCTCGAAACGAAGGATGGGCGGCTGATCGAAGTGGAATTCGTCAGCAACGTCTATCAGATCAACCACAGCAAAGTGATCCAGTGCAACGTTCGAGACATCACCGATCGCAAGCGAGCCGAACGGGCAGTCGATAATTCCCGGGAATATTCCGAAAGCATCGTGGACACCATCCGCGAACCCCTGCTCGTGCTCGGCGCCGACCTCCGGGTGCTTTCCGCCAATCGCTCCTACTACACGATGTTCAAGGCCAAGCCCCGAGAAACCGACGGGCAGTTCATCTTCGAGCTGGGCAACCGGCAATGGGATATCCCCCGGTTGCGCGAGCTTCTGGAAAAGTCGCTGCACAAAAGCATCGCGTTCGACGATTTTGAGGTCGAGCACGAGTTCCCCGTCATCGGACGACGAACGATGCTCCTGAACGCCCGAAAGATACCGGGCGATTCGAGCGCGGCGGACATGATTCTCCTCGCCATCGAGGACATCACCGAACGCAGCAAGATGGAAAAGGCGCTCGAGGAGAGCAGGGAGCGCTTCGAGTACAAAAGCTTTCACGACAATCTCACGGGCCTCTACAACAGGAACTATTTTTCGGAGCAGATGGCGCGCCTGGGCAAGGATCTCGCCCGATCGGCGCCCGTCAGCATCATGGTCATCGATATCGACGGGCTGAAAATCGTGAACGATACGCTCGGCCATAGGGCCGGTGACGACGTTCTGATATCCGCGGCGAAGGTCATCTCCGAGAACTTCAGGCAGGTGGATCTCGTTGCGAGAATCGGCGGAGACGAATTCTGCATAATACTCCCGGGCGTCGATAACAAGGCGGCCCTGGCGAAGAAGAATAAGATATCAAAATCAATCCACCTTTATAACGGCGGCAACCCGCCGGTCGAGTTGAACATGTCGATCGGGGTGGCGACGTCTCTGACCGCTCCCGGGGAGAGCATCTATGACATCTATCAGAGAGCGGACGAGAATATGTATGAGTACAAGCTCATCCAGGCCGGAAGCCAGAAGAGCAAGGTGATAGACATACTGCTTTCCGCGCTGTCGGAGCGGGATTTCGTCGCGGAGGGACATGCCGAGCGGCTCTCGGTGATGGCGGAGCGCATCGCCGGAAGGATACCTCTCTCCGACGACCAGACGAAGAATCTGATACTCTTGGCCAAGGTGCATGACGTGGGGAAGGTCGGAATTCCCGACAAGATTCTGTTCAAACCCAGAAAGCTCACCGAGGACGAATTTGAGAAAATGAAGGAGCATGTGCAGATCGGATGCCACCTGGCATGCCGCTCCAAGGAGCTCTTTCATGTTTCCGAACTCATCCGGCACCACCATGAATTCTGGGACGGCAACGGCTATGCCGACGGCCTTGAGGGGGAACAGATACCTCTCGAATGCAGAATCTTCTCGATCATCGACGCGTACGACGCCATGACGAACACACGGCCGTACCGGAAGGGCATCAGCAAGAAGCGGGCGATCAAGGAGCTTCGGAGATGCTCGGGAACCCAGTTCGATCCGATCCTCGTCGGCGAGGTCGTCGAATTCCTCGAGTCCGCGCAGTAACGCCCCGCGGCGGCTTCCGCGAATCGTCTCTTCAATAAGCAAGCGACCCCCAGGCATGCGCCCGGGGGTCGACTGTTGTCAGACTATGTATCCGCAGCCTGCTTTTAGAGCATGTCCTTGATGACCTTGAGCGGACGGACACGCACCGAGCGCGAGGCCGGACGGGCTTTTTGCTTCACCATTTCGCCCGTGAACGGATTGCGCACGAGCTTGCCGCCCGCGACCGCCGGCTTCCGCACGAGGGTGAGCTTCAGAAGACCCATGTAGTTGAACATCCCGTACGTCTTGACGGACTTGACCATGACCTTGGTCAGATTGTCGCACACCGCGACGACGTCCTTGCGGGCGAGACCGGTCTTCGCCGCGATCTCGCGATACACTTCGCCTCTGTTCGGCGGCTTGTTAGCGGCCTTGGCAGCTTTTTTCTTTGCCATGGCGAGTTCTCCTCCTTCGCTGGCTCGAGTCACTGGCTACGGACGGACTGATTTATCGAGCCGCATATTATCGCAGGGGGAGCGATTTTGAATACACTTTTCTTCATGTTTCAGCCATTTTTTTCACTTTTTTTTGGAGGCGCCGCCCCCCCCTCCGGAGGGCCGGATCGACCCTTCTGAAGGGGCGCCGGCCCCCCGCCGGCGGGTGCTTTAAACGCCCGCGGGGGGATCCGGATCGCCCTTTCAGGGGATCGGCGAGGTCACATGTTGAACCACTTGGTGATCTTGATCATGAAGGCGTTGTCGCCGGATGTCGAGAAGAGCTGATCGAAATCGTGCCCCGCGTCGAAGGCGCCGTTCTCCTCGTAATCGGCGGCGTTGCGCGACCAGACAAGGTAGAGCGTCGATCCGGGGCTCCATTCCCACCTGAACACGACGTTCGAGCGGATCTCCTTGAAGTTGAAATCGGGGCTCTCGTTCGCCGCGAGATAGTCGTACGGGGCGAAGCGGTCCGCATACTCGTCGGCCCGGGGAGAAACGACCTCCCGGTAGTCGCTGTAGCGCCCCGCCGCGACAAAAGGCATCGCGTAGACCTGCAGGCTCATCTCGGGGGTGATGCAGTAGTTGACCCGGCCCGTGACGCTCACGACGTCCATGTCGATGTGGGCGAGGACGTAGTGATCGTCGATCGCTTCGACATACTGAAGATCGTTGACGCTGTACTCGTACTGGGAGGAGAGCTGCAGCTCGAGCCGGCTGACCGGCCTCAGGGTGACATACGGCCCGCCGTAGTATCCCGCGAATCCCTCTTCGTTCCGGTTATAACCCCCGTCGAACCCGACCATGAGGCGCTTGCGGTCGTCCGTGTTCGCGCCGAACCACGAGTTGAATTTCGCGGGCGAGACCACGAGCGGCCCGCCGCGCGTGACGCTCGAGACGAGACGCTCCATCATGTGCTCGACGCCGGCATAGACGCCCCAGTTGTTCGTGAAGAGGACGGACCCGTTGATGTTGCCGCCGGAGCCCGTCTGATCGTTGCCGTAGTTCCGCTCGTCGTACAGGTTCAGGTTGACGCTCGTGCGCTTCACGATCCACCTCGGTTCCCGGTACCGGTAACCCACCCACGCGACGCTCAGGACGTTGTCCGCCTCCGCCATGTAGCCGATATCGTTCACCTCGAAGCCCGGGGAGCGCAGCCTGAGCCCGAGCAGGTAGTTCCAGTGCTCCCCGCCGGTGCGGCCCGCCTCGAGGACGCTCCCGTAGCCGGCGAGCGAGGTTCGCGTCGGGTCGTACTCGACGTAGTCGGCGTCCGGCCGCTGGTAGTAGCGCGCCGAGGAGGTCTGGACCTTCGTGAGGGCCTCCTCGCTCCCGTGGAGATAGCTCCCGAGGACCCGCCCGCTCACGTAGTACTCGTTGTCGTGCCAGCGGTGGGAGAAATCGAGCCCCCCCGTGAATGCGGTCTTCATGAGGCCGTCGAAGTCCCCTCCCGCGAGATCGCGCGCGACGTTCGTGAAGATGCCGCCGAGGGTCGTTCGGCCGCCGTTGTAGTCCTTCTGCGCGCGGGCGACGAGGTAGTTCGTCATGGGCTCGACGGCGACGCCGAGGCGGTCTCCCCCGGGGATCTCGACGACCGACTCCTCCTTGTCGGTCAGCGCCTCGAGAAGCCCGATCGAGACACCGTCCGAGGTCTTCCCCGTGACCTTCGCGGCGCCGAGGATCGTCGTGTATTGCGGCGTGTCCTCGTAGTAGCCCTCGGTGTCGACGAACCGCTCGGACTCGAGCGGGGAGAGCTGCGGCGCGCGGCCGATGCGGCGCGAGTAGAAGAGGCGCTCGCTGTTGTCGTCCCCGAACATGAGGCGGTACTGGAAAATGCCGGCCCCCTCCATGAAGAACGGGCGCTTCTCGGCGAAGTACGATTCGTAGGCGGTCAGGTTGACCTGCGACGGATCCTGCTCGACCTGCCCGAAATCGGGGTTAATCGTCGCGTCGACGGTGATATCGGTCGTGAGGCGGTACTTGAGATCGCCGCCGATGCTTCCGCCGTACTGCGTGCTCTGCTTGAACGGATCGTCCCCGGCCTCGGCGTAGTTCTCGGCGCTCGTCACGGCGTACGGGAGGAGCTCGAGGCGCGACGGCGACGGAATGCGCTCGATCCCCTCGATCCTCCCGAAGAGCGAGACGAACTGGTCCGCTTTCGCGGGGACGGGATTGAGGAAGGATGTCTCGGTCCTCCGGCTGATGACGCGGATCGCCTGAAAGCCCCACGCGTGCGTCTCGCGGTTGTTCGCGAAGCGCAGCTGGCTGAAGGGAATTGCGAACTCCGCCGTCCAGCCGTCGGCGTCGAGGCGCGTGCCGACGTCCCAGACGGCGTTCCAGTTGCCGTCCTGCTCGGTGTCGTTGTAGAAGAAGATATCCTGCTTGGTGCCGGCGGCGTTCACGCCGAAGACGAAGCCCGAACGCTTGTCGTCGTAGCTGTCGAAGCAGACGTAGAGCCAGTCGGAGGGGATGTCCTCGTCCCTTCGCGCGAGATTCGCGGCGATCTTGCCCGGCTCCGTGTCGTAGGCCTTGAGGCCGACGTAGATCCGTTCGCCATCGTACACGACCCGCACCGTCGTGCGCTCGGTAGCGGGGCGGCCGTCGTACGGTTCCTGCTGGATGAAGCCGTCCGTGACCGGCGCCCGATCCCAGTCACTCTCGTCGAGGACGCCATCGACCTTGATCCCGCCGTTCGTCGCGTGGACCGCCGTCGTCGCTTTGCGCTCCAGCGGCGCTTTCGTCGTATCCTGCCCGCTCCCCGCGCACAGCCCGTCGGCCGCCGCCGCGACTGCCGTAACCAAACCGATTATGATGCCGATTAATAGGTTTCCGAGTTTCATAGGCACACCACCCCGCTCATCTGCTTCGCATGATTCGCCGTGGTGGGTATTTGAGTGATTAACGCAAGAGGGCGCTACAAGGTTGCATGCAATCGAATGTACTCGGCCATTTTTCCGAAGTACGTCGCGGCCGGAGGGGCTTCGAGACCGGTTGCCTGCACCGTATTCGAGTTGTCGAACGATAGCCGCCCGTTGAGGTACGGCATGTAGAGCATGAGCTCGTCGATCCGGTCCATGACCTCCTCGGTCAACGGCCCCTTCATTCTCGGAATATTCGCGACGAACACCTCGGGCGGGACGATCGCGAACTTCTCCCTGCCGAAGTGCTCGCTCGCGAGCGCGGCGATCTCCGCCAGCGTCGGGGCGTTCCCCAATCCCGCGGTCAGGTGGTAGCACCTGCCGAGGCTCGCCGGGTTGTTCGAGATGGAATAGACCGCCTCGGTCACGTAGTCGACCGGGACGAGATCCATGGTGCTCGCGGGATTTCCCGGGACCGCCGGCATGAGCCCGAGCGAGTACATCCGCATCGCCCGGTAGAACCCGTTGAAATTCGACGCGCGCCCCGTGCGGGAATCGCAGATGACGATGCTCGGGCGCAGGATCGCGATCGGGAGATCCCGCATGCTCTCCCGCACGAGCTTCTCCGCCTCCATCTTGCTGTGCTCGTACGTGTTGCAGTGCCTCTGGCCTTCATCGAGCTCGTCCTCGAGGATGACGCCGCGGCGCTGGCCCGCCACGTAGGCCGTGCCGATGTAATCGATTCTCCGCAAGCCGCCGCACGCCCTCCCGAAATCGAGAATGTTCCGCGTGCCGCCGACGTTCGTCTTCCGCGCGTCGTCGAGATCGAGGTCGAAGCGCGCCGCGGCCGCGCAGTGAATGATATGCGTGACCCTCGAGGCGAGCTCCCGGTAGGGCTTCTCCTTCAATCCGAACCTCTCGAACGAGACGTCCCCCTCCGCCACCTCGATCCGCTCCGGAAAGCCGCTCCCGCCCGGCCCGGCGGAGAGCGCAGCGAGCGCGCTCTCGACCCGCGCCGCGGCCTTCTTGTCCCGTTTCTTCCGCGCGAGGACGACGATCGTCGCATCCGTCTTCTCGAGCCACGCCTGCAGGAGACTCGATCCGATATAACCTGTCGCCCCGGTGAGAAAAACGGTATCGCTCATCGTTCACCTTTCCTTGCACGCGGCGTACAGCGCGTCGATTGCGTCCTGGTATCGCTCCACGATCTTTTTTCTTCTGAGCTTGAGCGTCGGGGTGAGGAGCTCGTTCGCGACGGTGAAGCCGTCGGGGAGCAGCTTGAACGCCCTGACCTTCTCGAACGGCGTGAGATCGACCGTCGCCCGCTCGATCTCGGCCGCGACGAGATCGGTTATCTCTTTCCGGGCGAGAAGCGCCGGGTAATCGGCGATCGCGATCCCCTTCTCCCGCGCGAATCGCTCGATCGCCTCGCGCTGCGGGACGACGAGGGCGGTGATGAACTTCCTGTTGTCGCCGAAGAGGACCACCTGATCGATGTACGGGCTTTTCAGAATATCCGCCTCTATCGGGACGGGCGCCACCTTCTTCCCGTACGACGTGACGATGAGCTCCTTGAGCCTCCCCGTGATGACGAGGTTTCCCCGCTCGTCGAGACGCCCCTGATCCCCCGTGTGGAACCACCCCTCCCCGTCGATCGCCTTCGCCGTCTCCTCGGGCAGGTTGAAATAACCGCACATGAGATTCGGTCCCTTGACGAGGATCTCGTCCCATTCGCCGATCTTCAGCTCGATCCCGTCGAGGGGCTTTCCGACCGTGCCGAGGCGATGGCCCTCGAGCGCGCCGACGCACACGATCGGCGCGGTCTCCGTCAGGCCGTATCCTTCGACGATGTTGAAGCCGAGGACGCGGAGCGTCTTGGCGAGCTTCCGGTCGAGGGGCGCCCCGCCGGATACGAGGAGACGGAGCCTACCGCCGGCGATCTGCCTGAATTTCGACGCGACGATGCGCTCGCAGAGCGCGGAACGCATGCGGAGAAGGAGCGGCACCGGCTCGCCGCGGTAGAGGCGATTCACGCGCTCGTTGAGGCATTTCACCGCTCCGTACACGAGCTTACGCCGCAGAAGCGGCGCCTCCGTTACCTTGCTCTCGACCGCTTCGTAGATCTTCTCGACGATGCGCGGCACGACGATGATGATCGTCGGCCGGATCTTCTGCACATCGCTCACGATGGTCGAGACTCCCTCCGCGTAGCCGATCGTCGCGCCGGCGAAGAGCATCGAATAGTACCCGCATGTCCGCTCGAACATATGGCAGAGCGGCAGGAACGAGAGAAACGTATCCTCCGGGCCGACCTCGAAATGCCGCATCGCGGCGAACGCGTCGAAGAGAATGTTCTCATGAGACAGCACGACCCCCTTCGGAGCGCCCGTCGTGCCCGACGTGTAGACGATCGTCGCTGGGTCGCCCGAGGATACGGGCGGCAGGGCCGCTCCGGCGGCGCGTTCGCCCCGCGCCTTGCCGCTCCCGCCTTCCGCACCCTCCGCCGTCAGATCGGCGAATTTAATATGCGGCCCCTTCTCAATGCCCGTGTCGTCGAACACGACGACGTGCTCGAGCGACGGCACCTCTCCCCGTATCGATTCGATCACATCGAAGAGCTGCTTGTTCTCGACGAAGACGAGCTTGCACCCCGAATCGTTGAGGATGTATTTCGCGGCGGGCGGCGAGAGCGTGTGATAGAGGGGCACGATCACGGCGCCGAGCTCGAGGCAGGCGAGATCGGCCATGACCCACTCGGGACCGTGGTAGGCGAAGATCGCGACGCGGTCCCCCTTCGCAACGCCGAGACGGCGCAGGGACGCGATCAGGCGGTCGACGGCGGCCGCCAGATCCTTGTAGCTGACGCTCCGGTACTCCCCGTCCTCCCCCTTGAACCGCAGGGCCGGCTTGCCGGAATAGCGCGCGGCCGCGTCCCGGAAGGCAGCGGCGATCGAATCGGGTGTCGGCTTGTTCATAGATGCTCCGTGAGCCAGCGCTCCAGATCGCTCAGGTACCGATCATAACCGAAATCGTTGTGAGGTTCATGAAACATTTCGGGATAGATCCGCAGTGTTTTGTCCGTGGAGGCGACCTTCGGGAAGAAGTCGCGGATCCCGATCAGGAGATTCAACCGGTCCGCTTCGCCATGAACAAAAAGAACGGGAACGTCCACCTCGGCCGCTCGGGCCTTGATCCGGGCCACCGCGGCAAGAGATTCGGTGCCCCACCGGGCGGTGAATCTCCCGTGGACGAGGGGATCGTCGACGTACGCCCGCACGACCGCCTCGTCGCGGGAAAGCGCCGACGTGTCCAAGGCAAGCCGCAGCGGGAATCGCGGGCACACGCGCGACAGCAGACGAGACATGAGCACGAGCGCGGGCTTTGCGATGCCGGCCGGCTCGATCGGCGCGCCGCTGATGATTGCTCCCCGTATTCCTTTCGAATCGTGAATCAGGTAATCGAGCGCGACGAGGGCCCCCATGCTGTGCCCCATGAGAAAGACCGGGCGATGCGGCTCACGACTTTCAATAAGCCGCAGGAAGGCCTCCACGTCGCCGCGATACTGGGCCCAAGAATCGATATGCCCGCGCCGGCCCGGGGAGCGCCCGTGCCCGCGGTGGTCGAAGCCGTAGACGGCATAGCCGCGCGGCACGAGGGCGTCAACGACGTTCGCATAGCGCCCGCTGTGCTCGCCGTGGCCGTGAACGATCGCGAGAACACCGCGCGTCTCCCCGTCGGGCCGCCGGCAACGAAAGTAGAGCTCGATGCCGCCTGCCCCTTGAAAAACTCCTTCGTCTTGCTTCATCGCGACGGCCCCCGTTCCAATGCGGAATCGGAGCTACCGGTTTTTCGGGGGATGTTTCTTGAGCACGCAGAAGACGTTCTTGCAATCCCCGCAAACCTTCGCGCGCAGATCGACGACCGCGACGGTCAGGATTACGCAGTAAACGAGCAGCAGCGGAATGTTCCCCGCGAGCCAGTACAGCGGAAAGAGGGTCGTGACGATGAACGCCGCGGCCATCGCGAAGACGTCCGTCCGCGAGTAGGGACCGATCTCTCTTCTCGGAAAGATGCGGGTCAAATATCCCGGCAGCACGTGACTGCAGACCTTCCGGACCGTGCACTTGGCGCAGTAGAAATAGACCACGACGGCGAAGGCCGCGACGATGAGCGCGAAACCGGCGATGCCCCACCGTGCCGAGCGCCCCATCACCGCCGCCATGCCGAGGATCCACGCGCCGACGGCGAGAATCAGAAACAGCACTCCATGCGCCCTATGGTTCGTGTTATTCATATTTCGCATTCTACCAAAAATCCCCGTATCCGTGGGAGATTCAATTCGGCGTCAAGCCGCGCCCATACGCGGGGGCCTTGACAGAACATGTTAGCCCCGCTATATTTACACCACAATTCGGCGCTCGGACAAACGGCAAACGACAACGGAGCAAGCGCTTTGTTCAAGAAGATCATACCTTGTATTCTTCTGGTTTCCGTCCTCGTACTGGCCGGCATGCTCGGCGGAGCATGCTGCCTTGTACTGCAATCGGCGGAGGAATCGGCTTCCGATTGCTGCGACTCCGAATCCGCTCCGAATCCGGCGCACTGCAATTCCTGTCAATGCCTCTGCCACGTAGCGGCGACGCTCGCCGCGCGATCCCCGCTCCCGTCGCCGGAATGCATGAGCATGCCTGAAGATAATACCCCCTCGGAAACGTCTTCGCCGACGTTCGAACTCGATCGCCCGCCGCGGCTCTCCTAACACAACCTCGGAAATCCGGTGCAGTGAATCCCGGCCATGCCATGGCCGGCGGATCCCTTTTGATGCTTGAAAGGAGCGACACCACCATGTGCCTTATACGGCGCATATTCGTTTTGACGACGTTTATCTCGATGATGACCCTTTCTGTTCCCTCGTTCCTCTTCGCTGAGAGGATCCCCGTTCTGGCGTGGCGGGATGTCGAAAGGCTTCTGGATACTCATCCCGCCTGGAGCGCGGCGCTCGGCCAGGTCGGCGTCGCGGAAGGGGAGCTCAGAACCGTCAAGCAGTTTCCGAACCCGGAGCTCGTGATGAGCGCAGGAGAGAGCACGGAGCTCGAGGGTACGGGGCGCAGATCGATCTGGGATCTGGAGCTGACCATCCCCCTGCAGTGGCCGGGCACATACCGAAACCGCGTCAAAGCCGCGAAATCGGGCGTCGATGCCGCCCGCTTCGACGCCTCGGCGACCCGGTTGGAAGTGTACCGCGAGCTGCGCGGCTTGTACCTCATGATCGCGCGCGACCAGGAGAACCTGCGGATGTTTCGGGAATCCGAGCGGCATCTCGCCGCGCTCGCCGAGGCGGCGCGCGTGCGCGTCGACCATGGCGAGGCGCGGCCTCTCGAGCTCGCGCGATTGCGGGGAGAGCTGGAGGAGTTCCGTGTCGAGATCGAACGGGCGGACCGCGAAGCCGCTGCGCGTCGCGGGGAGCTCAATATGTGGCTGGCGTCGCAACTCCCCCGGGAATTCCTGGTCGAAATCGACAGCACGTCCGTCACCCCCCCGCCACCGCTCGACGAGACCATGGCCCGCGCCGCGACGGAGAATCCGGCGGCCCTGGCCGCGCGTGCGCGCCAGGAGCAGGCGGCCCGCGCCATATCGGCCGAGAAGCACGCGGTCGTGCCGGATCTGGGCATCGGGGCGTTCTACGGCGAGGAGTTCGATACCCGCAACGTCGGGGGACTCATCACGGTGACCGTGCCGCTCTGGAACTGGAACCGGGGCGGAATCGCCAAGGCGAAGGCCGAAGCGAGCCGGACCGCCGCCGACGCCGACCTGACGGAGAAACGCATCCGTGCCTCCCTCCTGGAGGCGCACGCGCGCGCGAGCGCGTCCCTGGGCGCGGCCGCGCGCTACCGGTCGGAAATCATCCCGAATATGCGGCGCGCGCTCGGAGACCTCGAGACCCTGTACAGGATCGGGGAATGCGGTCTCGTCGACGTTCTGGACGCGAGGCGCGCCCTTGTCCGGGCCCAGAGCGGCTTCGTGACCGTTCAATATGACTATCTCAGCGCGATGCTCGACATGTCGGTACTCACAGGAGGTCCTGATCGTGAATAATCGATCCCGCCCAAAGCTTCTGTTCGAAGCGCTCGTGCTCTCACTGATCGCGAGCGTTTCCTTTCACGGCTGCCAGAGCGCTTCCACGAGGGAGGAGAGGAACGAAATCGACAATCGCGCCGAGGAGCGGCCGGCGGCCCCGGAGGCGCGCCCCGAGGCTTCGGAGAAATCCGACCTGGACATGCCGATCGACGAGATCCTCGCAACCGTGTGCGGGCACGGCACGCTCACGTATCAGTGCGCCGAGTGCCGATACGAGGTCGGCATGGTGAAGGTGCCGAAGACCCTTCTCGAGAGCGGTCTCATCAAGACCGTGGAGGTCTCGAAGAGCGCGGGCGACGCGATCCTGGCGCTCACCGGAGAGGTCACCCTGAACGAGCTCAAGGCGGCCCGGCTCTCGCCGGCCGCGCCCGGGATCGTGAAGAAAGTGCTCGTCGATCTCGGACAGCGCGTCGTCGCGGCGCAGGAGCTCCTCGCGCTGCAGAGCGTCGATCTCGCCGCGGCCGAGGCCGAATTCCTCGACGCCGAATCCGCGATGCGGCTCGCCTTTAAGGCATATGAGCGCCATAAGGAGCTGCGCGCGGCGGGCGTCACCGCCGAACGCGAGCTGCTCGAGGCGGAGTCCGCCGCGGTCTCGGCGCGGATCCGCATGGAGGCCGCCCGGCAGAAGCTCGCGCGGCTGGGGCTGCGGGAGAGCGACATAGAAACGCTCATCTCCACGGGCATGGAAGGCGCCTCCGGCGAGATGGTGCTCCGTGCGCCGTTCGCGGGAACGGTGCTCGAGCTTCGCGGCGTCGCGGGCGAGCAGCTGGACGGCGGCGACGCGGCGGTGCTCGTCGCCGACCTCTCACGGCTCTGGCTCTGGGCCGATCTCTACGAACGGGATCTGGCGAAGGTGCTCGATCTCGACAAGCGGGGCGACGTGCAGGCGGTCGCGACCGTGCAGGCCTATCCCGGCGAGGAGTTCGCCGGCAGAGTGGATTACGTCGGCTCCGTCCTGGACGGGAGGAGCCGGACGGTGAAGGTCAGGATCGTTCTTGCGAATCCGGACGGGCGGCTCCGCCCCGGCATGTTCGCCACGGTCCACCTGCGCCTCCCCGGGCGGCAGGAGACGCTCATCGTCCCCTCCGTCGCCGTCCTCTCGAGCGACGGCCGGGATTTCGTTTTCATCCGTCATGACGGCGAGTACTTCGTGCGCCGCCCCGTCGCCAAGGGAATCGAGCGGAACGGATTCACGGAGATCCTGCTCGGGCTCGAGCCGGGACAGATCGTGGTCGCCGACGGCGCGTTTCTCCTGAAATCGGACGTCCTGCGTTCGAAAATGGGCGCCGGCTGCGCCGACTGAGCGAAAGGAGATCACATGCGTTCGATCATTTCGTTCCTGCTCGCTCAGCGCACCTACGTGTTCGCGGTTACGATCCTCGCGATGGTGCTCGGCGCCGTCGCCTGGAACCGGATCGAAATCGACGCGTTCCCCGACGTCACGAACACCCAGGTCATGATCCTGACGAAAGCCCCCGGGCTCGCCGCGGTGGACGTCGAGCGGCGCGTCAGCTACCCGATCGAGCAGCAGATGCGCGGGCTGCCTCGGGTCACCCTCGTGCGTTCCCTCTCGAGGGCAGAGCTCTCCCAGGTCGTCGTCGTGTTCGAGGACGGCGTCGACACCTACTGGACCCGGCAGGTCGTATTCGAGCGGCTCTCGCAGGCCCGGGAAGAGCTTCCCCGGGGGTGGAGCCGGAGCTCGGCCCGATCAGCACCGGCCTCGGCGAGATCTTCCAGTACACGCTCGAGAGCGACAGGCATTCGCCGATGGAGCTGCGCACGATACAGGATTGGCTGGTCGCACCGCTCCTCAAACCGATTCCCGGCGTGAACGAGATCAACAGCTTCGGCGGCCGGGTGAAGCAGTATCAGGTGTTCGTCGATCCCGCCAAGCTGCTGAAGTACGGTCTGACGGTCGACGAGGTGTTCGAGGCCGTCGAACGCAACAACGCGGTCGCCGCCGGCGGCGTGATCGTTCGCGGATGGGAGCAGGCGTATCTGCGCGGCGTGGGGCTCCTGCGGGACATCCCGGACATCGAGCGCGTCGTCCTCAAGACGTACGACGGATCGCCGGTGCTTCTCCGCGACGTCGCGGAGGTGGCGATCGGCGCCGCACCGCGGCAGGGAGCCGTGACCCGCGACGGAAAGGGCGAGGCCGTCGCCGGCATGGTCATCATGCTCAAGGGGGAAAACTCCCGCGAGGTCGTCGGCCGCGTCAAAGAGGCGGTGGAGCGCATCCGGCCCGCGCTCCCGAAAGGGGTGCGCATCAGCGTCTTCTACGATCGCACCTCCCTCATCCGGGATTGCATCGGCACCGTGCAAGGCGCCCTTCTGCAGGGCGCGCTCTTCGTCATCCTCGTGCTCTTCCTCTTCCTGTTCGAGATGCGCACGGCGCTGATCGTGATCTTCTCCCTGCCCCTCACCTTTCTCGTCACCTTCATCATGATGAAACAGCTGGGGCTCTCCGCAAATCTGATGAGCCTCGGAGGGCTCGCGTTCTCGGTGGGCATCATCGTCGACGCGGCGATCGTCGTGGTGGAGAACATCCGGCGGCATCTCGCGGACCGCGGCGATCAGGCGCCCAAGCGGGCGATCGTCGCCGAGGCCGTATCGGAGGTCGTGCGGCCGGTCGCCTTCTCCGCGCTCATCATCGCGATCATTCTCGTGCCGCTCTTCACCCTGCAGGGGATCGAGGGAAGAATGTTCAAGCCGCTCACGGCGACCATGCTGATCGCGCTCCTCGTGTCGCTCGTGATCGCCCTCTTCATCAGCCCCGTGCTCGCCGACGCGTTTCTGAAACGGACGCCGGTGCGCGAATTCGGATTCGCGCGGCGCCTTCGGACGGCCTATATGCGCGCGCTCGACCGTGCCGTCCGCCATCCCCGGACCACCATCGCGATCGCGCTCGGCGCCCTCGCCGTCGCGGCGGTGCTCGCGCCCCGCATGGGCACGGAGTTCATGCCGTCGCTCGACGAAGGATCGATCGCCATCAACGTCGTCCGGCTGCCGAACGCCGCCCTCGACGGCTCGGTCGCCGTGGCCGATTTCATGGAAAAGCAGCTTCTGAAGTTCCCCGAGATCTCAACGGTGGTCAGCAAAACGGGACGGGCCGAGATCTCGGAGGACCCGATGGGTCCCGAGCAAACGGATCTCACCATCATGCTGAAACCCCGCGCGGAATGGGGTACCGGCCGGAACAAGAAGGAGCTCGTCGCCGCGATCAGCGATTCGCTCTCGGCCGTTCCGGGGGTGCGCCTCTCGATCTCGCAGCCCATCGCGCTCCGCGTCAACGAGCTCATCTCCGGCGTGAAGAGCGATCTCGCGGTCAAGCTGTTCGGACCGGATCTGCAGGCCCTGAAGGGTTACGCGGACGAGGCCGCCGCGGTCATTTCGGGGATCGAAGGCTCCGCGGACGTCAAGGTCGAGCAGGTCGCGGGGATGGAGCAGTACGACGTCGAGATCGACCGGGGCGCCATCGCGCGATACGGCATCAACGCCGCCGACGTCGGAGATCTCATCGAGACCGCGCTCGCGGGAAAGACGGCGACGATGCTCGCCGAGGACGAGAAGCGCTTCGCCGTCGTCATCCGCTTTCCGGAATCGAGCAAGGCGCGCCTGGAAGACGTGGAACGCCTGTTGATAGCGGCTCCGGGCGGAGAGCGCGTGCCCCTGGGGCAGCTCGCGTCGATACGGCTGACCGAGGCTCCCGCGCAGATCAGCCGCGAAAACGGGATGCGCCGCGTCGTCGTCGAGACGAACATCCGCGGGCGCGATCTCGGCGGCTTCGTGCGGGAGGCCCGGAGCGCTCTGGCGCCGCTCACCGGCACGCTGCCCCCCGGGTACTTCATCGAGTACGGAGGACAGTTCGAGAATCAGCAGCGGGCGATGCGGCAGATCTCCATCGTGGTTCCCGTCGCGCTCGCCGCGATACTCCTCCTCCTCTTCATGGCGCTCGGATCGATACGCTACTCGCTCCTCGTGTTTCTGAATCTTCCCTTCGCGGTCGTCGGCGGCGTCGTCGCCGTCGTGCTCTTCGGGATACCGCTCTCGGTGTCGGCGTCGATCGCGTTCGTCATGCTGCTCGGCGTGGCCGTGCAGAACGGCGTCGTTCTCGTGACGTTCTTCATACAGCTTCGGCAGCAAGGCCGTTCCGTCGACGAAACCGTGCGTGAAGGATGCGCCCTTCGCTTCCGGCCGCTTCTGATGACGGCCCTGACGACCTTCATCGGACAGCTACCCCTCCTGTACGCGGCCGGGTCGGGGGCGGACATCCAGAGGCCGCTCGCCGTCGTGGTCATGGGCGGGCTGATCACGTCGACCCTTTTGACGCTCCTCGTTCTTCCGACGGTGTACTGCTGGGCGCAGCGGAGAAGGGAAAATTGACGCGGATGCAAACAGCATGCGGGCCGGCCCGAACGGCCGGCCCGCATTGGATCGATGAATATTATGGCATGAGTGCCTTGGCATTTCAAGGTGCCCAGAGCGTCGTGGGTGTCCCGAAAAGCCGCCGAAATTCATCTTGCCCCGGCAAACAGGCTCGCCTACTATCCCCGATGGGTGTTATCCGGGGCTTCTATGGAGAAAGGAACCGGTATGTTGCAAGGGCATCCGAAGGGTCTGTTCGTCGCGTTCTTCGCCAACATGGGTGAGCGCTTCGGCTTCTACACCATGCTGGCCATCTTCATGCTCTTCCTGCAGGCCAAATACGGATTCAGCGCCGCGAGGGCGAGCCAGATCTACGGCGGCTTCATGTTCTGCGTCTACTTCTTCCCGCTCCTCGGGGGGCTCTTGGCCGACCGCGTCCTCGGCTACGGGAAGACGATCGGCCTCGGATTGATCATTATGTTCATCGGCTACCTGCTGCTCGCCATCCCGAGCACGATGAACACCGGCTTCCCCCTCATCATCGCCGCGCTCGCGACGATCGCGCTCGGCACCGGCTTCTTCAAGGGGAACCTGCAGGCCCTCGTCGGCAAACTCTACGACGATCCGAAGTACAGCGCGGGCCGCGATCGCGCGTTCAGCATATTCTACATGGGAATCAACATCGGCGCGATGTTCGCCCCGACGGCCGCCGAGACGATCAACAACTGGATCCTCTCGAAGGCGCACTACTTCTACGACAACCGGATCCCGGCGCTCGCGAACCAGTTCCTCAAGGGCACGCTCGCGGACGCATCGCAGTACCTCGGCTACGCGCAGGCGCAGGATCCGGGCATCACGATGGAGACGCTCGGCGCCTTCTCCACGAACTACATCAATGTCCTCAGCAAATCGTATCACTACGGGTTCGGCGTGGCGTGCATCAGCCTCATCGTTTCGATGATCATCTTCTGGGGCTTCCGCAGGCACTACGGGCACGCCGACTACATGGTGAGCCGCACGGCGGGAGGCGCGATGAAGGGCACGGCTGCGCCGTCGCACGTCGAGAGCCTGACGCCGGCGCAGGTGAAGGAGCGCCTCATCGCGCTCGGGCTCGTTTACTTCGTCGTCGTCTTCTTCTGGATGTCGTTCCACCAGAACGGCGTCACGATGACGCTCTTCGCCCGGGATTACACGCAGCCGAGCGTGGGCAAGATGACGAACCTGTGGTTCGATCTCTTCGGCCTGCTCCCGATATTCCTCGCGGTCGTCGGCGCATACTTCGCGCTCAGGAAGGGCGGCTCGGGGCTCGTGCGGGGGCTCGGCGCGATCGGCTTCGTCCTCTTCGCCGCGCTCGCGTATCTCAGATACAACGGCTACGCCGACGTGAATCCCTTCACGCCGCAGAAATTCCAGCATTTCAACCCGTTCTTCATCGTGGCCCTGACGCCGCTCTTCGTCGCGCTGTTCAGCGTCCTGAACGCGAAAGGCAAGGAGCCCTCGGCCCCGCGCAAGATCGGCTACGGGATGCTGATCACGGCGGCCGGCTTCCTCGTGCTCGTCGTCGGATCGATCGGGCTTTCGAGCCCGAAGATGCTCGGCGGCACGGTGGCGCCCCCCGATCAGCTCGTCTCTCCGTACTGGCTGATCTGGACGTACTTCATCCTCACCATCGCCGAGCTGTTCCTGAGCCCGATGGGAATATCGTTCGTGTCGAAGGTGGCCCCGCCCCAGTACAAGGGGCTCATGCAGGGCGGCTGGTTCGCGGCGACCGCGATCGGCAACTATCTCCTCGCCATCATCGGATCGCTCTGGATGCGGCTCCCCGTATGGGGGCTCTGGATGGTGCTCGTCGCCTGCTGCACGCTCTCGGCGACGTTCATGTTCAGCGTCATGAAACGGCTCGAGAGGGCGACGAAGACCTGACGGAGCAAGAGAAATCGCGGCGCGCCGCGCGCCCGGAGGAGGAACGCCATGTCCGCTCCGATGATCATCGCGAAGGCCGGGTCGGAGTTCCAACTCGTCCCGCGCATGGTGAGCCGCCACGGGCTCATCGCGGGAGCCACGGGAACCGGAAAAACGGTCACCCTGCAGACGATCGCCGAGAACCTGAGCGCGAACGGGATTCCCGTGTTCCTCGCCGACGTCAAGGGGGACCTCGCGGGCTTGAGCCGGCCGGGGGGCGGGAACCCGAAGATCGAGGAGCGGGTCGCCCTGCTCGAGCTCGCCGGTTTCGCGCACCGGAGCTACCCCGTCACGTTCTGGGACGTCGCCGGCGCAAACGGGCATCCGGTGCGGGCCACCGTGTCCGATATGGGGCCCCTCCTCCTCGGCCGGCTCCTCGCCCTGAACGAGGTGCAGACCGGCGTCCTCACGCTCATCTTCAAGATCGCCGACGACGGCGGGCTCCTCCTCCTCGATCTCAAGGACCTCCGCGCGCTCGTGCAGTTCGTCGGCGACAACGCGTCGCAGTTCACGACGGAGTACGGCAACGTGTCGAAGGCGAGCGTCGGCGCGATCCAGCGGGGGCTCCTCGAGCTCGACGCGCAGGGGGCCGAGGAATTCTTCGGCGAGCCGATGCTCGACATCTTCGATCTCGTCAGGAACGACACGGACGGACGCGGGATGATCAACGTTCTCGCGGCCGACCGGCTCATCCAGCACCCGAAGCTCTATTCGACCTTCCTCCTCTGGCTCATGTCGGAGCTCTTCGAGCAGCTGCCCGAGGCCGGGGACCTCGAGCGGCCGAAGCTCGTCTTCTTCTTCGACGAGGCGCACTTCCTCTTCGAGGACGCCTCCCCCGCCCTCCTCGACAAGATCGAGCAGGTCGTCCGGCTCATCCGCTCGAAAGGGGTCGGCGTCTATTTCGTGACGCAGAATCCGGTCGACATCCCCGAGAAGGTGCTCGCGCAGCTCGGGAACCGCGTCCAGCACGCGCTCAGGGCGTTCACGCCGAACGATCAGAAGGCGATCAAGGCGATGGCGGCGACGTTCCGCTCCAATCCCGGGCTGAACATCGAACAGGTCATGACCGAGCTCGCCGTCGGCGAGGCGCTCGTGTCGTTCCTCGACGAGAAGGGCATCCCGATGATCGTCGAGCGCGCGTTCGTGCTCCCGCCCGAGAGTCGCATCGGAACGATCACGCCGGAGGAGCGGACGGCGCTGATCCGGAGCTCGCAGCGCTTCGGGCGCTACGAGCAGACGATCGACCGCGAGTCGGCGTACGAGATCATCAAGCGCCGCATGGAGGAGCGCGCGGCGAGCGCCGCCGCGGAGACGTTCGACGTGCGCGTGCCGTCGCCGGGAACGCCGTACGGCGCCCCGCGGGCGCCGCGGGAGCCGCGCCAGCCCCGCGAGCCGAAATCCCAGACGAAAGACATGTTCGGGTCGCTCGCGCACAGCGCCGCGCACGCCATGGGATCGCAGCTCGGCCGGCAGATCATGCGGGGAGTGCTCGGTTCGATTCTCGGAGGCCGGAAGGGATGACCGGGGAAAACAGGGCCCGGGTCAGGAACAAATCATGCAAGGAACCCGTATGACAGGAGAGACCTTCGCGGCGGCCCGGGGGCACGGAGGCCGCGCAATCCCCTGTAGAAAGGAAGGGAGCGTATGTTCCGCTCTCTAATGAATCGGATGCCGAAGAGCTGTGTTATCATGCTCTTGGGCGTTCTCGTCCTGGCGGCGCTCACTCCGCAGCCGGCGTTCGCCCATCGTTCCGGCCGCTGGTCGGTCGGACTCCAGATCAACCTCGGCGATTACGAATACCTGTCCGATTATGGCGAATGGGTGGACACTCCTGACTACGGCATGGTTTGGATGCCCTACGTCGTCGAGGAGTGGAGCCCGTTCTTCCACGGGCACTGGAGCTGGACGTACGACGGATGGGCGTGGATTTCTTATGAGCCCTTCGGATGGCTCGTGTTCCACTACGGTTACTGGTATTACGAGCCCTCCTACGGCTGGTTCTGGATGCCGGGCCGGATATGGTCGCCGGCGAGGGTCGAGTGGTACACGTACGGGAACTACTGCGCGTGGGCGCCGATGCCTCCCCCGCACCATTACTGGCATAATCATCCCTGGGAATACAACGGATTCAACGCCTGGATCATGGTCGACTACAATCACTTCACAAACGAATATATCGGACATCACCGGATTCATCACCCGTTCCATGGAGAGCCGAGCCATCACGGCGCGTGGATGAGGCAGCCGCCGGGACACCGCGACGTCGAGCGGATCACGAATCGCGCGCTCCCGCCGGTGCGGATCTCGCGGGAACGCGTCGATCTGAGGGCCGACGCGCCGAAGGTGCCGTTGAAGTACTACCGCCCGAAGGAAGTCGCGCGGACGAAGATGGTCGTGCCGGAACGCGATGCGGATCGGGTCCGGGAGCACCGCCCGACGGTCGAGCGCGAGGTGCTCGTGCCGCGGGAGCGTGCGCCGCGGCGCGACACGCAGCCGCAGCGCACGCCGGAACAGCGGCAGCAGCAGAAACAGAAGGAAAAACAGAAGCAGGAGCAGAAGCAGCAGCAGGAGCGTCAGCAGAAATCGGTCAAGCGGCGATAATGCGCGGCGCATGAGGCGCGCGGGTGGCGGCGATGGGGCCCCCGCACGCGCGCAGCGTCAGCGAGCACGTGCGGGGTGCAATCGCCGACAGGCCCCGCGCCTTGTAGTCCGGTCCTCCTTTGCGGGGGACCGGACTTTTTTGTGGGTGACACGGGTGGCGCTCCTGTGTGTGGGCACCGTTAGCGGGTGACGCTGCTGGGGTCCCTGCGCGGGCGGAACACGCCTTGCGTGTGAGCACGCGCGGGGTGCAAGCAGCGGCAGGACCCGCGTTACTCGAAGTAGGCGTTCATGACGTACTGCTGCACCATGCGGTTCGTGTTAAAGAACGAGCCGTTGATCGCGATGCAGCTCCGCATCGTGCGGATCCAGTTGTCGCGATCGCGGTAGTACTTCGGCAGGATGAGCTTCTCGAGCTTGTCGTAGAGATCGCGCCGGTCGACCTCGTCGTCGGATTCCTGCTGCGCGGTCTTCTCCGGGCCGATCGCCCAGCCGGTGATGTTCTCGATGCATCCCTCGAGCCACCACCCGTCGAGCGTGCTGAACTGCGGGACGCCGTTGTGCGCGGCCTTCATGCCCGAGGTCCCCGAGGCCTCGTACGGCCGCCGGGGCGTGTTCAGCCAGAGATCGACGCCGGCGACCATCAGTTTCCCGATGGCGATGTCGTAGTTGGGGATGTAGACCATCTTCACCTTGCCGCCGAGCTTCTTCGAGGTCTCGATGATCTTCTTGATCGACTCCTTGCCGGACGCGTCTTTCGGATGGGCCTTCCCCGCGTACACGATCTGGATGGGGCCGACCGTCTCGGCGATCCGCTGGAGCCGCGGGATATCGGAGATGAGGAGATCGGGGCGCTTGTACGCGGTCTGTCTCCTCGCGAATCCGATCGTGAAGCTCTCGACGGAGAATCCCGCGTTGTGCCGGCCGTTCACGAAATCGATGAGCGCGTGCTCCGCCTCCTGGTGCGCGGCCCAGACCTCCTGCTTGGGGATGCCGAACGCCGAGCGGAGAATGTACGAATCGGCGCGCCATCCCGGCATGTGCGCGTCGAACAGCCGCTGGAACGGCTCCGACGTCCACGTCGCCGAATGCACGCCGTTCGTGATCGAATCGATCGTATAGCCGGGGAACATGCGCCGGGAAACCTCGCCGTGCTTTTTCGCGACCCCGTTGACGTAGCGGCTGAAATGGAGCGCGAGCATCGTCATGTTGAGCTTGTTCTCGAACGTGACGTCCGGCACGAGGGAATCCGGCAGCATATCGCCGAGCATCGGCCGGGCGAACGAGAGCTCGAACTGATCGTGCCCCGCGGCGACCGGCGTATGCGTCGTGAAGACGCAGCGCTGCCGCACGCGATCGAGATCCTTCGCCTGCCTGAAGAGCTCGAGCGTCAGCACGGCGGCGTGCCCCTCGTTCATGTGGTATCGCTCGATCCCGGCGAATCCGAGCGCCTCGAGCGCGCGCACGCCCCCCACGCCGAGCACGATCTCCTGCGCGAGACGGTATTTATCGTCGCCGCCGTAGAGGTATTTCGTGAGCGTTCGGTCCCACTCGCCGTTCCCCTCGACGTTCGTGTCGAGGAACAGAACCGGGACGGTGTGCCCGGTCACGCCCTTGAGGAGGTAGCGCCACACGCGGATCCGCACCGGGCGGTTCTCGATGATGACCTCGGCCGTCCCCGGGAGCGGCTCGAGGACTTCGCCGACGTTGAAGTTGATGGGAAGCTCCGTCTGGCCGCCGTCGCAGTCGATCCCCTGGTAGAAATAGCCGTTCTCGGACAGCAGCGTCACCGCGACGATGGGAACCCTGAGATCGGCGCATGACTTGAGCGTATCCCCGGCGAGGATGCCGAGGCCCCCGCTGTACGTGGGGATCTGCTCGTCGATGCCGATCTCCATGGAGAAGTACGCGATCTTCGACATTCCGCTTCCTCCTGCTCAGGCGTATTCGTCCCATGATTTGATTTCGAGGTCCTCGATGCTGCGCTTCGAGATCGCCCCGACGAAGAGCTTCGCGATCTGCACGTTATTGATCAGCGGGATCGAGTAATCGACGGCGCAGCGCCTGATGATGTAGCTGTCCCCCGTGCCGATGTCCCCGTAATTCTTCGGCATGCTGACGATGAGATCGAGCTTCTTCGAGGCGAGGAGGTCCGACACGTTCGGCTTCTTCGCCTCGTGGATCTTGTGCACGAGATTCGTGTCGACGCCGAGGTTCCGGTAGAACGCGGCCGTGTGCTCGGTCGCGTAGAGGGTGAAATTCATCTCGCGCAGCGTCTTCACCGTCTCGAGGAGCTCGAAGCGGTTCTCGTCGCCGCTCACGCTGAGGAGCACGTTGGCGCGCGGGAATCGCATCCCCGTCGAGAGGAACGATTTGAGGAACGCGTCGTACACGTCGTCCCCGAGGCATCCGACCTCCCCCGTCGAGGACATCTCGACGTGGCAGACGGGGTCGGCTTCCTTGAGCCGCGAGAAGGAAAACTGGGCCGACTTGACCCCCACGTAGTCGAGCTCGAGGCTCGACTTGTCGATCGGCGGAATCGCGCGCCCGAGGATGGCGCGCGTCGCGATGTCGATGAAGTTGTGCTTGAAGACCTTCGAGACGAACGGGAAGCTCCGGCTCGCCCGCAGGTTGCACTCGATCACCTTGACGTCGTTGTCCTTCGCGACGAACTGGACGTTGAAGGGCCCCGTGATATCGAGCGACTGCGCGAGCTCCCGCGCGACGCGCTTGATCTTCCTCACCGTCTCGAGCCAAATCCGCTGCGGGGGGAGCACCATCGTCGCGTCCCCCGAATGGACCCCGGCGAGCTCGATGTGCTCGCTCATCGCGTAGATCACGATGTGCCCGCGGCTCGCGACCGCGTCGATCTCGATCTCCTTCGCCCCCTCGATGAACTTCGATATCACGACGGGATGCTCGGGGCTCACGCTCGAGGCCATCGTGATGAACTTCTCCATGTTCTCCTCGTTGAAGATGACGTTCATCGCGGCGCCGCTCAGGACGTACGAGGGGCGGACGAGCACGGGATAGCCGACGCGCGCCGCGAAGGCCTTCGCCTCGTCGAGCGTCGTGAGCTCCCGCCACGGGGGCTGATCGATCCCGATGTCGTCGAGGAGCCGGGAGAACTTGTGCCGGTCCTCGGCGCGGTCGATGCTCTGCGGGCTCGTCCCGAGCACCCGGAGCCCCGCCGCATGGCACTTCATCGCGAGGTTGTTCGGGATCTGCCCCCCCATCGAGAGCACGAGCCCGAGCGGCTCCTCGAGCTCGTAGACGTCGAGCACCCGCTCGAAGCTCAGCTCGTCGAAGTAGAGCCGGTCGCACTCGTCGTAATCGGTGGAGACCGTTTCGGGGTTGCAGTTGATCATGACGGTCGAATGCCCGAGCTCCTTCGCGGTCTTCACGGCGTTCACGCAGCACCAGTCGAACTCGACGGACGAGCCGATGCGGTACGCGCCGCTTCCGAGAACGATCACCGCCCTTCCGCCCGGCATCTTCCCGTAATCGACGTCGTGCTCCGATCCGCCGTACGTGAGGTAGAGGTAGTTCGTCTTCGCGGGATATTCCGCGGCGAGCGTGTCGATCTGCCGCACCGCCGGCACGATCCCCCAGCGCTTGCGGAGCTTCCGCACGTCGAGCTCGGAGCGCCCGAGGATCTTCCCGATCTGGTGATCGGAGAATCCCAATTTCTTGGCGGCGGCGAGACGCTCCTCGGTGAAGGGCTCCGTTTTCAACCGCTCTTCCGTCTCGACGACGTTCTCGATCTTGTGGAGAAACCACGGATCGATGCCGGAGAGCTCGTTGATCCGCGCGGGCGTCACGCCGGCGCGGATCGCCTCGGCGACGGCGAAGATCCGCATATCGGTCGGGTTCGCGATCGCGTCCTCGACGTTCTCGAAGCGCAGGCCGTTCCCGACGAGCCCGTACATCCCGACGTGGAGCATGCGGATCGCCTTCTGGAGCGCCTCCTCGAAGCACCGCCCGATCGCCATGACCTCCCCGACGCTCTTCATCTCCGAGCCGATGATGCGGGAGACGACCTTGAACTTGTTGAGGTCCCACCGGGGGAACTTGAGCACGACGTAATCGAGGGCCGGCTCGAAGCACGCCGTCGTCGACTGCGTGATCGAGTTCCGGAGCTCGGGGAGCGCGGCGCCGAAGGCGAGCTTGGCCGCGACGAAGGCGATCGGATACCCGGTCGCCTTCGAGGCGAGGGCGGACGAACGCGAGAGGCGCGCGTTGACCTCGATCACGCGGTAGTCCTCGCTCCGCGGATCGAAGGCGTACTGGATGTTGCACTCCCCGACGATCCCGAGATGCCTCGCGACCCTGATCGCGACCGCGCGGAGCTTGTGGTACTCGGCGTTCGTGAGCGTCTGCGACGGGGCGACGACGATGCTCTCCCCGGTGTGGATCCCCATCGGATCGAGATTCTCCATGTTGCAGATCGTGATGCAGTTGTCGAAGGAGTCGCGCATGACCTCGTACTCGATCTCCTTCCACCCCCGCAAGCACTCCTCGACGAGCACCTGGCCCGTCGACGAGAAGGCCTTTTCGAGCATCGCGCGGAGCGCCGTCTCGTCCGCCGCGATCCCGCTCCCCTTGCCCCCGAGCGCGTAGGCGGCGCGGATCATGACCGGATAGCCGATGCCCGCCGCGGCGCCGAGCCCCGCTTCCACCGACGAGACCGCCCTGCTCCGGGGGGTGAGCACGCCGATCTCGGCGAGCTTCTCGACGAAGCGCTTGCGGTCCTCCGTCGCGACGATCGCCTCGACGGGGGTGCCGAGCACGCTCACGCCGTGCCGCTCGAGCGCGCCGCTCTCCGCGAGCGCCGTCCCGCAGTTGAGCGCGGTCTGCCCGCCGAACGAGAGGAGGATGCCGTCCGGACGCTCCTTCCTGATGACGCGCTCGACGAAGTAGGGCTCGACGGGCAGGAAGTAGACCTTGTCCGCCATCCCCTCGCTCGTCTGGATCGTGGCGATGTTCGGATTGATGAGAACGACCTCGACGCCGTCCTCCTTCGCCGCCTTGATCGCCTGGCTCCCCGAGTAGTCGAACTCCCCCGCCTGGCCGATCTGGAGACCGCCGCTCCCGAGAATGAGCACTTTGCGGATCGCGTCAGCCATTCCGCAACCCCTCGAGAAAATGGTCGAAGAGATACTCGGTGTCGGTCGGCCCGCCGCACGCCTCCGGATGAAACTGCACCGCCATGAACGGGTCCCGCTCGTGCCTGATCCCCTCGTTCGTCCCGTCGTTCGCGTTCACGAACCACGGCAGCCAGCCGTCCGGCAGCGTCGCCGCGTCGACGGCGTAGCCGTGGTTCTGGGAGGTGATGCTGCACCGCTTCGTGCCGCACTCGACGCACGGCTGGTTCTGGGACCGGTGGCCGTATTTCAGCTTGTACGTGTCGGCGCCCGCGGCGAGGGCGAGGAGCTGGTTCCCGAGACAGATGCCGAAGATCTTTCGCCGCCGCGCGAGCGCCTCGCGCACGTGCGCGATCGTCGCGGCGCACGTTTTGGGATCCCCGGGACCGTTCGACAGGAAGAGCCCGTCCCACTCGTGCGCGCCGTCGTTGAAATCGTAATCCCAGGGCACGCGGATGACGGTCGCGCCGCGGCCGAGCAGACACCTGACGATATTGTTCTTCATGCCGCAGTCGACGACGAGCACCCGCGGGCGCCCTCCGCCGTACACAACGGGCTCCCCGACGCTCACCTCGGCGACGAGATTCCGCCCGTTCGGATCCTCGAAGGGGACCTCGCCGCCGCACACGATCCTCCCGAGCATCGTCCCCCGCTCCCTGATGCGCTTCGTGAGCGCCCGCGTATCGACGCCCTGCACGGCGGGAACGTCGTGCTCGACGAGCCAGCGCCCGAGGCTCTTCACCGCGTTCCAGTGGCTGTAGCGCTCGCAATGCTCGGAGACGACGAGACCGGCGATCTGGACGCGCTCCGATTCGAAATATTTCAGGATGCCGTCCTCGCGATCAGGCGGCGGCACGCCGTAGTTGCCGACGAGCGGATAGGTGAGAACCAGAATCTGTCCGCGGTACGAGGGATCGGTGAGGGATTCGGGGTAGCCGACCATTCCCGTGTTGAAGACGACCTCCCCCGAAACGGAGCGCTCCGCGCCGAAGGAAACGCCTTCCGCGACGGTGCCGTCCTCGAGCTCGAGATATATCGCTTTTCCCGTGTTCATCATGTTCGCGGCCGGGCCGGCCAGCGCGCGCCCCGAAGCCGTCATACGATACCCCAACCGGCACGCCATGGCAAGCGGCCGAACGGAGAATATTCAAGATTTCCGGAGCACGCGGCAAAGTATCCGGCGGAGCGGGCGCCGCTCCCGATCGTGATCATCCCCGTGGCGATTCTCATCAAGCTCTTCGCCCGTACACGCGTCTGACGGTAATCGTGATCGGCACGGCGAGAATGGCCCCGAGGGGGCCGAGCACCCAGGTCCAGAACAGCAGCGAAACGAGGACCAGGAGCGGCGAGACGTTCAGCCTGTCCTTCATCAGCCTCGGCTTGATCACGTTGTCGACCAGGAGATTGATGACGGTGAACGCGACGATGACGCCGGCGGCCTTGAGCCAGCCGGACGCCAGCAGCGCCAGCAGCGCGGGCGGCACCACGGTGAAGATCGCGCCGAAGGTCGGAATGAAGTTGAGGAGGAACGAAAGCGCGGCCCACGTCACGGCCGATTCCACGCCGAACGCGAGCAGCGCGATGTAGAAAAGAACGGCGCCGACGAGCCCCGTGAGCCCCGTGATCGACACGTACGACCTGATATCCTCGCTGTGCACGTTGAAACGGCCGACGAAGGAATCGGTCGGAAGCTCTCCCCGCGTTTTCCGCAGATGAATCTCGACGATCTCGATCAGCGCGAAGATCATGACCAGAATCACGAGGAAGAGCTGACCGGCGGTCTGCCCACCCTGCAGGAGGAGCGCCCTCGCCCAGCCGAGCAGCTTCTCCGGGCCGAAGAAATCGAGGGAGAAGACGTCCTTCGTCTCGACACCGTAGCCGGCGAGGAATCCCGTCACGCTCTCCCGCAGCGCGATCCAGCGCGCCTCGTAGAGCGGAAGGCGCTCTTTCAGATGCACGATGGAGACGCCGGCCAGCACGATCGCCCCCGCCCCCACCGCGATCGCGGCGAGAACGGCGGCGGCGATGGCCGCGGGAGCCCGGAGGCGCTTTCGGATGAGCCAGATCGGCACCGGGCTCAGGCTGTACGCGAGCAGGATCCCGAGCAGAACGACGCTCAGGAACGAGCTCATGGCCCGGACCCCGAAAATGATCACGACGAGACAGGCCGCGTGCAGGAGAATCCCCTTCATTCGCTCTTCCCCTTTCCCGCCCCGAGATTATATCGCAAGCCAGGCTATGGGGAAGCTCATTCTTTCTTTTTCCCGTGTGGATCGAGGGGCCGTATGGTTTATAATGGCGATCTGCGTATGAATCGAACACGAAGAATCGCATGCATCGTTCTCGCGGCCGCCGCGATCGCGGACCGGGCGGAAGGCGCGTCCCCCTACCGGCTGGACCGGACGAAGGACGCTTGGATCGCCGGGGGAAGCGCGGCCGTCGGCCTCGGCGCCATTCTCGCCAACCGGACGCCCGAACCGCTCACCGAGCAGGAAATCGCGGGATTGTCGCGCGAATCGGTCAATCCCTTCGATCGGAGCGCGACCTGGAACTATTCCGAGGCCGCGAGCGACGCGAGCGACGTCGTCCTGGGAGCGGTCGTCGCGGCCCCCCTCGCCCTCATGCTCGACGAGGGCGTGCGCGAGGATTGGGTCACCTGCACGATGATGTACGCAGAGACGATGGCGCTGGCCGTCGTCCTTCCGGAGATCACGAAGCTCGCGGTCGATCGCATCCGCCCGTTCGTCTACAACGCGGAGGCGCCGACGGCCGAGAAAACGACGGGCGACGCGACGAAATCATTTTTCTCGCGGCACGCCTCCGTGGCGTTCGCCTCGGCCGCGTTCCTGTCGACGGTGTACGGGGATTATCATCCCGGCTCGACGGCGGGACCGTACATCTGGGCGGGCTCGCTCCTCGCGGCCGCGGGGGTCGGATTCATGCGCTACGAAGCGGGAAAGCACTTCCCGACCGACGTCATCACCGGCGCCGTCGTCGGCGGCGCCGCCGGCTATATCATCCCGCGTATTCACCGCTCCGCGGGGGACAGACTGAGCCTGCGCCCCGACTTCACGCCCGGCCGTCCGGGCCTCGCCCTCGACGTGAGATTCTAGCGTCCCGCCGCGAAGCGAACCGGGCTTCGCGGCGCGTCCGCTCAGAACGGATCCGGGACTTCGGCCTCGCTCTTCGCCACGATGTCGATGACGATGCAGCCTTTCCACTCGAACACGAGCGGATCGCCGGTGCTCGGAGTCGGAGCCACGTTGCTGTTGATGACCTCGAAGGTGAGCACCGGGTTCTCCCCCGCGATGAAGTCGGCAAGCGCCCTGTTGAGGACGCCGACGCCGTCGGCGTTCAGAACGGCCGGCAGCGTTTTGCCGAGAGCGCCCGCGACCGAGAGGCTCGTATACGCGTAGAGCGTATCCGGCCCGTCCGAAACGTCCTCGCGCTGCACGGTCACCGCGCCGGAGATCGCCCAATCGGCGTGCGCCGGGAAGCTCGTGACGCCGTAGGTGGCGCTCACGAGCCGCGCCGACACGAGATCCTCGCGCGACACGTCGTTGTCCTCGAGGATCTGGTTGATTTGCTGCGCGTAATCGACCGTCGCCGGGGTGACGAACGTCTCCGAGGTGTGATATTCGGGAAAATCGACGCAGGTCGTCTCGCTCACGACGATCTCGACGACCCTGTCTTCCATGACGCAGCCGCCCACGGCGACCAGGACGAGACCGGTCAGGAAGAGAAGGAGACCGGATTTCTTCAGTGTTGCATTCATCAGGTTCACGCTCCTATCGCTTGAAGCCCCTCGTCAGATGCCCAGCGCGAGACCGAACGAAAAGCTGTTCATCCCCGCGACGTTGTATTCGATGAATCCCTTGGCGACCGGAAACTCGAGCATGAGCCCGAGCGTCAGGTGCAGCGTGCTGTCCTTCTCGAAATCGATGTCGGTCGTCGTGGTCACGCCGTCCTCCTCGCTGTCGTACGAGACGTCCAACGTGTGCGTGTCGTACGAGAGCCCGGCGTACGGCTCGACGAACCGGGCGACCATCTTGCTCGCCTGGACGCCGATCGAAAGCGCCTGCGAGGAAATGAGCCGGTCCCCCCGCTCGTTCTCCCCGGCGTCGAGCGACTGCCAGAAGAAGCCGGCGGAGAGATCGACGGGGAACGGGGCCGGCAGGTACTGGGAAATGCTGTGTTTCGCGCCGATGCCGAAGAGGCTGATGTCGCCCAGATCGTTGCTCGACGATTCATCCGATTCCGATTCGCTGATGCTCATCGCGAAGTATCTCACGATCAGCTCCGTGCCGAAGAGGCCGCCCACGCGTATCTGCGGCGCGGCGAGCGCGAAGGAGTGGAGATCGAGCCCGCCGGGAAACGCGAAGGCCGTTCCCGCGTCCCCTTCCACGATGACGGCTTCGGTCGATCCGACCGCGGTCGGCGCGTCAGCGTAGGTGACCGGCGAGAATCCGCGCTCGGTGACGGCGCGGAAGGTCCGGTCGTCGTCGCCGAAGAAGACGCTCATGACTTCGATCTCGATCCGGATCTTCGGGGCCATCCGGGGAATCGACGCGGTCCGGAAGATGCCGCTGTTGAGGTTCGCGCCGATCGCGTTCGCGATCGGCTGCAGATACCCCGTCGCGTTCGCGCCCGTATATGCCGAGAGCTGGTCGTTGAGCTGCGCGGCTGCGGGCGGCGCGAGACAGAACAGCAGGGCGAGAGCCGCCAATCCTTTTCTCAGATGACCGCCGAAGACCATGCTGACCCTCCTTCGCAGAGACGGTGATGGTGATACCGTTATCAAAGAAGTGATTATACCATAAGGCAGCGGCAAAACCAATGCCCTCCGTGCGCGGAATTTCCCTCTCTTCGAATCCTGAAACAAAAAGGGTCGCGCCGGGGTCGAATTATCGACGGTAATCGCAACTTAATATTAGTCGGCGCGTATAACTGATAGTCATTTATTCCGAGGGGGATCGTTCATGAGAAAGAAATATCTGCTGCTGATCGTTTTCGTGACCCTTGCAGCCGCCGCCGGAGGCCTCGGCTGCGGCAAGAAGGGGCACGCCGGGACCGACGGGAAGAAGGACGACAAGGTCGTCGTGCCGGTGGAGGTGGCCGCCGTAACGAAAGGCACCATATCGGCTTACTTCACCGGGACCGCCACGATTGGCGCCGAGGAAGAGACCGGCGTGGTCGCCAAAGTCGGCGGAGTCGTCAAGGAGATCCTGGTCGAGGAAGGGCAGTACGTGAAGGAAGGGGACGTGCTGGCCAAGCTCGACGACGAGAAGATCGCGGTGCAGCTCGCCCAGGCGAAGTCCGTGCTCGACAAGCTCAAGAACAGCTACGAGCGGAACGTCGACCTGCACAAGCAGAGCCTCATCAGCACCGAGATGTTCCAGCAGAGCAAGTACGACTACGAGAGCCAGAAAGCGGCCTACGACCTCGCCGAGCTGGAGTACAAGTATACGGCGATCCGCACGCCGATCAGCGGCGTCGTCGCGGAGCGGCTCATCAAGGTCGGAAACATGGTGCTCCCGAATCAGTCCGTCTTCCGCGTGGCCGGGCTCGATCCCCTCATCGCGATCCTGCACGTGCCCGAGCGGCAGCTCGGCAAGCTCCGGCCCGGGCTCGCCGCGAAGCTCATCGTGGACGCGAGCTCGACCGATCCGTTCACCGGACGGATCAAGCGGATCAGCCCCGTGATCGATCCCGCGACCGGAACGGTCAAGGTGACCGTCGAGGTGCGCGACCCGTCGAGGCGCCTCAAGCCCGGGATGTTCGCCCGGATCAACATCATCTACGACGTTCACGAGAACGTGCTGACGGCGCCGAAGGACGCGATCATATCCGAGGACCGGGAAAACGCCGTTTTCGTCGTTCGCGATTCGATTGCGTACCGCCAGCTCGTCACGACCGGCTACGTGAACACGACCGCGATCGAGGTGCTCACCGGCCTCCAGCCGGGGGATACGATCGTGACGACGGGCAAGGCGAGCCTCAAGGACAGCGCCCGGGTCCAAATCGTCCGGCGATGACGGCATTAACCGGAAACGGTCGCACATGAGTATCATAGATTTTTCAGTGAAGCGGCGCGTGACGGTCGCGATGTTCACCCTGGCCGTCATCCTGTTCGGATTCGTTTCGTTCTTCCGCCTCAAGATCAACCTGCTCCCCGAGCTCAGCTATCCGACGCTCACGATCCGCACCGAGTACCCCGGCGCCGCGCCGGCCGAGATCGAGAATCTCATCTCGAAGCCGATCGAGGAGGCGCTCGGCGTCGTCAAGAACGTGAACCGCGTGAGCTCCATCTCGCGGTCGGGCCAATCGGACGTCGTGCTCGAGTTCGGCTGGGGGACGAACATGGATTACGCGGGGCTCGACGTGCGGGAGAAGCTCGACGCCCTCGAGCTTCCGCTCGAGATCCAGCGGCCCACGATCCTGCGCTTCGATCCGTCCCTCGATCCGATCATGCGATTCGGGTTCTACCGCAAAACGGCTGCCGCGGCCGCCGATACCGGCGCCGCGGAGGGCGGGCTCGCGCGTGCCGCCGCCCCGGGCGACTCGATCGTCTTCAACGAGGACGAGCTCAAATCCCTCCGGCGATTCGCCGAGGAGGAGATCAAGAAGGAGCTCGAGGCGGCGCTCGGCGTGGCGGCGATCAAGGTGAGCGGAGGGCTCGAAGACGAGGTTCAGGTCCTCATCGATCAGGGACGTCTCGCCCAGATCAACGTGCCGATCGAGCAGCTCTCGCGGCAGATCGGCGCCGAAAACGTGAACCTGTCGGGCGGCCGGCTCGAGGAAGGAACGCAGCAGTACCTCGTCCGCACGCTGAATCAGTTCCAGTCGATCGAGGAGATCGACGACATCATCGTCGCGACGAAGGACGGGAAGCCCGTCTACCTGCGCGACATCGCGCGGGTGCGGCACGGGTTCAAGGAGCGCGACGCGATCACCCGCCTCAACGGCCGCGAGGCGGTCGAAATCGCCGTCTACAAGGAAGGGGACGCCAACACCGTTTCGGTCGCCCGCGAGATCGAGAAGAAGCTCAAGCGCGTGCGGGAGATGCTGCCCGCGAACACCGACCTCGTGAAGGTATCGGACCAATCGACGTTCATCACGCAGGCGGTGAACGAGGTCATCGCGAACGCCGTGATCGGCGGCGTCCTCGCCATCATCATCCTCTATTTCTTCCTGCAGAATTTCTGGGCGACGGTCATCATCTCGTTCTCGATCCCCGTTTCCGTCATCGCGACGTTCAATATGATGTTCGGCGCGAGCCTCACGCTCAACATCATGTCGCTCGGCGGCATCGCGCTCGGGATCGGCATGCTCGTCGACAACTCGATCGTCGTGCTCGAAAATATCTCGCGGCATCGCGAGCAGGGAAAGGACGCGGCGAGCGCGGTGCGGGACGGGGCGAGCGAGGTCTCCCGCGCCGTGATCGCCTCCACGCTCACGACCGTCGCCGTCTTCCTGCCGCTCGTGTTCGTCAAGGGAATCTCCGGACAGCTCTTCAGGGATCAGGCGCTCACGGTGACCTTCTCGCTCCTCGCCTCTCTCGCCGTGGCCCTCACCCTCATTCCGATGCTCGCTTCCCTCCAGGCGTCCTCCGGCGCGACGGTCGCGCCGCGATCGGCTCCGCCGGAGCCCGCGGGGCGCGGCGGAAGATTCGCCCGGCGCATGCGGAACGCCATGTTCACCACGATCCCCGTGTTCTGGACGAGGCTCTGGAGCAGGATCGGCGGAGGCGCCGGGCACGGGATCCGCAGGGCGCTCAATCCGGCCCTCCGGAGCTTCCAGCGGGCGTACGATCGCGTCGAGGACCGGTACGAGCTCCTCATCGGCTGGGCCCTCGATCATAAGGCGCGGGTCATCGGGATCGCGCTCGCGCTCTTCGCCGCCACGATCGCGCTCATTCCGAGGCTCGGCATCGAGCTCATTCCGCAGCTTTCGCAGGGAGAATTCAAGGTCGAGTTCCGCCTGCCGCCGGGAACGCCGCTCGAGGTGACCGACGCGAACATCGTGAAGGTGACGAACGCTTCGAGCGACGCGCCGGGGATTGCGACGCTGTATTCGGTCGCCGGGACGGGCAACCGCATGGATGCGAACCCGGAGCAGGGAGGGGAAAACTGGGGTGAGCTGAGCATCATGCTCGACCGCGGCTCGGGCCGCGAGGACGAGGAGCGGACGATGAACGCGCTCCGCGCTCACATGCAGGATCTTCCCGACGTGCAATACAAGTTCGCGCGGCCGACGCTCTTCACCTTCAAGACGCCGATCGAGATCGAGGTGTACGGATTCGATCTCGGCGAGCTCCGGCGCGTCTCGAACGAGATCGCCGGCAGGCTCGAGGCGTCAAAGCGCTTCGCCGACGTGAAATCGACCATGCGCAGCGGGCATCCGGAGATCCAGATACGCTTCGACCGCGAGCGCGCGGCGGCGCTCGGATTCCCCGTCTACCAGATCGCGCAGCGCGTCGTCGACCAGGTGCGAGGCGCCGTCGCGACGCGCTACTCCCTGCACGACCGGAAGATCGACGTCCTCGTCCGCGCGACCGAGAACGACCGCAACTCGGTGGAAAAGATCCGCAAGCTCATCATCAACCCGGAGAGCCCGTTCCCGGTGACCCTCGACGCCGTCGCCGACATCGTCATCGACACGGGCCCCGGAGAGATCAGGAGAACCGACCAGGAACGCGTGGCGCTCGTTTCGGCCAACCTCGGCTACGGCGACCTCGGCGGAGCGGCCGGCGAGATCGACGCGATCATCGCCGGGATCGCGATGCCGTCCGGCGTGACCGCACGCCTCGCGGGTCAGAACCGCGAGATGTCGGCGTCCTTCCGATCGCTCATGCTCGCGCTCGTTCTCGCCATATTTCTCGTCTACCTCGTCATGGCGTCGCAGTTCGAATCGTTCCTGCACCCGTTCGTGATTCTCTTCACGATACCGCTCGCGCTCATCGGAGCGGTGTTCGCGCTCCTCGTCACCGGCTCGACGATCAGCGTCGTCGTTTTCATCGGTCTCATCCTGCTCGCGGGGATCGTCGTCAACAACGCGATCGTGCTCATCGATTTCGTGAACCAGCTCCGCGAGCGCGGGATGAAGAAGCGGGAGGCGCTCATCGCGGGGGGACGCTCGCGTCTCAGGCCGATTCTCATGACGACGCTCACGACGGTGCTCGGACTCATCCCGCTGGCCCTCGGCATCGGCGAGGGAGCCGAGATCCGGGCCCCGATGGCGATCACCGTGATCGGGGGGCTGAGCGTTTCGACGCTCCTCACGCTCATCGTCATCCCGGTCGTCTATTCGGTGCTCGACAGGAAGGAATAGCGCCCGGCGCCGCCGCGGAACGGCGCGGGCGGGAGACACCCGCATGAATATCACCGAAACCGCGATCAGGCGCCCCGTGACGATGCTCATGATCCTCGCCTGCTGCGTCGTGCTCGGCGTCGTCGCTTCGCGGCTCCTCCCGCTCGAATTCTTCCCCTCCCTCGACGCTCCCTTCCTCGGCATCGAGCTCCCCTACCCCAATTCGACCCCCGAGGAGATCGAGCGCCAGATCACCAAGCCCGCCGAGGAGGCGCTCGCCACGATCAGCGGCATCAAGCGCATGGTATCCGACTCGGGGGAGAACGGCGCGAGCATCAACCTCGAGTTCGACTGGGGCCTCGACGCGAACGTCAAGGCGCTCGAGGCGAAGGAGAAGCTCGACGGCATCCGCCATCTCTTCCCCGACGACTTCCAGAGATTCTACGTCAGAAAATTCTCCACCTCCGACATGCAGATACTGATCCTGCGCATCTCGAGCGACCGGGACCTCTCGAACGCCTACGACATGCTGAACCGCAACGTGAAGCGGCGCATCGAGCGTATCGACGGCGTTTCGCGGGTCGATCTCTACGGCATCTCGCGGAAGGAGATCCGCATCCAGCTCCTCGCCGACCGGATCATCGCGCATCGCGTCGACATCGCGCGCCTCGTCGAAACGCTGCGCCGGAGCAACTTCCTCGTCACGGCGGGCAAGATCACCGACGAGGGGCAGCGCTTCGTCGTGCGCCCCATCGAGGAATTCGCGAGCGTCGAGGACATCGGCGAGGTCGCGGTCGGTCCGAACGGGCTTCGGCTCAAGGACGTGGCGACGATCTTCTACGAGCATCCCAAGCTCGAGTACGGCCGGCACCTCAACCGCCGCTACGCGATCGGCATCGACGTCTACAAGGAAGCGGGCGCGAATCTCGTCGGCGTGACGAAGAGCATTCTCGCCGAGGTCGAGGAGATCAAAAAGCTCCCCGAGATGACCGGCATCAGCATCATGTACATGGACAACCAGGCCGACGGGGTGACGAGCTCGCTCCGGGAGATCCTCAATTCGGGACTGATCGGGGGCGTTCTCGCCGTCGTCGTCCTCTTTTTCTTCATGCGGCGCTGGGCGACGACCTTCATGATCGCGCTGGCGGCGCCGCTCTCGGTGCTCGTCACCCTCATCTTCATGTACTTCCTCGGCGTCTCGCTCAATATCCTCTCCATGCTCGGGCTCATGCTCGCCATCGGCATGCTCGTCGACAACGCGGTCGTCGTCACGGAGAGCATCCAGCGCCACCAGCTGCTCGATCCGTCCCGGAAGGACGTGATCCAGATCGGCGTGCGCGAGGTCGCGCTCGCCGTCACCGCCGGCACGATCACCACCTGCATCGTGTTTCTGCCGAATATCGTGAGCCCGAAGGACGAGATCGCCATTTACCTGAAGCATATCGCGATCACGATCTGCATCGCGCTCGGCATCTCGCTCCTCGTCTCGCTGACGGTCGTGCCGATGCTCGCGGCGCGCATCAAGCCCCCGGCGAAGAAGAAGGAGACCTCGATCGACCGGCTCCAGATCCGCTACGGACGGGCCCTCGCCTGGACGCTCGCTCATCGGCGCGCGAGCGTTCTCATTATCCTCGGCGTCCTGCTCTCGGTGGCCGTGCCCGTGAAGTTCGTCAAGATGGACATGTTCGGCGAGCAGGAGGACCGGCGGCTCCGGTTCTTCTACAACATCAACGGCGCGTACACGCTCGAGAAGATCGAGGAGACGGTCGACGTCTACGAGAAGTATTTCTTCGACCACAAGGCCGACTTCGAGATCGAGTCGGTGTATACGTACTACCAGGGCGACTACGCGATGTCGACGATCAATCTCGTCAAAGGGCGCGCGGCGAAGAAATCGATGAAGGAAGTCGAGGAGGCGATCCGCAAGGATCTCCCGACGCTCGCCATCGCGAATCCCTCGTTCGATTTCAGGAACCAGGGGGGTCAGGGGACGCCCGTGCGCATCCAGCTCATCGGAAAATCGAGCGCCGACCTCATCGAGATCGCGAAGGACGTCGCCTGGACGATGTCGCGGGTCCCCGGCTTCAAGGACGTCCGGTCCGAGGCGGAGGTCGGGCGGAAGGAAGTGCAGGTCGTCGTCGACCGGGATCGCGCGCGCCAGCAGGGCTTCTCGACGGAGGAGATCGCGCAGGTCGTTTCGGCCGCCATGCGCGGCATCAACCTGCGCCGGTTCCGGACCGACGAGGGCGAGGTCGAGATGCGTCTCGAGTTCCAGGACCGGGACCGCCAGACGATCGATCAGCTCGAGAACGTGCCGCTCATGGGGCGGGGCGGCAACAACACCGTCAAGCTCGCCTCCGTCGCCGACTTCTACGTCCGGCCGGGGCCGCGGAACATTCATCGGGAGAACCGGACGGCCGCCATCGGCGTGTCGGCCAATCTCGACAAGATCACGATGGGAGAGGCGCGGAACAAGATCTCGAACGCGCTCGCCAACTACGCCCTCCCACCCGGCTATTCGTGGAACTTCGGCGAGAGCTTCACCGAAGACAAGCGGATGATGAACACGATGCTCGTCAACATGCTCCTCGCGCTCGCGCTCATCTATTTCGTCATGGCCGCCCTCTTCGAATCGCTCCTCTTCCCCGCGGCCATCTGGACGCAGATCATCTTCTCCGTGGTCGGCGTCTTCTGGTTCTTCCTCATCACGAGGACGACCATGTCGCTCATGGGAATGATCGGGATCCTCATACTCATCGGGGTCGTGGTCAACAACGGCATCGTGCTCGTCGACCACATCAACCAGCTCAGGGCCGCGGGGCTCGCGCGCGACGCGGCGATTCTCCAGGCCGGAAGGGACCGGATGCGTCCGATCCTGATGACCGCCGCGACGACGGTGCTGAACCTCGTTCCGCTGTCCATTCTCAAGACGTCGATCGGCGGCAGCGGCGGCCCTCCCTACTTCCCCATGGCGCGGGCGATCGTGGGCGGACTCACCTTCTCGACGCTCGTCACGCTGCTCCTGCTTCCGACGATCTACATCCTGCTCGACGACGCGCGGGCGTGGGCCCAGCGCGTCCGCGCGGAAGCGCGCGGCACCGTTCCGGGCGCGGCGACCGCTCCCCCGGACGTTCCCGGCGCCGCCGGCGCTCCCGCCCGCGTGCCCGGCGCGCGTTGAGAGACGGTCGAAGCGCCGTTCCCCGGATGAATGTCAGCGGAAAATGCTCTTGATGCTTCCCCACGTGGACCGCTCGACGGCGACGCCGCCGCACGCGACGGGACGGGCGCCCATCGGCAGGCAGATCTCGTCGAAGTCCTGATTCTCGGGAACGCACGGAGAGTCGCTCCGCAGGTAGTAGTTCTCCGAGCCGAGCGCGTCGCAGAAGAGCGGATCCGCGGAGATGTTGGTGCCCTTCCGGACGAAACCGGCCGGAATACCGTCCCCGCCGATATTGCCGAATACGTCGCCGCAGCCGAAGGAGCCGCTCGACGTCGCGTCGATCCCGAGGGCGGGCGCGATATTGAAGGCCACGATGAGGCGCTCGAGCGAGAGAACGGAACCTCCCTTGGCGTGTATGACGGCGTTGGCCGCGCCGTTGCGGCTGAACGTGCAGGCTGATATCACGGCCGTTTTCCCCGAGGATTGGCAGTAGCCGCTGCCCTCGGCTCCCGCTTCGTTTCCCGATATGACGCAGCGTTCAATAACGGCGTTGCAATCGCCCTGATAGATCCCGCCGCCCCTGGTCCCCGCGCGGTTGTTCGTGATGACGCAATCGCTCACGGAGCACGTTCCGGTGCCGTTGAAGAGGAGCAGCGCTCCCCCGCCGCTCACCGCTTCGTTGTCGATGAAGGTGCAGCTCTCCACACGGAGGAATCCGTCGTTGACGCAGCAGGAGATGCCGCCGCCGGACTTCGCCCGGTTTTCGATGAAGATGCAGTTGCGGACGACCTCGCGGGCGATGTGCGTGAAGAGGCCGCCGCCCACGTAGTCCCCGAAGGCGGGCGCGACGCCGTGCTTGATCGTGAATCCGTCGACGGTGATACGGTTATGGGCGTGAACGTAGATGACCCGGCTGTTGTACTCGGCGTCGAGGATCGTGTTCTCCGGGCCGAGCTCGCTCCGGAGCGTGATCCCCTCCTGGCCGGTGAGGAACCTGATGAATCCCGCCGTCTCGCCGGTGCCCTGGTTGGTCCAGGTGTACGTGCCGGGGCCGACGAGGACCTCGTCCCCCTCCGCGGCCGAATCGATCGCCGCCTGGATCGTCGGGGCGTCCCCGGTCCGGTCGACCGCGACGCGCCACGTGCGGCACTTCGCGGGAAGCGAAAGGAACATGATTGCGAAAATCGCGAGAAACGCAGCGAGGATCGGTGCATTCAACCGGAATATCTTCATGAATCACCGGCCGGGTTCATGGCCGTTCCTCTCATTTCCCAATTACAAATTCGCCTGATTCGGCGCCCCAGTCAAGGCCGAAGAAGCCCGTCAGGAGAACGCCGGCGTCCCCCTCCGTGAGGACGCGGGGATCGAAAACGGTGCAGTCGGGGAGATTGATGCCGGGGCTGAGATACGGAATCCGGTTCGCGAGCTTCATGCCGGCGAGGCTCGTGCCCGAGACGGCGCCGACGCTCGCGGTCGGGCTCCCCGGACGAGGGCGGATGAAGACGCAGCAGAGGTTCTTTCCCGAAATCGCGCGGGCGCCGACCTTCACCCGGCCCGTGCCGACGAGCACGGGGCTCCCCCCGAGAAGCGCCTTCCACGCGGCGTTCGTATTCCCGTTCCCGTAGAGGATGACGTTCCGATCGGGCTCGGCGGACGGATCGAAATCGACGTCGGCGACGACGTCGACGGAGCCGTTCCCCTGATACCACAGCTTCTCGGCGTCGTAGCGGGCCTTGTCGAAGGCCCACGCGTTCTCGCGCGCGTTTCCCTTCGTCCCGAAGACGAGCATGAGGCGGTTGCGGAAGGCCTCCTTGAAGCCGCCGGAGCGGCGGGAGCCCTTGAGATCGGGGCTCGGTTCGCCCGCGGCGGCCCAGACGCCGTTCCTTCGCTCGAGCCACAGCTGATACCGCCCGCCCGGCCATGGGATGCCGGCGAGCGTCTGGCCGTCCAGCTCGACCGCGATCGGGGCGGGGTTCCGGAGAACGTCGAGATCGAACGCGATGCGCGCGACGTTCTCCGTCGTGCCGGAGAATCGGGCCGGCGCTCCGGTGCGCGCGTCCCCCGGCTCGAGACGGATGTCGACGGCGCTCATTTCGCCCTGCCTCGCCTGCGCGTCGATGACGAGCCAGTTGTTCCGCGCGGAGACGCCGGGATTCGACGTGAGGAAACGTATCTCGCGAATCTTGGCTTTCCCGGGCCGCGCGTGACGCGCGAAGAAATCGAACATCGGCGCCCAGTCGACGCAATCGACCCCCGGGGCGTCGGAGAGATCCCACCAGTGGCCGACGCCCGGCTGCTCGTGATAGACGAAGTCCCGGTGGAACGAGCTCAGCCGCTCGACCATCGAGCGCGCTTCGGTGACCGGCACGTTGTCGTCGTCGGCCCCGTGGAGGATGTACACGCCGAGCTGCGCGAGATTCGGCGCGTGCATGAAGGTCTCGCTCGGCGTCGTCGCGCGGCGGATCATGCGCCGCACGGCCGTCGTATCGCCGAGATCGATTCCCCGGAAGCGGTAGGTCCAGAAGGAGATCCATCCGGCGCTCGGGCCGATCGCGGCGAAGCGGTCGGGATAGAGCGATCCGATGTGCCATGTGCCGTGCCCGCCCATCGAATGGCCCGTGAGGTAGATTCGATCGTCGTCGATCCGGTAGCGGCTCGCCGCGACGGCGAGCGCTTCGAGCGCGTCGAGGCGTCCCCATTCCTCCCAGTTGAAGCCGTAGGGGCGGCGGTTCGTCGGGGCGACGACGTGCGCCCACGTCCGGGGACCGTACGAGGCGGATTGATTCACCGCTTCCACGGAGGCCCCGTGGAGCGAGAGGATGAGCGCGCGCGGCTCCTGCCGGTCTCCGGTGAACGCGGGATTGATTCCGTAATACTGAACGCTGCCGTCGATCGCGCTGACGAACGTCTCCTTGCGGTTTTCGCTCCGCGGAACGACCCGGAGCGGAATCGAGGCGGCGTCGAGAAAGGCCTCCGCGCCGCCGGCGTTCCGGAGAAGCGCGATCTCCACGTTCGCGGCGCCCGGCTCCTCCCGCGGAGCGTCGACGAAGCGGAAACCGGCCTTCCGCACCGAAAGCGGCTGAATGACCGGCACGGGGGTATCGACCGCGGCGCCGCCGATCGACGTCCGGAGAACGAGGCCGGCGAGCGGCTCCGTCCCGGCGTTCACGACGACGATCGAGCCCCACGCGTCGGTCTTCTGGAGGAGCACGATATCGGGCACGGTCACGTCGTCCGCGTTCAGGAATACGCTCTTCGACGGCGCGCACAGCGTCGCCTTGAGCCGCTCCCGGCCGCAGCGGAAGATCAGATCGTTTCGCCCCTTCTCGAGCATCACGGGGAGCGACGAATAATCGAAGTTCGGCTCCCACGACTCGCGTCCGTCCTTGAGACAGTACGGATTCCCCGAACGCGGGGCGCCGTTCACGTACGCGAGCTCGTTCCCCTTCGCCCGGAGAATCATCACGCCGCGGCGCGACCGTTCGACCGGAACGTACACGTAGCACCCGGCGAGCACGCTGTCGGTGAACCACCCCTGCGAGTCCGCCGCGATCGGACGCCACGACACCTCCCCCCGCCCCGGCCACGCGACGGCGTCCCCCGGCTTCGGCGCCCCCCACGAGCCGAGGGCGAGCGCGGCCTCGACGGGGTTCGGCGCGACGACCACCTCGGCGTAGCCTTTCGGAACGGGAAGCGCGAGCGCCTCCCGCACGGAAATCGTATCCTGCGCCGCGCGGGCGAGCGCGGCCGCGAGCATCAGCGCCGCGAACAGCGACAGCCGGGCGGCCGCCGATAGCGATCTCGATTTCATCGAATCATCACCTCTCGACCGAGCGCATGGAGGAAGCCGCGGCGCGCCGGGAGCGGACCGCGCCGCAATTGATCTTCCCCGCGAGGATAGCACTCGTGTATAATGCGTGTCCATGATCGCGATCGTCGTGCTCATCTCGATCGTCGTCCTCGCCGCGGGGTATTTCATCTACGGCCGCTTCGTGTCCCGCCGCCTCGCCCTCGACGACTCGAAGCCCACGCCCGCCTGCGAGATGACGGACGGCGTCGATTACGTTCCCGCCAAGGCCTCCCTCCTCCTCGGACAGCACTTCTCCGCGATCGCGGCGGCGGGCCCCATCGTCGGGCCGATCCTCGCCGGAATATGGTTCGGCTGGCTCCCGGCGCTCCTGTGGATCCTGCTCGGCGCGATTTTCGTCGGCGGCGTGCACGATTTTCTGAGCCTCATCGCCTCGGTGCGGCACCGGGCGGCCTCGATCGGAGAGATCGTCAAGCGGTACATGTCGCGCACCTCGCAGATCCTCTTCCTCGTGTTCGTCTGGCTCACCCTCGTCTACGTCATCATCGCGTTCACCGACATCACCGCTCAGACATTCACGTCGGTTCTCGCGGAGAACGCCTTCGGCCCCGGCGTGGCGGCGAGCTCGTTCCTCTATCTCCTCCTCGGGCTCCTCATGGGCGTGGCGCTCTTCAAGATGAAGATGCGGCTCGGGCGGGCCACCGCGATCTTCATCCCCCTCGTCGTCCTCGTGATCTGGCTCGGCACGCGCCTGCCGCAGCCCGTCGTCACGGCGCTCCTCGGCGTGCACGTCAAGCAGTGGGAGCTCGTTCTTCTCGCGTACTGCTTCGTCGCGTCGCTCCTCCCGATGTGGCTTCTCCTCCAGCCGCGCGGCTACCTCGGCGGCTGGTTCCTCTATATCACGATGGCGGTGGCGCTTCTCGGGGCGCTCTTCGGCGGCTTCCGCATAGAATATCCGGCGTTCAACGTCGCGGGGCTCCACAGCCTCGCGAACGGCAGGTCACTCATCCCCATTCTCTTCATCACGATCGCGTGCGGCGCATGCTCCGGATTTCACGGCATCGTGAGCTCCGGCACGACGTCGAAGCAGATCTGCCGCGAGTCGGACACACGCGTCGTCGGCTACGGCGCGATGATCCTCGAGGGGCTCGTCGCCGTGCTGGCGCTGGCGACGGTCATGCTCATACCGAAGGGGGACGCCGCGCTCAAAGCCGACCCGAACGTCATCTACGGCACGGGGCTCGCGCGGTATCTCGGCATGGTCGGTATCGATTTCAACCTCGCGCTCGCCTTCGCGCTGCTCGCGTTCTCCACGTTCGTGTACGACACGCTCGACGTCTGCACGCGCCTCGCGCGATACATCCTCCAGGAGCTCTTCGGATGGCAGTCGTGGCCGGGGAAGGCGGCGGCGACCTTCATCACGCTCGCGATCCCGGCCGTATTCCTCATGCTCGCCCGCGAAAAGGCGTACCTCGTCGCGTGGCCGATCTTCGGAACGAGCAACCAGCTGCTCGCGAGCCTCACGCTGCTCGCCGTGTCGGTCTGGCTCATCAAAACGGGACGGAACGCGATATTCTCGCTCGTTCCCATGGCGGTCATGCTCGTCATGACGCTGTGGTCTCTCGTGCTGCAGATTATGCCGTGGGTGCGCGCGATCCTCGCGGGCGCCGACGCCGCTCCCGACGCCGCCATCGCGGGCATCAGCGGGATCGTGCTCCTGGTCTTGAGCGTCTGGCTGCTCGTCGAGGCGGCGCGGATCCTCTCGCGGCGCGCGGCCGGCGGGGCCGCCTGATGCCGGCGCGGCCGCCTGATCGACGCCGCCGCGGGCGCGGCGCCTCTCCCCCCTAGCCCAGCGTCACCATCGCGATGCCGGCGATCGCGAGCACGGAGGCGACGACCTTCCGCGCGGTGAACGGCTCCTTGAGGAAGATCGAGGCGAAGATGAGGACGTAGATCGAGCTCGTCTGGTTGAGAATCGCCGCGGGACCCGCGAGCGAGATTTCATTCCCCCGATCCAGAAGATGAGCGCCAGGTACGAGCCGAGGAGCGTGGCCGGCACCATGTACTTCCAGCTGCGCATCGGGCGGAAGAGGCCGAAGATCCCGCGCCGCTCGGGCAGAAGTAGCGCGGCGGGGATCATGACGATGAGCGCGCCGAACTGCCGTATCGTCGTCGCCCAGAGAATCGGAGAACGCTCGAGCACCGGCTTCGCGAGCACGATGCCGAACGCGACGGTCATCATCGCGAGGACGCCGAACAGGCTCCCGACGAGAATCTGCCGCCGCGTCGTGCCCCGGGGCGGCTCGTGGCGCGCCGCGATGAGCACGCCGACGATGACGAGCGCCATCCCGGCCCACTGAGCGATCCCGAGCCGCTCGCCGAGCATGATGAACGCGAAGAGCACGACGAACGGCGCGTAGAGGCAGTCGACGATCGCCATGATCCCCGCCCCGAGCCGGTTCAGGGCCATGAGGAGGAAGGTGTCGGAGATAGCGATCGCGACGACGCCGCTCGCGATCAGGATGAGGTAATCGCGGAGCGGCGCCGGATAAAACAGATCCTGCCCCGCGATCACGACGGTCGGCGCGAGCAGCGCGCTCGAGAGGGCCACGCGGAAGAGATTGAGCGCGAACGGGGGAGCCGTCTCCCCCGATCGCTTGAGATAGATGATCGCGGCGGCCCACATGACCGCCGTCATGAGCGCGAAGAACAGTCCCATGAATTCCTATTTTACCTTCATCTCGTCGAGCAGCCGCCGCGCCCCGCTCATCTTGTCCATGATGAAGAGGATGTAGCGGGAATCGACGTTGATCGACCGCGTCGTCTCCTTGATGAAAAGGTAGTCCGACGAGATGCTCTCGTAGTTGCCGTCGAACGCCGCGCCGATGCATTCGCCCTTGCCGTTCATGATCGGGCTGCCCGAGTTCCCGCCCGTGATGTCGCACGTCGAGAGGAAATCGACCGGCACGTCGCCGAGCGCGGCGTCCTCGTACGCGCCGAAGTCCATGCCCTCGCGCAGCGCGAGGAGCTCCTTCGGACAGTCGAACGGCTCCACGCCCGTGTGCTTCTCGACGACGCCGGCGAGCGTCGTCATGTACGCGTACGAAACGGCGTCGCGCGGGCGGTAGCCCTTCACCGTGCCGTAGGTGAGGCGCATCGTGCCGTTCGCGTCGGGATAGACGTTTCCGCCCTTCCACAGCATGAGCGCTTCCATGAGGCGCGCGCCGAAGCGCTGGTGGGCGCCCTGGGAGGCCTTCTCCTTCTCCTCGATCGCGCGCGACTCGACGCCGAGCTTCACGGCGAAATCGACGAAGGAGTCCCCCTGCTTGAGCAGATCGTCGCGCGAGAGATCGAACAGCCGGAGCCGCTCGTCCGGCGAGCCGAGCTTCGTCCCCGCGTAGAGGGCGTCGAGGAGCGCGTCGATCCGCTTCCCTGCCTCGGGGCCCTTCGCCCCCTCGAGCGCCGCGTCGACCGCCGCGATCCGCTGGTTATCGGGCAGCTCCGCCGCGAGCGTGAGGAAATACCGCAGCACCCGGCGGTCGACCTGCGGATCGTAGCTCATCTGGATGATCCGGAGGCCCTGCTTGAGCCGCGGGACGTCGCGCTCCTGGTAGCCGGGCTTGCGCTCGATGTCGGCCTTCGTCTTCTCCTCGGACCAGCGCTCGAGCGTGTTGGCGGCGCGCAGCATCTGGCATCCGAAATACATCTGGCCGATGATCATGTTCTTGTCGCGGTAGCTCTTCTGCTCCTCGTAGAGCGCGGCGATGCCCGGGAGCACGTCGCCGTACTTCTGCTTCATGTCGGGGCTCATCTCGAGCCATTTCGTGAAGGCCTGCTCGCTGTTGCGCTTCTTCTCGAGGAGGCCTCCCTTCTTGAATCCCTCGAGCATCCCCTCCCAGTTCTTCATCGAGTTGTTGAGCATCTGGTCGAACTGCGCGACCTTGATCTCGACGTCCTCGCCGCGCTTCGCTTCCTCGCCGAGAATCGCGAGCCAGTCCTTGAACATCGCGATCCGCTTCGGGTAGGAGTACTCCTGCATCTGGGCGACCGCGTACGACGTGGCGTGGCGGCTCGTCCTGCCGGGATAGCCGATGATCATCGTGAAGTCGTTTTCCTTGAGGCTCTTCGTCGACATGGCGAGGTGCACGGCCGGCCGGTACGGTACGTTCTCCTTCGCGTACTCGGCCGATTTCCCGTCAGGGGCGACGTACGCGCGGAGGAACGAGAAATCCCCCGTGTGGCGCGGCCACATCCAGTTGTCGATGTCGCCGCCGTAGTTGCCGATCGAAGCGGGCGGCGCGTAGACGATCCGGACGTCCTTGCACACGAGATAGGTGAAGAGCTTGTACTGCATCCCTTCGTAAGAGGAAACGACGCGGCACTCGACGTCGCGTCCCTCCTCGCCGTATTTGACGATCTCCTTGATCCGCTTCTCGATCGCGTTGAACCGGTCCACGTCCCCCATGCTGTCGTTGACCGCCGAGAGGACCTTCCGCGTCACGTCGTCGATCGAGAGGAGCACCGAGGCGCGGTATCCGGGCGCCGGGATCTCCTCCTCGTAGCTCGCCGCGTTGAAGCCGTCGGCGATGTAGTTGTGCTCGGACGTGCTCGTCCGCTGGAGCGCGCCGAAGGCGACGTGATGGTTCGTGAGGATGAGCCCGTTCGCCGACACGAACGAACCCGTGCCCCCGCCGAGGCTCACGATCGCGCGGGCGACGCCGCCCCCGCTCGGATCGTAGATCTGCTTCCCCGAGAGCTGCAGGCCCATCGTCTGCAGTGCCTTCCAGTCGAGCTTGTCGAGATTGTCGATCGGCCACATCCCCTCGTCGGCGAGGAGCATCGCGGGAAGGGCCGCCGCGACCGCGGCGAACAGGAGCGCAGTGAGTCTCGCGCGCATGAACGAACCTCCTTCGGGAGCCGTGCCTCGAACGGTCTTGAATCCGGAACATAACACTCCCGAAGGGAGTTCGACAATGGGGAATCGCGGGGGGCGCGGGCGATCCGGGCGCGATTCGTGGGGCGGGCGGCGCTCAATATTCCTGGAGCACCTTTTCCCACTGCCGGGCGAGCTCGAGCTTCTTCGTGACGAGCTCGACGATCTGCGGGTTGGTGCTCACTTCCTTGAGCTCCTCCCACTGGCCGATCGCCTTCGCGACGTCGCCGAGGCGCGCGTGCAGGTACCCCGTGATGAACATCGCCTTCTGGTTATCCGGGCGCAGCGCGCGCGCCTTCGTGAGGTAGATGAGGGCCTCGCTCAGCTTGTCCGTCTTGTAGTAGATCTCGCCGAGCATGCGGAGCGCCTCGAAGCACTCGGGATCGATCTGGGCCGCCTTCTCGAACTGGGCGGCCGCCCCCTCGAGATTGAGCCTGCCGTAATGCTCGCGGCCGCTCCGGAGAAAATCCTCGAGGCGTCCCTCGGTCCCCCCCCTCCGGGAGCGGCGGCGGTCTCCGCGTTGACGAGCTCGATGACCCCCATCACGACGAGACCGTAGATGAGCTTGCTCGTCGAGAAGAGGTCTCCGCCGACCGCGTCGTTCACTTCCTTGACGGAGCGCTTCCCGTCGATGAGCGACAGGATCTCCCACTCGCGCGGCTTCAAGTTGAGGCGCTGCCCGTCCTGGCCGACGGCGCTCAGCTTGAAGATGGAGTGCCGCGACGGCACCTTGCCGCTGATGTTCGACCATTCGTCGATCCGGCGGGCGCCCTCGAGGATGAGGTTCTCCGTGTTGAGCGGAATGACGATGTCGCGGCGCTGGTCGATCTCCTCCTCGATGAAACGGCATTCGCCGCGGTCCCATTTGAAGATCTCGTAGATGCAGTCTCGAATGCAGTTCGCGAGGAAGTTCTCGAGGTGCCCGCGGGCGGCGATATGCTCCCCCTCGAGGCAATCGACGAGCGTCGGATATTTCGGCAGCGCGTTCTCGACCCGCGCGACGGAGCCCTCGTCGATGACCCCCCAGTCGGCGAGCAGCGCCGAGATCGGTTTCGGAACCCGGTCGTGAATCACGGCGAAGCACGTGTCGCCGTTCCGGAATATGATCTGCGCTTCCTTGCCGTCGGGACCGTCGGTGACGATGAGACGTCCCGTCTTCTTGTTGATATGGAGCAGCTGGAAGAGATCGAACAGCCCCAGCTCCTTGATCGACGATTGTATGGTCATGACCGATCATCCTCTTCGACGGCGATATCGGACAGCGCCTCGATGAGCGCCTCCGTTGAATCGTCCGCGGATGACGGCGCAGGTTTCGACCCGGCCGACGCGGCGCCGGCGGCCGCTCCCGGTTTCGCCGGGGCGCCGCCCGGCTTCGCGGCGGTGCCGCCCGGCTTCGCGGGGGCGCCGGCGCCCTTCTCGCCGATCTTCTTCAAACCCAATTCGACGACCGACATGAGCGATTCCTTGATTTTATCGAATCTCCGCGCGATGCCGCACTGGAGCAGCTCGACGAGCTCGTCGCCTGGCTCTCCCGCCATCTGCGCGGGAATCTTCGCCGGATTCGTGCGCCGGCGCTCGTCCATCGCGAGGAAGAACCCGAGACCCGTGTATATCGGCGAGATTTTCGCCGCCTCGAGCACGGCGTTGATCGCGCCCTGGAAATCCTCTTCGCGGAGACAGATGAGCGATTTGAGATAGAGCGCGTCGCTGTGATTCTTGTCGAGCGAGAGTGCGCTCTCGATATCGAACAGCGCAAGCGTGAGGCGGTTCATCTTGTAATTGAGGATCGCGTGCTTCTCGTAGAGGAGCGGGCTCTTCCCCATGAACGCCTCGAAGCGCTGGATGAGATTCTCCGCCATCATGTACTCTTCCTTATGCAGATGGCAGGTCAGGAAATTGTAATTGAGCTCCTGGTGGTAGATCTTGAGGTTCAGCCCCTTCTTGAACATCCGCTCGGCCTCTTCCTTGAGGCCCGTTTGGTAGAGCAGCACGCCGAGGTTGTTCATCGTGTCGGCGTCGGCTGAGTTGAGCCGAAAAGCCTGGAGATAGCAGAGCCCCGCTTCGAAATACGATCCCTGCAGGTGATACACGCACCCGAGGAGACGGAAGGCCTCGACGTTTTCGGGATTCGCCTCGAGCGTCCTGAGGAACGCCTCGGCGGCGGCGGCCAGCGAGCCTTCCCCGATATGAATCTTGCCGATCTCGATATGGACGCGGTCGCAGTCCGACATGTCGCCGAGCGCCTTCTGGAACTCCTTGAGCGCTTCCTTCATGAACCCGCGCTCGCGGTACGCCATGCCGAGGGTGAACGACGTGCTCTCGAGGCTCGCGGCCTCCTTGCCCGCGCCGTTCCTCGCCGCTTCCCCCGCGGCGCCCGTGCCGGCGTCGGAAAGGGCGAGATTCGCCTCGGCGTTCTGGAACGACGGATTGAGGCGGGAGGCCACGCGGCTCTCCTCGAGCGCTTCCTGGAGTTGGCCGTTGTCCCCGTACGCGAAGGACAGGAGGAAATGCGACCGCCAGTAATCGGCGTCGAGCTTGATCGCCGCGTTGAGCTCGGCGATCGCCTCGTCCGTCCGGCCGAGGTTGTAGAGCACCTCGCCGAGATCGGTGTGAAAGACGGCCGACTTCGCGAAGTGCTGGCCGATGTACGTGTAATGCTCGAGGGACTGCTGGTGGAGCCCCTGCGCCCGGAGCGTGATGGCGAGATGGAACCGCGCCATCGTATGCTCGGGGTTCTTCTCGACGACGGCGCCGAGGATCGCGGCCGCCTCGCGGAATCGCCCCATGTTCTGATAGCTCACGCCGAGGCGCAGCATCGCTTCGAAGTTCTCGGGATCGCGCGTCACCTCGTCGCGCCAGTGGCGGACGTCCGCGTCCTCGAGACCCGTCTCCGCGAACACGTAGCGGAGGTTCTCCCGCGCCAGATCGAACTTCGGATCGACCTTGAGCGCTTCCTTGAACTGCTCCATCGCCTCCTCGTACATCCCCTTGCGGAAATAGACGACGCCGAGGTTGTTGAGCGCACCGGGGTCGTTCCGCTCGACGCGGGAGGCGAATCCGAGGAGAACTTTCCGTTCTTCATCCCTCAGTTCGGGCATGTCCCTGTCCTTTCACCGGACCGTCAGACCGTCGGCACTTGGTTGAACAGCTTCGCGATCACCTCGACCACGCGCGCGGCGTTGAACGGCTTGATGAGGAAGTCTTTCGCGCCGGCGGCGATCGCATCCTGCACGAGCGCCTGCTGTCCGAGGGCGCTGCACATGACGATCTTCGCCTGCGAATCGCTCTCCATGATCTTGCGGACCGCGTCGATTCCGTTCATCTCGGGCATGATGATGTCCATGGTCACGAGATCGGGGCGAAGCTCCGCGAATTTCTCCACGGCCTTGGCGCCCGTATCGGCCTCGCCGACGATCTCCATGCCGTTCTCGACGAGAATGTCGCAAATCATCTTCCGCATGAAAATCGCGTCGTCTACGATGAGCACTCTGAGTTTCACGGGGACACTCCTTTCGTTCAATCGACTCCGATGGCTTCAAAAATCGTATCGAGGGATTCCTGCGTCGGCACGAAGAAGAGGAATCCCTTGCAACCGTTTCCGTTGAGGGTGAACGCGGTCTCGAGGACGAGCGCGTAGTCGGACTCCATGCTGAGGTCCACGAGCACCGAATCCATGACGGCGCCGAGCATGTCGTGAGACACCTGCGGCACCGACTGCATGAGCTTCTTGTGGACGAACGTGGAGAGCGCGTTCAGATAGCTCCCGCACATGATGTTCCCGATTTCCTTGAGAACCGAGAGCGAATACTCGTCCCACAGCTTCTCGTCCATCTGGGTCTTCCCGGTCGCGAGCTCGACGAGCCGCGTCGCCTCCGGATGCGGGAAGATGAGGAACATCATCCCGCGGAACCCGTCGCTGTACCCCTCGAGATACACGACGGACACCATCGACTCGGGGCCGTTGAAGAAGTTGTAGATGATCTTCACCGGTATGAGGTCGACGCTCGTGATGTTGACGTCGATCCGCTTCCGCAAGAGCTGCGCGAGCCCCGTGACGGCGTGCCCCGCGCCGATGTTCCCCAGCTCCTTCAGGGCGTCAATTCTCAGAAACGACGGCCGCTTGATCGGACTCATACGTGCACCTTCCTTCGAAGAGGATGTGTGGATCCCAGATGAACGCCACTTTGCCGCTTCCGAGAACCGTTGCGCCCGATATCCCCCGCAAGCCTCTGAAGAGCGGCGGTAAAGCCTTGATAACGATGTCCTGCTGGCCGATGATCCCGTTCACGACGACGGCGATGCGCCGCGCGCCCGTATCGACGACGATGACCTTCGCGTAGCGTCCGTCTCCCGATTCGAACGCCACGCCGAGAATGTCGCTCGGCATGACGACGGGAATGACGCCCTCGTCGGTCGGCAGGACGAGATCCCCCCGCACGGTCTTGAGCGAGCCCTGCTCGAACCGGTTCGTCTTCTTGATGTACTCGATCGGGAGCGCGTGAACGTCCGGCCCGACCGAGAACAGGAGCGCCTTGATGATCGAGAGGTTGATCGGGAGCAGCAGCGTGCACGTCGTCCCCGCGCCCCGCGCGGTCCGGACGCGAATCGAGCCGCCGAGCGAATCGACCGTCTTCTTGACGATGTTCATGCCGATGCCGCGCCCCGAGAGCGTGTCGACCGAATCGGCGGTGCTGAATCCCGCCGTCGTGATGATGCGGCAGACGTCCTCCTCGGTGAGATCGGCGGCCTTGCTCCGGCCGATTCCCGCGGCGGCGGCGGCGCGCGCGACCTTGTCCAGATCGATGCCGCGTCCGTCGTCGGAGACCTCGAGCGCGACGTTGTTCCGCTCGCGCCGGGCGCTCAGCACGATGACGGCCTCCTCGGGCTTGCCGGCGGCCGCGCGCTCGGCCGGCGCCTCGATCCCGTGATCGATCGAGTTCCGGATGAGATGCACGAGCGGATCGACCATGCTCTCGAGCACGACGCGGTCGAGACCGATGTCGGCCCCCGCGATCTCGAGCTTCACCCGCTTCCCGCGCTCGTGCGAAACGTCGCGCACGAGCCGGTTGAAACGCTGGAAGATCTGGCCCGCGGGAATGAGCCGCGCCTCCATGACCTCCTTCTGGATCTGCGAGATGAGCCGCCACGAGAGCGCCAGCTCGTCGACGAGCGGCTTCGAGCCGAGGTCGCTCGCGGTCGCGCTGAGCCTGATCCGGCTGATCGTGAGCTCTCCGACGAGATCCATGATCCGATCGAGCCGCTCGAGCTCCACCTTGGTCGACGTGATGCGATGGCCCAGAATCCCGGTCGAATCCGATCCGGTCTCCGGCGTGGAGACCGGCCGCGTGACGGATTCCGCCCGGGCGGGGCCATCGGAGATGCGCGAGAGCAGCACGAGCGCTTCGCCGAGGAGCTCCGCGCTCCGCGGGCTTTTCGCTTCGGGGCGCTCGTCCGCGCCCGCCGCTTCCGGCGAGGCGGCGCCGGCGTCCCCGCCGTCCCCCACCGCGCACTTGACGAGCTTCTTCAGTATGTCGGCGACGCCGAGCATGCAGCCGATCTTCGCCGTGGTGACCTCTCCCCCGCGGCGGAGACCGTCGAGTGCGTTCTCGAGCGCGTGGCTCGCCTCAACCACCTCTTCGTACCCCATGGCGCCCGAATTCCCCTTGAGGTTGTGCGCGTGCCGGAAGAGATCGTTGATCGCCGGGAGCGGCTCCGCCGCGTTCTCGAGACCGACGAGCCCGTTCTCGAGCGCCTGGAGCGCCTCCTCGGCTTCGCTCATATAGAGATCCTTGTAATCACTCACGTTCATGCACGCACTCCCCTGAAACGATTTCGCGTGTACGGCGGACGATCGCCTCCGCGATCCCGTCGAGCGGGCTGACCGCGTCGGCGAGCCCGTCCGCGATCACGCTCCCCGGCATCCCGAAAATGAGACTCGTTTCCTTGTCCTGACAGAGCACGCGCCCGGCGTACCGGCGGATCGCCGCGCACCCCGCCGATCCGTCGCGCCCCATGCCGGTGAGGACGACGCCGATGAGCCGTTCCCGGAAGATCGGCGCGAAGGACGTCATGGTGAAATCGATCGACGGGCACGCCGTGCGCTGCAGGGTGTTCTTGCCGAGGAGCATGACGCAGGGAAATCCTTCCCGCTCCTCGAGGAACAGATGCATGCCGCCGGGCACCACGAGCGCGCGGCCGGCCAGAATCGCGTCCCCCTCGATCGCCTCCCGCACCTCGATCTGCGAACGGCCGTCGAGCCGCTCCGCGAGCGACGCCGTGAAGTTCGGGGGCATGTGCTGCACGATGACGACCCCCGCGGGAAGATCGGCGGGCAGCCGCGGAATGATATCCATGAGCGCCTGCGGCCCTCCCGTGCTCGCCCCGATCACGACGACCGCGCCGAGAGACGACGCGCGGGTTCTCCGCCGCTTGATCCCGATGTCGATCCCCGGGGCCGCGAACCGCATCCGCCGAACGTCGACGCCGGCGGCGCCCCGGACCTTCGCGACGAGCTCGTCCGCGGGGAACCGGTTCCCCCCGCACGTCTTGGTGATGAAATCGACGGCGCCGTATTCGAGGCAGGTGAGCGCGAGATTCGCGCCCTCGGCCGTGTATCCGCTCACGATGACGACGGGCGTCGGCCATTCGCTCATGATGTACCGGAGCGTTTCGAGACCGTTCATGCGCGGCATGTCGAGATCGAGCGTGACGCAGTCGGGCTTGAGCTCCGCGACGCTCTTGAGGACCGCGCGGCCGTCCGCGCATTTCCCGACGACCGCGATCTCGGGATCGCCTTCGAGCGCCTCGACGATCATCGTCCGGATGAGAGGCGAATCCTCCCCGACGACGACTCGAATCGGGCGTGCCCGCTCGGCTTTTCGCTGCGCGTCCATCAATAGATCTCCTCGGAGTCGTTCAGCCCCCGCACGAGAACGCTCCCATCCGTCGAATCGAGACAAATCGTCCGCCCGGCCTGTCCCCCGACGCATTCGGCCACGATCGGGATCCCGAACTCATGGAGCACCTCGCGCGCCGCGACGATGTTCTCGTCCCCGATCTGGAGTATGCCGCGGCATCCCGTGAATCCGTCGAACATGCGGGCCCCCCCGAAAATCTTCGCGACGATCGTCTCCCGCCGCGCCCCCCACTGGAGCATCCGTTCGAGGAGCAGCGGAATCACGGAGTCGACGAACTTCGAACGGTTCATGTTGTTCTTCACCCGTTCCCGCCGCGGATGCATCGCATGGGCGAGCGCGCCGGTCTTCGTCTCGGGATCGTAGAGCACGATGCCGAGACAGGATCCGAGCGCCATCGTCATGATCCGCGCCGGCGCCTGTCCGATCCGAAACTGGGCCACGTCCACGCAGATCGCGCGTTCGATTCCCTTGCTAACCGCCAATCGCGAGCTCCTTTGCCATCATGTCGTCGGAGATGAGTGTATCGGAGTTCAGGCAAACGACCATGCGGCCGGAGACTCTCGCGATGCCCGTCACCACGTCCCGCCGTCCCTCGCGCTTGGCGAGCTCGGGCGACGCCTGCATCTCTTCCGTTTGAATCCTCGTCACTTCGAGCACCTCGTCGACGAAGAAGCCGAAGCTCCCCCGCGACGTTTCGAGGATGATCATCCTCCCCTTGTGCTCGCCGGCGCCGGCTTCGATGCCGAGCAGCAGGTGCAGCTTCGCGATCGGGATGATCTCCCCCCGAAGGTTGATGACCCCCTCGATGTGCTTCCCCATGCCCGGCACGGGGAAGAGCTCGAGCGGCCGCAGAATCTCGCGCACCTTCGCCACGTGAATGCCGTAGTACTCGGCGCCGAGCCGGAACGTGACGAGCTGCATTCCCTTGTGGGTCCGGTCATACGCTCTTTCGTATTTCATCGCTCATCATTCCTTTGCTCAGGCGCTCACCGTTTCCTCGACCTTCGCGGACGAGCCCACGTTGAATTTGCCCACGTGCTGGCGGAGCTGGATCGCCATCTCGCTCAGCTTCTGGGCCGAGGACGCGACGTCCTCCATGCTCGAGGTCATCTGCTGCATCGATGCGGCCGTCTCCTGCGTCGCCGAGGCGTTCTTCTCGGCGGTCGAGGAGATCTCGTCGATCGAGCCCGTGACGTTCTTCATGCCGCGGGAGAGCTCCTTCGTCGCCGCGGAGATCCGGCGGGCCATGTCGGACGAGCTGCGGAGGACGTCGACGATCTCGTCGAGGGACTGCCCCGTCCTCGTGATGACTTCCTTGCCTTCCGTGACCTCTTTCGCGCCGAGCTCGATGCTCTTCACGGCCGTGCGCGTCTCTTCCTGCGTCTGTCTGATGAGCGTCGCGATCTCCTCGGCGGCGCGCGCGCTCCCCTCGGCGAGCTTGCGCACCTCGTCGGCGACCACCGCGAACCCGCTCCCCGCCTCGCCCGCCCGCGCGGCCTCGATGGCGGCGTTCAGGGCGAGCAGATTCGTCTGATCGGCGATATCGGTGATGACGTCGACGATCTCCCCGATCTGTTCGGACCATTTGCCGAGGTGTCTGATGATCTCGGCCGATTCCTGGATGACGTTGTAGATCTTGTTGATCTTCTCGACCGCTTCCTTGGCCGAGTCTCCTCCCCGCGCGGCGGTGTCGGACGCGTTCGTCGCGGCGGACGCCGCGAGCTCGGCGCTGTTGGCCACCTGCTTCACCGAACGCTCCATGTTGCGGATTTCCTTGATCATCTCGTCGACCTTGCGCGCCTGCACGTCGGTCGATTTCGCGATGTTCTGCACCGTTGTCGACGTCTCCTCGGTGATGGAGTTCATCTGCTCGGTGGCCGCCGAGAGGTTCTGTGCGGAGAAATTCACCTTGTCGGCGGTCGTCCTGATCATCTGGATGATCCCGGATATGTTCGCGAAGAGCTCGTTCAGCGCGAAGCCGAGCCTCCCGAGCTCGTCGTCGGACTTGATGTCGACGGTGGTCGTGAGATCGCCCGCGTTGTTGGCGAGCGCCCGGCTCGCCGCGAGGAGCTGGGCCATGGGCCGCTTCAGGACCATGAACGCGACCGCGCTGAACGCGGCGAACCCGGCGAACAGCGTGAGGGCGACGATCGACAGGGAGCGGACACGGAGATAGCCGAGCGCCTGATCCCGCTGCGTCTGCCCCGCGGCGAGCTGCGTTCCCGCCGATACCGACGCCATCTTCTCGAAGGCGTTCCCCGAGAAATACATGAACGCCAGATAGTTCATGAGAAAGACGCCGAGAATAACGAGCGCCATCGAGCTGATCAGCTTCATGCTGATGCTGTTTCCGTGAAGACTGAATTTCATTGTCTCCCTCCTTCAGGAGTTGCGGAGGACGATCTTCCGGTACACCTTGTTCCGGGGATCGACGAGCTCATACCAATCGAGGGCCGCCCCCGCGACGGCCTCGCTCCTGCCGAGAACGAGCAGCCCGGAATTTCCGAGAGCCGCGTGAAATTCCTTGAGAACGCCGTCGCGCGCCCGCTGATCGAAATGAATGAGAACGTTCCGGCACACGACGAGATCGAGCAGGGAATAGGGGGCCGGGGAGAAGAGATCGTGAACGGAGAATCCCACGCACCGCCGCACCTCGGAGGCGACGCGATACCCCGTCCCCTGCGCCCGGAGGCACTTGCGTCTGATATCCTCGGGCACGCCCTCGATCTTGCGGGCGTCGTAGACCCCTTCGATCGCGGTCGCCACGGCGTCGTTCGACACGTCCGTTCCGTATACCTCGAGCGCGAGGTCGGCGCCGCCGAGACGAAGCTGCCGCATCATGAGCATGGCGAGGCTGTACGTCTCTTCGCCGGTCGAGCAGCCCGCGCTCCATACGCGGATCGTCCGCGACGGCGAACGCAGCTTGCGCGAAACGATCTCCGGAAGGACGGTCTTCGCGATCGCGTCGAAGACCTCGGGATCCCGGAAAAACTCGGTGACGTGAATCGTGACCGTGTCGAGGAGCTGTTCGATTTCGCCGGGATGGGCGCAGAGGTATTCCATGTATTCGTCGAGGGAGGCGATCTTGAGGAGCGTCATTCTGAGCGAAAGCCTTCGCTGGATGCACGAGAGGCGATAGTTCGAGAGATCCTTCCCGAACTTCGTCTGCAGGTTGGCGAGGAGCTCGCCCATGCTCATCTGAATCAGCGCCATCGTTACTCCCGAGCGCGACGATAACGGGTGAACGCGCCCCGCGGACGGGACTTCCCCGTCGCGAAGCGGTATATATGAATCGGTTTCGCCGGCGTCGCCCCCGGCGGCCGCAACCGGCTTCGGGGAATCGGATTTGCAATTGCTATACCACATAGGGACGCGGACCCGGTTGGGAAGCCGGAAGACGGCGACCACGCCCTGAGTGCATTCAAGATTATATAATACAATGAGTTACACAAATCGAAGAACATCGGGTTGCACGGAGAAACGGGGAAGGACAATGCGCAAGAAGCGCGGACTTTGCACCGCCCCGCTCGCTTTTTGCAACGGAATCGAAGGAAGGAAAACGCCATGCAGAACATCGTGATGAAGCACGTTGACGTGTTCACGACGAATCCGTTCAGCGGCAATCCGGCCGGCGTCGTGACCGAGGCCGATTCGCTCTCGAGCGATCAGATGCTCGCGATCGCCGCCGAGCTGAATCTCTCGGAGACGACGTTCGTCACACTCCCCTCGACCGACGAGGCGCTCTACCGGATCCGCTTCTTCACGCCGATCGAGGAAATAGATCTGAGCGGACACGCGATCATCGCGTCCTGCTACGCCCTCATCGAGGACGGGAGGGTTCCGCTCGATGACGGCGTGACGAAGGCCGTCTTCGAAACGAGGGCCGGTCTCATCCAACTCGACATCCACTTCAGGCGCGGGGCGGCGGACGCGGGAGCGGGCGGCGCCGTTCTCGCGATCAAAGGCGCGGACTCCGGCGTGCTCGAGAAGATCATGCTCCATCAGACCGTGCGGCGGCACCGGCCTTCGAACGTTCCCGTTCAGGACGTCGCGAAGATTCTCGGGCTCGACCCGGCCGACATCCGGCGGACGGGGCTCCCGCTCGAGATCATCTCGACGGGCTTCGAGCAGCTCATGATCCCCGTCGCTCGCAAGGAAACGATCCACGACATGAATCCCGATCTCATCAAGCTCGGCCTCATGAACCGCGCGCTCGGCATCGACACGAACCACGTCTTCGCCGTCGACACGTATTCGCCCGATTGCGTCGCGTACATGCGCCACTTCGCGCCTGCCCTCGGCATGTGGGAGGATCCCGCGTCGGGAACGGCGGCGGCGGGGCTCATCTCCTACCTCCTGCGGCACGGCGTCGTCACGGCGGGCAGCATGATCATCGAGCAGGGCAAGGAGATCGACGCCCTCGCGCGGATACTCGTCGAAACCGCCGATTCCGCGGACCCGACGAGCGAGATGAAGATCGGCGGACTCGCCGTCACGTCGATCACGCGCACGGTGGGCATCGAGAACGGCGTGCTCGTCGTTTCCTGAGAATGGCCCGCTGTCGGGGGGGACGATTCGGGGAAGGCGCGTCGGGAAAAACGCTCGGGGGAAACCGCTACTTCGGGAGCGAGAACGAGAACGTCGATCCGGCTCCCTTTTCGCTCTCGATCCACACCCTGCCGCCGTGGAGCTCCACGTAATGCTTCACGAGCTTGAGGCCGATGCCGAGACCCTCGCGCTCCCGCGAGGAACCGCCGTCGAGCTGATTGAATTTCTCGAACACTTCGGGGATATCCTCGGCCTCGATGCCGGGGCCGTGGTCCCGCACCGACACGACGACCTCGTGCTCTTCGTTCCGCGAAGCGATCGTGACCGCGTCCCCCGTGCCGCTGAACTTGATCGCGTTCGTGAGCAGATGCACGCAGGCCTGCCTGATCCGGAGCGGATCGAACGTGACGATGGGAATCGTTTCGTCCAGATCCGTCACGAGCGTCACGCGGCTCTGCACCGCGAGCGCCTCGGCGATCTTCGCCGAGATCGTGACGATCTCGTTGAGGCTCCCCTCGCTCTGGTGGAGCATGGCGTCCGATACCTCGACGCGGGAGAGATCGAGCAGGTCGTTGATGAGCCCGAGCAGCTTGTTCGAATGCCCCTCGATAACGCGGAGAAAATCGGCCCTCGTCTCCGGATCGATCGCCTGTTCGGGGTCCTCGAGGAGCGTGTTCGTGTACGCCATAATGATCGACAGCGGCGTGCGGAGCTCGTGGCTGACGCGCCCGAGGAACTCGTTTTTGAGATTGTCGAGCTCCTGCAGCTTGCCGTTGATCGCCTTGAGCTCGGCGTTCTGCTGCGTGATGCGCTCCTGGAGCGCCTTGCGCTCGGTGATGTCGTGCGCGATGGCGAGCACGTACGGATGATCCTTAATCCGGATCGTGGCGACGCTCATTTCGAGATCGACGACCTGGCCGTTCTTCTTGACGAACGGAAGCTCGGGTATGTGCGCGACATCCCCCTTGAGAATGCCGCAGTATATCTTTTTCGCGTCTTCGCGCCGATCGGGAAGCATGAAGGCGAACATCTCGCGGCCGATCATTTCCTCGGGAGTGTAGCCGGAAATGTCGTACAGAGCCCTGTTGCCCTCGATGATTTCGGCGGCGGTATTGGCGATCATGATGATCTCGTTCGCGTTCAGCATGAGGAGGCGGTACCGCTCGCTGAGCTCCCCGAGCTCGTCGAGCGCCTTGGATTTCTCGATCGCGATCGCCGTGAGCTTGCTGAACCGCACGAGGAGGTCGAGGTCGAAATCGGTGAAATGACCGCTCGCGTGGCTCCCCAGGTTCACCGTGCCGACGAGCTCCCCGTTCGCGATCAGCGGGGCGACGATATCGGACTTGAGGGAATCTTCCTTCATGACCTCCCGGAACCGGGGGTCGTCGGGAATGTTCCCGCGCAGGACCGGCTTCCGGTGGATCGCGACCCATCCGACGAGGTTGCTCTCGTCGAGCGGCACGTAGCGCCCTTCCCCCGTGCGCTCCCCTGACGTGCGCCAGACGTGCCTCATGAAGAGGCCGTTCCGCTCCTTTTCGTAGATGGCGACGCAGCCGAGGTCGTATTCGATGACCTTCGACAGCTCTTTCGAAATCGCGGAGAGAATCTCGTTGAGATCGGTCCGCGAATTGATGGCGTTCGCGATCTCCATGACCGCGGCGAGCTGCCGCATCTCGTCGGTCCGATCGCGGCAGCTGTCGCATTCGACGATCGGAATCGCGGTTTCTTCGGTCGAATTCTTCACGGCTGCTCCCGGAGGTTCGTCATTTCGGCCGTGCGATAGCGCCCGGCCCGCTTCTCACGCGCGGCCGCGGCTCGAACGTGCCGATAACCTGCAGGAAACATTCCAGTTTCACGGAATTCGCGCTGAAACCGCGCGGAACGCGGATCGCCGCCGGAACCGGGACGGACGAACGCTCCTCAGCCGAGGAACGAGAAGCGGCTCTTGAAATGCCTGAGCTTGAGGTCGCGCCCGTACTCGACGCGAACCCCCGGGATACGGTCGCGATGGTCGTGCAGGAGCTTCACCGCCTCGGCCGCCGCGAAGAGGTCCTGGTCCTCGTACGCGAGACGCGGAACGGCCGCCCGCACGTTGTTCACGCGGGGCTCGGGCGGCGATTCCTTCTCGCCGTCGAAGGCGCCGAACGCATAGAGACCGAGCTCGCAGAAGCGATGCCCGGCGATGAGGAGGAGCGACGTGAAGGCGAGCCCCTTGAACTCGTCGTCGCGCGCGGCGCCGTCGAAAAACCGGTCGATGTCGATGTATATCGCGTGCCCCCCGATCGGGCGAACGATCGGAATACCGAGCGCGGCGAGCCGGTCGCCGAACCGCCGCACCTGCCCGATACGGCAATCGAGGTACTCCCGGCGCGTGACGGTGCGCAGCCCTTCGGCGAGCGCCTTGAGGTCGCGCCCCGCGAGCCCCCCGTAAGTCGGATGCCCCTCGGTCATGATCTGGTAATCGGTGATCTCGTTCGCGAACGCCGGGAACCGCTCCGTGAAGAAGCTCTCCTCCCGGAGACAGAGGGCCCCGCCGATGTTGCCGAGCCCGTCCTTCTTGAAACTGATGTGGAATCCGTCCGCGTGCGCGAACATCTCGTGCACGATCTCCTCGATGCTCTTCGCGGCGTAGCCCTTCTCGTTCCGCTGGATGAACCACGCGTTCTCCGCGAAACGGCACGCGTCGAAGAAGAACGGCACGCGGTGCTTCCGCGTGATCTCGCGCACGCGCTTGATATTCTCCATCGAAACGGGCTGGCCGCCCCCCGTGTTGTTCGTGACCGTGATGTACACGAGCGGGACGCGCTCGCGCTCGGTCGCGAGCAGATTCTCGAGCTCATCGAGATCCATGTTTCCGCGGAAGGGGAACGATTCGTCGCCGGCGAGGTGCTCACGGCACGGCAGGTTGAGGGGCACCATGAACTTGTCCTCGATGTTCCCCTCGGTCGTATCGAAATGCGAATTGCTCGGGATGACGTAGAAGGGCTGCGGAGCCGCCGTCCCGTGCCCCTTCACCGTCTTCGCCCGGCGCTCGATCCGCGACCGGAGCTCCGGAAGGATGTCCTTCGAAAGCGGCTTCGGCGCGGGCAGCCCCTTCTGCTTGAGCTCGCGCGAGAGGACGCTGAAAAGGGCGTTCTCGGCCGCCCTCCCCTGATGGAATATGAAGAGCGGCTCGCGATCCCCCACCCGCCGTCCGGATTTCTGCCGCCATGCCGGGCCGAAGGTCGCGCCGACTTGATCCTTGAGCTCGAAATAGCCCTCGTTCGACCCGTACGCCTCGTCGCCGAGGAGCATCGACGCCCACTGCTCCATCGTCATCGTCGTGGTGCCCGAATCGGAGAGGAGATCGCAGCCGGGGATCTTGTCCGACCTGAAGAGAAACACGTTGTGCCCCGCTTCCTCGGCGAGGATCCTCGCGCGCTCCTCGAAATCGTCGATCGAGCAGCCCCGGAAGCGCACGGCGGCGTTGCGATAGGGACGGGGACGATAGTACGCGGACGGTTCGAACGGAAGGTCGAGATGGCTGCGAAAGAGCGGAATGAAATAATCGATCACGTTCGCCATTAGAATATCTCCTTCGGCGGCAGGTTGAGGGCTTCGCGCACCTCCTCGATCGTCGCGTGCGCGACGGCGCGCGCGCGCGAGGCGCCGTTCATCAGTATCTCCTTGATACGCTCGGGACGCTCGCTCAGCTCGCGGCGCCGCTCCCGGATGGGACGAAGGGCCTCGTTCATCTTCGCCGCGAGCTGCTTCTTGCAGTCGACGCAGCCGCGCGCGCCCTCCTCGCACTCGTTCCGGACGACGGGCTGCTCCGCTTTGTTATAGAGCCCGTGGAACGCGTAGACGACGCAGCCGTCGGGATGCCCCTTGTCGTTCTTGCGCATCTTGACGGGATCGGTGAACATCGTCCGCGCGATCTCCGCCGTCTGCTCCTCGGAATACGCGAGGGCGATATGATTGCCCGCGCTCTTGCTCATCTTCCGGTCGACGCTGTCGATCCCGGGGACCTTCGGAACCTGCGTGAGGAGCACCTGCGTGATCGGAAACACCTCGCGCCCGTAGAGGCTGTTGAAGCGTTGCGCGAGGTCGCGGGTCATGTTGACGTGGGCCTCCTGGTCCTTGCCGACCGGGACGAAATTCCCCTTGTACACGAGGATGTCCGCCGCCTGCAGCGTCGGATAGCCGAGGAGCCCGTAGCTCGGGTGCTCGATCTTGTAGCCGAGGACCATTTCCCTGTAGGTCGGATTCCGCTCGAGCCAGCCGAGCGGCGTGATCATCGAGAAGACCAGGTGCAGCTCGGCGACCTCGGGAACGTGGGACTGGACGAATATGGAGCACTTGTCCGGATCGAGCCCCGCCGCCACCCAGTCGATCGCCATCTCGACGACGTTCTGGCGCATGCGAGCGACGTTCTCGTACCCGAGCGCGTCCCCGCCCCCGGGCGTCGTGAGGGCATGCCAATCGACGATGAAGAAGTAGCACTCGTAGTCGTGCTGGAGCTTGACCCAGTTGTCGAGAGCGCCGTGCAGATTGCCGAGGTGGATGCTCCCCGTCGGCCTCATGCCGCTCGTGACCCTGCCCTTGCTCATTCCCGGCGTCTCCCTCCCCTCAGGCGCGCCCGCCCGGACGCCGCCTGAGGGCAAAAAAATTAGGGGTGGCAGGACTTGAACCTGCAGCCCTCGGTTTTGGAGACCGATGCTCTGCCAATTGAGCTACACCCCTGAAGCCTGCGTTATCAGGCGCGAAACCTCATCAAGATAACAGCTTCCCTCGAATAAAGTCAATAGCCACCGACGGGGCAATAGTGGTAAAATGGTCGAGAAGGGGGGTAATCAACTCGACATGATAACCGTGACGCAGTGCTTCGTCGCCACCCTGCTCGCGCTGCTGCTGAGCGCCGCGGCGTCGGGCGCGGAGACGGGAGCCCGCGCGAGGCCCCCCTCGAAGCGGCGCATCGAAGGAACCTTCGTCCAGTACCAGGACTGGATGATGGAGATGGACGAGGCCGCGTGGCGACGCGAGCTCGACGCGATGCGGGGCGCCGGCATCGATCTCGTGATCGTCCAGTGGCTCGAGCACGAAAACGAGCGCTTCATTCCGGCCGATTCCGCGGCGTGCGATCCCACCCGCGTCATCCTCGAGTACGCGGACGAGCATCGTATGCGCGTGTTTCTCGGGCTCGCGACGATCGACCGCTGGCACGAGCGCATCACGTATCCGAATTACCTCGAACGCGCCGGGACGCTGAGCATGCGGCTCGCCGGCCGGGCCTGGGCCCGCTACGGGCGCCATCCGTCGTTCGCCGGATGGTACATCCCGCAGGAGCTCCGGTACTACGGTTTCAAACCCGAGCACGTCGCCGCGCTCCGCGGATTCCTGCGGCGGCAGAGCGACCACTGCCGCGCCCTCTCCGGCGGAAAGCCCGTCGCCGTCTCCGCGTGCCTCGCGCAGAGCACGACCCCCGAAGCGTTCCGGAAGCTCTTCGGCGATATGCTCGCCGGCTCCGGCATCGACATCGTCATCCTGCAGGACGGCGTCGGCGCGAACCGCTGGGAGAAGCGCATGGACACGAAGGTGGTCCCGTATTTCCGGGTCATGCGGGAGATCTGCGATGACGAGGAAATCGCGCTCTGGAGCGATATCGAGATATTCCGGCATCGAACGACCGGGCGCGGGCGGGAGCCGGCCCCCATCGAGCGCGTGCTGGCCCAGATTGAGGCCGAATCCCCCTTCGTCGAATCGTTCGCCATGTTCGACTTTTTTCACTACATGAGCCCCTTCCGCGGCGACGAGCAGAAGCGCCTCTACGACGCATACCTGCGCGCGACCGCGGACACCTCCGACGTCGCCGGGGCGCGCGCGAACGGCGCCCGGTGAAGCCCGGCCGCCCATGGCGGGCGCCGGTACCCCCCCCAGCTGCGCGGGCCCGCCCCCCTGTTGACCCATCAGCGCCTTTGTGTTATATTGCACACCGTATTTCTGCCCGCTTTTCATCGTGAGGTCACCCTGCAGGGCAGAGGCCCTGTTTTTCAATAGGAGCAACCTGAACAGACGGAGGTACCCGGTGATCAACAGCATCCCCAAGATCGAGATGCCGAAGAACGAGCCGAACCTGACCTACGGCCCCGGCACAAAAGAGAGAACCGCGCTGAAGGCGAAGCTGAAGGAGCTCAGCGGCAAGAAGATCGACATTCCGTGCGTCATCAACGGACGGAACGTCCGCACGGGAAAGACGGGCCTCTGCGTCATGCCCCACGACCACAAGCACGTGCTCGGCACGTACCACAAGGCGGGCAAGCGCGAGGTAGAGGCCGCGATCAAGGCGGCCATGGCCGCGAAGAAGGGCTGGGCGGCGCTCCCGTGGGAGGCGCGCGCCGCCGTGTTCATGAAGGCGGCGGACATTCTCGCCGGAGAGTACCGCGCGACGCTCAACGCCGCGACGATGCTCGGCCAGTCGAAGACCGCGTTCCAGGCCGAGATCGACTCCGCCTGCGAGCTCATCGATTTCTTCCGCTTCAACGTGTACTTCATGAAGACGATCCTCGGCCAGCAGCCCGAATCGTCCCCCGGCATGTGGAATATGAGCGAGGCGCGGCCGCTCGACGGATTCGTCTTCGCCGTGACCCCGTTCAACTTCACCGCGATCGCGGGGAACCTGCCGACCGCTCCGGCAATGATGGGCAACACCTGCGTGTGGAAGCCCGCTTCGAGCGCGGTCTACTCGGCGCATTACATCATGGAAATCCTCAAGAAGGCCGGACTCCCGGACGGCGTCATCAACATGATCCCGGGACCGGGCTCGGTCGTCGGCGACCTCGTGCTCACGCACCCGGATCTCGCGGGCGTTCACTTCACCGGCAGCACCTCGACGTTCCAGCGGATGTGGGAAGTGATCGGCACCAACATCAGGAACTACAACCAGTATCCGCGAATCGTCGGCGAGACGGGCGGGAAGGACTTCATCTTCGCGCATCCGTCGGCGGACGTGAAGCCTCTCGTCATCGCGATGGTGCGGGGAGCCTTCGAGTACCAGGGCCAGAAATGCTCGGCCGCCTCGCGCGCCTACATTCCGAAGAGTCTCTGGCCGCGGGTCAAGAAGATGCTCCTCCACGAGATCTCGACGATCAAGATGGGCGATCCGAAGGACTTCCGGAACTACGTGACCGCCGTCATCGACAAGGCGGCGTTCGAGAGCATCAAGGGATACATCGCCTACGCGAAGCGCTCCCGTGACGCGAAGATCATCGCCGGCGGCGGCTGCAACGATCGCAAGGGCTACTTCGTCGAGCCCACGGTGATCGTGGCGAAGAAGCCCGACTTCAAGACGATGCGCGATGAGATCTTCGGGCCCGTGATCACGATCTACGTCTACAACGACAGCCGGCTCGCGAAGACGCTCGACCTCGTCTCGACGACCTCGCCATACGCGCTCACGGGCGCCATCTTCGCGCAGGACCGGCAGGCGATCGTCATGATGACCGAGGCGCTCGCCGACACGGCGGGCAACTTCTACATCAACGACAAGCCGACGGGCGCCGTCGTCAACCAGCAGCCGTTCGGCGGAAGCCGCGCTTCCGGCACGAACGACAAGGCGGGAAGCCTCCTCAACATGATCCGCTGGACGAGCCCGCGGACGATCAAGGAGACGTACTGCCCGCCGGAGAACTACCGCTACCCGTACATGGCGGAGGAGTAAGAATCGCAGCAGCGGCTGTAAACGAAGCGGCCGGGCCCTTTCGGGTCCGGCCGCTTTTTCATGTGCTCTTTACTCTACGAATAGCGGGGGACGCTGATGGGGCCCCCGCCCCTGCGCCGGACATTCCCGTGAACGAGCCCATTGGAGGCTCCGCGACTGGGCTCGGAACGGGAATGTCCGGCGCCGGGTCCGGCGCCGGGTCCCACCTTACGCCGCACGCTTCGCCGCGAGCTCGGCGAGCACCGCCTTGAGAAGCGTATAGAACTTGTCGACCGACGGGATGTTGACCCGCTCGTCGGGGGAATGCGGGTGCTCGATCCAGGGGCCGATCGAGATCATGTCCATGCCGGGGAACTTCTCGCCGATGATGCCGCACTCGAGCCCCGCGTGGATCGCCTTGAGCTGCGGCTCGACGCCGAACTCCCGCAGGTGCACCGCCTTCACGACGGCCAGTAGCTTCGAATCGAGATTCGGCTTCCAGCCGGGATAGGGATCGTTCTCCTCGACCGCGGCGCCGGCGAGCTCCGCCGTCGCCCGGATGCGTTCGCGGAGCGCTTTGAGCGCGCTCGCGATCGAGCTCCTCGTCGAGAGCCCGATCGTCATATCGCTCCCGCCGGTCGCGATCGTGGCGAGGTTGTTCGACGTCTCGACGAGCCCCGCGATATCGTAGCTCATCGCCGCGACGCCGTGCGGCAGGGCGACGAGGAGATTCAGGAGCCGTTTCTGGGACTGCGCCTCCATGATCCGGGAGAACGAGCGGTCCGACGGCTCGAGCCGGACGGCGAGATTGGCCTCGCGGCCGCCGAGCTCGTCCTTGATCTTCGCCGCCTCGTCGCCGACGAGAGCGGAGATCTCGTCGACGGCGGTCTCGAGAATCATGAGATCGGCCTCGGCCTCGCGCGGGATCGCGTTGCGCTTGTTGCCGCCCCGGAATCCGGCGAGGTGAATGGGCTGCGTGCGCGAGGCCTTCCAGAGGCAACGCGCCATGATCTTGATCGCGTTGCCGCGCTGCTCGATGATGTCGATGCCGGAGTGGCCGCCGCGGAGCCCGGTCACCTTGAGAACGAATCCCTTCGTCCCGGCGGGCGCGTCGAGAAACTCGATCGCGTGCTTTAGCGTCGTGTCCCCGCCCCCCGAGCAGCCGATGTAAACGGCGCCGAGCTCCTCGCTGTCGAGGTTCATCATCATGCCGCCCTTGACGAAACCCGGCTTGAGCTTGCCGGCGCCCGTGAGCCCGACCTCCTCGTCGACGGTGAAGAGGAGCTCGAGCGGCCCGTGGACGACGTCCTTCGAATCGATGAGCGAGAGGGCCGCGGCGAGCCCGATGCCGTTGTCGGAGCCGAGCGTCGTGCCCTTCGCCTTGAGCCATTCGCCCTGGAACTCGAGCTGGATCGGGTCTTTCGAGAAATCGTGCGCGACGTCCGAGTTCTTCTCCCCGACCATATCCATGTGCCCCTGCAGCACGACGGTCGGCGCGCTCTCGTGGCCGCTCGTGGCGCTCACGCGGATCACGACGTTCCCGGCTTTGTCCTTTTCGGCCTCGAGCCCCTTCCCTTTCGCGTAGGCCAGGAGATACTCGGCGAGCTTCGCCTCCTGCCCCGAGCAGTGGGGAATGCTCCGGATCTTATCGAAATGCTTCCACAGGTTCTTGGGTTCCAGACCGCTCAGCGACATGCGTCGACCTCCTTGAAATTGATTCACGCGCGAGAATCGTCTATTATAGGGATCGTTCGGCAAACGGTCAAGTGCTCATGTGCGCGAGGCGCCGCATCAGGCGCGCGCCTTCGACAACGCGAAGGAGGCCGCCGTGGTTCATGAACTACCCGTTCGCACCCGTTCGCGAAACGAGCTCGTCGACATCACGAGCGGTGTCCGGACGATCCTCGAACAGAGCGGCGTCGCGGAAGGGATCTGCCATATCTATGTCCCCCACACGACCGCGGCGGTCACCGTCAACGAAAAGGCCGATCCCGCGGTCGCCCGGGACATCGCCGAGACGCTCTCGAAGCTGATCCCCGAAGGGGACGGATACCGGCATGCGGAAGGCAATTCGGACGCGCACGTGAAATCTTCCCTCGTCGGGGTATCGGCGTTCGTTCCGGTGAGCGGCGGAGAGCTTCTTCTCGGCACCTGGCAGGCGATTTTCTTCTGCGAGTTCGACGGCCCCCGGACGAGACGCTGTCTCGTGCGGATCCTCGAGGCCGCCGCGGCAAGCGAGCCGCGCCGGTAAGTTCGATCCCCGGCGCGGGCAAAAAAAATTGCCGCCTGACGTGAACCCCAGCTCCATTTGGTGTGGAAAGCGATCCTAAGGGACTCTCACCGGAGCGTTGAAGGTTCGATCCTGTTGCCAGGTGGGAGCTTTTCCCAGATAAGCGGCTCATCTCCTAGGGGAAGAGATGGGGTTTTTTGGTAGGATGGGATAGGCTCCGCATTTTAGTCAGGCGGCAAAACCCTTCATTCGGACTTCTTGTCGGTATGGACTATGCGCTAGTCTCTACCTCCTGATATTCTTCCTATTTTGTAATTCTTCTGTGCTTGCCTTCGAACAGTCCCTGTTGAGCTTTCATCTAAACTATAGTGGACAGGGAGAAACAATACAATAAGTAGAACGCCTCATTTTCACCCCTCCACCCCTCTTGTACATCCGCGGGACAAGATACGTTCCCGATCAGGTTTCGACAAGCTTGATTTTTATCGCGTACCTCACGAGACCGGCCGTATCGTGTATGTCTAATTTTTCCATAATGTTAGCACGGTGATTCTCGACGGTCTTCTTGCTTATGAACAGCATCTTGGCGATCTGCGGGCTCGTATGCCCCTCGGCGATGTACTGGAGGATCTCCCGCTCGCGCCTCGTCAGCTGGCTGAACTCGTCCGCCTTCTTCCCGCGCTTCGCCATCTTGACGTATGACTCCATGAGGCCCGGCGGGAAGTTCGAGCTCAGGTAGGTTTCCCCGTTCATGACGGCCTTGATCGCCGTCATGAGCTCCTCGAGCGGCGCCTCCTTGACGAGATATCCCTTGGCCCCCGCCTCGAGCGATTTGAAAACGTACTGCGGCTCGTCGTGGATCGTGAGCATGATGACCTTCATCGCGGGATTGCTCTTCACGATCCTGCGGGTCGCCTCGATGCCGCCGAGATGCGGGAGCGCTACGTCCATGATGACGACCTGCGGAGCGAGCTCCTTGACGAGCCGCGCCGCCTCACGGCCGTCCCCGGCCTCGCCGATGACCTCGACACCCCTCCCCTCGAGAAGGGGCCGAAGACCTTCGCGGACGATCGTATGATCCTCAACGATGACGACCCTGATTCTGTCAGCCATTGACCGCCCCGATCGGCATCTTGACCCGCACCTTCGTGCCCGTTCCCGGAGAGGATTTGATGCGCACGGTTCCGCCCATATACTCGATCCTCTCCCGCATGCTCACGAGCCCGAGGCCGCGCGTCTTCGTTTTCGTCTTTTGCTTCGATATCCCCCGGCCGTTGTCTTCGATTTCCATTATAACATATGGATAGCCCTTTGTCAGAGAAATCGACACCCTGGATGCATGGGCGTGCCGCACGACGTTCGTGAGGGCCTCCTGCGCCACGCGGTAGAGGGCAAGCGAGACCGGCGCCGGCAGATCCTCGTCGAAACCCGCGTCCTCGAAGGCCACTTCGAGCCCGTCGCCGCGTACGAAGTTATCGACATACCAGTGAAGGGTCGGCACGAATCCGAGCTCGTCGAGCATTGCGGGATGGAACGATTTCGCGATCGTCCGGGTGCTCTCCGCGACGAACCTGACCTGCCTCCGTATCCCCTCGATGGATTTCCTCGTGCAGGAATCGAGGGGGCCGAGACCTTTTTCGAGCAGTTCGAGCTCCAACTTGAGCCCGGTGAGCGCCTGACCGATCTCGTCGTGGAGGATGAGAGAGCACCGGCGCTTCTCCTCTTCGCCTGAATCGATCAGGCGCCTCGTCAAGTCGTTGAGGTCCCGCTCGTGTTTCTCGAGCGCGTCGAGGAGCTCGACCCGCTCGATCACCATGACGAACTGCTTCGCCGCCGTATCGAAGAAGCTGCGGATTTCGGGATCCACCGACTCCGCTTCCGGAAGGCCGAAGATCGTCATATAATCCCGGTTCGTGCCCGTTTTGAAAACGGTCCCGATCGTCCGCTTGATCCCCAGAGCCTTCCGTATATCGGCTCTTCCTCCGTCGTGATCCGGCATTTCCTCTTCCAACACGTAGGTATGCCGCGATTTCGCGATGCCCGCGAACGCGCTGTTCTTGTTGAGCGGAATATGCATCACCTTTTTCCTCGTGCCCGGGGGGAGACCGATCTCATCGATGAGGACCGCGTCCTTATTGGCGTGATCGATGAGGTAGAAGCCGCAAAACTTCGCCCCGACGAAATCGCGCAGCAGCGCGAGCATTTTCCTGATAACCGTTTTCCGGCTTCGCGCGCGCGCGACGACCCGGTGGATCTCGTTGAGAAGCTCGAGCTCCACGTTGCGGCGCGCGATCTCGCTCTTCATCTGCACGAGATCGGTGATCTCGCGCAGGATCACGATGACGACGGGCGGATCGCATTCCCGTATGACGTTGGCCGCCATATGAACGTCGTGATACACGCCGTCCCTGCGGACCGTTCCGATTTGATAGCTATAGGAGCCGCGCTTGCGGATTTCCTCGGTCACCTTGTCCAGGACGGGCAGGAGCTCGGCGCGTTCGAACTCGCGGAACACCTTGCCGCGCATGTCGGTATTTTCGTCGAGCGCGTGTATCCTGAGCCAGGCCTTGTTGTGATACAAAACGACCCCGTCGCTCAGCCTTCCCACGATGATGCCGTCCGTCGTGTAGTCGAAGGCCCTCAAGACGATATCGGCAACGTCCTTCGGATACTCCTTGTGCACTGTACGCCTCCGCCGCGACTGCGCCTTTGGTGCCATGCAATCCCCTCCTGCGACAAAACTTCTAACGTGGCGAGAACTGGAACCTTGTTCGAAACGAGCTCCGCGCCTATTATACCGGAGTCGCCGAATAATGGAAACCGAAAGCGGCGGGGTGGCGGGACCGGGCCGCGCGCTTCCCGCGCGGGAGGATTCATGAAAATATCGTTCGCACGGGCGCGCCTCGAGCTGCGGCATACGTTCCGCATCGCGCGGAGCGCCGACGAGTTCAGGGAATCAGTCATCGTCCGTCTCGAGGACGGCGGACTCGAGGGATTCGGCGAGGCCGCCCCCTCCCCCCGCTACGGACAGAGCGCGGAATCGGCGGAGCGGGCGCTGGCCTCCCTCGACGCGGCGCTCCTCGAGCCGGCGGATCGCGTCGAGGAGGCCGTCGAGCGGGCCGCCCGCGCGCTCGGCGGGGAGTGGGCGGCGCTGGCGGCGATCGACATCGCGCTCCACGATCTGCTCGGCAAGCGTCTCGGCGCGCCCCTCTACGCCCATCTCGGCCTCGATCCCGGCAAGACCCCCGTGACGTCGTATACGATCGGCATCGACGAACCGGCGATCGTGGCGGAGAAGATCCGCGAGGCTGCGGGATTCCCCGTGCTCAAGATCAAGATGGGGCTCGAGAACGACCGCGAGATCATGGAGGCGGTGCGCTCGGCGACCGACCGGCCGGTGCGCGTCGACGCGAACGAGGGCTGGACCCGGGACGAGGCGCTCGAGAAGATGCGGTGGCTCGAGGGACAGAACGTCGAGTTCGTCGAGCAGCCGCTCCCGGCGGCGGATCTCGAAGGAATCCGATGGCTCGCCGCGCGCACGTCGCTTCCGATCTTCGCCGATGAGAGCGTCCGGGTCGCGAGCGACGTTCCGGCGCTCGCCGGAGCGTTTCACGGCATCAACATCAAGCTCATGAAATGCGGCGGCGTGCTCGAAGCGCTCCGGATGATCCGCGCGGCGCGCGCGTGCGGGATGAACGTGATGCTCGGCTGCATGATCGAGAGCTCGATCGGCATCACGGCGGCGGCGCAGATCTCGCCGCTCGTCGACTATGCCGATCTCGACGGCAATATCCTCGTGCGGAACGATCCCGCTTCGGGCGTGACGACGCTGAACGGGAAGCTCGTGCTGCCGGAAGGCCCCGGGCTCGGCGCGACGCTCAGGGAAGGGCCGGTCGCGAGCGCCCTCGGGCGGCGTCCCGCTCGATGACCGCCGCGCGGAGCGCACGCTCCGCCTCGGCGACGAGGCTCGCCGAGTACTCGAGGACCCGCGTCTCGTTCGGCCGCGCGAAATGGAGAACGATCCCTCCCGAGCATTCGATGCCGAGCGTCTTGAGGGCGAGCGCGTACGCGGCAGCCTGCGGGCGGTAGGCCGCGATTCTCCCGTCCAAATCCCGCGCCGCCACATCGTCGGTCTTGTAGTCGACGAGCGTCCAGCGGCCGTTCTCCTCGAACAGGAGATCGATTCTCCCCTCGATGAAGTTCCCCTCCCAGGGCACGGCGAACGGCGCCTCGCGGAAGCAGCGCGCCGCGCGCGCCGCGCGGCGGATGATGTCGGATTGGAGCGCCGCGGACGCGACACGCTCGAGCTCGCCCGCCGCGTCCTCGATGCCGAGCTCCGCGGCGACCGATTCGGCGAGGCCGCCCGGAGGGCGCGCGCCGGAAAGATCGGCGAGCTCCATGATCCGGTGAAAGGCCTGCCCGAAAAGGAGGAGCCGATCGCGGGACTGAGCGCCGGGAGCGCCCGGCTCGACGGGCGCGCCGGCAGCGGCGCCGGATGCATCGGGAATCTCGAGCCCGACCGCCATCGCGCTCGGGGGCTCCTCGCGAGCCTCGGCCGCGAGCCTCGAAGGAGCGAGGACGAGCGGCCCCTTCGCGGCCTCCGCGAGGAGCCGCTCCCGCGCGGCGATCCATTCCGCGCGCTCCCGCGCGGCCTTCGCAGCCGCCTCCCGCGAAGGCTCCGCGAATCGCGTGAAGGGCCGCGGCTTGCCGCGAAGCGGCGGAAGCGACGAGACCGAGAGGTCCCGCACGTGCGCCGAACGCGGCGATGGACCGGTCCCGCCGACGCCATCGCCCGCCGCTCCGGCCTCCCCGTCCCCGCCGGCGCCGGACTCGACGAGATGCGCCTTGATGAGCCCGAAGTAGCTTCCCTCCCGCGGCGTGCGCGGCACGACGAGCATGTCCCCGGCCCGCGTCGCGGCGACGTAGAGGAGCCGGATCGTCTCCGCTTCCTCGCGCGCCTTCTCGTTCGTCTCGAGCTCGGCGTGGTCCCCCGTCTCGAGGAGCCCGAGCTTGAACGAGACGCGCCGCCCCTTTTCGACGAGCACCTGGTACGACGCGCGCTTCTTCTGGACGAGATTCGCCAGGATCACGACGGGGAACTGAAGCCCCTTCGCCTTGTGAACGGTGAGCAGCCGGACCGCGTCGTCGTCCTCCTCCACGAGGGGTGATTCCCCCTCCGCCGAGGCGAGCGCCTCCTGATCCCTGAACCAGCGGGCGAAACGCCGGTACGATTTCCCCTGCTCCTCGAACGCCCGCGCGCTCGAAACCGCCTTCCTGATGTTCGAAACCCGCTGGTCGCCGTGCGGGCGCAGGAGCGAAAGCTCGAGGAACTTCGTGCGCCCGAGGAGCTCGAGCAGCGTTCCCGAGGGACCGAGCTCGTTCCGCCGCGCATGGAGACCGGCGAGGAGCTCGAGCGCTGCGCCGAGATCACCCGGCATTTCGGCAGCCCCCGCCCCCGGATCGAGATAATCGAGCCGTCCGCCGCCCCGCGTGAAGAGGAAGATATCCTCGTCGCTCGCGCCGAACAGCGGCGAGCGCAGCACGGCGACGAGGGAGAGCGGATCGTACGGATCCTCGATCGCCCACACCGCGGCCGCGAGCGTCCGGATCTCGTCGCGGGCGTAGTAGAGCTTCCCCCCCTCGACGACGTACGGAATGCCCTCCGCGCGAAGCGGCTCCTCGTAGAAGTCGATTCCCGTCGTTCCCGGATAGATCACGGCGATATCGCCGTGCTTCACCGGGCGCATCTCGCGCTTCCGCGGATCCATCACCTCCGCGCCCCCCTCGACGAGCGAGCGGATGAGGCGGGCGATCGCCTCCCCTTCGCGGGCGCGGACCGCCTGCGTTTTCGTCTCTTCCTCGGCGAGCCCGATGTCGAAGAGCGCCACCGGAGCGCCGCCTCCGCAGCGGTACGGATGGATCGCCTCGTAGCGCGGCTGGAAGCGCGCGTCGCCGGTCGGCCGCATGATCTCCGCGAAGGTCTCGTTCACCCATTCGACGACGCCGGGCACCGACCGGAAGTTCTCCACGATCGAAAGCCGCTCGCCGCCCGCCGCGAGGCGCTCCTTCACGCGCTCGTAGATCTCGATGTCCGCCTTTCTGAACCGGTAGATGCTCTGCTTCGGATCGCCGACGATGAAGAGCTTGCCGGGCACGAGCGTTTCCCGGCCGGTCTCTCCCCGGGCGGTCGCGAGGAGATAGACGATCTCGGCCTGAACCGGATCCGTATCCTGGAACTCGTCGACGAGAACGTAGCGGTAGCGCTCGCGGAGCATGTCGAGCGACTCCGGATCGCGGAGCAGCTCGCGCACCTTGACGAGGAGATCGTCGAAATCGAGGACGCCGAGCGCCGCCTTGCGCCGATCGATCGAGGCGAGAAACTCGTCGAAGAACCGGTCGAGCCCGTCCCGCAGACCATCGGAGAGGGCCGTCCTCATGGTTTCCCGGAACGAGTCGAGGCCGGAAAATATCTCTTTCTGCTCGGCGCAGGCCTCGGCGGGCCGCCAGTTCCCCTTGCTCCCCTTGTTCTTCGGAATCTTGATCGTGAGGAGAACGCGCAGAGATTCGTCCCCGTCGAGCAGATCGAGCGCCGCCATCCGGGCGGCGAACTCCCTGATCGCGGCGGCGCCGCGGTCGTCCGGATTCACGCACGCGTCGCGCTCGAGCGCCGAGAGCCGCGCCGCGGCGGCGGCGAACTCCTCTTTGAGCCTCTTCGAGAGATCGGCGGTCCGGGGAGCAGCCGGATGTCTTCCTCGTCGCAGGCCTGCTCGACGTCGAACGTGCCGCTGCACGAGCGCTCGGCCCGGTGCGCGTACAATCCGAGCGCGATATCGTAGAGATTCCCGATCGAGCCGCCGAAGAAGACGAACCGCCGCAGCGTCTCCGCCCACGCCTCGGCCCCGCGCGCGAGGAAATCGCTCCAGCATTCGTCGAAGAAGAGCTCCCCCTCGAGCGCGTCGAGCTGGCCGTAGCTCGGATCGACGCGCGCTTCGACCGGATACTCGCGCAGGATCGTCGCGGCGAACGAATGGATGGTCGAGATCGGCGAGCGCTCGAGCTCGTCGGAGGCGCGCTCGAGATTGGCGCGGGCCTCCGGGGCGATCGCGGGATCGGCGCGGCGCTCGAATATGCGCTGCCGGAGCCTGATCTTCATTTCGCCGGCGGCTTTCTCGGTGAAGGTGATCGCGACGATCTGGCTGCAGGAGGCCGTGCCGCTCTCGAGGATCGACAGGAACCGGTTGACGAGAAGGCTCGTCTTTCCCGTGCCGGCGCCCGCCTCGACGCAGAACGACGTTTCGAGATCGTTCGCGGCCCGACTCCGGGCGACCTCATCCACGAGCCTCCTTCCCCTTCCACCGGCTCTCCCGCTCATGCTTCCGCCTCCTCCCCTCCCCGCATTTCGATGTACGCGCGGGCCCGCTCGTCGTCGGCCGCCTTGATCTCGAAAAGGCGCGCCGCGCCCGAGGAGCAGGCGATGCCGACGACGCAGTTCCTGCATCCCTGCTCGTCGGCGGGGGCGAAGAAGACGCCGCGCTCGACGCCTCCCACGATCACGTCCACGATCTTCGAGAAGGCCTCCCGGCTCTCGTCCCACCGGTCGCCGAAGAAGGTAACGACGTTCTTCCCCTCGCCGACGCCGACGCGCCGGTATCGCGCCTCCCCCCCGCGCAGATCGAGCCCGAGAATGCGGGAGGCGCCGAGGAGATAGACCGGAAGCTGGAGCGCCGATCCGTGCGCGAGATCCTGGTCCGCGCCCATCAGCTTTCCCGTTTTGTAATCGACGACGCGGAACCGGCCGTCCGGCGCGGTGTCGATCCGGTCGATCCGGCCGTGGAAGAGAACCGTCCGGCCGCCGCACTCGAACGGAACCTCGAGACGGTCGCGTTTCCTGCCGAACGATTTTTCGAAAAGCTCGGGGACGAACGCTCCCCCCTCGAGACGCTCCTCCTCGAGGAAGAGGATCACCGACTCGCGCACGATGCGCTTCTCCATTTCCCAGAACACGGGGAATCCGACGCTCGCCGTCTCGGGGAAGCTCTCGAGAATCCGATCGATCGCCTCGCCGGCGATCGCGAGCACGCCGTCGGCGGGGGCGGCGCTCAAAGGAAGAAGCCCCTTCGCCTTGAGCTCAGCGAAGATCCGCGCGAGAATCTTGTGGATCAGCTCCCCGCGTTCGAGCGGCCCGATGGAGATGATGCGCTCGGGCTCCTCGGCCGGCTCGATGCCGAGCAGACGCGTGACGAAGTACGCGAAGGGGCAGCGCGCGTACGTCTCGAGCGAGGTCGGCGCGAAGCGCCTTCCGTCGCCGTCGAGCATGACGCGAAGCCCGTCGAGCGCCTCCTTCGACGAGAATACGCCGTCGTACGCGGTGAATTTCCGCGATCCCTCGCGCATGCGGACGAGACGCGCGCCTTTCGAGAAAAACGGATTGTCGGGAAGCGCTCCGGCGCCCTCGCGATACTCGCGCGCGCGCTCGAAATCGAGCTCATCCGCGCCGAGAAGCTCGGCGCCGCGCGCGGCCGGGGCGAGCCGCGGGATGCGCTCGTACCCGACGGCGGCGCCGTGCGCGCCGTCGACCGAATACCCCTCGATGAATCGAAGGAAGGAGGACGGGATGCGTTCCCTTCCGGTTCCCCCCTCGAATCTCGGATAGCTGCACACGAGCGTCCCGCGCGCCGACGCGCGGGCGAGCTCGAAGAGGAGCGCCTCTTCGCTCAAGCGCTCCGCTTTCTCGCCGAGAACGATCGCGCCGTTCGACAGCGCGTTGAGCTCCCGCCGCTCCCGGTCGCCGAGGAACGGATCCTGGCGCGCCGCCGCCGGAAAGATCCGCTCGGCGAGCCCCGGGATGAAAACCGCCTCGAATCCGAGCCCGCGCGCCTGGACGAGCGAGAGAACGTGAACCCCGTCGCCCCCGCGCCCCGCCGCGCGGGCGGCATCGGCGAGCGAGGCTTCCGCAATCCGGGCGAACTCGTCGAACGACACGGGCTGGCCGAGGCGATCGAGCGAGGCAAGGCGCTCGATCGCCTCGCGCGCTCCCTCGAGATCCGGCGATTCCGGAAAGAGCTCCCGCACGAGCGACGAAAATCCGTCCGCGAGCCCCCGCCACGAAGACGCGGCGCGCAGCCCCTCCCCGGCGCGAACGATTTTCCCGATCACGGCGTCCGCGTCGAGGGCCGCCGCGAACGCCTCGCCGCTCCCTTCCCCGCGCTCCTCGAGGAGGCGCAGCCGCTCCACGAGCGCCGCGCTCTCCTCGATCCAGCCGCGCTCTCCGACGATCCCCGCCTCGGCGCTCAACCGCGCCCAGAGCGAAAAACGATCGCAGCGCGCCCGTCCGGCCGCCGGCGGACGGAGCGGCGCCGACACGAGAAACTCGACGATATCGCGGCGCTCCATCGCGCCGCCGAGAATTTCGAGGAGCCCGAGCGCGCCCTTGAGCGCCGGCCCGGCATCCGCCGAAAGCCCCGAATGCGCGGCGCACGGGATCCCCGCCTCCCGGAAGATCTCACGGCACAGCGGCGCGTAGGCTTCGACCGAGGGAAGGATGACCGCGACCTCCTCGAACCGGACGCCGCCGCGGGCGAGCGCGAGGATTCTGCGGGCGATCTCGCGGACCTCCTCCTCCTCTCCCGGCGCGTTCAGGAGCTTCAGCGCCGGCTTCCGCGCGGCGCCCCCCGAGGGGCCGGCGGAGGCGAACGGCCCGAAACCGGCGCGCTCGAGCGCCGCGCGTCCCCGCGCGGCGAACCGGAACGCTTCCCCCTCGCCCCACGGCATGAAGAGCGTTACCTCCCGCTCCCGCGCGATCCGCGCGAGGAGCCGCCGCTGCATTTCGTTGAAATCGTAGAAGCCGTAGGCGAACACGCGCTGCCCGAGGGAAACCGGCAGCGTGCCCGAGAGCGCGGCGCGAAAGCGGGTGTGGCCGTCGCCGCCGAGCGAATCGATCCGTTCCCGAAACCGCGCGTAGAGAGAGAGTACCTCGCGCGCCTTCGAGCCGGGCCGCTCCCGCGGCGCGCCGCGCTCGGCGAGCTCCCGCGCCATCGCTCCCGCGCAGCCCGCTTCGGCGAGATCGTCGAATGTCGCGAGCAGCGCCTCGGCGAAGCCCTTCGTCTTCGCCGACTCGGCGAGCCCGGCGGATACGCTCCCCGGCGATGCGACCGCTCGGACGACGACGCGGTCCGCGAACGGGGGCGCGCCGGCATCCGCTCCTTCCGCGGATTCCCGCGCGAGGAGCGAAGCGAGGTCGGCGAAGGTCGCGAAGCGTACGTTGAAGAGCCCGCCCGTTTTTTCGGCGAGGTCCCTGCGAAGCGAGGCGCCGAGGAGGCTCGAGCCGACGAGAATCGTGAGCGGAGCGAACGGGTCCGAGCGACGAGCCTCGGCGAGGCGTCCGCGAAGAGACGCCTCGAGCTCCAATCCGGGCGTTCCGAGTATCGCGTTCACGCTCATGTCAGCCGCGCGGCGTCACTTGCCGCCCCTCATTCGCCTCCGCATGAAGATCGCGGCGATGGCGATGAGAACGAGCACGAGGATCGCCATGACCGGGGGCGTGAAGAGCGGAACCGGCGATGGCTCGACGACGTGGACGACCTGAACGCACGTGTCGTAGATCGCCGGATCGCCGGTCGTCCAGACGAGAATCCGCAGCGTATCGAACGTGCAGGCGACCGCGGTTCCCGCATTCAGAATTCCGTAAACGTCCTTGCACTCTCCGCCGGAAACGCCGACCGAGCTCGCCGTGTTGAGCGCCGGGCCGACGTGCCCCCTGCTCGCGATGAGGTAGTAGAACGTCGACGGCGGAGCGCATTCGTTCGAATTGCATATGGTGAAGGGGATGTACGCCTGCGTCTGGCCGCGCTCGACGAGCGTCAGCGTATCCTGCAGGACGAGCATCGACGGCGGCGACTCGACGACGGTGATGATCAGCGTGTCGGCCGAGTAGTATTTCACCCCCGTCGCCGGGCGCGTGTTCGGATCGTTGCAGTCGTCGCAATCGGGCGCGCAGACGCCGTTCACCGCGGTGTAGGCGACCTGCGCGATGATGGTGTCCTTCGTGGAAACCGCGGCCTCGCACGGAATCGTGACGCTCAGCTCCTGGTACCAGAGATATCCCGGAGCGAGCACCGTCGTCGTGCCGAGAGGCGGATCCGCGCCGATGGTCCACCCCTTCGCGTCGCTCGCGTGGAAGCAGAGCGTATCGGACGCCTTGCATCCGGCGGGGAGCCACGTCGCCGGAGCGTTGCAGGGCCCCAGGGTGTACGTGACGGTTTGCCCGGCATACGCGCTCGCGTAATCGGCCCCCGGCTGATTGTACGCGAGCCCGTCGTACTCTCCCCACCCGTAACGCATCGCCGGATCCCCTTCGATCGAGCACGTCGTCGCCGCGGGGCGCGGTTCGACGCGCGCGCGGACACCGATGTCCCCCATCGCGTAGCCGCCGTCGTCGAGCGCCTCCCAGGTGCCCGACGCGCCCGTGCTGCTCACCCAGTTCTTGTTCGTCTCCATGGGCCCGGAATCGTCGATGGGCACCGGGTAGTCGTACCCCGGCGTGGCGAGCCGGACGACGATGTGAATCGCGTTGCCCGTATAGACGGGAAGCGGCGTCGCGAGCGGGACGCTGTAGTATCCCGCCTCGGTCGCCGTTCCGCTCACCGGTCCGGCGAGCAGATTCGAGGTCGCGGTTCCGTTGAAATCGTCGTAGATGGAAATCGTATAGTTCGTCGGAGCCGACACGGCCCACAGGTCGACCGCCGTGAGCAGATCGCCGGCCGGGGGGGCACCGCTCGGCGTGAAGGAAACAACCGCCCAATCGTCCGTGTCGCCGTATCCGATGGAGCCCCACCAGCCCCATTCGTCGTAGTGATAGATCTTCTCGGTCGCGTCGTAATCCTTGTAGCCCGTGATCACCGAAACGTTCTGGCCGATGCGCGCGCTCCCGTAGCGGATGTAGAAATATCCGGCCGCCCCCCAGGCCGTGCCCCACGAGTTCTTCGCGATCCAGCCGCCGAGGCCGCCGCACATCGCGTCGTCCCAGCCGACGAGCACGACCGCGTGATTCTGGGCCTCGACGCCGGTATAGCTGAGGCAGCCGCTCCCGTTGTACGTGCTGAAGCCGGGGAAGCTCGCGTACATCCCCGTGAAGACGGGACCGTACGTCATGATCGCGTTCTTGATCGTGGTGACGTCCTCCGCGAGGACCCGCCACTCCGTGACGCGGTCGCGGAACGCGCACGCCGGATTCACGCACGACGGGTACGGGCAGGAGCCCGGATACGGATTGCACGTTTCGTCCACGGCGCCGAGGAGCGTGAGGTAGTTCGTCGATATCCACGCGTTGCCGCCGGCGTTGCAGCTCGTGCCGACCGCGTTGCAGGCGACGATGTTGAGCTCGGAATAGTTGTACGCCGTCGATTCGTTGATGAGCACCTTCGACTCGAGATCGCCGAGGGTCGCGAAGGCCCAGCATGTCCCGTACGGATTCTGGTTCTTCACCGACGTGACGCCGCTCATCGTCCGCCAGTCCCACGACGGAGGCGGCGCCATCCGGCTGAGGCGCGATGCCGCGTACGGCCGGAGCGCCTTCACGTCGACGGGGGGCGGCACGAGCCCGTAGCCCTCCGCCGGAGCGACGGACGCGGGCTTGGGAGCCTTGAGCGGCTTCTCCGCCCACAGATTCCCCACGATGAATGAACACCCGATGACGGCAACGAGGAGGAAAACGAGCCGCTTCGCCGATCTCATATGACGGTTCTCCTTTGTGCAGCGGTCGCGAGCCGCGCTCCGGGCGCCGAAACGATCCCGAAGCGCCTTCCGCGGGCGAGCGTACCAGAGCGGCGTCCAATTCACAACACGTTATCTGCGCGTGCACGGAGGGCCGACTCCGCGCGCGCGGCGCGCCGATCGATCATTTTCCGATTGAATCCCGCGCCCCGCCGCGTGTATCATGCCGGTGTTCAATCGCACAGGGAGCTTCGACGCCGATGCATTTTCGCGGGATACCGTTCCTCATGCTCGCCGTTCTCGCCGCGCTTTCGCTGCGCCCGGGCGCGGCGAGCGCACTCGAGCATCAGTCGGCGCGGATATCCGCGCTCGGCGGGGATCACGTCGCCGGCGTCATCCCCGATCTCTACACCGATATCGGCGTCAACCCGGCGTGCGCCTTCTTCGCCGACCGGCTGAACGTGAGCTACGCGAGGCGCTGGAATCCGGGATACGAGTCCTCCCTGCCCTACTTGCAGGAAACATGGAGAAACTACTCGAGCGATGGGACGATGGTCAACGAGATCTCCGCCTGGGGGATCAAGCTATCGTCCTGGCGGACGGCGGTGTTTGCGCAGTGGGCGCTCGACCGGCCGCAGGGCGTTTCCTCATATCCCGAGACCGGAATGAGCGGCACGCTCTATATGCAGCTCCGGGAAGAAGCGTACGATCACGCCAACGATTTCGCGAGAATCGATCTCGCGGCCGCCCGCGAGCTTGGGCGTCGAACCGCGCTCGGATTGAGGATTCAAGCGCGGATGTACAGCTATCTCGACTCGAGAATGACCAGCCGTTTGTACGAAGAGTACAGCGCGCCCCCCGACCTCTCTCTCGAGCGCCAGGGCATCGAGAAGCAAATGCAGTCCTACTCCGGCCGGCGTTACTCGTTCGATCTTCAGGCGGGAATCGCGCAATGGGGCGACGACGGCCCGCGGACGGATGTCGCGATCAGCGCGTCGCTCAACAGGGCGGACCGGCGACAGGAGCGATACGAGCTGGACGTCGACAAGGAATTCTATCCGCCGAACAGGGTCGACAGCTACAGCTACTATCGGTATCACTGGTCGGACGCCCGCGAGGGGGACATCTGGAGCTTCGCCCTGATGTTCCGCCACGCCTTCGACGGCGGCATCCGCGTGCTCGCCGGGGGAGATATTTCCACGTGCCCGTATGAGACCGATTGGACCGCGAGCGAGGAGCGCCTGCGCTGGGGATCGTGGTCCGACACCGACGAGAAGCTCACCGGCGACCTCGAGGGAGACGGCTCGCTCCTCGAGGGAAGCTGCTACGTCAAGGGAAGCAAGGTCTTCTCCATTCATCCGACGACCGATCTGTACGTCGGGCTCCGCGGAGTTTTCGCGCGGATCGGCGCGGAGGAAGAGCCTCTCGTTCATTATTCCATCAGCGAAGACGAGGGAGCATCCGCCGTTCAGGTCGATCAGCGAGTCCGGCTCGAATCGATCGAAACGTCGTTCGCCCTCTCCTTTCCGCTCTCGATCGAATGCAGACCTTCGAGCTGGTTCACGTACTTCTCCGGCGTCACGCTCTGGGGGAAATGGCGCAAGGTGTCCGCCACCGAGCCGATCCCCTCCCTGTTCACCTTCCAACCGCCGGCGGCCGTTTCCCGCGCCGGAGGCACGAGGCTCGCGGGAGCCGCCTCCGCGGCAGTCGTCGAGCCGGCGGCATACTCGACCGATTGGAATCGCGAATTAACCACGAACGCCTCGGTGACGCTCGGCTTCTCGCTCCATTACGGGGACAAGTTCTTCGTGGATATCTACACGGAATCGGACATCATTCCGCAGAATCTCGACAACAACATCATCGACGTCCGCTACGCATTCTAGGCGTCCGCGCGCGCACGGCGCCGCGAATCTCTCAGCGTATCTTCACCCCGCCGACATGCTTGAGGAAGAGCCCGCTCCGCGCCGCGGGATCGCCGGAAAGCGCGCGGTGAACGGCGTACGAGGCGGCGTCCTCGAGGAAATTGCGCGAGAGGATCTCCTGCAGGAGCGTGACGCGCTTCGGATAGTGCACGAGCACGACGCGCGACGAATCCTCGATCCCGGCGAGCTCGCACGCCGCCGAGACGGCCTCGTGCATGCCGCCCGTCTCGTCGATGAGCCCGTTTTCGAGGGCCTGCGTTCCCGTCCACACGCGCCCCCGCCCGAGCGAATCGATCGAGTCGGCCGGCATTTCGCGGAAGAGCGCGATATCCTCGATCCAGCCCCGGTAGAACGCCTGGTGCTCCTCCCGGATGAGCGCCCACTCCTCGTCGGAGTAATCGCGATAGTCCGAGTTGATGAGGGAATTCTTCCCCGTGCCGATCTCGTCCTTCGTCACGCCGAGCTTGTTGTAGAGCCCCTTCGCGTTCAGCTTGCCCGTGATCGAGCCGATCGAGCCCGTGACGCTCGTCGGGAGCGCGACGATGTGGTCCGCGCGATAGGCGATCTCGTAGCCGCCCGACGCGGCGACGTCCGACATCGAGACGACGACCGGCTTCACCTGCGACGTGAGCTCGACCTCGCGGGAGATCATGTCCCCGGCGAAGGCGTCGCCGCCCGGCGAGTCGACGCGGAGGATCACCGCCTTGGTTTCGCCGTCCTCGCGCGCCTTGCGGAGCTGCTCGACGATCGTTTCGGAGCCCATCGTGAGGCCCTCCAGGGGATCGAATCCGCTCTCTCCCCCCGTGATGAGCCCCTGCGCGTGGATCACGGCGACGCGCGGGCCCTCGGGGAGAACGGCGGCGCGTTTGCCGCGGAGATACTCGTGCGATTCGACGAAATTCAGATCCGCGAACCCGGATCCGGCTTCGATCTCGTCCCAGTACCGGACGCCGTCGATGATTCCCTCGTTGAAGGCGCGCTCGGGGGAAAAGAGCCCGCGATCGATCCACGCGAGCACCGCGTCCTCGCCGCAGCCGCGGGCGGCCGCGATGTCGGCCACGTACCGCTCGAAAATGTCGCCGAGGAGGAGTTCGGTCATCGCGCGCGACTCGGGAGTGCGCTCCGTCTCGGTATACATTTCAGCCGCCGACTTGTACTCGCCGATCCGGTCGATGTTCGGGTTGACGCCGAGCTTGTCGAAGGCGCCCCGGAGGAAGATCGCGCTCGACGAGGGGCCCGGGATGATGACGTAGCCCGCGGGGGGCATGAAGATGGAGTCAGCGGCGCAGGCGATCAGGTAATGGTATCCCTCGAGCACGGGCGCGAACGCGACGACCGGTTTCCCGGACTCCCGGAAGCGGTCGATGGCGGCTTTGAGCTCCTCGCACTTCGCCGCGCCCGCTCCCGACGGGTATATCTTCAGGACGAGCCCCTTCACGCGGACGTCGCGTCCCGCCGCGTCGATGCAGGCGAGCGCGTCGGTCATGGTGAGCTCGCGCCACCCGAAGAAGAGCCCCGGAGAGAACGAGGGCCGGTACTCGAGCATCTCCCCGCTGACCTCGAGAACGACCGCCACATCCTCCGCCGCCGCCGGCACGCTCCCCGATCCTCCGAGATTCATGACCGCCACCACGGGGATCACCACGAGAAAGACGAGCAGAAACAGCGCGAGGATCAAACGCTTCGCGTGATCGGTCATGGGGTAAACCTCCGTTCGTGAGCGGCTACTTCCCGACGGAATCCCCGAAGCTCCCCTGCTTCATCGCGACGATGCAGGCGAGGCAGATCGAGGCGAGCTTCGACCGGGACGAATCCCCCCGGGACGCGAGCACGATGGGAATGCCCCCGCCCGCGACCACTCCGGCGAGATACGCGCCCGACGACACGGTGAGCGTCTTGTAGACGACGTTCCCCGCTTCGATGTCGGGCATCAGGAGAATATCGGCGTTGCCCTTGATCTGCCCCTTGTAGTTCTTCTCCGAGGCGGAGTGCGGATCGATGGCGACGTCGAGCGAGAGCGGCCCCTCGACGATGCAGTCGTCCCGGGTTTCGAACTCCTCGGCGAGGAGCCCGGCGAGGATCGACGATTCGACGCTCGGATTGCGCGTCTCCACCGCCGAGATGATGGCCACCTTCGGCTTCGCGATGTTGAGATACCGGAGCACCGTGAGGGCGTTCTCGAGAATCATCTTCTTCTGCGCGAGGTCGGGGTTGGGATTGACGGCGGCGTCCGTGACCGTGAGGAGCTTCGGGTAATTCGGGATCTGGAACACGCCGACGTGGCTGTAGATTCGCCCCTTCTCGAGCTTTCCGCTCCGCTTGAGGTACGAGAGCACCCCGCGCAGGATCTCCTCGGTCTTGACGCCTCCCTTCATGAGGAGGTCGGCCTCCCCCGAGGCGTAGAGCTCGACCGCCTTCTCCACGGGATGGTCGGTATCGACGATCGCGTAGTTGTCGCCGTCGATCTTGATGTCGTACTCCCACGCGAGCTTGTTGACCTCGTAGAAATCCCCGACGAGGACGAACTTCGCGATCGGGAACCGCCCTTCCTCGTTCGCCTGCTTCGCCGCGACGACGGCGTCCTCGTTCTCCGCGCCGACGATCGCGATCCGGGGCGCGCGATGCTTCGATACCATCGAGCGCGCGAGATAGATGAGCTCGTCGAGGCTCGTGACGGTCGCGTTCTCCTTCTTGCGGAGCTGCGGGTGGGTGAATATCTCCGTGTCGATGAGCACGCGCTCGTCCGACCTGAGCCGCCGGAGCGCGTCGCGCGCATCCTCGTATCTTTCGAGCGTCTCCGGGCGGAAGCGCGCCCTGAAATGCCCCGCGACGAGCGCCTCGTGCTCGATCGCGCCCGGGACGACGACGACGGGGAAATAGGGATAGAGCTTGCGCCTGATGCGCCCGACGAACTCGCGGCTCCGCGAGAGCCCGCCGGTGAGGATCACGACGTCGATCGGCTTCTCGATCGCGCCGAGCTGCATCACGGCGCCCGATATGCTCCGCGCCATGAAATCCACGACGAGCTCGATCTTCTGCCGCTGGCGTGTGACGGCGCCCGAGTCCCTGAAGTGGAGCAGCGCGCGGAAATCGTTCGTCCCGGTGAGGTCGATGAGCCCCCCCATCTTGTAGAGGTAGCGCTTGAGCTCGGGCGTGCTGATTTCCCCCTCGTCGATCGCGCGGAGGAGGACGTCGAGCGGGATGTTGCCGCTCCGGTTCGCGCTCGGAACGCCCGAGAAGGCGTTCACGAGATCGGTGACGCGGCCGTCGACGTGGCGAAGGATCGAAATGCCGCCGCCCATGTGCGCGCCGATCGTCGTGAGCTCGTCCTGCGGGGCGCCGAGGAGCGAGCAGACGAGGGTGTGCACCGCGCGGTGATTCAGGTAATGGGCGCCCGAGCCGTCGCGCAGGATGCGGCGGATTCCCGTCATGCGGGCCCCGGTCTCCATCTCGTCCGACGAGACGGGGTCGGTCGTCGTGACGAGGATATCACCGGTCCCCGCGAAGTCTTCCTTGATCTTGAGCCCGATGGGAATCGCCATGTTCGACGCGTGGACGATCCGCGGCTTCGCCAGATCTTCCACCATCGCCGGGCAGACCTCGTACGTCCCCGTCGGCACCGGCGCGACGAATCCGCCGCGGCACGCGATGCCGGTGAGATCCCCCGCCCCGATCCCCCGCGCGCGCACCCACTCGATGATCGTCTTCGCGCGGTTCTCGATGCTGTCGGGATAATCGGGAGGCAGGTGCACCTCTTCCGAGGCGACGAGATCCAGCCCGTGATACAGGGCGAGCTTCGTCGACGTCGAGCCGGGATTGACGCAGAGGATGCGCTCGCGCCCGGTCTCGGCGGGAAGTGGCTCCCGGCCGTAGAGGTGCGGGATGAGGATGCGCGATCTATTCTCCGAGGCGAGAACGATTTCGATGAGATGCGAAAAGAGATTGCCCCACGCCTCTTCCCACGCCGTCGACAGAATCGGGGGCTTCGAATCGCGGACGACGGAGCCGACGAGCCCGAGGAGCGCGCTCTCCCCCGCCACGTTCCGGTAATGAACCGTTTCAGCGGCGGCCCGGAGACGCTCCTCGACCTCGCGGCCGAGCCCCGAAGCGCGCGCCGCGTCGACGAGCGCGTTCAGCTCGGATTCGAGAATCACATATTCGTTTTCGAGCACCGTGTCACCAGCTTGCATCGCGAGGCCGCGGGAGAGCGGTTTTCCGAGCCATTCGAACGCGATGTAAGTTAAATAAAATAGCGTCAATATTCAACGCAAAATCATATATATTTCAGGGGAGAACCGCGCACGGGATCGTGCGCTCCGCAGGCCCGCACCGAGGAGGGATGGCGCATGCGGCTCGAAGCTCGCGTCCGCATCTCGATGATTCCGGCCCTGTTATCGTTGTTGTGCTCCTGTTCGGACGACCCGGGCGCCCCCGCCGATTCGACCCCTCCCGCGGCGGTCAACTCGCTCGTGGCCGTCACGCCCGAGTGGGACCGGATCACGCTCGTCTGGACCGCCCCGGGGGGCGACGGATGGACCGGCGCCGCCGCGCGGTACGACATACGCTATTCGGCGAATGAGCCGCTGACCGAGGACGTCTGGCCCTCCGCGGCGCAGGCGGCGGGGGAGCCGGCGCCGAAGCCCGGCGGAAGCCAGGACACGTTCGTCGTAACCGGGCTCACGCCCACGACAAACTATTATTTCGCGCTCAAGACCGCCGACGCGGACGGCAACTGGTCCTCCAAATCGAACATCGCGAGCGCCCCGACGACCGCGAAACCGGATAACGTCCCCCCCGCGGCCGTCACGGACCTCGCCGTGATCGCGTACGCGACGAACACCGTCACGCTGATGTGGACCGCGCCGGGGGACGACGGGACGACCGGCACCGCCGCGTACTACGACGTGCGTTACTCGAGGAATCCCATCACGGAGGCCACCTGGGCCGCCGCGTCCCCGGCGGGCGGAGAGCCGCAGCCCAAACCGGCGGGGACCGCCGAATCCTTCGCCGTCGGGCCCCTCGCGCCGGGAACGCTCTACTACTTCGCCCTCAAGACGGCGGACGAGAAGCCCAATCTGTCCGGATTGTCCAACGTCGTCGACCGGCAGACGCAGACGCCGCCGTAACGCGATGCCGCGGCCGGCACGCCGCGCCCCCCCGCGCTATCGCGCGAGGCGCGGACGGATGTTTTCCTCGAAATGATCGACGAGCTCGCGTGAGCGCGCCAGCATGCGGTCCTTCTCGGGGCCGGTCGTGTACGCGTGCATGTCCCGCAGATCCGACCCGGGCAGCGTGCTGTCCCCGAGGAACACGCCGCCGAGCGCCCCCCGTAGCCTTCGTCGAACTCGATCCCGGCGAGCTCCGCCCAGAGAAGCGTCCAGCCGCGCTCGACGTCCCGCATGCTGTAGCCGCCGCCCCCGAGCGCGAGGATGCGCGGATGGCTCTCGTGAAGCATCTCGATCGCCTCGATGTATCCGTTGTTGGTGAGCCGCAGGTGCGTGAGCGGATCGGTCGCGAAGCTGTCCGTTCCGAATTGCCCCACGACGACGTCCGGGGCGAAGATCTCGAGCGCCGGCATGACGATTCCCTCGAACAGCACGAGGAAGACGTCGTCGTCGGCGCCCGGCTCGAGCGGCACGTTCACGTTGTAGCCGAGCCCCGCGCCCTGCCCCGCCTCCCGCTCGAATCCTCCCCAGGGGAACAGCGTCTTGCCCGTTTCGTGAACCGAGATCGTGAGCACGGACCGGTCGGCGTAGTACGCGTTCTGCACGGCGTCGCCGTGATGCGCGTCGATGTCGAGGTAGGCCACCCTGAGCCCTCCCCGCCGCAGCTCGTCGATCGCGATCGCGATATCGTTCACGTAGCAGAAACCGGACGCGCGGTCGGGATGGGCGTGATGAAAGCCGCCGCACGGATTGAACGCGGCGGCGGCGCCGCCGAGTATGCGGCGGGCCGCGGTGAGGCTCGCCGTCGCCGCGAGCGTCGAGAAATCGTAGACCCCCTTGAACACGGGATTCTCCGGCGAGCCGATTCCGTGCTGGAGCATCTCGACGTCGATCTCGGTGCCGTCGTTCGCCCGCTTCAGCGCGGCGATGTACTCGCTCGTATGGAAGCGCTCGAGCACCCCTTCCTCGGGCTCCTCGACCTCGACGACGCGCGCGTTCGGGCCGGAGAAGAGCCCGCGCGACTCGCACATGCGGTACACGCGCGTCACGCGCTCCGGATTGAACGGATGGTCGGGGCTGAACCGGAACGCGCCGAGGCGTTTCGAGTTGATGAAGACGGCGCCTGCCTCATGCGTGCCGCTCACCGGGCGCGCTCCTCTCGGTGAAATCGACCCGGACGGTGTAGACCCCTTCTTCGAGGCGGGTGTGGGCGGGATAGCCGCACTTGTGGAACATGTGGAGCATCTTCTTGTTCTCGGCGAGCACGTCCGCCTTGAAGCCCTCGGCCCCCATGTTCTGCGCGATCGTGATGAGCGTGCGCATGAGATACGAGCCGATGCCGAGGTTCTGCCAGTTGTCGTGCACGACGAACGCGACCTCGGCGTAATCGTCCGTGTGGTCGAGCTTGAAGCGGCCGATCGCCACCATCTCCTCGTCCCCCGGCTCCCCGGTGAGCCCGACGATCGCCATCTCGTCGCGATAGTCGATGTTGACGAGCGGCTGAAGCTTCTCGTGCGGCATCGTTTTCACGATGTTGAAGAAGCGGTAATAGACCGTCTCGTCGCTGAGGCTGTAGAAGAAGGCGCGCTCGATCGCCTCGTCCGTCGGCTTGATCGGCCGGAAAAACACCTTGCGGTCCCCGATCGTCGCCGTGTGCTCGTACTGCTCGGGATAGAACCGCCCCGCCACGGTGAGCGGCATCTGATCGAGATGCACGAGGTGGCGCTGCTTCGCGTAGTTGAGAAGGTCGTCGCGGAAATCGGGATGCGCGATGCTGATGAGCGCGAGCGCGCGCTCGCGGAGATTGCGCCCGTGAAGGTTCGTGATGCCGTACTCCGTCACGACGTATGCCACGTCGCCGCGGGACGTCACGACCCCGGCGCCCTGATCGAGGAACGGCACGATGCGCGACACGGTGCCCTTTTTCGCGGTCGAGGGAAGCACGATGATCGGCTTTCCCCCCTTCGACCGGGCGGCGCCGCGCACGAAATCGACCTGCCCGCCGATCCCGGCGTAGAAGTACTCCCCGATCGAGTCGGCGCAAACCTGCCCCGTGAGATCGACCTGGATCGCCGCGTTGATCGAGATCATATGGTCGTTCCGCGCGATGAGGAACGGATCGTTCGTGTAGTCGCACGGATGAAACTCGATGAGCGGGTTGTCGTCGACGAAGTCGTACAGGCGCTGCGTGCCCATGCAGAAAGTCGCGATGATCTTGCCGTTGTGGAGCGTCTTCTTGCTGTTCGTGATGACCCCCGACTCGACGAGGTCGATGATCCCGTCGGAGAACATCTCGGTATGGAGGCCGAGGTTTTTCTTGTCCTTGAGAAATCCGAGGATCGCGTTCGGAATCATGCCGATCCCCGTCTGGATCGTCGCGCCGTCGCCGACGAGCCGCGAGACGTTCTGGCCGATCCGCATCGCGACCTCATCGGGCGCGGGCGGCGTCCAGGTGAGCAGGGGAATGTCGCTCTCGATGACGTAATCGATGTCCTTGAGATGGATGAAGCAGTCGCCGAGCGTGCGCGGCATCTGCCGGTTGACCTCGGCGATGACGACCTCCGCCGACTCGGCGGCGGCCTTGACGACGTCGACCGAGACGCCGAACGAGCAGAACCCGTAGTTGTCGGGGGGCGCGACCTGGATGAACGCGACGTCGATCCTGAGCCGCCCCGACCGGAGGTACCAGGGGAGCTCCGACATGAAGATCGGCGTGTACTCGGCCCGGCCCTCGTTCACCGCGTCACGGACGTTCGCCCCGATGAAGAACGCGTTTTGGTGGAACGGCTTGCTCATCACCGCTTCGGTGTACGGTGTCGTGCCGAGCTCGATGAGATTGATCGTCTCGTGGTCCGCGATCGATTTGCCTCTCTCGATGAGCACCTTGACGAGGGTCTGCGGCTCCGCGGCGCCCGAGCCGATGAATATGCGGCTGCCCGGCTTCACGATCTTGACCACGTCGTCGATCGCACGCTTCCGGGACTCGTACAGGTCGAGGACGGACGATCCCATGCTCGACATCCCTTTTTGATACACGATTACCCCACCTCCTCGTGAACAAAGGTATTGCAGCGCGAGGCGATTTACAACGGAAATCGAGCACGCGGCGCGCCGATGACGGCGATGGGGCCGCGGGCGAGCACGTGCGGGGTGCAATCGCCGACAGGACCCGCGTGCGGGTCTCGCATCTGCACAATGACCTTTATCCCGCGCCGCCGCAGGTATATATTCGGGGCACCATGCGCGAACGGAAGACGATATTCGCCCTCGGCTGGGTGAGCTTCTTCATGGACGTCTCGAGCGAGATGATCTATCCGCTGCTCCCGGCGTTTCTCTCGTCCCTCGGCGCCGGAGGGCTCGCGATCGGATTCGTCGCCGGGCTCTCCGAGACGACCGCGTCCTTTTTCCGCGTGATCTCGGGCTGGCTCTCGGACAAATTCAAGCGGAGGAAATCGGCGATCATCCTCGGCTACGGGATCTCGACGCTCGCGCGGCCGCTCCTGGCGCTCTCGGCGAGCTGGCCTCACGTCCTCGGCTTCAGGCTCATCGACCGCGCCGGCAAGGGCGTGAGAACGCCCCCGCGCGACGCCCTCATCGCCGAGGTATCGTCCTCGGAGCATTACGGGCGCTCCTTCGGGATAACGCGCACCATGGATACGGCGGGCGCCGTGCTCGGACCGGCGCTCGCAGCCCTGATCCTTTCGGCGGGCATGGGCTACCGGTCGGTGTTCTGGCTTTCCTTCATTCCGGCGGCAATCGCCGTCGCTATCATCCGGATCTTCGTGCAGGAGCGAACTGCCCGCATCGCGGGTGGTGCCGATGGGGCCCCCGCGCGGGGCGCAGCGCCGGCGAGCACGCGCGGGGCGCAATCGGCGGCAGGACCCGCGACGCGCGGCCCGCTCTTCACGCGCGAGCTCAAGATCTTCCTCGTCGTGACGGCCGTTTTCTCCCTCGGCAACTCCTCGAACTTCTTCCTCGTCCTGCGGGCCCGGGATCTCGGCTTCAAGGACAGCCTGGTGCCGATCCTCTATATGACGATGAACGTTTCCTACGCGCTCCTCTCCTATCCCGCCGGGAGGCTCGCCGACCGGTTCGGCAAGGCGCGGATCGCGTTCCTCGGATACCTGCTGTACGCGGGGCTCTACGCCCTCTTCGCGTTCGAGACGACGATGAGCGCCCTCTGGATCCTCTTTCCGCTCCAGGGGATCTACCTCGCGTTCACCGACGGCGTCGGCACCGCGTACATGGCCACGCTGCTGCCGGGCGAGCGAAAGGCGACGGGGTTCGCGGTCTATTACACGGTCATCGGGCTCGCGCTCCTTCCCGCGAGCACGATCGGCGGATGGCTGTGGGACCGCTATTCGCCCTCGACCACCTTCATCGCGGGATCGCTCCTCGCGCTCGCGGCGGGAACGATCTTCGGAATCGCGCTGCTGCGCGCGCCCCGCGCGCCGAAGGCGGGTGAGCGTGCGTGAGAACGCCGGGCTCGGGGAGAATTTTCGGTCCCGTCCCGTCGCGGCGGCTCGGGCTTTCGCTCGGGGTCGACGTCATCCCGCACAAGACGTGCACCTTCGACTGCGTCTACTGCGAGTGCGGGAAGACGACCGACCTGACGTGCGAGCGGCGCGCGTTCTGCCCCGCGCGCGACGTCCTCGACGATCTCGAGGCGCACCTCTCCCGCATGAAGGAGAAGCCCGACGTCATCACGCTGTCCGGTTCGGGAGAACCGACGCTCTACCTGCCGATGGGAGAGCTCATCGACGAGATGAGGCGCCTCGCGTCCCGCCCCGTCGCCGTCATCACGAACAGCTCTCTCCTCTGGATGAGCGACGTGCGGGACGAGCTCGCGCGCGCCGACATCGTGCTGCCGTCGCTCGACGCCGCGGAGGAAGATTCGTTCCTGCGCATCAACCGCCCCCACGAGCTCCTGCGTCTTCCGCGGATCATCGAGGGGCTCGAGCTGTTCCTGAAGGAATACCGCGGCACGGTGCTCTTCGAGATACTGCTCATCGAGGGCTACAATGCCGATGGCCGGAACATCGAGGCGCTCAGGACCGCTCTCGGCAGGATGCGCGCGGATAAAATTCAGCTCAATACGGCCGTCCGCCCGGGGACCGAACGGGAGATCGAACCGCTCGACGACATATCGATGCGGCGGATCCGCAATCTGTTCGGGTCGCGCTGCGAGGTCATCGCCTCCGCCCGGACCGCCCGAACCCGCCACGAGGCGTCCAATCTCGAGGAGACGATCCTCTCGCTCCTCGCGCGGCGGCCGTGCACCGTGGAGGACCTCCACCGCGCCCTCGGCATGAGCATGGAGAGCGCCGAATCCGCCGTCCGGCGGCTGCTCGCCGCCGGCGCGATCGTGGAACGGCGCGTCGGCGGGACTGCGTTCTACTCGGCGCCGCGCGAAGAGACATAGCGACGGGAAACGCGGCGACGGGGCCACGGATCAATCCGCGAGCTTGAGTTTCCGGGAAGCGATCAGCAGGAACACGACGCCGAACGCGACGAGCGCCGCCACGTTCGGCGCGACGGCGCCGAATCCGTACCCGAAGGATACGACCTTGTGGATCCCGTTCATCGCCCAGCCGGTCGGCAGGGCGAACGCGACGGCCTTGAAGAACGGCGGGACGATCTCGATCGGCCACCAACAGCCCCCGAGCGCCGACATGGCGAGCGTCGTGACGATGGAAACGGCCGACACCTGCTCGGGACTCCGGAACAGGGAGCCGAAGAGGACGCCGAACGAACTGACGCAGAATGCGAAGACGGCCAGCAGGAGCGCGAGCGCCCCGGGGCTCGACCCGAGGGAGATGCGGAAGACGTACTTTCCGACGACCAGCAGAAACACGATCTGCACGAACGCGACGAGCATTCTCCCGAAGATCTTGCCGAGCAGTATCGTCGTCGCTCCGGCGGGCGTGTACGCGTACCTCCGGAGGACCCCCGTCGAGCGTTCCACCGTGATCACGGCCCCGCTGAACACCATCGACATGAGCACGAACATGACGAGGTTGCCGGGAACGGAGGATTGAAATCCCCCCGGGGCGCTCCTCGCCTTCCCCGCGACGCTCGCGCTCACCGTGACGAGCTGCGGCCGCGCGCGGAGCGAATCGAGGTCCGCGCGGATGGAATCGAGCGCGCCGGGCCGCGACCGCGTCGCCGCGAGGAGGCTTCCGGCGAGGCTGTCCCCGGCGACCGAGATCCCCTTCGTCCCCGCGTCGATGGCGCGCGCCTCGATCTCGATCAATCGCGATACGACGCGGATGAGCCCACGGGCGATCGCCGCTCCCGCGGCTTCGTTCGCCTCGGCGTTCGCGTCAGACTCCTTCCGCAGGACGAGGGCGACCCCGTTGCGCGCGAGCACGTTCGCCGTGAAGTCCGCGGGGATCACGAGCGTCCGGATCGCGTTTTCGCCCGCGGCGAGGCTGTCGACGATCTCGAGCGTTTCCGCCCGCAGCTCCTCGACGAGCGCGCGTGACACGAATCCGGTGTCGGCGTTCGCGACGACGAGCCGCGCCTTCCTGACGCCGCCCGGCTGGTCCCTGAAAGCGAGACCGAAGGCGAACATGAATATGATCGGCATCGCGAAGATCCACAGGGCGACGCCCCGGGCCTTCATCGTCATCCTGAAATCGTTCGCCGCGATGAGGGCGACGAGCCTCGCGGGACCGTTCCGCATCGGTCTCATCCCCTCCCGCAGAGCCGCGCGCGGAGCCGCCAGGCCCCCGCGGCCGTCGTGACCGCGCCGAGTCCGTAGACGATCCCGAGGTGCGGCGCGATGCCGCTCCACCCCGCCTTGGCGATCGATATCTGTTTCAGCCCGTCGATGGCCCAGAAGGCCGGCGAGAGCTTCGCCGCCTTCTGCATCGACGCGCCCATGATCTCGTAGGGGAACATCGCGCCCCCGAACACGCAGATGACGATGATGACGACGGGGAGCAGGGCGTCCGCGGCGCGCTCGGACCGGACGAATCCGTAGAAGAAGGCCATGATGCCGACGCACATGAGGATCGAGCCGGCGACGTGCACGGCGAGCTTGAGCGGCGAGCCCCAGGCGATCCCGAATCCGAGGCGTCCGACGAGGATGAGGAGCACGCACGCGATGAGCGTGATCGCGAAGGAGGAGAGCATCTTGCCGGCGATCACGCCGGCGCTCCCGACGGGACCCGAAAAGATGCGCGCGAGCGTGCCCGCGTCCCGTTCCCGGAGCACGTCACGCATCGTGATCTCGCTGATGAAGAGGAGCCCGACGAGGATGCTCCCGGGCATGATGAGCGCGAAGAAATTGAAGCCCTGCCGCCCGGCGCCCCCCGGATCGGCGACCGTCTCGCTCTTGAGCGACACGAGCGTGTCCGCGATGTATCCCTTCACGAGCGTGAACCGGGGCCTCGCCTCGTCGAGGAGCGCCGAGAGCTCCCCCGCCGCCGGCCAGCGGCCGGCCGTGAGCATCCCCCGCGCCTCTCCGATCGGCCGCGCGAAGATCCGCATCGCGCCGTCCATCAGCACGGCCATCGTCCCGGTGATCTCCTCGACGATGAGGGGGAGGAACGCCTCCTGCGGATTCTTGACGAGGGCGATCTCCACCGACGCGCCGTCGAGAACCCGGTTCGTGAATCCGGCCGGGATCTCGATGAGCGCCGACGCCTTTCCCTGGTCCATGAGGGCGCGCCCCTCGGCAGGGTCGACCTCGACGAGGTCGATGAGCTCGGCGAGCTTCCCCCGCTTCATCCCCTGCTTGAGGAAATCGGCGGCGACTCCCCGGTCGCTGTCGGCGAGAAGCACCTTGATACGGGAGAGCTCCACGCCACCGTGCCGTCCGAAAACGAGCCCGATGAGCAGCGTGATCCCGAGCGGAATGAGGAACATGCAGATGACGGAGACGGGGCTCCGGAGCCGCCGCTTCACGTCGTTGCGCAGGATGAGAAACGCCGCGTTCATGCCCGCCTCAATCCCGCAGCTCTCTGCCCGTGAGCTTGAGAAATACGCCCTCGAGGCTCGGCTCCTGAATCGAGACCTCGGCGATCGGAAGCCCCGCAGCGAAGAGCCGCGCGAGCGCCGCGCTCAGCTCCTTCTGCCCGGGCACGAGCATCCGGAACGAGCCGTCCTCGAGATGCTCCGCCGCGACTCCCGCGAGGAGCGGGCTCGCCTGCTCGCGCGTGAAGGATCCGCGCACCGTCACGAGGTTGCCCTCGCCGGCGAGCTTCACGAGCTCGGCGAGCGTCCCCTGCGCGAGAATCCTCCCGTGATCGATGATCGCGATGCGATCGCAGAGCTTCTCCGCCTCTTCGAGGTAATGCGTCGTGTAGACGGCCGTCATGCCTTCCGACACGCCGTCCCTGATGATGTCGAGAATGTTGAGCCGCGCCTGGGGATCGATGCCGAGCGTCGGCTCGTCGAGGAGAATCACCTTCGGCCGGTGGATGAGCCCGGCGCTCAGGTTGAGCCGCCGCTTCATGCCGCCCGAGTACTGGCGCACCGGATCCTTCGCCCGGTCGGCGAGCCCGACGAGATCGAGGACCCGGTCGGCCTCCTCGCGGAGCCGCGCGCCCGAAAGCCCGTAGAGCCCGCCCCAGAAGAGCAGGTTGTCGCGGCCCGACAGATCCTCGTAGAGGGCGATGTCCTGCGGCACGACGCCGAGCGTCCGCCGGACGCGGCTCCCGTCCTTCCGGATGTCCATCCCGGCGACGCGCACCGTTCCGGAATCCGCTTCGAGGAGCCCCGCGATGATGGAGATGGATGTCGTCTTGCCCGCGCCGTTCGGGCCGAGGAGCCCGAAGATCTCCCCCTCCTTGACGGTGAAGTCGACGCCGGCGAGCGCCTGGATATCCCCGAACGATTTGACGAGATTGCGAACCTCGATCATCGATTCCCTCCCGGAATGCGGACGCGGGGCCATTCTCTCAGACATCCGGCGGAGACGCAACGGGGATCGCGCGGCGCCGCTCGGCGCGAGATGCCGGTCTTTATTCGATTGCTTCCGTGAATTCCCTTCTCTAGAATGCATCTACGTTTCGACGGCCGGAAAGGTTTCCGGCATTGTACCGGTTAGTCGCTACAGGGGGGCACCATGAAATCCATCCTCGCAGCGATCGTCATTCTCTCGTTCGCCGTCGCGGCGGCCGCGGGCGCGGCGCCCCAGGCCAATCAACGCCCGATCACCTTCGACGACCTCATCTCGTTCGGGAGGATCGGCGCCTTCGCCGTTTCCCCCGACGGGAAGCTCGTCGCATTCGAGCTCACGCGGTTCGACAAGAACGCCAACTCTTCGAACACCGACATCTGGCTCGTCCCGGTCGCTGGGGGAGCGCCGCGGGCGTTCGTGCGGAGCGACGACGACGACTCCTCGCCGGCGTGGACGGCCGACGGCGCCGGTCTCGCGTTCCTTTCCGACCGCGACGGCACGTCGCAGGTGTGGATCATCCCGGCCGGCGGCGGCGAGGCGAAGAAAATCACCGCGATCCCGACGGGCATATCGAGCTTCGTGCTCTCGCCGGACGGCCGCTCGATCGCCGTCACCTCGAGCGTCTATCCCGAATGCGCCGACATGCCGTGCAACGAGAAGACGCTCGCCGACGCGAAGGGCGCCGCGGTGAAGGGGCGCCTCGTCGACCATCTCCTCTTCCGCCACTGGAACAGCTGGCGGAACGGGAAATGGAGCCACCTCTTCCTCACCGACTTCGAGGGATCCTCCCTCGTCGCGTTGAACACGGGACGCACCGACGTGCCGCCCATCGCGCTCGGCGGCGACCGCGACATCGATTTCTCGCCCGACGGACGCGAGCTTTGCTTCGTCATGAATCCCGATCCGCTCCCCGCCGCGTCGACGAACAACGACCTCTACGTCGTGAGCGTCCCCGGCGGCGCCCCCGTTTCGATCACGGCGTCCGGCCGCGGGAACGACAACAGCCCCCGCTACTCTCCCGACGGGCGCTACATCGCGTACCGCTCGATGCCGCGGGCGGGCTTCGAGGCCGACCGCTCGCGCCTCATGCTCTACGACCGGAAGACGCGGACCGCGACGAACCTCACGGAGAGCTTCGATTACGCGATCGACGATTTCTCGTGGAGCGGCGACTCGAAGACGCTCTATTTCTCGGTCGAGGACCGCGGGCGGCGCGCGATCGGGAAGGTTTCGACGAAGGGGGAAGACGCCGCATTCGTCATCCGCGGCGGCTACGATACGCGCTTCGCGCTGACCCCGAACGGCACGCACATCGTCTTCGCGCGGCAGAGCGCGACGAGCCCCGTCGAGCTCTACCGGGCGACGGCGAAAGGAAAAGACGTCGCGCCGCTCACCGCGATCAACGCCGAGGCGCTCGCCGGCCTCGCGATGAGCGCGATCGAGGAATACTGGTACGACGGCGCGCTCGGCGCGAAGATTCACTGCTACCTCGTGAAACCTCCTTTCTTCGAGGAGGGAAAGAAGTATCCGCTCATCCTCCTCATCCACGGCGGTCCGCAGGGATCGTTCGGGGACGATTTCCATTACCGCTGGAACTCGCAGATGTTCGCCGCGCCCGGATACGTCGTGGCGATGGTCAATCCGCACGGAAGCACCGGCTACGGCCAGGCGTTCACCGACGAGATCAGCGGGGATTGGGGAGGCGCGCCGTTCGAGGACATCATGAAGGGGGTGGCCTTCTTGAAGTCGCTCCCCTTCGTCGACGCCTCGCGCGTCGCGGCGGCGGGGGCGTCCTACGGCGGATACATGGTCAACTGGATCGAGGGGCACACGGACGGCGATTTCCGGTGCCTCGTCTCGCACGACGGCGTCTACAACCTCGAGAGCATGTACGGAGCGACGGAAGAGCTGTGGTTTCCCGAGTGGGAGTTCGCCGGGACGCCGTGGACGAATCCGGAGATGTACGCGAAATGGTCGCCGCACCGGTTCGCCGCGAATTTCAAGACGCCGTGCCTCGTCGTCCACGGCGAGCAGGATTTCCGCGTCCCCTTCGCCGAAGGGCTCCAGTTCTTCACGGCGCTCCAGCGGCAGGGCGTGCCGTCGAAGCTCCTCTATTTCCCCGATGAGGGGCATTTCGTGCTGAAGCCGCGGAACGCCGAGCTCTGGTGGAAAACGCTGCACGAGTGGTTCGCCGCATACCTAAAGTAGAGAGGCGGGCGAACGACGCGGACAGTCCCGCTCCGGGTCCATTGGAGGCTCTGCGACTGGACCAGGCGCGGGACTGTCCGCGTCCCCCGCGCACCACTAACGAAAAACCGGAAAAAGGATCCAAATGAAGGGGTCACGCGGGCCGCCTTCCTCAGAACTTTTTCCGGTTCAAATGCGGCGTCAGTATAGCACGCCCACCGCCGGAATAGTACCGAATTCTTCGGGCGGATCCGCCGGCGGATACCATCGCACCGTCAGGGCAGCCGCACGACGCCATCGCCGACCGCGACGACCTTCCCCGATACGGTGACTCCCTCGATCGTCCCGCGCTCCGAGTTGACATCGACGGTGATCAGGCTCGGCCGCTGCATCTCGATCCCCTGCTCCACGACGAGACGAAGCTTCATGGGGAACTTGAGAATCCGCGCGAGATAGCCGCCGAGGGCCCCCGCCGCGGAGCCGGTCGCCGGATCCTCGACGACGGGCGAATTCGGCGTGAAGAGCCGCGCGCGGACGTTCGGCCCCTTTCCCTGCAGGCGCGCGAAGATATAGATCGCGTGGACGTTGTGGCGCTTGATCACCTTGATCGCGTCCTCGATGTTGCAGTGGGCGTTCTGGACCGCCTGCAGGGTCGTCGCTTCGACGATGAGAAAATCGAGGCCGTTCGAGACCACGCCGCCGCCGAGGATGTCGTCGATGGTCACGCCGAAGGCCCGCGCGGCCTGCTCGCGGTTCTGGAGCGCCGAGCCGAACACGGGAACCGGCTGATGCATCGCGAGCGAGTGGATCTTCTTTCCCTTGTACTCGATGTCGATCGCGATCGGACCGACGCCGAGCTCGAGCGAGAGCCGCTCGAGTTTCTTTCTCGAGCGCGACGCGATCACGAATGCGGTGCCGATCGCGGGATGCCCGGCGAACGGTATCTCCTCCGACGGAGTAAAAATCCGCACGCGTGCGTCCGTACCGGCGGCCTTTGCGGGATAGACGAATGTCGTCTCCGAAAAATTGATTTCTCTCGCGACCGCGAGCATCTGATTCGCCGTCAGCTGTCCCGGAGCGTGGAAGACGGCAAGCTGGTTTCCGCCGAGGGGCTTGTCCGTGAAAACATCTACATGATCGTACTTTAGCTCTTTCGGCATAGCCATTCCTTTGTAGCTAAAGACATTTCCCAGGAACCCCGTTGCTTCATCTTATCAAAGAGAGGAAACAAGGAAAAAGGAAAAAAACGCGTTTCGGAGACTTCCCTTCGAAAAATCTCTTTTTCCCTTGCAGGCGAGGCGCTTTGGCGTATATTTACCTATCGATGCGTGAGTTAGACGGTTTTCCTTCAACGGAGGTGACACGGAGATGAAACCGGTTAATCTGTTGCTGGTTATACTATTAGGCGTGTTAGCGGTATCGTTCGTGGGAGCCGGATCCCTCTGCGCCCAGGTGAAGGCCGGAGACCCGGCAATAAAGACGGAGAATCCGATGGTTTTGGTAAAAACGAGCATGGGGTCATTCAAGATCGAGCTGTTCCCGAAGGAAGCTCCGATCACCGTGAAGAATTTTCTCGGTTACGTCGACAAGAAATTTTACGACGGAACGATATTTCACCGCGTGATGCCCGGCTTCGTCATTCAGGGCGGCGGATTCGACAAGAACATGATGCAGAAGTCCACGCTCGCCTCGATACAGAACGAGGCGAAGAACGGCCTCAAGAATCTGCGGGGAACGCTCTCCATGGCCCGCACGAATGAGGTCAACAGCGCCACGAGCCAGTTCTTCGTCAACCTGAAGAACAACGCATCCCTCGACCACGTGAGCGACGCGCAGTACGGCTACGCCGTGTTCGCCAAGGTCGTGCAGGGCATGGACGTGGTCGACAAGATCGCGGGCGTCAAGACGGGGAACAAGGGTCTGCACCAGAACGTTCCGGAGAAGCCCATCATCATCGAATCGATGACCAGGATCGCGCCGGAGAAGCAGGCGGAACCCGCGCCGAAGCCGGCGGAAGGCGCTCCGAAGAAGTAGACGATCCCTGACGCGCACCGGGCGCGAACGAATCGGAAATCGAACCGGGCGGCCCTCGAAGAGCGCCGCCCGGTTTCTCTTCCCCCTCGGTTCGAATATCGAATCAGGCGTCGAGCGGAATCCAGATGGAAAACTGCGCGCCCTCGCCCAGATTGCTCCTGCAAAAGATAGCGCCGCCGTGCCCCGAAATGACCTTGTGTGAAACCGCGAGCCCGATCCCGAGCCCCTTGACGTTCCGGTTGCTCGAATTCGACGCCATCGTGAACGGCTCGGCGATGCACTCGATTTCCGAATCGGGAATGCCGATGCCGTCGTCCTTCACCCGGATGACGATATAGGACGAGCCGGCCATCGCCTGCCGCCCGCGCCGGACGCCGCGCTCCGACCCGCTCGAGAGGCGCCCGCCGATCGCCACCCCCTCCTCGCTCCGGGGAGGATTCTCCGACACGTAGATCGTGATCCCGATATTGCCGCCCTGGCGGACGAAATTGACCGCGTTGTCGAGGATGCTGCGCACGACGATCCTGATCTTGCCGGCATCGATGAACGCCTTCCGGAACCGCGCCCGGTCGTCGACGTCGACGCGCACGTTCTTTTCCTCGAGCTCCGGCAGCATCTCGCGCAGGACATCCTCCACGATCGACGACACCTCGGTCTGCTCGAGCCTGAAATCGGTCGTGTTGAGCTCGATATCGTTGAGCGAAAGGAGATAAGCCACCTTCTCCTCGAGCCGCTCGATCGCGCCCTTGGCCATATCGACGAGCACGCTCTCGTCGACCTCATCGGGATCGAGCGACCAGAGGGCGCTCTTGAGAACGGTGAGAGGGGTTCGCAGCTCGTGGGACGTATGCATGATGAATTCGCGTTTCGCTTCGGCGAACCGTTCGAGCTCGAGCTTCGACGCGACCGCCGTTTGATAGAGAAACGCGTTCTTGACCGTCATCGAGGCGACGCGCGCGAGCATCTTGATGATCTCCTCGTCGAAGGCGCTGAACGCCTCTCCGGTGACGGAGCCGCTGTAGAGAAGCGCTCCGAGGAGATCCCCCTGCTCCGAGAGGGCGATCGCGTGGGAGAATCCCGTGCGGGCGAGGGCCCGGATCGTCTCCTCCTCCTCGTCCGCCGCGCGGTCGTTTCCGACGCAGAATTCGTCCAGTGCCGCCGGCCCGTTCGTCTCGACGAGCCAGCGCAGGAAGCCGCCCTCGGCGGGCAGGCTCGGGAACGCGGCGCCGCCGGCGACTCCGAGCGAACGATACGGCTCGAGACGGTTCGTCTCCGGCACGACGAGATAGAGCGACACCCGGCGCAGCTTGAGCTGCCCCATGAGCGTCATGAGGAACAGGCTCGCGATCTTGCTCACGTCGAAGGTCGTCCCGAGCTTCTCGACGAGGCGGAAGATCGCTTCGAAGGTCAGCCGCTGCCGTTCGAGCTGGGCATCGATCCCCCGGGGATCCGCGAGCGTTCTTTCGTGGTTGAGAGCCATGCGCGACGCCGTGCCTTCCTCGATGCGTTCCGGTTCTACCGACCCGCGGCGACGGAATCGCCGATGGTGAAATAATCCTCGAGATTGAGGAGCTGGAACACCGAGCTCACCTTGGGCGGCACATGCGTGAATACGGCGTCTCCGCCGCCGTCCCGCATGGACGAGACGAGCCCGAGGAGAATGCCGACGCCGGCGCTCGATATGAACGAGACCTTCTCGAAGTCGAGTGTCACCCGGAGCATCTTCTTCTCGAGCAGCGTCCCGATCATCCGCTCCATGACGAGCGCCCCTTTGGCGTCGAGATCGCCGCTGAGCGTCAAACCGTGCGATCCGTTGCCGAGGGGCGCCGGACCGCTGATTTCGAACTGCGCCATCGATGACTCCTTTCCATCCCGCAGCACCGAGCTGCGGGACCATATCGATTTCTTCATGAGCGTTTTGTTATAACCGGACACCCGATGATGAATGAGCTGCTCCGCGATGCGGCGCGTCATGATGAGCCCGAGCCCCCGCGTCCTGCGCGCGTCGATGTGCTCCTGGAGATCGAATTGCGATCCCCCCGAGGGATCGAACGCGACGCCCTGATCGATGACCGAGAGAACGAGCATGTCCCCCTCCCGATCGAGATCGACCTGGATCCATTCGTTCGCGCTCGATTCGATCCCGTGCTCGACGATGTTCATGAGGAGCTCGTAGACGCTGAGACGGATCTCGAACGAGAAATCGCTCGTATAGCCGAGCGCGACCGCGATGACATGCGCGAAGCGCGACGCGCGCTCGACGTTGTCCTCTCTGCCGATCAGGAAGAGCGAATACGCTCCGTCGTTTTCGACGTTCCCGAGGCAGAAGAACGCGCTCCCCTTGCCGACCATGTAGCGTTTCGGCTCGACCAAGCCGGCATCCCGCGGGATCGACGGCTTGATCGCAACGATCGGATTGCAGGCGGCGAGCCGGGCGCACGCGTCGCGAACCATCGGCGGAAGCCCGTCGGGAAGGACGCAGACGATCGAGGGAATCTCGCACTCCGCGGCTGTCATGATGAGGCTCGCGAGCCGGACGGGAATGCGCAGCCCCTCGCCGGCATCGAAGCTCACGCCGACGGCGAACGTAGCGCAATCGATCGATTCGATCTTCATATCGCACCTGCCGCGGCCGGGCTCTCTTCGGGAGCGGGAATCCCCTCCGCCGTTTTCTTCCGTTCGGGACGCCGTCGCGCGGCGTCCGCCGGCATCGCCTTGACGACGACGATCGTGAGATCGTCGCTCTGCGGCGCGCCGCTGCGGAACGCGTCGAGATCGCGCCGCAATTCGTTCACGATGTACAGCGCGCCGCCGCCGGCCGCGGCGGCGAGCGCGTCTTTGAGCCGCTCGACGCCGTACTCCTCACCCGCCGCGTTCCGCATTTCGTTCAGACCGTCCGTGAACTGCACGAGGCAGTCGCCGGGCTCGATCGTGATCCGATGGTCCTTGAGGCCCCGGCAGAAGATATCGTCCGAAAACGCGCCGAGCGGCTTCGCCGTCGACCGGAACGCGTCCACGACGCGCCGCGAGCCGCGGTAGACGATGAGGGGCATGTGGCCGGCGTTCGCGAAATCGAGGCTCCCGTCGCGCGTGTTCAGAACGCCCCAGAAGAGCGTCACGAACATGTTGCGTTTCATATCCTTCCGGAGGAGCAGGTTGAGCTGTCGCATGAGCTCCGCCGGCTTCTCGGGATTGCGGGCGAGCGCCCGCACGAGGATGCGCACCATCGCCATGATGACGAGGCCCGGCACCCCTTTTCCGGCCACGTCGCCGACGACGATCATCAGGCGGTCCTCGTCGATCGGAACGAGGTCGAAGTAGTCGCCGCCCACCTCGGTGGCGGCGTTGTAATAGGCGTCCATCTCGATATTGGGGAAATGCGGCAGGCAGGCCGGCAGGAGCGTCGCCTGGATCTCGTGCGCGATCTCGAGCTCGCGCGCGATCCGCTCGTGCTCGACGAGCGCGCGGCGGTTCTCCTCGAGCCGCTGCGCCACACTCTTCATGCCAAAGAACCGGCGCTTGAGAATCCAGTCAACGATGTGCCGTCGAAAGACTCCGCCCCCCGAAAAAAGATCGTATGCCTTCCCGTCACCCGGCAAAATTGCAGCCAATCTCGGCTCTCCGTTCCCTTGCCGCGCGGAGCGCAAGCACACGCAACCTATTGCATTTAAAAGCGCTGGCAGCACATCACAGCTGCAAATCGCGTCGCTCGGGAAGGAAACAAGCAAAAACTATTCACAACAAGAGGGAATTTCGAGGAACAACCGGAAAAGACCGGATAGAACCGGCCGCGAGGAGGAATAAGGGGCAAGACGAACCGCCTGCCGGACGATCAGGAGGGCGGCTCCCGGAGGATCAGAAGGTCGGCTCGATGAGATAGACGAGAAGCCTCCCGCCGCTTCCGCTCCCGAATTCGCCGAGCTTCCGCAGCTCCGGCGGCGGATCGTCGAGAATCGAGCGGAGCGTCGGCCGCGCCGCGCGGAAATACTCCTCGTCCACGACGAGATACTCGTAGCGGTGATGTTTCATGTAGCGAAGGAGGCCGGCCGCGTCGGTCCAGGGGATGAACGTCGCGTCCGGATTTCCCGCGTAGTAGCCAACGGAGCAGCCGGAGTGCGCGAGAATGCGCGGCGCGGGGGATTCGCGCTCCGCGATCAAGCGCCCGATGCGCCTCCATTCGAGCGGCTGCGATTTCGCCAGGGAGACGTAGCGATTGACCGTGTACGGCACGAGGCTCAGGAGAATGAGCGCGGCGAGCGCAGCGGCGGCCGCGCGTCTCGGCGACACGCGGGCGGTGAACCAGCCGAGAAGCGCGTCGCATCCGGCTCCGGCCCAGAGCAGATAGACGGGGAGATACGGCACGAGGTATCTGAGCTCGACGCGGAACAGCGAATAGAACAGGAACGGGAAGAGCCCGAGCGCGAGCAGGAGCCATGCGGCGGCGCGATCCTCCCGGCGCCACCGCCTGCCGATCAGGCCGAGCGGCACGAGCACGAGGAGGAGCGGGCTCGCGAAGAGGAGCGGGAGCAGCGCGGCGCCCGCGGCCAGCTTGGGAACGTAGCGCGAGGCGAGCGCGCCCCGCTGACGCCACAACACGCGCGGCGCGCTCTCGCGGGAGAGATCGTCTATGCGCCTCGCCGTTCCCTCGCCGTTCAGGCTGTACACGTACTCCTCCCGGGCGAGATCGTCCTGCCAGATGACGGGCGAGCTCAGGTTCACGGCGGCCTTCGAACCAGCGGACCACTCCCCCGTCGCCGCGCGGAGCAGGATGAAATAGGGAATCAGCACGACGGCGAACCAGAAAACCATGAGGCCCGTTCGGCGCGCGCGCGCGGCGGCGCCGCCCGCTTCGCCGCGTCCCGTCGCCGCCGCGAAGAGGGCGAAGAGAACGAGGATCGCGATCGCCTCGGGGCGGACGAGCGCCGCGAGGCCGAGCAGCGTTCCCGCGCCCGCATACGCCGTCGCGCCGCGCCCGTCGAGCCCGCGCAGGAGGAGCAGCAGCGCGCACATGACGAGGAATGAATAGAGCGATTCGGTGATCGCGGCGGTCGAGAACGAGATGAGGTTCGGCTGCAGGGCGACGAGCAACCCCGCGAAGACGGCGGCGCGGCTTCCCCAGAGCCGGCGCGCGATGAGCATCGTGGGGACGACGATCGCCGCTCCCGAGACGGCGGAGAGGAGCCGCAGCCCCGTCTCGGCGTCGCGCGCGAGCGCGCCGAAGGGAATCGCCGCGAAGGGATAGAGAAACGACCAGTAATCGGAGACGCCGTCGAGAAAGCGCCCGTGGAGGAACCGGAAGAGCGATTCCGCGTAATGCCCCTCGTCGCCGGTCAGCACCCGGGGAGCGCTCAGAAAGACGAGCCGAAAAAGAAGGGCACCCCCCGCGAGGATGCCCATGACGAGATGATCCCTGCCGCCCGGCCGGGAAAGAGAGCGTTCCGCGTTTTCCATCTCAGCGTCAGCCTTTTCCCTGAGCCTCCTTGATCGCCTTCGAGATTCTCACGATGTGCCGATGCTCTTCCTCGATGATCCGGTCGATGTCTCCCCTGCCGAGCCGCTCGTCCGTCATCGCCTTCATCGTCTGGAAGAACAGGACCGTGTCCTTCTCGAAGACGAGGGCCGACCTGAGCGCCTCGATCTCGTTTCCGGACTTGGCCGCGAGCGCTTCCGCCTCGCGCGTCGTGTTGAAGAGCCGCGACTTGACGAGCGCGTCGAGGTAGAGATACTCCTCGCTCTCGGGATCGGCGACGGTCGGAAGCGACGCCCGCGGCGGAAGATTGTCCCGGAGGCCCTTGAACGTGGCGTAATGATGCTGCTCCTGCTCCATGAGATCGGTCAGGACCGTTTTGACGCCCGCGCTCTTCGCTAGAGTCAGCGCCTTCCGGTAATACGCTTCGCCGTTCTTCTCGATGTCCATCGCCATTTCGAACACTTCATCGGCGCTGAAAGAGATACCCATCGCGCGCAAACCTCCTTGCATTCGAACCGCGCTTACATCTTCTCGAAATCGCTCTTGGGAGCTCCGCAGTCCGGGCATACCCAATCGTCGGGAAGCGCCTCGAACGGCGTTCCCGGCTTGACGCCGCTTTCCCGGTCGCCTTTCGCCGGATCGTAGATATAACCGCAGATCGTGCAGACCCACTTGTCCATAATCATGCTCCTTTCGATGCGCCGTCCCGCGCGGCGCCGTTCGCCGCGCCGGAACGTCCCGCGAGCCCAGTATCCATGAAAAACAGCCGCTTGAAAAGCTATTTAGCGTTTCGGCACGTAGAGGACGAACTTATCGCTCGACGCGCCGCACACGGGGCACTTCTCGGGGGGCGTTTCCCCCGTGTGGATGTAGCCGCACAGCGTGCATTTCCATTTCTTCTTCATGCGGTCCTCCGTCAGTTTCAATCCTCGAGGAACTGCGCCGAATCCATGTCGAACCAGTAGAAGCCGCCCGTCAGGGAGCCGCGCTCCGCGAGCAGGAGCTCGTAGTGCCCGTGCTCCTCGGCGGCGAGCTGCCCGAGGAGCTTCGCGAGCTCCGCGTTCTCGATCGTCTCCGCCTGGTGCGCGTAGAACTCCTCCGCCTTCATCTCCGCATTGATGGCGAGGTCGAGCGCTTGCATCGCGCCGGTCTTCTCGTCGACATGGATGCCCTTGATCTCGGCGTCGGCGAGCTCTTTCTTGTCGGGAACGAACTTCTCCTTGAAGAGCTTCCCGTACCAGCCCTCGAGCTTCACCCGGTGCCCTTCCTCGTCCCCCGAGAGGCGCGCGAACCGTTCCTTCCCCTCGGCGTTCTTTATGGAATCGGAAATCGTCCGGTAGAAATTCCGCGCGCCGATCTCGCGATAGATGGCGCCCGCGAGCACGTGCTTGAAATCTCCCGTCTGTCCACCCACGGCGTACGCTCCTTTCGCCCTGCGAATGATTGCCGGTGAATCTCCGGGGAATCGGGTCCGCCCGGATTCTCTATGCGGTGCTTTTCAACGCGTGATACCGCGCATAGGTGAGCGGCTCCTCGTTCTTGAACAGCGCGCCGCCGACCACGTCCCCGACGAAGACGCTGTGCGTCCCCGCGTCGAGCTTCCGGTCCTTGACGAGCGTGCATTCGAGATATCCGAGCGCCTCCTCGAGGACCGGGCATCCCGTGCGTCCGATCCGCACCGGCACGTCTTTGAACTTGTCGAAATCCCTGCCCGAGCGATACCCGAAGCGCCTGACCATCCTGACATGATCGTTCCCGAGGATCGAGACCGCGAAAACGCCGCTCGCCTCGATGAACTCGTGCGTCAGGTTCTGATGGTTGATCCCGATCGCGATTCGCGGCGGATCGCTCGTGATCTGAAACACCGTGTTGCAGACCTGGCCGTTGACGCGCTCCCCGGAGACGGACGACACGATATAGAGCCCGTAGCTGATTTTCCAGCACGCCTTGATGACTCCCTCGGTCTCTTCGGGGGGAAAGAGGAACTCGTGCTCGGCCTTGAAGGCTTCGCGGGGGGCGTTGCACTTGGGGCATGCATCCGGAGGGAATAAACCGACGGCGACGTGTCCGCAGACGGAGCACTTCCAGCCCTGAGCTATCAAGCGGGCTCCTCCCTATCTGCAGCGTCCGCAGGTGCCCTGGAAAACGACACCGACATGATCGATGAGAAATCCCTCGATTTCCGTGCGGGGCACGATGACGTCCGCCCGTCCCTCCATCATGATGTCGTAGATATTCCCGCACGACTTGCAGCAGCAGTGGATATGAGGGCTGGTGTTCGGATCGTAGTTGAGATACCCGTCGAAAATGTGGAGCGACTGCACCTCGTCGATCTTCTCGAGCATGCTGAGTGTGTTGTACACGGTCGAGAAGGAAAGCGTCGGATAGCGGCGGCGCAGCTCCTTGTGGATCTTGAGCGCGGATGGATGCTCGGTATTGCCGAGCATGTACCTGATCACCGCGAGCCGCTGAGGAGTGAGCTTGAATCCTTCGCTGCGGAGCTTCTGGATCGTCTCCTCGAATGAGATCATATGGTCTGCCTCCTGGATTCTGCCAACTTATTAATATTAATTGGAATAGCTTCCACTGTCAATAATTATTCTTAGCCCCCTGGAATAAAAATCGACACCCATCCCCTTCTTATCTTCGAGCCCGCGAAGATCCCCTTACACAGTCCCCTCAGGTGCCGATTCCTTTCTCTCAAGATACATAAGACACATACTTTGTAAAAGACAATTTTTACAAATAGGTAATTTTCGGCATACGAGCTTCCCGTGCTCGACGATCAGGGCGTGATACTCCCGATAAACGAAGACGCGGCGCGGAAGGTTCCGTTCGAATCGATCCCTGATTTCCTCGTACGGATCGGACGGTCCGACGAGCCCGAGGCGCCCGAAAAGCCTTCTCGTATAGGCGTCGACGACGAAATACCGCTCGCCGAACGCATAGAGCATGATCGAATCGGCCGTTTCGGGGCCGACACCGTTCAACGCGAGCAGCCCCTCGCGCGTTCCGGCGCGACCGGCGCGGAAGGAGCGCGCGATCGTCTTGAGCCGCTTCGCCTTCTGGTTGAAATAGCCGGCTGGGCGGATCGCCGCGGCGAGCGCGCGCTCGTCCAAGCAAGCGATCGCGCGGGGGCTCATCGCGCCGAGGAGGTTCAGGCTCTCGACGGCGCGCGCCGCGTTGGTCCACGCGGTGTTCTGCGTGAGGACGGCGCCGACCGCGACCTCGAAACGCTGACGCGCGCTCCGCGGGCCGCCCGTGTAACGGGGCTTCGTCCCGCCCGGAGGCGTGACGGGCCACCACCGCCGCGGCCCGTACGCGCCCCGCAGCAGCCGGTATATTTCCATGAAACGCCGGTCCATGGGGGCGCAGTATAGCACGGATGCGCCCGGGAGAAAACGTTTGACGCGCCGCCGCGTCGCCGGTATCATTGTGCTACGATTTATTGAATTGATAACACGATTGCCGGAGGAGGCGCCATGCACATTCCCGACGGTTACCTGTCGCCGCAGACCGCGGGCGCGTTCTACGTTCTGGCGGCGCCGCTGTGGGCGCTCTCGCTCCGCGCCGTCCGCCGCGGCTTCCGGGAACGCCGCGTGGCGCTGCTCTCGCTCCTCTCGGCGTTCTCGTTTCTCGTCATGATGTTCAATATCCCGCTCCCCGGCGGAACGACCGGACACGCGGCGGGAGGCGTCCTCATCGCGGTGCTCGTCGGCCCGTGGGCGGCGCTCATGGCGGTGACGCTCGCCCTCGCGGTGCAGGCGCTCTTCTTCGGCGACGGCGGGCTGCTCGCGCTCGGCGCGAACGCGTTCAACATCGGCTTCGCCATGCCGCTCGCTGGCTGGCTCGTCTTCAGGCTCCTGCGGGGGCCCGCCGCCCCCGGCGACCGGCGCTTCGCGGCCGCCGCGGCCGCCGGCGGCTACGTCGGGATCAACGTCGCCGCGCTCCTCGTCGCGGTCGAGCTCGGGATCCAGCCGCTCCTCCATCATCTGCCGGACGGCGCGCCGCTCTACGCTCCCTTCCCCCTCGCCGTGACGATTCCGGCGATGGCGATTCCGCACCTCACGGTCGCCGGCGCCGCCGAGGCGATCCTCACCGGAGGCGTGACGGCGTTTCTCGGGAAATATCACCGGGAGCTTTTCGAGGAAGGGCGGGCGAAGCCGTGAAGAAATACCGCGCCGGATGGATCGTGCTCCTCGCGCTCGCCGTTCTCGCGCCGCTCGGCATCATCGCCGCGGGGGGCGCATGGGGTGAATGGGATCTCGCGGGCATCGAGGAGCGCTCGGGATTCGTCCCCGAGGGAATGCGCTCGAGCGCGAACGGCGGCGTCGAGAGCCCGCTGAAGAACTACACCGTGCCCGGCCTGGAGGAGGGCCCCGTCCGCGAAGGGCTCGGCACGATCGTCGCGGCGATACTCGGAGCGGGGACCACGGCGCTCCTTGCTATGGGCGTCGCGCGGATGGCGAGGCATGGCGGGATTTCTTGAACGAAACGTCTCGGCGGTGGCCGGCGCGATCGAGCGGACGGTCGCGAGCGAAGCGTCGTGCCGCGCGCGGGGCTTTCTGCAGGCGATCGATCCGCGGCTCAAGATCGTCGTGTTCGCCGCGCTCGTGCTCCTCTGCTCCCTCACGCACAGCGCCGTTGTCCTCGTCTGCCTGTACGCCCTCGCGACGACGCTCGCGGCTCTTTCGAAAATCGGCGTGGGCGCGTTCACGAAGCGGATCTGGATCTTCGTGCCGCTCTTCACGGCGGTCGTCGCCGTCCCGGCGCTTTTCATTACGCCGGGTTCCCCGGTCGCTTCGCTCGGGCCGCTCGTTATCACGAGGGAGGGAGCGCGCGCGGCGCTCATGCTCATGCTGCGCGTCTCGGCGTCCGTGTCGTTCCCCATTCTCCTCGTGCTCACGACGCCTTGGCATCGCGTGCTCGAGGCGCTCGGGAGCCTGCGGCTCCCCGGCGTCGTCGTTTCGCTCCTGTCCCTCTCCTACCGGTACCTGCTCCTGCTGCTGCGCGCGCTCTCCGAGCTCCTCATGGCGCGCGAGAGCAGGGTCGTCGCCGCGCTCCCGCTCCGGCAGGAGACGGCGTTCGTCTCGCGCAGCGCGGGGTATCTGTTTCTGAAATCGCTCCATCTCGCGGAAGGAGTGCATATGGCGATGGTGTCGCGCGGATGGGATGACGAAGGCGGCCGGCCGGCGGGCGGGGCCGCGGGCGGAGCCGGGGATCGTCCCTCGACGGCCGCGTTCGAGATCGATAACGTGCGGTTCACGTACCCGGGAGACATCCCGGGACTTTCGATCGACCGCCTCGAGATCCCGCGCGGGCGCTGCACGATCCTCCTCGGCCGCAACGGCTCGGGCAAATCGACGCTCCTCAAGGTGCTCGACGGGCTCCTGTTCCCACAGGCCGGTTCCGTGGCGGCGTTCGGGCGGCCCCTGACGGAGAAGGCGCTCGGGGACCCTGTGTTCCGGAGGTTCTTCAGGAGCACGGCGGGGCTCGTTTTTCAGGACGCCGACGTGCAGTGCTTTTCGACGACCGTCCGCGAGGAGCTCGCCTTCGGTCCGCGCCAGATGGGCTTCGACGAGGCGGAGGTGTCGAGGCGCGTCGACGCCGCGCTCGCCGAGCTCGGCATCGCCCCCCTCGCGGACCGCTATCCGTACAACCTGAGCGGCGGGGAGAAGAAGCGCGTCGCGCTCGCCTCGATACTCACGCTCGATCTCGAGGCGTACCTCCTCGACGAGCCGACGGCGAGCCTCGATCCCGCGGCGGAGGGAGTCCTCATCGACATTCTGAGCGCTCTCGCCGCGCGCGGAAAGACGCTCGTCGTGGCCACGCAGGATCTCATGCTCGCCCGCCACATCGGAGACGAGGCGGTCGTTCTCGGCGGCGAGAAACGCCCCCTCTTCATCGGCCCCGTCGGGCGCGCCCTCGCCGACGCGCCGCTCCTCGAGCGGGCCGGGCTCGCCCATGCGCACCGGCACGCGCACCGGGAGACGCCGGCGGAGTTCAGGCACTCGCATTACACGGAGGATAAGCACTCATGAAAACGACGCGGTTCGGCGTTTCGATGGACGGCGAGCTCCTCGCGAAGCTCGATCTCCACGTCCGGCGCAAGAAGTATTCGACGCGCTCGGAGGCGATCCGCGATCTCGTGCGGGGCGCCCTCGTCGAGGAGGAATGGAGCTCCGCGCGGAAAGAGGTCATCGGCGTTCTCGTGATCGTCTACGACCACCGGATGCGGGAGCTGTCCGCGCGGATGCTGAGCAAGGAGCACGGGCATCACGGCGAGATCGTCACGACGCTCCATCTCCACCTCGATCACGACACGTGCCTCGAGACGAAGATCATACGGGGAAAACCGGGCGCCGTGCGGCTCATCGCCGACGAGCTGATCGCGATGAAGGGCGTCAAGTACGGCAGGCTCATTCCGGCGACCGTGGGGAAGCGGCTGCGCTGAGCATCTCCGTCCCGCACGACGAGCAGAAGCGCCCCTCGCGGGCGGCCGCGCCGCAAGCAGGGCACGCCGTCCCGAGCGACGAGCCGCAGCAGGGACAGAAGTTGAAGCTCACGGGAGGATGGGAGCCGCAGACGGAGCATTCGACCCGCTCGTCCTTCCGGCAGGCGAGATAGATAACGAGCCCCGCATAGAGCGTGACGAGTGCCAGCAACCCCCAGAGAATCGTCGGCATGGCGCGGCGCCGCGAATCGATCGCAACCCAGTTGAAAACGGGGAAATATCCGAGCAGGTAGAGCAGCGAGACCGTGAGAGACGTTCCCGCGTCCCCCCGCACGACGGCGGCGATGTATCCCGCGAGCAAAACGGCGTTCGCCGCCGCAAGGAACGCGATCTGGGCGCGCGACCAGCCGCACGTCCTTCCCGCCGGATCCTCGCGCGGGAAGCACTCCTCGAGGCGCGTGCCGCAGAACGGGCAGACGCGGAACTCCCGGCGCACGATCCTCCCGCACCCGCAGCAGCACGCGGCGAGCCCCTTTCCGCATTCGGGACAGAAGCGATCGCTCGACGGAACGGTCCGCCCGCACGAGGTGCAGCGCGTCGACGCGCGCTCCCGGCACACGAGATACGCGACCAACCCGACGGGGACGGTGAAGGGCTGGAGCGCCGTCCAGAACGCGGCGGCCATCCCCCGGCGCGTCGCGTCGACGTAGACCCATGCCGCGGCCGCCATCATGGCGATGAAGCCGACCGCCGGGTAGAGGACACGCGAGCTCCCCTCGAGCCTGAGCGCGAGCATGAGATTGAAAAGGATGACGGCCAGCGTGACGACGAACAGCGTTCCGCGGTCCGAGGCGCGCGCCGCTCCCGGCCGCGGGGCGCGGCCGGCGGGAATCCGCGATCCGGCGGCGCGGCCGTCCACGGCGGCCGACGTCAACCGGGAGACGTCCCGCTGCGCGGCGGATTCGCGGCAGCCCCGGTGCATGCTCCTGACCTCGGCCTCCCACGCGCGGCACGACTCGCATTTCTCGAGGTGCACGGAAACGGACTCGACGGCGGCGCCGTCCGCGAACACCGTCATCATGATCTCCTCGCGGACCGCGATGCACTCGGGATCGGAGCACCGCTCCCTCGCGGCGCGAGCGCCTTTTTCACCGAACCGTTCCTTGGACATCGAATCCAGCCCTTTCGCTATCGGTTCCCGGACGCGCGCGCGGCGGAACCGCCGGCGTCCGCCGAAAACGCCCGCAGCCGCACGCGGAGATGCTCGACGGCGAGGAACATCCGCGAGCGGGCGGTCGCCTCGGGTATCTTGAGTATCGCCGAGATTTCCCTGAATGAAATGCCGTTGAACTCCCGCAAAACGAAAACCTCCCGCTGCAGGGGCGGGAGATTCTTGAGCTCGCGCTCGAGCGCGGCGATGAACTGGGCGCTCTCGGCCGCTCGATCGGGTCCCGGAGCGCCGTCGGACGCGCTCTCCATGACATCGACTTCCGAATCGTCGCCGATTCGCCGTATCGAGGGCATATGAAACTTACCTCGCTGCTCTTTCGAGCGGAGAATATTCTTGCAGTAGTTCGCCGCGAGGGTGAAAAGCCACGTGCTGAAGCTCAGCTTGGGATTGAACCGATCGAGATTCTCGATCGCTCTGAGCACCACCTCTTGATAAAGGTCGTCCGGGTCCGCAGCGCCCCCGGCGAAACGGCTCACGAAGCCGTACAGTCCCTTTTCGTAGCGCCCGAAGAGCTCCTCGAGCGCCGCTCGATCTCCCGCGTGACCCCTTCGCGCCAGCTCCGAATCGTCCGGCGCCAGTGCCTCTTTCATTTCATCCATACAGTCGAGCGCGGCTTTCGTTTAAAAAATCCCGAGGTCACATGCACCGGTGCTGATAGTGCGCGCTGAAAAACGCGAAATCGCTCAGGTTGCATTTGTCGTCGTCGTTGTAGTCGCAGCAGGCGTTGAAGCCGGCACGCCCGAGGTTCTTATTATAACTGAAGCCGAACGGCACAAGATCGGAAAGATTGACGATGCCGTCGGGATGCCCTCCCGGCCCCGTGGTGTCGGGGCTCTTGACGACGATGGGAAGACATACATTATGCGTGCAATCGCGATAATCCTTGATTATCTTGCCCTGAACCGCTATCCAGATCCCACCGCTGAGAGCGCACCCGCCCGCGTTCAGGACACCCGAGAGCGTTGTTCGGCCGTTCATGCCGGTGAGCGAATCGGCCATAATCGGTGCGGCGCAGAGAGAAAGCTGCCGGGCTGGGTCGCACGCGTTGATCCAGTAGTCGGTTGGCGGAATGCCGGGAATCGTTCCGCCGCATCCGTGAATTTCGACCCAAATATAGTCGTCGGTTCCGCCGCACCCTCTTTTGAGCATTTCAAAATCGCCTCCCGGACATGCGGTGATTTTCATGCCCGGGCAGCTCAGGCCTACCAAGCTGCCGCAATCATCCGCATCGCAGGCGCGCGCGGGGGAGACAAACACGAGCACCGCGGCAACTGCAAAGAAAACCCTACACATAAGAACCGTGTTCCCTTCCCAGGGGCTTCTCATGGGCGTTTTCAGTGGCCCGTCGGCGCCGCGTCACATGCACCGGTGCTGATAGTGCGTCCCGAAGAACGCGAAGTCGCTCAGGTTGCACTTGTCGTCGTCGTTGTAATCGCAGCAGGCTCTGTAACCGGCCTGACCCAGGTTTTTATTGTAACCGAAGCCGAACGGCACAAGATCGGAAAGATTGACGATGCCGTCGGGATAGCCTCCAGCGCCGGTCATGTCAGGACTCTTGATAACGATAGGTAGGCACGTGTCCGCCCAGCCGCCCGGGATCGGCACGCCAAGATAGCGTATCGCTATCCCCCCGCTGAGGGTGCATCCTCCTGCCTCGAAGAGACCCGAGAACGTGGTTCGACCGTTCGCGCCCGTCAGAGAGTCGGCAACGATCATCCCCGTGCACATATAGACATTCTGCCAAGCATCACACGAATCGAACCAAAAGTCGGTCCACGGAATGCCGGGAATCGGGCGGTTCGGGTAGTCGTCGCGGATTTCGACCCAGATGTAGTCGCCCGTGCCGCCGCAGCCTTTCCGGATCGGCTCGAAATCGCCCTGAGGGCAGACGGTGATTTTCATTCCCGGACAGCTCAATCCCGTCGAGCAGTACAAGCATTGGAAGCCATCGCCTGCCTGCGAAGCGGGCGCGATCATGGATATCGCCGCCATCACCATGAGCATGACTCGTATGAACACGGTGTCTTCCTTCCCCAGGGGCGTTCCCGATTTCACAGGGGCTTCCCGGCGCCGGCCGCCGGCGTCACGTCACATGCACGAGTGCTGATAGTGCTGGCCGAAAAAGGCGAAGTCGCTCAAGTTGCATTTATCGTCGTCGTTGAAATCGCAGCAGGCGTTGTAGCCGCCATGACCCAGGTTCTTGTTGTAGCTCGTGCCAAAGGGGACGAGATCGGACAGGTTGACGAAACCGTCCGGCGCCCCTCCCGAGCCAGTGAGGTCGGGACCCTTGATGATGATGCCGAGGCACAGAGTGGCCCAGGGGGGGTTCCTGATAACCTTGCCCTGAATCGCGATCCAAACGCCCCCTGTTAGAACGCACCCTCCCGCCCTGATGACGCCGGAGAAGGTCGTCCGGCCGTCCACGCCGGTCAGCGAATCGGCTGCGATCGGCTCCACGCAGTAAAAGAGCGCCTGCGCCGGGGTACACGCCCCGATCCAGTAATCGGTCCAGGGGATGCCGGGAATCGGCTGTTGGGCGCAGTCCCGCGCCTCGATCCAGATGTAGTCGTTCGAGCCGCCGCAGCCGTTTCGTATCTGCTCGAAATCGCCGCGCGGGCAAATCGTGATCTTCATGCTCGCGCAGCTCAAACCCGCCGAGTTGTAATCGCAATCGTCCGCGCCCGCCGCGGATGCGATCATCAGCGCAGCGCAAAGCGCTATAACTACACGCATGCCGGGACCTCCCGCGCCGTCGATAATGGATGGTGATTCAATCTGCCTATATTATACGGCAAATTGGGCGACTTTTACAGAGCTAAAAGGATCTTTTCGAGCCGCTCCGCGTCCACCGAGAGGAGCCCCGCGGCCGGGAGCCTCCGCAGCAGCTCCTTCCAGTTCGCGTCCCGCTCGACGACCGCCTTGATGATCTTGACGCCCTCGTCGTCGCGGCCGACGTTGATGAGAGAAACGCCCTGCCAGAAGGCGAGCTCGAGGTTGTCGGGCGCGAGCTTCGCCGCCTCCCCGTACGCCTCCATCGCATCATTCAGGTTCCCCTCGGCCATCGCCTCGTCGCCGAGGTTCTCGTAGTCGTACGCGCGCTGCAGCTTGACGAGGCGCGCGAGCTCCTCGAGGGGCCGCGGCGCGTCCTCGACGCGGAGATCCATGATGACGTCGTTCCACGGCTCGTCGCTCGCCGCCCCCCGCACGATGAGAATCGCCGCGGACTGGCTTCCCCTGATGTCGCCGCCGGCCCGCTGCGCCGCTTCGAGGGCCGCGAGCAGCCGATCGGCGAGATCCCCCTGCGCCGTCTCGTACGCCGCCGCCATGGCGGGCACGACCGTGTCGGTGAGCATCATGTTCGCCTGGACCGAATAGCCCTTCCCCGTGCGGTGCGACGCGTGCGCGATACACGAATCCCCCGTGTGCGCCGCGACGTTCCCCTCGCCGTCCACCATCGCCACCTGCCGCACGGCCGAATGTGCGTCCTCCTCGACGAGCTTCTCGAGCGCCTCACGCGCGCTCATCCCCTCGTCCATGAGGTCGAGGCCGAGCGGCCCGTACGACTTGAGCACGAGGCTCTGCGTCGCCACGGCGCCGACGCCGGAGCGCGCCCACGGCACGACCGGCCCGACGGAAAACCAGTGGGACTGGACCGCGACCCCCATATCCCCCGTCACCGAATCGCGGGCCACGATCGAATAGGTATGAACCGGCCGCTCGCCCGACGGCGCGAGCCCCTGCGCGCCGGGCGCGAGAAGCGCCGAGGCGCAGATCGCGGCGAGACACACCGACAGCGTGGCGGGGAGATTCCTCACGGTCCCGAGATTCCCGAACATCGACGGGCCTCCTTGATTGAATATTGAATCGTATGCGGCTGCGGGCGGATTCACGCGCTCCGATGCGGCGGCGCCGCCCGCGCGCACCGGTCGATTCTGAATCACGCGGCCGAATTCTTCAAGAAAATTGTCCCGGCGTGTGATACATTTCGAGCGGCGCAGGGGCGCGCCGGCGAGCGGGTGACGGATTCGGCCCGGCGCGCGGGGCGCAGGCGCAAAGGAGCGGGACGTGCGTATCGCGTTTCTCGGAGACGGTTCGCTGAACCACGTGAGACGGTGGGCGGGGTATTTCCACGAACGGGGCCACGAAACCCTCCTCCTCTCGTTCGAGAGCGTCGACGGCTGCGCCGTTCCGGCGCGGCGGCTCAAGAGCCGTCTGCCGACGAAGCTCCTCGGCTACCTCTCGGCGCTCGGCGCCATCCGGAAAGAGCTCGCGCGCTTCCGCCCCGAGATCGTGAACGCGCTGTACGTCGGCGGCTACGGCTTCGTCGCCGCGCGGAGCGGATTCCGCCCCCTCGTCGTCACGAGCCTCGGCTCGGATCTCCTCGTCGATTATCCCTCGTCTCTCGTGCACCGGCTCCAGATCCGCTCCGTGCTGCGGCAGGCCGATCTCGTCCTCACGGACGCCGACGAGCTCTCGCGCGTCGCGATCGCCGCGGGCGCGAGCCCGGCGAAGATCCTCAAGACGTATATGGGAATCGACGAGCGCGTGTTCTTCCCGCGAAAGAGCGCGCCCGACCGGACGCGGCCGGGAGGCGGCATGCGCGTCGTGAGCACGCGAAACCTCCATCCGATTTACAACGTCGAGCTGCTCGTCGACGCTGCTCCGATCGTCCGCCGGAGAATCGACGCGCACTTCGTCGTCTGCGGGGACGGCCCGGAGCGCGCGCGCCTCGAGGAGAAGGTGAAACGCTTTTCCCTCGAGGGATGCTTCGTGTTCAAGGGACGGCTCGACCCCGAGGGCATCGCCCGCGAGCTCCGCGCCGCCGACGTCTACGCGTCGACGTCGAAATCGGACTCGACGTCCGTCTCGCTCATCGAGGCGATGGCGTGCGGCGCCGTGCCCGTCGTGACCGATCTTCCCGCGAACCGCGAATGGATCAGGGACGGAGAGAATGGCCGCATCGTCCGAAACGGCGACGCGGCCTCGCTCGCCGGCGCCGTCATCGAAACGCTCGACAACGCCGTCTTCAGAACCTCCGCGCGCGAGACGAACATCCTCGTCGTCAACGAGCGCGGGCTCTGGAAGAAAAACATGCGCGCCGTCGAGGAGGCTTTCCTCGCTCTCAAATCGAAAATCCCGCGGTAGTCCGGGAAACGACGGGAAGGCTCGATGAACGACGAGGCATTCCCGGGAAGCGCCGCGCCCGCAAAACGATGTCCCACGGAAAAGGACGCAGCAGCGGCTTTTCAGCCGCGCCGATTGGGTAATTATCCCCGAAAATGCAGGGCCGGCCGCTGCGCATCCGGCGCGCGGCGCACGGGCGCGCGCGTGCCACGCTTTTCAGAGCTCAAGACAACTTATTACAAATAAATACATTGCACATCATTTTGCTCCAGCGGGAGAGGTACATGCCGCGCGCGACGGCGCCGGGCGCGGCGATGGAACGCTCCTTGTGTATTGGAGTGATTGCGAGACGACAAGAAAGGTCGAGAAGGACGATGTACGGCATCATCACCGCGATGTTCATAACGATCGCCTTCTACGCGATGGAGCGAAGGAGATTCCAGGTTCTGTTCGGCCTCGCCGCTCTCGTCGCCGCGCCGATCGTGCTCGGCCTCACGGGCGGCGTCGCGGGATGCATCTATTCGCTCGTCGGTGCTTCCGCGGCCCTCTTCCTCACGCTGCCCCTCTCGATTCTCGGATTCGTTTCGCGCGAGGACGTCATCGTGTCGATGGCGCTCGGGGGCATCCTCGGCGCCGTTCAGTACGCGATCGCCTTCTGCATCGCGACCGCGCTGCTCTCCGTCCAGAGGATGTTCAGGATCGAGCCGGCGCCGCCCGCCGCCCAGGCCGCGGGCCCCGGCGGGACGCGCCTTCTCGCGTTCGACGAGCAATCGGCCCTCGTCGAAATCGAGACGATGCGGATGTTGCGGACGGACGGCATCGATTCAGCGGCGGCGGACGGCCACGAATCCGCCGCGGCCGACGATCCGGCGCGCGAGCGCTTCGGGCGCGGGGACATCCTCCCCTGGTGCGCCAAGCTCGCGATCGCGACGCTCGTGGTTCTCATGATCGGTGTTTCGCTCTAGGGGGAATACGCCATGTGTGTCGTCAACAAGACGCGCGGAACGATGATCGCCAAGCATCTCATGACGCTGAACGCGAACTGCATCCAGACGCTGCGGTATTTGAACAGCCGCGGAATCCCGCGGAATTGCGCGCTCTGGATCGCGCCGTGCCGGGCCATTTACACCGTCGGCATGAAGAACCCGGTCGATATCGCGTTCCTCAACCAGCACGGGCACGTCGTGACGATGTTCAAGAACTTCCCGCCCGATTGCATCGCCGATTCGTCTCACGGCGCGGTGAGCGCCGTGGAGTTTCCGCCGAACACGCTGCGCGACAGCGATACGGGGATCGGCGATTCGATCGAGCTCAACCCGGCGTAACGCTCGCGCGAAGACCCCCTCCTCGCGCAGAACGAATGACGGGCCCCGCGGCCCGTCATTCACCTTTTCGAACCGGCGCCGCCCGCGGCGCCGGTCGCTTCATCAATCGGGCGGAATCCCGCCCCGCTACTTCTTCTCGATCACGATGCGATCCTGACCGTACACGCGCAGGAGCGCCCTGAAATCCCCGTATGACGCGGGATCGACACGCCCGGTCTCGAGCCTGAGCCCGCTCTGGAAGCCCAGCGCCCCGTCGGCCGCCTGTGTTGAAAGAACTTCGGTCGATCCGATGCCGTTTTGCTCGCGAGCCGAGGAACTATCGGCGACCCGTTTCCACCCTTCGGGCAGCCTGATCGTGCAATCGACGTCGAGAGAGGACGGCTCGATCCGGATCGCGTCCCCGATCCCCGAGCGCCAGACCTGCGCTCGATCGATGCCGGAAAGCTGCGAATCGAAAGGTCTCGGCATCGCGAGATAGACTCGCTCCCCCTTCTTTATTTCGGGCAATGCCGCGGTGAATGTGAAATTGACGTCGACCCGGTCCCGGCCGATCGTGCGCGGATTCCACGAGACGAGCTTCGCGCCGCCGAAGAGGCTCGAAACGCGCTTCTCCACGTAGTCCGCGAGGCCGTTGTCCCCGTCAGCCGCAAGGTAATAGGGGGAGAATGCGCCCGTCATGACCGCAGTCCCTTTTCCCTCGAGGACGCCGTCCTGACCCGGGGCGCAATCGAGAACGAGGCTGCTCCGGCTCTCGTCGCCGTTCCGTGAGGGAAGCCGCTCGAGCTGAGGCGCCGGGCCGAGGCGCGCGAGCGTCCGTCCGGCGAGGGAGAACGACGGATCGTGCTCGAGCGGTGCCGCCGGATCGAGGAGCAGATTCCCCTCGCTCCCCATCGGCACGGACACCGCGACGCGCGAGAAGAGCTCGGGCGCCGGCACGTCGCCCGCCGCGGCCGTTCCGGCCGAGACGAGGACGAACGTCGGCTCGTACTGGAGCGTTCGAAGCATCGCGGCGAGGAGCACGGCCCGATCGAGCGGGCTCGCGTAGCCGGTGTCATAGATGCGGGCGGCGTCGCGCGCCGGCGCGGCGAGAAACGCATAGGGCGCCCGAACGCCCCTGACGGCGCCGATCGCGAGACGGTGCACGGCGAGCACCCTCGCTTCGTGCGACGGGCCGCAGTCCCTCACCGCTTCTTGGATCGACGCACCGGCCGCCGGCACCACGTTCGAAGCGGCCGCGAGGCGCTCGCCGAGCCGCGAGAGAACGGTCCGCCAATCAGCGGCGGTGCTGTAGCACACGGCCGGGAAATAATCCCCTTCCCAGACACCGCCGTCGAACGGCTGGCGCCCCGGAATGTTCTTGACGGTCCAGACCCACGTGCCCGCGGCGCCCGCATCGGGCGGAGGCGCCTCGTCTCGCAGGGCGGCGAACTTGAGCGGGCGGCCCGCCGGGAGCTTCACCGCCAGCACACGCTCCTCCGTCGGATCTTCGGCGCCGAACACCTCCACCCCGGAGAGGTACGGCGACGGATTCTTGTCCGCGATCACGTAGTGGAGCTCGGCGACGCATCCCTTCTCGATGCCCATGAGCGTCACGACCGTCTCCTGCCAGTCGGCGTAATCGGGCGTGAGGTCGAGCGCGAACGGCGTCGTCCGGTTGAGGGCGTTCTTCTGCGCGTCGACGATCGCGCCGTCGCGCATGCGGACGCGCGCGGCGAGAATCGTGAGATCCTGCGTCGCCGCGTCGAAGAGTATCCGGGGATCGCCGTAGCGGTTGATCGCGTTGTCGGTGAAGAGCATGGCGGCGATGTGCCGGCGCTTCGAAATGCGCCCGGCGTCGTCGAGCGTGACGACGAGCGAATCGTACAGCACGACCGCGTCGGCGTCGCGGTAGCGGATCTGCATTTCCTTCCAGCCCGTGCCGCCGGCGGGAGCCTGAGCTGAGCCGGCCGGCGCGGGAGCGGAACCGAATGCCGGGGCCGCGATCAGCGCCGCGGCGGCGATCGCCAACATCGCCATGATCGTCGCGTTCATCATTGAGCGCTTCATCGCGATCCCCCCTCTCTCTCGAATATCACCCTGCGGGTGGCGTAATCCCCCGCCTCTTTCAGGGCGGCGCGGAAATCGGGATAGTCCCCCGCGGGAACCATCCTCCGCTTGATGAGCACCGTGCCCTTGTTCGTGACCGAGGCGCCGCCGGCGGAGCGCTCCATACGGTAGGCGGCGTACTCGCCCGTTCTCGAAGATTCCTTCGTGAGATCGCGCGCCGCCATGCCGGCGGGGAGCTTGATGGTCTCGTCGCATTCGTACGCTTGCGTGTTCCAGATGAAGAGCGGAAGCTCGCGCTTCTCGAGATCGATCGCCGCGACCGCCGCGATAAGCGGCGTCCGGCCGAATCCGAGCTTCCACGCCGGAGAGGCGAAATCGAGCGTCTTCCCGTCGGCGACGGCGTACCGCGGCACGCGGTATTCGACGTCGAGCGCGAACTGCTTCTTGAAATCGAGCGGATCGCCGATCGCGAACTTCGTCACTTCGATATCCGGAGAGATCGCGGCGAGCCAACCCTCGATGTACGCGCGGAGATCGTCGCGCCGGTGCGTGCCGAGCCAGCGCCGCATCCGCTGGTCCATGTAGTTCGTCGCCTCGAGATGGAGCGTCCCCGCGAGGTTCCCGTCCTTGTCGACGGCGCCGCGCGAGACGACCTTGAGCACGTGATTCTCGGGCGGCGAATAGGGCGTGATCATGAGCCCTTCCCCTTCGGGAGTCCCGATCACGTAGTTCTGCTCCTGCTCCGCCGAGCTCCAGAGCTCCGTCGAATAGGGCACCCACGTCGGATCGAGCATCGTGAAGGAGCCGTCCTGGTGCCGCCACGCGACCACCGAGTGGTTGAACTGATCGGCGGGCACCTCTTCGACGCGCGCCCCGGCCATCGTGAGCGCCGGCCAGACGTCGTAGCCCGCGGTCCGCATGAGGGTGATGAGCATCCCCGCCTTGTCCTTGCAGACGCCGCAGCGGTCGCGGTAGCTCATCGTGCCGGGATGGTGCGTGTAGCCTTCTCCCTTGCCCATGGAGACGCCCGAGTATCGGATCTCCTGCGCGGCCCAATGCTGGAGCGCCGCCACTTTCTCGACGTCCGTTGTGAGCCCCGCGGTGAGATCCTTCACGAGCGCCTTGATCTCGGCGTTGTCCTTGTAGATCGTGTCGTGGATCGCGGCGAACCACTTCGATTTCTCCTCCCACGACGAGAGGGTGGCGAGCACGAGCTTCGGCATGACGTCGGGACCCTCGGCGCTCCGCGGCTCCTCGACGAGCGCCGGGACGTCCTCGATCCACCACGAGTAATGCGTCCCTTTCTCGTCGAAATACTGCGCCGAATAGAGGGAGCCGTTGTACACGCGGAACTGGACCGGCTTGTCCTTCGGCATGTGGAGATCGTAGCGCTTCGCCTTGATCGGGTAGGCGTCCTGGAAATAGACGACGTCGTAGAACGAGCCCCGCATCGGCGGGATGTATCGCTCGTCGTTGCCCGCCGTCGCACCGCCCGTGCCGCTCCCCTCGCCGTCCCCGAGGTACGCGATCTCGAATCCTTTCTTGTACGTCTTCACCTCGACCGCGTCGCCGGGCTCGAGCCGGGGAAGCTGCAGCGTCTTCATGCGCGCTCCCCAGTAGATCATCGACGCAGGCGCGAAGAGATCCCGCGCGAGCGCGAGATCGACGGTCTCGACCGCGCCCCCCCTCCGGAATATCCGCGCGCTCTCGATCGCGATGAAGTTGGAGGCGGGATCGTAATCGAACCGGAGCGCCGCCTTCGCCAGAGCGCCCTCGTCCGTCAGAATCTTCGTGAGGGTATGGCGGCGGTAGTGGGCGAGCCCCGTCTCCTCGACCGTGACGTCGATCTTCTCGAACACCGCCACGAATCCGGCCTCGGGATAGTCCTTCGCCTCACCCGCCTTCGAGACGAGCGCGCGGATCTCGTCGTCCGTCTGCGCGAAGGCGCCCCCCGCGAGAATCGCGATCAGGAGCGCCGGCGCGATAACCATCAACGCGAGCTTCGATCGATTGGACATCCGTCGTTACCTCCTTTTCACCAGTATCCGATTGCCGTATAGCCGACCCAGTGGCGCTGCGTGGCGACGGCCGTGACGCCGAGCCCCGTGCACTCGAGGGGAAGCTTCGGCGGATCGAGGCTCGTCCCGTAGACGAGCATGAAACCCTCGGGCGCCTTCCCCCGTTCCCGCGCGGCGAGCCGCTCGAGAACACCGAGCCCGAACGGTATCGAGTAGACGCCGCACCACGTTATCTTGTAGGGCTGCTGGAATTCTCCCGAATCGACCATCGCCTTGAATACGTCGATCTTTTCCCGCGTGAGAGGGCCGACGAGGGCGGACTCGACGACGCGCCGGTCCTGCGCCACGCCCTTGGCGTAGCCTTCCCCGCCCGTTCCGAAAGGGGCATAGTTGCGCCCTCCCCATTCCTCGTCGCCGTAATGGACGCAATCGGCCGAGACGAGGATCGCGACGTCCGTCCCGAGCTTCCAGCCGTGCTTCATCATGATGCCCGCGATCACCCCGGCGAGCGTATCGGCCGCCGCGTCGCGGACGCCGCCCTCCATCCGCGTCACGAGGATCGGCACGATTTCGACCTTCGGCAGGTAATGCCGGAGGATCGGAACGAATCCCTCGAGCGAATGCTCCTCCGCGTGGATGGTATCGTTCACGAGGACGAATCCGGGCGGAAGCGCCGCGAGGATCTCCTCGCGCATCGGCGAGACGGGGCACTCCCGGCCGGCCATTCGCCACGCGGCGTGGCCGTCGAATATCAACGCGCCCTGGATGCCGCGGCGGCGCGCCGTGTGCGAAACGCCGAAGAGGATCACGCGCGGCGCTCTGAGCTCGCGCATGACGTGGACGTAGCCGCGCCCCGCGTAGAGGTAGTCGTCGTGCGGACAGACGGCGCCGATCATCGCCCCCTTCGTCATCGCGGGGAACGCCGCGGCGTTCGCGGCGTAGCGCGGCGCCTCGAGGGAATCGACGAGACGCACGAACGATTCGACCTGATCCGGTCTCGTCGCGTAGCCGATCGTGTCCTTCTGCGCCCGTACCGACGCGGGCCGCTCGGCCGCTCCCGGCGAATCGTGGATCGGCGCCCCGGTCGCGAACGCCGGCAGGGCGAGCAGAAGCGCCGTTGCGAGGAAACGTTTCATACGATGCCGCCTCCCGTGGAAATGCGAAAAAACGATGATACCGCAGGTCGGGCGGCGCGTCCAGAGGGGGATTGTTCCGCGGAATTTGCCCGCGGAGCGGGGAGATTCGGCGCCCGGGGGGGGATTCTTTTGCGGCGCGGGGCGATTCGGTGTATATTACTCCGACTATGAACGCCACAGAGAAGAAGATACTGGGCTCCGTTTCGATCTTTCACCTGTTCAACGACGCCTCCGTCGTCGCGCTGCCGACGATCTACCCGATTCTCTACACGCAGGGCCTCCTCATCAGGAAATACGCTGACATCGGCACGATGATGCTCATCGGGCTCGTCGTTTCGATCGTCTTCCACTTCTTCGTGGGGCACTGGGCGAAGGGACGGCACTACCGGCTGCTGCTCGTCCTCGACGATCTCTTCGTCGGCCTCTTTCTGCTCCTCACGCCGCTCTCGAGCAGCTACCTGCTGCTCGTCCTCACATATGTGGGCGTGCGCATCGGATCGAGCATCTACCATCCGGTGGGCATCTCGTGGGTCACCCATACGTTCCGCGGCAAGAACCTCGACCGCGCCATGGGAATCCAGAGCGCGTTCGGCGACGTCGGCGTGCTCGCGGCGTTTCTCGGAACGGGATACCTCGCGCAGACGCTCGGCTGGACGCATCCGCTCTACATCTGGGGCGCCCTCTGCATCGCCGCCGCGATCGTGGGACTCGTCATCTCGCGCGGCGTCGGGAACGACGGCGACTTCGGCGCGGAGGAGGCGCATCCCGTATCGTGGCGCGAAACCTTCCACGACCAGCGTTTCCTCATTCCGCCCGCGCTCCTCAGCGGCCTCTCGTGGGGAATCACGCTCGCCTACGGGCCGAGCCTCCTCAACCACAGGCTCGGGGCGTCGATGTCGCTCACGGGAATCGTGCTCGGCTGCTGGATCGGGGCGGGCATCGTCGCTTCCCTCATGTACGGGCGGGTGGTGAAACGGATCGGGCGCTACGGCGCCATCATTCTCGGCTGCGCGCTCACGGCAATTTCGACCTGCATCCTCGCGTTCAACACGAGCATCCCCGTCGCCGCGGTCCTGCTCGCCTTCTTCGGATGGTCCCTCTTCCTCACCTTCCCCGCGCTCCTCACGCTCGTCGGGAGCGTGGCGAAGCCGAAGAACCGGACCGCCGCGTTCAGCCTCAACGCGAACATCCAGATCTTCGGAAACGCCTCCTTCACCTTCGTCGCGGGATTCATGTCCGACGCGTGGGGGATCAATACGCCGTTCCTCCTCCTCGGCGGCGTCGCCCTCATCATCGCCGTCTACACGATCGCGCTGCGGAAGCGTTTCGCGGGCGTGGGCGAAGCGCCGGCTCTCCGCACGGATATTCAACCTTGACGGAGCCCTTCGCGCGCACCTATACTGGTCGTTCCGGCGCAATTTCGTACCGATTTTCGCAGGGGGTTATTCCATGGATTGGGGACTGCAAAACAGGCTCGCGCGGATCATCAGGCCCGCGACGGGGCGCACGGTCATGCTCGCCGTCGATCACGGCTATTTTCTCGGCCCGACGTCCAAGCTCGAGAACGCCCGCGCGACGATCGAGCCGATCATCGGATATGCGGACGCCCTCATGCCGACGCGCGGGATACTGAGGACCTCGGTCGATCCGAAGACGCAGACGCCGATCGTGCTGCGGGTGTCGGGGGGAACGAGCATCATCGGCCCGTCGCTCGCCGACGAGTCGATCACGACGACCTTCGAAGAGGCGATCCGCCTCAACGTCACGGCCGTGGCGCTCTCGATCTTCGTCGGAACGGACTACGAGCACAACACCCTCATGAATCTCGCCGACCTCGTGAACGAAGGGGAAACGTACGGCATCCCCGTGCTCGCCGTGACGGCCGTGGGCAAGGAGCTCGGCAAACGCGACGCGCGATTCCTCTCGCTCAGCTGCCGCATCGCCGCGGAGCTCGGCGCGCACCTCGTGAAGACATACTACTGCGAGGAGTTCGAGAAGGTCGTCGGGGGATGCCCCGTGCCCGTCGTCATCGCCGGGGGCCCCAAGCTCGAAACGATGAGCGACGTGTTCCAGCTCACGTACGAGGCGATCAACCGCGGCGCCGTCGGCGTCGACATGGGGCGCAACATCTGGCAGTCGGAGCACCCCGTCGCGGCGATCCAGGCCGTGCGCGCCATCGTGCACGAGAAGGCGACGGTCAAAAAGGCGCTCGAGCTCTTCGACGACCTGAAAGCGACGAGGAACTGACGCCGCCGCGCGGGAGGCGCCTTCCCATGAAGAAACAGCCGAAGCGGGAAACGATGCGCGCGGCGGTCTATTACAGCAATCAGGACGTCCGCATCGAGGAGCGGCCGATCCCGAAGACGGGGGACGACGAGCTCCTCATCCGCATCGAATCGAGCGGCATCTGCGGCAGCGACGTGATGGAGTGGTACCGCCTCGCGAAGGCGCCCCTCGTGCTCGGGCACGAGATCGCGGGCATCGTCGCGAAGGCCGGGAAGAACGTGAAGCGGTTCCGCGAAGGCGACCGCGTCACGGCCGCGCACCACGTGCCGTGCAACGCCTGCCGATACTGCCTCGCCGGGCAGTACTCCCTCTGCGACACGCTCCGCACGACGAACTTCGATCCGGGCGGATTCTGCGAATACGTCCGCGTGCCGGCGATCAACGTCGACCGGGGCACCTTCGTCATACCCGACGAGATATCCTTCGACGAGGGAACGTTCATCGAGCCGCTCGCGTGCGTCCTGCGGGGCCTCGGCGTCGCGCGGTTCCGGCCGGGCGCGAGCGCGCTCGTCCTCGGGAGCGGCATCTCGGGGCTCCTCTTCATCAAGGCGCTCGCCGCGCTCGGGGCGGGGACGATCGTCTCGACCGACATCGACAACTTCCGGCTCGCCGCGGCGAAGCGCTTCGGAGCCGACGCCGCGCTCCCGGCGAAGAACGCCGCGCCGCAGAAGCTCGCGTCGTTGAACGACGGCCGGCTCTTCGATCTCGTCGTCACGTGCGCCGGGACGGAGAGCGTCGTCGAGCAGGCGTTCCGCTCGGTCGACCGCGGCGGGACGGTGCTCCTCTTCGCGCCGCACGCGCCGGGAACGACCGTGCCGTTCCCGCTCGCCGAGGTCTGGCGCGACCAGATCTCGATCGTAGCGACCTACGCGGCCCCTCCCGTCGACACCGCGCGGGCGATCGAACTCCTCCGGGCCCGCCGCGTCGAGGTGAACGACATGATCACCCACCGCCTGCCGCTCGAAGAGACGGCGCGCGGCTTTCACCTCGTGGCGGACGGGCGAAAATCGATCAAGGTGATCGTCAGGCCGCAGGAATAGAGCCAGTCGAAAATAACCATTTCAAATTGCGCCGGTTTGCCCTATCATAGGAATCGCTCACCTCGCTGCGGATCAAAGCGTTCACAAGGAGGCTGCCCTTATGGCTCTCACTTTTCAAGTCGAGGAGAAGGAGGGGTATCTCCACGTGACCGCTACGGGTGAGAATCGGCCCGAGACCATTTTCGAGTACCTGATGAAGGTTCGGGAGACCTGCGCCCGGCGCAAATGCCCCGTGGTTCTCATCGAGGAGAATCTGAAGGGGCCCAGCCTCGATCTGAAGAAGATCTTCGACGTCGTTTCGCTGTCGAGCGAGCACGCCGAGCGCGACGTGAAGCGGATCGCTTACGTTGACGCGAATTCCGAGCACGATTACATCAAGAACGAATTCGGCGTCAACGTGGCCGTCGGCATGGGAATAGACGTGCGCATCTTCCACACGGTCGAGGAAGCGCGGCAGTGGCTGCTCGCGCAGGTGAAAGCGGACGCGGCGCCGAAGAAGCAGCCGACGAATTCCGCCTGATCGCAGCCGCTTCCGCGCGACCGGCTCCTCCGGCGCACGTGCGTGCCCGCGCTCACTTCGTTTCGAAATCGCTCCCCCTGTGCTATAATGGAAGCATATCGTTACGCCGCAAGGAGGGGACAACATGCGCCGTTTCGCCGTACCGCTGATTGCGTTCGCCATTCTCGCCGCCGGGCCGCCGGCCGCGGCAGCTCCCGATACACCCGCCGATATGCGCGCGCTCCTCGCGGGCGCCGGGACTCAGTCCGGCATTCTCTACGATCGCGTGCTGCCCCTTTCGGGAATCGAACGCTTTGACGGTCGGTCGGACAGGTTCGCCGCGGGCACGGCGCTCTGGGGGCAGATCTACGACGAGCTCCGGCGCGCGGCGGACGAAACGCCGCTCGCGCCCTTCCGCGCGTTTCGCGCCGGCGCGCTCGAGGCCGCGGGAGCGGAGCGCGTCCCCGTCGCCATGCTCAACATGCGATACGACCGCATTCGGGAAGACGCCTTCGAGCGCGGGCTTCTCGCGGTGCGCGGCGGCCGTGTCGAGGAAACGGGCGGGAATCCGTATCGCGCCGCACGGGCATTCGCCGCCTGCGCGCTGCGAGAGCGCACGCACCGGGGGGCGCGCGTCGTGTTTTCGTTCGACGACCGCTGGTACGTGACGAACGACGGCGCGGCGCTTGGATCGATCGAGGCCGATTTCGACGACGGCGCGGGCGCGCGGACGATCGAGCCGGGAGCCGACGCGGTCGTTTTCTACACGAGCGCGGGCGCGAAGCGCATCTCGCTCCGCGCAACGCTCGATGACGGCACGACACTCACGGCCGCGTTCCCGTTCCACGTCGAGCATCTCGAAACGCCGCTTCCGGACGACACGCTCGCTGTCACCGCCTCGATCCCGTACGGCGGCACGGCGGGCACCGGAGAAGCATACGTCCGCCTCTCCCCGCTCAACGCGCAGATCACGGACCCGGTCATCGTGATCGAGGGCTTCGATCTCGACAACACGATGAACTGGGACGAGCTCTTCCAGCTCCTGAACCAGCAGGGCCTCGCCGACTCGCTCGCCGCGGAAGGGTACGATCTCGTCCTCCTCAATTTCACGGATGCGACCGATTATATGCAGCGGAACGCGTACGCGATCGTCGAGCTCGTCCAGCAGGTCCTCGGCATGATCGATCCGGCGACGGACGTCGCGCTCGTCGGCGCAAGCATGGGCGGGCTCGCCGGGCGCTATGCGCTCGCCTACATGGAACATGAGGGGATCGGGCATCGCGCACGCGCCTTCATTTCGTTCGACGGTCCCCAGCGGGGCGCGAATATCCCCCTCGGCGTGCAATACTGGATGCAGTTCTTCGCGAGCGAGTCGGAGTCGGCGGCCTTTCTCCTCTCGCGGCTCGACACGCCGGCGGCCCGGCAGATGCTCCTCTACCACCATACCGATCCGCCGTCCCCGGGCCCCGCGGCGGATCCGCTGCGCGCGGCGTTTCTCGCCGATCTCGCCGCGGCAGGCGGCTACCCGCAGGAACCGCGCCTCGTCGCGGTGGCGAACGGGAGCGGCGCCGGCGCGGATCAGGGATTTGCGCCGGGCGCGCAGCTCATCCGCTACGAGTACGAGAGCTTCCTCGTCGACATGACGGGCAACGTCTGGGCGGTGCCGAACGGAACGAGCACGATGATCTTCAACGGCCTGATCAACCTCATCTGGCCGTTCCCCGACCGATCCATGCAGGTCACGGCATCGGGCACGCGCCCCCTCGACGGCGCGCCGGGCGGATGGCGGAACTCGATGTATCAGATGGATACGACACAGGCGCCCTACGGCGACATCGTCGCTTTGCATCCGAACCACTGCTTCATTCCGACGATCAGCGCCCTCGACCTCGACACCGATGACCTGTGGTACGACATCGACGGGGATCCCGCCGTCATGACGCACACGCCGTTCGACACGATCTATTTCCCCTCGACGAATCAGGAGCACGTCACGATATCCGCCGAGGGCGCGCAGTGGTTCATGAACGAGATCCGGCGTCCCGCCGTCACGGACGCCTCCGTGCTCCCGCTTCCCGCGCGCACGGCGATTCTCTCGAACTACCCGAATCCCTTCAATCCGTCGACCGTCGTCGCGTTCGATCTGGCCGCTCGAGGCCGCGTCCGCGTGGAAATATACGACGTTCTCGGACGGCGCGTCGCGACGCTCGCCGACGGCTCATTCGAAGCCGGCCGCCATCGCCTCGTCTGGAACGGATTGGATAGCCGGGGCCGGGCGGTCGCATCGGGTGTGTACATCTGCCGGCTCGACACCGGCACGGGCGGGGATTCGAAGAAGATGATACTCGCGCGCTAGACCGCGCCTACGGCACGCCACTCCTGCTCGCTCGAGAGACGCTCAACCGGTCGCACAAAACGTTTCGGTGTCGACCACGATGGCATAGGCGCGGCCGAGGGCGCTCAGGGTCGCGTCATGCACGTCTCCGGCGTTCACCTCGCGGTCTTTGTATTTCGGACTTCTCGTGGCGCGGGCAACTTGGTCCGCACCTTCCCGTTATGATCCGTTTTCGCGGAGCGCCTACTTCACGAGGATCATCTTGCGAGTTTCGCTGAACGCCCCTGCGGTGAGCCGGCAAAAATAGATCCCGCTCGCGACGGAGGCGCCGCCGCCATTCCTGCCGTCCCAGAGCTCCGCATGGGTGCCTGCGGCGCGGTCGCCCTCGGCGAGGACGCGCACGAGGCGCCCCGTCGCGTCGTAGATCCTGAGCGAGACGCTCGCCGGCTCACTCAGCTCGAACGAGATTCTCGTCGCCGGGTTGAACGGATTGGGGAAGTTCTGGGCTAGAGAGGTGGGAGGCGTCGCGGCGCCATCGACGCCGGTAGTCGCTTCGTCCCAGCCGGCGAGGCGCGCCATGAGCCACCACATGGCCTTCGCCTTCTGTCTGCAGTTTTCCCAGGTCGTATGAGCGATTATTTCTTCCAGGGCGTACTGCGGATGTCGAACCGGCCATACATCGCCCCAATAATCCGTGATGGTGTAATACTCCCACAGCTGGGTATCGGGATTGAACCACGAGCAGTCAAGCTCCTCGAAATCATAGAGCACCTTGTTGTTGGCGATGCAGTAATCCCGTATCTGTTTGTTTCTGAGAGACCGATTCTCCGCTGCGCCTTCCGACCGCGCGTTGCTCGTCATATAGACGAAGGTCACGCCGGGAAACTCCTGCTCGAGCTTCGTCATCGAATCGAGATACGCCTGCACGTATGCTTCATCCGCGCTCGACAGCTGCGTGCACCACGCAAAAGTCGAAACGTTGATCGTGGGATTGCGGCGCAATACGTCGCGCGTCAAGTCCATCCCCTCGGCCGTCGCCCAGTACTGCTCCGGCTCGACATACGTCGTGGCTTCATTGCCAAAGAAATTGTTCAGAGCGCCAGCCACGCCAGGCAAGTACTTCTCCCCCAACTCCACATCATAGGCTGAAGACCACAATTCAAGAGAATCAAGCCCATACCGAATCTGCTCACCATCCGAAGTGCTCGCATATTGCCACTTCATGGCAGCCTGCGCAGAATCAATCCGGGCCGGCGGAATTCCGCCGAGGCTGGTACACGTATGGTCGATGATCAGCGGGCTCGTCCGGCTCGCCGCGAAAGCCGCCGGGACGGCGAGCATCAGCGCGAGACACATCGAAATCAATGGTGCGGCGCACTTCTTCATCAAACGCCCTCCCGACTCAAGAAATACATCACTCGCTGCAGCGCCGGGATTACGATGCGATCGAGATCCTGGCACACCTCGACACTGTTGGTCCGGCAAAAATATAGCAGGGAAGCAATACAAGAGCTAGCTCTTCTTGCGCGGCATGACCAAAAGAGCGCCGCCGAGCACTATCATCCCCACGCCGGCCCAGAGGGGGACGTTGACAGAGTGCTTTTCCTGAACCGAAAGCTGAATCGAACCCAGATCGGCTTTGTGGGTCTCCTTGATGTAGCCGAACTTGCCATACACGAGACCGATGATGCCGGCCACGATCAATACGATTGCCGTAATCCTTACCGTGCTCATCGAATCATCTCCCCTCATTATCAGCGGATATAGAAAGCGATGCCGGCGCCCACATAATGGAACGAGTCGTCGTTGAGCCCGATACCGAACTCGGCGATCAGGTCAAATGTATCGGACAGGCGATACTCGATTCCGGGCACGAGGTGCAATCTCGTGAACGAATCGTCGGCCATCGGCGGGGCATCCTGGATCGACTCGAGCGAGACATCCAGAGCGGCATACAGCTCCAGGTTCGGGGTTATATGCCCGCTCAGCTCCGGCGTGATCTCGAGCCCCATGACGTCGAGACCGTTATCGCTCGCGACTATGTAGTGGAGGCCTCCCGTCAACGAGAAATCGAAGCCGGTCGTCCTGTCCTGTTCCGATCCCCGATAGATCCAATACTCGCCGTCCACCCCGATGAACGTACCATTATCGAAGAAGCCCAGCTTGGCTTCGGCGTCGAAGTGCTCGGTGAACGCGTAACCTCCGCGAAGCGCGAGCCCGAGCTCATCGTCTGATCCTTCCTTGCCGAATACCATGATCGGGGCAGCCATGAGCTTGAAGGTGCCGCGTTCCATCGTCTCAGCGGACTGCAGGACCCCGATATACTGAGCCGCGGACGGCAGCGCGAAACACAGGCCGAGAGCGGCGGCAAGAACGATTCGAATGATTCGAGAAATCCTCATGTCATATCCTCCATGATAAAAGACTACGGGGCGAACAAGTTCCCGGCAGCAACGACTGCGCCGGCCCGTCGCGCCGTGGCGCGACGGCTTTCCCGGCGGCGCTATATGCGCCGACCTTGAAGAAGACGAATGACTATCACCACGAGCGCGATAACCAAGAGAACGTGAATGATTCCGCCAAATGTGTGCGCGGTGATCAACCCGAGCAACCAGAGAATCAATAGTATGACTCCTATGGTCCAAAGCATTTTCAAACCTCCTCCGCATCGATATGTTTTCTGCAGTTGAGCAATCAGCCGGCGGCAACGAGAGCGATTCTATGAAACCGCTCCAATGAGCCGCCTGCCCGGAAAACCACGTTTCCATCTTTTCCCAACACCTTTGCGATGATGGCATCTACTGCATCATCGACACTCTCCTGTATGTCCAAATTATCCGCCCCGATGAGCGAATGATCCGTTTCGCGAATGCCGCCCTTCACATGATAATCTTCGTCGACAAACAAGGTGCCGCCCGTCCCGGAGCCCGCCACATGCGCCACCGCATCGATTCCGGATACGACGTTCTGCCTGCCTTCTGCCGCTTCCAGGTCACACATCGCTCTCTGGCCGGTACCAGCCAAAACCTTCTTGACGATCGCCCAAACGATCTTACCCAAATCATGCGTAGAAGTCGCGGCATAGTCCCCCTCGGCTCTGCCCGCCAACACGTCTCGATGCGCCGTTACGGAGTCAAAAATGGACAGGTGCTTTCTCTCACCCACCACGACCAATCGAAGCGGATCCTGTTTGAAATAGTGATCAAAATGCCGGTCGGACGTGCGAATGAATTCCCGCAATCCCCCGTCTCCGGTCGCCTGATCGACGGGACCGCGCATGCCCGCCGACGATTCGATCGGGAATCCCTTGTTTTGAATATCGATGAGCGTTTCCCGGAACGCCTCGTAAAGCCTGCTCGTTCGCTCGCCCAAGGCGAGAACATAGTAATGTGTTGTCAGTCTCACGTTTCGCCCCTTCCACTTCCCTGCCCGATCATTCCAAAACCCTCCAGCATTCCCATCCCGAGTGGCTCTCTTTGTGCTGCAGACGTCCGAAACGCGGCGAGCGATAGAGCACCGTTATTCCCTCGTGCATCCCGGGCAGCACGTATGAGGCATCTTCGGCGCAATCGCAACGCTCGATGGATGCCGGCGTTTTTCCTTCCAGTGCGATGAGAGCGCGATCATAGATGTCGTCGGTGGAGCGCAGAAACGGTCGAGCGCGATCCACATCGTATACGGCGACCGTGACCGTCGTCTGGATATCTTCCGTCAGCTTGTCGAACGCATGGCGAGCGAACGTATCGGCAAACTCGGACACATCTCCATTCTGTAGGGCGATATCCAGTTGTTCCAAGGGACGGAGATCGAAGTACGAGAGATGAAGATTGTCGGGAGAGGTGATGACGTATCGCGCGTACGGAGCAAGCGCGGCGATGGTGTGCGGCGTGCCGCCGAAACATGTGGAAAGCACGACAAGATCGATCTTCGTGGAATCGCGCGTGACCCGCTTCAATCCGTCCGCGAGATCGTCCACCCTGAACGTTCTGCTCTTGTAGGACGCGTCGTAGCCGGCTCCGCCGATCTCGGGGATTTCATGGCCGAAGTACAGGAATAATCTTATGGGATCAGGCGATCCCGCCGCGCGAAAGCGGTCATAAAGCTCCATTTCGGGATCGAAACGAAATTCTCCCTGATCGCGCCAGTACGATTCTTCGGCGATGAGACGGCCGTATCGGTAGTAATATAACGTTCCGTCGCGGCGAGGGATGAAGAGTATGAGATTCTTCCTGCTTCTTTCATGAAAAATGAACATCTCCGCCTGTGTATTCCGTTCCGCGACCGTTATCGCTTTTGCGAGAGTCACCTCGTCGGCTCTGTGCGCGTCGCCGCGGGAATCATGGTAGAGATAGTTGCCATCGCCATGAATGATACATACAATCGAATAGCGCGGACTGATCCCGCCCTCGTCTCCCGCCGAGATCGCGCGGCGGGCAGGAGGGACGGAACCGCACGAAAAGAACAACAGCGCGAGCGCCGCGCAGGCGACGCCCGCCACGTGCGCCGAGTGCCCGCGCGTGGCGCTCGCAGAAGCTCGATTAAGACAGCTGTTCATTCCAATCACACGAAATCCTTGCAACAGAGTGAACCTAGACGACAAGGATGATGATGATCACGATCAAGAGCGCCGTGACGACGCCGATGGTGATCGTATGGTCGGCCTGCTCCATGTCCTGCACGACGTAATCGCTGAATGCGTTGAGCTGATCATCGGAAACGCGCGCGTAGCCGTTCGTGCCCGCGAGCTCGTCCCGTTTCTCCTGCAGGGAGGCGTTGAGCCGATCGAGACCCTCGCGATCGGCTTGCGAAACGAGCCGCGAGTTCCGAACCGTGCCCAGCGCCTTGGACATATCCTCGATCTTATTGTCGAGAATTTCGCGCTTCTGCGACGGATCGGCCGCCGCCTTCACTTCGCGCGCAGCGTCGTTGAAGTACTTCTGAACATTATCCTGTCCCGCCGCCAGTCCGGCGGAAGCCAGGACACACATCATGACAACAACCAGTAATGCCGTTCGCTTTAACATATCTGCCCCTTTCGCAGTGTGAGATCGAATTGAATGTTTACCCGCTCCGCAGCAACGCATCGACGCTCCTTTCGGCAAATTGTTCCGTGTCGCGTTCTATAAAGGAAGTATACTCGGGAGATTGCCGCGCGTGAATCGCCCCAAGGGATGGAAAAGGAGCTAGTCCCTAAGAGCGAGCCTGATGCATCGCCTGATGAGGAATCGGCTTCCGACAGCAGATTTGCGTTCACGATCTTTGGACGCATCCAGAACCTCCGAGTCATTTGCGCCGGCGACAGGCGGCGCGCCGATCTCCCGAAAGAAAGAGGGACCGCCCCGCGAACGGGACCGTCCCTCTTCCATCGCTCCCTATTTCTTGTCCTTCTTGGACTGAGCGTTCTTATCGGCCGGGGTCGCGCGCTTGACCTGTTCGGTGTCCGTTTTATGGCGCTGTTCCAGCTGCTGCTTTTCCACCTGATGCTGCTTCGCCAGTTCGGATTTCTTCACCTGGTAGTCCTTCTGGACTTTGGCTCTTTCAGAGCTTTGCCGGGCTTTCGACAGCTGCGCGTTCTGCTGCCGATTCATGGCCTTCATCTCCTGCGATTGAGTTTCATTCAGGAGCTTCCGTTCCCGGTCTTGCCGCTGACTGACGTACTTCTCGGGGGTGCCCTTCACCGGCTGCTGTGGAGGCTCGAAGACTTTGGCCGGAGCGAGCTCCTGCCGGGCCCGGTCCTTATCAATGTAAGTTTTCGGCCGGGCGCTGGGATCTTCCCTGAATGAAGGCCTGTAGACCTGGACCTCGTTCCCGGCGATGCGGGCCCGACCCGGCTGCCGGGTATCCTGGATCGTGTAGCGGGGGGCATCCCGCCCGGTAAAGCGCCGGACATGGTCCATTCCTATCCCATTGTTGACGAACCTGTTCCCCTTGAAGCTATAGTTATTGTAGATTGTCGTATTGTAGACAATCGTCGTATTGCGCTCGTAAGGAAGAACATAGGAATGGATATCGCGGTCCAGGAAATGTGACCCGCCGATGAAGATCCAGAAGCTTCCCGGAATATCGATCCTGAGTGAGGCGAAGTCCATCCCGGCCCGCAACTCTACACCGGGCGGCAAGGGCGCCCAACCCATGTACATGTCGTTCGAACGCCAGGTGACCCAAGCCGGCCCCCACGTTGTGCCGGGGACCCAATACCAGCCGATATCATTATCCATGTTCCAGCGGCCATAGTGGAAGGGAATCCAGCCCCACTCGGAATTGTCGATCCAAGTCCAGCCGTAGTCGGTCCAGACCCAATGTCCGTCGCTGTAGGGCCGCCAGCGGTAGCCCATGTGCCGGGGGACCCAGACGTAGCCATAGGGATTCATGATGACCCAGTCTCCGTACGGGGCCAGATATTCATAATCGTAGTTGACGTCCAGCTCCATTCCATATTCCTGGCCGTTGCCCTGCCCATAGTCCTGCCTGTAGTCCTGCCCGCCGACGGCGTTAGAGCCGCCGATCGCTGCGGAGCATCCGCTCGAGATGGCGCCGCCGCCTGCGGTTAGCAGGAAAATCAGGGGGATAATCCACAAAATGCGCTTCATGACCGACCTCCCTGTCGAAACATGGAAAACAAGAGAACGTGCTCCGCGCCTGGCGAGGCGCCCGGAGCGCTCTCCCCTTGACTACCCTTTGTTCTGGTGCTTTTGATGGCCGTTCTTCCAGTGACCGGGAGCCCAGACCCAGTTATCCTGGTGACCATCCCACCGGTAGTGTCCTGCGACCCACTGCGCTTCCGCGTGCGGTGGAGTGGACCTCACCTCGACGATAACGGGCGGTTTGGCCGGTCTAAAGAACAGTGTGCCGGAGCATCCCGGCTGCAGCGCCGCAGCGAGTGCCACGAGGCAGAGAAATATGATTCTTATCATTGCTTTGCGCATTGCGCCCTCCTGAGTGATCAGAGATTGAAAAACAAGCCGGCAGCAAAGACATAGGAGTCACTGCCCGAATCGGCATCAACTTCGTCGTGGAAAACGAAGCTCATCAGCTGCCCGCACCGTGACAGCGGATCCATGCTCCTTTCAGAATATTGTCCGGTGTAGTGTTCCATGAATAAAGTGTACTCGGGAAACTGTCGCGGGGGAATCGCTCCAAGGGACGGAAAAGGAGCTAGTCCTCGGGAGCGAGCCCGATGCGTCTCCTGATGGGGAATCGGTATCCGAATTCGATCATTCGGATTCTTCTTTGCGGGCGAAGGCGGCTATTTGCAGGCGGGTGCCGAGCGCCAGTTTCTCCAGGATGTTGTGTATATGACTCTTGACGGTATGTGTTGCGATGTGAAGACGCTCGGCGATGTCCTTGTTGCTCAAGCCTTCGGAAATCAGGGCGACGACCTCCCGTTCGCGTACGGTCAGCTGTATTGAGCTATTGGGGATGCCGTTCCCGGTTTTGAGCGCCGATTCAACGATCTGAGTGAAGAGCGAATTGGTCAGAGCCGGTGGAAGCACTTTCGAACCTTCCATGACGGCCCTGATGGTCTTGATGTAATCGCTCGACGGGGCATTCTTGAGGATGAAGCCGCTGCCGCCGGCTTTCACGAACTCGACGATGTCGAGCTGCTCGGGGAATATATCCATAGCGATGATCCGTGCCGCCGGCACTTCTTCCAGCAGCACGGTCATCAAATTCAGGCTGTTTTCCTTTTCCAGTCCAAGATCCAGAAGGATGATGTCAGGGGATTTCTTCATTCTCTTCAGCTCACTCACCGCATTGCCGTCTTCGGCTCGCGCGACGACTTCGAGATCGCTCTGGCCGTTGAGCATAGCGGCGATGCCTTCCCGAAGAAAGCGGTTGTCTTCAATCAGCAGGATCCGAATCTTTGCCATTGCAAGACCCCTCCATCGCAGAATCTCATGGTCTATGGCTTCTTCTTGCCCCCAAAAAGACGGTACAGCCAGCCCCCCGTGCTCTTCGCCGCTTGACCTACCGCCTCCCCTCCCGCCTGCCCCAGGTCGCCCACATCTTTTGCCATCCCCGGGAAGTCGAGCCCGAGAATGTTCGCCATCGCGAACGCTAAGCGCGTGGTGAACGCCTGGTTGAGGGAGAACTGGGGATCGTTGATATCCCCCTCGAGCATAAAATCAACGGTGATCGTGCCGTCATTGCGCATCAGGTAGGCCAACATGGCCTGACGGGAAAGGCCCATGAAGGTGCCGATCGCGCTCTCGGCCGGGACGAGCTCCAGTTCCGAGATCTTGGCTTTCCCGAGCGCCTTCAACCGATTATTGCTCACATCCGATTGCAGATCGAGGTCGAAAGTGCCCTTCTGAACGCCCGCCTCGCCCTCTTTGATGAGATAGGGCTGGAGTGTCACCATGTCCACCGACCGCAGCTCCATTTTCACCGAGGAGTTCCCGGTGCCGACCTCGACCCACCCCTCAATCATGATCTGCCCATCCCGCTGAACGCCCTTCACGACGCCGGTGAGCTCGAAGCGACTCTTGCCCCTGAGATCCGGAACCGCCATGCCCCGCACCGTGGCTTCAATCTGCTCCATCCGGATTCTCAACGGAGGCTGGACCACCGTCGCATCGTAAAGATCCACGACGCCGTCCTCGAGCGTGATACGCCCGATGGTCACCTTCGGGGAGGCGTCAGCGAGATTCGAGAGGGTTTGCGCTTGGTCCGCGGCCACCACCCCCGTCAACAGCCCGGGGAGTATCTGGAGCTTCCCCTCCTTGGTCCGGAGTGCCGAAAGATAGGGCCTGAAGATCGTAATGGAGCGGACCCGGTACTGTCGGGAGAAGAGGCTGCGCAGGCTGGGGACAACAGTCACACGCTCCGCCCGCAGCGCATCGGCCGCGGGCCACCCGCTCGCTCCCTTGATTCGCAGCTCCTCCACATTCACGCTGAACCAACCGAGCTGAATGTCCCCGATCTCGCTGGTCGACCCCAAGACCTCAACTATCCTGCCCTTCAGAACCCCGACCGCCACGCGGAATCCGACGATGCCGCCCACGATCAGGACAGCGATAACCGCAGAGACTATCATCGCCAACCGCCTGCGCTTGCCGATGATCATCGGAACCTCCTCAACTCTTCGATGACAGTTTCCAATCGCTATTATACCGCTGAAACTGGCGGTGGTCAACCCTCCGGCGGCCGGGCGGCTGCCTCGGACGTGTACCTCTGCCGGCTCGAAGCGAACGCCGAGCGGGATTCGAAGAAGATGATCCCGGCGCGCTCGGACGCCTTCGCCGAAAACGCCGGAACCCGCGGCACTTCTCCTCCCGAAATGTGTATAATGTCGTGTCGGCATACATGCCGCTCCTCCATCAAAGCATGCTCACCGGAAACACGGGGGAAAATCGAAAACGAAAGGAGCCGCTGGGATATGAGCAGATCGAAGATCGTCGGTATTTCGCTCGCGATCGCGGCGCTGACTGTCGCGGTTTCGGCGGTCGCTCCCGGCGGGCCCTCGGCGGCCGCGAAGGCCGGCAAGAGCTCGCCCTCATCATTTCAAATCAAGTACGAGAAATACACGCTCCCGAACGGACTCGAGGTCGTGCTCCACGAGGACCACTCCGATCCGATCGTCGCGGTCGCGACGGTCGTGCACGTCGGATCGAACCGCGAGAAACCGGGGCGCACCGGTTTCGCGCACTTCTTCGAGCACATGTCGTTCAACGACTCGGAGAACACCCCTCGCGGCGCGAACCGCAAGCTCATCCCCGAGCTCGGCGGGCAACGGAACGGCGGCACCTCCGCCGACGGGACCGTCTACTACGAGGTCGTACCGAAGGATGCGTTCGAGAAGATCCTCTGGATCGACTCCGACCGGCTCGGCTTCATGATCAACACGGTCACCGAGGCGGCGCTCGAGCGCGAGAAGCAGGTCGTGAAGAACGAGAAGCGCCAGATCGTCGACAACGCCCCCTACGGCTACACGGACGAGGTGCAGCGCGCGGCGCTCTATCCGGCCGAGCACCCGTATCACTGGACGACGATCGGATCGCTTCCCGACCTGCAAGCGGCGGCGCTCGCCGACGTGAAGGAGTTCTACGACCGCTTCTACGGCGCGGCGAACGCCACGCTCGTCATCGCGGGGGATATCGATATCGCGGAGACAAAACGGCTCGTCGAGCGGTGGTTCGGAGAGATCCGCCGGGGACCGGACGTCGCGCCGATCCCGCCCGCCCCCACCGCGCTCGCGGAGTCGAAGTCCTTCTATCACGAGGACAACTTCGCGAAGCTCCCCGAGATCCAGATCATCTTCCCGACGGTTGCGCAATACCAGGGGGATGACGTCGCGCTCGAGGCGCTCGCATCGCTCCTCGCCGGCAGCAAGAAGGCGTCGCTGTACAAGACGATCGTCGAAAAACGGAAGCTCGCGCCGGAGGTCAATGCCCGTCAGAACAGCATGGAGATCGCCGGCGAGTTCGGCATCCGCATTCGGGCGAACGAGGGCGTCGATCTCGACAGCGTCAAGGTCGCGATCGACGAGGCGCTCGCGAGATTCGAGCGCGACGGCGTATCCGAGAGCGAGCTCCGCTACACGAAGGCCCAGTACGAGCTCGCCCTCTCGCAGCAGCTCGAGACCATCCTCAACAAGGCCTTTCAGCTCGCCTATTCGAACGAGTACTCCGGGGATCCCGGTCGCGCCTCGGCCGAGGCCGAACGCTATTCGAAGCTCACCCCGGCGGACATCATGAACGTCTTCCATCGATACCTGAAAGGCAGACCGTACGTCATGACGAGCTTCGTGCCGAAGGGGCAGCCGCAGCTCGCCGTCGAGGGAGCCCGGAAGGCGGAGATCTGGCAGGAAGCAGCAGGCTCGTCGCAGCAGCAGGAGGAAGTCTCGGCCGGGGAAGAAGCGCAATGCGAGAAGACGCCGACGAAGTATGACCGCTCCGAGCCGCCGCTCGGGGCGCCGCCGCTCCTGCGCGCGCCGGCCGTCTGGACGGGGAAGCTCTCGAACGGCCTCGCCCTCTACGGCATCGAGCAGGGCGAGGTGCCCCTCGTGCGCTTCGAGCTGATGGTCCGCGGCGGCCGCTGGCTCGATCCGGCGGACAAGATCGGCACGGCGGAGCTCATGTCGCGGCTCATGATGGAGGGAACGAAGAAACGCACGCCCGCCGAGCTCGAGGAGGCGATCGGGCTCCTCGGCGCCTCGATCACGACCGCCGCGAGCGACGAGGAGATACTCGTGACGGGCACGACGCTCGCCCGGAACTTCGAGGCGACGATCGACATCGTAACCGAGATGCTGCTCGAGCCGCGCTGGGACGAGACCGAATTCGCGCGGATCAAACAGGAGTTCCTCACCCGTTTCAAGGCGTACGAATCGAATCCGAACCAGATCGCCGCCACGGTGTACCGCCGCCTGCTCTACGGCGACTCCCATCCGAAGAGCCGGCCGATCGGCACCCCGGAGGGCATCGCGGCGATTTCGATCGACGATCTCAAACAGTACTACGCGAGGAACTTCTCGCCGTCCGTGGCCACATTCCAGGTCGCGGGCGACGTCGCGAAGGATCGCGTGCTCAAGTCGCTGAAGCCCCTCGGGCGCGGCTGGAACCGGCGCGAGGTCGCATTCCCCTCGTTCGAGGTGCCGGCGGAGCACGGAGCCCGGATATTCTTCGTCGACCGGTCCGGCGCGAAGCAGTCCGTGATCTTCGCGGGGCATCTCGCGCTCCCCGCGACGGACGACGACTACAACAACCTCGTCTACGCGAACGAAGTCCTCGGGACCGGCTCGAGCGGCAGGCTCTTCCAGCTCCTGCGGCTCGAGAAGGGATTCACCTACGGCGCCTATTCGCGCGTCGACAACCGTCTCGAGATCGCGCCGATCACGATGTATACGAGCGTGCGATCCAACGCGACGCTCGAGTCGCTCGAGCTTATACGGAAGCTCGTCTCCGAGTACCGGGCGACCTTCGGCGAGAAGGAGCTCGCGACCACCAAGAACATGGTGATCAAGCGCGGCACGCTCGAATTCGAGTCGCTCACCGCGAAGCGCGGCATGCTGGGGCAGATCGCCAAGTACCGCCGCCCGGCGAATTACATCGAGCTCGATCAGCGCGAGCTCATGGGGCTCGAGCTCGCCGATTTTCACCGTGTCATCGAAAAATATCTCGACGAAAAGGACCTGATCTACGTGGTCGTGGGCGACGCCGCCTCGCAGCGAGCGGGGCTCGACTCGCTCGGCATCGGCGCGCCGGTGCCGCTCGACGTCTACGGCAACCGCGCCGAAGGCGACCGGGGAGCGCGGATCGAACGAGTCGAGAACGGGCTGCTCCCCCCGGTGCTCGTGAAGGGCGAGAAGGCGTGGAACATCCTCGAGCGTATGAACCATTACAAGGTGCCGGGCGTGAGCGTCGCCGTCATCGAGAATTTCCAGATCGTCTGGGCGAAAGGGTACGGCGTCGCCGACGCCGAAACGAAGACGCCCGTCACGGAACAAACGGTATTTCAGGCGGCATCCATCAGCAAGACGCTCAACGCGACCGCGATCATGCGGAAGGTCCAGGATGGCGCGCTCTCGCTCGACGAAGACGTCAACACGTACCTGCGTTCGTGGAAGCTCCCCGACAACGAATTCACCGCCGCGAAAAAGGTGACGATCGCCAACCTCCTGAGTCATACCGGCGGAACGACCGTGGGCGGCTTCCCAGGCTACAAGATCGGAGCGCCGCTCCCGACCGTGGTGCAGATATTGAACGGGGAGCCCCCCGCGAACTCGGGGCCCGTTATCGTCAATACGGCGCCCGGCGTCGCGTTCCGTTACTCCGGCGGGGGCACGACGATACTGCAGCATTTGCTGACGGAGCTCGACAACAAACCGTATCCGCAAATCATGAAGGAGATGGTTCTCGATCCATTGGGAATGACCGGCAGCACGTACAGCCAGCCGCTCCCGCCCGAGCTGCGGCCGCTCGCGGCGTCGGCGCACGGGCGAAACGGCAAGCCCATCGAGGGAAAATACAACGTCCATCCCGAGCTCGCCGCGGCGGGGCTGTGGACGACGCCGACCGATCTCGCCCGGTTCGCGATCGAGCACCAGCTCTCGCTCGCGGGAAAATCGAACAAGATTCTCTCGAGGGAGACGGAGATGAAAATGGTCACGCCCTACATCGGGCTCGACTACGGGCTGGGATTTCAGGTTCAGAACTACGGGGGCAACGTCTACTTCTCTCACGGCGGCGGCAATCTTGGATTCCGGTGCTATTTGATCGCGAGCCGCGACAAGGGCTACGGAGCTGCCGTCATGACCAACGGCGCGGGTGACGCGCTGTTCCCCGAAATCCTCCGATCGATCGCGAAGGAATACTCGTGGGACGGGTACCTGAGCGAGCCGTACGAGCTGTACGCCGTATCGCCCGATCGGCTGCGACGCTTCGAGGGACGCTACCGCCTCGACGTCGATCAGACGGCGATCGTCACGGTGAACGGCGACCATCTGAAAGCCGACGTCACCGGCGAACCGTCGATCGAGCTGTATCCGATCGCCGACGACGAGTTCATCCGCCGCGATCGAGACAGCAAGGTGCGATTCGCCGGCGGTTCCGACACGGGCGGCGATGGGCTGATAATCACGGAGGGCGGCTTCTCCAAACGGTATCCCCGAATGAGCGACGATGAGAGAACTCCGTACGAGGAACTGAGCGCGGGCAACATCGACGAGGCGCTCGCCCGGTATCGTGATATCAGGAAGAACGATCCGGCCAATCCGGCAATAGCCGAAAACAGAATCAACAACATCGGCTACGATCTCATGGGAAAGGGCAAATCGAAGGAAGCCGTCGCGGCCTTCAAGCTCAACGTGGAATTCTATCCTGCGTCTTCCAACGTCTATGACAGTCTCGGCGAGGCCTATCTGAAAAACGGCGAGAAGGAGCTCGCGATCACGAACTACGCGAAGTCGCTCGAGCTCAATCCGACGAGCGCAAACGCGGCCGAGGCGCTGAAGAAGCTTCGTGAGTGACGGATCGCGATGTGCCGGGCAATCTGCCGATCACTCGAGGCGCCGCGGCCCCCGCGAACGCAGCGCATCGAGGATCCTCCGCGCGACCCGCGTCGGGGCGCGGAAGAGCTCGTCCTGCGATCGGCGTTCGGGATTGAGAACTTCGCCGGACGCGTCCGTTATCCCGTTGTAGAAATCCCGGTGCTTCGAGAGGATCCGGTCGGGATGCGCGGCGCGGCGCGCCTCGTCCTTCACGAAGACGGCGACGAAATCGTTCCACGGCTCGCGCCCCTGCCGGCCGACGAACGACTCGAGCAGGCGGCAGCGGTAGCTGTTCCGCCTCCCCCATTCGGCCAGCGCGACGCCGCTGTCCGGATAGAAGCGCCAGCAGTCGACCGGGTAGCGGTGGAAGAGCCCGTTCGAGGGGACGTTCAGGTAGAGGAGCCCCGCCGGCTTCAGCACCCGAAGAATCTCGAGAAAGAGCACCCAGAAGAACTGGGAATGCTCGAAGCACGAGCTCGTGACGACCGCGTCGAACGATTCGGATTCGAAGGGGAGAACGTACGGGTCGTCGAGAACGACGTCCACTCCCTTCCCGGGCACGAAGTCGACGCCGACATAGGTGAAGGCGGGCGGGCAGACGTCCTTCAATGAGCCGTTCACGTCCTGCGAGCCGATGTCGAGCACGCGTCCCCCGCCGAGGGACTTCGCGTAGGTCTCGAAAAAGAGGGCACCGTGCCGCATCGCCGTCGTGTGCATGGACCGAATGTATGGGAAGTTCGGGCCGGTGTCAATATCCGCCGGCCGCGAGAAACGTTTCCGTGTCGACCACGGTGGCATACGTGCGGTCGAGGGTGGCGAGCGTCGCGGCGTGCACGTCGGCGGCGCTCACTTCGCGGTCCTTGTACTTCAGATTCCTCGTGGCGCAGGCGTCTGCGACGAGAATGCACTCGAAGCCGAGATCGGAGGCGGCGCGCACCGCGGCCTCGACGCACATGTGGGTCTGCATCCCGGCGATCACGAGCCGTTGAACCTTCAGCTCCTTGAGATACGGAAGCAGATCGGTGCCGTTGAACGCGTTCACCTCGTCCTTGAAGAAGACCTTCTCGGCCTCTCGCGGCGCCACGGCTGCGCGGAATCCCATCCCCTTCTTGGCGTTGTGGCCGACATGAATAACCGGCCGCCCCTCCATGCGGAATCTCTCAAGCAGCTTCGCCGCGTTGAGGCTCGCCGCCTCGGGATTCACGAGGGGCACGGAGCCCCCGGGAAAATAGAAATCCTGAATGTCGATTATGAGCAGCGCCGTCACCCGCTCCGCCGCAGGAGGCGGCGGCGCCTCCTGCGAAAGAGCGGATACCGATAGCAGCGAAAGCGCGAAGAGAGCCGCTGTTGATATCTTGATCATAAGCCGTTTTCCCCGCGCGGCAGGCCTAGAGCTTGAACCGCACGATGGCGCCGAACGTGACCGAGTCGAGGTCCTCGCTGTCGGCGCTCTCGAAGACCGAGGTGTCCATGAACCGGTAGTTCGCGTTGATGTCCACGCCGATGGGACCGAGCGGGATGTCGACGCCGAGGCGCAGCGAGTAGAACGGCTTGTCGAACCACTCACCGTCGATGTAGCCCGATCCGATGCCCGCGCCGCCGTACAAGAGGCCGCCGAACAGCACCAACACCTGCGGCATCAGGAGCGACTCGTCGGAGCCGCCGTAATCGGGGACCCATTCGACGTCGCCCTCGACCTTGAACATGAGCAGGCTCATCTGCGCCGAGGCGACGAGGTTGTACGCGTTCTCGTCGAATTCGGGCGCGTCCTTGATGTCGCCGACGGTCTTCATATAATGGATGCCGGCGCCCAGCGAGAACATCGCATGGCTCGCCGAAGCCGCAAAGAGCACGCACAGCGCCGCGACCATCCCGATCGTTGTTCGTCTCATGATCGTCTTGCTCCTTTCAATCAGCCGGGCCGAAGGAATCCCCGCGTTTCGACGATTCCTCATCCCGCCCGTTAGATGCAAGACCCGTTCCTCACCATATCCCACAAAGCGATTCTCGTGCAATATCTATTCGCGCGATCGCTATTCGTCGATTCCCGCGAGATCCAGCATGAACGCGTACATGAACGCCGTCTCGCGGTACTGGCGGTACCGCCCCGAGACGCCGCCGTGCCCCGCTTCCATTCTCGTGCGGAGCAGCAGCATATTGCCGTCGGTCTTGAGCGCCCGGAGCTTCGCCACCCACTTCGCCGGCTCGAAATACTGCACCTGCGAGTCGTGGAGCCCCGTGGTCACCAGCATGGCGGGGTACGCCTGCGCCGAGACGTTGTCGTACGGCGAATACGACAGCATGTAATCGTAGTATTCCTTGACGTTCGGATTTCCCCATTCGTCGTACTCCGAGGTCGTGAGCGGGATGCTCTCGTCCAGCATCGTCGTGACGACGTCCACCCACGGCACGTTCGCGATGACGCCATTGAAAAGGTCCGGGCGCATGTTGACGACGGCGCCCATGAGGAGCCCGCCGGCGCTCCCCCCTTGCGCGAAGAGCCGGTCCGGCGTCGTATACCCCTCGCGGATCAGATGCTCCGCGCACGCGATGAAGTCCGTGAAGGTGTTCTTCTTGTTCAGCATCTTCCCGTCCTCGTACCACTCGCGCCCGAGCTCCTCTCCCCCGCGGACATGGGCGATGGCATAGACGAATCCCCGATCGAGCAGGCTCAGGCGCGGGGAGCTGAATGTCGCATCCATGCTGAATCCGTACGAACCGTACCCGTAGAGCAGAAGCGGGTTCTTCCCGTCCCTCTTCAGCCCCCTGCGATACACGATGGAAAGCGGCACCATGGCGCCGTCGCTCGCGCGGGCGGAGAGGCGCTCCGTCACGTAGTCCTCAGGCTTGAAGCCGCCGAGCACCTCGTCGCGCTTCAAGAGGGTCTTCTCCTTCGTGACCATATCGTAGTCGTAGATCGAGGTCGGCGTCGTCATCGACGTGTAGCCGTACCGGAGGAGATTCGTGTCGATGTCCATGTTCGTGCTCATGTACGCCATGTATGCCGGCTCGCCGAAATCGATCGAATGCTCGCCCGCCCCCGACCAGGGCCGGATGCGCATCCGGATCAGCCCGCCCGTCCGCTCGACGGTCACGAGGAAATCCCTGAATATCTCAAATCCCTCGAGGAGCACGTCGTCGCGGTGCGGCACGACCTCGACCCAGTTCTCCTTCGCCGTGCGGGCCGCCGGCGTCTTCATGAGCCGGAAGTTCTTAGCCCCGTCGTTAGTGCGGATATAAAAAAAGTCGCGGTAATGATCGACCGAGTACTCGTGGCGGGGCTCCCGCGCCGAGAACACGGCGAACGTGTCGCCCGGCGCGTCCGCGTCCAGATAGCGGTACTCGCTGCTGAGCGTCTGCGTCGAGGCGATCATCACGTACTCTTTTGACTTGGTTTTGGAGACGGAACATTCGAAGGTGTTGTCCTTCTCCTCGTACACGAGCGCGTCCGTGGACGGATCCGCGCCGAGCGCGTGCCGGTAGATGCGATACGCGCGAAGCGTCACGGGATCCTGCTTCCCGTAGAAGAACGTCCGGTTGTCGTTCGCCCACGCGACGTCTCCGGTCACCTGAGGGATATCGTCCGGCAGCATTTCGCCGGTTGCGAGATTCTTCACCCGTATGGTGTAGAACCGCCGCCCCACCGTGTCCTCGGCGAATGCGAGCAGCTCGCCGTTCGGGCTGATTTCGCGGGGGCCGACCGAGTAGAATCCGCGCCCCGCCGCGCGCTCGTTCGAGTCGATCATGATTTCCTCGCGCGCATCGAGCGAGCCCTTCTTCCGGCAGTAGATCGGATACTCCTTCCCCGCGTCGTAGCGCGTATAGTAGAAGTAGCCGTCCTGCCGGTACGGCACCGAGGCGTCGGTCTGTTTGATCCGCCCGACGATCTCTTTATACAGCTTCTCCTGCAGAGCCTCGGTGTGATGCATCATGGTGTCCGTATAGGCGTTTTCCGCGCGGAGATAGGCGATCACCTCGTGATTCTCCCGCTCGCGCAGCCAGTAATAGTTGTCGACCCGGACGTCGCCGTGCTTCTCGAGCTTCATCGGCTCGATCTTCGCTATCGGCGGAGTCGCCGCATGGTGCTCGACGCGGCATCCGGCGGAAAGCCCCAGGGCGAATGCCGCAATGAGCAGGAGAACAAATGTTCCTTGCCCGCGATTCGTAATCGGTCCTCCTTGAGATGCTATCGGTTGTCTTCTTTTGGAGATTTGCTAGCGCCGATGGGAATGCCCGCCGTGAAATAGATCGACCGGTTGTACTGGGCGGGGACCGCGTCGTCGATGAGAACGTCGATGAAGCCGAAATAGTAGCGCATGCTCAACGTTATCCCGTTGGCTCCGAGCAAACGATACCCCACGCCCACGACCGCCCCCGCGTCGAGCGGGTGATATTGATCCTTGATCTTCGTCGTGTAGGTCAGATCTCCCCGGCCCGGCACCGTGTTCATGAATACGTCTTCGGCTCCATACAGGAGCCCGAGTTGGATCCCGCCTTCCGCATGGAAACGACGTGCGCTTCTGTACTTGATCATGATCGGCACGTTGAAATAGCTCAATTTCCGCGTGACGCTTCCGCCGTCGAATTCGGCGTCCAGCTCGGGATCGTCCAACGAATAGACCGGCACTCCGTCCGCCCCCATCGTAGACACCACGATGACGCCCGTGTGAATCATCCAGGAGGGATTCGCGAGCTTGATGTCGAAGTAGAATCCGAGGTTGAACGCCTTCAGGTAGCCGGACTGGTCGACGCCGCCCATGGATGCAAGGTTCAATCCGCCGTCGAGGCCGAACTCGATCTTCCCCGTATTCAGTTTATCGCCGAAGAGAAGAGCGATCAAAACCTGGCTGTTCGCCGGCCGGCTGCCGAGCAGAAGGATGAGAATGAGCAGGACTTTCTTCATCCCGCGTTCGCCTACAATCCGAAGCGGTACTGAATCCCCGCTATGGCCTGCGTGCGGTCGCCCAGGAATCCGACCTCCACCCGCGCCATCCAGTTCTTGTTCAGCTGAAACTGCGATCCGACGACGAGATTCCACATGCTCGTCGGATACTTATCGAGCGAATACTGAACCGTCGCGGTTTCCGCGTTGCTGAGAGCTCCATCCATGCCGGTCAGGAGCTCGTCGGCCGCGGTGATAGCGCGGGTCGCCGCGTTGTATCGCGCGATATTCGCCGGGTCGAGCTGCTCGTCGGGCGAAAGCGAATTCCACCAACTCTGGACTTCCGTCCATGCTTCCTCGACCTTCTGGAAGCCCTGGTCGACCTTTTCCTGCGCTCCGTCCAGAGGGAGCACTTCGGACAGATTCAGCGAGCCCTCGGTGTTTGAACTGTACTTGAGCCTGAATCCTCCCACCCATACCGCGATGTTTCTATTGGGCTTTTTGAAATTGAACGTCTTGCCGAAGCGGGGAGCGAAGACGAAGGTGAAGACGGGCTCGTTCAGCGCGCTGACGTCGGTCCAGAGGCAATTCATGTCGAGCGCCATCCAGATCCCGCTGATGCCCATCGTCGGCGTCAGTCCGAATCCGAACGACGTGGCGTCGAACTCCGCCTTCGATGAAAACGACGTCACCTCGGACCAGTTGTTTGCGCTATCCGGAAGCCACACGCTGGCGTCGATGGTCGTGGACGTTTTCGCTTTGACGAACAGCCCGTAGACGTTCAAGAACGGAAATAGCCAGATATCGGGCCTGATATTGACGCCGCTCGCCTCGGCGACGGCGCTATCGAACCTGATGTTCTCGTCCAAATTGATCATGGGGCCGTTATTGAAGCCTACCTGCAGGTTCTCGATCACGAGATCCGATTCCTGCCAGAGGTAGTTCAGGCTGAGCCCGGCCGAGTACGGCAGCTCGAATCCCTTTTTCGCCGCCTTCTCGCCCCAGATGGGCAAGACGTACGGATATTCTTTCGCTTTCAAACTGTCGGGATCGATCTTGCCGAAGCTCTTGTTGGTGTAGACCTGACCGAACGACTGCGTGCAGACCAGAAGGCCGATCATGAAAACGGCAAGGAATTTCAACATGTGCCACCTCTCATGGTTGATCTGTTCGATATGTCTTATAGCAGGAAATCAGGGCTTCTGTCAATCCGCCTTACATGCGGATCGAGCCGCGCTTCGCCGCGCGCCGGAGGAAATGACGATTGATGCCACGCGCCGCCTACGCTCGGGACCACGCAAACCTCGGTCATTCGCATGGGAGGTATTATGGCTGTCGCTCCGAGGACTACCTCAAGAGAACCATCTTTCGCTTAATGCTCTCCTTGCCGAATGTCAGCCGGCAGAAATAGATTCCCGAGGACACCGCGCGGCCCCCGACGTCGCGTCCGTTCCATTGAACCGTATGCAGCCCGGCATTCTGCATGCCGTCGAACAGCTTCGCGATCTGCGCGCCGGCGATGTCGAACACGTCCAGGTTAACGCGTCCGGCGACCGGCAAATAGTACGTGATGCTCGTCGCGGGGTTGAACGGATTCGGGACATTCTGATACAGCGTCAGAGGCGTCGCAGGCGTCGCGACGGCATCGGTCTCAAAGAGTGAAACTTCCTTCCCATGATCCAGGTAGCCGACACGGTACCGGTAGCTCTTTCCGAACTCGACGCCGGCGTCAGCAAACCTGAATGAAAGCTCGTCTCTCTCCACCGACGACGCATCGAGCGCCGTGAACTCCGCGGCGCCCGCCTCACCCCTCATTACATAATAGGCGATCCCCTCATCGACCGAGGACAAGGTCCATCTGATCACGACGCTGAATCCCGCCCTGTCGATCGCCACATCGAAGCTCTGCAGAAGCGTCGCAATCATCTCCTCGGGAATGAGTCTCGTCAGTGCGCTCTCATATCCCGCGGAATCAACGGCCGAGAGCCAATAGCAGTAGCCCGATCCGGCGAACCATTCCTCATCGAGAAAGGTCGTGTCGGGAACCTCCGCGATCAGATTCTCCAGGGGCGGAACAATCTCGGGATCCGTGTTCCTGTAAAGCTTGTAACCCGATACGTCCGGCTCCGGGTTCTTGAACCACTGCAGGAGGAGGTCGTCTCCGACCTGCAGCGCGGTGAAATGAGTCGGAGCGGAGGGAGGAGCTCCCATCGAGTAACCCGAGTCGGGGCACGACTCGAAGTACCGGGCCGGATCCTCGGTCGCACCCCTCACCCGGTACTTCGCATAGGGAATCGGCTGACCGGGAGACGAGTCGGCATGGGTCGGAACGACCACGCTGTACTCCTCGAGCCCCTGCGCGGGCACCGATCCGACGATCTCCCAGAGGTTCCCGGGAGGCGGCCCGAGCCGGTAGACGTCGTATCTGATGACGGGCAACTTCGGTTCTTCAATCGTACTTTCGCTGTAACATCCTTCGAATGCGAGCGTCACCCAACCGCCCTCATCGGCCGGGACGTCCGTTACCGAGTTGATCCATGGCACATTGTGCAGGAACTTTACGGAGACGTAGGTCTTCTTGACGTCCTCTTCGCCTTCGCAGTCATTGACAATGAAGTAAATGTCGTAGAAACGGTGGGCTCTGCGATTATGCAGCTGATATCCGGTACCGGCTCCCCCTATGCCTGTCTCCGAAGCAAGGGTGTCGCACCTCATTAGTTGTCCGAGCCCGAACGGCGCGAACCATGTCCAGCCCGCATCCAAACAGAAGCCCGTCGAATGGCGCGCCCCCGTATTATGAACGAAGTACGTGAGATCCACGCTCCTGCACGTCTGGCAATCGACATTCGTCACCGCTCCGGTGATATAATACCTGTCCTGGTACAGTATCTCTCTGTACCCGCTCTTCGGGTGCTTGTTTCCATCCAGATCTTCGACATCTTTAACCAACATATCGTAAAACTGGTTTCTCTCAAAGCCGCTCGCCAGCGAGAGCATTACCGTGGTGCCGTCTCCCGCAAGCTCCGCACCGAGAATTTCAATAGGAACCATCCAGGGAATCAGATAATTGGAAACATTTTCGGCCGTCGCTTCGCTAAGAGGCTCGCTGAAATGAAGCTCCGCCTGTGTCGGGGATACGACATAGACGCGCTGCAAACGCGGAGGAACCGGGCATTCGGGGATGCAATAACCCGACGGCGTATTGAACGTGAACGTCCCTCCGCAGACCGGGTAGATAAAGTCCCAGTCGCATGTATAGTCGTAATAGGCACTGGTGCAGGGCAACGTGACATAGAGTCCTGATCCTTCGAAGGGGGGCACCATGTGCATACTATCGGGTGGGGCCTCCACGACGGACACGATGAATGTGTCGGGATCGCCGGCGTTGATCACCGGAATCCTGCCGAGGTAAACGAGATCCTCTCCGGAGCCGAGATAGGATGTGCTCGCGAGTGATATCCCGCTCGCTATATTGCCTTGCGCCATCAATCCGGGTATCCATTCGGGCTCGAGGCAGAATACGTTCGGCGACGATCCGGCAATTCGAAATCGACATTGCCTCCCCATGTATGGACCTTCGCCCCGCACATAAAACAGATACAGGTTCGTTATGTTATATATGCCCAGATCCTTCGTGCAGACCGCGGCGCCGGGATCGGCGAAAAGGGCGAGCGCTCCATCATGCGCCCGGAGGGGCGAGCAAATGAGGACGGAGAACACGAATACGACAATCGCGTTTCTCATGTCGTTCCTCCCACTCCATCATGTGGTTAGAAGAGGCCCTTAGATTCGCCGCTATTATACCATAGAGGAAGATCGGAATCAAGTTGCGGCCGCCGCGCGTCTGTTGGGCCGGAGTCGAATCGCGCACCGAGCGCTCAACGGCCTACTCCCTCGTCAAATGCCGGTACCTGATCCGGTGGGGCTGGTCGGCCGCGGCGCCGAGGCGGCGGTGACGATCCTGCTCGTAATCCGAGTAGTTCCCCTCGAACCAGAACACGGAGCTGTCGCTTTCGAATGCGAGGATGTGCGTCGCGATGCGGTCGAGGAACCAGCGGTCGTGGCTGATCACGACGGCGCATCCGCCGAAGCTCTCGAGCGCATCCTCGAGGGCGCGCATCGTGTTCACGTCGAGGTCGTTCGTGGGCTCGTCGAGCAGAATGACGTTCGCGCCGCGCTTGAGCGTACGTGCGAGGTGCACGCGGTTCCGCTCTCCTCCCGAGAGCTGCGAGAGCTTCTTCTGCTGATCGGCCCCCGAGAAGTTGAAGCGCGCGACGTAGGCGCGCGAGTTGACCTCGCGGTCTCCGAGGGGGATCAAGTCCTTGCCCTCCGATATCGTATCCCAGACCGTTTTGTCCGGATCGAGGCTCCGGTCCTGATCGGCGTAGGCGAGCGTCACCGAATCGCCGACGCGGATCGTCCCCGAATCGGGCTTTTCCTCCCCCGTGATCATGCGGAAGAGCGTCGTTTTCCCCGCGCCGTTCGGGCCGATCACGCCGACGATGCCGCCGGGCGGGAGCGAAAAGGTCATCTTATCCATGAGGATATTGTCGCCGAAGGCCTTCACGACCTTCTCCGCCTGAATCACCACGCCCCCGAGGCGCGGTCCCGGCGGGATGAAGATCTCGAGCTCGCGCGCGCGCCGCACGCTCTCCTGCGAGAGGAGCGTCTCGTACGACTGGATGCGCGCCTTCGATTTGGCCTGCCGCGCGCGCGGCGCCATGCGGATCCACTCGAGCTCGCGTTCGAGCGTCTTCTGGCGGTCGGATTCGGCCTTCTGCTCGAGAGCGAGGCGTCCCCTCTTCTGCTCCAGCCACGAGGAGTAGTTTCCCTTCCACGGGATGCCCTCGCCGCGGTCGAGCTCGAGAATCCACCCGGCCGCGTTGTCGAGAAAATACCGGTCGTGCGTGACGGCGATGACGGTGCCGGCGTAGCGCTGGAGGTGCTGCTCGAGCCAGGCGACGGTCTCGGCGTCGAGATGGTTCGTCGGCTCGTCCAGCAGCAGAATGTCGGGCTTCTGGAGAAGCAGCCGGCAGAGCGCCACGCGCCGTTTCTCGCCCCCCGAGAGCACCTTCACCGGCGTATCCCCCGACGGGCAGCGCAGGGCGTCCATCGCGAGATCGAGCCGCGAGTCGAGATCCCACGCGTCGAGATGATCGAGCTTCTCCTGCACCTCTCCCTGCCGCTCGATGAGCTTCGTCATCTCGTCCTCGGACATGGGCTCCGCGAACTTGTCGTTGATGCGGTTGAACTCGGCCAGCAGCCCCACGACCTCGGCGACCCCTTCCTCGACGACCTGCCTCACGGTCTTCGATTCGTCCAGGTGCGGCTCCTGCTCGAGCATCCCGACGGTGTAGCCGGGGGAGAGAACGGCCTGCCCGTTGAACTCGGTGTCGACGCCCGCGAAGATGCGCAGGAGCGAGCTCTTGCCCGAGCCGTTCAATCCGATGACGCCGATCTTGGCGCCGTAGAAATAGGAAATGGAGATGTCCTTCAGCACCTGCTTCGTGCCGTAGAACTTGCTCACGCGCATCATCGAGTAGATGATCTTGTCCGGTGCGGGAGTGGCCATGGAGTTACTATACCTCCTTGTTCATCGGATGGAAAGGATATCGAGCACCTTCGTCACGAGGATATCACGCACGACGGCCTTCTCGGAGAACGTTTCCGCCGACGCGAGCGCATTCTCCGCTATCGAAGAATAGAGCCCGCCGTCGCGGGAGAGCTTCTCGAGCGCGCCGACGATGCTCTCCGGAGAGTGCGGTGGGATCAGAATGCCCGTGACGCCGTCCTCTATCAGGTCGGGTATCGATTTCCAAGCGGATGCGATAACGGGAACGCCCGCCGCGAAGGCCTGCAGCACCACGGCGGGATAGCCCTCGCCGGGCGATCGCGTCGGGAGGAGAAGCACGTCGTACGCGCCCATCGCGTCGACGACCGCCGAAGGCTCCATGATCCCGCGGTATCGCAGATGATCGCTCCCGGCGATTTGATCCTCGAACATCTTCCGGTCACGTTGGATCACGGGACCGTAAAAGTCGCAGCTGAAATCCGTCCTCTCGCGCAGGGCGCGGATAATATCGAAAATCCCCTTCTCCTCCCTGATCTGCCCCACGAAGACGCAATTCCCGGCGAAGCGTCTCCCGCGGGAACGCCGTTCGATATCGCGCTCGGGCACGAAGTTCGGAAAGAGGAGCACTCGCGAGGCGGGCACCCGCCATCGCTCGATCAGCTCGTCAGCGAGGGCCCGCGTCTCGGGCAATACGGAGCGGACTTTTGCGAGCGCCGCACAAACGAGGATACGCCACGGTCCCGGGAGAGTTTCGAGGTGCCGCGGTAAGGCGGTGCCGAACATTTTTACGATAACGGGGCGCCTCGCCGCCAGCGATACAAGAACGATGAACGGCCCCGCAGTGCAGAGGAAACGGCTGTTGCACCAGAGCAATACGGCGTCGGCGCGGGAAAGCGCCCGGACCGTCTGCATCATGATTCTCGCGAATCTGAACAGCTCCCCCCACGACAGCCGCTCTTCCGCGGTCCTGATCCTGTCCCGCACGCCCGTATTGACGACGATGAGCTCGATACCGGCATCATTCCAGTATCTGCTCCGTGCGAGGTTCAGCGTCGCGACGGAATCCCCCCCGATAAGCCGCGGCAGAGGCCCGATGAGAAGCACCCGTCTCTTCTTCACACACGCACTATACATTCGGCCGGGGGCGACCGCAACGGGTATCCCCTCAGGGGCTTGCGGGCCGCGGGCACGAGCGCGCGCCGGTTTCAGCGGCTTGACTCCGTTCCGCGCGATTCGGTATATTGAAATTGCGCGATGCAAGCGCGGGGAATCCTGATACAAGGGAAAAACAATTCACACGTCGATTCTCATACCATGCCGGAACGAGATCGCCTCGATCGCGGAGCTCCTGCATTTATTGCTGGAGACGACGGACCACGACTGCGAGATCATCGTCGCCGACGGAATGAGCGACGACGGCACTCGAGAGGTCCTTCGCGAGCTCTCGACCCGGCATCCGCGGATCATCGTCGTCGACAATCCGAAACGATCGACGTCCGCCGCGCTGAATCTCGCCATCCGGCGCTCTTCCGGCGAGATTCTCATTCGAATGGACGCGCATACGCGCTACGCGAAGGACTACGTGGCGTGCTGCATCGAGGTTTCGAATGAAACGGGAGCGGACAACGTCGGCGGCCCGCAGCTCGCCGAGGCGGAGGGCTACGTGCCTTCCACAATCGCCGTAGCATGCCATTCGCCGATCGCGGTCGGCGGTTCCCGCATTCACGACCCATCGTTTGAAGGGCCCATCGATTCCGTGATCTATGGCGTCTGGCGGCGCGGCATCTTCGACAAGATCGGCTTCTTCGACGAGGAGCTGGCGCGAAACCAGGACGGCGAGCTCAACCGGCGGATCATCGCGCACGGCGGGATGATCTGGCAGACGCCGCGTATTCGGTCGTGGTACCGGCCGCGGAATGACCTTCGTTCCGTGTTCCGGCAGTACGCCCAGTACGGCTATTGGAAAGTCCGGGAGATAGAAAAGCACCGCGGCGCCGCTTCTGTGCGCCATCTCGTGCCGGCCGCGTTCCTGGGAACCGCGGGAGCGTTCCTGATCGCCGGCCTCTTCTATGTTCCGGCGATTCCGCTCTTCGCCGCGCTCGTCGCGTGCTACCTTCTGTTCCTGTTCGTCTCCGCGCTGGCGCTGTGCGCGCGCGAGCGCGCATGGACGCGCCTCCCCCTCGTCCCCTTTGTATTCGCATGCATGCAGATCGGATACGGCTACGGATTCTGGCGCGGCGTGTGGGATTTCCGGCTTTTGCGGCGCGCCGGGCGGCCGGCGTTCGAGGAGCTCACTCGCCATGACGAATAAAACGGCGCTGGTGACGGGCGCAACGAGCGGCATCGGGCACGCGTTCGCGCGACTGCTCGCGCGGGAACGCCACGACCTCGTCCTCGTGGCGAGAGATGCGGATGCGCTCGCTGCGATCAAGGCGGACCTGGAGGGCGCGTTCCCCATCCGCGCCAAGGTCATCGCGGCGGATTTATCGAGACCCGACTCGGCCCGCGCGGTGTTCGCCGATCTCGAGGGGGAAAAGATCGCGCCTGACGTGGTCATCAACAACGCCGGCTTCGGGCTCTTCGGGACGTTCGCGGAAACCGGCGCCGAAACGGAAAGCCGCATGATCGCGCTCAATATCATCGCGCTCACGGAACTGACGAAGCTCGCACTCGTGGGGATGCTCGCTCGCGGCCGCGGGAAAATCCTCAACGTGGCCTCGACCGCGGCGTTCAGGCCCGGCCCCCTGATGGCGGTGTACTGCGCGACGAAGGCCTACGTTCTTTCCTTTTCGGAGGCGATCGCGGAGGAATTGAAGGGCACGGGCGTCACGGTCACCGCCCTCTGCCCCGGCCCGACGGCGAGCGGCTTCGCGCGCGCGGCGGGAATGGGGGAGTTGCGCTCCGTCGGATTCAGGGGTACGCTCTCTCCCGAGAACGTAGCCGCATACGGTTACCGAAGCATGATGAAGGGTAAAACGGTCGCCATCCCCGGAACGATGGACAGGATTCTCGTCCCCGCCCTGGGATTGCTTCCCCGAAGCGTGGTGACGGGCATCACCCGAAGGATCCGGGGGAGAACGTAGCTGAACCGCGCTCTGTGCCGGGAGGGTACTACGGCCCGAGAAACGACACAGCTTCTCGCGCGCGAAGCGCTCACGCATCAGGCGCCGCGCCCCGCCGCGGGCCGCATGCGGCTGATTCGCCTCGGCGCTCTTCCGCTCGTGACGGGGAGCTTCGCGAACGCGGCCGACTGGCTCATCGGGCTGGCGCTCGCCGCGCCGGCGCGGCCGGTCGTCGTATCGCACATCAACGCGTGCAACTATTACTACCTCCAGAAGAAGCCGGCCTTCAGGGATCGTCTCGCGAAGGAGGCCGTCCTCATTCTCGACGGTATCGGGATGAAGATCGGCTGCATGCTGCTCGGCCTCGGTCGACAGCCCGATCTCAACGGCACCGATCTTTTTCCGTTGGTCATGGAGCGCGCGTCGCGCGAGCGGCTCCGCATCTTCTGTCTCGGATCGGAGCGGCATGTCGCCGAATCGGCGGCCCGGGAAATATCGCGACGCTACCCGGGAATCGAGATCGCGGGATGCCGCGGCGGCTATTTCGACGCCGGCGAGGAAGACGGCATCGTATCGAGCATCAACGGGAGCGGCGCACGGATGCTCCTGATCGGCAGGGGCTTCCTGAAACAGGAAACGTTCGCGCTGAAATACCTGGACCGTCTGCGCGTCTCCCTTGTCTGGAACGTCGGAGGTCTCTTCGATTTCGTTTCCGCCGCGAAGCCGAGAGCTCCCCGCTTCATGAGAAGAGCGAGGCTTGAGTGGCTCTACCGATTTCTCCGCGAACCGGGGCGCATGTGGCACCGCAACGTCGTCGCGGCCCCCGGTTTTCTCGCGGGCATCCTCTATCGGAGAATGCGGAGCGGCGCGGCGCCGCGGATTGAAACGTCATGCCTCACGGAAGAAACGATACAGTCCCTCTCCTCGTGACCCTCGATCTCGAGATCGCTCCGGACCACGATCTCGCCGGGCAGAAGAGCGTCCTCCACCGGCTGCGCGCGGATCTCGCGACGCTCGGATTGCCCGTCACCGTGTTCAGCACGGCCGAGGCGGCGCGCGCATTCGCCGAGGAGATCAAGATGCTGTCGGCGGAGCATGAGATCGCGTGCCACGGCGTCTCTCACGGCGCAGGCTCCGACTTCGCAAAATTGTCGCTGGACGAATGCCGGAACGCCGTCGCGGAATCGACCGCAATCCTCCAGGAGGCGTCGGGGATCCGGCCGCGATGTTTCCGCGGGCCCGGAATGACCACGTCGTCGATAACGCAGCGGGTCCTCGTCGAGCATGGGTACGAGGCCGATTTCTCGGTCTGCTCACAGCGGTTCGACGTGCTGAACTCGAAAGGGGGCTGCTCCGGCTGGCTTGCCGCCCCCCGTTCCCCGTATCATCCGAGAACGGATTCTCCCTTCAGAAAGGGGGACGCACCGCTGCTCGTCGTGCCCTTGAGCTGCCTCGGCGCCCCGTTTCTTTCGGGTTCGCTCTATCTGTGCGGCCTCGGCTTCATGAAGGCATTTTTCGAAATCCTGATCGCGGAGGCGCGGCGCATTCGAAAACCGATCGTCTATCTGTTCCACTCCTACGAGTTCAGCGCATACCGGGGATCGGCGCTGGTCGGGGCCGAAACGGGCGCCGCGACGGCGGCGGCACGGAGGAAAGCCCTCCATCGACTGTATCTGCGCGACCGGGAACGCAGGTACGAAATGACGCGAGCCCTGTTCGAGCACATGCTCTCGAAAGCCGCCGTGAGGCCGATGACGGGGCGCGAATACGTCCGTTTCTTCAACGATTCTGCCTGACGGAAAGGGTCGCATGAGCCGGCACCTCACCGATACGCTCGCGCGCGCGTTCAGGACCCCGCCGTACCTGATCCTCTTCGTGGGCGACACGTGCTGGACGAAGTGCCGGCATTGCTGGTATACCGACGCGTGGAAAGAAAAACACCTCGGCGGGCCGCCGCTGCGCTTCGACGAGATCGAACGCCTCGCCGGCTCCATCAAATCGCTGTACTTTCTGAGCCTCACCGGCGGAGAGGCGTTCCTCCGCGAGGATATCGTCGGGCTCGTCGAGATGCTCGTTCGGAAGACGAATCTCAAGAGGTACGAGATTCCGACCTCCGGTTTCGAACCCGGCCTCATCGTCTCATCCGCCGAGCGAATGCTGCGCGCCAATCCGCGAGTGCCGTTTCGCGTCGACGTCTCCCTCGACGGCACCGAAGAGACGCACGACCGCATCCGGAACGCGAGGGGGAGCTACGGCCGGGCGCTCCGCACGATTCGGGAGCTCCAAACGCTCAGGGACCGCTATCCGAGTTTCGACATCGGCGTCATCACGACCATCTCGTTGTACAACGAACACGAGGTGGCGGCCGTCGCGGCCGTCGTTGAACGGGTGAATCCCCGCGGGGAATGGATGGTGAACGTGACGCGCGGCGAGACCCGGGATCCCGGCGCCGTCAACATCGATCGCGGGAATTACGCCGAGGCGCACCGCATCATCGACCGGCGCGTCCGCGGGAAACGCTGCGGCGGGCATCGCGGACATATCGCGGGAGCGTGGCTGAGCGCGAAGAACGCGACACGGAGAACGGTGATCATGGATATGCTCGCGGACGGGCGCTATCCGGGGCGCTGCGCCGCCGGATCGCTCGGGGGCGTGATCTTCGGCGACGGAACGGTCCGACCCTGCGAGCTCCTCGATCGATCGTTCGGAAACGTGCGGGAGTTCGCATATGACTTCCCCCGGCTGTGGAATTCTCCGGCGGGAGACGCGATCCGCGGCTGGATCCGCGAGGAGCGCTGCATGTGCACCCAGGAGTGCTTCCTCTCCGTGAGCCTGTTGATTCAACCGCGGCACTGGCCCGATATCGTTCGCGAGAGAATCAGGCGCTTCCGACCACGGTGAACCGAGTGAGGGCTATGAGCGAAGCAACGATCGTCATCCTTCTCGCGTGCGCGATCTACGGATCGTTCGAAGCGATCTGCCACGGCTGCCTTCGCGCGATTCACCGGAAAACGGGCGTCTACTTCCTGCCACGCGGAAAACCGAAACTGAGCGCGGCCAGCATCCGATTCATCAGACGGTTCGTCGCCGAGGACGGCAGAGGCGCGCTGATGCAGCATGATGGGATCCTCGGATGGTCGCTGCGGCCGAATGTCCGCTCCGGGGACGGGCTCTACTCGACCAACGCGAGAAGCGCGCGGGCCGCGAGGGATTATCCGCACCTTCCCGCTGCCGGCGCCATCCGTATCACGACGTTCGGCGACTGCCTGACGTTCGGCGAGGAGGTTCCGGCGGAGGACACCTGGCAGCGCCGGATGGAACTGCTCTCTCCCGACTTTGAGGTGATCAATCTCGGCGTCGACGGGTACGATCCCGGCCAGATGCTCATTCGTTACCGGGAAAGCCTCGGATTCTACGCCGGCCAGCGCGTCGCCGTTTTGGCGTTCGTGTCGAGCAACATCTTTAAGCCGTTGAACGTCTTCAGACCCTTCTACTCGTACGATCACGGCATCAAGCTCGCGAAGCCGGGCTTCACGGTCGTGGACGACGTCCTGATGCCGATCGCCAATCCGATGAAAACCCTGTCACATTACGAGCGCCTGCTCGACGGCGGCCGCGGCGCGCTCGAGACGCTCGGAAGTCTCGATCACTACTACCTGAACGCGTATTCGAGCGGGCCTCTCGATTTCGCTCCCTCCGCGCGTCTGGCGAAGATCGTATCGAACGAATATCGAAAGCGGCGCGAAGTATTCGACCGCGGCGGCAGGTACCGTGAGGGCTCCCGGGCGCTGCGAACGACCGTGAAGATCGTCGACGAATTCTGCGCGCTCGCCCGGCGGCAGGGAACGCTGCCGCTCGTCGTTCTGTTCCCGCTCCGGAAAGACATCGAGCGGTTTCTCGATAACGCCGTAAGGCCGTATGCCCCTCTGATCGAGCATTGCGAACGGATGAACCACCCATTCGCCGACATGCTCGATGCGCTCGGCGGGTGCGCGGAAAACGGCGACGTGGATCGCGTTTTCATCGGGAGACATTATTCGGTGCTCGCCAACGAGGTCATCGCGCGGCATCTGGCCCGCTGCATCCGTCAACACCTGCGATGAGAGCGGAGAGCTCCTCCGATCGCAGCATCCCCTCGAGCTCCGAGCGGTACCGCGCGCGCCGTTCCGCGGAAAAGAGATAGAACTTGTCGGCGACGGGCGCGAGATGCGCCCGATGAATGAGCAGCACCCGGCCGACGGCACCCAGGACGCGTTCGAAAAACCGGGCTGTCTCGGAGCCGGGCTCCGCGTGCCGCAGCATGAAGAGACACGTATCGACGATCTGAAGGAGGCTCAAGCGGTCGAAGAGCATGGAATGATGCGAGGCGCTCCCGAATATCAGGGATTCCCTGAACCACCACAGGGCCATCGTTCGATACTTGCCGTCGGCGACCGGCTCGCGCGAGATCGTCCGGCGGAGGAGGTGCACGGTTCGCCGGCTCACCTCCGCCTCATCGAGACGTGCATAGATGCCGGCGAGGCGTCGCGCGTCGATATGACCCGCATAATTCGCGAGTGAATCCCGCCAGACCTCGATCTTGTGGAACTTCGGTGCGATCTCCCGCACGCCTTCGAACATTCGACGGAACGCCGCATCGTTTTCCAGATGCTCGTAGATCGAAATCATATGGCGCAGAAAATAGAGCTCCGGGAGTCGCCCCTGGTCGGCCGAGGAATCGGGAGGGGATTGCCGCAGAAACGCCGCGCATCCGAAGAGCGGATGGGCCGCTATCGTGAGGCCCGCGCGGGTCCGCGGATCTTCATGCGGCGCGGACGCCATTTCGGTGATGCGCTCGTACGGCATCGTCTCGGCGTCCGCGATGACCTTTCGGCTGAACGCCCCGTCCACCGCGGAGACAAGATCGAAGTGCTCGAAGAAATCCGACTTCGCGCCCACGTACCGGTCGGGATTCAGGGGGACGTACGTGATCCGCGGCCGGCACGCGCCGGGGCGAAGACGCAGGGCGCTCTCGAGAGCGGCCCGCAGCTCGCCGCATATTTTCTCGTGGCCCCGCTCCCCGGGGTGGCAGTAATCGACGAAATCGGAATCGGACAGAATCCCGCCGGCGTCGATGAAGGACACGAGCGCTCCTGTATCCCCCGAAGCGCGCCTCAAGGCGTCGCGATGCGCGCGCGAGATACGATACGTCCCTCTATCCTGATCGAAGGAGGCGAGGAAGCATCTGCGAGCCTCCGCCTCGTCGCCCGCGAGCATCGATATCACCGCCTTGTTGAAAAGGACGATTGGATAGAGGGGATTGCGAATCGGCGGGACGCAATCGAGTGCGCGCAGCGCCCCGCCGCAATTCCCCAATGCGGCGTGCGCGACGCCGGCATTGTTCGACGCGATGGAGCCAATCTCGTCGTGTCCATGCGTTCCCGCCAGCGCGCCGTAGGCGGCGAGGGCCTCAGGGAACGCGCCGGCGCCGTGGAGGGACAGCGCATCGATCAACGCCCCCGCCGCCCCGCCCCCCCGATACGGATGATCGTCATGGACATTCACGATCTTGTAGAAGAGGGAATTGCCCATGGTATTGCAGGGAGGAAAGTCGACCTTGGGCACGGGATTCAGCAGGATCACCGGGATGCTCCTCTTGACCGCGTGAGCGATGATACGCGAAATGAATCTCTCATAGTCTCGGGGAGGGACGCACTCCCGCAGGCGATTCGCGGCGACTTTATAGACGACGAACCGAAGAGGGTGTCTTCCCCTCGCCAGGGGATTCATTCTCTTGTACAGCGCGTTCCTCATGCGCGCGTGGAATCCTCCATGCCAGAAAAGCGTTTTCGGCTTCTGGAATCCATACGCGCTGGCGTCGCAGTTGCCCACGTAGAGGATGACCGCTTCGAACTTCCGCCGCTTCGCCATCTCGACCAGATTGACGTACGCATCGGCGGACGTCATCCCCACGGCGGACGCATTGTAGAATCGGAGGGGGACGTCATAGCCCGGCCGCGCGCAGAAACGGTCAAGGGCATTCTCGAAACAGCTCCCCAAGCTCGAGAGGGCCGAATCGCCGAGGACCAAAACAGCGCGTTCTTCATCCATATTTCGTATTTCGGAGTTTACGCGGCACGCTCCCGGTTCTATTCTAGGGCAGAATCGACTCTCTGACAAAGGAATGTTGGCGGCCCGGGCGGGCGCGGGAATTGCCGGAATGCCTTCGAACGGCGCGCGCGCCGCGGTTCCGCGAGAAGGGAGCGCGTCATGCGGTATCTGTGGGCGGCGCTGGCCGCAGCCGGCGTGATCGGAGCGTTGCTGGGACGCCGTCTCCGCAGGAAGACGGGCAAGCGCAAAAGCTCCAGTGACATCTATCCCTTCTGGTAACGAAGCGGCCGGAATCAACGAGGATTCCGGCTGCCGGAACCTGCAGCATCCCATCGAATGCCTGCGCGATGCAGCCCTCGCGGATGCGCATGATTATCTCGCTGCGTCTGATTGTACATGACGCCGCCGAGCGTCAGGCTCGCGACCGGCCACGCCTCCTCATGGTTCTTCCGGTATCCCACCGTGAAAAGGCTTGATGCCCGTCCTCACGGCTCGAGCTTGAGCTTCTTCATGAGCGCGAAGTATCGCTGATCGGAGCGCAGATCGTCGAACATGGGTATGAGCCTCACCCACGGGAGGTTCCCGTCGCGAAGCTCGTACGCCTTCTCAAGCCACTGGAACGCGCTGTCGGGTTCGCCGAGAGCGAGATAGGCAGCCGCGATTGACACCTGCCGCTGCTGCCCGGCTTCGGATTCCCGCATCAACCGCACGATCTCCCTTCGCGCCTCTCCCACGTTCCCCGACCGCGCGAGAGCCGCGCCGAGCCCCTCGCTGCCGTAGGCCACATCGTACTGCAGGGCTTTGCGGTACTCCGTTGCGGCGTCCTTGAATCTCCCTCGAACGAACCGCATGCGGCCGAGCCCCACGTAAGCGAGAGCATAGGTGCTGTCCAGGCTCCGTATCTCTTCATATAGCGCCTCGGCTTTATCGTATTGCCGAACGTAATAATATCGATTTGCGAGCATGAGTTTCATATTCAAGTCGAGAGGATCGAGCTCGTTCGCGCGGTTGGCCTCCCGCAGCGCCTCGTCAAACCTGCCCATGACGCCGAGATACGAGGAGTAATACGCGCGTGCAACCGCGTTGTTCGGATTCAATGCGATCGCCTTTCCGAAGTCCGCTTCGGCTCCTTTCCAGTCCCAGTCATAACTGAGCTTCACGTCTCCGAGGAGCACGTACGCTTCCGCCATCGTCGGATCGATGCTCAGGGCCTTTCGCGCATAGGTAGTTACCTTGCGGGCGAACTCGGAAGGCGGCATTCTTTCGCTGAAATAATCGTACGCGTGGCCGAGGTCGACGTACGCGGGCGCGCACATTGAATCGATCGCAATCGCTTCTTCGAAGTACCGAATCGCCTTCTCGACGTCGCCGTCTCTGTACTTCCAGAGATGGAAATGCCCCTTGAGATACGCCTCGTGCGCGGCGGGATTCACCGGGCGCGACGCGGCGAGCCGCTTCTGCTCCTCGGGCGTCACCGTGACGCGTATCTCGCGGGCGATCGCCTGGGCGATCTCGCTCTCCAGAGCCAGAATATTCTCGAAGCTCTGCGTGTACGTGTTCGCCCACAGGTGCTTCTCGGGCGCCGCCTGAACGAGCTGGGCCGTGACGCGCACGTCGTCATGAACGCGCTGGACGGAGCCTTCGACGACTGCATCGACATTGAGCTGTCGTGCGATCTCCGGAAGCGACGCTTCGCTCTTCTTGAACCGCATGACGGAGGTCCGCGAGATGACGCGGAGCGCTTTGATCTTCGAGAGCTCCGCGATGAGCGCCTCGGTCATGCCATCGGAGAAATATTCCTGCTCCGGATCGGCCGAGATATTCTGGAACGGGCGGACGGCGATCGAGGTGATGGGCTTCTCTCGTGGCATGAGCAGAAAGCCGCGGCCCAGAATGATGGCGGCGGCGAGGATCATGCATGCGGCGATTCCGATGAGGAGCGCTCGTCTCGATCTTCTCGGATTATCCGGCGCGGCCGCGGGCTTTTCCATCTCGAGGTCCTGTGGCAACGATTTGAGGCCGGCGACCATGTCGTTGACGCTCCGATAGCGATCGTCCCGATTCTTCGCCAAGGCTCTCTGCAGAATGAGCTGGAGACGCCACGACGGCCCGGGGCGATCGCCGGCGAGCGAGACCGGCTCGTCGTTGAGAATCGAATACGTTATCCCCTGCTCATACTCTCCCTTGAACGGCACCTTCCCCGTCATCATCTCGAACAGCACGACGCCGAGCGACCAAATGTCGGTCCGGGCGTCCGCGGCGTCTCCGCGGACCTGCTCGGGAGACATATACGCGACCGTTCCAAGCGTCGAGGACGCCCGGGTGAGCCCCACCTGCCCCGCGAGCTTGGCGATTCCGAAATCGAGAATCTTCGCGACCCCGTCCGTCGTGATGATGATGTTCGCCGGCTTGATGTCGCGGTGAACGATCCCGCGCGAATGCGCCTGCGCGAGCCCCTCCCCCACCTGCGTCGCGATCCGAACGGCCTCTCCCGGGAGGAGCGGACCCCGCCGGATCCGCTCCTTGAGCGTCTCCCCCCCGTAATACGCCATGCAGATGAAGAGCTGGCCGTCGGCAGTCTCGTCGACCTCGTGGATGTTGCAGATGTTCTGGTGATCGAGCGCCGATGCCGCCTGCGCCTCCTGGATGAACCGCGCCTTCGCCTCGGGGTCGCGCGTGAGCTCCGGGGGCAAGAACTTGAGCGCGACGACACGCTTGAGCTTCATGTCCTCGGCCTTGTACACGACGCCCATGCCCCCCTCGCCGAGCTTTTCGAGGATACGATAATGCGAGATCGTCTTGCCGATCACGGTCACACCTCAAAATGATCGGATAGGTACTTGGCGCGTTCCATGAGCTTCTTGAATCGCTCTTCGCCGCGGATGTTGTCGAGGAGAAAGTCGCGTTCCATTGACTCGTAGTCCAGGAAACCCCGATTGATTGCGTTCTCCAGCCAGTCCAAGGCTTCCATCTTTGCACCCGCCGCGGCCAGACCCTCCGCGACACTGTATGACCATTGGTAATCCCTTCTGCATGTCTTCTGGAAATCCGGAGTCAGTATCTGGAACGCCTTCTCTCTGTGCTTCAGCATGCCGTACTTCCCGAGAAGCGCGAACTTGGTGATCACGTTGTCCGGACTTGTCTCGACAAGCCTGTCGATGATGCGGAGGGACTCCTCGAATCTGCCGTTGTACTCGAGCGCCAGGGCATAGGCGGCTTGGGACATGGGGCCTTCCGGATCCGATTCATACCATCTCTTGGCGAACGCGAGGAGAAGGTCGTACTTGCCCTCGGACATATATATATCGAACTGTACGCTGGCCCGTGCCGCGGCGAGCGGATCGATCTGCCGCGCCCGCTCCACAAGAGGGGATACGAGGGAACGCTTGCCGGCAAACAAGTACTGAACAGCGAGCTTCCTCAAGAGAATCGGATCATTCGGATTGATGGAAAGCGCCTTCTTATAATGCCGAACAGCCTCCTGCTGATTCCCTTGGAAGGCCGATGTGATATTGCCCAGAACGAGATACGCCGGGGCACATTCTGGATCCAAAGCGAGGGCTTTCCTCGCATACGCTTCCGATTTTTCGATGTATTCCTCTTGCCTGACGCCGATATTGACGTACTGATAGTACGCGTATGCAATACCCGCATAGAGAAGCGCGTTCTCCCCGATGATCGTGATGCCGTCCTGGAGATTCTGGAGCGCGCGATCGATGCTGCGCTCGTCGAACCGACCGATTTCGTGATAGGCCTTGAGGTAGTATTCGTACGCTGCGACGTTGTCGATCGGCTGCTTCGCGATTCCCTGTTCTTCCTGCGAGGTGAGCTTCAACTCGAGAGCCTCGACGATAGCCTTCGAAATCTCGTCCTGCACCTGAAAAACGCTCTCGAGCTTCCGGTCGTATTTCTCCGCCCAGAGGTGGGCGTCGTCGGCCGCGCGGATCAGCTGGACGTTCACCCGAATCTCGTTGTTCTCCTTCTGGATGCTCCCCTCGAGGACGGCGCCGACGCCGAGCTCCCGCGCGATCTCCCGCACGCCCTTGTCCGTGTCCCGGTAGCGCATGGTCGAAGTGCGGGAAATGACCTTGAGGTCGTGAATGCTCGAGAGCTTCGTGATGATATCCTCCGTCATGCCGTCGCAGAAGTACTCCTGATCTTTCGCGGCGCTGTAGTCCTTGAACGGCAGGACCGCTATCGAGTCTCTCCACGCGGGCGCGGCGAACTGCGAGGCCGCCACGGGAGCCGCGGGCTTCTTCGCTTCGCGCGCGCGAGAGACGATGAAATAGGCGGCGGCCGCGATCACCACGACTGCAACGAGCGTCGCCGGCAGCCACATCCCGAGGGCGCGGCGGCGAGGGGAAGCGGGCGGCCGCGCAACACCCCGCGCCGCGGCGGACAGCGAACCAAGCGCCGCGGCGGCCCCGGACTCCCGGGCCGCGCTCTTCAGATCGACGACGAGATCGTCCGCGTGCTGGTATCGCTCCGAGGGTTTCTTGGCGAGGGCCTTCTTCACGATCCGTTCGAGCTCCATCGGGATGCCCGAGCGGAGCGAGGTCACGGGCGCCGGCTCCTCGTTCATGATCGCGAAGAGCGCCGCCTGATCGTACTCGCCGGGGAATGCGTGCTTCCCCGTCAGCATTTCGTAGAGCACCGCCCCGAGCGAGAAGATATCGCTCCGCGCATCCACGTTCTCCCCGCGCGCCTGCTCGGGAGACATGTACTGCGCCGTTCCCAACTTCGAGCCCGTCTTCGTGAGCTTCGCCCCCGCGAGCTTCGCGAGCCCGAAGTCCACGATCTTCACGAGGCCGTCCTTCGTGATGATGATATTGGCCGGCTTGACGTCGCGGTGCACGATGCCCCGGTCGTGCGCCTTGGCGAGCCCCTGCGCGATCTGGACGGCGATATCGAGCGCATCGTCAAGCTTGAGCGGCCCGCGCCCGATCCTGCTCTTGAGATCCTCCCCCTCGTAAAAGGCCATCGCGATGAACGTCTGCCCGTCATCGGTCTCGCCGACTTCGTGAATGTTGCAGATGTTCGGGTGATCCAGGGCCGAGGCGGCGCGCGCTTCCTGGATGAAGCGCTCCTTCGCGGCGGCGTCGCGCGTGAGGTCCGGCGGGAGGAATTTCAGGGCGACAGCGCGGCCGAGCGTCGTGTCCTCGGCCTTGTACACGACGCCCATCCCCCCCTCGCCGAGCTTCTCGAGGATGCGATAGTGCGAGATGGTTCTTCCGATCATGCCGTCGTTCCTGTGGAGATGTACAACGAGAGATCCTTACTTCCCTTTCATTTCCTCTTCAGCTCCGCATCCCAGTTCGTAACGAGAGTGAGCGCCGGGACTGATCGCACGCCGACCTGGATCCCCAGGAGAAACTTCTGCCCATCCGCGCTGACGCCCGCGAAGTACACGCCTCCCCCGGCCTCCTTCAAGTCGAAGAGCGGCCGCACGGCGCCCACATCGCACGCCTGACCGTTCACGGCGATTTCCGCAGCCATCAGCCTGTTGTCACTCGACAGATAGAACAGCTCCCTCCCGTTTCGATTCCATTTGGGAGGAGAGTTGAGGGCGACACCATCCGTGGACACCTGCCACTGCCCCGTTTGACGACTGATCGGGCTTCCATCCGCGCCGATGAACGGGCGTATGTACAGCTCCCAGGTTTGGGACTCATCGGACTGGTAGGCGATCCAGCGCATATCGGGAGAGAACTGAGGCAAATCCCCGTTGAAAGCGGCCTGGAGAAATACAAACGGCCTTCGATCTCCCCCAACCGGAAGAATCCACAAGCTCTCTCGTTTGCTGATATCGGCGTACGCAATGAACCTTCCGTCGAGGGACCAATCGAATGCATACTTGTCCACGGGGGATTCGAGGAGAATCTCCTCGGCGCCGGCGCCGCTCGACGATTTCAGAAAGAGATCGACATGCCCTCTTCGAGCCGAGCTGAAGACAAGGCGGCTCCCGTCGGGCGACCAAACCGCATACAGATCCTCTGAAGGATCGGATGTGAATCGTGTCTTGATTCCCCGCGCCAAGTCATAGATCCAGATGTCCATGTTTCCTGACAATGGATCGACAAGATCGATTGCGAGCTTCCTTCCATCGGGAGAGAGCGCGGCGTAGGAATACCTCATCGGTTCGGCGATCTTCCCCAGCGACTTCCCGGTGCGGTCGAACCACTCGAGCTGGAGTCCCGATCGTTCGTTTCCTGCTTGAAAGACCAATACGCCTTTCGGTGACACCGAGAAGACCGCGCGATTGTATCCGATATCGTACGCGATCGGCTCTGCGAGAGGAACCGCGTCGCCCGAGAGTTCGAGCGTGCGGAGATCGAACGGCTGAGCCATGAGGGTCTTCTCTCGGAGATAGACCAGATAGCCGCATGCGCACACGACATTTCCTTTCGCATGCATCAATCGCTTGTTGACCGCGCCGTCCAACGAAGCGACGAAGACGGCATCTTCCTCCCGCTCGACGCCGCCCGAGGTCGTGCGCGAGAAATAGAGAAAGTGCCTGCCATCGGGCAGAAAGCAGGGCCACCGATGCGTCTTCTCGCTGCGGCTCGTATCGAGCTTCGTCACGGCAGCCACGGCGCCTCCCGCGGCGGGGACTCGATAGATGGGGTCCCCCGCGCCCGAGAAGATGATCACACCATCTTGATTCCACGACCCGCCACGACCCTCCACCGCATCACAGATGGTCATCGGAGGTCCACCCGCCGCTTCGATCTTCTTCATCTTCCCCGATTGGAAGAACCCTATGGAGCGGCTATCGGGAGACCAGAAGGGATAAGTCGCCCCCTCCGTCCCGGCAAGCTCCTTCATCGCGGGCGCGCCCAGCGCTCTCACCATGAGACGCGTCTTGCTCAATGAATCCACGGCGACGATCGCGAGCATGCTCCCGTCCGGCGAAAGCGCCAGATGGCCTCCGCCGATTCCGACCGATCCCGTGGCGAACGACTGCCCTTCCGGGGGAAGAATCGAGGACCAGACGGTCCTGACTTCCGGGGATGGACGCTTGAAATACAGAGTCCCGAACGTCACCGCGGCGGCGAGGAAGAGCAGCGGCAGAGCGATCCACACGACGGAAGGCCTTCTCGAGGCCCGAGAAGCTTCAAGGAGGTGAGGCTCCTCGGAAGGCTTCGGCACCTGACGTGCCGCCGTGATGCGGCTCGCCCGCTGCCGGCTCGTGTCGCGTTTGTACTTCTTGAGATCGACGGCAACCTGCGCCATCGACTGCGTCCTCTCCCGCGGATCCTTCTCCAGACACTCGAGCACGATCGCATCGAGCTGGGGATCGATTTCCGGCTTGATCGACGTCATCGGCGCCGGATCCACGTTCACGATCTCGTACGCGAGGGCGGTATCATGAACTCCCTTGAACGGCGGCTGCCCCGTGAGCAGCTCGTACAGCACCACCCCGAACGAGAAGACGTCCGATCGGTGATCGGTCTCCTGCCCCTGCACCTGCTCGGGGGACATGTACCCCGCGGTTCCGACGGTGCTCCCCTCCTTCGTGAGCCGGGTCACCGTGCCCCTCAGCTTCGCGAGCCCGAAATCCATGATCTGGGCGATACCGTCCCTGCGGATCATGATGTTCTCGGGCTTGATGTCTCTATGCACGATGCCCTTCTCGTGCGCCGCAGCCAGCCCTTCCGCGACCTGGATCGCGATATCGATGGCCTGCTTGTATCCGAGGGAGCCCAGCTTCTCGCGGAGCATCCGGCCGTCGACGTAGTCCATGACGATGAACATTTGATTCTCATAATCCTGGATATCATGAATCGCGCAGACGTTGGGATGAGCCAAGGCAGAGGCGGCTCTGGCTTCGTGGACGAGACGTTCCCTCGCAATCGGATCCTTCGTGAGCTCCGGGGGCAGGAACTTCAGCGCGACGTCCCGATCGAGCTTGGTGTCATGGGCGCGGTAGACGACCCCCATCCCCCCTTCGCCGAGCTTCTCGAGGATCATGTAGTGCGATACTGTTCGACCAATCATACGCACTCGCCTACTTGAACGGCTTCTCGATCATGATGAGCTTGCAGTTCGGCCGTCCGTCCGTGTAGACGATCTCCTTTCCGTCATAGCTGATGTCGAACCATGAATTCCACGCGGTCAGCCCGGGAAACACTCCCCGGATGGTCTCTTTCCTTCCGGAAGGGATGGAGATTCGCTGAAGCTCGCCCGTGTTTTCCACGTAATAGATGTATTCGCCGCTCTTGTCGAGCTCGGCGAATAACATCGGCTGGATGATTCGCTTCGGTGACGGGAGGCGCGCGTCCTTCGCTCCGGGCGCCGCGCAAACCCAGAAGCCCTCTCGTCCGTAGTGGCTATCCCAATACCCGATGTACTTCCCTCCCTGGAGAGGATACGCGTCGGTCGAGTCTTCGAAGAACTTCATCGGCTCTCCGCCGTCGATGCTGTGGAGCCGGTTGCACGTGATGCCGAAGTCCCATGCCAGGAATCTCTTCTCGTCGATCCAGCGCGACGGGCTTCCCGTGCCGATGAGTCTCGGTGTGCCGGGGTTTACGGCGCCGATGAGATAGACTCTCGACGAATCGGACGGCTCGTCGATCGCATTCCTGCCGTAGATGATCCATCGGCCGTCGGGAGAGGGCAGCGGATTGTTCACCTTTTCATCGCCCGAGGTCAGTCGTTTCCGGTTCTTACCGTCCCGGTCTATCGAGCACACGGCCGATCCCCAGTTCGAGCCGCCCGGTTGAACGAGCCCGAACAGCACCTTCTTTGCGTCGGGGGTGAAGGCGACCCTCCAGAGGTACACGTCGTCGAAGGTGATCTGGCGTGGATTCGATCCGTCCGTTCCTGCGATCCAGATGTGGCCGATGGTCTGCTCCTGACGATAGAGAAGCTTCGAGCCATCCCTGCATATCGCTATTGAGTTATCGGGGCCCGCTCCCTTGGTGATCTGGGTTTCGGCGCCCCCCGAGGGGGAGATCATCCAGAGGTTGAAGTTGCCCGTCCTATTCGAGGAGAAGATGATCCGTCCGTTGGACGCCCAGCATACTTCGCGGATGTCCTTCTTGTCGAAGGTGATCTGCTGCGACTTTCCCGTGGAGAGCTCGTGCACCGCAAGCTCCTGTTGGTGCTGCGAGACATTCCTGATCCAGCAGACCGAGCGGCCGTCAGGCGACCACGAATAATTCCGCCCCACGGCCGATGTGCTGTCGATCAGCTCCACGCGATCATCGGTTCCGTTCGGCCGAACGGTGTGGAACTCGGCCTTTCCGGACTTGCTCCCGGCATCCTTGTCGGTCACATATCCGATTCGCTGACCGTCGGGGCGCCATCGCGGGAACCATCCTCTGGCGACGATCACCCTGCTCGCCCCCCCCACGGAGGAAACGACGGCGATTTCGGGATGGCGTCCTCCGGCGGACTCCGGCCTGTCGTAGACGACCTGGCCTCCGTCGGGGGATATGTCAGCGCTGGCCATGAAGAAGCTCGAATCGGACGTGATGCGCCGCGATTCTCCCGATGCCGTATTCATGAAATAGACGTCGTACCTGCCGCGCTCGTCGGGAGCGGGAAACGCCGCCCAGGCCCCGTCGCGGGAGAGCCCAGGGGTGCCGATTTCCGTGAAGGGTATCGGGAGCGTCCGGAAGCTCATGTCCGGATTGAGCACGACCCGTCCCGCCCGCTTCGATACGATCACGGAGGAAGCGCCGATGAGTATGATGAGCGCTGCCGCAACGGCGCCGAGAACGAGCAGCCGACGTCGCGACGCGGCGCGCGATTTGGCGATCGGCGCGGTCGAGACCTGCCCCGTCTTCACGTAGTCGATCCTTTTCCGCTCGCGCCGAAGATCGGCGAGCATCTCGTCGGCGTGCTGGTAGCGGTCGTCCCGGTCCTTCTCGAGGGCTTTCGCGACGATGTGCTCGATCTCGGGCGTCGTCTTCTCGTTGAAACGCGCGATCGGCTGGGGCTCATCGTTCATGATCGAGTAGAGAAGCGCCGCCTGGTGCTCGCCGCCGAACGGGAGCCTCCCCGTGAGCATCTCGTACAGCACGACCCCGAACGAGAAGAGATCGGAGCGATGATCGACCGCTTCGCCGCGCGCCTGCTCCGGGGACATGTACGCCGCCGTGCCGAGCGTCGAGCCTTCCTTCGTGAGCTTCGTCGCCCCCTTCACCTTCGCGAGGCCGAAGTCGGTGATCTTCGGCTGCCCCTTCGGCGTTACCATGATGTTCTCGCTCTTGATGTCGCGGTGCACGATCCCCTTCTCGTGCGCCGCGGCGAGGCCGTCGCACACCTGAATCGCGATGTCGAGAACGCTCTTGAGCGGGAGCGCATCCTCCGCGATGACCTGCTTCAGCGTCCGCCCCTCGACGTACTCCATCGCGATGAACACCTGACCGTCATGCTCGTTGATTTCGAACACCACCGCGATGTTTCCATGCAGGAGCGCGCTCGCGGCGCGCGCCTCGTGGTAGAAACGCTCCTTTTCGATCGAATCGCTCGTCAGATAGTGCGGGAGAAACTTGAGGGCGACGACCCGATCGAGCTTGGTGTCATGGGCCTTGTAGACCACGCCCATGCCCCCCTCGCCGAGCTTCTCGAGAATCTTGTAATGCGAAATCGTTTTGCCGACCATTGGGGGCACCTCCCGGTGGCCAATGGACGTCTCTTCAATTGATGAGTTGATTGCCCCTTGCAATCACCGTAGCACCATCGGGCGGCGCAGTCAATTCGCTATTTGCCGTTATTGGCGGGGATTTCCTGGGGGATGCGTCAGCCGACCGGCCGTGCGACCATGACGAACGCCTGCTCGAAGGAATTCACGAGCGGCGCCTTCCGCGCGTCGATCCTGAACGCCGCGCAGAGCGCCGCGAGGATCTTGGGAACGAGCCTGATGTGGGTGAGATACTCCCCCTTCCACGACGCGACGACCTCGTAGCCGTTCCGCGCCGCGGCCGCCTTCCAGTACGAGGGGGGCTGCACGTTGATGTGCGTCGGATTCGTGTCGGGGAATCCGATGAGCGGGATCGAGCGCATGCGATACGGCAGCCCCTTGTTCGGCGTCGAGATGATGACGATGCCGCCGCTCTTGAGGTAGCGCCGGGCGTTCTTGAAAAACTCGTCCGGCTTCTCGAGATGCTCGAGCACGTCGAAGCACGTGATGACGTCGAATGAGCGCTCCTCGAACGGCCATGTCCTCTCGAGGAGATCACCGCGCTCGATGCGAGCCGGCGTCATCTTTCTGGCGATCTCGATCGAATTGGGATAGGGATCCATGCCGCGGAGGTTTCGAAGGCCGAAGTCCTCCCCCGCTATCTTGAGGAAGACGCCGTATCCGACGCCGACGTCGAGAAGCGCGATCGAAGGAAACCGCTCGCCGAAGTGCCGCTTCATAAAGGCGAGCTTGGGCCCGTACTTCTCCCGCTGGAACTTGTACCCCGACTCGGAGCACAGCGTGTCCAGCGTGTGGTCGTAGGTCGGATTCTCCGGATCGCGCTTCATCGCCCGCCCGAATCGCTATGCACGGCTGCTCCTCGTCGAGTACCGGTACATGAACACCGAAAGGAGCACGACCATGACGATCGCGAGTATCTCCCCCCACGAATCGAGCGTCGTGCCCGGCCACGGCACCGTGAGCCGCGCCTGCAGGCCGGCGGCCGCGATGACCGCCGCGACGACCCCCGCGATCGAGCCGCCGGCGATGTATCCTGAGGCGACGAGCACGCCGCGTTCCCCGTGCTCTTTGGCGATCTTCTCGTCCTTCGAGCTCTTGCCGACGAGGTAGGCGATGAAGCCGCCGAGGAGCACCGCCGTGTTGAGCTGGATCGGCAGGTACATCCCGAGCGCGAAGGCGAGCGCCGGAACGCCGACGAGGGCGAGGATCACCGAGATGATGACGCCGAAGGCGAAGAGGATCCACTGGACCCCCGCGCCTCCCCCCATGAGCCCGACGATGATCTCGCGCATCGCCGAGGCCTGCGGGGCAGGCATTTGCTGCGAGCCGAACTCGTAGGTGCTCCCGAGGAGCATCATCGCGAAGGCGCACGCCGCCGCCGAGACGAGCACGCCGGCGAACTTGAACGCCTGCTGGTTGCGCGGCGTCGAGCCGATCCAGTAGCCGATCTTGAGATCGGTGGCGAAGGCCCCCGCCACGGCAAGCGCCGTGCAGACGACGCCCCCGATGATGAGCGCGACGAACATGCCCGACTCGCCCGAGAGCCCCATCCGCGCGAGAATCACGCTCGTGATGATGAGCGTGACGAGCGTCATCCCCGAAACGGGGTTCGTCCCGATGAGGCCGATCGCCCGCGCGGCGACGAGCGTGAAGAGGAAGGAGATGACGAGCGCGATCGCGACGCCGACGAGTCCGACCGCGGTGCCGGTGAGGCCGGTCCGGAAGAAGATGAAGAGACACACCGCGACGGCGGCGATGCCGATGAGCACGTCACGCATGTGGATGTTACGGTCCGTCCGCGGGATGTCGCCGTGCCCCTCGCGGGTGGCGGCGATCCCCTTGATCCCGATGCTGAACGACTGCACGATCGACGGGAAGCTCCGGATGATTCCCATGATGCCGGCCCCCGCGATGCCGCCGATGCCGATGAGCCGCACGTAATTCGAGAAGATGTCGTTGACGCCCATCTCGGCGATCGGGACCGTCCCCGGCGGAATGATCCCCGTGAGGTGCCCGCCGATGAACTTGACGAACGGGATGAACACGAGATACGAGAGGAAGCTTCCGGACGCGATGATCGAGGCGTACTTGAGCCCGACGATGTAGCCGAGCCCCACGATCGCGGCGAGCCCGTCGACGCGGAAGGCCATCGAGAAGCGGTTCTCGAGCCAGGCGCCGAACTTCACCGAGTGGAAGGTGATGATCTCGCGCCAGAGGCCGAAGGCGAGCACGCAGAGGTCGAAAAGGAACGCGACCGATGCGCTCCAGATGAGGATCTTCGCCTGCGAGCCCGCTCCCTCCCCCGTCACGAGGATCTCGGTCGTCGCCATCGCCTCGGGGAACGGAAGCTTCCCGTGCTCCTTGACCATGAGGAACTGCCGCAGCGGGATGAGGAAGAAGACGCCGAGGCAACCGCCGAAGAACGCGGTCAGGAAGATGTGCCAGAACGAAACCTCGAGCCCGATCATGTAGAGGGCAGGGATCGTGAAGACCGCGCCCGCCACGACGGCCCCCGAGGCCGCGCCGACCGACTGAATGATGACGTTTTCGAGAATCGTGCTCCGTCGCGCGAAGAGCCCCGCCATGCCGACGGCGAGGATCGCGATCGGAATCGCGGGCTCCATCCCCTGCCCCGCCTTGAGGGCGAGATACGCCGAGGCGAGCGAGAAGATGACCGCCATGACGAGCCCGATTCCGACCGAGCGGATCGTGACCTCGAGCGCCGACTGCGACGCCGGCACGATCGGCTCGTACGTCTCGCCGGCCTTCAGCTCGCGGAAGGCCGCCGGATGAAGCTTCGTGTGTTCCTCTGCCATGGGGGATTACCTCCCGTTGCGGTTCGGTGCCGTCTGCACGCTCGATGCTCCGGAATCCGCGCCCGCGGCCCGCCGGAGCCCGCTCCAATCGCGGTGTTCCATTGTTGGCGTTCGCCGCCGAAAGTTCAATTGATTTTTTCCCGGTGTTCCGCTAGCGTCCGGCTTCGATGAAGCGAGTCAAAGGCGTTCCCGTCATCATGTACCACTCGATCGGGCCCCTGAAACCCGGCTGGCCCTGGAACAACCTCGTCATGCCGGCGGAAGTGTTCGAGGGACAGATGGGCGCGCTCGAGGCGAAAGGCTGGACGACGATCACGCTGCGCGCTCTCCACGATCATATGGCGAATGACGCTCCGCTTCCCGAGAAGCCGATCGTGCTCACCTTCGACGACGGATATCTCGACAACTGGGTGTTCGCCTATCCCATTCTCAAGAAATACGGCCGGCACGCCGTCATCTGGATGACGACCGATTTCGTCGATCCCTGCGCGACGCCGCGTCCGAACCTCGAGGACGTCTGGAAGGGAGCCGTGTCGAAGAAGGACCTTCCCGTGACCGGCTTTCTCTCGTGGCCCGAGATGCGAATCATGATCGAGAGCGGCGCCGTCGAGATCCAGAGCCACGCGAAGACGCACACGTGGTACTACGCCGGTCCCGAGATCGTTGACTTCCATCGCCCCCGCGGCGCGGACGGGTACGTTCCGCCGCCGTGGCTCGGCTGGAATCGCCGCCCCGATCGAAAATACGAATACATGACGGCGCGTCTCGAGGACGAAGTGCCGTACGGCACGCCGATCTACCGCCACGAAAAATCGATCGCCGCGAAGCGCTACTTCGAGGATGGAGCGCTCACGGAGCGTCTCGTCGCGCACGTGGCGCGCGGCGGCGGCGCGGCGTTCTTCGATCGGGCGGACTGGCGCGATGAGCTGCTCGCCGTCGCGAAGGACTTCGGCCCCCGGCGCGATCGCACGGAAACGGATCGCGAGTACGAGGACCGCGTGCGCGCCGAGATCACGGAGTCGCGCTCGATCATCGAGCGGGAGCTCGGCGTGAAGGTCGAGTTCCTGTGCTGGCCCGGCGGCGGCAGAAATCCCGCGACCTTCCGCCTCGCCGAGGAGGCGGGGTACCTCGCGACGACGACGCACTACCAGAACCGCGAGCGAACGAACACCGTCGGACAGAATCCGCGGGAGATCAACAGGATCGGCGCCGGCTCTCCGTGGCAATGGCGCGGGATCACGATCCGCACGATCGATCCCGCGTTCTTCCTCCTGATCCTGCGGGAGTTCACCGGATCGAGAACGGCGATCTGGGCGATGCGCCTCTACAAGCTGAAATACATCCTGCGGCATTACCTCTTCGGCAAGGATTGAGCGCCGCGGCGGCGCGGGCGGCAGGAATCGCGACACCGGGCCGATCCAAGATTCTATTTACAAGCGGCCCGCCTTCAGGCATCATGGGCGCACTGTCTTGCGTGCACATGAGTTCCATACGCGCGTCGTCACGCGCGCCTATGAGTTCCGCCGGCGAGGGAGGATTCCATGAACAATCGCAGCGTCATGCGGGGAATCGCCGTGTTCGCGATTCTCGCGCTTTTCGTTCTCGTTCCGCCGCCCGCGCGCGCGGCGAATCCCTTCACCCCCGAGGACGCGCTCGGGTGCAAGCGCGTCTCCGAGACGGCGATCAGCGCGGACGGGGCCTGGATCGCATACGTCGTGTCGGTGCCGCGAGCCCTCACGGACGAGGCCGGCGGCGCCTACGGCGAGCTCTGGCTCGTGCCTTCCGCGGGCGGCGCATCGAAGCCCTTCATCACGGGAAAGGTCAACGTGAGCGGCATTCGCTGGAAACCGGACGGCTCGAGCCTGGGGTTCCTCATGGCCCGCGGCGAGAAGGCGAAAACGCAGGTGTGGGCGATCCCCGCGGGGGGAGGCGAGTCCGTGCAGCTCACGAGCTCCGAGACGAGCGTCTCGAGCTTCCGCTGGCACCCGGCGGGAGACGCGATCGCCTACGTCGCGACGACGCCGCAGTCGAAGCGCGAGAAGGAGCTCGAGAAGAAGGGCTACGGCTTCGTCTTCTTCGAGGAGAACCTCAAGGACCGGAACCTCTACGTGCAGAAGCTCGGCGCCGGCGACCGCGCCGGCGAGGCGGAGCGGATCACCGAGGGCTGCGCCGTCTGGAGCATCGAGTGGAGCCCGGACGGAAAGTCGATCGCGGCGGGAATCTCCCCGCGGAATCTCGTCGACCACCAATACATGTTCCAGAAGATCTGGATCGTCGATCCCGCGACGAAAACGAAACGGCAGCTCACGAACAATCCCGGCAAGCTCGGCGGTTTCGCCTGGAGCCCCGACGGCGCGAATATCGCCTTCAATGCCGCGAAGGAGCTGCGTGATCACTCCGACAGCCAGCTCTTCGTCGTCGCCGCGGCGGGAGGCGAGGCGAGAAATCTCACCGAGCCGAACTTCCGCGGCCACGTGGAGTGGGTGGGATGGAAGGATGCGGGCACGATCGTCTATCGCTCGGGCGAGGGAACGTATCCGACCCTGAGCACGGTGAGCGCCGCCGGCGGCAAGCGCGCCGTTATCCTCGACGCGAAGACCGCCGGGGTCATCTTCGATTCCCCGAGTTTCACCAAGAGCTTCAAGCTGTTCGCGTTCGGCGGAAACGCGCCCGGCATCCCGGGGGATCTCTTCTGCTGGACCGCCGGCGCGAAGGAGCCGAAGAGGCTCACGAACCTTCACCCCTGGCTCGCCGACCGCGCGCTCGGCGAGCAGAAAGTCATCCGGTATCCCGCCCGCGACGGGCTCGAGATCGAAGGCATCCTCGTCTATCCGGTCGGCTACAACGCCGGCATGCGCTATCCGCTCGCCGTCATGGTCCACGGCGGGCCCGAATCAAACTACTCGAACGGCTGGGTGACGCGCTACAGCGAGCCCGCGCAGGTTCTCGCCGGGAAGGGCTACGCGGTGTTCCTCCCGAACTACCGCGCGAGCACGGGCTACGGGCTCGATTTCGCGCTCGCGGGCTACAACGACGCGGCCGGCAGGGAATTCGACGACATCGCCGACGGGATCGATTATCTCGTCTCCGCCGGCGTCGCCGACAAGGCGCGCGTGGGCCTCGCGGGCGGATCCTACGGCGGCTACGCGGCGGCCTGGTTCGCCTCGCGCTACACGGAGAAGGTCAAGGCGGTCTGCATGTTCGTCGGCATCAGCGACCTCACGAGCAAGCGCCTCACGACCGACATCCCGTACGAGGAGCTCTCCGTGCATTCGGGAAAGAAGATCGAGGAGATGTGGCAGCAGAGCCTCGAGCGGAGCCCCCTCTATTGGGCGCACCAGAGCAAGACTGCCGTGCTCATCCTCGGCGGCGCGGCCGACACGCGCGTGCATCCCGGACAGAGCATCGAGTTCTATCGTATTCTCAAGATGAACGGCCATCCGGCGGTCCGCCTCGTGCAGTATCCGGGGGAAGGACACGGGAACGCGAAGCAGCCGGGGCGCGCCGATGTCCTGTACCGCTCGCTCGACTGGTTCGATTGGTACGTTCGCGACGCGAAGCCGCTCGACGGCCCCCTGCCGCCGCTCGACATCGCCGATCGCTACGGGCTCGGTCTCGAGGAAACGGAATCGAAGAAGTAACGGCGAAAGGAAGGTGGAGGATGAAGGAGAACGGCAAGGAGCTTTCCCGCAGATCGTTCATCGGGCGGACCGTGGCCTCTATCGCGGGAATCGGCATCGGTCTCTCCGGGGCGAAAGGCCTCCGGGCGCAGGAGAAAGGAGCGGCGGCGCAGGCGGGCGCGGCGGCGGCCGCGAAGCCCTCGATCAAGGATTTTCGCGATCTCGGGCGGACCGCGTGGAAGACCTCGGACCTCGGATTCGGGAACGCGATGATCCAGGACACGTCCCTCCTCGAGTACGCCATGGAGCGCGGCATCAACTACGTCGACACGGCGCGCCAGTACTACGATATGGAGCTCGTCCTCGGGAAGCTCCCCCGCGAGAAACGCGAGAAGCTCTTCATCACGACGAAGCTCGTCCCCGAGCTCTTCACGACGAAAACGACCGCCGCCGAGATCGAGACGGCGATCGACGAGAGCAGAACGCGGCTCAATATGGAACGGCTCGATTGCGCCCTCATTCATTCGGTCGGCGAGGACCCGAAGCTGAGCGAGCCCGACAAGATCAAGAATCCGGCGGTCGTCGAGGCCTTCGAAAAGGCGAAGAAGGACGGGAAGATCAAGTTCTGGGGCGCGAGCTCTCACGGCCCCCGCATGGTCGAAGACTTCGACTGGCTCATCGACAACACGCCGATCGATATGATCATGCCCGGCATGAACTTCATGACGAACGGTCTCGAGCCCGTCCTCGCGAAGGCGAAGGCGAAAGGGGTGGCCGTCGTCGCCATGAAGAGCCTCGCCGCGGCGCGCAAAATCGACTACAAGCCGTTCATGAAGGATGGCGCCACGGTGCGCCAGGCCGTCATCAAGTGGATGCTCGCGCAGCCGGGCATCGACTGCGTTTCGATCACGATGCGCAGCGTCGAGATGATCGACGAATTCGTCGCGGCCTCCGGCAGGCCCGAGCTCACCCCCGAGGAGAAGAAGGCGCTCAAGGGCTACGGGACGCTCCTCGACCGCGATTACTGCAGGCCCGGCTGCGCCGGCTGCGTCGCGGCGTGCCCGAACGGCGTGCCGATCGCGGACATCCTTCGCTACCGGCTCTACTTCGGAAACTACGGCGAGGAGAAGCACGCCATGTCGCTCTACCGAAAGCTCCCGCGCGAGCGGAGCGCCGAGCGGTGCGCCTCCTGCGGCGGGCCGTGCGAAGCGAATTGCCCGCACCGCCTCGCGATTCGCTCGAAACTGCTGGCGGCGCACGAAGAGCTCACCGCCTGACACGAGGAGGGATCGATGAAAGGAATTTCGAGAATGAAACGGCCGGCGACGGCCCTGCTCGCCGTCGCCGCGGCCTGCGCCGTCCTCGGCGCGGCCGGGCTCGCGTCGGCTTTGTCGAGCGCCCCCGCCGATCCCGGCAAGAGCCTGCTCGAGAAGGCCTCGAAGGCGCTCGGGGAGGACAAGACCTGGACGACGCGCGTCGAGAAGGGGCTCGAGATCGCGTGGAACACCGAAGGATGGGGCACGCTGCGGGCTGATTACAGCCGCTTCGTGAAGAAGCCCGACAAGCTCAAAATCGACCGGGACAACAGCGCGTACGGTCATCCGTTCTTCCGCGCCTACTACTACAACGGCGGCGACGCGTGGTCGATGGCGAATCTCAACGCGGGGCGCAATCCGCAAACGACGGCGAGCCTCAAGACGCTCCTCGACCGCGTCGACGGCATCGCGTTCTATCTCGCCGCGTGCGACACGTTCTTCACGGCGCCCCCGGCCCCGCCCGACACGCTCCTGCCCGACGCGAACCTCGCGCGGGTCGGCTGCGTGCTCAAGGGGGACACGATCCTCTTCGACGTGGACGCGAAGACGCACATTCTGAAGCGGCGCATCGAGAACAAGGGAAACCGGGTTTACATCTTCGACGACTACCGGAAGGACGCCGGACGCCTGACGCCGTATCACGTGCGCGTCTACGACGGCGGCACATTGACGACCGAGTTCCTCTGGAAGGAGGTCTCGTTCGACGTCGAGATCGACGACGCGATCTTCGAGGAGTACCGGCCGCCGGCACAATGATCCGCTCCCCGTCCGTCGCGAAACGACCGCGTCGAGGCCGCCGGCTGCCGGCGGCCTCTTTCTATCCGCGCGAGCGGCCCCCCCTTTCGCCCCCCTCCCGTCCGTCCGGCGTGAAATTGTCATATTTTTTGCAAAGTAGTGAAAATCGGTGGGGGTTTTGTTATAATTCCCTTAACCGGTTTCCTTTCGACTTTAACGCGAAAGGGTGGAGCACGAAGAAAGGAGAGGTTGGAAATTGAAGCGCAGGCCAGTCCCCAGAAAGAAGAAGAACAGCCGGCCGGAACCGGATCCCAAGAACAAGCAGCGGGGAATGCTTGAAAAAAAGACCAAGAAGTACGGAGTGGTGAACGTCATTCTCGAGGAGGAAGTCGAGGAGTTTCCCGAGGCACCGGAACTATAAATCATTCCTCCAAATAAGCCATCATCTTTATCGTCTCCATGAGGTCGCGGCGCGACACGATTCCTACCACTTTGCCCTCGCCGTCGACCACGGGCAGGCGGCTGTAGCCTTTTTTCATGATCAGGTTGAGGAGCGTCTCCGCGGGATAGTCCCGGCGGAGCGCGTACCGCGCGATCTCCCGGTCCGCGATGTCCGCCACCGTCGCCTGCTCCCAGTCCTCCATCTCGACCTGCTTCACGTCCTTGAGCGCCACCATGCCGGCGAGGGTACCGCCCTCGAGCACGGGAAACGATCCGTAGTGGTACCGGAGGAAATACTCGTCGACGAGCCGCCGGAGGCTCAGCGCCGCATCCACCGTGATCACCGGCGAGCGCATGACGTCCGACACCTTCAGATTCCCGAGGGTCTGCCGGAGCGTGACGAGGAGATAGCCCGATTGAGCCGCCTGCCGCAGGAAATATCCGATGAAGATGAGCCAGATCCCGCCGATCAGCTGCCCGACGAAGAAATTGAACACGCCGTACACCATGAGGATGATCGCGAAGGCGCCGCCGACGCGGCTCGCGATGCGTGTCGCTTTCTGAACGTTCCCCGTCTTCTTCCAGATCGCGGCGCGGAGGATCCGGCCGCCGTCGAGCGGGAATCCCGGCACCATGTTGAACGCGAGCACGATGAGGTTGATGCGATAGAGGCTCTGGGCGAGCACAAACGGGAGCGGGCGGTCGGCGACGAGCCTCGAGATCCCGAAGAACAGCGCGGCGAGCAGCACCGACATCGCGGGGCCGGCCGCCGCCATCTTGAGCTCGAGGACCGGATCGTCGACGTCGCGCTCCATCTGCGCCACGCCGCCGAAGAGGAACAGCGTGATCTTGCGTATCGGCAGGCCGTTCTTCGCCGCGACGACCGAGTGGCTGAACTCGTGGAGCAGGATCGAGACGAACAGCAGGATCGACGTCAGGAATCCGAGCGACCACAGCTGCGTCTTGGTGCCGTCCGGCAGGAGCTCCGCGTACCAGCCCGTGGCGAACGACCACGTCATGAGGGCGAGAATAAGGAGCCAGCTGAGATTGACCTCGACGGGAATCCCCAAGAGGCGGAAAAGATGAAAGTTGCTCCGGATCATGCGCGCGGCGGAACGTTAAGGAATCGTGCCTCGGGCCGGGAGTCGCTCGCATCGATGTACCGGCGGAAGCGGTTTCGCTCGTCGACCTCGATGAAGAGCGGCTGGGCGTCCCCGCTCGACCACGCGAACGCCATGATGTCGACCGTGTCTCCCTCGGCGATGAGGTGGGCGGCGGCTCCGTTCATGCACACCATGCCGCTCCCCCGCTCCCCCTTGATCACGTACGTCTCGAGACGCATCCCGTTCGTCCGATCGACGACGAGGACGTTTTCGTTCGGGCTCAGGTTGCTCTTCTCGATGAGATCCTCGTCGATCGTGATGCTGCCGACGTAGCGCAGGTCGGCCTGAACGACCTTCGCGCCCACAATCATCGATTTCAGGAGAAGCCGTTTCACCCGCGATCCTTTCGAATCGAGCCCCTCGGACGGCGTACAATATAGCACAGAACGGCCCCTCGCGCTACGCGATTTCGCCGTGCGTCTCGGAGAGATAGCGGACGAACCTGTTGTGCTCGTCGACGAGGATGTTGCTGAATCGCTCGACCGGTCCGTCCGTCCACGTGAAGGCCATGATGCTGATCCGGTCTCCGGCCTTGATCCGCTTCGCGGCGGCGCCGCACGCGACGATCTCGCCGCTCCCGGCCGTCCCGCGCGCCGCGAACGTCTCGATGCGCTCCCCGCTCGTGATGTCGACGATGAGAATGTGCTCCCCCACGGCGATATCGCTGCGCTCGAGGAGCTCGCCGTCGATGAGGAGGCAGTCCGGATGCTCGGCGCGCTCCCCCGTGACCACGGCGCGGTGGATCTTCGATTTCGCGAGCAGCCGGTCGCCGAGGTTCGACACGATGAACCGCGATTTGCCCGACGGCGTGAGCGGGATATCGTCGACCCGCGCGAAGACGACGCGGAATCCCTCGCCGCAATTCTCCTTGATCTTCTTTTCGAGCTCGCGCTCGTACTCGTCGCGCCAGTCGGGCCCCGCGACGAACCGGAACATGACGCCGCTCCGCTCGCGCTGCTCGACCTGGAATCGCCGGATCCCCGGCACGGCGCGCGAGAGCCAGGTCCAGAAGAATCCGCCGACGCGCTTGCCGTCCGGCGTCACGATCGCGTCGAAGGAGCGCCCCTCGACGCGTTCGAGGAGCGGAAACCCGCTCCCGCACGGGCACGTTCTTCCCGTCGACACGGCGAGATCCCCCGTCCGGTACCGCACGAACGGCATGTAGAAATTGAAAAGATCCGTGATGACGATCTCGCCGATCTCCCCGTTTTTCGCCGGCTCCCCGTTCTCCGCGACGAGCTCGAGGTAGCAGAGATCGCTCATGATATGGAGCCCGCGATGCTCACCGCATTCGTGGGCGACGTTTCCGAACTCCCTGCTCCCGTACCGGTTGAACACGCGGCACTGGAACGCCGCCTCGATGAGCTCCCGCTGGCCGTCGAAGAGCTGTTCGCCGCTCGATACGATCGCGCGGGGCCGGATGTCGGCCACACCCCTCCCCTTGCAGAACTCCGCGAAGAGCGCGAGCGCCGACGGATAGGCGGTGATGCAGTGCGGCTTGAAGTCCCGCACGCGCGACGCGTAGCGGGACATCCGCTCGTCCGACATGTCGAAGGTCGAAAGGTACAGGTGGTTGTAGAAGTAGTTCTTCAGCGCGCCGGTGACGCGCTCCCGGGCGGGAATATTGAGGGCCGTGCCCCAGAGAAACGCCTGCCGGTCCCCGATGTCGATGCCCGCGCGCCGGTAGCAGCGGATCGTGTTGGCCCGCCGGAACGGCCCCGCGGCGACGTCGACGTGGAACCGGAGCGGCTCTCCCGTCGAGCCTCCCGTGCTGGAGGCGTGTCCCCGCCGCACCGGGTCCTGCGAGATCATGAGGCTTCCCGCCTCGCGGATGATCTCCTTCGAGAGGAGCGGGATTGTGCGGAAATCGGCGGGGCCCTGGACGTCTTCCGGCTTGATCCCGTCGCGCGCGAAGAGCTCCCGGTAGTACGGAACGTAGAGCGCGATCTGCGAGAGCAGCCGCTCGAGCCGCGCCCACCGCAGCTCCTCGATCTCCTGCGGCGATCGCCACTGGTCCCGTTCCAGCGTCTCGAGGAGCGCGATGATCTTGTCTCCCCGGAGACCCCGGTAGACGGGGTAGACGACGTTTCGCACGAACGGCGGATAGAGGGCGCTCAGCATGAAGCTCCTTCTCGCGGCGCCGGGGAATGAAACCGGTCACGCGATGCCGCGGCGCACATTCTAGCGCACGGAGCGGGCGTATCCAAGGCGAAATTCTCGCTCCGCGCCGGCGGACGGGCCGCGCGCCTACGCCCGCTTCGCCTTGCGCTCGCACAGATCGCGATAGAGATCCTCGATGCGTCCGACGACGCGTTCGATGGCGTACTCGCGCGCGGCGTCCGCGCGCGCCGCGCGGCCGAGCGCCGCCCCGAGAGACGGGTCCGCCGCGATCGATTGAATCGCGGCCGCGAGCGCGCCGGCGTCCTCCGGGGGAACGAGGAGACCGCTCTCGCGATCGCGGATCGCTTCGGGAATGCCGCCGACGGCGGTCGCGACGATCGCCGTGCCCGCGGCCATCGCTTCGAGGAGCGAGACGGGCAGCCCCTCCCTGCTCGAGGAGAGAACGAACATGTCGGCGGCGCCGAGGAGATCGCTCACGTCGTCGCGCGCGCCGGCGAGCTTCACCGCGTGCGCGACGCCGAGCGAATCGACGACGGCCTCGAGCTCCGCCCGGCAGCGTCCGTCCCCGACGAGGAGACACCGCATCGACGGGAAACGCGCCGACAGGCTTCCGACCGCGCGGACGAGCAGATCGTAGCGCTTCTCGGGCTCGAGGCGGCCGACCGCGACGACGAGCGGGCCGGGGCCGTCCCACCCGAACTCCGCCATGACGCCGGCGCGATCCCGCTTCGCCGCGCCGAAGACCGCGGTGTCGACGCCGTTCGGTATGTAGAAGAGCTTGCTCGCCGGCGTGCGCTCCCGGGTCCGGCGGATTTCCATGATATCCCTGCTCACGCAGATCCGCGCGTCGGTGAGGGGGGCGATCATCCGCTCGAAGAAAAGATGGAGCGGCGGCTTCCAGAGGTGCTTGCCGTGCTCGGTCGTCACGCGGACGGGGACGCCGGCGCACCAGCCCGCGAGCCTCCCCACGGAATCGGCGAGCACGAGATGGCAATGGACGACGTCGAATCTCCCGCGCCGCAAAAACCGGACGATCCGGGCGAAAGAGACGGGAGCCCGCCGCCAGCGGAAATGCACCGTCTCGAAGGATTCGACGGAGCGCGCCGCCTCCCGCTCCATCCGCTCGTTCCCCGCGGTGAAACAGAGCAGGGAAACGGAGAAGCGGGTCTTGTCGATGTGCTTGAGGAGCGACAGCACGTGCATCTCGGCGCCGCCGATCCGCAGCTTCGGGATGAGAACGCAGATCCTCAGCTTCCGGCGGGCCTCCTGCGGGGCGCTTGCATGTTCATCTGCCATGAGGGAGTCTCCGGTCACGCGCGAATCGGGAGCGTCGTGGGCGCCGGCGCGCCCCCGTCGATCGAGCAATGAAAATATACGACGGCACGGGGGATGTAAAGCATTCTATCGCCGCCCGCAGACGCCGACGGCGTAATCGTGCGCGATCGTTCCCCGCGCGAGGAGATCGTCCTCCCGCGCGAAGCAGCGCTCGAGGTGCTCCCGCGTTTCGGGATTCTCGGAAAGGAAGTTGAACGCGATGTCGCTGAAGAGGAGCGGCAGCACCGACCCGCCGTATCCCCTGATCTCCACCGCCTCGAACGTCCGGCGGACGAGCGGAACGATGCGCGCCGACGAGACCGCCTCGGTGGGATCGTAGAGCATCATGGCGAGCCTCCCCGGCCGGTGCACCCGGCGTTTGATCGTTCCGCTCTTCCACCGGACGCGGTACCGCTCCGGCAGCTCGTCGAGCATCGCGTTCACCGCGGCGAGCTGCGCATCGGTCCACTGGAACCGGGACGGGCCCACGTACTCGTTGAAGAGGAAGCAGCCGTCGCCGCGCAGCGCGTCCCGCACCCGCGGGAGCAACGAATCGAGACCGGAGACGTGGTGGAGAAACTGCTCGCTGATGACGAGGTCGCAGGAGCCCGCCGGCGCCTCGAACCGCGCGGCGTCCCCGACCGCGTAGTCGATCACGCCGCCGAGGCCCGCCTCGCGCGAGCGCTCGCGCGCGTACGCGATTCTCGCCGCCGACCGGTCGATCGCGTCGATGCGGACGAACGCGCCGCTGCGCGCGAGCTCGATCTCCCGGTGCCCCGTCCCGCACCCGAGGGAGAGCGCGCGCATCGAGCGCCGCCCCGCGAAGCGCGAGCCGAGCACGTGCGCGAGGTAATCGACGTCGGGGTCGCCCGAGACCAACGTGTTCCAGCGCCGCATGACCGCGGGGATGTCCCACCAGTTCTTGCGGGGGCCGCTCACGGCGTTCCACGACATCGTGGCGGCTTCCCGCCGGTTCGACGCGCGCGCGATCATCTCGCGCAGGCGGCCCTGCCTCGCCCTCTCGACGAGGAGGGCGGCGTCATGAGCGCTCACGAGGTTTCTCAGCATGCGAGGCCTCACCGGCGGGGGAACGCCGGTTCCCCCGGGCGCGCTAGATCCCGCGCGACAGAAACAGCGAGCTCGCCATGAGCATGCTGGCGAGAATGATCGCCACGAGCACGGCGAGGAGGTTGAAGATCCACACGATGAACGCCTTCATGAAGCTCGTCCTGAAAATCAGCTTGATGACGAGGATGACGAGAATGAGCCCGAGAATGAAACCGAACAGGTGGCCGAGGAACGATATGAGGCTGAAGAGGAAATAGGACAGCACCTCAACGAACGAACCGACGACGATCGCCGCCATCGCCCGGCCGAAGCTCGCCTCTTCCACCTTCGCGAGCTTCGCCGCGGCCCACAGGAGCAACCCGCCCTCGATTACCAGGATGATGAACATGATCACGATTCCGACTCCGGACAAGGCGAAGATGCCCATGCCGCACTCCTTTCCTCCGTGCCGCCGGCCGGACGGCGCGCCCGCGCCGCCCGCGACCGACTGCAGTATATCGCACATCGCCGTCTCCCGAAAGAAATTGTCGTCGTTGGCATTACCCTTGCACTATTTCAGCCTGATTTGCACTACACGACAACTCGTTGCGATTATAACAGATAGGCCGCTTTCGACGGGAGGCTCGTATGTCTCAGTTCATGGAACTGCTGGAATGGTTCGATTTATCGGGCGAGGAAATCGTTCACCGCATTCCGCCCGAAGGCTCCGCCGAGATCAAGATCGGCGCGCAGCTCGTCGTCCGCGACAACCAGACCGCGGTGTTTTTCAAGGACGGCAAGGGGCTCGACGTGTTCGGGCCGGGCCGCCATACGCTCATTTCGAAGAACCTCCCGATTCTCACGAAGGCGCTCTCGCTCCCGTGGGGATTCAAGAGCCCCTTCCGGGCCGAGGTGTTCTTCGTCAACCGGAAGGTGTTCATCAACCAGAAGTGGGGCACGAAGGACCCGGTCGCCTTCACGGACTCGAAGCTCGGGCTCGTGCGACTGCGCGCGTTCGGCGTGTACACGTTCACCGTCGTCGATCCGCTCGTCTTCATCAACAAGGTCGTCGGCACGCAGGGCTCCTACACGAGCGAGATGATCGGCGACTACCTCCGCGACGTCATCGTCGCGCGCATCAACGACCTCTTCGGCGAGAAGCTCGACACGATCTTCGATCTCCCGCGCAGCTACGACGAGCTCGCCGTCGAGATCAAGGAGCGGCTCGTCGGCGACTTCACGAAATACGGGATGGAGCTCGCCGATTTCTATCTCAACGCCATCACGCCGCCCCCCGAGGTGCAGAAGATGATCGACGAGCGGAGCGGGCTCGAGGCGGTCGGCAATCTCGACAGCTTCTTCAAGTTCAAGGCCGCGAAGGCCATGGGGGACGCGGCGGCCGCGGGCGGCGCCGACGGCGCGGGCTCGGCGGCGGCGAGCGGGATGGGCATCGGCGTCGGCGCGGGGCTCGGCTTCATGATGCCGGGCATGATCGCGCAGAGCGCGCGGGCGCAGGGCACCGCCGTGGCGGAGACGATCGAGTGCGCGAAGTGCCGCGCCGCCGTCCCGGCGGACGCGCGCTTCTGCGGCTCGTGCGGCGCCCCCGTCGCGCGCCCCGCGCGGTGCGCCCACTGCACGGCCGAGCTCGGAAGCGGCGCCAAGTACTGCCCGAACTGCGGGACGAAGGTCGAAGGCCGGTAGCGCCATGCACATCCGGTGCGGCCTCTGCGGGGGCGAAAACACGGTCAATCCCGGGCAGGAGATCCTCGCCTGCTCGTACTGCGGCTCGGCGCTCGCCGTCGAGAAAGAGGCGGGGCCCGAGCATCTGGTCCTCGTTCACGCGCGCGACGATCGCGCGGCCGAGAGCGTCCTGCGCTCGTTCCTCATCGAACGGAAATGCCGGCGCCCCGTCGTCGCCGCGATCGATTTCTCGTACGTGCCGTACGCGATGATCGAGACCGACGCGGGCGAGACGTCCACCGCCCCGGCGTGCTCGTCCGGCGCGCCGCCGGGAGGAGTCCCCTATCCCCCCGCGGGCGAATACCGCTTCTTCGACGAGTCGAATCCCCCGGCGGGCAGAATCGTCCCGGCCGACCGCATCGATACCGACGCGATTCGAATCGTCCATGTGCCGGTGTACCGCATCCGCTACGGCGCCGGGGATTGGAAAGGATCGGCGGCCGTCGTCGGCGAGAGCTGGCAGACGATCGCCGCCGCGCTCCCGCCCGAGCGGCCGCGGGCGCTGCGGCTCGGCCTCCTCGTCGCGGCGGCCGCTTTGTTCGCAACCTACCTCGTGATCGGGAAATTTGCCTCGAGCGCGCTCGCGCGTCTCGCGCTCATCATGGCGGCCTCCGGCTGCGGATACGCGTTGTTCACCATCCACGAAAGGGCGACGAAGCACGAATGATCGCGGAACGGGTGACATCCGCGGCGGAGACGGGATCCCGCGCAGGCGCCAAGCGGCCGGCGGCTCCTTCGCCGGAGCCCGCGGTCGCCGGCGGGGCGACGTGCCCCGAGTGCGGCGGCTCCATCCGGGTCAACGAGGGGGATCGCAGCGTCCGCTGCGGCTACTGCGGATCCGCGCTCCTCGTCACGACGCCGCGCGGCGTCCGGAGCTTCATCCTCAGCCCGAAGATCACGCCCGCGAAGGCGCGGCTCGCCGCGATCCGCTACATCGCCGAGCAGACAGACCACCGGCTCGGCACGCGGCGCGCGGCGATCGCCGACCAGAAGCTGATCCACGTTCCGTTCTGGCGGCTGCGCGGAAGGCTCATGGGATGGATATCGGGAGAGAAAACCGCGCGGGTGAGGGTCGAAACCGTCTCGGACGAACCGGGCGGCGCGAACCGGGCGCGCACGATCGTCCGCGAGGAGCGAACGCCCTGCTCGCGGCTCGTGTTCAAACGCGTCGACTGGAGCGCTCCGGCGTGCGTGCTCCCGAGCCTCGGCCTGCAGGGCATCTCGCTGCGCACCGGATTCCTCGACTGGGACGTGCTCGACGACAAGGCCCGGTCCGGGCACACGGTCGCGCTTCCCGTGCGGAGCGACCGGCTCATCAGCCGCGACGCGCTCGGCCTTCTCGAGCGTCTCGCCGCCCCGGCGGGCACGAACGTCCGCGCGAAACGCTTCCACTTTTTCGACAGCCGCCTCTCGCTCCACTACTACCCCGTGTACCTGCTCCGCTACACGTGCGGGGGACGCCTCTACACGATCACGATCGACGGCGGGAACGGCGCGGTCGTGCGGGGAGAGGTGCCGCGCCGGCGGCGGATCGATTCGAAACGGCTTTTTTTCGCCCCCGCGGCGCTCGCGTTCCTCGCGGCGACGTGGCCGCCGCTCGCGCTCGTGCCGCTCGCCGTTCTGTACGCGCTCGACACGGCGCGCGAGCAACGCTTTCTGCCGCCCCACGAGTGGGCGGCGCTCAAGATCAACGGCCTCCTCGGAAGTGAGGATTGACATGACCGAAACGCTCTGCATCAAACCGTTGAAGTGCGCGCACTGCGGAGGCGAGCTCCCCGTCATGGGACAGCTCGTCACCTTCCAATGCCCCGCCTGCCGCCGTTATTGGGTCCTCTCGAGCGACGCCCTCGAGCCGGTCACGGTCTATCGCGCGGCGGGCGGCGACGGAGACGACCGCGAAGCGAACGCCGAGCACGTGTATCTCCCCTTCTGGGTCGTCGACGTCGACGCGACCGCCCTCAAGCGGCGGATCGACGAGGCGCTCGGCGCGATTCAGGGCGCCGCGCAGGCGGTCATCCGGACGGGATACGAGGGAGAGCCGTCGCAGCGGATCCCCATGGCGAGCGAGATCTCGCATCTCGCCGCGAAGATCGGGGGCCTCGGCACGCTCAGGGTCTACGTGCCGGCGTTCAAGTCGCTCAACACCTACGCGTACCTCAAGGTCGGACGGCTGCTGACGAGGATTCAGCCGTCGTTCGAGCTCATGCGCTCCGACGGCGCGGGGCATCCCGTCCTCTGCGCCCTGCGCGCCGAGGAAGCGGTCGCCCTCATCGATTTCATCTTTTTCGCCACGCTCCCCGAATCCATCCAGAGCAACGGCGGCTTTCTCGAAAAGATCTTTCTCTCCCCGGCGAGGCCGCCGCGCCTCGTGGAATTCCCGTTCAGGGAGCGGGGAGCGTCCCTCGTGAGCGTCATCGGCGGATTCTGGATCTCGGGAAGGCTTGTTCAGGGAGTGGAATCTCTGGTAGAATAGCTCCCCATGAAACCGATCCGATGCTTTCGAAGCGTCTTCCTCTGGGCGGCGCTCCTGTGCGCCGCGCTCTTCGCTGCCGCCGCGGCGGCGCCCGCCGCTCCCGATCCGTCGTCGCTCGACGTGCGGGCGTTCCGGCTCCTCAACGGCGCCGCGGAGAATTCCGCATTCGACGCGGTGATGCCCTTCCTCACGGATTTCGACAAATGGCGCATCGGAGTCATTCTCATCTGGTGCGCGCTCGTCCTGTTCGGAGGCGCGCGCGGCCGCTGGGCCGCCTTCATGCTCATCCCGGTCATCGCAGCGTCCGACCAGCTCTCGAGCAGCGTCATGAAACCGGTCTTCGAGCGCCTGCGCCCCTGCGAGCTCATCGGAAACGTGCACCTGTGGCTCGAGGACGGCGGGTGGATGACGACGCCGGCCGAAGTGACGCGGAGCTACAAGAACTCGTTCTCGTTCCCCTCGAGCCACGCGACCAATATCACCGCGTCGATGCTTTTCCTCGGGCTCGTCTGGCGACGCTGGCTCGCGCCGCTCCTCGCCGTCGCGATCCTCGTCTCGTATTCCCGGATCTACACCGGCGTGCACTGGCCGTCGGACGTGCTGGCGGGAATGCTCGTCGGCGCCGCGATCGCCGTCCTCGCGTACCTGCTCTTCAGACGTTTCTACCGCGAACCCGCCCGCGGCGAGGCCCGCGACGGGAACGCGCCGCGGGAGCCCGCCCATTCGGATTGACTTGACGCCCCGCGCGGCCTAGACTCTGCGCCGATGAACCCGAGCGAACCAGCCCGACGGCGCATTCCGTTCGTCGCCGCGGCGTGGACGATCGCCGCGATCGCCCTCGCGCTGCGCCTCCTCCACGTCTATTTCACGCAGCGTTTCAATCCGCTCGCCGCCGACCTCCAGCTCGACGCCGCGACGTACGATCGCTGGGCGCGCGCGCTCGCGTTCGGCGGCGACGCGGGACCGACGACCCTCATGCAGTCCCCCGTCTATCCGTGGTTCCTCTCGCTGATCTACCGCGCGTTCGGCCCGGAGCTCGCCGCGGTCAGGATCGTCCAGGCCCTCCTCGGAGCGGCGACGTGCGGCCTCGTCACGATCGCCGCGCGGCGAGCGTTCAGGTCGGACGCCGCCGCGCTCCTCTCGGGGCTCATCGCCTCGCTCTACGCGCCGCTCGTCTTCTACGAGGGGGTGCTCCTCCCCGCGACGCTCGTCGTGTTCCTCAACGCCCTCTTCGTCGCGGTCGTGCTCGGCGGGGAGCGCCCGGGCCCGCGGAGAATGCTCGCGGCGGGCGCCGTTCTCGGGGCCGCCGCGGCGGCGAATCCGCCGACGCTTCTCCTCTTCCCCTTCGCGCTGCTGCATCTGTATTTCGCGGGGATGGAATCGGGCGCGTCGGCCGCGGCGGAATCGAACGGCCGCGCGGGGGCGGCGCATACCCCCCGCCCGGCGAGGCGTTTCCTCGCCGGCGCGATCGCGCTCTCGCTCGGCGTCGCCGCGGCGGTCGCGCCCCTCGCGATCAGAAACGCGCTGCGCACGGGCGAATTCATCCCGCTCACGGCGGGCGCCGGCATCAATTTCTACCACGGCAGCAATCCCGAGGCGAATGGCTTCTATCAGGTGCCCATGTACCGGGGCGTCCCGCTCGGGGGAACGCCGGAAGAGCAATCGGTCAACATGGCGCGGGTCGCCTCGAGCGAAACGGGACGCGGGCTCTCTCCATCGGAGGTCTCCGATTTCTGGCTCGCGGCCGGGATCGAGTACGCGCGCGAGCACCCGGGCGCGTGGGCCTCGCTCCTCTGGCGCAAGTTCCGGTTCTTCTGGAACGCCTACGAGCGCGCGAACGTCGAGAATTTCTACTTTCACCGGCGCTTCGCGGGCGTTCTCCCGCTCCCCCTCCTCGTCTTCGGCGTCGTCGCGCCGCTCGGGCTCCTCGGCGTCTTTCTCACGAGGGGCCGATGGAGAGCGCTCTGGCTTCTATACGGCGGAATCCTCGCGTATCTGGCGACCGCGCTCGCGTTCTACGTGCTCGCCCGGTACCGGCTGCCCGTGGTCGTGTTCCTCGTTCCCTTCGCCGGCGCCGCGTGCGTGGAGCTCGCCGCGCTCGCGCGCGGCCGCCGCGCCGCGGAGCTCGCCCTCTCGCTCGCCGCGCTCGCCGTGATCGCGTTTTTCGCGAACATGACGGTCGCGCGCGACACGCCGGGGGGCGTGTCGAATTACCACGTGCGGACGGGCAACGCCTATATCGCACGGGGAGACACGACGCGCGCGGCGGAGGAGTATCGCCGGGCGCTGGAGCTCAACGGGAAGAACGAGGCGGCCGCGCGCGCGCTCAAGGGGCTGCGGCCGCGGGGCGCCGGCGGGGCTCCGCGGGATCAGATGCTCCGCTGATACAGCCGGTCGCTCCGGTTGTGGAAGCGCGGATAATCCCGGACGAACCGCGACAGCACGATCGCGCCGTACGCGCCGACGACCGCGCCGACGATCATCAGGTACGCCGACACCTTCATGTCGAACCAGTACCCGCAGACGAAGACGAGCAGGGCGACCGACGCGTAGCCGCGGAGCCGCTTCGCCGACGCCATCCACGCGACGGCGCCGAAGAGCGCGGCGAGCATGCATCCGAAGATGACGAGCGCGTTGGCGCGCAGCCCGTGCGAGATGCGCGCCGGAATCCGCTGTGACATGAGGAGCGCGAGCACGCCGATCGCCAGCAGCACGGCGAGCGCGGCGAAGAGCACGGCCCGGCCGCGGCGCCTCCTCGATTCCTCGCCGGGCTCCGGCATGAAGTCGAGATGGTGCATCCGCGGCGCGGTGACGCCTCGCTTCGCCGCCTTCGCCACGGGGAAGATGAGCGCGGGATAGACGACGGCGAGCGCGCCGAGCCCGAAGATCATCGCGAATCCGACGAAGAGGAGACCGAGCCCCATCCCGATGTCGAACAGCCCGTCCCCGTAGCACGCCGCCGCCCTGCGTTCCATCTCCCGCGCGTCATCGAATGCGATCATGCGAGTCCTCCTTCTCGTGGTGCTCGATCCGCTCGTGCCGAGCGTCTCTCATTGGAGCACCGCCCCTGCGGGGCGGCTCTCATTTCCGTTTTATCTTCAGCTCGTCGACGATCCGCCCGATCTCGGCGACCGGTATGCCGAAGGACCGCGCGGCCTTCGCGAGCCCCGCGATGTCCCTCCGCAGCTCTTCGAGCTTTTCCTCTCTCATGCGCTCGCGGCTGATTCCCGCCACGAACGATCCGAGCCCTTGACGCGCGATGACGTATCCCTCCCGCTCGAGATCGCCGTACGCGCGCTTGACCGTGATGTGGCTGATCCCGGCCGCGGCCGCGAGCTCGCGGATCGACGGCAGCCGCTCGCCGGCCGCGAGGGTCCCCGCCGCGATCGCGTCTCTGATCTGATCCGTGACCTGCCGGTACATCGGGTCGCGACTCGTCGCCGAAACGGCGACGGTGAGGTTATTCGTCCGGTGTCTGTGCATAAAGAATATGCACAGCATATTTAGTAAGTACAGTTGTGTCAAGCTTGTTCCGAAACGATTATCGGAATTTTTCGGGGGGCTCCGTCGGGATCGCCCGGGCGGACCGCGCCGGCGTTCCGGCGCGGCGATCAGCCGCGGGGAGGCGCCGCTATTTCAGCACCGTGTCGGATAATCCCCGGAGCCACGAATAATTGATGGCGGCGCGGGCGAGCATGTCGTTCGCGACGATGTCGGCGCGCTTGACGGGCAGAATGTCGCGGGGAGCATCCGCGGCGTGGTCGCGCAGCTTCGCGACGAGCTTGGTGACGTCTATCTGGCCGCCCACGAGGCGCATCGTCCGCACCTTGTCTCCCACGTCGCGGGCGCGCTTGCGCACCTTCGCCGCGCGCGCCGTCGCCAGAACGTCCTCGAAGCTGACGTTGCGGTCGAGGGTGCTTTCGAAGATCTCCTCGTCCATGTACTTGACGATCTTCGCCTCCGCCCGCAGGCTCCGGATCGGGCCGATGAAGTCCTTCCGCACCGAGAGGCTCTTTCGCATGCCGGCGTCGTTGTTGAAGACCGCGCGGACGACGCTCGGCGAGAGGAACGGATAGTAGGGGGACATGGAATTCGACTTGACGATCCCGATGACGGCCGAGAACACCCTGCTCGGTATGTTCTCGAGGAGATAGAGCTGGAACGCCCGCTCCCCCTCCTTCGAGTCGACGTCGAGGAGCTCGGCGCCGTATTCGGCGTCGATGTACTCCGTCATGGCGCCGCGGAACTCCTCCGGAAGCTGCGGATAGTATTTCCCGACGCTCGCCGCGACGGACGATCCTTTCGTGATCACGTCATGGTAGGGATGCGCCGCCATGGCCGGCACGGCGATTTCCCCTTTCACGAATTCGCTGCCGAGGATCCCTTCGAACAGCGCGTTGCCGCGGCGGATGTGGCGGTACAGCCATACGTAATGGGTGCGCAGCGGATTGAGGAGCCCGTTCGAGAAGAACGTCCCGTCGACGAACAGATCCTCGAACTTCTCCTCGAATCCCTCGACGTCGATGAAGAGCCAGGGAATGTGGAGCCGGTGCGTCAGGCCGCTGATCTCCTTCGTCTCGGCCATATCGTGCCTGCCGAAGCTGACCGCGTGCGGCCGCATCCGGTGCGCCCGCATGCACGCGAGCACGGTCCGCGAATCGCTCCCCGCGGAGAGGGAGATGTAGTTCGTGAGGTCGGGGCCGATCCGATGGTTCGCCCGGCTGAAGAACGTTTCGACGGATTCGATGAGGTCTCCGCTCGACGGTTCGAGGTAGTCCGGGAAATTGGTGCATTCCGACAGCACCGGCGCGCGGCGCTTCAGATCGAATATGAGCTGCTGCCCGGGGCGAAGGCATCTGATGTCCGCGAACCACGTGCGATCCTTCCGCGGCCAGGCGAAGAACAGATAGTCGTAGAGGGCTTCGCGCGAGAACTCGCTGCCGACGAGCGCGGCGACCAGAAAAACGTTGCTGCCGCAGACGAACGTATCCTCGGAGCAATGCCAGAAATGCGTCGTGATGCCCCAGAAGTCGGTCAGGCAGGCGAAGCGCGCGTCGTTCGCGCAGCTCAGCGCGATGAGGGAATCCCCGAGGATGTCGCGCGCGAATTCGCCCCCGAGGAGCTTCGCGGAAATGCGCGAGAGATCGTAATCGGCGAGGTCGTTTATGTAGAAGCAGGAAATGATATCGGCGCGGGGAGCGGCCGGATTGTGAAAGATGAACGTCCGGTACTCCGATTCCGTTTTCGCTTCCTCGAACCGGACGTGTTCGTCGGCGAGCCCCCGCAGCGTGGCGATGACGCGCGGGGAGCGCGTTGAAACGTAGCAGTACATCTTCGGGGAGAATTGATGCAGCGAGAGGCTCGACGTATCGAACAGACGTTTCATACCACGATCACCTCGATGCGGCTCCGCCAAACAGCGAACCTCGCATGGCCGACGACGGGCCCCGCGAGAAACCGATTACAAACAATGAGTATAGTCCGCTCGCGCCGGATTGTAAATGCCCGAATCGCCGCTTGCTTTCATGCGGACGGGAGCCCGAGCGTCTCGATGACCCGGTCGATCGGATCGGCCCGCCCGGTCACGTAGAAGTGGATGGCCGGCACGTCGCGGCCGAGAAGCTCCTCCGCCTGCCGGACGGCCCACCGCACCCCGGCCTCCTCGGCGGCCCGCTCGTCGGAACGGAGAATCTCCTCCGAGAGCTCGAACGGGATGTCCACGTGGAAGTTGAGCGGGATGCTCGCCAGCTGATGCCGGGAATGGAGCACCTTGAGCCCCGGGATGATGGGAACCGAAATGCCTTCGGCGCGGCAGAGATCGACGAAGCGGAAATACGCGGCGTTGTCGAAGAACATCTGCGTGACGACGTAGTCGGCGCCGGCCTCGACCTTCTCCTTGAGGCTCCGGATATCCGTCTGGAGATTCGGAGAGGCGAAGTGCTTCTCCGGGTAGCCGGCGACCCCGATGCAGAAGTTGCTCGGCTCGGCGTCGAGAAGGTCCTCGAGGTATGCGCCCCGGTTCATGTTCACCGTCTGCACGACGAGATCGCGCGCCGTCCGGTTGAAGGTCCTGCCGCCGGGCTTCGGCTTGTCGCGTGCCGGCGCGTCCCCCCGCAGCGCCATGATGTTCTCGATGCCGAGATACTGGATATCGATGAGGAAATCCTCCGTCTCTTCCCGCGTGAAGCCCTCGCAGAGAACGTGCGGAACGGCGTCGATTCCGTACTTCGACTGTATGAGGGCGCAGATTCCGAGGGTGCCCGGCCGCTTCCGCTTCACCTTCTTGCGGATGCCGCCCGCCTCCTCCTCGTAGACGACTTCGGCCCCGTGGCTCGTGACGTCGATGAACTTCGGGCCGCGGCGGCTCAAACGATCGACGATATCGAGAAGCTCCTTGAGGCTGCCCCCCCGCTTCGGCGGTATGATCTCGAAGCTGATGAGCGGCCGTTTCGCGTTCGCGAGATGCTCCGTTACCTTCACGTCGAACCTTCCTTGTCCTTCCCCCCCGCCTGTTTGCGCGCGGCGGCCTTTCGCGCAGCTGCGCGGTACAATGCGGACGTCGTGAGCGCTTTGAGCCGGTCCGTCCGCCGCTGCGCGAGGATTTCCCGCAGGAGGAGCAGGTCCGGATGCCCGTCGGGAAGCAGCCGGTATTCGCGGGCGGGATCTCCGATGATTGCATCGAGGCCGGCGCGATGCGCGAGCGTCAGAAACGCGTTCTGCAGCGGAAGCCGCGCGGCGGGAGGAAGACCCGCAGTCAGGTTCGAGAGTCCCGCCACGATGTGCGCCTCCGCGAAGTCCCGCCGTCCGCGAATCCCCTCGATCGTCTCGAGTGTCGTGTTGACGAGACCCTTCATATCGACCGCGAGCGCGGGGGTGCTCGGATCGATGAACAGCTCCGACGGCTCGAATCCGGCGTCGAGCGCCTTCGCGAACAGGCGCCCCGCCGTCGCGAGGCACTGCCCGACCGTTTCGTTCGGAAACGGGCGTTCCCCCTCGCGGCGCTCCGATACGAGCAGGATGACCCTGCACGGCCCGACCATCCGGATCCCGAAGACCTCCTCGTCCCGCGCCTCGGTCGCCGAGTTCAGAATGGGGAGCCCGTCGGACCGCCCGGCGTCGTAGACCTCCATGCCTGCCCGCAGGATCTCCGGCGAGCTTCCGTCGAGACACAGCGGAAGCCGCACGGCGGCCTGCACCTCCCGCACCGTGCGCCGCATCGCGTCTGCGCCGAGGGGGCCGACGTTGATATCGAGGGCCACGGCTCCCCGCGCTGCCTGCTCCCGGGCGAGCTCCCGCAGGGCCTCCGCGTTTCCCGCATCGAACAGGGGCCGAACCCGGGGGATCCCGTGGTTGATCCGTTCTCCGATTATCGATATATCGTTCAATCGCATATGTGCTTTCATTGCAAGGGGAATACCGCCGGCGATTCTATGAAATTTCCGCTCGCAAGTCAACTACTGGCATGCATGATGCAATAAATCGTCTACCCATGACCATTACGAAGATCCAGCACCGCTCCGCGCCGGATCGTGCGGGGAAGAGCGCCGAAGCCGACCCCAAACGTCTGGAACAGGTGCGCTCGATTTTCGTCTCGCTGGCCAAATACCTAAACGCGAAAACGATTTACGCGGACAACAGCCCCGTCGTGGGGGTGTTCGGCGACGCGTTCCGGCAGGGGCTGCAGGAATTCCTCCGGAACGAAAAGGAGCTGACCCTCGGCGTCGAGCAGTACCGGCTCACGTGGCACGGCGAGAGCGTGTACGACAACAGCGACAAGAAGAACAGCCTCGCCTTCCTGCTCTACAAGGACGGCGTCGGCGAGATCACGCTCAATGAAGCGGTGAAACCGGCCGAGCTCGAGCAGTTCGTCGATTTGATCAAGAGCGAGATCTGCTGCCCGACGCCGAATCTCGATATGGTGAGCAAGCTGTGGCAGGCTGAATTCACGGACATCTCCTACCGCGTCTTCGACGAATGCACCGACGGGAAGGCCGGCGGCGGGCGCGGATCGGGAAGCGATACCGGCGAGCAGCAGCTCCGCGCCGACGATCATCCGAACCTGACGGTGGACGAACGCCGTCGCGGCAATACGTCGATGATGGACCGCTCGACCGAGACGCTCGGCCAGCACCTGCGCGCCGTCGTCGAGCGCAGCCACCCCCGCGCCGGGGCGCACGAAAGAGAACGGCATCTCCAGCAGCTGCTGGAATCGCTTTTCACGGTGGGCGCGGAGGAATTGGCCGCCTGGCGTCAAAGCGCGGCGGACCTCCAGGGGAGGAACAAGCTGCTGTGGCTCCTGCGCTCGATGTTCGATTTCACCCGCGCGAACAATCCCGAGCCGATCGTGCAGGACGTCACCGCCATCATCGACCGGCTCGTCCGCTCCGTCGCCGATGAAGCCGACATCCCGACGCTCGTCGCGCTGCTCGATATGCTGAAAACGACGGACGGGGAACCGGCGGCAGGATTCGAAGCGGTCCCCGCGCGGATCAAACGCGAGCTGACGAGCACCTCGTTCCTCCTCGCGCTCGGAAAGAAAGTCGGCCGGTCGCGCGCCGGCACGAAGGAGATTCTGGATTATTTCCGGTTCATCGGCACGAACGCCGTCCCGGCCCTGCGCGAAATACTGGCATCCTCGACCGATCCGTCGGTCCACGCGGACGTGTGCGACGCGCTGTGCTCGATCGCGCGCGAATACATCATGCCGATCATCGAGGATCTCAAGCCGGACCGACCGCTCGAAGCGCAGGACGCGATCTCCCTGCTGCGCCGGTGCGCGACCGGAGAGGTCGCCCCCGTCATCGAGCGATACCTTTCATCGCCGCTTCCGGAAGCCCGCGCGGGCGCGGCCGCGTACCTCGCGCAGGTGGGAACGGACGAGGCTGCTCCGCTGCTCTGCCGGCTGCTCGCCGACGGGGAGCCGAGCGTCCGGATGGGCGCGCTCGCGGCGATCGAGGATCTCGAGAATCCGGCCCTCGTCGCGCGGGTGACGGCGATGTGCTTCGACGAAGATCTCGCCGCGAAGAGCATGAAGGAGCTCGAGCGGCTTTTCCGGACGGCCGGCAAGATGGCGGGAGCGGACATCCTTCCGAATATCAAACGCATGGCGTCGCCGCGCGGATTGTTCCCGCGTGGCGGCGGCCGCGCCCGGCAGAACAAGCTGCTCGCCGTCACGGCGCTGCGGTTCATCGCGGGGCAGGAGTCCGGCGAGATGTTGAGCAAGCTCGCGGGCGACCGGGACAAGCTCGTCAGGAGCACGGCGCAGCGCGCGCTCGCCGCGCGCGACGGGCACGACGACGCGGCCGTTCTGGAGGAGGCGCCGGCCGCGGCCGGCGGAGGAAACGATGAGTGATCGACACATCAGCGCCACGAGCGACGTCACGGCCGCCGAGCGCGGCGCGCCGGAGACGGACGCGCGCGCGGCGGAGACGGACGACGTCATCGGCCGCCTCGGCCCGCTGTTCGTGCATTACCTCTTCAGCGCCGGCAAGACGGTGCAGATTCACGATCTGAGCAATCGCGCCGCCCAGGCGGCGTTGTCCAAGCTTCAGGACTCGCTGCGGGAGCTCGGCGAAACGGAAGGCCGGGTGACCGTTGCGATCTCGACGGATCTGCTGTTGATCAACGACGTGAGGATCGTCGTCGACACGCAGAACATGGGCCCCATCCTCTATCTCATCGGCGAGATGAAGGACCGGAAAGTGGAGGAGATCGACTTCGCGCCGGAAGCCGGCGTCGAGGAGCTCGGCGCCTTCCTGCAGGCGTTCTTCGCGGAGCCGTCGGAGGAGGACGTTTTCGGCGAGCTCTCGAAGAGGCTCGCCGGCGCGGGCGTCGTCAACATCAGGCTTTCCGAGTGGATCGAGCGGGTGAAGTACCTCCGGGACGCCAAGGTGAACAAGCAGGAGGTCCGCGAGGAGAGCAACCGGGTCATGTCGCGGGCGGTCATGTTCATGGGCGAGGTCATGCGGGCGGTGTCGCAGCGGCGCGCGGTGCAGGTGCCCAAGGCGATCAGGATCGCGCAGCAGATCGCCGACATCATCCGCACCGACGAGACGATCCTCGTCGGGCTGGCGAGCATCAAGGACTACGACGAATACACCTTCTCCCATTCGGTGAACGTCAGCGTGCTCTCGATGTTGATCGCCGACCGGATGGGGATGCACAAGAGCGAGACCGCGCAGGTCGGCGTCGCGGCCCTGTTCCACGACGTGGGCAAGACGCATATCCCGCAGGAGATCCTGAACAAACCGGCGGCGCTCGCGGCCGATGAGTGGCAGATCATGGAGCGCCACCCGTTGCTCGGCGTCATCGAGCTCTCGCGGACGCGCTCGCTGCGCCCGATCGCCGACGCGCTGTTCGTCACGCTCCAGCACCATCTCCTGTTCAACGGACGGGGATATCCCCTCAAGAAATCCCCCTGGGAGCTGCATCCGTTCGTTCGCCTGATCACGGTCGCCGACGTGTTCGACGCCATGACCACGCCCCGTTCGTACCGCCGCCGGCCCCTGACGCCCGACGGCGCCCTTCGCCTGATCGTCGAAAAAAGCGGGGAGATGTTCGATCCGCTCGTCGTGAAATCGTTCGTCAGGGCGATGGGGGTCTACCCCGTGGGAACGGTGGTCCGGCTCGACACGGGCGAGCACGCCGTCGTGACGCGCCAGAACCAGGACGCGCGCCTCCTTCACCGCCCCGTCGTCGCGCTCCTCGGCGCTGACGGCGCCACCGACGAACAGATCGACCTCGCGGAGCGGTCGGGCGACGACACGTCGTACCGGCGCTCGATCGTCGAATCGGTGCACGACACACGCTTCGAATCCCAAAAGGCGAGCCGATTCATCGTGAAGTGACCCGCGCGCTGCGCCTGACCTTTCCGGTCTCGGCACGACGCCTTCATCGACCGCGAATCCGTCTTGTCGGCAGAATTAATAGAATCGCGGGGCTCTTCATGACTCCCGCAATTTTTCTTGCAAGCAGCCGGTTCCACCATTAAAATTCCCCCAGCATCATCAATGTTGTCAATATCATTGGACGAATACACCGGAAGAGCATTTTATGCGGGCCAAGAAGCCTTCTCCCATGGCAAGAAGAATCCGGATTCTGTTGATCGAAGACAACCGTCTTCTGCGGGACGGCATCGCCGCCATGCTCAACAAACACGGCGATTTCGATGTCGTCGCGCGTTCCGAAGACGGCGATTCGCTGCGCCAGATGAAGAACATGAAGAAACCTCCCGACGTTATCCTTCTGGATCTTGGACTGGAGAAGGAAGACAGCCTGAAGCTCATGTCCCTGCTTCGGGAAGAATCGTCGGAGGTAAAGGTCATCGCGATGGATATCCTTCCCGACTACGTGGACATCATCGAATTCGTGAAGGCCGGGGGGGCCGGATTCATTCTCAAGAACGCCCCGTTCGATGATTGGGCGAATACGATCAAGACCGTCGCGGCGGGAGAAAAAGTGCTGCCGCCGTGCTTGACCCAATCCCTCTTCTCGCAGATTATCGAGGTCACCCTCAAAAGCGGCAAAGGAATACCCGCAAAATCAATCCAGTTCACGAATCGCGAGCGGGAAATCGTCGACCTGATCTCCGAAGGCCTCAGCAACAAAGAGATCGCCGATCGTCTCCATATCGCCACCTTCACCGCGAAGAGCCACGTGCACAACATTCTGGAAAAGCTGGCGCTCAGCACCCGTCTGCAGATAGCCGCCTTTGCCCGCAAGGATGAATCCTGACAAGCGGATTCACGACCTGATCGTCATTCACTTGTAAGGGATGAGTTCTTTCTCATCCCAAAGGACTAGTTCCTTTTTCCCTCCTTCGATTTATTGTTTTTATCACCGTTTGTCTTAAACTTAATTGAGACATCAAGAGGCGAGATAGAAACCAAAGTAACGATACGCGGAGAATATCATGAAGAAACAGGAAGACCGGTTCCGGCGTCATCTCCTTCAAAAGTCTCCTACGAGCATTCAAGGATTCGACGAAATCACGGGCGGGGGGCTGCCGAAAGGCAGGCCGACGCTTGTATGCGGGGGCGCGGGCTGCGGAAAGACCCTCTTTGCCATGGAGTTCCTTGTCCGCGGGGCCACGCAGCACAACGAGCCGGGCGTCTTTTTATCATTCGAGGAAACGGAGAAGGAGCTGGCGGCAAACGTGGCTTCGCTGGGATTCGACTTGGATGACCTTGTCAGACGCAAGAAGATCTGGGTTGAACACATTCATCTCGAACGGGCCGAAAACGAACAGAGCGGCGACTACGACTTGGAAGGCTTGTTCATCCGGATCCATCATGCAATCGAGAGCATCGGCGCCAGGCGCGTCGTGCTGGATACTCTGGAATCGCTCTTTTCGGGACTGCCGAATCCCCTCATCCTTCGCGCCGAGCTGCGGCGGTTGCTGACCTGGCTGAAAATGAAACAGGTGACGACCATACTGACCGCGGAACGAGGAGAAGGCGCCCTGACGCGCCTGGGCATGGAGGAATACGTATCCGATTGCGTCATTCTGCTCGATCATCGCGTGGATAACCAATCCTCCATTCGACGGATGCGCATCGTGAAATACCGCGGTTCGACGCACGGCACGAACGAGTACCCCTTTCTCATCGATGAGGATGGTTTTTCCATTCTGCCGGTCACCTCTCTGGGGCTGAACTACTCTTCATCCCCGGAACGGATTTCCACCGGCATTCCGCGTCTCGATACGATGCTCACCGGCAAAGGCTACTTTCGCTGCAGCACCGTGCTCGTCTCGGGCACCGCCGGCACCGGCAAAACGAGCATTGCCGCGCAATTCGTCGAGGCGGCGTGCAAACGGGGAGAACGCGTGCTCTTTTTCACCTTTGAAGAATCCCCGGCTCAGCTCACGCGCAATATGCGTTCGATCGGAATCAATCTGGAGCCCTGGGCGAAGAAAGGATTGCTGCGGTTTCACGCCACGCGTCCCACCGTCTACGGCCTGGAGACGCACCTGACGACGATCATCAAATTGATCGGCAAGTTCGCACCCGATATCGTTATTCTCGACCCCATCAACGCATTCGTGCTGGGAGACAACCAGAGCGACGTCAAAGCGATGCTGCTGCGCCTCGTCGATTTCCTGAAGATGAAACGGATCACGGCCTTCTTCACGAATCTCACTTCCTCGGGGGAAAATATCGAGATCACTGATGTCTACATCTCGTCCCTGATCGATACCTGGCTGCTTCTGCGTGACATCGAGATCGGGGGCGAACGCAACCGGGGACTCTACGTATTGAAATCGCGCGGCATGGCGCACTCGAACCAGATTCGCGAGTTCAAGCTGACGGATCACGGAATCGAGCTTCTCGATGTGTATATCGGCTCGGAAGGTGTTTTGACCGGTTCGTCGCGGTTGTCGCAGGAGATGAAGGACGAGGCGGAACAGGCGACGCGTCAGCAGGAAATCGCGCGCAAGCGGATCGGATTGGAGCGCAAACGTGAAGCGATGGAAGCTCAGATTGTTCTCCTCCGTTCCGAATTCGAGGCCGAAGAGATGGAGGCGCGCAGGGTCATCGGGATCGACAAAGAAAGCAATGAACGTCTCAGACGAGGCGAGACACGAATGGCCAAGAGTCGAAAAAGCGATGTTGCCATGGAAAAAAGAGTCACCAAGAGGATTGGAACCAAAACACAAAGGATTCTTCCGTGAAAACAAAGAAACCAGAATTGAAAACCAGCCGGCGGAAAACACGCCCGGCCAAAGCGAAAAAAGACCAATGGATCTTGCGATTGTATATTGTCGGGCAAACGTCCAGGGCCGTCACAGCTTTCGATAATCTCAAATCGATTTGCGAAGAGCAATTGAAGGGCAATTACCGGATCGAAGTCATTGACCTGTTGAAGAAACCGCAGCTGGGTCGCGACGATCAAATTCTCGCCATTCCGACATTGGTGCGGAAACTACCCGGCCCCATGCGGAGGATCATCGGCGATCTTTCCAATACGGAGCGTTTACTGGTCGGCTTGGACCTCAAGAAACATATAGCAAAATCCGCCGGGATCGCCGCGCACTGCGACGCGACCTCCGATTGGCCGGCCGCGACGATCGGATCAGAGCCTTCCGTCCACCGTCATCGGATCGAGGAAGGATTTCGCGCCGCAGATGACGCCGTTCTCCTTTGACAATCCGGATACGTCTTGACTCATCCTGCTGCGCCGCGCTAGCCTCGGAAGCGTCGACCGTTCGGCCGGCCCTTGGATTCGAGGATCGAGGCGCCGCGCGGGATTCACCTCCGACCAGCCGAGCCGCCCGGCTCGCAAGGAGATGTTATGCGTTCGTATCGTATCGCCGCAGCGCTGTCCGCGCTCCTGTTGCTTCTCGTTGCCGCGACGCCCCCCCTGCACGCCGGGGAACGAGGTTACTTCACGGTGTCCGGCGGGGGGGCCTGGCCGATGGGCGGCCCCGTCGAAGAGTCGTACCAACCGGGCTTCACGCTCGCGACCTCGTTCCGGGTCGGGGTGCTTTCCGACTATCTGAGCGGTTTCGAAGTGGGGTACACCTGGTTATCCCTCGACAGCGACAAGCTGGCGTCGAGCAACCCGGGGAGAGAATTCTCCGGCGGCGACATGGGGCTCCTGAGCATCACCACGGAAAACGACTACCTGTTCGGTCGTGAGGAGAATCTTCTGCGCCCCTTCCTGAACCTCGGTCTCGGTTTTTTCAGATCCTTCATCGACGATGCGACGGTCTCGGACGGCTCGACGACCACCGGTTACTCCACCGAGGTCTACGAAGGCAGCTTTTTCGGATTCCACGGCGGGGTAGGCGCTCTGATCAACCGTGATCGCTTCGGTCTGCGTATCGACGCGAACTACAATTATCTCTTCGCCGGCGGTCCGGATCTCGAGTTCTTCAGCGCGCGGGCCGGGATCATTTTCTACCTGCAGGGAGTGTCCACGAAAACGGGGGCCGACGCGGACTGACGCCGTTCCACGGGAAACGCGCCGCTATATCGAGCGACTTGAATTTCTCATGCGCGACGGCGCGACACCGGGCGGCTCAAAAGTTCAGCACGAAGCTGGTGTAGAAGATCTCGCCGGTGCCGCCCACGAGATACGGCAGGCTGGCCGCGCCGACCGGGGAGCGGTCGGTGTGGATGTACTCGAAGTTCCACCACATGACCTGGTGCTTCCACGGATACCAATTCGTGCCCAGACGGAAGTCCCACGGATCCCCGTACTCCCCGGAGACATACGAGGCGCCGGTGTAAAGCTGGACTGTCCGCGGCTTCACCATCGTCGAGGCCTGCACCTGGAACCCGTCGTCATGGAACGCCTCGACGGGCAGCCCCTCGACCCCCGGGCCGCGCAGACGGTCGACCCGGCGCCAGTAGTACTCGCCCTCGAGCGAGAATCCGCGGTACTTCACCCCCGCGTCGATTGACGCCATCTGGTAGGTGGCCTCGCGAACCTGGATCCCGCTCCCGAACAGCCCGGGCTTGAAGATGACGCTGCCGTCCGACAGGCGAATCTGCACGTTCTCGAACGCATCGGTGTTGGGCTGCCCCTGGCTGGTCTCGTCGCTGCGCGTGTAGTGGGCGCCGAGCCGGGTGGCCGCCTTCTCGTGCCGGTCGAAGTCGCCGAATCCGCCGCGATACCCGAACTCCCCCGTCGTCGGGTACCACCGCAGGGACGCCGACCAGGTATTGAGCCCGTCGTCGAGCTGCGAGGCGTCGACGCCGAACTGGCTCAGGTTGTTGCCCAGCATCACCTGGTACTGGAGCCCCTTGACGACCGCGCCGCTCGCCCAGATCCCCATGGTGTACGAGGGGCGGAAGAACTCGTCGGCGATCAGCCGGTTGTCGAGCGACAGCCAGAACGGGAAGCTGCCCTCGGTGGTGCGCACGCCGGGGAGCGCGCCGACGCCGCCCGCCACGGTGACGTGCGGGTTGAAGGTGTAGCCCAGGTTGCCGGCGACCACCACCTGGCTGGTCTGGCCCTGGCTCGTCCCGGAGGTCCAGACGTAGGCGAGGTAACGGAACTTCGGATCCATGATCCAGCCCATGATCTGGATGTTGACCTTGTTGAGGTGAATGTCCTGGCGCCGGTCCAGCTCGGTGGTGTTCCCGAAAGCGTCGGTGTACGTCGGCTCGAGTCGCTGCGAGTTGAGGTACCGCAGATAGCTGAAGAGCCTCAGGTTGACGGTCCCCTGCTCCGTGCTGGCCAGCTGGAATCCGCCGCGCGGGTTGTAACGACCGATGGAATCGGCAGCGGTGTCCCCATCCGACCGCGCGGTCCCGGGAGACGCGAAACAGAGCAGGGCGGTCAGCACCGACGCGAAGATGAGACGGATTCCAACCACTTTCATAAGGATGCGCCCTCCCTGGTCGCACATCATCTACGATGCGGACATATGGCATGGAATGCCCGGACAACGGCCTATTGCACCTTGGTCCAATACGGGGCGCCGGCGCCCCGCACGCGGCGATCACTTCGCGAGCTTCTTGTAATCGCTGCTCGTGATCGTGACCACGATCTCTTTGGCGGCCGCGTTCAGAACCTTCTTGGACATGCAGTGGACGCCGTCCGGCAGCGTCTGGAACTCGATCGCAAGCGTCACCTTGTCCTCCGGTTTGTCCAGATACGTGTCGACGTCGAGGTGGCGCATGACGCCGCCGGCCGCGTCGAGCGTGAACACGTAGGAATCGCCCGGCTGCACGTAGTCCTTGAAGATCAGCTGAACCGCGTCGGGGCCCGACTGGCCGAACGACGCCTTGCCGGCGTCCAGAACGGCCTGCATCGCGTCGGGGGAAGGGGGCACGTAGCGCGCGATGAGCTTTGTCGCGCCCTCCATGTAGTCCTTCATTTCGCCGGTCTTTTTCTTGGCGATCTTCCCCCTGAGCCCGCGCTTGTCCGAGGGCGCCGGCGGCTCCGTCAGGAGGGTCTTCTGTATCTTGCCGTCGGGCCCGTACTGACACGACTCGAGCTTCGTGTTCTTCACCTCGCCCTTCACGCTGAGCTCGGTCTTGTCGATCCAGCTGTACTGCACGAGCTCCTGCTGGTTCATCGCCACGGATTGCTTCAGCGCGGCCGCCTTCTCCTGGATCATCTGCTTGAGATCCTGCGCGCCCGAGCGCCCCATCGTGATCAGGCACAAAACCAGCCCCAGCGACCAGAGCGCAATGAGGATTCGCTTCATGGCATTCCCGCCTTTCCGTTGAGGTGAATGGATCAATGACGAGAGGCTACCAAGAGGCGCCGGCGCCGTATATGGGACCTTGGTCCAATGCTCTCCGCTGCGACGATACCCGCTTTCCCGGCGAGCCGCGCGAGGCCGTGATCACCGGAGGTCTTTCAGGTCGACGTCGTGCATGTGATTCAGGATCCAGCTCGTTCTGCGGAGGATATATGGAGTGGGCCTGCTTGCCGACCATCTCCGCGGGTTGGGCAGAATAGCCGCGATGCGCGCCGCCTCTTCCCGCGTGAGCCGCGCCGCCGGCTTGCGGAAGTAGTGCCGGGAAGCCGCTTCGGCGCCGTATACTCCCGGGCCCATCTCAACCACATTGAGGTAGACCTCCATGATGCGTTCCTTGCTCCAGCACATCTCGATGAGGAAGGTGAAGTACACCTCGAGCCCCTTGCGCGCCCAGCTTCTCGAAGGCCAGAGGAAGACGTTCTTGGCGCACTGCTGGCTGATGGTGGATGCGCCGCGCACCTTTCTGCCGTGGTGCCGCTCGTTGTACTTCGCCGCTTTCTCGATCGCCTCGATATCGAACCCGAAATGCTCTTCGAATTTCTGGTCTTCGGCCGTCGCCACCGCCCAGGGCAGATTCGGCGACATCCGTTCGAGCGACACCCATCGCTTGTCGAGCTTCACGGGCCGCCCGTGCATCTTTTGCTCGACGCACCGCTGGAGCATCAGGATGGTGCAGGGTACCGGCATGACGCCGTAACACAGGGTCAGCGTCACGCTCAGCACGAGGAACGACAGGACGAGCAAGCCGGCGATGCGGAGGATCTTCTTCATCGACGTTCCGTGAGCCTTGTTCTCGGCTAGAGCCTTCCGTCCACCACCATCGGATCGAGGAACGACTTCACGTCGTAGATGACGCCGTTTTCCTTCTTGAGCGCTGCGACGTCGAGCGACTTGAACTTCTCGTGCGCGACGGCGAGGACCACCGCGTCGTAGCCGCCGGCCCGGAGAACGTCCTCCCCGATGAGTGGAAATCCGTATTCGTGCTTCACGTCGTCGCTCGCGGCCCAGGGATCGTACACGTCGACCCTGCAGCCGTAATCGGCGAGCTCCTTCACGATGTCGACGACGCGCGAGTTGCGGATGTCGGTGCAGTTCTCCTTGAAGGTGATGCCGAGGACGAGGACACGGGCGCCCTGCACCTTGTGCCCCTTGTGGATCATGAGCTTGACGGCCTTGTTCGCGATGAAGATCCCCATGTTGTCGTTGATGCGGCGCCCCGCGAGGATCACCTCGGGGTGATAGCCGATCTCCTGCGCCTTGTGCGTGAGGTAGTACGGATCGACTCCGATGCAGTGCCCGCCGACGAGGCCGGGCCTGAACGGGAGGAAGTTCCATTTCGAGCCGGCCGCCTCGAGCACCTCGAGCGTGTCGATCCCCATCCGCTCGAAGATGAGCGCGAGCTCGTTGATGAACGCGATGTTGATGTCGCGCTGAGAATTCTCGATGACCTTCGCGGCCTCGGCGACCTTGATCGACGAGACGGGATGCGTCCCCGCCGTGATGATCGAACGGTAGAGCGCGTCCACCTTCACCGTCGTCTCCTTCGTCGAGCCGCTCGTGACCTTCTTGATCTTCGTCACCGTGTGCTCTTTGTCGCCGGGATTGATGCGCTCGGGAGAATACCCGCAGAAGAAATCCTCGTTGAATTTCAGGCCGGAGATCCGCTCGAGGATCGGCACGCAGAGCTCCTCCGTGCATCCCGGGTACACCGTCGACTCGTATACGACGATGTCCCCCTTCTCGAGCACGCCTGCCACCGTTTCGGTCGCCTTCTCGACGAGCGTGAGATCGGGGCGCTTGAACTCGTCGATCGGCGTCGGCACCGTGACGATGAAGACGTTGCAGGGGCGCATGTCCTCGGGATTCGTCGTGTACATGAGACGCTTGGCGGCCTTGAGATCCTCGGCGCTCGTTTCGAGCGTGAGGTCGACCCCCTTCTTGAGCTCGTCGATCCGCTTGCGGCTGATATCGAATCCGACCGTGTCGTATTTCCTGCCGAACTCCACGGCGAGCGGAAGGCCGACATATCCGAGGCCGATGATCGCGATTTTCGTGCTGCTCATGTAACGCTCCTGTTAATAGTCAGTTACGACTGCCTCCGCGCGGGAAGCTCCGCCGAACAGGGTACGGCATCGCACCCCCGCAATTCAACGAAAAAGCTGCATAGCGAATATGATGCCGAATCGCGCGCCGCTTCCACCCTTCAGATATAGCTAAAATATTTGACAAAATGCGATTTGCCGGCTATTCTCCCAAGGAGTATCATGACAGGCTAATATGGCCCTTTGAGGGGCGTTTTCCGTCAATTCATCTTCTCAAATCCAACAGGAGGGCACCGTTGAAAGGGCGCGTACTGATAATCGACGATGAAGCCGAAATACGCCGGAACCTCACGATCGGTCTCACGCAGGAGGGCTACAGTGCGGTGGCCTGCCCGGACGGCATTTCCGCGATCCATGAGCTCAACGCGGCGCGAGAGAAGGGCGAGGCGTTCGATTACCTCGTGACCGACATCTTCATGCCCGATATCGACGGGCTCAAGATTCTCAAGGTCATCAAGATCCAGCATCCCGATCTCCCGGTGCTCGTGATCACGGGATTCGGCGACGAGGCCCTGAAGCTCACCGCCCTCTCCGAGCTACAACACCGGCTACCTCGACAAGCCGTTCGAGATCCCCGACCTCGTCAAGGCGCTCGAGGAGCTCGCCCCCGGCTCGACCGCGGCGAAGGCCGCGACGAAGGCGAAGGCGGCTCCCGAGATGCGGGAATCGGTGACGACGTATTTCACGATCCGGATCACCGATCCGATGCGGAGCATGGACATCTTCAAGCGGCTCTACCAGATGGAGGGCGTCCAGCGCTGCGAGGCCGTCCGCGGCGATTTCGACATCATCGTCGTCGCGCAGGCGGGCTCGCAGGCGGAGATCAAGAAGCTCAAGGATCGGATCGCGGCGATGGACGGCGTCCAGGTCGCCTCCGTCTCCGACGTCGAGCGGCCGAAGCTCGACCGTGACGTGGGCGAGTTCATCAGACATCTACTCGCAGGCGGTCAAGGCGCACGGGCTCGCGAGCTCGAGCAAGCAGCCCGGCACGACGAGCTACATCATCGTCGACATCGACCGGAACGCGATCCAGCAGATCTTCACGACCGTCTTCTTCATCGACGAGGTCGTCTTCTGCGACGTCATCGAGGACGGCACGAAGCTCGTGGGAATGGTCACGGGGCAGGGCGCCGTCGGCACGATGCCGCGCATCATCGAGAAGCTGAGCCAGATCGACGGCGTGCTGCGCGTGCGCGAGGCGACGGTGATCAAGCTGGTCGAGGACTGATTCTTCGGTAATCCGCCGAACAGGCAACCGAAACGAGCGATGCTCCGGCGAACGCGCCGGATACGGATAATAGACCGGTCGAATCAATCAGGGGGTGGTTATTACGGCTGCCAGGGATGAAAACTTCAACTACCGGCTGTGGCGCTACGACGGCGCGCCCGGCGAGCTGATCCCGCTGCTGCAGTCGGCGCAGGACCATTTCGGCTACATCCCGCGACGGGCGATCAGCTACATCGCGGGGGTGACGGGGATCCCGGAGTCCGAGGTCTACGGGGTCATCACGTTCTACAGCCAGTTCCGGCTCCAGCCGATGGGCAAATACGTCATCAAGGCGTGCGACGGCACGGCCTGCCACGTCGCAGAACTCGCGGATGATCATCAACACGATCGAGGACGAGCTCGGCATCGAGGTCGGCGGACACCACCGAGGACGGCCTCTTCACGCTGAGCACGGTCGCCTGCATCGGCTGCTGCTCGCTCGCGCCCGTGATGATGATCAACGAGGACACCCACGGGAGCTTGACGCCGCAGTCCGTGCGGCAAGATCCTGCGCGAGTACCGGCGCCGCGAGCAGGCGGCGCGCAAACAGGACGCCGCGGCCTGCGCCGAGAGCGCGTGAGAAACAGGTCGCGGCGATCGACGCCGCGCCATACATACCGGAGATGATCGATGAAAAAAGTAATGGTGGGAATGAGCACCTGCGGCCTGTCGGCCGGATCGCAGAAGACGCATGACCGGTTCGGCGAGCTTCTCGCCGGAGCCCCGGGCTCCTTCGAGCTCAAGAGCGCCGGGCTGCATCGGCATGTGCTACCGCGAGCCGCTCGTCGAGGTCAGGGACGGGGACAGCCGCATCGTCTACGGCGGCGTCACCCCGGACGTCGCGGACACGAGATCTTCAACGAGCATATCAAGGGAGGCCGCGTGCTCGAGGAGCACGTGGCGCTGCGCATGGAGCCCGGGAAGGATCTCGGCGGCTCCGAGGCGCCGCACCAGAAGGATCCAGTACGCATCGTGCTCCGCAACTGCGGCCTCATCGATCCCGAGTCGCTCGACGAGTACGAGCAGACGGGCGGATACAAGGCGCTCCGCAAGGCGCTCACCGGGATGAAGCCGGAGGAGATCATTCAGGTGGTGAAGGACTCCGGCCTCCGCGGGCGCGGCGGCGCGGGCTTCCCGACCGGCATCGAAATGGTCGTTCGCCGCCTCGCAGAAGAGCGACGTCAAGTACGTCGTCTGCAACGCCGACGAGGGGGACCCGGGCGCCTTCATGGACCGCTCGGTGCTCGAGGGCGACCCGCACTCGGTCATCGAGGGCATGGTCGTCTGCGGCAAGGCGATCGGCGCGCACAAGGGCTACATCTACTGCCGCGCCGAATACCCGATGGCGATCAGGCGCCTCACGATCGCCCTCGACGCGGCGCGCGAAAAGGGCTATCTCGGCGAGAACATCTTCGGGTCGGGATTCGGCTTCGACATCACGATCAAGCAGGGCGCCGGCGCCTTCGTCTGCGGCGAGGAGACGGCGCTCTTCGCAGTCGATCGAGGGCAAGCGCGGCATGCCCCGCATCCGCCCTCCCTTCCCCGCCGAGAAGGGGCTCTGGATGAAGCCGACGAACAACAACAACGTCGAGACCTACGCGAACGTCCCGTGGATTCTCCTGAACGGAGCGGCGGCGTACGCGAAGTACGGCACCGAGAAGAGCCGCGGCACGAAGGTCTTCGCGCTCGCCGGCAAGGTGAAGAACGGCGGGCTCGCCGAAGTGCCCATGGGCATGCCGATCAACGACCTCGTCTTCAAGATCGGCGGCGGGATCAAGGAAGACCGGAAATTCAAGGCGGTGCAGATGGGCGGGCCGTCGGGCGGGTGCATCCCCGCCTCCCTCGGCCACACGCCGGTCGATTTCGAATCGATCCCCGCGACGGGCGCGATCATGGGATCGGGCGGCATGGTCGTCATGGACGACCAGACGTGCATGGTCGAGATGGCGCGCTTCTTCCTCAACTTCACGCAGGACGAATCGTGCGGCAAGTGCACCTTCTGCCGCATCGGAACGCTCCGGATGCTCGAGATCCTCACGCGGATCACGCAGGGAGAGGGAGTGCCCGAGGATATCGAAAAGCTCAAGGAGCTCGGCGCGCAGATCAAGGAAGCGAGCCTCTGCGGCCTCGGCCAGACGGCGCCGAATCCCGTGCTCACGACGATCAAGTACTTCGGCGACGAGTACGAGGCCCACATCAGGGACAAGCGCTGCCCGGCGTCGAGCTGCACGGCGCTCGTGGATTTCTGCATCGATCCGGAGAAATGCACCGGCTGCACCGTCTGCGCGAAGAACTGCCCGGTCGACGCGATCGCCGGGGAACGCAAGAAGGTGCACGTCATCGACACGTCGAAATGCGCGAAGTGCGGAAAGTGCGTCACGGTCTGCACGTTCGGCGCCGTATATAAAAAGTGAGGGAAGGCCGGATGGAGAACATGAAGCTGAAAATCAACGGCACGGAGATCGAGGCGGCGCCCGGGAAAACGATCCTCGAGGTCGTGCGCGAGCGCGAGCTCGACGCGATCCCGACGCTCTGCCATTCGCCGGAGCTCGAGCCGTACGCCTCGTGCTTCCTCTGCGTCGTCGAGGTCAAGGGGCGGCCGAACCTCGTCCCCGCCTGCGCGACACGCGTCGCGCCGGGGATGGAGGTGACGACGCGGAACGACCGCATCGTCGCCTCGCGCCGGACCGCGCTCGAGCTGCTCGTCTCGAACCATTACGCCGACTGCGTGTCCCCCTGCATGGAAGGCTGCCCCGCGCACGTCGACGCGCAGGGATACATCGCGCTCTCCGCGATGGGGCTCTACCCGCGAGGCGGTCGACCTCATCCGCGAGACGAACCCGCTCCCCGCGATCTGCGGCCGCGTCTGCGTCCGCAAGTGCGAGGTCGTGTGCCGCCGCGTCGGACATCGACGAGGCGGTCGGCATCAACGCGATCAAGCGCTACGTCACCGACCAGCCGGGCGTCTACGACGGCGCCGCCGCCTGCGATCCAGCCGACGGGAAAGAAGGTCGCGATCGTCGGCGCGGGCCCGGCCGGCCTCACGGCGGCGTGGTTCCTCGGACAGGCCGGGCATCAAGCCGGTCATGTTACGAAGCCATGCCCCGCTCCGGCGGCATGCTCCGCTACGGCATCCCCGTGTACCGTCTGCCGGACGACGTGCTCGACCGCGAAGTCGAGTACATCTGCCGCGCCGGCGGCGAGATCAAGTACACGGCGTCCGCGTCGGGCAGGACGTTTCGCTCGACGAGCTCATGAAGAGGCACGACGCCGTGTTCCTCGGGCCCGGCGCCTGGGCAGGCAATCCGATGAAGGTCGACGGGCGAGTTCGAGACGCGAGGGCGTCGTGCAGGGCGCCGACTTCCTGCCCGAGCAGGCCGCCCGGCCGACGCCGCTCAAGGGAACGATCGTCGTCGTGGGGGGCGGCAACACGGCCATGGACGTCGCGCGGACCTCGTGGCGGCTCGGCGCCGACAAGGTCATCATCCTCTACCGGCGCACGAAGGACGAGATGCCCGCCGACAAGATGGAGATCGAGGACTGCCTCGCCGAGGGGATCGAGATCATGGAGCTCGCCGCGCCCGTCGGCATCGTCACGGAAGGGGGCAAGCTCAAGGCGCTCCGCTGCCATGCGCATGAAGCTCGGCGAGCCCGACAAATCGGGCCGGCGACGGCCGGTTCCGCTCGAGGGCTCCGAGTTCGAGCTCCCCTGCAACATGGCCGTCTCGGCGATCGGGCAGGCGACGGCGCTCGACGGGCTCACCGAGATCGCCGGCGCGAAGGTCGGCCTCACGAAGTGGAACACCTTCGTCATCGATCCCGAGACGTTCGCGACGAACGTGCAGGGCGTCTTCGCCGGAGGCGACGCCGCGGACGACGGCCCGACGGTCGTCATCGACGCCATCGCCGACGGCCAGCGCGCCGCGCGGGCGATCGACGCGTATCTGAAGAGCGCGAGCGTGCCGCCGCGCCCCTTCATTGTGAACAAGGAATTCTGGGCGAAGCCCGGCAAGGCCGAGCTCGGCGAGATCAAGGAGAGCCCGCGCCACGAGGTGCACCAGATCGAGGTCGAGAAGCGCCGCGGCACGCTTCGACGAGGTCGCGACCGGATTCGAGTTCGAGGACAACGTCCACGAGTGCGACCGCTGCCTCTCCTGCGGCTGCTCCGGTTCGACACGTGCGCCCTCCGGCATCTACGCCGAGGAGTACGGCGTCGACATGGAGCCGCTACGCGGGGCACGTCCGCAAGCACAAGGTCGACGACCGGCACCCCGTATCTCGTCTACGACCCCAACAAGTGCATCCTGTGCTCGCGCTGCATCAGGACCTGCGCGCGGGTGCTGCCGATCTCGGCGCTCGGCCTCGTCGGCCGCGGATTCAGCACCGAGATGCGCCCGGCCATGAACGATCCGCTCGTCGAGACGAGCTGCGTGAGCTGCGGAAACTGCGTCGACGCATGCCCGACGGGCGCGCTCACGGTGAAATACCCCTTCCCCGGCCGCGCGTGCCTCGAAACGGACGACGAGCCGACGCACTGCGCGTACTGCTCGCTCGCCTGCCCGTCACCGTCAGGAAGTTCGGCGACAAGCGCTACTACATCGCCTCCCTCCGGCATTCCGGGGGACTACCTGTGCCGCTACGGACGATTCGGCCACGAGCTCTTCATCAAACGCGACGCGCGTCGTCGCTCCCGAGATCCGGCGCGGGAGCGCGACCGTCGCGCGGCGACCTGTGCGAGGCGCAGCGCCGCGTCGTCGCGGGGCTCCGGGACGTCGCCGAGAAGCACGGCGCCGGCAAGATCGGCGTCTTCGTCTCGCCCGAGCTCGACGAACGAGGAGCTCTACCTCGCCGCGCGGATCGCCCGCGAGGGGCTCGAGACGAACAACGTCGCCTCGCTCGCGATCCTCGGCACGGGCACCGAGGCGGGATCGCTCGACGAATCGCTCGGATTCACCGCCTCCACCGCCGACCGTACGGCCGTCGACGGCGCCGATCTCATCATCTGCAACAACACTTCGATGGAATCGGACCACCTTATCCTCGCCGTACGGGTCATCGGAGCCGTGCGCGCCGGGGCGAAGTTCATCGTGAGCAATTCGACGCTCGATCCGACCGATCAGATCCTCTCGACGCTCGCCATGGATCCGATGCGCGGCCGCGCCGCGATCCTCTGGAACGGCGTCATCCAGGCGCTCCTCGACGACGGGTACGTGAAGCCCGCCGCCGTCAAGAAGATCGCCGGAGGCGCCAACTTCCTCAAGGACCGTGATTTCAAGATCGACGGCGTCGCCTCGCTCACCGGCGTTTCGGCCGACGATATCAGGAAAGCCGCCGAGATCGTGAAGGGCGCCCGCCGCATCGTCATCATCCACAGCCCCGACCGCGTCCAGGATCAGGCTCCCGGCGACATGGAGACGCTCGCCAATCTCGTCGTGCTGCTGCGCGCGGCGGGAGCGCGCGCCGACCTCCTCCTCCCCCGCATGAACGCGAACAGCGCCGCGATCGAGCTCGCGGGCGCCGACCCGGCGTTCGGCCCCGGCAGGACGCCGAATCCGCAGGGCGCCGCGGGAGCGCGGAGCCGCCGCGAGCTGCGCGAGCTCCTCGCCTCGGGCGAGCTCAAGGGCGCGCTCGTCATCGGCGAGGACCCGCTCGCGTGGGGCCAGACCGGCTCGTGGTTCCAGAACGTGGAGTTCCTCGCGGCGATGGATTGGACGCTCACCGAAACGACGCGTTCGGCCGACGTCGTGCTCCCCGGTTCGACCTACCTCGAGACCGAGGGGACCCGCTGCAACTTCGAAGGCGCGGTCGTCGAGTACGCGCGCGCCGTCGAGCCGCCGGCGGGAGCGACGGGAATCGACGTGCTCCGCGGGCTCGCCCGCGAGTTCGGGATCCCGGTCGCCGACGACACGGCTTCCGAAATCGAAACGATCGTCAAGAACGAGCTCGGCGATCTCACGCGCTTTTACTGGAACACCGGCGAAGAGCGTGTCGCCGCCGGCGCGGCGCGGCTCGTTCCGACGGGCGCCGTCGCCCACACCGGCTCGCTGCAGCCGCCGCTCACCCACAGCGAGCGGTACAAACGCGAAATCAGGGAGGTCGGCACCGGCAGGTTCCGCGTGAGACAGTAGGCACGAGAGGCGGAGGAGCGCCATGATCAAGCTCGAGAATCTCTACTCCTTCATGGAGAGCAGCTTCGATTATCTGCTCGTCGTGGACGGAACGGAGCGAATCGTCCACATGAGCAGGCTCCTCGCCCGCGACAGCCGCGAGGAGGACGCCCCCGCCGAGGAAAAACTGCTGAAGGATATCCTCACCCCTCCCTCCCTCACGACCTTTCGCTCGGCGATGGCGCAGGCGCGCGCCAGGAATCGCGCAAACGCCGTATACACCGTCGCGGGAGAGGGCTCCCGCTCGATTCCGCTCAAGGCGGGGCACGGAAAGACCGACGACGGCGAGATATTCGTCTTCTTCGGCAACAAGCTCGAGGCGCTCCGCAAGCTCGAGGAATGGGAGAAAGCGGAGCGCATCAAGGAGCTCTCCTGCCTCTACGACGTCGCCGAGTGGATCGAAGATTCGGATTCGATCGTCGAATTCTTCAGGGAGCTCCCCCGTTATCTCGCCGCAGGGATGCTCTATCCCGAAGAGGCGATCACCTATTCCGTCTACCAGGGAATCGAATACGGCCAGAAACCGAACTCCTACAACTACATCGCCGTTCGTCTCATCGTCGGCGGAAGCGATAAAGGGGAGATCCGCGTCGGCTACTACAGCGAGAAACGACAGCTCCTCCCCGAGGAGCAGCGCATGCTCGACGAGATCGGGCGAATGCTGAGCCTCGCCCTCGAGCGCAAGGAGCTCAAGGAGCGGCTCATCAAGAAGCAGGCCGAGGAAGCGGGATTCAACAAGCGACTCGACGAGCTTCAGGGGGAAATCGCGAAGCGCACCGCCGAGCTCGAGGAGCAGAACAACAAGCTGCGCGTCGTCAATTCGTACCTCGATACGGCCAAGGGAGGCTGGGAGGAGTCGAAATCGACGCTCGAGGCGATGTTCAAGGCGATTCCCGACGAGGTGGTCCTCATCGACAACCACCGCACGGTCATCATGTCGAACCGGGAGAACATGAGCCCCGGCACGTTTTGCTACACGAGCGTCTTCGGGCGGGAGCGCCCCTGCGAGGACTGCCGCCTCGCGCGCATCCTCCGCGACAAGACGCCCGTCACCCTCCAGCTCCGGCGCGACAACCAGGTTCTCCAGGTCCACGCGCTCCCGATCTACAACCGGGAGCACGAGGTGGACGGCATCATGGAGTTCTACCGCGACGTGACGCTCGAGATGACGTACGAGCAGCAGCTCCAGCAGGCCGACAAGCTCGCCTCGCTCGGTCAGCTCGTGAGCGGCATCGGCCACGAGATCAACAACCCGAACCAGTTCATCCGGGGGAACATCAAGATCCTCAAGCAATCCCTCGAGGACCTCATGCCGATCGTCGACGAATACTGCGCGGCTCACGGCGACTTCAAGATCGCGAAGCTCAACTACGATTTCTGGCGCAAGAACATCATGATGCTCGTCGACGATATGGATCACGGCTCGCAGCGGATCAAGGGGATCGTCGAGGGGCTCAGAACCTTCGCCCGCAAGGACGAAGGGCTCCTCGTCGACACGATCGATATCAACACGCTCATCGAGGCGAGCGCGCGCCTCGTCCACAACGAAGTCCACAAGCAGGGCCGATATCCGGCTCGACCTCGCCGAGGGGCTCCCCGTCTTCACGGGCAACGCGCAGAAGATCGAGCAGATCCTCGTCAACCTTCTCGTGAACGCCGGGCAGGCGATGCGCGACGACGTGCGCGGGCTCATCACGGTGCGGACGCGGGCCGAGGACGCCGACGTCGTTTTCGAGATCGAGGACAACGGCATCGGCATGAACGACAAGACGCTGAAGCAGATATTCGATCCCTTCTTCACGACGAAGCGCGCCAAGGGAGGAACGGGGCTCGGGCTCGCGATCGTCTACCGGATCGTCGAGGAGCACGGCGGGGGCATCACGGTGAGGAGCAAGCAGGGTGCGGGAACGACATTCACGGTGAGAATCCCGGCAAAATCAGCCGCGCCGCAGAGGACCGGAACGCCGCAGGCCAAACCGGGTTCGCAGGGCCCGCCGAAAGGATGACGATGAAGCGAGTTCTCATCATCGACGACGACGTCGCCGTAACCAACTACTTCATGGTGTTTCTCGTCCAGACGGGGATCTTCGAGCCGTCCGTCGTGAACGATTCGCGCGAGGTGGCCGGCCTCCTCGAGCGCGAGCGTTTCGACGCGATCCTTCTCGACATGGACATGCCGAACGTCAGCGGCATGGACATCCTGCGCATGATGCGGGGAAAGGGGGACGACACGCCCGCCGTCATCCTCACCGGCGTCAGCGACGTCGACCTCGCCGTCCGCGCGATGAAGCTCGGCGCGTTCGATTATCTCACGAAACCGGTCGACGACCAGAATCTCGTCCAGGTACTCGAAAACGCGATTGAAAACCGGACGCTTCAAAAAACGATCAACCAGCTCCCGAAGCAGCTGACGAGGAAGGACCTCGCGTTCGAAGCCGCATTCACGAAGCTTCCGACGCAGGACGACCGGATGATCCGCCTCTTCCATCAGGCGGAGAAGCTCGCCGCGAGCGACGTCAGCATCTTCATCTGGGGCGAGAGCGGAAGCGGCAAGGAAACGCTCGCCCGCGCCATCCACGAGGCGAGCCCGCGCAAGGACGGACCCTTCGTCGTCGTCGAGGTCGACAGCCAGGATCCCGAGAAGTTCCCCTCGTTCTTTTTCGGTCAGGCGAAGGACTGGCACGGCTCCCACGAAGAGACGCCGGGGCTCCTCGAGCAGGCGGACCACGGCACGCTCTTCCTCAACAACATCGGCGATCTGACGCTCCCGATGCAGGTGAAGCTCAAGCGCCTCATCCAGACGGGCGAGTACTACCGCGAGAGCTCGACGAGCATCAGGAAGGCGGCCGTGCGCGTCATCGTTTCGGCGAAACGCGACCTCACGCACCCCGAATACGCGAACCGGTTCTCGCGGGATCTCCTCTATCATCTCATGATCAACTCGATCAGGATTCCGCCGCTGCGTGAGCGTCCCGGCGATATTCCGCTTCTCGCGGAGCTCTTTCTCAAGGAAGAAAGCGAAAAGGCCGGAAAGACCATCGCCGGCTTTTCAAAGGATTGCATGCAACTTCTCGTGTCGTATCAATTCCCCGACAACGTGCAGGAGCTCATCACCATCGTCGCGAGCGCCGTCGCGAACGCCGATACCGACATCGTCACCGTCGAATCGCTCCCCCTCTTCATCAGGGATCGTGTCGAGCGCGGCGTCGGGAGCGATATCTTCATGCCGAAGCGGCTCGACGAGGTCGTGCGGGAGCACGTGCGGCACACGCTCTCCTATTTCGGCCAGCAGAAGGAATCGGCGGCCGAAGCGCTCGGGATCACTCCCGCCGAGATCGACCGGATCGCGGCGGAGGATCTGTCGGAAGAGTAAAAACCGCGGCCCCGCCGAACCAAGAATCCTCTTTAATATAAAGCCGTTATCTGGTATAATTGCCGACGGTTTCCAGCATCTTGGGGGGACGTCGCACCAGGGGAATTCTTTCCATCAATCGCATCGAGGAGGGGACTATGCGCCGCATCATGCTCATGATCGCTTTTCTCGCCGCGGTCTCGTCCGCGGCATCGGCCGCCCATTTCCATCTCAAGGCCGACGGAACGGGCGCTTACGCGACCATTCAGGCGGCGGTGACCGCCGCGAGCTCGGGGGACACCATTTACTGCGCCGACGGAACGTACGCGGGCGCCGGCAATTACGACATCGACTTCGGCGGCAAGAACCTGAAGCTGAGGTCGGAGAGCAACCAGCCGAAATACTGCATTATCGACTGCAGCGGCGGCGGCCGCGGATTCTATTTTCACTCGGGCGAGGGGTCCTCGGCGATCGTCCAGGGATTCACGATCCGGGATGGCGGCGAGACGAACGGCGGCGGGATCTCCATCGTGGCCTCCTCTCCGACCATCATGAACTGCGTGATCGACAATTGCACGGCGGACAGCGACGGCGGCGGCATCTACATCGACAACGCGAGCGCCGATCCCGGCATCTTCAACTGCCTCGTCTCGAACTGCACGGCGTATGGCCACGGCGGCGGCGTTCGCGTCCACTACTGCAACGGACAGATTCGCAACTGCACGATCGTCAGCAACACGTGCACCGGCGGCGCGGGCGGCATCAGCTCCCTCGGGGGAGACGCGGATATCGTCGACAACATCATCTACTGGAACTTCGACAGCGAGATCGATGGCGCCTTCTACGGCCTCTTCAACCACAATCTCATCGAGGGATACACCGGCGGCGGAGGCTTCGACGGAGACGCCTCGTTCGTCTGGGGAACGGGCGGCGACTACTATCTGAACCAGGCGTTGAGCGACGCGGTCGACGCGGGGAGCGTGCTCGCGACCGCCGCGTGCTACCCGTCGGCCGACGGCACGACCTGCATGAGCGGCGGCTGGACGACGAAAACGAACCAGCAGGAGGACCTCGGCTCGGTGGATCTCGGGTATCACTATCCCCACTACGCGGCCGCCATCGACGTTCCGTCGTACAAGCCGACGATCCAGGCGGCGATCGACGCCGCGTGGAACGGGGATATCGTTCGCGTGGCGGACGGCACCTACACGGGCGACGGGAACCGCGACCTCGACACGAAAGGCAAGCGGATCACCGTCCAGTCGCTGAGCGGCAACGCGAGCGCGTGCATCATCAACTGCCAGGGGAGCTCCGGTTCCCTCCATCGCGGCTTCTACATCCGCAAGGGAGAGGGACCGCAGACCGTCATCAAGAACCTGAAGATCATCAACGGGTGGAGCTCGTACGGCGGCGGAATCAACGTGACCGGCTGCTCCCCGACCATCCAGGGCTGCATCCTGAGCGGGAATCACGTGACGGTTGACGGCGGCGGCATAATCGTTCTCCAGGGCAATCCCGACATTGCCGGCTGCACATTCCTCAACAACTCGGCCGATGACGCCGGCGGCGGCATCCTGTGCCATACCTGCGCGCCCGCCATCACCAACTGCCTTTTCGAGGGCAACACGGGAACCTGGGGAGGGGGGGGTCTTTACAATTACTATGCAAGCCCGACGGTCGAAGGGTGCACCTTCAGATACAACATCACGCAGCACTGGGGAGGAGGCGTTCACAACCAGAACGGCAACGCTCCGGCGACATTGAGCTATGACAGCTGTATCTTCCAGGAAAACACGGCTACCGAGGACGGGGGCGCGATGTACAACCGCGTGAGCGCCGAACCCTTCATAACGCTCTGCACCTTCACCGCCAACGAAGCGGGCCGCTACGGGGCGGGGATCTACTGCAATTCGAGCACTCCCCACCTCGATCAGTGCACTTTGCTCGGCAACTCGTCATCCACGGACGGCGGAGGGATGTACTGCACCAACCACTCCGAGGCGTGGGTCCAAAATACGGTATTCGACGGGAACATGGCCGAGTACAACGCGGGCGCGTTCTACGGCAAGGACTACGACAACTCGGCCTTCCTGCACTGCACGTTCTACAACAACGGCGCGCGTCAGATCGGCGGCGCATTATATGACGTCAATGCCTCGCTCGCCGATCTCTACGATTGCATCTTCTGGGATAACAGCGCCGATATCGCCGGCCCGCAGATAGCCGTGAACGCGAGCGAGCTGCCCGTGGGGTGCTGCGACGTTCAGGGCGGTCAGGCTGCCATCTATTCGACCGGAGGCAGCTCGATCTCATGGGGCTCCGGCAACATCGATACCGATCCCCTGTTCTGTGATCCGGCCAACCACAATCTGACGCTGTTCAACACGTCGCCGTGCGCCTCGGCCAACAGCGGCGGATGCGGCCTCATCGGGGCGCGGGACGTCGGCTGCACCGCGACCGACGTCGCGGAGACGGCCCCGGCGGCGAATCGCCTGCACCAGAGCTTCCCCAATCCCTTCAATCCGACGACGAAGATCGCGTTCGATATCAGCGCCCCGGCGCGGGTATCGCTCAAGATCTTCGATGTCTCGGGGCGCCTCGTCCGGGTGCTCGTCGACAAGACGCTCACCGCGGGACGCCACGAAGTTGTCTGGAACGGCACGGATGAATCCGGAACGAAGGTGGCGAGCGGCATCTACTTCTGCCGGATGACGGCGGGGACGTTCGTGGAATCGAACAAGATGATTCTTCTCAGGTAGCTTCGACGAACCGCCGAGAGGCGGCGGTTCGATGAGCGCGCACCAAAGGGCGGCCCGGTGGTTTCCGGGCCGCCCTTCTCATGCGTCCGCTATCATTTCTTGAGGTATTCGTCGAACCAGCCGAGCACCTCGCCGTACCAGAATTTCTGGTTCTGCGGCTTCAGGATCCAGTGCCCCTCGTCGGTGAAGCGGATCATCTTCGACGGCACGCCGAGGCGCTGGCACGCCGTGAACATCGTCTCCCCTCCCGTGATCGGCACGCGGTAGTCGAGATCGCCGTGCGTGAAGAGATGCGGCGTCGAGAAGTTCTTCGCGTAGCGGATCGCCGAGGTCCGGTCGTACACCTCGGGCTTGTCCCATGGCGTGCCGGTGAGATCCCATTCGGGGAACCAGAGCTCTTCGGTCGAGCCCCAGCCGGCCCACTCGTCGGCGTCCCCCGCGTGCGAGACGAGCGCGGCGAACATCCTGTCCTCGTTGTGTCCCTGGAGCCAGTTGCAGAAGAAGCCGCCGTAGGAGTCCCCCCACGCGCCGACGCGCTTCGCGTCGATCCAGGGATTCTTCTCGAGAACGGTCCGCACGCCGGCCTTGAGATCGTCCACGGGCTTCCCGCCCCAGTCGCCGCGGATGTCGTCGCAGAACTTCTGCCCGTAGCCCCCCGAGCCGCGCGGATTGCAGAAGAAAACGGCGTAGCCGGCGCCCGGGAAGAGCGCGAACTCGGTGCGGAAACCGTTCACCCACATCTGCTGCGGGCCGCCGTGGACGCGCACCATCATCGGGTATTTCTTCGCCGGATCGAGGCTCATCGGCTTGATGAGCCAGCCGTGGACGTCGGCGCCGTCGGCCGCCTTCCACCAGTACTCTTCCGAGCCCTGCGGCACGAAGAACGTATCGTAGAATTCCTTGTTTGCGAAAGTGATCTGCTTCACGTTCTTCCCGGCTTTGTCGGAGCGGAAGATCTCGAACGTGTGCGCCATCGGCCGGTGGCGATAGACGAAGAAGGCGTCCCTCGGCCCCGCCGCGACGTCGGTGTGGTATCCGCGGCCGGCCCGGGCGCCGTCGATGACCGGCTTCACCGCGCCGCCGTCCGTCGGGACGACGCAGAGGTTCACGTCGCCGCGATCCTCGGTCTCGAAGTAGAGGCTCTTCCCGTCGGCCGCCCAGAAGAAGTCGCCGACGCTCCGGTCGAAATCGGCCGTGAGGCTTCGCGGCTCGCCGGCCGGAAGATGCATCAGCATGAGCTCGTAGCGATCGGACTCGTAACCGGGACGCCGCGTCGCCCGATAGGCAAGCGATTTCCCGTCGGGAGAGACGCGCGGGTGCGTATCGGCGGCCGGGTTGTCCGTGATCTTCAGCACGTCGCCGCCGGCGAGCGGCACGCACCAGATCTCCTCATTGTAGGAAACCGCCTGTGCCTCGTCCTGCTTGCCCGAGAAATAGAGCATCGAGCCGTCGGGGGATATCGCGTAGTCGCGCCCGGCGGAGGCGAGCCAGTAGGTGAGCGCGTCGAATCTCAAGCCCGGCGTGAGGTCGCGCGGCGCGCCTCCCTCGACGGGCGTATGGTACAGGTGCTGAACCTTCCCGTCCTCGTACGCGTTCCAGTGCCGGTACATGAGGTGCTCGTGCACCTTGGCGCCGACCTTGCTTTCCTCCCGCTCCTTGTCCTTCTTCTCGATGCAGTCGAGATCGGCGCAGTCGGGATAGGTCCTCGCCGCGAAGACGAAGCCCTTCCCGTCCGGCGTCCAAATAAAATCGTCCACGCCGCCGGGGAAATCGGTGACCGTGCGCGCCTCGCCGCCGCCGACCGGCAGGACGTAGATCTGAGCGTCGCCGCCGCGAGACGAAATGAACGCGATCGTCGTCCCGTCGGGAGACCATGCCGGCGAGTCGTCGCGCTTCTCGCTCGTCGTCATGCGCCGCGGCTCGCCGCCGCCGGATGCGACAATATAAATGTCCGAATTGCGCGTGTTCTTGTCGAAATCGGTCGTCGAGATCGTGTAGGCGATCCACTTCCCGTCGCTCGAGAGCTGCGGCTCGCCGACCGCTTTCAGCTTCCAGATGTCGGCGGGGGTGAGCGGCTTCACATCGGCCGCGCGGACCGCGGAGAGAGACGCCGCGCAGACGAGCACGGCGGCCAGAATCACGAGAAGCGCTCGCGCGCCATTGAACGGCTTCATACTGCCTCCTTCTTATACAAAAAGCGTCACGTGGGCGAACCGTCGAATTCTATATCGGCGCGCGCGTTTTTTGAAGCGAATAAACCCGCCGCGGCGCCGCACCGCACGGCAATTCCGCGCTTGCCTTCAGCCACCGCATGCGATATGAAATACTCATGACGAAGAAAGAGGAAGAGCGCGCGGAGCGGAAGCTCAAATTCATCGACTCGCTCAAGCGGAGGCAGACGAAAGATCTCGTCGAGCCGCTCGCGAAGAAGATCGAAGCCTTCATCGAGGGCGAGCTCGCGCCGGAGGATCTCTTCAAGGCCATAAACTACGCGGCGGTCCAGAGCGAAAAGATCACGAAGAAGTACCGCAACCGTCCCGACGTCGTGCTCGCCGAGATCGCGATGGACGAGAACAAGTTCACGGCCGACGTCGGGGACGTCGGCGTCAAAGCCCGCCTCGGGGACATCACGAAGCTCTTCGTCGACGCGATCGTCAACCCGGCCGATCCGCGGGGCGTCATGGCGCAGGGCGTGGCCGGCGCCATCAAGGCGGCCGGCGGGGACGCGATCGAAAAGGAAGCCGCCGCGAAGGCGCCGCTCGCGGTCGGCGCCGCGGTCGCCACGACGGCCGGAACGCTCCAGAATCTCAAGATCATCCACGTCGCGGTCGCCGCGGAGCCGGGCGGGCCGAGCTCTCCCGACGCCGTGAAACGCGCCGCGGCCGCTGCGCTCGCGCTCGTCGAGGAGCTCGGGCTCGAATCGGTCGCGATTCCGGGGCTCGGAACGGGCGCCGGGAGCGTCTCTCCGGACGACTCCGCCGCGGCGATCTTCGAGGCGCTCAGAGCGCACCAGCCGAAGAGCCTCTCCGACGTCACGCTCGTCGACCGTGACGAGGCGACGGTCGCGGCCTTCGTGCGGGTTCTCGAGAAGTACGAAGAGGAGAACGGATGACGGTGTCGCCGGCGGGAACGTGTGGATCATGAAGAGGTCAAGAAGCGAGAAAATCCAACGGCGGCGCGCGGTGACCGACGAGCCCATGCTCGTCGATCCCCGCCTCATCGGAAAACCGCTCGCGTCGCCGTTCAGGCGCGCGGCGGCGTTCATCGTCGACGGCGCGCTCGTCGTGCTGGCCCTGTTTCTCCTCGCCGTCGCCGTCAATAATGCCCGGTACCCCAACCTTCTCAAAGGCGGCATTGAATATTACCGCGCGGAGCCGGGACCGGAGCGGGACGCCGTCGGGCGGCGTCTCACCGCCGACGTCTTCCGAATCATCGACGAACGGAATCCGCGCGTATTGCCCTCCGACGTTCGCTCGGCGATCCAGACCCACGCCGACAGCGTTCTCTCGACGCTCGTTTCATCGGACCGGATGAGCGTCGCCCTGAACCTCGACGCCAAGGAATCGAAGTTCAACGAGGAGACCGGACTGCTGTCGCTCGGGAGCGACGTGGTGACGGGCTTCGGAGGCTTCGCGTCCGGCGCGGTCGTTTTCATGGCCTATTTCACGATTCTCACCTGGGCGATGAGGGGAAAGACGCCGGGAAAGGCGCTCGCCGGCATCAGGGCAACCGCGCTCAACGGGCGGAACATGAGCCTGTGGGGCTCCTTCGGGCGCGCCGGCGGATACGCCGCTTCGGCGGCGACGGGATTTCTCGGATTCCTCGAGGTGTTCTGGGATCCGAACAGGCAGACGATCCACGACCGGATCGCCGGCACCGTCGTCATCAGGGAGCAAGGGCGGCGAGGATAACGAAACGGGGCCGGGGATCCAACCCCGGCCCCGCCGACGACCGTCTCCGTGTCGCCTAGTCCGAGAAATCCCCCTTCGATCCCTTGTCCGCGGAAACGGTTTTGGCCCGGGATCGTATCTTTTCCACGGTCCACTCCGCCGGATCCTCGATCCGGCGACCCTTGGGCCCGAGATCGTAGGAACCCGCCGATAGTATCGCGTCGATCGCGAGCGGCGCGGTGTCCGTCGCGTTGAACACCTTCGTCAGGAGACCGTAGGTGAACTCCTCCACGGCGGCGACCATCCGCTCGCGGACGGCGGCCGGCTGCCCGAGGAGGCGGTTCTCGAAGGGAAGGTTGAGCTTCTTGTAGTCGCCCTTCTTCCATCCCTTCTCGGCGGCGTGCTCCGCCATCTTGTTCCACAGGGCGTCCGAAACGCCCGTATCGGGCACCTTGATAAAGTTGCCGTCGCCGTCGAGCTTCGCGTTGCCGTAGTCGTTCACCTCGACCCCCCACGAAACCATCTGGAGCGCGGTTGCGACGTTCGCCTTGGTCGTGGCGGTCTCCGCCGCGATCCGGCGCAGCCGATCGCTGTTGTTGCCCGACGTGCCGTGCTGCGCGCCCGAGATCCGGTACGGTTCGAGCGCCCGGTGGATCGCCGCCGTCAACTCGACCTGGATACCGGCGTCGCTCGCCTCGATCCCGTGCGTCGTGCCGTTGTTGAGCGCGATCCAGTCGGGGAACACGCCGTGCGCGTTGAGCCCCCTGATCAGGAAGAGCGCCTCATCGACGGTCGAAAGCCCCTGCGCGCCCTTGATCTCGCCCACCTCGGTCTCAAGACCGGCCCACGGGGGGACGTACCGGGCGAGCTCGATGCCGGCGAGGAGATTCTCGTCGTCCGGAAGGTGCGAGGCGTCGATAGCGATCGAGGTGATACCCGCCTCGAAGAGGGACGGGATTTCGACGCGCGCCGCCTCGACGTCCTTCTCGCCCTTGATGCCGTAGTGGTCGGCGTGCACCGCAACCGGAACGGTGATCCCGAGCTCGTTCGCGAAGGCGTCCACGAGCGTGGCCATGTTCCAGAGGCTCACCGGGCAGTACGCGCTCGCCCCTCCCTCCGATTTCGCGATCTCGACGATGATCGCGGCGTGCGCCCGCTGGGCGGCCCTGAGCGCCCCGCGGATCACGAAGCTGTTCCGCGCGTTCGCGGCGATCGTCATCGCCCGTCCCTTCGATCTCATGGCGCGGTCGACGGCCTTGCCGCTCACGATGAGGGCCCGGGAGTTCGGGAAGAGCCTCGCGATATTCGGGGGACGGCCGATCTCAAGCGCCCTGGAATAGTCCTTCTGCGATGCGTTCGACATGGAGCCCTCCTCTTGGAAATCAAAGAACGCGCGGCCGGTTCGAGGCACGGCGCGGGCACGGGCTATTTCAGGTACGCGCGCTCGCTCCGGAGCGCGAAGCTTTTCTCCGTGAGCGCCCGCTGCGTGATGAGAATCCCCTTGAGATGATCCACTTCATGCTGGAGGAGCGTCGCGAGCTTCCCCTCGAGGTACATGCTCCGCTTGTTCCAGTTCTCGTCGCGGTACTCGATCTTGCAGCGGCGGTAGCGCTTGACCTGCACGAGGAGGTCGGGACAGCTCATGCAATCGTCCCACACGATCACCTTCCGGCGGTTCCGCAGCTTGATCACCGGATTGATGAGAACGATCGGCTCGTTGACGTCCATGAAGACGATCCGCTTCATGACCCCGATCTGCGGCGCGGAGATCGCGCGCCCCCATCCATACTCGTCGCGGAACTCCTGGAGCGTGTCCGCCAGATCCTCGAACACCCCCTTGAGCTCGTCGAGCTCATCGCGCCCGACCTTGCTCGACTCCTCGTACAGCTTCGGATTGCCGAGATAGAGAATCTCCTGTACCGCCATCGCGCTACCTTTCTGCTCCGACCGTCTCCCGTTCCCCCTCCGCCCGCCGCGGCGCGGCGGCGTCCCGCTCTCTCGTCCAGAGAGCCGGATACTCGCCCGTCCAGCAGTAGAGGCAGAGCCGCTCTTTCGCGAGCCCGATCGCAGCGATCATGTCGTCGAGCGTCTGATACCTGAGCGTCGTCACTTCGAGATCGCGGGCGATCCAGTCGACCATCGCCCGGTATTTATCCGTTCGCGAATCGACGTAGTCGGACACGTCGTCGATGTCCCGCCCTTCGATCGCCCTGATAGCGCGGCGCGCGGCGAGCTCGTCCGTGCTCCGTGTCGAGAGGTTGAAGCGGCACGGGAACATGAGGGGCGGGCACGCGGGGCGCGCGTGCACCTCGCGGGCGCCGGCCTCCCAGAGCTTCTTCACCGTGTAGTTCTTGAGCTGCGTGCCGCGGACGATCGAATCCTCGCAGATCACGATCCGGTTCCCGGCGATGACGTCGGCGTTCGGGATGAGCTTCATCTTCGCGACGAGATCGCGCGTGTCCTGCGAGGGGGGCGTATAGCTGCGCCCGTACCCGGGCGTGTACTTCACGAGCGGCCGGCGGAACGGCTTCTTCGACTCCATCGCGTAGCCGAGCGCGTGGCCGATCCCCGAATCGGGAATGCCGGCGACGACGTCCACCTCGATGTCCCGGTCGCGCCGCGCGAGGCGCTGTCCGCAGCGCTCGCGGACCGTCTCGACGTTGATCCCCTCGAAGCTCGACGTCGGGAACCCGGTGTAGATCCAGAGAAACGCGCAGATGTTGTTCGAGGCTCCGCCGGCACGCCGCTGGTGGACGCCGCTCTCGTCGATGAGCACGATCTCCCCCGGCTCGAGGTACTTCTCGACGACGAATCCGAGGTTCGCGAACGCGCTCGTTTCGGAGGCAACGGCCCACTCGCCGCCCCGCCGCGCGACGGCGAGCGACGAATATCCCATGCGGTCGCGCGCCGCGTAGATCCCGTCCTCGTGCAGCAGGAGGAGCGAGCACGAACCGTCGATCGATTCGAAGAGATGATCGATTCCGTCCGCGATATCCTTCCCCCGCGTGATGAGCTTCGCCGCGAGCTCCGTGAGGTTGACGAACCGGTTCCCGCCGACTTCGCTGAACGACATGCCTTTCGAGAGCAGATCGTCGACGAGCGCGCTCGCGTTGTCGATGTAGCCGTCCGTCGCGATGCAGAAGGGCCCGAAGCTCGATTTGAGATAGATCGGCTGCTCGTCGAGCGCGCTGATCACGCCGATGCCCTTCGTGCCGCGCAGACGGGCGCGGTCCTCGTAGAATTTCGATTTGAACTGGCTCTGTCCGATGTGATGAATCTGCCGCGTGAACTCGTCCCCCAACACCGCGATCCCGCCGAACTGCGTGCCCAGATGCGAGTGGTAATCGGTTCCGTAGTACAAAACATCGGAGCAATCATTGGTGGAAACAACTCCGAAAAGCCCGCTCACGATGTACCTCCAATTTCCCGGAATAAGACTGGCTTGCCCGCGAAGAGCAGTATGGGCATATGATACCGGGGCGTCCGAAATATCACAACGAGAAATAATGCTTGGCGAACCGAAAAATGAGCCCTTACAGTGGTACGGGTTCGAGGAGGTGCCCCCATGCCGGAACGAGCGATCACGGCCGGCTCCATGCCCCGGCGCACGATCTACATCCTGCTGTGCCTGCTGTGCCTCGCCGCGTACCGGGGCATCCTCGACAACGGGCTGTTCAACGACGACTTCTCCTGGCTCAAGGCGGCGCGCTACGATATGAATCCGGGCAACCTCCTCTCGTTCCGGGTCGTCGATTTCTTCCGGCCGCTCGTGAATATCTCCTTTTATTGCATGGAAAAGACCGTACCGGGCAACCTCCCCCTCCATTACGGCTTCAATATCGTCCTTCACGCGCTGTGCACCGTGCTCGTGTTCCGCCTGATCCTCAAGCTCCTCGGCAGCGAATCGATCGCCGCGGCGGCTGCCGCGCTGTTCGCCGTAACGAGCGTCCATGCGTCGGCCGTCATGTGGATAAGCGCGAGAACCACTTTGCTTTCAACGTTCTTTCTGCTGGCGTCCCTCGATGTCCTGCTCTCCCGCCCGGCGCCGTCGCCGGCCCGGATCGCCGGTTCCACCGCGCTCTACGTCCTCGCCCTCGCCTCGAAGGAGGAGGCGATCGCGGGAGCGCTCCTCGTAGCGCTCCTCTTCGCCATGAAGGGACGGTCCGTCCAGTCCGGCCAGTCCGTCCAGTCCGTCCAGTCCGTCCAGTCCGGCCCGTCCGGCCCGTGCGTCCCGTCCCGCCCGTCGATCCCGTCCGCCCGGCCCGGCGGGGCCGCCCTCGCCGCCTTCGCCGCCGTCTCGATTCTCTATCTGATTCTCCGGCAGGCGTTCATGGGGGGATTCTTCCAGGATAATTGGGGGCCCGGCGCGCACGCCGCGAGGAACGTCGCCGCCGGCTTCATCTTCCAGCTCTATCCGTGGCCGCTCTTCTCGCTCGTCTATCCCGCCGGGAACTATATCCCCGAGCCGACGGGCGCCCTCGGTCCCGAGCTCGCCGCGATTCCCGTGCTCGTCGTGCTCGTCGCGGCCGGCTGGGCCGGCAAGCGCCTGCGGGCGATGATCCTCGCCGTCGGCTGGTCCCTGCTCGCGCTCCTTCCCGCTTCGCTCTTCCGCTACCGCTTCTTCTCGACCGATTCGATCAGCCAGGACCGGTACTATTACCTGTCGTCGGTCGGAACGGTCCTCGTCGCGACGCTCCTGCTCTCGATGCTCTGGAAAGAGCGCGCCCGCGCGCGGCAGGGAGCGGCGATCGCGATATTCGCGATCCTGTGCGCGGGATCGCTCGTGCGGGACGCGCGGCTCGAGAAAAAATGGGATGAATTCACGATGATGTACCGGGAGGTCGTCCGGACGATCGTCGAGGAGAGCGACCGGTTTCCGGGATTCACCAGGCTCGCCGTCAAGGAACCGCCGCTCGCCTTCCCCTATCTCGCCGACGCGATCGAGCTCGAGCGCCCCGGGCGGACGGCCTACGCGGCGGCGGGGCGCGACGAGGCGCTTCGCGGCGCGCCCTGTCTCTACGTGTCCTACAGCGGCGAAATGCCGAGGATTATGCGAATGGAGAAACTGGAACCATGAGACGTTTCTCGATCACGGGGGAATGGCACGGATCGCGGCTCGACCGTTTCATCAGGGCCTCCCTTCCCGGCATGCCCTTCGGCGTCACGCAGATCCTGCTGCGCAAGGGGCTCATCTTTCTCAACGGCTCGAAGGCGCTCGGGAACGCCCGGCTCAAGGCGGGCGACGTCGTCGCGATCGACCTCGCCGAGTTCGAGGAGAGCCGGAAGCCGGCGCCCGCCGCGCCGCGGCGGGCGAAACGCGCCGGGGGCATCGGCAGGGACATCCGCGTCATTTACGAGGACCTTTCGATCCTCGTCATCGACAAGCCCACGGGGCTCGTCGTGCAGCCGGGCAACCAGAAGGAGAAGGGCTCTCTCCTCGACCTGCTCGAAGAATACCGCCGGAAGAAAACCGGGGCGCGGCCCGGAGCGACGAGGGCCCGGCGGAACCAGGACGAGCGGCAGTACCTGCTCGATCTGCGGACGCCCGGCGAGGGATCGGACGGCGGCGCCGCGGGGGGCGCTGCGCCGGGGATCCATTTCCCCTACACCCCCGTGCACCGGCTCGACCGGCTCACGAGCGGGGCTCTCATCGTGGCCAAGACGAGAGCCGCCGCGCGCGTCCTGAGCAGGGCGCTCTCGAGCGGCGATGTGCGAAAGACGTACCTCGCCGTCGTCGAGGGGACGCCGCCGGCGCCGTCGGGCGAAATCGCCGCGCCGCTCGTCACGAGCAAGGGAACGAAATCGCATACGACGATCGCCGCGGACGGCAAGGATGCCCGCACGACGTACACGATCGTCAGGATGCTGCCCGGCGACCGGACGCTGCTCGAGGTGTCGATGCGCACCGGACGGACGCACCAGATCCGGGCGCACCTCGCCTCGATCGGGCACCCGATCGCCGGCGACAAGGAGTACGGCGCGTCGTCGAGCTCGGGCGGGAGGCTCTACCTCCACGCCTGGAAGCTGCGATTCGCCCATCCCGTGACCGGCAAGGAGATCACCGCGACCGCCGAAATGCCGCAGGAATTTCGCTCGCGATAAGGGAGGAACCATGGACCAGGAACTGCTCAACGCCGCGACGATCGCCCTGAGGGACTGCCTGAAGCTCCAGCGGGGGGAATCGCTCCTCATCGTCACCGACACGAAGCTCCGCGAGATCGGCGGGGCGCTCCGCGAGGCGGCGCTTTCCCTCGGGAACGACCCGGTCGTCATGGAAATGGAAGTGCGGAGCCGCGACGGCGAGGAGCCGCCCGAATCCGTCTCGAGCGCCATGGCCCACGCGAAGGTCGTCGTGATCCCCACGGCGCGCTCGCTCACCCATACGGCCGCACGCCGCGAGGCGTGCAAGGCGGGCTCGCGCGTCGCGACGATGCCCGGCATTCTCCGCGAGACGATGATCCGCTGCCTCAACGCCGACTACTACGCGATCGCCGAGCGCACGAAGCGCGCCACGGAGCTGCTCACCGCGGGCACGCTCCTCCGCGTGACGACGCCGGCCGGAACCGACATCACGCTCCCGATCGAAGGAATCAAGGCGATCGCCTCGACGGGGCTCATCCACGAGCCCGGCGGCTTCGGCAACCTCCCCTCCGGCGAGGCGTACCTCATGCCCGTCGAGGGCGCATCCAACGGCGTCTTCGTCGTCGACGGCTCGATGTCGGGCATCGGCACGCTGACCGGAAGGAAGCCGATCACGATCCGGGTCAAGAACGGCTCCGCCGTCGAGATCACGGGAGGCGCCGAGGCGGCGGCGCTGCGGGAGAAGCTCGAGCCGCTCGGCAAGAAGGCGTTCAACGTCGCCGAGTTCGGCATCGGGACGAACGACGCCGCCCGCATCACCGGCTCCATCCTCGAGGACGAGAAGATCATGGGAACGATCCACATCGCGCTCGGGAACAACATGTCGATGGGAGGAACGGTCGACGTGCCGGTCCATCTCGACGGCATCGTGATGAATCCGACCGTCGAGCTCGACGGGAGATTGATCATGGACCGGGGAAAGCTCCTGATCGACGAGCCGCACGCCGCTTGACCGCGCCGGGCCGCGGCGGGTGCGCCGGCGCCGGGCCGCCCCGCGGGCGCTACCGGATCGCCCGCAGCCGCGCGATGCGCTCCTGTATAGGGGGGTGCGTGCTGAAAAGGCTGCTCGCGCGCTTCTCGAACGGCTTGATCGGATTCACGATGTAGAGGTGGCTCGTGGCGCGGTTCGCCACCTCGAGCACCTCCTTGTCCCCGGCGATCTTCTGGAGCGCCGAGGCGAGCCCCTCGGGATAGCGGGTGAGCTTCGCGGCCGAGGCGTCGGCGAGAAATTCCCGCTGCCGCGAAACGGCGAGCTGCAGGAGCTTCGCGCAGATCGGGGCGAGAATCGCGAGCACGATCGCGACAACGAGTAGAATCGCGCCCCCGGCCCCTCCTCCCTCGCCGTCGCTCCGCCGGCGCCTCCCACCTCCCCAGAAGAAGCTCCGGAGGAAGAAATCGCTCATCATCGCGATCGACCCGACGAGAATCCCCACCATCGTCGCGTAGAGGATGTCGCGGTTCCCGACGTGCGAGAGCTCGTGCGCCATGACCCCCTGGAGCTCGTCACGGTTGAGCTTCTGCATGAGCCCCGTCGTTATGGCCACGGACGCGTGCTTCGGATCGCGCCCCGTGGCGAAGGCGTTCGGCGCCGTGTCGTCGATCACGTAGACCGCCGGCATCGGGAGCCCGCCCGCGATGGCGAGCTCCTCGATGACGTTAAAGAGCTGCGGATAGTCCTTCTTCTCGATGCGCTTCGCGCGGCTCACCCCGAGCACCATCTTGTCGCCGGCGTAGTACGCCGAGAGCGACATGACGAGCGAGATGAGGACCGCGATGGCGATGCCCGCGTAGCCCGATCCCCAGTACTGCCCGAGGAGATAGCCGAGCACGACGAGCACGGCGGTGATCGCGACCGTGATGAAGAACGAGTTCCGCTTGTTGGCCGACATGGCCGTGTACAGGTTTTCCATTACGAGAAACTCACCTTCGGCGGCTGCTTCTGCGCCGGCTCCTCGATCTCGAAGAACTCGCGCGCCTTGAAGTTGAACATCGTGGCGAATATGTTCGACGGAACCTGCTCGATCTTCGTGTTGTAATCGAGGACGACCTCGTTATAGTGCTGCCGCGAGAAGGAGATCTTGTTCTCCGTCGAGGCGAGCTCCTCCTGGAGGGCGAGCATGTTCGTGTTCGCCTTGAGATCCGGGTAGCTCTCGGCGACCGCGAAGAGCGAGCGGAGCGTGCTCGTGAGCATGTTCTCCGCCTGCGCCTGCTCCTTGACGCCCGACACGTCGATCGCCTGCTGGCGCGCCTTCGTCACGTTCTCGAGCACCTCGCGCTCGTGCTTGAGATACCCCTTCGCCGTCTCGACGAGATTCGGGATCAGATCGTACCGCCGCTTGAGCTGCACGTCGATCTGCGCCCACGCGCTGTCGCACCGCTTCCGCAGGACGACGAGATTGTTGAATATCCCGATCGCGACGAAAACGAGCACGACGAGGATTATCAATACGATCAAACCAACGCCCATCTGATGCCTCCGTTCGAAAGCCCTCGGCGCCGAGGCCCGTCGAGACCGGGAAACCACCGTTTGCCGGCCCTTCGAGGGCGCCCGTCGCCGGGCGGCGCCTCTTGTCCCGCTCATGGTAATAGAATGCGCCCGAGCGCGCAAGCGCAACTGGACACGCCGCTCCGCGGCAGTGCGGCGGGCGCCGGGGAGCTTTGCGCCCCAATCCAGAAGCGCGACGCCCCTCTCTCCTATCCGTGGCATAATGAGAATGGATCGGCAATTCCCGCCCATTGAAAGCGATTATCGACTCGACCCAATCCGTTCGCGCGCAACGAGATACGCCGCCCACGTCCCCCGCGAAACGTCATGGCACACGCTTTGCTGATTGCATCGGCGAGGGGTTAACAGGATTTGTAACCTGGAAAAAGGAGAAGGAGGTCCTGAGATGAGGAAGGTTTTCGCGCTTTTTGCGGGTCTTGTTCTTCTGTCCATGCTCGCCGCATGTTCGGATGATTCGACCCCGACGCCTCCGAAGCCGTCCGTCACGTACGAGATAACGACCGCGGCGGTTCCGGTTGGCTACACGTGTTCTCCGTATAACACCGATCTGGCGGCCCAGGGCGGAACGGCTCCCTACGTGTGGTCGCTCGCCCCGGGTAGCGATCCCCTGCCGAACGGCCTGGTCCTCACCGAAGAGGGCAAGCTCGTCGGCGTCGTGATGAGCTCGGGCGATTTCAGCTTCACGGTCCGTGCGACCGACAGCTCGCCGACGGCGAAAACGGTCGACAAGGCGTTCGACATGAACGTCAGCGAGCCGGCCAATCCGTCGCTCGCCGTGTTCTTCGACGGATCGGCGACCGTTTGCCAGTCCTCGACGGCCGCGTGGACGCCGGTCAACTGCTACGTGTTCATCATGCTCGACGAGGTCGATGTGAACTGCGCGCAGGCGTGCGAGTTCAAACTTCGCATCGCCGACATCGCCAACGCCGATCTCGATGCGGGCACGCAGTACGCGATCACGAGCGTCACGATTCCCGATCACGTTGCCGTGACCCTCGGCGACCTGTTCTCCGGAATGGCGCTTAGCTTCAGCAGGCCCATGTACGGTCCCGAGCCGGTGCTCGTCGCTTCGTTCGACATGCTTCTGCTCGAGAACCTGGAGAACCTGTCGTTCAAGTTCGAGGCGAACCCGAACGGTTCGCTCGGCATCGCGTCGTGCGACGTCGGCTTCCCGGTCGTCAACGTGACCGGTCGCGAGTCGGCCATCAACTACTAGGTTGAGGATCGCCTGACGGGATAGCACAACGTTCGGCCCCTCGGGAATGCGCGGATGGACCGCGCCTCCCGGGGGGCCTTCGTTTTTGCGGCCGTCCCACCCCGCCGCCGCGGAGGCGGCCGGCGGCGGGCCGCGCATCGAACGGCGGATCCGCTGCGCGTCACTTCAAGAGCTTCCTCAGTCCCTCGAGCACCCGCTCCTGCGCCTTGCTCTTCGCCTTCGTGAGATCGAGCGTGGCCGACGGATGCTTCGCGCTGCCTCCGACGTGGATATCGAGAATGAGGTTGCCGCTCTTGTCGCGCATGAGATCGAAGGCGGCCTTGTACTGATCGATGCCCTTCATCTGCGCCTGCACGGACGGCGGCAGGACGACGTGTACCGCGTAATCGAGCGTGCCGTCGAATCCGAACGATCCCTTGATCGTCCAGTCGCCGCGGGACGAGGCCACCTTCCAGTCATCCGTGGCGCACCGCCCGTCCCTCACGACGAAGTTCCCCGTCCAATCCTTGAAGCTGAACTCCCGGAACGGGGTGACGTCGAATCCCGGAATCTTCGCCAGCGGCTCGATAAATGTGCCGATGCTCACGGAGCCCTTGCTCGAGAGCGCCGCTCCCGCGGCCGAGAGCGCCATGACGGGATTGATGCCCGGCCCCGTCGCGACCGACCCGTTCGACTTGAACGAGAACTTCCCCTGCACCAGATCCCCTCTCGAGCTGATTCTCCCGAGCGCCTGGGAAGCCTCGATTCCGTCTATCGAGAGATCGAGCTTCGTCTCGACGCGCGCGGTTTTGCGAGCGTCGACGCTCACCGTCGCCGCTCCCTTGCCGCCGGCGTATTTGAACGTCGCGGGCTCGATCCTGATGCGTCCGTCGCGGATCGTCCCCTTTCCCTCGAGCTCGGTGAACACCGCTTCGCGCGTGATGATCGAATCGAGCTTCGCGGTGAAGGTCGTGTTCTTCAGGAACAGGAGCGCCGCGGCGGGGGCGCTCGAAGGCGCCTGCGCCTGCGCCGGAGGCTGCGCGGCCGGAGCCGGGCTCGCCGCGCCTCCCGAGGAACCGAAGAGCGGTTTTTGATACGGCTGCGCGTCGAAGGCGCGGCCCGAAATCTCGAGCTTCACGACGGGAGCGTTCGCCAATCCGTCGAGGACCGTTCCCGGATCGGGAAGCTGTTTCTGCCCCGACGCCACGAGCCGCTTCCCGACGAGGGCGAGCTCGGCCGCCGCGGGCATGATGTTGATCATCGATCCCTCGAAGCGGTACGGCGACGCGCCGATGAAGAACTCGCCCGACAGCTTTTTCACGTCGGGACCCGAGAGCTCGACGCGCGCCTTCGCCGAGGACACGCGAATGGGCTGCGGCGAGGCGCCCGCGGCGGTCGGGCCCGAGCCCGCGGCCTGCCCCGCGGCCGTCTGCGCGGCAGCGGCTCCCGCCCGTGCGCCCGCGCCCTGCAGAACGAACTCCCCTCGCTCGATCTCGACCGTGGCGTCGAGCTCGACCGCCTGCCACGCCATGGCGATCTCGGCCGGCGTCACGGGCTTCTCGAGGCCGGGGAAGAGCCCCAACCACGCGAGCGCGACTCCCTGTCCCTTGAACTCGGCGTTTAGAGCGCCGATCGTGGCGAGATCCCCCGACTGTACGCCCGCGTCCTTGAGGTGCCCGCCGAAGACGATGCTCATCGCGAGAGGCTGCTTCGCGAGCCCCTCGATCCGCGCGTTGAAACCGAACGCGCCGCCCGTGATCTCGACCGGCGTTTGGGCCTGCCGCGGCGCGGCCGCCTGCGCCTTCGCCGGCGAGAGCTCGGCGAGCTTGAAGGTCCTGATCTTCTCGAGAACCGGCCCGAGCGGCTTGTCGGCCGCCTCGATGGTCAGCGCCACGCGGGGCTCCGTCCGCGCGTTCGTCACCTCTCCCTCGATCGTCGCGGCGACGAGGTCCCCCCAGCTCAGCTTCGATTTCTTGATGACGATCCGCGTCATATCCTTGTCGCTCTCGATCTCGCCGTCGAAGCCGACCTTCTCGAGCGTCAGGGCCGGGGGAGCGCCGATCGCCGACACGAGCACGGAATCGGCGACCGCCTTCGCGCTCAGCGCGAACACCTCCGCCGCCGGCCGCATCGAAAGCTGCGCCCCGAGCCCGCGGAGCTCGATCACGCGGGCGTTCTTCGGATTCGTCAGGGTCACCGAGCCCCCCTGAACGTCCGCCGCCTTGATCTCGGGCTTGCGCCGGAGGAGCGACATGAGGGACGAGCGCACCGTCACCTTCTCGGACGTGAATGCGAGCGCGCTCGTATCGGGGAGCGTCTTCTCGAACGAGAGCGCCGTGATGTCGACGCCGAGGCCGAACGGAAAATTGATCCCGATGTCGCCGATCGACACCTTTGCGTCGAGCGTCTTCTCGACGCGGGGAATCACGATCGCGAGCAGCTTATCCCGCGTGAGGAAGAGCCGCACCGCCGCGACCGCGATGATGAATATTCCGACGATCACGCAGAGCGTGATGAGGAGACCGCGTCCTTTCCGTGCCTTCCGTGCCATGTTCACCTTCCCGTCATTCCGAATCCCGCCGCCGATGCATACGAATGTTCCCGTTGAATGTAGCGCCTTCCGATGGGGCTTTCAACTTGAAATGCCTCCGCCGCTCGATTACAATGCCGCACGCGATATCGCCGGCGATCGAGCACGCGCCGCTTCGAGCGCCACGCGCCGGGCGCCGAACATCGAGGAAATACGACATGCCGAAGTACCGAGAGCCCGTCTACCGTCCCCCGAGCGAATCGGCCTCCCTCATCTTCCAGGTGACGGAGAGCTGCTCGCACAACGGCTGCCTCTTCTGCTACATGTACCGCGACAAGAAATTCCGCGTGAAGCCGTGGGAAGAGGTCAAGGAGGAGATCGACGAGGCGGCGGGGCTCGTTCCGCACGTGCGGCGCGTCTTTCTCGCCGACGGCGACGCCTTCGTCCTGCCGGTCAAGTCCCTCGAGCGCATCCTCGCGCATCTGTACGCGTCGTTCCCGCAGCTCCAGCGAGTAACGGCGTACGCGACGCCGGGAAATCTCCTCAAGAAATCGGTGGAGGAAATGCGGCTGCTTCGGGAGAAAGGACTCACGGTCCTCTACTACGGCGTCGAGACGGGGGATCCGGAGCTCCTCGTGAAAATCCGCAAGGGCGCCACTCCCGACGAGATGGCCGAGGGCTGCCGTCGCGCGACGGAGGCGGGGCTCAAGCTCTCGATCACGGTCATTCTCGGCCTCGGCGGAAAGGCGCTGAGCCTGCGGCACGCGCGCAACACGGCGGCGCTCATGAACCGCATCCAGCCCCGGTATCTCTCGGCGCTCACGCTCATGCTCGGGCCGTACGAGGCCGAATACCGCGCCGCGATGGGACCCGGCTTCGAGTTCACCTCGCCGCTCGATGACGTCGTCGAGCTCCGCGAGCTCGTGGCCGGCCTCGAGACGGACAAGTGCATCTTCCGGAGCAACCACGCGTCGAACTACCTCGCCCTCGCCGGCACGCTCCTCGGCGACAAGGCGCGGCTCCTCGCGGAGATCGACGCGGCGCTCGCCAATCCCGAGATCTGCCTCAGGGACGAATGGATGCGGGGGCTTTAGCGATTATTCGAGCATGACGGCTTTTCGCGCGATCGCGCCCGCCGCGGTCTCCAGTCGAATGAAATAGATCCCGCTTCGCACGCGGCGGCCGGAGCGATCCCGGCAGTCCCAGAGAAGCGATTGCCTCCCCACCGGGAATCGCGGACAACCCAAATCGCGGACGAGCCTTCCATTCACGTCGAACACCTTCACTGCCGCATCGCCCGGCGCATCGACGATGAAGTCAATATGCAGCTCTCCGCCGAATGGATTGGGCGAGAGCGGAAGAAGCTCGGCACGGATCGCAGGGATTCGATTCTCCCCGACCGCCGTTATGGCGCCGTTGAAGCGTATCTTCTGTGCATAGATATCGGGCGGGCTGATCCGTGCGTCTCTCCATGCGGCGATCGCGCCGCCGTAGCCGTCCGAGACAATCTTGGGCTCGTCCTGGTCGCCGGACTCGGCGCACACCGGTACTCCGTCAATGGTCCAGAGGGCGGTCCCCGCAGCGGATATCCGTTGACAGTAGATGTCGTTGACTCCGGCGCGGCCATCGGTCCATCCGATGATGGCGCCTCCGGCTCCGTCGGGAGCGATCTCCACGGTCTGCTGAGCGAGCGGCGCCGTGCAGATCGGGACAACCTGTCCCGGCCAGATACGCACGCCTCCCCCGCTTACCCGCGCCGCATATACATCCAGATCGCCGGCTCGGGCGTCCATCCACGCGATGATCGCGCCTCCGGCGCCGTCGGAGACGAGCCGGGGAACGGTCTGGTCATTTTCGGCGGCGCAGATGACGATCCCATTGTTCGGAACCCACAGCACCTCTCCCGAAGCCGATATCCTCTGCGCGAAGATGTCCCACGCGAAGGCGCGAAAATCCATCCAGTCGATGATCGCGCCTCCGGCGCCGTCGGAGACGAGCTGGGGCCGGCTCTGATTCCCGCCCGCGCTGCACACGGTGATGCCGTTCGCCTTCCATTGAACGATACCGCTTCTCGAAACTCGCTGGGCGTATAGGTCCGCTTCCTCCCTGACGATGATCGCCCCTCCCGACCCGTCCGCGAGAATTTGCAGTCTCGCGTTGTTTCCCCCCGCAATGAAAACCCCGGCCGAGTCCCAGAGTATCTCGCCGGTTCCCGAGATCCTTTGGGCATAGATATCGTCGTTGGTACCTCGGGTATCCAGCCACGCCGCGATGACCCCGCTGGAGTCGTCCGTGGCGATCTCCGAGGCGTATTGGTGTCCCGCTTCCGCGCACACGGCGACGCCGTCCGCCGCCCACAACGGCTCCCCCTCGGACGAGAGCCGCTGTATATAGACGTCGCGGTTGTTGGTGCCGTTCCGGTAGTCGGTCCACGCGATGAATGCCCCGCCCGATCCGTCGGTCATGATCCGGGCATCGATCTGGTCGAGGCTCGCGATACATACAGGAACGCCGTTCACGGCCCAAAGCGTTTCGCCGGTGGACGATACTCGCTGCGCATAGAGATCCCAGCTGAAGTAGCCGCGATTGTCCTCCCAGGCGATAATGACGCCGCCCGCTCCATCGGGAACAGCCACCGGATTGCGCTGCTCGCGGGCGCTGTTGCAGATCGAAACGCCCCCGTCGGTCCAGCCCGCGGCCACTTTCGCGGCACTCGCAAGAAGGAGCAAGCCGGCAAAGAAAATCGCGCCAAATGATTTCATGCGGCCTCCGTCGATTTCCATGGATGTGGAATTCCCAATCATTATACCACAAGCGCGGCAGGCGCGCGCATAAACACCCTTCTCTGCCGCCATTGACGCGCGGACGAAATCCAAGTATCTTACATAAGAGAGCGATATCCATCGAGGGACGCGGTATGCTCGGCAAATTCCTTTATAATCGATATGCTTCCATAGCCGCCGCGGCGATCGTGTGCGCCGCAGTCTCGCTGTCAGTCTTCATCCCCGCCTGCGACAAGGAAACGCCGACGAAACCGGGGGGGACGCTGACGCCGACGGCAGCGCTCGTGAGCCAATCCGGCTGCAAGGCGTACCGGGCGCCTGTCGGCTCGACGCGATCCCCGTCCCCCGATTGCTTCAGCTACCGGCTCGAGGACGGGCATACGCTCTCCCTCCGGCACATCAACGCGGCTTTGAACTGCTGCCCCGGAGATATCACCGCGGATATCCGGATCCAGAACGACACGATCACGATCGTCGAGCGCGAATCGCAGCCGGGCTGCCACTGCCTGTGCCTCTACGACCTCGACTATCGCTTCGAGAGCATCGAGGCCGGAACGTATACGATCGTTTTCGTCGAACCGTATAGAAACGGCGGCGACGAACCGCTCATCGCGACGATCGATCTGTCCGCCTCCCCCTCCGGGGAATTCTGCGTCGAACGAACGACGTACCCCTGGAGCTCGGGAGGAAGCGGCGCGGAGCCGTACGGAGTCCTCGTCTCCCGCTCCGACTGCAACTCTCAGGCAGCGGCGGCGGCGGCGCCCCCCGTCCCCGGCGACATGTCGTGCGCCGCATGGGCGTACTCGGGCACAGAGAGCATCCTTCGCCTCTCGCATGCGAACGCGGCCTTCAACTGCTGCCCCGGCTCGATCACCGCGGATATCCGGATCCAAAACGACACCATCACGATCGTCGAGCGTGAGTCGCAATCGATGTGCGATTGCAGCTGTCTCTACACCCTCGATTTCGAGATCAGGAATCTCGAACCGGGCGCCTACACGATCCGCTTCGTCGAGCTCTACGTGCCCCCGGGGGACGAGCTGCTGCAATTTTCCGCGGACATCGCCGCCCTTCCCCAGGGATTCGCCTGCGCGTACCGGCCGCACTACCCCTGGGGATACCAGGGCACGATGGAGGAGGACCGCTCGAAGCTCGACGCCATGCGGAAAAACATCCTCTCGCTCATCGGGACCGCTTCATGCGGCGAGGACGGCGACTGCCGGTACATCGGGCTCGGCGCCAAGCCGTGCGGCGGGGTCTGGGAATATCTCGTCTACTCGGCCTCGACGGTCGACGAGGAGCTCCTCAAGTATCTCGTGAGCAGATACAACGCGTTCAACGAGGGATTCAACCGGCGCTACAACGTCATCTCGGACTGCATGTTCGTGATGCCGCCGGCAAGCGTCCGCTGCGTCGGCGGATTCTGCAGCGGCCCCGATATGGAGCATTGACGTTCCCTCCTCCCTCCCATCCCTTCCCCGAGAGAGCCATTATATAACTATTTATAATACAATGTATTATGATATCGACGCCTCCTTTCTTGTGGACAGCGCCGGGCAAATATTGCATATCTAGTAGTATCAATTTTACGCGCCGGGCATTCGCACATGCCCGATTGATCACCGATTATCAGGGAGGTCGCATTGGCTATCATCCTCGACGGCACCGGGCTCACCATCGAGAAGCTCGTACGGATCGCTCGACACGGCGAGAAGGTGGAGATCGCCCCCGAGGCGATCGAGCGCATGAAGACCTGCCGAGCCATGCTCGAGAAGAAGATCGTCGCGCATGAGATCATGTACGGCGTGAACACGGGCATCGGCGAATTCTCCGAGGTCGTCCTGAACGACGACCAGATCAAGGATTTCCAGAGATATCTCATATACAACCACGCGGCCGGGATCGGCGATCCCGCCCCGCTCGAGTACGTGCGCGCCGCGATGGCCGGGCGCATCAACGTTCTTTCGAAGGGGCGCTCGGGAAACCGCCCCGAGATCGCGCTCACGTACGCGGAAATGCTCAACAAGGGTGTCGTCCCGTTCGTCTGCCAGAAGGGCTCGGTCGGCGCCTCGGGGGACCTCGCCCCGATGTCCCAGATCGCGCTCCTCCTCCTCGGGGAGGGACGAGCGTACTATAACGGCGAGCTCCTCGAGGGCGCCGAGGCGATGCGCCGCGCGGGGATCAAGATCCCCGGGCTCGAGGCGCGCGACGGCCTCGCCGCGATCAACGGCTCGAACCTCCTCACCGCCATGAGCGGCCTCATGCTCTACGACACGAACCGCTGGCTCAAGCAGGCGGAGATCGCCGCGGGGATGACGCTCGAAGCGCTCATCGCGAACATGAAGCCCTACACGCCGCTCCTCCACGAGGTGCGCGGCTTCCCCGGCGCCATCCGCTCGGCGAAATCGATCCTGAAGGTCGTCGACGGCGGGGACGTCGTTCTGGGCAAGGCGAAGACGAAGGTGCAGGACGCCTACTCGATGCGCTCGACGCCGCAGGTGATCGGCGCGGCCCACGACGCCGTCGCGTGGGCCCGGTCGCAGGTCGAGATCGAGCTCAACGGCGTCGGCGACAATCCGATCTTTTTCGCGGAGAAGAACCTCACCATCTCCGGCGCGAACTTCCAGGGCTCGCCGGTGAGCCTCCCGATGGACATGATCGGCGCCGCCGTCACGATGGTGAGCGTCATGAGCGAGCGACGGATGAACCGGCTCAACAATCCCGCCCTCAGCGTCGGGCTCCCCGCCTTCCTCACGAAGGGGGCCGGCATGTTCTCCGGACTCATGCTGAGCCAGTACACCGCCGACATGCAGATCGTCGAGCAGCGGATCCTCTCGGCGCCGGCCTCGATCCAGTCGATCCCGGCCGCGGCGGATCAGGAGGATTTCGTCTCGATGGGCATGAACACGGCGATCAAGAACTTCCAGATTCTCGACAACGCCTACGGCATCCTCGGGATCGAGTTCATGGCGGCGGCGCAGGCGCTCGATTTCAGGGAGTTCAAGCCCGGCCGCGGCACGGCGAAGGCGAAAGAGGTCATCCGGCGCTACGTGAAGTTCCTCGACATCGACCGTCCCCTCTACCCGGATCACACCCGCATGAAAGAGCTCGTGAAGTCGTGCGAGATCCTCGACGAGGTGGAGAAAGAGATCGGGGAGCTGGGCTGATTTACCCCGCGAGCTTCGCCGCGATCGACGCGGCGAACCTGCCCTGATAGCGGGCGATGGCGAGCTCGTTCTCGGAGGGCAGCCTGCTCCCGCCCGGCCCCGCGATCGTCGAGGCGCCGTAGGGCGTGCCGCCGCTCATCTCGCCGACATCCGAGAGCCGCTTCTCCGAGTACGGGCAGCCGACGATGACCATCCCGTGATGGAGAAGCGTCGTGTGAAAGCTGAGGATCGTCGACTCCTGGCCGCCGTGCTGCGTCGCGCTCGACGTGAACACGCTCCCCACCTTGCCGACGAGAGCGTTCTTCGACCAGAGCCCGCCGGTTTGGTCGAGAAACGCCCGCATCTGCGCCGGCATCATTCCGAAGCGCGTCGGCGCGCCGAAGAAGATACAATCGGCCTCCGCGAGATTCCGCATTTCGGCGATCGGAACGTGCGCGAACGCCTTCTTCGCTTCGACCGCGCCCATCTTCGCCAGCACCTCCGCGGAGAAGGTCTCGCTCACCTGATAGAGCGCCACATCGGCGCCCTGCGCCTCGCGCGCCCCTTCGGCGATCGCCTCCGCGAGCAGGTAGATGTGGCCGTACAGGCTGTAGAATATTACGTTGACCTTCATCGCGATCCCCTCCTTTTCGAACTTACGAAAACGCCCGGAATCTAGTATAATTAATCGAGATAATATCATATTTAATTCGGTCGCAGAAGCCGGAATGAAAAAGGGGGATCCTGTGAGGCTCATGCGGAATCTGGCCGTCGCGCTCCTCTCCATCATCCTTCTCGCGAATGCTCTCCACGCGGAAGACTCCAAGCTCAATACGTCTCTGAAGTTCCTGCGTCACGCGAGGGCCGCGGGGCTCGCGAAGGAGGACGGCCGGAGGTCCGCGCTCGCCGCGGCGGCGGCCGAGAGGGCTTCCGTCACCATGAAATTCGACCACGTCCTCTCCGGCGCCGAAATCGCGGCGCTCGAAACGCGGGGGACGTCCTTCTTCAGAATCGACGGCGCGGTCGCCCACACGGGGCCCGTGTACGCGGCGAGCGTCCCCTGGGACGGCATCGACGCCGTCGCCGCGCGCCCCGATCTTATGAGAATGGAAGCGGCGTGGAGACCGGCCGTCTTTCCGGCGCTCGACGTGAGCGCCCACGAGATCGAGGCGGATTCGGCGTGGCGCGAAATCGATCCCCTCGGGAATCCCCTCACCGGCACAGGAATGCGCATCTCCGATTTCGACACCGGCATCGACGTTTTTCATCCTTCCTTCTTCCGCGCCGACGGCGACACGTTCAGCTGGATCGATTACGATATGGACCTCACGTACTCGCCGGGCATCGACTGCGTCGACCTCAACCGGAACGACGTCGCCGATCCGAACGAGAAACTGCAGCACTTCGACGGGTGGATATACGATCCGGCGCTCGTCTGGGGCACCGGCTATCCGAGCAACTCGGGCAACGGCTGCCAGACGTACTGGGATTGGCTCTACAACGACGCCGATCAAGACTCCAAGCGCGACTACGGCACGGCCGCCGGCTTCACGGAGAGCACCCCGACGTACGGCGAGCGGTTGTTCATCGCGCTCGACGACGACGGCGACGGGGTGCTCGATTACGGCGAGAAGCTCGTCGCGCTCGGGACCTCGAAAATCTACGCGACGATGACGACGGGCGCGGTCGAACGCCGGCGCGGCGTCGATCTCATCAACAACGAATCCGACACGAACGGGCACGGCACCGCGGTCTCCGGCATCCTCGCCGGCGGGACGGTCGGCCGTCACCGGTTCACGGGGATCGCCCCCGAAGCCGAGATCCTCATGGGATACTACTTCTCGGGCAATCCGATCTCAGCGCTCATTCCTTGGGCGCGCTCGCGCGGCGCGAACGTCATGCTCTACGAGTTCGGCGGCTTCGTGTGGGATTATCTCGACGGCTCCTCGCTCGACGAGGAGCTCATCACGGCCATGAACGACACGGTCATTCAGGTGACCCCCTCGGGGAACCTCGCCCGCGGCCGCAAGCACGCGATCGCAACGGCGGCGGCGGCCGATTCGGCGGTGCTGCAGATTACGGTGCCGATCGTGGGCGGCACAAGCATCCTCGGCATGTACGGCACGACGCTCTGGCGCACGTCCCTCGCCGACCTCACCTTCCGCCTGAAGAGCCCGAAGGGCGGCATGATAACGCTCGAAGGCGGCTCGCAGCTCGTCAACGGATACTACGTCTGGTCGGAAGCGTCGACGAGCCCGCGGGGCACGAACGCGATGAATATCTACGTCGATTACGACACGAATCCGAGCCTCACCGGCACCTGGGAACTCCACGTGGTCAATACGTCGGGCGCGTCGATCGAGGTCATCGCCAACGTCGCCGACGACGTGTCCTCGTGGGCCGGCGGCGCCGAGTTCCTGAACTTCTATTCGAACGACCGGAACGTCACGTGGCCGGCGACGGCCGACGGCGCCTTCGTGAACGGCTCGTATTCGACCCGCGGCTTCGAGGGCTATAACGGCGTCGGGGGAGGCACGATCCCTCCGGGACAGATCAGCGCCTTCAGCGGACGCGGCACGCGCATCGACGGCAGGCACCTCCTCGACATCGTCTCGCCGGGGAACTACGACGTCTACTCGACAATGTCCTCGGTGGGCGCCGGATATCCGCTCGGCAGCTACCGCCAGTTCAGCGGCACGAGCGCAGCGGGGCCGCACGTGGCCGCCGCGTGCGCGCTCGTGCAGCAGAAGTACCCGTTCGCGACGATGAAGGACGTCGCCCTCCTCCTCACGTCGAACGCGGCGACGGACGCCTTCACGGGTGGCGTGTACAACGACACGTGGGGATGGGGGAAGCTCCGGATCCTCAATGCCGTCGGGGTCCCGTCCGCCGTCGACGACATGGCGCGGGGCGACGCGCCGCCGCGCGTTCTCCTCGACCAGAACTACCCGAATCCGTTCAACCCGACGACGTGGATCCCCTTCTACCTTCCGGCGGACGGCATCGTGAGCGTGCGGATCTACGGCGTGCGCGGCGAGCTCGTCAAGACGCTGCGCGAGACGCGGATGACCCAAGGGGCGCACAGCGTCCGGTGGAACGGCGACGACCGGGATGGGCGGAGCGTCTCGTCGGGCATCTATTTCTGCGTGCTGAAATTCGGGGACGAGATACAGACGCGCAAGCTCGTACTTCTCCGATGATTCGACATCGAGCGACGTCTCCGCAACCTGGAGGATGTGCATGAACGCTCTGCGAGGATCCCCGTTCGCGTTTGTCCGCGTGTCCGCCCGCGCGTCGATCGCCGGCGCATCCGCGCGCGCGCGTCTCTGCGCCGCCTTCGCGGCGGTCTCGATCGCCGCGGTTTCTTTCGCGCTCACCGCCGAGTGCGCCACCGTGCGGCTCACGGTTTCCTTCGCTTCCCCGCGCATCGAAACGCTCCCCGGCGGATTCACGCGGGCCGTGTTTCCGGCGACCGTGCAGGCCGGCAAGCCCGGCGAGCCGAGCTATCCCTTCCGCGGCGTCCGGGCCCTTCTCCCCCCGGGAGAATCGATCGCGAGCGTGCGGACGATCCGCGGCGGCTGGCGGCTCATCGGCGGCTCGCGCAGGCTCCATCCCGCCCAGGCGGTCGTCCCGGGCATGGCGCTCGACGGCGCGAAGGGGCGCTTCCTCTACAACGCCGCCGCCTACGCGGCGACCGAATGGGTGTATCCTCCCGATGCGCCGTTCAGAACGGGCTACCTGCGCGGGCACGCGATCGCATCCGGCGCGGTGTGCCCGCTCGGCTACCTCCCCGCGACCGGGGAGACGGGCTATTACGAAACGATCGACGTCGTGATCGAGACGGCGCCGAGCGACGAGGCGCGCGAGGCGCTCCGGCTCCTGCGCACCGATCCGGAGACGGCGGAGCGCGTGTCGCGCGTCGTCGGCAATCCCGGCGACCTGTCCGCCTACGGGGGACGGGCCACGCGGCTCGCCGATTCCCCGGGCGACTTCGAATATCTCATCGTCACGTCCGCCGGGCTCGCCGACGCTTTTATCCCGCTCGAGAATTTCCACACGCGCCGCGGCCTCCGGGCGCGGATCATGACCGTCGAAGAGATCACGAGCGGTTACGGCGGCGCGGACGCGGCCGAACGGATCAGAAACGCCATCACGACCGCGTACATCCAGCACGGCCTCACGCACGTGCTCCTCGCCGGCGATTGGGACGGCGCGACCGGAGCCCCCAAGATCGTCCCGTACCGCGGCCTCTACGGGGAGGTCCATTCCTCCGAGCTGTACACGGACGAGAATATGCCCGGCGATCTCTATTTCGCCGCGCTCGACGGCACCTGGAACACGGACGGCGACGCGCGCTGGGGCGAGCCCGGCGAGGACGATCCGTACTCCGAGGTCGCCGTCGGCCGCGCCCCCGTGGACACGCCGGACGAAGCCGCCGCATTCATCAGTAAAACGATCGCCTATCAGGAAACGCCCGTCGCCGCCGAGACGCGGCGCGCATTGCTCCTCGGCGAGAAGCTCTGGAACGATCCCCTCACCTACGGCGACGACGAGATGGAGCTGCTCGTCGGCGCGAAGAGCGACAACGGCTTCACGACGGGCGGGATCCCGACGGGCTTCTCGATCGTGCGGCAGTACGACCGGACGCTCGTGTGGAACAAGACGGCGGTCATGAACGGGTTCAACGCCGGCACGAACTGGGTCGCCCATGCCGGCCACTCGAATCAGGGATACGTCATGCGCCTCCAGCGGAGCGACGTCACCGACGCCTTGTTCCTCAACGACGGCGTCGGCGCGAACTTCCCCATCATCTGCTCGACCGGATGCTACCCGGGCTCGTTCGACAACCGCGATCCCTACGGCGCGTACGAGACGGCCGACTGTATCGCCGAGCAGATGGTTCTCGTCAATCATTGCGCCGTCGCGTTCGTCTGCAACTCCCGCTACGGATGGTTCACCGAGGGGACGACGAACGGCCCTTCGATTCACCTCATGCGCGAGTTCTTCGACGCCGTCTTCACCGAGGGGTACACGACGCTCGGCGCCGCGCATGCGCGATCGAAGGACGAGACGGCGCCGTACCTCGACCTTCCGGACGAATGGGAGCCCGGCGCGGTGAGATGGTGCTTCTACGAATCGAACCTCCTCGGCGATCCGGCCCTCGACGGATGGACCGACGCGCCCGGACCGCTCGCCGTCACGCACCCCGCCGGCATCGGCCGGTACGCCGCGGGGATCGAGCTCGAAACGGGCGCGGCCGGCGCGATCGCCTGCCTGTACCACGACGGCGTCTGCTACGGCAGAGGCTCGGCGGACGGGACCGGTCATATCGATCTCGCGCGGTTCACGGCGCTGCCCGATTCGATCGCCGCGATCGAGCTCGACGTCGTGGCGCACGACCGCTCCGTGTACCGCGACACGCTCTCGATCCTCGAGACGACGCACGCCGGGGAGCTCCCGGCGCCGCTCGCGGCGCTCGAGCAGAACGCCCCCAATCCGTTCAATCCCTCGACCGTGATCCGCTATGCCCTCGCCCGGGACGCGGACGTCGATCTGAGGGTCTACGACGCGGCGGGCCAGTCGGTCGCCGTCCTCGCGCGGGGCCGCGCGGCGGCGGGGCCGCACGCCGTCACGTGGCGGCCGGAGGGGCTCTCGAGCGGCGTCTATTTCTACGTTCTGAGGACGGGCGACGCGGCGATCACGCGCAAGGCCGTGCTGCTCCGCTGAGAGGCGAACGAAGGCCTGCCGGGGGAATTCAGTCTATCGAAAGACGCGCGCCACGCGCGGCACGAGGATCCCGCCGATAACCGCCTGCTCCGAAAAATTCGCGGAGAACGCGAGCGCGTTCGCGCACATCGACGCGTAGAGACGATCGTCGGCGGCGAGCCGGCGGACGGCCTTGCGGATCTTCGCGGGGGAGCGAACGGGCACGAGGATGCCGCGCGCGCCGTCCTCCACGATCTCGGGGAGCGCGAGCCACTCGGTCGCGATGACCGGGATGCCGGCGGCGTACGCTTCGAGAATGACGGCCGGATACCCTTCGCTCACGTGGTAGGTCGGAAGCAGGAGCGTGTCATAGCCCGCCGCGACGAGGCTGACGAGCCCCGGCTCGACCGTGCCCCGGTACGAGAGGTTGTCCCGCGCCGCGACCGCCGCGAGGAACGCTTCGCGATCGCGCTCGAGCAGGGGACCGTAGAAGTCGCAGCTCGCGCCCGGCTCGTCTCCGAGCGCTTCGAGGATATCGAAGACCCCCTTCTCCCGCTTGATGTGGCCGAAGAACACGCACTTTCCGGAGAACGGTTTCGGGGCGCGGGGAGGCGCGGGAGATCCGCCGGCGAGAAAGTTGGGAAGCACGACGACCCGGTCCTCCGCGAGCCGGCTTTCCCCGACGAGATCCCGGCCGAGCGCGCGCGTCTCCGCGAAAACGCAGTCCGCCATCCCGAGCACCCGGACGACGAATCCCCGCCACGGCCGCGGAATGCCGCGGATTCTGGCGGCGAGATAGGAGCCGAACATCTTCACGAAGACCGGCTTCCCCCAGAGGCGCGACCACACGATGATCGCGAGCCCCTCCGTCACGAGGAACCGGCTGTTCGCCCACAGCATGACCGCGCCGCAGCGAGGCATCCTGACGGCGAATTCGAGGAAAATGCGCGCGCCGCGCGCGATGTCCGACGCCGTGATCTTCTCGTCGGGCACACTGATCCGCCCCCCGGGCGACGTGTCGACGCGCTCGATCCCGATGCCGCTCTCGTGCCAGTACGGGCTGCGCGAGACGTTGAGCGTGAGCACCGTATCCCCGCCGATCGGAGGCGGGTAGGGGCCGATGAGAAGTGCGCGTCGGGCTTTCATGATAGGTGCCGCTATATTGACACAGCGGGCCGAAAGGCACCAACAATAAAAAAGCCGGGCGCCTCGGGCGCCCGGCTCGTCGGGACAAGCGATTTTCCCGCTCTTAGAAGAGGCTCTTGATCGCGCCCCAGTTCGTTTCCTCAGTACCAACACAGCCCGGGCAGATGATCGATTCCAGGCCCGTGAACTCAAACAGGGTGTTCTCGGGGAAGCAGCTGCCCTGGATGAGCCCTGTTTCGTGATGCATGACGATCGCAATAGGCGCGTCGAGCATGCCGCCCTCGCCGCATCCCATTGCCGCGAATAGATGGAGCGTGCAGAGCAGGTTGTAGCCGGGATTCCAGCCGTCCATGGGCGGCCAATAGGCTATTGCAATACCCGTGTCGGGGCCGGAACCGAGCGTAAGGCTGCCCGGGGGGACTTCCCATCCAAGCTCAAAAACGCCCGGCGGGTAGCAGATCTCGAATTCTGCGCCAGTGAGATAGCACGCGCTGTTCTGCGCGTAGACATACGCAGTGAACATCTCATTAAGATTCGGGCTATAGGTCATCTGGCCCGGCGTGTACGTGAAGTAGATCCCCATCGTCGGACCGGCGAACAGAGCAGCCGGAAGCAGAAGAACCAACGTTGCGATAATTGCAGCCCTCATGACTACTCCTTTCATCGGGACTCGTGAAGCCAAGCTAAGTGCCGAAAACTACGCTCCAAAATTGATGCAAGGCAGATAGGCCTTTGTACCTTTGTCCTCCCTTATCACCTCCTCGTGTCTCATTTCTCCGAATAAGCGCCAAACTCCCGTCGAGCCGCAGCTCCACGCATTCATTTAGATTGAGTGAGATTTGTCTGCGGCTATTATATCACAGATGGGGTCAGAATACAACATTCATCCACGGATAAAAAAAGCCGGGCGCCTCGGGCGCCCGGCTCGTCGGGACAAGCGATTTTCCCGCTCTTAGAAGAGGCTCTTGATCGCGCCCCAGTTCGTTTCCTCGACACCGTACTGTTCCGGGCAGAAGATCGAGGTCAAGCCCGTGTAGGGGAGGAGGTTGTTATCCGGGAAGCACGAGTACTGAAGCATGCCGCTCTCCGGGTTCGCGATGATGCGGAGAGGCGCGTCCAGCAACGTGCCGCCGGTGGCCGGGCACGAATTGATAGCCATAAACCGGAACGTGTTGAGCAGGTTGTAGCCGGGGTTCCAGCCGTCCATCGGAGGCCAAATCGCGATCGAATGACCGGTCAGGGGAGCACCGAGCTCGACATACGCCGCGGGCAAAGTGTAGCTCATCAGAATGATACCCGCCGGAAGCTCGAGAGCATACTCAACTGCGTTCAGATAGCACGCCGTATTATGCTCGTAAAGATAGCCGTTGAACTGCTCGAACGGCATCGGGCTGTAGTGCATCTGGGTCGGTGCGTACGTGAAATAAACTCCAATCGTCGGGCCAGCGAACAGAGCAGCCGGAAGCAGAAGAATCAACGTTGCGATAATTGCAGCCCTCATGACTACTCCTTTTCATCGGGACTCGTGAAGCCAAGCTGAATGCCAAAAGCCACGCTGCGAACTTGATGCAAGAACATCTATCATGTACCTTTAACCTCTTCTATCACCTCCTTAACCGCACCCTGTCTGAGGATACTGACTCATATATCTCGTCACATCATCCAAAACCCCAGAAGATCCCGTCCTTTGTTCATTCTATCATAGCCGCGGTATAATTTCAATGACTATCTTTCCTCATCCCATAAAGGGAATCGCCTTGAGCACATTGCACTTGTCGCCGGCGGGCGGGGTTTTCGTCGGGAATCCTTACATTTATGAGCCTGGGCAAAATACCCCAACCATTACAATTCATAACTCATTGATTTATAACATATTATAATTCTAACCCGAGCGGCATGCCCCTTGCGTAATGGGATGGCAGAGTGAATAAATGGTAAGTAAGTATATGAGAAACCGACGCAGAGCAAAGGAGATTAAATGAAACGACTTACCGCACTTGCAGTTATGAGCCTGTTCCTTCTGGTGATCGCCGGCAACGCGCTCGCGGTGCCGCGGCTTCAGACCTACATCGTGGGCTCGACCTACGAGCGCCTCCATTCGCTGGAGCGTGATTCCTGGATCACGAACAGCACGAACTTCGATCTCAAGGTCGTTGGTTACTGGAATCCGGCGAGCGGCGGCGGCGGCTCCACCGCGCTCGGCCATGGCCGCTCGGGGCGCATGTACGATTTCATGAACACCTACCTCATGATCAGCACGCCGATCGGCCAGGCCGGGACCGTTTGGATCAACGGCGTCGAGATGACCGATTTCGGCGGCTACTGGTCGAACCTGCCGGGCGAGCTCGATCCGAATCCGAGCCTGAGATTCCATATGCCGGCGGCCATCGGGCGGTTCGGCTTCATGAACATCGGGCGGATCGACAACGATCAGATCAACGCCTACGATTATATGTCGGGCTCGATGACCAATCCGGGCTGGGGAGACGAACTCCTCCTCAACGTCGTCGTGAGCGGATACAGCTGGACTCACTTCGATGCGGTGGGAGTCGACTCTCACGGCCGCACGTTCACGAACCCCTATTCGCATGACGCGTCGTACTACAATGACCGGCATGCGACTCCGGAACCGGGAACGCTGAGCCTGCTCGGCCTCGGCCTCCTCGGAATGGTTCCGATTCTGAAAAGGAAGAGAGCCTAGGCCTCTCCTTTCGTTCGTCGCGTCGGTTTCGAGCGGGCGCCCTGCGAAGGCGCCCGCTCTTTTTATTTCACCCCATCCGTCGCGGAGCCGCCGCCCCATTCATTCTGCTTGTATCGAAGCGACTCCATGATATAAGAATATGCGATCGAAGGAGGCCCCGCGTGAGCGATGCCGCAACATCATCCGTTCGACCGGTTCGAGGCGGCGCGGCGGCGCTGTCGCTCGCCGCGGCCGTGCTGTTCGCCGCGCTCTACGCCCCCGTCGTGGCGCCGCTCGCGAAGCAGTGCTGGAACGACCCGAACTACCAGCACGGGCTCGCCGTGCCGATCGTATCGGCGTACCTGCTGTGGCGCAGGCGCGCCGCGCTCAGGGCGGCCTCCGGGTCGCGGGCCATCCTCGCGGGAAGCGCCGCGATGCTCGCGGCGGCGGCGCTCATCGTCGGAGGCACGGCGGCCTCCGAGCTCTTCACGGCGCGCGTGTCGCTTCCGATCATGCTCATCGGGATCCTCCTCGCCCTCAGGGGATGGGAATTCGTCCGGCGCGCCGCGTTCCCGCTCCTCTTTCTGTTCATGATGATTCCGCTCCCGTATATCATCTATTACAAGCTCACCTTCCCCATGCAGATCATGAGCGCGAGGCTGAGCGCGCGACTCATCCAATTCATCGGCCTCGAGGTCATCCGGCACGGGAACATACTGTTGCTCCCCGACTACACCTTCGAGGTGGTCGCGGCCTGCAGCGGACTGCGGTCCCTCATGACCATGGTCACGCTGGCCCTCGTCATGTGCGCGCTCCCGGGGCTCAGCGTCCGCCGGCGGATCATTCTCGCCGCGTCGTCGGTCCCCATCGCCGTCGCGGCGAACACGATCCGTCTCGCGGTGACCGCCGTCGGCGCCTCCGCGGTCAGCCCCGCCTTCGCCGACGGGATGCTCCACGAGATCTCGGGGCTCATCGTGTTCGTCACGGGATTCGTCATGCTGCTCGCCGTCTGGGGCGCGCTGAAATGGAAAAAATGAGCGCTCGAGGATACATCGTCGTCATCCCTCTGCTCGCCGTGCTCGTCGCCTACACGTACGTGCTCCGGTACCGGGAAATCGAACGCCCGCCGGCGCCGGCCCTCGATTCCATTCCGGCGCGGATCGGCGCCTTCACCGGCGCGGACGAGACCGAGGACGCGGAGACGCTCGAGCTGCTCGGGGCGGACGCCACCCTGTTCCGAACGTACCGCGGCGATTCCGGGCTCCTCGTCTGGCTCTTCATCGGCTATTTCGGGCGGCAGCACGAAAACTCGCAGATACACTCGCCGAAGCACTGCTACCCCGGGGCAGGATGGGTCATCCTCGACGAGGGTTCGACGGGCTTGTCGCTCGACGGCGAAACCGTCCGGATCAAATATCTCACGATATCGGATGGTGTCAAAACGCACGATATCCTATACTGGTTCTCGAGCGCCGATGGGATCCTCACGAACGAGTTCGCGCTCAAATGGAACCAGATGAAAAACTCGCTTCTGGCGAGGCCGCAGGCGACCGCGTTCGTGCGGTTCTCGATCGACGAGGCCGGCGAGCGGGCCGGAGCCGCCCGGAGCGAGCTCGAGCGCTTCGCGGAAGCTCTCGCGCCCTTCATCGATGAGGCGTTGCGCGGCTCTGGCGCCGCGCCCCCGCGCGCGGCGGCCGCCGCTCCGGGCGCCGCGTCACCGGAAAGGACCGAATGAATCGAATCGCGCGCGTGTTCAGGTGCTTCGGAACTGCCCTCTCGTCCCTGCAGCGCGGCACGCTCGCCGTTCCGCTCCTCCTCTACTTTCTGCTGCAGCTCGGCCTCATCGCGCTCTACGTGCTGAGCGGCGCGAAGGCGCCCGGTTTCTGGACGCTGCTGAAGCCGAGCTCCGACGCCGAGCTGATCACGCACTATCCCGAGCACCTCTTCTTCATGGGCTCCATTCTCGGGAGGCTCGACATTCCGCTCGAGGTGTTCGTGCTCGTTCTGGCGCAGGGCGCGACCGTGCTGCTCGTCGCCGCGGCATTGAAGCGCGCGCCGCTCGGCGTTCGCGAGAGCCTGCACGCGGCGGCGCGGCGGTACGTTCACCTCGTCCTCGTCGCGGCGGTCGCGGCGGTCGCCCTGTTCGTCTGTTTCCGGTATCCCCAGGCGCTCCTCGACGGAATCGCCGGCGCCGCGATCGGCCTCGCCGCGAGCGCGCTCATCGGCGTCATATGCCTTTCGTTCCTCCTGTACACGATCCCGTTCGTTCTCCTCGAGGGTCGCTCGGCGCCCGACGCCATTCGGCGGAGCTTCGGTTTCGCGGGACGCCACTTCGTCGAATCGATTCTCCTCGTCATCGTGCCGTTCCTGCTCACCATCCCGACGATGCTCCTGAGCATGAATCCGGAGGCCATCGCGTTCCAGATATCGCCGGAATTCCTCATTCACGTGCAGATAGCGGGGGAAGCCATCCAGTTCGTCGCGACATACCTCCTCATGGGAGGGCTCACGGTATTTTTCGTCAAGACGCGAACCGCACAGGAGGGATCATGAACAAGTCTCGGATGCTCGGCGCTTCGAACGGCCGGGCCGCCCGCCGCGCCGCGGCAGCGGTCGCCGTCGCCGCCGCTCTCCTGCTCGCCGCGTGCGGCCCGGCCAAGGACAGCGAGCGCTACGCCGCGGAGAAGAGGCTCTTCAAGGCGAGAAAGCTCAAGGAGGACCTGTACGCGGGCGGCATGAAGAGCGAATTCATCGCGAAGGCGGCCGAGGCGTATCGCGGAATCGTGAGCGAGTACGCGGGCTCCATGGGCGCCGTCCCCGGCATGGAGGAGATCGTCGTTTCAGCCCAGATGGAGCTCGGCGAGCTCGAGTATCGCGGCGGGCTGCTCCGGGAAGCGCGAGGCGATTTCGAGAAGGCCATAGAGCTCGCGCGGAACGTCCCTCCCGCGCTCGCGAACGCGCTCTATTCGGCGGGCGTCATCTCCGAGGAGCTCGGAGAGGACGCGCAGGCAACCGGCTATTACGCGCGGTTCTCCGAGCGGTTCCTCGCCGCCGATTCGATCGCGCTCACCGTCCGCATGAATCTGCGCTACCTCGTCACGCCGCTCAAGCTCGCCGCGCTCGCCGAACGGCAGGGAAATCCCGCCGGGGCGCAGCGCTGGCTCGCGGAGGCGGAGCGCGTTTTCGGCTCCATCATCGAGCGGGAGGAGGATCCGGCGATTCTCCGCGAAGCGAGATTCAACCTCCTCGCCGCGTACGTGCAGCAGAAGAACTGGACCCGGGCGCGCGAGTTTGCAGAAGAGATCAAAAAGAATTACGGCGACAATCCGCAGGACGTTTCGGCCGTCACGTACCTCGAGGGGAGAATCCAGGAGGACGGCTTGCGGAACGCGGCGAAGGCGCTCGAGCTCTACCGCTCGGTTTACGAAAACTATCCGAAGAGCCGCGAGGCGACGGACGCGCTCCTCGCGGCCGGGGGGATCCACCGGAACGCAAAGCGGTTCGACGAAGCAGCATCGCTGTACCGGCGGATCACCGACGAATTCAAGGATCGCGTGCCGGCGGTCGTCGAGGCGCAATGGCAGCTCGCGCGTATCGACGAGCTCCGGGGAGATACGGAAGCCGCCTCGCTCCGCTATCGATCGCTCTACACGGATTACCCCGAGACGCTTCAGGGATTCGAGGCGCCGCTTCGAATCGCGTCCATCTACCGCGAGCGGGGCGCGCAGGACGCGGCGGCGGCCGCGTACAATCAAGCGCTCGCGCATTACGAGAAGCTCGCATCGGGGCAGCGTCTCCCCGCGACGAGGATCATGGCCGAGCAGTACGGCGTCCGCACGCTCACCGAGATGAAGCGCTGGAAGGAGGCGGCCGAGCGGCTGACGGCGATCGTCGACCGTTATCCCGATTATTCCCCCTTCCGCCGGAACTATCTGCGGGCCGCCTCGATTTACGAGAAGGAGCTCGGTGACCGAACACAGGCGATCAGCGAGCTCGAAACGTGCGCCGCGAAATACCCCGGCACCGAGCTCGCCGACGCGGCGAACCGGGAGCTCGCGCGGCTCAAGAGGTGACCGTTCATGCAGGTCCCCGCCATCCTGACGCTCGTTTCTCTCGCGCTGCTCGCCGCGATCGTCGTCATGTACGCGATCAGGGGGAAGCGCGAACCGCAGAAAACGTTTTTCATTCTCTCCGCGATCGCGCTCGCCGCCACGCAGATCGCGCTGCTCATCATGCTGCTCGCGAGCACACCGCAGACCGTTCTCGCCTCGCTCCGCCTGATCATCGCGCTCCTCGTGCTGTTTCCAGCGCTCGCCGTCCCGTTCTTCGTCGCGTTCGTGCGGGAGGAGGACCACGCGCTCCTCGCCGTGCCGGCGCGTTGGGTCATCGCCGCGGCGATCGCGCTCGCCGTCGCGGCGCTCGTCATCCCGGCGCGGCTCGTCGTCGGCAAGATCCATTTCTACGGGAACGGCTCGCTGTGGGGAATGGAGTTCTCGGTGCTCGGGCACGCCGCCGCGGCCTATTTCCTCCTCGTCAACGTCTTCTTTCTCGTTCTGTTCGAGAACATCTACCGCGCGGCGACCGTCGCCGATAAGGTCACCCTCAAGTACCCGTTCCTCGGCATTCTCGTCGCGTCGGCCATCAATTTCATCACGATGAGCAGGCTGCTGGCGATCTCGATTCTCGATCGCAACTTCATGCTCGCCCAGCCCTGCGCGATCATCGTCCTGTGCGTCTCATTCATCTACGCGTCGACCCGATATCCGCTCTTCGGCGTCCGCGTGTACATGCGGCCGCGGCAGGCTCCCTCGCTCGTGAGCGTCGTCGTCGCCGGGCTCTACCTCCTCTCCCTCGGGCTCATCACGCTCCTCGCCCGGCATCTCGGCTTCGCGTACGACCGGCTCGCCGCGACGGTGGTCGGCGTCTTCGCCGCTTTTCTCCTGCTCGCCGTGCTCATCTCGGGCAAGGCCAAGAAGCGCCTGCGCACCTTCCTGAGCGAGAACTTCTACCTCGCGCGGTACAACTATCGCAAGGAATGGCGCCGGTACGCCGAGATCATGACCTCGGGCGCCACCGTCGACGAATTCCTGTCGAACGTGATCAGCTCGCTGTGCGACACGATGCTCGTGCGGCGCGGCGCCATCTGGGCCGATCTCGGCCCCGGCAAGACCGGCTACTACGGCTTCGACGAGGAGAAGCTCGATCCGAACCTCATCCGCGACATCCAGAAGCTCACGACGCGCGAGCCGGTGGTCGTGTTCAAGAAGCCGCTCGTCGGCCTCGCGCGCGAGGACGGCAAATGGATCCATGCCGTCGCGCGGCTCGCTTCCGGAGACGAGAACCGCGGCTTCATCATTCTCGGCGAAAAGGACCTCGGCCGCGCGTACACGGAGGAAGACGGGGATTTCCTCGCGACGATCGCGTTCCAGGCGAAGCTCGCCCTCGACAACCTGCTCATGGAGGAGCGCATCATCGAGGCGAAACAGATGGATTCGTTCAACCGGTTCGCCTCGTTCGTGATCCACGATCTCAAGAACACGGTCGGCATGCTCTCGCTCGTCGCGGAGAACGCGCGGGGCAATATCGGTAACGCCGATTTCCAGCAGGACGCCCTCGAGACGATCAGGCGCTCGGTCGAGAAGATGCGGGGCCTCATCACGTCGCTCAACGTCCACAAGATGCCCGCCTCCTTCGCGAGGCGCGACGTCGATCTCTCGTCGCTCGTCGAGCGGGTGACCAACGATCTGCGGCAGACCGCCGCGGGCGCGGGCGTCTCGCTCGAGTTCGCCGGCGGCGCTCAGGCGCGCGTGAAGGTCGACGAGGCCGCCGTCGCCCGCGTCGTCGACAATCTCGTGCTGAACGCCGTCGAGGCGGCGGGGCGGGGCGGCGCCGTGCGGGTCTTCGTCGAGGCGGTCGACGGCGCATGGGCCGTGATTTCCGTGAAGGATTCGGGGCCGGGATTCGATCCCGAGTATCTGAAGGACCACCTCTTCCACCCGTTCTACAGCACGAAGGCGAAGGGGCTCGGCGTCGGACTCGTGATGTGCAAATACCTTATCGAGGCGCACGGCGGAAAGATATCGATCGCGGGCGCGCGCGGCGAGGGGGCGACGGTGAGCGTCATGCTCCCGACGGCGCCTCCGGCGAGGAGTGGATGACGCGTGCCGGCAAAGACACTGCTCATCGTCGACGACGAGGAAACGATCCTCAAGCAGCTCCAATGGGCGTTCAAGGGGGATTTCACGGTCCTCACGGCGCAAACGGCCGGCGAGGCGATCGCCGCGGTCAAGGCGAGGAAGCCCGGGCTCATGCTGCTCGACCTCTCGCTCACCGGCGAGCCGTGGAACATCGACGGTCTCGCGATTCTCGAGGACGCGATTCTCATCGATCCGCGCCTCAAGGTCGTCGTGCTCACCGGGCACGACGAGCGTGAAAACGCGCTCAAAGCGATCGAAAAGGGCGCGTACGACTTCTGCTCGAAGACGACGCCGATCGAGGAGCTGCGCACGATCCTGAAGCGCGCCGCGCATCTCTTCTCCCTCGAGACGGAGCTCGCCGCGCTCAAGGGCAAGGAAGGGAGCCGGCACGAGTTCGAGGGGATCGTCGCCATATCGAAATCGATGCTCGACGTCTTCGAAACGGTCAAGCGCGTCGCCGCGACGGACGTCTCGATCCTCATCACGGGGGAGAGCGGAACGGGCAAGGAGCTCATCGCCCGCGCGATCCACGCGAGAAGCCCCCGGCGCGACAATCCGTTCGTGCCGATCAACTGCGGGGCCATCCCGGAGAACCTCCTCGAGAGCGAGCTCTTCGGGCACGAGCGGGGGAGCTTCACCGGCGCCTTCGAGACGAGGCAGGGCAAGTTCGAAACTGCCGACAGCGGGACGATATTCCTCGACGAGATCGGGGAGCTCACACCGCCGCTCCAGGTGAAGATCCTCCGGTTTCTTCAGGAGCACGTCATCGAGCGCGTCGGGGCCCGCGAGCAGATCAAGGTCGACGTCCGCGTCATCGCGGCGACGAACCGGAACCTCGACGCGATGCTCTCCGGCCAGACCTTCCGCGAGGATCTGTTCTACCGGATCAACACGGTCACCATCAACCTCCCGCCGCTCCGCGACCGGCGGGACGACATCCTGCTCTTGGCGATGCGGTTTCTCCACCGGTACAACCGGGAGTTTTCGCGCGGCGTCCGCGGATTCGGAGAGTACGCGCAGAAGACGCTCGGCCTCTACTCGTGGCCCGGCAACGTCCGCGAGCTGGAGAACCGCGTGAAGCGCGGCGTGATCATGGCGACCGGCAAGCTCATCCAGCCGGAGGATCTCGACCTGCCCTACCCGGAGAATCTGCGGAAGGGGGCTTCCGGCGCGGAGCCGCCGCCCCCCGCGGGGAGCGGCGTCCCGTTCGAGCCGGTGCCGCTCAAGGAGGCGCGCGACGATCTGGAGCGCCGCTTCGTCATCGGCGCTCTCATCCGGGCGCGGGGAAACGTTTCGGCGGCGGCGGAGAGCCTCGAGGTGAGCCGCCCCACGCTCCACGATCTCATGAAAAAGCACGGCATCGATCCAGAGACGTACCGCCTCCCGAAAGGAAGATAACATGAAGCGCGCGCTCGCCGCCGTCATCGCCTGCTCGCTCTGCCTCGCCGCGCTCGCCGGGTGCGGCGACGACGAGACCGCGCCGCAGGGGCCTGTCGATACGATACACGTCGCGTTCCAGGACGGCCTCTCCCCCGACGCCTCGTACCGGGGCACGGCGGACGCCGTGCTCAAGGATAATCCGAGCCCCTCGGCCGCGAACACGAACTTCGGGGCGCTTCCATCAGACACGCTCGGCTCGGTGCTGCTCTCGACCGCGTACTACGAGCGGCGCATCATCGTCAGGATGGACATCTCGTCGATCACGGATTGCTCGTCCGTGATCTCGGCGCGCCTGTCGATCCGCGTCGTTCCCCCGGCGCCGGATTCGCTGACGCTCCGGGCGCACCTGATCAATCTGCCCGGCTGGAAGCAGTGGTCGGAAGGGTTCGGCGGGGCCGCGAACGGCGTTTCGTGGACCACGATCGACGGAACGGCGCCGTGGCAGAATCCCGGCGGGGATTTCTTCAGCGCCGTCATCGACGAGCGCACGGTTTCGACCGACAGCGTCGTGACCTTCACGCTTTCCCCGGCGCTCGTCATGGAATGGATTCAGGATCCGACCACGAATCATGGAGTCGTCATCAAGACGACGGACGTCACCCGCTCGCGGTATACGACCGTTATTCAGCGCGAGTACGGTAACGCCGGACGGCGGCCACGCCTCGAGATCGCTTATCTGCCCGGCGGTTGAGGGGGATGACCCCGCTTCCGGCGTGACCGGAAGTCGCCCGAGAGCCTCACTCGATCATCCGCTTCCCCGGGGCGCTCCCGTCCCCGAAATAGATCATCCGGTGCGGATAGGGAATGCGTATGCCCCGCTCGTCGAACGCCTGCTTCACCCGGCGCCTGAACTCGCGCGCCACCGGCCATTGCTTGACCGGCAGCGTCTTGAACATGACCTTGATATTGACCGAGGATTCGCCGAAGCTGTCGACGCCGAGAATCTCCATCGGCTCGACGATGAGCGGCCCGAACGCGGGATCCTTCGCGAGGCCGTCGCCGGTCTCCCGCAGCGCGTCGATCACCGCGTCGACGTTCTCGCGGTAGGCGACGCCGATCTCGATCACGGCGCGCGACCACTCCTTCGTCATGTTGGTGATCGTGAGAATCTCGCTGTTGGGAACGGCGTGGACGTTCCCCTCGAGGTCGCGCAGGACGGTCGTGCGGAGCGTGATCCGCTCGACGGTTCCCGACTTGCCCGCCACCTGCACGACGTCTCCCACGTTCATGTTGTTCTCGGCGAGAATGAAGAAACCGTTGATGACGTCCTTCGCGAGATTCTGGGCGCCGAAGCTCACCGCGAGCCCCACGATGCCCGCGCCCGCCAGAAGCGGCGCGAGCTCGATCCCCGCCTGCCGTAGAATCGCGAGGAGCCCCATGACGACGATGACGGCGCGGATGATGTTCTCGACGGTTTTCGCGAACGTTGCGGTGCGCTTCGCGCGTTCGATTCCCACCTTCTCCTGCAGGCGGAACCGACGCCTCGAGTAAATGAACAGAAGCCTGGCGACGCCGAGCAGCAGAAGCATCACGGCGATGATGATGCCGATCCGCAGCCCCTTCGTCAGAAACCAGGTCACCAACGCTTCGGTCGTGGTTTTCATGGCAGCCTCCCGCGAGATACGTTCGTTCCGCCGGCCGATGCGCGGATCGGCGTCTTCGGAGCGGATCGCAACTATTCTTGCACGAAACCGCACGCTCCTGTCCAGCGCATTCGGGAACGCCGCTCCGGCTGGCCGCGGGACGAAGCCCGGCGGGCCGGGCGGCATTCTCTTTGCAGAATCACCCCGGGGGGGATATATTTCAGCGCCGGAGGCCCGGGCTCCCGGCCGTTCGATTCCCGCCCGTGCTTCGTTGTTGCGCGGCGTTCCCCGTTGTTCCCCGTGCGAGCCGAGGGAGCGGGGGCGAATTCGGAGGGGGTAACGGCAAAATGCATCGCGGATTAGTCATCATCCCGCTCTTCGTGATCGCGCTCGGCGCGTTCGGATGCGGCGACGCCTCGACGGATCCTCCGCCGGCGCCCACCCCGCGTGACTACCCCGAAAAAGCGGTCGTTCACTGGCGATCGTTCGCCTCCTGGGACGCCGCGACGATCGAGGCGGCCGCGGAAGCGAACCTGATCATCTTCCCGCTCGCGTGGTGCTATTCGCCCGCCACGAGGGACATCCTGGGCGAGCTCAAGCGGCTCAACCCCGATATTCAGATCATCGGGTATCAGAGCGTGATGGGGGTCTCCACCCTCTATCCCGACACGACCTACCTGCGGAACACGATTCCCTACGTGCTCGATTACTACCGCGCGGTCCGCGACGACTGGACGTGGACGACCGCGGGGGACACGCTCATGATCTGGAAAGATCTCGTGACGCTCAACCCGATCAAGAACGGCGCGCTCAACACCGCGCTTATCGACAAGCTCGTCGATCTTCTCGCCGCGTATCAGAGCGAGAGCGGCGCGCCCGTCGACGGTATCATGCACGACTATTTCAGCACCTATCCGTACATCAACCCGGCCATCCGGGACAGCGTTCACGGCGACGTGGATTTCGACGGCGACGGCGTCATCTACGACGAAGATACGGAAGAGCAGAATCTCTTTTACCTCTGGCAGAAGGAGTACGCGAAGGCGATCCGCGAGCGTTTCGGCCCGGACTTCATCCAGATCGGCAACGGACGCCCGCCGCACGAGGACCCGGATATCGCGCGCTACATGAACGGCATCTTCTACGAGCTCTACCCGAACAACTGCTTCAGCTGGACCGACCGCGACGGCCTCCTGCGCCTGCTCGAAAACCAGCGCCCGGGATACCTCAGCGCGGCGAAGGGCAGAACGTGGAGCCTGCTGACGAACGAACGGGGAGTCACGACCGGCAACAACCTGTTCTGCCTCCTCTCGAGCCTCATCGCCGGCTGCATGTACACCGAGCTGTCCGGATCGTATATCTTTTCCGGATGGACGCTCGACATCGAGCCGGGTTCCCCGACCGGCCCCGCCGTTATCGAGGGAAGCATGGACAACACGCTCACGGTGAGACGCCCGTTCGAAAAAGGAGCGGTCGCGCTCAGCTTCTACGATACGGGCAGAAGGCAGGAATACGTCTTTCAGCCCGCCCCGGCGCCCGCGCGATAGGCCCTCGGCGCCCGCGCCGGAAACCCCCGGCGCCCGCGCCGGAGGCCCCCCGGCGCCGCCCCCCTTCCCCGATATGGTACGAATCTTGCCTTCCTCATTCCAACGGAGTCGCGCGAAGGCCGATTCCCGGTCGAAAATAATACAGGGCAGGTGAGAAAGTGGCTTCGAGAAAAGCAAATCGCGGCGCCGGCGTGGGACTCGCCGAAGCGAAGGCCCCCGGCAAAATTGCACGACTCACGATCATCAACAGCTGTTTTGCGGGGCTCGAAATCGCTCTCAAGAAAAGAAAAGTCACGCTCGGGAGAAAGCTCGACTGCGATATTTGCCTCGACGATTCCCTCGTTTCGGACGAGCACGCCGTCATCCTGAAGACGAACGGCGGATTCGTCATCGAGGATCTGAACAGCAGAAACGGCCTCGCGCTCAACGGCAGGGAAGTGCACCAGCAGAGGCTGCGCAACGGAGACATGATCGATATCGGGAGCTTCAAGTTGAGGTTCTCGTACTGACCGGAGCTATCGCGCACGACGAAGACGCGGGGGAGGGTCGTTCGACGCCGGCCAAGGCGCTCGAAGCGGATCCTCCCCCGCACTATTTCCCCCCGTCCAGAATCATCTGGCACCCCCGGCCCCTTTTTGCTACGCTCGCCGGCGTCTCTCGTCCGAAAGGAGTGCGCGTGGACATGGCACAAACAAAGAGAGTGAACCGGACGTGGGCGGCGTGGATCGTCGCGGGGACGATGATCCTGTCGCTCTCGTTGGCGTGCTCCTGTTCGAAGAAGGGAGAGGACGACGCTCTCGTGCTGAACGAGGATATCTACGGCTTCTTCCTCGGACAATCGAAAGACGCCGTATTCGAGCGCGCCAAGAACATCGCGAGAATCACCAAGGCGCCCGACCCGCCGCTCGGCTATCGCGGCGAGCTGTACGATTTCTCCGGCCCGCTCGAGCCGTATCCCGATGTTCGGCGGGTGCGATGCGCGTTCGTCGACGACCGGCTCATGGAAGTGATCGTCTACTTCCGCGATACGGGCCGCCTGAAGCTCGATTGGCTCAAGATGCAGATCGAGGGGCGATACGGCGCGATCGCGGTCGCCGAGGACGGCACGCGCGAGATGGCGCAGAAGACCTACCGGCTCACCGCGCCGGGCATGTCGATAACGCTCCGCCGCATCACGAAGAAGGAAGCGACCGAGCTCTACATCCAGTACCTTCATGACGAGCTGCACAAACGGCTCGTCGAGCGGAACAAGGCAGCGGAAAACAAGTAGCCGGATATCGCCGGCACCCCGCCCCGGATCTTTTCGGCGTCCCGGACATCGCTCGAGCTGATATTGGCGCTAGCGCACGAGCACGATCTTCTTCGTCTCGACCGTGTTTCCCGCGCGCAGCGCGCAGAAGTAGATGCCCGAAACGGCCGCGCCGCCCGAAACCGTCCTGCCGTTCCAGACCGCTTCGTAGCGCCCCGCTCCCATCTCCCCGTCCAGAATAATCGCGATCCTCCGGCCGGACACGTCGTATATCGCGAGCTGCACGCGCGAGCGCGCGCTCAGATCGAAGGCGATCCGCGTCGACGGGTTGAACGGATTCGGGTAGATCGACGCGATGCGCGTCGCCGGCGGCACGGGGAGCGCGTTCCCGTCGGATCCCGTCGGCACGGCGGCGTCGTAGCGGCCGGTCCTCGAGCGATCGTGGCGGAACATCGGCCACCAGAGCTGGCTCGTCAAATAATCTCCGATCAGCTTCTCGCATCGGATGGAGCCGCCCGCCGCTCCCGAGATCGTGACGAGCTCCATGCGGCCGTCGCGGTCGATGTCGTCGGCGGACGCCGAAACGCTCGAGCCTCCCGCGAGATCGATCGGAAAACCTTCGACAGCCTCGCCGAGGGCGCTCCACGACCTGAAGAGCCCCGCGGGTCCGCCGGCCATGACCTGGACGGCGCCGCCGATCGAGATCGCCGGCGGCATCGGGCCCGCCGCGGCCGTCCATGCGCCTGCCGCCTGCGGCCAGCCGCCGAGAACCGAGCCGTCGTCGTCGATCGCCGTCACCGCGCCTTCCCAATGTCCGGGAGCCGGCGAGGCGACGAACCGGCTCGAGGAGACGACGATCTCGAGCGTTCCGTCGCCGTCCATTTGAGCGAGCGCGGGAGATGTCTCGATGCGTCCGCCCGCGCGGGGGGCCGCCGCCCAGGTCGAACCGTCGTGCTTCCACGCGTAGACGGCGCCGTTCGCCGCGCCGGCGACGATCTCGAGGTCCCCGTCGGGAGAGAGAACGTTCCCGATCACGGGATCGGCGACGATCGCCGTGTCGACGACGATCGGCCAGGCGCCGCCGTACGGCGTCCCGTCCGCGTTGACGAGGTGCACGCGCGACGCCGCGGGAGCCGTTGAGTCGAATGCGATCGCCGCGATCTCGAGATCGCCGTCGCCGTCGATGTCTCCCACCGCGGGAGACGTCATCGTCCCCGTGCCGTCGAGATACGGCCACGAGCCCGCGAACGGCGAGCCGGCCCCGTCGAGAGCGTACAGCGCTCCGCCCGCGCCGCACAGGACTTCGCACTTTCCGTCGCCGTCCAGATCGGCGAGCGCCGGCGTCCGGTAGACGGCGATCCCCGTCGGATACTCCCAGAGCTTCGCGCCCAGAAAATCGAATGCGTAGATCTTCCCGTCCCGCCCTCCGATCACGACTTCCTTGCGGAAATCGCCGGCGATATCGGCTACGGCCGGCGACGAGAAAAGCGTGTCGCCGATCGAGACGGGCCATCCCTCGGCCGGCGTCCCGTCGGCTTTCAAGACGTACAGCAGGCCGTCGTCGCATCCGACGATCGTCTCGAGATCCATTTCGTCGGCATCGAGGCTCGCGATCGCCGGGGAGGTGTGGAATCCGGAGCCGATCGCCACGGGCCAGCCCGGCTGCGCCGGGAAGGTCCACGCGATCTCGTGCGGACCGCTCGCGTTGTTCGCCTCGTCCGTCTCGAGCACCGAGTCTCCCGTGTCTACCCTGAACCGGCTCTTCCACGTCTTGAGCACGAGCGCCCGCTCCCAATCGGTCGTCCAGACGAGGGAGTCCCCCGAAGCGAGACTGTCGACGAAGAGCCGCTGATCCCCCGCCGTTTCCGGCGGCGGCAGCGTATCGGCGTCGGCGTAATAATCGACGAAGAATCCGGTCGCGGGGAACTCGCCCGTGTTCCTGATCTTCACCGTGGCCCGGATGCTGTCCCCGAAGACCGGCCGCGCGGCGCTGAACTCGACGTTCGCGATCGCGAGGTCGGGCCCCTTCACGCAGCCGACGCCGAGCGCGCCGATGAGCTCCGCGCAGGGGCTCGACGCGGGAGCGCACGGCGAGAGCACGCTGATCGAGAGGACGGGAGGCGTGAAGCCGGCGTCGCAGAACACGGGATCGGCCGAGATGTTGCCGTCGATTCCGGTCCGGTCGGAGATCGATCCCGCATAATCTCCCCCCGCGTTGCCGAATACGTCGCAGCACGAAACGGACGCGCCGACGGCGGTCGTTTCGCCGAAGATGCCCCCGCCGGCCGCGGCGTGCGACACGACGCATCGCGCGAGCGACGGATTCCCGCCGACGCCCACGTAGACGCCCCCGCCGTTCACGCCGGCCGAATTGCGATAGGCGGTGCAGTTGCTGAACTGCGGCGTCGCGTTGATCATGGCGATCGCGCCGCCGGAGCGGGCTGCGTCGTTGTCGTGGAACACGCACGAATCGACGACCGAGCTCGACGCGGAGAAGTACAGGCCGCCGCCGTCGTGATCGGCCCGGTTCGAGCGGAACGCTACCTTTCTGATCGCCGGGGAGGCGTTCGTGACGGCGATACCCCCGCCGTACCACGGCGAATAGCAGTTGTCGACGACGCAGCCCTCGATCGTCACGGAGGAGTTGGTGCAGTAGATGCCTCCGCCGAGGATCGCCGTCGATCCGTTCTTGATCGTGATATCCCGCAGCACGATAACCTTGGCCGCCGTCGGGAACGTGAAGATGCCGCTCCCGAGGCCGGCGCCGTCGACTATCGTGAGCGCGGCGCCGTCCACACCGGCGACGTAGAGCGCCTTGGAGATCGAGATGCCCGCCTCGTTGAACGTGCCCGCATGCACGAATATCGAATCGCCGTCGTCCGCGGCGTTCACGGCGGCCGCGATCGTCGGCGCGTCCCCCGAGCCGTCCTCGTACACGTGCCACGAGTGGTTCTTCTCCGCGCCCGAAACGACGAGCGAGACCTTCTGCGATCCGCCGTAGAGCGTTCCCTTGTGCGTGATCCGGATCGTGTAGACGCCCGGCGTCGGCGTCGGGACGACGACCTGCTCGACGTTATCGACGTTGTTGTCGTTCTTCGTCGCGGCGCTGGCCGGGTTGTACACGTCGAGGCGCCACGGATAGCTCGTATCGGCTCCCTTGACCGCGCGCAGGTCGAGATCGTTCACGAGCATCTTCGTCCGCGGGTTGAGCGAGGGGGACGGGGGCGTTCCGGCCGGGTCGTTCCAGCAGATCGTGACGCGCAGCTCCGGCGTCGACGCATACACCCGGTACCCGATCTCGATCGTCTGTCCCTGATTGAGGGCGAGTTGCTCGATGAGCCCCTTCGAGTCGTTCAGATAATCCTTGTTGGCAAGCCGGTATGCGGCGTAGGCGTTGAGGAGCCCCCAGCCGAACAGGTAATCGGGGCCCGGATTCGATCCCGCCTCGAGCGCAGTGTGAATCGCGAGCGCCTTGAGGGTCGAGGCCCACATCGGCGTTCCGCCGTGCGTGTCACGGTAGTAGTCGGCGACGAGCCCGAGCGAGCCGCACACGTTCGGGCACGACATCGACGTGCCGCTCGCCGTCGCGTATGAAGAATCGTTCGTCGAGTAGGTGGACAGAAGCTCCATGCCGTTCCCGACGACGTCCGGTTTTATTCGCCCGTCGTCGCACGGGCCGGTGCTGCTGAAGGGGGCGAGCACGACGCTCGAAGGCCCCGTGTAGCTCGGCACGTCGTACACCGCGCCGACGGTGAGCGTGTTCTTCGATATCTGGAAGCCGAACGGGATGCAGTCGTACCCGGTCGTCCCGCCGTCCCCGTTGCGCGTCTTGTAGCTGATGCGCCACGCGGCGTAGCGCTCGTCCCAGTAGTAGTGTTTCGCGCCCGCCCCGGGCCCCGCGTCGTCGCGGTCGTTCGAGGACGAAACGACGGGCAGGTAGTTCGGCGCGGCGTTCAGGATCTGGTCGTACGCCTGCGCTTCCGAATCGTAGAATCCGAAGAGGTAATCCTCGACCTCGCTCACCGCCGTGTCGCCGTACCAGTACCAGTTATAGTTGCTCGTGTTGTAGTACCAGCCGGCGAGGTAGCCGTACGAATGGCTCGAAAGGTTCGCCCCCCCGGCGGCCTCGCTCGCCATCTCGCCGCCGTCGTTGTTCCACTCGAAGGCGCGCACGGTCGCCGCGTAGGACATTCCCTTCGCGGCCGCGCGGATGCCGGACGCGATCAGCGTGCCGGCCGTGTGCGTGGCATGTCCGGCCACCGTGCTCGGATTCGTATCGATCCAGCTGACGCGGCCGATGTACTCGCGATGCGTGAGCCGGGGCTTCCCGCCGTCCCAGAGCCTCAGCACGAATCCGCTCCCGCCGCCGATCGCCATGTTCACCGAATCGGCGCGCGTCGTGATCGCGGCGTTGGCGTTGAGGGTCGCGTAGTAGCGGGGGAATCCGTTCAGCATCTTCTGGAGCTCGACGTAGCTCCCGTCGGAGCCGGTCCAGCTCGCGGGAAATCCGTTCTTGGCGGCGAGCGCGTGGGCGGCCGAGCGCTCGGCGGCGCTCTTCGCGGCGAGATCCTTCGAGAGCCGGTCGAGATCCGCCTGCTGGGCCGACGCTCCGAACGAGACGGCGGCCAAGAAAATGACGAAAATGCCCACGCCGGCGCGCGCCTTCTTCATCGGGGACCTCCGATCAAAGAACGGTGACCGTTTTCATCGCTATCGAGCGTGGTTTCATCGGGAGATGAAACCGCCGAAATTACCCATATTGAGAGCAAGATACGGCAATAATTACAATTATTACGGTATAGCTATTCAATGCATTATTATATCATAAGTTAATAAATGCTTTCAATAGAAAAGGGCGGCCGTTCCGGGCCGCCCTTCGATCGAACTGGCTAACTGCTTACCGCCGAAAATGTTATCTCAGAAGCACCATCTTTTTCGTCTCGACGGTCCTCCCCGCGACGAGCCTGCAGAAATAGATGCCGGATGCGGCGGTGCGCCCCGTGCCCGTGCGTCCGTTCCAGACCGCTTCGTAGCGGCCGGGCTCCATCTCGCGGTCGGCGAGGACGGCAACCGAACGCCCCGAGACGTCGTAGATCGCGAGCGTCACCCTCGACCGCTCGCTTACGTCGAAGGCGATCCGCGCGATCGGATTGAAGGGATTCGGATAGATCGAGCGGAGAGCCGTGATCTTCGGAGTGCTCGACGCATCGTTCCCGTCCGCATCGGTGACGGGTTCGTACCCGTAGGAGCCCGTGCGCGCGGCGTTTCTGCGGAGCTGAGGCCACCAAAGGGCGTTCGGCGCCGCGCGGCTCGTGCAGAGCTCGTAGGCGTAGAGCGAATCGTTCCCGCACACGGCGAGGATCTCGACCCGGCCGTCGCCGTCAATATCGCCTGCGGCGGGAGTCCAGGCAATGAACGGGCAGCAGGGGAACGAGAGATCGAAACCGTGGATCTCACCGCCGGGAACGGCCGCGAGGACCTCGGGAGGATCCCCGATGACGATCGGCGAAGGAAACACGCCCGGATCCGAATCGCCCTGCCAGATCTTCTGCGAATCGATGAGCGCCCCTCTCCCCTCGATGACGCTCGTGAAGCCTTCCCAGTATCCGTTTCCCCCGTTCTCGACGTAGCGTCTCGACGTCACGGCGATGTCGAGGTAGCCGTCGCGATCAATGTTCGCGAGCGCGGGGGACGATTCGACCGCTCCGGGCATCTTCACCGGCGTGAAGCACGGATTCCCTCCGACATCCCAGGCATGTACGAGCCCGTTCGCGTCAACCGCGACGATCTCGAGATCCTGGTGAGTGCCGGCCACGTCGCCGATAACGGGATCCCCCGCAGGCAGCGCCTCGAGCGAGACGGGCCAGCCGGGGCATGTCGTTCCGTCGTCGTTCAGGAGATACAGCTGAGACGTATACGCGGGGACCGCCTGCCCCGGAGCCGGAAACACGTCTTCGGTGAGAAAAATCGCGATTTCGGCCTTTCCGTCGCCGTCGACGTCGGCGATCGCCGGGGAGCTCGCGGGAACCGAGCAGCCGCCCGGATAGGGAGTTCCGTCACCTCTTATGAAATGGAGGTCCCCGTCCCAGGCCATCGAGCCGCAGAGGACCTCGAGCTTGCCGTCTCCGTCGAGGTCTCCGAGCGCCAGTACGGCAGCGTAACCGCTGGTCGCCGCGTGCTCCCAAAGCTTCACCCCGGCGCTCGAATAGGCTTTGACGAATGGGCCGTCGCAGGCCACTATCTCGATGCCGGAATCTCCGGTGATATCCCCCGCCGCCAGATTACAGAGGAGCGTTCCCCCGCTGACGGGCCAACCGGCGAGGGGCGTGCCGTCCGACTTCCATGCATGGATCTTTCCATCGTATGACCCGGCGAACACTTCGAGTGTGTTCGGGTCCCCGTCCGCATCGACGAGAAGAGGCGACATGCGATGATTCCACCTCATTGCGACCGGCCAGCCCGGCTCGCGCGGAACGTCCCAGCCGATTGCAGTCGGCCCGTGCACGTTGTCGGTCTCGTCCGTCTCGACGACCCAGCCGCCGGCGTCGACGGCCGCCCAGCTGTTCCATTCGCCGATGGTATCGCTCGTGATCGGCCCGGCCGTGAACATCGCGGTATCGCCGACGGCAAGCGAATAAACGACGCGTCTGAAGTCCCCCGTCTCCCCGGCGACGGGCGCCGAAGACCGGTTCGAATAGAAATCGATCGCGAAGCTGTCCGCGGCCACGGCGCCGGTGTTCTGAACGACCGCCGTGACGAATATCGATCCGTGCGCGGGCGCGGCGAGCGCGCTGTACTCCACGGACGTAAAAGAGAGGTTCGGCGCGATCCGGCACCCGACTGCCCGCCCGCCGATGAGCCGGCCGCACGGGCTCGCCGCCGGGGCGCACGGCGACGTGTCGTAGAGGCTGAAATCGAGAGCGCCCGCGTCGCAGAACGAGGGATCGCTCGAAATGTTGCCGTTCAACCCCGTCTGGTTGGGCGTGGTCCCGCCGTAGTTGCCGCCCGGATTCCCGTACACGTCGCTGCACGAGATGATTAGCGTGCCGCTCCCCGTGTAGATGCCCTCCTTGGCCACATTGAAGGCGACGATCGAGCGCGCGATCGTGTTGCTCGCGCCGTAGAAGCACTCGAGCCCCGCGCCGTAGTACACGGCCGAGTTTCCGACGACCGTGCAATTCTCCATCGTCAGGTTCGTCGCGCTGTACGCGCCGCCTCCGCCGCTCCGCGCGACGTTCCCGCTCACGACCGAGTTTTTGATCGCGGCGATTCCGCTCGTGCCGTTGAAGATCCCGCCGCCGAACGTGCCGGTGTTGCCGGATATCACGCACGAATCGAGACGCACACGGGCGGAGATGACGTAGATCCCGCCGCCCGATTCGGCGCTCGCGAGGTTTCCGCTCACCGTGCAGCCGACGATATCCAGAACGGAAGTCGTCCCCGCGGCGATCCCGCCTCCGTACTTGGCCGCGGTGTTCCCGGAGATCACGCAGTCCTCGATGCGCGACGTCGCCTCCTTGCAGTACAGGCCTCCCCCGTTCGTGTCGACGCTGTTGTTCGTGATGGTGCAGCCGAGCACCTTCGCGGACGATTTCTCGATATAGAACGCGCCCCCGCGCGCCCCGCCGGTCGTCCTGCAGCTGTCGATGACGCAGCCGCGAATGACGGGGCTCGAGCCCGAGCAGCGGATGCCGGTGAGCGCGGCGTGCTTCACGGTGATCCCCTCGAGCGCCGATGTCGAATCCTCCCCCGCCGTATAGCTGAATCCCCCGTGGATCTCCCCAACCGTGCCGCCGCAATCGACGATCGTCGAATCGGGGCCGCTCGCGGAGCGGATCGTGACGTTCTTGCCGCGGAACTCGATATCGAAGTTCCCGAGGCCGGTGTAGACACCCGCGGCGAGCAGAATCGTGTCCCCCGCGGCGGCGCGATCGATCGCCGCCTGTATCGTCGGTGCGTCTCCCGATCCGTCCGCCCGCACGAGCCACATGGTCTTCGAATGGCAGCGCGCGCCGAGCGCGCCGACGAGAACGCCGCACGCGTTGCCTTCCGGCAGGCACGGCGAGCCGTCCCCGATTCCGTAATTGAAATCCGCGAATTCGCAGAACTGGGGATCGGCGGAGAAATTCTCCCCTTCGGAGTAGCCGGAAAGGGCGCCGCCGAAGCTCCCCCCCGAGTTATCGTAGAAATCGCAGCAGGAGAACGCGACCGTTCCCGACGAGCCGTCCTGATGCGCGCCCGACCCCGCGAGCGTGAAGGCGACGATCGAGTTGCCGACGGAGCCCCCGCCCGTCTCGTCGAAATGCAATCCGCCGCCGAGCCCCGATGCCGCGTTGTGGGCCACGGTGCAGCGGGAGATCGACGGGGAAGCGCTGCCGCAGTAGATGCCGCCGCCGTCCGCGGCCGCGACGTTCTGCGCCACGACGCACGCCTCGATCGACGGGCTCCCGGAGTACACGTAGATGCCGCCGCCGTCCTGCTGCGCGGTATTCGCGAGTATCCTGCACGATCTCAGGGCGCCACCCCCGTCGAGGAATACGCCCCCGCCGCGAGCCGCGTCATTCCGCGTGATAACGCACGCGACGATCTCGGCGTCCGCATCGGAGCAGAGAACGGCCCCCCCGTTGCCCGAGGCGCCCGCCGAGCCGCCCCGGAGGGTGAGATCCTCGATCCGCGCCGCCCCCGCTTCGGTGGAAATGGTGAAGCAGCGGCCGAGCCCTTCCGCGTTGACCACGGTCAGCGTGGAGCCCTTGATCCCCTTGATGAGCACCGGCTTGTCGACGAGGATGTCGTGCTCCCGGTACACCCCCGCGTAGACGAAGATCTGATCGGCGTCCGCGGCGGAATCGACGGCGGCGGCGATCGTCGGGGCGTCTCCCGAGCCGTCGGGGTAGACGCGCCACGTCTTCGTGCGCACCGCGCCCGAAACGACGATCGAGAAGTCCTGCGAGCCTCCCGCGAGGGAGCCCTTGTGGCCGACCCGCACGACGTACATACCCGCCTCGGGGCTCTCGATCAGCACCTGCTCCACGTTGTCCCGGTAGTTGTCTCCCGCGACGGCGGGAGCCGCCGGATCGAGCGGATCGAGCGTCCACGGCTCGTGCAGGGCGCCGTCCTTGTCCACGCGGAGGTCGAGATCGTTCACGAGCATGAGATCGCCCGGATCGAGCGCAGGCGCGGGACACGTGCCGGGCGGATCGGTCCAGCATACGGTCACCCTGAGCTCGCTCTCCGTTCCGTCGCTCAGATAGTAGAGCTCGACCGGGACGCCGTCCGAGAGCGTGTACTCCTCGATGAGCCCTTTCTTTTCGTCGAGATCGCGCTCGATATGGCGGTATGCGGCGTAAGCGTCGAGGAGCCCCCAGCCGAACGCGTAATCGGGGCCGGGCGCCCCTCCCGCCTCGCGCGCCGTGTGAAGCACGAGCGCCTTGAGCGTCGCAGCTTTCATCGGAATCCCGGCGTGATGATCCTTATAGTAATCCTGCAGCAGCCCGAGCGAGCCGCAGACGTTCGGCGAGGCCATCGATGTGCCGTAGTACGTGTCGTACGACGTGTCGGACGTCGCGACGCTCGAATAGACCGCCCAGCCGTTTCCGCAGAGATCGGGCTTGATGCGCCCGTCGTCGGTCGGACCCCAGCTGCTGAACGACGCCATCACGACCGACTCGGGGCCGGTATACGAGAGCACGTCCTCGACGGCGCCGATCGTGAGCGCGTTCTTGGAAACGCCGGGGCCGTTCGGGATGCAGTCGTACCCGAGCGCGCCGCCGTCGTTGTCGCGGAGCTTCGTGCTCACCCGCCACGCCTGCGCCCGCGCGTCCCAGAAGTAGTGCGGGACGGCCCCCGGCGAAAAATCGTTGCGGTCGTTCCCCGCCGAATGCACGGGAAGATAGTTGGGGGCCGCGTAGAGGAGCTCGTCCATTTCGCGCGCCGTCGCCGAGTAGAATCCGAAGAGGTAGTCCTCGGTTTCGCTGATCGCCGTGTCGCCGAACCAGTACCAGTCGCCGAGATCTATCCATCCGCGGATATAGCCGTACGAATGGTTCGAGACGAGGAGGCCGCGGGAGGCCTCGCCGGCCATCTCCGCCGCGTCGTCCGTCCACTCGTATGCGCTGATCGACGCCTCGGGCGCCATGCCCTTCGCCTGCGGCTTCACGCCCGACGCGATCATCGTTCCCGCGACGTGCGTCGCGTGATCGTCGGGGATGAGCGACCTCACGTCCTTCCAGACGACCCGTCCCGCGAGCTCCTGATGCGTCGTGCGCGGGGCGTTCCCGTCCCAGAGGCCGATCGTGAAGCCGGCGCCTCCCCCGATGTAATGCTGCACGCTGTCGGTGCGGGTCGACCGCGCCGCGTCGAGATTGAACGTCGTGTAGTAGAAGGGCATCCCGTACTCGATGCCCTGGAGCGCGAACGATTTCCCGCCCGGCAGCACGCCGCCGACCGGCCAGCCGAGGGAGTCGGCGAGGCCGAGCGCCCGCGCGCGATTCTCCGTGCTCGCCTTGAGGAGACCCGCCGCCATGCTCCCGAGATCCGCCCGTTTCTTGGGGGACGCCTGGCCCGACGCGCCGAATGCGAGCGCGAGCAGAACCAAAATCGAGATCGACAGCATGTTGAAATTTTTCACGGTGAACCTCCGGCGGTGGCGCTCCCTGCTGCGGGTAGTTGCGGTCAATGCGGACCTCGCTGCAACTATACATCATGCGGCGCATCATTTCCATAGAAACGCAGAGCCTCGCCGCGGCGCGGACCCGCCCCACGACATCCGCGGAGAATGCGATTGATTCGCCCGGCGCGTCCCTGTATCATCGTTTTTCTCGCACCCGAAAGGAGATCGCGATGCGCGGCAACGGCTCGATGACCCAACTCTTGGCCACCTTTCTTCTGATATTCGCACTTCCCGTCATGCCCGCGGCGGCGACACAGGGAGGCACCGTGAAAGACTTCAGCGGCACGAACCATCGATACCCCCCCGCTCGAACGGAGACGGTCATCGACACGCTTCACGGGAGGGCGATCGCCGATCCCTACCGATGGATGGAGAATACGGGGGACGCCGGCGTCAGGTCGTGGATCGACGCGCAGAACGAGCTCACCCGCGCCGTCCTCGATGCCGTCCCGGAGCGGAGCGCCATCGAAAAACGGCTCGCCGAGCTGCTGTCGATCGGCACGATCGGCGTGCCGGAGGTCGCGGGGAACCGCTATTTCCTCGAGCGGCGCGAGGGGAACGAAAACCAGCCCGTGCTGTACTGGCGCGAGGGCGCCTTCGGCGAGCGGAAGGCGCTCCTCGATCCGAACTCGCTCAGCGCCGAGGGGATCGTCGCGGTCGACTGGTGGTTTCCTTCCCGGGACGGCCGCTTCCTCGCGTACGGCCTGTCCGAAGGGGAAGCGAGCAGAGCACGCTCCACGTGCTCGACGTCGACACGGGCGAAAGGCTCGAGGACACGATCGCGCGCACGCGGGCGAGCAGCGTCGCGTGGCTTCCCGACGGGAGCGGATTCTATTACATGCGTTTTCCGAAACCGGGGGACGTGCCGGAGGGGGAAGAGCATTTCCACGGGCGCATATTCTTCCATAAGCTCGGCGACGATCCCGCGCTCGACGAGATCGTTTTCGGCGAGGGACGCGACATGCAGGACTGGCCGTCGTGCGACCTGTCCGACGACGGACGATTCCTCGTTATCCACGTTTCGCAGACGGCGAACAAAACCGCCCTCTATATCAAGGACCTGCGCGCGAAGGACGCCCCGTTCATCGACGTCTCGGGAAGCGTCGACGCCCATTTCTTCGGGACGGTATGCGACGACTCCCTCTTCATCCAGACGAACGACGGCGCGCCGAACTATCGCCTCTTCAAAACGGACGCGGCGAATCCGGCCCGCGATAGCTGGCGGGAAATCATTCCCGAATCGAAAGCCAAGCTCGAGCAGGCCGTCTTCATCGGCGGCAGGATCTTCGCGTCGTATCTCGAGAACGCATCGAGCCGCCTCCGCGAATTCGACGCGGGCGGCGCGCTGCTGCGCGAGATCGAGCTTCCCGGCATCGGCACGCTGTACGGCATGGGAGGCGAATGGCGCGGGAGCGAGCTCTTCTTCGGCTTCACGTCGTTTTTCACGCCGCAGACCGTGTACCGCCTCGACGTCGCGACCGATCGAATCGACGTGTACGATCGTGTCGTCTCGCCGGTGGACGGCTCCCGGTACGCCGTGGAGCAGGTGTGGTTCCCATCGAAGGACGGAACGCGGGTGCCGATGTTCGTCATCCGCGGGAAAGACGCCCCCCGCGACGGCTCCAACCCGACGATTCTCTACGGCTACGGCGGCTTCGATATTTCGATGACGCCGGGCTTCTCGAAAACGATCATCCCCTGGTTGGAGATGGGCGGCATCTACGCCGTTGCCTGCATCCGGGGAGGGGGGGAATTCGGCGAGGATTGGCACCGCGCGGGAATGCTCGAGAACAAGCAGAACGTCTTCGACGACTTCATCGCGGCGGCGGAATGGCTCGTCTCGGAGAAATACACGTCGCCGCGGCGGCTCGCGGTCTTCGGCGGATCGAACGGCGGCCTCCTCGTCGGGGCGATCGTCACGCAGCGTCCCGATCTCTGCGCGGCGGCGATCTGCGCCGTCCCCGTGCTCGACATGATGCGTTATCACCTGTTCTCGGTCGGCCGTTACTGGATCACCGAGTACGGAGATCCGGGGAAGCCGGACGAGTTCGGTTATCTCATCAAGTACTCGCCGTACCACAACGTCCGCGACGACGTGCGCTACCCGGCGATCCTCCTCACAACCGCCGACGGCGATTCGCGGGTCGATCCGGCCCACGCCATGAAGATGACGGCCCGGCTCCAGGCGGCGAGCGCCTCGGACGATCCGGTGCTCCTGCGCTTCGAGACGAAGGCCGGCCACGGCATCGGCGCGCCGGTGCAGAAGGTCGTCGACGAGTACGCCGATTACCTCGCGTTCGTGTCGTGGCGGCTGGGGATGAACGTCCGCTAGGGCGCGATATCCCGAGCGGGCCGTCCTATCGCAATTTGCCGGCAGATAGGCGGGGCGCCATCGCCCATTCCGGGCTTGCCTGCGCGCAGTCTCCGCTGCTATATTTCGCGGACATATCGATCCGCCCACCGCTTCTCGCGGATCGACCTCTTACGGCGCCGCGGCGCTCTCTCCCGAGACGGCGGCGATGCGTCGAGAAGCGGATCGAAAATACGCTCGAAGCGTGAGCCGCCCATCAACGAAGGAGCTGCAGCAATGAGAGCGCGGTCAATCTCGAACCTTTTTTCGTATCTCGTGATCCTGGTTCTCCTCGCGGGCTGCAGCGGCGACGACAGCGTGTCGCCGACGACGAAGACCCCGCCCCCCGCCCCCGGCACGCTCACCGTCACTCCCGGCGATCATCAGCTTACGGTAACATGGAGCGCCGTGGCGGGAGCTACCTCCTACGAGGTGTACTGCAACACGGTCGACAGCAGCGCCACGGCGACCAGGTTCACCGGGGACCCGGATGAAACGGATACCACCTGCATCATCACAGGCCTGAGCAACGGCACCGCCTACTTTGTCTGGGTCAAGGCCCGGAGCAGCGGGGGCAGCAGCGGCTTCAGCGGCGGCGCGAGCGAAACGCCGGTGGAACCGGTCGCTCCTCCGGCGACGCCGGGCACGGCGTCCGTCGCGCCGGCGAACAACGCGCTGATCGTGACATGGGGAGCGGTGACCGGAGCCACGTCCTACGAAGTCTACTACGGCACCATCAACGATACCGGCCTCGCGACGAAGTTCACGGGGGACGCCAACGATACCGACACGTCCTGCACGATCACCGGCCTGAGCAACGGCACCCTCTACTACGTCTGGGTGAAGGCTCGCAACAGCGGCGGGAGCAGCGATTTCAGCGCCGCCGCGAGTCAGACGCCGCAGGCGCCTGGATCGTCGCAGTGTTTCGCGGGGACGTACAGTTCCGGACGCACCATCCCCTGCTACTGGCAGGGATCATCGCGAATCGAGCTCGATCCCTCCGGCCAGCTCACGCACAACGCGATGGCTTTCTCTCCGGTCGTTGTCGCGAACGGGGCGACCTATGTCGCCGGAACGTACACCGACGACTCCAGCGTCAAGGTGCCCTGCTACTGGATACGGACCTCCGATGGGAACGTCACACGGACGGCCCTATCGGGCGACGGCGTGCATAACGCGTACGCCACGACGGTCGCCGTCGAGGGAAGCACGGTGTATGTCTCGGGATACTACGAAGACGGATCGAAGGAAATTCCGTGCGTCTGGATCGGGGGCTCGCGCACCGACCTGGGCCAGTATCCCGTGTTTGGAGGAAGGGCGACGGGGGTGGCGGTCGCCGGCGGGGTGGTCTACGTCGGGGGATATCATTATGCCATGCGGCCCCAAGGAGGGAGCGTCCAGATTCCCTGCTACTGGATCGACGGAGTCCGCACCGATCTGCCGGGGTACGACGACACGGACTCCGCGGGAAATCCGGGATTCGACGGATTGAACGATCACGACGCTTATGTCTGGTCGATAGCCGTGGATGCCGGAGAGATCTACACGTCGGGCATGGTGCACGACGGCGTCAGCAGCTTCAGAGCGTGCTACTGGCGGGGAGCGGCTCGGACCGAGCTTACCAACGGAGCCTCGGACGCGAACGCCATCTGCATCGTCGTTTCCGGAGGCATCGTGTACACCGGCGGCTACTCCCTAAGCACCACCTACGTCCCCTGCTATTGGACCGGCACGACGCGCACCGACTTGCCGACGTACAGCCCCACCAACGACGGCAGGGTCTACGCGATCGCCGTCGAGGGGAGCACCGTCTACTCGGGCGGCGTGAGCATCAGCGCTACCTATTCGGTGCCATGCTTCTGGACCGGCACGACGCGCACCGATCTGCCGCAGCTCGGCAGTTACGGCAGCGTCCGATCCGGCTTTTTCCTGTTCGGCTCCTCGTGGTAGGGCGCAACGATGGCCGTGCGGATGCCCCGAGCCGCCGCGCGGGCGGCCGCCGGGCGGCGCGTCTCTGTCCGGAATCGCGGCCTCGAAGGGCATCTCCGCAAAGGTACGAATTCTTCGCGAGCGCGTCCGCCATCGCAGAGAATTCGGGCCATCTGCCTGATTCGATGGATTGAACCTGCTCCGAAGCCACTCCTCTTGGACTATGAACCTTCTTGATCTTCAGCGATCGAAACGTTATTTTCCCATTACCCACCACATTCAACTTCTGACGAGGCTGGAGCAACAGAACATGCGAGGAATTCTCCTTCTGTGCTTCGTCGCGCTTATCCTCATTCCGACCGGTTCCGGCATTATGTGTTCCGCCGTCGATGAAGATGAGGGGATCCTCGTGCTACGCCTCACGATGGAAGAACAGCTCGAATGGCACAGCCTCCGCTACGCACTGTCGGATCTGGAGCGACGGATGTACCTTTCGCGGCGAACACCGAAGGAGAGGCGAGCCTGGATCGAGCGTTTTTGGATCGGCCTCGATCCGACGCCCGGAACCGCGAAGAACGAACGGCGCATCGAGCATGATCAGCGCGTCGAGCTCGCGAGAAACATGTTCCCCAAGCGAGAAGCTCCGGGGTGGGATGCCCGAGGCGAAACGCTCATCCGATTCGGATTGCCCGACTATCGGCAAGAATTCCAGGGGGAAGTCACCTTCGGCGGGGCCTATCCACCCGGCGAAATCTGGTATTACGAAAAACTCGCCATGGTCGTGAATTTTGAGGATCTCAATCATAGCGACCAATACACGTTCGCCATGAACGCGGTGAAGGCAGCGAGCAGGCCTGGCCCCTTGGAACCGGACAATATCGACTATACGGCCGATGTGGACATCGCGAGATGGGAAGCCCAAGCGCAGAATCTCATCGGGGCTATTGAGCGCGAGAAACTTCTCAAGCTGCTCAATAACTTTTTCACCTGGCGAGATACGCGCCAATCGGTCTATTCATGTGACCTCGAGGACGCGCTGACGCTCTATTTCGACATTGTGACGTGTCGAACATCGATGGATTCGCTCATGACCGACGTATGCTTCGAGATCCCCATGAAGGAGATCGGTCTCGTCGAAACGAACGGAATCCTCTCCGGAGAAGTGGAGATCAGCGTCCTCGCGCGCGACCGATCGCTGAATCCCGTGGCGAGGGCTATCGACACCGTTCGAGTCGCTGTGCAGAACTCGACTGCCGAGCGGTCTCACCTCGTGCCGGCGCGCATCGCTCTTGCGCTCAAACCCGGTTTCTATTCTCTCGCCATCGCAGCCCGCGACAGCCATTCTCGGCGCAGGGCGGTTCTCAATGCGGACATTTCGGTTTCCGGTCTCAGCGGCACACCGGATATCAGCGACATCCGCTTCGCGAGCAGCATTCGAGAAGCCACCCGGCCGAACGCATTCGTGCGGGATGGTCTCGAGATCGTGCCGCACCCGATCCACGCATACAGGATCCCGTTTCCCCTCACGCTGTACTTCGAGATATACGGCCTCAGCACCGACCGCAATGGACGCTCGTTGTATCGCGTGGAGTATACAATCGTTCCCCGGAAAAGCGGGCAGGGCGGAAGGAACCGCGGAGGGAACGTCGTAACATCCTCTTTCGAGTCGGGCGGCATAGGACCACGGCAGACGCAGCGTCTCCAGATCGAGACGAACAACCTTTGGGAAGGGGCATTTGAGCTGTTGGTGAGGGTGACCGACCGGAAAACACACAAATCGGCGGAGAAGGTCGGGCGGTTCTCGGTGCTCGGGGAGTAGGGCGGCGAACATGAGAGCTTCAGGCGCGATTCGCCGATTGACGGGATCGAGGAGCGCATGATAGGATACGTTCAGCCGCTTTACGGTTGCGGAGCGACACTCCCGTACAGCACGTACTTCGCGTCACCGACGGCGAAAAGGACGACATCCATTGGATACGCAGCGAAACGCAAAACCGCCGAGAAGCACAAGCGCACTCTTCGCAGGCTTTCTTCTCTTCATCGTCGCGGCCGCCGCGCTCGCGCCCGGGATTGCCCGGAGCGCGGTAACGTATGACTTCGAAGGCCCCGTGTACTACCGGCCCGGGGAGATCGTCAAGGATCACTCCCTCATCCTCGTCGACGGCACGTTCCATCTCTACTTCATCGTTGTCGCGAGCAATGGGCTGGAGAAGAGCTTCGGTCATGCGACCTCCCCCGACCTCAGGCACTGGACGAGGCAGCCGGACGTGCTTTTCCCGGGGCCGGAAACCTGGGATGCCGTGGCAATCTGGGCGCCGACGGTGGTCCACTATCCGTTGGATCCCCGGTTTTTCATCATGTACTACACGGGGATCAACACGTACTGGGCGCAACGTATGGGCTTCGCGATGACCAGCGATCTCAAGACATTCTATAAGGCTCCGAGCGCATCCTACCCCCCGTTTCACGGCGACACGTCCTGGATGTACTGGTACGAAAACCAGTGGTCGAACTACCGCGACCCCGGATTCTTCAGGGAGAACAACACCTGTTACCTGGTCCATACGGCGCATACGTGGGCCTGGAAGGGGGCTATCGCGCTCGCCACGTCGACAGACTTCATCACGTGGCACGACGCGGGTCCCATCTACGTGGCCGACAACTGGCACGCGATCGAGAGCGTATTCCTCATGAAACGGAACGACCGCTACCATCTCTTTTTCACCGAAGAGACGACTGAGGGCATCTCGCACATGTCGTCCGATTCGCTGCGCTCGGGGTGGAACATCTCGACGCGGACGATCATCGACCTCGGGGCCGCGTCCGAGCTGCTCGATCTCGGCAACGACCGCGCTCTCTTCTCGCGGCATACGAAGTACGTTACCGCCGCCGAGCCCGTGAGCTCGATACGCCTCGACACGCTTGTGTGGCATGGAGACCAGCCGTACGTGCAATTGACCAATCTCCTCGGCGGATGGAAGATCCTCTGGGGCACCGCGTTCTACGGTCAGCCGGTGTTCGGCGACAACCCGCGTTTTCGCGGGGATTTCACGACGACGATCGGCTTCGAGGGAAACTGGTGGATCGGCACCTATGAACGGTTCAACGGACCGATCTCGGGCCCCCGTCCGGGGGACATCCAGGGGGAGTCGGCCCGCGGCGCGATCCGATCGGAGGCGTTCACCGTCACCGGTTCCTCGATGAGGCTCCTCGTCGGCGGCGGCAACTATCCCGACTCGTGCTATGTCGCCCTCTGCGACGCGGCGAACGGCGCCATCCTGTGCCGGGAAACGGGGAAGAACACCGACCGAATGGATGAACGGTTCTGGGACCTCACCCCTTACCGGGGTAGGTCCGTCTATCTCACGATCGTCGACAACTGCGTATCCCCGTTCGGTCACATCAACGTTGACGGGATCGAGGAACGTACGACGAACGTCCCCGTGCCCGGCGGAAACTCAGGGCACACGGGAAAGTCACACGCCGACGGCGCGACCAGGAGCTCCGCCGGCTTTGCCCCGGGAGGCGTCTCCTCGGGAGAGCCGGGCGCGCCGGAGCATATCTCCCCCTCTCTCTCCTCAAGCCCGAACCCGTTCAACCCGGAGACCGAGATCTCCGCGCGCGGCGAGCCGGGTGCGATCGTCACCGTTTCGATCTACGACGTCGCCGGGCATTCTCTCTGCGACCTCGAGGCGCGCACCGACGCCGGCGGCGAGGCGAGGATCCGCTGGAACGGCAGAGATCGCCGCGGAACGATGCTCCCGTCCGGCGTGTACCTCGCGGTCCTCAAGAGCGGCGAACGCATCATCGCGCGATCCAAGCTCGTGCTCGCGCGGTAGGCGATTCTCGTCAGCGGCGTCGCGCGCCCGGTTCAGAGCGGCGACGGCTGCGTCGACGCCGTGGTCGCGCGGCACCACCGCTCCCGGGGGATCGTGGCCCGGGCCCTCGAAATCGTCGAAGAGCACATCGAGGGACCCGCTCGGGCTCAAAGACCCGAGGCAACTCCTTGAGGCTTCTGCCAGAACAGGCCTTCGTCGTTAGTGAAGACGATGGTATTTCCTCGCGGGGTGATCTCGGGAGCCCGCAAAAGCTCCTCGCGGTAACCGTCAGGGATCAATTCGACATAGACCCTGTTTGGCAGGGAGCGCAGGTTGAACTGGCTGTTCTGTGGGCACTGGATCTTGAAGATGTTCTTCTTCAGGTACCAGAGATAGTCCGTGCCGGAGGCGAAGCACTGGACCTGCGACCACGCTCCGGCCAGAACCCCCGGCGCCGGGTCGATGTCCGTGACCTCCACCCGTCGGCCTGCGATCAAGCGGCCGCGGATCTCCGTGACCCCCAGAATGGCCCCTTGATCGTCCGTCGCATAGACGCCGAAATCCGGGTCCATGAATATCCACCGCCCGAGCGTGCGGGAATAGACCGAGGTGACGACATGGCTCTCCTCTTTCTCGTTCTCGGCGGGGAGCAGGTGGGTTTGGCGGGATTCGAATCCCATGGCCAGGTAGACCTCGTTCAGGATAATCGTCTTCATGAAACAGTTCATCGGCATGTGTTGATCCTGGGCCAAAGGAACCAGATTCAGCGCATTCAGTTTTTCGGGAATCTCGGGGTTGTTGGCGTGCCCCCCCAGCCCATGGACCCAGCGCATGAGATTGATGAGGCGTTCGGTTTCGGGACCGTTGCCGGCGACCTCATCCAGACGGTACGTGAGGCGCAGTTTCGTGAGGTTTTCATCCGTAGGAGCGGCGTAAGAAAAAGCGACTTCGGCAGTGCCGGCCGCGGGTCGAGCCGAAAAAGAGGAGTGCTTTTTCAAGAGACCGGCCCACTGCCTGCCCTGGGACACATTCTGGCCGCGATGCCGAGCCAGAGGGACGACATGCAGCGCGACCGCAATGACGGCGGCCGACGCCACCGCGGCGACGATGACTCTCTTCGCGAGTCGTGTTCTCATCTTTCCGCTCCTTGACTTGGTCACGCGTTCGCTCGTCGGATCTGCTTGGAGGTTATACCCGGCCGGAGCGCATAGGGTTCCGGCGGAACGAGATGTCGCTTCTTTCTGGATGGTCCCGCCTCGACTGGCGGCGCAACCTTTTCCCCGCTCAATGCGTAGATTGCATAAGTCTCTGAGAATCCGTTGACCGCCACCCCTACCTCTGAAGGGAGCGTGGAAACATGACGCGCCTCATCGTGCTCCTGATCGTGCTTGCCCTGTCCGTTCCCGCTGCCGCCCGCGGCGAAGAGCCGGCCGGCGACCCGCACGACCCTCAATTGAACTTCGAATACGTCTGGCATTCCATCGACCGGACCTACGGCCAGTTCAGCGTCAGGAATGTCGACTGGGACATGCTCTACCGGATGTACCGCCCGCAGGTCACGGCTGCAACCACGGACGAGGAGCTGTGGGACATCCTGGTTACCATGCTGGGAACCCTCAATGACGCCCACGTCTGCCTGGCCGACGGAAAACGACGCATCTGCGGCGGCAGCACCGAGGAATACGCCCATGCCAAGGACTTCTCGCTGGACCTGGTGAAGATGAAGTACCTGCACGGCAAGTCGTCCGCTGCCCGAGAAGGCACCTACACGTCCGGCTGGCTGACCGACCAGATCGGCTATCTCCACATCGCCGACCTCAAAGGCGGCAGCGAGCCGCACGCGCAGGCCATCGACAGTTTCCTGAGCGAGTTCGCGGGCGCCCGGGCTTTGGTCATCGATGTGCGGGACAACCCGGGCGGCTCCGGCCGCAACCATGAGATCGTGGCGAACCGCTTCGCCGATCGCCGGCGGCAATACATGCAGTCCCAGACACGCTATGGCCCGAAACACGGCGACCTCTTTCCCCCGGAGTACAGCGCCGTCGCGCCGGGCGGCCCGATCCAATTCACCCGGCCGGTGGTTCTGCTGGTCCACCGGCACACCGCCAGCGGCCCCGAGGGGTTCACGCTGGCCATGCGGGTACTGCCCCACGTCACCGTCGTCGGCGACCTGACCGAGGGGGCGTTATCGTCCCAGTTCCCGGACCGCCTTCCGAACGGCTGGACGCTGTGGGTCGCGTTCAAGGTGACCAGGAATCCCGAAGGCATCTGTTGGGACGGGCTCGGCATCCCCCCCGATCTTCGCGTCCTGGACACGCCGGCGGAGATCGCGGCGGGGACGGATCGGCAGCTCGAGTTCGCGCAGCTGCTGTTGGAACGGGGCGCGCCGAAGCCGCAGAACGAGGTCGCGAGCCTCACGGCCGTGAAGACGTCCCTTGTCGACGAGTACGCGCGCGGCATCCGCGAGCAGCACGTCGAGGCCGCGATCGCCGCGCTGAGCCGGGCGCGCGCAGCCGACGCCGACACGGCCTTCTTCGGCGCGGACGAGGCGATGCAGCTCGCCGATCGATACCTCGGGAGCAAGCAATACCCGGCAGCGATCGGCCTGTTGCAGGCTGTTCGAGAGGATTTCCCCAAGCTGGCGGCTGCGTACGCCATGCTGGCTCGGACCTATGCGGGCGCCGGAGACGTGCCAGCGGCCGAGGCGGCGCTGGCGCAGGTGAAGTCCGTCGAGCCCATGTTCCCCTGGGAGGCGCCGCAGATCGAGCGGGCGCGCCTCGTGGTGCGGAAGGCGAAGCTGGGATCCGCCGCGACGATCTTCGGGCAGGCTCTGGCCGACGGAGGCATCCCGGCCGCGGAGAAAACGCTCCAGGATCTGCAGGCCACGCGGGACACGGGGCCGGTCTTCGATGAAGACGACTTCAACGCTCTGGGCTATCAGCTCCTGCAGGCGGGCAACGTCGAGAGCGCCGTCTACGTGTTCGAGAAGAACGCCCAGCTCTACCCGGATTCTTGGAATGCCCACGACAGTCTCGGCGAGGCGCTGCTCAAGGCCGGCCGGAAGGAGGAGGCGATCCGGCACTACCGGAAATCGCTTGAGCTGAACCCGCGCAACCAGGGGGCGAAGAAGATCCTGGAGGAAATGGGGGGCTAGCACATCAGTCGCAGGCTCTCTCACGATCGCCGACAACGACGTTCCCCGTTCGGCCACATCAACGTTGACGGGATCGAGGAGCGCATAACGAACGTTCCCCCGCCCGGCGGAGACGGCGGCCGCACGGGAAAATCACACTCCAACGGCGCGGTCAATAGCTCCCACGGGCGAAACGCCATCTCGCGAGACGATTCTGGGGGAGCGCCGGGCGCGCCGGAGCGTGTATCTCCATCCCTCTCCTCGAGCCCGAACCCGTTCAACCCGGAGACCCAGATCTCCGCGCGGGGCGAGCCGGGTGCGATCGTCACCGTTTCGATCTACGACGTCGCCGGGCATTCTCTCTGCGACCTCGAGGCGCGCGCCGACGCCGGCGGCGAGGCGAGGATCCGCTGGAGCGGCAGAGATCGCCGCGGAACGACGCTCCCGTCCGGCGTGTACCTCGCGGTCCTCAAGAGCGGCGAACGCATTATCGCGCGATCCAAGCTCGTGCTCGCGCGGTAGGCCATTCCTGTCAACGGGCCGGCCTTCTTCGTGATGTTCTTCCTTCATGTGCGGGCCTTTCCGGCCGTCGGGTCGACGTATCGCTCATTCCAAGCCGTCGAAGCTGGAACACCTGAGCCGTGATTTGCCGGGAGACGGACACGGCGCCGGTGTCCAGAATTTCCGCCTCAATGGGGATCTCCGCAAAGGTCCGAATTCCTTGCGAGCGTGTCCGCCATTTCAAATCAAAAGATGGAGCTTCAGCTTGGCGAAGTTGGTTGGGAGAAGTCCAGCAGGATCGCCCTCGTTTGATCGTCTACTACTACCGCGAAGCCACGCGGTCCGGAGCAGAAGGCTCCCACATGAAGATATCCGACTTCTGACGGTTAATCTCGAGGGCTAGATGTTTGCCGTCCGGGGACCAGACCATATGCCCGATGCTCTCGCCAACAGCCGGGACGTAGACGTTGCGTTCATCGCCATTTCTAAGGTCTCGAATGACCACACGGATCCCTGAGTTACCTGCAGAGTCCGTGACGTTCAGCGCCAGCGCCAGGCGGTGACGATCCGAGGCCAGAGCCAGCAATTGGATGTGGACTTGCTTCGTAGTCCCAAGATCCCGGCACAACTGGTTCGCGGTCAGCAACTGTGTACTCGCTTCGGATCGCGTGTTTAGGCTGATGACAGCTTGATCCTTTCCGGTCTTTGGGTCGGCTGAAACCACCACGATGACTGAGTTCTCATCCGGCCCCCAATCGAAGAGATCAAACGTGTCCCCATCAGAGTCCTTATGGATGACCGTCGGGGCAGAATCCCCAACCTTGAGAAACAATGTCTCGTATGCGGTTGAAGGAATTGTGCAACTGTAGAGAACCTGCCCTGGCGGGCCAGGCGACGGAGCAACGCGGTTGACAGTTTCCTGTTCAGCACTGACTTGGCGCGGTCGCCCCCCGTCCGCCGCGCACCTCCAAAGTGATTGCGACCATTTGATCGGACCCCATATATGAACCTGACCGACTTGCGAACGGATATGGTAAATATCATTGCCGGCTGCCGAGGGAGCGAAGAACGAAACCTCTTTCTGAGCAAGAACCGGTTCTGCCTTGCCCTTCTCGCCAAGAAATCCTCTCCATACCTGCCAGCGACCGTTGACAAGCGCCTGAAAGAAGATTGAGCCGCCGTCCGGCGCGAAGCTCGGGTAACGGTTGCTGACGCTCATCTCGATCGGGTAAGCGATACTTCCCGTCTGCGCATCCAAGAGGGCAATGCGACTCACGTCCACGGAGCGTCCGAATACGAACCTCCTGCCGTCCGGAGACGCGCTGACATGGCAGTCGTGCTCAGCTCCCTCGGTGAGCCGTTCATGATCCTGGCCGTCCAGCGAAACCCGCCATACATACCAGACTCCCCCCAATTCCCCACCGATTAGAGCGCTGCGGCCATCAGGGGTGATACTGTACTGCCCCGCCCACTGGATGCCGTTGCTGCTCACCTGACGCTTGCCAGTACCATCCCGGTTGATCGTCCATAGCTCATGACCGGGCCCCCCTGCCCAACGCATGTAAGTGAGCCTCTTCCCGCCAGGAAACCACTTGGGCTTGTATACCGCAATATCTTTGTTCTCAGGTTTGACGAGCGGTGTTGTTCGCCCGGTGGCGATATCCATGAGAGAAATGCTCGTATCGGCGTAATTCAGAAAAGCTAGCGTACGACCGTCCGGCGACATTGCTGGAAACGTGGCCTTCTCGATCAGAACTTGCTCATCGGCACCGAGAATATCCAGGCGCGCGATCTGAGCGTAGCCGGAGCTTCCCATGGGTTCGTGAGCGAGAACGGCGTTGCCGTCGTTGGTCCAACCCCATGGAATGACCCAGGTCGTGCTCGACGAAACAAGCTTGCGAGCCGCTCCGCCGCTCGCAGGCACCACATACGCACCGTCCGACCTGCAAAAGGCTATGTGCTTTCCATCCGGGGACCAGGATGGAATGTTCGCATCGCCCGTGAATGTAAGCTGCCGGACAGTGCCCTCGCCGCTTCGGCTGGAATACACCTCAGCAGGCCTGAAGATGTAGGCCAGGGCGGATCCGAGTAATAGAACTCCGGCCACCCAGAGGCTGCTCCAAAGAAAGGCGCGCTTATGGTTCTTGCGAGCGGGCAAACCAGTCGGTGAGGCCATTGACTCGAGCTCCACAGCAATCTCGCCGGCCGAGCGGGGACGTCCTGTCGGCGTCTTGCTAAGGAGACGAAGGATAAGCGATTCGAGCTTCTGAGGTAGATCCGGGCGCAGCTTCGATGGCGCAACTGGGTCATCGTGCACGATCCGGTAAATGATGGCGGCTTGGTAATCCGCTTCGAAGGCGTGGCGTCCCGTTACCATCTCATACAGCACGAGCCCAAGGCTGAACAGGTCGCTCGCCGGGCCTACCTCCTCCCCCTTTGCTTGCTCCGGGCTCATATAAGAGGGAGTCCCGCCGACGGATTCGCTCGCCGGGAGAGATTCACTCGCGGCGCAGGCTGTCGCGGACTTGATAAGCCGGGCGATGCCGAAGTCAAGAATCTTGAGGATCCCCTCTGGGGTCACCTTGATGTTCTTCGGCTTGAGATCGCGGTGAACGACGCCGTGCCGGTGAGCAGCTTCGAGGCCTCTCGCCAGTTGAGCGCCAAGCTCCATGCAGCGCATGAGCGGCAGCGCACCCTGGGCGATAATATCGCCCAAGGTACCTCCAGAAACATGCTCCATAATGAGCGCGTCAACTCCGCCAAAGGTATCAAAATCATGAACGGTCGCTATATTTGAATGATTCAGGCGTGAAATAGCGAGCGCCTCGTGCCTGAATTTTCTGCGGTCCTGCTCGGAAGACAGACAATCCGAGGGAAGGATCTTAATAGCTACCTTGCGCTGCAGGCGTTCATCCAAAGCCAGATATACCTCGCCCATCCCACCCTTGCCTATCAGCTCAAGGATTCGATAGCGACCCAGATTGCCGCCAATCATGGGTATCCCCCCGTTCGGTGATTGCAGGTTAGAGATATTGGATTCCGCTTGTGGAGAATACTATAGGAGATTCGATTCCGCGTCAAGATGCTTGCGCCACTTGAACCGTGCAATAGTCCTAGCCACCGTTTTGTCGGCGACGCCGAGCCTCCCGGCAATCGCCGAGTTGCTTATCCCAACTCGTTGAAGTCGAAATGCCTTGTGCGCGATTCGTTGGCAGGCAGGCGAGGCGTCTATGCCCAGAATAGCCGCCTCGATCGGGGCCTCCGCACATGCACCGGTAGCGGGTGACGGCGATGGGGTCCCCATCCGCGCGCAGCACCGCGAGCACGGATGGGGTGCAATCGCCGGCAGGACCCGCGTATCGGGCTACCTGAACAGCACCTTGTAGCCGCTCGCGATGAACTCGATGGAAATGGCGGCCAGTATCAGCCCCATGATGCGCGTCGCGATGTTGATCCCCGTATGGCCGAGCACCTTCGAAATGCGCGTGGACAGCCTCAGAGCGCCCCACATGAGAGCGGCGACGACGATGCAGCTGAGCACGAGAAAGCCCGTGTTGACGACGCCCGTGATCTTCTCCGAGTAGATGATCGCGAGACTGATCGCGCCGGGACCGGCCAAGAGCGGGATCGCGAGCGGCACGACGGCGATGTGCTCCTTCCCGTGCGCCTCCTCCTCCTCGGCCTCGGTGCGCTTCGCCGGGCTGATCTTCGCGTTCATCATCGCGATCGACATGAGCATGAGAAGAATGCCTCCGCCGATCCTGAAGGACGCGATCGAGATCCCGAAGAGCTTGAGGATATACTCGCCGATGAAGCACGACACGACGAGGATGATCGCGACGGAGAGAGAGGCGACGTACGCCGTGCGCTTCCGCTGCTCGTTGGACTGATTCGCGGTGAGGCCGATGAAGATCGGGATCGCGCCGAGGGGATCGATGATCACGATGAGCGCGATGATGATCTGGACGTATTCGTTCCATGCGAGCATGTGACGCTCCCTACCCTTTGATCGCCGCGAGCCCCTGATCGAGGTCGGCGACGATCTCTCCGGCGTCCTCGATGCCCACCGAAATCCGCACGAGCCCCTCCGGGATGCCGGCCGCCGCGCGCGCCGCGGCCCCCATCGAGGCGTGCGTCATCGAAGCGGGATGCTCGATGAGCGTTTCGACGCCGCCGAGGCTCACGGCGAGCGTGCAGAGATGGAGCGAGTTCATGAGGGTCTTCCCCGCTTCGATGCCGCCGGCGAGCTCGAAGCTCACGACGCCGCCTCCTCCCTTCATCTGCCGCTTCGCCAGCGCGTGCTGCGGATGGGACTCGAGCCACGGATAGTTGACCTTCGAGACCTTCGGATGCTTCGCGAGATACCGCGCGACCTTCTCGGCGCTCGCGCAGTGGCGCTCCATCCGGAGCGCGAGCGTCTTGATCCCGCGGGAGACGAGGAACGAGTTGAACGGATCGATGACCCCGCCGAGCTGGTTCAGGACCTTCCGGAACGCGCCGTATTCCTCCTCCGTCTTCACGACGATCATGCCGGCGACGACGTCGGCGTGCCCGTTGAGGAACTTCGTCATCGAGTGAACGACGACATCGGCGCCGAGCGCGATCGGCCGTTGAAGCACGGGGCTCATGAAGGTGTTGTCGACGGCGAGCTTGGCGCCTCCCCGATGAGCGATCTCCGCGATTGCGGCGAGATCGCTCACCGAGAGCACGGGATTCCCCGGCGTCTCGACGAAAACGAGCCTCGTGTTCGGACGCATCGCCTTCTTCACGGCGGCCGTGTCGGCGGTGTCGACGAATGTCGCTTCGATGCCGAAGCGCGACATGACGCCGGCCAGGAGCGTCTGGGTCGGACCGTAGACGACCGACGAGCAGACGGCGTGATCCCCGGCGCGAAGCAGCGCGGCGAAGGTCGTATGGATCGCCGCCATCCCCGAGCCGCATCCGAGGCCCCCGAAGCCCCCCTCGAGCTCCGCCACGGCGCGCTCGCATGCCTGCACGGTAGGATTCGCCATTCTCGTGTAGATGTAACCCTCGCCTTTCCCCCCGAAGAGATCCGCCCCGTGATCCGCGTCCCTGAACGCGAAGGTGGAAACCTGGTAGATCGGCGTCACGACCGCCCCGGTCTGCTCGCCCTTGAACCCGGCGTGGACGCACTGCGTATCCATATGGTATTTATGAATGTTCTTCATCGATCGGCTCCTTGCGGTTTATGAATTCGGCAGGGCTAATATGCATCGAAAAAGCGTTCTTTTCAACGGCTTTTATCTGATAGGATGAGGGGCGCAATTCCAATCGGGAGGTCGCGGGATGAGCATGTCGCTTCTTCGACGCATCGCTGTCGTTGCCGCCTGCTGCGCCCTCGCGCTGCCGGCCGGCTGCGGCAATAAACCGGAGATCATCAGGATCGGCGCGATACTGCCGCTCGGCGGAGCGGGGGCCGATATCGGCGCCCAGCACCTGCACGGGCTCCAGCTCGCGATCGAGGAGCTCAACGCCTCGAATCCGACGGTCCGGTACGAGCTCGTCGTCGACGGCGACGGGAACGATCCGGGGGCGGCCGTCGCGGCCTTCAAGAGCCAGCTCCTCGACAAGAAGATCCTCGTCTGCTTCGTCGTGTCCCGATTCGCCTGCCTCGCCGTCACGCCGAAGGCGGAGATCGAGGTCGTCCCCGTCTTCGCCGGCTGCAGGCATCCGCTCATCACGACGATGCATTTGAACGCGTTCAGGATCGTCCCGAACACGATGCTCGATATCAGAACGACCGCGGGATTCCTCGCGTCGCCGCTCAAGGTCGACCGGGCCTCCGTGCTCTATTTCAACGACGACGACGGAAACGACGCCGCGAAGGCGTTCAAGAACGAGCTCCCGGCGCTCGGCATCAAGCTGCTCGTCGCGGAGCCGTTCATCGACGACGCCGCGTCGATCAAATCGGCGGTCAGCATGGCGCTCTCGCAGGATCCGGGCGCCGTGTACGTCTTCGGAGCCGGCAAGGCCGCGGCCGGCGTTCTCGCCGGGCTCCGCGCGGCCGGATTCAAGGGAGCGATCGTCGGCTCGCCCGATTTCGGGGATCCGGCGTTCGCCGCGCTCGCCGGCCCGTCGCGCGACGGATGCTACTACGCCGTCCCCGCCCTCGAGCTCTCGGGCAATCCCGAGTTCGCCGAGCGGTATCGGAAGAAATTCAACGCGGCGCCGACGCCGGCCGGCATCTTCGAGTACGACGCGATGCGCATCGTCGCGAAGGCGGTCGACATCAAGCGCGCGGAACGTATCAACATCGCGAACGCCATGAAGAAGATCGGCGATTTCAGCGGCCCCGGCGGCAACTACACGTACGCGGAGCGGGAATGGGCCCCGCGGATGAATGTCGTGCGCGTGCAGGGGGACTCCGTCGCCGTCGTCTTTTGATCGATCGATTCCAAGGAGGTTGTCATGAGCTTCAGAGACAGGCCGACGCGATTCGGATCGCTCGCGATCGGCGTTTGGTGCGCCGCGATCGTCCTATCGTTCGCCGCGCTCGCGCTTTCGTTTCTCGGCGTCGCCTCAGCCGGCGCGTCCGATGCGAAAGAAACTCCCCTCACGACGCGGATCGCGGCCGCCACGGTATATTCGGACCGCGCGCAGGTGACGAGAACCGGCCGGGTCGAGCTCGCCGCGGGGCTCTACAAGCTCGTCTGCGCGGACCTCCCGCGCACGTTCGACGAATCCTCCCTTCAGGTCGAGGGCGCGGGCACGGCCCGCGCGCGCATCATGGGGATCGACGTCGTTCGGGTGCAGGGGCTCGCGGCGGATTCCCCGCGCTACAAAGAGCTCAAGGAAAAGCTCGACAGGCTCACGGCCCGGCGCGACTCGCTCCAGATGGAGCAGGGGGCGCTCATGAGCTCCGCGGAGTTTCTGGACAACTACGCGAAGTTCCCCTTCGAAAAGGGAAGCACGAAGCTCGCGACCGAGATCTTCCGCGTGCAGGACTGGAAGAGCGTCCTCGATTTCATCCATTCGGAGCGCATGAGAATGAGCGAAAAGGGCGACGGTCTCAGCAAACGCATCGCGAAGATCACCGAGGAGATCAACTGGGTCATGGGCCAGATCAACGAAATGCAGACGAAGGGCGACTGGAGCCGCCGCGTCGTCGTCGATTGCGAGATAGCCTCCCCGGGAACGCTCGAGCTCGCGCTCACCTACAACGTCGCCGGCGCGCAGTGGGGCCCGGAATACCAGGTCCGCTACGACACGGCGAAGGAGTCGATCGATCTCGCCTACAACGCGTGGATCAGGCAGTTCACCGGCGAAGACTGGAAGAACGTCGCCGTCACGCTCTCCACGGCGCGGCCGCAGATCGGCGCGGCACCCCCCGAGATCGCACCGCACTACCTGCAGCAAATAATGCGGATGCGGCCCATGGCGGAAGAGAGCGCCATGGGCGCCGTCGCCTTGAAGAGCGGGACTGCGCGAACGAGCGCCGATGCGCTTCCCGCCCCGGCGCCCCCCGAGGAGGAGTACAAGGCGGAGATTCCCGAGGCCGAGCTCGCCTTGTCCGAGTTCGCCGCGAGCTTCTCGATCCCGAAGGCGGTCGATCTTCCGAGCGGCCGCGATCCGCGGCGCGTGCTCGTTCTCCAGGGCACGCTCACGGGGAAGCTCTCGCGGTACACGGCGCCCCGCCTCTCGCAGAACGTCTACGTCACGGGGGACGCGACGAACTCGCTCGGAGCGCCTCTTCTCGCCGGTCCCGCGGACGTCTACATCGAATCCGCGGCCCCGGGCGCGCAGGGCAGGACCTCGAGCTTCGTCGGCAAGGAGATGCTCAAAACGGTGGCGGCCGGTCAGGAGTTCCCCGTTCACCTCGGGATCGATCAGGACATCAAGGTCACGCACAAGCTCGAGAAGAAGGAATACATCACGAAGGAAGGCGCCCCCGTCCGGAAGATCCGGTACAGCTATCTGATCACGCTCGAGAGCTTCAAGCAGGCCGCCGCGGGCGTGAAGCTGCAGGACCGCGTCCCGGTCCCGGCGGTCAAGGAGATCAAGGTGACGAACGTCGACCTCGAGCCGAAGCCCGCCGAGGAGCGCGAGGACGGCATCCTGACGTGGAACCTCTCCCCCGCCCCGAAGCAGAAGATCGAGATCCGGATCGCCTACACGATCGAGTTTCCGGGGGATTGGGAGGAGTATCTGCTGAACCTCGAGTAGCGGACTGCGAGCGGCGCCCCGCTGCAAGGATGCGCCGCAGAAGCCCACGCGAATCAGGGAATGACCCGCGGCGCGCGATCGAACGACTCGTGCTCCCGCCGCTGGACGATCTCCCGCAGGTGCCTCACGACGGTCCAGATCTCGTGGTAGGTGCTGTAAAGCGCGATCGGCGCGAGCCGTATGACGTTCGGCGGCCGGAAATCCGGCACGACGCCGCGCTTCTTGAGCGCCTCGCACATTCTCCACGCTTCCGAATGCTCGACCGCCACGTGCCCGCCGCGGCGCGCCGCTTCGCGCGGCGTGCCGACGCGGAAGCGGTACGGCTCTCCGGCGAGGAGCTCTTCCACAAGATATATGAAGTACGATGTCTTGCGGAGCGATTCCGCGCGGATGGCATCGATTCCCGCCTCGAGCGTGATCCCGAGAGCGCCGAGGAGCGCCGAGGAGGCGAGAATTCCGGGGGACGAGAGCTGCCAGCCCCCCGCACTTGGCGCGTGCTCGAATCCGGCGCTCATTTCGAACTGCCGCTCTTTGACGCAGCCGAACCAGCCGGCGAGCGCCGGCATGCGATCGAAGTGTCTGCGGTTGAGGTACAGGAACGCCGGCGCCCCCGGCCCACCGTTGAGATACTTGTACCCGCACCAGAGCGCGAAGTCGATCCCCCATTCGTCGAAGCGGTGCGGCACGGCCCCGACGGAATGCGAGCAATCGAAGCCGATCGTCACGCCCCGCTCCCGCGCGGCGCGCGCGAGCGTCTCAATGTCGAGGAGCTGGCCGCTCCGGTAGAGCACCGACGAGAGGAGGGCGAGCGCGACGTCGTCGGTCATGCGCTCGATGACCGCGCTCTCGTCGACGAGACCGTCCGCGGACGGCGGGAGGAGCACCAGATGCTCCGCGGGATCGAGTCCGCGCAGGGAGACCCAGCTGCGCAGCGCGTAGATGTCCGTCGGAAACTCGAGGGCGCTCGCGATGATCTTCGTCCGTCTTCCGGCGGGGCGGTACAGCGTTCCGACGAGGGAGTGAACGTTGAGCGTGGTCGTCCCCGTCGCAACCACCTCTTCGGGGGACGCCCCGACGAGCGGCGCCGCGAGGGCGCCGAGCCGCTCCGCGAGATAGAACCACGGCGGCTCCGCCTCGAGCCAGCCGCGGATGCCGAGCAGCTTCCACGCGTCGACGGCGCGGGCGAGCGACTCCTCGGCGTCCCGCGAGAGAAGGCCGAGGGAATTGCCGTCCATGTAGATGGTGCCGGGGGGAATCCTGAACCGCGAGCGAAACGGGGCGAGCGGGCAATCGACGTCCAGCGCGAACGCGCATTCTTCGGATGTGTCCCGAAAACCAGAAGGCGCTCCGGATCGCTCCGGAGCGCCTCTATGCGAACCCGCATCCCTCATGGGTTACTTCAGGTTTTCCCAGAGAATCTTGACCTGCTCTTTGGTCAACTTGACCGTGCCGCCGTCGTCGTCCGTGATCTTCACGAGATCGCCGTCGATGAGGGCCTCGGGGCAGCACTTGCTTCCGCTGCAGAGGACTACCTTCTTCATGTTCGACCTCCTGGTTCGAGTTCGAGTTTACCGTTAATCCGAAGCTAGCCGAACTTGCCGGGAAGTGCAATAAAAAATTGATACGAATTGCCGCTGATCGGCTATACTGACGGCCCCGAGGGCGATGCTCCCCTATCCTGACGCCCCCGAGGGGCGCTGCCCCCTTGAAGGAGGAACCATGTCGCCGCACGTCTGTCCCTGGTGGTTCGGATATTTTCTCTCGAATCCCCTCAGGAGATTCGTTCACGATCCGCGGAAGATCATCGCGCCGCACGTGCGCCCGGGGATGACCGTGCTCGATCTCGGCCCCGGCATGGCGACCTTCACCCTCGATCTCGCGCGGTTTGCCGGCGCCGACGGCAGGGTCATCGCAGCGGACGTCCAGCTCCCGATGCTCGCTCAGATCGAGAAGCGCGCGGCGAAAGCGGGGCTTCTGCACCGCATCGAGACGCGCCTCGTCAAATCCGACGGCGACTGGGCGAAGGACCTCGCGGGGAAAGTCGACTTCGCGCTCGCCTTTTACATGGTGCACGAGGTGCCGGACGCTGAGGCGTTCTTTGCGCTCGTGCGGTCGACCCTCGCCCCGGACGCCTGCTTCCTCGTCGTGGAGCCGAAAATGCACGTCTCGGGGTGCGCTTACGCGGACTCCATCGCCGCCGCACAAAAGGCCGGTTTCAAGATCGTCGATTATCCGAAGATCGCGCGGAGCAGGGCGGTGCTTTTGTCTCGAGGCTGACGCCGCGCCGCGCCGGAAGCTCCGCGGGCCCGGGACGACTCCTAGTACCCCATCGCGCAGCCGTCCTTGCGGGACTCGGAGCCGCCGCGCAGAACGTCGCTCTTCCAGTCCCACCAGATGCCCTGATAGCCGCCGAAGCCGCCGGTGTCCCCCACGACCTTGTGCCCCTTCTCCATGAGGGAGCGGACGGCCTCGGGCGCGAATCCGTTCTCGAGCGCCACCTCGCCGCCGTCCCGCATGATTTCGCCCGTCGGCTCCGACGACCCGGAGTGATTGAACCGCGGGGCATCCCCCGCCTCTTGAATATTCATCCCGAAGTCGATGATGTTGCAGAGCACCTGCACGTGTCCCTGCGGCTGCATCGAGCCTCCCATGACGCCGAAGGCGAATACCGGCTTCCCCTCGCGCGTGACCATCGCGGGAATGATCGTGTGGAAGGGGCGCTTTCCCGGAACGAGCGCGTTCGGGTGCTTCGGGTCGAGGTTGAAGAGGGCGCCCCGGTCCTGCAGGCAGAATCCGAGCCCGTCGGGCACGGGGCCCGAGCCGAAGCCGGCGTAGTTGCTCTGGATGAGCGAGACGAAGTTGCGGTCCTTGTCGGCGACGACGAGGTACGTCGTCTCGCCCGTCTCGAGACGCACGTCCCCCGGCGGGATCTCGCGGAGCGCGCGTTCCATCGAGATGAGCGCGCGCCGCTCGGCGGCGTACTCCTTCGAAACGAGCCGCTCGACCGGCACCTTCACGAAATCGGGATCGGCGTAGAATCGTGCCGCGTCCTCGAAGGCGAGCTTCTTCGCCTCGATCATGAGATGGAGCGCCTCGGCGCTCCCGAATCCGAGCTTCGAGAGATCGTAGCCTTCGAGGATGTTGAGCATCTGGAGCGCGGCGATCCCCTGCCCGTTCGGCGGGAGCTCCCAGAGGTCGTAGCCGCGGTAGCCGGCGCTCACCGGCTGCACCCATGTCGACGAGTGCTTCTCGAGATCGCCGAGCCTCAGGTAGCCGCCGATGCGGCGCTCGAAGGCGTCGATCGTCCGGGCGAGCTCGCCGCAGTAGAAGGCGTCGCGCCCGTCTTTCGCGAGAATCCGGTAGGTCCGCGCGAGGTCGGGATTGCGGAAGATCTCCCCCGTCGACGGCGCGCGGCCGCCGGGAAGATAGGTCGCGGAGAAATTCGGCTCGTCCTTGAGGCGCCGGCCGCCGATCGCCCAGTAGTGCGCGATGACCTCGGTCACCGGGAAGCCTTCCTCCGCGTATTTAATCGCGGGCGCGAGCAGATCCTTCATCGGGAGCTTCCCGAACTTTGTGTGGAGCTCGAACCAGCCGTCGACGCAGCCGGGCACGGTCTGCGGCACGACGCCCGTGTACGGCATCGAGGACAATCCCCGCTTCTTCACCTCGTCGATCGTCAGCAGCGCCGGGGCCCGGCCGCTCGCGTTGAGGCCGTAGAGCTTCTGCGTCTTCGCGTCCCACACGATGGCGAAGAGATCGCCGCCGACGCCGCACGAGACGGGCTCCATGAGCCCGAGCGCGGCGTTCACGGCGATCGCCGCGTCGACGGCGCTCCCGCCCGCCTTGAGAATCCCGACGCCGATCTCGACGGCGAGGGGCTGCGCCGCGCACACCATGCCGTGCTCGGCGATCGTCTCGGAGCGAGAGGCGTGCATTTTCCCCGCCGGCCTGTCGTACGCCGAAGCGAAATCGGGGGTCAGCGCGGCGAGCATGAAGATCACGAGCACCATTCCTTTCATCCGATCCTCCTCAGCTGGCGCACGAAAAGGGGGCCGGCCACATCGGGCCGACCCCCGTACCGTACAGGAAATAGGATGCGGCGTCTAGCGATAGAGGCTCTTGATCGCTCCCCACGCGCTGTCTTCGGTCGCCGTCACGTCGCAGAGGATGTGCATCGTGACGCAGCAGACGTCGTGCAGCTCGCCGGCGTTCGCGCTACAGAGGAACGGCGGGTAGTTCGCGGGCATCGCGCCGTCGCCGGTCGTCCACATGAGCATCGAGTTCGCCACCGCGTAGTCGATGAAGCAGTAGGCGCAGTCGGCGAACGCGCCGCGGAAGCTGATATTGGACGTCGCTCCGATCGGCATGCCGCCCATGAAGCTGATCCTCGTGCTGACGTTGTAATAGGTGATCGTGCCGGTGAAGTCCCCGAGCCCATCTCCCCATGCGCCGGCGCCCGACAGCCAGAACGTTCCGCCGGTGTAGTTGGTGACGTAATCCCGGTAGCCGAAGCCCGAGCCGTCGACCGCGTCCTTCTTGAGGACGGCGCCGGCGGCGTCGATCGTCATGCCGCTCACGGTCCACTGCGTTCCGAGAGCCGCGCCGTTCCAGGACATCGCGTTCTGCATGTTGCCCGGCTGGCCGGGGCCGACGCCGCTGCAGAACGCCTCGGACACGCGCCCGCCGATCATCGAGCCGTTGGTCGTCGAGTACGATCCCTGCAGGGGCGCATGCGCACACACCGCGTAGGCCGCGCCGGCGATGAGCATCGCGGCAGCCGATATGACGAATATTCTCAATACTCTCATTTCATCCCCCTTCCGGAACGTGGTAAAGCAACGTTGACAGACGATACCAATTGAGCGATTGATGCACCCCCCCCGGAAAGGCAGTTTGAGCGAGTCTGCCCGCAAAAGCACCAGTGTTCCGAACCCGTGGCTTTGTTGGACTATTTCGCAGGTGATTATACCTCCAATCGGAGCAAAATGTCAATCCCGTAATGAGGTATTTCACTCAGAAGACGTATGCTCTTCGAGGCGGGAACAAGCACGCGGCGCCCCACGCGATCGCGGCCGTCAATTAGCATAATTAATTATTTTACAATAGAATGCGGCCCGGCGCCGATGTACCGACCGAGCCAATCGTGCACCTCGCCGTACCAGAATATCGAGTTCTGCGGCTTGAGCACCCAGTGGTTCTCGTCGGGGAAATAGACGAGCTTCGCGGGGACGCCCTTCTCCCCGAGCATGCCGTAGACCTCGAGGGCGTTGCCGACCGGCACGCGGTAATCCCGCTCGCCCTGGACGACGAGGGTCGGCGTCACGTAGTTCGCCATGTTGTGCGCGGGGCTCCACCGGATGACGTCCGCCAGATTCGTCCACGGCGTGCCGCCGTACGAGCGCTCGCGCCCGAAGGTCACGTCCGAGCCGAACTGCGTGCAGAGGTCGAACACCCCCGCGTGGTTGACGAGGCAGGCGAAGCGGCCGGTCTGCGTCCCGATCCAGCTCACGAGATATCCCCCGTAGCTTCCCCCCGCGACCGCCATGCGCTTCTCGTCGACGAATCCCCTGCCCACGAGGAGGTCGGCCGCCTTCATCACGTCCTCGAAGGGCTTGCGCCCGTGCTCCGCCGTGATCGCGTCGGTGAAATCCTGCCCGAAGCTCGAGGAGCCGTGGAAGTTCACGAGCGCCGTCACGTAGCCGGGAGCGGCGAACGCGTGCGCGTTCCATCTGAAGTGGAACTCGTCGCCGAAGATGCCGTGCGGCCCGCCGTGCACGAGGATGAGGAGCGGCCATTTCTTCGCCGCGTCGAATCCCGGGGGATACACGAGGTACATCTGCACGTCCGCTCCGCCGAAGCCCTTGAACGAGACGTCCTCGACGCGGCCGAAATCGAGGCCGGCGAGGATCTCGTCGTTGAACGAGGTGAGCTTGCGGAGTCCCTTCCCGCTCGCGAGGACGGTATAGACCTCGTTCGGCTTCGAGAGATCGTTGTGGAGTAAGACGAGCTTCCCGCCGTCCGTGATCTCGACCGGGGCGTTCGTTCCTCCCCGGTATACCTCCTTCACCGCGCCGCCGCTCAGCCCGATCGAGAAGATCGAGGTCGCGGCCCGGTCCTCCGCGCAGAAGAAGACGGTCTTCCCGTCTTTCGACGCGGCCCAGCGCGACGGGGAGCGGTCCCAGCTTTCGGTGAGAACCTTCTTCTCGCCGGTCGAACGGTCGTAGCGCACGAGCCGCACGCGATCGCCGTAGAATCCGGGGATCCTCTGCATGCCGTAGAGAAGGTGCTTGCCGTCGGGCGTGTATCGCGGCGAGAGATCGTCGGCCGGATTCTCCGGCGTGATGTCCCGCGGCGGCCCGGGCGCGGCCGCGTCGATCAGATAGATGTCGTATACGAGCGAGTCGTAGGGCGCCCCGAACTCGAGCGCCGAGAGGGCGATCTCCTTCGCGTCCGGGGAGACGTCGTAATCGAGCTCGCCCGAGTCGGTGAGGAACCGGTCCCAGCCGGGGGTGAGATCGACGAGCGCGCCGCCGCGGCCGCTCTTGCATTCGATCGAGAAGAGGTGGGGCATGGTCCCGTCGGTGAGCCAGTGATCCCAGTAGCGGTAGAGCCGCGCCTCGGTCGTCTTCGCCGAGACCTTCCGCCCTTCGCGCCGGTCGAGCTCGGCCTTCATCGAATCGAGCTTTCCCTCGTAGCCGGGCAGCACGTCGGAAACGAAGAATATCTTGTGCCCCGCCCACCGCAGGTTCGAGACGCCGAGCGGCATCTCGGTCAGGCGCGCCGCTTCGCCGCCGTCGAGCGAGATCACGTAGAGCTGCGGCTTGTCGTCCCCCCCGCGCTTCGCGACGAACGCGAGCTTCCTGCCGCATGGGCTCCAGACGGGTGAGCTTTCCGTCGTCGCGCCGGTCGTGAAGCGGACCGCGCCGGACCCGTCGGTTTTGACGAGCCAGATATCCCCCTGCCCCTCGTTCTTCGCGACGTCGTACTCGGTCACGACGACCGCCGCTCGGCTCCCGTCGGGAGAAACGGAGAGCGAGCCGACGCGTTTCATCTTCCACAGATCATCGGCCGTCATGGGGCGCGCCGCGCCGAGCGCGCCCGTCGAAACGAGCAACACAAGGGCGGCCGCGCACGCGATCGTGCGGGCGCTTGTTCGAGACAATTCGTCCTCCTCGCCAATAGCGGTTCGGCGGGGCCTATTCCATCGCCCCGTCGTCGATCAGATAGAGATTCCGGGAGTTGAGCGCGTTCCACGTCTCGGCGAGATCGCCCCTGATGAATCGATAGATCACCCAGTTGGCCGTCGCCGCCATGCCGCCCCCCTCGCCGCCGAGGACCGTCTGCAGGAGCCCCTTCTTCTTCGGATAGTGCACGACGGTGACCTTCTGGTCCGCGGGGATCTTCGCGAGATCCTTCGCGACCTCGATCGCCCTGTCGAGGCCGCCCAGCTCGTCGACGAGGCCGTTTCCCTTGGCCTGGCGCCCCGTCCACACGCGCCCGAGGGCGAGACTCGTGATCTGCTCGTACGACATCTTGCGGTGCTCGGCGACGTCCCTCATCCACATGTCGAAGCCGGCCCAGTGGTTCTCCTCGAAACGCTTCCGCTGCTCGGGCGTGAAGTCCGCGTAATCGGAGTAGAAGAGCGCGTTCGGCCCCTTCTCGACGAAGTCGTAGGTGACGCCGAGCTTGTCGTAGAGCCCCTTCATGTTGAACTTCATGCTGATCGAGCCGATCGAGCCGGTGAGCGTCATCGGATCGGCGACGATCTTCGAAGCCTCGTAGGCGATGTAGTATCCCCCGGAGCCCGCGACGTCGACCATCGAGGTGACGATGGGCTTCTCCTTGGAGACGAGCTCGACCTCGTGCCCGATGAGGTCGCTCGCGAGCCCCTCGCCGCCGGGGCTGTCGACGCGGAACACGATCGCCGCGACGTCCTTGTCCTCTTTCGCGCGGCGAAGCTCGGCGACGACGCTCTCGTGCCCCATCATGACGCCGAAGAGCGGATCGACCTTGCTCTTCCTCCCGCCGATCATCCCGCTCGCGTGGATGACCGCGATTTTTTTCGAGCCCTTGAGGCCGAGCTTCTCCGGTTTTACGTCCGCGTAGGTCGCCTGCGAGACCGTGCGGAGCTTCTTCTCGTCCCCCTTGAGCATGCTCTCGAGCGAATCCCAATAGAGCACGCGGTCCACGAGCCCCGCGTCCTTCGCCTCGGGGGCGGTGTAGAGGGCGAAGCTCATGAGCTCGATGATCTTCTCGTCGGTGAAGCCCCGGTCTTCCTTGAAGGCCTGCGTCATCATGTCCCAGCGCTCGGCGAGCAGCCATTCCTTGTTCTCCCGGGCCTCGGGAGAGCTCTCGGCGCGCGTGACCATCTCCGCCGCGCTCTTGTACTCGCGGATCTGGTGGAGATTCGGCTTGATGCCGAGCTTGTCGAGGGTGTTCTTGACGTGCTGCGAGCCGCCGGCCATGCCGAGGAACGAGACGTTCGCCGGCGGCGGCGCGAAGATCGAATCGCACGCCGCGGCGAGATAGAAGGCGTTCCGGTCCATCGAATCGGTGTAGGCGTACACCTTCTTCCCCGCCGCCCGCACCTTCTTGATCGCGCCCCGCATTTCCTCGAGCTTCGCGAGGCCGGCGGTGTTGCTCGACGATATCTTGAAGATGACGCCGTCGATGCGATCGTCGAGCGCGGCCTTCTCGAGATTGCCCAGCACGCGCTGGAGCGTCTCGGGCTTCCCGCCCATCAGCTCTGCCATGACGCCGCTCGGCGCATCGTACTCGGCGATCTCGCCGTAGATGTCGACGACGAGGTACGAATGGCCTTCGATCTTCTTCTTGCCCTCGCTCTTCGACGCCACCATGCCGGCGACGACGAGCACCATGACGGCGAACGCGAGGATGGTCGCGAAAAAGCATTTCCAGAATACTCTCATGCCGAATTCCTCCCTTGCAGATAATCGGGGGCGGCGCCGGCCGAGGCTACTTGCCGCTCATTCCCTTTTTCATGGTGAACAGATACAGCATATGCTGCTGCTCTTCCTTGATGAGGCGATCGACGATCTCCTTGCTCGCCGGATCGATGAACCGGGCGAGCTGGCCGAAGAACAGGATCGCGTCCTTCTCGAATCCGATTCCCCGGTCGAGGGCGTCGAGGGGCGTCTTCACGATCTCGGCGAACCGCTCGGGGGTGATCTTCGCGTAGAGATCGCTGTCGACGAGGGCGTCCATGTAGCCTTCCGTCTCCCCCGGGTACGACTCCGTATACTGCGCCTTCTTCACGCTGTCCCGAATCTCCTCGAACCTTCGGATGTGCTCGACCTCCCAATCGCGCAGTCGCGCGAAGAGCTCGCCGAGCTCCTTCTCCCCCTTGAACCGATCCGCCGCGAGCGCGTAGAAATCGCGGCGCTTCTTCTCCTTCTCGATGCCGATCTCCACGATCTCGGCGGGCTGCAGAATGTTTGCCACGGGCGGTCCTCCTTCTATCTCAATACGCAGATTCAACCGGAAAGATGCGGGAGCGTGCTGTGTTCCGGCGCCGAGCCGGACAGCCTCGCGGATTATAGCGGAGGAATCGATCGAGAGGTAGGATAAAAACCGCTGTCAGGAAGCGAGGCGCCGGCGCTCATGCATCGCGCTCGAGACGGCTTTCTCGAGATCCGCGATGTCGAGCGACTTCGGGAAGAAACTGTTCGCGCCGAGCGACACGGCGCGCGAGCGGGTCGCCTCCGAGCGTTCGCGGGTGATAACGATCACGGGGACATCCGAGCCGACGCTGCTCCGTATGTAGGATAGAATTCCGAATCCTTCGGCCGTGTCGTCGTCGGCGATATAATGGGGCAGGTTCAAATCGAGAAGAACAAGCGAGGGGACGCTGTTCTGAAGATAGTCGAAGGCTTCTTTCCCGGTCGACGCACGGGCGACCGGAAGGGGCGGACGCCACATGGCGAACAGATCATCGACAAAGTCGCGATCGTCCTCGACGATGAGAAGCTCACCGCTCGCTTTTCCGGTACCGTTCATAACCCCGCCCTCCCAACGGTGTCCTTTCACTTCGTCTCTTCCCCTAGGGTGCCGACGTCGGCGCGGAGCCGACGTCGGCACTGAGCCGCCCTAGCCCCCTCCGGTGCCCAAACGAGATCCATCCGTTGTGCGAGTTTTATTCCGGATACTCTCGTTCGTCGATAGTGTAAAGAGCAATTGACATTCCATTATGACAACTACCGCAACAATGGCCCAAACAAGGCTTTAACTCATTTATTATCAATATATTAAACGGTTGCTGCTCGCCGCGCCGCGCAGAGGCGCCGTCGCTCTGGCGCAACTGCAGTTGCGGATGAGACATCAGTGGAATCGCTCGCAACCACTTGAATAGGAGACAATTAGAACAATCGAGGCCGGAGGATCCTGGCCGCAACGGCAGTTGCGGTTTTTTACTTTAGAGCCGTCGAAAGGAGGGGGCGGCGATCAATCCGGCTCCGCATGTCGCTTCCCGATTTCGTTCAGCATTTTCTGGAGTCCGAAGCGCGTGAGCCCGCTCCGCTCCGCGGCCTTCGCGATATCGCCGCCGCACGCCGCCAGGAGCGTATCGGTGTACTTGCGCTTGAATTCGTCGAGCAGGAAGTCCTTCGCTTCATGATAGGGCATTCGGTACAGCTCTTCGTACGAGAGGTCGCGCGGCGAATCGATGTGGACGGGATTCGGGACGGCGAGGCCGCCGCGCACGACGTACGCCTCGAGGACGTTCTCGAGCTCCCGCACGTTGCCCGGCCAGTCTCTCCCGCACAATTCGGTCATCATCGCATCGTCGATCTCGCGCTTCGGCCGCTTGAGCTCGACCGACTTGCGCTCGAGGAAGTAGCGGGCGAGATCCGGAATATCCTCCCGCCGCTCCCTGAGAGGCGGCACCTGGATCACGTGCGTGCCGAAGCGGAAATAGAGGTCCTTCCGCAGCGATCCGCTCTCGAGGCTCTCTTTCAGCGGCCGGTTCGTCGAGGCGAGGAGCTTCCCGCGGAACGGGATCCTCCGGGAGCTTCCGTTCCGCTCGAACTCCCGCTCCTGAACGACGCGGAGAAGCTCGGCCTGCAGCGACGAATCGACCTCCGTGATCTCGTCGAGAAAGAGAACGCCGTCGTGCGCCAGCTCGAAGACTCCGGGAAGATCCTCGGCGCCGGTGAACGCCCCCCGATGGCTGCCGAAGAGCTTCAGGCTGAATGTCTCGCGCGGCACCGCGGCGCAGTTGAGCGGCACGAACGCGCTCGCGGAACTGAATCGCTTGTGGATTTCCCTCGCGACGAGCTCTTTGCCGGTTCCCGTCTCTCCCACGATGAGAACGGGGCTCGAGCTCTCGGCGGCGATGGCGATCTCCCGGCGCAGATCCCGCATCCTCGCGCCTTCGCCGACCATACGGCCGTGGATCTCGTCGATCTCCATCCGGAGCGCGTCGTTGAGCCGGGTGATCCGCTGCTCCTCGATCGCCCGCGATATGCGCCGCTCGAGGTCGCCGAGATCGGGGCGCTTGTCGATGTAGTCGACGGCGCCCTTCTTCAGGGCGGCGATCGCCGAGGCCGCCGAGGTGTCGCGCGTCACCATGATGACCGGGATGTTCGGATCGGTGGCGCGGAGCGCGTCGAGCACCTCGAACCCGTCGACGCCCCTCCCGAGATCGATATCGAGGAGGACGGCGTCGAAGCCGAGCCGATCGTGCGCCGAGAGCGCCTCCTTCGCGTTCCGCGACATCACGATCTCGTACCGGTCGGTCATGAGCCGCCCGAGATCGCCCATGAACGTTTCGTCGTCGTCCACGATGAGAATGCGAATCCGCTCTTCGTTCACACGCCCCCCGCTTTCTCCGATTTTCTGAAAACGACCCGCATGGTCGTTCCCGAGCCCGCGGAGCTCTCGAGGACATAGATCTTGCCCCCGAACTTCGCGAGCTCCTCCCGGGCATAGTAGAGGCCGAAGCCCCCCTCCCCCTCTTTCGTCGTGTAGTGCCTCTCGAACGCGCGCTCCCAGTCGTCGCGCGGAATCCCGCATCCGTTGTCGCGCACGTCGATCCGGCAGTAGTTCCCCTCCCACTGCACCGCGATCGCGATCTCGGCGTCGGTCCGGCTTTCGGTCGCGCGGACCGCGTTCGAGAGCAGCGACTCGAATATCTTGTCGAACGTGACGGGAGAGATGAACACGTCCGAGGCCGTCGAGGAATCGCATACGAGCGCGAACGAGATTCCGCGGGCGCCGTGCTCGTACCGGAACCGCTTCACGAGGCGCCCGAGCGCTTCGGCGACGGGAGTCCTGAAAATGGAGCGCAAGTGCAGGCGGATGCCGGCGAGCGAGCCGTCCACGCCGTCGAGGGCCCCGAGCGCTTTCGCGATATGCTCCGTACGGTACGCGTCCCCCTCGGAGCCCGTGGCGAGAATCGCCTCCGTCTCCTCCGCGGCGAATCCCGCCTCCGCCTGGAGGGAGTTCCAGATACCATCCGGAATGCGCGCGCGGCGGGCGAGCATCACGATATGTTTGATTTCCGGCACCACCGTTTCCACGTAGGTTTCGCGAAGCCTCGCGACGAGCTCCTCCCTCGTCACGCCGTCGGCGTGTATCCGGTCCCAGTTCTTCAGATGGAGCCGGAGACGATCGATGACCTTGAGCGAAGAGCCCCCGTGACCGAACGCCGCCATCGCCTTGAGGAGCTCGTTGTGCGCCTCGTCCATCGAGAGAAACCGCTCCCGCCGCCGCTTGAGCAGGCGTCGCATGTGGAAGGTCGCCCATACGGTCGCGAGGGCGCCGGCGGCGGCCCAGGCGGCCAGCGGCCGCCGGGAAGCACTGATTCTCGCCGCGAGGGGCGTCCGCTCGAGAATCAGGATCTGGATCGAATCGCCGTTCGCCGCGATGACGCGATTCTCGCCGTCGCACCGGGCGATCCACGCGTCGATCGGCCCGTCGGCCCGGGTCGCGGCCGAGTCCGGCGCTTGCCGCGCGAACGAGCGCTTGGCGATCACATTGCCCTTCCGATCTCGCAGCAAGAGCGCGCGGCCAAGCTGGCAGACGATTTCCGGCCTCTCGTCACCCACGAGATCGCCCACTCCGAAAACCTCGTTCGTGGAGCCGTCTACGTTCGGCGGACAGAGAAAGAGACTCCTGATATCGAGAGCGGCTCCGAGGATTCCGATCTCTCCGTCGGCTCCCCGCACGATTATTTCCGGCGACGAATCGCCATCGAGATCCGCGGCTCGGATCCCCTTCGGAATCATCGGCATCGCTGCACTCGCCAGAATATCGCCGTCGCGATTCAGGGCGGCCACCGCCCAATCCCGTCCGATCACGAACGCCCCGGCATCGAATCTGGAGAAATACCGGGCCACGAGGATCTCCTTCGATCCGTCGCCATTGACGTCGGCGAGAGCGAGGAATCCGCGTCCACCCCGCCCGGTCAACGGACTCTTCCAGAGAAGCCGGCCGTCTCGTCCATCGAGGCACATGACGTGGGAGAGGCTGTCAGCCATGTCACCGCACACGACGCCGTTCCCGAGAGCGGCGGTCGTGAATACGATCCGCGGGAAGGTGTCGCCGAAATAATCCCATACGAGCTCACAGCTGGCGGATGCGATATCGCGGCTCCACATCCTCTTCCCCGACGACACGTCGTACGCGAGAAGCGAACGGCAGCGGGCCTCGGCCCTGAGCGTATTGAGCCCTATCAGGATCGCGGGAGCTTTGCCCTTTTCGGCGATGAAGCTTCCGAACATGAAAATCCTCGCCCCGGGGCTTGCGCCGTCGGTTCCCAGTTGAAGGAGGGGGCCGATCGTCCAGAGCGGTTTCGAGGGACCGCCCGGCGAATACCAGTCGCGCAAGGACAGCATCGCTCCCTCGGGATGCAGCTCGAGGGAGAAGAAGTCGGGATGTCCGTCTCCGGTGCCGTCCGTGACCATGCGTGTGATGCCCCTGTGTTCGTAGGCGCACTCCCTCACGAGCGTCATCGTATCGCCGCGAATCGCGTACCAGAGAAGCCGATCAGGTTCGTCGACGAGAAGATCGTCGTTGCCGTCGAGATCGATGTCGGCGACGAAGCAGGGTATCTTGGGACGAGCCGGAGTCCTGGTAGCGAAGTGCATCGTGACAAGCGTCTTGAACCGGAAGGGCCGGCGATTGTCGTCGCGGCTTGCCGCGCTCGCCGGCATCGGCGTCAAGACCGCAAGAAAGGCGGGCGCCGCAAGGGCGGCGATCGCCAGCATCGTGATCCGAAACGGGGCTCGGTGCATGCTCCCAACCTCAGGCGCCGGCCGACGATTCGAACCGGGCGCCTTCGAGATTCGATCCCCCTTCGCCATGGTCGGCGATCTCCCCGGGGTTCTTGGGACTTTCCGAGGATAATTTTCAATTGTAATGCAGAAACGTCGGGGCTGTCAACGCGCGGCTTCAGCGTCATAGACGCGAAGGGCCGGCCGAGAATCCCGGCCGGCCCCGTCTCCCATGCACCAGTTGATGCCTCAAGCGATGCTTACTGCAGGTACAGGGATTTGATTCCCCCCCAGGTGCTCGGATTCGTGGAAATGGGAGTGCAATGAATCTTCGCGACGATGCAGCACGCGTCGAAGAGCTCTCCGGAAGAGGCATTGCACTGGAACGGCGGATAGTTCGCGGGCATCGCCGTCGGGTAGCCCGTCTGCCAGACGAGGATCGCGTTCGAAATCGCGTACTCGATCGAGCAGTTCGGGCAATCGTCGAACACGCCCGTCAGGAGGATGTTCGACGTGACGCCGACCGGCGAGCCGCCGACATACGTCACCCGCGCGCCCACGTTGAAATAGGTCACGGTCCCCGAGTAATCGGCGGCGCCGTTTCCCCAATTGCCGGCGCCGGACAGCCAGAAATTGCCCCCGACGTAGTTCGTCGCGTAATCGATCCAGCCGTTGCCGTGCGCGTCGAAGTACCGCGCGGTCTCCTCGGCTCCCTCGCTCGTCATGCCGTACACCTTCCACTGCGCGCCGAGATTGACGCCGTCCCACGACATGGCGCTCTCGGTGTTGCCGATCCGCCCCGGGCCCGCTCCGCTGCACCATGCTTCGGAGGAGCGGCCGCCGAGAATCGTGCCGTTCGACGTCGCATAAATGCCGTCCCTCGGGGCGTTCGGACAGGCGGCGAATGCGGGCATCGCCAGGACGGCCGGAAGAAGGGCTGCCATAATCGTTCGCCGAATTCTCATCACGATACCTCCATAAAAGAGTGTTTGTATGATTAACTAAGCTAATAATCATATTCATATTAATTCGCAAATAGCATGTTTGTCAATTAAAAAATAAAGACTTACGAAAAATCAATTTTCATATTTAGAAGGTGGAATTATTATAAACAGATATCTATTCCGAGATGTCAGAATTTTTTTACCAATGCAGTGCGGCCTTAATTCCGCATATGAAAGAGCCCCCGGAAAGCTGACTCTCCGGGGGCGCGTTATGATCGCTCGTTTCCGCCGGCCGCCGGCGGCGATTACCACTTCTCGTCGTATTTCGTGAACAGATCGTCTCCGAGCTTCCAGTACGCCTCCGTGATACGCGTGCAGAAATCGCAGCTGTACTTGGTCAGGTACTCCGCCGCCTTTCGCGGATCTTCCGCATAGAGCTTCGACGCCTCGTCGTCGATCCGCTTCTGCTCGTCGAACGCCTGCCGCCTGAAGGGATCGCGCACCGCGTACAGGTCATGCCGCATCTCCCCCCAGCGGTGAGCGGCGATGACGCTCGCGCGGTTGAACGCCCACCACGCGCTTTCTTCCGTGTAGGCGGGGCGCCCCTTCGGGCCCCCGAATTTCCACGAGGCGGGCAGATCCGTGATCCCGCAGTAGAGCGGCGCGTTGCACGTCGTCGCCGGATTGTCCCAGCCGAACCAGCAGACGCCCCCGATCGGGTCGGGCAGCCAGGCGCGGGACTGCGTCACGATGAAATAGACGCAGTAGTAGCGGGCTATCGTGCGTTCCCCCATCTCCCCGAGAGACCCGTTGATCTTCCAGAGCGGCATCTGGTCGTAGTTCATGAACGGATTCGCGTACGGGCTCTTGACGTACTTCCCGTTCTCGTCCTTGACGAGCATGAACTTCGTCATGTCGTACTCGGTGCCCTCGTAGGTGTCCTCGAATATCTTCATGACCTCCTCGACCGAGACCTTCTTCTCGGGCTTGATCGAGAAGGGGAAGTTCTCCTGGTTCGCGTCGAACTTCCGCGACGGGGCGAGCAGATCGTACACGCGCCATTCGCGACGACGCGCCCACATCGAGGCGCGGTCGCCGTACGCGTAGCAGAACTCGAACGGCTCCCCGCTCTTCGGATCCCAGAGCCCCATCTCGATCGCGGTGCTGAACACGTTCTTCGAGGCCATGAAATTGTCTTTGTCGTCGAGGTCGAGCCGGCGGATGCGGGCGCTGTTCGCGTTCACGCTGATATGGTCGTCGGGAACGCGCTGGGCGGCCCAGACCGCGCCGATCTTCCCCTGGCCGGGGCCGACGACCTCGAACATCCACACCTCTTTCGTGTCGGCGATCGAGAGGCATTCCCCCCCGTCGTTATAGCCGTACTTCGTGAGGAGCTCGTCGGCGAGCCGGATCGCCTCGCGGGCCGTCGCGCAGCGCTCGGCCATGAGTCGCGTGAGCTCGTAGAGATTGAACATCCCCCGATCGCTCTTCATGACCTCCTTGCCGCCGAACGTGGATTCGCCGATCGAGAGCTGGCGCTCGTTGATGCACGCGTAGAAGCCCCAAATGTACGAGTACGTCTCCGGCACTTCGGGAATCGATCCCCGGTAGACGAGACCGGTCGTGTCGCCGTAGCTCGCCATCTCCTCGGTATGGAGATAGATGCGGTTCATCGAACCGGGGGCGTGCTTCTGCCGCGGCACGGCATACAGCCACAGGCGCCCGTCATGGCTGTCGCACGTGTGCGACGTCATGACCGAGCCGTCGGCGGAGGCGAGGCGCCCGACGGTGATCGTCGTGCAGCCGTCGGGAATGTCCTTGGCCCGGCTCGCCGGCGCGCTCATGCTCACCGTCGCGATGAGCAGGGCGGCGAACAGAAGCGGCGTCGCTCGTCTCTCGAAAATCATGGCATGACTCCTCGTGTTCGGGTTCGATCGCGATAATTCGCGCCGGCGGGGCGCTCGTCCGGCCTTTATAGCATATCGGCGGCGACCGGACAAGACCGCATCGCGGAGGCCCGGGGGCCGGGGTGAGGGGCGCGCCGCAAAAATGGTCTTGCCTTGCGGAGCGTTTGAATCGAGAATTGCCCGCGAGATGAACGGAATCGACTTCGATCGCGCCGACCTGAAACCGCTGCTCGTCCTCGCGCTCGTCACCGCGGCGATGATCTTCCTCTACGGCCGCATCGACCCGACGAACGCGGCGTTCCACGAATGGGATTCCCTCATCTACATACGGATGGCCGCCGACGCGCCTTCCCTCGACGCAAGCGCCCCGCGCCCCTTCGCGTTCCGGCTCCTCGGTCCGTACCTGACCGGCCTCATCCCGGGCCCCCTCGAGCGCTCGTTCCTCGCCGTCAACATCGCGCTCTCCCTGCTCTTCGTCTATCTGCTGTATCGCCTCGCGCGCTCGTTCGGGCTCCGGCCGCCGTTCGCCTGCGTCGCGGCCGCGCTCTACGTATTCAACAAGCATTTCTTCGGCTTCACGTCCTGGAACTACTTCCACGTCAACGACATCATCATGAACATCCTGCTCGTCGTCATTCTTCTGTCGTTGGCGGAGGCCCGATGGCTCCGTTTCGCCGTCGCGTTCGCGCTCGGCGCCGCCACGCGGGAAACGGCCATGATCATGATTCCCGTCGGCGCCCTGTATCTCGCCGAGAGCGGCCTGCTCGCGCGGGAAGGCCGGAAGTTCGCCGCGGCGGCGGCCCCCGGCCTCGCCGTCTTCGCGGCGATCCGTCTCCTCGTCCACCCGGCGGCCGGCCCCACGCTGACGGAGGCCGTCGCGGCGCACTGGACCAAGATCACGTCGCTCGAGCGCATGTACCACGTGCTCGTGAATCCGTTCGTCCCCCTCGCGTTCGTGCCGTTCGTGTTCTTCGGACGCACGCGCGCGTTCTTCAAGGGACGAATCCATCTCGTCCTGTTCTTCGCGCTCGTGGCGGCCACGCCCTTTTTCGGGCACAACAACGAGCGCCTGCTCAATCCCGCTTCCCTCGTGTTCTATCCGCTCGTCGGGCTCATTCTCCAGGATTGCGTGTGGCCGAACGGAGGCCTCGTCGCGCTCGTGCTCGCCGGCGGATTCCTCTCGAGCTTCCATTGGCTCGTCGCGCGCTACCCGCTCCCGTCCCGCGAGTGGACGGCCGCGCTCTCGGGCGGCTCGCTCGCCGGCGTCACCGCGGCGCTCGGCGCTCTTCGATTGACCGGAATGAGGAGAGGCGCGCGCCGGCCGGCCGGCTGAGCGGCATTTCGGGGATGAGCGGGTCCTAGGACAGGCTCACGTCGAGAATCATCATGACGACGAAACCGATGACCGTGCCGATGGTGGCGATGTCCGAGTTGCCCCCGGTCTGCGACTCGGGGATCACCTCTTCCACGACGACGTAGATCATGGCGCCCGCCGCGAAGCCGAGGGCATACGGCAGGAGCGCCCGGGCCGAAGCGACGGCGAGCACGCCCGCGACGGCGGCGACCGGCTCGACGGCCCCGGAAAGCTGGCCGTACCAGAAGCTTCTCACGCGCGACAGTCCCTCGCGGCGGAGCGGCAGGGAGACGGCGAGCCCTTCGGGGAAATTCTGGATGCCGATCCCGATGGTGAGCGCCGCCGCGCCGGCGAGCGAGGCTGGTCCGAATCCCGACGCGGCCGCCCCGAACACGACGCCCACGGCGAGCCCTTCGGGGATGTTGTGCAGCGTGATCGCGAGCACGAGGAGCGTGCTCCGCCGCCACGTCGTGCGGATGCCCTCCGCGTGATCGACGGAGAGCCCCGGATGGAGGTGGGGCAAAACGAGATCGATGACGCGCAGCGCCGCGGCACCGGCCGCGAATCCCGCCGCCGGGGGAAACCAGCAGGGCAAGCCGCCCCCCTCGCACATATCGATGGCGGGGGCGAGCAGCGACCAGAAGCTCGCCGCGATCATGACGCCGCCGGCGAAGCCGAGCATCGAATCGAGCACTTTTTGATTGAAGGTCCTGAAAGCGAACACCGCGGCGGCGCCGAGCGCGGTCATGCCCCACGTGAACGACGTGGCGAGGAGCGTCTGGACGAGCGGGTCGAGCCCCCGCAGCGCGTCAATCATCGGCGGCGCCTCCGATGCGCATCATTTCGGCGCCGAGCGCGGCGAAATCGACGGAGCGGCCCGCGAGCGGCCCCGCGGCGAGCGCGGGCTCGAGGCTCTCGAACGGCGCACGGTCGTTCCGGTAGATCACGCCGATCGGGATCGTGTCCCCCCACTCGACGGCGGTCTTCGCGGCGGCCGCCCAATCGGCGGGATCGTATCCGGCGTCGAGCTCGCGGCAGCGCTTCTTGTACCAGGCGAAGGTGTTCACCTTGTTGAACGAGACGCATGGCTGCAGAACGTCGATCACGGAGAACCCGCGGTGCGCGATCCCCTGCCTGATCATGTCGGCGAGGTGGTCGACCGCTCCCGTGAAGCTCCGCGCCACGAATCCGGCGCGCATCGCGACGGCGACGGCGAGCGGGTTGAAGCGCTCGAGGAGGACGCCGCCGGGCTGCGCCTTCGTCTTCGTGCCTTCCTCCGACGTGGGGCTCGCCTGCCCTTTCGTGAGGCCGTAGATCTGGTTGTCGTGCACGATCATCGTGACGTCGACGTTGCGCCTGATCGCGGCGAGGAAGTGGTTCCCCCCCTCCCCGTAGCAGCAGCCGTCGCCGCTCTCGACGAGCACGGCGAGATTCGGGTTGGCGAGCTTGGCGCCCGTGGCGACGGGCAGGGAGCGGCCGTGGAGCCCGTCGAAGACGTTCGCGTTGAGGTAGTGCGGCGCCTTCGCCGCCTGCCCGATGCCGCTCACGAAGAGCACGTCCCGCGGGGCGAGCCCCGCCGCGACGAGGCCCTTCTTGACCCCTTCGAGGAGCGCGAAGTTGCCGCAGCCGGGGCACCAGGCCGTTTCGTACGTTCCGTAATCCTCGATCGAAACCATGCGCGCCCCCTCAAACGCTCAACGCCCGCACGATATATCCGGGCGTGATGGGAAGACCGTCGTACCGCGACACCCGCTCCTCGATCTCGAATCCCGTTTCGCGGCGGATGAGCCGCGCGAGCTGGCCCGTCGCGTTCCCCTCGACGCAGACGACGCTCCCGGCCCGCTCGAGCCGGCCGAGGAACCGCTCCGGCACGAGCGGCCACACCTGGCTGAAATGGAGCGTGGCGGCGTCGACGCCGTTCGCCCTGATCGCCGCGGCCGCCTCCCGGGCCGATCCGCGCGTCGAGCCCCACGAGACGAGGAGCAGCTCCGGGCTCTCGCTTCCCTCGTACGCGGGCGCCAGCGCGTCCCGGCTGAGGCCGTCGAGCTTCGCGAGCCGCTTTTCGACCATCTTCGCGCGCACGCCGAGGTCCTCGGTGAGATGGCCGTCCTCGGTGTGCTCGTCGCTGTCGGTCACGACGAGGGTGTCGCTCGCGCCGGGCAGCAGCCGCGGGCTCACGCCGCCCGCGGTGAATGCGTGGCGCCGGTAGGGCGCGGCGATGGAGGCGGGATCGGCTCCCGGCCGCACCGCGTCGAGGCCGGCGAGATCGAACGGCTCCACGGCGCGGTAGCTGTCGGCGAGAAACTGATCGGTGAGGATGAACACGGGGCCCTGATGGGCCTCGGCGAGGAAAAACGCCTTCCGCGCGAGGTGGAAGCACTCCTCGACGCCGCCGGGCGCGAGGATCGCCCGCGGGAATTCCCCGTGCCCCGCGTGGAGCACGAACTCGAGATCCGCCTGCTCGGTGCGCGTCGGGAGCCCCGTCGCGGGCGCCGGACGCTGCCCCACGACGATCACGACCGGCGTCTCCGTCATCCCGGCGAGGCTCACGCCCTCGACCATGAGCGCGAAGCCGCCGCCCGCGGTCGCGGTCATGCTCGGCGCTCCGGCGAACGAGGCGCCGATGGCCATGTTGATAGCGGCGATCTCGTCCTCGGCCTGCTCGACCACGATCCCCATCCGCTCCGCCATCCCGATGACCGTGAGCGGTATCCCCGTCGCCGGCGTCATCGGATAGAACGAAACGAACCGGAGCCCGGCCGAAACCGCGCCGAGGGCGAGCGCCTCGTTCCCCGCGAGCACGATCCGCCGCGGACCCCGCGGCGCCGCCGGCAGGCGGCGGAACGCCGATTCCCTCCCGGCGCACCAGGCGATCCCCTTCGCGAGCGCGTCACGGTTTCCCGCGGCCTTCTCCGGATGCTTCGCGCCGAAGGTCTCGTCGACGATCCGGGCGGCCGCCTGCTCGTCGAGCCCGAGCATCCCGCAGACCACCCCGAGCGCGGCGATGTTCCTGAACGGAGGGGGAGAGAGATCCTTGAACGGCACGCCGACGCAGCGCGGCTCGACGCCGCAGTGGGACGCGTCGGCGATGACGAGCGCGCCCGGGGCGAGATCGGCGGCGCGCAGCGCCACGGTCGCGTCATCGAGGGCGACGAGGACGTCGATCTCCTCGGCGGGCGCCTCGACGGCGTCGGGGCTCACCCGCACCTCGTAGGTGTTGTGCCCCCCGCGGATCCTCGACTGATAGCCCTGCGTGACGACGAACCGGTAGCCCTCCGCGGCGAGAACCCTCGCGAGGAGCCCCCCGACCGTCACGAGCCCCTGGCCGGCCTCTCCGCCGATCACGATGTTGGTCGATCCGAGCGGCGCCATCGTCCCTCCGCCGCGCGACGCGGGCGCGTCCTAGCCGTGAAATTCGCGCTTCCCGAGCTGCTTGTCGAGCATGACGAGACCCGAACCCGAATCCTTGATCCGTCCGAGGAGCTGGACGATCTTCGAGGTCGACGCCTCCTCCTCCACCTGCTCCTTCACGAACCAGTCGAGGAGCACCTTCGCCGGATAGTCCGATTCCTTCTCGGCGAGCTTGTAGAGCCCGTTGATCTTGCTCGTGATGAACTTCTCGTGCTCGTAAGCCGCCTTGAACGCGTCGAGCGGCGAGGTCCATTTCAGCTTCGGCTTGTCGATCGCGCCGAGCTCGATCCGGGCGTCGCGATCGCGCAGGTGCTCGAAGAACTTCATCGCGTGCGCCTCTTCCTCCATCCGCTGGACGCGCATCCAGTGCGCGAATCCGTCGAGCCCCAGCGAAATGAAGTACGCGGACATCGAGAGGTAGAGATACCCGGAGTATATCTCGTGGTTGATCTGTTCGTTGAACGCGGCGTGGATCTTTGTGCCGATCATTCGCGATCACATTCCTTTCCAAAGGCTGTGCAGGTTGCAGTACTCGCGGGCCCAAACGCTCTTCGCCGCGATATTGAAGACCGCCTCGGGCGCCTCGCCCGGCTTGAGGAACTTCCGGTACGACTCGCCGTCGGCGACGAGCTGGATCCATTCGATGTAATGCTTCTCTTCCATCGGGTGCGCCACCGATCCCACCTTCACCCGGTAGCCGCCGGCGACCTTCTCGATGACGGGAACGTGTTTCTCCTTCGCCGCGTCCGTCGTGTTCTCCGTGAGGAGCTTCATCGGCCCCCCGCAGCACACGAGCTCGCCGCCCCCCTCGTGGAGCACCTCGACGATGTTGCCGCACTTCTCGCACTTGTAGATTTCAAGCCTCTTCGCCATTGCAATCTGCCCCCTTTCCTGATTCCCCGAAACGCGGACCGCTTTCGCGGGCCATTATACTCCGCGGAAACGCCCCGATCAATAGTTCTCCCCGAGCAGCTCGAAGTGCGCCTTCGGGTGCGCGCACGCCGGGCACATCTCGGGGGCTTCCGTCCCTTCGTGGAGATAGCCGCAGTTGCGGCAGCGCCACACGACCTTCTTTTCCCGTTTGAAGACCTTCCCCTTCTCGATGTTCTCCTTGAGGGCGAGGTAGCGCTTCTCGTGCTGCCTCTCGGCGACCGCGATCGACTCGAAAATCGCCGCGATGTCGCCGAAGCCTTCCGCCCGGGCGATCTTCGCGAACCCGGGATACATCTCGGTCCATTCGTAATGCTCTCCCCCCGCCGCCTCGCCGAGATTCTCCGCCGTCGCGCCGATGACGCCGGCGGGGAACTTCGCCTGGATCTCGACCTCTCCCCCCTCGAGGAGCTTGAAGAGGCGCTTGGCGTGCTCCCGCTCCTGATTCGCCGTCTCCTCGAAGATGGCCGTGATCTGCTCGAATCCCTCCTTCTTCGCCTGGCTCGCGAAGTAGGTGTACCGGTTGCGCGCCTGCGACTCCCCGCAGAACGCCGTGAGGATGTTCTTCTCGGTCTTCGTTCCCTTCAGCGACATCGTTCGCTCCTTCCGTGCCTACGTGCTTCCTCCTCGGCAGAGCCGATTCCTCTCCATTCTATTCGACCGTTCCGGACCGCCCCGCGTCGACGATCCCCGTGACCTGGTAGCCGAGCGATTCGACGGCCTTCGCGATCTGCGCCTCGTCGAGGCCGTTCCCGGCGACGAGCGCCTCGCCCCGCTTGAGATCGACCTCGACCGACGAAACGCCGGCGCTCTCGAGGAGCGCGCGCCGGACCGCGTTCGCGCAGTGGTTGCACGTCATCCCCTCGATCGCGACGCGGACCGTCCGGCCGGCGCCCGCCGTTTCGTCGACGCCGCCGACCTTCGCCGGCCTGAAGAACGCGTACCCGAGGACCGCGAGCAGCGCGAACGCCGCGATCGTGTTCGCGATGCCGGGCAGCATCCAGTGGGAGTGCGCCATCGAATGGGCCGCGCTCCCCCCGGTGACGGCGTCGAGGACGAGGCCCGCCGCGAGCGCCGAGACCGCGACCGTGCCGAGGTAGATGCCCGCGATCCGCTTGCCCATAATCTTCCAGACGGTCGTGATCGTCGCGGCGTTAGTGGCGGGGCCGGTCATGAGGAACACGAGCGCGGCCCCCGGGGAGACGCCCTTCATCATGAGCGCCGCCGCGATCGGCACGGACGCCGTCGCGCACACGTAAATCGGGATGCCGATCGCCATCATGACGAGCATCGAGACGATGCCGCCGCCGAGCACCCCCGCGAAGAAGTCTTCCGGAACCGCCGCCGATATGGCGCCGGCGACGAGAATGCCGACGATGAGCGCCTTGTTGATGTCGCGCGGGAGCGTGACGAATCCGTACCTGAGCGCCTGCGCGAGACCGCCCCGACGGCTCCCGGCGCCGCCGCAGCATTCCGCCGTGCAGGCCGGATGAGCGTCGGGCGCGCCGCCCTTTTCGTAGCCGAAGAAGTTCACGAATATGCCGCCGGCGATCCCGCTCAGAAAGGCGACGACGGGCCTGAAGACGGCGAAGACGGGGCCGAGGAGACTGTAGGTGACGAGGATGCTGTCGACTCCGGTCTGCGGCGTCGAGATGAGGAACGAGGTCGTCGCGGCCGGGCTCGCGCCGTGCCTGCGGAGCGACGCCGCGACGGGGATGACGCCGCACGAGCAGAGCGGGAGCGGCACGCCGAAAATCGCCGCCTTGAACGCCTGCCAGACGCCGCGCCCTCCCAGATGGCGTTCGACCGTCTCGGGCTTCACGAGCACCGAGAGGACCCCCGCGACGAGGAAGCCGAAGAGGAGATACGGCGACATTTCGCTCAGCGTCGACCAGACGGATCGGCCGAACTCAACGATGAATTCCCGCACCGGTCTCCTCCTTCCTCGCCCCGCAGCATGCCGAGACGGGTCAACGCGAAATCGTACTTCACCGGATCGTCGGGCGCGACTTTCCTGAATGCGGCCGTCACCTCGCGCGCCGCCTCGAGATCGGCGGCGCGACGCCTCGTGAGCCCGCGCCGCAGGGCGAAGCGGTGCATGTGCGTGTCGAGCGGCACGAGAAGCATCGCCGGCGGCACCTCGCGCCACCCCCCCGGATCGACGGCGTCCGACCGGACCATCCAGCGCAGGAAGAGGTTCAATCGCTTGCAGGCGCTCCCCGACTCCGGGGACGGGAGCAGGCACTGCCGGTATCCGCCGCCCGCGCCGCGCAGGGCGCGCGCGAACCGCCCCGCCGCCGGGGCGACGTCGGCGTCCCCCCGCTCGAGCATCGAGCCGAAAAGGGCCCCGAGCGAACCGTATCCGGCGATCGCGCGCCGCGCGCCGCCGAGGAGCGCCGCCACATCCGCCCCCGCGATCCACCGGTGCCTGAATCCGAGAAATTCGCGCTCGAGATCGGACCGCGACGATCCCGCCACGCGGTCGGCGGGCGCGGGGCCGAGGATATCGAGCGCGCGGGCGACGCTTCCCCTGATCTGTTTCACGTTCCCGAAAGCGAGCGAAGAGGCGACGAGCGCGACGATCTCCCGGTCGCGCGGGCTCTCGTAGCGATGCACGAACTCCACGGGGTCCGTCGCGATGAAGCGGCGGTCGTTGTACTTCAGGTACAGGCGCTCGAGCTCCCGCCGGTCGAGGCTCCCCGGCCGCTCCCGCGTTTCGCCGCGCCCAAGCGCCGCCGATTTCACTCGCGCAGGCACGTCAATTCCTCCTCGTTTTCTTCCCGCACGCGGGGCAGACGCCGATATACTCGACACGCCGGCCGAGCACCCGGTATCCCGTCTCCTTCGCGACGCGCCCGCCGCACCTCGCCCGCGCGACGCCGGCCGGCACGTCGTCGATGCGCCCGCAGCCGACGCAGCGGATGTGCTGATGATCCCCCGTCTCCGCGTCGAAGCGCATCTGCGAGCCCGCCGTGTCGATCCTCGCGATGACACCCTCGCGCGAGAGCACCTCGAGATTCCGGTACACGGTGCCGAGGCTGATCCGGGGGAGCCGCTTCTTCACGAGGCCGTACAGCTCGTCGGCGCTCGGATGCGCGCAGAGCTTCGCGAGCTCCTCGAGGATCACTTCCCTCTGTTTCGTCCTTCGCATGCCCCGCGCTCCATTAAATAATAATAGTAACTATTACTAATAATGAATCCCGGGCGGCGCGCTGTCAAGCCTTTTCCGGGGCGTGCACCCGCTGCTGCGCGATCGATGACGTGAGAATCGGGGGGGACTCGCCCGGGCGCTGATCGGGAGGGCGGCGATGGGGAATCGTTCCCGCCGCTCCGGTTGGGGGCTTCCCGCGCGGCGCGCGGGAAGCCCCCCTGACATGCTACCGCAGGAGCACCATCTTCTTGGTTATCCGTTCAGTTCCACAGACGAATCTGTAGAAGTAGATACCGGATGTCACCTTGCGCCCACCGTCGTTGGTGCCTTCCCAACGGAACGTGTGGACGCCGGGCTTGATGGCGCCCTGATGCAGCGTTCTGACGAGCTCTCCCTTCACGTTGTAGATCCGGAGCTCGGCGGTGCCGCTGAAGTTCGCGGGCACGCCGACCGTGATCGTCGTGACGGGGTTGAACGGGTTCGGATAGTTCTGCGCGAGGGTGATCCGATCCGGAATCTCCGGAGTCGTATCTTCCTTCGATACAGTCTCTCCGAGCGTCGTCGTCGCCGTCGTCAGCCAGTTCAGCGAACGGTCGAGCACCGCGGCCCTGCGGGCGGCATCGGTGACGTAGCTGAACTGGAACGCGAAGTAGACCGACGCGTGGTACGTGCCGACGTAGCGTCCTGCCGCGGCCGAGTCGGGCGCGGCGGGAACCATCGGCCATACCCCGTCGTATTCCTTGCCTTCCTTGTAGTAGTAGGCAATGAGCTCTTCCTCGCTCCCGACGTTGTCGAGCGCGGTGGTCGACGACAGGTGGTACTTGAAGATGATCTGGGCGCCCGGATAGAGCGTCGAGAGCTTCAGCTCATCGGGATAGGTCCCGGTGATCGCGAATCTCTCGCCGTTTCCGATCGGATCGCCCGGAGTGCTCCACAGCCACCGGTACGTCGAGCCGGGATCGTCCTTCACGTAGGCCATGCCCGTATACTTCTCCATGAAGGTACGCGGTGCGCCCGAGCCGTAGGACAGATCCCGTCCCCAGAACACGATCCGCTGCTTCGAGCCGTCGTTCTGATCGAGGTAGCTCGTGAGCAGCGCCAGCTGTGCCGTGTCGAAGTAGGAGCTCTCGTCCACGATGACGCCCACGTAGGCGTTCAGCATCGCGAGCGTCGGCACACCCTGGGTGTCCCAGTTCCACGTGTCGCACGTCTTCCCGATCGCCGTGAAGGCGTCGGTGAAGCTGCTGGCGGGCGAGGGCGCGCTGCCGCCCAGGATCACGAGGTAATCGCCCGACGGCATGACGCCGAACTGGTAGGTCGCGCCCGGCGCGCCGGCCGGATCGAGGCCCGTATTCCCGGCGTTGTCGTTCGCCGCGACATAAACCTTGATCCGCGTGCGCGACGGCTGGCCGGGGATGTTGCCGCCGAATTCGTCGGCGACACCCGTCGGCGTCATCGCGACCGTCGTCCAGCTCACGCCGTTGTCGACGCTGTAGTACATCGTCACCGAGGCGAGACCCGAGAGCGCGTCCCTGACCTTCGTCTTCACGACGTACGGTCCGACGGTATCCCAGGTGCTGCCCGGCACCGTGGTCGATACGAAGACCGGCGGATTCGCGTCCGCCGGCACACCGGCGATCATGACGTCGTCGACGTACCAGCCGGCGTACTGGAACGATCCGTCCGCTCCGAAGTGGAACCGGATCTTGACCGGCTGGCCCCGGTACGCGGTGAGGTTGACCGTCACCTTGTTCCAGAAGTTGCCGGTCGTCGTTCCCGTGTAGATCGACTCGAGCGGAATGCCTGCCGTGTTCGACTTGGACGTCCCGTCGTAGGCGACATCCCCGTTGAGCAGCGTCCAGGTCGCTCCGCCGTCCGTCGAGATCTTCACGTTGCCGCCGTCGTAGTTGGTCTCGTTCGCGTACCACTGCCAGAAGGTCAGCGTCGCGTACGGGGCCGAGGTCGGCACCGTGACCGTCGGGGTCTCGAGGCGGGAGTTCGAGCTCGCCGAGTAGGTTCCCGCGAGCTTCGTTCCCCACAGCTTCGTTCCCGAGTGGGCCGCGGGCGGTCCCGAAGCGTAGCTCGGCGCGCCCCATTCCCAATCGGTGCCGGCCGCCGCGAAGTCGCCGCCGGAGGCCTCGAAGTCCCACGCGTAGTAATCGACGATCATGAACATGTGGTACCCCGCCGCCGGACTGCGTCCGACGTTGGGCACCGAGGCCACGTCGCGCGCGGTGATGTAGTAGTTGAACACATCGCCGACGACGGCCGGGCCGGGGATCGACGCCTGATAGACGTCGCCGCCCATGGCGGTCATGGCGACCGTCGAGCTGGCGCCGCCGTTCTTGTTGTACGAAAGGAACACGGCTGCCGGATTGACGCCGATGTTGTCCGTGATCGTCGCCTTCACGAGATACGGTCCCGTGACGTCGGCCGAATTGCCGAGCGGCACGTGGACGATCTCGGGCGGCGTGATGTCGGTCGTCACGCGGAAGACGTGTTTGTTCGCCGGAGCGTCGGACGGATGATAGCTCGTCGTGCCGTCCAAGTTGGCCGCGCTCAGGTAGTACTGCACCGTCGTGCCGTTCGGCTGCGCCGGGATGTACGCGCGGTACTCGTTCGGCGTGCCGGTCGGCGTCATGAGGACCGCGACCGGACCCGAGCCCTTATCATACGTCATGTAGAGACGCGTCGGATCGAGCGTCTCGGAATAGATGCTCGCGACGATCGGATACGGATTGGACGTATCCTCGGTGTCGTGGAGCGGCGTGTGGAGAATATCCGGCGCCGACAACCACGCGATCGTCCGACCCATCACCGCCGCCCGGCGATCGGCCTGCAGGATGTAGTACAGGTTGAAGGCGAAGGCGACGGAACGGTAGTTCGTCGCGTTGTACTTGATCGCCGCAGCCGCATCGAGGCTGATCGGCGTGTTCGGGACGATGCCGTCCCACTCCTTGCCTTCCTTCTCGTACTCGCCCTGCAGCTCGCTCCGGTTCCTCGCGGTGCCGGTACCCGTGTACTGGTACACGATCTCGCCGCCCGGCCAGGTCGTCGAGCGCTGCCATTCGTCCGGATACGACCCGGAGATGACGAAGCTCTCGCCCGCGCCGATCGGATCGCCCGGATACCCGGTGATCTGCCAGTAGTTCGGGTTGTCCTGCACGTAGTTGGCGCGCAGGTACTGCTCGAGCCACGGACGCGTGGTCGAGTTGTAGCCGAGATCGCGGCCCATGAGCACGAGCCGCTTCTTGGCGCCCTGCGTTCCCGCGGCCAGATAGTCCGTGAGGCCGGTCATCTGGGCCGCCGTGAGCCCGCTGTTCTCATCGACGAAGATGTACTTGTAGAGGAGCAGCTTGTCCGTCGTGAGCCAGCCCTGGGTCGTGCGGTTCCAGTAGTCGGCGTCATAGCCCGCCGTCGTCAGAGCTTCCTGGAACATGGCGAGCGAGGTGCCCGAGGTCGAGCCGCTCACCACGACGAGGATGTCCGAGGAGGGCATGATGCCGAACGAATACAGCATCGCCGGCGCGAGCGCCGGATCGACGGTTTCGTTCGCCTCGGCCGACGAATCGACGGCCTTCACGTAGAACTTGATCTTCGTGCCGTTCGGCTGGCCCGGGATCGCTCCGCTGTAGAGATCCCCCGCGCCGTGCGCCATCGGCACTTCCGTGAAGGTGAGTCCGTTATCCGTCGTGTAGAAGAGCGACACGACCCCCACGCCCGACAGGATATCGTTCACGTGGGTCGTGATCGCGTACGGGCCGGCCGTGTCGAAGGTGCTCCCCGGCACGGTCGTTCCGCTGATCGTCGGCGGGTAGTCGTCCGTGTCGGTGCTCCGGATCATGACGTCGTCGACGTACCAGCCGGATTTCTGGACGCTGCCGTCGCTCCCGAAGTGGAAGCGGACCTTGATCGACTGCCCGACGTACGCGGAGAGGTCGAACATCTCCTGCTGCCAGAACATGTTCGCCGTTCCGATGAAGCACTTCTCGCCGGGAATCCCCGCGTTCGCCGTGCTCGCCGTTCCGTCGTAGCCGCCGATCGGCGTGACGAGCGTCCACGTGGCCCCGCCGTCCGCGGAGATCTTCACGTTTCCGCCGTCGTACGTACTCTCCGTTTCGTACCAGTGCCAGAACGAGAGAATCGTGTACGGCTTGCTCGCCGCGATCGTGATCTCCGGCGCGTCGAGCTTCGCGTTCGACGAGGCCGGATAGGTCGTCGCGAGCTTGGTCGCCCAGACGTTCACGCCCGAATGCGCGGCGTTGGGGCCCGTCGTCGGCATGCCCCACTCCCAGATGTTGCCCGTCTGCGCGAAGCCGCCGTCGTCAGGCTCGAAATCCCACAGGAAGTATTCGACGATTTCGAACCGGTACGCGCCGGTCGCGGGCACGCGCGTGACGTTCCCCGCGTATGCCTCGTCCATGGCGTATATCCAGTAATCGAAATAGTCGCCGACCGCCGTCGGTCCCGGGATCGCCCCATGGAAGCGCCCGTCGGGCAGGAGCTCCATCCGCAGGCGATGGGCCGTCCCGCCGTTCTTGGCGTACATGAGGTACACCGATTCCACGCCGATGTTATCGGTCACGCCGGCGTAGATATGATAGGGACCATCGAGATCGTTCGTGTTGTGGTGCCGCACGTGAATCACGACGGGATCCTCGGTGTCCCACATCACGTGGAAGATGTGCCGCGCGGCGGGAGCCCCCATCGGGTGGGTCGTGACGTGTCCTTCGACGTCGCTCGCCGTGAGGTAGTACGCGATTTCCGTCCCGATGGCCTGCGCCGGGATGAACGCCTCGTACTCGTCGGGCACGCCCGTCGCCGTCATCGGCACGGTCACGTCCCCGAGCCCCGCGTCGTACACGAGCGCGATGGTCGAGGGATCGAGCGCGAAGTAATCCGAGGTGACGACCGCGGCGATCCGGTAGGGATTCGTCGCGTTCTCGGTGTCCCCGAGCGGCGTATGGACTATCTTCGGATAGCCCTGCAGCCAGTCGAGAACCCGGTCCATGAGCATCGTGCGAGTCGTCGCGTCCGCCACGGCCTCGAAGCCGAAGGCGAAGTAGACGAGCTTGTACGTGCCGTTCTCGAACGTGAGACCCGCGGTCCCCGAGCCGGTGATCGCGTCGGCCGAGACGCCGTTCTTCACGACGTCGTTCGCGGTCGCCGCGGCAGCCGGGACTGCCGGATCGTACACGAACGCCGGCGACGCCGGGGCGACCGGATTGATCTCGGACGGATACGCCTGGTTGTTGGCGCCCGATCCGCCCTTGATCTCGAACGTGAATCCGTTGCCCACGGCGCTCGCCGCGACGCCGAGCACGCCGCCGAGCCCCACGTCGTCCTGCACGTACGACGCATGCAGATAATTCGTATAGAACGTCGTCGTGCCGATATCGTACCCGATGTCCTGACCCGTCATGAAGAGCCGTCCACCACCGTCGAGGAAGGCGGCGATCTCGGTCATGTCGGTCGCGGTCAGGGTCGTCGTGTAGTCGTTACCGGTGAGCCAGATGACCGACTCGAAGAGGGCCATCGTAGCCGCGTTCGGCGGCGCACTCACCGTCAGATACGACCTGCCCGAACCGGCCACGGCCGTTTCGAAGTAGGTCTGGTACTCCTTGCCCGCGTCGTCGTCGACGATGAGGATCTGCGCGCGTCCGAGGGCGACGTCGAGCGTCGTCGTCGCGCCTTCGGCGACGGCGATGCCGTTCCTCGTCGTCATGGGATACGGGAAGGACGGGTTGAAGACGAGATCGTACGTCCCCGTCGGGAGCGTGACGCTGTAGTACCCGTCCGCGGGATTCGTCGATATCGTCAAGACCGGATCGCCGAGATACTTGACCGAGATGGAGGCGGCGATGCCGACGCCCGTCTCGTCATCGGTCACGTATCCCGCGATCGTTCCGGAAGGCAGCTGCGTGAGCGTGAAATCCTGCGTGGTCGTCACGTCGGCCGCGATGTTCACGGTCACGGTGACCGCGTCGAAGCCGAAGCGCGATACCTGCACGCTGTGGATTCCGGCGACCGCCTTCAGCATGTAATAGCCGGCCGCGTTCGTGTACACCTGCTGGCCGGTGTCCGTCAGCCGGACCTTCGCGCCCTGCACGGGCAGGCCGCCGGCGCTGCTGTACACGTGCCCCTCGAGGGTGCCGATGCCCGTGAGGGCGGCCGACACCGCCGCGAAGGCGTTGATGCGGCCCCAGCCGTACGTGTTATCCATGCCGGGATCGCCGCGGTCAACGGCGGTCTGCTGGAGGAGCAGCTTCGTCTGCTCGACGGTGAGGGTCGGGTTGGCCTGGAGCATGAGGGCCACGGTGCCCGTCACATGCGGCGCGGCCATCGACGTACCGTCCCAGTCCCCTGCGTATCCCCCGCCCGGAATGGACGAGAAGATGTCGACGCCCGGCGCGGAGATGTCCGGCTTGATCCAGGTGCCGACGTACGGCGGATAGTTCCACGTCACGGGACCGCGGCTCGAGAAGTACGCGATCACGTCGAGGCTGTCCGATGCGCCGACGCCGAAGGCGCTCGGCACGTTGCCGGGGCTTCCCGTCGTCGAGGCGTTCGGTCCGCTGTTGCCGATCGAGAAGCTCGGAAACACGTTCGCCGCGACCATGTTGTCGGTCGGAGCGACCATTTCCGAATAGGTGCCCGTTCCGCCGAGCGACATGTTGACGACCTGGGCGCCGTCGTTCGTCGCCGGGTTGCCGTCCGGGTCGATGATCCACTGCATGCCGCCCGCCACCTGGGCGAACGTTCCGCTCCCGCCCGGGATGACGAGGCCGTGCATGAAATGGGCCCCGGGGGCCACGCCGATCGGGTACCCGCTCGCGCTGCCGCCGATCGCGGTGCCCGTCGTATGCGTTCCGTGCTGGTCGGTATCGCGGGGCAGCGATCCGGGCACGATGCCGCCGGTCGAGTTGAACTCGGCCCATCCCCCCGGGTATGTCGGATCGGAGGGATTGTTCGTGATCATCTTGCCGGCGATGTCCGGGTGCGTGATATCGACGCCCGTATCGAGGCCGCCGACCCTGACACCCGTACCGTTGATCCCGTACGTGCTCCACACCTGCTTGGCGCCGATCTTGCCGAGGGCATCCCAGAGGGGCGCCGCCTGCTGGAGCACCGGGTGACCTCCGTCGCCGGGACGCGGCGGCATGGTCACCGTATAGTTATCGAACACTTCGCGGACGTCGGGCCGCGCGGCGATCTCCCTGATCACGTCCGGAGTCGCCTGCACGAGCACGATGTTGTCGATCCAGAATTGCCGGACCAACTTGACCTTCGGTTTCACGGCGGCCGTCCCGAGATACTGTACGAGGCCGTCCTGCGTCCGCTTTGAGACGGCGCGCAGCTCGGTGAAAACCGCTTTCCTGTCGCCGCGGATCGCCTTGACGTTCGCGACGGTGTTCAACTTCACGATCGCCGTCACGTAGTCGCCCGGCTGGGCGGCGGCCATTTGCACTCCGAGCGCCGGCGCGATCTTGGCCTTGACCCCTTCGACGGGATCGGCCGACTGCACCGACGGGAGCAGGATAAGGAGTGCAAGAAGTGCCGCTGCGCAGCTCAATAATGCTTTCCGATGTGTCATGACTGATCCTTTCTCCGACTCGCCGCTTTCGGCGAGAGGATTATTGATCGCGCACAATCACCACTACGCTTCTGCATCCGTTATCCCTTGTTGATCTTCGTGTCGGTCTGAATCTCCTGATAGTTCACGAGGTAGTCCTCGGTTTCACCGAACAGGAGCTCGCCCATGGGCGCCGCGTCGTTGTCGTCGTACGTCAACGCGCCTCGAACCCAGAGCTTGGCGGTGTACTTCGTCGCCCCGGACCCGCCCGTGAAGACGGCCATCCGCGGAATGACGAAGCTCGTCAGGTACTGGACTTCGAGGTACGGCGCCGAGGAAGGCAGGAGGGTCTGGACGCTTATGTTCTGCACAATCATCCGTTCCCTCTGCTCCCATGACTTATTCTCGTTCCAATCCACCCAAAGCTGCAGGGTGAGATCCTTCAGGAACTCGCTCTGCAGCCGCTGGCCCGGGTTCGGGATTCGAATCGTCCAGAGAATCAACGCATGCTTGCCGGGCACCCACAGCGGGCCGTTGACGAAGCAGATGCCGTCGCAGGTCGCGTTGGAGCCGCCGAGCTGTTCGATCCCCTTCTCCCAGATTCTCGCGACCGGGTACGGAGCGGGCGCCGGTCCGGGAGTGGCCTTTCCCGGATTGTCGATCGGCGCGAGAACGCCGAGCTCGCCCGTTCTTACCCACTCGGCGACGTTGACGTCGGCGGGCAGGTTCGGCGAATACAGGCGAACCACGTTGTCGGTCCGTATCGCGATTTCATCCTGGGCGCTGATCGTGGACGCGAGAATCAGGCATATGAGGCATACTAGCAATGCGCTCAGTTTGGAGTTCACGTTCACTTCCTCCTATCCTGATCTGCAGGCTCACCGCTCGATCGGGTGAGCCATGATGCTGAAACGATTTAGTCGGATGCGACAGTCACCTCCTCTCATGCCCGGCGCGAAGCCGGACATGCCACGAGCATTACTTGGGCTTATATAGGTTTACCCTTTGCTCAGCTGAGGATGTCGGACGCATGGAGTATCGGCGCAACAGCTACAAAGAGCTAAACTCCGACCGTGCTCCCGACGGACCCGATTCGACCGGGTCCGATCGGCTTTCCTCCACGTCAGGCAGACTGCCGGATCGCAGTCTTATGTTGGGGTTCGGGTGCGGGGATTATATCATACGTCGTGGAACGAAGTCAATTGCGGGATGAAGCGAAGTCTTTATCGATTATCGCCGAAGGGGCGACCGGGCGGGACGGCGGTCCTCCGGTCATTGCTCGGCCCCGGGCCCTACGATGACGCTCTTCGTGGAGCCGGCGATCACATAGATCCTTTCGTTATTGCTCAAGGGATCGATGGGAACGATAAAGAAGCCCTTCTTTTCCTTGTTGTAGCCGAGGGATAGACCGCACAGCACCTCCCCGTCCTTGAACGTAACCTTGATCTTGATTCCGTGAAGGGCCGCCGTGTCGACCTCCGAAAATCTCTTTTTCTCGTTGTAATCCTTGTTTCCGCCGAATGTCTTGACGAAGAATATCGCCTTGAGGCTGGATGTCTCTATTTCATGGATGTCGCCGGCCCCCGAAGTCGAATATTCGATCAGGTGAAATAGCTCCTTTCCGGGCAGGAAGTCGTGCGTGTACCCCTTGAGCATCTTCCCGTCGCTTAAGCGCGCTACGACTCTATTTCGCTGCGTCGGCATCCCTCCGGCTCCCTTAACATCGGCCAACATCTCGATTTACCGGTTTTGCCGGCTGACTGTCAACAATTTCGTTTGCGTGCCGGCAGATTCGCCTCGAGCGCCGGGGCGGGCCGCCGACGATCCGCCGGTTCCTTTTCGATGCCCCCCCCTTGACAATTATTGGCTATTTGGCTAAATTGCCAAATACCTGAAGGAGAGGGATCCCGCATGAACGCGAAATCACGGGCCCGGCTCGAAGCCCGGGCGAGAATCATCAAAGCGATGGCGCACCCCGCGCGCCTCATGATCGTCGAGGAGCTCGCGCGCCGCGAGCGCTGCGTCCGGGAACTGACCGCCATGGTCGGGTCCGACGTATCGACCGTCTCCAAACATCTCTCGGTGCTCAGGAACGCGGGCATCGTCCGGGACGAGAAGCGCGGCTCGAAAGTCTACTATATTCTCGGAACGCCCTGCATTCTCAATTTCATATCCTGCGTCGAAACGGTGATCAGATCGAAGGAGGAGGCGCGGCGTGGCCTGGCGAAATGAGTGGAAACCGTTTCTCTGGATCGCGGCCCTTTTTCTCGCGATCTTCTACCTGCCGGTCGGGGCGCCGCGATTCAACGGCGCCGTGAACGAGGCCCTGAGCCTCGCGAAGTGGTACGCGCGCGAGCACGTCCTCCTCTGCCTCGTCCCCGCGTTCTTCATCGCGGGGGCGATCGCCGTGTTCGTCAGCAAAGCCTCCGTGATGAAATACCTCGGCGCGCGCGCGAGCAAGCCCCTCGCGTACGGCGTGGCGTCCGTCTCGGGCTCGGTCCTCGCCGTCTGCTCGTGCACGGTGCTCCCCCTCTTCGCGGGGATCTACCGGATGGGCGCCGGCATCGGCCCCGCGACTGCGTTCCTCTACTCGGGACCGGCGATCAACATCCTCGCGATCGTCCTCACGGCCCGGATTCTCGGCCCGGGGCTCGGAGTCGCCCGCGCGGCGGGCGCGGTTCTCTTCAGCATCGTCATCGGGCTCGTCATGCACGTTCTCTTCCGCGCGGAAGAAAACGCCAAGGCGAGCGCGCAGGCCGCGATGCCGTCGATCGAGGTCCCGCGCCCTCTCTGGAAGAACGCCCTGTACTTCGCCTCCATGGCCGGTTTCCTCGTCTTCGCGAACTGGGCGCGGCCCCGGGAGACGTCGGGCGCGTGGTTCGCGATCTACGCGGCGAAGTGGATCGTCGCCTTCGCGTGCCTCGCCGGCCTCGGCGCTTCGATCTTCCTGCTCCTCCGCATGACGCGGAAGGAGGCCGGCGAATGGCTCGAAGCGACGTGGGGCTTCGCGAAGCAGATCATGCCGCTCCTCCTCGCCGGCGTGCTCGTTTCCGGCTTTCTGCTCGGCCGCCCGGGGAACGAGGGGATCGTTCCGTCCGACTGGGTGAGCGGCGCCGTCGGGGGCAACTCGCTCCGCGCGAATCTCTTCGCCTCGATCGCCGGCGCGTTCATGTACTTCGCGACGCTCACCGAGGTGCCGATCGTGCAGGGCCTCCTCGGAAGCGGTATGGGAAAGGGCCCGGCGCTCGCGCTCCTGCTCGCGGGGCCGGCGCTCTCGCTCCCGAGCATGATCGTCATTAAAAGCATTATGGGCACGAGGAAGGCCGCCGCGTATATTCTCCTCGTGATCATTCTCTCCACCGTCACGGGATTGATCTACGGGGCTCTCTGAGCCCGGGAGGACGCCATGAAGAAGATACAGATACTCGGCACGGGCTGCCCGAAATGCGCGAAGCTCGCGGAGAACGCGAAGGCGGCGGCCGAGGCGCTCGGGATCGAATACGAGATCGAGAAGGTCACCGACATCAACGAGATCTTGAATTTCGGCGTCATGATGACCCCCGCGCTCGTCGTTGACGGGAAGGTCAAGATCTCCGGCGCGGCCCCGTCGGCCGATGAATTGAAGAAGTACATCGCGTGAAGAACCGGAATCGCGGCAAAGGAGAATGGCGCGCATGAAACCGAGGCACATCGTCACCGCAATCCTGATCGCGTTCGTCGCCGTGAGCGTGGCGTTTCTCGTCATAAAGGAGCGCCGTCCCGGGGTGCCGGAGACCGCGGCTCCCGCGGCGGGCGCGCGCGATACCGACGGCGCGGCCGCCGTCCCGGCCGTCTCGACGGGCATGATCGTATACTACTTCCACGGAACGAGACGCTGCCCGACCTGCCGCAAGCTCGAGGAATACACGCGCGAGGCGGTCATGACCGCTTTCGCCGAGGACATGAATGCCGGGACGATCGCCTGGCGGGCGATCGACACGGACGAGCCCGGCAACGAGCATTTCGTGAAGGATTACGTGCTCACCACGAAATCGGTGGTGCTGTCCGCCGTGAGCGGCGGCGAGGAGACCCGCTGGAGGAATCTGCCGCGGATCTGGGAGCTCGTCGGCGACAAGGCCGCGTACGTGACGTATATCCAGGAAGAGATCAGGACGTTCCAGGAAGGCACATGATGGGCGGATTCATCGCCGGCGCCGCGGCGGCGTTCTATCTCGGCATCCTCACGTCGATCAGCCCCTGTCCGCTCGCGACGAACATCGCCGCCATCTCGTACATCGGCAGACGGCTCGAGAGCCCGAGGCGGGTCCTCCTTACCGGCGTTTCCTATACGCTCGGCAGAACCGTCACCTACCTCGCGCTCGGCGTCCTGCTCGTGGCGAGCATCCTGTCGATGAGCGCCGTTTCTCATTTTCTCGAGAAATACATGAACCGGGCCCTCGGCCCCATCCTCGTCGTCGCGGGGATGTTCCTCCTCGGCCTGCTCGGATTCACCTCGTCCGGTCCCGCCCTGAGCGAGAAGACGCAGAAGCGCCTCGAGTCGGGAGGCCTCTGGGGAGCGGGGCTCCTCGGCATGCTTTTCGCCCTTTCCTTCTGCCCCGTTTCGGCGGCGCTCTTCTTCGGAAGCCTCATCCCCCTCGCCGTCACGCACCACTCGAGCTTCGCGATTCCGTCGATATACGGCATCGCGACCGGGCTCCCCGTGCTCGTCTTCGCCGTGCTCCTCGCGACGGGCGCGCGGCGCGTCGGCGCGGCGTTCAATCGGCTCGCGGCGATCGATCGGTGGGCGCGGCGGATCACCGGCGCCGCGTTCGTCGTCGTGGGCGTCCTCTACTCCCTCACCTACATCTTCGGCCTCCCGGTTTTGGGGTAGCGCCGGCGCCGCCCTTCGTTCTATCATGTGTCCCATGGCGAACGGCGACCGCATCGAGCTGAGTCTCGTGATCCCCGCGTACAACGAGGAGCAATCGATCGAGCCGTGCGTGCGCGAGGCGGACGGCGTGCTCGCGCGCCTCGGCAGGCGCTACGAGATCGTCGTCGTCGACGACGGCTCGACGGACGGCACGTTCGAACGGCTCCGCGCCCTCAAGCGGGACGTGGCGGGCCTGCGCGCGGTGCGGTTCGCGCGGAACCGGGGACAGACGACCGCGATGGCGGCCGGGTTCGAGCACGCGCGCGGGGAGATCATCGTGACGATGGACGCCGACATGCAGAACGATCCGGCCGACATCCCGCGGCTCCTCGAGAAGATGGACGAATGGGACGTCGTCTGCGGGGTGCGCGCGGGGCGCCGCGACTCCTTCGTGCGGAAGGCCTCGTCGGTGATCGCCAACTCGGTGCGGAACCGCCTCACGCACGAGAGCATCCGCGACGTCGGATGCACGCTCAGGGCGTGCCGGGCCCGGCACGTCCGGCGCGTCAAGCTTTTCGAGGGAATGCACCGGTTCCTCCCGACGCTCCTCAAGCTCGAGGGGGCCCGGGTCGTCGAGATCCCCGTGAACCATCGCCCGCGGACGAAGGGCGCGAACAAGTACGGCATCGGGAACCGCCTCTTCAAGGGGCTCCGCGACCTGTTCGCCGTGAGATGGATGCAGTCCCGCTACGTGACATACGACGTGAAAGAGGAGATCGAATGATCATCGCCGACCTTTCCCAGGGGCTCTGGCACGGAATGATTCAGAAATTCGCGAGCTGGTGGGTGGCGCTCGGGCTCCTCGGCCAGCTCCTCTTCGGCAGCAGGTTCATCCTCCAGTGGGTCGCCTCGGAGCGGAAGGGAAAGAGCGTGATCCCCGTCGCGTTCTGGTACTTGAGCCTCGGCGGGAGCGCGATCCTCCTCATCTATGCGATACACATCGCCGATCCGGTCTTCATTCTCGCGAACTTCTTCAACGGCTTCATCTACATCCGCAACCTCATGCTCATCGGAAAGGAAAAACGGGCGAGCCGTGAGGCCTGATCGAAGAAACGTCCTCGTGCTCGTCGCCGTCGCGGCGATCGTCGGGCTCGCCTTCCAGGGATCGCGCGGCCTCTACGAAACCACCGAGGGGCGCTACGCCGAATCGGCCCGCGAGATGCTCGAGACGGGGGACTGGCTCGTCCCCCGGCTCGACTACGCGCCTCACTGGACGAAGCCGCCGCTCGCGTACTGGACGATCGCGGGGAGCATGGCGCTCTTCGGGACGAACGAATGGGGAGCGCGCCTGCCGAACGCCGCCGTCTTCGTCCTGACCGCGCTCGCCCTCGGCGCCCTCGGGCGGGCGATGTGGGACCGCCGCACCGGCTTCGCCGCGGGCCTCATCTGGGCCGTCTCACCCTTCGCCGTCCTCGCGGCGAGCTCCGTTCACACCGATCTCCTCCTCTCCTTCGGGGAGCTCCTCGCGGTGCTCTGCTGGTGGAAGGCGCATCGCGCCGGCACGCCGCGGGGCGAGAAGCGCTGGATCCTCGGGATGTGGGGACTCCTCGGCGTCGCCTTCCTCACGAAGGGGCCGCCCGCGCTCGTCGCGCTCGCCGCGATTCTCGTCTTCCGGATCTACCTCGCCGCCACGGGCCGAAAAGGGCCGCGGCTCCTCCCGCTCCCCGGCGCCGCGATCCTGATCGTCGTCGGCTCGAGCTGGTACGTCGCCGTCGCCGCGCGGACCCCGGGGCTCCTCCATTACTTCCTCGGCACCGAGGTCTACGCGAGGATCGCCACCGCGGAGCACGGAAGGAATCCGGAGTGGTACAAACCGCTCGTTATCTTCGTGCCGCCGCTCCTCTTCGGAACGGGAGCCGGGATCGGCGCGTGGATCGTCGCTCTCGCGCGGGAACGGACGATCTTCGGATGGTCGAGCCTCAGGCGGCTCCTGCGGGAGGACGAGCGGCTCGCGTTTCTCGCGATATGGATCCTCGTGCCGCTCTTCATCTTTTCACTCGCCAAGAGCAGGCTCCCGTTCTACGTGCTCCCGCTCTTCCCCGCCGTGGCGCTCGCGACCGCCCGGATGACGCTGCGCGCGATCGAGCGCCCGAACCTCGCCCGCGCGGCGATCGTCGCGGCGGCCGTCAGCGCCGCGGTCCTCGTCGGCCTCAAGGGGGCGAGCGCGCGCCACCGGAGCGATCTCGACATGAAGGCGCTCCACCGCGCGTGCCTCGACGCGCGACGCGGCGAGACCGGGTACTTCCTCTTCGGATCGCGGGAGCTCTTCGGCCTCCAGTTCTACCTCGAAGGGCGCCTGACGAGGATCGCCGCCGCGCCGCTCCCCCCGTGGGCCCGCCGGAGCCTCGATTCGGTCTGCCACGAGATCGTCGCGGCGCCGCGGCACGAAACGTACGTCCTCGTCACGGCCGATCGGCGGCGCGCGGACGAGCTCAGGAAGCTGCTCGACGAGCTGGGCATGAGCTTCGGCGTCACGAGCTCGGGCTCCCGCTACGTCCTCTTCGAGTGTCGCGCGGTTTCGCCCTCGTCGAACCTCGCCGCGACGGCGCGATCCGCCGACGCGCTCGATCCGGACGGTCCGCCGTGAAGATCAAGAGCCGCCCTGAGGATTTCATGGTCGAGGAAGTGCTCGCCCCCGCCGCGGCGAGGCGCGTTGCCGCGGCGCGCGCAGCGGCGTCCCCCGGCCCTTTCGTCATCTACCGGCTCACGAAGCGCGACCTCGGCACTCTCGAGGCGCTCGAGCGCGTCTCGGCGCGGCTTCGCGTGCCGCTCGAGCGGATCGGCCACGCCGGGCTCAAGGACCGGCACGCGCTCACCGTTCAGCACGTGTCGGTCCGGTTCCCCCGCCGCGACGCCGAGCGCGCTCCCGAAACCGACGGGACGGCCGGATGGAGCATCGAGAGAATCGGGGCGCTCGATGCCCCCCTTTCCGCCGGGGACATATCGGGCAACCGGTTCCGCGTGACGGTGCGGGGCCTGACCCGGCGCCAGTGCGCGCGCATGACGGAGGCGAGACGGCTCCTCGCGCTTCCCGGCGCCGGGGGCCGCGCGCTGCGTTTTGTGAATTACTTCGGCGAGCAGCGGTTCGGCTCGGCGCGGCACGGCAGGGGATTCGCCGCCCGGCGGCTCATCGACGGGGACTTCGAAGGGGCGCTCGAGCTGCTCATCGCCGTCCCGGACCGGAAGGATTCGCGGGAGCGCAAGGAGATCAAGCGCGCGATCGCCGCCGCGTGGGGGAACTGGGACTCGCTCGCGCGGAAGCTCCCCCCTGCCCCGAGCGGGCGGTCATCGAGCGTCTCGCCGGGACCGGCGGGGATTTCCGCGCCGGCTTCGGCGCGCTTCCGCCGTTCATCCGCCGGATCTCGATCGAGGCGTACCAGTCCAAGCTCTGGAACGACGTCGCGCGGCGCTTCGTCGCGGAGGCGTGCGCCCCGCCGCTGATCGGGATCCCCTCGCGTTTCGGCGATCCGGCGACGCCGCGCGCCTCGGCGATTCCTCCCGGACTCGCCGGGACGCTCGTTCCGCTGTTCTCGCCGGAGACGAAGCTCGAGGATCCGTGGCGAAGCGCCGCCGAGGCCGCGCTCGCCGGCGAACGCGTCGCGCTGAGCGCTCTGCGCGTCCCGGGCCTTCGCGGCCTTCCGTTCGGAGAGGTCGAGCGGCCGCTCTTCGTCGACGCCACGGATTTCACGCTCGGCCCGGTCGAGGCGGACGACGCCGGCGCCGGCGCGGGACGATTCAAGCGTTTCGTGAGATTCTTCCTGCCGCGCGGCTCGTACGGGACGGTCCTTATCGGCGCGCTCGGCGCGGGAGCGCTCGTCTCCCCCGATTGAACGCGCCGCTGATACCGGCCGGCGCTCAGAGCAGCTTCCGGTAGATCACCTTGTCGTCGCCGGGAGCGTAGAAATCCCTGAGGAGCGCGTCGAGCTCGTACCCGAGCGACAGGTAGAAGGCCCTCGTGTCCTCATACTGAGCCTTGTAGGAAGTGTCGATGTAGATGCGCGTGCCCCCCGCCTCCCCGATCAATTTCTCGGCCTCGCGCATAAGCGCCTTGCCGAGCCCTTTGCCCTGGTGGCGGGGATCAACGGCGATCCAGTAGAGGTTGTGGCTCGAGATCGTGCACGGGATCGGCCCGTAGCAGAGGTAGCCGATCGTCTTCCCCCCGTGCTCGGCGAAAATGAAATGATATCCGCTCGCCGCGGCGCCCTTGGCGAGATTCTCCTGCACGAGCTCGACCGCGACGTCGACCTCGCTCGGCGTGAAATAGCCCGTCGCCGCGACGATATCACGCACCGTCCCGCAGTCATCGGGACGCACGTCGTGGCGGAACGAAACGCCGCTCATCGAGCCCGATTCCGGGGCTTTCCCGTTCAACGCGCGGCACCTCCGTCGTGTTCGCTCATGAGCGGCCTTCCCCGGCCTTCGGATCGGTCCCGACGGACGGCGCGCAGCGCGGCTTGCGGACCGCGTCCTCGAGAATGCCGCGGATGACGGCGTCGTAATCGAAGCCTCCCTGCTGCGCCGCGGCGATGAACCCCGAATCGGGCGAAATGCAGGGATTCGCGTTGATCTCGAGAATGGATGGACGCCCCTTGCGGTCGACGCGGAAATCGACCCGGGCGTACCCGCTCAGCGCGAAGAGGTCCCACGCGGTCCTGCTGAGGCGGCGGAGATCCTCGTGGAGCTTCGCGTCATCGGGGGAATGATCGAAGCTGCGGGGCGTGCTGCGATATTCGATCGAATCCTCCTCCCATTTGGCCTTGTAGCTCACGATCTTCGGCTTGTCCTTCGGGTAATCGATGAAGAGGATCTCCGCGACCGGCAGCACGCGCGGCCCGTCGGGGGTCGCGATGACGGAGATGTTGTATTCCCTGCCGTCGATGAATTCCTCGGCGAAGCACTCGCCGCGCAGGCGCGGCGACCATTCCTCCATCAGCCGCCGGAGCTTCGCCTCGTCCGCCTGCCGGACGACGACGTCGTCGTCCATGCCGAAGGACGCGTGCTCCCAGACGGCCTTGACGATGTAGCTCGGTTTGCGCCGCGTGCGGGCGCGCCGCTCGACGATCGGCGCCATTCCGCCGCCGGGCCACGGGCCGATCCAATCGGGCGTCGGGAGCCCGCCGGCCCGTATCCGCTCCTTGGCGAGCACCTTGTGGGACGTGAGGAACAGCGCTTCCGCCGGGGAGCCGGTATACGCGATTCCCTTCGCGTCGAGGACGGCCGGCACGAGAAAGATGAGCCGCCCGTACCCCTCGAGGCACTCGACGAGGTTGAACACCGCGTCGGGCCTGAACGCGTCGAGCTCGGCGACGACGGCGCTCACGTCGAAGCCGCACGGCACCTTGATCGCCTCGTGCCCGAGCCGGCCGAGCGCCGCGTGCACGGCGTCGAGCTGCACGAGCACGTCGAGCTCGTCCGTCTTCGCCTGTTCGCTCACGGCATTGAAGAGAATCGCGACGCGCATGACGACCTTACGGGCGAGGGTGAGCCGCTTCGCGTTCCACCCGTTCGGCGGCGGAACGCAGGATGCGGTCGATGAGTGACACGTACGGTATGCCGAGCTTCGTGCACAATATGGGGAGGTCGGAATGAGAGGGGTGCAGCCCCGCGAGGGGATTGATCTCGACGAACTGCGGCCGCCCGCGCCCGTCGCACCGCAGGTCGACCCGTCCGGCGTCGCGGCAGCCGAGAATCCGCCACGCCTTCAGCGCGATGCGCTCCGCCTCGCGCACCGCGGCGTCGCCGTCGGGCCTGACGAGGATGTACTCGACGAGCTCCTCGCACTGCTCCTTGTTGACGTACGAGTACACGTTGTCCTCGGCGCCCGGCCGAAGGCCCATCTCGAGGCTTCCGATCGCCTCGGCCCGCGGCCCCGTGCCGAGGACGCCGACGGTGAACTCCCGGCCCGGCAGGAACTCCTCGACGATGACGGGCTGCTTGAACTCCCGGACGAGCTCGCCGCAGAGCGGCCCGAGCGCCGCGCGATCCTTCACGATCGACTTCGACGTGATCCCCTTGCTCGTCCCCTCGGCGACGGGCTTGAGAAAATAGGGAGGCCCGAAGCGGACCGCCCCGGCATCCGCCTCGCTCTCGACGATCGCGAAATCGCACGTCGGAATCCCGGCGTCGCGGACGACGTGCTTCGTCATGCCCTTGTGCAGGGTGAGCGCCATGACGAGCGGATCGGAGAAGGTGTACGGGATGCCGTAGAGGTCGAGAATCGCCGGCACCTGCGCCTCGCGGCCGAGCCCGCGGAGCCCCTCGGCGATGTTGAACACGAGATCCCAGCGGTCCCCCGCGGCGAGCCGCTCGACGAGCCGCCGGGCGCTGCCGATCCGGTCGGTCGCGTGATCGAGCCGGCGAACGGCCCCCTCGAGCTCGTCGATCGTTTCCTCCCGATCGAACTCGGCGGTCTCCTCCTCGCCGTAGCCCATGGCGAGATACTCCGACCTGAGATCGTATGTGAGGCCTATCTTCATGCTCCGGAAATCGGCCCCGCCTCCTAGACGCGCGCGAGCGCCCCGCCCGGCTGGGGATCGTAGTAGCGATAGAGATTGCCCTCGTAATTGCGCAGCACGACGTGATCCCCTTCCCGTCCGACGACGTAATCGGGCATGACGGGGGTCTTCCCCCCGCCGCCGGGGGCGTCGATGACGAACGTGGGAACGGCGTAGCCGCTCGTGAATCCCCGGAGACCCCGGATGATCTCGATCCCGGTCTCGACGGACGTCCTGAAATGCGACGAGCCGTAGATCGGGTCGCACTGGTAGATGTAGTAGGGCCGGACGCGCATCGCCATGAGGCGCTGCACGAGCCGCTTCATCGTCTCGACGTTGTCGTTGATCCCCTTGAGGAGCACCGTCTGGGATCCGAGGGGGATGCCGGCGTCCGCGAGCTGCGCGCAGGCGCGGCTCGCCTCGGCCGTGCACTCGTCGGGGTGGGTGAAGTGGATGCTCATCCAGACCGGATGGTGCCTGCGGAGCATCCGCGTGAGCTGCGGCGTGATCCGCTGCGGCAGCACGACGGGCGCCTTCGTCCCGATCCGCACGATCTCGACGTGCGAAATGCGCCTGAGCTCCGAGAGGATCCAGTCGAGCCGGTCGTCGCTCAGCGCGAGCGGCTCCCCGCCCGACACGAGGACGTCGCGGATCTGGGGATTGAGGCGGATGTATTCGAACGCCTTCTCGAGCCGGGCCGCCGCCGGATGGAGCACGCCCTGCCCCACGACGCGCGAGCGCGTGCAGTAGCGGCAGTAGGTCGAGCAGAAATCCGACACGAGGAGCAGCACGCGGTCCGGATAACGGTGAACGAGACCCGGCACGGGGCTCGTCGCCTCCTCCGCGAGCGGATCGGCGGACTCGCCGGGCGAGCATACGAACTCGCCGGTGCTCGGGATGACCGTCCGGCGCAGGGCCTGCGCGGGGTTGTCGTACGAGAGCAGGCTCATGTAGTACGGCGTCACGCCGACGGGAAGGAGCGATCCGCCCTTCTCGATGGCGGTGCGCTCGTCGCCCGAGAGCGAGAGCATGCGCTCGAACTGGGCGATGTCCTGCACGCGATTCCGTATCTGCCAGCGCCAGTCGTTCCAGTCGCGGTCGCTCACCTCGGGGAAAAACGCGCGGCGGAACAGCCGGACGCGCGAGCTCAAGCTCGGGCGCTTGCCCGCGAGCGGTCTCGCGCCGGAGACGCGCGAATGATGAATGATGCTTGTCTGGGGAGAAATCTGTCCGTCGAACAATGGACCGAGGCAGCCAGATAAATGCGGAGGATGATCCTCGCTTTGTTCTCCGCTAGTAACATCGGTAGCGTGATGCGTTGAAGCTTGCGTTTCCATCAACCGGTCCCTCCATACTGCAGCGGCTCCGTGGCCGCGCTATGCTTGAATATCCGAATCTCGAATCCAATTCACCGCGGGCGCCGTCGCCCGCCAAACCGAGGAGCGCGCCATGCGCCGCCGCTACCGGCTTAACCAGGCATCCGAACGAGATGCACGGAATATTGGTCCTCATTTTTCAGGTTCCTCCTGTGCGTTTCTTCGATCAATCGTGATGCAATATATACAAGGCCTCAAAAATTACAAGCGACAATCTCACGATTTTCAAAAAATCTTTCGGGCGTCTCCCGGATCGCCGCCGCCCCCCGTTTTTCCGGCACACCTTCCCGTGAGCGGCATAGCATAATGCGGACCAGAAGGGCCATTCGCCGCTAAAACGCCCGCAGGGCGAGCCACCCCGCCGCGACGGCGAGGGTGAGCAGGGTGACCGGCACGCCGATCGCGGCGTGCTCGCGCCACGAAATCGAAACGCCGAGGCGGCGGGCCTGGTCGACGACGATGATGTTGGCGATGGAACCGACGATGAGGAGGTTGCCGGCCAGGGTCGACGAGAGCGCGAGGATCGGGCCGGCGAGCGGATGCGAAGCCGACGGCAGAAGCAGCATCACCGCCGGGACGTTCGAGACGAGGTTCGAGAGAACGACGCTCGAACCGAAGAGCCACGGGGGCCGGGCGAGATCGACGCCGCGCCCGGCGAGGGCGCCGGTGAACGCGTCCATGCTCCCCGAGGCGGCGAGCGCGTGGTTGACGACGAAGAGCGACATGAAGAGAACGAGGAGCTGCCAGTCGACGAGCCCGAGGATCTCCCGCGACTCCATGCGGCGCGAGCAGAGGAGGTAGCCCGCCGCGGCGAGCGCGAGAACCTCCCGCGGCCAGGGGGCCGCGAGGAAGGCGACGACGAGCGCGGCGAGGACGGCGATTCCCTTCACCGTTTGCCACGTGTCGAAGGGGGTCTGCTCGACGGTCGGGATCCGGGTGTCCTGCTCCCAGCGCCCCCGATAGAACAGGCAGATGACGCCCCAGACGATGAAGAGCCCGAGTATCGCGGGCACGCCCGCGTCGAGGAGATACCGGCCGAACGAGAGCCGCAGCACCTGCCCGATGAGCATGTTCTGGGGATTCCCGATCAGCGTCGCCGCCGAACCGACGTTCGCGGCGCACGCGAGCGCGAGGAGGTACGGCTTCGGGTTCAGGCGCCGGCGCGCGCAGCCTTCCACGAGGACCGGGGCCACGGCGAGGCAGACGATGTCGTTCGCGAGCAGCGCCGAGAGGGCTCCGGCGACGGCGACGAGGAGCGCGAGGAGAGCCGGGGGGGAAACGTCGACGCGGGCGATGCCCCTCACGAGCCGCGTGTAGAAGCCGCTCATCCGGAACTGCGCCGAGACGACCATGAGGCCGAAGAGGAGCGCGATCGTCGGTACGTCCACCACGGTCGAGAGCTGCGGCACCGTGACGCGGCCGAGGGTGACGAGCGCGATCGCCCCGAGAAGGGCTACCCCCGTCCGGTCGAGGGCGAGGCCGGGGATGCGGCCGAGGATCATGCCCGCGTAGACGAAGCCGAAAACGGCGACAACGATCGCGTCGGTGCTCATGGCGTGCGCGGCGCCCTCCCGCAGCGCTCGACCATCGCGGCGAGCGCTTCGGCCGCCGGCCGGCCGATCTGATCGCGAAGGCAGCGCCACTCCCAGTTCCCGTGGGGAATCGCCGGGCGGTTCATCCGCGCCTCCTCGCCGAGCCCGATCACGTCCTGCATCGGGATGACGGCGGCGCCGGCGATCGATTCCATGACGAGCCGGACGAGATCGAGGTGGATCGTGCCGGCGGCGAGCTCCTTTCCGAGATACAGGGAGAGGCGCTCCAGCTCCTCCGGCAGCGCCTCGTGCTCGAACCAGCCGCGCGCCGTGTTGTTGTCGTGGGTACCCGTATAGGCGACGCAGTTCTCGACGTAGTTGACCGGGAGATAGGGATGCTCCGGATTGTCCTCGCCGAAGGCGAAGAGGAGGACGCGCATGCCGGGGATGCCGAGCCGCGCCATGAGCTCCTTCACGTCGGGCGTGATGATCCCGAGATCCTCAGCGATGAGCGGGAAGCCGGGAAATTTCGCGCGGAGCGCGCCGAAGAACTCGTCGGCGGGCGCCTTGACCCAGCGCCCCCTGACGGCGGTCTTCTCCCCCGCGCCCACCTCCCAGTACCCGACGAAACCGCGGAAATGATCCACGCGAACGAAGTCGAACAGGCCGAGGTTGTGGGCGAACCGGTCGATCCACCACCCGAACCCGTCGGCCGCCAGCGCGTCCCAGTCGTACACGGGATTGCCCCAGAGCTGTCCCGTCTCGCTGAAATAGTCCGGCGGCACGCCCGCGACGAACTTCGGCCTGCCGTCGGCATCGAGCTTGAAGAAGCGGCGCCGGGTCCAGACGTCCGCGCTGTCGTAGCCGACGTAGATCGGGATGTCGCCGACGATCCGCACCCCCTTGCCGCCGCAGTACGCCTTGAGGGCCGCCCACTGCCGAAAGAAGAGGTACTGATAGAAGCACGTGCGCTCGATGTCGGCGGCGTAGAGGCTCCGGGCGTCGCCGAGGGCGATCTCGTCGCGGTCCCGGAACTCGCGGGGCCATTCGCTCCAGACGACGCCGCCGAACTGTTTCTTGAGAACGAGGAAGAGCGCGTAGTCGTCGAGCCAGCGGGCGTTGAGGGCGCGGAACCGCCGGTACTCGTCCTGCCACCGTCCCGTGGACCGGAACCGCTCGTATGCCGTCTCGAGGATCCGCCGCTTTTCGATCGCGGCCGCGCGGTAGTCGACGCGGTCGAGCGCGGAGCGCGCCGGCGGCGGCGCCTCCTCGGGACGGAGCAGCCCCTCGTCGACGAGGAGCTCGGGGCTGACGAGGAGCACGTTCCCCGCGAAGGCCGACACGCTGCTGTAGGGGGAGTTGCCGTGCGCCCCGTCGGTGGGATTGAGCGGCAGCACCTGCCAGAGGCTCTGCTTCGCGCTCGCGAGGAAATCGGCGAAGGCGTACGCGCCCGAGCCGAGGTCCCCGATCGAGTGGCGCGACGGGAGCGACGTGATGTGGAGGAGAATGCCCGCGCATCGGTCCATAGCGGGGCATTATACCCCCGGGAACGGCGAATCATGGAGGAAAATATTCGGCGGCGCGCCGCGCCGAACGCGTCGAATTCGCGCCGTTCACAATTGACTCGACGAGGCGCAGCTCGTGTGGGAGAATAGCCCCACGCGCGCGCGGCTCGGCGGCGCGCCGGCCACCACACCGCAGAGACGGAAAGGGGACGGACGTGCAGCACAAACCCGTGAAGATGTATACCCTGAGCACCTGCAGCCACTGCAGGGCCGCGAAGACCCTCATGAGCTCCCTCGGGGTCAAGTACGATTACGTCGACGTCGACCTCCTCGAGGGGAGCGCCCGCGCGGCGGTCCTCGAAGAGGTCAAGAAGTACAATCCGCTCTGCTCCTTCCCGACGATTCTGATCGGCGACACGGTCATCGTCGGGAACAGGGAAGACAAGATCAAGGAAGCGTTGGGTGTGAGATGAGCGAAGCCGGCGAGCTTTACGAGCGTTTGAGAAAGCTGCAGGAGCCGAAAGGTTACCACTTCAACGCGGACCGCGCGCGGACCGAGGAGCTCCTCGAGGCGCTCCTCGTCAACAAGAAGCGCTACGGCTATATGGCCTGCCCCTGCAGGCTCGCCTCGGGGGACCGGGAATGGGACCGGGACATCACGTGTCCGTGCGCCTACCGGGAACCGGACGTGAAGGAATTCGGCAGCTGCTACTGCAACCTCTACGTCTCGGCCGCATGGAACGAGGGAACGGTCCCCCGCGTCTACGTGCCCGAGCGGCGCCCGCCGGGGAAGGTCCGCATCTGATCGATCCGTTCGCGCCGTCCCGCGCAGGCCGCGGTCAGCCTCTGACGAAAAAGGCGCCCTCCCCCGGGGAGGGCGCCTTCGCATTGCGTCGCGGATTCCGCGAAAATCAGCGCACGAAGCTCGAGTCCATGACCTGCATGTTCGACGCCGCGCGCAGGCTGTCGAAATACGCCGTGAGCGCCTGCTGCTTCTTCTGCTCCGACAGGTACTGCACGATATTCTGCTTCGCCTCATCGAAGGGGACGGTGCTCGGCTTGGCGTACTCGGCCGTCTTGATGATGTGATAGCCGAACTGCGTCTCCACGATGCCGCTCATCTGCCCCGGCTTGAGGGCGAACGCCGCGTTCTCGAACTCGGGCACCATCTGTCCCCGCTGGAAGAAACCGAGATCTCCGCCCTGCTGCTTGCTCGGGCAGTCGGAGTATTTCCGGGCCATATCGGCGAAATCGGCCCCCTTCTTGAGCTCGCCGAGAATGCGCTGGGCTTCGGCCTTCTTCGCCGCGCGGAGCGAATCGGACGCGGCCTTGTCCACCGTGAGGAGAATGTGGCTCGCCTTCACACGCTCCGGCTGCATGAAACGATCCTTGTTGGCGTCGTAGAACGCGCGCGCTTCCTTGTCGCTCACCGCCGGGATAGTCGCCGTGCGCTTGTTGAAGAGCTCCTCGGCCATGATACCGATCTCGATCTCGTGCCGGAAATCTTCCGGCGTCATATCCTTCTTCGCGAGATCGGCGTTGTACGCCTCGTCCGAAACGAAGTTCTTGCGGTAATAGTCGAGCCGCTCGGCGATCGTCTTCTCGTCGGCCTTGGCGCCGGTTGTCGCGAGGGCGTTCTCGAGGAGGACCCTGTTCACCGCGTTGTTGAACGCCTGCTTCTGGATCGTGGGCTTCATCGCGATGATCTGCGCGGAGTCGGCGTAGCCCTGGAGCTGCTGCGTGAGCATCGTTTCCTGACGCTGAACGTCGAGCAGCGTGACCGATTTGCTGCCGATCTTCGCGACGACCGTCTTCGCGGCCTCCGCCTTGGCGGCGGCCACGCTGTCCGCCCCCGAGCCGCCCTTCCCCTTCTTCGAGCAGCCGGTCACCGAAAAGGCGAGCGCGATCGCGAGAAATATCGTGAATGCCACTAAAGATCTCATGCGTCGATCCCTCCATTTGAAAGAAAAATGAGACGCTGGCCGCTGCGACCGGCGTCCCGCCTTGTATCCGTGCAGGGAGGCGCTTCCCCCCATCGTTTCATGGGAAATTAGCACTAGAAATCGGCGAAGTCCAGATGAATAATTGTCCGCATGGACATGGACGGCGACGAAGAGAATCCGCGCGATGAAGGCGATCCGTTGGAAATCCCGATCGACGGCATTCTCGATCTGCATCAGTTCCAGCCGGGGGACGTCAGGGATCTCGTGCCCCACTACCTCGACATGTGCCGCGAGAAGGGGATTCTCCGGGTGCGGATCATCCACGGCAAGGGGACCGGCGCCCTCAAGCGTTCGGTCCTTTCGATCCTCTCGAAGCTCCCCGGAGTCGTCTCGTACAAAACGGCGATGGAGGACGAAGGGGGCTGGGGCGCGACGGTCGTCACGCTCGAACCGGCCGCGCCGGAGCCGGACGTTCATGATTGACGCGCCGGCGGCGATCTGCTACAATATCAAGGTCGGATTCCATCGGATCTCGGGATTCCGGCGCATCATAAGGGGAAGATACCGGCACCTCTGCTATTGAAGCGAACATTCGGCACATCGAGCGGACGAGCGAACCGTTACCCGGCGAATTCCGCGCGGGCAGAAACGGAAACCGCCCACGTGCCGCGCGCGGAGGCGCCGCCATGAAACGACCGTATCGACTCCCCTTCCTTTTCATTCTCGCGCTATCCATCATCGGGACGCCCTCGCTCCGCGCAGGCTGGCTGCAGGAGGATATCCCCGTCTGCACTGATCCCAAGTATCAGCAGGATCCGGTCATCGTCGCGGACGGCACGGGAGGCTCCTTCGTCGCCTGGGAGGACTACAGGAGAGGTATATACGCTCAGAAATTCGGTTCGGAAGGGACGCCGCTCTGGACGGCCAACGGCGTCGAAGCGACGGTGTCGGGTGTGGATGAAGCCATACAGCCTGACGGCGCGGGGGGCGTCTTCGTCGCGTTCCGGAGAGACGTCGGGATCGGCACGTTCGATTGCCCGCTCGCCAGCTCGCGGATGTATGTCGAAAGGCTCGACGCGGCCGGCTCGATCCTGTGGAGCATGCGGATCACGACGGAAACCGGCAACGGGAGCGAGCTCGATCTTCGGATGTTCCCCGACGGCGCAGGCGGCGTGATCCTTCTCTGGAGGAACGGCACCCTCTACTGGGAGCCGTGGGGCTGCAATTACTGGAGCGATTATCATGTCCTGGCGCAGCGGATCGACGCGGACGGCAACCGGCTCTGGGGTCCTGCTCCGGCCGCCGTATACCTCGAGGACGACGTATTGAGCAGTTACTCGGCGATCCGCAACGAATCCGGCGATCTCATCGTTGCATGGGCCGGCAGGAGAACCGCGAGCTCCGATGTCTTCGCCCAGAAGATGGATATCGGCGGGAACCGCCTCTGGGGCGACAGCGGCGCCACCGTCATCTCGTACACGGCGAACCAGTCGACCCCCCGCATCGCGTCCGACGGAGCCGGGGGGCTTTTGTCGCCTGGTTCGACGATCGGGTGAGCACGTACATCTATGCGCAGAGGCTCGACGCATCGGGCGGCGCCGTGTGGGCGCCCGATGGAGTCCCCGTGTGCGCGACCGGCGGGACGAAGAGCGAGATCCGCGTCACGGAGGGGCCTTCGAAGAGCGCGATCGTCCACTGGGTCATGCCCGTCGGCGGCGTCGGGACGCTCTTCGCCCAACGCATCGATCAGGCGGGCGCGCCGGTTTGGGACATGAACGGAAAGCGGCTCTCCGATGCCCGCAATCAGTGCCGAAACGCCCTCGCGATTCCCGACGGAGAGGGCGGAGCCGTGTTCGCGTGGGAACGGGTCGTCCCCCAGCCGCAGAACAGCATCATATGCGGCATATGGGGCTTCTCGGCGAGCGACATTTTCGCCGTCGGCGATAACGGGCTCATCGTTCATTTCGACGGCGTGAAATGGACGATGATGAGCTCACCGACGACGAAACATCTGCACGGCGTCTGGGGAACGAGCCATGGCAACGTATATGCAGTCGGCGCGGACTGCACGATCATCCACTACAACGGCGCTGCATGGCACCTCGAGACGTACACAAAGTCCGTTACGCAGCTCTACGGCGTCTGGGGCTCGGGACCGGGCGACGTCTGGGCGGTCGGCACGGCCAAGCAGATGTATCACTGGAACGGATCCTCTTGGGTGCAATCCCCGTATGGCACGACATGCGACCTGTACGGCGTTCACGGCACTTCGAGCTCCGACATCTACGTGGTCGGCACGCAGGACAGCTATTGCCTCACCCTTCATTACGACGGAACGACGTGGAACAAGATCGTCATGACGACGCCCGGGGTACTGCACAGCGTCTGGGTGGGCCCGGACAATCGCGTTTTCGCGGGCGCCTCCGACAAATTGCTCATCCGCTACGGGAGCGGATGGAGAACCATCAGTCTCGGATCGGTCGGGATGGGCTTCAGTCTCTGGGGAACGGATACGACCAATGTCTACGGCGTGTTCGAGAGCGGCTTCCTCGCCCACTGGGACGGCACCTATGCGACCGTCGAACCGGCCTCGACGAACAAGCTGTACGGCGTGTGGGGCACGGCCGGAAGCGACATCTGGATATCCGGCAAGCCTCACGTGATCCGGCACTTCAACGGATCGGAGTTGGTCACGCAGAATCAGCTGGGCAGCGACATATTCATGAGCAAGGTCGATTCGACGGGCAACGCTCTCTGGAATGATTACGATTATGGCGCGCACGCCATGGTCAGCAACGACGATCAAACGAATCTGTTCCTCGCCCCCGATGTCTCGGGCAACGCGCTCCTCGCGTGGCGCGACAGCCGGACGGGAAATTGGGACATCTTCGCGCGGAAGATCTCGATCTCCCGCGGGCCGCTCGTCGCGACGGAGCTCATGAATTTCGAGGCAGGCCCGACCGAGACCGGAATCAGGGTTTCGTGGCAGCTTTCGCAGCTCGACGAGGGCGCCGCGTTCGAAATCTCGCGCACCGACGCCCGCGATGGCGGCGCCGCCGATCCGATATGGGAAGCAATCACTCCCGCGATTTCTCGTGACGGTCTCTCGTTCGGCTTCGTCGATAATGCCGTCGAAGCCGGAGCGCAGTACCGTTACCAGGTGCGGATATCGGACGCAAACGGAAGCCGCACGCTCTTCGAAACGGAGATTCTCTCGACGCCGAGGCTCCCCCTCACGCTCTCCCAGAATGTCCCGAACCCGTTCAACCCCTCGACGACGATCCGCTACTACCTGCCCGAGAGATGCCGCGTGAAGGTCGAGATATATGACGCGGCCGGGAGGACGATCGCGACTCTCGCCGACCGGGATCAGCCGGCGGGCCATCACACGCTCATGTGGAACGGACGGGACAGTCTCGGGAAACCGGCTGCCTCGGGCATTTACTTCTGCCGTCTACAGGCGGGAAAGGAAATGCGTTCCCGCAAATTGGTCCTGCTCCGATAGGACCGCGCTTCACCGGGACTCCTTGGGCAAATCCGCCTCGTCGATGTCGGCCAGACGCAAGTCGCCGTAGAGTATCCGGTATTTCGACGAGCCCTCTGGCTTCCACCAGCAGACGGACGTGCTCTTGTCGCCGAGCTTCACGCCGGAGCCGGCGTAGTGCCAGTCCCCGTTTCCCTTCATGTCCTGTGAAAAATAGAGACCGTCGAGCAGCAGCCCGGCCGCGGTCAGCGCCTCTTGATATTCCTTATGCGGATCGCCCTGCTTGTCGTACGCTTCGATGAGCTTCGGCCGAACTTTCTCCTCCGCGCACAAATCGGCGATCTGCTCGGGAAAGCTCTTCTGCGACATCGACGCCCAGAAGGAGAGAGCGTCGACGAGATCCTTCTCCCCCTCGTACGAATCGTCGAGATCCTGCTCGTTCACGGTGTAGCCCGGCGGCGGCGTCACGCTGAAGAGATCCGGATCGAGCTTCTCGTTCCATTCGAAATTCTCGAACGTCATCTCCGTACTCTGCGCAATGCCGCCCGTGCCGCTTCTGGTTAGTATGCACGAGACCCTTACATCTCCGCCGAAATCGCGCTCGTACACGGAGATCCTCGGTACGGTGACGTCCAGCTCCGGATTGTGCTTCATCGTCCAAATCACCCGGAGGGGGAGATTCGTTTTTGGGTCCGCCCATATCCGGATCGACAGAAAATCACCGTCCTTGACCGCGAAGACGTTCGCGTCGAAGCCGTCGATCTTCTCGCGGCCGACGAATTTCCCCGACGGACCGTTGTGGAGAGTCGAGATAAAGCTCACGTAGTTGAATAATCCCTTGCGAGGCGGTCGACCAACGCGGCGGACGAGGGTCGCCCGCTTCTCGGATGGACTCATAGTAAGATCGATCCCCTTATTGAAATCCATGATGTTGACGTTCCCCCCGAGCGTCCAGCGCAGGACACCCGTATCCGTCGCCATGTTCTCCGTCGTCCATGGCTCTCCCCCCTCGATCCTCATGATCTGGCGGAACGTCACGTTCTCCGCCGTATTGATCTTCGCCATGACGTCGGCGAAGGCGGGCTCACCCACGAAGACGCCGGTATAATGGTTGAGCCCCCAGAGCACGGCGACGAGAGCGACCGCAGCAGCAGCATAAACGGCGATTCTTGATCCTGTGATTCGCCTCCAGGCCCGCGCGCGTTCGACCGGTTCGGCCGCGACGCCGCACGCCGCGGCGCGGATGGACTCCCATTCGATCCTTTCAACGGAAGGATCCATCGAGCTCGTGAAATTCATCAGCGCCCGCTCGTCCCCGCGCATCGCTTCGAGATATTCTCGGCAGGCGGCGCAGCGCTCGACATGCGCGTCGATTTCATTCTGCCGCTCCCGCGCGAGAGGCTCGATGGAGGACCGCTCGATATCGCCCCTGGCTCTCTTGCATTCTCTATTCATGGGACACCTCTTCCGAATCGATCAATTTCCTGAGCTCCTTCCGGGCGCGGCTCAGTCTCGTGAGGGCGCCGTCCGTCGAAATCCCGAGGGCGCTGGCGACGTGCTCCGAGCTCCGGCCGTCGAAATAGTACAGCATGAGAGGGAGCCGGTTTTTTTCGGACAGCCTGGCGATCGCCTCGCGAAGATCGGCGTGCTCGTCCCCCGGGCTCCGTCGATCGCCGCCCGAGAGGGCGACGATCTCCGCGCCTCGCTTCTTCCTTCGCACGTAATCGAGGCACAGGTTGCGGGCGACCTTCGTGAGCCACGGGCCGAACTGAGCGCCGTCCCGCAGCTGGCCGATGCGGGCGAGACCTTTGATGAAGGTCTCCTGCGAGACGTCCTCGGCGTCCTGAACGTTCCCCAAGGTGCCGAGGCAGACCGCGAAGACGCTCCTCGAGTAGCGCTTCACAAGCCCGGCGTACGCTTCGGCGTCTCCGCCGCGACACGCGTCGACGAGCCGTCGATCGATGTCCATGGATTCCTCCCTCGTCCGTGCTGCGGTAATAAGACGAAGAAGGTGGGGCGATTCTGTCATGATATTTTGATGAAAGCGATCGATTCGATGTGCCGCCCCGGATCGCCCCGGGGCGGCTGCAGGTTTACTCGAAGAGGCTCTTGATGCCGCCCCAGCTCGTCGTCTCGACGGCGAGCTTCGTGCCGTACGGATCGTCCGCGGTGCTGCATTCGCCGTTGAAGACGAACGTGCCGCCGATCGCGTGATACATCGGATAGGCCGGCTGGCACAACAGGACGATCACCCCGTTATAGTTCGGCGAATCCGCCACCTTCACGGTGAATGTGCCCGTCTCGGAGAAGTTCACGACCGGAATCGTCCCCATGTAGGAGACGGTCTCGGCGCCCGAGCACCAATCCTCGCCGCATCTGACGACGACGTCGATGCCCCCCTGGAGGCTGCCGTAGGTCATGAACGCCCCGGGCCATTCGGGCTCGAGGAACGCAACACCCCCCGACGATTTCTCCAGCTTGAAGGCCATCCCGGGCGCGATCTCCGGCCCATCCCCCCGGACGTACATGAGGTACATCGGCAGGCTCTGGCAGCATGCGAGCGCGGCGGAGCACTGGGTCGCCGACTGATCCGCGTAGAGCGACAGCATGCCGTCGCATGCGCAGGCGCTGCCGGCCATGATAGCGACAAGGATCATGACTGAGAGCAGTGTCTTCATGACTCCCCTCCCTTTCTCGATTGGAGGCCCTCTGTCGACAGGCGTTTGGTGGTGGTGTCCCGAAATCAATATAATCGGCGGAAGGCGCCGTGTCAATCGAGGTGGACGACGTCGCCGGGATGATAGAGCGAGAGGAACAGCAGCATGTAATCCCGCAGATGGCGCGTGAGCAGGAAATTGTTGCGCACATGCTCCCGCCCGTTCTCGCCGAGCCTGCGGGCATACTCGGGGCTGCTCAGGAGCTGCTTGATCGCGAAGGCGGCTCCTTCGACCGAATGGCAGAGGAGCCCCGAGTACTTGTGCGTCACCTGGAGCGGGATCCCTCCCACGTTGGAGGCGACGACGGGCTTTCCCTTCCAGAGCGCCTCCGCCACGGTGAGGCCGAAGCCCTCCCTGAGCGATTTCTGAACGATGACGGTCGAGGCGCGCTGAAGCGCGTTGACCTCGAGGTCGTTCTGCGGCAGGAGGAGCACGTGGATCTCGGGATCGTTCGCCGCCCGCTCGTTCACTTCTTGAAGGACCATCGCTCCCTCGGGATCGTCCGTCGCGGAGCCCCCCGCGAGAATCAGCCGGCAGTCGATGTACCGCTTCACCTGCGTGTACGCCTCGATCACGCCGACCGGATCCTTCAGGCGATCGAAGCGGGAGATCTGGGTCACGATCGGCTTGTCACGGGGAACGCCGTACTTCACGAGCACGGCGTCGACCGTCTCGTCCGGCAGGTCCCTGTTCTTGTCGCTGAGCGGATCGATCGAGGGCGCGATGAGGAACTGCCTGATGGGAATCCGCGGGGAGAATGCCGGCGACGAGAAGACCGCCGAATCGTAGCGGTCGATGTACGCGCGGAGGAATCTCCATACCTTCCGATCCGGATTCGACACGTCGACATGGCAGCGCCAGAGCCATTTGTTGTCGTTCCGGCGCTCGACGAGGGCGATCGGCTGCGGATCGTGGATAAAGACGATATCGCCGTGGATGTCCACGTCCCGGACGTTCTCGGCGCTCGTCTCGCGGAAGATCTCGAAGTCACGCGGGGTAAGATCGTGCGGCCGCCCGTGGAGCGCGTTATGAAACTTCTTGGTGACGGCGAAGAACTGCTCCCCTCCCTTGATGAGGTCCCAGCGGGTGTCGACACCGAGATCGCGCAGGAGCGGAACCATGCGGTTCAGTATCTCCGCGACACCGCCGCCGACGGAGGTCGAGTTGATATGCTGGACAATCTTCCCCTCGAGCTTCCGGCCGAGGAGACGCAGATCGTCGACGATCGATTGACCGACGATGGGGGCATATTCATCGATGCGCGGCATGCTATCCCGGTATCCTTTGCTCGATGAGCTTCATGATCGTCCTGCGCAGGTTGTCGAGGGTCCGCGTGTACGGATCGAGGCGCGCGATGTCGGCGGCGAGCTTTGTATCGCCCAGCGATGTCTCGATCCAGAAGGAGAAATCGTTGGCGCCCCGCTCGAGGCGCAACCGCGCTTCGAACATATGAAAATAGATCGAGTCGACCGTGACCTTGCCGAGTATATCGTGCAGTTCCCGCAGATCGTACGCCTCGTAGGGGGTCGGCAATATGAAGCTCACGGATTTAATGAAATGGAACTCCTCCCCCTCGCGCGCGAATCTGCGCCGTGAGGACAGCTCGGCCGCGAGATGTTCCTCGATTGTGCCGACGATCTTCTCCCGCAGGCTTCGGATCGTCGGGTGCCGGACCGTATCGATGCTCGCGAGCTTCTCCCCGAGCGCGCTCTCCCCGAGAATCTCGGTGACCCAGTACGCGAAGTCGTTGGGCGGCTCGGGAGAGAGAAACTGATGCTGCTGGAGATACCGGTGCGTGTGATGGTATATGCACGAGCCCGGCACTTCGTGGAGCTTCTCGAGCATCTCGCGCAAATTCCGCGCCCGGAGCCCCATGAGCTCGGTCAGGTGAAGCCTCGTGCTGAACCGGAACGGCTTCTCCGCCCGTTTCAATGCCTCCATGGGTCACCCCGCTTCCGGGAACCGCCCGGCGAGCATCGCCAGCAGCTCCCCCACCTCGCGCGGATCGCGGAGGTAATATTCCGCATACGAGATTCGAGGCCGACCGACGAGGACCGGCCATCCGCGCCCCCGAAGCGCTTTGAAGGCGTCCTCGTCCGTGACGTCGTCGCCGAGATACATCGCGAACGACGACGCGGCGCAGCCCCGCTTCGCCTCCCCGTCGAGTATGGCGGAAACTATCGTCCCTTTGTCGCGGCCGAGCGGCGGCCTGAGCTCGAGCACCATCGCCCCCGCGCCGATCTCGATCTCTCCCTCCCCCGCCGACGCCCGCACCGTTTCGTAAACCGTCTCCTTGACGCGCGTCCGGTCCTCATCCCCGACCAGCCGGTGGTGGACGGCGATCGAGACGCCCTTGTCCTCGATGAGAACCCCTTCGAACGGCGCGAGCGCCGCCGCGAGACGCTCCCGCAACCGCTCCATCGACGCCGCGGCCGGCGGCGGCGCGAGGAGACGCGGCTCCTCGTTCGGCCGCGCAACCTCGAGCCCGTGGTTTCCGACGTACGTGATGCCTTCGATCCCCACCTTGTCGCGCACGTCGCCGAGCGCCCTGCCGCTCACGACGGCGACGGTGCACGAGGCGATCTTCGATAGCCGCACGAGCTCGCTCCGCGTCTCGGCGGGGATCGCCGCCTCGGCGGGAGTCGAAGCAATGGGCGCCAGCGTGCCGTCGAAATCGAGCATCAGGAGGAGGCGCCTCCCATCGAGCGCCGCATCGATCTCCCGCCGATGATCGAAAAGGTGCTTCATACGGATCAGCCCCCGCTCCTCTTGAGCGAGACGAGCTCCGTAATAATGCTCGCCGCCCACCGGTAGACGTTATTTTCGGCAATCACTCCCCGCATGGCTTCCATGCGCCTGCGCTTTTCGTCGGGCGGCATCTCGATCGCCGCCCTGATGGCATCCGCGAACTCCTCGATCGAATACGGATTGACGAGCACCGCGTCGGCGAGCTCGCGCGACGCCCCGGTGAACCGGCTCAAGACGAGCATCCCGCCCGATCCCCGTTTCGCCGCGATGTACTCCTTCGCGACGAGGTTCATGCCGTCGTGGAGTGAGCTCACGACGCAGAGATCCGCCAGCGCGTAATACGGCTTGATCTCCGCCGGCGAAAAGTGACGGTTGAGGTAAATGATGGGCCGCCATGCCCCGTCCGCGTATTTCCGATTCTTCCGGTGGACCAGATCGTCGATCTCGGCGCCGAGATCGTGGTACCGCTTGATGTTGGTGCGGCTCGGCGCCCCCAACTGGATGAAGACGAACTTCCCGCGGTATTCGGGGTATTTCTCGAGGAGCCGGTCGACCGCGAGGATGCGCTCGACGATGCCCTTCGTGTAATCAACGCGGTCGACGCCGACTGCCGTGATCTTCCCCTCGAGGCCGAGCCGCGCGCGGATCCGTTCGACCTCGCTCGCGTCCGCCTCGTGTGCGTCGGCGAACGACGCGTCGATGCTGATCGGAAACGCCCGGACGATCGTCTCCCGCTGCGCCCGAACAACGCTGAACTTCTCCGCGTCGACGCGCGCTTCGATCAGCCGGTTCACCGTATCGAGAAAGTTGTTGCAGTGGAACTGCACGTGAAATCCGATCAGATCGCACCCCAGCATGCCGTCGAGAATCTGCTGCTGGTACGGACAGATCGCGAAGACCTCGGGATTCGGCCACGGGATGTGCCAGAACAGTGCGACCGTCGCGTCGGGCCGCTTCTCCTTGATCATGCGGGGCAGCAGGGTGAAGTGGTAATCCTGGATAAAGACGAAGGGATCCTTCGCCGGCAGCTCTTCGATCACGCTCTCGGCAAACTGGCGGTTCACCCGCTCGTACATCCGCCAGTCGCTCTCGCGGAATATGGGTCTCGTGTGCGTGACATGGCAGAGCGGCCAGAGCCCTTCGTTCGAGAATCCGTTGTAATATCCGTCTTCCTCCTCCTTCGTGAGCCAAACCCGCTTGAGGATGTACCGGTCGTCGCCGGGAGGCACACCGAGCTTGTCCCGGGAGTTCACGAATTTCCGGTCGGCGTTGCCGCTCCCGTGGGCGATCCACGTTCCCCCGCACGCGCGCAGGATGGGGTCGATGGCGGTCACGACGCCGCTCGCCGGCCTCACGCACCTGACCTCTCCCCCCGGCTCGTCGATGACGTGCATGTAGGGCTCGCGGTTCGACGCGACGAGGAAAGAGTTCTCGCCGAGCCGAGCGTTGATAAGATCCCGCAGCTTCGCCTCCGTCCACAGATCCTCCTGCCGCAGGCGACCGTGCGCGGTATCGGCCGCCGCACGTCTCGCCACCCGGAGGCTCAGCGCGACCTGCTCGACCTCGCTGATGAGCTTTCCGAACTCCCCTTTCGCCTTGAACGGGCTGAGCTTGTCCACCTCCCCTTTCTGAAAGTGAGTGAACCACGCGGTGAGACGCCGCACCGGGAGAATGTAGGTCTGCCGTTCCACCACGAGGGAAACGAGCACGATCATGGACAAGGCCGCGATGAGGGTGTAGCTGATGCGCCGCCAGAGCCCCGCCAGCGTGCTGTGGAGGTGCGAGGTGTCGTACACGATTTCCACGAGGCCGAGCGGATTGTCGTTCTCGTCGAACACGGGCTGAAGATATCGGTACACCGGATACTCCCCGAGCTGGACGAGCGCCCCCCGGGCGGTCTTCGTTTCGAGCACGAGCTTCAGGTGCACCTTGCTCGGCTCATTAAAGCCCGCGATACGCTCGGTGACCGCGATGACGTCGAGATTCCGGTCGTAGAGGATGCACCCCTGCATCTGCTCGCGTTGCTGGAAACTCTCGACGAGCCGCCCCGCCTCGGCGATGTTCATGTTTTTGAGAATGTCCCGCGCCGAGAATTCCGTGCTTTCGGCGACCGCTCGCGCCTTTCGCATGAGATCGTCCATGAGCCGTTCGCGGACGGAACGCACCTGGATGACTCCGAGGATCGTGAATCCCGCGGTAATAATCACGAGAATCGGGAGGATGAGGAGAAGCACCCGCTTCATGTGCCGTACCTGCTCCGGCATAGCGGCCCGACTATGCGATTTACCTCCGGGAGCGCCCGTGCTCCCGGACCCTCTGCGTTTTCATTTGAGATCGGGACTCGACATGACGTAATCAGTATATGGTTACGCCGTCGGCGACGCAACGATGAAGTGCCTTGCGAGGGGCTCGCGGATTTGCGGGAGGCTCATGAAACCGCGCATTTCAATTGAAAAGGCGTACTTTCTATGCTAGACTACGATCACACAGGCAATCTCATTCAGCGCGCCATCCGGCAGTGTTCTGCCACGTCTTTGAGGAGGCGACGAAAATCATGAAACGCTCGTTGTTCCTTCGAGTTGCGACGGCGGCTGCGATGGTTTTCATCATGACGGCTGCCGCATTCCAACCGGGATTCGCACAGGCCCCGGACTACGGCTCCATCGGGCTCTACGCCGACGAGAGCCGGTCGACGAACGAGGGCTATTACGCGGGCGGCCCGACCGAAATCACGATGTACGTCTTCTGCCACCCGACGGCGCGGGGGCTCGCCGGCGTCGAGTTCTCCATCGCGTACCCTGCGAACGTGATCATGGGCGAAATAACGTTGAATCCCCTCATCGCTGTGGAGCTCGGCGAGCTCGACGCGGGGACGAGCGTCGCGTTCACCGATTGTCAGAACGACTGGGTATGGACGCATCATCAGAGTCTGATCCTGACGAACACCGAGCAGACGCGGATCGAGATCGAGGCGAACGGAACGTCGGGGGACTATCAGATAGCGACGTGCGAGCTCGGCAATCCGCTCGAGCCGGTCTTCATCTCCTCGCTCCTCTGCTTCAACGCCGCCTGCCCCCCGGACACCACAGCGCCGCTCCTCGCGGGAGCCACCTATGAGACTTCCAACTCGGTCACGGTCACGTTCAGCGAGCCGGTGCTGAAACAGTGCGCCCAGAATCCCGGCAGCTACACCATCACCGAGGCCGTCGACTCGAACGCTACGGTCCCCGTCGGGGAAGCTACTCTCTCCTCCGACGGATTGTCGGCGACGCTCTATACCTCGCAGCCGCTCATCTCGGGCGCCCAGTACGTCGTTCGCGCGCCCGGCGTCTACGATCCGTGGGGGAATGCGGTCCCGTCGTGGAGCACCGCCGTGTTCTCCTCGATCGACAGCGATCCGCCGCAGGTCGTGAGCGCTTCGGCGTCCGCCGACAGCCTCCTCACGATCGTGTTCAACGAGCCGGTCCGCCCGGCGACGGCGACGAATCCGAACAACTACCGGATCTACCGGTACGGCACGCTCGTGCCTTCCTACGCGTACCGGGCGGTCATCGCCGAGCCGAAGCGCGTCGTTCTCTCGTTCGACAACCTGAACCTCCTCCCGACGCAGGTCACGCTCACCGTCAAGGTGACGAACGTCACCGACTTCGCCGGGAACATCATTTCGCCGACCTACAATACGGCCAGCTTCATGGTCGCCGACACGAGCCCTCCGTTCCTCGTGGCGGTCGAGGCGCTCGGGGCGCGCCTCGTGCAGGTGCGATTCAACGAGGAGGTCCAAGCTTCCTCCGCCGAGCTCACGAGCAACTACGAAATCGAGCTGACCGGCACGACGACGACCGTCCCCGTCACCGCCGCCGTCCTGCAGCCCGACCGGAGGTTCGTGCAGCTCTCTCTCGGCGCCGACCTCAGCCTCGAGGTCGAGTACCTGCTTCGGACGAACAATATCCATGACCTCCACGGGAATGTGCTGTCCGTCGTCACGTGGATGGTCTTCATGTGGCACGACACCTACGCGCCCGTTCCGCTCTCGGCCGCTCCTCTCAGCCGCTCCTTCGTCAGGGTGGGATTCAACGAGCAGCTGGAAGAAACCGCGGCGGAGACGAAGGCGAACTACCGCATGTTCGAGACGGCGACCAGCGCGATATATCTCCCCGTCTCGAGTGCGGAGCTCGAAGCCGGAGGGGATGCGGTGCGGCTCTCCCTCGGCGCCGCGATGAAGCTCGATGTCGACTACACGATCCGCATTCAGAATGTGCGGGACCTGAAGGGAAACGCCATCACCACCGCGACGATCACCACGATCTACCCCGACACGTTCCCGCCGGTCCTGACGGGAGTCACGCCGACCTCGGCGGCGACGGTCGAGCTCGCCTTCGACGAGCCGATCGCGAGGAGCACGGCGGAGGACGAATCGAACTACCTGCTCTTCGAGACGGCCGATCCGGCTCACGTGATCGGGATCGCGACCGCGGCGCTGATGCCCGATTCGTCGCGCATCGGGCTCGTCCTCGCGGCCGATATGACGGCCGGGGTCAACTACACGATCTCGATGAGCAACCTCACCGATCGCGCAGAGAACGTCATGCCGCCGGGGACCTCGCGCTCCTTCACCTTCACGGACGCGACCCCGCCGGCGCTCATCTCGGCGCACTCCTCGGTGAACACGGAGGTGCTCGCCCGCTTCAGCGAGAAGCTCGACGCCGCCACGGCGCAGGACCCGGCCCACTACCTCGTCTACGAGACGGCGAATTCGAGCGCCACGGTTCCCGTGTCGAGCGCCGCGCTCCAGAGCGATTCGATGTACGTGCTCCTGACGCTCGGCGGAACGCTGCAGGAGGGAATCATGTACTCGCTCGCCGTGTCGGGAGTCGTCGACCGCGCGGGAAATCCCATCCCGGCGCTCAGCGTCGTCCAGATCAGCCGGCCGGATTTGATTCCGCCGCAGTTGAGCGGGGCCGAGGCGACGACCCTCTCGTACGTGCGGATCGCGTTCAGCGAGCCGGTCACCACGGCGACCGCCGTCGTGACGACGAATTACACGATCAGTCCCGTCAGCTTCTCGGGCCCGTCCTTCCATCCGGAGTCCGTCGAGCGGCCCAACAGCCTGACGGCGGGGCTCCATCTCAGCGCCAATCTCGAGGCGGGCGCCACGTACAAGGTGAGCGTGTCGAACGTCACGGACCACGCGGGGAACCCGATCGCCCCCGGGAGCGAGGCGAGCTTCTCCACGCCGTACGGGCCTCCGAGCGGCACGGGATTCATCGGGCTGTACGCGGACGAGTTCCATTCGACCAACGCGATCAATCCCACGGCCCCTTATACGATCCTCCCGATGTGGGTCTGGTGCCTCCCCGGAGACGCCGGCATGATGGCGGCGGAGTTCAGCGTCACCTACCCGGCCAACATCATCGCGATGACCGTGACGTTCAATCCGGCCATCACCGTCACTCTTGGAAGCATCAACACGGATTTGAGCCTCGCCTTCGGAGCGTGCTGCGACGGATGGACCTGGGCCGTCACGCAGAACCTCTTCGTGCTCAATCTCAATCCATCCGTGGTCAGGCTCAACGCGGGGGCACTCTTCGCCAACTGCGCCACTGGATACCCGATCGAGACGGGGACGGTCATCAGCGACCTGAGCTGCAACGCTCCTCCCGTCGCCACGCTCCTCCAGGAGTCCGCCTCCTCGTACGGAGACGGCGCGGTGAGCGTCACGTGGCGGCTGAGCCGCATGGACGGAGACGTGCGCTTCGGCGTTTCCCGGCGTGAGGAAGGAGCGGCGGCGTACGGCGTTCCATCCTCCGACATCGAGGCCGACGGGCTCTTGTTCACCTACCGTGACGGGAGCGTCGTGCCGGGCAAGGCGTACCGCTACCGGGTGGAGTACACGGACGGCTCCGGATCGCACGTTCTCTTCGAGACGGATCGCATCGCCATTCCCGCGATGCCGCTCGCGCTCGAGCAGAACTGGCCGAACCCGTTCAACCCATCCACGACGATTTCGTACTATATCCCCGAATCGGGCCGCGTGCGGCTCGAGATCTTCGACGTCTCGGGACGCCGCGTCGCCTGTCTCGTGGATAAGACCGAGGAGCGGGGAAACCACAGCGCCGTGTGGAACGGCGCTGCCGAGTCGGGACGGCCCGCGGCCGCCGGCCTCTACATCTACCGGCTGACCGCGGGACGCGAGACGCTGTCGCGCAAGATGGTGCTCGTCAGATAAAGAGGGAGAACTTCGAGTCCATCGCCTCGCCGATGAAGGTCGCCACGCCTCCGATCTCGACGCCTTCGATGAGATCCGCTTTGGAGATCTCCATCACGCTCATGCTCATGTCGCAGGCGACGAGGCGAACGCCCTGCTCCTGCGCCTGCTTCACGAGGGCCGGGAGCGGCATGACCTTGTGATTCTTCATCATCTTCTTGAACATCCAGCGGCCCATGCCGCCCATGTTGAGCCGGGACGGTCCGATCGCCTCGAGGCCGCCGCGGTTCATGACGCCGAGCATTCGCCCCATGAGGCTCTTCCCGGTGAGGTTCCCCTTCTGGATCGCCTTGAGGCCCCAGAAGGTGAAGAACATCGTGACCTTCATGTCGAACGCGGCGGCGCCGTTCGCGATGATGAAGGCGCCCATGACCTTGTCCATGTCGCCGCTCATGACGATGATGCTCGCCTTATCGGGAGCCGTTCCGTCGCTCATTCGAATTCCTCCTTACCGAACGTCTATTTCACCCCGGCGAGCCACAGGGCGACCGGCCGGTACACCACGTGCGCGAATTTGGTGAAGGGCACCGACATGAGAAGATTAAACACGAAAACGAGATGAATGGCAAACGCCCCGTACGCGGCCATGGGCATCTGCAGGAACCTGAACGCGAGCATCACGTAGCCGCTCACGACGGAGAGCACGAGCAGCATCAGGAAGACCCAGTCCGAATGGTGGGAGCGTTTCGCGTATTCACCCCGACGCTTCAAGCGCATGTTCATGTAATAGCCGAGCCCGAACATGGCCGCCGCTCCCGAGACCGAGCCGATCGCGAGCGATACCCAGCGCGGGAGCGGAATCCACTTGAAGTCGACCGCCGCGATGATGCAGGTCGCCAGAAACATCCCCATGAATCCCGCCGAGACGGCGAGGTGCGCCCAGCGGCGGAACCTGTCGTCCTCGCACTCGCCGAAGCGCTTCTGGAATGCGATCTCGCGGATCGCGCCGAGCGAGGAGCGCTTGAGATTGTCCATCGTGAACGCGGCGCCGTGCCGCCCCTTTTTCATCGAGCGGTACATGATCCAGACGTTGCCGAGAAACGCCGCCATGATGAGGACGACGATCGCGATTCCGGCGACGTGGATGTCCTCGAGCGGGATGAACGAGAGGAAATCGACCTTCTCGCGGTCCATCGCGGGATTGTGGAAGACGACGATCAGGGCGATCGCGATCGCGGCGAGGACAATCCATGCGATGCCGGAGGCGAACGCCGAATAGAACGCGTCCGCGACGCGGCCGATCGAGTACCTGCGGATCGTGAACCGCCGGAGCGCCATCATGAGCGCGCCCGGATCGGCCTCGCGGGGGCACGTCTTGCTGCATTCGCCGCAGTAGTAGCAGAGCCACGGCTCGGGGGACGAGAGGATCCTGCCTTCGAGCCCGAGGAGCGAGTAGCGGATCATCTTCCGCGGGAAGGAGAGCTCCCCCTCGGAGAGCGGGCAGACCGCGCTGCACGTGCCGCAGCTGTAGCACGCGGCGAGATCGGGAGCGCCGAGCTTCTTCACGCTGTCGACGAAATCGAGATTCGCCCGCTCCATCGTTATTTCCCTTCCACGATTTTATATTTGTAATAGCCTTCGTCGGTCGTTTCTTCGGTGGCGGCGACGAACCCGTACCGCACGTATCCCATGAGCCACCACGTCGCCTCGTGCGGCGCGATGCTCAGGGCGGCGGCGATCTCGGGGATCGTCTTCGGGCCGCCGCGGAGAACGTCGAGCATCTTCGCACGTATCGTATATTCCTGCCGGGCGGTCTGGCGCCGCTCTCCCTTGATCGAATCGCTCTCCGGAAATCTCTTGTCCGCGTTATCAGACACCGGCCGCCTCCCGCGCGAACGCGTCTATCATCGCCGTGATCTGGCCGTCGGTCGAGCCCTTGAGCTGGGTCGCGTCCTTCGGGCACACGGGGACGCAGGCGCCGCAGCCCTTGCAGAGCACGTCGACGACGCGGGCGACTTCCTTGTCGCCGTACGCGATCTTCTCGATGGCCGAATAGGGGCACGCCTTCTCGCACTCGCCGCACCAGACGCACCGGTCGTTCATCACGTACGCGACGAACGGCTGGAGGTCGACGTAACCCTTGACGAGGAGCGCGGCAGCCTTCGAGACGGCCGAGAGCGAGGCGACGACGCTCTCCGTCGAGTTCTTGGGCCCCTGGCACGAGCCCGCGATGTAGACGCCGTCGATCACCGTCTCGACGGGGCGGAGCTTCGCGTGAATCTCGTTGTAAAAGCGGTCGGTGCCGATGGGAAGCTTGAGCGTCGTCGTAAGGCCGTCGTTCCGCCGCGGCACCATGCCGCTCGCCAACACGACGAGATCGGCGGCGATCTCGATCTCCTCGCCGCCGGTGAGCAGGTCCTTCACGGCGACGACGAGGGCGCCGTTCTCCCCGCGCACCGTCGGCGGCTCCGCTTCGCCGAACCGCGCGAAAACGGCGCCGCTCTTCGACGCCTCCTCGTAGAGGAGCTCGAATTTGCCGTAGGTCCGGATGTCGCGATAGAGGTGCGCCGTCCGCAGGCCGGGGAATTTCCGCATCGCGAGGTTCGACGCGTGCACCACCGCGCTGCAGCAGTAGCGCGAGCAGTATTGGTTCGCGCCTTCGACCTCGGCCCCCTGCCTGCTCCCCACGCAGTAGATGAACGCGATCGTTTTCACTTCACGGCCGCCGCGCTCGAGGCGGCCGCCCGCGCCCTGAATCATTTTTTCGAATTCGTCGAGGGTGACGACCCCGTCGAGGCCGAAGCCGTATTCGTCCCGCTTCGGCCGGTACACGTCGAAGCCGGTCGCGACGATGATAGCGCCGACGTTGAGGGAGATCGTTTCCTCGGGGCGCGCGGCCGCCCGTGCCGGGGCGCTCCCCGCGGCGCCCGCGCCGATCCTGATCTTCACCTCGAAATCGCCGATATGCCCCTGCTTCTCCACGAGCTCCGCGCCGGTGAAGAGCGTGATGTTGCTCCGTTTCCTGATTCCGTCGAGGAGCCCCTTGACGATATCGGCGCCGTTTTTCCCCGTCGGATACATCTCGCCGAGCCCGGCGACATGCCCGCCGGCCGCGGCCTCGCGCTCGATGAGGAACACCTCGACGCCGAGATCGGCGGCCTCGATCGCCGCCCTGAGACCCGCGATGCCCGCCCCGATGACGAGGACCTTCTTGACCGACGTCACGCGGATCGGCTCGAGCGGCTCGGCCCGCATCGCCTTCTCGATCCCCCCGCGCACGAGCCCGATCGCCTTGCAGGTCGCGCCTTCCTTGTCGTCCGAATGCGCCCACGAGCACTGCTCCCTGATATTGACCTGCACGTACTGGAAGGGATTCATGCCCGAGCGTTTGGCGACGTTGCGGAAGGTCATGAGGTGCAGCTTCGGCGAGCAGGAGGCGACGACCATTCCATCGAGCTTCTGATCCTCGATGTCCTTCCTCATCTCCTGCTGCGAGGCGTCGGAGCAGGTGAAGAGGGAGGTTGTGGCGACCTTGACACCGAGCTCCTTCTCGACGGACTCGCGGACCTTGTCGACGTCGACGTAGTCGGCGATGTTGCCGCCGCAGTGGCAGATGTAGACGCCGATTCTCTTTCCTTCTTCGCTCATCGCTTCCTCTTGAGCCCCTCGATGTAGGAGGCGGCCTGCGCCGCCGCCGCGCCCGAGTGGAGAATCGTGTCGGGGATGTCCATCGGCCCGGTCGCCGCGCCGGCCGCGAAGACGCCCTCGATGCTCGTCTTGGCGGGGCTCACGTGCTCCTCGGGCTCGCGCACGAAGAGCATGTCGTCCCGCTCGAGCGGGGCGCCGTCGAAGAGGCGCATGAATTCGGGATTCGGCGTGAATCCGACCGAGAGGACGACGAGATCGTGTTCCGCCTCGCGGATCGCGCCGCCGGCGTCGATGTCCTCGTAGCGGAGCACGAGCTCTCCCCCGTCCTTTTCCGTGATCTTCGCGACCTTCCCCTTCACGAAGCGCACCCCCATCGCCTTCGTCTGCTCGTAGAACTCGTCGTACCCCTTGCCGAAGGCGCGGATGTCGATGTAGTACATCGTGATGTCGGCGACGGGCAGCGCGCCGAGGAGGAGCTGCGCCTGTTTTATCGAGTACATGCAGCAGACGCGGGAACAGATGGGATTATTCACCGTGCGGTCGCGCGAGCCCGCGCAGAAGACGTAGGCGATGTTGGCGGGCTTCTTCCCGTCCCCCGGCCTCATCACGTAATTGAAGGGGCGCGTCGGGGCGACGAGCCGGTCCATCTGCATCGCCGTGATGACATTTTTATATTTCCCGTAGCCGTAGCGCTCCATGAGCTCGCCGGGGAAGAGCCGGAATCCCGTCGAGACGACCACCGAGCCCACCTCGATCTCCCGCTCGACCGCCCGCATGTCGAAATCGACCGCGTCCGCCGGGCAGACGTTCCTGCACTGGTGGCATTCGCTGCAGATCCCGCAGTTGAGGCAGTTCGAGGCGCTCGCGAGGGCTTCTTCCTCCGTGAGGGGCTCCTGCACCTCGCTGAAATCGTCCACGCGGAGGTGCGTCGGTTTCGCCCGCTTCTCGACGCGGACCGACGGGTACGCCGTCTGGCGCGCGAGGACGGTTTCTTTGCCCATCACGGCAAGCTTCGGCTCGAATTCCGCCGCGTCGAGCGCCTCACCCCGCAGGAAGCGGTCGATGTGGAACGCGGCGCGCTTCCCCTGAGCGATCGCCTTCACGATCATCGAGGGTCCGGTCACCGCTTCGCCGCCCGCGAAGATACCCGAAACGCTCGTCATGAGGGTCCGCTCGCCGGCCTTGATCGTCGTATTGGGATTGAGCTGGACGCCGTCGGCGGCGAATCCCGCCGTGGGCGACACCTGTCCGATGGCGACGAAGATGACGTCGGCGGGGAGCGTTTTGATCGAGCGCTCGTCGAACTTCGGGGCGAACGCGCCGCGCTCGTCGAAAACCGACGTGCAGCGCTTCGCCTCGATCCCCGTGACGGCGTCGCCCGCGACGACGATGCGCTTCGGACCGAGCCCGTCGTGGATCACGATCCCCTCTTCGAGGGCCTCGTGGATCTCTTCCTTCGCCGCGGGCATCTCGTGGCGCTTCTCGAGGCACATCATGTGCACCTCGCGCGCGTGCAGCCGCCGGGCCGTCCGCGCGACGTCGATGGCGACGTTGCCGCCGCCGACGACGAGGACGCGCTTGCCGGAGAGATCGACCGGGACGCCGAGCGCCGCGTCCGCGAGGAGCGCGATCCCGCTCGTGACGCCCGGATGGTCCTCCCCCTCCACGCGGAGCTTCCTCGGGATGGGTGCGCCGACCGAGATGAACACCGCGTCGAAGCCCTCCGAGCGGAGCTTCGAGAGCGATTCGACCTTGGCGCCGGTCTTGATCTCGACGCCGAGCGCCGTCACGTTCTTCATGTCCCGGTCGACGACGTCCTTCGGCAGGCGGTAGGCGGGAAGCCCCGTGCGGAGCATGCCGCCGGTCTCCGCGCCCGCCTCGAAGACGACGACTCGGTGCCCCTGCCGCGCGAGGAAGTACGCCGCGGTGAGCCCCGACGGGCCCGACCCGACGATCGCGACCGATTTCCCCGTTTTCTCCTCGGGCGCTCCGTACGCGGGCTCGGGATGCCGCGCGTAGTACCAGTCGGCGATGAATCGCTTCAGCAGCTTGATCTCGGGGGCGTCGCCGATCTTCTCGCGGGTGCACTCGGGCTGGCACGGAGCGTAGCAGGCGCGTCCGAGGCTCCCGACGAGGGGGGCGTCCTCCATGATCAGATCGAACGCCTTTTCGAAATCCCCCCTGCGCGCGAGCGAGATGTATCCGTTCGCCTTGATGCCGGCGGGGCAGGCGTACGTGCACGGGGACGTTCCCTCGCGATCGATGACCGCCTTCTTCGGCACGGCCTGCGGGAACGCGATGTACGCGGCGCGCCGCGAGACGAGATCGAAGTTGAAATTATCGGGCACGGTGACCGAGCAGGCCTTCTCGCAGTCCTGGCAGCCGGTGCATTTGGCGAAATCGACGAAGGTGGGCTTCCGCACGACCGTGGCCTTGAACGTGCCGTCCGCGTTCCGGCGGATGTTTTTGACCTCGCTGTAGACGTTGAGCTCGACGTTCGGGTGGCTCGCAGCGAGCGCCATCTTCGGCGTCGAGATGCACGAGGCGCAGTCGAGCGTGGGAAACACCTTGCTGAGGAGGATCATCTTCCCCCCCACGCTCGGCTCCTTCTCGACGAGGAGCACGCGGTATCCCATGTCGCCGAGGTTGATCGCCGATTCCATGCCGGCGATCCCGCCGCCGACGACGAGCGCATCGTAATCCATCTACGCCGCCTTCTTCGCCGGGCCCATCTTCCTGAGCGCCTCGCTGAACTGCTTCATGTGCTTCTGGAACGACTCGGCGCACACCGAGCAGAGCGCCGCCATCTTGACCCGCGCGGGCTCGAGCGATTTCTCCCTGAGCGCCGCCTGCGCCGCGGCCGTCGTCCGCGCCGTGCGCGCCGTGCAGTCGCTCACCAACGCGCAGTCGCTCCCGTCGGCCGCGACGAACACCCCGTCGAAGCCGTTCTCGAGCGCGTGCACGATCCACGACGCCTTGATGCCGCTCGAGCACGGCACCGTGATGACGAAAACCGTCGCGGGGTAATGCATCTTGTTCCGCCCGGCGAGGTCGATCCCCGGATCGGAGACGTTCTCGGTCGAGAAAACAAGGATGCGCGGGCTGAATTCACTCATGCGAAATCCTCTCCATGCTCCGGATCAGGGCCGGGATGTGCGGGTCCGCGATCGAATAGTGCACGTGGTTTCCGGCGCGCCGGGATTCGACGATCCCCTCGAGGCGCAGCCTCGTGAGGTGCTGCGAAATCACCGGCTGCGGCGCCCCGCACGCGGCGCCGAGCTCGCCCACCGTCGACTCTCCGTCGCAGAGGCAGCAGAGGAGATACAGCCGCTGCGGATGCGAGAGCGTCTTGAAGAGCGTGGCGAGCCGGGCGCATCGCCGCCTCTCCGGAAGTCCCTTCTTCATCGTATCCGCGTCCCTACTTCGTCTTCTTCACGAACAGTCTCCAGAAACCGGCGTCCTCCACCGTTCCGAGATGTTCGTACTGCATCTTCTTCGTCCACATCGGGATGTCGTTGTTCGTCCCCTCGTCCGAAGAGAGGACCTCCATGATGCCGCCCACGGGAAGGCTCGTGATCGCTTTCTTGGCCTCGAGCAGCGGTCCCGGGCAGGCCATCCCGCGCGCGTCGACGACCTTGTCGGCCGTGAGTTTCTTCAGTTCGTCCTCGTTCATCGCACTGCTCCTTGCCTCCGTACGCCGTTTTCAGGCCCGGCGCGCTCCGCGGCGCGCCCGACGGCCGGAATATCATATTATGCGAATATTCTAATTATTTAATAAATCATTGTCAACCGTTTTCTCGCGTATTGACAGAGAGCCCGCCATGGGCTACATTCACGGCACGACGGAACGGGAGGCATCGCGCGTGAAAACGACATCGAACGCCCGGACGAACGAGCAACGGGACGCGGAATACCGTGCATTCCTCGACCGATACCCCGACTACGAACTGACGTCCGCCATCGACGAGATCCGCGCGAAGGATTTCTCCCGGCTCGACGCGCAGGGGCACGTGTACCTCGATTACACCGGGGGCGGGCTCTACGGCGCCTCGCTCGTGCGGGATCACGCCGAGTTCCTCCTCGGGAACATCCTCGGAAATCCGCACTCGACGAACCCGTCGTCGACCGTCTCCAACGACCACGTCGAGCAGTGCCGCCGCCGCATCCTCTCGTTCTTCAACGCCTCCCCCGAGGAGTACATCCCCGTGTTCACCGCGAACGCTTCGCAGGCGCTCAAGCTCATCGGCGAGGGCTACCCCTTCTGCCCGGGGGACATCCTGCTCCTCAGTTTCGACAATCACAACTCGGTGAACGGCATGCGCGAATACGACCGCGCCCGCGGCGCCGTCACGAAATACGCCCCCATCATGCCCCCCGACATGCGCCTGCTCGACTGCGTGGTCGAGAAGTACCTGGACGAGAGCCCGAAGGTCTGTAACCGGCTCTTCGCATATCCGGCGCAGTCGAATTTCTCGGGAGTCCAGCATCCCCTCGAGTGGATCGGCAGGGCCCAGGAGAAGGGCTGGGACGTGCTCCTCGACGCGGCGGCATTCGTCCCGACGAACCGGCTCGACCTCGGCCGCTGGCATCCCGACTACGTCACCGTTTCGTTCTACAAGATGTTCGGCTACCCGACGGGGGTCGGCGCGCTCATCGTCCGGCGCAAGGCGCTCGAGAAGCTCCGGCGCCCCTGGTTCGCCGGCGGGACGATCACGGTGGCCTCCGTTCAGGCGGACAAGTATTTCCTCGCGGCGGGCGCCGAGGGCTTCGAGGACGGCACGCTCAACTACGCCTGCCTCCCCGCCGTCGAGCGCGGCCTCGATTACATGGAGTCGATCGGGGTGGACATGATTCACTCGCGCGTCATGAGCCTCGCCGGCTGGCTCCTCGAGCGAATGACCTCCCTCGGGCACGGGAACGGCCGCCCGCTCGTACGCGTCTACGGCCCCACCGACACGACGATGCGCGGGGCGACGATCACGTTCAACGTCTACAGCGCCTCGGGCGTCTCGATCGACCACCTCACCGTCGAGGACCGCGCGAACAGGATGAACATCTCGCTCCGCACGGGCTGCCTCTGCAACCCGGGCGCCGGCGAGCTCGCCCTCGGCCTCTCGAAGGACGACATGACCCGGTGCCTCGACCGGACCGGCTCCCGCATGTCGCTCACCGAGTTCAGGCAGTGCATCGACGGCAAGAGCACGGGCGCCGTGCGCATCTCCTTCGGCCTCGCCTCGAACTTCGAGGACGCGCGGCGGTTCATCGGCTTCCTGGAGCAGTTCCGCGAGGCCTGATCATCCCGGAGACTTTTCCACGAGCGAGCCGAGCGCCCGATCGATTTCCTTGAGAAGCTGCTCTTCCCGCGCCGCGGCCGCCCCCTCCCGCGCTTCCCTCAGATAGCGGAGCGCCTCGTCGCGCTTTCCGAGATTGAGGAGCGTGCCGCCGAGGTAGTACTTGATGAAATAGGAATCGGGATCCCCCTCGAGGGCCTTGCGCAGATGAGCCTCGGCCTCCGCGTGCCGGCGCCGGCCGCTCATGAGAAGCCCGATATATTTGTGAGCGTCGACGTTCTCCGGCTCGAGACGCAGCGCCTCGGAGAGCTCCGCGAGCGCCTCCCGGCCGCGATTCTGCTTCATGAGCTCGAAGCCGACGATCGTGTGCATTTCCGCTTCGTAGTTGAATCGCTCGACCGCGAAGGGACCGGCGACGCTCGCCCCCGCCGCGATCGCGCACACGGCGATCACGATCAAGGCCGCGCGCGGCCACGCGCGCCCGCGGGCGAGATCGACGAAATACAGAGCGCCCGCCGCGGCCGGAACGGGGAGCAGCGCGGCAACGGGGATCCGGTAGCGCCCCGACACGAAGACGCCGACGATCGCCGCCGAGTACAGGAGGAGAAATCCATAGACGGGCGCCGGGATGCGCCTCGCATGCCTCACGATGCCCACGAGCGCCAGCGGGAGAAGGAGCCCGAAGGGGAATCCGAAGGCGCCCGCCTTCCAGGTGAGCAAAGACAGGAGCCGCGAGTATTCCCGCGCGACGTACATATCCTCGTTTCGCGGTAGCTCCCGCGAGCTCACGAACTCCACGGTCTTGTGCGCGAGCCCCTTCGCGAAATCGCCCGGCCGGCTCTTCACGTAATCGAGGAAGAGCCGCATGAACGTCGCGCGGTCCTCCGAATCGCTCGCGGAGCCCTTCACCTCGGGCAGGCGCGTGAGCTCCCGCCACTCGGCGCCGGGACGTATCATGATCGTCTTGTCGCGCTCGGGATTGTTCCCGATGTAAAGATTGATCGCCCCCGCCTGCGAGAGAAAATTGAAGTCCCCCGTCTCCCGATGGCAGAGCGTCGCGACCGGCAGCGTGACGACGAGAAATCCCGCGAGAACGAGCCCGGCGCGCGCCATGATGCGCGCGGATGGGACACGCCGCGCCCGCCACACGAAAACGAGCCAAACGGCCGCAGCCGCGACATACGGAAGAAACGTCCCTCTCGTCACGACGCTCAGGCCCCCGACGAGGCCGACGAGAGCGGCGGCCCAAATGCCCTTCGCGTCACGCGCCCTCAAAACGAGCAGAACGAGCGCCACGGCCCACAGCGCCGAGAAGCCCGCATCGAGGATCTCGGCGTCGTAGTGGACGAGCGGGCCGTACAGCGCCGCGATCGCCCCGGCGACGATCCCCGTCCGCGTATCGAAGAGTTTAGCGCCGAGCCGGTACACGAGGACGCAGAGGAGCGAACCGAGCGCGATCTGGACGAGGCGGGCCCAGAGCATCGAGCCGCCCGTTAGAAAATAGACGACGGCGAGATAGAACGGATAGAAGAAGCCCTGCCAGAAGAACCGTGGCGAGAAGGTCCCCTGCTCGACGAGGATCCGCGCATGCTGATCGTAGCTCGCCGAATCGATGATCGGCACATGAAACGTGGGGCTCTTGGAAAACTCGACGAGGTACACGATCCGCACGACGAGCGCGAGGGCGAAAATGAAGAGCGCGGCGCGCCCGAAGAGACCGGCGCGGGCGCCCGCGCTCGATGAGCTTTTCCCTGCCGCCTTCTTGCGATTCGATGAAGCCATACGTCTCGCATTATGGGCGCGGGAATCTCCCTGTAAACCGTTTTTTCGATCCCGAGGCTATTGCCGCACCCCTTTCCATATGACGAATACGGTCGTGTTATCCTCCCGACCCGTCCCCGTTATTGTGTAGCCGCGATTGTATCCATTCGCGCAATAGGGAACGTAGCCGATTTCGCCGCAATTGACCGCGGCTCCATTGACGGGCTCAGTGTTGCACCAGTTCACCGGATTCGGCAGCAGGCATCCTTCGGGCAATAGAGCGGTCACTGTTTCTCCATAAGGCGTGCAGTCGGCGCCTGTATCGGAGGGATAGATCCCGTCGTTTCGCGCGGCGAACTCCTCGACGGCGAGCTGCAGCGTCCGGCAGTGGGACATGACAATCGCGGCGACAGGGTCTACCCTGAGATTCGTGACCGCCATGATGCGGCTGTTCTTTATGTAGCCGGTGATCACGTAGCCGGGGCCGACGATCTTCCCGTCACCGGGATCGTACGCGGGAATCGCCGCGTATCCGATCTCGCCGGGGCGCGTGGCCGAATGATTCACCGGGCTTTCGCGCATCCCGGTGAACGGGTTCTCGAGCAGATGCTCCCGCGGCATGAGATCGAGAGCGCTCCGGCCGCCGGGGATCGCCGTCGCATCCAGCTTCTCGGGATACGCTCCGCCGTTCTGCGAGGCGAACTCCTCGACCGCCTGCTTCAGGAGAAGGCAGTTCATCCGCACCTTCGCATCTTCTAAAGATGGCTCGATTTCGAGGAACTCCGCCCCCTGCGCCGAGCCCGCGATCCGGTATCCAATGTTCCACCCGTTCATCATGACCGGCTCGTAGGTCACGCCGGGCAGCGTCGGGGGCGATTCGGGATAGAGCGATTCGTGCGTGTCCGCGTAATTCTCCACGAAAATCTGGAGCCTGCGGCATTCGGCGGCCACGAGCGCTTCTTCGCGCGAGTACGCGAAGTTCGAAAGGGCGCACACGATGCGATCGTCCCCGTAACCGGTCACGACGTAGCCTGCCACGATACCGTCCTTCACGATGGCGACGTAGCCGATCTCTCCCTTCGACGAAGCGGCGCCCGGGACGAGCGCTTTATAGACGAGCCCGGTGTACGGGTCGACGAGGGGATGCGGCAGCCAGAGCCGATAACAGGGATGGCAGACGCGCTCGTACGGATACCCGACATAAGGGTCGTATTGAGCCTCCGCCGTCTGCTTCACGATGAAGCAGTTGGCGATGACCTTCGCCTCCTCGGACGAGCCGAGGTTCGAGAGCGTGGCGACGAGCCCGTCAGCGCCGAAGCCGGTGACGACATAGCCGACGTTCCATTCTCCCTCGGCCACCGGGACGTACCCCACTTCGCCCGGGCTGTCCGCGGCGCCGTTCACGGGCGCTTCGTTATCTTCGGTGAATGGATTCTCGAAGCCGCCCGCGGGGAGAAGATCGAGAACGGTGTTCCCCGCCCGCGACGTATCCGCGTCCACGTCGTCCGGATAAACGCCCTCGTTCTCGGCGGCGAACTGTTCGACGGCCGCCTGCAGCGCCGCGCAATTCGCGACGACGGCCGATGCATCCGGCGGCTCCGGAAGGGGCGCCGGATCATCGATTACGATGCCGTCCCTTCCGCATCCGCCCAGAGCCAACAGAACCATTAACAACAGTATGAATACGTTTCTCATAATGCTTCCTCCATATGGGGGAATCAACGAGACTCCCCCGGGAAATTCATCGCATAAAGCGGGCCAGAAGAAAGCCGCAACGGGCCGATTAACCTATTCATTTATAACGAGATAAGTCGCCGCATATTTTGAATGAAATATTGACAAATTGTTATGATTTCGATATAATGCTCATGCAAGAAGGGAACGGCCCATAGCTCGGCCGGCGCCCGTTGTGGGATGCGCCGGTTACCCCCAATCATCGAGAGCGGTCGCTTTCCCGGATTGATCGATGTGCGTCGAGCGGATAGGCGGGAGCGATCCTCCCGCCTATTCGTTTATGGACTCCGACGCCCCGCGGCTGAAACGACGATTCGCCCGGGCGATTGATCGAGCCGCGGCACTTAGCTGTTGACAGCATCTCGATTCTCATGCTTCCTATCGAATCATCTCCACATAGGTTTCAGCGAGAGGACAGAACACATCCAAACGAGAGGAGAGGATATGAGACGGTCACTGTTTTCGGCGTTTCTGCTCGCGGCTTGTCTCTTCGCCGCGGCCGCATCGAGCCCCGTATTCGCCGCCGATGAAGGCGCCGCGGCGTCCCCGGTTCGGCTGAACATCATATCGACGAATCCGATTCTCGATATGTTCCTCTGGTGGAACGTCGAATATGAGCGCGTCATCATGCCGAGCGGCACCATCGGTTTCGCCGGATCGTATGTCACGTTCGACGACGGCGACGAAACATATACGAGCGGGAGCGTGTTCTTCCGGTACTACCCGGCGGGCATCGCGCCCGAGGGATTCTTCTTCGGCGGCCGGTTCGGCATGACGAGCGTTTCAGAAGAGGAAGAAGGGATCTCCACCGATGGGTCCGCATTCGGATTCGGCATCGATATCGGGTACACGTGGCTGATCGGGCGTCCGAAGCGGATGGCCCTGAGCCTCGGCATCGGGGCGATACGCTACTTCGGCGGGGACCTCGAGGATATGGACGTGTCGACGACGCTCCCGACGATCCGGCTCGTCAACATCGGCATCGCGTTCTAACGGCTCACGACGTCTCCGGCCCGGAGATCAGCCGCGTTTTTTCAGATAGCTGTTCCGGTATCCGTACGCGAAGTAGACGGCGAGCCCCGCTGCGAGCCAGAGCCCGAAGCGGAGCCACGTCGCCGCCGGAAGGCCGAGCATCAGGTAGATGCACATCGCCATCCCAAGAAGCGGTATCAGCGGCACGAGCGGCGTCCGGAACGACCGCGGCGCCGCGGGATCGGTGCGCCGCAGAATGACGACCCCCGCGCATACGAGAACGAACACGAAGAGCGTGCCGATGTTCGTGAGCTCCACCATCTCGTTGATGTTCGTCACCGCCGCGATCGATCCGACCGCCACCCCCGACCACAGGGTCGTCACGTGCGGCGTGCGGAACTTCGGGTGAACCCGCGCGAAATATTTCGGGAGGAGCCCGTCCCTCGACATCGCGAAGAATATCCGCGGCTGGCCGAGCTGAAAGACGAGCAGCACCGCCGTCATCGATATGACCGCGCCGAGCGACACGATTCCCGCCGCCCAACCGAGCCCGATCGTGGAGAACGCGGACGCCAAAGGATTGGCGACTCCGAGCGTATCCCACGGCACGATCCCCGTGAGCACCGCGGCGGTCGCCACGTAGATGACCGTGCAGATCCCGAGCGATGCGATGATGCCGATCGGCACGTCGCGCCTCGGGTTGCGGCACTCCTCGGCGGCGGTCGAGACGGCGTCGAATCCGATGAAGGCGAAGAATATCAGGCTCGCCCCGATCCACACGCCGGTGAATCCGTTCGGCATGAACGGGGACCAGTTCTCGGGCTTCACGTATGTCGCGCCGACCACGATGAAGAAGGCGAGAATGACGAGCTTGAGCGCGACCATCGCGTTGTTGAACCGCGCCGACTCCTTGATCCCGATGACGAGAATCCACGTGACGAGAGCGACGACGGCGAAGGCCAGCAGGTTGAAAATGACGTGCGCGCCGCCGATCACCGGGGCGGTGTTCCACGCCTCGAGCGCCTTCGCCATGTGCGAGGGCACGCTCCCCCCCGCGGCGAGCGCGGCGCCGGCCGCCTGATGCGCGGTTCGCCAATCGACGGCGAGCCACGCCGGCACGTTCACGCCGAGCCCTTCGAGGAGCTGATCGCAGTACGCGGACCATCCGATGGCGACGGCGACGTTGCCGATGCCGTACTCGAGCATCAGCGTCCAGCCAACGATCCAGGCCGCCGCCTCGCCGAGCGTGGCGTACGAATACGTATAGGCGCTTCCGGCGATAGGGACGAGCGCGGCGAACTCGGCGTAGCAGAACGCGCAGAATGCGCACGCGATCGCCGTGATGACGAAGGAGAGGGTCACCGCGGGCCCGGCGCCGTTCCCGGAGGCACCGCCGGCGGCCGCCGTGCCGATCACGGCGAAGATACCGGCCCCGATGACGGCGCCGATACCGAGCGAGGTGAGATCCCACGGCCCGAGCGAGCGCTTGAGAGAAAGACCGCCCGATTTCTCGGCGTCTTCCCGCAGCCGGTCGAGGCTCTTGCGCCTGATGAGTTCGTTGATCCTCACAGCGGATGGAGCTTACCCGCTGCGCGGGGGAGCTTCAAGCACAATCTCCGGGAGAGCCGCCCGCGCCGGCCGCGGGCCATATCTCTTGACGCGGGGACGATTTTAGGACAGAATCGCCGCGGATGGGGAACCGCCTTCTTCCATCGAGGATGATACCCATGATAAGAAAATCGATCGTGACATGCTTCGTCGTGCTTCTATCCGCGCTCGCGCCACCCGCGGACGCGGCGGAGGTCGTCGTCGCGCGGATGAGCGGCATCATCGGCCCCTCCTCGGCGAGATTCATGGTGGAGGCGATCGGGCGCGCCGAGGAACGGCGGGCGGAGTGCGTCGTCATCGAGATGGACACCCCCGGCGGCCTCGACGAATCGATGCGCGTCATCGTGAAGAAGATCCTGGGCGCGCGCGTGCCGGTCGTCGTTTACGTCGCGCCGTCGGGATCGCGCGCGGCATCGGCGGGCGTGTTCATCACGATGGCGGCTCACGTCGCGGCCATGGCGCCGGGCACGAACATCGGCGCGGCGCACCCGGTCTCGATCGGGCCCGGGGCGAAGGTCGATTCCGTCATGGCCGGCAAGACGGTGAACGACGCCGCCGCGTACATTCGCTCCATCGCCGGACGGCGGGGCCGGAACGCCGATTGGGCCGAGACCGCCGTCAGGGAAAGCGTGTCGATATCCGAGACGGAGGCGCTGAAGCTGCGCGTCGTCGATCTCGTCGCCCCCTCGCTCGAAGCGCTCCTCGATTCGCTCGACGGCCGGCCGGTCGCGATGGGAGACACGACGCTCGTCGTTCGCGCGAAAGACGCCGCCCTCGTCGAGATGGAAATGAGCTGGAGCGACCGGCTGCTCGCGATCATCACGAATCCGAACGTCGCCTACATCCTCTTCATGCTCGGGCTGCTCGGCCTGTACTTCGAGCTTTCCACCCCCGGGGCGATTCTTCCCGGCGTGGTCGGCGCGATCTGTCTCATCCTCGCGTTCTTCGCCTTCCAGGTGCTCTCGGTAAGCTATTCGGGAATGCTTCTGATCATACTTGCCATCGTGCTCTTCATCGTCGACGTGAAGGCGGCGACGCACGGGGCTCTGACCGCGGGAGGACTGGTAGCCATGTTCATCGGCTCGATCATGCTCTTCAACGACCCCGACCCGGCCCTGCACGCTTCGCTGCAGGTCATCGTTCCCGTCGTGCTCGTCACGGGGGCGTTTTTCATCGTCGGCATTTACCTGTCGATACGGGCGCTGCGCCGCAGGCCGACGACCGGCGGCTCCGCCCTCGTCGGCCAGGAAGGGGACGCGCGGACCCCGGTCGACGACAAGGGCGGCAAGGTGTTCGTGGCCGGCGCGCACTGGAGCGCCTTTTCCGGCGAGCCGATCGCCGAGGGCAAACGGATCCGCGTGATCGAAGTCAAAGGAATGTCTCTCAAGGTGGAGGAAATGAAATAGGCGTCGCCGCGCGCGCCGCATCCGCGGCGAACCGGCGGCACGAAAGGAGCGCGTATGCAGATCGGATTGTCGGTAGTCATACTCCTCGTTCTCTTCATCCTGGGCAACAGCGTGCGGGTGCTCAGGGAGTACGAGCGCGGAGTCGTGTTCAGGCTCGGCCGGTTCGTCGGCGTCAGGGGCCCCGGGCTCATTCTGCTCATTCCGATGTTCGAGAAGATGGTCAAGGTCACGCTTCGGACCGTCGCGCTCGACGTTCCGCCGCAGGAAGTCGTCACGAAGGATAACGTCTCGGTCAAGGTCAACGCCGTGATGTACTTCCAGGTGTTCGATCCGGCCAAGTGCATCATCGCGGTCGAGAATTATCTCTATGCGACGTCGCAGATGGGTCAAACCACCCTGCGCTCCATCCTCGGCGAGCACGAGCTCGACGATCTCCTCTCGAACAGGGAAAAGATCAATCAGAAGCTGCAGCAGGTCATCGACGAACGCACCGATCCGTGGGGGGTCAAGGTCGCCGCCGTAGAAGTGAAGGACGTCGATCTTCCCGAGGGCATGAGGCGCGCGCTCGCCAAGCAGGCCGAAGCCGAGCGCGAGCGCCGGGCGAAGGTCATTCACGCCGACGGCGAGTTCCAGGCCTCCACGAAGCTCCGGGACGCCGCCGCCGTCATGGCGCCCGAACCGGTTTCGGTGCAGCTCAGGTATCTCCAGACGCTCACGGAGATCGCCGCCGAGAAGAACTCGACGATTCTCTTCCCGGTGCCGGTCGATTTTCTGCAGTACTTCATGCAAACGCGCAAGAAGGACTGACCGCGCTCGAGAATCGGCGGCGTGAAATGCGGATAAGAGGAATCGGCGGAACGAAAGCTCTTCCGTATGCGGCGAGCGTTATCCTCGTTCTTATCGCGACGCTCGTCGGCGAGGCGGTGAAGGGGCGCCTCGAACCGACGAACCTGGCCATGCTGTATCTTCTCACCGTCGTAATCGCCGCCGTCCGGTGGGGAAAGGGGCCCGCCGTCGCGACCGCGATTCTCGGGGTCCTGGCGTTCGATTTCTTTCTCGTACCCCCCTACCTCACCTTGACGGTTGCCGACGTTCAGTACGTCTTCACGTTCATCGGGCTCCTCGCCGTCGGGCTCGTCGTCGGCACGCTCGCATCGAGGATGCGAGAGCAGGCGATCCGGGCCCGCAAACACGAGGCCCAGACAGCCGCGCTGTACCGCCTCGCGGCCGATCTCGCCGATTCGGCCGATTTCGACGCGGTATTGCAGGCGATACGGAAAAACGTCAAGCAGATCGTCAATTGCGGCGTGGCGATTTATCTGCCTGCCGGAGGCGCGCTGAAGCTCGCGAGCCACGACGCCGGATTCCCCGCGGGCGCGGGAGAGCAGGAAATCGCGCGCTGGTCGTACGAGAACGGCTCGATGGCGGGCGGAGGCCCGGACGAAGCGACGGGCAAAAGGACCCGCTATCTCCCGTTCAAGACACCCCAGGGCGTGATCGGCGTCCTCGGCATCTGCCTCCGTAAGGGCGCGGAGAGCCTCGCCCCGGACGAGGAAGAGCTGCTGACCGCAATGGTCAGCCAGGCGGCCATCGCGATCCAGCGCGCGAGCCTCGCCGAGCAGTCCCGCCATATGGAGCTCATGCGGCAGACCGAGAAGCTCCAATCGGCGCTCCTGAGCTCGATCTCTCACGATCTGAGGACTCCCCTCGTATCGATCACCGGCGCCCTGACCGCCCTTCAGGAAAATGATCCGGGGCTCGACGAAGCCACCCGGAAAGAGCTTCTCGAGAACGCTTCGGAAGAGGCGGACCGTCTCAACCGGATCGTCGGAAATCTCCTCGACCTGACCAGAGTGGAGGCGGGAACGCTGCGGATTTCGAAGCGGCCGTGCGATCTGCGCGACGTTCTCGGCGCGTCCCTCGAGCAGCTGAGCGAAACGATCGGAAACAGGACCGTCAGGATGACGATCCCGAGGGATTTCCCCGAGGTTCCCATGGACTTCTCCTTCATGATGAAGGCGTTCTACAACCTGATCGACAACGCCGTGAAATATTCGCCGCCGGACGCGTCGATTGACATCGGCGCGCGCGCGCACGGGAACGCGGCGGAGATCGAGATCAGGGACCGGGGAGCCGGCATACCGGAGAAGGATCTCGCGCGCATCTTCGAGAGGTTCTACCGGAGCGAACGGGCGCAGGGCGTCGCGGGGACCGGGCTCGGCCTGTCCATCTCCAAGGGAATCATCGAAGCGCACGGGGGGAGAATCGTCGCGCGGAACAACGCCGACGCCGGAGCGACATTCATCGTGAGCCTTCCGCTGGAGGAAAGTCGGAATTCGTCATGACGGTCGATCAAGGCGTGCGCATCCTCGTCGTCGACGACGAAAGGGCGATTCGAAAGACCCTTCGAGCCGCGCTCGCTTCCCGCGGCTACGCCATATTCGAAGCGGGGACCGGAGCCGAAGCGCTCGAGAAATCCGTATCGTCGCACCCCGACGTGATCGTCCTCGACCTCGGTCTTCCCGACATCGACGGGGTCGAGGTGATCAGGGAGATCCGCAAGCGGGCGAAGACGCCGATCGTCATTCTCTCCGTGCGGGACGACATCGCGGACAAGGTCGAAGCCCTCGACGCCGGCGCCGACGATTATCTGACGAAGCCTTTCAGCATCACCGAGCTCCTCGCGAGGCTCAAAGCGGTGATGCGCCGCCTTCTCCCCGTCGATCAGGAAGATGTCTTCCGCGCGGGGGCGCTTTCGATCGACGTCGCTCGACACGAGGTCGCGATCAAGGGGAATCGGATCAACCTCACCCCGACGGAATTCGACGTGCTCAAGCTCCTCGTTCTCAACGCGGACAGGGTCGTCACGCACCGGCAGATCCTCGAGGAGATCTGGAACAAGCCCGACGACATGGAAGGCGTGCTCCATCTTCTGCGGGTGACGATCAGCAACCTGCGCGCGAAGATCGAGCCCGATCCCGACCGCCCGACCTACCTCCGAACCGAGCCCGGCATCGGATACCGGCTCCCGCCCCCGCGGCTACCCCCCTACCGCCGCGGTTTCAGGCCATCCGCGAGATCCTTCCGACCTCCGCTTTTTTGACCTTTTCTTGATTTGCCACGGCGCCGCCGGGGAGCGAAGATTATGAAGATATGAGAAGACGAAACCGCATATGGAACACGCTCACTCCGTACCAGCTGCTGATCCTCGGCTACGCATCGATCACGCTCGTAGGGGCCATTCTCCTGTCGCTGCCGGTCTCCTCGGCGCGGGGCGAGGCCCAATCGTTCCTCGACGCCCTCTTCGTGGCGACCTCCGGGATCAGCACGTCGGGATTGTCCGTCGTCGACATCGGCAGCTACTACTCCCTCTTCGGCCAGATCGTTCTCCTCGCGATATTTCAAATCGGCGGTATCGGCTACATGAGTTTCGTCATCCTCACGATGTACGCCCTCGGAATCAGGGGATCCCTCAGGACGAGCCTCGTCGCGAAGGAATCCCTCGCCGGCCCGGATCTCCACGCGTTGAGGAGTTTCTTCCTCTCCGTGCTCGTCTATTCATTTGCCTTCGAGCTCGCCGGGACCGCTATCCTCGCGGGCTTCTGGATGCGGGAATATCCGGCGGCGCGCTCGATATACCTCGGGGCGTTCCACTCGGTGTCCACGTTCTGCACCGCCGGCTTCGGGCTTTTCCCCGACAGCCTCATGCGATACCGCCAGAGCACGCTCCTGAACGCCACCATCATCCTCCTTTCCCTGGCCGGCGGCATCGGCTTCTTTGTCCTGCGGGATCTCACCATGCTCGCCACAAGCAGGCTTGCCGGCCGGCGCAGGTTCAAATTGACCGTGCATACGCGGCTCGTTCTCATCGTTACTGCGATCGTGATATCGGTCGGGACCGCCGTCATTCTCGCCTCCGAGCGTTGGCCTTCGACGATGAGCGCCTACGACCGGACGATGACTTCCCTCTTTCAGGCGGTCTCGGCCTCGACGACGGACGGATTCAACTCGATCGACATCGGCGCGATGAGCGCAGCGAGCCTGACGATTCATCATGCTCCTGATGTTCGTCGGGGCTTCTCCCGGCGGCACCGGCGGGGGTATCAAGACGACGACGTTCGGACTCCTCTTCGTGCTGCTCTGGGCGCGGCTGCGCAAGAAACAAAACAACGCGCTGGGCGCCGAAATGTCCGAGCAGTGCATATACGATGCGGTCGTCGTGGCCTTCTGCTTCCTGCTCGTCGCGTTCGCTGACTCGGTAATCCTGTCCGTCACGGAGCATTCGTCGCCCTTCCAGAATCTCTTCGAGATAGTCTCGGCCCTCGGAAACACCGGCCTCTCCATGGGCATCACCGCCGGCTTGAGCCCCATCGGAAAAGCCGCGCTGATCGTCACGATGTTCATCGGCAGGGTCGGCGTCCTCAGCATCGCTTTCGCGTTCCTGACCAAGCCACGGAAGGTTCTGTACCGGTATCCCACGGAGCACGTCTTCGTGGGCTAGGCGGACCCGTGCCGCTCGACCTTGACACGCGCGTCGATTTCGTATAGGCTCCGCGCGTCGATTCCGATTCGCCCACTCCATCGCTTCTCGAACATTCGAAAGGAGATCGTATGCCGTCCTTTTCCGCCCCCGGTATCTATCGTCTCCGCGGCGCGCTCAGCGCCGCCGCCGTCGCATGCCTCGTCCTGCTCGCGGGCGCGGCCGCGGGCCTCGGGCAGAGCGCCACACACGACTTCCTCCTGCGCTTTCCCGACGTCTACGGCTCGAACGTGGTCTTCGTCGCCGGGGGGGACATCTGGCTGGCTCCGGTTCAGGGAGGCGTGGCGACGCGCCTGACGATGCACGACGGCGACGAGACCGTCCCCAAGTTCTCGAACGACGGCTCTCTCATCGCCTTCACGGCGGAGTACGACGGGAACGCCGACGTGTACATCATGGACACGTACGGCGGGAACATCCGCCGCGTGACGTATCACCCGGGATTCGACGGAGTGGTCGGCTGGGATCCGGTCAAGAACAAGATCATGTTCACCTCGGGCCGGAACAGCTTCGGAGGATTCACGCGCCTGTTCCTCATCGATCCGGACGGCACGGATCTCGAGGAGGTTCCCCTCCCCGAGGTGGCGCAGGCGAGCTACTCGGCCGACGGCAAGCGGATCGCCTTCGCCAAGATCTCGGTCGACGGCCGCACGTGGAAACGCTACCGCGGCGGGCTCGCGCCCGACATCTACATCTACGACTTCGCGACGAAGAAGGAGATCAACATCTCCAACTCGGACGCGATCGACTCGAATCCGATGTGGATCGGCGACACGGTCTACTTCGTCTCCGATCGCGACCGCGTGCTCAATATTTGGGCGTACGACACGAAGACCGGAACGCTCGCGCAGGCCACGAAGCACACGATGAACGAATATGACGTGCGGCGCCCGAGCATGGGCGGGACCGGCATCGTCTACGAGCTCGGCGGCGATCTCTATCTGCTCGACACGGCCTCGGGAAAGACCGCGCGCATCCCGGTCGAGGTTCGCGCCGATACGCCGGAGCTGAGGCCCTACCTCAAGAGCGTGGACGGATTCGTCACCGAGGCGCATTCCGCGCCCGACGGCAAGACCGCCCTCCTCGTCGCGCGGGGAGAGCTTTTCACGGTGCCGCGCAAGGAAGGCATCACGCGCAACCTGACGGGGACGCCCGGGGCGCGCGAGAAGGACGCCTCGTATTCTCCCGACGGGACCGCGATCGCTTACTTCTCCGACGCCGACGGCGAGTACAACCTCTACACGGTCGACGTGGGCGGCGCCGCGCCGCCGAAGAAGCTGACCGAATTCAAGGACGGCTACCGGCACGCGCTCCGCTGGTCCCCCGACGGAAAGAAGATCGGGTTCACCGACCAGACGCTGACCCTGTACTTCGTCGACGTCGCCGCGAAAAAGATCGTGAAGGTCGACAAGGCCGACTACCAGAACGTCGACATCTCGCTCGACGTCAAGGATATCTACGACTACTGCTGGTCCCCCGACAGCCGCTGGATCGCATACTCGAAGATGGACGAATCGCTCGTCCACAAGATCTACATCTACTCGCTCGAAGCGAACAAGACGCGCTGCATCAGCGACGGCGCCTTCAACGATTTCCATCCGGTGTTCTCGAAGGACGGCGAACGCCTGTTCTTCGTCTCCAACAGGCGCTTCGACCCGACGTTCTGCGACTTCGAGTGGGAAATGGTCTACAAGAATATGGCCGGGATCTACAGCGTCCTCCTGCGCAAGGACGGCACGCCCCTCTTCCCGGTCCTCCCGACGGAGGAGAAGGCCGCGGACGCGGCGAAGGAAGACGCCGCGGCGGCCAAAAGCGACAAGGGCACGGACAAGGATAAGCCGAAGGAGAAGCTCGTCGCGATCGACTTCGAGGGCATCGAGGGCCGCGTCGAGACGTTCCCGGTCCCCCGCGGCAACTACCGGTTCCTCGCCGCGAACGACCAGAACCTCTACTACCTCAACAAGGACGAGGGGGACTTCAACCGCTTCGAGTTCCGCGACCCGCGCCCCTTCGACCTGCATGCGTTCTCCTTCGCCGACAAGAAGGAGAGCACGGTCATCCCGGCGATCAACGCGTACGAGCTCTCCGCTGACGGCTCGACGATCGTCTACCGCGGCTTCGCCGAGACGGGTATGATCGACGCCACGGCCAAGGATTCGAGCGGCGAGGCGATCGACCTCGGCGACGTGAAGATGAACCTCGTCCCCCTCGACGAGTGGCGGCAGATCTTCAACGAATCGTGGCGCATGGAGCGCGACTGGTACTACGAGCCCGCGATGCACGGGCTCGACTGGGACGCGATGAAGGCGAAATACGGAAAGATGCTCGAGCGCGCCACGTGCCGGCAGGACGTGCAGTACGTCATCGGCGAGCTGATCGGCGAGCTCAACACCTCGCACACGTACGTCTTCGGCGGCGACATCCGGCGCACGGCCGAGCACGTCGGCGTCGGGCTCCTCGGGGCCGATTACGAGATCGACCGCGCAAGCAATCGCTACCGGATCAAGAAGATCTACGGCGACGTCGACTGGAACGACGATGAGCGCCCGCCGCTCGCCGGCGCCGGCATCGACGTCAAAGCGGGGGATTATCTCCTGAAGGTGAACGGCCGCGACGTCACCGCCGACCGCAGCGTCTATTCGTACTTCGTCGATCTCGCGGACAAGGCCGTGGAGCTCACGGTCAACGACAAGCCGACGGCACAGGGCGAGCGCACCGTCACGGTGAAACCGGTCGGAAGCGAATACATCCTTCGCTACACTGACTGGGTGGAGGGCAACAGGCGCCTCGTCGACAAGGAATCGGGGGGCACGATCGGCTACATCCACCTCCCCGACACCTACACCGGCTCGACGGCCGTATTCCCCCGCTACTTCTACTCGCAGACGACGAAGCAGGGGATCATCGTCGACGGGCGCTTCAACGGGGGCGGGCTCGATCCCGACATCTTCCTCCAGCGGCTCGCCAAGAAGCCGCTCCTCTACTGGACGCGGCGCAACTCGCACGACTACATCTCGCCGTGGTTCGGCACGAGCGCGCACCTCGTGTGCCTCACGAACCGCCAGGCGGGCTCCGGCGGCGATATGCTGCCGTATCTCTTCCGCGCGAAGGGAATGGGGCCGGTCATCGGCACGCGCAGCTGGGGCGGGCTCGTCGGCGTCTCGATGTGGATCGGGATGATCGACGGCGGCGGATTGTCCGCGCCGGATTACCGGGTCTACAACCCGCAGGGGAAATGGGTCGTCGAGAACGAGGGCGTCGCACCCGACATCTCTATCGACCTCGATCCCGCCGACTTCGGAACGGGACGCGACGCGCAGCTCATGAAGGCGCTCGAGGTGCTCAAGGGCGCCATCGCCAAGGAGCCGCGGCCGTGGCCGAAGCACGAGGCGTTTCCTGTGGATAAGTAAGCCCAACTTGAAGTTATGCGCTCGGGAGGATCGCGCGGCCTGGCGATCTTTCCGGGCGCATCGAAAGCCTGCCAACAGACCGACAACAAAACATAGCTTAATTATTGAGATATGAATTAACTTCATTTCTTCATAATTACTATTGAATTATAATTAATTTTGATTATAATAATGGTGCTTGTAGCAATGCCCACTGGATGGGGGCAAAAAATAGCCGACGCCCCTCCGGCACGTGCGATCGCTGGAGTCGAGGTCGGCTATTTGATTATCGGGGCGATTGCCGCGGGCATTCCGGCCGCTCGGCCGGCTTCCGCGCCCTTCGCGAGACGAGAAACGCCGCGACCGCCGTGCAGAGCCCCATCGCGCACAGCACGAGAGCGGTGCGCAGCGCGCCGATACGCGGCGAGAGAATTCCGTGCACCCCGAGAAAACCGAAAAGGGCGAACACGCCCGCCGAGATCCACTTGATGATCCGCTCCGGAATGCGCCTGCACAGCACGATGCCGACGACGATCCCGACCGAGTCGGCCACCACCATGCCGAGCGTCGTGCCCATCAGCACGTTGAACATATTCCGGTATTCCACCGCGAGGCTTATCGTGGCGAGCTGGGTCTTGTCCCCCATCTCGGCGAGGAAGAACGCGACCGCGACCGTCGCGATCGGGCCGAACCGGCTCTCCCGCTTTTCTTCCCCGTGCAGCGCGTCCCCGCGGATGGTCCAGAGCCCGAATACGATGAACGACACCGCCGCGACGAAGGATATGATATCCATCGGAACGACGACGGTGAGGAAGTGACCCACGATGACCGCGAGGGAGTGATTCGCGAGCGTGGCGAGGAAGACCGCTATCAGGACCTTGTGGGGACGGTAGCGCGCGGCGAAGGCCATCGCGAGGAGCTGGGTCTTGTCCCCCATCTCCGCGAGGACGACGAACAGAAACGAAGCGATGAACGCGGCCATCGATCTCCTCTCACGCTCCCGGGCGCGGCCCCGAAATTTCCCGATCCAGGCCCCGCGACTCCCCGGTCCAGGCCCCGCGGCGTCCGGGGCGTCCCCGAATAATACGAATTGCCGCGAAAAGCGCAACAACGGTCTCATTGTTTGCCGTGGAACTTATAAGCGCCCTTGACGTAATATATGCGGAGCCCGCACGGGCCCTTTTTGTATTACCGTCGCCGGAAAGGCTCTGGAGAGAACGCATGAGAATACGGAAGCACCTGCTCCTCGCGTCGGCTATCTGCATACTCTGCGCCGCCCCCTCGATCGTTTTCGCCCAGGCCGGGAAGACGCTCGCGCTCGTGAAGGTCGAATCCCCCGTCGTCGTGGACGGCGCGATCGACGACGCCTGGGGCCGGGCCGACTCGGCTGCCGATTTCGTGCAGTTCGAGCCGTATCACGGTAAAGATCCCTCGGTCAGGACCGTGGCGAAGCTCCTCTCGACCGACCGGGCGCTCTACTGCATCATGCTCTGCTATGACGAGCGGAAGAACATCCAGCGCACGAAGGGAATGCTCGATCAGATGGGGGGCGATATCGTCTCCCTCATGATCGACACCTTCGACGACAAGCGCACCGCGTACAAATTCGCCGTCACCGCGTCCGGCGTGCGCGCCGACTGCCGCCTGCTCGACGACGCGCGGAACCGGGACTACGCGTGGGACGGCGTCTGGTTCTCCGCGGCGCGGATCTACGACTGGGGATTCGTCGTGGAGATGGAGATCCCCTACCGGTCGATCCAGTATCACGACGGGCTCGCGTCGTGGGGGCTCGATTTCGACCGGTGGAATCCCGCGCGCAACGAGGATATCTACTGGAACGCGTACGAGGAAAACGAGGGGCAGCGGATCTCGAAATTCGGGCGGCTCGCGTTCGGCGATTTCTATCCGTCCGTCAAAGGGCTCAATCTCGAGATCTATCCCGTCGGCATCGCGAAGGCCGAATACACCGGCGATTCGGAGGATTCGGAATACGATCTCTCCCCGCACGCCGGCGTCGACGTCTTTTACAATCCGTCGCAGCGGCTCACCTTCCAGTTGACCGCGAATCCCGACTTCGCGCAGATCGAGGCCGATCCGTTCGATTTCAACATCAGCCGCTACGAGTCGCGCTTCGAGGAGCGCCGGCCCTTCTTCACCGAGGGGAGCGAGGTGTTCACGCCGTCGGGCGAGGAGCAGGGCTCGGGATTCTATCAGCCGCTCGAGCTCTTCTATTCGCGGAGAATCGGGAAGAAGCTGCCCGACGGCCAAGAGGTGCCCCTCCTCCTCGGCACGAGGGCCTTCGGCCGCCTCGGCGAGTACGAATACGGCGGATTCGTCGCGGCGACGGACGAGACGGACTATGTCGTCGACGGACGGAATCTCACGGAGGCCGCGGCCCTTTTCGGCTCGGCGCGGCTGAAGCGGCAGGTCTTCGAAAACTCGTCCGCAGGGCTCCTCTACGTCGGGAAATTCGACGAGCACGAAAACACCGGCGTCGTCGACCTCGACGGGGCGTTTCGCGGCGCGGACTGGCAGCTCTCGTATCAGTTCGCCCGCTCGTACCGGGGATCGAGCGGCGACTTCGCCCATTCCTCGAGCCTCAAGATCATCAGGCAGAAATGGCTGCTCGCCGTGCGGGACAAGTACATCGGGGAGGATTTCGACGTCAGTCAAGTAGGCTACGTCCCGTGGCGGGGCACGGCGGAATTCACCGCGATCGGCGGGCCGCGGTGGTATTTCGAGCAGGGCGCCGTGCGCGACATTCTGATCTACACGGGCGGGATGACCTACTGGGAGAAGGTCGACGACTTCGTCGATCTCAACGGCACGATCGGCGTCAACATGCAGTTCCGCGGCAACTGGGGCTACGAGCTGAGCGTTTCGGGCGGCCGCAGCAAGGACGCGGGCGTGGAGTACGACGCCTGGGAAGCGGACCTCTCGACCTGGTTCAACGTCTCCCCGAAATGGGACGCGTCGCTCTCCGGCGCCTTCGCGCGAACGTATAACTTCGCGCGCGACTACCTCGCCTATTTCTCGTGGACCGAAGGGGAGATCGAATGGCGGATGCTCGACGAGCTCGAGATCGGCACCTCGGTCGGCGCGTTTGTCGAGTGGAATCCCGACGACCGGATCGAAGACGTCACGTTCAACTCGCGTCCCTACGTGTCGCTGACCCCCGTGAACAACCTGAACGTGCGCGCGTATCTCGACAACGTGTACGTGCGCTCGACCGGCGACGTGCAGCAGCTGATCGGGGGGCTCCTCTTCTCCTACAACTTCAGGCCGAAGAGCTGGATCTACTTCGCGGTGAACGAGGTTCGCGACCGGAGCGACGAATTCGGCCCGGGCGGAACGCTCCTGCCCAACACGCTCCATCTCGCGGAGCGGGCCGCCGTGCTCAAGCTGAAGTACCTCTTTTACTTCTGATCTCAGAGCTCCCGGAGCGCCACGATGATGGGAAGACGCGCCGCGCGCACCGCGGGCGGAAGCCCTCCCACGATCCCCATGACGAGGGCGAACACGAGCCCGCTCGCGACGAGCGCCGGGGTCACGCGGAATGAGAAGGCGAGATAGGAGAAGCTCGACCAGTTCATCGTGCCGGTCGTGAAGCCGTTGAACGGAAGCGCGGCGAGCACGCCCACGGCGCCGCCGGCGAGCGCGATGACGACCGATTCGGCGACGAAGGAAACGACGACGCTCGCGGGGCTGAAACCGAGGGCCTTGAGCGTGGCGATCTCCGCCGAGCGCGACGCGACCGCGGAGTACATGGTATTGAGCGCCGCGAAGATCGCCCCGACCGCCATCACCATCGCGACGATGAAGCCGAGCACCCTGATGATCGTCGAGACCATCCGTGACTGCTCCGCGTAGAACGCCGTTTCGCGGAAGACGTCCACCGTGAGACGCGGATCGGACGTCGCCGCGTCCTTGAAGGCCCGGAAGCTCTCGACCGACTGCAGGCGCGCCGTCACCGACTGGAAGATGTTCTCGGGCCGCTTGAACACCTGGTTGAGCACGACCGCGTCGCACCAGATTTCCGAGTCGTACGAGCTCCCGCCGGCGTCGAAAACGCCGACGACGGTCCAGCGCCCCCCGCCGAAATCGACCGTTGAGCCGAGCGTGAATCCCCGGTACGTGCCCGGCACGTTCCGCCCGATGACGAGCTCGGTGAGCCCCGGTTCGAAGAAGCGCCCTTCGACGACGCGGACGTTCGGCCGCACCTCGAGGACGACGGGCGAAAGGCCTCGAATCTGCGCGTTGGCGTCCGAGCCGGTCGCCAGCAGCGGGAACGCGCCGACGACCACGACCTCCGCGCTCACAAGCGGCTCGCCCGAGGCGGAACGCGCGACGCCGGGGGCGTCGGCGAGAACGCGCACCTGGTCGAGGGTGATGGCGCTCATCATCTCGCTGTCCGCGCCGCCGCGGAGCGCGATGGCGTTGTCCCGCGATCCGCCTCCGACGAGCATCGCCTGGAATCCCTGGGCCATCGCGAGCATCACGACGAACACGGCGACGGTCCCCGCGATGCCGAGCACGGCGACGAGCGTCGACGGCCAGCGGATGAAGACGCTCCGGACGTTGTACGCGATCGGAATCGCCATTCTCACACCCTCCTCAGGGCGTCGACGATCTTGAGCCGCATAGCGCCGACGGCGGGAAGGATCCCGGCCGCGGCCCCCGCCGCGAGGGCGATCGCGAACCCGAGCGCGATCGAGCGGCCGGCGAGGAAGAAGTTCGGGAGCATGCCCCCCGTCGGATCGCCCCCGAGCGTGTAGAGTTTCGCGAGCGCGAGCCCCGCCCCTCCCCCGACCGCCGCGACGACGATCGATTCGGCCATCACGAGAAAGAGCACCGTCGGATCGCTCATGCCGATCGTCTTGAGGACGCCGAGCTCCCCCGTGCGCTCCCGCACGGCGCTCGCCATCGTGTTGCCGGTGACGAGCAGAAGCGTGAAGAACACGACCGATCCGATCGAAAGGATGAGGAGCCGGATGTTGCCGATCTGGTTCGCGAATCCGGCGGCGAACGCCTTCTCCGTTTCGGTCTTCGATTCGAACGGCGAATTCGCGAAGCGCTCGTCGATCGCCGCCGCCACCCCGACGGCGTTCGCCGGATCGTCGATCGTCAGGATGTACCAGCCGACGAAGCCCTTGAAGAACTCGCGCCGCTCGTCGAGATAGTCCCAATGCAGCCACATCTCGGGGGTGATGAACTCCTTGACGTCGCTGTCGTAGATGGCGCGGACGTTGAACTCCCAGGTCCCTCCCCAGATCGACGCCTCGAGCGGGATGCGGTCCCCGACCTTCCAGCCGAACTTCTTCGCGAGCGGCGGGCTGATGACGCATCCCTCGCGGTCGGCCGCGAAGGCGCGCCAATCCTCCTCGTCGATCTTGTATTCGGGATAAACGTCGAGATAGGTCCCGACGTCGATCGCGTAGTTCGGGAAGAAGTTTTTCATATCCTGATAGTACCCGCCGAACCACGTCGCGAACGTCGCCTCCTTGATGTGCGGCATGCGGAGCATCTGTTCGCGGTAGGAGAGCGGCAGCGGCTGGATGAGGGATACCCGGTTCCGCACGACGAGCCGGTTCGCCCCCGCGACGCTGACGCCCGAACCGAGCGCCGTCTTGATCGTCATGAGAAGGCCGAAGAGAAAGAGGGCGACGAGGAAGGAACCGAGCGTGAGCGCCGTCCGCGTCTTCTTGCGGCGGAGATTGAGGAAGACGAGATGGAGGAACTTCATTTCCCGCTCTCCTCCGGCTTGCACGCGAACGTTCCGTCGGCCGTGCATTCGAGAAGCGTTCCCTTGTCGAGGTGGAGGAGCGTGCCGGCCCGTTTCGCCGCGACCGGATCGTGCGTCACGAGAAAGATCGTCTTATTATATTCCTTCGAGAGGCGGCTGATGATGTCGAGAATCTCGTCGCCGGCGGCGCGGTCCAGATCGCCCGTCGGCTCGTCGCAGAGGAGGATCGTCGGATCGGCGACGATCGCGCGGGCGATCGCGACCCGCTGCTCCTGCCCGCCCGAGAGCTGCCGGGGATAGTGGTGCACGCGGTCCGCGAGGCCGACGAGATCGAGCGCCGCCTCGACGTGCTTCCGGCGCTCGGCCTTGGAGAGATTCGTCAGCAAAAGCGGCAGCTGCACGTTCTGGAACGCCGTGAGCACGGGGATGAGGTTGTACATCTGGAAGATGAAGCCGATGTGGCGCGCGCGCCACGCGGCGAGCTTCCGCCCCGAAAGCCTGCTGATCTCCTCCCCGCCGATGCGCACGGCGCCGCTCGTCGGCGTGTCGAGCCCGCCGATGAGGTTGAGGAGCGTCGTCTTCCCCGAGCCGGACGGGCCCATGAACGCGATGAACTCGCCCGTGTCGACGTCGAGATTGAGGCCCCGGAGCACGTCGATCTCCTCGCCGCCGCGATGATATTTCTTGTCGAGGTTTCTGATCTCGACGAGGGCTCCGCTCCCTTTGCCGTCCACGCGAACCATGCGAACTCCTTTGGTCGATTATTTCTCTTTCAACGAAACCCGCGCGCCGTCGCGGAGCTCGCCCGGGGAGCGGACGACGACCGTCTCGCCGCGGCGAAGCCCCGCGACGATCTCGATGTCCGCGCCGCGCTCGCGCCCCGTCCCCACCGCCCGCCGCTCGACCCGGCCGTCCTTCACCACGAACGCGTAGCGCGCGTCCCCCTCCGCGCGCACCGCATCGAGCGGCACGAGCACGGAAGCGGCGGCCGCCGAATCCGCCCGCTCCTCGAGGAAGGACACCTTGACCCCCATGTCCGGAAGAATGCGCCTGTCGAGCTCGTCGAACGAGATGCGGACCTTGACGGTGGCCTTCTGACGGTCGGCCGTGGGAATCACGGTCCTGACCGCCGCCGGTATGCGCCAGTCTGGATACGCGTCGAGCGTCGCCTCCACCCTCTGGCCGGGAGCGACGCGCGCGATGTACGATTCATTGACGTCGACCTCAATCTCGAGCGACGCCATATCGACGACGGTGGCGATCCCCGTGCGGGTGTATCCGCCTCCCGCCGAAATCGGAGAGACCATCTCCCCCGGCTGGGCGTCTTTCGAGACGACGACGCCGGCGAACGGGGCCCGGATGACGCAGTTGTCGACGTTCTGGCGGGCGATCCCGACCGAGCGCTCCGCGGCGTTGATCCGCTCGTTCGCGAGCGCGATCTGCGCCTCGAAGCTCGCCACGGCCGTCTCGGCGTTATCGAGCGACTCCTGGCTCACGAGCTCGCGCGCGCGGAGATCCTTGTTCCGTTCATGGGCGCGCCGGGCGTTCGCGAGCCGGACGCGCAGCTCCTCGAGGGTCGCGGCGGCGACCGCCTTCTCCGCCTCGGCCGCGCGGAGCGCCGCGACGGCGTCGACGTCGTCGAGCCGCGCGAGCACCTGCCCCGCGGCGACGCGCATCCCCTCGTCGATGTAGACTTCCCTGATCTTTCCGGTGACCTTGGCCGACACGGTCGCCCGACGGCGCGGCGTGACGTATCCGCTCGCGTTGAGGACGGCCGCCTGCGCCCCGCCCGCTTCGCGCGCGACGGCCGTTTCTACGGCGGGAGCGCGCCGCGAGAGGGCGACGGCGATCACGACGACGACCACCAGCGCGACGGCGATCAGCGAGATCGCGAGGATGCGCCGGCCGGGGCCCGCGCGCTCGCGCCGGTCCGGATCTATTTTGAGTTGAGAAAGATCTCGCTCCATAATCCCCCCTGAACGAGCAGCCAGTATATACGAATCGAGCCGGGTACGATACGCAAAAAATCGGCCCGCGGGGCCGGCGCGCCCCCCGCGCGCCCCCGCGAAGCGCGGGGCCGGCCTTGACGAGGAGGCGAAAAGGCGATACCATGCGGCGCATGTAATCGGTGCGCCTGCCGCAGGTTTTTCGCCTCAACAGAAGGGACTCGGCCATGATGCGTTTTCGCGCCTTGATTCTCGTGGGGTTGCTCTTCGTCGCCGTCACCGCGCCGCGCGCGGAGGAAACCGGGCTGCTCCGCTTCCCGGCGATTCACGGCGACAACATCGTCTTCAGCTACGCGGGAGACCTCTACTCCGTCTCCGCGTCGGGCGGGGTCGCGCGCCGTTTGACGAGCGACGAGGGCTACGAGCTGTTCGCGCGTTTTTCGCCCGACGGCAAGGAAATCGCCTTCACCGGCCAGTACGACGGAAACACCGAGGTCTACCTCATGCCGGCCGACGGCGGCACGCCGAAGCGTCTCACCTTCACGGCCACGCTCGGGCGCGACGACGTCTCCGACCGGATGGGCCCGAACAACATCGTCATGGCGTGGCGGGACGGCAACACGATCGTCTACCGCTCACGCATGCACGAGGCGAACGATTTCAAGGGAATGCTGTTCGCCATCCCGCGCGAGGGAGGCGATTCCGAGCAGCTCCCGCTCCCGCGCGGAGGATTCTGCTCGTTCTCGGCCGACGGCAAAACGATGGTCTACAACCGCGTGTTCCGCGAGTTCCGCACGTGGAAGCGCTACCGCGGCGGCCAGGCCGACGACGTCTGGCTGTACGATTTCGCCGCCAAGACGACGACGAACCTCACGAACAATCCCGCGCAGGATATCATCCCGATGCTTCGCGGCGGCACCGTCTATTTCGCCTCCGATCGCGAGGAATCGGGGCGGATAAATCTCTACGCGCTCGATATCGCGACGAAGCAGACCCGCAAGCTCACGGACTTCACCGAGTACGACGTGAAGTTCCCGTCGATCGGGGATAACGCGATCGTCTTCGAGAACGGCGGGTACCTCCACGTCCTCGACCTCGCGACCGAGAAGGTCCGCCGGGTGCCGATCACGATCCGGGAAGATTTCGCGATCGGCCGGGGCGGGCTCCGCGACGTTTCCGGGGAGATCACGAACTTCGAAATCGCCCCCGACGGGAGCCGCGCCCTCTTCGGCGCGCGCGGCGACGTCTTCACCGTGCCGGCGAAGCACGGCAACACGAGGAACCTGACGAAGACTCCCGGCGTGCACGAGCGCAACTCGAAGTGGTCCCCCGACGGGAAATGGATCGCGTGCGTCTCGGATGCCTCGGGGGAAGATGAGCTCTGGCTCGTGCCGCAGGACGGACGCGGCGAATCCATCCGTCTCACGAGCGGCGGGGACAATTACAAATACCAGCCGCTCTGGTCGCCGGACAGCAAGAAGCTCCTGTGGTCCGACCGGAAGCAGCGCCTCCAGTACGTCGACGTCGGTTCGAAGAGCGTGACCGTCGTCGCCGAGGCGGCCGCGTTCGAAATGCGGGATTACGCGTGGTCGCCCGACAGCCGGTGGATCGCGTACGCGAAACCGGAAGACCGGCGCATGACGACGATCCAGCTCTACTCCCTCGATTCGAAGAAGACGATCGAGGTGACGGACGGGTGGTTCACCTCCTTCGGCCCCGCTTTCAGCCCCGACGGGAAGTATCTTTTCTTCGTTTCGGACCGCAGCTTCAGCCCGCTGTACGGGCAGACCGAGTGGAACCACATCTACCTCGACATGGCGCGCATCTACCTCGTGACCCTGTCGAAATCGGTTCCCTCCCCCTTCGCCCCCAAGAGCGACGAGGTGAGCGCGGGCGGCGCGCCCGACAACGAGGCGAAAGGCAAGGATGCGAAAGCGAAGGAAGAGAAGAAAGAGGACCAGAAAGAGCAGAAGCCGATCACGGTCGACGCCGACGGCATTCAGAGCCGCATCGCCGTCATCCCGACGGCGGCCTCGACCTATCGCAGCGTCTCGTGCGTCGGCGACAACGTCTATTACATCAGAGGCGGAAGGCGCGATCCGAAGACGCTGCTCCTCCTCTACGATCTCGAGAAGCAGAAGGAGACCGAGCTCGGCGAGGTGAACGGATACGAGATTTCCGCGGACGGCAAGAAGATGCTCGTCGAGCAGGGAGGCTCCTATTCGATCATCGATCTCCCCACGGGAAAGATCGATACGAGCGAGAAGCTCAACGTCTCCGACATGCGCGTGATCCTCGACCGCACGGCCGAATGGAAGCAGATATTCAACGAATGCTGGCGCCAGATGCGCGACTTCGTCTACGATCCGTCGCTCCACGGCGTCGACTGGAAGCTCATGCGGACGCGCTACGGGGCGCTCCTCCCCTTCGTGAATCACCGGGCCGACCTCACGTACCTCATCGGCGAGATGATCGGCGAGCTCAACATCGGCCACGCCTACGTCGGCGGCGGAGACTACCCGAAGGCCGACCGGGTGCAGCAGGGCCTCCTCGGCGCGAAGCTCTCTCGCGACGCCTCGACGAAGTGCTACCGGATCGACGAGATCCTCAAGGGGCAGAACTGGGACGCGAGCCTCCGCTCACCGCTCACGGAGATCGGCGTCGACGTCAAGCAGGGCGAGTACATCGTCGCCGTCAACGGAGTCTCCACCGCGGGAATGCGGGACATCTCCGAAGCGCTCTGGAACACCGCGGGCAAACAGGTCACGCTCTCGGTCAACGCGGCGCCGAAGGAATCGGGCGCGCGGACGGTCGTCGTCGTGCCGATCGCCGACGAGCGCGAGCTGTATTATTTCAACTGGGTCCAGCGGAATCTCGAGAAGGTCGACAAGGCCGCCGGCGGCCGCGTGGGATACGTGCACATCCCCGACATGGGCGCGGACGGGCTCAATCAGTTCGTGAAGTACTACTATCCCCAGATCCGCAAGGACGCGCTCATCGTCGACGTGCGCGGGAACGGCGGCGGGAACGTTTCCTCCCAGATCATCGAGCGCCTCAGGCGCGAGGTGGCGATGATCGACATCGCGCGGAACACGTCGTACGCCCCCGATCCCGACGGCACGATCGTCGGCCCGAAGGTGATGCTGCTCGACGAGTTCTCCGCCTCGGACGGCGACATCGTCGCCTACCGGTTCAAGAAATACGGGATCGGCCCGGTCATCGGCAAGCGCTCGTGGGGCGGCGTCGTCGGGATCCGCGGGAGCCTCCCGCTCCTCGACGGCGGCTATCTCAACAAGCCGGAGTTTTCGCGGTACGACGCCGAGGGGAAGGAATGGATCATGGAGGGGAAAGGGGTCGAGCCGGACATCTACGTCGACAACGATCCCGTTCGCGAATTCGCCGGGGAGGATCAACAGCTCGACAAGGCGATCGAGGTCGTGCTCGGGCTTCTGAAGGCGAATCCGCCGGCCGTGCCGCCGCCTCCGCCGTACCCGAACAAGAGCCGGTGATGCCGGGCGCGCGAGACGGCGAACGGATGGTTGACACGATTCCGGCGTTTCGATAGGCTCCGCCTATTGTCGGTCCTTACCGTTCGGGTTCTTTTCGCAAGGAGGTCGGCATGAAGCCGATGCGCGTCGCTCCTGTTGTGCTTGATTCTCGTCGCCTCGTCGATGTCCGCGGTGAGCGCCCAGGAACAGTCGTGGAATTTCACCCTCAAGGGCGGTCTCATGCTGCCCGGGGCGGTGACGGTCAGTCCTCCGGGGTGGGATTTCGATACGGGCACGGGCTATCTGTTCAACGCGTATTTCGACGGGTATGTGGCTCCGAAGCTTTCGCTCGGCGCGTTTCTGATGCTGGCTGGGCCCTCCGTCACCGTGGAAGGATACGATTACGGCACGCACGGTCACCACGCTGGGGGCGACCATAAAGGGACGCTTCACCCTGCAGAACGGACTGCAGCTTCGTCCCGGCCTTGCGATAGGATACCAGATGACGAGCAGCGACGCGTACGACGACAACGTGACCGGCCTCGATGTCGGCGGCATCTTCGAAATCGCGAAACCGCTCAAGGGCGGCAAGAATGCCCTCGTCGGCGAGCTCGGCTTCATCACCCAGCCGTCCGGCGGAAACGAAGACGCCGACGTCACGTGGGGGCCGATCTTCTACCTCGCGTTCGGGTACGAATTCGGCGGGTAGATCCGGCATGTGCGGCGCCGCGGAGCTTCCCGCGGCGCCGCGCGTCCTTCGGTGCGCGAACGAGGGGAATTTACCCATGAAACTGGAACAGAGCTTCATGGATTTCATGCTCCACCACCAGGAGCGCCACCATCGGAGCTACAACTTCCTCGTCCTCCTCGAGGCGGTCCAGACGGCGGCCAAGTACATCCAGTACTTCTATCAGACCGGCTCGCTCAAGAACATGATGGGCGAGGCGGGAGCCGTGAACTGCCAGGACGAATCCGTGATGAAGATGGACGACATCGCCGACTCGATCGTGCTGCATTACCTGCGGCGCTCGAATCAGGTGATCTACGCCGTCACGGAAGAGGAGCCGGAGCCGGTCCGGCTCAACGAGGACGGCGGCCGCTACTTCATCTACTACGATCCGCTCGACGGCTCGAGCAACATCAAGCACAACCTGCCCGTCGGCTTCATGTTCGCCGTCGCGAAACGGAACCTCGAGGGGCCCGAGGACGGCCGCCTGCGCGTCGGCGCCGAGCTCCGCGCGGCGGGCATCTTCCTCATCCCGAACGGCGTCTTCACGCTCGCGCTCGCCGACACCGGCGTCTTCCGCTTCCATCTCGACGAGACGATGACGTACGTGAAGCCCGAAGGCTCCGAGCGGCTGATGCTCCCCGAGGATCCGAAGACCTGGGAGCTCTCCTTCAACGCCGGGAACCGCCGGACCTTCGCGGCGGGCGTCCAGCGCTGGATCGAGGACAACGAATCGAAATACGCGTTCCGCTACATGGGATCGCTCGCCGGCGACTTCCACCGCCTCCTCTCGAACGGCGGCATGTTCATGTATCCGGCGATCGTGAACCACCCGCGGCCGGAGAAGAACCGCCCGAAGGGGAAGCTCCGCCTCCTCTACGAGGCGAACGTCGCCGCCTTCATCGCCCGGGAGGCGGGCGGGGCCGCGATCGACGAGGCGGGGAACGACATTCTCGATATCGTTCCCGAGTCCCCCCACCACCGGACCGCCCTCTACGTCGGCTCGAGGCCGCTCGTCGAGAGCATGCGGGAGCGCCTGCGCGCCTGAGGAAAAAAGCTCTCTTGCATCGAACGGCCGGATAGGATAGCCTAGGCAACTCCGGAGCCCGCGCCGCCGGCGCCGCCGGATCCGGGCGCGCATGAACCACGACGTTTCGAAGCGACGACGATGAAGACGATGCATCGGAATACTCTGCTCCTGCTGATCTTCCTCGCGATCGCCGGCTGCAGCCGGTCGCAGAAGAACGCCATTCAGATCAAGGGCTCCGACACGATGGTCAATCTCGGCCAGGCGTGGGCCGAGAGATACATGGAGAAGCACCCCGACGATTTCATCGCGGTCACCGGCGGCGGCTCCGGCACGGGGCTCTCGAGCCTCATCAGCGGCACCTGCGACATCGCGATGAGCTCGCGGAACATCAAGGAAAAGGAGATCGCGCTCGCCAAGAAGAAGGGGTTCCATCCGTACGAGATCAAGGTGGCGCTCGACGGGCTGGCGGTCGTCGTCAATCCGGCCAATCCCGTCGACCAGCTCACCATCGACCAGCTCGCGGGCATCTTCTCCGGGCAAGATCACGAACTGGAAAGAGCTCGGCGGCAGGGACGAGCAGATCGTCATCCTGTCCCGCGAGGTCAACTCCGGCACGCACGTCTATTTCAAGGAGCACGTGCTGCGGAAGAGCGACAAGAGCAGCACAGGAGGAGTTCGCGCCCGGCGCGCTCATGCTCTCGTCCTCCCAGGCGATCGCCGACGAGGTCGCGGGGAACCCCGACGCCATCGGCTACTACGGCATGGGCTACATCTCCGCCAAGCAGAAGCCGGTGGCGATCGCCAAGGACGCCGAGTCGCGCGTACGTCGCGCCGACCATCGAGAATGTCATGAACGGCTCGTATCCGATCTCGCGGCCGCTGCTCATGTATACCAACGGCGCGCCGCAGGGCCTGGTTAAGAATTTCATCGATTTCGCGCTCTCCAAGGAAGGCCAGGAGATCGTCCGGCAAACCGATTTCGTGCCGGTGAAAAGCAAGCAGCGATGCCCATGCAGCGGAAGACTGCAAGGAATTCATCATCGAGAAGCTCGATCCTCCTCTGCGGGCTGGCCTCGATATTCTTCGTCGCTCCTGATCTTCCTCTTTCTGCTCAAGGAGGGGCTCGCCCTCTTCGAGACGATCAGCCCCGGCGACTTCCTCTTCGGCAAGAAGCTGGTATCCCATCTCCGAGCCGCCGCAGCTCGGCATCCTGCCGCTCATCCTCGGCTCGCTCGCTCGTGACGCTCGGCGCGGCCGCTCATCTCGATCCCCATCGGCGTCGGCTGCGCGATCTACATCGCCGAGATCGCGCCGCAACGGGCCAAGGAGATCCTGAAGGCCGGCATCGAGCTCCTGGCCGCCATCCCGAGCGTCGTCCTCGGCTTCATCGGCATGGTGACCCTCGTGCCGCTCGTGAAGAACGTCTTCCACCTGCCGACCGGGCTCACCGCGCTCTCCGGCTCGATCATGCTCGCGTTCATGGCGATGCCGACGATCGTCTCGATCGCGGAGGACGCCCTCTACTCCGTCCCGAAGAACGTACAAGGAGGCGGCGCTCGCCCTGGGCGCGACCCACTGGCAGACGATCTGGCGCGTCATGCTGCCGGCGGCCTCGAGCGGCATCGTCGCCGCGGTCATGCTCGGCATCGGCCGCGTCATCGGCGAGACGATGGCCGTGATGATGATCACCGGCAACGCCGCGGTGATCCCGCAGAGCATCCTCGCGCCGGTGCGGACCCTGACCGCGACGATCGCCGCGGAGATGGGCGAGGCGGTCGATGGGCAGCGAGCACTACTTCGCCCTCTTCGCCATCGGCATCGTCCTGTTCGTCATCAGCTTCGCGATCAACGTGACGGCGGACCTCTTCCTGCACAAGAGGCAGTGACCATGAATCCGTACCGGACACAGCGGATCGCATTCTCCCTCCTGTTCCTGGCGACGCTGCTCATCGTCGTGCCGGTCGGATTCATCGTCGTCATGATCGTCGAGAAGGGGCTTCCGGCGCATCACGCTGGCAGTTCCTCTCCGACATCCCGCGGCAGGGCATGCGCGCCGGCGGCATCTTCCCGGCCATCGTCGGCACGCTCTATCTGGTGGCGGGCGCGATCGTCTTCGCGCTGCCGATCGGGCTCCTGGCCGCGATCTACCTGAGCGAATACGCGAAGGACAACCTGCTCACCCGGCTGATCAAGCTCGCCATCGTCAACCTCGCCGGCGTGCCGTCGGTCGTCTACGGCCTCTTCGGCCTCGCGCTCTTCGTCGTCTTCTTCAAGTTCGGCGCCTCGATCCTCTCCGGCTCGCTCACGCTCGGCATCATGATCCTGCCGGTCATCATCACGGCCTCCCGCGAAGCGCTCGAGAGCGTCCCGCAGTCGTTCCGCGAGGTCAGCCTGTCGCTGGGCGCGAGCAAATGGCAGACGATCCGGCATATCGTCCTGCCCGAACGCGATCCCGGGCATCCTGACCGGGCACGATCCTCGGGCTCGGCCGGGCGGCCGGCGAGACGGCCCCGATCCTCTTCACCGTCGCCGCGTTTTACCTGCCGCAGCTGCCGGAGTCGATATTCGATCAGGCGATGGCCCTGCCGTATCACCTGTACGTCATCTCGACCCAGGTGCCGAACGTCGACGAGAAGATCCGCTACGGCACGGCGTTCGTGCTGCTCGCGCTCGTGCTGTTCATGAACCTGGTGGCGATCATCATTCGATACCGGTTCAGGAAGAAGAAGAAATGGTAGACTGTTCAAGATCGATGACGCTCGACATCTGGTTCGGCGCCGTCCAGCCCGGTGCGGGGCATCAGCATGGACGTCCTCGCCAACGAGATCCTGAGCGTCATCGGCCCGTCGAACAGCGGCAAGACGACCTTCCTCCGGACGCTCAACCGCCTGAACGACCTGCAGCCGGCTTCAGGATGAGCGGCGCGGTGGAGCTCGAGGGCGAAAAGCGTCCGCGAAGATGGAGGTCGAGCGCGCTCCGCAGGAAGGTCGGCATGGTCTTCGCCCTGCCGCTCCCGCTGCCCCTCTCGATATTCGAGAACGTGGCGTACGGGCTGCGCATGCACGGCCTCCGCGGCGGCGAACGGCTCTGCCGAGCGCGTGGAGGAGGCGCTGCGGAGCGCCTATCTCTGGGATGAGGTCAAGGACCGGCTGCGGAGTCGGCGTTCAAGCTCTCCGGCGGCCAGCAGCAGCGCCTGTGCATCGCCCGGACGCTGGCCGTCGAGCCCGAGGTGATCCTCTTCGACGAGCCCTGCTCGGGGCTCGACCCGATCTCCACGGCGAAGGTCGAGGACGCCATGGTGAAGCTGAAGCAGCGGTACACGCATGATGCTCGTCACCAACAACGTCAAGCAGGCGGCGCGGGTCGGGGACCGGACGGCGTTCTTCCTGATGGGGAGCTGGTCGAGATCGACCGGACCGACAGGATGTTCACCGCGCCGCGGGACAAGCGCACCGACGACTATATCAGGGGACAGTTCGGATGACGGACGAAGATCGTCGACGCACGAACTCAACCTCTGGTACGGCGCCTTCCACGCCCTGAAGGACGTCGAACGCGGCGTTTCAGGCGAACCGGATCACCGCGATCATCGGGCCGTCCGGCTGCGGCAAGTCGACGCTCCTGCGCGTCTTCAACCGGATGAACGACCTGATCGACGGCGTCCGCGCCGAGGGGCGAGGTGCTCATCGACGAGACGGACATCCTCGACGCCGGACACCGATCTGGTCGCCCTGCGCAAGAAGGTCGGCATGGTGTTCCAGCGGCCCAATCCGTTCCCCCTCTCGATCTACGAGAACATCGTCTTCGGCGTGCGGATCCACGGCGTGCGCATGCCGCGCGCGGACATGGACGCGATCGTCGAGAGCAGCCTGCGCAGCGTGCTCCTCTGGGACGATCTCAAGGACAAGCTGCGCGTGTCGGCCCTGCGCCTGTCGCTCGAGCAGCAGCAGCGCCTCTGCATCGCGCGGCTCCTCGCCGTCAAGCCCGAGGTCCTGCTCATGGACGAGCCGTGCTCGGCGCTCGATCCCCAGGCGACGGCGCGCATCGAAGAGCTCATGCGCGAGCTCAAGCAGAGCTATACGATCGTCATCGTCACGCACAACATGCAGCAGGCCGCGCGCGTCTCCGACGACACGGGGTTCATGCTGCTCGGCGAGCTCGTCGAGTTCGGCAAGACGGACGCGATCTTCACCTCGCCGCGCGACAAGCGCACCGAGGATTACATCACCGGAAGATACGGATAGGAGACGGCATGGAACGCTATTTCGACACGGAGCTCGACGAGCTGAAGAAGAGCGTCGCCGGGATGGGAACGCTCAGCTCGAACGCCATCGCCAGGTCGATCGATGCCCTCAAGACGCGGAGCGCCGATCTCGCGAAGAGCGTCATCGAGAACGACCGTGACGTCGACCGGCTGGAGCTCGTCATCGACGACAAATGCATCGATCTGATCGCCCGGTTCCAGCCGATGGCGAAGGATCTCCGGTTCATCACGACGGGCATGAAGATCAACGCCGAGCTGGAGCGGATCGCCGATATCGCCGTCGACATCGCCGAGCGCACGCTCGAGATCGTCGACAAGCCGCTCCTCAAGCCGCTCGTGGACATCCCGAAAATGACGGCCGTGGCCCAGAGGATGATCGGCATGGCGATCGAGTCGTTCGTGAACGAGGACGCCGATCTCGCCAGGAAGGTCCTGCTCGTCGAGCCGGAGGCCAACGAGCTGCGGGACGCGATCCAGCGCGAGCTGATCGAGGACTACATGGCGAAGGATTGCGCCACCGTGCCGCGCGCCGTCCAGCTCCTCCTCGTCGCGCGATTCCTCGAGCGGATCTGCGACCATGCGACGAACATCGCCGAAGAAGTGATCTACATGGTGCAGGCGAAGGTCGTGCGACACCACCGCCGGGAGCCCAACGAGAGCTAGCGATCGTCAGTCCGCGGAGCCGCCCGCCGGCGCCGCCCCCGCGGCGGCGCGCGACGCGGCGAGGCGCGCCGTCGAGAACGCCGCCTGCAGGTTGAAGCCGCCCGTCCGCCCGTCGACGTCGAGCACCTCCCCGCAGAAAGAGAGCCCGCGCACCTTCTTCGATTCCATCGTGCGGGGGTCGACCTCCTTCAGATCGACGCCGCCCCGCGTGACGATCGCCTCGGCGATCGGTCTCGCCCGCTTCACGGCGAGCCGCATATCGGAGAGCAGGGCGACGAGACGCTTCCGCTCGGAAGCCGTGATCCCGCCGCACGGCCTGTCGGCGGCTATTCCTCCGGCGTCGGCGAGAACGCCCGCGAGCGCTTTCGGCACGAGGCCGCCTATCACCGTGGCAAGCTGCTTCCGCCCCGATCGCGCGAACGTCCGGAGAAGGAGATCGTCCACGCCCCGTCCGTCGAGATCCGGCATCAGATTGACGGAGAGGGCGACCTGCTCGCCTTTGTCGAGATGCTCGACGACGGCGCCGCTCAGCGCGAGAACGACCGGGCCTGAAACGCCGTAATGCGTGAACATGAGGTCCCCCGATTCCGAGGCGATCCGTTTCCGGCCGCTCGTCGCCGTCACGGCGACGCTTGCGAGCGACACCCCGCGCAGACGGCCGGGAAACGATTGGACGGTCTCGAGCGGAACGAGCGCGGGGCGCGGCGGCACGATCGCGTGGCCGAGCGCCTTCGCCATCGCGTAGCCGTCCCCGGTCGAGCCGGTGGCGGGATACGAGAGCCCTCCCGTCGCGAGTATCACCCGCTTCGCGCCCAGCGTCCCTTCGCGTCCCTCGAGCGTAACGCCGGCGACGGCGCCCGACGCCGCGTCGACGGCGATTCCCGACGCGCGCGCGTTCAGCATGACCTCGACGCCGTGCTTTTTCATGTATCGCGCGAGCGCCTCGACGACGCTCTCCGCGCGGTCGCTCGCCGGAAATATCGCGCCCCCCTCTTCCTCTTTCGTCGCCACCCCCAGCCCGTCGAAGAACGCGATGAGGTCGCGATTCGAAAACGAGGAAAACGCCCGGTAGAGAAATCTACCGTTCGCGCCGAAGCTGCGTATGAACGCCTCCATATCGGCGGTGTTCGTCAGATTGCACCTGCCGTCTCCGGTGATGCGGAGCTTCCTGCCGAGACGCTCGTTCCGCTCGAGGAGCAGAACGCGCGCCCCCGCTTCGGCCGCGCTCCCCGCGGCGAGCATTCCCGCCGCTCCGCCGCCGACGACGATCACGTCATACGTCATGCGCGCCTCCTCAGCGGGCCGTCAGCAGCACGATCCCGCCGACCGTGAGAACGACGCCGGCGATCTCGCGCGCGCCGGGCGTCTCGCCGCCGAGCCACACTCCCATGATGACTCCGAAGAGCGGCGACGTGAAGGCGATCGGCATGACGCGCCCGAGCGGCGCTCCCTTGAGCGCCCCGTAGAAGCACAGCATGCCGATCGCTCCCGCGAGCACCCCTCCCCCGAGCGCCATCATGACGAGGGGCTTCGCGCCGGCCTGCGGGAGGGCCTTCCACTGGGACGCGCTCACGGCGCCGAGGATCGCGAGCGCCACGGCCGTGCGGATGGTGATCCCCATCTGGGCGGAAAGGTGGCCCATCTGGAGGCCCTTTTTCTCGAAATACCCGCCGATGCCCCATGCCACGGCGGCCACGAGCGCGAGTAGCTGCGGTTTCATGTCCGCTCCTTTGCATTCATCTGCCGGACTGTCTGCTGCGAATCGTATTCCGGCGGATAGTAGCACAGGAGAGGATGTCTTGACATACCCCCGAAATTGCTCTAAAAAAGGGGAGTTCTCGGAAGTCTGAACCCCGGTTTCGAAGGGAGCTTCTCGTGAGCCGCACCGGGCCGAAGGGGACAGGCGCATTCCCCCGTCGCGCGCCGAGCGCCGCCGCGCGCATGTTTCGGCGCGCATCGATCGCCGCCGCGCTGTTCTGCCTCATATCGAGCGATCTCTCCGCGGAGGAAAAGGCCTCGAGCGCGCTCGACTGGGGCTTCCGTCTCCGTCTCCGCCAGGAGTATTTGGCGAACGTATACGATTTCTCGGAAGCGGCCGCCGACGACTACAACTATCTCCGCGTGCGGTCGCAGCTCTGGGGCTCGTGGGCGCCGGCCGCGCAGTGGAAGCTCTACGCGATGCTCAACAACGAGCACCGGCGCTGGTACAAATCGAACAAGGGGCTCGAGGACCAGCCGTTCGAGATCCACGAGCTCCTCTTCGAGAATCTCTACATCGAGGGCAAGAATATCGGCGGCACGCCGTTCGGCTTCGTCCTCGGGCGGCAGAACCTGTTCTACGGCGAGGGCTTCGTCTGCTGGGACGGCGGGCCGCTCGACGGCTCGCGCACGGCGTACTTCAACGCCCTGCTCCTCACCGCCGCGTTCGAGAAGCGCCGGCTGGAGGCGCATTTCATTTCCGATCCGGAGCAGGATGAGTATCTCCCCGTCTTCAACGATCAGGATCAGCCTCTGATCGAATGGGACGAGACGGGCGCCGGCCTCTACTACACGGACGAGTCGTTCGAGGGCCGGAAGCTCGAGGCGTACTATTTCTACAAGAACGAGAAGGACGGAGACGGCGTCTATCCCGAGAGCGATATCCACACGGTCGGGGCGCGCGTCTCAGGAAAGGGCTTCGAGCGATTCACCTTCGCCGTCGAGGGGGCCGTGCAGCTCGGCGGCCGCGGCGAGCAGGATCGAATCGGATACGGCGGCTACCTCTACGGCAAATACGCCCTGCCGGTCGGCGGCGCGCCATCGCTCCGCCTCGGAGCCTTCTATCTCTCAGGCGACGATCCCGGGAGCGCGGATGCCTACGAGGGCTGGGATCCGGTCTATTCCCGCTGGCCGAAGTGGAGCGAGCTCTACATCTACTCCCTTTCGAAGGAGCGGGGCGCGGCGTATTGGGAGAATTTCGCATCCCTGTGGTTCGCTCTCGAGGTGAAGCCCCATAAACGCGTCGCCTTCGAGGAGCAGATCTATCCGATGTGGGCGCCCGAGCCGCCTCCTTCCGGCGTCAACACATCGGTCTTCGGCGCGGGAAGCTATCGCGGGACCCTCTCGATCATGAAGCTCTCCGGGACGCTCAACGAATATCTCTCCGCGTACGTTCTCTGGGAAGCCCTCCTGCCGGGGGATTACTACGCCGACGGAAGCGATCCGGCTCATTTCCTCCGCTGGGAGATCATGTTCAAGTACTAGCGGACGGCGGGCGGGGGCGCGGCGATTCGCCCCCGGCCCGCGTCGAAAGGCGCTCATCGATGGGACCGTTCAATTTTCCGTGGATGACCTTTCTGGCGTTCGTCGTGACCGGCGCGAGCGTTCTCGTCGCGCTCCATTGGGCGCTTCGCGAGGACGCGAAGGACCGGCGGCGGTAGACGGGCGGACAAGGGGGAAGCCGTGACACTGCTGCAGGCGTGCATCGCCGTTCTCTTCCTGTATGTCGTGATCCTGATGGGCGTCGGCCTCTGGAGCGCCCGCCGGACGCAATCGGCCTCCGACTTCATCCTCGGGGGGCGCACGATCGGCCCGTGGGTCACGGCCCTCTCCTACATCGCCGTCTATTTCAGCTCGGTGCTCATCATCGGCGGCGGGGCCTTCGGCTACAAGTTCGGCATGGCGACGATCTGGATCGGGGCGATCAACGTGCTCGTCGGATGCCTCCTCTGCTGGATCGTGCTCGGCAAGCGCGTGCGCGAGATGACCGAGCGCCTCGGCGTGCGGACGATGTCGGGGTTCTTCGCGCGGCGCTTCAACTCCCCCGCCGCGGGGATCTACTCGGCCGCGGTCGTATTCCTCTTTCTCATCATTTACAACGTGAGCGTCGTGAAGGGCATGGCGAACTCGTTCGAGGTGCTCATGGATCTCCCCTACTGGGGAGGCGTGCTCATCTCGGGGCTCGTGATCATCTTCTACGTCGTGCTCGGCGGCTACATGGCGGTCGTCTGGACGAGCTTCATCCAGGCCTGGGTGATGATCTTCGCCCTCCTCCTCCTCATGTTCAAGACCTTCGGCGCGGTCGGCGGGCTCGGCGCCGGCATGGAGAAGCTCGCCGCGATCGGACCGCAGTACGTGAACACGCCGGGCGTATGGGGATGGGCGGGGCTCTTCAGCTTCGCGCTCGTCGTGAGCCTCGGCGTCTGGGGCATGCCGCAGATGATCATCCGCTTCTACAGCATCAAGGACACGAAGACGCTCCGGCTCGGCGCCGTGATCGTGACGCTCGGCGCCTCGATCGCCGTCATTCCGTATCTTGTCGGCGCGCTCAGCCGCGTGCTCATCCCGGGGCTCGAGAATCCCGACCTCGCGATCCCGAAGCTCGTGGCCATGGTGCTCTCGCCGTGGCAGGCGGCGCTGCTGCTCGCGGGTGTCGTCGCGGCCGGCATGTCCACCTTCGCCGGCGTCCTCATCATCATGTCGAGCTCGCTCATCACGGACATCTACGAGCACGGCCTCAAGCGGAAGCTGACCGGCCCGCAGGAGGTCTTCGCGAACCGCGTCGTGAGCGCCGCCGTCGGGCTCGTCTCGCTCGTGATCGCGCTCAAGCCGCCGGCGCTCATTCTCGTGCTCACCGGCTTCGCATGGGCCGTCATCGCGAGCACGACCTTCTGGCCCCTCCTCTTCGGTCTCTACTGGAAGGGCGCGAGCAAGACCGGCGTCGTCGCGTCGATGGTCGCCGGCTCCCTCACGGCGATCGTCTGGACCTGGCTCAAGAAGCCCTTCGGCGTCGACGGCTTCATCGCGGGCTCGCTCGCGAGCCTCGCGGTTCTTCTCGTGTTCACGGCGGCGGCCCGGCTCTCGCCGCGGTCGGACCGCGCTTGATCATCGGCCCCGAATCTCGCCGCAGGAGGTCATTCGCATGCGCGGATTGCTTGTCATCATTCTTGCCACGCTCATCTCGCTCTTCACGCGCGCCGCGGCCCTCGGAGCGCCGTTCGGAGCGCCTCCGGCGCCGTTCCCCGCGGCGGCCCCGGGGACGGCGGCCCCCACGCAGGCGGCGATCAAATCCCCCGCCGAGTATCTCGGATTCGAGATCGGCGCTGACCGGAAGCTCGCCGATTACGAGCAGGCGCGCGGCTATTTCGCGCTCCTCGACGAGGCCTCGCCGTGGGTGACGGTGCGGGAGATCGGAACGACGACGCTCGGCACGCCGATGATCGCAGTCATTCTCTCCGCCCCCGCGAACCTTGAGAAGCTCGACCATTACGTGGATCTCTCGCGGCGCCTCTCCGATCCGCGGAAGCTCTCCCCCGCCGAAACCGCCTCGCTCGTCGCGGAGGCGCGGATCGTCACCATGATCACGGCAAGCCTCCATGCGACCGAGGTCGGCGCGATGCAGATGGCGCTCGAGCTCGCCTACGACGTCGCCGCGCGGCGGAGCGAGCGCCTCTCGAAGGCGCTCGAGGAGACGATCCTTTATATCGTCCCGATGAATCCCGACGGCATGCAGATGGTCGCCGACTGGTACCGGAAATGGCTCGGCACCGAGTACGAGGGGGGCTCGATGCCCTGGCTCTACCACCATTACGCGGGGCACGACAACAACCGCGACTGGTTCATGCTGAACCTCCCCGAAACGAGGGCCGTGTTCGATCTCTTCTTCCGGACGGCGGTGCCGCAGGCGGTCCTCGACATGCACCAGATGTCGAGCACGGGCCCGCGCCTCTTCCTCCCCCCGTATTACCTGCCGGCCAATCCGAACATCGATCCGATCGTATATCGGGCGAACAATCTCGTCGGGTCGGCGATGCAGCTCGCCTGCGAGGAGCGCGGCCTCTCCGGCGTCATTTCGAACGCCCTGTTCGACGCGTACTGGGAAGGCTCATCCAACGGCCTCGCCTGGTGGCACAACCAGATCGGCCTCCTCAGCGAAGCGGCGAGCGTGCAGGTCGCGAGCCCCGTGTTCATCGAGCCGGGCGAGCTCCGCGGCGACGACGCGGGGTTCCCGCGATACGAGATGGGCATCAACTTCCCGAATCCCTGGCCCGGGGGCTGGTGGCGTCTCCGCGACATCGTCGAGTACGACCGCGCGGCGGCGGAGTCGTTCGTCGTATGCTGCGCGAATAACCGCGCGCGATTCCTCGAGAACTACGTCCGGATGGGGCTGCGGGCCGTCGAGCGCGGAACGAGCGAGAAGCCGTTCGCCTACATTATCCCCGCCCCCCAGCGCGACCCGGTGACGGCGGCCCGCCTCGTCGAGGCGCTCATGCGCGGCGGCGTCGAGGTGCACCGGGCGGCGACGGATTTCGCCGCGGGAGACCGGACGTACCGCGCCGGCTCCTTCGTCGTGAGGCTCGATCAGCCCTACGGGCGCTACGCGAAGGATCTCCTCGAAATTCAAGAATACCCGGAAACGCGCGCGAGCGCGAAGCACCCCATCGACAAACCCTACGACGTCACGGGCTGGACGATGCCGCTCCAGATGGGAGTGGCCTGCGACGAGGTCGGCGAGCGCTTCGAGGCGCCGCTCGAGCTCCTCGCCGGCTATCCCTACCCCGCGGGAAGCTTCGCCGACGGCGCCTGGGGCTGGGCGCTGCGCCCGGAAATCAACACGTCGTACCAGGCGGTGAACGAGCTCCTCGCGAAGGGATTCGCCGTGCGGCGGTTGAACGCCGCGGGAGCGCTCCCCGCCGGAACGTTCGTTGTGCCGGCCGCGAAAGGGCTCGCCGCGGCGGCCGCCGAAATCGCGTCCCGCGCGCACGTCGATTTTCTGCCGCTGGCCGCCGAGCCGGCCGGCGACGCGCACGAGATCCGCGCGGCGAAGACCGCCCTCTTCAAGCCGTGGATCGCGAGCATGGACGAGGGCTGGACGCGCTACCTCTTCGACTCGTACGAGGTTCCCTACGCCGGCGTTTCGAACAAGGACGTGACGGAGAACCGCATCAAGGGTTTCGACGTGCTCGTCATCCCGGACATCAAGCCCTCGATCATCAAGGACGGCAAGATCGACGACGAGGAGGAACGGCGCTGGTTCCGGCCGCTCCCGCCCGATTACAAGGGCGGCATCGACAAGAAAGGCGTCGAGAACGTGAAGAAGTTCGTCGAGGCGGGGGGCACGCTCATCTGCTTCGGCAGCTCGTGCGACTTCGCGATCGAGACGCTCGAGCTCCCGGTCCGGAATATCCTGCATAAGGTGTCGGGCGACGATTTCTACTGCCCGGGATCCATCCTGAAGGTGTCCTTCAAGACGGATCAGCCGATCACGTACGGCATGCCCGAGCGCGGGCACATCTTCTTCGCCAACAGCCTCGCCTTCGCGACCTCGGTGCCGTACGGGAAGATCGACCGGTCGGTGCTCGCGAGCTACCCCGAGAAGGATCCCCTCGCGAGCGGGCTCATCATCGGCGGGGAGCGGCTCTACCGGAGCGCGGCGCTCGTCGAGTACACGATCGGCGCGGGGCGGGTCGTGCTGTTCGGATTCAATCCGCAGTACCGCTGCCAGACGGCGGGAACGTACAAGCTGCTACTGAACGCCATACTGGAGGCAAAACGAGGAGGATGATCATGGCTCGCTGCACGGCGCTCGCAATTGTCGCTCTCACGCTCGCGGCAATCCTCATCCCGCTCTCCTGCGCCGTCAATCCGGTCACGGGCAAGCGGGAGCTCATGCTCGTTTCGCAGCAGGACGAAATCGCCATGGGGCGGCAGACCGACGCCCAGATCGGCCGGACGTACGGCTTCTACGAGGACCAGAAGCTGTCCGCGTACGTCGACCGGATCGGCCAGGGCATCGCCCGGAACACGCACCAGCCGAACGCGCAGTACCACTTCAAGGTGCTCGACACGCCGATCGTCAACGCGTTCGCCGTGCCGGGCGGGTACGTGTACGTGACGCGGGGGATACTTGCCTACCTGAACGACGAAGCGGAGCTCGCGGGCGTCATCGGCCATGAGCTCGGCCACGTGAACGCCCGGCACATCGCCCGCCAGATGAGCCTTCAGCAGGCCACCTCCCTCGGGCTCAATCTCGGCGCGGCCGTTTCGGAGAACTTCCGCCGCTACGCGGGACTGGCCGAATTCGGCGCCGGCATGCTGTTTCTCAAGTTCAGCCGCGACGACGAGCGCCAGGCGGACGACCTCGGCGTCGAGTACGGAAGCAAATCGGGTTACGACACGAACCGGATGGCCGCGTTTTTCGAAACCTTGGGGAGGCTCAATCCCGGCGGCGGCGCCGGCCTTCCGGACTGGTTCTCGACGCATCCGAATCCCGCGAACCGGCTGGCGGCGGTGCGGACCAAGACCGCCGAATGGCAGAAAACGCTCGCCCGGCCCCAGTACGCCGTCAATCGCAACGAGTACCTGAAAGCGGTCGACGGCATCGTCTACGGCGACGATCCGCGCCAGGGGTACGCGGATGGCAACGCCTTCTATCATCCGACGATGAAGTTCACCTTCCCCGTGCCGGGCGGCTGGACGGTCGAGAACACGCCGGCGCAGGTCCGGCTCGTCTCGAAGAACGAGGATGCCTTCATCCTGCTCATGGGGGAAAAGGCCGCGTCGGTACCCGCCGCGGCGGATACGTTCATACAGGGCGCCGGAGCGGCGGTGAGCTCCCGGGAGAAGCTCACCGTGAACGGCCTGCAGGCCGAGAAGGTCGTCGCGCGCGTGATCTCCGATTCGGACACGCTGCGGACCATGTCCTACTTCATCGCGAAGGACGGCGCCATCTACGCGATGCACGGCGTCGCGCCTCAGGGCAAATACGCGCAGTATTCGGCGACGTTTGCCTCGACGATGGGCGCGTTCAAGAATCTGACCGATCAGGCCAAGATCAACGTGAAGCCGCAGCGTCTCTCGGTCAAGAGCGCGAGCAAGGCCGGCACCGCGAGCGCGACGCTGAAGCAATTCGGCACCGCGGACGCCGACCTCGAACAGCGGACCATATTGAACGGGATGCAGCCGACCGACCCGCTGAAGGCGGGGACGTTGATCAAGACCGTCGTGAAATAGCGGCGCGGCGGGCATCGTTCGGCGGACGACGCATCGCGTTCGTGGCGCAGGACCTCACACCTCGCGGATGCTCCCGGGCCTATTGTAGCCGTTCTCGCCGTACGGCGGCGCCTTCTCGATCCAGACCAGCTCGAGCAGCGAGAGCTCGGTCTCGAGGTCGAACTTCGGATCGTCCTTCAGAGGGATGACCTCGAGCACTTCGAACACGAACGCATCGGGGCCGAACCGGTTCCAGTCCTCCTGCATCTTCCGGTTCCAGTGAGACCCGAGAGAGAGCATGAAGCGATGCTTGTTGAGGCATCCGTGCAGATTCTTGCTGCTTCCGAGGAGGATTCTGCCGTTCGCCGTGTTCTTCACCTGAAAGACGCCGGCCTCTTTCGGCTCCTCCTTGTACTGCCGCTTGATCTCCGAACGCGAATCCATCGCCGGCCTCCCGACTCTGATGCGGCCCTAAGAATCCGTTCCGTCCGTCTCCGCTCCCGGCTCCAGTTCCTTCACGCGAAGATCGAACGGAGCCCGAAGCGCCTCGTACTTCCGATGCGCCGTTTCGAGCAGCTTGAAGCTCGACTCGATCTCCTTCTTGCGTGCGTGTATCTTCTGGGAGAGATCCGCGATGGCCCCGCCGTCGCAGCATTCAGATGCCGCCTCGATCTCCGCGTAGAGCCCCTCGAGCTCCTTCTCGGCCTTCACGATCGAGCCCTCCAGCTCGGCGATCCGCTTCTCGAGGGGCCGGAGCGCCGCCCCCCGTTCGCGCGCGATCTCGGCGCGTCTCCGCCGCAGCTCCTTGCGACCCGCCTTTCTCCCGCCGGCGGCTTCGCCCTCCGCGGCAAGCGCTCCCTCGCCCTCTTCGTCCGGCCGGGACGCCTTCTCCTCGTCCCACCCCCGGTCCTCCAAAAAGCTCTGATAGCTTCCATCGAAGACGCCCGCTCCTCCCCCTGAAATACGATCAGCCGCCGGGCGAGCCCGTGAAGGAGCATCTCGTTGTGCGTCACCATGACGACTGCTCCCTCGAAATCGTCGATCGCCTCGAGGAGCGCGTCGCACGACTCCATGTCGAGATGGTTCGTCGGCTCGTCGAGGAGGAGCAGGTTCACGGGCGTGGCGATGATCTTGGCGAGCATGAGCCGGTTCTTTTCTCCGCCCGAGAGCACCTTTACACGCTTCAACGCGTCGTCCCCCTCGAACATCATGAGGCCGGCGATGTTCCTCGCCCGCTGCTGGTCGATATCGGGATTGGCGCTCTGCACCTCCTCGAGCACGGTCCTGCGCTCGACGAGGGCGGCGGCGTTCGCCTGCGCGTAATAGGCGACTGCCGCCGTCGCGTTGCATTTGATCTCGCCCTCCCGGGGCCCGAGCTCCCCCGCGAGCGTTCTCAGCAGCGTCGTTTTGCCCTTGCCGTTCTTCCCGACGACGCAGATGCGGTCGTACGGTCCGACCGAGAACGAAAGCTCCGAGAAGAGGAGGCGCTCGGGATCGTATCCGAAGGCCAGATCCTTGACGTGCATGATCGGTTTCCCGTTGAACGGCTTCGACCTGAACGAGAAATCGAGATCCTTGGCTTGCTCGAGCCTGTCGAGCTTCGCCATTTTCTCGAGCGTCTTCACCCGCGACTGCACCCTGCTCGCGAGCGTCGCCTTGGCACGAAACCGTCGGACGAAGGCCTCGATCTGCTTGCGCTTCTTCTCGTCGTTGATCCTCGTCTTCTCGTAGATCTCCTCGTCCATGGCGATCCGGTCGTAGAGCTTCCCCGTATCTCCCTTGATCTTCCGCAGGCCCTTCCGATAAATCCCCATGACGTGGGTGACCACGTTGTCCATGAAGCCGCGGTCGTGCGTGATGAGCATGAGCTCGCCGCGCCAGGCGCGCAGATGCTGCGTGAGCCATCTGATCGAGGTGATGTCGAGATAGTTGTTCGGCTCGTCGAGGAGGAGCAGGTTGACCTCGCGAACGAGGACCTTCGCCAGATTCAGGCGCACCTGAAATCCCCCGGAGAGCTGCGACGGGTGCTTCGCGAGATCCTCCTCGGTGAATCCGAGCCCCGCCAGAACCTTCTCCACTTTCCAGCGATGGGCTTTTTCCGCCGCGGGAAGCCCACGGCAGCCTTCCTCGAGCACCGTGCTTTCCGTGAAGTCCGGCTCCTGCAGGACGTAACCGATCGTGTAGCCCTTCGGAATGGATATCGTTCCCGAATCGGGCTCCTCCTCCCCCGCGATGAGCCGGAAAAGCGTCGTCTTCCCGTACCCGTTTCGCCCGACGAGCCCGACGCGCTCCCCGGCGTTGAGCCTGAAGCCGGCGTTCTTGAACAGCTCCTGGGAACCGTAGCCTTTCGATATGTTGTCGACGATGATCATCGCAGCCTGCCGCGCTTGGAAATGGGAAAACGGGTGCGCGGGGGTGATGCATCCCCCGCGCGGGCGGGATTATTTCTTCCCGAGCTTTCCGATCATGAGTATGCCGTAAATGGCCGAAAGGCCAACAAGGATGTACACGATCCTCGCGATAATCGACATGTCGCCGAAGATCGCGGACACAAGGTTGAACTTGAACGCCCCTACCAGACCCCAGTTGAGGCCGCCGACGATGACGAGGATAAGGGCGATCCAATCCAATGCTCCTAGCTTCTTCATGCGCATCACCCCCTTTGTCGGACGTTATAGAGCCGCCGGCTCCAGCTTGGCAAGCATTATTATCGAACGGACGCCCGAGGCCGCCGGGAAACGAAGAATCTGATTTATTTCTTTTTAAAGAAATTCGAAAGGATTTTCAATTGACGTTACGCGTTGATTATGATACAATTACCTCGAATCGGAGAAAATGCCGGATTCCTCGGGACCCGGCAGGTTTTATTACCCCAACCAGGAGGAACGTTACCTATGAAGCGTTCTGCCATCGCATCCCTCGCGCTCCTCATCCTGCTCCTGGCCGAGGCATCGTTCGCCGGGGCACCTCTGAACGGCGCCTACCAGTCCACCGATCTCGGCGGGCCGGTCTACGTCGGCCGCTACACCGAAGGCTGGACCACCGGCGGCGGCGCATTGAGCTCCGGAACGACGCTCAACGCCGAGTCGTGGGACGGCATGACCCTCGCGTCCCAGTGGAAGTACTGGTGCTCGACCGAGCTGACGAACGGCATGCTGCTCTCCAACACGGTCAACTCCAGCGGTAACGGCAACCGCACCTACATGAAGACCTTCACCGGCGGATACATCTGGCTCAGCGGCTCGGGCCCGTGGGCCAACGGCGATCCGAATTACCCCGGAACGATCGTCGACTACAAGGAATTCGAGACGATCACCTACCAGAACTGGATTCCGATCGCCGCCGTCACGAACGTGCAGGCGCTCGCCGCGTTCAACGCGTATCCGGGCAGCTGCATGACCTTCTACATCGGCAACGGCACGCGCATCTCCACGACCGATCTCGGCCAGCCCGCGCCGGCCAATTACCCCGGCTTCCTGGATCCGAGCTGCAATCCCACCTACTCGCTGGGTGCCTGCTGGGATTTCACGAGCGTGACGCTTTCGATCACCGATTGCTCGGTGGGAGTCGAAAACACCACGTGGGGAGGCATCAAGGAGATGTTCAACGACTGAGCGTTTCGAGCATCCGATTCGCTTGATGTGAAAAAACCCGGGGCCGTCCCGGGTTTTTTCATGCGCGGGATTATCGTTTGATTCGCCGCGCTTCATGCATTACGCTGAGTGCCGTTCCGAAGAGAATCGTCCGCCCCCACGAATCGCGGAGGAAAGAGGCTCATGATATCGAGAATCGCACTGCTCCTGCTGCCGGTTTGTCTCATACCGCTCGTCGCGTCCGCGGGGTCGGGCGGGAATGCCGATCTCTCGCGCGCGCTCGGAAGCGTCACGCAGGATGAGCTGAAGGCCGATATCGAAATTCTCTCCGCCGACTCGTTCGAAGGCCGGGGCCCCTCGACGCGCGCCGAGGAAAAAACCCTGCGTTTTCTGAAAGACAGATTCGTCGAGCTCGGGCTGCGGCCGGGCAACGGCGATTCCTATTTCCAGGAGGTTCCGCTCACGGAGATCACCTCGAGGCCCGTCGCCGATCTCGCGGTGAGCGGAGGTGACGCGCCGAACCGGTTCCGCTATTACGACGAGTTCGTGGCTTCGACCATGCGCGCCTTCGAGCGTTCGGGGATCGAGGAATCCGAAATGGTCTTCGTGGGATACGGCATCGTCGCGCCCGAATGGCAGTGGAACGATTACGACGGCCTCGACGTCCGCGGCAAAACCGTCGTCATGCTCGTGAACGATCCGGGATTCGCCACGGGGGACCGCGCGCTCTTCAACGGCCGCTCGATGACGTACTACGGCAGATGGACGTACAAATACGAGGAGGCGGCGCGGCAGGGAGCCGCCGGCGTGTTCATCGTGCACGAGACGGAGCCCGCCGCGTATCCGTGGGGGGTGGTGACCAACAGCTTCACCGGTCCCCAGATGAGCTTCCGGACCGCCGACGGGAACATGTCCCGCGCCGCGGTCGAGGGCTGGCTGACCGTCGACGCCGCGCGGAAGATCTTCCGCCAGGCGGGACGCGATTTCGACGAGCTCAAGGCCGGCGCCGCACGAAGGGGCTTCCGCGCGGTCCCGCTCGGCCTGAAAGCGAGCGTCTCGCTCGAGAACCGCATCCGGAACGTCTCCTCGAGCAACGCGCTCGCGCTCCTCGCCGGCAGCGAGCGGAGCGATGAATGCGTCGTCTATATGGCCCATTGGGATCATCTCGGCATCGACACGGCGCGGACCGGCGACAAGATCTTCAACGGAGCGCTCGACAACGCCACGGGAGTGGCGGGACTCCTCGAGCTCGCCGAAGCCTTCACGAAGCTGGAGAAGCGCCCCTCCCGCTCGATCCTCTTCGTCTCGGTCACCTGCGAGGAGCAGGGGCTCCTGGGCTCCGAGTATTACGCGGAGCACCCCGCGTTCCCGCTCGATCGCACGGTCGCCGTGCTCAACATGGACGCGATGAACATCTACGGGCCGATGAAGGACATTACGATCGTCGGCTTCGGCAATTCTGATCTCGACGACTATCTCGCCGAAGCCGCCGAGACGCAGGGCAGAACCGTGAAGCCCGATCCCGAGCCGGAGAAGGGATCGTTCTTCAGATCGGATCACTTCAGCCTCGCGAAACGGGGCGTTCCCGTGCTGTACCCCGGCAACGGCACGGATCACGTTCTGCACGGAGCCGAATGGACCCGCGCGCGGCGCGACGCGTACACCGCCGAAAAGTACCACAAACCGTCGGACGAGTTCGATGCCTCGTGGGATCTCTCGGGCGCCGTCGACGATCTTCGCCTGCTGTTCACGGTCGGATACCGCCTCGCCGGCGAGTCGACCTTCCCGAAGTGGAAGGAGGGCTCGGACTTCAAGCCGGCTCGGCGGTAAATGCCCTTTCGCGGCCCGTTCGAATCGCTTATAATAATAGCACCAACGCTTCAGTTTTCCCTCGGGAGGTGCAGGCCATGCGCAACCACGAACGATTCTTCGCTTCTCCTTTCATTCTTGTTTTAGCCGCGCTGATTCTGTCGCTCGCGTTCTCCGGCTGCGAGAGCCCGACGGCGCCCGGGCCGGCCGTGAATAACGGCCTCGGCGGCGCCGGAGCGATCGATCCGGGCGCGACCGGCGCCTTCCTGCTCGGAGCGGTCTCCGACAGCACGATCGGCCCGGGGACGCTGGAAGTCTGGGCGATGGACGTCGCATTCGACGATACGCTGGGCATCGTGACCTTCGATGTGCAGATCCTGAACCGCACGCAGCGCACGATCGCGCCGCCGATCCATTTCGTCATCACGAGCATCACGCCGCACGACGTTTCCGTCGTCGATTTCGACGGATCATCGCCGGACGGCTTCCCGTTCTACGACTTCAGCGCGAAGCTCGGCGGCGACAACGCGCTCACACCCGGCGAGCGGACCGGGCGCGTCACGATGAAGTTCCACACGGTCACGGCTCGCTCGTTCGCGATCGGCTTCCGCATCGACATCGGACCTCCGGGCGGCACGGGGACAATCGGCGGAGTCGTCTTCCTCGACGCCAACGAGAACGGCGAGCGGGACCGCGAGTGCCGGTGCGAGCCGGGCATCTCCGGAATCACCGTCGCCCTCGAGAAGAAGCTGGAGAACGGCGACATGGTGACGCTCATCGTCCGGACCGATTCGATAGGCGAATACCGGTTCACGGGGCTCAAGGAGGGCGTCTACAAGGTGTTCGTCGCCCCGCGGCCGAATATGTGGAGAATCACCACGCCGAATCCGCTCCTCGTCACCCTCGTTAAGGGAAACGACGGGAAGGTGCAGGATTTTCTCGGGGCGCATTTCGGCCTCTACCCGTTGACCCCGCCGCCAGGCATGAATCTCTTCGGACCGATCACAACCAGCTTGCATTCTCGTTTCGGGCTGGAAATCGATTCGACATTCGTCAATCCGCCGTCGCCCCTCACCGTGGTCTATAAGTACTATCTCTGGGTGGAGGAGCCGCCGATGTCGGATTTCGGCGTGGTCGATTCAGCCGATGCATGGATCAACGGCGAGATGGTCTTCACCTATCGACGGCCCGCTCCCCCGGACACGATCTGGATACCGTACAGATTCGAGCGACAGCTCATTCAGCTACCCGACAGCCTCGTGAACATCGGCGAGAATACCATTCGCCTCTCCATGAAGGGTGAGGAGTGGGCCGCACTCACGTGGCGGGTGTACAAGCAGCCGTAAGAGAGCCCCGGAGGATCGTACGAAGAGCCGCGATGGAGCCGCGCCCGCGAGGACGCGGCTCCATCCGTTATGAAGCAGCACATTCAGAACCGAAACCGCCCACGAGTGACCGGGCCTATCGGAGCAGGATCATCTTCTTGATCTGCGTGAAGTTGCCGGCCGTGAGACGGTAGAAATAAACGCCGGAGGCGACCGAGACGCCTCTCTCGTTCTTCCCGTTCCAGACCGCCTTGTGATTCCCCTGCATCTTGAACTCGCTGACCAGGGTTCTCACCTTCCGCCCGTTCACGTCGAATATCGCGATCTCCACCGGGCTCGACTGGGCGATCGAGTAGTCGATGGTTGTCGACGGATTGAACGGATTCGGATAGTTCTGCGCGAGCGAGAACGCGATCGCCGGCATATCGTCGACGCCGGTCGCGGCACGTATGGAGAAGTAGCCGTCGCAGACATCCTCACCCGTGAGCTTCCCCGGATCGTACGCGACGACCCGGACGAGGCACGAATCGGACGCGATCTCCGGCACGATCCACCAAATCAGCGAATCGTTCGGCTCGCCGCTCGCGATGAGCACGAAGTCCCGCCCCGCGTTTACGGAATAAAAGACGCTCACGGAATCGACCTGCTTGTTGTCCGTGGCCGTCCATCGAATACCGATCGTATCTCCCGGCGCGAAGGATTCCCCTCCGGCGGGATACGTGACCGCGACCGTCGGCGGTATGAGATCCGGGCCCGCGGCGCACGCGCCGGCCTCGTTCGAATACCCGCCCGCGTATCCCGCGTCGTTCACGACACAGACGCGGTAGTAGAGGCACCCGGCGACCGGATGGTGCAGGAACAGATTCAGGGGCACGTCGACCGTCCCGATGAAGCTCGAGAGCCCGGGCACGAAGCCCGCCGCTGTATCCGCGTAGACGGCGAAGTAATCGAGCCCCGCCGGCGGCATGTCGCCCCAGGTGAGCTGGATCGTCGTGTCGTTCGTCGCGACGGCGGCGAGACTCTGCGTGTAGTCGGGCGCCGCGAAATCGGCGTCCGGGCCGCCGAACACGCCCTGATCCGCGCGCGATCCGTCGGGATCGAACCCGGCCGGATCGCCGGCGTCGATGCTCCCCGAATGGACGGCGAGATGATAATCCATCGTCACGGTGTCCGCGTACGCCGGATCCCTGCTCGCGTTCGTCGCGTCGGGCACGATCGTCACGACGTCGACCGGCGTGTTGCCGTAGCAGTTGTTGTACTGAAACGCGATGTTGCTCGCGCTCGACGCCTGGAATCCGTTGGGGCTGCCGTAGCTCACGATGTTGTTCCGCACATCGAGCGCGCCCGCCGCGCCGGCAAAGACGTTGCCCCCGGTGAACGCCGCGGTGTTGCGATCGATCGTGTTGTTCGTCCAGTCTCCCCAGCAGCTGTCGGCGTAGACGCCGCCGGCGATCGCATCGGTTTCGTTCGCGGCGACGAGGGAGCTGGTCATATCGAAGAGTCCGGCCCGGTGGTAGATGCCGCCTCCCATCGAGGAAGCGGCGTTGCCGGCGACATATGCGTGATGGATCGACATAAACGAATGATCGCTGCAGATCCCGCCGCCGTTCATGGAGACGGTGTTCGAATAGACGGAATCCCGCGACATCGAGAGAGGATTCGTCAGCTTCGCGTATATTCCCCCGCCCTCCACGTAGCCCGTGTTGCCGGAGATGACGTTGCCGGACATCGTGACGGCGGATTGCCGCGCGTAGATGCCGCCGCCGTTCTTCGCGCCGGCGTACTCGGCGTTCGGCTGCGATCCGGAGATCGTGTTCCCGATGATCGACGCCGTCGCCTGATAGAGATAGATGCCTCCGCCGCACTGGGCGGCGCACGCGGAGATCGCGTTTCCGGAGATCGCGACCGACCCGTTCGAGACCGCGATCCCGCCGCCGCCGCTGAACCCCGTGATGCCCGCGTATCCGCAGCCCGCGATCACGTTGTTCTTGATCACGGCGGGGCTGGCGCTCACGAGTATTCCGCCTCCGTAGGCGCCCAAATCAGGCAGCATGAGCTCGGTGCCGGTGCCGCCGACGATCACGAATCCCTCGATGCCCGGCGATCCCGAGGCGATCGAGAGGAACGAGACGACGCTTCCGGTGGATTGGATCGTCGTGACGTTCGTCTGCGGATTCCGCGAGGTGAACGCGGCGTTCCATCCGCCCTGCAGGTATACGGGCTTGTCGACGACGACCGCCGTCGCGTAGGTCGACGCCGCGACCATGATCGAATCGCCGTCCTCCGCCGCGCCGATCGCGTCGTTGATGCCGTGCGCGGCCCATGCCGGCAGGGAGTACGGATAGATGTCGCCTCCCGCGGGAGAAACGTAGCGGTACTTTCCTTTGATCGTGAAGTCGCCTTCCATGATGTCGGAGCTGATGACGCTCCCGTTCACGTACGCCATGATCCACAGGCGCGCGGTCGCTACCGGCAGATTCGGCACCGTCCAGTTGTAGTACGTCGCGCCGGTAAAACCCGTCACGACTGTATAGGGATAAGTCGCGCCGCTGTTTATGCTCAGGATGATTCTGACCGAATCGGGCGTGCCGGTGATCGACCACGTGATCGGGTAGACCTCGCCGACGTCGAGCACCTCGCCCGGGTTGGGCGTGAGGAGCGAGATCGGCATCGGATTGACGAGGAACGACATCGTCGAGCCGGTCGCGCTCACGCCGACGATGTTGAGACCGAGCGCCACGCCGGAGTAGCTCAGGTTATTGGGCGTCGTCGTCGCGTCGAAGGAGGTCATGGTCCCCAGCCGGAAATAATCCAAGTCGTCTCCGCCGTTCACGTTCGTCGCGAGGTGCTGCGTGCCGCTCGCCTCCTCGAGATCCACGAGGTAGTGCGTCTGGTCGTTGTTGTTGGACATGGTCTCGTCCACGTGCCAGATCAAGAGTCCCCGCTGCGTGCCCGGCAGCCCTGAATCGAATCCGACCCCCTGCCGGTTCTCGACGAGGAAATACTGCGTGGTCGGGAACGGTCCCCGCAGCTTGTAGCTCTGCGCGGTGGTCGCCGCCGTGGCGACGTTGAACGACCCGGTTCCGGTAATGACCGTCGGCGTCACCCAGCCGAGGCGGCTCTTGCACCAGGCGCTCATATGCGCCGGTTTCGTGCCGTAGCTCCCGTTCCAGGAGCCGCCGGCCATGAGACAGAAATTGCCGGCGCCCTCGCTGTCGTAGCCGTAGTCGTACAGGTCGGGGAGCCCGAGGAAGTGCCCCGTCTCGTGGCAGATGACTCCGATCCTCGTTATCCCCAGCGTGGTCGGATAAGCGTCCCATCCTCTACGGGCGGGCTCCGTGTGATACACCTGCAGCTTGACGCCGTCGTAGGTGACAGGGGATGTCAGCTGCCACTGATGCGACCAGATGTAGTTCGCGTCGTTCCCGGAATACTCCTCGCCGCCGCCTGCATGAATGATCGTGAGCCCGTCGACCCAACCGTCGCCGTTCCCGTCCACCGTCGCGAAGTTAAAGCCGCGGGCCTCGAGGGCTGCGAGCGCCTGTGAGACCATTAGGCGCGGTCTCAGATCGTTTCCGTAGGCGTCGTTGCCCCCGTAGTAGGCGTATCCGTTAGCAAGCGTCACCGAGGCCTGCACATAGGACTGCACGATGAGGTTCCCGTAGGAATCCTCGAGATAGAAATCTTTCACCGAGCCGACGGCGCCGTCGAATGTGTATCCGATCGTATTGAATAAGCTGTCGTACGCCGCGGTCGAACGCGTGATCGCGAGATCCGAGAAGTTGACGAGGACCACGAGGTTGCGCATCGTGGTCGCGGCGGGCGCCATCTGCGGGCCGTCGACGCTTTTCTGGAGCAACGGTATCTGCTGGATCGCCGCGCGCATCTTCGCGATATCCGGCTTCGAGAGCCCCACGGAACGCGGATCGACGCTTCCCGCGAGATAGTCCGTCGCCGCGAGCCGTCCCATCTCCTCGCGGGCGTAGACCCATGATTTCCCGTCGGCGGCCTTCATGACGGCGAATCCCGCCTCGTCCTCGTTCCAGTGGAGATACTCGTCCCCCTTCAGGTAGATCCTCACCGCGGAGCCGTCCGGCTGCGTCACGACGACCGGCTCCGGACAGGCCTTCACGGCGTGCGCCTGGCCGGCGAAGAGCGCGAGGAAGCAGCAGAGCTGCACGGCGACGAGAATCGCCGGAAGCAGGGTTCCCCGAAGCGCCGAAACCCGCGGAGCTCCATGTTTCGTCCGAACCGATCGCCATGCTGCATGCATGAGCAACTCCTTTGATGAGACAGAACTGCGCTACTCGATCTGAAAGGGAACGGGAGAGAGTATCGAGCGGATCACGTTGCTATGAATCCCCCGGACGCGATTGCGGCGCCCGGTCATGAGGCACACTGACCTTTCATCTGATTAATTATACGGCAGTTACCGGATAATTACAAGGGAAAAGCGATGCGCGTGAATCCTTGGGTCTTGGTGCTTTGTATTGAGTTCGCATTATAGGAGTCGAGCCCGGCGTCCAGATCGAAACCGAAGACCTCCCGTCCGGTATCCAGCTCGAAAATCGACACCCCGCGCTGGGGCTTGGCCGAGTCCTTTCTCAGCACGCCGCCCCAGCCCACGAGAATATGGTTTTCGTCGAGCACGCGCACGCTCCCCTGCGTGGGCCGGTGCAGGCCGTTCGGCTCCGGGTAATCCGCGAGAAAGGTGAGCGTCCTTCGCTCGAAATCGCACCGGTACACGACGACGCGGCTCGTGCGGTTGTCGAACAGGTTGCCGTTGTCGAGAATGTAGAGCTCGTCGCCGCGCAGCTGCGGACAGTGCTGGTGCGAAAATCCCCGGAGCGGGTCTCCGAGGATCCGCCAATCGCTCCGGGGCGAGAACGTGCCGCCGATCCACGCGACGACGCTGTCGCTCCGCTCGTTCAGCTCGAGGATGGCGTCCTGATGCCTCGCGGAGATCCAGAGGTTGCCGTTCGGCGCACGGATGATCGTATTGGCGTGGATGTAGTCGTTGGCCGGCAGGCGAAGCTGCCTGCCCAGCCGGGGGAATCGGACGGGATATTTCACGTCGAACGGCGACAGGAGATAGATCAACGCCCGCTTCGCCGCCGTTTCGAGAACGCTCTCCTTTTCGTCGGGAAAGGACTGACTGTTCGAGAAGGTCGAGACGTCGAGATCGAAACGCCCCTTGCTGCTCCAGGACCAGACCGCCTTCTCGAGCCGGGCGTCGAGCCGGCGAATCTCGAGATGAAGGTTCCGCCTGAAGCGCGTCTTCTCCGGGACGTACTTCATCACATAGACCCGGTCGGCCTCGACGAGCATGTCGTGCCCGTCGATATCCATCGGGATCTTCGTCGTTATTCCGTCGGCCCCGAGAAAATAGTAGGTGCCCTCAAAGACGCCGCCCTGACTGTTTCCCGCGTAGAGAATCAGTCTCCCCCTGCCGTCGTCCCGGATATCGTAGAATGTCAGGGCGCTGTCCGTCGCGAGCGTCGCCGCCCTCCCGGTGGCCGCGTCGACGATCGTCACGCGCGAGTCGCAGGTGAAATAGCGCGAATCCCAGCTCTTGGGCCCGACGGCGATCCGCGCGTCGAAGCGCCCGAAGATGTTTCTGATCGCGCGGTCGCCGAAGGAACGGTCCTGCGTCGCTTGCGCGAGAACGAGCACCGGGAGGGCCAGGAACAAAAGCAGAAGGCCCCCCCGGAATCCCGCGCTCCCGATTCTCGATTTCAACTACTGCTTCTCCGGATTCAGCTTGTCCACGTCGAGCTTTTGAACCTCTCCCTCGTAGTACTTGATCGACGCGGGGAACTTCTTCATGAAGGCGCCGAGCATCGACGGCCATGCGGATCCGCGATACGTGTTGTAGTCCCTGATGGTCACGACCCAGTCGTCGAGTGCGGTCTTGATCTCGTTGACCGACGCTTCCATGTTCCGCATGTTCTCCTGCGAGGTTTCGGCCGCGCGAAGCTGCGGATACGCCTCGACCTGGATCCTGAACGCCATGGCGGCCTGCACGACGCCCGCCCCCGCTTTCGTCAGCTCCTCGGTGTCCTTGCCCTCGGCGGCGGCCTTCTCGAACGCCTCGCGCGCCGCGTCGTAGCCGCTGCGCGCCTCGGCGACCTTGATAAAGGTCTCCGATTCGTGCTCCATGTACTGATTGGCTATCTCCCAGACACCCTTGATCTTCTCGGTGCAGGTGTTGAGCGCGGCGGAGTAGTGCGACTTGCCGCCCTCCACCGTCTGGAACTTCGCGTTGAGCTTGTTCCATACGCCCACGGCCGACGACACGATGGATATCGCCACGATTGCGATGACGATCAATGCCACCGCGACGCCTATCGCCTTCTTCGTCATGTTCCGCTCCTTTCCTCGCTGGTTCCGCTGTTCAGTATCGATCGCAAGACCTGATCCGTCCGAAGGATCAGCGTCGTCACGCCTTTATCGTAGTTGTTGAAATTGAAATATTCGAGCGCCTCGTCCATGAGCGGGCCGTAATCGGCCGTCGTGAAGCCGGGCAGCCCCCGCCCGACCGAGACGGTCAGCTTCTCCGGCGCGTCGGGGCGCACGAGCCAGACGAGGCCGTTGTTTCCCCCCTCGGTGCTCAGACCCGTTTTCCCGAGCCCGAGCCAGCGCCCGTAATGAGTGGCCCAATCCTCGGGCTGCTTGACGCCGTTGATCACGACGACGACGACCTCGGCGACGCCGTCGGTCTTGAGCTTCTGGCAGACGGCGTCCCCCTCGGCGATGGCGGGAGCCGAGAGAACGCCCGCCTTGTCGATCACCCACGATGTCCCGAGCGGCGGGAAGGCAGGATCCCCTTTCGGCACCGAAACGTTTTTGTCGTAGCGATCGGGCTTCTGCCCGCATGCCGCCGCGAGGGCCAGAACGAGCAGGAGACATAGCGCGATTCTCCTCATGACGCCTTCCTCCCCCCGCAGGCCGGGCAGGTGTGCTCGAGCTTCCGGGCGCAGCCCGCGCCGCCCCCGCCGGCGCACGCGCAGGCACAGGCGCAGCTCACGCACGCGCAGGCGCACGACATCGAGGCGCCGCCGAATCCGCCGCCGCCGCTCCCCGATCGCCGGCTCCCGGATCTTCCGCCCCCGGCGCGGCCGCCGGGGATGCCGCCGTAGAAGATCCTTCCGCCGGAGTAGCCCGCCCGCGCGGAGAGTATCGCCAGAATCATGATGAAAACGACGATCACGACGACGATAAAGACAATGATGCCTTTCGCGGCGGCTCCGCCCCCCGGGGCCCCCTTCAGGTTCTGCTTATCCATCCCCGCCGGCACGAGCTCGCGCGGGAAGGATATGCGCAGCGAGAATCGCTCGCCCGGATCGAGGCCGTACGCGTTCCATATCATCTCGTCCCCCTCGACGAGAGACGGCGCGGGGCTCGCGCTCACGGTCTCGAGGCTCGCGAAGAATTTGACGGCGACGCGCAGCGTGTCGGTTGAAGCGCGGTCATACCAGCCCGGCGTGAAGTCGAGCTGGTAGCTCTTTTCGTCCGCATAGAAAAGTCCCCGCTGGACGATCGAGAAGGAAATCTCGAAGCTCTCCCCCTGCCGATAGTCTCGATCGAGATCGAGCCGCACGCCGCTCCATCCGCCGCCGCTCGCGGACTCGGCGACGGTCACCGCTCCCCCCGATTCCGCGATGGCGAAATTCCCGTTCGGCGTGCCCACCGTGATCCACGGGATGTGCCCGCCGGTGACGAGCCATCGCTGATAGTAGTCGATGGCGACCGTGCCGTCCGAACGGGGGGTCAGCGCGACGCGGTAGCTCACGATCCGGTACGTTCCCGTATCTCCCGCGAGGGCATGGCCGACCGCCGCGCACCAAATTGCCGCGCCTATGCCCGCCGCGAGAAAAACCAGCGCTCGCTTCTTCATCGGCCCCCCCTCCCTTCGCCCGCGCTCTTTTTCCGCGGGGACGTGTCGAGCGGGCATCCGCCGCCGCAGAGCGTCTCGTACTCGCAGGCCTTGCACTCGCCGGGCGCGAACAGGTGCGCGCGCAGCTTCACGCACGTCGGATGCTTCCAGATCGAGGCCCAATCGTCCTTCAGGATATTCCCCACCGACTCCGGCCATGACTGGCACGGGAGCACCGTGCCGTCCGGCTGAACGGTCATGTTGTGGGCGGCGGCCGAGCACGTCTTGACGCCGAGGCCGAGATCGAGCGGATTCACGCCGTCATGGTAGCACGTGGGAGAATACCACTGGAGCGTCATCCCGAGCTTCTCAGCGGCCTCGCAGGCCCCGGCGAGCGTCGCGGCGAGCCCGGCGTCGTCGAGCCCCATCTCCTTCTTGTGCTCGACGCCGTGCCCGCTGCAGATCAGCGTGTTGCACGCGGCGTTCTTCACGCCGAATCCATGGAGCCATTCGAGCGTCCTCATGAACGAAGGGGCGTTCGCCTTCGTGAGCGTCGTGTTCGTGACGACCTGCAGCCCCGCATCCAACGCCTTCGCGATTCCAGCGAGCGTCATGGCGTGGGATCCGTCCGTGCAGGTGATCGCGTCATGTATCTTCGGATCGTACGATTCGATCGTCACCTGCACGTAGTCGAGGCTCGCCTCCCGCAGAGGCCGCGCCAGCCCGGCCAGCTTCGTGCCGTTCGTGACGAGCCCCGTGACGAACTCGTCCGCCTGGCTCACGAGCTCAACGAGATCGTCCCGCAGCGTCGGCTCGCCGCCGGTGAACACGACCTGGGGAACGCCGGCCGCCCAGAGCCTCCCGAACACCGCGACCCACTCCGCCGTGCTCAATTCACGCTCGACGCTTTTTTCGCCGACGTAGCATTTCGGGCATTTCAGGTTGCACCGGTAGGTGATCGCGAGATCCATGCGCGCCGGCGCGGCCCATTCGCCGTACCGCAGCTCTTTCGCGCCGAGCCCCGCATCGGCCGGACAGGCGCCCTCGGCGACGCTCATCAGGGTTCCGAAGAGCCGGTTCAGGTCGGCGAGGATCTTCTCCCGCGTGACCTTTCTCCACGGGATAAATCCCTTCGAGTGCTGCTCGGCCATTGTGCCCACGACGTAGTCGATCACCGACTGCGATTCGTCTCCGTCCCCCTGCTGATGGAGCCACATGGCGTCGATGAGGTGCGAGACGAACTCGGCGGCCGTGCGATCGAGGACGATCGGCGGCTGCCGCCCGTCGATCCAGAGAAAATTATCCTTCGTCGGATCCTTCCGCCGAAGGTGGAACCGGTGCCCGTTTATCGTGGCGTGCTGCACGCCGTCGTCCTTGAACTGAGGTTTTCTCTCCACGGTCAGCTCCTGTCTATGCCGCGCTGTCGACGCACTCTTTTCGTATTGCGATTCAGATCCCTTTCCCGCCGCAGTATAGCAGAACGCCCGTGCCGTTCAACCTTTTGCGCAGCTCGCCCTGGATATGCTAGAATCGCTCCGATGTATTCCGGCATGGCCCCCATCGGCGCTTTCTCGGCCGCGGCCGCGGCGACCCTTTCATTGTTCTTCGCCGCCGGCTGCGAGCAGTCTTCTTCCGGTTCGAGCGAATCCGTCTGCTGCGACGGCGCCGCCGACCCGACCTTCCTGCAATCGAAGTTCGACGACGACGACGGGGACGGGAATCCCTACGACGAGGACTTTCCGACCATCAACGACGAGGACGACGATATCGCCGATCACGCTTGGATCAGAGACCCGGACGGCGTGTACCATCTCTTCTTCCAGACCGAGGATCACGGCTCGGGCAGCTACATCGAGCATTACACCTCGGTCGATCTCCGCGGGCTGCGCTATGCCGGCGTCGCCCTTCGCCCGAATCCGAACGGCTGGGACTCGCATAGCCTCTGGGCGCCGCACGTTATCAAGAGCGGGGAAACCTATTTTCTATTCTATACGGGGACCGACGGCCCCGCGGGCAATCCCGCGACCAGACAGCGAACCGGCCTCGCGACATCGACCGATCTCATGAACTGGACGCGCAGCCCGGGCAACAATTGCCCCGGAACGTCGGGAAACGGATGCGTCTACGAGTGCGACGAATGCTGGACTACCTGGGGCGGATCACCCGGCTCGTACAACCAGCAGTGCAGGGATCCATTCGTGATCCGGGATTCGATCAATCGGCGCTGGGTCATGTTCGCCACCGCGAAGAGTCTCAATCAATACGGCGTCGTCACGGTCGCCTACTCGACGAATCTCAGGGATTGGATCGGCGCGGGATTCATCGACGCCACTCGCCGATTGGAGACGGGCGTCGGCGGGCAAACGACCGGCGGCCAGGCGGAGAATCCCTTCGTCATGTCGCACAACGGCGTTCACTATCTTCTCTTCACCGACTGGCAGGATCCGGAGGATAGCGTCTCCGTGATTCGACCGAGAACCATTGTGCAATACGCGACGTCATCGACCCTGACCGCGGATTCTTCGGGGAGCATCAATTGGATCTACCGCGGCTATATCCCCGATCCGGGCGTAAACGCGATCGAGGTCCTGCGCGTCGGCCGCGACGTTCAGATCATGTCCCAGAGCATTTCCAATCAGCGTTCCGGATACTGGCCCCTTCGACGTCGATTGCGCCTGAAGTGCGTACTTTGGACGGATGAATTCAAGTTCGCCACATCGAACGTGAATCTGCCGTGCGGCTTTCGGGGGCATGCGGCCAACCCGATTGCCGCCGAAGCCGCGGGCGACGGCGTCGCCCCGTAACGCGGCACGACCCCCGGGGAATGCGCTTGAACCCGTCGTGCGCCGGGCGTAGAATCCGATCTTCAAACACCAGCAATCGGGAGGTGCCGCGATGAAAATGCGCGCGTTGATTCTCGCTCTCGTCATTCTCGGATTCGCCGCCGCTTCTGGGGCACAGGGGTATGACGCGCTCGTGCGTCAAGCGGAAGCGAAGATCATGGCCAAGCAGTGGGAGGAAGCGATCGCCCTCTACGAGAAGGCGTTCGCGACGGGGGAATTCAGCTACGACGATTTCTACAACGCGGCCTGCGCGAGCGCCCTCCTCGGCAAGACGGACGCGGCCTTCTCGTATCTCACCAAGGCCGTCGACGCGGGCTTTCTCGAAAGGGATCAGTTGAATCAGGACCCGGATCTCGAGAGCCTCCGGACCGACGCACGGTGGCAGACGGTCGTCGCCTCCGTCGCGCAGAAGCTCGAAGCGATCGAGAAGACCTTTCCTGAAACCCGTCCCGCCGGGCCCGTGATCGAGCTTCCGGCGCCGCGCTTCGAGGGAACCGTGTCGGTCGAGGCGGCCCTGAAGAACCGGCGATCGATACGCCAGTACGTCGACAAGCCCCTGACCCTCGCCGATGTTTCTCAGCTCCTCTGGGCGGCCTACGGGATCACGAAGACCGGCGAGAACATGCCTGCCTTCCTTCGCGGGGGTCTCCGCACCGCGCCGTCGGCGGGGGCGCGTTATCCGCTCGATCTCTACCTCGTCGCGTTCAACGTGACGGGGCTCCCCGCGGGCATCTACTGGTACGATTCGGAGAAGCACCAGCTCATGCGAACCGTCGAGGGGGACCGGCGGAAGGAAGTGAGCGAGGCCGCCTTCAATCAGGGCATGTTCAAGACGGCGGCGGCGGCGATCGTCTATTCGGCGGTGTACGAGCGCTCGATGGTGAAATACGGCCAGCGCGGGCGCGACCGGTACGTCTGCATGGATCTCGGACACTCGGCGGAGAACGTGTACTTGCAGGCGTACGCTCTCAAGATCGGCACGGTCGCCGTCGGCGCGTTCACGGACCTGTGGCTGAAGAAGGCGTGCGGCATGACCCGGCCCGAGGAGCCGCTCTACATCATGCCGCTGGGAAAAATAGAGTAGGGTTCTTCGGAGATCTATAGAGCGGCGAGGCGTTTCCGCGCGTCGAAGAGAGGCGGCAGATCCTCATCCGCCTCCGACCACATCTCGAGGAATTTCGCGTATTCCTTTTTCGCCTCGGCCGGGCGCTTCATCTCTTCGTAGATCCGCCCGAGCTCGTAGTGCGAGAGCGCGTGGCCGCCATACACCTTGAGCATCTGCCTGTGCACCTCGGCGGCCTTGTCGATCTGCCCGGCCATCCGGTATGCGCGGGCCAGAGTCGTCCGGTAGTCGATGTCGATATATCCGCCATGCGGAACGCCGCTCTTCTGCATTTCGGCCAGATACCTGAGCGCGGCCTTCGGATCGCGCTCGGCGAGGGCGGCCCGCGCCTCGATCTCGTTGGCATCGTAGACGACCATCGCTCCCGCGTCGAATTCGATCTTGCGGAGCTCGGCCGCGATCTCCCGAGCACCTTTGACGTCGCCGAGCTCCGCGAGTGCCTTGCCGAGATCGCGGGGATAAAACGGCCCCAGCGTTGAATCGGCTTTGGCCAATCGCTCGTACTGTTCGTGGGCGTCCACGATCTCCCGCCATCGTCCCATTTCGACAAGGAGGCGAGTCTGCGTCCATCCGCTCATTTCATTCGCGGCGAAGTATTCAATCGACGTTTCGCGCATTTTCGCATAGCGGCCGGCCTCAACGTAGAGCGACGCCAGACAGGGAGATCCATGGCTGTACATGATGAGATATCTCCTCTGATACGCGGGGAGATTCTCGTCCGCGAGGACCTTCTCGAGATTCGCTGTCGCTCCTTGGAGGTCGCCCCGATAAAACGCCAGGAGAACCGAGTAGGGAGGTCTCGGGTTGAGCCGGGGGTCCAGCTCCACGGCCTTGTGAAATGCCGACTCGGCGCTGTCCGGCAACCCCACAGCCAGGCAAATATATCCAAGATTCTCCCAGCTCAGGGGATCATCGGGATGACGCCCTACGGACGACCGGGCCGCGCGCAATGCATCATCGGTTCGACCGACGTTCACGAGCAATCGGGCATAGCCATTACCGATCTCGGGATCGTCGGGATAATAGCGCAGCCCGTCTTCGCTGATTTCAATGGCTTCAACGTCGTACCAGCGAGATCCCACTCGATCTCTCAAATCGATCAGGACCTGCCGATCGTCCGGCCAGCGCTTTCGCATTTCCTTGAGGATCGCTATCGACTTGCCGATCTGGCCGCCGTAGTTCTCGCGCTCGGCCTCGAGCCGCATCTGATCCTTGATCCCGAGACGGGATTTCAGGCTCCAGGCCTTGCCGAAGCTCATCATCGCTTTCTGTCCGCCAAAATACGTCAGGTAATGCCGCCCCAGCTCGAGATACGCTAACGCAAATGTCGAGTCGAGCACCACCGCCCTCTCGAACTCGGCGATCGCGTCATCGAGATGACCTTCCTCGCTCGCCAGCAGCCCTACCATATAGTGCTGGTAGGCACGTGGATTATCGCTCGTAATGCTCGCGATGCTGCCTGCCGCCTGCACGGGCTCAATGCCGTAAAAACGAGTGATATGAGGCAGCACTCCGGCGATGATCTGGTCGGCGAGCTGATCGAGTGCTCCGCCCGTTGCTCGGCCGGCGCCCAGATTGCCCGCCTTCCGCGTTTCCACCAATCGCCACGTCACGGACTGGTTGCCGGCATCCCCCGCGATGGTAGCCACAAGATAGATCGTCGCTTCCAGCTTCCGCGCAATCTCAAGCCTCTGACTGTCGTCGAGCGGCCCCCGCGGGGCCCCGAAGAGACGACGGCGCAGGTCGTGAAGATGTTCCGGGCTCACGATTTGAACGTTGGCTGAAATCGCCTCGGTGATACCGCTATTCACGAGCTCCGTCAGCCCCGCGGAAACAGTCGGATCGCCGGCGGCGGCCAGATCGCTGAAATCCATTACGGCAAGCGAGTACTTCGTCGCATCCGGAGCGGAAGGCCAATAACGCAGGAGGAGAAGCGCTCCGATTGCGGCAAATGCGACGAGCGAAGCCACCGCCGCCGCACGCTGCCACGGGCGCCACCTCCGCCAGTGGCGCCTGAGCCCTTTCGCGGGCACGGCCTTGCCTGCCGGAAGCGCCTGACCGTCACGCTCAACGGCAGCGAGATCCGCCGCAAGCTCTTCCGCTTTCTGGTATCTTCGGGCCGGATCCTTCGCCAGCGCCTTCGCTACGATCCCGTCGAGACCCGCGGGCACATCCTTGCCCTCTCTCGACGAGGGCGGCGGATCCTCGTTCAGGATCGAGTAAAGCATCGCCGCCTCGTAATCTCCCCCGAACGGCGCACTCCCCGACACCATCTCGTACAGCACCACCCCGAGCGCCCAGATGTCGCTCCGGTGATCCGCCTCCTTCCCCTGCACCTGCTCCGGCGACATGTACGCCACCGTCCCCATCGTCGTCCCCGTCCGCGTCAGCTTCGTAGCCCCAGATACCTTCGCGAGCCCGAAGTCCATCAGCATAGGCCGGCCCTCGGCGGTCAGCATTATGTTCGCCGGCTTGATGTCACGGTGGATGATGCCCTTTGCGTGGGCAGCAGCCAGGCCGTCCCCGATCTGTCGGGCGATTGAGAGCGCCTCTTCGAGTGGGAGCGGCCCTTCCGCGATTCGATCCTTGAGACTTCGCCCCTCGATGCACGCCATGGCGATGAATATTCGCCCGTCGGCCTCGGAGATCTCATGGATTGGGCAGATGTTCGGGTGGAGAAGCACCGCGGCGGCACGGGCCTCGTTCACGAGCCGGGCACGGTCTTCCTCTCGAGCGACGGAATCAGGCGGGAGAAACTTGAGCGCCACGGTTCGGCCGAGCGTGAGATCCTCGGCCATGTAGACCACGCCCATGCCGCCTTCGCCGAGCTTCGAGAGGATCTTATAGTGCGATATCGTTCGTCCGATCATAGTCGCTTTCGACGCGCTACCAGGTCGGAGCCTTTTCCCAGCCGGGGAAAGGCGCCTTGTCAAGACGGTAGCCTGTTTGCGAGGCCTTGTCCGCAACGACCCGAACGTTGGTGAGCGCCCGCAACCGGTTCAAGAACTCCTCGTGTGAAAGCGTTTGGATCGGCCGTCCTTCGGGCATGCGCCAGATCCGTAAGATCGGAGCACCAGCGGCGTAAGCGACAATCCATTTCCCATCGGGCGATATCGATATTGCGTTGCTTCCACCAGGTGCCAAGAGCATGTGGGGTTCCTCTCCCGTGACCGGTCCCACGCGGACCGCGCCATCGAGGCCCGCAGTGATGAGAAGCTTCTCTGTCTGATCGAGGGCGACATCTCCGATCTTGTTGCCATGGCTCTTCAACGTGCGGGATGTATGGTTCTGCATATCGAATTCCATAACCTCGCCGGTAGTCGCCGCCCCCCACTGATAATTCGAGACAAAATTGGCATAGAGAACTCGGGCATCCCGGGATACAGCAAGGCCGCTTGCGCCCGGGAGCTTGCTGCGGCCAACGAGCGTCGAGCTCCCGTCGTGGATATTCCAGCGCTGCACGCTTCCTTGGGAGTCGCAGGTAAAGAGGCTTCCATCCTCCGAAAACTTGAGGGCATAGAAGCCCATCTTGAGCTTCGAGTTATTCAGCACTCGAATGCTGTTGGTCTGCAAATCCCAGACACGAATCATGTCTTTCTCGGTCCCGCCAAACCTGCTCCCCGCCGCGAACCGTCCATCGAGGCTGACCGCGACCGTCGCTATGGCGCCATTGGGGGGATCGTCGGGCAGCTGCCTTGCCTTTCCATTCTTCAACGAAATGAGCGTCGCGCCGTCATAGTTCGTCGCAGCGACTACGAACCGGCTATCCGGGTCCAGAGCCAATTGCGAGATGCCACCCCCGCTTACCTTCCAGAGATCTCGCATCGTCCCAGTGCTGAGATCCAAGCGCCGAATGGTATTACTGGGCGTCTCAACCACTGTAACGAATGAAGTTCCATCGGGAGCGAAGACGCCCTGCCATCCCTGCAGCACATAGGGATTTGGACGAACAAGGGGCATGAATATGATGTTCTCCGGATAACCCATAACGATCCATTGCCCGCTCGGATCGAACGTAACATCCCAGAGAGATTCATTTCCCTGATTTGAATGGTACATTACCGGCGCCGCATCGAAGGCAGCGCTCAATTCCCAGACGGCAAGGTTCTTCTTGGGTGTGCAGACCGCCGCAAGCATCGTCCCCGATGGATCGAACATAAGACGATCGATCGGTTTCTCACCATGGAGCACCCGAGTCGGAGTCTTTGAATCGTCCGAGAGAGACCAAATGCGGATTTCGCCCGCCGTATCCGCAGAAGCGACACGCTTCCCGGTCGGATCGAATGCGACCGCCTCCGCCTCGAACTCATGTTCCCCGATGAGTCGCTCGCGACCGGAATCGAGCCCTTCGATGGGGCATACGTAGACTCCGCGCCTCTTCGGATAGACTACTCGCGCACCGTCCTTATCGACGTCCATATTGAGGCTGCCGTGGGCTATTCCCTCGATGTTCCAGCGGCTGAGGAGCTTCGGTTCGCTCTCATCGAACGCCCAGGCCCTCATCTCCGCTATCGGCTCGCCGCGGACGAACGTGAGGAGGATGAGCTTTCCTCCCATCACCTTGGGGACTGTATATCCTTCGATCCTGAACGTTCGAACGGCCTTTCCCTGTGACAGGGACCACACATGAACGAGGTTCCTGTCCCTGCCCGATCTGAAGATGACGTGATCGCCGTCCGGGGCAAATTGCGGCTCCCGAGGCACAGGCCTGTCAGGAAAGAAATTTTCCAGAATCACCGGAGGTGATCCATCGGTCGAAAAGACCCTCACTCCGCTGGCTCCCCCGACGACGAGCTTTTTCCCATCAGGGCTGAAGTGCATGTTCGTTACGCCTAGTCCATCGGTTACCGGCATCACCAGCGCCATGGGACCTCGATAGAGCGTTTCGAGGGCGTAGCGGCGATTTCCGGGGTTATCGGTCCGCTCGAGTGAAGCTATCGCGTACGCAAGCGCCGCGCTCGGGTTCTCGACCATCTCGTTGCGCCCAAGTGTTACGAGCTTGCTGGCCTCGGCATTCAGCCGCGCGAGTCGCTCGCCGCGCCAGGACCAACCGACGACGGCGACGATGCCAATCAAGAGAGCGAATGCGGCGCCGAGCGCAAGCCTGCGGTGGCGGCGCTGCTGCCCCGCCCGGGCCACCATCGCTTTCGAAAACGCTTCCTCCGTCTCGGTCAAGCCCCCGGGATACCGATCCCGCCATAGCTCGAACTCCTTGTATGCCGTGCCCGTCCAAAGGAGATCGTTGGACTCGCTCTTCTCTTTCCAGAGCTGCGCCGCCTGCCGGATCTGATCGCGCAGCTGCGCTCCTTCCGTGTCCTGCGTCTGCCAGCGGACTAGGCGCGGCCAGCTCGTGAGGAGCGATTCGTGAACGACCTCGATGCGGTGGCGTTCCCCGGAACCTTCACGGGACTCCGCGATTTCGAAGGACGTGAGAAGCCGGGCGTCGATCAGGCTCTTGAGAACATCTTCGGCGGCGGCTCGGTCCTCGAAGACGCTGAGCAGCTCATCTCGCTCGCGGACGACCCTCGTGTGCTGGGCTGTCACGAGGTTGCGGAAGATCTCACGGACAATTCCCTTCTTGGTCGTGACCGATCCGCTCGAGAGTCGCCTCCGCATGCTGGGCCAAGGCGCCGCCGACCTTGCCTATCTCCTCGTAGGAGCGCCGGGCGATGATTCCGTGCTCGCGATCGCGAAGCTCCCAGAGCCGGGCCGCTGCAAAGGCCACGAGCGGCAGGGCGCCGCGCTCTCCTTCGACCTCCGCCATCATCTCATCGACGAGAGCATCGTCCTCGAACGCAAAAGCCGCAGAGACGTGCCGGCTCCACGATCGCTCGGCGGAGATCCCCTGCGCCGAAAGGGGACCGAGGGGCACTGCGGCCTTGAATAGCGGGCGAAGGGCAGGGTATTGAATGACAACAGGAAGAAGAAATCGTCCCGCATCGAAGACGAGCACATGAATGTCCGCCTCCACCGAGGAGGCGCCCGAGAAGCCTCCGCGAATCTGCTCTGCACCTCAGGGGGATTGAGGGTGAAGAGCTCCTCGAACTGATCGACGATGAGAAGCGCCTGTCGGTTTCTTCTGTCGCCATCTGCTGAGGAGCGGGAGGCTTCTCTCGACATCCTGCAGGCCGACGAGCTCCTGCATGACATCCGTTTGGCCCATGAACTCGGGCAGCAAGCTTCAGCGAGCGACGTGAACGGAGCGTTGCCCGGCGTGCACATCACGACGCTCCAGCCTTCCGGCCTTGCGGCCATCACGCCCGCCCTCAGGAACGAGCTCTTCCCCACTCCGGATGGACCGATCAACGCGGCGAGCGAAAATCTGTTCATGCTCCGCCACATCGATTTGACATCGAGCTCGCGGCCGAAGAAGAACTTCGCCTGATCCCCGGTGAACTGAGAGCCCGGGATAGGGGCTTAGTTCTTCAAGCCCACGAAGCGCTGACCGCCGTCACCAAGAGCCCTCGCCATCTCGGCGGCGGAGGCGAAACGCTCGCCGCGGTTGGCGGCCACGGCACGGCGGATCGCTCCCTCCCATGGGACCTGCGGGCGCCTTCGGAGGATCCTGCCGCAGCCCGTCCCATAATTTTCCGTCGAAGCGCAGGATCGCGCACACCTTCCGGGGCGACCATCTC
>CAWBAN010000002.1:0-513848 GCA_963786935.1 uncultured bacterium | reverse complement strand
CATGTACGCGGGAGTGCCGGCAACGGCGATCGTCTTCTGGGTGTCGGCCACTCCCTTCGCCAGGCCAAAGTCCATTACCACCGCTCGCCCCGAGCGGGTGATCATGACGTTCGCAGGTTTCAGGTCGCGATGAATCAATCCTGCATTGTGAATGTCCTGAAGCCCCGCGAGGAGCTGAGTGGCTATCCGCCGAGCCTCCACCATTTCGATGGGGCTCTGGGCCGCAAGAAGCTCCTGCAGCGTCGTCCCGTCGATATACTCCATCGACACGAGCTCCTGCCCCTCGATCTCGATCAGATCGAAGACCCGGCAGACATGGGGAGACGCCACGTTGCGGGCAGTGCGCACTTCACGCCTGAAGAAGCGCTATGCGCTGGGGATCGGAGCTGACCTCCGGGAGGAGGAACTTTAGCGCGACCTCAACTCCGAGCTTCAGATCGAATGAGAGCCACACCTCACCCATGCCGCCACGGCCGAGAAGGCGCTCGATGCGATAGCGATCGCCGAGAATCTGAACTGCGGTCGCAGAGGATCCTTGCAGAGTCGTTGGCCGGTTCGCGGCTGCCGCGGCAGTCGATGATGCCTTTGGCTTGCCGGTGGACTTGACCGGCGCTTTCGGAAGTGCCTGCAATGCCCCATGAGATCAAACCCACGCTGAGATCTCCGAGAAGCTCATCCGCGCTCTGATATCTCTCCTCTCGGGACTCTTCTTGAGACACTTCCCCACTAGAGCCTCGAGCTCGGGCGCATCGCCTCCGGCCGCACCGCATTCAGGAGCTCCGGCTCCTCGTGCACGATCGCATACTCTACCGCCGGCTCATACTCTCCCCGAAACGGCAGGCGACCCGACACCATCTCGTACAACACGACGCCCAGAGACCAGATGTCGCTCCGTGCATCCGCCACTTCCCCGCGCACCTGCTCCGGCGACATGTACGCCGCCGTCCCCAGCGTCGCGCCAGTCCGCGTGAGCTGTGTCGCTCCTTCGAGCCGAGCCAGCCCGAAATCCATCACCTTCGCCTGTCCGCTCGACAGCAGCATGACGTTCGCAGGCTTGATATCCCGGTGAACGATACCCTTCCCGTGCGCCTCCTTGAGGGCGCCGGCTACCTGCGCTGCAATGTCGAGAGACTCATCGATGGCTAGAGGTCCCGAGGCGATGCGGTTCTGAAGCGTCTGCCCCTCCAGCAGAGCCATAGCGATAAAGAGCTGCCCTTCCACCTCCCCCGCCTCGTAGACAGGACAGATACCGGGGTGATCGAGAGCAGCCGCGGCCTTCGCCTCGTGCAGAAAACGATTTCGAGCCTTTGGATCGGAGATGAGATGAGGAGAAAGAACCTTAACAGCCGCCCGCCGGCCAAGGTTCAGGTCCTCGGCGCCGTACACCACGCCCATGCCCCCCTCGCCGAGCTTCGAGAGGACACGATAATGAGATATCTTCTTTCCTATCATGGGCTCTCCCCAGATAGCAAATGTCTTTCTCTATTCTATCTCATGAACCCCTGTGGATGGCCTTGGCGCAATTGTACCAGAACCGCGGCCTTCAAAGCAAACACTCTTACAAAATAGAGAATGCAATGCTCTGTCGGTTGTGATATGCTTACAGCACATAGGGATAATCAAAACAGTCAATGGATTTTTACTCAAAGCGGCTCGTCCCGAAGGTCTATCTCGTTATGCGGCCATCAGCTTGCGTTCCAAGGGGGGAGGAACACACATGAGAAGACTGCCATTGTTGTTTCTTTGCTTTTGCCTTATTGCCCTACTCGCCGGCGCCGTTTCAGCTCGCGAGACCACCCATCGAGCCAAGCGACGCTCCATGGCATTGGAAGAAAACTCCCACCCCTTGCCCGCCGACCCCGACCTGCGGCAGCTCTATGAGACTGCCGCGGTGGATAGCTACTGCCTCGTCTGGTACAACTTCGAACCGAAGAGCTGGCAGGGCTGGACGAGGGTGGACAACACCGCTCAGGCTGACACGTTCTTCCATGTAGATGATTTCGCCGGTCTCGGCGGCGGAAGCTACGGCGGCCTCGTGCCGATAGAGGGCGCGAAGTCAATGTGGTGCGGCGCTCGACCGAGCTCGAGCGATCCCTACATGTGCTCCTGGATGCGGGCCCCCGGCTATGGGAACAACTGGAACCAGATGCTCGTGACGAACGCTTTCGGTTTCGCGGGCCAGCTCACCTTCTCCTACCACATCAGATGGGACAGCGAGCCCGGTTACGATTATACATACGCCGAATACGACGCCGGCAGCGGCAACTGGCAGCGCCTCGCGGCGTACACCAACTACGGCGACTCGATTGCCGTCCATGTCATCCAAACCGCGCAGGCGAGAACGAAGCTTCGCTTCCGCTTCACCTCCGACCAGGCGTGGAGCGATCAGGACGGTCTTTGGAACACGGACGGCGGATGCATCGTCGACAACATCAGCGTCAGTGATATGGCCGCATTGAATAACTTCGAGGATTTTGAAACGGCGCCCGTCGGAGCGCACTCGGCAGGCATATGGACCGGGCAAGCGACCCCGGCGTTCGGCAAGTATTCGGGCCTCAAGAGCGGCCTCACAGACAGAGATCCGTGCAACGAGAACTTCACCTCGCAGGTCGTGTTCTTCATCGGCTCTCCAAACCCGAGCACGAGCTATCCGGGACTCTACGACACGCCGTTCTGCATGGGGCCGGGCGGAGTCACTGCCCCCTGCCAGGATGAGATGGTGGTCTCGCCGGTCATCGACATGACGAGATATTCCACTGCGCAGAACAACGTCCAGAACGCCGCCATCCCCCCGGCGGATTTTTCGCTCTTGGGCGGAGCAGAGCTTCGATTTACAGTTTATCGCGACCTTCCGTACAGCAACCTCGTGATGCTCTACTGGCGCGTGCGCACCGTCGGCGGAGGATGCCCGGGACAGTGGCGCGATAATGGGTTTGTCTATTTTGGCCCTTTTACGGACTACATAGAGGCATCAGTCGATGTGAGCACCTTGGTCGGTGGCGACGAATCGGTGCAGATCGCAGTTGGGTGCATCGATGCCTGTTCCATGTGGTACCTTACGCTGGGCGATTGTGCCGCGCACACGCCATCACCATACATCGATAACGTCCGCTTCTATCGCTACAAAACCGCCGGTCCGCAATGGAGAAACGTCTTCGGCTTCCAGGACGCTTTTCCCGTCAATCAGTACGATCTCGAGAGCTCTGTTCGCGCCGATTTGGGAACCGGGTTTGATTCCGCCCTGGTTTCGTGCGGCTCGCTCCTCGGCGGCGGAATCGCGAGCGATCCCGCGTATGGCGGACCCGCCGTATACATTCACGTGAAAGCGTCGTATGTCGGACCGGTTCCCCTGAAGCCCCCGCTCGCGGGCCCCTCCCTCGCGGGATCCACCGGAATTCCTCCCGTCAATTTCCGGTACATCAGCGACGACGGCACCTGGACCGTCATCCAATGCGACACGGCAAGGACCGAGGGCGGCTCTTCCCCGGACGCTTTCTGCGTCGACCTCAACGACGAGCTCTTCACTCGCGGATATATGATCGAGTATTACTACAGCGCCAGGGACAATGCGGGCGTTGAAACGACATCCCCCGAATGGGCCGGAAGGCTTCATGCCGGCCCGTACTACGAGTTCACGTGCCTCCCGACGCTGAATAGCGATATTTTTTACGTCTTTCCTTATGGAACCACCTTCTTTGACGAAACCGACAACTATTGGATGTCCGCCTTTGACGCGGTGCTTCCACCGCCACACAACAAGGTGGACAGGTTCGACGGATACTTTGAGACCAGTGGTGTAACGAGCAAACAGCTGTGCGATTTCTACAGAACCATCATATATGAGGAGAGCTTCTGGGATATTACATTGAACGAGACCTACCCCCACATCCAACTCCTCCTCGATTGGATGAGCCTCTCCGAACACGCGTGCGGGCTCTGGATCCTTGGCGACAACGCGGCAGCCAGCCTGGTCGCTGCCAACTCAGCCCCGGCGCTGGAACTCTTGGGCAGCTGGTGCGGCGTGAGCCTCGTCAATACGAGCTACTTCGCCGCAACGGGCGGTATCGCCGGCGGAGGCGTCACCAGCCCCCTTGTGGCGGGTGATCAGGAAGCGGGCATATTCGTTCACGGCGGGACGCCCGATAGGCTATATGTGTTCGGGGGATGCCCGATTATCAATGATTTCGATGTTCTCGAGAAGACGGCAAACGGCCGCCGCGCGCTCAAGTATCCCGCTTCCGGGGGCTCGAATCTCTACGCGGCCATCGCGGCGACAAATACCAATGCCGCCGGCTATCCCGTTCGAACGATGTTCTTCGGTTTCAGCATGCGGTACATACGCGACGACCTCGGCGTCGCCCCGATCGACCGTTTCCACACAGTGAGGGACGTCCTCGCCTGGATGCAGGATGAAACGAGTATCGACGTCACCGCGGCCGAAACGCCGCGCGCATACGCTCTCGCGCAGAACTACCCGAATCCTTTCAACCCATCGACGACGATCAGGTTCGACATGCGGGAGAAGGGCCCGGTGTCGATCAAGATCTACAACGTCGCCGGGCAGCTCGTTCGCACGCTCGTGAACGGCGTGAAGGAAGCGGGAAGCTACGGCGTCCCCTGGGATGGACGGGGAGCCCATGGACGGGCGGTGGCGAGCGGTATCTACTTCTACAAGATGGAGACGAAGGACTTCAGCCAGACCAAGAAGATGGTCATGCTGCGGTGATGCGCGCAGCCGCGGCTTCGAACGTCGGGGAGTCAGCCGTCTCATAGCGCGGCGAGGCGTTTCCGCGCGTCGATGAGAGGCGGCAGATCCTCATCCGCCTCCGACCACATCTCGAGGAATTTCGCGTATTCCTTTTTCGCCTCGGCCGGGCGCTTCATCTCTTCGTAGATCCGCCCGAGCTCGTAGTGCGAGAGCGCGTGCCCGCCGAACAAGCGGAGCACCTCCTTATGCACAGCGGCGGCTTTTTCGAGCTGGCCATCCATTCGATAGGCGTTTGCGAGCATCGTGCAATAATCGAGGTAGATGAATCCACCCCAGGCAACGCCGTTCTCCTTCATCTCGGTCAGGGTCTTGAGAGCGGTCTTCGGATCGTTATCCGCGAGAGCGGCCCTTGCTTCAATATCGAGAGCATCATATCGGGCATAGCCACTCATCTGAGAGATCTTGTTCGCGTAGAACGCCACCACTTCTCTGGCGCCCTTCACATCGCCGAGCATGGCGAGCGCTTGTCCGAGCAACCGTGGCTCCGGACCGATGCTGCTGTCTTGCGCGGACAATGTCGGTCGAGCTTCCGGAGGCAAGGAGGGGATCTCCACTTCCAACCAGTACGTATGCGACTGCTTGTATAAATCAACGACCGCTTGCGGCCGGTAGGCATGCACGAGCAGCCGCAACTCCGGATTGCCGATGACGCCCGGATCCATGTATTCCTTGATTGCTTTGCGCATATCCTCGCAGCGACCCGCTTCGATGTAAAGAGCCCCAAGGTTCAAGACGGGCTGAGGCAAAACAATGAGGCTCCAACGATCGTTTTCACTGATGTCCTTTCGTTCCAGAAGCCTCTCGAAACACGCTATTGCGCCCTTGAGATCGCCGCGATGGTAAGCGCAGTAGCAGAAATTCTCAGGATTCCAATTTGGATCCAATTCCACTGCTCGTCGAAAAGCCGTCTCCGCGCTATCGGGGAGCCCTTTCTGGAGATACCTCCATCCCAGCTCATTCCATGCATTCGGATCGTTCGCATGACGCTTCACATATAAGCGGGTTGCTGCATACGCCTCCTCGATGCGTCCCAGCGCCACAAGCGCCTTGAAATAATCAGGACCGCCGAAGACCGCATCGTCGGGGTAGAGCCGCTGCCCCTCTTCATCGATCGCGAGGAGATCGCGATAGTTCCACCAGTTGCCGAGCTCATCCCTCAGTTCGATCAGCGTCTCGCGATCATCCGGCCAACGCTCATGAATTTCGCGAAGCGTCGCAATGGCCGCGGCGAGCTCACCGTTGAAGCGTTGACGCCGCGCCTCGAGCCGCATGAGATCTTTCTTTCCCAGGTGCGAACGGAGGCTCCAGGCTTTCTCGGCGTATTTTCGATTGCGCGCCCAGGTGCCGGGGCCCAATTGAGGAGCGACCCGCGCGCACTCGACATACGCGAGCGCGAAGGTCGAGTCTTCCGCGATCGCCTTCTCGAATTCGACGAGTGCATCGCTCCCACGGTCTTCCTCCGCCGCAAGCAATCCCGCCATGTAGTGCTTCCACGCGCGAGACGATCGCGTCGTGATGATCTCCACGGAGGTCGCAGCGGCGGCCGGCTCGAAATCGCAAAACCGCGCGATCCTCGAAAGCGCGTTCTCGATGATCTTATCCGCGATGACGCGGAGCTCCCGTCCTTCCGCGCGGTCGGCGCCAACGACAACGCCGTTTCGGACGTCCACCAGCTCCCAGTCAACAAATTGGCTCGATCCCGCCCTCCCTATCGTCCCCACGAGATACAGCGTCGCCTCGGCCCGACGCGCCAGATCCAGGGTCTGGCTTCTATCGATCGAGCCGCGACGCTGCCCATAAAGCCGCCGCCGAAGATCGTGCAGCAGATCCTGGCTCTTGACGCGGATGGCATCGGTATCTATTAGATTTTGAGTGAGACCCGTATTCACGAGCTCGGTAACCTGCTCCGCCGATAGTGTCGAATCGCTACCGCTCGTCGCGTCGCGAAAGTCCATTACAGCGAGAAAATACCGGTCGGCCTCCGGAGACATTATCCCCAAGCGAATGACCAGAATCGATCCGACGGCGACAAAAGCGACGAACAGAGCGATAGCCGACGCCCTCTGCCACGGGCGCCAGCGACGCCACAGGCGCTTCAATCCTTTGGCAGGCACGGCCCTGCCCGCGGGAAGCGCTTCCCGGTCCCGGGCCAGCGCATCGAGGTCCGCAACGAGATCTTCGACCTTCTGATACCTACGGCTCGGATCCTTCGCGAGCGCTTTGGCAATGATCCCATCGAGGCCGGCAGGAATGTCTCCGCCCTCGACCGCAAGCGGCACGGGATTCTCATTCAAGATGGAGTAGAGCATCGCCGCCTCGTAGTCTCCTCCGAACGGCACCCTCCCCGACACCATCTCGTACAGCACCACCCCGAGCGCCCAGATGTCGCTCCGATGATCCGCCTCTCTCCCCTGCACCTGCTCCGGCGACATGTACGCCACCGTCCCCATCGTCGTCCCCGTCCGCGTGAGCTTCGTCGCCCCCGATACCTTCGCGAGCCCGAAGTCCATCAGCATCGGCCGGCCATCGGCGGTCAGCATTATGTTCGCGGGCTTGATATCCCGATGGATGATGCCTTTGGCATGAGCCGAGGCTAGAGCGTCCCCGATCTGCCGGGCGATAGAGAGCGCCTCATCGAGCGGCAGCAGTCCTTCGGCGATGCGTTCCTTCAGGCTTCGCCCCTCGATATGTGCCATCGAGATGAACGTGCGGCCATCGGCTTCAGCGATCTCGTAGACGGGACAGATATTGGGATGAAGGAGCGCCGCAGCGGCTCGGGCTTCGTGCACGAGCCGGGCTCGATCTTCCTCGCGCGCGACGGAATCGGGGGGCAGGAACTTGAGCGCCACGGTCCGGCCGAGAGTGAGATCCTCGGCCCGATAGACGACACCCATCCCCCCCTCGCCGAGCTTCGCGAGGATCTTGTAGTGCGAAATTGTCTTGCCGATCATGCAGATCCCTTTGCGAGGGCGGCGTTCCCGAACTCTCCGGAGAGAATAAATGATATGGCTCGAATTTGATCGCTTGGAGAACATTCTAAGCAAGTAGTCAGGCGATGTCAAAGCAGAAACGAAGCAATGGAGAGCAGTGAGTCGCACGTGCGCGTCGAGACGCGGCGCCTCACTTCTGCCGCAGCTCGCGCAGCATCGCTTTCGGATTCTCCTGCGAGGGATCGAGCGCGAGCGCCCGCTCGTAGCTCTCGATCGCGCGTTCCTTTTGTCCCGCCTTCATGAGGGCCTCGCCGTAGCTGTCGAACGAGTTCCAGTCCTCCGGATATTCCTCGGCGTTGAGGCGAAGCACGCGGAGCGCGTCGTCGACAAGGCCCCCGCCCAGCAGATCGTAGCCCGCCTGATTCAAGGTCCCCGAGCTGTAGTAATACCGATTATGGAAGTTGCTGTTCGCGATCTCGCGATACCGGCCGAGCGCGGCCTCGATTCCTCCCTGCCCATAGGCAGCCTCCAGCTGTCCCGCTATCTTCTCCGTCTTGACCGCGCAGAGCGCCTGCAGCGTGTCGCGCGGCAGCCAGCGCCCTGCGACCATGACGCCGAGAGGATCGCGCGCGTTGCCGACGTCTTCGAGAGGATTCTTCTCGAGGAGAACGAGATCGGCGCGCTTGCCGAGCTCGATTGTGCCAAAATCGTTCTTGCCCGTCATCTTCCCGGCGACCTCGCCGGCGCGCCGCGTGGCGAGCGAGATCGCTTCATACGGACTGAATCCGTTCTCGACGATCAGCCGCAGCTCGTCATGCACGGAGAAACCGGGCACGAGCGAAAGATACGTGGGCCCCACATCGGTGCCGAGGACGAGCGGGACGCCCTTTTTCTTGAGCTCTTTGAGCAGCATGTTCTGGAGCTCGTACACGAGGAACCACGCGCGCTCCTCCCCCTTGACGACCATCTGCTGATGCTTGTCCACGCCATCGGCGACATCCTTCCAGAAGCTCGGCGCGACGTATTTCGCGTGCGGGGCCGCCTTGATCTTCTCGAGGTCGAGGAGCTTGTTCATCGTGTCTTCATGGATGAACACCGTCGTCGTGAGCGCGATGTCCTTGCCTTTGAACTTCGCCACTGTTCTCTCGACGCGATCGCCGTAGGCGGCCCTGATCTCTTCGGCGGATGCGGTCAGAAACGGCTTCGCGGCCGCGTGAAACGCTTCGAGCAGCGCGCGCTCGAAGGACTCGTTGTCGGTGACCGTACCGTAGTCGATATCGAGCAGGTCGAATATCATGAGCTCCTCGATGTGCGAGAGCTCGTTCATGCCGCCGGTGAGGACTCCATCCAGGCCCACGAGGGTTGGAATGTGGCCGAGGGTGTACCACCCGAGCTCCTTCGATTTCTGCATGACGGTGTCGAAGCCGGCCTGCGTGAAGAACGAGTTGACCTTGAGGCAATCGTACCCGAGTGGCCGCTGGCCCGCCACGAGGCCGGCGATGTCCTTTTCGTTGCCCCAGATCGTATATGCCACGAGCATATAGGGACCGAGGCGTTTGCCTGCTTCGATCTCGCGGCGATAGTGCAGGATCGACGGCGGCGAGCCCTGCGCGAGGTCGCGGATCGTCGTCACACCGTTCGCGAGGAAAAGATTGAAAAAGGGATATTCGAACATCGCGTCGTTCACGTGGGTATGCATGTCGGCGAGCCCCGGCATCAGATATTTCCCGGCGCCGTCGATCACGAGCGCATCGGGCGGAATGGCGACCTTCTTCGTCGGCCCGATCTTCGAGATCTTGCCGTCGACGACGATCACCGTCTGTCCGGAAATCACCTTGTCCATGGTCATCGGCACGAGATTGACGTTCTTGAATGCGACGATCTCCGCCGAGACCGGCAGATTGAATAAGAGCGATGAAACGATCGAGGCGATAATGCATGCCGCTTTCATATGATCCCCCTGAGGTTTCGATCACGGTTATTATACGGGGACGAAGCGGTTGAAGTTTCGCCGGCGCGCATGTGCGGTATTTTCAGCGATTCCGGCGTGCGGCATACGTAAAATGCGCAAAGTACTTCTTCCAAGAGACTTCCGTCGACTTGAATTCGTTCGCGCCGCAGAAGTAATCGACAAGGGCTTCGCGCATGCGGGCGATTTCCTTCAGGTGAGATCGCTCCCGGGAATATTCGAGGGAAAGATCGATCAGCTCGAGCGCTCGTTCAAACGCCTTTTGACTGTAATCGGCGTTGTTCTTCTCCCGCCACCTCAGGGCGCGCTCGACCTCGCCGCCGATGTTCGCCATTCGCTCGGAGAGCGGCAATTCCTTCCAGCGTCCCGCCGCGAGATCCCGATGCTGGTATGTCACCGCGCGACCCTCTTTGAAACCACCTGAATGATCCTGCGGCGAATCTCCGCGCTCTCGACGCCGCGGCTTCTATTCCCCTGAGACGGGCGCATATTGATCATGGAATCGAATTCGATGAAATCGTCCCCCTTCATCTCGGGGTACAGGTTGATACCCCAGAGGCTCTGCTGCCTCGATCCGTCTTCGAGCAGCAAGGCCTCCAGATCCGAATGGAGCTCTCCATCGACCGCGAGAACCTCTCTGTCGATATCGACGACGGCCTTGACCATGGTGCCGAACATGCCGGCGGCCATGCGATTGAGCTCGTCGACGCTCACCTGCTGCACGATTATCTTCATGATGCTCCTGCTCCCGCGCCCGAAAGGATTTCTGACGATTATAGGGGAATGCCGCGCCTTCGCAAGGGCTAATCCGGGAGAGAGGTCTTCGATCCGCGGGCGGCCTTCCGCCAACTACCTGGCCGCGCGCGCCGCGAGCCTGCGGCCGATCTCTTCGACGGCCTTCCGCTCGGATTCCTCGATCTTGCCGCGGCCGATCTTCCCCTTGATGCCGCCCATGCCGACCGTCCGGGTATAGGCGATGTAGTGGAACGCGAGCCCGTCCGGGAGCCGCACGAAGGTCTTGAGGCTCTCCTTGAAGAAGACGGCCTGATAGCCGCCGCCCCCCGTGTTTCTCACCGTCTGGGCGTGCTGAAGGGAAATGCCGTCGATGTGCATCTCCGCGACGCGGTCGCAGCACTTGATGGGATCGAGCACGAGCTGCACGCCGCCCATATCGATGCAGACTTCCTCCCCTTCGTTCCAGACGGTCTTGAGCCGGGACGAAACCGTCTTGCGGAATTCAGGATCGGTATACATGCCGAGGGCCGTCCGCGGCGGGGTTGTATCGTTTGCGAAGAATGCGAGAACCTCGATGCGGACGAAGCTCTTCTCGAATTCCCTCGCCGTCTCGTTATCGCCCGGTTTTTCTCCGGCGGAGGCGAAGCCCGGATCGAGGATCGTGACCTTGATGAACGGCGCGCGGACGCCTTCCGAGAGCCGCCCGAGCTGCCGCTCGACGTCCGCGCCGACGAGCCTCCGGATGCCCGCGGCGAGCCGCGCGGCGTAGCCGTCGTCGAAAGCGCGCCGTTTCTCGCGGGCGAAGAGCTCGATCTCGCCGATCGCGCGTTCGTCGATCGGGAGGGAATCGATCCACGCGGTGACCGCCTCGCGCCAGGCGCTCCCACCCGGGGCGCCCTGAAAAGCGACCGACGCCGACAGCCCCGCGACGATCAGCGGTATCGTCATGGCGGCGTGAAATCTCATTTGATACCCCCCGTGCGGACCGAATCGGGCTCGCGCGGGATCTCATTCCCCGCCGGCGCGACGCCGGGGAGCGGGAAGCTCTCGCCCAGCCCCAGCTTGACGAGGACCGGTCCGAGAGCCCGCTCCAGCTCCTCGTAATCGCGGGGATTCTTGGGCTCGCCGAGGCCGAGCCATCCATAGACTCCGAAGTGCACGGGAATCACGAATCGCGCGCGGGTGTCGAGGGCGGCCGAGACGGCATCCGTCGAGCGGAGATGTCCGTTGACGTTGATAATCGCGACATCGGGGCGGTACCTGCTTCCGACCTCCGCAAACCCCCCGAAGTAGCTCGTATCCCCGCTGAGGAAGACGGTTCCGCGAGGCGTTTCGATCACCCATCCGAGGGCCCGCCCATCGGCCTTTCCCCTGAGGCTCCAGCGTCCGCCCCCATGGAGGGCGGCCACGGCGACGATGCGCCCCCCGGGGTATGAATAGGCTTCGCCGGGCTTCATCACGCGCACATCGAAACGGAGCGTGTCGATGCGACCGGCGACCGGCGGCGGACAGAGCACGACCGTCCCGGGCGGAAACGCGGTGAGCGTCTTCGGGCTCAGGTGATCGACGTGGGCGTGCGAGATCAGGACGACGCGCGCGCCGCCGTAGCTTTCGGGCGGCGGCGCTCCCACCCTGCGGCGCCGCACCCCCGCGGTCCTCTCGAAAACGGGGTCCGTGACGATCCCGAAGCCGTCGACGTCGATGTAGCAGCATGCGTGTCCCCAGAACGTGACGGCGTTGCGGGCGGGCGGGGGGAAAAGCCCGGGGTCGGTCGTCGCGAGCTCCGCGCGGGCGTCCGCGCCGGATACCAGGAGACATCCCGCCATGAGGGCGGCGGAAATCACTTGTCGAGGATCCATGAGACGTAGGCGCGCAGCTCGGGATTGCGCGTGTTGACATCGGGGTAGTCGGCGTACCGCCGGTCCGCGAGATAGACCACGTATTCGGATCCGAATACGAAATAGTCGCGGATGGGAACCGACGCCCGCAGATAGGTCGTATTGAGAAAGTGCTGGGCGTCGTTGCCGCTGAGCGAGTAGATATATGCGCCCGAGTGCCCGAGCGAGAAGTACTCGCGCCCGCCGCGGCCGAACGACGCGTTGAACTTGTAGCCGAATCCCGATCCGTAATCGTACTCGCGCCCCGAGATGCTGAAGTAATCCGACTTGGACGCCCCCAGGATGATCGCGTTCGTGTGGAACTCGGTGCGCGTCTCGAACCCGCGCTCCGTCACGAAGCGCGAGAGGAAGCTCGCCCCGAACGACTGGGCCCCGTAGGTGAAGGCCTCGTTGTCCACGTAGTCGCTATGCTGGTACGCGGCGAGAATATGCTGCGCGCGCTCGCTTCGGCTCACTTCGCTTCCGAACAGATAGCCCACGGTCGTGATCTGCGCGATCGAGTGCGGCTTGTTTTCGTGGTTCACGTGGAAGACGAACTTGAAATGGTCGAACGGACGCTTCATTTCTTCGCGGAACGGATCTCCGTGGGTCGCCGCGAAGCGGAAGAAAAGCTTCGCGGACGCCGCCTGCCACAGCCGCTCGTCGCCGAGGACACGCGCCCCCACGTCGAGCTGCATCCCGCCGTACGCGGGGAAGCGATCGGGGGGATTGGCGTGCACTTCGAAGGCCTCGCCGGTGATCAGACGATTGAATCCGCGAGTCGGAGTCAGGACGAAGGCCCCGATCTCCCGCATGACGCGGCCGTTCCCCGTCGCCGTGTTGTCGAGGACCATCGTCGACAGGCGGAAGAGCGCTTCGCCGAGGGCGACGCCCCCCACCGACGTATTGATCCAGTCGTTGAACGCGCCGTGGTTCGCCTCGCACATGTACTCCCAGTGCCAGCTCCCCGCGAACGCAAAGGGAATGGACTCCCAGTAATCATAGCCGTTCGCGCGGGCACTCGTGAAATAGAGGCTTCCCGCGAACGGGTGGTTGAATTGGTTGGTGGAGAAGTTGTTGTCGTCCCACTCGAGCCCGGCCTTCAGATTCTCCGCAATCGACTCCCAGCTGATGCGGAACTCGGCGAGCGTGCCTCCCTCGCGGACGTAGCGGCAAAACGCCCACTGGACATAGTTCGCCAGCAGGACGTCGGTCGCGGTGCGCAGGAAGCGGTGTTTCATCTGGTACGACTCGGGCGAGCGCAGACTATCCCCGGCGGCCCCCGCCATTCCGGCATCCGCGGGAGCGGAAGGCTCCTCGAGAAGCAGCGTGCCGAACACCGAGTACGCCTGAGCATCCGCCGCGCGCGCCGCCGGGGCGAAACCCGCCGCGATCAGCGCCGCCGCGAGAACCAAGCATATGCGCATCCGGATAGCCATATTGAGCAATCTAGCACGACCCGCGCAGAATCGGCAACTCAATAAAACGTTCCTCGCAAAAAATGCGAATCGGAGAATGTAGATTCAGCTTGCCTGATCACGCCGCGTGAAGTATGCTCGGTCACGTTCGAACGGTCCTTCGGTGAAGGAGGGTTCTTTGTTTCGTTCCACCGCCCGCGCGCTGATTCTCGTCGCCGCCGCCGTCGTCTTTTTCGCGACGGACGCGGACGCCCTGCGCTATCATCCCCGCCCCGATTGGATGGCGGGCGTGGGGCTCGGTATCGGCCGGGGCACCTTCGTCGACCCCGCGGGCGTCGAGAGCGGATACCGCAACGGCGTGAGCCCCCAGATACGCTTCGGGCGGATGCTCGGCCAACGCGCCATGATCGGCGTCAACTGGGACGCCTGGTTCATCGAGTACGGCGAGGTCCCCACCAAGCACCGCCGGAGCCTCCAGAACGTCGCGCTCGCGGCCACCTTCTTCCCCGGCAGACCGGAAGGTCCCTGGGGGGGCCTCTACCTCCGCGCCGGCGCGGGGGTCGGATGGACGGGCACGGCCGAGGTCGAGATCGTCGAGGGCGGCAAGCAGGAGAAGGGCGAGCGCGTCGACGAGTGGGGCGTGGGTGCGGTCGGCGAGGTCGGCTACGAGTTCTGGATAACGGACAACTTCGCCGCCGGACTGGTCTCCGCGATCAACTACTTCGACATCGGCGAAACGATCGTCGACACCGCGTGGTTCGGCTCCGCGGGCCTGACCCTCAACCTCTACTTCTAGCTTCAGCCTAGAAAACGGTTTTCACCGCGCCTCCGACAAGACTGCCGGCCATCCCCTGAACGTCGATCAGCGGCGGCACGGGTATGCCGGCCCCGAGATTCCGGTGCGACTGCGACCAGACGGCCATCGCGTTTCGCGCGATCTTGATTCTTTCGTCGATTTCGTATCGCCATGCGCCCAGCTCATCCTGCTTCGCCTTGTAGGCCGCGAGGTCGTAGTCGAGCTGATGGAGCACGATGTTGATCCCCGCCAATCGATCGAGCAGGTACTGTTCCGCCGACGCCATGTCTTTCTCCGTCGCCTTCTGCGCCGACGGGATAAAGCTCTTCACCGATGCATCTTCGCTCAGGAGCGTATCCAGCGCCGCCCGATCGCCCATTCGCGCCTCGTACAAAAGGTTCAGCGCGCGCATCGAACGCGCCTGCGTTCCCTTCAGATTCGTGTAGTTCGTCCGCGTCTCGTGGAAATCGCCTTCGATCGCGCGGTCAAGCGCGCTTTCGGTGGAAGGAATGACGGTCTGCTGGAGCTTATCCAGCATGTCCTGCATCGCCATAACGATAGCGTTGATGATCGGTCCCGCCGCGCCGAGGCCGTCGAGGTACGTCTTGCTGTCGCGTATGCTCGCGAGAACGGTTTGGACCGACGCCTTGTCGAGGCCAAGGCTGTCGAGAGCCGCCTGATTGGCGGAGGCGTTCAGCACTTCCTGGAGATAGCGCGCAAGCTGCCGATTCTTGTCCGATTCAGACAGCTTCGAGTTGCCGATCGCCACGATCTGATTGGAGTAGTATACGACGCTTCGAAGCGCTCTCAGCACCGGCATGGCTTGCTGCCGGCTCTCTTGAAATTCCGGCAGGGACGTGTAGGGCCGGAGATTCTTGAATTGAAATGGCCTGCTCACCTTCGCGGCTTCCGCGAACATGACCCCGGTGTTCTCCGCGAAGGGCGCCATACTCAACTGACGGGAGCCCTTGAACGTCGAGCATCCGCTCAGGAGAATCATCCCGAGCGACGCGACGAGAAGCCCCCACACCATGAATCGACGAGAACTCATAGGACACGACCTCCTCGTTCCGTCATCATCGGGTGACGAACCTCTAGAACATTATGAACAGACCGCCCGATACATCCGCTTGAATGATCCCCCATCCCCCCACCGACGAGTAGCATCCGCCGGAACCGCAGCCGACCGAGCCGCCGCCGCCGGTGAGAATCCACGGAAGCCGTCCCTGCACGCGGATCCCCATGCGTTCGTTGACGTAGAATTTGGCGCCGAGCCCCAGAATCATGGAGAACTTCCATACGTCCTCTTCGGTTCCTTCGAATCCCGGTATGATCCGGGCTCCGCCCAGCGTGACCATCGTGAACGGCATGACATTCCCCCGCTGCACGCCCCCCAAACCGCCGATCTGCCAGTACTCGATCGCGATATCGCCCGCGACCTCCGGGAGACCTCCGTTCTGCTCGAACGTCAGTTCCGAATCCATGCGATTGTAGAGCAAGACCAGTTGCGCGCCGGGCCGGACGTTGACATCCGCCTCGATGCCCCAGATCTCCCCGCTCTCGACGTCGGCCGTGCCGTACAGGGAGCCATAGGATACATCGATGCCATCGCTCCACAGGTAGCCTCCATAGCCGAGGATTTCGATCCGGTGCTGCTGCTCCTGCAAACCCCAGCCCGATTGGCCGCCTCGCGGCGGGCGGCGCTGAGCCCATACGGGCATCGCCGCGACCGTCACGACCAGAACCGCGAGCAGAGCGGTTTTCGCTTTCATTCGATTCTCCTTTCGAGCATGTGCCGACTATCCGCCGTATCCGATACGCCGCTTCTCCAGGACATATCCATGGTTTCCTATCGGTGCCATTATCATGATGGAGGCGGATCTTGTCTATGAGACTTTAGGCTCATAACCGACGCGCCGATCCCTGCATCGAGCCCTGCATTTCCGACGCACGAGCCTCAAATCGAACCGCACGAAGGCTTCGCGCTTGACCGCCGGCAATCTCCTGCCCTACAATGCGTTTCCGGGGAATATCCGGCCCCGCCGGAAGCATGAGCTGCAGCGCATGGGGGTGACCATGGAGCTTCTTCCGTCCCTGGTCGTAGTGATTTTTCTGGCGGCCATATACGTTTTCGGCGGCCGTTTGGATATCGGAGCGAAGAGCCACCGAAGAAGGTGGCGCTCCGTCGCGTCCGGAATCGCCGTGGCCTATGCCTTCATCCAGCTCATGCCGGAAATGGCCGAAGCTCAGAACGCCTTCTCGAAGGCCGCGGCGGGGATCAGGCTTCTCTTCCCCGAGCATAGAGTCCATTTCTCGGCCCTCATGGGCTTCGTCCTCCTGTACGGGCTGGAACATCTGGTTTCGAGCACGCGGGAACGGAGGCGGGAAGAACGAGTGATGGAGGGGAAGGGCGACACGGTCTATTGGCTCCACATCGCGGGATTCGCCGTCTATACCGGTCTCGTGAGCTACTTGATGGTCGATCAGGGAAAGCGGGGACTGTCCTACCTGGTTCTTTATGCCGTTGCCATGGCACTCCACTCACTGGGCACCGATTCTTCCCTCCGGAGAGAACATGGGGCGCTGTACGACCGGAGCGGCAAATGGATCCTCACGGGGAGCGTGTTCGCCGGATGGATCATCGGCGTGTCGACCTCGATCCCGGTAACGTATCTGGCCACGCTCCAGGGCCTGCTGGGAGGCGGCGTGGTGGTCAACAGCGCGATCGCGGAGCTGCCGAAGGAGAACGAAGGCCGCTTCTGGCCGTTCGTCGCGGGAGCCGTGGGCTATGCCGTGATCATCATGTGGATCATGAAACAATGAACGGCGGTCCTTGGAGCATGGTCTCTCTATGAGCATCGTCACCATCATCTGGTCCATGGTCGCCTCCGCGTCCCTCACGCTGGCCGCGGTGCATGCGCTGATCTGGTTCAAGAAGCACACGGCGTGGGCCAATCTGCTCTTCTCCCTGGCCGCGGTGTCGACGGCAGCCATGGCGTTCTGCGAATTGCTGATGATGCGGGCGCAGACGCCCGAACAGTATGGCATGGCGGTGCGCTGGTGCCACGTTCCGATCTGGGTGCTCATCGTGACGCTCGTCGGCTTCGTGCGATCCTACATGCGCGCCGGACGGCCGTGGCTCGCCTGGACCGTCTGCATCGCGCGGACGCTGTCGCTGGCGCTCAATTTCCTCGTGAAGCAGAATCTCAACTATCGCGAGATCACCGGCCTGCGGAGCATTCCGTTCCTCGGCGAGTCCGTCTCCGGGGCCGTGGGTCAATCGAATCCATGGATGCTTCTCGGTCAGCTGAGCATGCTGTTGTTCGTGATCTTCATTGCGGACGCCGCGATCGCCGTCTGGCGGAGAGGCGAGCGGTGGCGGGCGATCTCCATGGGCGGCAGCATCGCGCTCTTCATTCTGATATCATCGGCGGACATCGCTGTCACGGTCTGGGGAAAAGTCGACTGGCCCATCGTGATGAGCCCCTTCTTCTCGGTCACTCTCGTGGTGATGAGCTTCGAGTTGAGCCGTGACATAATCCGCGGCGCGCAATTGGCGGACGACCTCCTCGAGAGCGAAGAGCGCATGACCATGGCCGCGGAGGCGACGCAGATCGGAGTCTGGAACTGGGACGTCGTTCGGGATCGAATCTGGGGCTCGGAGAGGTGGCGCCGGCTGTTCGGGTTCGAATCCGGGGAGGACGTCAACTTTCAGAAAGCCGTCCGGAGAATTCATCCGGACGATCGCGAAACGGTGAATCGAGAGGTGCGCGGCGCATTGGCGAACGGCGTCGATTACGCGGGGGAATTTCGCGTGGTCCTGCCGGATGGCGCCGAGCGCTGGGTCTCGACCCGCGGCCGATCGTATTCGGACGCAAAAAAGACGCCCGTCCGGATGATGGGCACCACGATGGAGATCACGGCGCGAAAGCGGAACGAGGCGGAAATGGCGCAGCTGCGCCTCGAGCTGGCGCATCTTGCCCGGGTGATGACGATGAACGAGGTTTCCAGCTCTTTGGCGCACGAGATCAACCAGCCGCTCGGAGCGATATTGAACAATGCCTCGGCGGCCAAGATAATGCTCGGGGAGGGACATGAAGACATCGGCGAGATTCTATCGGATATCGGTCAAGACGCCAGGCGCGCCGGCGACATCATCCGTAGAATCCGGGGAATGGTGAGGAGAGGCGAAGTGCAGCTCGAGCCGCTGCACATGAATTCTCTGATCGAAGAAATACTCGCACTCGTCCGGGGCGCCGTCAGCATGAAGGAAGTATCGATTCGCTTGGATTTGAAACCGGACCTTGCGCTGATCAAAGGGGACGGCATCCGCCTGCAGCAGGTCCTCCTGAATCTGATAACGAACGCCCTGGACGCCATGGCGGGAATGCCTTCGAAGATACTGACGATCCGCTCGGCCATGGAAGCGCCGGATGCGGTCGTCGTGAGCGTCATCGATTCGGGAAAAGGAATCGATGAGGCGGAGATGGACGCCATATTCAAGCCGTTCCATACCACGAAGCGGGACGGCTTGGGGCTCGGACTCGCCATTTGCCGGTCGATTATCGAGGAGCACGGCGGGCGAATCCGTGCGCAGAATAATCCGGCCGGCGGCGCGGTCTTTTCGTTCTCCCTGAAAGCCTGGACGGCGGAATCCGTTTGAGCGCACACGATACGCAGGCCGGCATTTCACCCGCCGCCTGCTCCTCCTATTGCCCCAAGGTCCTATAGACGCATGAGGCAACGTTTCGGATAATGATGCCGAAAGGAAGCCATGAACATGCCGGTGACGCACTTCTATATCGTCGACGACGATCTGTCTTTCGGCAAATCGCTCAAACGGCTGCTCAACGCGCGCGGAATGAGCGCCGAATATTTCGGGTCCGCTCAGTCGTTTCTCGATTCCATTCCCCCCGACCAGCTCGGCTACGCCATCGTTGACGTTCACATGCCCGATATCGGAGGGCTCGCGCTCATGAACAGGATGCGCGAAATGAAATATTCCATGCGCGTGATCATCGTCACCGGGCAGCCGCAGGCCGATCACCGGAATCTGGCGCTCGCCGGAGGCGCATTGGGCTTTCTGCTGAAGCCGTTCGGCGAGGAATCCCTGCTGGAGCTGGTGCGGAAGGATATGAACGGCTCGAACTAGCGGGAGCAGCGCTTCGGATAAAGATCACGGTTCGCATGGAAGCGGACCTCTCCTGCGGCAATCAGGATGAACAATGGAAGGGGAATCCCGGCGTTCGGCCCGTCTGCGCGTTTCCAGGAGAAGGCTGGCTTTGGCTTTCGCCGTGGCCGCGCTGGCCGATGTGCTCTCGGGTTTTTTCGTTTTCGCGCCGCCCGTGCAGTGGGCCGTCGACGTGGTGACGGCCCTCGTGCTCTTCGCAGTGCTGGGCCGGCAATGGATCCTGCTGCCTGGTCTGATAATGGAGGCGATCCCCGGCCTCTACGTTCTTCCCTTTTGGGTGCTCGTCGTGGGAGCGGTAGCCGCATGGGGAACGGCTCGGCCGAAACTGAACCCATGATATCTCCGCGGTGTTGAAGCTCGCTGCTCGAATCAGCTATGCATCGGCGGCCACGTGAGTTATGCTGGATGCGTCGGCCGCCACTCGCGGGCAGCCGGATTTCGGGCATGAATACGGCACTCTGCTTTCGGTAGGAAGATGAGCGAGAAAATACCCAACGCACAAAGTCGATCGGCGCGACACCTTCCCATCGCCGGCTGGCTGCGCGGCTACCCGCGAAGCTGGCTGCGTTTCGATCTCATCGCCGGATTGACGACGTCCGCGGTGGTCATCCCCAAGGTCATGGCCTACGCCGCCATCGCGGGGCTCCCGATCGAGGTGGGGCTCTACACGGCCCTGATCCCCCTCGTGATCTACGCGCTCCTGGGCTCCTCCCGGCCCCTCAGCTCAAGCACCACCTCGACGATCGCGATCCTCGTCGCGGCCCAGCTCGCCGTGGTCGCGGCGGACGGCTCCCCGACCGACTTGATCGTCGCCTCCTCCACGCTGGCGCTGCTCGTGGGCGCTTTCCTGCTCTTGGCCGGCATTCTGCGTTTGGGCTTCTTGGCCTACTTCATTTCCGATCCGGTGCTCACCGGATTCAAAGCGGGCATCGGCCTCGTGATCATCGTGGACCAGATCCCCAAGATGCTCGGCGTGCACCTTGCCAAGGAATCGTTCTTTCACCACATCCTCTCTATTTTCCGGCACGTGCCCGATGCGAGCGTCCCGACGGTCCTGCTGGCGGCGATTACGCTCGCGCTCATGTTCGGCATGGAGCGTTTTCTGCGGCGGATTCCCGCCCCGCTCTGCGCGGTCGTGCTCGGCATCGCGGCCTCGGCGCTTTTGGGATTGAAGCAGGCGGGGGTTGAGCTCGCGGGCAGCATCCCGCCGGGCCTGCCCTCCCCCTCGCTCCCGGATCTCGCCCTGATCGGGAAGCTGTGGCCGGGAGCGCTGGGCATCGCCTTGATGGCCTTTACCGAGTCGATCGCGGCCGGCCGCGCTTTCGTGAAGCACGGCGAGCCGCAGCCGGACGCCAATCGCGAGCTCATCGCCCTCGGCGCCGCGAACCTCGCGGGGAGCTTTTTCCGAATCATGCCGTCCGGCGGCGGAACCTCTCAGACCGCGGTGAACGATAAGGCCGGCGCCCGGACCCAGATGGCTCAGATCGTCACGGCCGTGACGGTGCTCGCGGTCCTCCTGCTGCTGTCCCCCGTGATCAGCATGATGCCCCAGGCCACGCTGGCATCCGTCGTGGTGGTCACCACGCTGGGTCTCATCAGGCCCGCCGAGTTCCGCGCTATTTCGAAGGTCCGGAAGATAGAGCTCTCGTGGGCCCTCGCCGCTTGTGCCGGTGTCGTGATCCTCGGCACGCTGAATGGAATACTGGTCGCGGTGGGGATTTCGTTGATCACCCTGACCTACATCGCCAACCACCCGCCGCTCTATGCCCTCGGCCGCAAACCGGGGACCGACATATTCCGGCCGAGATCGGCGGATCACCCCGAAGACGAGACGTTTCCGGGATTGCTGATCGTGCGGAGCGAGGGGGCCATGACGTTCGCCAGCGCCCCGCGGCTCCGCGACGGGCTGAAGGATCTCGTCGGCGAGGCCAAGCCGCGGGTGCTGCTCCTGGACATGAGCGCGGTCCCGATCATCGAATATACGGCTCTGAAACTGTTCATGAATCTCGAGGAAAGAACGCATGAGACCGGCGTCACCCTCTGGGTGGCTGGGTGGAATCCCCGAGTGTTCGACATAGTGAAGCGTTCTCCGTTCTTCGCCGCGCTGGGCTCCGAGCGAATGTTCCATAATGTCGAGCAGGCGGTGGAGACATACCTGAGGAAAACGGCGAGCGGGAAATGAGGAAGCTCGATGCCCACAGCTGATGCCCCCCGGGCGTTTCACGTCATGGCCAAACCGACGGGGTCGGCCTGCAATCTGAGCTGCGACTACTGCTTCTTCCTGAAGAAGGAAAAGCTCTATCCCGGGAGCGCGTTCCGGATGCCGGACGACGTTCACGAGGCCTACATCCGGCAGCTTCTGGAAGCTCACCGCGTCCCCCAGGTAACCATCGCCTGGCAGGGAGGCGAGCCGACTCTGATGGGGCTCGATTTCTTCCGCCGGTCCATCGAGCTTCAGAAGAAGCACCGGAAGCCCGGCACACAGATCGAGAACACGTTCCAGACCAACGGCATTCTCCTCGACGACGAGTGGTGCCGGTTCTTTCACGAGAACCGCTTCCTCATCGGCCTGAGCCTCGACGGCCCCAAGGAGCTTCACGACTTCTATCGAAAGGACAAGGGAGGCCGCGGCACCTTCGACCGGGTCGTGAAGGCCGCCTGGCTGCTCCAGAAGCACAAGGTGGAGTTCAACATCCTCTGCACGGTCAATTCGAAGAACGCCGATCACCCGCTCGAGGTCTATCGCTTTTTCCGGGACGATCTCGGCGCGCACTACATCCAGTTCATCCCCATCGTGGAGCGGGACAACGAGAGCGGGTATCAGGAAGGGAGCACGGTCACGGACCGGTCCGTGCGGCCGGACCAGTGGGGACGCTTCCTCATCGAAATCTTCGACGAATGGGTCAAGAGAGACGTCGGCAAAACGTTTGTCCTGAACTTCGACGGGGCGCTCGCGGGGTGGCTCGATATGGCGGGAACCGTCTGCATCTTCGGCCCCACGTGCGGCTTCGGCATGGCGCTGGAGCACAACGGCGATCTCTATTCGTGCGACCATTTCGTCGAGCCGAACTACTACCTGGGAAACATCCTGCAGACGCCCATGATCGAGCTCGTGGCCTCCGACAAGCAGCGAAGATTCGGGCAGGACAAGAAGGATACCCTCCCCCGCTATTGCCGTGAATGCGACGTGCTGCACATCTGCAACGGCGAGTGCCCGAAGAACCGATTCATCGAGACGCCGGACGGAGAGCCGGGGCTGAACTACCTCTGCGAAGGCTACAAGGCGTTCTTCAAACACGCCGATCGCCCCATGAAGATCATGGCGGATTTGATAAGGAGAGGCAGACCTGCCGAGGAGGCTATGCCGATTCTGGCAAGGGACAAAAGTCACGGGACATGATAGAATGAGGGCCAGTGATTTCCGGTAGCCAAAGGAGGACAAGAGAATGATCGGGATACACTTTTTCACGAGCCTTTCGGAAACCCGTGCTAGAACATTCGGCGCTCTCGCCGCGATCGCGCTGATTGTCGCGCTGGTCTCGAGCGTGCCGTGCTGCAGCGCAGGAACGTCCGAGAAGGCGAAGACCGCCGACACGGCAAGCACGCCGCTCGACAAGGGCTGGCCGCGGCTCTACACGATCGACGGCAACGAAGTCACCCTTTATCAGCCCCAGATCGACGAGTGGCGCGATTACACAACGCTGTTCGCGCGGCTCGCCGTCAGCGTGAAGCCGAAGGGCGCCAAGGAGCCCACGCTCGGCGTCGTCGAGCTGAAGGCCAAAACGGTCACCGATACCGACAAACGGCTCGTCACGATGTACAAGCCGGAGATCGCCGAGATCCGTTTCCCGGGCGTGGAGCCGGAGCAGGCGGCGCCCCTCGAGAAGATCGTTCGCTCGGTGCCGCCCGCGCGGGAGAGCACGGAGATCGCGCTCGACCGCGTCGCCGCCTACGTCGAGCAGGGCCAGGCCGCGGATGAGGGCGTCCCGGTGAACCTGGATCCTCCCCCCATCTTCTACAGCGACCGCGAGGCGATTCTCATCGGGTTTCTGGGCGCGCCGCGATTCTCGCCGATCGAGGGGACCGGGCTCGAGTTCGGGCTCAACACGAACTGGGACGTCATCCGCGACAAGGCGACGGGGAAGTACTACCTGCTCTACCGCGACGGATGGCTCACGACCGCCGACCTCGTCAAGGGGCCCTGGGAAGCGGCCAAGAAGCTGCCCGACGACATGAAGAAGCTCCCGAAGGACGAGGCCTGGGAGCGCGTGAGCAAGAGCGTGCCGGGCAAGAAGCTGTCTTCCGTCCCGCGCGTGTTCACGAGCGAAACGCCCGGCGAGGTGATCATCACCGAAGGCCGGCCGAAGTTCAGGGCGATCTCCGGCACGAAGCTCTCGGCCGTATCGAACTCGGAAAACTCGCTCTTCTACCACTCGGGCGACAGCAATTTCTACTTCTTGGCCGCCGGCCGCTGGTTCCGCGCGAAGGATCTCGCGGGGCCCTGGACCGCCGCCACGAAATCCCTTCCCCCGGACTTCGCCGCGATCCCGAAGAAGGATCCGAGCGCCGACATCCTCGCCTCCGTGCCCGGCACCGACGAGGCTCGTGACGCCGTGCTGCTGGCCTCCATTCCCAAGATAGGAGTGGTCAACCGCAGCGAGGCCAAAGCGGTGGTGACCTACGACGGGGAGCCCGACTTCCAGCCCATCGACAGCACTTCGACCGTCAAGTACGCGGTGAACACGTCGAACGACGTCTTCCTCGTGGGATCGACCTACTACGTCTGCTTCGAGGCGGTCTGGTTCACGAGCAAGTCGGCGACCGGGCCGTGGGTCGTGGCCGATTCGATTCCGAAGGAGATCTACTCGATCCCGCCGACGTCGCCGAAGTACCACGTGACCTATGTCTATATCTACGAATCCACCCCCACGACCGTGACGTGCGGATGCACGTCGGGCTACAACGGAGAGGTCGTGAGCGCGGGGGTCGTGATGTTCGGAATGGGCATGATGGTCATGGCCGCATACAGCCACCACCACTACTACTACGGCTATTACCCGCCGTACTACTGGGGCTACGGGCCCCACCCCATGCCTATGCCGTACTACGGGCACGCCCATTACTACGCGAGCCCCTACGGATACGGGTACAGCGCCCACGGGCCCTACGGGGGGGCCGGCTACGGCGCCAAATACAACCCGGCGACCGGGGTCTACTCGCGCGGCGGCTACGCCTACGGCCCCTACGGCGGCCAGGGCTACCGGACCGCCTACAACCCGAGCACCGGCACATGGGCGGGCCAGCGCGGAGGGTACAACGCCTACGGTTCGTGGAGCCAATCGGCCGTGGTGAAGGGGGACGACTGGGCCCGCGGAGGAAGCGTCAGCAACGCGAACGGCACGATGGGCGGGTTCCAGACGTCGGGGGGAGCCGCGGGAGTCGGCTACAAGGGAGATGAGGGCAGCGGCTTCGTCGTCAAGGGCAAGGAAGGCGACATGTACGCGGGCAAAGACGGCAACGTCTACAAGCGCGACGAGAACGGAGAATGGTCCAGCGTGGGCCCGGGAGGATCCGTCAGTACCAGCGACGGCACCACGCCGGGCGCGGGCGCAAAGCCGAGCACGCAACCGAGCACGGGCTCGAAGCCGAGCGCCGGCACCCAGCCGAGCGCTGGCGCCCAACCGAGCACGGGGGCCAAGCCGAGCGCCGGCACACAACCGAGCACCGGAACGAAGCCGAGCGCGGGCACCCAGCCGAGCACGGGAGCAACGGCGAAGCCGGCCACGAAACCGTCATCCAGCACACAGAATCAGCTGAACAAAGACTATCAATCGCGGCAGACCGGCAACCAGCGCGCCGCGCAGAGCAGCACGAGGAGCAGACCGTCTGGCGGCGGGCGGAGACGCTAGCGCCGACGGCCGCCGCGGCGGCGCACCGATCGCCTTCGAGCGCGGAAGAAGGAGGATTATCGTGTTTCTCATGGATGCGCTCTCGAGAACGCTGATGTTCGCGTTCCTGATCACGTCGATGCTCAGCGTGGGCATGACGGCCACGATGAAAGACCTGCGATCCCTGCTGGCCTCGAGGGGGCTTCTCTTCCGGTCTCTCATCGCGAACTTCGTCGTCGTCCCGATCATCGGGATCGTGCTCGTCAAGGTCCTGCCGTTGAAACCGGAGGCGGCGACCGCTCTTCTGATCCTCGCCTGCACGCCCGGAGGACTCAGCGCGCTTCAATTCACCACAAAGGTGAAGGGGGAGAAATTCTTCGCGGGAAGCTCCGCGTTCCTCCTGTCTCTCCTCGCCGTGTTCCTTTCCCCTCTCCTCTTGACGCTTGTCCTCCCCGGGGACACCTCAATCGTGGTCCCTTACGGCCGCGCCCTGATCTTCATCGTCGTATTCCTCCTTCTCCCTCTGGTCGCGGGAATGCTCGTGGGCGGCCGGATGGAGCGTCAGGCCGAGAAGCTGTCGAAGCTGTTCGGGATCGTGAGCGTCGTTCTCTTCATCGCCGTGATGCTGCTCCTCAAGGGCGACCGGAAGGAAGCCATGAACGCGATCGGAAAAGAGGCGCTTCTCTACATGCTCCTCTTCATCGTTCTCACCATGGTCGCGGGATGGCTCATGGCGGGACGGCCGAAAGAAGCTCGCCCCGTCCTCGCGACGGTGACCAGCATGCGCAACGTCGCTCTGTGCCTCCTCATCGCCCTGAAGACCTTTCCCGACCCGGCGGTGCAAACGCCGCTGGTGGCGTTCAGCGCCCTGATGGTTCCGCCGAACATGCTCCTTGCTCTCTTCTGGGCTGTATGGAGCAAGAAGAAAGCTGCCGCCTGAAAGGTTTATTGAGGGGGATGTTCGGGAAGAAGATTTTCCGGCGCGAAGATGCGCGCGCGGCGGATCGTCGTTCTCAGTACAGCGACACGCCCGCGAAGTAGAGTGGCTCCGCGCTGACGTCCGCGTTCTTGTCGTAAGCGTCCCAGACCCCGCTCGCCCCGCCTCCCGCGAAAGCGGAGAACGTCCTGCCGTACCGCCACTCCACGAGAAAGCGTCCCTGGAACGCGGGATGCTCCCGCTCGTTTATCGCCTGATCGCTGTTCTTCGGCGGGATGATGTGCAGATACCCCAGATCCGCGCCGAGCGACCAGCTGCCCGACAGCTTCAGGCGGCGGCCGTAATGCCACCCGATGAAGGCCGTTTCATTGACGTCTTCGAGCATATCGGCGGCGCCGATCGAGAGAATCGAGTACCAGTCGTTGACGATCGTGCGCACGCCGCTCGCCACACCGACGAGGTTGGAGCCCCAGGTGACCCAGTCGACCTCCGCCCCGCCCGTCACGTTCACCATCCCGACGGGCACGCCGTCGAGCTCCCGCGACAGGTTGACCATGCCGATCTGCACGCCTTTCATGGTGCCGGCGACGTTCAAGAAGCCCGCCTGCGCGCCCACCGCGTCCGCGGCCATGTTCGCGCCCGCGATCTGCACTCCCGTCATGCGGCTGTTCACGTGATTGACCGCCGCAGCGATCTGGACGCCGCGGAACGAGCCGCCGACGGCGCACGCCGCGCCGGAGATCTGCACGAAGCGCGCGTCGCCGTTGACGAGGCTGAAAACGCTGGAAATCTGGACGCCCTCGACGCTGCCCTCGACGAAGTTGAAGAGGTAGCCGTACTGCAGGCCGGCGAAGAGGCCGCGATCGTAGTTGACGAATCCCGCCTGGAGGCCGCGCGCGTCCCCGCGCACGTAGTTGACGCCTGCCGATATGGTCGCGCCGGCGAAGTCGCCGGCGACTCTGGAATGCAGCCCGGCGAATTGGAGACCGCTCAGATCCCCGTCCACCCGCGCCACGAGACCGCCGAGATCGATCCCGCTGAGGGATCCCACGCGGCCATATATAAGGCTCAGCCGGAAGTTCGTGGAGACCGCGGGATCCTGGTTCGTGCCGAGCGGGTAAAAGATCGTGAGGTTCACGGGATGGTGCGATTCCGCGCGCGCCGCACCGGCGGTCGCGGCCAGGGTCGCAACGGCGAGCGCCGACGCGACGAGGAGGCATGTGGCGATTCGAGATTTCATATTCGGCATGCTACCACAATCCGCTCCGAATCGGCAACACCTAACATTCCGGCACGCAAAGTTCCTCGATCGGCGTTCCTCAATCGGCCCGGTTTCGGCCTTGACCGGCATGCGCGTTGAAATTACCATGAGCGGCGGGCTGCTCAATTCGATCCGCCGCGGGCGGCGAATCGGCTCATGGCGTGACGGCTGAAGGAGACTTCAATGTCAGGAACGATTGCATCGTATCCATTGCTGGCCACATTGATTTTCATCGCCCTGTTGCTGGTGGCGGAAATAGTCGGCTTTCGATTGGGAAGAAGAAAGCGGCTGCGCGAAGAGAGCGCCGAAAAAGGCGACATCGCCCTCATTCTGGGCGCGGTGCTGACGCTCCTCTCCCTCATGCTCGGGTTCACCTATATGATGTCGTCGGACCGCTATGAAACTCGGCGGCAGCTGGTGATCGAAGAAGCCAATGCCATAGGAACCACCTATCTCAGGGCACAGACCCTGCCGGAGCCTCAAGGCTCCGAGATTCTGGAGCTGCTGCGTCAATATGCGGCGTTTCGAGTGGAACTCGCCGGCGCCAGAAGCGGCGGTCTCGAAAAGCTCCGGGAATTGGACGCCCGCACCAAGGAGCTGCATGGCGCCATATGGTCGCGCGCGACCGCGCTGGCCAGGGGAAATCCCACGCCCGTCGTCGCGGTGTTCCTGGTATCGCTGAACGAGATGATCGATATTCACACGGAACGGCTGGCCGCTTTCAGAAACCGGGTCCCCGGCTCTATCTATCCGGTGCTCTTCATCAGCTCCACCATCGCGATGTTTCTCGCGGGATTCTATTTTGGGGCGGGCAAACAGCGTGTGCGAACCCTGCCGATCCTCTTTGCGGTCCTGATTGCGGCAGTGATGTGGCTGATCATGGACCTCGACCAACCGGTTCGCGGGACGATCACGGCGAGCCAGCAGAGCCTGATCGATCTCGACCGGGATCTGAACCATCCGAACGAATGAACGGCGCCGGAGTTCCGGCTATTCCGCGTGCCGGCATGCCGGCGCATCCCGCCGGCACCGAGCGCCCCCGGAATCTCGAGGCGCGCGTCAGGGGTTCCCCTTTTCGTTCCCTCCCGCTGATTTCCTCCCGGATATCCACCTCTTGCGCGCCACGACGCCGATGATCGCGCCCGCGACAACGATCCCGGCGATAAAGAGAACATGCTGCAGGAGCGCCACGTTCTTGAACAGGCCGGCAATGCTCCGGTGGAAAAAGAACCCGAGAAAGGTATAGAAGGACACGTGAATGACGAGGGCCGACGCGTCGGCGAGGAAGAAGGCGGGCCATTTCAGCTTGAGAACGCCGGCGAGAACGGGGCCGAAGAATCGAAGCCGCGGGATGAAGGTGAGCGTGAACACCGCGCGGGGCATATTGCGCTTCATCTGCGTCTCGGCCTTCGCGAACGCGCCCCCCTCCGAGCGCCTCACGAGGCGAGCGACGTACCGGTTCCCCGATCTCGAGAGAAAATAGAAGATGCCGTCGGAGAGAACGAGCGTCGCAAACGCGATCGCCGCGGCGACGAACGGATTCCAAACGCCGGTCGCCGAAACGTAGCCGATCGAGATGAGCACGACCTCCTCCGGAATCGGCATAACGATGATGAGCTGCGTGAGAAGAAACCACAGGAAGATGCCGGTGTACGAGAGATGCTGGATGAACCCCGGTATCTCACCAGCGCGCGGAATGTGCATAGAATATCCTTTTCGCGATTTCCGCGGTGACGACGTAGAGCGCCACGACGCCGACGAGCGGAACAATCCATGAAACGGAAAGGGGCGCGAAGCCGAACAACCCAGCGAGCGGCGTGAACGGCAGCGCGAGCGTCGCCGCGACGACGAGGAGCGTCGCGATCGCGAGATGCGTGCCCGGCCTGCTCTCGAAGAACGGCCTCCGCGTCCGGATGACGAGCACGATCAGAGTCGCCGAGACGACCGACTCGATGAACCAACCCGTTCTGAATTGCTCGGCCGAAGCGTGGAATACGTACAGGAGCAGACCGAACGCGGCGTAGTCGAATATCGAGCTGATGAGGCCGAAGGTCAGCATGAACCTCCGGATGAATTTCAGATTCCAGCGGTGCGGCCGGTCGACGAACTCGCGATCGACGGCGTCCGTCGCGATCGTCATCTCGGGAAAATCGGTCATGAGGTTCACGAGGAGGATCTGCTTCGGCAGCAGCGGGAGAAACGGCAGCATGAGGGACGCTCCCGCCATGGAGAACATGTTGCCGAAGTTCGCGCTCGTCGCCATGAATACGTACTTGAGCGTATTGGCGAAGGTCGCGCGCCCCTCCCGCACCCCGCGGAGCAGCACGCGGAGGTCCTTCTCGAGGAGCACGACGTCCGCCGCCTCCTTGGCGACGTCGACGGCGCTCTCGACCGATATGCCGACGTCGGCGGCGCGCAGCGCGGAGGCGTCGTTGATCCCGTCCCCGAGGAAGCCGACGACGTTCCCCGCCTTCTTGAGGGCGGTGATGATGCGCTCCTTTTGATTCGGCTCGACCTCGGCGAAGACGTCGACGTCGCTCGCGAGGCTCACGAGCGCCCCGTCGCTCATGTCACGAAGGGCCTGACCCGTGAGCATGACCGGATCCGCGACGCCGAGCTGCCTGCTCACGTTGACGGCCACGAGCCGGTTGTCGCCCGTGACGATCTTGAGCGAGACGCCGAGCCCGTCCAGCTTCGAGACGGTCTCCGCGATGCCCTCCTTCGGATTGTCGAAGAGCGCGAGCAACCCCGAAAATGTCATATCGCTTTCGTCGCTCTTCTCGATGCGCGTCGCCGGGCCCGCGTCCTTGTGCGCGACGCCGAGCACGCGGAAGCCTCGATCGCTCAGCTCGCGGAACCGGCGCTCGATCCCGGGACGCGCCGCGGCCATCTCGACAACGCCGGCGCCCGCCGTCTCGGCGAGCGAACAGACGTCGAGAATCCCCGCGAGCGCCCCCTTGGTGACGATGAGCCGCCGTCCGTCTCGTTCCGCCGCGATGCTGAGCCGCTTGCGGATGAAGTCGTACGGTATCTCGTCGAGCTTGCGCCAGCCGGCGAGGTCGAACGCGCGATGCCCGCGGATCGCCTCGTCGACGGGATTGACGTAACCAGTTTCGAACGAGGCGTTGAGATACGCGTGAAAGAGCGCCTTCTCGCTCTCGTTCCCGTCGGCGTCGATCGCGGAATGGACGTGCACGATCCCCTCGGTCAAGGTCCCCGTCTTGTCCGAACAGAGCACGTTCATGCTGCCGAAGTTCTCGATCGAGGCGAGCCGGCGCACGATCACCTTGCTCGCCGCCATGCGCCGGGCGCCGTGGGAAAGGTTGATGCTGATGATCGCGGGCAGGAGCTGCGGGGTGAGCCCGACGGCGAGGGCGAGGGAAAAGAGGAACGAGTCGAGCACGGGCCGCTTGAGGTACACGTTGACCGCGAATATGGCGATCACGAGTAGAAGCGTGAGCTCCATGAGAAAATAGCCGAACCGCCGCACCCCCCGCTCGAACTCCGCCTCGGGAGGCCTCAGCTTGAGCCGGTCGTAGATCGCGCCGAACTCGGTGTCTCTCCCCGTCGCGACGACGACCGCCTTCGCCGTGCCGCTCACGACGTGCGTGCCTTTCCAGAGCGAGTTGGTCCGCCGGGCGAGCGCGGTATCGGCCGCGAGGACGCCGCCTATCTTCTCGGCGGGGAACGTCTCCCCCGTGAGCGTCGCCTCGTCGACAAAGAGGTCGCGCGACTCGAGAATGAGGCTGTCCCCCGGCACATTATCGCCCGCTTCGAGAATGACGACATCCCCCGGCACGACCTCGTCGCTCGGGATCGACACCGCGCTTCCGTCGCGCATCACCGAGGCCTTCATCTGGACGATGGCGAGGAGCTTCCTCACGGCGTTCGCCGCGCCGCGCTCCTGCCAGAATCCGAGAGTGCCGCTCAGAAGCACGATGACGAGTATGATGGCCGCGTTCGTTGTTTCAGCCAGAAACAGCGCCAGCACCGCGGCGAAGATGAGGATCAGGATGAGCGGGCTCTTGAATTGGGCAAGGAAGAGCGCGAGAGTCCCCGCGTCTCGGCGCGGCTTGAGGACGTTGGCGCCGTACCGCGCGAGACGCTCCCCGGCTTCGGCGGCGGCGAGCCCGCCGGGCGTCGTCCGCAACCGCTCGAGGAGATCGGCCGCCTGAATACTCCAGAAATCCGGCACGCTTCCGCGCATACGCCCCGCTATTCCGCGTGCTGATATCCCGGCGTCGGGTGCGGGATGACGACGAAGTCGAATCGTCGAGTTGTCGGTATCGAGCCCCGCCGTCGCCCGCTCCGTCGATTGGCCGCCGTACTTCATGATTCCGATGCCGGCGAATCCCGCGTCGATGCGCACCGTCATCTGCTTGCTCGTGACGTACGGATTCGAGGCGTACTCGACGCCGTCGATGACCTTTTCGATCGGGATGCGCATATAGTTGTCCTCGTCGATCGGATATATTCCCTCCGTCGGCGATGACGACGCGCGTTATGGCTCAGGTTGATCAGGAAATCCGATCGTTTTCCCCGGCATGATATTTTCGAAATTGGGCACGCCGGGCGTGTCGTAATCGCTGCCGAGCGCGTTGAAGGTCTCGAAGAGCCTGTACGGCTCGCCGGGCGCGTGCGACAGATCAGGATTCGCGAGCGACAGATCGGGGGAGTTCACGCACCACTGCTTGTGATTGACGGCATCCGCGGCGATGACCGCGTGCTGTCCGGGAGCGATCGGGTACTGTCCTTCCCCGGCGTCCCGTTGAGCTGGATACGCGTAGATCGCCGACACGTAGTCCTTCATTCTCCATATCGGGATCCTATGATCTGCGATTGCCTCGTCACGATGATGTTGTCGAGGTACAGCGTGTCGGACGAGGGATTGTAGAGCTCGACGAATTGGTCGTAGAAATAGAAGCTCGAGGCGCACGATCCGGCAAAGAATACCTCGTTGATCACGAGCTCGTTCACCTTTATCCGCGCTCGCGTCGACCGTCGAGATACATCGCCCAGTTGCCGCCGGCCTCGAGATCCTCATCGAGGATCGCGATGTTCCCGCCCTTCGTGTCCGACGGTCTTTCGAGTATGTTCTCTCACCGCCGTCCGCCGGTGAACAAACCGCTCTCCTTCCGCCCACGCGCCCTCTTCCCGCTCGATGCCGCCGCTTCCCGACGGAAGCACGGCCTCCGCGTGCGCCGCGATAACGAGCGTGCCGGCGTCGTGCAGGCCGCATTCCTCCAGATCAATCGAGTAATGCGCCTCGGCGACCGGCGGATCGAAGCTCTTCTTGAAGGGGAACTTCCCGACCTTCGGATTCCCTTTCTTCGTCAGCGGAAAGTCCGCGCGCGACAGCGCCGACGGCAAGCTGCGACTGCCCGAGCAGCCATCCGCCCTCGGCGGAGCAGAGCACGTGCAGCGAATCCCCTTTGATCCAGCACCGCACCGCACCGATATCCAACGTGCGCCCGGCGATGAGATTCACGGCATGAGCGCGCGACGGGGGAGCTGCGGCGCCCGCCGCCCGAGACGTTCTCAGCGAGAAGAGCTCACTATCAGCCGCGGGACCGCCGATGTCGCCGCAGCCCGAACATATGAACGCGACAAGAGAGAGCGCAAGGAGACAGGCCGATACCTTCTTCATGATGACGCCACCTTTCTTGATGGATCGACGCCCTTGACGGGCGGCGAGCGACGGCCACGCTATTCGATTGAAGTGAATTGGTCTGCTTCACGGCAATCATACTCCAGCTCCGAGGCCGGAGTCAATGGCAGTTCCGGGGAGAGCCTACTATTCCGTTGTTGCCGTTGACGATCAGGCGATTCCGCCCTATGCTCCCTGCTGAACTGAGGAGGTTCTGCCATGAGCGGAAAGTATGCGCTGTGCATCGGGATCAACGACTATCCCGGCACGGGGAGCGATCTCGCCGGATGCGTGAACGACGCGAACGACTGGGCCGCGGCCCTCTCCCGCCGCGGATTCCAGGTGCGGAAGATGCTCGACAAGCAGGCGACCGGCGAGGCGATTCGCGCGACGATCGAGACCACGGTCTCGACGGCGAAGAAGGGCGATATTCTCGTGTTCACCTATTCGGGGCACGGCTCGTTCGTGCCGGATCTCGACGGCGACGAGCCCGACGGCACCGACGAGTGCATCTGCCCGCACGACATCGGGACCAAAGGGCCCATCACGGATGACGAGTTCTTCACTCTTTTCAGCGCGCGGAACGAGGGCGTACGGATCGTGATGATCTCGGATTCGTGCCACTCGGGAACGGTGGCCCGGTTCGTCCCGATCACCACCCCGCCGACCACGAGATCGGCGCACCCCCCGCAGCGGAAGGTGCGCTTCCTGCCCCCCGGCGTGTTTCTCTCGAAGCGGGCCGCCGGGAAGCTCGGCGCGAAGCGGGCCATGCGCCCGTCGAGCCCGCCGGGACGTTACGCCGCTCTCCTTCTCGCGGGATGTCAGGACACCGAGTACAGCTACGACGCCTATTTCAACGGGCGGCCGAACGGCGCTTTCAGCTTCGTCGCCTTGCAGAAGCTTCAATCGCTGCCCGCAGGCGCCACCTACCGGCAGTGGTACGACACGATCCGGACGATGCTCCCGTCGCAGCAGTACCCGCAGACGCCGAACCTTTTCGGCGCGAGCGGCATGAAGCTCTGGAAGGTGCTCGCCTGAGCGACCTGCCCGCGTACGATTGCGGTATTGAGGAGGAAAATCACTGCGCGGCGGCCGATGCGGATACGGTCGCGTTCGGCGCGAGCTCCCGCAGCCCCCTGGCGAGAAGCTCTTTCGCCTTGGAGTTTCTGACCTTTGCGTTCGACGCTCCGAGCACGACGGCGATGGTCCGCTGATCCTGCCTGGCGGCGGTCACGGCGATCGAGTATCCCGCCGCCCTGAAATACCCCGTCTTGAGCCCGTCGCATCCCGCCACTTTTCCGAGCAGCTTGTTGTGATTCGTCAGCACGAACGGATGGGCCGTGCCGGCGCGGAACAGATGCCGCCTCGTCGAGGTGTATTTCAACGTTCGAGGCGTCTCCAGGAGCACCCGGCACAGCTTGGCGACGTCCCGCGCGGTGGAAACGTCGGGGAGCTGCCCCTTGCCCGGGGGAAGCCCGTGCACCGAGTGAAAGGTCGTGTTCGTCATCCCTATCTCGCGCGCCCGCGAGTTCATCAGATCCACGAACGAGGCCTTGCTCCCCGCGTAATGGATGGCCAGCGCCACCGCCGCGTCGTTCGCCGACTCGACGACGAGCGCGTAGAGGAGCTCGTTGACCGGGAACACCTCTCCCGTCTTCAAGTAGACCTGCGATCCGCCGGTTTTCGCGGCCTGATCGGTCACCGTGACCGGCTCGTCGAGATCGAGGCGGCCGGCCTCGACCGCTTCGAGAAGAACGAGCAGCACCATCAGCTTGGTGACGCTCGCCGGATACAGACGCGCGTCGGCGTTGTCCTCGAAGAGCACCCTGCCCGTGGCGGCGTCGACGGCGATGGCGCCCGCATAGGGGCTCCTCGACACGGCCGCGAGCGGCGCGGCGGTCGCGCCCGCGGAGGCGAGCAGCAGCATGACGAGCGCGGATACGAGCACGAGATTCGGCTTCATAACCGGTCCTTTTGCATTTTCCGTGCCCCGGAAAATTGAGGGGAGTATAGGGGCAAGCCTTTTCGGGAGTCAACGAGAAGCTGGGCGGCCGGAGCGCAAGAAAATTATTGACCAAATGCCCTGATCGGGCAAGACTCGAGTCGAGAAACATCCTGTCGGGAAGCATACAGAAGGAGGTCCGTGATGCCGGGCAAGAAATCGACCCATCGCAGCGCCAAGGGCAAGAAGCCGTTCGCCGGCAAGGGGCGATTCAAGGATATTCAAGCCTACAAGCGCGCGCAGGCCGCGGACATGCGGCGCACGAGCAAAGCCGAATCGGCGGCACGCCGCAAGATGGCGCCGAGAAGCAAGTAATACAATAGAGCGTTTTCTGCGAGCGTCCCTATCCCGCCCGAAATTGCGGTTGCCCGCGCAGAGCCCGCCTTGTATCCTTACCGTCATGTGGAGATGGCGTGCACCGATTCTCGCGGCGCTCATGATCCTCGCGGCATTCGCGCCGGCCGCCGCCCGCCCCAAGACGGACACCGTGAAGCTCAAGAGCGGCGACCGGGTGACGTGCGAGATCAAGATGCTGTCGAGGGGAAAGCTCGAGGTGATGACCGACTCGATGGACAAGCTCTACATCGAGTGGGCCGACATCGACTCCCTCAGCTCGGGATACTATTTCCGCGTCACGAGCTCGGACGGGAGCCTGTACTTCGGCTCGATTGAGATCCTCGAAGGGACGGGCAGGCTTCGCGTGACGAGCGATACGACGGCCGTGAATCTCCCGATGCTCTCCACCGTGTGGATCGCGCCGATCGAGAAGACGTTCTGGTCCCGATGCCAGGGCAGCGCCAAGATCGGATTCAGCTACGCGAAGTCGACGGACCTGGCCGAGCTGTACTTCGACCTCTCCAATCGCTACCGCACCCCGAAGACGATCGTCGACACGGACGTCAACTGGACGGAAACGGATCAGGCGGGCGAGGGGAAGACCCGCGCCAGCGCCGGAGGCTCCTACGCCTACCTTCTTCCCCAGAAGGTGACCCTTTCGCTCGGCGCCAAGGTGGAGCGCAACGATGAGCTGAACTTGAAGACTCCGCTTTCTCGGAGTCGTGGGCGCCGGCTACAACCTGATCGCCACCAATGAAAGCATGCTCACGGGAGCCGCCGGTCTCGCGCTCAACGAGGAGGAGTCGTACACATCGGAAGGAACGACCTCCAGCCTCGAGGCCGTGCTCAGCGTTTCCTATTCGATCTACCAGTACAATCACCCGAAAACGGCATTGGACATCAAGCTTCAACTCTATCCGAGCATTACGGAAAAGGGCCGGTACCGATCGGATATAACCGTGGACATCCGCCGGGAAATCATCAACGATTTCTTCTTCGATCTCGAGGTCTACGACCAATACGACAACAAGTCCACCTCCGGAGAGGGCGCGACGAGCGACTACGGCATCATCACGTCTCTGAGCTATACCTGGTATTGAGTTCGCTCCGCTAGCCTCATTGGACCAAGGTCCTATAGACCGTTTCGGGCGTATTTCATAGACTGGCGTTCGCTCCCGAAAGAACGGGGGCCACACATGAAACTGAAAGGAGTTTCGAGCATGCGTGCATTCTCCATGATGCTGATTCTTCTCGGAATGCTGATCGCCTTCCCTATCGCCGCGTCGGCGCAGGACGAGGCGCCCCTCCCCGAGGAAAAGACCGCCGCCGATGCCGATGCGACGTCCCAGAACAACATCGCCGGCGAGTTCACTCCCGCAAAGGGATTCGATATCTTCAAATCGGAACGCGGCAGTCTGAACATCAGCGTCTACGGGTTGCTCCGGTACCTGAACCAGCTCCCCGGCGAACAGACGTTCGTCGACCACCTCGGTCGCGTGCGCACCGTAAAGACGCGGAACGACATCTACTGGCACCGCAGCATGGTCTGGGTGAGCGGATTCTTTTTCGATCCCCGGCTCAAGTACACTCTCACCATATGGTCGCTCCCGACGACCCAGCAGACTCTCGTGTTCGGCAACCTGCGATACACCGTATCCAAGGCCCTCACCTTCGGCGGCGGCATCAGTCCCAACCTGACCTGCCGCTCGATGCAGGGCTCGTGGCCGTTCTGGGCCGGCTCCGACCGGCAGATGGGGGAGGAAGCCCTTCGAGGCGGCTTTTCATCGGGATTCTTCATCACCGGCTCTCCCGTCGACCGCTTCTACTATACCGCCGGGATTACGACGAACTTGAGCCAGCTCGGCGTCACGGCGACGAACGATACGCGCGATATGGGCTATGGCGCGAGCGTCTGGTGGATGCCCACGACGGGCGAGTTCGGCCCCCGCGGAGGGTTCGGGGACCTGGAAAACCACGAACAGCTGGCTACGCGCATCGGCGTGTCCGCGGCAACGAGCCGTGAGAGCCGCTACGCCGCGCTCGACCAGCCCCCGAACGCCACGCAGATCCGGCTCTCGGACGGCGTCTATCCGTTCGAGGCGGGGGCTCTGGCCGAAGGCGTGACGGTTGAAAGACTCGTGTACCAGGACGTCGCCTTCGATGCGGGCGCCAAGTACCGGGGATTCTCCTTCCAGTGCGAATACACGATCCGGCAGCTGTCGGACTTCCTTGCCCTCGATTCCACCACCGGGGCGCCCGTGCCGTCTCCCTCCGGCTCGATCGTGGACCATAGCTTCTTCGCCGAGGCCATGCACATGGTCGTGCCCCGGAAGCTCGGTCTCTACGCCGTCGGCTCCTACGTCTCCGACGAATTCAAGAGGAACCCGTGGGAGCTGGGAGGCGGCGCGAGCTTCTATCCGTACGGGAACCGCAGCTGGCGGCTCAATATGCACATCTTGCATATCGAGCAGAGCCCGGCGGGCTCGAATTTCGGCTACTACACGGCCGGCCAGACCGGAACGACCTTCTCGCTCGGAACGGACATTTTGCTCTAGCTCTTGACGGGCGCGGCACGCGTAAGGAGGGAAAACGATGATCGAAATCTCTCGGAAGGTGCTCGGCAGGGTCCTGGTGGGGCTCGCGGTTCTCCTGACGGCGTCGGGAATCCCGGCCGCTCCCGCGGCGGCGCAGGCTCCCGGCGCGGCCGGCGGACCGTACGTCCTCAACGACTGCCACCTGCATCTGACGAACTACATACAAGAAGGCACGAACATCCATGACTACATGAAGCTCATGGGGAACAAGGTGGGGCGCGCGGCGATCTTCGGACTCCCGCTCCAGCAGATGTGGGCGTACGAGAATACGGGCGACTACGCCCCCACGTACTACCTGCAGACGGACGCTCCCCTCTACTACTACTCCTTCACCGACGCCTTCATCGCGATGGCCTATCTCTCGCTCTCGAAGGAGGAGCAGGCCCGCCTCGATCCGATGATCACGGGGTTCAATCCCACAGACATGTACGCGGCGGATCACGTCCGGCGGGTGCTGGAAACGTTCCCCGGGGTCTTCTCGGGAATCGGCGAGTTCTCCATTCACAAGGAGTTCGTGTCCTCGAAGATAGCCGGCGAAACGGCGAGCCTTCTGAATCCGGCGCTCGACCGGCTCTTCGATTTCGCGGGGGAAGTCGGCCTCCTCGTCATACTCCACAACGACGTCGACGTGCCGTTCCCCAAGCCGAACCAGGAGCCCTACCAGGTGACGCAGCTCAGGGACCTCATCAAGCGCCACCCCGCCACCAAGATCATCTGGGCGCACGCGGGGCTCGGCCGCGTCGTGCGGCCCGTTCCCGACCAGCTCGCCATCATGGAGCGCGGCCTCTCCAATCCCGATCTCCGGAACTTCTACGTCGACCTCTCCTGGGACCAGGTCGCGAAGTACGTGGTTTCGAGTCCCGAGGCGATCAAGGCGACGGCGGCCCTCATCAACAAGTTCCCGGACCGTTTTCTATTCGGCACCGACGAGGTGGCCCCGACCGAGCAATCGAAGTACCTTTCCGTCTACGAGCAGTACGCCCCCCTGCTCGCCGAGCTGACGCCGGACGCGCGCGAGAAATTCCTCAAGGGGAATTACGAGCGGCTCTTCGACGAGGCGAGGCAAAAAGTGAGGGCGTGGGAAAAAGCTCACGTGAAATGAGGCAGCGGGATCGAGGCGCCGTGCCTCGATCCGGGTGAGCGACGGACGTATTCGCAAGGAGGTGTGCGATGAGACTGTTTGCAGTGGCTCTCCTGCTGGTGAGCCTCGCAGGCATGCTCCCGCCGAGCGCGGCGGGCGCGCAGGAAACGACGTTCAAGATCTACGGACACGCGATGCTCGACATGGGCTATCAGGCCAAGCAGAACGATCCGAACTGGTTCGACGTGCTGCGGCCCACGAAGCTACCCGCGTACAAGAACGAGTTCGGCGAGGACGGACACTTCTTCTCCGGCGTCCGTCAGAGCCGTTTCGGCGTGAAGAGCTGGACGCAGACGCCGCTCGGCGAATTGAGAACGACCTTCGAGTTCGAGCTCTTCGGAACGGGCGTAGACGCGGGGCAGACGACCTTCCGGCTCCGTCACGCTTACGGCGAGCTGGGCAAGGTCGGCGCCGGCCAGACCTGGAGCCCGTTCATGGACATCGACGTGTTCCCGAACTCGCTCGAATACTGGGGACCGAACGGCATGGTGTTCTTCCGCAACGTGCAGGTCCGGTGGATGCCGCTCCAGGGGGATTCGCGCGTGACCTTCGCGCTCGAGCGTCCGGGCGCGAGCGGCGACGCGGGCGACTACGTCGACTACTCGCAGGTGTCCGAGGGCCTCAAGGGACATTACCCGTATCCCGACTTCTCCGCCGAAGCCCGTGTCGGCCGCCCCTGGGGCTACGTGGAGCTCGCCGGCATCGTCCGCTACATCAAGTGGGACGACGTGATGGAAGACGAGTACGAGCTCGGCGGCAGCGCCACCGGGTGGGGCCTCAATCTCAGCTCCAACCTCAAGGTCAAGCAGGACGTGCTCCGTCTTCAGTTCGTCTACGGCGAAGGCATCGAGAACTACATGAACGACGCCACCGTGGACATCGGTCTCGTGCCGAATACGATGAGCACGAAGCGCCCCGTCGAGGGCGAGGCGCTCCCGATTTTCGGGCTCGTCGCTTTCTACGACCGCACGTGGAACGACAAGTGGACGAGCACGGTAGGCTATTCGCGCGTCGACATCGACAACACCGAAGGGCAGACCGACGACGCGTTCCAGACGGGCCAGTATGCGCTCGTGAACATGCTGTACACGCCGACGCCCGGCGTTCTTCTGGGTCCCGAGATCCAGTGGGCCCAGCGGGAGAACTACAACGACGACTGGAAGGCCGAGGATTTCCGCATCCAGTTCTCGTTCAAGTACAACTTCTCGTACGATCTGGGAGGCAATTAAATGAAGCACACATTCACGGGGCGTGCATGGCTCTGGGCCATCGCCGCCGTCATGATGCTCTCGCTCGTCGCGTCGAGCTCGCCCTCATGGGCGCAGAAGCCGGCCGACATCGAGGCGGCGCTCAAGGCGGCCTACGCGAAGTACAAGGACCTCCAGGAAGGCGCGGTCGCCGATTATATTCCGGAGCTCGCCAAGGTAGACCCGAAGATCTTCGGAATCGCGGTCGTCACGGTCGACGGCAAGGTCTACACGATCGGCGACATCACGTCGGAAGTCTCGATCCAGTCGGTCTCCAAGGTCTTCACCATGGCCAAGGTCATGGATGAGCTTGGAGCGCAGGCGATCGTCGACAACATGGGCGTCGACGCCACCGGCCAGGTGTTCAACTCCATCGTCGCCGTCGAGCAGTACCGCGGCGCGGAGATGAACGCGATGGTCAATCCCGGCGCCATCACGGCGACGAGCATGATCCCGGGCAAGAGCTACGACGAGATCTGGGGAAAGATCATCGGCACGTACAGCGACTTCGCGGGACGGCAGCTCGGCATCGACGTGCCGGTGTACAAATCGGAGGCCGCGACCAACCAGCGGAACCAGGCGATCTCGATGCTGATGTGGGCCTACGGCCATATCAAGGAAGAGCCTCTTCGCGCGTGCGACATCTACACGAAGCAGTGCGCGGTGGCCGTCAACGCGAAGGACCTCGCCATGATGGCGGCGACGCTGGCGAACGGCGGGAAGAACCCCGTCACCGGCAAGCAGGCGATGAAGGCCGAGAACGTCGCGGAGGTTCTCGCCGTGATGGCGACCGCGGGCCTCTACGACGACTCGGGCAAGTGGCTCTACAACACCGGGCTCCCCGCAAAGAGCGGCGTGGGCGGCGGCATCATCGCCGTCTCCCCCGGAAAGTTCGGCATCGCGGCGATCTCGCCGCCGGTCGACAAGGCGGGTAACAGCGTTCGCGCGCAGAAGGCGATCGCGGACATCTCGAACGCCCTCGGCGGCAACCCGTACGAATCGAAGCCGGCCAAGTAAGAAGTCCCTGTCAGAAGGCGTCCGTTCGGGAGGCCCCACCTTCCGAACGGACGCCGCCCCCATTTTACAATGATGCCGTCTTCGCGAGATCGAATTCCTTCTCGATCTCGTTCGAGGGCTCCTTCGTGAGAAGGCTCACGACGAAGATCACGACGACGGAAAGCGCGAACGCGGGGAGAAGCTCGTAGACGCCGAAGTATCCTCCGAGCTTGCCGATCCAGTTCTTCCACACGACGACCATGACGCCTCCCGTGAACATGCCCGCCGCGGCGCCGGGAAGCGTGGTTCGTTTCCAGAAGAGCGAGAAGAGCACGAGGGGGCCGAAGGCGGCGCCGAGCCCCGCCCAGGCGTACGAAACGACGCGAAAGATCGTGTCGCCGCCCGCGAGCGCAGTCCAGATGCCGAAACCGGTCACGAGAAGCAGGGTGACGCGCGCGATCCACATGATGGTCGTGTCGCTCGCGTTCCGCTTGAACGCGCCTTTGACGAGATCTCTCGCCAGCGCCGAGGAAGCGATGAGCATGTAGGAGTCGGAGGAGCTCATTGAAGCGGCGAGAATGCCCGAGAGCACGAGCCCGGCGAGAAGCGGCGGGAAGAAGTCCACCGCCATGTGGAGAAATATCGTCTCCGAGGCGGAGGCCGTGGCGAGGCGCGTGGGCATGAGGACGCGGCCGATCATGCCGATGGCGACCGCCGCGAAGAGCGAGATCACGCACCAGGTGACGGCGATGACGGTCGACCGCTTGAGCTCCGAGCGCTTGCGGATGGCCATGAAGCGGAGCAGGACATGGGGCATGCCGAAGTATCCCAATCCCCAGGCCATGCAGGAAACGATGCTGAGGAAGCCGTATTTGATGCCCGGGCCGAAGGCCGCCGCCCCGCCGACGACGGCCTGCGCGTTCCCGGCGGCGGCGCTGACCGCGGCGCCGCCCGCGTCAACCGGGACCGCGACGCCGAAGAAATCGGCGAAGCTCGGGATGGCTCGAAGATTTTCGGCGATCTGGCCGACGCCGCCGGCCTTGACGGTCCCGACCGCGAGCACCAGCACCAGGGCCGCGAACATCAGGAGGCCCTGATAGAAATCGGTCATGCTTTCGGCGAGGAAGCCGCCGATCAGGGTGTACACAAGGACGAAGAGCGCCCCGAGGACGACCATGAGGGAGTAATAGCTTCCGGTGCCGAAAACGTAGCTGAAGAGCTTGGCGAAGGTGACGAACTGCGAACCGACGTAGATCGAGAAGAACACGAGGAGAACGACGGCGGCGGCGATCTGGAGGATATGCCTCTTGTCGTGGAAGCGGTTGCTGAAGAACGACGGCAGGGTGATCGAGTTGTCGGCCACCTGCGAGTAGGAACGGAGCCTGCCCGCGACGATACGCCAGTTGAGCCAGGTTCCGATAGCGAGCCCGATGGCGGTCCAGGCTGCTTCGCCGGCGCCGGTGAAGTAAGCCACTCCCGGAAGGCCCATGAGGAGCCAGCCGCTCATGTCCGAGGCCTCGGCGCTCATCGCCGTCACCCAGGGGCCGAGGCTCCGGCCGCCGAGAAAGTACTCGGCGGAGCCGGTGTTGCTCTTCTTGGCGTACCAGACTCCTATCCCGATGGAGAAGACCAGATAGACGCCCATGAGGATCAGGATCTGCGGATTGTACGCATCCATGCACGCGGCTCCTTGATGCTGGAAGAGTCAATGCATGGTAAACGATGGGAGCGCCGGCGTCAATGCCGACCGCGTATGGGACCAAGGTCCAATGGCAGCCCCCGACGGCGTTTATCTACAATGCTCGCGACACCCTTGACAAGCGAAGGGGATGGAATCGTCATATTCGAATGGAGGACCGACATGGATCGATTCGAAGAAGCGCGGATCAATGCGGAGGAAAAGCTCGAGGCCGGGAAGAAACAGATCGTCGACGCCGCCGGAGACATCGATCAGCGGGTGCACCGGAATCCGTGGGCCTACATCGGGGGGGCCGCGGTCGCGGGGCTGCTGCTCGGGCTTCTGCTGAGCAGATCGCGAAGGGACTAGGCGTATGAACTGGATCGTCGACGCGCTCATCCGCTGGCTGAAGGAAGAGTATCTCGATCAGCTGATCCGGACGGTGAAGGTCCAGGCGGCGGACGCTTATCTCGAGGGAATGAAGACGGCTCGCCGCATTCTCATTCTGTTCTGTCTCGTGATATTCGTCGCGGCCCTCATCGGCGCCGGGTTCGTCATGATCCCCATCGCTCTCCTGCTGTTTGCGCCGTGGGAACCGCAGACGAAGGCGATCGTCGCCGTCGCCATCGGATCCGCCTATGTCCTGATCCCGTTGGCGGCGGTCCTCTTCACGCTTTCGGAGAAACGGTGGATGGCCCTCACGGGCACCCGGGATACGGTCAAAAAGCTGCTGGAATAAAGCGCCACGATAGTTCAAAATGGGTTCGAATGCCGAAGGCGCGGTCCCATCAGGGCCGCGATACGATCGTTCGACAGGAGGTCGCATGGTCACGATGTCGAGATTCGCGATATGCTTCGCGCTCTTGAGCCTGATCGCCGTGAGCGCCTTCGCGCAGCAGCCGGTTCCGCCGGCCGCCGCGCAGCAGCAGACGGATACGGCGACGGCTGCCGCCCCGGCGCAAGCGGCGCCCCCGCCCCCCGCCCCGCCGGCCGAGAGCGCGCCCGGCCCGAAGAAGATATACTACGGCGGGACCGTGGGATTGAGCATGGGCGATTACTTCCGCATCAGCATCCAGCCCTTCGTCGGCTACAAGCTGAAGCCCTTCCTCCACATCGGCGGAAAGGCGACCTACGAATACATCGACGACAGCCGGTACTCCACCAATTATACGTCGAGCAGCTACGGCGGCAGCGTCTTCAGCCGTCTCATGCCGGCACGGAGCATCTACCTGCACGTCGAATTCGCCGAAATCAACTACGAGTATCAGGTCTCCGAGCTCGAATCCGAGCGCAACTGGGTGCCCTTCCTGTACGTGGGCGGGGGGCTCGTCAAGCAGCTCAGCCCGAACACGTCGGCGTACGTGGAAGTCCTGTTCGACGTCCTGCAGGACGAGAATTCGCCGTATGAGGATTGGACGCCCTTCATCAGCGCCGGTGTCGGAGTCGGGTTCTAAAGCGGGGACGTCATGAAGAGATTTCGCGGCATGGCGGCGGGGCTGTGCGGCGCGCTCTGCGTCGCGGGGCTCATCGTCGGCGCAGCCTACATCTACGGTTCGAGGGTGATCTTCAATCCCGCGATGTTCGCCAGTCGCGTCGCCGACAGCATGGCCCGGCCGGCCGTCTCCCACGTCGTGGCGGGCGAAATCACCGACGCGATCGTGTCGTCCTATCGCGACGTGACCCCCTATCGCCCCGTTCTGCTCGGCGCGGTCCAGTACGTCGTTTCGTCCGCCCCGTTTCGCGCGGTCGTGCGGCGCGCCGCGCGCGAGGCGCACGAAACGCTGATTTCCGAGACGGGACGGGACCTCACGCTCTCCGTCGCGGACCTCGGCCTCGTCGTCCGCAACGCGCTCGCCATGTATCCGAACATCGCCGAGAAGGTGCCCGAGCGCATCGACGTCGCGCTCACCGTAATGGAGCAATCGAACCTCGCCGACAGGATCGTCGCCCTGATGCGGCTCGGGCAGCGGATGCGGATGCGCGCGATCGCCGTTTTCGCGGGCGGAATCGTGCTGGGGGTCTGCGGGATACTCCTCAGCCCCCGGAAAAACCGCTATCTGCTCCGATTCGGCATCGGGCTCGCCGGCGCGGCATTCCTCGCCGCCGGCGCGGCGTATTTCGGCGGCTACGCCGCCGCCATGCTCGCCCGAACGCCGGTCGGCGCCGACCTTATTCGCGGCCTCTGGCCGGTCTTCATCGGCCCCCTCGCCATCCGCATGCTGATTCTCGCGGGGCTCGGGCTCGTTCTCGTCGCAGCCGTCACGTCGCTGCTCGAGAAGGGCTACCTCAAGACCCTCGCGCTCGCGGCATGGAACCGTACCGCGAGCCGCCGGCTCGCCCCCGGTTGGGAGATCGTCCGCGGGCTCGCGCTCGTCGCCGCCGGCGTCGCCATTTCGTTCCATCCCGCCCAGTCCGTCGTGATACTCACGGTGATCGCGGGCGGGGCGCTCTTCTTCTTCGGGATGCGGGGCGTGTTCGTAACGGTGGCGCGGCTCGCCCCTCGCGTCGAGCAGGCGATCGCCGTTCTCGACAAGAAGAAACGCGCCTCGGTCTCGCCGGCCGTCGTCGTCGGGGCGGTGCTGATCGTGCTGGCCGGCGCGGCGGTCTTCCTGCTGACGCGCCCCGAGAACGAGGTCGCGGCGGCATCGCTGCCGATAGACGCGTGCAACGGGCATCCGGAGCTGTGCGACAAGCGGCTCAATCAGGTCGCGTTCGCCATGACGCACAACTCGATGTCGTCGGCGGACATTCCGAGTTGGATGTTCCCGAATCAGGAACGGGGGATCCGCGCGCAGCTCGAGGACGGGGTGCGCGGCTTCATGATCGACGTCCACTACGGCGTCCCCATGCAGAACCGCGTCAAAACGCTCATCGAGAACGAGGAGAACGCGCGCGCGAAGTACGAGGAGGCGCTCGGGAAAGAGGGCGTCGAGGCCGCCATGCGGATCCGCGACCGGATGGTCGGCGAGGCGGAAGGCGAGCGCGGCGTCTACATGTGCCACGGATTCTGCGAGCTCGGCGAGCGGCCGTTCGTCGCCGCGTTGGAAGACATGCGCGACTTCCTCGTCGCGAATCCGAACGAGGTCCTGATCGTCATCATACAGGACGAAGGCGTGACGCCGACCGACGTGGCGGCGTGCTTCGCGAAGAGCGGGCTCGAGCGGTTCGTCTACCGGGGAAGCGTCGAACCGCCGTGGCCGACGCTCCGCGAGATGATCGAACGCGACGAGCGCGTGCTCGTGTTCGCGGAGAACGACGCCGAAGGCGTCCCGTGGTATCACGCGACGGCCGGCGTCATACAGGAGACGCCGTACGGGTTCAAAGATCCCTCGGAGTTTTCCAACAAGCCCAATCGCGGCGGCACGAGCGGATCGCTCCTCCTCATGAATCACTGGATCCAAACGGCGCCCGCGCCGCTTCCGAGCAACGCCGAGATCGTCAACGCCTATGACTTTCTCCTGCAGCGGGCGCGCGCGTGCAAACGGGAACGCCGGATGATGCCTAACCTGATCGCAGTCGATTTCTACGGGACGGGAGACCTGTTCAGAGTCGTGCGCGCGCTGAACGGGATCAAGGAGCCCGCTCCCGCCACAGCAAGGAGTGATCGATGAGCGCGAGAACGGCACGTCTTCTCTTCTTCATCGGATGCAATCTTCTCTGCCTGGCGCTGTGCCTCGGAGCCGGCGCGCAGGCGCAGTCCCGGATCGGCGTCACGACCGGATTGAACTGGTCGAGCCTCAAGGGAGACGCGCCCGAGGACGCCGGGTACGGGCGCGCCCTCGGGGTGAACGCCGGGATCATCGGCGACCTCGCGCTGACCAAGGACGTCGTGCTGAGCTTCCAGCCGATGTACGCTCAGCGGGGCGCGGACATCTCCTTCGACGTCGGGGAGGACGAACCGAGAGACAGCCTCGAGCTGCGCCTCGATTACGTGGACTGTCTCGTGATGGTCAAGGTCCTCGCGGACAACGGATACAGCTATTTCACCACCGGCGTGGGATTCGGCTTCCTGACGCAGGCGACGCTGAAGAATATCCGGGCGGGAGAGACGGATGCGGGAGATCTCTTTCGGGATTTCGACGTCTCCATCGCCTTCGGCGTGGGGTTCATGGTCCCGGCGGGAAGCACGCTCCTGACGTTCGAGCTGAGGTATCAGCAGAGTTTGGTCAATATGGTCAATCCCGACGCCGAAGCGTATAATGAGGCGCTCGCCCCGCGGCTGCGGTCGAGCGGTTTTCAGCTATTGGCCGCGGTGCTCTTCCCGCGGCGCGGCTGAGGGAAAGAGGAGGTAGCGATGTCCGCCCACGATGCGGCGACAACGAGCCGGACTGCGCGGCGCTCCCGGCTGCGCCCCGCCGGCATTCTCCTGATGCTGATCTTGCCCGCGCTGCCGCTCTCGGCGGTCCGCGCGCAGCAACAGCCTCCCGCGACGGGCGATCCGGCCGCGCAAACGCCGCCCGCGCGCGAGACGGCGCCGACGCTCGCCGGCCACCGCTTTACCACGACCGCGGTGATCCGGGGGCCGTTTATCACCACGTATTTCCGCGATGCGATCGCCGTCGGAATGACGCCCGGATCTTCGGTGCCCGTCGCCGTCATCGGCGGGGAAGAAGTCACGTTCGAAACCGGCAACGTCCTGTTTACCACGCTCCAAATCGAATATCAGCAGGCCGTCAAGGATTGGATGGCATTCTGGGCGCATTTCCTATTGGCGGGGCGGCTCGGAACGGAGACGGCGTCGCTTCTTTCGCAGGGCGTGACCGTGACTTCGGGTTTCCGTCTGGGCTGGATGCTCAAGATCATGCGGTCCGAAGATATGGCGCTCTCGGGGACGGTGCAGGTCGTCAACGCGAGCTACACCGCGGTCGATCTCGCCGGATTCGTCGAGGGCATCGTCGAAGACGGTCTCACCCCGGACGACAAGCTGGTGAAGGATGCGACGTTCATGATCGCCAACACGGGGCTGTCCTATGCGTGGGCGATCAACCGGACGATCGGCCTGACCGCCTCGGGGGCCGTCGGCTACGGCGAGTCGCCGGATCGCGAGGAAGGGAGCGACTGGTACTACGACGTCGGCGCGGCCGTGGATTTCGATCTGCGCCGCCAAATCGCCGCGCCGATCGGCGCGGCCGTCGGATTCCGACGGACTTCCGTTCCGGAATCCGATCTGAGTCTCGGGAACGGCGCGACGATCGCCACCGGCCGTATCGATTACATCGGCAGGCCGGACCTGAACGTCGGTCTCGAGATCGCCTCGCAGTGGCAGGATTTCCGGGGTTCGGACAGGACGCTGCGGTATACGACGGCGGCGTTGGATTTTCGCTACTACTTCTGAGGATAGGCGCATTTGCAGCTCAGGATCATACATTCACGGCCTGCCGTCGCGCTCCTTGCGGGCGCCCTTTTCGCGATCGCCCCGCTCGTGATCACCCTCTTTGCGTCGCCGGCCGCCGCCCAGGAGCTCGAGCCCCGGAACCTGGTCAACGCTCCGGTCGGGATCAACTTCCTGACCGCGGCGACAGGCTACGCGTACGGCAATCTTCTGCTCGAGCCGTCCCTCCCGCTCGAGAACGGAAATGCGCGGGTGGGGACGCTCAGCCTCAGCTGCGTGCGGTCGATCGATTTCTTCGGAATGGCCGGCAAGATCGGGTTCGGCATACCGGCCGCTACGGGCCTCTGGAAGGCGACGATCGGCGAGAACGACACGAGCACGACGCGAACGGGCTTCGGGGACTTGGCCTTGAAGCTCTCCGTCAACTTCATCGGCTCTCCGGCGCTCACGATGAGCGAGTTCCGCTCCTATCGACAGGAAACGGTGGTCGGAGCCTCGATCATCGTGACCGCGCCGCTCGGCCAATACTTCCCCGAAAAGCTCATCAACCTCGGGACGAATCGCTGGTCGTTCTCGCCGCGCCTGGGCGCCTCGCAGGTTATCGGCCGCTGGGTGCTCGAGGGGTACGCGACGGCGTCCTTCTATGCGACGAACGGCGATTTCTTCGGCGGGAAGACGCTCGAGCAGGATCCGTTCTACGACGTTCAGGCCCACGCCATCTACACGATCCGCGGCGCCGAGATGTGGGCGGCCGGATCGGTCGGTTACGGCTGGGGCGGCCGCACAACGATCGACGGCGTGCCCAAAAGCCGGATCGAGAACGTCCGCGTTTCGGCCACGCTCCGGCTGCCGCTCGCGCGCAGGCAGGCGTTGAAGCTCGCCTATATCAACGGGCTCAAGACCGCCTTAGGTACGGATTTCGACACGTTTCAGATCGCCTACACGTACGCCTGGGGCGGGAAGCGCTGACGTCATCCGGATCCGGGAATGCTCATGATCAGCGTACGAGCACCAGCATCGTGACCGCCGCGCGTCCCGCCGCAGTCAGGCGCGCGAAATAGACCCCGCTCGGCGCATCGACGCCGGCGGCATTCCGCCCGTCCCAGTGGAACGCGTGCGGTCCCGCCGCCAGCGGTCGCTCTACGATCACGGCCACGCGCCGGCCGGCGGCGTCGAAGATAACGAGCCGCGCCGGGCCGCCCGCCGCGATCTCCGCCCGAAGCATGATCGAGGCGTTGAAGGGATTCGGGAACGCGCTGAGCCGGCACGCGACCGGCGGCACGCGCGCCTCCGACCCGGTCGGAACGCCGTCCTGCACGTACGTGAAACCGGCGCCTGCTTCGAGCAGCGTGAAGAAATCGCGCAGAGCGGTCGAGTCGAGGAACAGAATCGCGCGCATCCACGGCCTGAGGATCGACCAGGCGAGATCCTGCTGCGCTTCGCGGGTGATGCCCGCGCTGCAGGACTCGCCGAAATCGCACAGAAAGCTGTATGCATTGAACTGGCAGTGGCTCGCGCCGTCGATCGTCACGAGCGTGCGCCAGCCCGTGAGAGCCTCGTACATGGGAATCTGATGATCGGCCGGCGGCGTGACGCAGTCATTGCCGCCTGCGAAGAGCAGCGCCGGCCGCCCGATGAGCCCGCAGGCCGCGACAGCCGACGGATTCGTCTCGGCCGCGGCGAAATTCGCGACCGCGGTGATCGATGTGTCCCCCCCGGCGGCAAGCATGCTGCAGCCGCCCCCCATGCTGTGCCCCATGACCAGCGTGCGCGGTCCCATTCGGCCGAAGAAGGGGGATGCGGGATCCGCTCCCGCGTCGCGCAGGGCCCTCGCGGCAAAGGCAAGGTCGAGTCCGAACGCTTCATGATTCGGGAACAGCTCTCCGGCGGTCCGCGGTACGGCCACGACACACCCCTCCCCCGCCAGGCGCGACGCGATCCACGCGTAGTTCGCGGCGGCGATTTGAAATCCATGGCCGAAGGCGACGGCGGCGAAACCTTCAGGCGGAGGATCGGCGACGGGCTGCCCGGCGCCGGCCGCTTGCGCGGGATAATAGAGATCGGCGGGAATCGAGCGGTTGCCGCGGGCGGGATCGACGAAGGTCACGTCGGATGTGCCGACGGGATATTGGGCGAATGCTCCCGACGCGATCGATCCGGCCGCAGCGAGCGCCGCGACCAAGAGGCGAATCGAAAAAGAGAGCGTGATACGATGCATCGCGGATCCTTGTTTCGAAGAGTTCGAGAAGCGCGGGCGCATTCGCGCCCCGCACATTCCGATTATACTCCTTTCCCGAACGATTCTCCACCGGCTTGCGACAATGCGCGCGGGCTGCGTTACGCAACCGCGACGCGCACCATTTCTTGACCTCGCGGCAGTTCCGGCGATCCGTTCGCGGGAAGCCCTGAAAATCCATCGACGGCGGCCGAAAAAAGTTTACAATGGCGACGCGAGGCGATGCGCGCCGTCGCCCGCGGGAGGTGCCCGTCATGACGCTCCGTCGGATACCGGTCTGGCTCGCCGCGCTCATGACCTTCGGCAGCGGCGTCGTCAACATCTACTCCGTGATCGGACCCGCGCTCCCTCACCGGATGAAACTCCTCGAGGCCTTTTTCCCGCTCGAGTTCATCCACGTCGCGAGATTCCTCACGCTCCTCATCGGATTCGCCCTCGTCGTATCCGCGATCAACATCTACAAGCGCAAGCGCCGCGCGTACCTCGTCGTCGTTTCCCTCTCCGTTCTGTCGATCGTCTTTCATATGACGAAAGGGCTCGATTACGAAGAGTCGATCGTCTCCCTCGTCCTTCTCGTTCTGCTTATCGCCGCGAGAAAGAGCTTCACCGTGAGGAGCAGCATCCCCGACCCGGCGACGGGCTTCCTCCGCTTCGGAGCCGCGGTGTTCATCGCGATCGCATACGGCATCGCGGGATTCTGGCTCCTCGATCGACGCGAGTTCGGCGTCGATTTTCGCATCGGAGACGCCGTCCGCGAAACCTTCCGCTTCCTCGCCTTCTCCGGGGGCCCGGGACCGGCGCCTCATACCCGATACGCCCGGTGGTTCCTCGATTCCCTGTACGTCATGACCGCGTCGGCGATGCTCTATTCGCTCTACGCGCTCTTCCGTCCCGCCGTCTACCGGTTCAGAACGCACCCGCGCGAGCGCCTGCTCGCGAAAGATATCGTCGCGCGGCACGGGCGCTCCTCCCTCGACTTCTTCAAGTACTGGCCCGATAAATCCTTCTTCTTCTCCCCCTCGCGCGAGAGCTTCGTGGCCTACCGCGTCGGGGGGCATTTCGCCATCGCGCTCGCCGATCCGGTCGGTCCCGCCGAGGAGATAGAAAGCGTCGCCTCGGACTTCCCCGCCTTCTGCGCGGAGAACGACTGGGGCGTGGCGTTTCACCAGACGCTCCCCGATTTTCTTCCCGTCTACGAGAAGCTCGGCTTCCGAAGGCTCAAGGTGGGCGACGACGCGATCACGAACCTCGCGTCCTTCTCGCTGGACGGAAAGGAGCGCAAGGGCCTGCGGCACGTCGTCAACAAGCTGGAGGACGCGGGCATTCGCTACGCGTGGTACGACGCGCCCCTCCCGGACGAGATCGTCTCCAGCCTGAGAGACGTCTCCGACGAATGGCTCACCATCGCGGGGCGGCGCGAGCGGCAGTTCACCCTCGGCACCTTCGACGAGGCGTACGTCCGCGGGACTCCGGCCGCGGCGGTGCTCGATCGGGCCGGAACGATACAGGCCTTCGCCAACCAGATCCCCTCGTTCGCGAAGGGAGAGGCGACGATCGACCTCATGCGCCACCGCGTCGGGGCTCCCACCGGCGTCATGGACTACCTCTTCGCGAAGCTGTTCCTCGATCTCAAGGCGCGGGGCTTCGCGCGGTTCAACCTCGGCATGGCGCCGATGTCCGGATTCCAGGAGAACGAGCAGGCATCCGTCGAGGAAAAGGCGATTCACGCGTTCTTCCAGCGGCTGAACTTCCTCTTCAGCTACCGCGGGCTCAAGCGCTACAAGGCGAAATTCGCCGACTCGTGGGAGCCTCGCTACACGGTCTACCGCTCGCCGCTGGACCTCCCGCGCATGGCGCTCGCGCTCGGCAGGGTATCCGAGCTGAAACACGTGAAAACCGAGGAGATCGAATCGTTCAAGGAGGAGGAGATCCCCGCGGTCGAGGAGCCGCTCGAGCAGGCGTGAGCGAAGCCCCCGCGGAGGCATCATGAAGGAAGGGCACCGGCATAGATCGGCGGATACGATCCGGCAGGCGCTCGGCTGGCTGATCGCGGCCGCGTGCCTCGTCTGGGTGTTTCACGGGATCAAGGGAGACGTGCTCCTCCGCCAGCTGAGGTCGATCGGCTGGGGCTGGGTCGCGGCCGCCGTGGCCTTCGATATCCTGAGCTACGGGTGGCAGGGCGTGCGCTGGCGTTTTCTTCTGCGCCCCGTGGGGAACGTTCCCGTGCTGCGCGCCACGCAGGCGGTCTACGTCGGCCTCCTGACGAACGAGATCGTGCCGCTGCGCGCGGGAGAGCTCGTGCGGGCATATATCGTCTCGCGCCGGGAGAAAGTCCCGTTCCTCGCCGTCATTCCCTCGATCGCGGTCGAGCGATTCTTCGACGGCCTCTGGCTCGCGGTCGGGATCGCCCTCGTCGCTATTTTCGTGCAGCTGCCGCCGAATCTCCTCAAAGCCGCGGACGTCCTCGGCGTGGCGATCATCGCCGCCGCCGCGCTGCTCATCTATCTCGTCGCGCGGAAGAAGAGAGCGAACGAAGAGCCGCCGGCAGCCGTCCCGGCGGGCCGGAGCCCCCTGCGCCGCCTGTCATCCCTGATCGGCGCCGTGGCGGAGGGAATCCGGACGATCGGAACGACCCGATATTTCTATTTCTCGCTTTTCACGACGCCCCTGATAAACATTTGCCAAATCATAGCCTTCTGGCTCGTCATGAAGGCGTATGGACTACACCTGTCTCCGTGGGCAGGGGCCGCCGTCTTTCTCGTCATGTACTTGGGGACCGCATTGCCGAACGCGCCGTCGAACGTCGGCACGTATCAGTTCTTCACCGTGCTCGGCCTCTCGCTCTTCGGCGTCGACAAGACGACGGCGGCGGGTTTCTCCGTGGTCGTCTTTGTCATCCTCACGGCAGCCTTGTGGATCGTCGGGCTTCTCTCGCTCGCCGGGACCGGCGTGGGCATCAGGGAGATTCGGCGGGATGTCGGCAATCTGCTTCACGGAGACGACGATCGCGGCAAAGACCGTTGATGACGGCGGCCATCCTCATCCCCTTATCGACTACGCCAGTTTGCGGATGAGGGCGTCCATCTCGGCTCTCACGTTTCGCGCCCGCTCCCAGGTCTCCTTGACGAAGCTGTCGTCGGGGGCCTGCGTGTTGGCCTCGGCGTAATCGCGGATGATCTTCTTGCCGCGGACGTCGTCGCGCTCCTTCGAGCGCTCCGTGCCGGCGGCGATCTGCTCGTGGATATTGATCAATCGCCTGAGATTCTCGGCGACCGTCCGAGCGCCGTATCCCTGCGAACGGATGAGGCCGCGCCGATACTCCCAGTCGGCGTCACCCGTCGCATCTTCATACACTGATGCGACACGCGCGCGATCCCCGCTCGCGACCAGCTTCGCGACGCGCGCGGCGAGCCCCTGCAACGCGAAGTACTCGATGAAGAAATTATAAACCTCTATCCCCCGCAGGCGGCTCTCCTCGGTCAGGACGTTCTTGCCGAGGCCCGGGATGTCTTCGTCCAGATAGACGTCGTGCAGCTCCCGCACCTTCTTGAGCCGGTCCCGCGCGGCGATCATCATCTCGACGATATCCCTGCGGAACACGTCGAACGCGAACTGCGTCCGTCTCGCCTTGTTCCGCTTCTTGTATTTCCCTTCGTTCCTGAGCACCGCGTAGAGATTCTCGGAGAGGACCCAGGCGGGGAAGATCTCGTTGTACGCGGGCGGCACGCCGTCGAAGGCGCGCGAGGGCTTGTTGATGAGGGCGAACGGGAAATCGACCTTCTGCGGCAGCGTATCGACGGCGGTCGCGATGAGACCGTACGGAGCCCCGGTGAAATCGGACGGGAACTTGACGTTCGCCCCGAGGCCGAAGAAAAATCCCTCGCCGCACCAGATCTCCTGATCCGGGGCCTTCGACGTGTGGTTGGAGCCGATGTTGGCGCCGTACGCCACGTTTCCCTTGCCTTCGGGCCAGATCGCCGCGATGAGCATCGACTGGTGATGGAAGCCGACGAACGGCCCGACGAGCGAAGCGGTCACCTCTCCCTCGGCGATGCCGGTGTTGGGGCCGACGATGCTCTGCGTCACCTTGCCGTGCCGCTCCACGTGCGAGTGCTCGGTGAGCACCGAGTCGTCCACGATCGCCATCGAGGTGACGTCGCAGCCGAACTGGAGGCACGAGCTGCGTGCGTATGCGCCGTGGCTGATTCCGGTCCGCTCTTCGGGCGTGCTGAGGAGCACGCAGTTCTGCACGAGCGTCGCGCCGTCGATCGCGGCCCCCTCCCCTACATACGTATCCTCCACCCGCGGCATGTGGCGGACGACGCCCCCCCGCTCGATCACGCCGAATGGCGCGCCGCAGGCGTCGATGTACGCATTCACGAACTCGCGGTACGCCGCGAGAAACTCCTTGTCTCCCCGCCGCGTGGCGACGGCCGTCGCGACGGGAATCGTGATCTCGGCGTAGGAGAGCACTTCCCGTCCGCCCGTCTCGATGCCGATCGCGATCTCCCTGCCGTGGCCGAACACGCATTTCTGCGACGCGATCAAGGCCCCCACGTCGAAAACGACGCAGCGCTCCCGGAGAATGTAGTTCGAAACGAGAGCGGCGTCCGAAACGAAGCAGCCGCTTCCAATCTCGGAGCTCATGATCGTGCTGTTGTAGATTCCGTTCGGGAGGGACGCCGACGCCTCGACCGGCGCCGGCTCGCCGCCGAACACGCCGAGCACGCAGTCGCCGTGAAAGGCGCTCCCCGCGATGAAGGCCGGTGTGAAGCCCTCGGCCACGAGAATTCTCCCCCAGTCGGGAGAGCGATTGCCGCGGGATTTCAGGATGTCGATCTCCCGCTCCGTCAGAGCTCGAACCCGGTCGCAGAACAGACGGCTCTTCCCCCGCGCCCCCTTGAGCTCGCGCATCGAAGCGAGAAAGCTCGACGTTGCGAGCAGATCGCCAACGAGAGATTCCAGATACTCATGCATGACCGTCAGCGTCCTATCTTCTTCCGCACGACGTGCTTGTTGTCGCGGATCCAGTTGTAGTACTCCTTCCGCTTCAGCTTCGAGGCCGCGTCCGCGTCGAGAATGACGATCGCATAGCTGTGGAGCTGGAGCGCCGTGGCCGTGATCTGGCTCGTCACGGGGCCCTCGATGAAGTCGCGGCACACGTCGGCCTTGCCTTCGCCGCTCGCGATGAGGAGGATCTTCTTCGCTTCCATGATCGTGCCGACTCCCATCGTGATCGCGAAGCGCGGCACGTCCTCCTCCTTGTCGAAGAAGCGGGCGTTGTCCTTGATCGTCTGCTCGTACAGCCCCTTCACCCTCGTCCGGCTCGCGAAGGAAGAGCCGGGCTCGTTGAACCCGATATGCCCGTCGCGCCCGATGCCGAGCACCTGCAGATCGATGCCGCCGGCAATCTTTATCTGGTTCTCGTACCATTCGCCGAACACTTCCGGATCGTCCGTGTTGCCCTGCGGGACGAACACCTTGTGCGGGCTGATGTTGACGTGCTTGAAGAGATTCTCCCACATGAAGTAGTTGTAGCTGTTCTTGTGGAGCGGCGCGAGATCGAGATACTCGTCGAGATTGAAGGTCGTGAGCTTCGAGAAATCGAGCCCCTCCGTTTTGTGCAGATTCGCGAGTTCCCGGTACGTGCCGATGGGCGTATCCCCCGTCGCGAGCCCGAGGACGAGGTCGTGCTTCCGCCTGATCTCCTTCGCGATGATTTCGGCCGACGTCCTGCTCATGGACTCGTAATCGGGCGTTATGATAATCTCCATGGTGCCACCCCCTATAGATTGGACGCACTCGTTGTAGCACTTCTTTTGTCGTTCGTAAATAGCGATTTCATGATGAGGCGGCGGGCGCTCCCGATCATTCGATGGTCACCGTCTCCCCCTCGAGCGAGATTTCCTGCTCGATGGAGGTGACGGCCAGGCCCCCGATGCGCAGCGGGATCGTCGATCCGTCGTTCTCGGCGATGTCGACGAATATTCTGACGAGGTTGTCGCGATCGCTCCCCTGCTCGGCGATGATCGAGCCGGGATGGAGCACGCCGTGGCGCGCGAGGTAGGCGGCGATCGATCCCACGCCGCTCCCCGAGCCGACGTCCTCCCAGAGGCCGATCGCCGGGGAAAAGGTCCGCGAGTAGAGGGCGGCGTCGGGATTCAAAGCCTCGAGCGTGAAGAGATCGTTCGTCTGGATGTTGTATCGCTTGTTGAGCAGATTGAGCTTGATGAGATCGGGCTGCATGTCGAGCACCGTGTCCTGATGCATGATCGGGATAACGAGCTGCTCCATCCCGTGGTTGAGCACCTCGAGCGGAAGGCCCGTTCCCCGTATCTCGTGCTCGTCGATCCCGAGAATGCGGGCGAGCTCGGGGATCGGAATATCGGTGTTCCTCACTTTGTCGCGTAGCTGATGGATCATGACGCGCCGGAGAACGCCGCTCTGGCCGTTTCGGCAGGACAGATAAACCTCGTCCTTCGATCCCGTCCTCTCGACGCCCATATCGAAGTGGATATCGAGCGGCACGCTGCCGATCTTCGTGTCGCAACGAATCTCGGTGAGCCCGTTTTGCAGCGTCACGCGCCCCTCCTCGAGGGCGACGACGCATGCGGCGATGAGGGCGTGGCTGCTCAGGCCGAGCTCCACGCTCTGCGTGAAGAACCGCACCTTGAAGGCGCCGTCCGCCGAATCCGGCCTCTGTATGTAGCAGCATTCGGCGAGATTGAGCTCCGCGGCGATGCGCTTCATATCGGCTGTGTCGAGGGCATCGGCATCCGCGATCACGCCCGCCGGATTGCCCGAGAACGGTTTCGTCGTGAATACATCGATTTTCTTGACCGTGATCTTCGACATGGCCGGATCCTTTCGGGTTGATCGGGGCCCCGGGCCTCACCGCCGCCATAGTAGATTGACATTAAATCAGTTATGCACTGCACGGCGCAGCAATACCCTGGGGTTCAGCCTTGTGCCTCACAACCGCAAGATCTATGCCAAATAATGAGTTAAGTCCCCTCAGATGCGGAACCCGAACAGGATCGCGATCGCATCATTCTTCCATTCAACGGTCTGATCGACGTCGCTCGGCGTATCGTAGACGTTGGTCAACCCCGGCTCATACCGGAAATCGAGGATCATCTCCCGGCCGGCGATGCCGATGTTGAGCCCCAATCCGAGGGCGAGAGAGAACTCGAATCCGTTCGTATAATCGCTCAGGTCCAGCTCGGAGTCTTCATCTTCAGAGAGAGTCGAGCTCGCCTCGGATCTCACGTTGATGCCGAAGACGGGGCCGGCGTAGATGAACGGCCTGAGAGTGCCCTCCACCGGGATCTTCACCGTGGCAAGGATCGGAATATCGATATAGTCGAGGCTGACGGTGGCCGATTCGTCCATGAATCCCAGCTTCATTCCCTTCATCGAGTACAGGATTTCGGGCTGAAGGGTGAACCACTCGTTGACGTCATATGACATGAAAACGCCGCCGCAAAAGCCGGCCTTCCAGTCGAGCAGCTCGCCCAATCCCGCGATGTCGCTTCCCCTGAATTCGGAGATGTTCAGCCCGAGCTTCACGCCGAAGCGCAGGGGAGATTCTTCCTGCGCGAGGGCGGGCGAAACGCCGAGAACGGCAATCAGGACGGCGAGGAAGAATACCGCGGCGACGCGCTTGTCCATCCATGTCCTCCTTGTTACCGGGCCGAGAGCGGATTCGGGGCCGCCGCGTGGCGACTCCAAGTTGATTTTGTTTCCGGACTGTATCACGGCGTCGCGGAGAGGAACAAATACATATTTTTCAGGTCCGCGCCCGCAGCCCGTTGATTCTCCATCGTCCGCATGCTATGATTCGCCGCAGTGTCCCTTGCCGATCCTTCGGGGGGACAAAGAAGGCGCGGTGTCTCACTCTGAGAATCGGAGGATGAAATGATGCGCTCCGTTCATATTGTCGCGATCCTCATGGCCCTTCTCTTCTGCGGCTCGTCCCTTCAGGCGCAAACGGCTTCCGGCGAGAAGCGCGCGCCATCGAAGTTCTTCTCGGCGGAGGACGGGTGGTTCGACGCGAGCGGCTTTCTGAACGAACGATACGGATTCCTTCCCTTTCTCGTTCCGATCACGGAGCCCGCGACGGGATACGGGCTCGGCCTGGGGCTGGCGTTCCTGGACAAACCGTTCGTCGGAGGCGAGGACGGATACAACCGGCCCAACATCACGATGGTGGGCGGGCTCTGGACCGAGAACGACTCGTGGGGCGCGTTCGTGGCCGATTCGCGCTACTGGCTCGACGACCAGCTGCAGTCGACGGCCGGCCTCGTGTACTTCTCGGTGAATCTCGACTTCTACGGGGTCGGCGATAACCCGGTGCTGCACGACCAGCCGCTCCGGTACAACATGGAGCCGAAGGGCGGGCTGGCGCGCGGAAAAACGCGGCTCGGCAAGACACGGCTCTGGGCGGGGCTCGGCTACTCCTTCTGGAGGACGCGAGTCTCTTTCGATGCTCCGGCGGGGACGCCGGAGCTCCCGGACTTCGAACACGATTCGGACGTGGGCGGCATCACGCCGACCGTGGTCTTCGATTCGAGGGACAACATCTTCACCCCGGTCCGGGGCACGTACGTCGAGCTCACGGGGGGATTCTACAGCGAGCTGCTCGGCGGCGATACCGGCTTTCAGACCATGCAGCTCGTCGTTCTGGAATACATACGCCTGCACCGGAGCCTATTCCTCGGGCTGCGCGCCGACGGCACGGCGAGTTTCGGCAGCTCCCCCTTCTACATGCTGCCGTTCGTCAGCCTGCGCGGAGCTGCGATGATGCGCTACCAGGGCGAGCAGGTCGCGCAGGTCGAAGCGGAGCTGCGCTGGCAGTTCTGGAAGCGTCTGAGCCTGCTAGGCTTCGGGGGATACGGCGCGGCATGGGTCGATTTCGAGCGCTTCAACAGCACCCAGTCCGTGCCCACCGGCGGCGCGGGATTCCGATACGAGCTGGCGCGCGAATACGGGATTCACGCCGGCATCGATGTGGCCGTCAGCCCGGATGACACGGCGTTCTATATCCAGGTGGGCAGCGCCTGGATGCGGCCGTAAGCGCGGCTCCGTGAGCTAAAAAAGCCCGGCCGCCGCGCCCTCGTCGGGCTCGACAACCGGGCTTCCATTTTCAGGTCTCGATCGCTATCGGGCGCTCAGCCTTTGTACGCCGCTATTCCCGTCAGCTGCTCTCCGAGAATCAAGGTATGGATCTCGAATGTCCCCTCGTAGGTCTGGACCGACTCCATGTTGCACATGTGCCGGATCGACTGATACTCGAGGGTGATCCCGTTCGCGCCGAGCATGCTGCGCACCTTGCGCGCCGCGACGAGGGCCGCGTTCACGTTGTGCCGCTTGATCATCGACACGTGGTAGAACTTCATCTTGTCCTCGTCGGCGAGACGGCCCACGCGGTACGCCATCCACTGCGCGCTCGTGAGATCGGTCGCGATCTCGGCGAGCTTCTGCTGCGTGAGCTGGAACGACGCGATCGGCTTGCCGAACATGATTCGTTCCTTGGTGTACTTGATCGCCTCGTCGAGCACGCTCTGCATGACACCCACGGCTCCCCACCCGATCCCGAAGCGGGCCGAGGTGAGGCACATGAGCGGGCTCTTGAGACCGCTCGTGTTGGGAAGCTCTCTGCTGGCCGGGATGCGGACGTCCTCGAGAACGAGCTCGGAGGTCACCGAGGCGCGGAGCGAAACCTTGTGCTTCTGCTCCGGCGCGGAGTATCCCTTGTCGTCCTTGTGCACGATGAACCCGCGGATCTTCCCCGCCTCATCCTTCGCCCAGACAACCGCGATGTCGGCCATGGTGCCGTTCGTGATCCACATCTTGGTGCCGTTCAGAATCCAGTGGTTCCCGTCCTTGCGGGCCTTCGTGAGCATGGAGCCCGGGTCCGATCCCGCATCCGGCTCGGTGAGCCCGAAGCAGCCGATGATCTTTCCCGCGGCGAGCTTCGGCAGGTATTCCATCTTCTGCTCTTCGGAGCCGAAATGCAGAATCGGGTACATGACGAGACTCCCCTGCACCGAGCCGAAGCTCCGCACGCCCGAATCCCCGCGCTCGAGCTCCTGGCAGATCAGCCCGTACATCGTATACGAGCACCCGGCGCCGCCGTACTTCGTCGGCACGAAGGGGCCGAGAACGCCGAGCTCCGCCATCTTCGGGATGAGATCCATGGGGAAGGTCGCCGCCTCCCAGTGCTCCCCGATGATGGGTATCACTTCCTTGTCGATGAATTTGCGCACCGTGTCCCGGATGATGATTTCCTCTTCGCTGAGGACGTCATCGAAATGCAGAAAATCGAGCGCTTCGTAAGCCATACGTTCCCTCCCGTTATATTGAGTTTCCAGGGTGCTGCCGCCGGACGGCAGGTAAACAGAGGAATTATACTATCCGAGCCGGGCGGCTTCCAGCGGAATCGTTAAGAAAAAGTAGAATTTTTACGCCGCCAGCCCTCTTTCCAGAGCGCGGCGGGAGGCATCAGCTTTCCTCTGCGCCGCATCAGACCATTCGCCGCAAAACGATTGTCTTTTCGAGCGTTACGCCGCGTCGGTCGACCGTGAGATGCACGCTCGCTCCATCCTGCACGAGCCGATGCCAAACCTCTTCGTATGTCAGACGGGCGACCGCTCGACCGTCTACGGCGACAATCGCGTCTCCCGGGCGGATATCGCATTCTATTGCAGGCGAACCGAGGACTACATCGATCACCTGCAACGCGCCCGCGGGCGTCTTCTCGGTGATCATCCCCGCCATGTCCCAGTCGAATGGATCCGCGAAACGCCGGCCCGGCTCGAGATACAAGCGCCGGCGCGGATAGTCGAACACGACGCGGAACCTCTTGAGCACGTCATTGCCGATCATGCCGTTCTGCCCGAGAATGCCCGCGCTTCCCCACGATTCCTCGTCGGGAAACGACGTGATGACGCCATCCAGGGCATATCTCCCCAGGCGAAGCTGCTTGATCCGCCCGGTCGTGCCGCGAACGGTGCCTGCAAAACCCTTCGCGAGAATCCTGTCCGTCCCCTCGATGACTCCCGGAGGCTCGCCGAGGTCCCGGCGGGAGAAGGTGAAAAGGAGCAGTTGTGCCGCGCCGGTATCGACCAGCATCCGGACGGGGAGGTTCGCGCCGCCATCGATGGAGACCGCCGCATCGATCACGGGGATGCCCTGGCTGAACTCGAAATCGAACTCCTCTCCCGAACCGCCGTACGTGTATGACGCGCCGTCGTACAGATGCAGGACGCAGGCATCGTAGTCGATTTCCATGACGCTATCGAAAAGCGTCTTCCCGATGATGCCGCGTGCGGGATAGTTCGCATACGGCGCCGCGTCGGTGACGACGAGCAGCTGCTGCCCCGAGAACGTGATGCCCGGGAGCGAGAGATCGGCGCCGAGAGCGACCCGTGCCGTCATCGGCCGTTCCTTTCCCCCCCCTCCGAGCGGCACCTCGCTCACGTACTTCAACCCCAATTTCTCGCCGAGCGCCGGATCCAAGAGAATCGCCCCCTCGAACCCGAATCCCGTATCGAGCAGCATCGGGATTTCCATGGCGTCGCCTACCTTGACGTTCACGATGATATGCATCTGCTCATAGGCGAACGGGATGTCGCGGGCGCTGGTCCCCGCATGGAACCGGACATTCGGCGAGGCGGCGGACGCCGGCGATCCATCTGCCGTGGACTCGCAAAGCGCGGCGATCGCGAGCCACATGATTGAAAATGCCGTGATACGAACGCTTATCCTTCCCACCGCAGTCCTCCTCCCACAGGTCTCTCCCGTTTGGCCGACGATGAGCCGCGGGAAAAACCCGTCTTCGAAAACCGGCTCCATGTAGAATACGAGCGAGGAGAACGCGGAGTTGCATGCCGGTGCGGGTGCCGGCATTGTTCGACTTGTTCAGCGCGTTGAGATGGTGTACAATGTCGCCTCACGACCAAGCGCATAAGGAGAAAACGTCATGAAAAACGCCCTCGCCGCCCTCTGCATCGGTCTCTTCTTCGCAAGCCCGGCCTTCGCGGCCGCCGACGGCCGCTTCATGCAGTATCCGGACATCCGCGGAGAGAAAATAGTCTTCACGTACGAGGACGACCTCTGGTCGGTGAGCGCCGGCGGCGGCACGGCAGTGCGGCTCACCGTGCACCCCGGCAGCGAGTTCGCGGCGAAGATCTCGCCCGACGGCGGCTGGATCGCGTTTTCCGGAAGCTACGACAAAGGGCCCAACGTGTACCTCATGCCCATCGACGGCGGGGCGCCGAAACGCCTGACCTACGGCCCGTCCGCGCAGGCCGTGTCCTGGACCCCGGACGGCATGCGCGTCGTCTTCCGCTCATCCTTCGAAAACACCTTCCGCCCGATTACCAAGCTGTACTCGGTCTCCCTCGACGGATCGATGCCGGAGCGGCTCCCCATCCCCCGCGGCACGCTCTGCACCTTCTCCCCCGACGGCAAGAAAATGGTCTATAACAGCCGGGGGCGCGAGGAGTACTACTGGAAGCGCTACAAGGGGGGCCAGTATCCGGAAATCTGGCTCTACGATTTCGGCGCGAAGACCTTCGACAAGCTGACCGACTACGTGGGCAAGAACAGCTACCCGATGTGGATCGGCGGCGGGATGTATTTCGTATCTGACCGCGGCGAGAACGGCATCGCAAATCTCTATCGCTACGACTTCGCCTCGAAGAAGGTCGAACAGATCACCCGCTACGGCGACTTCGACGTGCAGATGCCGTCCACCGACGGGAAGCGCATCGTGTACCTCCATTCGGGATACCTGTACGTCCTCGATCCGGCCGACAACGCGCCGCGCCCCGTGAAGGTGCAGGTTCCGACGGACGCCTGGACGATCGCGGATCGCACGATCAACCCGAAGGAGTACATCCACTCGATGTCAGTCTCGAACGACGGGAAGACGGCCGTCTTCGAGGCCCGCGGCGACGTGTTCCTCGTGCCGTCGGACAAGGATCGCGAGACGCGCAACATCACCATGAGCCCCGGCTCGCGCGAGCGCTACCCGCAGCTCTCTCCCGACGGGAAGCGCGTCGCCTTCTTCTCCGACAGGTCGGGCGAGTACGAGCTCTACGTGCGGCCCCTCGAGCCGGCGGGCGATTGGATCAAGCTCACCGACGGGCTCGTCACGACGAAGTATCATCTCGAATGGTCCCCCGACGGGACGAAGATTCTTTTCGGCACGAAGGACTTCGCCATCTACGTCGTCGACGTCGCGACGAAAAAGCTGATCAAGGTCGATTCCTCGAATCAGCTCAAGAACGACGAGTTCTACTGGGAGATCAGCGACTACTCGTGGTCCCCGGACAGCAAGTGGATCGCGTACTCGTTCGTGCAGCCGAACAGGAACAGCAAGATATTCCTCCACAGCCTCGATTCGGGAAAGTCGACTCCGGTGACCGACGAGTTCTACGACAACCTCAATCCTTCGTTCGATGCGAACGGCGATTATCTCTACTTCCTCTCCTACCGGCATTTCAGCGCGCGCATGGATGTCTTCGAGGACAACCACGTGATCCCGGATCCGGTGCAGGTCATGGCGGTGCAGCTCAAGGCGGGGCAGAAACCGCCCTTCTTCAAGCCCGCCGAAGACGCGGAGAAGCAGGAAGCCAAGGAATCGAAGGCTTCGAAAGAATCGAAGGATTCGAAGGAGCCGAAGGAGCCGAAGGAGCCCTTCCGCATCGACCTCGACGGAATCCGGGCCCGCGCGTTCGTCCTTCCCGTGTCCGCCGGCAATTACTTCTATCTCAAGGCGGGCAAGGGATGCGTCACGTGGGCGTCGAGAGACGACTTCGGCGAGAACGATTACGAGCAGATCTTCACGCCGGGCGGCAGGCGGGTGTGGGACGTCCATATCTTCGACATGGCGGACGAGAAGGAGATCGTCATCGACAAGAAGATCAACGACTGGCGCCTCTCGGCCGACCGGGAGCGGATGATCGTCCAGTCGGGGAACGACTACTATACCGGCACGGTCGAGAAAGCGTTCTCGTCGAAATCGACCGGCGAGGCCCTCGACCTCGATCGCATGATCTATCGCGCGGCGCCGCGCGAGGAATGGGCGCAGATCTTCGACGACGCGTGGCGGTGGTACCGCGACTTCTTCTACGATCCCGGCATGCACGGGAGGGACTGGAAGAAGATCGGCGAGGCGTACCGCGCCTACCTCCCCCAGCTCACCTCGCGTCAGGATCTCAACTGGCTCCTCTCGCAGATGGTCGGCGAGCTGTGCGTGTCGCACACGTACATCAGCGGCGGCGACGGCGGACCGCAGAAGCAGCCCGACAATCCCGTGAATACCGGATACCTCGGCGCCGAGCTCGAGGCTTCGCCGGCGGGCTTCTACCGGCTGAAGACCATCTTCGGCCCGACGGAGTACGCGCGCGACCTCGAGGGACCGCTCGTGAGGCCCGACATCGCCGTGAAGGAAGGGGATTACCTCATCGCGATCGACGGGAAGGAGATCCGTACTCCCGCCAATCCGTACGCGTACCTCCAGGTGATCCGGGGACAGAAGGTGTCGGTGACGGTGAACGACAAGCCGGGCGCGGCGGGCGCGCGGACCTACGTCGTGGAACCGGTCATCTCCGAGTACGACCTTCGGTATCAGCGCTGGATCGCGGACAACATCAAGAAGATCGCCGAGGCGAGCGGCGGCGAGATCGGATACATGCACATCACGGCCATGGGCTCGGACAACACCGCCCAGTTCGACAAGTACTGGCGCGCGTTCAAGTACAAGAAGGGGATCGTCATCGACGTGCGCGGGAACGGCGGCGGCTGGACCGAGTATTTCCTCGTCGACAAGCTCGAGCGGGAGATGGTCGCGAAGAACTGCCTGAAGAACATGGCGCCGTTCACGTATCCCCCGGGCGCCTCGTCGGCGCATTACGCCGTGCTCACGAACGAGTACAACGGCTCCGACGGCGAGGCGTTCGTCGAGCATTTCAAGGCGCGCAAGCTCGGCACAGTGATCGGCGTGCCGTCGTGGGGCGGCCTCGTAGGCATCCTGAACGGTCAGACGACGATCGACAACGGCACGGTGCACCAGTCGAACAACTCGTTCTACAACGCCGCCGGCGCGTGGTGGGTCGAGAACCACGGCGCCGATCCCGATATCCTCGTGGAGAACGATCCGGCCTCCGCGATGGCCGGCCACGACAAGCAGCTCGAGACGGCGATCGAGGTGCTGATGAAGCAGATCAAGGAGCAGCCGGCCGTGTTCCCGGAGAAGCCGCCGTATCCGAAGAAGTAGCCGGATTCGCCGCGGCCTCAGTGAAGCTCAGGAGGAATAGTATGCGTTGTCTGATCAGATGCGCCATGTCGCTGGCGCTTACGTTGAGCCTGTGGCTGGCAGTCGGATGCAGCGACGACGGCACGGGGCCCGACGACAAACCCGCGCCGACGCTCGGGAAGCACATCTGGAGCATGCGGTTCGGAAACGAATACGGCCAGCACACCAGAGCTCTCGCCGTCGACGCCTCGGGAAACGTCTTCATCGCCGGCGTCTTCTACGGCACCGTCGACTTCGGCGGCGGCCCGCTGACGGCCTCCGGTTCGCGCGAGGACATCTACGTCGCGAAGTTCGGGCCCGACGGCTCGCACATCTGGAGCAAGCGGTTCGGGGACGAGGAGCAACAGTCCGTCCAAAGCATCGCCGTCGATCCTTCGGGAAACGCAATCATCACGGGAAACTTTAAAGGCAGCATCAACTTCGGCGGCACCATTCTGACATCCTCCTCGGTCTACGAAGACGTCTTTGTCGCGAAGTTCGGGCCCGGCGGCGCTGAAATTTGGGCCAAGCGTTTTGGCGACCCGAATCCCCAAGAGGGCACCGCCGTCGCCGCCGACGCCTGGGGAAACATCGTCGTCACGGGGATTTTCCAGGGCTCGATCTACTTCGGCGGCGATTCATTCGTCAGCAACGGCGGCTGGGACGTCTTTGTCGCGAGGTTCAAGCCCAACGGCGCACACATCTGGAGCAAAAGCTACGGCAATCCATACGAGCAGTATTCGAACGACGTCGCCGTCGATGCCTCGGGTAACGTATTCGTCGTGGGACCGTTCCTCGGCGCCCTTGACTTCGGCTGCGGCGTGCTCGCGACCACGGGCGGAACGGACCTCTTTATCGCGAAGCTCGATTCCGCGGGCGTTTGCCGCTGGAGCGACAGCTTCGGCAGCGGTCCGGAAGATCAGTATGTCGCCGAGATCGCGGTCGATGCTTCGGGGAACGCGATCATCACGGGATTCTTCGAGGGCACCGTCGACTTCGGCGGCGGTACGCTGACGAGCGCGGGCGACAGGGACATCTATGTCGCGAAGTTCGGGTCCGGCGGGAACCACCTCTGGAGCAGGCGGTTCGGGGACGCGGCTACTCAAAGCGGCTACGCTATCGCAGCCGACGCCTCGGGGAACGCGATCATCACGGGGAGTTTGGCCGGCTCCACCGACTTCGGCGGCGGCACGCTCACGGAGACGGGCTATGGAGACGTCTTCATCGCGAAGTTCGGGTCCGGCGGGAACCACCTCTGGAGCAAGCGGTTCGGGGATGCGCAATATCAAGCCGCATTCGCCCTCGGCGCCGATGCTTCGGGAAATGTGTTTGCCGCGGGGGCATTCGAAGGCACCATCGCCTTCGGCGGCGATACGCTCACGAGCGCCGGCGGAAATGACATCTTCGTCGTGAAGCTCGGGCCCTAGAGGCGACGGCGCTTCGGGGCTGTCACCAGGGTTCTCGACGCTATTTGTCGCCGGAGGGTCCCGGCCGTTCCGCCGGCGGGCTGAACCACTGATCCTTGGGCACGGTCTTGGGCTGCTCCGGATCGCCCTCGTAGGCCGGCGTCATGATCTGAACCCCGTATTCGTTGAACGCATCGAGAATGTTCCGGTGCAGCTCCGCGTAGAGCCGGGCCCTGCCGGTCGGGTCGTCGGTGTAGGCGTTGATCTCGTACGTCACCGCGAAGTCGCCCAGCGCCTTCTGGAGAACGAACGGCGACGGGTCCTTGAGAAGCCCCGCAGTGCGCTCGGCCGCCAGCAGGAGCATCGCCTCCACCTGCCGCCACGACGTTTCGTAGCCGATACCGACGCTCGTATGCAGAATCAGCCCCCGCGTGCGCGCCAGCGTGCTGTAGTTGGTGACCGTGCCGGCCAGAATCATCGAGTTCGGAATGACGATGTCCTCGTTCTTGATCGTTCGCACATGGGTCACGAGAGTCGCCCGTTCGGACACCATCCCCTCGATATCGTTGATCCGGATGATATCGCCGATTCTGAACGTGCGGCGGTAGATCAGCGTATAGCCGGCGATGACGTTGGCGATAGTCGAGGACGACCCCAGCGACACCAAGACGCCGAGGAGGATGCTCACGCCCTTGAAGGCGCCGGAGTCCGATCCGGGGATGTGCGGATAGGCGAACACGACCGTCAGGGCGATGATCAAGACGTACACGATCCGGTAGGTCGGCCAGGCCCATTCGGGTTCGAAGCCGGCGAACGCGACTCTCTTCTGATCGATACCGGCGAAGAACAACCGGACGGCCTTCAGGAGGTAGCGCGCGACGATCACGAGAATGGCAATGAATATCAAGCCCGGCAAAGCGCCGACAAGGCCGGCCCCCATCGAGCGCAGCGGATCGAGCACGACGGCGAATATCTGCTTCGACAGGGCCCGCGTCCACGGATAGAGCGCGAGCACGAAGTTGAGATAGAAATACACGATCACGACAATGGTCAGCGCGCGCACCGTCGCGATGAGACCCCGGATCAGCATCCAGATCGGTTCGATCCGGATCGCGTCGCCGGATTTCGCCCGGAGCCCTTCGATCCGCGACGAGAGGCGCGGTTCGAGCAGCTTGTACAGGCTCCGGAAGATCCGGATCGTCACCAGGAGCAGCACGAGGGCCACGACGGTGGCCGCGAACGCGTAGATCGATCGGGTCAGCAGGGCTCCGGGGGCGCGATCCTCCCGATACGTCTCGACCGCGAGCACGACCTTCTTCCGCAACGCTTCGGCCAGAAGTCTCCGGGGGATTCCCTCATCCTCCGCGTCCGCGTCGAATATCGACGCGACGAAATAGCCCGGGGCGACGAGGCTCGTCCTGCCGTCGGATTCCACCGCTCGGAGCGAGTCGGGAGACACGGACCGATCGGCGGCGAGGGCTCTGACCTGCCCGCTGATGGCCTTGGCGCGCTCCCGCGCCGGGTACGCCGTGATGCCGCGGACGTAGAAGAGCTCCTCGCCGTCGAGCGTGACGGGCGCCCGTTCGCGATCCGTCGCCATCTCGGACTCGGGCGCGATGCCGGCGGGAACCTGAGCCGGCGCGTCCGCGACCGGCCCGAGGAGCATCCCCCCGAGCGAAAGAAGAAATAAGGCGGCGAAGGGCACAAAACGTCTGCCGGCGGTAATCATACGCATCTCCTTTGAGTGACGCTCCCGCGTCTCCGCGCGAATTGTACGAAATCCGGCGACTCGCCTCAACTCAATATCAACGGTAAAAACGCTTCGGCGCGCGCCGTCGCCGGGGGCATGCGTCGCGCCCGGAACGCGCGCCGGCCGGCCGGATCGACATCAGGCCCGGCGGCGGCCTTCCGGACCCGGGCCACTTAACAGAGACACAGACCATCGCGGACCCCCTGCTCTTGAAGTAATGCTTGAATTCGCGGCTTCCCGCAGGCAAGCTGTCTTCGGCCATGAATGCAAAGCATCTCGAGCCGGCTCATCAAAGGCGGTCGATTATGAAAAGGGCGATCATCGCATTATTCGCAGCCGCGATCCTGCTGGCCGCGGGTTGTCAAGACGACGAGTCGTCCCCGACGGAACCGGAGTATCCGGGCTTGCCGGATATCCAGTCATTCAAGACGACCCCGTCCGATGCGTTCCTGGTGGACGTGTCCTCTGTCGACGCGGGGAATCCGTTCAAGGGCAGGCGCGCGAACTATCCGCATCAGGGCGCGCACGTGCACTGGGACAACACCTCGAACAAATGGCCGGCCGGCGGCGCCGCGCCCGAGAATTTCCCGGCCATATACGCCGTGGCTGACGGGTACGTGGACCGCATCGATTACAAGTTTCCGGTGGGCGCGAACGACCGGTACGGCATAGATATCGCATTCGCGAAGAGCGGCGCCCTGATAGACCTGATGTGCTACTCCATCGAGCCCATGGTGCCGGAGCCGTCCGCGGATTTCTACAAACAATTCATAAAGGTAACGAAGGGACAGAAGGTCAAGAAGGGCGACATCATCGCATACATGTATCTGCCGCCCGGCGCGGGCATCGGCTGCCACATACACTTCCATATGCAGCAGAGGAATCAAAACAACTTTCTGGCGCCCGCGATATTCACCGGCGCCGTGGTTGATGGTTTCTCGGCAAAATGGGGGGCATTCGGCAGTGACGGCGCGACGGCAATGCCGTCCTGCATGGGTTACCTGCTGGATGCGGACGAGAATCCGTATGGGACGGGCGCGGTCGATGTTCTGAAATGAGAGGACAGGCTTCACGGGGCGGCATTCATCAGAGGGGAACGCCGCCGTGCCGAACTGCAAGTGAAGAAAGCTGAAACCTTCGTTCCACGCGCACGTACAAGCAAATACCACCGAGAAGACAAACGTTTCCTCACCCGCCGGAGGCAGCCAATATGAAATCGCGCCATTACTGTCGATTGCAGGGGATTGCGGTCTCCTTCGCCGCATGCGCGGCGATGTGCATTTCGGGAGCAGCGAATGGATGGGAGACGGTGAAATTCGCCGAATCGCCGGCCGTCGTCGAGCCCGCGGTCACGTACCTATCACAGGCGCCGGCGATAGATGGGGTGCTCGACGCCTCCCTGCGGGATCTGCCGGTTCGACGTTTCAATCTGGTCGAAAAATCCACATCGGGCAATCCGGATTTTGCGCTGAGCTACCGTCTCGCGTACGGCGCGCAATTCCTGTACGTCTATATCGAGATCGAGGCGGAAGCGCTCACGTACCGCGACCGGGCGTATCAGAACGGGGACGGATTCGCCCTCGTCCTGACTCATCCGGCGCCGGGAAACGCGCCGACGAGAGAGTTCTACGTGCTCGCATGCTCCGCGGTCGATCGGGAGAGCATGGATTGGACGAGGAAGATATTCTGGTACTACAACGTCGATAACATCTTCATCCCGACGAGCGACGACACCAAGGCGGCCTTCCTTGACGGGAACGGCACGATCGCCTTCGAGCTCCTCCTCCCCTGGAGCGACGTCCATCCCTACCATCCCTGGCTGAGCGACGGAATCGGCTTCAATCTCGCCATGAACAAGGCGGTCGGAGAAAAGGGCGTGAATTCCTACCGGGTCGTCGACGCGGGCATCGGGGACGAGAACAGCCCGCGCGAGTACGCGCTGCTCCAGTTCGAGCCACCGCATCACGCGGGCGATCCGCAGACGTTCGTGCTCCTCGATCGAAACAACATATCCGAAGGAGATACGCTGCACGCGCGCGCGGTCACGGTCGCTTCGCAGCCGACCAAGGAAGATCTGGTCGTCTTCACGCGGGCGGGCGAGAAAACGAACATCGATTACGTGTTAGTCAGCTATGAATGCGGACCGGGGCTCACCTTCGAGGATCTCATCGTGAAATCGTACAAGCAGCCGCCGGGCGGCTACGTCGCGAAATGGCTCTCGCAGAACAACGAATCCAAGGGGGAATCGGGCTTCTCGATCCTCCCGGCGTTCGATGCCGCGGCGCTGAGGCGCCGCCTCGACGGCGCGCGCGGATCGCTCTCGCCGGGAAGCCGCACGACCCTCGAATTCACGATCGAAGAGATCGGAGCGGATCTCGGAGAGCTCTACCCGTATGAGACCGCCGCCGCCCCGCGCATCAGGGTCGCCCGGCTGATCGACTACATCGAGGCGTCCGAGGCGGGCGAAGACAAGTTCGCCGATCAGCGGGAATTCGTTCGGATGGCCTACCGCTCGAAGCTCGACGACACGTTTCAACCGTACGTGGTATGGATACCGAAGGATTTCGATCCGAACGCGAAATACCCGCTGCTCGTTTTCCTTCATGGGAGCGCGTCGACGGAATCCGACATCAGGGGTTGGCGGAGGGCGATCCCCGAGGGCTTCATCGCGCTCGGTCCGCGCGGCCGAGGGCCATCGAACTGCTACAGCTGGGACAACGCGCAGACCGATATCGCGGAAGCGATCCAATCCGTGAAGGAGAATTTCCCCATCGACGAGCGCAATATCTTCCTTGCCGGATTTTCGATGGGGGGCTACGGCGTTTACCGCACCTTCTATGAGACTCCCGGAACGTTCAGGGCGATAGCCGTATTCTCGGGTGCTCCCAGAATGGCACTTGGCACTCCCCCTCCTGACGCCAAGCTCATCGATTTCACACAGAAGGAGAACCTCAAGAGATTCAAGGGGGTGCCGGTCTTCATCTTTCACGGCACGCGCGACCTGAACGTGCCGTACGGCGATACCGAGCAATTCGTCGCCAAGCTCAAACGCGCGGGCGCATCGGTTCAATTTCATCCGGAAGCCGACAAGGGGCACGAGAGCCCGAACGACGAGACGATTCGCGCCTTTCTAGCGTGGATCGACAAGACGCTCATGAAGTGAGTCGCGATATCCTTAACTTCGCGTCCTCGACCGGCGGCCAACCTCTGTCCGCCTGCGCGCACATTTCGAGGAATCTCGAATACTCCCTCTGCGCATCCGCCGGCCGCTTCATCTGCTCGTAGACTTGGCCGAGCTCGTAGTGAGAAATCGCGTGACCGCCGAATACATTCAACAGATCCTTGTACGCGTCGGCTGCTTCTTTGAGACGACCGGACTTCCAATACGCGCGAGCAAGAGTTTCACGGTATTGGATCGCATTACCATGGCGTGCGGGTCTGGCGAACTTCTCGAGTTCGCGCATAGGTTTCAATGCCCCTTCGCCATCTCCTTCAGCGAGCGAGACAGTGCTTGAAGATAGCAAAGCCAAACACTTGGTAGGGCGTATATAGTTGTCATAGCGCTTGTTGATATCGGCAAGCACCGATCGAGCCTCTGCAACCGAATCGGCCGCGACCAATGCCTCTATCAAGCAGTATCTCCACCAAGAAGCAGCGGGAGTATCGCCACAGCGTTCAATGGCCCGTCGGGCTACTTTCGCAGCTTCTTCGGCTTGCCCCTCGGCCGTTAACAGCAAGCCTCGAAATGAAACACTATTCGTATCTGCGGCACATTTTTGGGCTGCTGCAAGGAGTTGAAATGCCTTATGGAAACGGCCGATCTCAAGAGGAAGCTGGACGAGCCCGGGTCCGAACCCCACGACGAACCTGCCGACACGCCAATCGTCTGAAACATCTGGACGCTTCATGAGCTGCTCGAGCAGTTCAATGGAGCGGTTCACATCCCCCCGGGCATAAGCACAGTCAGCGATGATCGCAAGAAATTCCACATTGTCGGGATCGGCGCGCAATATCCGCCGGCTGATAGCTTCCGCGCTATCCGGCATGCCCAACTCGAGGTAGCGACAGCACAGCTCATCCTGCAAAGCAGTGTTTCCCGGATCATTCCGCACGAAGGCCAGAGAGGCCTCAAGCGCTTCCCGCGGGCGCCCAAGCCATGAGAGACTAGCCGGGTAGTATGTTTCAAAGGCTTCCTCATCGGGATACAAATCGAGCCCCTCTTTGCTCAACTTCAAGGCGTCTTCGAAATACCAATAGAAGATTGAATACTGCGTGAGGTTCTTGAGAGTCTCGAGATCATCGGGCCAGCGCGAATGAATTTCCCTGTAGGTCTCAATAGCACCAGGCACGTTATTACTTATCTGCTCCCTGAATGCCTCCAGCGCCATTCGGTCCTTGATACCCATGCGATCCCGGTGCGCCCATGCCTTTTCGGCATACGCCCTCGGCAATCCAGCCTGGGAGTGTCCACCTGACAAATCAAAATAGGCCCTGGCAAGGCGAAAATGGGCGAGCGCAAAAGTCGAGTCAAGCTGGACGGCCTTATTGAGTTCAGCTATCGCGTCCGGTTCATTACCGGGCCGTTCTAGCGCGAGAACACCTCCAGTGTAGTGTCTGTATGCCACTTCTGACGATGTCGCAAGGTCATCGACCGATGGCGGCGATTCAACCGGCCTGCTGCCGGCCCTCGTCGCAAGCAGAGGCAGAACGCCCCGCACGATCGCATCCGCGAGCTCATTCAGCGATGTCCCTTCTACTTTGTCCGCACCGAGATTCTTGCCGCTCTTCGTGTCCACGAGACTCCACGCGATGAATTGCTCCGCGCCTGTCCCCAGGATTTGGGCAGTAAGATATAGCGTCGACCCAACGTCTCTCGCGACTTCAAGGACTTGATCATTCCCAATGGAGCCGCGTCCGGATCCGAAGAGATGGCGACGCCGATCATAGAGGAGATCGTGGCTGATTGGACGTATGGGACTGCTCTGTGTGAGCCCCAGCTCCACAAGGGTCCTGAGGCCGATTGCCGTTGCAGTATCGCTTGGATTCGCGAGGTTGCGAAAATCCATTACGGCCATCAAGAAATCTTTCGCCGCCGGAGCCTCTCCCGAAGAGCGCATGCGGACGAGAGCCGTCGCGCCGACTGCGATCACTATCGCGATGAGCGCAAAGGAAATCCAAAGCCTGGTTCTTCTCCCGGCTCCGCGGGGCTTGAGGACTTTGGCGCGCCCGGCCGCGCTTGCCGCGCTCGCCCCCTTTAACTCATCGAGATCGTTCTTCATATCGAGGGCTGTCTGGTATCTGGCCTTGACGTCCTTCTCGAGGGCCTTGCCGACAATGCGCCGCAGCGCCTCGGGAATGCCCTCTTGGCGAGTCGAGAGCGGCTCCGGCTCTTCGTGAACGATTTCATAGAGCACCGCCGCCTCGTGCTCCCCCTTGAACGGTAGCTGTCCGGCAAGCAATTCATAGAGCAAGACTCCGAGCGAGAAGATATCCGACCTCTCGTCCACCTCCCGGCCCCGCGCCTGCTCCGGAGACATATACGCCACCGTCCCGAGCGAACTCCCTGTCCTCGTGAGCTTCGTCTGACCCGCGAGCTTCGCGAGCCCAAAGTCGAGAATCTTCACGACGCCATCTCTCGTGACCATGATATTGGCCGGCTTGATGTCCCGGTGAACGATCCCCTTCTCGTGAGCCTTCGCCAATCCCGAGGCTATCTGGGAGACGACGGTGAGCGCCTCTTCGGTCGTAACTCTCCCCCGCTTCATGCGGTCGTGCAGCGTTTCGCCCTCATAACAGGCCATCACGATGAAGGTCTGCCCGTCGGAGGTCTCGTCGATGTCGTGGATCGTTCCGATATGGGAGTGATCGAGGGCGCTAGCGGCCTTCGCCTCGTGGATAAAGCGGGCGGTCGCTTCCTTATCGCGGCTCAGGTGCGGGGCGAGAACCTTGATTGCCACGAAGCGGTCGAGCTTGACGTCCTGGGCTTTGTAGACAACACCCATCCCCCCCTCGCCGAGCTTCTCGAGGATCTTGTAATGAGAAATCGTCCGTCCGATCATGAGATCCCCTCGCGGCGGTTCACCGCGTCGACTATCCCGCATAAGGCGTTTCCCTTGTGAGCCGAATCAACTGAGAACCACTCTAATCGAGATGCGGCACAATGTCAAAATTGAAAAAGAGCCAAGGAGTTGTGAGCGGTCAACGGAGCGATACCGATTGAAACGCCACCAATCAGCCGCAAACCGGCCGTGCTCACGCCCGCGGCAGCGCAACGGTCGCGACAACGGCCGTGAGCATCGAGAAGGCGAACGTCGCGACTCGCGCCGTGAGGACCGGCTCCATGCCGGCGCCCTGCCACACGATGGTGAAGAGCAGACCGCCGACGATGGTGCAGAGCACGGCCCGCCCGTGGTACCTCTTCCAGAAGAGCGTGAGCAGCACGACCACGGAGAAGGTCCCTCCGATCCCCGCCCACACGAATCCCACGATCGTGTAGATCACCTTCGACGGGGAGATATAGGCGACCGCGAGCGCGATCGCCGCGAGAGCGGCGGTCGTTATCCTCGAGCGGGCGAGCCCGCTCATCGTTCCGCCGCCGCCGAGCGGCTTGATGAGATTCTCCGAGAGCTCGGTCGAGGAGAGGATGAGCAGCGAATCCGCGGTCGATATCATCGCCGCAATGGCCCCCGTCACGAGGATCGCCGCGATGATGTCGGGGAACACCCTGAACATGACGAGCGGCATCACCACCTCGGGGTCCTCGAGCTTATTCGGGCCGAATATCGCGATCCCGATCCAGCCGATCGCCAGCGCCCCGAGGTACGCGAGAACGGTCCACGCGATCCCGATGTTGCGCGCGCGCCGCGCATGGACCGAATCCTTGATCGCCATGAACCTGATGCTGAGCTGCGGCTGCCCGCCGAGGTAGCCGAAGAACCACGAGAACCCGCCCATGATCGCCGCCCCCGCGGCGAATCCCGACAGCGCGCCCGTGAACGAGCAATACGAAGGCCCTGCCGCCCGCAGGGCCGCGGGGATGGAGCTCGCAAAAACGCCGGGCTCGTTGAGAATGTAGACGATGCCCGCGATCGGCCCCACGACGAGCGTCACGATCATCAGGATCGCCTGCACGACATCCGTGTAGACGACGCTCAGGAAACCGCCGTAGATCGTATAGGGCACGATGATCGCCGCCGTGATGAGCATTCCCAGACGGGGATCGACGCCGAAGAGCGTATGGGCCGTCTTCCCGCCGCCGAGAAACTGCGCCCCCACGTAAAAGAAGAAGAAGAAAACGATCGTGAAGCTCCCCGCGACGCGGATCCATTTCTCCATATCGCCGTGGCGTCTCGCGATGTACTCGGAAAAGGTGTTCACCTGATAGGTCGCGGCTTCGTCCCGCAGCCTCCAGGCGATGGCGCCCCACGCGGTCGCGATCCCCGCGACGCACCCGACGGCCGTCCACACTTCGAGGAGCCCTCCGGCGTACGCGGCCCCCGGAAGCCCGAGCAGCGCCCACGACGATTCTCCCGTGGCGCGCTCGGAGAGCGCCGCCGCCCACCCCGGGAGATTCCGCCCGGCGATCGAATAGTCCGATCCCGTCTTCACTTTCCTTCCCTGATAAAGCCCCCACGATATGAGGAGCACGAGATACGTGACGATGACGGACAGGACGAGCGCGGTGTTCTCCATGCGGTTCTCCTCGTTCGACGGCTCGGCGTCATGACGAGGCCGTGAAGGTGACTGTTACTTCCGGTGCTCTCCGATTGCGTCAGCCGCCAGCATAGCCTGAAGGACTTTCTCCGGCGTTATCGTTCCCGCTTCATGATGAATGCTCGCGCCCGGGGCGCAGGCCTTTTCCGCGACGAGCATGAGTCGCTCGCGATCCGGCTTCCCGAGACCGAGGTCGGCAAAGGTGGTGGGCAGGCCCATATCCTCGCAGAAGGAGAAAACGCCGGCCGATTCTTCCGGCGGTGCGTCGACGAGCTGGAGCCCGGCCAATACGCCGAAGGCCACTTTTTCGCCATGGTAATACGCGTGCGTTTCTTCCAGCGCGGTGAGCCCGTTGTGAATGGCGTGGGCGCTCGCCAGGCCGCCGCTTTCAAAGCCGATTCCGCTCAAGAGGGTATTCGCCTCCACAATGTGTTCGAAAGCCGCCGTGACGATGTGCCGCTCGGCCGCGATTTTGGCGGCCGCGCCGTATCGGAGCAACGTGTCATAGCAGAGCCTCGCGATGCCGAGCGCGGCCTGCGTGCCGAGTCCGCCGCATTCGTTCACCGACTGCGTATCCCTGCAGGATTTCGCTTCAAACCATGTGGACAGCGCATCGCCCATACCGGCCATGAGAAAACGGACAGGGGCCTTGACGATAATCTCCGTATCGACGAGAACGGCCGCCGGATTAGATTTCTGATAATGAACCGCTTCGAACACGCCCTGCTCGGAATACGTCACGGCGCATCCGCTGCATGGAGCGTCGGTCGAGGCGATGGTGGGAACGATCAGGACGGGTATGTTCGCGCGGTCCGCGGCGATCTTCGCCGAGTCGATTGTCTTTCCGCCGCCCATGCCCACCATGACATCCACCTTCTTCTCCCGGATGATCGCGGCCAATCCGGACAGCTCATTTTCACAGCACTCTCCGGCGAATCGTTCGGCGGTCAGCGCGTGCGCCTTCAGATCCATGCCGCTCCGCGGGAGAATTTCCCGGTACGGCGTGGGCGAGGCGAGGATGAGTCCCCGCGCGCCGAACAGCTTGACGAGGGAAGGCAATTCGGCAAGGGCGCCCGCGCCTTGAATGTACTTGCCGGGAAACAGGATCTTGTTCAACATGTGATTCCTCCTCGCTGCCTGGCACAACGCCGCCCCGCGCCCGACCAGGTGCTACCGATTCTAATCGAGGAATGACATGATGTCAAAGCAGCTCGTTTGAAGATTGACTAGAAAATTCGACCGAGACGTGCCAATATTTCCGAAGAGAAATCCACCGTGAAGAGCGCGGCGCCGCTTTCAGAAGCGAGGCGCCCCATCGAAACATCGGGGATCCTTCATCGATCGGGGTCATATATGCGCACAGGCATACTCCCCATGAGAGCCGCCGTCTGGTTCGTATTCACCGTGGCCCTTCTTGTCAGTCCTCTCGCCTTCGCCGCGCCCGCCGACCAATCGACGACGGCAATCGACCCGGCGGATCGCATCATTATCGAGAAATCGAAGCGAACCATGACGCTCCTCAGGCAGGATCGAATAGTGGGGGTCTACAAAGTGGCCTTGGGCCGCGACCCTATCGGCCCGAAGGTCATGCGAGGTGACAACAAGACTCCCGAAGGACTCTATTTCGTCGATTACAAAACCCGCCACAGCGTCTACCACAGAGCTTTCCATCTTACCTACCCGAACATCGAAGACCTGACGCGGGCCGATTCTCTCGGCGTAGATCCCGGAGGCGACATCATGATCCACGGTATGGGCACCAAGCAGCTGTGGATGGGTGACGTGCAGTATCTCTTCGACTGGACCAACGGCTGTATCGCCCTGACGAACAGCGAGATCGAAGAAATCTGGGACCTCGTCGTTCCGTGGACGTCGGTGGAGATTAGACCATAATGGCGGGCCGGGTGCGGCACACGGCGGGCGCTCAAGAAGGGCAGGCATAAGAAGGCGGCGCCGAGCGAAATCGGCGCCGCCTTCTCGTATGACTCCGGGTGTCATCACTCATCAATCGTTCTCTCTACTTTCTCATCCCTTTCAAGAGGATAGCTTCCGCTTTCTTGGCGTTGTCCTCGGCGAGCTTCGCCGCGGCTTCCGCGCGAGCCGCCGCCTCGTCCGCCCGAGCGGCCGCTGCGTTCGCGGTTTCCGTGGCTCTGGCTGCCTCGGCCTGCGCGCCCTGAACCGCCGCGGTGGCGGCAGCCGCGTCGCGAGACGCCTGGTCGGCCTTCGCCATTGCCTGATCGGCCTTCAAGGAAACAGCATCGACTTCCGCCTGAAGCGACTTCAGGTCGCCTGTCGTGGCGCAGCTCATCATGAATGCCATCATGAGCGCAAGCGCCATGACAATGATGAAGCGTGATTTCATAATCCCTTTCTCCCTTCAATCGAAACATCTCGCACGTCCGTCTCGTTCACCGGTTTCGCGACGACTGTTCGCCCTCACCCCCTTCCGATCGGGTGCCCACCGGAACAGGAACCCCGCTTTTGTCATGGAGCGCCATTTGAACCTCTTCCCAGTCCACGGAATCCTCGATGCCCATCTTCTTCGCGACGGCCCGAGCATGCCGTTCCATGTTCTTGATCCTGCCGTAGATGTCCTCGTGAACCTCAATGAAGATCTTGTCTCTCTTGAACCCGAACTTTACGGGCTGATAGACGATGTCGACGAACGTCCCCTTCGGCACCTCGGGAAACAGCTTCTGCATGTCCTCGGGATAGAGCCGGACGCATCCGTTGCTGAGGATGCGCCCCACGCTCCAGGCGTTATCGGTCCCGTGGATTCCGTACCGGTCGCGGGACAGACCCAGCCAGTACTTCCCGATCGGGTTGTCTCCCCCCGGAGGCATGCTCTTTTGGTTGTACTTGTATTGCAGTCTGACGGGGATGTTCCATACCGGGTCGACCTCTTTCTCGACGACGCGGAACATCCCGATCGGCGTCGGGGTCTCCTTTTCCCCGATCGTCACGGGGTACGTCCAGACCGCCCCGTACTTTGCGATAAAATAGTAGAGGCGCAGCTCCGGCACATTGATGAGGATGCCCTCCCCCTTCGCCTCGGGGAGAATCCACAGCGCCGGAATCTGCATAGTGCTCCCCTCCTCGAGCAGCCACGGATCCACCGTTGGATAGAACTCCTGCAGCACGGTTATCGCCAAGTCGTATTTTCTCGCGATGTCCAGGAGAGTCTCGTCCGGCTGAACCGTGTGCCAGTAGATCCGGCCGATGAGCGTGGTCTTGGCGCCGGGTCCGGTGGAAGCCGGCGCGGCAAGATACCGGGTGGGGACTCCACCCAAATTGGCGGCCGCGAGTATGACTATTACGATTAGTGTCCTTGGTCTCACCCACATCACCGCCGCCATTATAATCCCCCTCGAGTCGGCAATCAACCATTGCCCGAAAATCGGCGGACGCGCGATGATCCAGCGTTCCGAAACCTATTGGTACTTGAAGATGATCGGGAACAGCGCCGCCACGATCCACGCCCAGGCGGCATACACGGGAAGGTAGGCCGTCTGCCAGCGCTCGAGGCGCGTGAACGGGTCGCGTTTCACCAGAAACCGCGCGTAGAGCACGGCCGACCCGCCGAGGTTCACGAGCAGCAGCAGGTTCAGGCCGAGCGCCGCCGTCTTGTTCGGACTGACGCCGAACTCCGACGTGCGTTCCACCATCGCCCACAGGGCGAGGGCATCGACGAGCAGGGCGCACAGCACGAGCAGCAGCCGGAGCCCGTCGAACTTTCCGGGCGGGGCCTGCGGGTCGCGCGCGGAGATCGCGTAGAGCAAGAGGCCAAGCACGATCACCAGGAGCAGGTCGAATCCGATGAGCACTTCCCGTCCGACGTCGATCGCATTGCCCGTCAAGATCATGGTCGCGACGAATACCAGGAGCAGCACCGCGAAGAGCGGCGTGAACAGCAGCGTCAGCACCGGCGCCATGCTCTCGATGACGCTCTGCTTGGACTCGACGAGCCACGCCGCGATGAGGACCGCCCCCGCCGCCCCGCAGGGACCGACCCATTGCTCGATCAGCGGCTCGGCATTCAGGCCGATGGCCTTGAATATGAAGACCGTGAAGGCTATCAGAATGCCGCCGCCGAGCGCGATCAGCGTGTAGTAGATGAACCACTCGCCGGAGAACCGCACGAAGTTCATGCGCTCTTCATGGCCGCGCCAGCGGCCGCCGGCATAGGCGAACCCGATCGCGAGCCACAACGCGACGGGAAGGTGAATCGCGGCCAGCACCTCCGTGAAACCTCCCGGCGTAAATGGGAGAAGGTTCGCGATCAAGGCCGCGGCGACGAACGGAAGGGCCAGCATGAAGCCATCCGCTTCCGCGCAGGCCGCGCTTCAACGCGAAGAACACGGCGAGGAAGGGCAGGACGAAGAGGCTGATATTACGGAGATAGAAAGACTCGTTCGCGCCGGCGCCGTGCATGTCGAAGGCCGAAGAGCTCAGGGATCTTGAGCGCGACGGCCGCGGCGATCGCGAGCCCCACGGCGAGGGCGGTGTCCCGATGCGCGGCGGGCGACGAGGCGCCGGCGCCCGGCGAAACGACGAGCTGCTTCCAGAGGCGCTCGGAGTACTCGCGGGCGAACTCGCGCGAGATCGAATCCAGATCGCCCAGACGCTTGACCGCGACGAGGAACGCTTCGTCTTCGTCAAGGCCGGCTTTGCGCAGCGCCTCGACCTGGCTGCGGAGATGGTCCTCGAGCTCCTCGACGTCGACGGAGCTGACGGCCTGCCGCCTCCGGAAATACTGCCGCCATTCCCCGATGCGCTCTTCCTGCAATCCTTCTTTCGTCACCCGTTTTCCTCCGTGGTTGGGAATCAGCCCGGCTGCACGGCCGGGTCGACGGCAAGGCGCCAGACGCCGCGAAGCGCCGTGTCGACCGTCTGCCACTGACGCCGCTGACCGGCCAGATGCTCGGCGCCCGCCCGGGTCAGGCGGTAGTATTTGCGCCGCCTGCCGGTCTCCGACAGGCCCCACACCGCCTCGACGAGCCCCCGGCGCTCGAGGCGGTGCAGTAGCGGGTAAACCATGCCGTCCGTCCACTTGAGCTCCCCGCCCGACACCTCGCCCACCCGCTTGATGATGGCGTAGCCGTAGCTGTCGCCTTCGCTGAGAATGGCAAGCACCAGCGGCGTTGCGGAGGCGGCGACGAGATCCTTGTCGATATCCATAGTGATGTGCGCTCCTGATACCTTGAGCTATTATACATTGCAGTACTATGTATAGTCAAGCGGCATTTTCTTTCGCCCCATCGTGACCTTCCCCAGATAGATTTCTGCGTATGATAACCGGCTCCCCAAACGCAACCCTCTTCATAACGACTCTCTGTTTTGGGGCGACTCGCCACGCAGCCCTGCCGGCTAAAAAGCCCGGCTGCCGAGCCTTCAACAGACTCATCAGCCGGGCTTCCCGGAATCCGAGCTCCTCACAACCTAGCGCGCGACCACCATTTTCCGCGTCTGCAAAACCGCGCCGGCGTCGAGCCGGTAGAAATAGATCCCGCTGGCGACAGCCCGTCCGCTCGGGTCCCGGCCGTCCCACATCTCGACGTGCGGGCCCGCCGTGAACTGCCCGCTCGCAAGCACGCGAACGAGACGTCCCGCGACGTCGAAGATCTTCAGCGAGATCGTCCCCGGCTCCGCGAGCGTGAAAGCGATTCTTGTCGAGGGATTGAACGGATTCGGAACGTTCTGGTCGAGGCGGACCGCGCGTTCGACCGCGGGCGGTTCGGCGGCCGTCGTCGGATCCGTGACGGCGAGCGCGTAGATGTCGAGCTCGGCGCCGCCGCGGCCGTCGATCCATGTCATGAACGCGCCGCCGGGAGCATGAGGTATGAGCTGCGGTCGAGCCTGATCGTTGGTCGCCGCGCAGACGGCCTCGCCGTTTGACGGCTTCGCCGCGACCCCCGCCGTGTCATACTTCTGAAGGTAGATATCCCCATAATCCGATCGCGTGTCCTGCCACACGATCAGCGCATCGCCCTCGGCGTCGGCCGCGATCTGCGGGTCGTATTCAACGGAAGCTTCCGAGCAAACCGCGATTCCGTCGGAGGTCCAAGCCGCGGCGCCGTCCGCTCGCAGCCGCTGGGCATAGATGTCGCCGTTCATCGCCCTATTGTCCATCCAGACGATATAGGTTCCCCCCGAGGATTCGCCCGCGATGCGGGGAGAGCTCTGGTAGCCGGCCGCCGCGCAGACGGCGACGCCGGCGGGCGACCACGCCGCCACTCCGATCGAGTCGATTCTCTGTGCATAGATATCGCTGTTCGTTGCCGGCAGTCTCGTATCCGTCCAGGCAACCACGGCGCCGCCATTGAAGTCCGTGGCGATTCGGGATAGGGACTGCGGGCTGTCGACCGAGCTGACGGCGATTCCGCCCGCGGCCCACACGATCGTTCCATTCGGCCGGATTCGCTGCGCGCGAATGTTATAATATGTCCCCGTCAGCTCGCTCCAGCTGACGATTGCGCCCCCGGCCCCGTCTCCCATCAGCGCGGGTTCACTCTGGTCGTGGCTCGCCGTGCCCATGATAACGCCGGATGCGTTCCACATGACATAGCCCTGAGGGGCGATTCTCTGGGCGCGAACATCGCTGGTAATTCCCCCGGCCACCTGCCACGCCAGCACGGCTCCACCCATTCCATCCGGCTCCATCTCGAGATAGTCGCCCAATCCTCCGGCATTTCCGACCGGGGAGCCGCCGGTCCACCATTGCAGCTCTCCATCGGCATTTACCCTCTGCGCGACGACGCTGCACACGCCGCCGGCGTCCTCGATCCATGCGATTATCGCTCCCCCGGCCCCGTCCGATACCATTCTCATGATCCGCGGGTCAATGTATTCGCTCGGCGTGTTTATAGGAACGCCGTCCGCCACCCACTGCACAGCCCCAGCGCCATCGATTCTTTGCGCATAGAGCGCCGTTGCCGGGGGATCTCGATCATCGAGCCAGGCGATGATGGCGCCGCCCGAACCGTCCGAGACGATTTGCGGATAGTCCTGATTGTTCTGCGCCGCGCATATCGCGGCGCCGTTTTCGGGCCATGCGGCGTCGACCGACGGCGCCGCAAGGTGCAACATGACGATAACAAGCGAAGCAAGCTGAGCGAGCCGACGCATAAATTTCCTCCATAGAAACGACAAATAAAAACTATGGTTCGTTCGATAATTCGGATGAATGTCTACCGTGTAATTATAACATATACGGCGGGTTATGTGTTTGCAATTCAGCCGCCGGCACGAACGAGATCGGCAAGAACGCCGGGGCGGATTCGGAACGGGGAGAGCGTGAAAAAACCGGCTCCCCGAACGCGACCCTCTTCATGACCACTCGCTGTTTCATGTGCCTTGCACAGCGCGCCGCACCATTGAGAAGCCCGTACCCCCGTCTTCCCGGAGAGTCCATTTTCGCCGCAAGTCCCAAGACAGTCTAACGTGCTCTCGAGCTGCGCGGCGTTTCGCGTCCGCGCGAATAGCGCGTCAGGTAGTCCCGCCTCGATCCTGCCGCCGAGCGTTTTTCGGAAAAGTGCTGTTGAACCTTCGCCGCAATTTGGCGATTCGTCATCTTGTCAACTGTCTCAACAGCCGCGATGCGTCCACCGAGGTTCTTTCTTTCAAGACGTTTCTTCAGTTCACCCTTCGCCTCACCAGGACCAAATATCAAGATGGATTCTGCATCGCCAACACACGCAATGACCGCATCGTAATAGAGGTTGAGGTGTCTCGTACGAGCTCGCTGGCGGCTATCATCCGCGGGTACCTGCCGTGGTTCATAGGGGCCCCGAAGAGGTGAATCGCCAGAACGCCGGAGCTGTTTTTCTGCCTTCGATATTATCAGTCCCAGCTCTTCCCCTTTGTCCGTAACGGCCACGATAAGCGCCTTCCTATGGTCAATCCACAGACCCACTTTTGTTCTCATCGATGCCTCCTTAGGTAGTGAAACAATAGCTGCGAGGATCAGAAAGTGGAAAGAGCTGCAGTTGCCAAGCCGTTTATCAAATGGCCTCTGAATGTGCTAGGGTTCATCTCGCTCCGCATCGTCCTTTATCGCATCTCGCTTCGCATCCCGGGTCTCGTCTCGTTTCGCATCCCGGGTCTTATCTCGCTCCACATCCCGGGTCTCGTCTCGCTGCGTATCCCGGGTCTCGTCTCGCCCCTCATCCCGGATCTCGTCTCGCACATCATCCCGGGCCTCATCTCGCTCCTCATCCCGAGTCTCGTCTCGCACCTCATCCCGGGTCTCATCCCGCACTTCATCCCGGGCCTCATCTCGCTCCACATCCCGGGCCTCGTTTCGTTCCTCATCCCGAATCTCATCCCGCTCGGGGTACATTGCATCATCCCACTCTTCATCACTAGCCTCGTCTCGCTCCTCATCCAGAGGCTCGTCTGGCTTTGCGACCCGAGGCTCGTCTCGCTTCTCATCCCGGGCCTCATCTCGCTTCTCATCTTTCATATCTCGCCCCTTCTATTTATTTCATCCGCCTTTTGGGTGCATTTTATCACAAAAGTCATCCCGCCACAACGATATTCCAGGTCCGCAAAGTTGAGGACCATTCCCTTTGACACGATCTCAATCGGATGCTACCATGCAGGGAGTCGGCCACCGCGGCCGCCCCGGGAGGCATGGAGCCCGGCCTGGGCGCCGCTCGAAACACGGAGGAGGTGGGACGAATGAGATGGAACACGCTGCTCTTGGCGATCGTCGTGGGTGTTTCCGCTTTCGCGGTCCAATCGTGCACGGCCGGATACTACGGCCCCCCGAGTGCGGCAGAGCACGGTAGCGTCGTGGTTCACTCCGGCGTGGAGCTCGTCTTCGACTCGGAACTCGGATTGTATATCGTCACCGGGTACCCCAACTATTACTACTACAATGGATACTACTACCGCGCGTATAGCGGAACACGCTATGCGCGGTGCAAGACGATCCACGGATCCTGGGCCACGATCAGCCATTCGAACTTGCCGCCGGGTCTCGCGAAGAAGTACAACGTGCAACCGGCAAAGAAGCAAGGCAAGGGGCACTCGAAGCACGGCGGCTGACCTCTGAGCAGGCAACTTCGCCGAGATGGGGATCGGGTCACCGAGGAGCTACGGGATGATCGGCTTCGGCCCGGTCCAGAGGCTGAACGTCACCATCACCGGATAATGATCCGATAGATCCATCTCGACATTTTTCCCATCCGCCGGGACGTACTTCCAGTCAGTGATGACCTTTGCAGACTCGGGCTTGAGGATCAAGCCGGGGCCGTCCGGCCGGTAAAAGACATGGTCAAGGCGTGAAGCTTCAAATTCAGAGTCTGGTTTCTTTGGGAAGAAGTATTGGCACAGCAAGTTCTTCTCCCCATCTACGGTGACGAAATCGCGCATGTTCAGCTGCTTGACGGCATCCAGCGCCCCCACGCCGGCGAAGATACCGGCCATCTGATCGTATTTGGCGGCACTCATGCCGTTAACGTTGAAATCCCCCATCATGATCGCCGGACCTGTCTCGGCCCCCATGACGGTCCAATATGCAAGATCGGCTGCGTGTGCCGGACTCCATCCGCCCAGGTTGCAGTTGGCATGTGTAAGGCCGACCCGGAATCGAAGATCGCCGGGGAGCACCACCGTTGCCGCGATGATGCCCTTCCTGGCCAGCGAGTCTTCTTTCGCTTGAGTGCGACCGACGGGAATTTCATGGAACACGGGCATCTCGATTGGATGCTTGCTCAGAAGCAGCAGCCCATTCATGAGCTTGTATTTCTTCTTTATGACATCCTTGCCCGCTTCTTGGACCTCGCGCCGCCCCGCAGCGTATCTGGGCACGTCGGCTATAAGCCGCTTGAAGTGGAATGTTACGAGATCATGCTTGACCAGCGTGAACAGACCTGTACAGGTCGGCGAGTTCTCCTTCAGGCAAGCACTCAGCAATGCGAAAGCACCGGCCTCGAGGATCTCGCTATTGAGGGTGTCGAAGGTCACGCCTCTGTAACCATCCGTATAGCGGCAACGGGGAAGAATGTGGCTCCCCGAGCGTAACCCTCTTCATGAGCTTTCTCTGTTATTGGACTCGCGAGAAGGTGCAAGGCTGGCATAGATACACGCAGCGGCGATTCAAGGAACGGGCATCAGGGCCCCTCGATTGGCGGCGGCTGGATAGCCGCGGCGGTGCTCAGCGGTCGACGGCCGTGAGGATCCGGTCGTAGAAGAGCGACATGTAGTTGCAGGGATTGTCCCCCTCCTTCGGGACGCTGAGAATGACCACTACCATGTCGTGCTCGGGAGCGACAAAGATGAACTGGCCGAAGCGCCCGCGGGCCATGGATACATATTGGCGGCCGTCGCCGCGCGGATCAGGCGCCCCGATCCACCAGAGATATCCGTACCCGGCCGGCGGCTGGCCCGGGCCCGCCAGATCGACGTGCATCCTGCAGGATTCCCGCACCCATTCCTCGGGCACGACCTGTTCGTCTCCCCAGCGTCCGTTGTTGAGATAAAGCTGGCCGAGCTTGGCCGTGTCGCGAGCCGTCAGGTTCAGTCCGCCGCCCGCGTGGGAGTGGCCCTCCATGTTTGCGAGCCAGAAATAGGTCTTGATCCCGAGCGGCTCGAAGAGATGCCGTTTGGCGTATTGCAAGGCGTGCATTCCCGTGCGATTCTTGAGCATGGCTGATAACAATATCACGCCGCCGCTATCGTACTGAAAGCCGGTTCCCGGCGTCCGGACCATGGGCCTGTCGAGATAAAACTTGTCCCAGCCCTTTCGAAGCTTATTGAGCTGGTAATGGGGGGAATCCGGACCTTCCTCGTGATAGTCGGTTCCGCTCCGCATCGTTAACAGATCTTCGAGGCGCATGGATGCCTTACGTTCATCCATATTCGCGATGTCCTTCATGTCCGGAAAGAAGTCCAGGACCTTCTCGTCGACGCCCTTGAATTCCCCGCGGGCTATGGCGATCCCGACCAAGGCCGAGGTGAAGCTCTTGGAAACCGACTGGAGAGTGTGAAGCTCGTCTCGCTTCCAGCCGTTGAAGTACTTTTCAAGCACGAGAACGCCGTGCCGGACGACCAGGAGGGCATGGAGGTTGGGGCAGACTTCGCCCGCCTGGATCTGGTCCGTCAACTCCGCCAGCGCCTTTCCGTCCAATCCCTGCTCGTCGGGCGTCGACACCTTCCAGTTCCAGGCCGGCGTGTCCTGCTGCGCCGCAAAACCGGTCCCGCCCGCCGCCAGAAGCGCTGTCAGGAAGAATCCCACGATCCATGTCCGCGGTACCATGCCTTCTCCTTTTCAACCGGAACGCCGGGCTCGAGCTCGATCGCACATGAACATGATAAGCGGAACAGCCGTCTATATGCGCCGCACAATAACGAGCGTGAAATCGTCATGATAATTCTCCGAGCCGGAGAATTCCTGAGTGGTCTTGATAAGCGTGCGGATTATCTCCGAAACCGGGAGATCGAGAGAACGCTGCAGCAACATTTTCAGTCTCTCGTCACCGAATTCTCCATCTTCTCCGTCCTCGATCTCGACAACACCATCCGTATAGATAACCAGCATATCTCCGCGGGCGAGATCTATCTCAAATACATGATACGCTGCATCCGCGAGCGCGCCGCTCAGAACGGGACCTCCGATCTTCAGTTGTTCGATCCGGCCGTCGGCGCGAAAGAGCATCGGAGCTTTGTGTCCGCAGTTGATATAGTTGAATCGGCCGTTCATGGGATCCAACACCCCGTACACGGAGGTCACATAGTGCTCCTCCCCGATAAACTCAGGGAGCAGCCGTGTCAAGGCTTTGGCGATGAGATCGGGCTCTGACTCTCGCTGAGCCTGCGTTCGCAGGAGCGCGCGAAAGGCCGACATGATCAGCGCTGCAGGGATCCCGTGCCCGGAGACGTCCGCCACGACGATGCCGATTCGGCCGTTCGGGAGCTGCAGGTAATCGAAATAGTCTCCTCCGATTTCGCCGAAGGCCGAGATGGAAGTGCCGACGATATCATAGCCGGGAACTTCCAGAGGATTCTCCGGCAGGAGGCGCGACTGTACCTGATGCGCGACATTCAGTTGGTCCTCGATGCGCTTCTTCTCTAGAATTTGCCGGTGCAGCATGGCTTTGTCGATCGAGATGGCCGCGGCATCGGCGAAGAAGCGGAGAATCTCGAGATTGCCGTCGCTGTAGGCCCCGATCGTATCGCTCTCCAAATTCAACGCGCCGATTGCCCGTTCATCTCTCACGATGGGAACGGCGATTTCCGAAAGCGTTTCCTTTCGACCCTGGACGTAGCGGGAATCGGCGCGCACATCGGAAGCCACCACGCACTCGCCGGTTCGGATCACGTGCCCGACTATCCCCTTCCCTTCGCTGACCATCGGATCGATCCTCCTGGGAAGCAAATCGAATCCGCGCAATACGATGCCATCGATGAGCGTTTTCATCCGTCTTCCTTGCGGCTCGAAGAAGTCCTCGCTCAGGACGAAAATGCCTGCCGCATCGTACTCCATTACGGAATTCACCATATCCAGCAAATGATTCAGTATCTCATTCAGATCCAACGTGTCGCAAATTTCGTGTGAAATCCGCGCCAGAAGCCTGTACTTGGTTTCGGCGTCGAGCATAGCGTTCATACGATCTTGTCCCCTGGATAGGCCCCACTTGTAATACGAAGGTCGAGCAGGTGAAGTTCCATCTATCGGCGGACACGAGCGAGCCCGGGATTCTGTGCCCGGGAAGAGACGCGATGATAAAATTGAATAAGAGCCAGGGAGTTAGAAGCGGTTAACGCAATAGATAATCTGGCTCCCAAGATTAGTGGCTCTTGGGAACTGCCTGCGGGAGCAATAACTGGCTCCCCGGTCTGGACGATTCACGAACCATTCCCGTCATCTTCACTAAGTCTGGCTAGAGTTAAGCCCCAGAAACTTCGCATGCTTCGCACTGCCGCCGAATTGCCGAGGCAAGATTGAATGACTTCAAGGACCCAAAGTACAAGTCTATTGATTACATGGTGGCTTCTCGAGATTGACAATAAGATCAAATCACTCTAGAATTCACCTGAGATTAATCTGAGTAATAATTCCAGAATCATCAAGAAGGGGGCTATCTATGGAGTACGCGAGGAACAAAATAATGTATCGGAGAGTAGATATGATCAGAAGACAGTTCATCGCTCTTATCGCCACATTAATCACGTTAACAATTCTCGGCTGCGGCAATAAAGATGAGGTTGAACCTACCCCACCCGGCGAACCCAATTACAGCGGCACCTTTGTGGTTGCAAGCAATGTCACGTCGAATAATTGCACTGTAGCTAGTTTAGCTACTTATGACGCTCCACCTTCGCCAAGCACGATACTGATCGAGGGAAATGTAATTCATTTCATGGGTATTCAAGGCGTTTGGAATATAAGCACAAGAAGGGGAATGGGATCTGAAGTCCGTATATGCTGGTGGGATGCCAACTGCACTTCTCGCGGAGTAAAGTCCTATGATATCTTCTTCTCAAGCGAAGACAATTTTTCGGGGACTATCACCCATGTTTGTAGTGCTTGTTCTGCTGGTTCTTGCACTATTACGTATAGCGTACTCGGAGCCAGACAGTAATATGAAGCAGAGTATAAGTACAAAAGAATAGTACCCGCAAGTTGCCCTGATTGGGCGAGCTTCGTGACGTATGCGTAGCACCAGTCTGGCGAGAGCTGGCTCCTGGGACTGCGCACATAGAAAGATAACATATTGAGAAATAATGATATAGTAGAAATCTTTGTGATTGGGCTTGACAGGAAATAGTGTTGTAGATATATTACAACTGTGTTGTAACAACACAACAACAGAACCGGCCTTTAACAAGAGAGGGGCAAGAACATGACGGGAAGGGGCATGTTCGGACAGTTCTTCAAGGAGAAGAGAACAGCCTTGAACCTAACACTGCGTGAGTTCTGCAGGAAGAATGGACTAGATCCAGGTAACGTCAGCAAGATTGAGCGAGGGATTCTCCCTCCACCGCAAGGCGAGGACCAGAGAACAAAGTACGCAGAGGCTCTGGGAATACAGAAAGGAAGTGACGATTGGCTGAAGTTCTTTGACTATGCAGCTGCAGATGTGGGCCGCGTGCCCGACGACTTCCAGAATGACGAGCGACTGCTTGCGAAATTGCCTCTGCTGTTCAGAACCGCGCGGGGGGCGGACTTGAGCGACGAGGAGCTGAAGCGGTTGATCGAGGAATTGAAGAAGGAGTAGGAACATGATCGTTCCAAGTTACTTGGGGTATGGTGAGATTGGAGAGAGAGCATATGAGTTCTTACGAACATATCATCCATCATTTGAGCTACCGATTCCGATGGAGGAAATAGCCGATCTCAAACTGGGATTGGATATTATCACAAAGTCGAACCTGCTGGATAACTACAGAATCGATGGATTCCTGACATCAGATTGCACAGCGATATATCTGGACGAAACCACATACGAGAAATATTACGAAAGATGTCGATTCACTATCGCCCATGAGATAGGACACTTGGTCCTGCATAAACAGTTCTATGAAGAGCACCGATTTGGCAGCATACCAGAGTACATCGATTTCATCACGTCAGCTGATCGCACTGTGATTGACCGATTTGAAATTCAAGGGATGCTCTTTGCGGAGCAAGTGCTAGTTCCGGAGCAGAAACTGGAGCCAATAGTAAGAAGCGTAGTTGCAACCAACGTTGATATCCTGAGCCTGATCTCAACAACAGCTACAGTCGCAGTACCATACATTGCGAAAGAGATTTCAAGGCCATTCCAAGTTAGCCCAAAAGTGATTGAATGTAGAATAAACCATTTGGGAGAAAGAATGGATATTGCTCGAATGGTAGAGGAAGAACTGGAAAAGGGAAAAAGGAAGTGAAATGAACCATGAAAATGAAACTAGAATTTAATGGGCGAGAAATCAAGATTGATCAATTGGCGAACGAAATCAAAAAGTCGGCAATTAAAGAAGCAACGTCATCAGTACGAACAACGATAAGCAAAATGCGTTGCCCCATTCATGGGCAATGCGCAAGAGTTATCACGAAGGGAGAATCAGCTGATGGCACACAGCTTGAAGTAACAGGATGCTGTGATGAATTCATTGAAAGAGTAAGAGCTTCGTTGAAATGACATTATTGGCTGGATTCTGGGGGTGGTGGGGAATGACAGAAGATGGAAGATCAGTAGCAGCGTTCTTCAGTCTGTTGGATAGATGGGACAGATCTGGAGGCGCTGTTTCTGTTATCAATGGGGGGCCACCAATCGAGCTATCGCAGGACACGATTGCGTGGATGATCTGGTTAGCGAACCGGAGGAAAAAGGGGTGGGGGCTGTGGATGGTGCCGGGGTTATTTCCTCTTCACTTGATATAAAGAAGCCTAAATATAACAGAGCATGCGGCAAGAAAGCGATATGGACGAAGGTCAAGGACGAGGCGGGAAACGAGAAGTTCGTATACAAGAGGCTGTATTGCAAGCGATGGAGCTGTCCCGAATGCGGACCGCGAATGGCGTGGCAATTAAGCAAAGATATCGAGAGCGCCGCCGGGGAAAAGCAGCTTGATCGCTTCCTCACGCTGACGCTGAATCCAGAGACAATACCAGAGAAGGATCATCCGCATAGGCATATCTGGAACGTATGGGGGAAGTTCCGGGTTTACCTTGGGCGCAAGTACAACGAGCCGATTTCGTACATATGCGTCTTGGAGCTGCATAGATCGGGTATCCCCCACCTGCACGCGCTGGTCGATCGATACATTCACCAAAAATGGATTAGCCAAGCATGGGAAGCCGTGGGCGGCGGTCCGATCGTGTTTATAAAGCGTGTTGAAAGGCTCGCGGACGCGGAAGATATCTCGCAAAGTACCTGACGAAGAAATGCACCGGGAGATCGCTGCGGGGATTCAGAAGAATATCGACATCGAGAGACATAAAGCTGCGGCGCTTCGATGCCGGGGGCAAAACGTGGGAAGTCTCCCCTATCGGAATGGATATGCTGGAAAAAATTGGAGCAGAGGGAATAACGGAGAAGCTCCATGATGGCAACGGGTTTCTCAAGGAAATGGTTGCGGGGTACGCAATAGATAAGCCCGATGGGTCTTGAAAACGAAAATGCGGAATGTGGTACAAGCAGAGTTCGCGGCTAATTGACGATGGAGGAGAAAATGGACAAAGCGGTATTGTACGTCCGGGTATCGAGCAAAGAACAATCAGAGAAAGGGTACTCAATAGCTGCCCAAAGGAAATTGCTGAGAGAGTACGCCGAGAAGCAGAAGCTGCTCGGTCGTACGGGAATTCGAGGAAGTCAGAAAGCGCTAAAGGCAGCGGGGCGAACAGAATTTGAGAAGATGCTGGAGTTCCTTCGTCGAAACAAGAAAGTCGAGCATATCCTTGTCGAAAAAACGGACAGGCTCACACGCAATATTCGGGACATTGTGAAGATCGATGATCGTCGGGCGAACGCTTCACTTCGTGAAAGAGGGACAGATAATCAGGCAAAGACGCGCGGCAGAGCGACAAGCTCATGTACGGAATCAAAGTAATTATAGCAAAGAGCTATATCGATCAGCTATCGGAAGAGACGCGAAAGGGAATGCTGGAGAAAGCCCAGCAAGGGCTGTATCCATCGTGGGCGCCGCTCGGGTACGTCAATAACACAGAGACAAAGGGAATCGACATAGACTGTTCAAGCGAGCTGGAATTATTCGGGAGCTCTTCGAGATATACTCAAAAGGAAACGTTGTCGCTCACTGGAGCTCACAAAGATAGCCTAAGAGCCAAAGGGCTGAGATCGAGAAAGGGAAAGCCAATAGCTAGAGCATTCCAGATAGACACACATGCTAAAGAATCCTGCATATATCGGGAGACTTCAAGTGGAAGGGTGTGTACTACCAGGGGCAAGCATGATGCAATTAGTGCTCGAGAGAGCTATTCGAGCGAGCGCAGCAAGTAAAGGAATCGCAGAAATGTATGAGGCGAAAGCGAATCTCAAGGCAATTCGCATTTCAGTGGGACTTATGAAGTGCGGACGCTGCGGCGTGCGTAATGTCGCCCTTCGAAAATAAAGGGAACGTATGTTTACTATCGCTGCACGCAAGTACCGCGGAAAATGCCCCGAGAAGGCGCATTGAGAGGAAGACGAGCTGGCTCTGATGCTACTGGGAGAGCCGCTAAAGAGGCTCAGAATGACCGAGGAGCGGCTTGAATGGATAAAGAGAGGCGCTAGTCCGAGAGCTTCAAGGACGAAAACGAAGCGCATATGCCAGAGAGATCGAAAAAGCTACAGACCGAGATATCAAGGAGATCGAACGACAAGATAGATCAAACTGTACGAGGACAAGCTAGCCGGCTTGGTGGACTGAGAAGTTTCTGGAAGAGCAAATACGAAAAATTTCAGAGCAGGCAGAGCAAGACAGCATCGAAGAGCAAATAGCAAGAGCATAAGCAGGCCGGGGATGAATTATCTAGAGAGATGCAAACAGAATACTTAGAACTCGCGCAACAGGCGTATTCCCTATACATTGAGCAGGATTCGTTTCGAAAAGCGAAAACTGCTCGAACTTGCTACTCTCGAACTCGATATTAAGAGACGGGGAAATAGATAAGCGAGCTGCGCAAACCATTCGATATACTTGGCGGATGGAGTCGGAGGAAGAGGAGAGACAGATCGGCGCAAAATGTGCCGTTTGAGGACCAGAAATAAGAACTGGCTCCTGAGGTAGGACTTGAACCTACAACCCTCCGGTTAACAGCCGGATGCTCTACCGATTGAGCTACTCAGGAGCAAACTAATCGCGGCCGCGGGGACCGCGTTCAATTTTTAAAAATGCAGGCGACGCCCGGAGGCATCGCCGAGTATCAATAATAGCGGGCGAAAGCCTCGATGTCAACGCCCAAATCGCCCGGCCGCGCGCCCGCTCATTGCGCCATAACCTTATGCAATTCTTCGAGTAAGAGCTCGGCCGGAGTCGTCACGGGGATGCTCCGCGGCTGCTCTCCGCGCGAGTGCGCCTCGACGACGAAACGCCGCCGGATCATGTCCATGAGCTGGATGCGGCAGAGCGGACACGCTGTCGCGACTACATCCGGCCGCACCTCGGCGATCGCATCCATCTTGACCGCGGCGACCGCGGCTGAAGCATCGCCATAGATGAACGTAAACGATCCGCCTCCGCCGCAGCAGCGATCGTAATCGTTCATCCTGACGTAACGATACCCGGGAAGCAGCTTGAGTATCGCCTCGCTCTGCCACTCCACCCCCTGCCCTCGCTTGAGATGGCAGGGCTGATGATAGGTTACGACGGGAAGCGCCGCGCCCTGCTTTCGCGCGGAGTCCACGATGGCTGCCGCGGCGCGCGCCTCGACAGGGGCCGACGCTTTCACTGTTCCATCGAGCACTCCGCTCAAGTCGTCTGTCTCCTCGCGCAGCCCGAGGAGCTCGGCGATGAGCTCGTTGATGTCGCGGACCTTGCCCTCGACATGCGTCCGGTATAGATCCTCAACCCTCGGGTATTCCTGCTTCACCGTGCTGCGCCCCGGCACGCGGCGGAAGCATTCGAGCGACGCGTCCCACTCGATCTCGAAATAGCCGTCTCCCGTGAGGTCGAATAGCCGCGGGAACTCCTCCTTGAGCATCAGCCCACCCGACGAGCAGGTTGTGACGATCCAGTCGTACTCGTGCCCCTCGAAGCGCTCGAGCACCTCGGCGGCGTTCCTGCGGGCGCCGGCGATATCCCCCGCGTAGTAGACCGGCGCGCCGCAGCACACCTGATCCTTCGTCGCAATGACGTCGACGCCGAGAATATTGAGGAGCCTCGTGACGGCGCGCGCCTCCTCGGGAAAGAAGAGATTCACCGCGTGGCCGACGAAGAAATACGCGCGCTTGCCCGCCGCGAGATTTCTTTGGCGCGCCGCGGCGACGAGATCGAGGAGCTCCCCCGCCCCCGCATCGGGAATTGCGACGGCGACATCAGACGCCTTGTAGAGCTCCGGCCCCGAGCCGAGGAAGGGCTTCCGCGCGGGGAGCGGCACGAACCGTTCGCGCGGCCATCCGAGGAGCGGATAAAGCGCCGCGAGCGGGCTCTTCCCGCCGACGCCGTGCAGCGGCGATCGCCGCGCCAGCCCGACGTGACGCATGATCGTGAAAAGCGCCGCGTCCGCGCCGCCGAGCGTCTTGAGCGCGAGCCGCTTGAGGCGGGACATCTTCCCCCGCCGCGCCATCTCGGCCCGCACCGCCATGACGATCTCCTCCGCGCGCATGCCGGAGGGGCAGTTCTCCTCGCACGTCATGCAGTGGAGGCAGTAGTCGAACACCTTGCGGACCTCGTCGCTCGAGAGATCCTCCCCGCGGAAGAACGCCTCGGCGATCTCCACCTTCCCCCGGGCCCCGGCCCATTCCTCGCGATCCACGGAGAGGAGCGGGCACACCGAGCGGCACGTGCCGCAGCGGTTGCAGAGGAGCAGGTCGTTCGTTATGTCCTTCTTCGCGTCTTTGTCCGCCATGGCAGCTTTCGTCATCGGAATGAATTCAAGGCAACATGATCCCGTGAGGATCGAAAACCCGCTGGATCCTGAGCGTGAGCTCACCGGCCGTGGAAGCTTCCGTCGATCCGCGCGCGCCGGCTCCGCCCGCTCCACCCCCGTGCCCGCCCGCGATCATCGCGATCTCTTCTCTTCCGAGCCGCCTCCGGTATATCCGCTCTCCGCGCATCTCGATCGAATCGACGACGCCCCCGAGGCCCGCCGCGCAGACTTCCGGCGCGGCGCTCGAATCCGCCGCGAAATAGTAATGGAAGCGCGAGGGGAAAAAGCTCCGGCGTCCCCAGATGTCGTGCCGGTGCGCCGAGGGGAGATCCGTTCCGAGCGCCGCGTGCAGGAGCCGCTGACCCTTCTTCATGTTTTTCATCGCGAGCATCGGAAAGTGCCTGAACGCCTCGAGCGACGTCCGCTCGAGCTTTTCGGGCGCGGCATCCGCCGGGGCGAGCGCCGCGAGCGCCGCGAGCAGCGCCTCCTCCCTGCCCGGCGCCGCTGACTGCAGCTCTCCGATCAGGTTCGACCGCTCGTCGGCGCTCTCCGTGTACGGAAAGAGCTCGAGAAACGCGGGCGCGAGCTTCCGGTGAATCTCTCCGGCAAGCTTCTCGAGCGTCGCGCGCGGAGCCATGCACAGGAACTGCATCCGCGTTCCCGGCGGCGGCAGGAGCCGCAGCGTCGCCGTCGCGATCATCCCGCAGAGGCCGCCGCCGCCCATGAGAAAGCCCGCGATATTGTAGCCCGCGACGTCCTTGACGGCGCGCGAGCCGGTCCGGATTATCTCCCCCGCCGGCGTCACGATCTCGAGCGAGAGAACGTACTCGCGCAGATTCCCGAAATGCCCGTCGGTGCCGAAGATCTCCGCGCCCATGACGAGCTCGGCGATCGTCGCGTGCCGCGTGAGAACGTCCGGCTCGTGCGGGAAATAGAGCCCCGCCCGGCGCGCCTCCTCGACAAATGCGCCGAACCTCATGCCGCCTCCCGAGACGGCGAGGAAATTCGCCTTCGATATCTCCTGAATCCCGCCGAGGCCGTCGTGCCCCATCAGCACGAGCGTCTCGCCCGCGGCCGCTTCGATTTCGCGCACCGACGACGCCGCGCGCGGCGCCTCGAAGCCGTCGGCCGGCCTGAAGGGGCTCTCGACGACGCCCGCCCGGATGGCGCGTCCCGCGGCCGCGGCGGCGCCGCACGCGCGGAAAATATCCGCCGCTTCCCGGGCGTCCCGCGGAGCGAAAGAGAGAACGGTCTCGGGCGTCACGTCAGACCCCCAGATACTTGAGTATGAGCGTGATGCTCACGATGCTCGCGAGCGTGGAGGCGAGAATGCCAACCGCGACGAGGCGCGGCCGGCAGTTGTATTCGGTGGCGAAGACGATCGCGTTCACCGCCGTCGGCATCGACGATTCGACGACGAGAACCTGATTCATGTTGGCGCTGAAATGGAAGAGCTGGATGAGGCCGTACGACACGACGAGGCCGCCGAGGATGCGGATCGCCGCCCCCGCGATCCCGCCCGAGATGTCGCGCCTGAGCTCGACGACGCCCCCCGGCCCCGGCTCGCACACGGCGCCCGCCGAGGCGCCCTCGTGATTCTCCCCGATCGAGAAATCGGCCGCGCGTCCCGCGAGGCTCGCGCGCCACGCGGCCGATTCGAGCCAGATGCGCTCGAGCTGCATCCCGAGGAGGATGAGCCCGATCGGAATCGCCGAGGCGCCGAGCATGTCGATCATCTTCATGAGCGGCTTCGGCGGAAGAGCGTGCGCGTACACGAGGAGCCGCGCCGCGACGATCGACCAGAGGAGCGGCGTCTTGAAGACGTTCCCGAGCGCCTCTTTCGAGCTCCCGTGCCCCGCGCTCGCGAGGAAGATCCCGAGCGTCGACTGCGTGATCGACGATGCGACCATGTAGATCGTCGCGTAGACGAGCCCCCAGTCGCCGAAGGCGAGCACGCAGACGGGGATCCCGTAGAACCCGGTGTTCATGAGAATGGAGGCGAGCGTCATCGCCTGCCGCTCGGCGCGGCCGCGTTTCATCATGAAGCCGACGCCGAGGGTGACGCCGAGGAGCACCGCCTCGACGCAGACGACGAACCCGAGCACCTGCAGGAGGAGCCCCGTATCCGCCTCGGGCTTGGCGAGCGACATGAACGCGAGCGCCGGCGAGAGGATATAGAGCTGGGCGCGCGAAAAGGTCTTGAGGTCGACCTTTCCGAGCTTCCTCAGGAGAAATCCCAGGAAAATGATGAAGAATACGGGGAGAATTACGTTCGTCAGGACCAAGATAGCACTACACCGATGCCAGGGAGGTTATTACTTCTTCCCCTTCGGCTTGTCCGCCGGCTTCGCCTTGGCCTTCTTCTCGCCCTCGGCCTTCGGCGCTTTCGGCTTCGCCGCGTGGGCGGCCTCGGCCTTGGGGGCTTCGCTTGCCGCCGCGCCTTCCGCCGGGGCCGCCGCCTCGGCTGCCGCGGCCTCAGCCGCGCCCTCGGCCGCCTCGGCTGCCTTCGCCGGCTTCGCCTTGGCGCCCGGAGCGGCGGGCATCTCGACCTTGTGGTAGGTCTTGCGCGGGGTTTTCTTCTTCTTGCGGCCTTCGTCGTCCTTCTTGACGAGCTCGAGGATCGCCTTCGCGCCGCCGTCGCCGACCCGGACCGTGCCGAGCTTGATGATGCGCGTGTAGCCGCCGGGCCGATCGATGTAGCGCGGAGCGATTTCCGCGAAGAGCTTCTTCAGAATGTCGGCGTCCTGAATCGTCCGGGCGACGTGCCGCCTTGAGGCGAGGTCGCCGCGCCGCGCGTGCGTGATGAGCTTCTCGGCGAGGCGTCTCGCTTCTCTCGCCTTGGGCGTCGTCGTCTCGATCCGCTCGTGCTTGAAGAGCGAAGTGACCATGTTGGCGAGCATCGCTTCTCTATGTTCAGCGGTGATGCCGAGCTTCCGGCCGTCGCGTCTGTGCCGCATTATTCCTTCTCCTCTTTTTCCTTCTTCTCAGTCTTTTCGATTTTTCTCTCGAGCTTCTTCTCTCCGCGCAGGATCGCGTCGATGTCCATGCCGAGCGACAGCCCCATGCCCTCGAGGATGTCGACGATCTCCTTGAGGCTCTTCCGGCCGAAGTTGCGGTACTTCAGCATGTCTCCCTCGGTCTTGCGGACGAGCTCGCCGAGCGTGCGCAGGTTGGCCGCCTTGAGGCAGTTGGACGAGCGCACCGAAAGCTCGAGCTCCTCGACGCTCCGGTTCAGGAGATCCTTCAGGCGTTCGATCTCCTGATCGACTTCCTCCACGACCTCCTCCGCCGGCTCCTCCTCGAAGCGTATGAAGAGCAGCATGTGATCCTTCATGATCTTCGCCGCGTAGCCGAGCGCGTCCTCGGGGGTCACGCTCCCGTTCGTCGTGATCTCGAGGGTGAGCGAATCGTAATCGGTCCGCTGGGCCACGCGCGTGTTCTTCACGACGTAGTTCACGTGCAGCACCGGGCTGAAATTCGAATCCATCGGGATGAGGCCGATCTCGAAATCCTCGAGATTGTGGAGCTCCGACGGGACGTAGCCGCGGCCGTGTCCGACGAGAATGTCGATCTTGAGGTGCGTCTTCTCCGTGCACGTGGCGATGAGGAGATCCTTGTTCAGGATCTCGACCTCGGGATCCTCGGTGATATCCCCCGCGGTGACCGGCCCCTTCATATTCACGTCGAGATGGATGAACTTCGGCTCGTCGCCGTGCATCCTCATGATCATCTGCTTCAAGTTGAGGACGATGTCCGTGACGTCTTCCTTCACGCCCTTGATCGTGCTGAACTCGTGCTGGACGCCCTGAATCTTGATCGCCGTCACCGAGGCTCCCTGGATCGAGGAAAGGAGCGTGCGACGAAGGGCATTGCCGATCGTGTTGCCGAATCCCCGCTCGAGCGGCTCGATCTTGAATCGCCCGAAGGTCGGAGTCTGCGCTTCGGTATCCGGAACGATCTCTTTCGGCATCAAAAGGTTACGCCATTTCATCTGCCAAATCCTCCTTGCACGGCCTGCTCGCCATGGCGGGAACGCCATCGCGGGCCGGATTCGCGCCGGTCCCGCGCGCCCCGCAACCCAAGTTCCCTTACTTGGAGTAGAGCTCCACGATGATGTTTTCCTCGATCGGCACCGGTATCATCTCGCGCGTCGGAACCTCGAGGTAGACCCCCTCGCGCTTGTTCACGTCGACCGAGATGTAGGGAACGGTCCCCCGGCTTCCGTATTTCTTCAGGCTCTCCTCGACGACGAGGAGGTCCTTGCTGCGCTCGCGCACCGTCACCCGGTCGCCCGGCTTGAGCTGATACGACGGCCGGTCAACGATCTTGCCGTTGACCTCGAAATGCTTGTGCAGAACGAGCTGCCGGGCCGTCTCGCGCGACGGGGTGAATCCCATGCGGAACACCATGTTGTCGAGCCGCTGCTCGAGGAGCCTGAGCAGGTTCGCGCCCGTGACGCCCTTCATCTTCACCGCGCGGAAGTAGTAATTGCGGAACGGCGCTTCGAGCAGCAGGTACATACGGCGGAGCTTCTGCTTCTCCCTGAGCTGGTTCCGGTAGCTGCTCTTTCTGCTGTACCTCGTGCGTCCGTGCTCTCCCGGCGGATAGTTGCGCTTCTCGATCTCACACTTGTCCGAATAGCAGCGGTCCCCCTTGAGGAACAGCTTCACGCCGTCTCTCCGGCACAGCTTGCACTTGGCACCCAAATATCTCGCCATGTAGTCGTTACCTCCTCAGAGCCGTTCTCGCTATATTCTTCTGCGCTTCTTCGCGCGGCATCCGTTGTGCGGCACCGGCGTGCAGTCCTTGATCGCCGACACTTCGAGCCCGCTCGCGCGGAGCGACCGGATGGCAGCCTCGCGCCCCGGGCCGGGGCCCCGCACCCACGCTTCGACCTTCTTCACCCCGAGCCCCAACGCTTCGCGCGCCGCGGTCGCGGCGGCCTGCTGGGCCGCGAACGGCGTGCTCTTGCGGGAGCCCTTGTGTCCGAGCCGCCCCGGGCTCGACCAGGTGATGATGTTGCCTTCCTTATCCGTGATGCTCACGATCGTGTTGTTGAACGTGGACTGGATATGGGCGATACCGTATATGTCCACCTTCTTGGCTTTTTTCTTTGAACCGCGCGGCTGAGCCACGTCGTACCTCCCTTTGCTCGTACGCCTGACGGGCGCGATCACCGGGCCCGTCGGGCCGCTTCGTCGTTATGCGGCGGTTTTTTTCCTTTTCGCGCCGGGGCGATTGCGCGGGCCTTTGCGGGTCCGTGCGTTCGTGTGCGTGCGCTGTCCCCGCACCGGAAGCCCCATCTTGTGACGCATCCCGCGGTAGGAGCCGATCTCCATGAGCCGCTTGATGTTCATCGTCACCTCGCTCCGGAGAGCGCCCTCGACCTTGTGCTCGTTCTCGATGATATCCCTGATCCGGACCGTCTGCTCCTCGGTGAGATCCCTGGTCCTCGTGCCGAAGGGCACGTTGGCCTTCCTGCAGATCGATTTCGCCATCGAGCGGCCGATCCCGAAGATATACGTCAGGGAGATCTCGATATGCTTGTTATCGGGTATATCGATACCGACTATACGCGCCACGGAACACTCCTTTCACGAGCGCCGCAGAGGCTACCCGCTAGCCCTGCCGCTGCTTGTGTTTCGGGTTCTTGCAGATCACGCGGAGGACGCCCTTCCGGCGGATGATCTTGCAGTATGGGCAGATCTTCTTGATTGAGCTGCGCACTTTCATGATCTCTCTTCCTTCGTCACTTGTACCGGTACGTGATCCTGCCTCGTCCCAGATCGTAAGGGCTGAGCTCGACGGCCACCCGGTCGCCGGGAAGGATGCGTATGAAATGCATCCGCATCTTGCCGGAGACGTGGGCGAGGATCACATGCTTGTTTTCGAGCTCCACCCTGAACATCGCATTGGGCAGCGCCTCGACGACGGTCCCTTCTACCGCTATGCCCTTCTGCTTCGCCACTCCCTGTATCGCGCCTTCTTTCCGCCGCGGCTCCGGTCGCCTGCGGCATCGGGAATTTCCCCGCTCCCCCTCACCGGGTCATGACCACGGGGCCGCCGCTCGTGACGGCGATCGTATCCTCGAAGTGGGCGGACAGCGTGCCGTCCACCGTTACGAACGTCCATTTGTCTTTCAGCGTCAGGACGTCCGCCTTGCCCTCGTTCACCATGGGCTCGATCGCGAGCACCATGCCGTGGGCGAGCACGGGGCCGTTCCCCGGGAGGCCGAAGTTGGGAATCTGCGGGTCCTCGTGCATCTGTCTTCCGATCCCGTGTCCCACGAGCGTCCGCACGACGCTGTAACCGTTCGATTCGGCGTGCGCCTGAATCGCGTGGGAGACGTCGGAGAGATGCTTCCCCTCCCTCGCCTCGCCGATGCCGAGGTCGAGCGCCTCCTTCGTGACCCGCATGAGCCGCCGGGCCTCCTCGCTCACCGCTCCGATCGGATAGGTGCGCGCCGCGTCGGCGTAGTACCCGTTCCGGGCGACGCCGACGTCGATCCCGACGATGTCCCCTTCGGCGAGCTTCCTCGCGCCCGGTATGCCGTGCACAACCTGCTCGTTCACCGAAGCGCAGATCGATGCGGGATACCCCTGGTACCCCTTGAACGCGGGCACCGCGCCCCGCATCCTGATGAATTCCTCGGCGATCCGGTCGAGCTCGCCGGTCTCGACGCCCGGCCCGAGCGCTTCCTCGATCTTCGCGAAGCACTCGGCGAGGATCTCTCCGCTGCGCCGGATGAGATCCAGTTCCGGCTGGGTCCGTATCGCTATCATTTCAAAACGCGGCGTATCTCCGCGAATATCGCTTCGATGTCCCCGGCGCCGTTCACGCTGACGAGGCCGCCCCGCTTCCGGTAGTAATCGATGACGGGCGCGGTCTGCTCCTCGTACACGGCGAGACGCCGCCGGACCGTGTCTTCCTCGTCGTCGGGACGCTTGACGAGGGGGCCGCCGCACGCGTCGCACTTCCCCTCGACCTTCGTCTTGATCGTATCGAGGTTGTAGACGGCCTTGCACGCGGGGCACACGCGACGCTTCGAAAGCCGGCGGACGATGAGCTCGAAATCGACGGCGACGTCGAGCACGTAATCGATCTTCTCCCCCCGCTCTTCGAGGATCTTCGCAAGCATCTCGGCCTGCAGGAGGTTCCGCGGGAAGCCGTCCAGGATCCAGCCCGTCTTCTTCGCCGCCTCGAGCGCCTCGCCGAGGAGACCGAAGACGATCTCGTCGGAAACGAGGAGGCCGCGCTTCATGAACGTCTCGGCCTCGAGCCCGAGCTCGGTCTTGCGCGCGACGGCGTCGCGGAGCATGTCCCCCGTCGAGAGATGCGCGAGGCTGTATTCGCGCGCGATGCGGGAGGCCTGCGTCCCCTTGCCGGAGCCCGGGGGCCCCAATATGACGATATGCGTGCCGGCCACGTCGAAACCTTCCTAGAACCGTCTGCCCTGCAGGCGGCCCTTCTTCATGAATCCGTCGTAGTGCCTCATCAGGAGGTGCGTCTCGATCTGCTGGAGCGTATCGAGCATCACGCCGACCACGATGAGGAGCCCCGTGCCGCCGAAGTAGACCGTCGCGGGGAGCTTGCCCCACTTGATCATCATGTCGGGCAGGATCGCGATGAACGCGAGGAAAACGGCTCCCGGCAGCGTCACGCGGGTGAGAATCCGGTCGATGTAGTCGCTCGTCCGCTTGCCCGGCCGGATGCCCGGAATGAACCCGCCGTACTTCTGCATGTTATCGGCGAGATCGACGGGGTTCAGGATGATCGCCGTGTAGAAGTACGTGAAGAAGATGATGATGGTCGCGTAGAGCGTGTTGTAGATCACCCCGTACGGATTCAGGGCGGAGACGATGCCCTGCATGAACGAGTTTTCCGTGAAGAACGCCGCGATCGTGCTCGGAAACATCATGATCGACTGCGCGAAGATGATCGGGATGACGCCCGCGGTGTTGACGCGCAGCGGGATGTACTGGGCCTTTCCCCCGTAGACGCGCCGCCCGACGATGCGCTTGGCGTACTGGACCGGGATGCGCCGCTGCCCCTGCGTGATGAGGATGACGCTCGCGATCACGAGCACCATGACGATGAGGAGGAACGCGACCCTGAGGGGCGAGAGCGTTCCGATCTGGAGGGCGCGGATCATGTCGAGCCAATCGGCCGGATAGCGCGCGAGGATACCGATCATGATGATGAGCGAGATGCCGTTTCCGATGCCCCGCTCCGTGATCTGCTCGCCGAGCCACATGACGAAGATCGTGCCCGCGGTCATCGTGATGATCGTGATGAGCCTGAAGAACATGCCCGGATTCGGCACGACTCCCTCGGCCATGTTCTCGAGGAAGAACGCGATGCCGATCGCCTGGATGACCGACAGGGCCACCGTTCCGTACCGCGTGTACTGCGTGATCTTCTTCCGCCCTTCCTCCCCTTCCTTGGCGAGCTTCTCGAAGTACGGAATCACGGCCTGCAGGAGCTGGAGAATGATCGACGCGCTGATGTACGGCATGATGCCGAGGGCGAAGATCGTCACGCGGGTGAAGTTCCCGCCGGCGAAGAGATCGTACAGCGCGAAGATCGTTCCCTGCTGGCTCGCGAAGTAGGCCTTGAGCGCCGCCGGGTTCACCATCGGCGTCGTGATGTGGCCGCCGATCCGGTACACGATGAGGAGCCCCATCGTGAACAGGAGCCGCCGCTTGAGCTCGGGAATGCTGAATATATCCTGCAGCTTCTTGAACATTACTTATTCTCCGTCTGTTCGGTTCCGGGCACGCTCTTGCCGGAGAGGAGATGAATCGTCCCGCCGGCCTTGAGAATCGCGTCCGCCGCCGTGCGGCTCACCGCGTCGACCTCGACCTCGAGCGCCACCGAGAGCGCTCCCCGCCCGAGGATCTTCACCGGATCCGCGGCCTTGCGAACGAGCCCCGCCTCGACGAGGGTGCCGCGGTTGATCTTCGAGCCCGCGGCGAACGCGCCGAGGGCGTCGAGGTTCACGACCTGGTAGTAGGTCTTGAAGTTGTTGACGAACCCGCGCTTCGGCACGCGCCGCTGGAGGGGCATCTGGCCGCCCTCGAACCACGCGGGGATGCCGCCGCCCGAGCGCGCCTTCTGCCCTTTGCAGCCGCGCGTCGAATACCGTCCGTGTCCGGAGCCGGGGCCGCACCCGACCCGCTTGTTCTTTTTCGTTGCGCCCTTGGGGGCTCTGACTTCGCTCAGCTTCATTGTCTCTAGCTCCTTGTGGTTCCCTTATCGAGGACCGTATACCCCGGCCCCTTTTTCCCCCGGACCTTCACGTCCTTCTCGTCCAGCGCTTCCCAGACCACGAGGTGCTGCACCCGGTGGATCATTCCGCGGATCGCCGGCGTGTCCTTTTTGTAGAGCGTATGTTGGTTCTTCCTGAAGCCGAGAGCCTCCATGACGGGCCGGTGCTTGTCGTAGAGGGAGTTGATGACGCTCTTGACCTGCGTTATTTTCAGCATCTTCGCCATTTCATTTCCTCGCTGTCAGTCGAACGCCCGGCGCGGCTCGCGCTATTCCGCGGCGCCCTTTTCTTCCTTCGTCCCGAACAGTTTCGTGATCGTGATGCCGCGGCGGCTCGCCACGTCCCGCGCGCTCCGGATGCTCTTGAGCCCCGCCATGGTCGCCTTCACCATGTTGTGCGGATTGTTCGACCCGAGCGACTTCGTGAGGATGTCCTTCACGCCGGCGACCTCGAGCACGGCGCGCACCGCGCCGCCCGCGATGACGCCCGTACCGGGCGAGGCGGGCTTCATAAGGACGCGCGAGGCGCCGAACACGCCGAGGACCTCGTACGGAATCGTCCCGCCCTGCATCGGGATGCGGAGCATGTCCTTCTTGGCCGCTTCGGTCGCCTTGCGGATGGCGTCCGAAATTTCGTTCGCCTTGCCGAGACCGGTGCCGACCTTGCCCATGCCGTCGCCGACGGCGACGAGCGCGTTGAAGCCGAACCGGCGTCCGCCCTTGACTACCTTGGCGACCCTGTTGATATGAATCGTCTGTTCGAGAAACTCGGGAGCCATATCGGCGCCCGCGTCGCGCGTCGGACGCGCGTCGCGCGGCCCGCGGCCGTCCCGCGGTCCGCCGCGGCCCCGCGAATCCCTCGAATCCCTCGGTCCTCTCGAATCTCTGCTTTCTGATCCGTTCACCAGTACACCCCCACGGGTGAGTTGAGGCGTCCGAACGTGGACGCCCGCGTGTTAGAACTCGAGTCCGCCTTCCCTCGCGGCCTTCGCCAAGGCGGCGACCCTTCCATGATAGAGATATCCGCCGCGGTCGAACGCGACGGCCTTGATGCCCTTCTCGATCGCCACGACGGCGATCGCTTTGCCGACGGCGGAGGAGCGCCTCATCTTGAGGCTCGCCGGGGGCGCCGGCTTCTTCCCGCCCTTGCCCTTCTCGCCCTTCTCGCCCTTCGCGGGCTTCTCGGCCGCCTCGGGGGCCTTCTCGACCGGGGCCGGAACGGGCTGCAGCTCGAGCTTCAGGCTCGACGCCGCGGCCAGCGTGCGACCCGAATCGTCGTCGATGATCTGCGCGTAGATATGGTTGAGGCTCCGGAACACGCACAGCCGCGGCCGCGCCGCCGTGCCGTGCACCTGCTTGCGAACGCGTTCGTGCCGTCTCAACCTGCTCTGTCTCTTCTCCTGATTGATGTCTCTTTTCACCTGTCCAGACTCCCTCTCGCCTTACGTTCCAGTGCCGACGGCAGCCTTGCCGGCCTTGTGCTTGACGACTTCGCCCTTGTACCGGACCCCTTTGCCCTTGTACGGCTCCGGCGGTCTGAATTTGCGGATCTCGGCCGCCGTCTGGCCGACCTTCTCCTTGTCGATCCCCGTGATGTTGATCTTCTTGGGATCGGGCAGGACGATGGCGATCCCTTCGCGCGGTTCGTACCGGATCTGGTGCGCGAAGCCGAGGCTCATGACGAGCGTCTTGCCCTTGAGCTCGGCGCGGTATTCGACGCCCTCGATCTCGAGATTCTTCTCGTATCCCTTGGACACGCCCTCAACCATGTTCGCGATGAGGGTCCGCGTGAGGCCGTGCAGCGAGCGATGCATCTTCGAATCGCTCGGGCGCTTCACGACGACCGATCCCTCGGCGACCTCGATGATCATGTCGGGATGGAGCGCGCGGGTGAGCTCGCCCTTCGGCCCCTTGACCTTGATCACGTTGCCCGCGAGCTCGGCCTTGACGTCCGCCGGGACCGGCACCGGATATTTTCCCACTCGTGACATATCGACTTTCTACCTCCGTCGCTTCCCGCGCCGAACCGTCGGGAAGCCTTTCACGCCGGCTCGCCGGCGCGCCCGGTTACCAGATATGGCAAAGAACCTCTCCGCCGATGCCGAGAACGTGGCACTCCTTGTCCGTCAACAGCCCCTTCGAGGTCGAGACGACCGCGATGCCGAATCCGCCCATGACGCGGGGGATCTTGTCCTTCGGGACGTACACGCGCCGGCTCGGGAGGCTCACGCGCTTCAAACCCTCGATCGCGCAGACGCGCTGCTCGTCGTACTTGTAGTAGATCCGCAGCGTCCCCTGCTTGTTGTCGTCGATGTACTTCACGTTCTTCACGTACCCGTTGTCGAGCAGGATCTTCACGATCCCCGCCTTGATGCGGGACGCGGGAACGTCGATGAACGTCATCTTCGCTTTTTTCCCGTTGCGCAGCCGGACGATCAAGTCGGCTATCGGATCGGTCATCATTTCGCCATCACCTCAAATTCTCTCTCGTCAACCGTCAACGCCCGTGGGGCTACCAGCTCGCCTTCGTGACGCCGGGGATCTTCCCCTCGAGCGCCAGCTCGCGGAAACAGATGCGGCACATACCGAACTTGCGGAGGTACGCGCGCGGGCGTCCGCACCTGCTGCAACGGAAATATGCCCTCACCTTGAATTTCGGCGGCCTCTTCGATTTCGCTACCAAACACTTCTTCGCCACGGATTCTCCCTTTCCTCATCAGGACTGACGGAGCGGCATGCCGAGGAGCATGATGAGCTCTTTCGCTTCCTCATCCGTCTTCGCCGTCGTTACGATCGTGACATCCATGCCCATGACCTTGAGTACCTTGTCGTAATCGATCTCCGGAAATATGATGTGCTCCTTGACGCCGAACGAATAGTTGCCCCGGCCGTCGAAGCTCCGCGGGTTGAGCCCCCGGAAATCCCTGATTCGCGGGATCGCGACGTTGACGAGGCGGTCGAAGAACTCGAACATCCGCACGTGCCGGAGCGTGACGAAGCACCCGATCGGCATCCCCGCCCGCAGCTTGAATCCCGCGATGGCGGTCCGCGACCGCGAGGTCGCCGGGCGCTGTCCCGCGATGGCGGTGAGATCCTTCACCGCGGCTTCGAGGATCTTCGCGTCGGTGATCGCGTCGCCGACGCCCATGTTGATCACGATCTTCTCGAGGCGGGGCACCTGGTTGACGTTCTTGTAACCGAACTTCTTCATCATTTCCGGCACCGCTTTTTCGATGTACCGGCGTCTGATATTCGGCATGTACTGTGTATTCGCCATCACGCTCACCGTTTCCGTTTCTCCGTTCCCGTGCCGGACGCGGCGCCTCGCGGCCGCGCGCCGTCACGCCTCGTCACTTCTGCTCGCTCAACATCTCCTGGCATTTCTTGCACTTGCGCGTCTTGCTCCCGTCGCTGAGGATGACGACGGCCGTCCGCGTCGGCTTGCCGCACTTCGGGCACACGAGCAGGACGTCGGACATGTGAATCGGCGCCTCTTTCTCGACGATGCCGCCCTGCGCTGCCCCGCCCCGGCCCTGCTGCTTCCGGGTGTGCCGCTTGACGAGATGAACCTTCTCGACGATGATGCGGCCGGATTCCGGGAACACCTTGAGCACCTTGCCCTCCAACCCCTTGGAGTTGCCCGAGATAACCTTTACAAGATCGTTCTTCTTGATTTTCATTGTCGTTTCCCGTTCCCTTAAATGACTTCCGGGGCCAGGGAGACGATCTTCATGAACTTCTTCTCCCTGAGCTCGCGCGCCACCGGCCCGAAGATTCGCGTGCCGATCGGTTCCTTCTTATCGTCGATGAGCACCGCCGCGTTCTGGTCGAAGCGGATGTAGCTGCCGTCCTTCCTCCTGAGCTCCTTGCGGGTCCTCACGACCACGCATTTGACGACCTGGCCTTTCTTGATCGCCGAGCCCGGGATCGCCATCTTGACGTTGGCGGCGATGATGTCGCCAATGCCCGCGTACCGCCGCTTCGATCCGCCCATCACCCTGATGCAGCGGACGCTCTTCGCGCCGGAATTGTCGGCGACCACCAACATGGTATACGTCTGTATCATCGTCGTGTACTCCTACTTCGCCTTTTCCAGAACCTCAACGACCCGCCAGCGCTTCATTTTGCTGAGCGGCCGCGTCGACATAACCTTCACGAGGTCGCCGACGTGCGCCGCGCGCTCCTCGTCATGGGCGTAGATCTTCGCCGTGCGCTTGATCATCTTCTTGTACAGCCGATGCTGGAAGATGCGCTCGACCGACACCGAGATCGTCTTGTTCATCGCATCGCTCACCACGCGCCCGACAATGACCTTTCTGGGCTTTCTTGTCTCCATCTTCACTCCTCGTGCCCGGGTTTCGCGCCGGGCCTACGCCTTCTTCGCGGTTCCGGAGCCCGCCGGCGCAGCCGCGGCCTTGGTGCCGGTCCGGATCTTCTCGTTGATGACCGTCTTGATCCGCGCGAGGTCCCGACGCGCGTTGCGCGACTTGAGCGGATTATCGAGCCGCTTCAAGGCGAGCTGGATCTTCATGCGTGAAAGCTCCTCGGAGAGCTCGTCCGCGCGGACCTTGAGCTCGTCGATGCTCATCTCTCTCAGTTCCGTTACCTTCATGATTCAAACCGTCCGAATTGCTGAAATCCTCTCTTGCGTCTCCGCGCCGCCGCGTTCCGGCCTCAGCCGGTCACCTTACCCGTCGCGACCCGGCGCACGAACTTCGTCTTCATCGGAAGCTTCGAGGAGGCGAGCTGCATCGCGCGGCGCGCCTCGTCGATATCGACTCCCTCGAGCTCGAACAGGATGCGCCCCGGCTTCACGACCGCCACCCAGTACTCGGGCGCTCCCTTTCCCTTGCCCATGCGCGTCTCCGCCGGCTTCACCGTGACCGGTTTATCGGGGAAGATCCTGATCCAGAGCTTTCCCGCCCGGTTGATATGGCGCATGATCGCGACGCGCGCCGCCTCGATCTGGCGGTTCGTGACCCACGCGGGGTCCTCGCTCTGCAGCCCGTACGTCCCGAAGTCGATGCTCGCGCCCCGGGTCGCCATGCCGCGTCTCCGGCCCCTCTGCTGCTTGCGATACTTCGTTTTCTTCGGCATCAACATGATCGATCAATCCCTTTCTACGGCCTTTCTCCGCGCTGGCGGGAGCTCTCGTCGATCGCCGCTTCGCTCATCTGCCGCCGGAAATCCTTCGGGAACAGCTCCCCGAGATAGATCCAGACCTTCACGCCGACCGCCCCGTACGTCGTGAACGCGGTCGAGCGGGCGAAATCGATCTCGGCGCGAAGGGTGTGCAGCGGCACTCGCCCGTCCATGTACCCCTCGACGCGGGACATTTCGGCGCCGCCGAGGCGGCCCGAGGTCTTGATCTTGATTCCGTGCGCGCCCATGCGCATCGCGGAGCCGATCGCCTTCTTCATCGCGCGGCGATACGAGACGCGCTGCTCGATCTGCCCGGCGATGTGGTCGGCGACGAGCTGCGCGTTGAGCTCGGGACGCTTGACCTCGCGGATGTCGATCTGGACGTCCTTCAGCGTCAGGTGGCAGAGCTCCTCGCTCAGGAAATCGACCTCGGCGCCCTTCCGCCCGATCACCATGCCCGGCCGCGCGGTGTGGATATGCACGCGCACCTTGTCGCCGCGCCGCTCGATCTCCGTCTTCGAGACGCCCGCTCGCGCGAGACGCTTCTTGATATACTTCCGAATCGTGACGTCCTCTTCCAGCCAGTGCGCGAAATTCTTCGTCGCGAACCACTTGGAATCCCACGCCCGGTTGATGCCGAGCCTCAACCCTATGGGATTAGTCTTCTGACCCAAAAGTGCCTCCTCGTGTTAGCTCGCCGGTTCTTCTTTGTGCTCGACGACCACAATGATGTGGCTCGACCGTTTCCGTATGCGATACGCGCGTCCCTGCGCCCGCGCCCTGATGCGGTACATCGTCCTGCCCTCGTTGATGCGGATCTCCTTGATGCCCATGTGCGACGGCTCGATCGGGTGCTCGCTCATCGTGGCGAGGTTGTGCATCGCGGACAACACGGTCTTTCCGATGGGCTTCGACGCGTACGTCTTCGAGAATTTTAATATCTCGAGGGCCTTCTCGACGGACTTTCCCCGGACGAGATCGGCGACGATCTTCGCCTTCTGCGGGGAGACCCTCACGTGCCGCGCGATGGCGCGTGCTTCCATGTTCATTTACCTCCGACCGATCACGCGGTCTTTTTTCCGCCCGGATGTCCACGGTAGACCCGCGTCGGAACGAATTCGCCGAGCTTGTGGCCTACCATATTCTCGGTGATGAACACCGGAATGAACTTGTTGCCGTTGTGAATCGCCAGTGTCTGCCCCACGAACTCCGGCGAGATCGTCGAACGGCGCGCCCACGTCTTGGCGACCTTCTTGTCTCCCGCCTCGTTCATCTTCTCGAGCCGCCTCACGAGCTTCTCGTCGATGAAAGGGCCCTTCTTCAATGATCTGGCCATCGAACCTCCATGCCGTTTCTGCGCCGCTCTCCCTCGAGAGCGCCCCGGGCCGCGCCGCGCGGCCGGCCCGAACCCGCGACTACTTCTTCCTCCGGTGAACGATCAGCTTGTCGGATTTCTGGCGCTTGCGCGTCTTGAAACCCTTCGTCGGCTTGCCCCACGGGGTCGTCGGGTGCCGTCCGCCGCTCGATTTTCCCTCGCCGCCGCCCATCGGATGGTCGATCGGGTTCATCGCGACGCCGCGGACCTTGGGTCTGCGGCCGAGCCAGCGCGTGCGCCCCGCCTTGCCGATCGACACGTTCTCGTGATCGATATTGCTCACCTGTCCGATCGTCGCGTAGCACTCCTTGCGGACCTTGCGGAGCTCGCCGCTCGGGAGCCTGAGCAATACGTGGTTCCCTTCCTTCGCCATGAGCTGCGCGTACGAACCGGCGCTCCGCGCCATCTGCCCGCCCCGCCCCGCGGTGAGCTCGATATTGTGAATGAAGAGCCCCGTCGGGATCTTCTCCATCGGGAGCGAGTTCCCCGGGTGGATGTCCGCGTCGGGCCCCGAGAGGATCGTGTCGCCGACCTTCACGCCGTGCGGCGCGAGGATGTAGCGCTTCTCGCCGTCCGCGTAGACGAGCAGCGAGATGAACGCCGAGCGGTTCGGATCGTACTCGAGCGCCGAGATCTTCGCCGGAATGCCGACCTTGTCGCGCTTGAAGTCGATGATGCGGTACTTCTGCTTGTGCCCGCCGCCGATGTGTCGGCTCGTGATGTGGCCGTCGCTGTTGCGGCCGCCCGTACGCTTCAACACCTCGAGGAGCGCCTTCTCCGGCGCCTTCTTCGTGAGCACCGAGTAGTCGATCGTCGTCTTGTAGCGCTGGCCCGGCGTTATCGGTTTATACTTCTTGATAGCCATCGGTCAGTTCCTCTTTCCGAAACCTCACACCTGATCGAAAATGTCGATGTTCTGCCCCTTGGCGACCGTGACAAACGCCTTTTTCCGGTCGGGGCGCTTTCCTTCGAACCGTCCGCCCTTCATCATCGTCTTTTTCGGCTTGCCGCGCATGACGGCGGTCCGCACGTCCTTCACGGTGACGCCGAACAGCTTCTCGACGGCGAGCTTGATCTCGCGCTTGTTGGCGTGAGGGTGAACCTCGAAGATGAACTTGTTGTCCGCTTCCTTCACCTCGTTGCCGCGCTCGGTGATGACGGGCTTCAGAATGATCTTCGTCAAATCCTTCATCTCGCAAACACCCCCTCGATCGAGGAGAGCCCTTCCTTCGTGATGAGCAGCACGTCCGCGCGGAGGATGCCGTAGGCGTGCATGTTCCGGCCCTCGATCACGTCGACGCCCGGAATGTTGCGCATCGAACGGTACACGGCGTCGTTCCACGCGTCGGTGACGAAGAGAACGCGCTTGCCGCCGAGCCCCGCGGCGCGGAGGAAGCTCGCGAACGGCTTCGTTTTCGGCCGTTCGGCGGCGACGCCCTCGACGAGGACGACGTTCTCGCTCTTCCCCTTGTCGCTGAGCGCGGAGACGAGCGCGAGGCGCTTCATCTTGCGCGGGATCGCGTAGTGGTAATCGCGCGGATGCGGCCCGAACACGACGCCGCCGTGCCGCCAGATCGGAGAGCTCCGCATGCCCGCGCGCGCGCGGCCGGTGCCCTTCTGCCGGTACGGTTTCTTCGTGCTGTAGTGCACCTCGCCGCGTTCCTTGGCCTTCGACGTGCCGCGCCGCTGGTTCGCGAGATACTGGCGGACGGAATCGTAGAGGACCGCCTTGTTGACGGGAGCGCCGAAGAGCGCCTCGGGCAGCTCGACCGTGCCTTTCAGATTGCCGTTGAAATCGAACAGTTTTGCACTCGCCATGATTCTTCCTCTCGAGCTCCTCACGAGGAGGCCGTGACCGCCAGGATCGTATTCGCCGCTCCCGGCACGGCCCCGCGAACCAGTATCAGGTTGTTCTCGACGTCTATCTCGACGACCTTGAGATTCTTCACGGTGAACGGCTTGTAGCCCATGCGGCCGGCCATCCGCTTGCCCTTCATCACGCGCGACGGGTAGGCGGAACTGCCGATGGAGCCGGCGACGGCGTGCGACTTCGATCCGTGCGTCTGGTCGCCGCCGTGGAACTTGTGGCGCTTGACGAGCCCCGCGAAGCCGCGCCCCTTCGTCTTGCCGGTCACGTCGACCCACTCGACGCCGTTGAAGATGCTCACGTCGATCATCTGGCCGGGGGTGAACTCCTCGGCGTTGTCGACCCGGAACTCCTGCAGGTGCTTGTACACCGGAAGATTCGCCTTCTTGCAGTGTCCGATCTCCGCGAGCTTCGCCTTCGTCGCCCGTACGCCGCCGAAGCCGAGCTGCACGGCGCCGTACTTTTCCTTCTTCATCGTCTTCACCTGCACGACGGGGCAGGGACCGAGCTCGATGACCGAAACGGGCACCTGAACCCCGTCCGCCTCGAATATGTGCGTCATGCCTATTTTCCTGCCGATCAGCCCTCGCATTGCGCCGTCCCCCTTCATACCTTGATCTCGATGTCGACACCGGCCGGGAGATCGAGCTTCTGCAGCGCGTCGACCGCCTTTGTCGTCACGTTCGTGAGATAGATGAGGCGCTTGTGCACCCGGATCTCGAACTGCTCGCGCGACTTCTTGTCGATGTTCGGCGAACGGAGAACCGTGTAGACGGTGCGCCTGGTGGGGAGCGGTATCGGCCCCGACACATCAGCGCCCGTTCTCTTCGCCGTTTTGACGATCTCCTCGGCGCTCCGGTCGAGCATCGAGTGCTCGTACGCCTTGAGCTTTATTCGTATCTTCTGTCCGTCCACCGGGCAACCTCCATCCGCGGCAGATTGTTACTCTATGATATTGGTCACGATGCCGGCGCCGACGGTGCGTCCGCCCTCGCGGATCGCGAACCGCAGCTCTTTTTCCATTGCGATCGGCGTGATGAGCTCGATCGTCAGCTCCGCATCGTCACCCGGAATCACCATCTCGCGCCCTTCCTGAAGCGTGGCCACTCCCGTCACGTCCGTCGTCCTGAAGTAGAACTGCGGCCGGTACCCGTTGAAGAACGGCGTATGACGCCCGCCCTCTTCCTTCTTCAGCACGTACACCTTCCCCGTGAACTTCCGGTGCGGCGTGACGCTCTTCGGCGCCGCCACCACCATGCCCCGCTCCAGCATCTCCTTCTCGATCCCGCGCAGCAAGAGCCCCACGTTGTCCCCCGCCATCCCTTCGTCCAGCATCTTGCGGAACATCTCGACACCCGTCACCACGCTCTCCCGCGTGTCCCTGATCCCCACGATCTCCACCTTTTCCCCCACGTGCACCTTGCCCCGCTCGATACGCCCCGTCCCCACCGTGCCCCTGCCCGTAATCGAAAACACATCCTCCACCGGCATCAAGAACGGCTTCTCCACGTCGCGCTTCGGCAGCGGTATGTACGTGTCGATCGCGTTCATCAGCTCCCAAATGCACTTCGCCTCCGGCCCGTCCGGGTCTTCCGAGTTCATCGCCTTCGAGGCGCTCCCCCGCACAAACGGTATCTCGTCCCCGGGGAACTGGTACTCGCTCAACAGCTCCCGGCACTCCAGCTCCACCAGATCCAACAGCTCCGGGTCGTCCACCAGGTCAACCTTGTTCAAAAACACCACGATGTACGGCACCCCAACCTGTCGCGCCAGCAGTATGTGCTCCCGCGTCTGCGGCATCGGCCCGTCCGCCGCCGACACCACCAATATCGCCCCGTCCATCTGCGCCGCCCCCGTGATCATGTTCTTCACATAGTCCGCGTGCCCCGGACAGTCCACGTGCGCATAGTGCCGGTTCGCCGTCGAGTACTCCACGTGCGCCGTCGCAATCGTCAAAATCTTCGTCGCGTCCCGACGCCCCTGCGACTCCGAAGCCTTCGCCACCTCGTCGTACGATACAAACTTCGCAAAACCCTTCTTCTCCAGCTGCTTCGTGATCGCCGCCGTCAGGGTCGTCTTCCCGTGATCCACGTGACCGATCGTCCCAACGTTCACGTGCGGCTTCGTCCTGTCAAACTTAGCCTTTGCCATCGAACCCTACCTCCTTCACGCGAGGCCCGTCAGGTGACCCAGCTTCTCGGTGATGAGCTCCGGCGGCACCCGGTCGTAATGCGAAAATTGCATCGTGTAGACCGCTCTGCCCTGGGTGAGGGACCGGAGACTCGTCGCGTAGCCGAACATGTCCGAGAGGGGCGCCCGCGCCGTGATGACCTGTGCGTTCGAACGATGGAACATCCCTTCGACTTTGCCTCTTCGCATGTTGATATCGTTGATGACCTCGCCGACGTATTCGACGGGGAGCACGACCTCGAGATCCATGACGGGCTCGAGGAGCACCGGAGATCCCGAGCGCACGCCTTCCGTGAACGCCATGCTCGCCGCCGCGCGAAACGCGATGTCGGTCGAGTCGACATCGTGATACGCCCCGTCCACGAGCGAAACCGTGATGTCCACGACGGGATAACCGCCGAGCGGTCCGCTCACCATCGACTCGCGCACGCCCCCCTCCACGTACGGCACGAACTGCTTGGGGACGGCGCCGTCCCTGATCCTGTTCACGAACGAAAATCCCTTGCCCGGCGCCGGCTCGAGCTCGAGCGTCACGACGCCGAAATGGCCGCGGCCGCCGCTCTGCCGCACGAACTTGCCTTCGGCGCGCGTGGGCTGGGTGATCGTTTCCTTGTAGGCGACCTGCGGCCGGCCGACCTTGGCGCCCACGTCGAATTCCCTGAACATGCGCTCGACGAGAATCTCGAGGTGCAGCTCGCCCATGCCCGAGATGATCGTCTGGCCCGTCTCGGCGTCGATCTTCATCCGGAAGGACGGATCCTCGCCGGCGAGCTGGGTGAGCGCGTTCATCATCTTCTCGCCGTCCGCCTTCGTCCTCGGCTCGATCGCGACCGATATGACGGGCTCGGGAACGCGCATCGACTCGAACTGAATGAGGTGCTTCGCGTCGCAGAGCGTGTCTCCCGTATGGGCGCTCTTCAATCCCACGGCGGCGATGATGTCGCCCGTGAACACCTCGTTGATATCCTCCCGCTTGTTCGCGTGCATCCGGAGGAACCTGCTCACGCGCTCCTTGCGGTCGTTCGTCGCGTTGATGACCTGGCTGCCGGCCCTCATCGATCCCGAATAGACCCGGAGGTAATGGAGACGGCCGACATACTTGTCGGTCTGCACCTTGAACACGAGCGCCGAGAAGGGGGACTCGTCGCGGGGTTCCCGCTTCTCTTCCTTCTCGGTGTAGGGGTTGATCCCCTTCGTCGCCGGGATGTCGCCCGGGCTCGGGAGGTACGCGACGACCGCGTCGAGCACCTTCTGAACGCCCTTGTTCTTGAACGCCGATCCGCCGAGGACCGGAACGATCTTGGCGCCGAGGACCCCTTTGCGGATCGCCGCGTGAATCTCCTCGATCGTCACCGCGGTGCCGTGGACGACGTGGTGCATGAACGAATCGTCCACGTCGGCGAGCGCGTGCATGAGCTGGTCCCGCGCCGCCTCGGCCCGCGCGAGCTCGCGCGCCGGGATGTCCGACTCGCTGAACGTCGCGCCGAGATCCTCTTCGTTGTAATAGATCGCCTTCATCGAGACGAGGTCGATGACGCCCTCGAAGGAGTCGCCCGATCCGATCGGCAGCACGATCGGCACGGCGTGGGCCCCGAGCCTGTCGTGCATCATCATGACCGCGTTGTCGAAATCGGAGCCGACGCGGTCCATCTTGTTGACGAACGCCAGCCGCGGGATGTTGTACCGGTCGGCCTGCCGCCAGACCGTCTCCGACTGCGGCTCGACGCCGCCGACGCCGCAGAACACCGCGACGAGCCCGTCGAGGACGCGGAGGCTCCGCTCGACCTCGACCGTGAAATCGACGTGCCCGGGGGTGTCGATGATGTTGATCCGGTGATCGGCCCATTCGCAGGTCGTCGCCGCCGACATGATCGTGATCCCCCGCTCCCGTTCCTGATCCATCCAGTCCATCACGGTGCTGCCCTCGTGCACTTCGCCCATCCGGTGGACCTTGCCCGTGTAGAAGAGAATCCTCTCCGTCAGGGTAGTCTTGCCCGCGTCGATGTGGGCCGCTATCCCGATATTGCGGACCTGTTCTAGAGGAAACTCTCTGGTCATAAAGCCTCTCCGCGCCGGGGCTTCCTGACGACGCCCCGACTGGGGAGGCGAGAAGCGTCAGGTGAGCCGATGGCGGCGGGTGTCGTTAAGCAACGTCTGCTTGTTCATCAGTTGTGTCCCTCACCCTCGTCGGAACCCGCGTGAGCAGGCCCCAATCCGGATTTGCCCCAACCACCCAGCCAGAAAAATCTATTCGCACCGGCTGAGGGCAGCCGGCCGATCTGCTCTACCAGCGATAGTGCGCGAAGGCCTTGTTCGCCTCCGCCATCTTGTGCGTGTCTTCACGCTTCTTGATCGAGGGCCCCTCGTGCTTGTACGCAAGGAGGAGCTCGGCGGCAAGCCGTTCCGCCATCGTGTGTTCCGGCCGCACGCGCGCGTAGCCGAGGATCCAGCGGAGCGCAAGCGCGAGGCGCCGGTCGGAGCGGACCTCGATGGGCACCTGGTACGTGGCGCCGCCGACGCGGCGGGACGTCACCTCGAGGACGGGCTTCACGTTCTCGATCGCCTTCCGCATCACATCGAGACCCTTCTGGCCCGACCTCTCCTCGATGATGTCGAGCGCGCCGTACACGATTCTCTCCGAAGTGCCGCGCTTGCCGCGCTTGAGAACGTAGCTGATCACCCGCGAAACGAGGGCGTCGCTGTACTTCGGATCGGATATGACTTCTCTTTTTACTACTTCACGCCTGCGTGGCATCGCATCAATCTCCCGAGTGTTATGCGGCGGACTTCTTCGGCTTCTTGACGCCGTATTTCGAACGGCTCTTGTTTCTTCCCTCGACGCCGGTCGCGTCGAGCGCGCCGCGGATGATATGGTAACGAACGCCGGGAAGGTCCTTCACGCGCCCCCCGCGAATGAGGACGATCGAGTGCTCCTGAAGGTTGTGCCCTTCGCCGGGTATGTACGAGGTGACCTCGAAGCCGTTCTGGAGCCTCACACGGGCCACCTTGCGGATCGCCGAGTTCGGCTTCTTGGGCGTCGAGGTATACACGCGCGTGCACACGCCTCGCTTCTGCGGACAGCTCTTGAGCGCGGGGGCGTGCGTTTTCTTGTGGACGGCGGAGCGCCCCTTGCGAATGAGCTGATTAATCGTCGGCACCGTTTACCCCTTAATTCTCATAAAGACGGCCAGTTACGAACCTTTTGCGCACCTAAAACGGATAAAAAATAGGGACGCGAAACAGCAATTTAACAATAATATTCAGCCATGTCAAGTAAATATTTGCGAGCGGTTTAAGAGACTTCCTCCTTCATTTTATTGATGAGCTCGACGATCTCTTCGTCCCCGAATTCCCGCTCGAGGAGCTCCTCTTCGCTGACTTCCTCGGCGATCTTGATCCGGCCGTATTTCTGGAGCCCCGTGCCCGCCGGGATCAGGTGCCCCATGACGACGTTCTCCTTGAGCCCGCGCAGGTAATCGATCTTGCCCTGCACCGCAGCTTCGGTGAGCACGCGGGTGGTCTCCTGGAAGCTCGCCGCCGAGATGAAGCTCTCCGTCGTGAGCGAGGCCTTCGTGATGCCGAGGAGGAGCGGCTTGAACGTGGCGGGCTTCCCCTTCTCGCGCATCGTCCGCTCGTTCTCCTCGCGGAACTCCGCCTTGCTCATGATGTCCCCTTCGAGGAATCGCGTGTCGCCCGGATCCTCGAGCACGACCTTCTGGAGCATCTGCCGCACGATGACCTCGATATGCTTGTCGTTGATGCGCACGCCCTGAAGCCGGTAGACCTCCTGGATCTCGTTCACGAGGTAGTTCTGCACGGCGTTCACGCCCTTGATGCTCAGGATATCGAACGGGTTGACCGGGCCCTCGGTGAGGTTGTCCCCCGCCTCGACGCGGTCCCCCTCGTACACGCGCAGGTGCTTGCCCTGCGGGACGATGTAGGAGCGCTTGTCGCCGGTGTCGGAGACCACGTTGATCTTGCGCATGCCCTTGGTGACCGCGCCGAACTCGACGCTGCCGTCGATTTCCGAAACGACGGCGGCTTCCTTCGGCTTGCGCACCTCGAACAGCTCGGCGACGCGCGGGAGGCCCCCCGTGATGTCGCGGGTCTTCGAGATGTCCTTCGGAATCCTGCAGATGATGTCGCCCGGCATGATCTCCGCGTCGTCGTGGATCATGATGTGCGCGCCGGTCGGCACGATGAAGTTGCCCATGATCTTGCCGCTCTTGTCGAGGAGCTCGATGTGCGGATGAAGCTTCTTGTCGCGGTCGTCGACGATGACCATCTGCCGGAGGCCGGTCTTGTCGTCCACCTTCTCCTTGAGGGTGACCCCTTCCTTCACGTCGACGAAGCGCAAATGGCCCGGCTTGTCGGCGATGATGCTGTCCGAGTAGGGATCCCACTCGTACACGATCGCGTCCTTTTCGACGCGGTCGTTCTCCGCCACCTTGAGCGCGGCGCCGTACGGAACGCCGAGGCGCGCCCGGACGCGTTCGCTCTTCTCGTCGCGGATGAGAATCTCTCCCTTGCGGCCGACCGCGATGACGTTCTTGTTGCGGTCGATGACCGCCTTGATCGACTTGAACTGGACGATGCCGGGGTGGTTCGTCGTCTTCTGCGTCTGCTCGGCGATACGCGACGCGGTGCCGCCGACGTGGAAGGTGCGCAGCGTGAGCTGCGTACCGGGCTCGCCGATCGACTGCGCGCCGATGACGCCGACCGCCTCGCCGAGATCGACGAGTTTGCCGGTGGCGAGGTTGCGACCGTAGCAGTACGCGCAGACCCCGCGCTTCGCCTCGCACGTGAGCACGCACCGGATCTTGACCTTCTCGACGCCGCGCTCCTCGATCTCCGTCGCCATATCCTCGTCGACGAGGATGTTCGCCTTGCAGATCGTTTCCCCCGTCTGCGGATCGATGATGTCGTCGACGACGACGCGCCCGAGGATGCGGTCGCTGAGGGCCTCGATGATCTCTTCGCCCTCCTTCAGGGCCTGCGTGTCCATTCCCATGATCGTGCCGCAGTCGTATTCCGTGATGATGACGTCCTGCGCGACGTCGACGAGACGGCGGGTGAGGTAGCCGGCGTCGGCCGTCTTCAACGCGGTGTCGGCGAGCCCCTTGCGCGCGCCGTGCGTCGAGATGAAGTACTGCAGCACGGTGAGGCCTTCCTTGAAGTTCGCCGTGATGGGCATCTCGATGATTTCGCCGATGCCTCCCGTGATGCGCTTCTGCGGCTTCGCCATGAGGCCTCGCATGCCCGCGATCTGGCGGATCTGCTCCTTGTTGCCTCGCGATCCGGAGACCGCCATCATGTAGATCGGGTTGAAGCCGTCGCGGTCGTGGTTGAGCGTCTCGAGCATCGCGTCGGCGACGTTGTTCGTCGTGTGGGTCCACGTGTCGATGATCTTGTTGTACCGCTCGCCGTCGGTGATGATGCCGTCCTTGTACTGCTTCTGGATCTGGTTCACCGCTTTCTGGGCGACGGCGATGAGCTGCGGCTTGTCCCCGGGCACGACGATGTCGTCGATCGAGATCGTGATGCCGGCGCGCGTCGCGAAGCGGAAGCCGAGATCCTTGAGCCGCTCGAGGAAGAGGACCGTCTTCCGGTTGCCGAGCGCCTTGTACGCGGTGCCGATGAGCGCGGAGAGCGTCTTCTTGTCGAGGATGTCGTTGATGTACCCGAGCTCCTCCGGAACGATCTTGTTCACGAGGACGCGGCCGGCCGTCGTCGTCACGGTCTCGCCGCCGATGCGCACCTTGACCTTCGCGTGGAGATCGACGACGTCGTGGTTCCACGCCGCGATGAGCTCGTCGACGCTGAAGAACGATTTCCCCTGCCCCTTCGCCCCTTCCCGGAACATCGTGATGTAGTAGAGGCCGAGCACCATGTCCTGCGTCGGCGACGCGAGCGGCGAGCCGCTCGCCGGCGAGAGGATGTTGTTCGAGGCGAACATGAGCGTGCGCGCCTCGAGCTGCGCCTCGTACGAGAGCGGCACGTGCACCGCCATCTGGTCGCCGTCGAAGTCGGCGTTGAACGCCGTGCAGACGAGCGGATGGATCTGGATCGCCTTGCCCTCGATGAGGAGCGGCTGGAAGGCCTGGACGCCGAGGCGGTGGAGCGTCGGCGCGCGGTTGAGGAGCACGGGGTGATCCTTGATGATCTCCTCGAGGATGTCCCACACCTCGGGGCGCTCGCGCTCGACGAGCTTCTTCGCGCTCTTGACGGTCTGGACGTAGCCCTTTTCCTCGAGCTTGCGGATGATGAACGGCTTGAAGAGCTCGAGCGCCATCGACTTCGGCAGCCCGCACTGGAAGATCTCGAGTTCGGGGCCGACGACGATGACCGAGCGGCCCGAGTAATCGACGCGCTTGCCGAGGAGGTTCTGGCGGAAACGGCCCTGCTTGCCCTTGAGCATGTCGCTCAGGCTCTTGAGGGGCCGGTTGCCCTGACCGCGCACGGCGCGCGAGCGGCGGCTGTTGTCGAACAGAGCGTCGACCGCTTCCTGGAGCATGCGCTTCTCGTTGCGGAGGATGACCTCCGGCGCGCGGATCTCGATGAGCTTCTTGAGGCGGTTGTTGCGGTTGATGACGCGGCGGTAGAGATCGTTGAGATCGCTCGTCGCGAAGCGCCCGCCCTCGAGCGGCACGAGCGGCCTGAGGTCGGGCGGAAGGACCGGGATGACGTCGAGGATCATCCATTCGGATTTGTTCTGGCTCTGGCGGAACGACTCGACGACCTTGAGGCGCTTCAAGACGTCCTTCTTGCGCTGCACGGACGTCTCGACCCGCGCCTGGGCGCGGAGGTTGATCGAGAGCTCCTCGACGTTGATCGTCTTGAGCATGTCGCGGATCGCCTCGCCTCCCATCCGGGCGACGAACTCCTTCCCCTGGTCGACGAGCTCGGTGTACGTGTCGTCGTCGATGAGCTCCTTCGGCTTGAGATCGGTGTCGCCGGGGTCGATGACGAGGTGCGACTCGTAGTAGAGGACGCGCTCGAGGTTGCGCACCGTCATGTCGAGCATGTAGCCGATGCGGCTCGGCACGCCCTTGAGGAACCAAATGTGCGCGACGGGAACGGCGAGTTCGATGTGCCCCATCCGCTCGCGCCGCACGCGCGAGTGCGTAACCTCGACGCCGCAGCGGTCGCAGATGACGCCGCGGTAGCGGATGCGCTTGTATTTGCCGCAGGTGCACTCCCAGTCTTTCACGGGGCCGAAGATGCGCTCGCAGAAGAGCCCGTCCTTCTCGGGCTTGAAGGACCGGTAGTTGATCGTCTCAGGCTTCGTGACCTCGCCGTAGCTCCACTGACGTATCACCTCGGGGGAGGCGAGCTGGATGCGCATCGCCTTGATGTCGGTGGGCTTGTTTCGGTCCTTTTCGAAAAGCGTGGTATACAATGGTTACCTCCGGCGGAAACCGTTCACCAATATCGCCTGAAGAACCGGGCTCATTCCTTCTCGAGCTTCTCGAGCTGCACGTCGAGGCAGAGGCTCTGGAGCTCCTTGATGAGCACGTTGAACGATTCGGGGAGCCCGGGCTCCGGCGCGTTCTCGCCTTTCACGATCGCCTCGTAGATCTTGCTCCGTCCGGCGACGTCGTCCGACTTCACCGTGAGGAGCTCCTGGAGCGTGTAGGAGGCGCCGTACGCCTCGAGCGCCCACACCTCCATCTCGCCGAAACGCTGCCCGCCGAACTGCGCCTTGCCGCCGAGCGGCTGCTGCGACACGAGCGAGTAGGGTCCGATCGAGCGCGCGTGGATCTTGTCGTCGACGAGGTGCGACAGCTTCATGATGTAGATCTGGCCGACGGTGACCGCCGCGTCGAATTTCTCGCCCGTCATCCCGTCGTACAGCTCGATGGTGCCGCTCTCGGGAAGCCCCGCGTCCGTGAGGAGCTTCTTGATCTCGTCGATCGTCGCCCCGTTGAACACGGGCGTCGAGGCCTTGAATCCGAGCTTCTCGACGGCCCAGCCGAGGTGCGTTTCGAGGATCTGGCCGACGTTCATTCGGCTCGGCACGCCGAGCGGGTTGAGGATGACCTCGACCGGCGTCCCGTCGGGAAGGTGCGGCATGTCCTCTTCGGGCACGATGCGCGAAACGACTCCCTTGTTGCCGTGGCGTCCGGCCATCTTGTCGCCGACCGACACCTTGCGCTTGCGGGAGACGTATACCTTCACGAGCTTGCTGACGCCCGGCGGGAGCTCGTCCCCGCGCGTGACGCGCTCGCTCTCCTTCTCGTAGTTGCTCTCGACCTTCTCGATCGCGCGCGCCGCCGCCTCCATGAGCGACTGGATCCTGCGGTCGACCTTCGCGTCCTTGACGACCGGGAGCCCCCAGTGGAGGTGATCGATGTCGAGGCCCTCGATCATCTTGTCGGTGATCTTGCGGCCGCCGCGGGCGAGCACCTCGCCCGTCTCGGCGTGGATGAGCTTCTCCGACGTCTGCCCGACCATGAGCTTCGCGAGACGCTCGCGCCGCTTCTCCTTGATATGCTTGATTTCAAGATCGCGCTGGTGCTGGAGCTCGACGAGCTTCTTCTTCTCGTGGCTCTTCGCGCGGTCGTCGCGCTCCTTGCGGGAGAACAGCTTGATGTCGACGACGATGCCGTCCATGCCCGGGGGGGCCTTGAGGGACGCGTCGCGCACGTCGCCGGCCTTCTCGCCGAAGATGGCCTTCAGGAGCCGTTCCTCGGGGGTGAGCTCGGTTTCGCCCTTCGGCGTCACCTTGCCGACGAGGATGTCCCCCGCCTTCACGTGGGCGCCGATGCGCACGACGCCGTCCTCGTCGAGGTTCGCCAGCATCTCCTCGCTCACGTTCGGGATCTCGCGGGTGATCTCCTCCATGCCGGCCTTCGTGTCGCGGACCTGCGTTTCGAACTCCTCGATGTGGATCGAGGTGAACGTATCCCCTTTGACGAGCCGCTCGCTGATGATGATCGCGTCCTCGAAGTTGTACCCGCGCCACGGCATGAATGCGCAGAGGACGTTGCGCCCGAGCGCCAGCTCGCCGTCCTTCGTCGCGGAGCTGTCGGCGATCACCTCGCCCTTCTTGACCTTCTGCCCGACCTCGACGATCGGCTTCTGGTTGACGCAGGTGTCCTGGTTCGACCGCTGGAACTTGATGAGCTTGTACTCGTCGACGCCGCCGAATCCCGAGAAGTCGTCGAGATCCTCGTCTTCCTTCCGCCCGCCGTAGCTGATGAGGATGCGGTCGGCGGTCACGGCGTCGATCTTGCCCCCGCGACGCGCGATGCCGAGGACGCCGGAGTCGTAGGCGACCTTCCCCTCGAGCCCCGTCCCGACGAGCGGCGCTTCGGCCTTGATGAGCGGCACGGCCTGCCGCTGCATGTTGCAGCCCATGAGCGCCCGGTTCGCGTCGTCGTGCTCGAGGAACGGGATGAGGGCCGCCGCCGCGCTGACGAGCTGGTTCGGGGAGACGTCCATGAAATGGACTTCCTTCGGATCGACGAGCACGAAATCGCCGCGGTAGCGCGCCATCACGACGGGCTCGACGAATTTCTTGTGCTTGTCGAGCTTCGCGTTCGCGTGGGCGATGACGTAGTTGTCTTCCTGGTCGGCCGAGAGCATCTCGGACTCGTCCGTCACGACGCCGTTCTTCACCTTGCGGTACGGCGTCTCGAGGAAGCCGAACTGGTTGACCCGCGCGTACGTCGCGAGCGACGTGATGAGGCCGATGTTCGGGCCTTCGGGGGTCTCGATCGGGCACATGCGCCCGTAGTGCGTGTAGTGCACGTCGCGGACCTCGAATCCCGCGCGCTCGCGCGTGAGCCCGCCGGGACCGAGCGCCGAGAGGCGGCGCTTGTGGGTGAGCTCGGCGAGCGGATTCGTCTGGTCCATGAACTGCGAGAGCTGGCTCGAGCCGAAGAACGACTGAATGACCGCGCTGATCGTGCGCGCGTTCACGAGGTCGTACGGCGTGGGGCTCTCCGTCTCCTGGATCGTCATGCGCTCGCGGATGATCCGCGCCATGCGCGCGAGCCCGACGGAGAACTGATTCGAGAGGAGCTCGCCGACGGAGCGCACCCGGCGGTTGCCGAGGTGGTCGATGTCGTCGACCGGCCCGTCGAGCTCCTTGAGCTGGATGAGATTGGCCACGACGGCGACGAAATCCTTCTCCGTGAGCGTCGTCGTGTCGATCGGCACGTCGATCTGGAGCCGCCGGTTCATCTTGTGGCGGCCCACCTTCTCGAGGTTGTAGCGCTTGGGATTGAAGAACAGCCTGTCGAGGAGCGCCTTCGCCGTGTCGGCGTTCGGCGGATCTCCCGGGCGCATGAGGTTGTAGAGGCGCTTGAGCGCCTCCTCGGCGTTCGAGGTGGGATCCTTGTCGATCGTCTTGAGGATCACGTCCTCCTCGAGGTTCCCTTCCTTCTCGACGACGACGACCTTCGCCACCTTCGACATCTTCATCTTCTCGAGATCGGCCTCGCCGATCGCCTTGCCGGCCTCGACGATCACCTCTCCCGTCTCGCGGCTCACGACGTCCTCGGCGACGAAGCGGCCGACGAGCCCGCCGTCCTTCTTGCCCGCCCGCCCGGAGAGCTCGACGACCTCGGTCCGGTGGAACAGCTTGATGATGGCGCTGTTGGGCTCGAACCCCATCGCCTTGAGGAGCACGGTGACGGGGATCTTCCGGCGGCGGTCGATGTAGACGTACATGATGTCGTTCACGTCGATCGTGAACTCGACCCACGATCCGCGGTACGGGATGATGCGGGCGTTGAAGAGCCGCTTGCCGTTCGGGTGGTAGTCGTCGTCGAAGACGACGCCCGGCGAACGGTGGAGCTGGCTCACGATCACCCGTTCGGCGCCGTTGATGATGAACGTCCCCATGTCGGTTATCAGGGGGATTTCACCGAGGTACACCTCGCTCTGGATGATGTCCTTGATGACCTGCTCCCCCTCCTGGTTCTCGCGCACGACGAGCCGGAGCGCCGCCTTGAGGGGCGCGGCGTAGGTGAGGTCGCGCTCCTTGCATTCCTCGACGGCGTATTTCGGCTCCCCGATGGAGTATCCGAGATACTCGAGCGTGAACTCGCCGCGCGCGGACACGACGGGAAACACGGAGCGGAACACCGATTCGAGACCGGTGCTCTCCCGCTTGTCCATCGGGACGTTGCGCTGGAGGAAGCGCTCGTACGAGGCGAGCTGGACTTCCAGGAGATGCGGGATGTCCACTACCTGCGGAATCTTCGCGAAATCGATTCGCTCAGGCACCGTGATCATTTAAAATGACCCCTTTTGTTACAGGCCAATCCCGGCTTTTCGATGCTACTTGATCTCGACGACGCCGCCGACCTCTTCGACCTTCTTCTTGATTTCCTCGGCTTCCTGCTTGTTCACGCCTTCCTTGATCGGCTTCGGCGCTTCCTCGACGAGCTTCTTCGCCTCGATGAGGCCGAGGCCCGTGATCGCGCGGACGACCTTGATGACCTGGATCTTGTTCGCGCCCGCTTCCTTGAGCGTCGGCGTGAACTCGGTCTTCTCCTCTTCCGCCGCGGCGGGAGCCGCGCCGCCGGCCATCATGCCCGGCATGAACGCCATCGGGGCGGCGGCGGTGACGCCGAACCGCTCCTCGAGCGCCTTCACGAGCTCGGAGAGCTCGAGCACGCTGAGGGTTTCGATCTGGCCGACGATTGTGCCGACCGATCCGCTCGCCGGCTTCGCCTTCTCTTCGGTATGGGCCTCGGCGCCCGTTCCCTCGGCCGCTTCGTCTTTCTTCTTCGTCGTCATGGTCCGACCTCTCTTTCTTCGTGTGTGATGTACGAACGACGGGGACGCCCCCTCGGAGGGAACGAGCCCCCTTCACCGGACCGGCCCCCCTGCGGGGACCGTTACCGCGCTTACGCGGCGGCTCCCTTCTTGTCCTGAACGGCCTTCACGACGTTCACGAGGTCCCGCAGGGAAGCGCTGAGGCAATTGACGATGCCTCGCAGCGGGGCCTGCGTCGTCCCGACCACCTGGGCCAGAAGGACTTCTCTGCCGGGAAGCGCGGCGAGCCGGATCACCTCCTTCTCGGAAAGGATGCGACCCGAAACGTACCCCCCCTTGAGGCGGGGAAGCTCGTAATCATCGGCGAATTTCTTGATGACCTGCGCGGGGGCGACTTCGTCCTCCGTGCTGATCGCGACGGCCGTCGGGCCCTCGAGGAGGGACGCGACGCCGCCGTATCCGAGCTCCTCGAAGCTGCGCTTGGCGAGCGTGTTCTTCACGACGCGGAACTTGATGCCCTTCTCGCGGCACACCCGGCGGAGCTCCGAGATATCCTTGACGTTGAGGCCGGTGAAGTCGCTCAGGATGATGCTCTTCGCGTCCTTCAGCATCGCCTCGAGATCGCTGATCTTTTTCGTTTTCGCTGCTTGTGCCATGACCGCTTTCCCTTCTCCTAGCGAGCCTCTCCGATGAGCGACGCCTGATCGATCGCGAGCGACGGCCCCATCGTCGATGAGATGTACATGCTCTTGATATACTTGCCCTTCGCCGACGCCGGCTTCGCGCGGACGAGCTCCTGCGCGAGCGCCTTGATGTTGTCGACGAGCTTCTGCTTCTCGAACGACATCTTGCCCACGGGAACGTGGATGTTGGCGCCCTTGTCGACGCGGTACTCGATCTTGCCGGCCTTCGCCTCGCGGACCGCCTTGGCGACGTCGAAGGTCACCGTGCCCGATTTGGGGTTCGGCATGAGGCCGCGGGGGCCGAGGAGCTTCCCGAGCTTGCCCACCTCGCCCATCATGTCGGGCGTGGAGATCGCGATGTCGAACTCGAACCAGCCTTCCTTGATCTTCTCGATGAGCTCGACGGAGCCGACGTTGTCCGCGCCGGCGGCCTTCGCCTCCTGCTCCTTCTCGCCGCGGGTGAGCACGAGGACGCGGATCGTCTTGCCCGTTCCGTGCGGGAGCAGGACCGTGCCGCGGACCTGCTGGTCGGCGTGCTTCGGATCGACGCCGAGCCGCGCGGAAAACTCGATCGTTTCGTCGAACTTCGACACGGGGAAGCTCTTGAGCACTTCCACCGCCTCTTCGATGGGATACTCGCGCGCGCTGTCGATCTTCGCGGCGCTCTCACGATATCTCTTGCCGGGCTTCATACCTTCACCACTTTCCTTGGCTTTATTCCTCGACGATGATCCCCATGCTGCGGGCGCTTCCCTCGACCATCCTGATGGCGGCCTCGATCGTCGCGCAGTTGAGATCCTTGATCTTCGCCTTCGCGATCTCGCGCACCTGGTCTTTCGACAGCTTGGCGACCTTTTCCTTGTTCGGCTCGCCGGAGCCCTTCGCGATGTTCGCCGCCTTCTTGATGAGCTCCGATACCGGCGGCGCCTTCACGATGAAGGTGAAGGTCTTGTCGGCGAATACGGTGATCTCGACCGGGACGATCCAGCCGATCATCTTCTGGGTCGAGTTGTTGAACTGCTTGCAGAACTCCATCGAGCTCACCTGAAGCTGGCCGAGCGCCGGCCCGACGGGCGGCGCCGGCGTGGCCTGCCCCGCCGGAATCTGCAGCTTGACGATTTTCATGATCTTCTTTTTCGACTTCTTGGCCATTCGAACCAGCGCTCCTTCGTGCTGACCCGCGCGCGGGAACCGGGAATCGTTAAATGATCTTTACCTGGAGAAAATCGAGCTCGACCGGGGTTTCTCTGCCGAAGATGCTGACGAGAACCTTGACCTTGCCCCGCTCCGGATTGATTTCGTCTACGACGCCGGTGAAATCCGCGAAGGGGCCGTCCACGACGCGAACGTGCTCGCCGAGCGTGAACGGAACCTCCGGCACGATCCCTTCCTTCTTCTCCATCCTTCCGAGAATTCGGTCGACTTCCTTCTTCGGTATCGGAAACGGCTTCTTGTCCCCGCCCACGAAGTGCGTGACGCCGGGCACGTTCTCGATGAGCCCCCACGCCTCTTCGCTCATTTCCATCTCGATGAGGATGTAGCTGGGGAAGAGCTTCCGGTGGGAAACCTTCTTCTTCCCCTTCTTCATCTCGGCCACTTCCTCGGTGGCTACGAGCACCTTTCCGAACCGCTCCTGCATTCCCGAATTCTTGATGAGGCGCTCGATCGTCTCCCGCACCTTGTTCTCGCGTCCCGAGTAGGTGTGGACGACGTACCAGCGCATCCGCTTTCCCGCCTCTTCCGGATCGATCGCGGCCCGAGCGCCCTGCGGCGCGGGGGAAGCACCCGCGGCGTCCCGGACGGCAGGAGATTCCTCTTCCTGCTCTCCGTCCAGATTCTTGAATATATCGTCACCCATGGCTGAGCGCCTGCGAGGCCCTGGTCAGGCTGAAGCCTCCTTTACCACCCGAGCAGACGCCTCACGACGAACGTGAGGATCTGGTCGATGATTCCGATGAACAGCGTGACGACGATCGTCGACACGATTACGATCTTGGTGGATTCCTTGAGCTCGTCGCGGGTCGGCCAGGTGACCTTCCGCATCTCCACCCGGGTCTCGCTGAAAAAATGCTTTATTTTCTGCCACATGTCGTGCTCCGCCTAGCGGGTCTCCTTGTGAATGGTGTGCTTCCGGCAGAACCGGCAGTACTTCTTGTGCTCGAGCCGGTCCGGATGCTTCCTCTTGTTCTTCATCGTCGTGTAGTTCCTGTTCTTGCAGACGCTGCATGCAAGAATCGCTAGTTCTCTCATGGCGTACCGATTCCTCTCTCCTCTGCGCTACTCTATGATATTGGTCACGATGCCGGCGCCGACGGTGCGTCCGCCCTCGCGGATCGCGAACCGCAGCTCTTTTTCCATTGCGATCGGCGTGATGAGCTCGATCGTCAGCTCCGCATCGTCACCCGGAATCACCATCTCGCGCCCTTCCTGAAGCGTGGCCACTCCCGTCACGTCCGTCGTCCTGAAGTAGAACTGCGGCCGGTACCCGTTGAAGAACGGCGTATGACGCCCGCCCTCTTCCTTCTTCAGCACGTACACCTTCCCCGTGAACTTCCGGTGCGGCGTGACGCTCTTCGGCGCCGCCACCACCATGCCCCGCTCCAGCATCTCCTTCTCGATCCCGCGCAGCAAGAGCCCCACGTTGTCCCCCGCCATCCCTTCGTCCAGCATCTTGCGGAACATCTCGACACCCGTCACCACGCTCTCCCGCGTGTCCCTGATCCCCACGATCTCCACCTTTTCCCCCACGTGCACCTTGCCCCGCTCGATACGCCCCGTCCCCACCGTGCCCCTGCCCGTAATCGAAAACACATCCTCCACCGGCATCAAGAACGGCTTCTCCACGTCGCGCTTCGGCAGCGGTATGTACGTGTCGATCGCGTTCATCAGCTCCCAAATGCACTTCGCCTCCGGCCCGTCCGGGTCTTCCGAGTTCATCGCCTTCGAGGCGCTCCCCCGCACAAACGGTATCTCGTCCCCGGGGAACTGGTACTCGCTCAACAGCTCCCGGCACTCCAGCTCCACCAGATCCAACAGCTCCGGGTCGTCCACCAGGTCAACCTTGTTCAAAAACACCACGATGTACGGCACCCCAACCTGTCGCGCCAGCAGTATGTGCTCCCGCGTCTGCGGCATCGGCCCGTCCGCCGCCGACACCACCAATATCGCCCCGTCCATCTGCGCCGCCCCCGTGATCATGTTCTTCACATAGTCCGCGTGCCCCGGACAGTCCACGTGCGCATAGTGCCGGTTCGCCGTCGAGTACTCCACGTGCGCCGTCGCAATCGTCAAAATCTTCGTCGCGTCCCGACGCCCCTGCGACTCCGAAGCCTTCGCCACCTCGTCGTACGATACAAACTTCGCAAAACCCTTCTTCTCCAGCTGCTTCGTGATCGCCGCCGTCAGGGTCGTCTTCCCGTGATCCACGTGACCGATCGTCCCAACGTTCACGTGCGGCTTCGTCCTGTCAAACTTAGCCTTTGCCATCGAATCTGAACCTCCTCATCGGCACGGTTTGTGTGGAGCCCACGACCGGAATCGAACCGGTGACCTCTTCCTTACCAAGGAAGTGCTCCACCGACTGAGCTACGTGGGCCACCTATCTTTTATTCGCTACTCCATGGTCCACATATTGGAGCGGGAAACGGGATTTGAACCCGCGACCCTCAGCTTGGAAGGCTGATGCTCTGCCAACTGAGCTATTCCCGCTCCAGGCAAAAACGATCAGTCGCTCATCCCGCTCGGCAATCCTGGTGGGGAGGGGAGGATTCGAACCTCCGAAGCCTTCGGCGACAGATTTACAGTCTGTTCCCTTTGACCGCTCGGGAACCTCCCCAGGATCTTCCAATCAACGAAAAATCGGCCCCGAAAAGCAAAAAATTCCCTTATGGGCCTTTCTCGCTTTGTTTTTTTCTCAATGAAGAGAAGAAAAACGTCTACCCGGCCTCATCGAGCTTCTGGAGCTGGCGAAGGGAATTGAACCCCCAACCTACTGATTACAAATCAGTTGCTCTACCGATTGAGCTACGCCAGCCCGGGATATCTCCCGCGCTTTTTTCGAAAGATTAATATTACTTTCGGCTTAGGTCGCTGTCAAGGGAAAAATGCCGGACCGGTTCCGGTGGATATCGGGCGCAGAAATCAGTCGGGACGGAATTTATGCTTGACCGTTCCGGCGGCTTTGGTGTATCATTCGAGTGTGAGATCTTCCCAGGCCCAGGGAGATCGAGCGCAACAGAGTCTCGCTTGGGTAAAGCAGGATACCTATGGCGACGAATGACAACAGAATGGTATAGGTGCGCGGTTGTGCGCCTGTGCCTTTTTTTGTTTGTCGCCGGCGGTGTCTAGCGGCGAGACCGACCAAGGAAAGGAGGGAGGAAACCTCTTATAAATCAACGGGAACCAATGGCAATTAACCCTGATGAACGGTTGCCGGTTGCCTGAAACCGGCGGAAAACCATCATCGGGCCCATAAAAGACAAAGCAAGATTGTTCAACGTTTGGAGGAATTGAAAATGAAGAAGCTATTTGCGATTCTGGCGCTCACTCTCCTGCTTATGCCGGGCATCGCCCTCGCGCAGCCCCCGGCGGGCTGCCTCTGGGAAGGCGACCCCTGTTTGCGCTACGGTTTCGGTCAGTACGACGGCATTCCGTTCAACCAGCCGGGTCCGGATTTCGCGAACATCACTCCGGGCGCGACGCTGGATTACACGGTCGCTCCGTACAACGCGACGCCGTACAACACGGTTGGCTGCACGGCTCTGGACACCCTCTGCGCCCACACCTGGAGCGCGAGGGGCTGGACGCTCACGCTCGATCCGGTTGATCAGGAGCTCCAGGAGCTTCCGGCTGGTGGGTACATCTGGTATCAGAACATTCTGATTACCGCTCCGTGCGACGCGGTCGTCGGCACTGTTGACACGGTGATCTGCAAGGTCTCCTACGCCAACATCGCCGGTGCCTGCGCTCCGGAGTGCGGCGACTGCCAGGATCCGAACATCCGTCCGGCGACCGGTGTCAAGTACTACAACGCCGACACCCTGATCATCACGGTCGTCGCGGCGCCCCCGGCGCTCGGCGTGTTCCAGGATACCCTGACGCTCGTCGATCGCGGACAGACCCAGGCGTACATTCCGTTCACGATCTGCAACCAGGATGATTGCGCTCCTCCGACGCTCTACAGCTACAACATCACGAACGTCGGCGTCGCCGGCCGCATCCCCGTCATCAATCAGTCGGGATCGGTCACGGTCGACGGTGGCGCGTGCAGAGACATCTACGGTATCATCGATGCCGGTATCGCTCTCGAGAACGATGAGGATGTCCTGACGATCATCGTCTGGACGCCCACGCCGGTCGTGTACGACACCTGCGTTCAGGTCATCCACGTCATCGAGCCCGAGCCCGTGCCGCTATTCACGGTTCCGGTCGTGACGATTCTCGTGCTCGCTCTGATCCTCGCTGCCGCCGTCTTCATGCGGAGACGCGCAGTGAGCAGAGCCTAGAGCGCCAGAATGTACTTTGTTTGCGGGTAACTCGTAGAGAGTGACTCATTGGGCCACGGAAAGAAGCCAGAAGGCGGAGAAAAGAAGAAGCCGGGAGGCTCGACCTTCCGGACGGAGTTCCTGCTCTTCCTGATTCTCTTCTTCATCATCTGGCTTCTTTCCTATTTTTTGACCAGGATGCTTCCCGGGGTCGTCGATCGGCTGAACGTGGCCGTCGCCCGGGAAGTCGCGTTTTGCCTCGAACGTCTCGGCTATTCCCACCAGCTCAAGGGCTCGACGCTCCTCTTCTACACCGCGCACGGCGGCGATAGCCTCGTCGTGATTCCCGAATGCACGGGGCTGTACACGACGATCATCTATTTCTCCATCATCGGGGCGTATCCGGCGCGGATCGGCGAGAAGCTCATCGGACTCCTCGCCGGCATCCCCGGGATCCACATCCTCAATCTCGCGCGGATGGTGTTCATCTCCCTCGTGATGTACCATCGGCCGGATCTCTTCAACTTCTTTCACGCGTATCTGTGGCAGGTCGGCTTCGTTATCTTCATGCTGCTGCTCGTCATCTGGTGGATGTGGAAGATCGTGAAGCCGCGCGCCGCCGGGCGGACACCATGAGCGCAAAAGACGATATAAACGCGAACGACGCCTCCCTGCGCGGCGCCGCGCGGGAGATCCTCCTCTTCTTCCTCCGGTTCCTCGCCGTGTCGGTGGCGCTCTACCTGCTCTACTACTTCGTCATCGGAAAATACTGGGTGCGGGGCATCGCGCTCATGGCGAAGCCCGCGCTCGCCATCTTCGGCTACGAGTTCGTGATGGAAAACGCCGTCAGGATCACCGAGGATATCGCCCTCAATCCCTTCGTCTTTCTCTCGCTCGTCGTCGCCGTGGGGCACATCTCGTGGAGGGCCAAGCTCCGGGGCGCGGCGATCGGAATCGCCATCCTCGCCGTCGCGAACGCGCTCACCGTCACGCTCGCGTTCGTGAGCGCGTACCGCGAGAGCGAGGCGTGGTGGACGGGAACCGAAATCCTCAGTCTCTCCAATAACTTCTTCCTGCCGATCCTGCTCTGGCTCGCGCTCCTGCCGATCCGGTCGGCGTTTCCGTTTTTCAGAGATAAAAGCGCATGAGGGGCCGCGTGGCGCTCCGCCGCGCGACGTCGACGAAGCCCGCGGCGCCCGGGCCCGGTTTCGCGGTTTTTCCGGATTTCGCGGCAAAGGCCCGGCTATTTCGCCGGCTTGACGAACGAGCCGCCGGGCCGGTCCTCGACGACGAAGCCGAGCTCCGCGATCTTCTTGCGGAGGGTATCCGCATCGGCCCACCTCTTCTCCGCGCGGGCGCGCTCCCGCTCGGCGACGAGACCGGCGACCTCGCGCGGGATCTCGAGCCCTGCTTTCGGGAGCCCTCCCCTGAAGAGGCCGAGAACGGAATCGAATATTCCGAGCGCCTCGCGGAGCTTTTCGAACGCTTCGGCGCGCTGGGCGGCGCCCTCGTCCCCCTCGGCGCGGACCCGGTTGATCTCGCGGACGAGCCGGAAGACGTGCCCGATCGCCTCGGCGCTGTTGAAGTCGTCGTCCATCGCCTCGACGAAATCCCGTTTCACGTCCTCGACGAGCGCGGCGAGGCTCCCGGCCGCGGGCGAGGCCGGGCGCGGGGGCGCGGCGCGAAGCGCCGTGAGCCGCTCGTCGACGTAGACGCACGCGTTCCGGATGCGCTCGAGGCCCGCTTCGGCCTCCTTGAGACGCTCGCGGCTGAACTCGGTGCCGCTCCGGAAATGGGTCGACAGGAGGTAGAACCTGATCACCTCGCCGCTGAACTCGCGGTTGATGTCCTCGATCGCGAAGAAATGCCCCGTCGATTTCGACATCTTTTCGCCGCGAAGGTTCAGGAGGCCGTTGTGCATCCAGTAGTGGATGAACGTCTTCCCCGTCGACGCCTCGCTCTGGGCGATCTCGTTCTCGTGATGGGGGAAGATGAGGTCCTGCCCGCCGCCGTGCATGTCGATCGTCGTCCCGAGATACTTCATCGACATCGCCGAGCATTCGATGTGCCAGCCGGGGCGGCCGGGCCCCCAGGGGCTCTCCCACGCGGGCTCCCCCTCCTTGGCCCCCTTCCAGAGGGTGAAGTCGAGCGGATCCTCCTTCCGCTCGCCGACCTCGATGCGCGCGCCGCTGACGAGCTCGTCGACGTTGCGCTTCGAGAGCCTCCCGTACTGCGGGAACGCGCGGACGCGGAAGTACACGTCCCCGCCGGCGTCGTAGGCGAATCCCTTGTCCACGAGCGACTGGATGAGCGCGACGATGTCCGGAATGTGCTGCGTGGCGAGGGGATAGCGGTCCGCCTTGATGATGTTGAGCTCGTCGGCGTATCGGAAGTATTCCTTCATGTTCCGCTCGGCGATGACGCGGTAGTCGACCCCCTCCTCGTTCGCCTTGGCGATGATCTTGTCGTCGATATCGGTGAAATTCTGGATGTACGTCACCTCGTAGCCCTTGAACGCGAGGTGCCGCCGTATCATGTCGCCGGCGACGAAGGCGAGCATATGCCCGATGTGCGGCCGGTCCTGCACCGTCATGCCGCAGAAATAGATCCCGACCTTGCCGGGGCTCACCGGCGTGAACTCTTCCTTCCGCGCGCGGAGCGTATCGTAGACCTTGAGAGCCATCCGTGAGTCCTTTCTCCCCGTCGATCCGTCAGGCGAGATCCGCGACGGTCTTCTCGTCCAGCGTCTTCACGACCTCGGTGACGAGCTTCACCGCGTTGTCGAAGTCCTTCCGGCACAGGATCCCCGCGGCGCTGTGGATGTGGCGCGTCGCCACGCTGATCACGAGCGTCGGCACGCCCGCCGCGGTCGTGTGCACCCGCCCCCCGTCCGTGCCGCCGAAGGCGACGGCGCTGTACTGGAACGGGATCTTCCTGCGCTTCGCGACGGCGACGACGTGGTCGCGGAGCCTCGTGTTCGGAATGAGCGTGGCGTCGTAGACGCAGATCGAGACGCCGCCGCCGAGCTTTCCCGGAACCCCGTCGGCGGAGCCGGGAGTATCCTGCGCGATGTCCACCTCGAGAACGAGACAGACGTCGGGATTCGTGCGGAATCCGCTCGTCATCGCGCCGCGGATCCCGACCTCCTCCTGCACGGTGCCGACGCCGTAGACGGCGTTCGGAAGCTTCACGCGCGCGAGCGCCCGGAGCACCTCGATCAGCATGACGCAGCCGGCCCGGTCGTCCCACGCCTTCGCCATGTAGGAGCGCCCCCCGTCGAGGACCGTGAAGGGGAGCCGGGGCGCGACGGGATCGCCGGGGCGGATGCCGAGCGTCTCGGGGCTCTTCTTCCCGAAAAGGCCGACGTCGATGTAGAGGTCCTTCGCCTTGAAGGGCCCCTTGCGCTCCTCGTCTTCCATTTCGTACGGATTCTTCGTCGCGATGACGCCGCTCACCTCGCCCTTCGCCGTGCGGATCGACACCGGGAGCCCGATCATGCGCGGGTACCACCATCCGCCGAGCGGATTGAACCGCACGAACGATCCCGAGAAATGGGACACCATGAATCCGACCTCGTCCATGTGCGCGGCGAGCATGATCCGCGGGCGCTCGGCGCGCCCCTTGAGCCGCGCGATGCACGAGCCGAGACGGTCCTTTTCGATGACGGCGACCGGGGCGAGATGCCGCTCCATGAGCGCCGCGATCTCTCCCTCGTAACCGGGGACGCCGGTCGCCTCGGTGAACTCCTTCATCAACGTTTCAACGCGATCCATCGACGACTCCTTGTTCTATTTCCCTCTCGCCGCCGCCGCGCGGGCGATCCGCTCGACGAGATCCCCGAACCCGATGCCGGCGGCCTTCGCCGCCATGGGCACGAGACTGAGCTCCGTCATGCCGGGGAGCGTGTTGGCCTCGAGGCAGAACGCCTCGCCGTCCCCGGACAGCCTGAAATCGATCCTCGCGTAATCCCTGCAGGCGAGCGCGCGGTACGCGAGCGCCGCCTCGCGCTTGATGCGCTCCGCCGTCTTCGCGTCGACCTCGGCCGGCGCGACGTAGCGGCTCGTCCCCTTCGTGTACTTCCGCTTGTAGTCGTAGAAGCCCCCCTCGGGGACGATCTCGACGAGGGGGAGCGCCCCCCCCTCGAGAATCGCCGCGGTGAGCTCGCGCCCCGGGACGTATCGCTCGACGACGCATTCGCCGCCGAAGCACGCGGCGAGCCGCAGCGCTTCGTCGAGATCCTCCGCGCGAGGAACGAACGAGAACCCGACGCTCGATCCCTGGCAGTTCGGCTTCACGACGGCCGGGTAGCCGACCGACCGCGAAACCGCGTCGCGCGCCGCCGCGCGCTCCCGCTCCGACGACGCGTCGACGAGCAGGTGCGGCGCGGTCCGCACACCCGCCTCGCGGAAGAGCGCCTTCGAACGGTCCTTGTTCATCGCAAGCGCGCTCGCGAGAATGCCGGAGCCGGTGTAGACGGCGCCGGCGGTCTCGAGGAGCGCCTGGACCGTGCCGTCTTCCCCCGAGCCCCCGTGGAGCGCGATGAAGACGACGTCCGCGGAGCGGACCGGCTCGGCGCTCAGCCACGAGAACTTCTCCCCCGCCGCGAGCGGCGGCGGGGCGGACGGCGGCTCCGCGCCGATCTTCGCCGCGAGCGGCTCCGCGTCCGCACCCGGGCTCAGCGCCGGGTCGACCGCGCGGGCCTCGTGCCCTCCCGCGCGCAGCGCTTTCAGTATCGCGGCGCCGCTTGCGAGCGAGACGTCACGCTCCGGCGAATCCCCGCCGAGGAGCACCGTCACCTTCATTGCCGCACCTCCGCCTCTCCTGCGCCGTTCACGGCGTCTCCGTTCCGGCGAGCGCGCCCCGGACGGCCCGGACCACGCTCTCCCTCCCCCGTATCTCCATGACGCGCGTCAGATCGGGGCCGTGGAGCGACCCCGTCACCGCCGCGCGGATCGGCATGTAGAGCGCCTTGCCCTTGACGCCGATCCGTGAACCAAGCTCCTTGATGCACGCGCCGATCGCCGCCGCGCGCCATTCCCCGCAGGCCTCGAACGACGCGGCGCTCGCCGCCAGCAGCTCCCGCGCGCCGGCGGCCGTTTCGCGCGCCTCCCCGGCGAGGGCGGGGATCCCGGGCCTGAAGGGGGCCGCCTCCGCCTCGATCTTCGAGAAGCTCGGGAGATTCTCGGCGAGAATATCGAAGATCTCCGCGAGCCGCTCGCGCGGGTAGAACTCCCGCACGTCGGCGGGGAAAAAGGGGAGCGCGTCGTCGAGCCAGCGCCCCGAGCCTCCCCGCTTCACGTACTGCGACGAGACCCAGCTCAGCTTCGCCTCGTCGAATATGCTCGGCGACGGCGACACGCGCGCGAGCGTGAACGCGCGCACGAGATCGTCGACCGCGAGGATCTCCCCCTCGCCCGGGGGGGACCACCCGAGAAACGCGAGGTAGTTGACGATCGCCTCGGCGGGGTATCCCCGTCCGCGGAAATCGTCGACGTTCGGCGCGCCGTGCCGCTTGCTCAGCTTCGAACGGTCGGGGCCGAGGATGAGCGGGATATGGGCGAACGCCGGAGGCGCGATATCGAACGCCTCGTAGATCATGATCTGCCGGAGCGTGTTCGAGAGATGCTCCTCCCCGCGGATCACGTGCGTGATCGCCATGGCCGCGTCGTCCATGGCCGCGGCGAAATTGTACGTGGGGAGCCCGTTCGAGCGCATGACGACGAAATCGCCGACCATCCCGCCGGGGAAATCGACCTCGCCGCGGATCAGGTCGACGAGCCGCCTCCCCGCATCCGCGGGGACGATGAAGCGCACGCTCTCCGGCAGTCCCCCGGCCCGCTTCCGCGCGCGCTCCGCCTCGCTCAGCAGGCGGCACGCGCCGTCGTACTGCGGCGGGAGGCTCGCCGCGCGGCGCTGCTCCTTTTTCCGCTCGAGCTCCTCGTCCGTGCAGAAGCACGGGTACGCCTTCCCCGCCTCGACGAGCCGCCGGGCGCCGTCGCGGTAGGCCGCGACCCGCTCGGACTGCCGGTACGGCCCGAACGCGCCGCCGCGGTCCGGCCCCTCGTCCCACGCGAGCCCGAGCCAGCGAAGATCCTCGAGGATGCCGGTTTCGAGATCCGCGCTCGAACGTTCGACGTCCGTGTCCTCGACGCGCAGGATGAACCGCCCGCCCTCGTGGCGCGCGAAGAGCCAGTTGAAGAGCGCGGTCCGCGCGCCGCCGACGTGGAGATGCCCCGTCGGGCTCGGCGCGAACCGTACGCGAACCTCTTTCACCGGAGAACCCTTTCCCCCTCCTGCCCCCGCGGCGCCCCTGCCCGGTTCCGCGAACCGGTCATTCGGCCTTTTCGAGCAGGACGACCGCTTCGGCCGCGATAGCGCGCTTCTCTCCCACGGGGCCGAGCCCCTCGCCGCGCGTCGCCTTGATCGAGATACGAGCGGCCTCCACGCCGAGCGCGGCGGCGATCGTCCGCGCCATCGCCGCGCGGTGCGGCGCCAGCCTCGGCTCCTCGGCGTGCACGACGCAGTCGGCGTTCACGAGGGCGTAGCCCTCGCGCGCCACCATCGCCGCGACCGCGACGAGGATCCGCGTGCTCGCCGCGTCCTTCCATTCGGCCGTCTCGGGGAAATGCTCGCCGAGATCGCCGAGGTTGAGCGCGCCGAGGAGCGCGTCGCACAGGGCGTGGATGAGCGCGTCGGCGTCCGAATGCCCCGCGAGCCCCGCGCCGTGCTCGATCCGCACGCCGCCGAGGACGAGGGGCCTCCCCCCGGCGAGCGGGTGGATGTCGTAGCCGATTCCTACCCTGAACGATCCGCGCGTTTTGTTCAATGGAGCCTCGCTGGAGCCGCCGTCACGATTCCCCCGCGCACGGGGGAAGAACGAGCTTTCGTCCCGAGAGGAAGCTCCCCATGATCTCGAGATCTTCCTTCACGGTGACCTTGATGTTCCACCCTTCGCCCTCGACGGCCTTCACGGGAAATCCGGCGTTGAGGACGAGGGAGCTTTCGTCGGTGGCCGTGCGGACGGCCTCTCCCGCGTTCGCGAACGCCTTCGAGAGCACGTCGAACGTGAAGACCTGCGGCGTCTGGATCCCGACGACCCGTTCCCGGGGAACGATCCCCTCGAGGGCGTCGTCCCGGAGCCGTCCGAGCGTGTCGGTCACGCCGAGCACGGGGACCGCCGCGCCGTGCGCGCGCGCCGCGTCGACGACGCGGCCGATGAGATCCACGGAGACGATCGGCCGGCACGCGTCGTGCACGATCACGAGATCGGCGCCGCCGATCGAGGCGAGCCCGAGGGCGACCGATTCCTGCCTCGTCTCGCCGCCGACGAGCACGGCGTGCGGAACGCCGGGCACCTCGGCCGCGAGCTCCTTCTCCGCCTCCGCTTCCCATCCCGCCGGAACCATGACGGCGTAGCTCGTGATCCCGCCCCATGCGTGCAGCGCGCGGAGCGACCACGCCAGGAGCGGCCGCCCCTCGACGGGATAGAAGCTCTTCGGCATCTCGCGCCCGAAGCGCACCCCTCTCCCCGCCGCGGCGACGAGGCAGACGATTCGTTCGTTCATAAGAACATCTTCCCTTTCGGCCTCGGAAGCTTCGGTCTTCTCAGAATATCTCGACCTTCAGATATTTCTTCGGATTCGCTTTCACGTCGGTGACGAGGTCGTCGAGGTCCTTCACCGCCTTCTCGAGCTTGTCCATGAGGGCGCGGTCGCTCATGAGCGCGCCGAGCGTGTTGTCGTTCTTCTGGAGGCTGTTCGTGATCTCGGCGAGCTCGTCGGTGACGGCGCGCATCCGTTTCACGAGCTCGGGAAAGTCCTTGCTCGCCTCGGCGAAGGAGGTCATCAGCGTGTCGATGTTCCCCTCGTTCCGGGCGAGGAGCTTGTCCATCGTTTCCGCCGAACGCCGGAACGACTGCACGCCCGACTCGAAGCCGGGGGCGTCGCGCTCGATGAGGGCGCGGAGCCGCCCGCTGATCTCGGCGAGGTTGTCGACGATCCCCTTGAGCTTGTTGCCCTGGGTGAGCGTGCCGGCGATCTTCTGCATGTCCTTGGTGAGCTCCGTGAGATCGTCCATGATGTTGCCGAGGAAGGCGAGCGCCTCGGTGATGCCGGGCTCGTACACCCCCTGCATCGTCGCGCCGGGCTCGAGGAATTTTTCCGACGTCCCGAGGAGCACCGTGATGATGCGCTCCCCCATGATGCCGACGGTCTGGAGGACGATGCGCGAATCGTCGGGGATCCGCGCCCGCCTGCTGATATCCATCGTGAGGAGCACGTCGCGTTCGCGCAGCTGCACGCGCTTCACGCTCCCCATCTCGACGCCGTTGAGGTTGACCTTGTCCCCCGGCCCGATGCCGCCCACCATCGGGAACGCGGCGTGGATCTGGTACGTGCCGCGCCCCACCTTGAAGCCCTGGAACCACATGAGCCCGACGATGAGGATGAGCGAGGCGACGAAGACCGTGAATCCGACCCTGATCTCGAGCGATTTGTATTCCATCGGTTTGTTTCCCGCCGTTCCGGTTACGCGACTCCCGCCGCCGCGGCGCCCCGGCCCGTGCCGGGCGGCCGCGCTAGATCGGCTTGATGGGCCCCTCGGCCCTTCCTTCCACGAACTGCCGGATCACCGGATCATCGGTCCGCCGAACCTCGTCCGGCGATCCCGAGAATATGATCCTGCCCTCATGCAGCATCGCGATGCGATCGCCGACATGATACGCGCTCTTGATATCGTGGGTGACCACGACCGACGTGACCTTCAGCTCCCGCTGGAGAGTCCTGATGAGCTCGTTGATGACGTCCGCCATGATGGGATCGAGCCCCGTCGTCGGCTCGTCGTAGAGCACCACCTGGGGGTTCATGGCGACGGCGCGCGCGAGGCCGATCCGCTTCTTCATCCCCCCGCTCATCTCCGCCGGATACTGTCCCTGCACGCCGGTCAGCCCGACGAGCTCGAGCTTTTCGGTCACGGTCCGCGCGATCTCCTCCTCGCTCATGTTCGAGTGCTTCCGGAGCGGAAGCGCAACGTTTTCACCGACCGTCATCGAGTCGAAAAGCGCGGAACTCTGAAAAAGCATACCAAAGTGCATGCGCATTTGGAACAGCTTTTTCCGGTCGAAACGCGTCATATCCTCGCCCTCGAAAAGGATTTCCCCCGCGTCGGGCCTCACGAGCCCCGTGATGTGCTTGAGGAGGACGCTCTTCCCGCACCCGCTCCGCCCGATGACGACGAGCGTCTCGCCCCGCTCGATGTCGAGATCGAGCGCATCGAGCACGCGATGGCTGCCGAACGATTTTCTGAGTCCCCGGATTCCGATGATGGCATCGCCGCGTTGCATGACACCGGGCCTCCTACGAAGCGGGCGCGAACAGGAACCGGAAGATGACGGACGCCAGCAGGTAATTCCACACGAGGATGAGGAGGCAGGAGGACACGACCGCCCGCATCGTGGCGAGCCCCACGCCCTCGGCGCCCCCCCTCGTCTGGAAGCCGTGGTAGCACCCCATGATCGCGATGATGAAGCCGAAGATGAAGGTCTTCATGAGCCCGCCGGCGATGTCCTGCGTCCTGAAGAGGAGCTTCAGGCCCGTTCCGAACGTGTTGAAGCCGACGTGGAGCGAAACGTTCGCGACGATCATGGCGCCGAGGATCGCGAGGAAATCGGAGAACACGGTGAGCACGGGGAGCATGAAGGTCGCGCCGATCGCCCGCGGCAGGACGAGGTTCTCGACCGGATCGATCGCGATCATCTCCATCGCGTCGATCTGCTCGGTGACCTTCATCGTGCCGAGCTCGGCGGCGATGGACGCGCTCACCCGCCCCCCGACGACGAGCGCGGTGAGCACGGGGCCGAGCTCGAGGATGACCGATTTGCCGACGACCGTGCCGATGAACTTGAGCGGCACGTATCCGTGGAACTGGTACGCCGCCTGCACGGAGGTCACCGCGCCGACGAAGAGCGAAGTCACGAGGACGAGCGGGATCGAGCCGATCCCGATCCGGTCCATCTGCTGCAGGATGCCTTTCGCGTTCGCGAAGGTGCGGGGGAGCGTCTGGAACACGCGGCAGATGAGGAGGAACACCCCCCCGATCTCCTCGAAGAACCCGAGGAAAAACCTGCCCAGAATGTGGAGCGGCGTCATCTAGAATACCTCCGGCGGCGCCCCGGCGTCCGACTGCGCCGCCGAATAGAACCTCGTGTAGCGCTTCTCGAAAACGAGCGGGACGATGCCGGTGGGCCCGTTCCGCTGCTTTCCGATGATGAGCTCGGCCTTCCCCTGCTTGTCGGGATCGTCCGGATCGTAGAACTCGGCCCGGTAGAGGAAGAGGACGAGGTCGGCGTCCTGCTCGATGGCGCCCGACTCGCGGAGATCCGAGAGCATCGGCCGCCGGTCGCCGCCGCGCGCCTCGACGGCGCGCGAGAGCTGGGAGAGGGCGATGATCGGAATCGAGAGCTCCTTGGCGAGCGCCTTGAGCGACCGCGAGATCGAGGAGATCTCCTGCTGCCGGTTCTCGGACCGCTCGCTGCAGCGGGCGAGCTGCAGATAATCGATGATGATGAGCGCGATGTCGTGCTCCGACTTGAGCCGGCGCGCCCGGGCGCGCATGTCGAGGGTCGAGATCGCCGGCGTATCGTCGATGAAGATCGGCGCCTCGGACAGGAGCCCCGCTGCGTTGGTGAGCCGCTCGATGTCCTTCGGCAGGGTGAAGCCGCTCCGCACCTTCTGCGCGTCCACTTCCCCTTCGGCGCAGAGGAGCCGCTGGACGAGGAGCTCCTTCGACATCTCGAGGCTGAAGATCGCGACCGGCCGGTGCTCGAGGAGCCCGACGTGCTGCGCGATGTTGAGCGCGAAGCTCGTTTTGCCCATCGAGGGGCGCCCCGCGATGATGACGAAATCGCTCGGATGAAATCCGGCGGTGTACTTGTCGAGATCGAGGAAGCCGCTCGCCAGCCCGGTGACGCTGATCCGCGTCTCGTGCACCCGCTGGATCTCCTCGAACCGCTCCTTGAGCACGTCCTTGATGTGCACGAAGCCCTGCGTCACGCGCGACTCGGATATCTTGAATATCTTCTGCTCCGCGGCGTCGAGGATGGCGTCCGCCTCGCGGTTCGCCCCGTAGGCGTCCTCGGCGATGTCGGTGGAGGCGCGGATGAGCTTCCGGAGAATCGACTTGTCGAGCACGATGCGCGCGTAGTGCTCGATGTTCGCCGCGCTCGGCGTCGAGTCGACGAGATCGGTGAGCGCCGCGATGCCCCCCACCGCCTCGAGATCCGAGGTCTTGCGCAGCTCCTCCGAGAGCGTCATGACGTCGATCGGCTCGCGCTTGTTGAAAAGGGTGAGCATCGCGCCGAAGATCTTCCCGTGCGCGGGGCGGTAGAAGTTCTCGGCCCCGACGATCTCGACGGCGCGCGTCGCGGCCTCGGGCTCGAGGAGCATGCCCCCGAGCACCGCGCGCTCCGCCTCGAGGTTCTGCGGCGGGACGCGCTCGAGGTTCTTGAACTCGATGCGCATATTCGTGCCGGTGTCCGTCATGCGTCCTCCCCGACCCGCTCGTCGTAGAGCCTCCGCATCGTCTGGAGGTCCTCCCACGCGTCGCGTTTGAGATTCGGATTCCTGAGCAGCGCGGCCGGGTGATACGTCACCGCGACCGGTATGTCATGGTAGTAGTGCACGCCCTGCCGGAGCACGCCGAGCGCCGTCGTCTTCTTGAGAAGCCCGTGCGCCGCGATCCTCCCGAGCGCGCAGATCAGGGCGGGCCGCACGAGCGCGAGCTGTCTCGCGAGGTACGGCTCGCACGACGCCATCTCGTCCTCCTGCGGCTCGCGGTTTCCCGGCGGCCGGCATTTCAGAATATTCGTGATGTACACCTCGTCGCGGGTGAATCCGATCGCGGCGAGCATCTTCGTGAGCAGCTGCCCCGCCCGCCCGACGAAGGGGAGCCCCTGGAGATCCTCGTCCCGGCCCGGCGCCTCGCCGACGAACACGATCCGCGAGGCGGGATTTCCGCTCCCGAAGACGGTCCGCGTCCGTCCCCCGGCGAGTCCGCAGCGCTCGCATTTCGCGACCGCCGCCTCGAGCGCGGCGAGATCGAATCCCGCGAGATCGAGCGACGGTTTCCGGCCGGGCTCGCCGAAGAGAGACGCTTGCTCGGCCGCCGCGCTCTCGGCCCGGGGCGCGGAATCACTCCGGGGCGCGGCGTCTGCCCGCGGGGCCGGTGACGTGACGAGCGCGGTCTCCCGCCCGCCCGCGCGCGGCGCGTCCACCGGGCGCTCCGCGCCGGCGATCCGGTACGCGACCTCCACGCCCATGCCTCGCCTGCCGAGGAGGTATCGCTTGATGTCCCCGAGCGCGTCCCGTTCCATGGAATCCCCTATCGGGCGAACCGCTTCACCCTGCCGTCGGCGGCCACCGCGTCGAGGATGAGGGCCGCCGCTTCGTCCTTCGAGACGAGCGGGGTCTCGAAGAGCCTGTTCCGTCCCTTGAAGAGCGTAATCCGGTTCGTCGGCGCGCCGAAGCCGGTGTGCTTCCCCGGCGCGTTGAGCACCATGTAATCGCAGCCCTTCTCGCGGGCCTTCCGGGTCGCGTTCGCCTCGCCGTCCGCCGTTTCGAGGGCGAAACCGACGACGATCCGCTTCCCCTTCCGTTTCGCGAGCGAGGCGAGGATGTCGTCGGTCGCGCGGAGCTCGAGCGCGAGCGTTTTCCCCGCCCGCTTGATCTTCTGCGCGTTGCGCCGGACCGGCGTGAAATCGGACACGGCGGCCGCCATGACGAGCACGTCGCACGCGGCGAACTCCTTCGTCACGGCCGCGCCCATCTCGGCCGCCGTCGTGACGCTCCGGGCCTCGATGTCGGCCGGCGGCGGCACGTCGACCGGGCCGTGCACGATCACGACCCGCGCCCCGCGGGCGCGCGCCGCGCGGGCGAGCGCGAATCCCATGCGCCCCGACGACCGGTTCGTGAGGCAGCGCACCGGATCGATCTCCTCCTCGGTGCGCCCGGCCGTCACGAGCACCCTGACGCCGGCGAGCACGCCGGGAGCGAACGATTCATCGAGCGCCCGAACGATCTCCTCGGGCTCGGCCATGCGGCCGGGACCGACGTCCCCGCACGCGAGGGCGCCCGAGCCGGGGCCGAGCACTATTTTTCCGTCCGTGATGAGCGTTTCGATATTCCGTTTGACGGGCGGGCTCGCCCACATCGCTTCGTTCATGGCGGGGGCGAACATGACCATGGCGCGCGCCGCCAGCAGCACCGTGCTCGCGATGTCGTCGGCGATGCCGTGCGCCGCCTTCGCGATGATGTCCGCGGTCGCCGGCGCGACGACGACGCGGTCCGCCCACTTCGAGAGCTCGACGTGCTCGACGACGGGGCGTTCGCGGCGCGCGAACAAGCTGAGCGATACGGGATTTTCGGAGAGAACTTCGAACGTGATCGGCGTGACGAACTCGGTCGCGGCGGCGCTCATCGCCACGCGCACCTCGGCCCCCCTGCATTTGAGAAGTCGGACCAGGAGGGCGGATTTATAGGCGGCGATGCCGCCCGTCACCACGAGGAGAATCCGTTTGCCCAGCAATCCTTCCCCGCGGCTATTTTTCCCCCTCTGGCTCCGCATCCGCATACGTATACTTCACTTTCCCGTCGACGAGTCGTTTCATCGCGATCGAGGTCGGTTTCTCTTCGATCTCTTCGCCGGAGAGGCGGATCAGGAGATTGATCCTCCTCGCCTCCTTCGCCATGATCCGAACCGCTTCGTACCTGTTCGGGATGACATCGAGAATTCTCTCAAGTGGGGCGCGATTCATAGCATACCCTCTCATCGTTACGGTGAACCACGATATGCGTGCCGGCTGGAATGCCCTCGGGCACCCGGACATCGATCGGAGAGCCTCTCCGCCCCTCGTGCCGGGGGAGAAATAGTAATATAATTCAATCCCTTGCGCAAGGACGAAAACGCCGCGCCGGACCTCCCCGGGGCGCTAGCCGAACACCGCCCGCTCCCGCCGGAGCCCCTCCGCGCGGATGATGGCGATGCAGTCCGCGACGCACCGCTCGACGTCGTCGTTGACGACGGCGTAATCGTAGCCGTCGACGCGGGCGAGCTCCTTCCGCGCGTTCTCGAGCCGGCGGCGGATGACCTCCTCGCCGTCCGTCCCGCGGCCGTCGAGCCGCGCCCGGAGCGTCTCGACGTCGGGGGGCACGAGGAATATGAGCACGGCTCCGGGGAACCGTCCCCGCACGCTCATCCCCCCCTGGATATCGATCTCGAGGACGACGCTCGCGCCTGAGGCGAGCCTATCCTCGACGAACGCGGCGGGGGTGCCGTAGAGGTTTCCGTGCACTTCGGCCCATTCGAGGAAATCCCCGGCGGCGCGACGCCGCTCGAACTCCTCGCGCGTCAGGAAAAAATATTCGAATCCGTCCCGCTCGCCGCCGCGCGGCGGCCGCGTCGTGACCGAAATCGAGGCGACCATGCCGGGGACGCGCGCGAGGACGCGGTCGACGATCGTCGACTTGCCGACGCCCGAGGGCCCCGATATGACGACGAGGAGCGGCTCCCTGGATATGATCGAGGACGGCGTCACGGCTCTCCCTCCCCGGTTCGGGCCCGGCCGCGCGCGCCGCGAGGGCGCGCGGCGCGGCGCCTCACTCGAGATTCTGCACCTGCTCGCGGATCTTCTCGACCCCCTCCTTGAGGGACAGGCATTCGCGGATGATGACGGCGTCTGCGGCCTTGTTCGCCATCGTCGTGGCCTCGCGATGAATCTCCTGGAGGAGGAACGTGAGGCCCTTCGAGACCTCGTCCCCCTTCTCGAGGACCGTGTAGAACTGGGCGAGATGGCTCTTGATCCGGACGAGCTCCTCGGAGAAATCGGTCCGCTCGGCGGTGAGCGCGGCCTCCATGAGCCAGCGGTTCTCGTCGATCTTGTGCCCCGCCAAAAGCTGCGCGAGCCGCTCCTTCGCCCGCGCGAGCGAGCGCTTCAGGGCGAGCGGCGCTTTCTTCTCGACGCGCGCGACCGATTTCTCGAGGGCGACGAGCCGCCGCGCGACGTCGCGCGCGAGCTCCTCCCCCTCGATCCGGCGCATCTCGTTGCATTTTTCGAGCGCCGCGGCGAGCGCCGCGCGCGTCTCTTCCCAGAGGCTCTCCGGCAGCGCCGCGTCGAGGTTGTTCGCGAAGATGTCGGGGAGCGCGAGCAGCGTGCCGATGTCGATCCGCCCGGGGATCCCCTCCTCGATCGCGAAATCGCTCAGCGCCCGGTACGCCGCGCGCAGGTACGGCCGATTGATCCCGACGTTCTCCGGCCCGGCCGCGAGATCGACGGAGACCGTCACATAGACGTGGCCGCGCTTGAGGGAGCCGCGAACGAGCTTCTCGACCTCGCGCTCGTAGCCGTTCAGCTGCCGCGGCAACCGAATCGCGAAATCGATGAACCGGTGATTCACGGTGCGCACCTCGACGGTCACGGCGCCGGCCGCGCCCCGCGATTCTCCCTTCCCGTACCCCGTCATGCTGTAGACCATACGCTCCCCCTTGAAATGATTCGACAAGTCCGCGCGCGCGTCCGCGGCGCCGCGGATGACGCTGTCCCCCGCGGCGGACTGTAGCACGATTCCGGCGTTCGGGGTAAGCGAAGAAATGCGGGGCGGCTTTACAATTTGACTTCGGGTCCGCCGCCACCCTATCATTCGACGCATGAACAGCCTCACCATCTACGCGCTCGGGACCGAGCTCGACCGGATACTCTCCGGCGCCTCGATCGCCGCCGTGCGGCGTTTCCCCGAAGCGGTTACGCTCTATCTCCGGAACGGCCCGTTCCCCTTCGCGCACGTGCTGTACCACCGCCGGGAGCCGGAGCTCGTGCCGTCGGACCGCGAGCTCGCCCCGCGGAACCGGGGAATCGAGGAAATGACGGCGGCGAACGGGCGGCGCATCGAGCGCGTCCGCTCCATCGGCTTCGAGCGCGTCCTCGTCGCCGAGCTCTCCCCCGGGGGAGAATGGGGAGCGGAGGAGAGCCTGCTCCTCAGGATCGACCTCACCCCCGCCGCGAAGGCGCTCGCCCTCTACGGGGGAAGCACCGAGCGGCAGCTCGCCGCGGTCGGCGCGAAGAAGGGGAGAAGAACGGCGGCGGCGGACGATGCCCTGCCGTCGAAACGCTACTCGCTCCTCGATCTCCCCGCGGAGCCTCCCGCCGGTCTCTTCGCCGAAAAGGCGCCCGGAGGGCTCGGCGCCGCCGCCCCCGAGCATACGCGCCGATGGAAACAGGCCAAAACATTCGCCGAAGCGCTCGCCCGATCGATCGGCGGGATCGATCCGGTTCTCGCGACGGTGCTCGCGAAAAGCGCGGGCGGGGATCCCGCGCGGCTGTGGCCGCTGCTCGCCGGGCTCGGCGCGCGGCTCGCCGGCGGCGCGTGGGATTGGCGCCTGTACGATTTTCCCGAGGCCGGCGAGGCGGGCGCCGCGGCGCTCTATCCGGTGGATCTGCCTGTCGAAGCGCCCGCGCGGCGCATGCGCGGCGCGCTCGATGCGCTCGCCGCGCGCGCGGACGAAGTCGTCATGCCGTCGTACGTCGCGCACCTGCGGCGGCGCGCCGCCGTCCAGACGGCCAAGCTCGTGAAGCGCCTCGAGCGGCTCGAGCATAACCTCGAGCAGGACCTCGCCGACGCCGAGCGCGCCGACGAATACCGCCATTTCGGAAACCTCCTCGTCACGCACCGCCATCTGCTCAAGGCGGGCTTGCGCGAGATCGTCCTCGCGGATTTCTCGGGCGACCGGGACGTCGTCGTGCCGCTCGATCCCGCCCTCTCCGTCGAGCGGAACATCCGGCTCTATTTCACGAAGGCGAAGAAGGGCGAGAAGGGGAACGTCATCATCAGGAACCGGAAACGCGAGACGGCGCGCGACATCGTCCGCGCGCGGAAGGCGCTCGCCCGGATCGCCGCGCTCGAGGAGACCGCGGACCTCATCGCGCTCATTCCGCCGGACAAGCCCGCCCGCGCCGGGGAGCGCGAGCCGGGGGCCGCGAAGCGTTTCCGCCGTTTTCCGCTCGACGCCGCGCACACGGTGTACGTGGGACGGAGCGACGCGGAGAACGACATCCTGACGCACGAGTTCGCGTCGCCGTCCGATCTCTGGTTCCACGCGCAGGGATCGCCCGGCTCGCACGTCGTGCTCAAGGGCGCCCACCGCTCCACGCCGCGAACCGTCATCGAAACGGCCGCCGCCATCGCGGCGTACTTCAGCAAGGCGCGCGGCTCCTCGACCGTTCCCGTGATCTACGCCGAGAAGCGCCACGTCCGCAGGCCGAGAAAATCGAAGGCGGGCACGGCGCTCTGCTCGCGCGGCACGACGATCTTCGTCAAGCCCGCCCTCCCGGAGAAAGAATAGCTCAGGCGGTCTTCCCGCGCGCGAACGCGCGCACGACGGCGCGCGCGTGAAAACGAGCGCATGCGCGAAGTAGCCCGTAATTTCAGGTGAAAATTCCCTATGCAGCCGCCGCGGGAGCGGCCGGGGGGATTATGAAGGACGGACCCGGAGCGCTACTTCTCGGCGTAGCCCGTCTCCGTGTTCAGGATGAACGTTTCGCCCGACGGATCGGTCTGCAGCGTGATCGCCGGGAAATTGCCCCATTGAATCGTTACTTCATACGGGATGGGCTGCGAGGCCAACGGCTTGATGAACAGCCTCACCCGTTTCGAATCGATCTTCTCGAAGCGCACGTTGTAGGCGCTCTGGCAGGTGAACGTATACGTCTGCGTGTCGTATTTGATCGCGGTGCGCAAGGGATAGATCGAACGGTCGAGCGGCATCGAGTATTCGCCCTGAGCCCACAGCGTCGAAGCGCCCAAGATGAGCACGAGTACCGCAAGAGCGAGAATCGCTCTACTACCCCTCATGAACACGACCTCCTCTCCTCCCCGACGGGAGCATGCAAACAACAACCCCTGGGGTTGCCGGAAGCTCGACTACGCGGGCGGGTCCTTTCCGTAACCCATTGACACAACCGACGGTATAATAGCATTTTTCGCGGAATTTTACCAGATTTATTTCTCGCCGGATGAAGAAAAGCACTCATTTTTCGCCGCCGTCCAGGAACCGGCGGACCTCCGCCAGGAATTTCCCGGCGATATCACCCGAGAGGCGCTTCACGACCTTCCCTTTCCTGAAGAGAACGGCCCCGCCGCGCGAGCCCGCGAGCCCGATATCGGCGTCCCGGGCCTCCCCGGGCCCGTTCACCTCGCACCCCATGACCGCGATCGCGACGCCGGCGCGGCGGCCGAGTATCTCGCGCTCGAGGCGCTCCGAGATCCGCGCCACGTCGATCCGGCTCCTCCCGCACGTCGGACACGACACGATCCGCGGAATGTCGTCGCGGAGCCCGAGCGCCGAAAGCACCGCCGCGGCCGCCGTCACCTCGCGCACCGGATCGCCCGAGAGGGAGACGCGCACCGTATCGCCGATTCCCGCGCCGAGCAGCATCGTGAGCGCCACGGCCGATTTCGCGGCGCCGCTGAGGGGGGGCCCCGCTTCCGTAACCCCCACGTGGAGCGGGCAATCGGTGTCGGCGGCGAACAGGCGGTTCGCCTCCACGGTGACGAGCGCGTCGGGGGACTTGAGGCTGAACACGAGATCGCGGAACCCGAGCCCGTCGATGAGCCGGTAGCTGCGCAGCGCGCTCTCCCGGAGCGCGCGCGCGGGATCGGTTCGCGCGAGCGCTCGCAGATCGCGCTCGAGGCTCCCCGAGTTGACGCCGACGCGGACGGGGATGCCGGCCGCGGCCGCCGCGTCGACGACGCGCCGGACCTTTTCCGCGCCGCCGATGTTGCCGGGATTGACGCGGAGCCCGGCGGCCCCCGCTTTCGCCGCGGCGACGGCGATCCGGTAATCGAAATGAACGTCGGCGATCACGGGGATGGGGCTCCGGGCGCAGAGCGCCGGCAGCGCCGCGACGTCGGAGGCGTCCTTCACGGCGACGCGGACGAGCTCGCAGCCCGCCCGCGCGAGCGCGCGGATTTCGCGCATGACCCGCCGCGCGTCCGCCGTCGGCGCCGTCGTCATCGATTGAATCGTGATCGGCGCGTTCCCGCCCACGGGAACGCCGCGATAGAGCACCCGTCTCGTCTTTCTCCGCCGTGCACGCTCGATCATACGCTCCTCCCGGATCCGGCGCCGCGCCGGCCGTCGCGGCGCCGCGCTCACGCGAGCTTCGGCCCCGCTTTCCGTTCGTCACCGTCCCGCCGCGTGATCCCCTCGCGGTCGAGGTGCTCGAGGATCGGCACGGCGAATTTGCGCGAGAATCCGAACATCTCCTTGAAATCGCCGACGGAGAGGGCGCCGCCGCCGAGGAGGCGGGAACGCACCTTCTCGAGAAGCTCCCGGTACCGCTCGGCGTGCATCGCCCCCTCCGACGAGATGCGCACGATCGCGCCCCGGTCGGCGAGAATATGCAGATACGACACGAGGCGCTTCTCGTCCCGCACGATCGCGAGGAGATCCGCTTTCGTCGCGAAGGCGCTCCCCGCCTCGCGGACGCGCGCCTCGATCGCGGCGAGCGCCTTCCGGTCGGCTTCGGAAAGCTCGCGTTCGCCGCTCCCGGCGCGGACCCGGCTCCCCTTGAAGAACAGGGCGCCGCCGCGCTTTCCCTCTTCCATGAGGTAGTCGAAGAGCGGGCCCTCGCGCATCGACGATCGCGCCTTGAGCTCCTCGCGATCGACTCCCCAGAGCAGCTTGTTTTCGGCGGACATCGCCTCGATCATCGCGACGAGCGAGCGGGCCGTGTCGGATACGATCCGTTTCTCGAACAGGCGCCCCTCGATCGATACGAGGCGCCCCGCCTTCGCGAGCGCCTCCACCGCGGCGGCGATCTCCCCCCGCGCGAGCCCGTAGCGCTCGAGGGAAGCGATCGCGAATCCGGCGCTCCCGCCGGACGCGGCGCACGCGACCACCGTATCCTCCGCCGTCCCGCCGTCGAGCGCGCGCAGGCGCTCCCGCGCGAGCGCCGCCGAATGCGCCTTGAGCTTCGGGGCGTCCGGATCGAGAATCCGTCCCCCGCCGATCACGTGCTGCGGAGAGTACGACCTGAGGATGAACCGGTCCCCCCGCCGGGCGACGGCCTTGTTTTCGAGCCGGAGCTGAACGTAGGCGTTCCCCCCGGGGGCGATCTCGGCGCCGTCGAGCGTGACGACGCGGCCGATGATTTCGGAAGCGGCGTGGTGGAAACGCACCCGCTGCCTGTTCCTGAGCGGTCCCGGCGCGAGGCGCCCCACCTCGACGACCGCGTTGAGCATGCTCGCCGGGGAGAGCACGCCGGGGGTGAGCGCCTGCATGCCCGACGCCACCTCGCTCACGCGCACGCCGTGGAGCGCGAGCGCCGTGCGCATGCCGGCCGAGGCCGCTTCGAGCGTCCGCTCGAAGCTCTGCACCTCCCGGACGCGAACGTCCCGCCCGCCGGGCTCGAGCACGAGCTCGTCCCCCTTGCGCACCTCGCCGCTCCACGCCGTTCCGGTGACGATCGTGCCGATCCCGCTCCTCGTCCAGACGCGGTCGACCGGCATGCGGAAGAAGTCGGCGGCCTCGCGCTCGGCGAGCGCGATCGCGCGCGAGCGCAGCGTCGCCTTGAGCTCGGCGAGCCCGGCACCCGTCACGGCGGAGGTCCGGATGACCGGCGCGCTCTCGAAGGCGCTTCCCTTGACGAGATCGCGGACCTCCTCCTCGACGAGGCCGACGAGGCCGTCGTCGGCGAGATCGATCTTCGTGATCGCGATCACGGCGCCCCGCACGCCGAGGAGCCGGAGCACCTCGAAGTGCTCCTCGGTCTGCGGCATGACCCCCTCGTCCGCCGCGACGACGAGGAGCGCGAGATCGACACCGACCGCCCCCGAGACCATCGTCTTGACGAAGCGCTCGTGGCCGGGCACGTCCACGATGCCGGCCGTGACGCCGTCGCCGAGATCGAGCGGCGCGAAGCCGAGCACGATCGAGATGCCGCGCTCCTGCTCTTCCTTGAGACGATCCGTGTTGCGGCCGGTCAGCGCCTTCACGATCTCCGTTTTGCCGTGATCGACGTGGCCGGACGTTCCGATGATGAGGTTACGCATGCCGCGCGCTCCTCCCGGACGATCCGAGGGCGAAGCTCATTCCGCGACCCTCCGGATCGAGGCGCCGATCCCCCGAAGCTTCTCCTCGATCCGCTCGTAGCCCCGGTCGATGTGATAGACGCGGAGAATCGTCGTCTCCCCCTCGGCGGCGAGCGCCGCGAGGATGAGGGCTGAGCTCGCCCGGATGTCGGTCGCCATCACCGGCGCTCCCTCGAGCTTTTCGACGCCGGTGACGACCGCGACGTTGCCGTCTCTCACGATCTTCGCGCCGAAGCGGCAGAGCTCCGGCACGTGCGTGAAACGGTCGGGATACACGCGGTCGACGACGGTGCTCGTTCCCGAGGCGATCGAGAGCGCCGCCATGATCTGCGCCTGCATGTCGGTCGGAAAGGACGGGTAGAATCCCGTCTCCACGTTCGCGGGGCGGAGCCGCGGGGGGCCCGTCACCGTGATCGCGCCGGGGGCCTGCTCGACGCGCGCGCCGCATTCCACGAGCTTCTCGACGACCGCGCCGAGGTGCGACGGATCGCATCCGGCGATCTCGATCCGCCCTCCCGTGATCGCCGCGGCGGCGGCGAAGGTGCCCGCCTCGATGCGGTCGGGAATGACGCGGTGCGTGAAGGGCGCGATCGCCGCCACGCCGTCGATCGTGACGCGGGAGGTCCCCTCCCCTTCGATCTTCGCCCCGGCGCCCTTGAGCGCCCGCGCGAGCTCGGCGACCTCGGGCTCCCGCGCGGCGTTCTCGATCACGGTCCGCCCCTCGGCGAGGACGGCGGCCATGACGATGTTCACCGTCGCGCCGACGCTCGCGATCCCGAGCGTGATCTCGGCGCCCCGGAGCTTCCCGGCGCTCGCGTTGATGTAGCCGTGCTCGATCGTGAGCTTCGCGCCGAGCGCCGCGAGCCCCTTGAGGTGGAGATCGACGGGGCGCGGCCCCCACGCGCAGCCGCCCGGCATCGACACGCGCGCCCGGCCGAATCGCGCGACGAGCGGGCCGAACGCGTAGATCGAAGCGCGCATCGTCCGCACGAGCTCGTACGGCGCCTCGAACGAGGCGATCCGCGACGCGTCGATCGTGAGCCGGCCGACGACGAACGACGAGACGACGCCGAAGCCCGCGAGCAGCTCCATCATGGTCCGCGTGTCCTTGAGATCGGGGACGTTGTCGAGCGTGCACGTCCCGCCGGTGAGCATGGAGGCGGCCATGAGGGGAAGCACGGCGTTTTTCGCGCCGCTCACCTCGACGCGCCCCTCGAGCCGGCACGGTCCCTTGATGACGAATCTATCCATCGCACCCATTCCTCGCATCCGGCGCCATGGCCGTCACGATCCGTTCGAGCCTGTTGTAGTCCCGTCGCATCGCGGCGCTTTCGAGCCCGGCGCGCGCGCACGCCTCGATCGCCGCGTCCCCCTGGCCGTGGCCGATCTCGAAAGCGAGGAGCCCGCCGGGGCGCAGGAGACGCATCGCCTCCGCCGCGAGGGCGGGAAAGAACGCCGTGCCGTCGGCCCCCCCGTCGAGCGCCCCGCGCTCCTCCCAGCGGGATACCTCCGCCTCGAGCGACGGTATCTCGGCGGATGGAACGTACGGCGGATTCGAGACGAGCAGGTCGAAGCCCGCGCCCGCGACGACGCGGCAGAGCCCGTCGGCGACGATCGTTTCCACGCGCGGCGCCACCCCGAGCGCCTCGAAATTCTCCCGCGCGAGCGCGACCGCCGCCTCCGAGACGTCCACGGCGACGGCGCTCCAGCCGGGATGCCGCCGGCACAGGCTCCCCGCGATGACGCCCGAGCCGACGCCGAGCTCGACGAACGAGATCGCGGGCGCTTCGCCGACGATCTCCTCGATGCACTCGACGAGGAGCTCCGTCTCGGGGCGCGGTATGAAGACGCCCTCGCGCACCGCGAACGGGAGCGACATGAATTCGACCTCGCCGAGAATGTACTGGAGCGGATACCGCGTCGAGCGCACCTTGAGATCCTCGCGGTACGGAACGAGCACGTCGTCGACGAGCTCGTGATCGAAGCGGAGGTAGAGATCGAGCCGCGAGCATCGCATGCGCCGCGCGAGCAGATGCTCGGCGCTGAGCCGGGGGGATTCGACGCCGTGCCGCGAGAGGTACGCTTCCGCGAGCCGCAGCGCCTCCATGACCTTCACCCGTTTCGCGGGCGCCGCGTCCGGCATCTCAAGCGCCTCCCGCTCGGTTTCCGGCCTCCATTTCGCGCTTGAGGAGCTCCTCGCGATGCGCCAGCGCGAGCGCGTCGACGATCTCGTCGAGCGCGCCGTCGAGGACGCCTTTCAGGTTGTATATGGTGAGCCCGATCCGGTGGTCGGTGACCCGCCCCTGCGGGAAATTGTACGTGCGGATCTTGTCGCTCCGGTCCCCCGAGCCGATCATGCCGCGCCGCGCGGCGGCGATCTTCTCGTCCTGCTCGCTGCGCGCCTTCTCGAGGAGCCGCGCCATGAGCACCTTGAGGGCCTTCACCCGGTTCTTCAGCTGCGATTTCTCGTCCTGACACTGGACGACCATGCCGGTCGGAATGTGCGTGATGCGCACGGCCGAGTCGGTCGTGTTCACCGACTGGCCGCCCGGGCCGCGGGAGCGGAAGACATCGACGCGGAGATCCTTCTGGTCGATATGGATATCGACCTCCTCCGCCTCGGGGAGCACGGCGACCGAAACGGCCGACGTGTGGATGCGCCCCCCCGCCTCCGTCACCGGCACGCGCTGCACGCGGTGCACGCCGCTCTCGAACTTGAGCTTCCCGTACGCGTTCTCCCCCGTCACGAGGAAGATGCTCTCCTTGAAGCCGCCGATTTCGGTCGGGCTGCTCGACAGGTCCTCGACCTTCCACCCGTGCCGCTCCGAGTAGAGCCGGTACATCCGGGCGAGGTCCGCGGCGAAGAGCGCGGCCTCGTCCCCGCCGGTTCCCGCCCGGATCTCGAAGACGGTGTTGCGCGAATCGTCCGGATCACGGGGCAGGAGAAGCACCTTGATGTTCTCTTCCTCGGCCCGCATCTCGCGCTCGAGCTCGGCCATTTCGGAGCGGGCGAGATCGACGAGCTCGCGATCCTCCCCCTGCTCGACGACCGAGCGATCGTCGGCGTAGCGCTTCTCGAAATCGGCGTAGCGCCGGATCGCGACGACGGCCTTCTCGAGCTCGCTGCGCTCGCGGGCGAGCTTGCGGTAGAGATCGCGGTTCCTGATGTTCTCGGGCTTGCCGAGCTCGTCCCCGAGCTGGTCGTAGCGCGCGATCACGTTTTGATAGTGGGTGTTCGACTCCACCGGTCCTCCATTCGACGGCCGCACGGGAGGCGACGCCGCGGACCAGGGCGCGCGGGCGGCGGCACGACGAAACTGTAATCAATGCGAGGCTAGGATTCCACCATTTTGTCGCCGAGGCGGGGCGGATCGCCGAGGCGGGACGTATCGCCGCAGCGGGCGCCGTCGCCGAGGCAGGCGTTGAGCGCGGCGATGGCGACCTCGAGCTGGTCGCTCGAGGGCTCCTTCGTGGTGAGCCGCTGGAGAAACAGGCCGGGCCACACGAGGAGCGCCAGGTAGGGGCGCACGGACGGCTTCGCCGAGAGCTTGAGGAGCTCGTACGAAACGCCGCCGATGACGGGGATGAACGCGAAGCGGACGATCTTGTCGCCGACGCTCTGCGGCCGCCCGAGGATCATGAACACGACGATGCTGACGACGACGACGAGGAGCAGGAAGCTCGTGCTGCACCGCGCGTGGACGGTCGAGTACGCCCGGACGTTCTCGAGCGTCGCGCGCCCCTCCTCCTCGAACGCCGAGATCGTCTTGTGCTCGGCGCCGTGATACTCGAATATCCGCCGCATCTCCTTCCACCGCGTGATGAGCACGATGTACGTCACGAGGAAGACGAGGCGGATCACGCCGTCGACGAGGTTGAAGAGCACTCCCTGCGTGAGGCCGGTGAGCTCCGTGAGAAAGAGCGGCAGGTAGAAGAACAGGCCGAACCCGAGCGCGAAGGCCGCGAGGATCGTGAGGAAGATGTGGATGAACGAGAGCCCCTTCTGCGGCTTCTTCTTCTCCCCGCCCGGCGCTCCGGCGTCCTCAGCCCCGGGAAGCTCCGCCGACGCCTTCTCGGCCGAGAACGAAAGCGATTTGATCGCGATGACGAACGTTTCGACGAAGGCGATCGCGCCGCGGATCACCGGAATGTTGAGGGGACGGAAACGCCTGACGAGGCTCGTGAACGGCTCCTTCTGCACGACGATCTCGCCTCCGGGGGTGCGCACCGCGGTGGCGATGCACGCCGGCGAGCGCATCATCACGCCTTCGATGACGGCTTGCCCGCCCACCTGGAGGCGCTTTCTCGCGTCTGTATCGGACATGAGCCCCTTACACGAGCGCTGAGGAGGATGGTTCCGGGGAGGCTACTTCGCCGTTTCCGTTCCGGTGTCCTTGTCGGCCTTCTTCTTGCCCTTGTAGTCGGCGTACTTGCGCTGGAAACGCTCGACGCGGCCGGCGGTGTCGATGAGCTTCTGCTTTCCCGTGAAAAACGGGTGGCACCGGGAACAGATTTCGACGTGGATATCCTGCTTGGTGGATGAGGTCTCTATCACGTTGCCGCAGAGGCACGTGATCTTCATCCGCTTGTAGTCGGGATGAATTTCCTTCTTCATTTCCTACTCCCTGTTTGCGCGTTGCTCTGCGGGCCGCACACCGGCCCAACGCCATATTATATCATGAAAAGCCCGCTAAATCTAATAAAGCGAACGCGGGAACACAAACGGAATTTTCCGGCCGCCGGCGCCCGCCCCGGGGGCCGCCCCGACGGGCGCTAGGCGTTCATCGCGGAGAGGAATTTCTGGTTCGATTTCGTCTTGGACATCTTCTCGAGGAGAAATTCCATGGCCTCGACTACGTTCTTGTCGCTCAAGAACTTGCGCAGAATATAGACCTTGCTGAGCACCTTCTCCGGGAGCAGCAGCTCTTCCTTTCTCGTGCCCGAGCGGAAGATGTCGATCGCCGGGAAAACGCGCTTGTCGGCGAGGCGCCGGTCAAGGACGATTTCGAGGTTTCCCGTGCCCTTGAACTCCTCGAAGATGACCTCGTCCATGCGGCTTCCCGTCTCGACGAGGGCCGTCGCGATGATCGTGAGGCTCCCCTGCTCTTCCGTGTTCCGCGCGGCGCCGAAGAAGCGCTTCGGCCGCTGCAGCGCGTTCGAATCGACGCCGCCCGAGAGGATCTTGCCCGAATGGGGCACGACGGCGTTGTGCGCGCGGGCGAGCCTCGTGAGGCTGTCGAGGAGGATGACGACGTCCTTGCCGTGCTCGACGAGGCGCTTCGCCTTCTCGATGACCATGTCGGCGACCTGCACGTGCCGGTCGGCCGGCTCGTCGAACGTGGAGCTGATGACCTCCCCCTTCACGGAGCGCTCCATGTCGGTGACCTCCTCGGGGCGCTCGTCGATGAGCAGCACGATGAGGTAGATCTCGGGATGGTTCGCCGTGATGGAGTTGGCAATCTTCTGCATGATGATCGTTTTCCCGGCGCGCGGCGGCGACACGATGAGGCCGCGCTGCCCCTTGCCGATCGGCGTGAGCAGGTTCATGAGACGCGTCGAGAGATCGTCGGGATTGCTTTCGAGATTGATGAGCTCGTCGGGATAGAGCGGCGTCAGGTTGTCGAAGAGGGTCTTCTTCTTGGTGTCCTCGGGATGCTCGCCGTCGACCATCTCGACCTTGAGGAGCGCGAAATAGCGCTCCGATTCCTTCGGGGCGCGGACCTGGCCCGAGACGGTGTCGCCCGTCCGGAGGTCGAACTTCTTGATCTGGGAGGGCGAGACGTAGATGTCGTCGGGGCCCGGCAGATAGTTGTACGTCGACGACCGGAGGAAGCCGTACCCCTCGGGCAGGACCTGGAGCACGCCTTCGGCGAATATGAGCCCGTTCTGGGTCGCCTGGGCCTCGAGGATCTTGAATATGATCTCCTGCTTCCGCAGGCTCGACAGCCCTTCGATATTGAGCGTCGCCGCGACGTCGATGAGCTCCTCGATCTTCTTCGATTTTAATTCGGCAATGTCCATCACGCTAAGACCTCTCCTTCGTGCTGTGGACTTTCGTGGAGGTTCTCGGTCCGATTTGTTCTTTATTATTAACACCGGCCAGTGCTTTGAACGCGGATGTCACTCAACTGGCCCGGCTTTGTACGGGATATTCTAAAAGGAATCCGCCTCGGGAGCTGCCCTTCCGCACGCCTACTGAAGAATGATGAACGGGACGCTTCGGATGAACGCTGTTCTCAAGACTCTCCAATATTACGAAACGCCGCCCCCTTGTCAAGGATTATGGGAATCGCTTCCCGGCTCGAATATTCGCATAAAACGTTCCAATACCCCGCCCCCGCCCGCATGAAGCCGGGGGGCCGGGCCGCAAAGCCCGGCGCCCCGGATACCCGCGCTACTGCGAAAGCTCCTGCACTTTCTTCATGGCCTCTTCCGCCTTGATCTTCATGCCCTTCTTGCCGTAGCAGCGGCTCAGCACGTTCCAGGCGTTCGGATCTTCCGGCCATTTCTCGGTGTACTTCTGCCCCTGCAGGATCGCGTCGTCGTACATCTCGCAGGTGAAATACGTGAGGAGCAGGCTGTAGTTGCCCATTTTGTTGTCGGGATCTATATCGTACGCGTTCAGGTACGCCTCGACCGCCTTGGGGCAGTTCTTCGCGTTGAAATACGCGACGCCGAGGTTGTAGTACGATTCGAAATCCTCCGAATCGGTCTTCTTCCGCGCGTCGATCGCCATCTGGAGGAACGTGGCGCCGTTCGCCCAATCCTTTTCGGCGAGGAAGGTGTTTCCCGCGCGCTCGACTTCCTCGTAGTTCGCCGGATCGTCGAGGAGGAGCTTGTCGAACAGCCGCTGCGCCTCTTCGACTTTCCCGCGCTTGATCATGACGACGCCGGTGAGGGCGAGCACGTTCGCGTAATCCTCGTTGTCTTCCTTCGTCATCGCGAGCAGGGTGTCGGCCGCCGCGAACTCGAGGGGCGTGTAGGCCGCCGAATCGCCCATCGCGAGGCTCGCGTACACCTTCGCGAGGTTGAGCCATCCCTTGACCTGCCGCGGATCGGACTGCGTCGTCAGCTCGAACTCGTGCGCCGCGCCGGCGAGGTTGTCGGTCTGGAACTCGCTGATGCCGGCGTTGAAGTGCTTCGCCCAGTTCGACTTGATGCCGGTCTCGGCGTCGGCGACCTTCTTCGGATCGAGCTGCGCCGACATCATGAACTCCTTGTACGCCCCGGCCATGTCGCCGGTGAAGCTGTAGGCCCGGCCGAGCTCGAAATGGGCGTCCGCGTCGTTCGGGTTCTTCGCGATCGCGAGCTTCGCCTGCTCGATCGCCTTGTCGTAGCTGCCCTGATCGTTGTGGAGAATCGCGCTCATCGTCTCCTTGCTCTTGCACGAATACATCGAGACGATGACGACGGAAAGGACGAGGATCGCGAGAATGACCATGGTCCGTTTCATCTGCCCGTTGCCTCCTTCTGGCCGGTCCGCCGGCGAACCCGATACGCTCCGGGAACTCAGGGCTCGAACCAGTCTCCTGAATGTGCCCGGGAAGTCCACATGGAAAGCTCTCAACGCGAACAAACAATCGTGATCGAAGCAGAGGGTTTAAACGATTTCCAGATAAAAGCTACCAATCGTCGGGCGCGGTGTCAAGCATAAATGAGGCGGCGGAATCGGGGCGCGAGGGGGCCCCGCCGCGCCGACGCGCCCGGCGCGAATCGGCGCGTCACGAGAGCTCGACCGGATCGACGTCCCACTGGAGATCGATTTGCTTCTCGCCGGCGAGCGCCTCGCGCGCCGCGCGCGCCATCGAGGCGCGGATCTCCCGATCGAGCGCGCCCCGCACGAGGAGATGGAAGCGGTGCCGCCCGCGCACCCGCTCGACGAGGGCGGGGGTGGGACCGAGAACGGCGGCGTCCGCCGCGTCGAGGGAACGGCCCAGGGCCTCCGCGACGGCCGCGGCGCCCGCCTCGGCCTTTTCGCCCGTGCGCGCGGAAACGGTGAAGAGCATGAGCCTTCCCGCCGGCGGGTAGCGGAGCGCGGAGCGCGTCTCGAGCTCCTCCCGGGCGAATCCCTCGTAGTCGTGCGTCGCGAGGTGGCGGTACATCGGATGCTCCGGCGCGTAGGTCTGGATGAGAACCTTGCCCCCCTTCGCGCCCCGCCCCGTCCTCCCCGCCGCCTGGAAGAGGAGCCGGAAGGTCCGCTCCGCGGCGCGGAAATCGGGGAAGCAAAGCCCCCGGTCCGCCGCGAGCACGCCGATGAGGGTGACGTTCGGGTAATGGTGCCCCTTCGCCACCATCTGCGTGCCGAGGAGCACGTCCTTCTCGCCGCTCGAGAACCGCTCGAGCACGGCGAGGTGCCCCTCGCGGCCGGCGGTCGTGTCGAGATCCATCCGCGCGACCTTCACCCCCGGCAGCAGGTTCATGAGCTCCATCTCCACCCGCTCCGTGCCGACTCCCCGGTGCGCGATCTTGTACGCGCCGCAGCGCGGGCAGGCGTCCGGAACGGCGCTCCGGTGCCCGCAGTAGTGGCACAGGAGCTTCTGCCCGCGGCTGTGGAACGTGAGCGATATGGAGCAGTTGGGGCACTGCTCGATCCAGCCGCATCCGCGGCACTGGACGAAGTTCGCGTGGCCGCGCCGGTTGAGGAGCACGACCGCCTGCTCCCGGCGCGCGAGGCACTCCTCGAGCGCGCGGAGCAGCTCCTCGGAGAAGATCTCGTAGCGGCCGCGCATGTCGACGATCTCGACGCGGGGAAGCTCGAGCCCGAGCGGCCTCGAGCGGAGCACGAGATAGCCCGTCTCTCCCCGCCGGGCGGCGTCGTACGCCTCGAGCGACGGCGTCGCCGAGCCGAGGAGCAGCACGGCGCCTTCGCGCCGGGCCCTGAACGCGGCCGCCTGCACGGCGCTGTAGCGCGGCTTGTCCTCCTGCTTGAACGACGAATCCTGCTCCTCGTCGACCACGATGATCCCGAGGCGCGCGAGCGGCACGAAGACCGCGGAGCGCGCCCCGATCACGATGCGGGTCTCTCCGCTCCGGGCGCCGCGCCAGAGGGCGGCGCGCTGCGCCCCCGTGAGGCGGCTGTGGAGCACGGCGACCGTCTCCCCGAACCGCCGCCTGAAGCGGGACGTCGTCTGCGGGATGAGCGCGATCTCGGGGACGAGGACGAGGGCGCTCTTCCCCGCGCGGAGCGTCTCCTCGATGCAGCGGAGATACACCTCGGTCTTCCCGCTCCCCGTGACGCCGTGGAGCAGGAAGGGCGCCGGTTCGCCGGCCTCGAGCGCCCGCCGGACGGCGTCGAACGCCGAGGCCTGGTCGGGGGTGAGCTCGGGATACTCGAGCTCCTCGGGAAACTTCCCCTCCGTCCCGTCCGCGCACGCCCCGCGCCGCTTCCCCCTGATCGCCGCCGGGAGGACGGCGCCGAGAACCTCTCCGATCGGATGGAGGTAGTATTCCGACATCCAGCGGGCGAGATCGAGGAGCTCCGCGGTGAGGAGCGGCTCCTCGTCGACGAGGCCCGCGATCTCCCGGACCTTGAACGCCCCGGGCGCGCGGCGGCGCTCGGCGATCGCGTACGCGGTGACGCGCCGCGGCCCGAACGGCACGAGCACGCGCGAGCCCGGCTTCACCCGGCCGCGGAGCGCTTCCGGCACCGCGTACGTGAACAGTTTGTCGACGGGAAAGGGAACGGCGACGTCGAAGAGGGAGGATGGCTTCACCGGGCTTTTCATACCGCCCACAATACGGAAGCCATCCCCTCCCCGCAACTAAAACCGCTACTTCTTGTGGCAGGACAGGAGCTGATTGATCCGCTCGACGAGCTTGTTCGGGCTGAACGGCTTCACGATGTAATCGGTCGCGCCGACCTCCATGCCGAGCCGCTTGTCGATGTCGCGCCCCTTCGCGGTGAGCAGCACCACGGGGATGTTCTTCGTGAGCGGGTTCGCCTTGAGGATGCGGCACGCCTCGTAGCCGTCGATCTTCGGCATCATGATGTCGAGGATGATGAGATCGGGCTGCTCCCGGCGGGCCTTCTCGATCGCTTCCTCGCCGTTCTGCGCCGTGATCACGTCGAATCCCTCCGAGCCGATCGAGAATTCGAGAATCTGAGTGATGTTCACCTCGTCGTCGACGACCAGCACTTTGCCTTTCTTCATCGAATCTCCTCCTTCACCGGTTCGTTCGAAGTCGTTTCCATTCGCTTTTTCCGTGCGCCGCGCTCCCGTTCGAGCTCCCGCTCGACCGCGTCGAGCACGAGCTCGTGCTTGTCGTCGCGCGCGCCGAGCTCGTCGAGCGTCTCCCCGAACGCCCTGACGACGTCGGGATCGAATCGCGTGTTCGCGCCCCGCTCGATCTCCGCGCGCGCCTCCGCGAGGGAGAAGGTGCGCCGGTACGGCCCTTCGCTCATGAGCGCGCGGAACGCGTCGACGACGCTGACGATCCGCGCCTCGACCGGGATCTCGCTCCCCGAGAGACCGTCGGGATAGCCGCTCCCGTCGTAATGCTCGTGATGGCTCCGGATCATCTTCATGACCCGGTCCTCGAGATTCATCGGGGAGGTGAGCGTGAACCCGAGGTTCGTGTGCCCGCGGAGCACCTCTCGCTCCTTCGGCGTGAGCTCTTCCTTCTTGATGCGGATGTTCCGGGGGATCCGCATGAGCCCGAGATCGTAGAGGTTCATGCCGAGGCGCAGCGCCGTGAGCGAGCGCTCGTCGAGCGCGAGCTTCGAGCCGATCGCGAGCGCGATGAGGGTGAGGTTCGCGAGCGTTCCGCTCCCCCACGCCTCGCGCATGTCGAGGCTCGCGCGCATCGCCTCTTTGAGCTTTTCGAAATTCATCGATACTTTTTCGTAGGCGTCCAGCTTCTTCAGCATGCCGACGATGATCGTGCCGAGCGCCTCGAGGAGCTCGCGGTCGGCGCGGGTGAACTCCCGCTCCTCGACGTGGTCGCTCACGTTGAGGACGCCGATGATCTCGTCTCCGTCCCTGAGCGGCGCCGAGACGAACGAGCGTGTGCCGTAGAAGAGCGCGTTGTTCGCGCGTCCGTATTCGCCGTCGGTCTCGATGTCGAACACGTGGAGCGGCTCGCCCGTCTGGGCCACCTTGCCCGCGATGCGCTCCCCGACCTCGAGCCGCGTGTTCTGGACGAACTCGCTGTCGAGCCCCTTCGCCGCGACGATCCGGAGCACCTGCTGCTCCCGGTCGAGGAGCATGATCGAGGCCTTGCGCGCCTGGAGAAACTCGGAGAGCATCTCGACGAGCAGCGTGAGATACCGCTCGCGCTCGAAGCGGCGCGATCCGATGAATCCCGCCGACACCGCCTGCCGGACGATGATGTCCTTCATCGGCAGCATGACGACGAACTTGGCGCCCGAATCCTTCACGTTCTCGACCCAGATCTTGCCCTCGTGCCAATCGACGATGTTCTTGCAGATCGCCAGCCCGAGGCCGGATCCGCCGTGCTCCCGGGTGTTGCTCGTGTCGATCTGGTAGAACCGCTCGAAAATCTTCTCGATCTGATCCTCGGGAATTCCCTTGCCGGTATCCTGCACGACGATGCGCGCCGCGGACGCCTCCTGCTCGAGGATGACGGTCACCGTGCCCCCGGGCGGCGTGAACTTGATCGCGTTCGACATGAGATTCTGGAGCATCTGCGTGATGAGCTCGCGGTCGGCGTCGATGCGGCACGGGTGGCGCGGGAGCCGGAGCTCCGTGTTGATCTCCGCGGCGGCGAACTTCGCCTGCAGCCCCGCGTGGACCTCCTCGATCATCCGGTTGAGGTTGCAGGAGGTCCGCTCCACCTTGAGGTGCCCCGTCTCCATCCGCGAGAAGTTCAGGATGCTGTCGACGAGCTTGATGATCCGCTCGCTCTCCTCGTCCATCACGCGGAGGAAGTCCTTGAGCGTCTCGCGCTTGATCGTATCCGCGTTGTCGAGGAGCGTCTCGGTGTACGCCTTGACCGACGTGAGCGGCGTGCGGAGTTCGTGGGAAACGACCGAGAGAAAATTGGATTTGAGCTGGTTGACGCTCTCGAGCTCCTCTTTGCAAACGGCCAGCGCGCGCTCCTTGGTGCGGAGCTGCTCCTTCGCGCGCTCGCGCTGCTGCATGAGCAGCACGCGGTCCCGGTACAGCCGCAGCCGGGCCAGGAGCCGCTCGTCGGGAGACTCGTCGACGTATCCGACGGTGAAGAAACCCGTGACGGTCCCGCGCTCCTCGATGCCGGCGAGAAGCACCGTTCCGGTCGGCGCCGCCGCGCAGCGGGGCACCGGGCTGTCGGCGGGCGCGCAGGCGACCCCGGCGTCGACGACGAATCCGTCGGCGAGCCGCTCTCCGCCGCCGCAGAGATCGAGGAAGGTCCGCCGGGTCACCGACAGGGAATGGAGCGGCTCCCGGGGGGCGTCGCCGGTGCCGGCGTACGCCTTCATCTCGAAAACGTCCCCGCCCGGCTTGGCGATCCGCAGCACGACGAAGCTCGCCCCCGAGTCCTCGGCGAGGCCGCGGGCCATCGCGTCGTAAATATCCCCGCTCGGCGCATCGGCGAGCATCATCGAGCTGATCGCCGAGACGCGCGCGATGATGCGCTCGAGCTCGAGCTCCCGGGAGGAGCGGGCCTCCGCGGGCTTCGGGTCCGCGGACGCGCCTCCCGCGCCGAGCAGCTTCTTGCCGAGTGAGCGGATCAACGCCTGTCTTCCTCCCCTACTGCACGAGATGGTGCTTCTCCGCGGTTCTCAGCGCGTCCGAGATCCGCGTGAAGGCGTCCACCTCGATCTGTTTTTCTTCCATGAGCACTTCGACGAACGCGGCCACGACCCGCGAATCGAACTGCGTTCCCGAATGGCGCACGAGCTCGTCGACCGCCTCGGCGTTCCTCATGCGGTCCCGGAACGGGCGCTCGCTCACCATCGACAGGAACGCGTCGACGACGGCGAGGATGCGCGACGCGATCGGGATCTGATCTCCCCGGAGACCCATCGGATATCCCTTGCCGTCGATCCGCTCGTGATGGAAGAGTATGCTCTGGCTCACGAGCTCGACGAACTCGAGCGGGCGCAGGATCGCGGTGCCGCGCTGCGGGTGTTTCCTGATCTCCTCCATCTCCTGCGGCGTCAGCTCGAGCGTCTTCTTGAGAATCGCGTCGCTCACGCACGTCATGCCGACGTCGTGCACGCTCGAAACGTACTGGATCACCTGCACCTCTTTCTCGCTCAGGCGCAGGTGCCGCGCGATCTTCACCGACCAGTGGACGATCTTCCGGCCGGCGCCGCGTCCGCTCCGCTCCTGCGCGGCGAGGAGCGAACGGAGCGACTGGATCGTCTCGCCGATGAACGCGCGCGAATCCTCGGAGACGCGGATCCGCTCGATCACTTTCGAGAAGCGGGCGCTGAGGGAGAGCGCCAGCGCGAGGTCGTCCTGGTTGAACGCCTTGCCCGACGTCTTGTTGTTCGCGTTGATCACGCCGACCACGGTGGATCCGATCACGAGCGGAACGCTGACGAGCGATTTCGTCTCGTACTGCGGATTGTTCGGCGCGTCCTTGAGCCCGCTCGTTTCGACGTTCTCGATGAGGAGCGGCTCGCCCGTCTCCGCCACCCTGCCCGCGATCCCGGTGCCGAGGCGGGCCCGCGTGCGGGCGACGATCGCTTCGTCGAGCCCGTAGGCCACCTTGATGAAGAGCTCCTTCTTCTCCTGATCGAGGAGCATGAGCGAGACGATCTTCGCGGAGAGCATCTCGGCGATGACCTTCACGGAGAGCTGGAACATTTCCTGGATCTCCTCCCGCGCCCCGATCGATTCGAACAGGTAGCCGAGGAGATTGTTGAAGTGGTGCTCCTTCGGCAGGGTGAACGTGAAGGTGCTCCCCTCGCCGAGACGGCTCGTCGCGGCGATCGTGCCGCCGTGCTGCTCGACGATGTTCTTCACGATCGCGAGCCCGAGGCCCACCCCTTCCCCCGAGCCGCGGCTGACCTGGTAGAACTGCTTGAAGATGTTCTGGAGATCGTCCTGCGGAATGCCGACGCCCTCGTCCGTCACGGTGATCTTGATCGCGACCGCGTCTTCCACGGCCTCGATGAAGATGCGCGAGCTTTCCGGCGAGAACTTGATCGCGTTCGAGATGAGATTGATGAACACCTGCTTCACGAGGTCCTGGTCCGCGTCGACGAGCGGGAGCGAGGACGGCGCGCTCACGACGAGACGGAGCTTCTTGTCGCGGAGGTACGGCGTCATCGCGGATTCGACCTCGACGAGGAGCGTGCCGAGGGGGAACGTCGTCCGCTTGAGCGTGCGGTTGCCGAACTCGATCTTCGACACGTCGAGCACCTTGTTGACCATGCGGATGAGCCGGTCCGTCTCCGTCGAGATGATCCCGAGGAATTCCTTCTTCTCGGGGAATTCCTCGTCCTCGATGTGGTCGGTGAGCGTCTCCGCGTACGCCTTGATCGACGTAAGGGGCGTCTTGAGCTCGTGCGAGAGGTGCGAGAGGTAGCCCATCTTGAGCTTGTTCGAGCTCCGCAGCTCCTCGTTTTCGCGGTCGAGGCGCTCGATGCGCCCGTTCATGACTTCGTAGAGGCGGCTCTTCTCGATCGCCATCGCGACCTGCCCCGAGAGGATCGTCATGAGCCGCGCGTCCTCCGGATTGAACGGCTCGCGGGCGAAGTCGCCGACCATGAGCACGCCGAGGTTGTCCTTCGCCGAAAAGACGGGGACGGCGAGGAACGATCCGAGGGCGCGGTTCGCGACGAGGGGGGAGCGGCCGCCGGCGGCGTGATCGCGCAGGTCCTCGACGAGGAGCCCGGTCTCGTGTTCGCAGATCTCGGCGATGAGCGGATCGTCGGCGAGCATCGCGCCCGCGTCGAGCCCCGCGGCGCCCGTCTTCCCGATCTCGACGTGCTCGATGACCTCGCGCTTCTGGTTGAGGAGCACGATCGAGACCCACGGCCGCCTGAGGAGCAAGGTGATCTCCTTGCACACCATCGTGAGGAGCGTGTCGAGGCTGATGACCGAGTTGATGCCGAGGCTGATGTCGTAGAGCCTCGTGAGCTCGAGGATCCGTTTCCGCGAATCGAGGAGCCGGTCCTCGGCGCGGCGCACGCTGACGTTGAAATTCTCGTAGAAGCTGCTGAACAGGTACGTCATGAATCCCATGAAGCCGCCGAGGATGAGGACGGTGCCCGCGAGGAACCGGCCCTCCGGCGGCGCCGCGTCGCCCGGATAGCAGCTGAAGAACGGAACGGCGCCCCGCGCCTCGAGAACGCCGAGGGCGGCGATGGCGGCGACGGAGAAGCCGGTGACGGCGAGCCCCGCCCGCATGGGCGGCAGGACACGCCCGGCGAAGAAGAGCGGTATCACGACGAGGAAGAGGAACGGGCTCTGCGCCGTTCCCGTGAGATAGATGACGGCGAGCGCGGTCGAGATGTCGATGAGCACCGTGCCCCATTCCCAGGCGCCGCTCGAAAGGACGACCGCGCGCTCCCGGCGCGCGAACGCGCTCTCGATGCCGGCGGCGGCCAGGTTCAGAAACGTGGCGCCGAGGAACACGGCGATCACGAGCTCGGTCCTGAACACGAATCCCGCGATCTCGCGCGCGACGAACACGATGAAGAAGATCGAGACGATTTCGACGGCTCGAATCTGCTGGATGCTCATGTGCGCCGGCGTCCGCTCGCCCGCGCTTCCGTGTGCGGCCATGCGAACCTCGCTTCAGCCGACCGTGTCGGACGGCGTCTTGATATCGTTCGGAACGGGTATCACGACCGTAACCATGGTCCCCTCTCCGGGTCTGCTCCGCAGCCTGATCTCGGCCCCCATGATCGAGACGACGCTCTTCACGACGGCGAGACCGAGGCCGAGACCGGGCCGGTCGCCCCGGTTCTCGAGACGGACGAACGGCGTGAACACCGCTTCAAGCTTGTCTTCGGGAATGCCCGCGCCGCGATCCTCGACCGTCAGCACGAGTATCGCGTTCTTCGTCTCGCCGCGGCGATCCCCGGCGAACGAGGCGGTGACGCGAATGGGGCCCGCGCCGTACTTGATCGCGTTCGAGACGAGATTCTCGAGCACGACCTCGAGGCAACGGCGCCGCACGAGCACCGGCGGCACGGAATCCTCGATGCTCACTTCGATGAGCGAGGCGCGTTCGTCGAACCGCTTGCGCACGCGCTCGACGAGCGCCGCGACGTCGATCCGCTCGAACGCCTGCAGCTCGCCGGCGCCCTCTTCGACGCGCAGCATCTGGACGAACGATTCGACGAGCTCCTCGAGCCGGCCGATCGAATCGCGCATCTTGCCGACGTACGCGCGCTCCTTCTCCCCCGCGTCGGGGCCGAGACGCTCCTCGAGCAGCTCGAGATAGCCGCTGAGCGAGGTGAGGGGCTTCGCGAATTCGTGCCCCACGACGAGCCGCGCGGAATCGAACAGCCCGCGGCACCGCGCGAGCTCGCGCCGGAGCGAGGCGAGCTCCTCCTCGGCGTCGATGACGATGCGATCGAGCCTCGTGTCCTGCTTGGTCTCCGTCGCGTGTGCCACGTCAGCCCCCCGATTCCACTTTATTCGCCGGCTCGTTCGTTTTCCGGCGCTCGCGAACGACCACGCTTCCGACCATTCCCTTGCCGTACTGCTTGAGCTCGGAAGCGATATCGTTCACCTGCGCGTAATGCTTGAGCTTGCCTTCCTCGTCGAGCACGAGCGCGATCGTGAGCGACATGACCGGCATCCGCCTGATCTCGCCGAGCCGGTTGCGGACCTCCATGAATCCTCTCCTGATGTCCTCTTCCTGGAGGAGCACGAGCACGCCGCGGTCGAACTCGTCGATGATGTGCCGCGCGATGTACTCGGCCCGCTCGGCCGTCGTGATGACGACGAAATCGTCCCCGCCGATGTGGCCGACGAAATCGTCCCCGCCGCCGAGCGAATTGACCGCCTCGGTGATGATGTCGCCGAGGAAGAGGATCGCGTCGTCCCCCTTCTGGTATCCGTAGTGGTCGTTGTACGGCTTGAAATTGTCGATGTCGACGTAGAGGAACGCGAACGACGCCTTGCGCTCGATGCGCGCCTGCAGCTCCTTCTCGATGGCGCGGTTCCCCGGCAGCCCGGTGAGCGGATTCGCCTCTTTCTGCCTGAGGCTCCACTCGAGAACGTTCCGGACGCGGAGCAGCAGCTCCTCGTTCGAGTACGGCTTGATCAGGTAATCGTTCGCGCCGTCCTGCAGCCCCTTGATCTTGTCGGGGAGCTCGCTCTTCGCCGTGAGGATGATCACCGGGATCTGCGACGTCTGGAAATTCTGCCGGATGCGCCGGCAGGTCTCGAAGCCGTCGATCCGCGGCATCATGAGATCGAGCAGGATGAGATCGGGGCTCTCGCGCCTGACGATCTCGAGCGCGACCTCGCCGTTCTCGGCGAGAACGACCCGGTAGCCGTGCTTCTCGAGCTGGAATTTGAGTATGCGCCTGATGTGATCCTCGTCGTCGACGACCAGGATTTTATAGCCCTGCTTGTTGCCGGCACTCATCATGAGGAATACTCCGTTCCTCTTTGTGTTAATTCCCGCCCTGCGAGCGGTTCGTATGATTCTGGCAAGTCATTGCTACGCAATTCATATGCCAAGCAGGAATGCCCCGGCCGGGGGCGACGGGCGGGGCGCTCCGCACGGCATAGCTGCAGCTATTTCAAGGCGTTGCGCCGACGGGGAGGGAATGCGGCGGGGAGGGGCGCGCGCGGCCAATCTGCAATCGGATTTCGCAGAACGAGACCGGAGCCAAGGGACGTCAGGAGGCCCAGTTGACGATGGTTCCGCGGGCGAAGCTGTTCAGGTCGAGGCCGTCGACCCTGCCGGCCCTGATGTGGCAGGAAGCCGCGCAGGCGATCATCGCGGCGTTGTCGGTGCAGTACTCGGGACGGGGCCAGGAGACGGCGACCCCTTCGGCCGCGAGACGCTCCGTCATGGCCGCGCGGAGGCGGCCGTTCGAGGCGACCCCGCCGGCGAGGTAGAGACGTCGCGCGCCCCGCTCCCGCGCGGCGGCGGACGACTTTTCGACGAGGCTCGCGACGATCGCCTCCTGCGCCGAGGCGGCGATGTCCGCGACGGCGCGCGGATCGAGCTCGTCGAGCGACTCCACCTTGAGCCGCACCGCGGTCTTGAGCCCCGAGAACGAGAAATCGTGATCCCCCGAGCGCCGCAGCCCGCGGGGAAAGTCGTACGCTCCGGCGTTCCCCTCGCGCGCGGCGCGCTCGATGGACGGGCCGCCGGGGAACGGGAGGCCGAGGAGCTTCCCGATCTTGTCGAAGGCCTCCCCCGCCGCGTCGTCGCGCGTGCTCCCGACGATCTCGTAGCGCCCGATCCGCTCCATGTGGATCAGCTGCGTGTGCCCGCCCGACACGACGAGGACGAGCGCCGGGAGCTCGAGCGGGCCGTCGAGGGCGTTCGCGAGGATGTGCCCTTCGATATGATGGACGCCGGCGAGCGGCACGCGGCACGCGTAGGCGAGCGCCTTCGCGAAGGAGAGGCCGACGAGGAGGGAGCCGGTGAGGCCCGGGCCGTTCGTGACGCCGATGCCGGCGAGCGCTTCGAGCGAAACGCCCGATTCGACCATCACGGTCTCGTAGAGCGGGAGGAGCGTGCGCATGTGCGAGCGCGAGGCGATCTCGGGAACGACGCCGCCGTATTTTTCGTGATCGAGCTGGGCCGCCGTGCGGTGCACGACGACGCCGCGCGCCGGGGAATAGACGGCGCACGAGGTGTCGTCGCAGGAGGTTTCGATGCCGAGGTAGAGCTCGTCCATCGGCCTCAGCAGACCTCCTCGCCGCTCTCGCCGGTCCTCACCCTGATCGCGTCCGCGACGTCCGAGATGAAGATCTTGCCGTCGCCGATCTGCCCTGTCCGCGCCGCGGCGACGATCGCCTTGACGACGCGCTCGACGTCGGCGTCCTTCACGACGACGTCGATGCGGATCTTGGGCAGAAAGTCGACCTTGTACTCGCTCCCGCGGTAGAGCTCCGTGTGCCCCCGCTGTCTGCCGAATCCCTTCACCTCGGTGACGCTCATGCCGCCGGCGCCGGCCTCCATGAGGGCTTCCTTGACCTCGTCGAGCTTGAAGGGCTTGATATACGCCTCGATCTTTTTCATCGCTTCTCCTCGATTCCCGCGGCGCTCTCCGGTATAATCCGCGCGAATTCGAGCCTACAGGAAACGAAAGGGGCATTCCAGAGAAAGTTCGCGGGCGCGTTCGATGGAAGCGAAATACGAAAGCATCGCGCGGCGCGTGATCGCCGGGGAAGCGGACGCGAAAAAGCTCGAGACGCTCTTCGCCGGGCTCCGGTTCGCCGATCCCGCGAAGGCGGCCGCGCTCTGGCTGCGGCTCGTTCCGGCCGGCGGGGCCGACGCGCCCCCCGCCGCGAACATCGCGAACCTCCTCGCCGAGATCGCCTCCTCTCCCGATCCCGACGCAGCGATCCTCAACCTCTCGCGCTTCGTCGAGTCGCGCATCGCCCCGGCGCGATTTCTCCATTCGCTCTTCCTCGCGCGGCCGATCGCGCGGCTCTTCGTGACGATCTTCTCGTGCAGCTACTTCCTCACGGAGATCCTCGAGCGAAACCCCGGCTACCTCTCGTGGCTCGTCGAGGCCGGCACGCTCGAGGACCCGAAGTCGTTCAGCGCCTATCGCTTCGAGCTCGGGCGGCAGATCGAGCCCTTCAGGGATCCCCGGCGGCGCCTCAACGGCGTCAAGCGCTACTTCCGCCGCGAGATGCTCCGCATCGGCGCGCGCGATCTCATGGGGCTCGCCGGCGTGGAGGAGGTCACGGCGGAGCTCTCGTTCCTCGCCGACGCGATCATCGAGACCGTCGCCTGCATGGCCTTCGAGGAGCTCGCCGAAAGCGCGGGGCCCGGCGCGACGGCGTGGAGCTTCGACACGGCCGTCCCCTACCACCGCTTCGCGATCGTCTCCCTCGGAAAGCTCGGCGGCACCGAGCTCAACTATTCGTCCGACATCGATCTGATGTACGTGTGCGAGGCGACCGAGGGGGAGCGCGAGCGCGCGTTCTACGACGCGCTCGCGCGGCGCGTCACGGAATATCTCTCGTCGCCGACCGAGGAGGGGACGCTCTACCGCGTCGATCTCAGGCTCCGCCCCGACGGCGGCAGCGGGCCCCTCGTCGTGACGCTCGGCGACCACGTCAACTATCTCCAGCGGCGGGCGAAGCCGTGGGAGCTGCAGTCGCTCATCAAGGCGCGCCATTCGGCGGGAAACCGTCCGGTCGGCGACGCCTTCGTGGAGAACTGCGCGAAGGCGATCTATCCCCCCGCGCCGAGCTTCGATCCGCTCGACGAGATCGTGACGATGCGCGAGCGATGGATCACGTACCTGCCCGAGGAGGAGCGCGCGGGGAACATCAAGCTCATGGCGGGCGGCATCCGCGACATCGAGTTCATCGCGCAGGGGATCCAGCTCCTCCACGGGCGCGGCCGGCCCGACATCCGCTCGCGCAACACCCTCGAATCGCTCGAGCGCCTCGCGCGGCACGGCCTCCTGGGCACGGAGGCGAAGGAGACGCTCGAGCGGAGCTACCGTCTCTTCCGCACCGTCGAGCACCGGATGCAGATGCTCCGCAACGTCCGCACGCACATGATCCCCGGCGCCGGGGACGATCTCGCGAAGACGGCCGAGCGCGTGTGCCGGAGCGCGCTGCGCGGCGTGACGAGCGAGAATTTCACCGCCGAGCTCGGGCGATCCATCGGCGAGGTGCAGCACATCTTCGACGGCTATTTCAGGAACCGCGTCCCCGGCGAGATCCCGCTCCTTCTCTCGCTCCCGGCGGGGGACCGGGCCGTCGAGGACATTCTCGCGAAGTACGGCTTCCGCGAGGGGGAGGAGGCGCACCGCTTCCTCAGCGCGCTCGTCTTCGGCGACTTCCCGCGCCTCGAGGGAATCGAGACGCTCGCGGCGGCGGCGCGTTCGCTCCCGGCCGTTCTGGACCGCGTGGCGCTCACACCCGACCCCTCGCTCGCGCTCAAGAACTTCGTGCGGATCGTGAAGGCCACGGGCGCGGTGAAATCGACGCTCGAGCTCATCGCCGGCGGCGGCGATCTCCTCCGGCTCCTGCTCACGGTCGCCTCGCTCTCGACGAAGCTCTCGGAGACGCTCGCCGGCCGCATCGAGCTCCTCGATTCGCTCGCGGAGGGGGCGCCGCCGGAGGCGCCGGCGCCGCGCCCCGCCGGCGATGAGTTTCTGCCGAGCCTCGCGCGCCGGCATGAGGAGGCGCTCCTCTTCATTCACATCCAACACCCGATTCCGGAAAACGGCCCCGAGGTCCTCGGCCCGCTCCTCACGGGCGCCTCGGAGCGCGCGCTCGTCTCGCTCTTCGACGCGGGCAGGGAGAACGGCGCCCGCGGCGCGGGCCCGGACGGTCTCGCGCTCTTCGCCCTCGGCTCGCTCGCGAAGCGGAGCGCGCGGTTCGGAAGCGATCTCGATCTCATCGCCGTGGCGTCGGACGAGCGCTCGGCGGATGCCGGCGCCGCCGCCGTGCGCGGGGTCATCGACGGCGCCCGCGCCATCCGGCTCGGCCCCGTCGATATGCGGCTCCGCGGCGAAGGGGCGAGCGCCCCCCTCGTTCAGACATTCGATTACTGCGAGGGCTACCTGCGGTCGCGCGTCTCACTCTGGGAGATCCTCGCGTACTCGAAATGCCGGTTCGTATGCGGCGATGAAGCGACGGGGCGCTCGTTCGAGGCGATGCTCGCGCGCGAGCTTCCGGTCATTTTCGGGCGCGAAGGCTGGAAGGAGCGGCTCCTCGATTCGCGCGCGAAGCTCGAGGCGCTCTCGAAGAGTCCGTGGGACGTGAAGCACGCGGCGGGCGGGCTCTACGACATCGATTTTCTGCTGTGCGCGGCGCGCCTGCGGGGAATCGTCCGCGCGGCCCCGTCGCCAGACCCGCGGCCGGCGCTCGAGGAGCTGAGATCGGCGGGGATTCTCGAGGCGAGCGGCGTCGAGACGCTCGCCGCGGCGCACCGGCTCTTCTGGACGATGGAGCACGCCGCGGCGCTGCACGGATTCGCCTACCCGCCGCTCCCCGAGCGGGAGGAGTTCTTCGAGAGATACTTTTTGCGGCTCCTCGGCGCGCAGGTTCCGGGCGCGGGGACGTTCCTCGCGCGGCTCACCGCAAGCAAACGAAATATCCGAGCCGTCTTCGAACGTTTCGCGCGACACATCGAATAGCGTCGGGCGGGACCTCTCGTCGGGCGATGGCGTCCGATCCCCCTGCACCCCGTCATCTCAGCAAGAGCATCTTCTTCACCGCCGCGAAGCGGCCCGCCTCGAGGCGGTAGAAATAGATCCCCGTCGCGACGGATTGTCCCCGGTCGTTCTTCCCGTCCCAGACCGCTCGGTAGATGCCCGCCGGCTTCACGCCGCCTTCGAGCGTCCTGATCCTCCGCCCGTCGACGCCGAAGATGACGATCCGGGCGGCGCCCGTCCCCTCGAGGGAATACTCGATCGTCGTCGAGGGATTGAACGGATTCGGATAGTTCTGGAAGAGCACGTTCCGGTATACGATCGGATTCTCGTCAACCGCCGTGAGCGACCACGTCCGCCCCCAGAATCCCGCGTACACCTTTTTCGCCGCGGCCGCGCCGATCCCGATCGGCGTCGATTGTCCGAGCGTGCCGTTCGAGCGATAGTTCGCGCTCGAGCCGGGCGCGCCGGCCGCGCCGATCACGGAGGCGCGCATGGAGTGCGCCGCCTGAGCGCTCGCGTCTCCCCACGCCGTCTCCCCCGCGGCGCCCGGAATCGTCGAGGGCGCGATCGCGAGAAGCACGGCAAGCATCACGATAACGAATGTCTTCGACATGCCGATCGCCTCCTCTACAGCGCCTTGCGGATGGTGACGTTCTTCCCCTTCAGGGTGAAGGGGCGCGAGATCGTGAGCTCGGCAGCGGAAAAGGTGTTGTCCGAGCCCGCCTTGAATATGAGCGTCGCCCCGTTGGGGGCGGACGCGATCGCGGACTCCACGTTCCGGTACGGCGTGTTCGGCGAGCCGTCGCCGCTCAACAGGTATCCGACGAACTTGACGACGCCGGCGGGCGCGAGACGGATGGCGTGCTCCATCCCCGATATCGCGCACCGCGTGTCGGCCACGTACCATCCGTCGACCGCGCCTCCCCAGCCGAAGTTCATGAGAAAGAGCCGGTCCGGGTCGGTGCTCGAATCGTATCCGTGCACGACCCACGCGTGGCCGCACCCGCCGATCGAGAGCGGCCGGAGCCAGGCAATCTCGTCGGTCATCGTCGTTTCGTTCGCCGGCACGGTCACGGCGTCCGCGTCGTACCTGAAGTAGAGGGGCACGTTGTCCGACGTCTCCGGGCACGAGGAGCTCGTTCCCCGCAGCCCGTAGGTCGAGTTGATGGCGATGCCGCAGTGATAGTTGAGCTTCGCCGTTTCCGTATCGCCGGCGTCGACCGGATCGGAGTGGTTGCCCTCGATGAGGCTCCAGTTGTACGACGCCGTTCCGAAGTTGACGTAATGATACGTCGAGTCGCGCGGCATGCCGTTGTAGAGCGTGTTGAGCGCCGTCTGGTACGCCGCCGTATAGTTGCCGACGAAGGTCGACGACGTGTCCTCGGCCGTCGCCTTGATGCTCCAGTCCCAGTAACCGGACATCTCGAGCCTGCCGCCGACGCCGTCTATATACCGCCATCTCAGGCGCCCGGCCCAGCTCCAGTTGAGCGTATCCGTGAGCTGCGGATCGGCCGCGAGAGCGGTTCCGCTCCAGCTCCCTGCCGTTCTCAGCCGATACCGGTAGTAGATGCCGCGGCTTCCCGTCCCCGACGTCGGCCATTTCCAGTAGTGCATGATCTGCACCATCGCCGTCGCGGGACAGCCGGTGACGCTGTGCTCGTCCGAGCCCGGCGGCAGCGGGGGACACTGATCGTTGTACGGGGACCCCTGATGCCACGTGCATCCCAGATCGAGCGCGACCATCGTGGGAAGCGCCGTCGTCTCGAGGCTCTCCCGCGTCTTCGGAAGCGCGCGTCCGCCGGCGAGGCTCGTCCACGCCGCCGCGCGCTCGCTCACGACGTCCTGCATGCCGAGGAGCACCGGATCGTTCTCCGCGATCCATCGCCGGACCATGCGCGCCCGCTCGGTCATCTGCGCGAGGACGCACTGGAGCGGCTGATTCGCCGGATCGAACGTCCCGCGCGGCGCGTAGAAATACACGGGGAGCAGCAGCTCGTCGAGCGCGCACAGGCAGAATCCCTCTCCGCGGAGATGCGCGATATAGGCGACAAGCTCGCCGCCGACGATATACGGCTCCATCCGCTCGATCGCGGCGTCGGGCCGCGCGTCCCGGGTCGTGGTCCGCACCCACGTCTCCGCCGCGGCGCGCACCTCGGACTCGCGCATCTCCCGCGCGTTGAGCGCCGGGGGATCGAGACCGAGCGCGCAGAGACAGCATGCCGCCGCGAGAATCATCAGAAGCCGGCCCGGGGGCGATATTTTGATCTTCGCATTCATGGGATCGCCCCCTTACTGCAGGCTGACGAGCACGAGCACGAGACCCCGGCCCGCTTTGAGCGAGGTCATCGCCTTGCCGAGAACGGCGCCCTGCGCGCGCGCGTGATCGACGACCTTCATCGCGTGCCCCGGCGTATCCGACGTCGTGAGGAGATCCCCCGGTTCGATCGGCCCGCTCGACGCGTCGGCGAGGCAGTACACGCGGCCGGTCAGGGCCACGGGATATTTTCCGTCCGCGGCGGTGCCCTCCTGCGACATGATGAGACCCGGCTGCACCTCTCCCGCCCCGCTCACGACCCCCGCCACGCGCCGGTCGTAGGCGGCGTCGGCGACCTTGAGGTTCCCCGGCGAATCGGGATCGATGGCGAGCACCATCCCCTCGGCGATCTCGACGCTCTCGTTCACGTCGAAGGGCTCGGCGATATCGGAGCCGCCGGTGAGCTTGAGCACCGCGCACTTGACGGTGCCCTCGACCTGGAGCTTCTCCGCCGGCGTCGCCGTGCCGATGCCGACGTTGCCGTTGGAGCTGTTGAGAAAGAGCCTCGTATAGCCCCCCGCCCTGAAATACATTCCCGGCTGATCCATGAACGGGATGGAGTAGTATTCAATCGCGCCTTCGACCCCGTTGCTCCCGTTGAGGAAATTGATCGTCCCGGGCCATGTGCCGCCGGCCGTCGAGGAGCTCTTGAGCTCGAGCACCGATCCCTGCGCGCTCGAGGACGTAATCCGCACGAAGGCCTGCGTGTCGTTGATCTCGAGCTTTCGCGCCGGGCTGGTCGTCCCGATCCCGACGCCGGTGGAGCGAAGCGACATGATGGCCGGATTGGCCGCGTAGCTCGAGTCCGGCCCGAACGAGAAGGTGAGCCTCGACGAGACGCCGGTCGTGCGGAACATGCTCCACTTGCCGGTCAGCGCGTGCGCCGCGTCGAGCTCGGCGAGCGTGATCGCGGAGCCGTAGCTCCCGCCGTCCGTGCTGTAGAGGCCGAGAACGGCGTCGCTCCCCTCGACGATCGCGTCGTCGCCGTACGTCGCCGTCTGGGGAAGCTGAATATCGCCGGACCGCACGTGAAGCTTGGCGAGCGGCGACGGCTCCCCGACGCCGATCTTCCCCGTCACGGTCGAATACATATTGCTGCCCATGATGGTCCATCCCGTCGCGCCGCCGGGCGCGGCGAGCGCCGAGTCCGCGAGCCCCGCTTTGTACGCCCACGGCACCGAGGTGACCAGCATCCGAGGCCTCATCTCCGCGTCCCCGTCGACCTTCACCCCGATGTAGCGGTCGAAGCCGGGGGAAAAGAGATACTCGGGGAGCGTGGTGACGCTTCCGAGGATGACGTTGAACAATCCGTCTTCCAGCGCCACGCCGGTATGCACTTCGGTCCAGAGCGCCCGGCCCGCGATATCCTCCGGTTCGGCGTAAATGCCGAACGTGAGCGTATGCGCGCCGCTGATGACATTGCCGGATGCGTCCGTAACGACGCCTTGATAATTGATGAGACGCGGAATCATGCAGATTCCGCCGCCGCTCAGCGCGGTCACGAGCAACGCGGCGAAGGCCAGAACAGCGATACGCTTTGCAGGCATGCCGAACCTCCTGTTGGTTGGAATGGTATAACTAATTATCAATGAATATTATAGCACAGAGTGACGGCCGGCGTCTCGGTTAATTTCAACGGTCGAGCTCCGCCTTCAGGCGCAGCCTGACCTCCCGCATCCGCGCCGCGTCGGCGAGCTTCTTCCCGTCGGCGGTCTTCACGTAGAACGAATCCGCCGCCTCCTCGCCGCGCGTCGAGATCTGCGCGCTCTGGATGTCGAGCCCCTCCTCGGACAGGACGCGGGTCACGCGGTAGAGGAGGCCGGGGCGGTCGTTCGCGGAGAGATCGACGATCGTGCTTTCCCGCGACAGATCGTTCTCGAACTCGACGACCGTCGGAACGCGCCCCCCCTTCGACGTTCGCCATTTCCAGCGCTCGACGTGGGCGGCGTACGCCCGCTCGAGATCGATCTCGCCGGCGAGCACCGCGGCGAAATCGCGCTCGAGCTTCCGCGCCGTTCCCGGGGGGAACGCGAGGCGGCCGTCGACCCCCGTGCAGTGGAAGAGGTCGATCACGACGCCGTCCGTGCGGGTGAAGGCGAACGCGCCGAGGATATTGAGATCGTTGATCGTGATGAGGCCGCAGAGCTGGGAGAGCCTGAAGGGACGGTCGCGGGTGCACATGGTGATCTCGATGGAATGCTGGAGCCGCCTCGCCTCGACGATCACGCCGCGCGATTTGAGGCGGGAGACCATCGCCACGTGCGCCTTCGCCCGGGCCGGCGTGACGACCATGGCGTAGCGGTCGGGAAGATTCGCGAGGTGGACTTCCATCGCGGCGCGCTCGTCGCCGGACGGGCAGAGCGCGATCATCTGCGAGCGCCGCTTCTCGATCGTCTTCCTGAAGAAGGCGCCCGACTCCGATTTGTCCGCGAGCATCCGCGACGCCTTGAAGTAGAGGTCCTCGAGGAGATTCTCCTTCCAGCCGGTCCAGACGCTCGGCCCGGTCGCCTTGAGGTCGGCGCACGTGAGGAGATAAAGCAGCTTGAGGTTCACGTGGCTCTTCACGCTCTTCACGAACTGGAGCCCCGTGTCCCGGTCCTCCATGTCGCGCCGCTGGCTGAAATGCGAGAGGAGCAGATGATTCCGCACGAGGAAGGCGACGAGCGAGCGGGAGCGCGGCGAAATCGGAAACGAGCGCAGGAGCGATTCGGCCATGCGCGCGCCGGATCGGGCGTGGCCGCGTGCGGAGGGCTTGCCAATGTCGTGGAGCAGCGTGGCGAGCAGCAGCTCGGTGCGCTCGGCGACCTCGTCGTAGATCCGCGGGAGGAGCCCGCCCTCGCAGCATTCGAGCTCGTCGAGGTTCGCGATCGCCTGCAGCGTGTGCTCGTCGGCCGTGTACTGATGGTAGAGGTCGTATTTCTTGAGGCAGGTGAGCTTCTCGAACGGCGGGAAGAGATATTTCAGCGCGCCGAGCTCGTGCATGCTCCGAATCACCGGGGCCTTCTTTCCCGGAAGCTCCAGCAGCTCGATAAACGAGCGGCGCATCCGCTCGACGGCGCCTCGCCCGAGCCGCGCCCCCCTGAACACGCCCCTGATGCGGCGCTCGGTCCGCGGGGAAAAGCGCTTCCCCGCGCCGATCTGCTCCTTGAAGGCATAGAGCGGGTCCTCGCGCAGCCGCGCGCGGTTGAGGCGCAGGTCGAGCTGGTCGAGCCCCTTGGTTCCCACGCGCCGGTAGAGCGAGCCGTCGATGATGCGGAGATTCCCGCCGCCGGTCGTCTCCTCGAGGAACCGCTCGAGGAGGGTGAAAACGGCCCGGGTCATCGAATAGTAGTCGCGCATGAAACGCTCGACGGCGAGGAGCCCGGCGACGTCGGCGTAGCCGAGGTTCTTCGCGGCGGTGCGCTGGAGATCGAGCGTGAGGATGTTCCAGTTGGATCCCATCAGGAAATGCAGCTCGTGCCTCGTCCGCAGGATGAAATCGTACGCGCGCCTGATGTCCTTGATCTCGTGGCGATCGATGATGGCGAGCCGGTAGAGCCCCTCGAGCGTGCCGTCCCACGGGAGCACCATGCCCACCCAACGGATCATCTGATGGTCGCGGAGTCCCCCGGGGCTCTCCTTGGCGTTCGGTTCGATGAGGTGGTAGCTCCATCCGTATTTTTCCCATCGCCGGCGCGCCTCGGCGAGCTTCGCCTCGAGGAGCCCGCCGCTCTCCCGCTCCCGCACCTCGGTTTTGATCGCCTGGAGCGTCTCCTTCATCGATTCTTCGCCGCAGAGCCAGCGGCCGTCGAGCACGGCGGTCTTGAGGTCGGTGTCCCGCGCGAGCGCCGCGCGGAGCTCGGCGACGGTCCGCACCGAGGAGCCGAGCTCGAGCCCCGCGTCCCAGAGCATCCGCACGAGATATCCGGTGAAGGCGGTCCCGGCCGGTCCCGGCTTCTTGTCCCAGAGAAAGAGGAGATCGACGTCGCTCTTCGGCGAAAGATCCCGCCGTCCGATGCCGCCGAGCCCGATCACGGCCGGTGCCCTGCGCAGACGCGAGCCCATCCATTTCTCGAGCGAGCCGTGCAGGTGCACGACGACCGTCTCCACGCCGACGGAAATCGCGCGCGCGACCTCCACGCCTGAGCCGCCCGCGCGGTGATGCCGCTCGAGATCCTTCAGCCAGGCCTTGTAGGCGTCGCGCACCTCACCCGCGAAGACGGTCATCCAGTCCTCGCCGGCGCCGAAGCGCGGCCGGGGAAGCCGTGAAGATTTGAGAATCGGAACCGTCATGCGCACCAGCTTCTATTTCGACGCGGCGCGGACGCCGCCTCGATGTCGCCGCGCGTCGCGGCCTCGGCGCCATTATACATCAAAATAGATGCAAAATTCGAACGGGTTCGGCCGGATCATCACCGGCACGACCTCGTTCTCGCGTTTGTAATCGATCCAGGTGCGGATCACGTCCTCGGTGAACACGTCCCCCTTGAGGAGGAACTCGTGCCCCGCTTCGAGCGCGGCGAGCGCCGCGGGGAAATCGGCGCACGTCTTCTTCACGTTCGCGAGCTCCGACGGGGGCATATCGTAGATGTTCTTGTCGAGCGGCTCGCCCGGATGCCTGCGATTTTCGATGCCGTCGAGCCCCGCCATGAGGATGGCCGCGAAGGCGAGGTATGGATTCCCCGTCGAATCGGGGCAACGGAACTCGACCCGCTTCGCCTCGGTCTTGCCGGAGGTCACGGGGATCCTGATCGCCGCGCTCCGGTTCCGCTGGGAGTAGGCGAGATTCACCGGCGCCTCGAAGCCCGGGACGAGCCGCTTGTACGAGATCGTCGACGGGTTCGTGATGCCGAGGAGCGCGTGGGCGTTCGCGATGAGGCCTCCGATGAAGTAGAGCGCCGTTTCGCTCAATCCCCCGTACTCGGGGCCCGCGAAGAGGTTCTTGTCGCCGCGCCAGAGCGAGATGTGCACGTGCATCCCCGAGCCGTTGTCGCCGAATATCGGCTTCGGCATGAAGGTGGCCGTCTTCCCGAACGCGCGCGCCGTGTTCTTGACGACGTACTTGAAGATCGACAGCGCGTCGGCCATCCGCACGATGGTGTCGAACCGGAGCCCGATCTCGCTCTGCCCCGTCGCCACTTCGTGGTGCTGCACCTCGCAGACGAGGCCGCACGCCGTGAGGTTCTTCACGATCTCGCTCCGGAGATCCTGGAGCGAATCGCTCGGCGGCACGGGGAAATAGCCCTCTTTGAGCCGCGATTTGTACGCGAGGTTCGGCCCCTCGTCGCGCCCCGAGTTCCAGACGCCCTCGATGGAATCGACCGAGTAGAATGCGCTGTGCTCGTCCTGCGCGAAGCGCGCGTCGTCGAGGATGAAGAACTCCGCCTCGGGCCCGAGGTAGGCGCGATCGGCGAGGCCCGTGCTCGCGAGATGCCGCTCCGCCTTGCGCGCGATGTAACGCGGATCGCGCGCGTACGGCTCCCGGGTGATCGGATCGTGGATATCCCCGATGATGCTCAGGGTCGGGTGCGAGCAGAACGGATCCATGAAAACGGCGGACGCGTCGGGAATGACGAGCATGTCGCTTTCGTTGATGTTCTTCCAGCCGCGGATGCTCGAGCCGTCGAACGGGATGCCTTCGGCGAACGTCTCCTCGGAGAGCCGCGAGGCGGGAATCGTGAAATGCTGCCACCTGCCCGGAAAGTCGATGAACTTGATGTCGACGAACTCGGCGCCCTTCGATTTGGAAAATTCCAGTACCTGACGGGGGGATCCGTTCATGGGGTCTCTCCTGTAGGAAATGGTTCGAATGCAGGGGCTGTCCACGCCTTCGGCATAATTCCTAACCGCACCGGGCCGGGCCCGTCAACACAATTCTGGACCGTGCCGGGCGAGCTCCCTCACGGTGCATCGCGCCACTGCCACGGCGCCATATTGATGTAGCGGATCCGCGGCGGCGCCTCGCTGAAATCGACGAGCGAGGCCGACGCGTTCGCGACGGCGAGCCGGTGGATCGTATCGAGATCCATGCCGAGGTAATGCGCGAGCACCGGCTTGATGACGTCGCTGTGGGAGACGGCGGCGGCGCGCCCCGTCCCCGTCTCCTTCCGGATGTGCTCCACCGCTTCGAGGGCCCGGCGCTGGATATCGGCCATCCCCTCGCCGTTCGAGAAGCGGGCGCGGGTCGGTTTGTCGAAGTAGAGCTTGAAGTTCTCGTCGTGGGCGAGCTCGTGATAGGTCTTCCCGATCCACGGCTCGAAGGGCGACTCGTTGAGCCGCGGCTCTTCCCGGAGCTCCGCGCCCCATTCGCCGGCGAGAATGCACGCGCTCTCGAAGGCGCGCGCGACCGTGCTCGTAAAGACGATCGAGATGCCTTTCGGCTTGAGCGCGCGGGCGAGCTCGGCCACCATGTCCCGTCCGCTCTCGTTGAGCGGGATGGGTCCCGTCCCCATAATCCTGTGATCCCTGTTCCAGTCGGTCTGGCCGTGGCGGAGGAGATAGAGATGCATCGAGGCCTTTCTTCTCAAAACGCGTGCTCGTAACCGAGCTTCGGCATCGAGCGTTTATTCCCGCTCCCGCCGATCAGCGTGATCCCCTTATCCGCGGGAACCGTCACGCCGATCACCGTCGCGGCTCCCGCAGCCTCGCCCCGCGCGGCGACGCCGGCTCTGAGCCGCCCGACGGCTTCGGGCGATATCCCCGCGAGCAGCACGTACTCCTCGCCGCTCGAGAGGGCGAAGTCGATCAACGCCTCTCCCTCGAGCCCGCGGAACGCGCCGATCGCGGGAGGAATCGGCAAGGACTCTTCGTCTATCACGGCGCCGACGCCGCTCTCGGCGCACAGGGTGCGCAGATCCTTTCCGAGCCCGTCGGAGATATCGATCATCGCCGTGACGCACGGGGGATCGGCATCCAGCAGGGCGGCGTCGAGCGGGATGGCGAGGGGAACAAGGTGACGCTGAATGCAGCGCGCGGCTTCGTGCGCGCGGGGAATCCATCCAAGAGCGCGCGTGAGGCGCTCGAGCTCCGCGGGCGACGACGCGATCGACACGAGCGGAAGCGCGTCCCCGAGACCGGACGCAGGCTCTTCGAGAGAGCGCGAGAGAATGTCCAGCCCCGCGCGCGACAGCCCGATCTCCCCGAAGAGCACGAGCGCGTCTCCGACTCGCGCGCCCGAGCGCAGCACCGACCGGCCGCGCGGCGCTTCACCGACGATCGCGACGTTGAAGCAGAACCCGTGGGGGCTCGATACGGTGTCCCCGCCGGCGAGCTTGATGCCGTACTGCGTGCAGGCCCGCCGCAACCCGTCGATAATCGAATCGACGTCGGCGGGGGTGCAGCCCGGGGGGAGCGCCGCGGTGAAAACGATCGATCCCGGCGATCCTCCCATGGCGAATATATCCGAGACGTTGGAAGTGACGAGCTTCTGGACGGCCTGGCTCAGGGTGCAGAACCCGCGGTCGAAGTGCACCGCTTCGACGGCGGCGTCCGCCGCGAAGAGCATCTCCCCGCGCGGCGCGGGGAGCACCGCGGCGTCGTCCCCGATGCCGCAGTCGGGAAACGCGCGTCGGAGGCGATCGATGACCTCGAGCTCTCTCATGATTCCGCGAGCCTCGCGGCTCACTCCAGCTCCTTGAGGGCGGCGGGAAGCGCCCGCATGCAGTCTCCCGCGATCATCCCGCGCTCGCCCGTATCGAGCGCGGCGATCTCGGCGGCGCGCGAGTGCAGATACACGCCGAGCCGGGCCGCGCGCGCGGCGCCGGCCCCCTGCGCGAGGAAACCCGCGATGGCGCCGCTCAGCACGTCCCCGCTCCCCGCGGTCGCCTGCCCCGGATGGCCGTTCACGCAGACGCCGGCGCTCCCGTCGGGATTGACGACGACGGTCGGCGCGCCCTTGTGCACGACCGTGACACCGGTGTCCCGCACGAGCTCGCGGAGCCATTCGATCCGCGGCACGGGAAGATCCGGCGCGCTCTCGCCCGCGAGCCGTTTCAGCTCCCCGGCGTGCGGCGTGATGACGATCTCCTTGACCTTCGACGCACGGACGATATCGGCGAAGCGCGCCTCGAGCGCGTTGAGCCCGTCAGCGTCGATGAGCATGGGCTTTGGGCAGCGATCGAGCATCGAGCGCACGACCTTCGCCGTGTCGGGCTCCGTCGTGAGCCCCGGCCCGATCGCGAGCGCGTCGTAGCGGATCTCTTCGAGGAGCTTGAGCACGCCCGCCGCGGCGAGGGAGCCGGCGGCGGTCTCCGGAAGCGCGACGAATATCACTTCGGGCGCCGCCCCCTGCACGACGGTGCGGATCGACTCCGGCCCCGCGCAGTACACGATGCCGCAGCCGGTCTTCAACGCCGAGATCGCGGTGAGCGACGCCGCCCCCGCGTAGCGCCTGCTCCCCGCGACGACGAGGAGCGAGCCGCACGCGAACTTGTGCGCCGTGGGCTCCCGCAGGGGGAGATCCTCCACCGCGCGGGCGAGATCGAGCGTTTCGCACCGGATCTCCTGCTCCTCGATCACCTCGGCCGGAACGCCGATATCGCCGACGACGAGATCCCCCGCGGCGCCCTTCCCCGGATAGAAGAGGCAGCCGATCTTGGGGAGCCCCATCGTGACCGTCGTGTCGGCGGCGACCGCGGATCCCATGATCTCCCCCGTGTCGGCGTTCACGCCCGAGGGGATGTCCACGGAGAGGATCGGGAGATCGCTCCCGTTCATGAGGTCGATCGCCGCGGCGTAATCCTCCCCGACCGCCTTGTTGAGGCCGGTCCCGAGGAGCGCGTCCACGATGAGATCGGAATCTTCGAGCGCCTTGCGCGCGAGCTCCTGCCAGCCCGAGAGCGTGAGGAACACCTCGACGATCTTCGCGCCGTCGAGCGAAGCGAGCCGCGAGTGGTTCTTCGCCGCGTCCGGCGAAAACTCCTCGGGCGGGCGCACATAAAGGAGAATCACCCGCGCGCCGCGCTCGGCGAGGAGCCGCGCGACGACGAGGCCGTCCCCGGCGTTGTTCCCGCGCCCGAGGAAAATCGACACGCACACGGAATCGAGCGCGGGGAAGGTCGACTCGATCTGCTCGAACACGCGCTGCCCCGCGCGCTCCATGAGGGCCACGCCGGTGACGAAACGGCTGATCGTCGCCTCGTCGATCCGGCGCATCTCTGCGCCGGTCACGATCTTCATGCGAACGTTCCTTTCATCGCGTCCCGCCCGCGGCGGGAGCATCCCTCCGATTGAGGTCGTCGACGATCTTGATGAGCGCGTACGCGTCCGATATCTCGAAATCGGCGCCCGATTCCATCGTGCCGAAGGTGTCGCCGTACCGCGCGAATACCGTCTTGATGCCGAGCTCCGCCGCGCCGACGATGTCGCGCTCCGGCCAGTCGCCGACCATGAGCGCCTCCGAGGGCTTGATCCCCATCTTGTCGAGCACCATCCGGAAGGGGGCCGGGCTCGGCTTGTACTCCCCCGTGTCCTCGTACGTGATCACCATGTCGAACATGTGGTGAAGCTGGAGGTAGCAGAGCCTGAGCCACGCCTCCTGCCGGGGCGCGTCCGAAATGACGGCGAGCTTGAGCCCCCTGCCGAGGAGCTGGATGAGCGTCACGCGCACGTGCGGGTAGAGGACGAGCGCCGCCTCGCGCGCGCGGCGGTAGCCGACGATGCCGGCCGCGAGGATTTTGTAGTCGACCTCGCCGTTGAGCTTCACGAGGAGCTTGTTGAACACCTTCTGGTATTCGATCCCCTCGTCCTTGTAGATCCTGTTGATCTCCTCGCGGATGCGGTCCGGCGGGACGAGGAGCCCCGCATCGATCATCGCCTGAATGGCGGCCTCGATCGAGACCTCCTTCATGCGGAGGAAATCGGTGAGCGTGTTGTCGAGGTCGAAGATGACGAGCTTGATCATCGAGCGCCTTTCTCCTTGTCCGCGGCGCGATGCGCCGATATACTGGAGCGATGCAGGATCAGCGTGACGACAACGGCGAACATCGCGAATCCCCCGAGCCGGAAGAGTCCGCGCCGGGCATATTCGGCAGGATCAACAACTATCTCCTGCTCGTGTACGCGCTCGCCTGTCTCCTCATGAACTATTCGCTCGCGGGGCTTCTCTACTTCAACGGCCGGATCGTTCTCTCGCTCGCGCTGCCGGGGATCTTCTCGATTCTCGTCCCCTTCTATTTTCTCTCGCGCCGGTCCCTGCTCGGGTTCGCGCGGGAGTTCTCGTTCGCCCGTCCCGATTTCGCGACCGCGGGGCTCGTCGTCGTCATCGCCGCGGCGGCGATCCTCCCCGTCGAGGCGTTCTCGAGCGTGTTCGAGCGAATGTGGCCGCCGGATGCCGATTATACCAGCTTCATCCTCTCAATCAAGCCCAAAGGGCCCGGCGCGTTTCTCCTCGTCGGGCTCGGCATCGTGCTCGTCGCGGCGGTCACCGAGGAGCTCCTCTTCCGCGGCTTCATCCAGCGGATCTTCCAGCGCAACATGAGCGGCCCGCTCGCCGTCGCGCTCGCCGGCATTCTCTTTTCGCTGAGCCACTTTAATCCGCCGGTGATTCCGGGCGTCGCGGCGCTCGGCATTCTCTTCGGCTACCTCTTCTACCGGACGGGCAATCTCTGGTATCCGATCGCGGCGCACGGGCTCTACAACCTCGTGATGCTCGTGAGGCTCTACGGAACGACCGAGGAGGAGATCGTCGCGGCGAAGGTCGTCGCTCCCGATTGGAGAATGACGCTTCTCTCGCTCGCCGTGCTCGTGACGGCGATCTGGCTCCTGCACCGCCGCCACCGGCCGGCGTGGCAATAAAAAAGGGGCCCGGAGGCCCCTTTTTTCCCAAGATATTTTGAATCCCTACTTGCTCGAGAACGATAGCTCCTTGCCGATGCTGATTTCCCCGTTGTCGATTCGAATGTTGAATCCGCACTCCGGATTATTGCACACCCACGCCTTGTAGCGGATGGGCGCGCCGTCTCTCCCGTAATCCGAGAGGGGGAGAAGAATACCTTTGTTGCACTTCAGACAGCCTGTGAAATTTTCCGACATATACCCCCGCGGTTCCTCCCCTGCGAACCGGCTGTTTCACCTCCGTCTCCACAGAATCCCGACCGTAACCACTGTTCGCGCGTTTTGAAGCTTCCACATATTCCGCGTTATCTGGTATGCTGTCAAGCAGAAAAAGGAGCGCTGCCATGCGGCAACAATCGCGTTCGTTCCTCCTCGACCGCATGCTCGGAAAGCTGTGCGTCAAGCTGCGCATGCTCGGCGTGGACGCGAAGCTCAACCCCGAGGGGGAGACGGGGCGCTTCCTCGTTAACGCGATGAAGGAGGGGAGAACGGCGGTCACGCGGGCGCGGACGATGGGAGACCGCCCCGGTGCTCGCCCCGTGATCCTCTCCTCCGCCGGCACGCTCGAGCAGATCGTCGAGCTCTTCGCCGCGCTCGGCGAGGTCCCCCGGTTCGAGCCGTTCACGCGGTGCCTCGAATGCAACGAGCAGCTCGTCGAGGCGCCGGAGGAATCGGTGAAGGGGCGCGTTCCGCCGGGTGTCGAGCGGGATTTCCACCGCTTTCACCGCTGCCCCGCGTGCGGACGGGTCTACTGGGAGGGGGGCCACTTTCAGGCGATGACGAACGAAGTGAAGACGATCGAGACCAGACTCGGGAGGAATTGATGGAACGAGAACGCTGGGGAACGAAGATCGGTTTGATCCTCGCGCTCGCCGGGAACGCCGTAGGCCTCGGCAACTTCCTGCGATTTCCCGTACAGGCCGCCGGGAACGGCGGCGGCGCGTTCATGATCCCCTACTTCGTCGCGCTCTTTCTCGTCGGCATTCCGCTCATGTGGACGGAGCTCGCGATGGGACGCTTCGGCGGGAATCAGGGGCACGGCACGATGCCGGGGATATTCCAGCTCCTCTGGCGCCACCCCGCGGCGAAGTACTTCGGCGTCATCGGCCTGCTGCTGCCCATCACGATCTTCATCTACTACGTCGTCGTCGAGTCGTGGACGCTCGGATTCTCCTTCTTCTCCCTCGCCGGCAAGTACAACGGCGCGACGACGCAGGAGGCGATGGGGGGCTTCCTGCACGGATATCAGGGAATCGAGAGCAACAGCTACTTCAGCGGCATCTATTGGGCCTACTTCTTCTTCATCGCGACGGCGGCGATCAACTATATCGTGCTGCGGCGCGGCATCCGCGGCGGCATCGAGAAGCTCGCCAACATCGGCATGCCGCTCCTCATCGTCATGGCGATCATCCTCGTCGTGCGGGTGCTGACACTCGGCACGCCCGATCCTTCGAAGCCGGACCAGAGCGTCGTGAACGGCCTCGGCTTCATCTGGAATCCCGACCTCGGGGCGTTGAGAAATCCAAAGGTCTGGCTCGCCGCGGCGGGGCAGATCTTCTTCACGCTGAGCGTCGGCTTCGGCGCGATCCAGGCGTACGCGAGCTACCTCAAGAAGAACGACGACGTGGCGCTCTCGGGTGTTGCGACCGCGAGCACGAACGAGTTCTGCGAGGTCATCTGCGGTGGCACGATCGCGATCCCGATCGCGTGCGCGTTCTTCGGCGTCGCGGCGACGCAGGCGATCGCCCAGGGAGGCGCCTTCAACCTCGGATTCCAGTCGATGCCGATCGTCTTCCAGCACCTTCCGCTCGGGAACGTCTTCGGATTTATGTGGTTCTTCCTCCTCTTCATCGCCGGGGTCACCTCCTCCGTCGCGCTGAACCTGCCCGCCGTCACCTTCTTCATGGACGAGCTCGGATGGAGCAGGAAAAAGGCCGTGAACGTGATCTCGGTCTTCACGTTCGCCGCGGCCAACCTCGTCATGTTCTTCCTCGTTCACGGCTTTCTGGACGAGCTCGACTTCTGGGCGGGCACCTTCGGCGTCGTGCTGCTCGCGTTCATCGAGATCGTCGTCTTCTTCTGGGTGTTCGGCGGGAACAAGGCGTGGGAGGAGATCACGAGAGGCGCCGAGATCAAGGTGCCGTCCGTGTACCGCTACATCATGAAATACGTCACGCCGCTCTTCCTGATCGCCATCCTCGCCACGTGGGCGAAGTCCGATCTCCTCAGGATCCTGCGGATGGAGGCGGTGGCGTCGGGTGATCGCCCCTACATCTGGGGAGCGCGACTCCTCATGATTGCGATCGTCGCCGGCTTCGCGATCTTCATCGCGATCGCCTCGCGCAGGGGCAGCTTTTCGAAGGAAAGGAGCGCCGAATGACGACGGGGGGCTATATCTTCCTCGCCATCGGGTGGGGCATCGTGCTCACGCTCGTGACGTTCTCGCTGACGAAGATGCTGCGCCGCAAGAAGGGATAGCGAGCCGCGCGCCCCGGCGCTCGACGAGCCCGTCGCGCACGAGCCCCGGCACGACGGCGCGGATCCGCTCGACACGCAGGCCCGTCTCCCTCGCGAGCTCCGCTTCGCTCATGCCCTGATTCGCGGGCCCGCGCTCCGTCATGCCGCGCATCGTGAGCGCCCGCACGATGCGCCCCCGGGCCTGCCGGTCGGATCCCTCGAATCTTCCCTGTTTCGCGTAATGCGCGCTCCGTCGCGACGGATCGGGGCCGCTCCGCTTGAGCGCGACGCCGTAATCCATGAGCGCGTAGAACCACCGGCGCGGATTCCGCGCGTCGAGCGTCGTCTCGACGAGCGGCAGGATCTCCGCGTCGGCGACCTTCTTTCTCCCCGGGAAGAAATGGTGAATGAAGACGGCGCGGACATTCGTCTCGACGAACGCGCGCGGCTCGCCGAACGCGAAGTTCATGATCTCCGCCGCCGTCGCCGCGCCGATCCCCGGGAGGCTGCGGAGCTCGTCGAAGCCGCGCGGCAGCCGACCGCCGAAGCGAGAGACGACGATCCGGGCCGTCTCACGCAGATGGAGCGCCCGGCGGTTGTAGCCGAGCCCGCTCCACTCCCGCACGACCGCGGCGAGCGGCGCGCGGGCGAGCGATTCGAAATCGGGGAAGCGCTCGACGAACGGCTCGAACTTCGCCGCCACCCGCGCGACTTGCGTCTGCTGGAGCATGAATTCGGAGACGAGGATGCGGTACGGATCCTTCGTTTTGCGCCACGCGAGATCGCGCCGGCCGCGCGCGCGGTAGTTCGCGAGCACGGCCGCCCGGAATTTCTCGATCTCCCGGCGGGAGAGCTTCTTCATTTCCGTTTCAGCCGCGTCTGCACCGCGGAGCTTTCGAGCTCCCGCAGCGCGTCGGCGGCGATCCAGCGGGCGGCCTTCGACTCGATCCGGCGGATTCGCTTCGCCGCGGCGATCGCGTCGCGGTTGAGCGCGCGGTTCCGCTTTCCGATCTGGCGGAGCGCCCAGTTGACCGCCTTCTTCACGAAGTTGCGCTCGTCCGTCGATTCCCGCTCGATGATCGGGAGGAACTCCCTGAAGAGGGCGTCGGGTGCCTTCTTGTCGTGCACGGCGAGGGCGGCCATGAGCACGAAGCCGGCGCGCTTCACGAACTCCGCGCGACGCGCGCTCCACTCGATCGCCTTCCCGCGCGCGAACGGGGTCCGGTCGAAGAGATTGCTGCAGACGCCGTCGCAGATGTCCCACGAGTCGAAATCCTTCGCCCATCGCTCGAGCTGCGCCTCGGTGACCCTCGCCGGCTCGTCCACGAGCCCCGCGAGGCCGCGCGCCTCGTGGATGCCGGTCTTCCAGAGCGCGAGCGCCGTCGCGTGGTCCCGGCCGACGCGCTTCGCCAGCGTCCGGAGTGCGGGAACCGAGACGCCGAGCGCATTCTTCGGATTGATCCCGTAGCGCGCCATGCCGGCGACGTTCGCGGGGCTCCCGTGCGCCCGAAGCTCCGCGACGATTTCGGGGACGCTCATCGCGGCGCCCGGACGACACGACTTCTTCATGCGAACGCTCCGCCGCTTCAATCGTTGAGGTAGTATTCGACCGTCGTCACGACGCGCACGTTCTTCCGGTCGGGCGAGTTCATATCGCGATCGGTGATCGTGAAGAGCCCCTGCGAGGCGCTCCGGATCTTGCCCACCTTGCTCCCCGAGTCCTTCGCGAACTGCTCGGCGGCCTTGCGCGCGTTCATCGTCGCTTCCTCGATCATGGCCGGCTTGATCTCGTTGAGGCCGGTGAAGAGGAACTCGGTCGTCCGCCCGTAGTTCTCCCCGACGAGCACGATCCCCTTCCCGACGAGGGCGCCGGCGTTCTCGATCGCCTTCTTGACGACCTCGATCTTGTTCGTGCGAAGGGTGAGCGTGGCCTGCGCGATGTAGCGGAACTTCGGCGGCGTCGCCTGTCCGTACATCGTCTCCGACTGCGAATCCCTGATGCGCGGCGCCGACTGCGAAATCTCCGCCTCGCCGAAGCCGGACTCCAGCAGATACGCGTTGATCGTTCGGCGTTTCGCTTCCACCTGCGACTGGAGATCGTTCAGGTCGTTGCTCATCGCCTCGAAGGTGAGCGGCCAGACGACGAGATCCGCGCCGACCTCGCGCTCGGCGAGCCCCTTGACCGACACCGAGCGCTGCGAGGCGCGCGTCTCGAAGAGGGCGTGACTCATGCTCAGCCCCGCGATGCAGATGCCGAGACCGATCGCGATGCCGCTGAACGCGGATTCCCAGAAATCTTTTCGCTCCATACGAGTCTCCTTTCTTCCCGGCGCCGCCCGCGGCGGCGCTCCGCTACCGTCTCCTCGTGAGCAGCCAGTACACGAAGAAGAGCGAACCGGCCAACGGAAACAACATGAATATCCCGCTCATGCCGATGTCGCCGGTGGTCGCGTACTCCGATGCCATGAATCCGAGGAACCCGCCGACGATGAGCAGGGCCCCGGCGAGCTCGCGAAACCAGCCGACGACGAGCCCGGCGATCATGACGATGAACATGACCCCGGACACCTTCTCGCCGTGGGTGAACGCGTTGATATCCGGGAGCCCCTGCCCGACGACCACCATGCCGAGCAAAATGAGCAGCGCGAACGACACCATCCGCGCGATCGATCGCACGAGATAGAGCAGGCTGATTTTCGTGAAAACGGACAACGGCATCCCTGCGCCTCCTTCACCGCGCGTCCCGCGGTGCGTCCGCGTTCGAAGCGCCCCGCCCGACGATCCGGGCCGGAACGCCCACGACCGTGCTGAACGGCGGCACGTCCTTCACGACGACCGCGCCGGCGCCGACGACGGCGCCGTCACCGATCGTGATATCGCCGATGACGATCGCCCCCGCCTTGACGGAGACGTTGTTCCCGAGCGTCGGGCAGTCGTCGACGCTCGAGAATCCGATCGTCACCTGCTGGTTCACCCAGCAGTTTTCCCCGAGGCTTTTCGCCGCGATGATCGTGCTGAAACCGTGCTGGATGAAGAGACCAGGGCCGATCGTCGGCGTCACGATGTAGAGGCTCTCGAGCGGGCGCCAGCACCAGTCGGCGAGCGCGAGGAGCGCCCTGATTCCGAGCCGCCGCTCGCGCGCGACGCGATAGTGGAACAGCGCGCGGAACTCAGGATAATGCGCGACGAGATCGGCGAGCCCGCGTTTCGGCGCCGCGCTCGAATCCGCGGCGGCGCCTGCCGCGACGCCCGAGACGCCGGCCATCGAAGCGGCGCGCGCTGCGCCGCCCAACGCGCTCCCCCCGAGCACCGCGTTCCAGCGCTCGACGTCCTTCGCGACGATCTCCCGCTCGGCGGACACGCGATAGAGCCACGAGTGAAAGCAGGCCCTCGCGCGCCGCAGTGCGACGAGGGCGGCGACGCTCGATTCCGGGTAGCGATCCATAGGCTCAATCTAGCGGAAATCGCTCCCGATGACAATCACGGAAGGGACATTTCTCTCGCCACGCGAATGATGCTCCGGAGCCACCTGAAGACGTTCAGAATGATCAAGAAGAGCACGAGCCCTCCCCCGATGAGGTTCAGATCCGTTCCCGTGGCGGAGGCGAACTCCGGCTTTATCGGGCTGTTCCACACGATCCAGAGGATGAGCAGCACGACCGTGTTCTGGGCGAGGGTGACCCACGCCGAGTTGAAAAGGAACCGCACCCAGTAGCCGATGATGTCGCAGGCGAGCGCGGCGAGGAACAGGATCGAGAAGTACACGGACGCGGCGGGATTGAGGAGCGACCGGGGCCGGCTGCCGTCGATCGAATAGAAGAAGATCGTGTGGTACTTGACGAAGACGAAGACGAGCGCCCCGAGGATCGCGATGAGCATGACGAGCACGGCGGGCTTGGGCTTCTTGAGCCCCGATTCGCCCAAGCGTCCGAGGCGCACGCCGAACCACGGCAGCCGGACGCCGCCCTTGCGCTGCGTCACGAGATAGAGGATCAGCGCGACGACGCCGAAATCGTACACGAGCGCCATGAGGAGATAGGGCATCGCCCAGAACACGCTCATCTTCGGAATGAAGAAGAACGGTATCGCGACGATGCTCGCGCGGAAGAACACGGCGAGCGCGGTGAGCACGAAATGGATCGCGAAGAGCATCGTCGTGTAGCGGAAGAGATGCTTCTTGAAAATCGGGGAGATGATCTCCTCGCCGTCGAGGTACTTCGCGGCGACGTCGCGCGGGCTCCCGTACGCCGCGATCGCGCGGTCGATCGCCGCCGGCGTGGCGCCTCCCGATTCGAGCTCCGCCTTTTCCAGAATGTGGCTCCGGATCTCGGCGAGAATCTCGTCCGCCCCCTGCGTGACGACGAGATAGTGGCTGATTTCGCCGAGATACTTCTCGAGGTTCTCATGCATGGCGATTCGCCTCCCTCATGATGTTCAGAATTTCGTTCTGTCCGGCCCAGATCGCGAGCGCCCGCTCGCGCACCGACGCGCCCGCCTCGGTGATTACGTAATATTTCTTCGGCCGGTCCTCCCCCACGTCCCACTCGCTCTTGATCCAGCCGTTCTTCTCGAGGCGCCGGAGCAGCGGATAGAGCGTGTTCTCCTCGACCGCGTATCCCGCTTCTTCGAAGAACTTGATCATCCCGTAGCCGTACATCTTCTTCTCGAGCGCGACGAGAACGAGGACCTGAAGAAAGCCCCGGTTCAGCTCCGTTTCGAATGATCCGAATTCCATTTCCATCGTCTACCACCCCCGCCATACTGTACGAACACATTATACTGTATGTTGCACAGCATAACAAGAAAAATATGGCCTTCTGGCGTAAGTAATTTAATATCAATTAATTAAAACTGCCGCCGCTCAGATCCACTTGAGAATGATCCCGACGACGGCCGTCCCAAGCGCCGTCAACATCGAGATGACATACGAAAAATACCAAGCCCCTGCCTTGCCGGTTTCCTTCCGCGTGATCTCCTCGTACTGGCTCACGTACTTGATGATCCAGAGCTTGATGAGGATCCAGTTGATCTTGACCCCGTGCGACTGCAGGAAGGAAACGATGACCATCGCGGATACGACGCCCCACCCCACGCAGATCAGCGCGATCGCCATGAACACGTCGCTTGCGCTCATAAGCTCTCCTCTCAGCGCGGAACGGCCCGCCGGCTCCGAACCGCGCTACTTTCTCAGACTCCGAATGTACGCCGCATCGATCCAGTATATGTCGGCGAGCCCGTTGCCGGGCTTGCCGTAGTATTCGCGTATTCCCCGCGACGTCAGAGCGCCCGGCGCCTTCGCGTCGAGATCCTCGGCCTTCGTCGTCGCGAAGAAGAAGTATTTTCCGTCCGTGCTGATCGACGGCGAGAGCGCGTTCGTGCCGGGAGCGTTGATCTTCTCGCCGAGGTTGATTCCTTCGCTCCACGTGTCGTCCGGACTGCGGAAGAAGACGTAGTAGTGCGCCATTCCCTTGGTGATGCTGCTGTCCCGCCCCCCGACGCAAGCAATGAGGAAGCTCTCGTCGGGAGAGATGCACGCGTTGTAGACGCTCCCCGCGCCGTTGATCTCGTCCGGGAGCATCTCGGCCTCGGCATACGCGCCGTTCACGAGCCGCGCGCGATAGATGTTGCCCTCCTCCTGACCCTGCATCTGACGCGTGAAATAGATCGTCCCGTCGCGAGTGACCGAGGGGAAATACTCCTCGTCGTCCGTGCTGACAGGCGGGCCGATCATGTACGGCTCGCCCCACGAGCCGTCCGCCGCGCGGTCGACCGCCCAGATGTTCTGGTAGGCCCATCCGGTCTTCGGCTCCTGCCCCGCCGGCGCCCGTGTGCAGAGGAAATAGAGCCTGTTGCCGTCGCTCGAGAGCGCCGGCTCGAAGTAGAAGCATGAGAGATCGCGGGCGAACGGCGCGATCTCCGGCTCGGTCCAGGCGCCGTTCACGAGGCGCGTGTGCATGATCGTGACGTGCCCGCCGAACACGAGGCCGTAGAAGATCTCGCCCCCGTCGGGCGTGACGGCGAGGTCGCGTTCGTAGAAGCCGGTCGACACGACGCCCGGCGCGAAGAGCGCGGGCTCCGCCGCGGGAGGCGCCTGCCCGAGATAGGGACCGCGGAGCTCGGGATAGACGCCCTTTTCGCTGCAGCCCGCGAACGCCGCGCCGATCGCAAGCAGCGCGCCCAACGCGCGGAGCGCCCGCGTTGCGCGCGCTCCATTCGCCCTGCCGCCCGTTCGTTTCCGCATCGTCTTCGTCTCCCGCATCGATTGCCTCCTTCGTCGCGCCGAACCGAATTACATTCCTTCTATCCAGCGGAGCGCCGCCTCGAGCGCAGCGTCTTTTCCCGCGAGCAGCGAGGCCCGCGTGTGCGGCGCCGCGACGTCCGGCGCGATGCCCTTCCCCTCGACGTCGGTGCCGTCGGCGCGCAGGTGCCGGGCCGTCACGTGCATGAACAGGTCGCCGTTCGGAAGCTCGAGGAGCTCGCCTCTCCCCGAGAAGCCGGCCGTCCGCGCGCCGAAGAGGCGCGCGCGCCCGATGTCCTGCAGTCCGCCCGCGAGAAACTCCGCCGCCGACGCGGTGAGCCCGTCGACGAGAACGGCGAGCGGCCCGCCGTACATCTTCGCCCGCGGCACGACGGGTATCCGGTCGACGCGATCCCTGCTCGCGATCGTCGCGAGGCTCTTCCCCTTCTCGGCGACGAACCAGCCCGCCATCGATACGGCGATCCCGCCGATGCCCCCCGAGTTGCCCCTCAGATCGAGAATCACGCCGCGCGACGTGCGCAGCGTATCCATCGCGCCGTTGAACGCCGAGCTGAGATAGACGACCCCCGCGAATCCGTTGAACCGGATGTAGCCCACGTTCCCGTCGAGCTTCTTCGCCTCAAAATCGATGAAGGCGGGGCCGAGGTTGCCGTAGGCGGGCACGTAACGGCCGGGGCGCTTCATGAGCGCGATCTCCATCTCGCGCTCGAGACCCTTCCCGTCGCGAAACGCGACGGAGACGCTGTCTCCGGCCTCCCCGCTCAAGTCGGAATAGAGTGTGTGTACGAGCTCGAATTCGAACCGGCTTCTCCCCTTGTAGAGCGCCGCGATCTCGTCCGTCGTCTCGCGCACCGGAACGCCGTCGATCCGGAGCACCTCCCATCCCGGCTGCACGCCCGCCGCGGACGCCGGCGAATCGGGACGCACCGACGTCACGAGCACCGCTCCGTCGACGGGCCTCACGTCGAAGCCGCAGACTCCCATGCCGGAGAGCGCGCTGTCGGTTCGCTCTCCTTTAAAGTAGTCTCTCGGTATGAGCATGAGATGCGATTGGTTGAGGGACGCCAGCATCTCCCCGATCACCGCTCGCGCTTCGTCGATCGTCGCTGCCGACTCCATCCGCGGCCTGAATCTGTCACGCATCCCAGCCCAGTCGAGCCCCCCGAGCGTCGAATCGGGGTAGGTGTCCTTCACCGTTTTCCACACGAGGTCGAATGAGGCCAGATTGCGCTCGCGCTCGTCACCGATCGCTTGTGCGGCTTCCTGCCCTGCGGCGCAGCCCGCCGGCGCCGCTCCCGCGTTACCCCGAGAGGCGCCGGCGCCCGGCAGGCAGACCGTGAGACAGACGGCGAGACAGAGCGCCATGAAAGCCGCTATCCGATCCATTTTCATGTGGATATGCCCCTTCCGCGCGCGGCGTCCATGCCGCGGCCGCCGCCGATAATACTATACCCGCGCCGGCCGCCGAAGTGCCAAAAATGTGGATTTCCAAACCGGAACCTATTTAATTGAGGAGCGTATATTATTGCAAGCACCCGGCAATCGACGAACCCGCCCTCAATCGGAGGATATATGTATCGGCGTACCCTTCTCGTCATCGGCGCGGCGCTCGCCGCCTTCGCGACGCTCGTCGTCGCGCCCCGCCCCGCAATGGCGCAGCCCTCGCCCGAACAGGTCCAGCTCAATATCGATTCCTTCGAGTACGTCTGGAAAACGATCCGCGATCAGCATTTCGATCCGACGCTCGGCGGCCTCGACTGGCAGGCCGTGCACGACGAGCTGCTCCCGAAGGTTCAGAACGCGCAGACCGCCGAAGAGGCGCGGGCCGCGATGACGGACATGATCGGCCGCCTGCACCAGAGCCATTTCGCGATCATCCCCGCTTCGCTGTACGATAATATCGAAGCGCCCGCCAAGAAGGGGGACCGCGGCGGCACCACGGGCCTCCAGTTCCGCATCATCGACGGCACGGCGATCGTGACGTTCGTCGCGCCCGGCATGCCCGGCGAGCAGGCGGGCGTGCGCCCCGGCTGGGAGATCCGCTCGATCGACGGCGAGGAGCTCCCGCCCGTCTTCGAGCCGATCGCGAAGGAGTTCGACGGCAAGCCGAGAAAGGATTACTACCTGTGGTCCGCGGTGCGCTCGAGGATGGGAGGCCCGATCGGCGACACGCTGACCGCCGTCTTCGTCGACGGGGACAACCGCCCCGCGGAGCGGACGATGATTCTCGCGGAGCCGCAGGGCAAGAAGGTCATCTTCGGCAACTTCCCGCCGTTCTACCTCACGTATCGAACCGACACGCTCGCCGACGGCGTCGGCTATTTCACCTTCAGCGTCTTCTTCGATCCGGCGACGCTCATGCCGGCCTTCGGAAAGGCGATGCAGTCGTTCATGGACGCGCCGGGCGTCGTCATCGACGTGCGGGGCAATCCCGGCGGGATCGGCGGAATGGGCATGGGACTGGCCGGCTGGTTCGTCGAGGAGAAAAACGTCGCGATGGGGACGATGCGGACGCGCACCGACACGTTGAAGCTCGTCGTCAATCCGCGCGCGCGGGTTTATAAAGGCCCCGTCGCCATTCTCGTCGACGGGCTCTCGGGCTCCTCGTCGGAGATGTTCGCCGGCGGCGCGCAGGGGCTCCCGCGGGTCTGCCTCTTCGGATCGCGGACCATCGGCGCCACCCTCCCCTCGGCGGCGGAACGCCTGCCGAACGGCGACGGATTCCAGTACGCCTTCGCGTCGTACATCTCTCGAACCGGCGTCGAGCTCGAGGGAGAGGGCGTCCACCCGGACGTCGAGGTTCATCCGACGCGCGAGGCGCTGCTCGCGGGAAACGACCCCGCGCTCGAAGCGGCGATTGACTGGATACGCGAACAGCATTATAAAGGTGAATGATCCTCGATTCTCAATGGCCCGAACTTCGGAGGTGCGAAAGCATGCATAGCAGGATGCGCATAGCGGCGATCTCGATCGCGGCGCTCGCGGTTCTCGTTCTCGCCCTCGGCGCGCAGGTGTCGTTCGCCGAGAAGGCGCCCAAGGCTCCCAAGCCCGAGCAGATCCTCGACAAGTTCGTCGAGGCGACGGGGGGCGTCAAGGCGTACGACAAGCTCCAGAACAGCGTCGTGAAGGGAGCCCTCGAGATACCGGCGGCAGGCATCACGCTCGATGTGACCGCCTATTCGGCGCGGCCGAATCTTTTCTATTCAAAGGCCGAATCCCCCGCGATCGGCACCTTCGAGCGCGGCACCGACGGGACAATCTACTGGGAGAACTCGACGATGCAGGGAGCGCGGCTCCTCGAAGGAGCGGAGCTCACCGACGCGCTGCGCGAAGCCAAGTTCGAAGGCATGGCGTACTGGCGCACCCTGTACGACACGGTGACGTACGCCGGCGTCGACACGGTCGCGGGAAGCCCCGCCGACAAGATCATCCTGAAGCCGAAGAACGGCCGGGCCCGCGCGTACAGCTTCGATCAGAAATCCGGGCTCCTCGTGAAGACGACGACCGTCGTCCAGAGCCAGATGGGCGACGTCACCATCGAGGCGTACCCCACCGACTACCGGAAGGTCGGCGATGTCCTCGTGTCGTACAAGACGAGCATGAAGATCATGGGACAGGACCGCAACATGACGCTCGTGAGCGCGGAATACAATGTCACGCTCCCGGACACGATCTTCCAGGTTCCGGCGGCGGTGAAGGAGATCATGCCGAAGTAATCGGGAATCGCCCGCGTCGCGCGACCTGAGTTGCCTCGCGGGAGCCCCGATGATATGAAAAGCCGCGCGGTTTCGAGACCGCGCGGCTTTATCATTTTCGCGCTTCGGTTGCTTCCGCCGCCTCAGCGGTTCGCCCACTCGTACGACGCGAGAAACCCGATTCGCGCGATGTCGGCGAGAACGTCGGGATTGATGCGGTAGATCGTGTCCCCCGTCTCGTGATACGCGAGGTGCGGGCCGTTCGAGAAACACGCGACGCACGGGGCCCCCTTGAGGAAGAACGGCGCGAAATCGCTCGACCGCACGCCGACGTGCTTGATCGGCCACGTTCTCCGCAGGGTTCCGACGCGGCGGCCGGCCTCATCGAGGGCGGCGAGCAGCTCCGGCGGATCGCTCGTGTATCCGCAGCTCGCCCCGTCCCCCTCGCCGACCATGTCGAAGTTGAACATCCCCGTGACCTTCGCGAATCCCGCGGGGAGATGCTCCGCGAAATGCGTCGAGCCGGCAAGCCCCATCTCCTCTCCCCCGAAGAGCACGAACATGACCGAGCGCTTCGGCCGCTCCTTGAGCTTCGAATAGGCCTCGGCCAGCTCCATCACGACGGCCGAACCGCTCGCGTCGTCGTTGGCGCCGGGGAAGATCATCCCCATGTGGCTCCCGCAGTGGTCGTAGTGCGCCCCGATCACGACGCATTCGCCGCGCAGCTTCGGATCGGAGCCCTCGACGAACGCGGCGACGTTGTATCCGACGCCGTCGGGGAAGTGCCTCGATGCGACGCGGTACCGCGCGCGCGAGCTCAACGAAAATGAGGCGGGCTTCTTCGTCTCTTCGAGATTCTTCCGGATCGCGGCGCAGGTGAGCGCGGCCTCGGCGAACAGCGAATCGGCGACGGACTCGCTGATCATGGCCGGCATGAATCCGTCGATCCAGTCGCCGTTCGGATGGGCGTTCGGCTTGTCGTAGATGTAGATGATGCCGAGGGCCCCCTTCTCCTTGGCGACGCGCATGCGGGTCCGATGCTGATCGTAGTATTCGAATGCGGTGTCCGCCTCGTCGGGAGTGCCGCGGAAGCAGAGCACGAACTTGCCGGCGGGATCGAGGCCGGCGTAATCGTCATAGCCGAGATCGGGCGCGCTGATGCCCCATCCGGCGAAGACGAGGTCTGCCGTCGTATCGCCGCTCGCCGCGAAGAGAAGCGGCATAAAATCCTTTTGGACCTCGAGCTTCATCTCGCGCGGCGAGGCGCCGGCAGCGGCCGGGAGGAGGAGCGTCATCTCCGATTCGTCCACGATCGTATATGGCGACGGATAGGGCTGCAGATACCCCGTCTCCTTATCGATCGGCTTGAGCCCCCATTCCTTGAACATCGAGGCCGCCCAATTCGCCGCGGCCGTGTAGCCCGCGTCCCCCGTCAGCCGTCCGGCGAATTCATCCGAGGAGATCTTTTTGCATAGATCGTAAACGTCCATCGGGCGGATCGAGCCGTAGGCGCGTTCGGCGCTCTTGCTCAACTCCCCCGCCCCAATCGCGCATGGGAATGCCAGAACCAGAAGCGCTAGTCCGAAGCTGCTACGCACTCTCATTGCTACATTCACCTCGTTGTTTGTTACGCGCACAGATCACCCAAAGGAGTATCGTGCAATGACCTCCTTGAGGGGCAATCTATGCATTTTAACAGAAACTGCCAGGCGAGACACTGAATTTCGGCGGCCTACTTCATGTACTCGATCTCGAGCTTCAGACTACCTTTGTCGAATGAAAACGCGGCGCTCGATTCCGCAAGATCCGCCTGCGACGGCACGAGAATGAGCCCGTTGTTGGCGAGCCTCCCCGACACCCAGTCCATCACGACGAACGTGACGTCGGAGATCGTCTCTTTCCCGGCCTCAGCGGATTTAAGCGTCACGCACTTGCCGGCGATGCGATCCGTGAAGTCTCCGCCTGCCTTTTCCCACGGGGATTCCCACGTCACGCTCGCCTCGGTCTGCCACGCTCTCGTGGCGGGCAAGAAGTGCACCATCCCGAACTCCGCCCCGGTCACCTGAGCCTCGAATACCAGCAGGGCGTTGTCGATCGCGACCTTCTTGTCGAAGAGCTCCTTCGGAAGCTCGAAGTACACCAGCACTCTCGTGTCTCTTGCATCCGTCGGCGACGTGATCGCCTCGACCTTGGAGGGAACCAGCAGGATCTCTTTCGCCTGAAGACTCACCGCCGCGAGCACGATCGAAAGCACAAGAACGAATACAACGTTTCTCGGCATGATTTCTCCCTCCCGCATCATCTGAAAAGCACCATTTTCTTGGTCATTATCTTCGGCCCGTGCTGAAGCCTGTAGAAGTAGATCCCCGCCGCCACTCTCGCTCCCCGCTCGTTTCTCCCGTCCCATGTGGCGACGTAGCTGTCGCCCTCCCGCATGCCATCCACGAGCGTGCGCACGAGCCTCCCCGAGACGTCGTAGACTCTCAACACCGCCCGCTCGCTCGACGAAGGAACCGAGAACCGGATCGATGTCGCCTCCGAGCCGATGCCGAAGGGATTGGGATAGTTCTGAGCGAGGGAGAATATGGGAGGTACCTTGGCCGGTTTTGCCGGGGCGAGATTCGGCACCGGATCGCTCGTAAGATACGGCGTGTAATCAACCGGGCCGTACATCTTCGTCTTGTCCGGGGGAGCAGCGCCCCACCAGCAGTTCTCGGCGTAGAGCGTAGAGGCGTTTGCGTTGTACACGTTCTTCGTCTGCCCGTAGAGCGAGTTGTTCTGCCCTTTCCCGAGGGCGACGTTTCCGAGCACCGCCGTTCCCCCGGCCTCCGCCCTCACCCCCGCGAGCATATTGCTGATTATCTTCGAGTGGTCGATCTCCGGGTAGGCGTCTACCCCGTAGGCAAGAAGACCGTAGCTCTCGTTCTCCCAGATCTTCGTGTAGGTCACCTGCGCCTTGTTGTACTCGCAGCGGATGCCCTCCACCCCATTCCCCTGAATCCGGCAATTGCTGATCGTAGGATATGGATAGGGCGGATCATACTGGTAGCTCGTCACCCAGATGCCGTCCTCCTGATTGCAGGCGATCTCGCACCACGATATCGTCGGCCGGGCGTTGCTGACCCAAAGCCCCCGGTAGTTCATGTTCACCGTGCAGCTATCCACCTCGATCTCGAGGGGACAGTTCCAAATGCGCATAGCCGAGGCGCCCGCGTGATCGTTCTCGCTGATCGTGCAGCGTTCGATGACGCTCTCGTTGTTGATGACGCTCTGGCCGTCCATGTCGTCGTAGAGGTAGATCCCCGCAACGAGGCTGTTCGTCACCTCGCAGTCGCGCATCTCGATCGTCGCGTCGCTCGATACCCCGTACTTCGCATCTTGGATACTGCAGTGGGAGAGGGAGCCCGAGGCATCTTCCCCTTTGTACCAGATGCCGTACCAGTCGCCGGCGGAGGGAGTCTCATTCCAGGACTTGAAGACGATCGGATTCTGCGCTGTGCCGTTCGCATTCAGAGTGCCGTAAACCAGTATCGCGACCCTCGCTGAATCGACCCAGAGGTCTCCATCGTCCTCGGTGGAGATATACACGGTGGTTCCGGGCAGAATCGTAACTGTGGCGCTATCCGCGATATTCAGATCCCCGGAGATATACACGCTCTCATTCCAAATCGCGTCTTCCGTAATCGTTCCCCACTGCGTTAGAGACCTGTAGGCATCTATGCGCCCGGCGCCGAGCTTCCCCTGCCAATAGAGCGGTTCATTCGGCAACGGAACGCAGCCTCGCTTTATCTCTCTCTCAATGAAATCGGCGTAGAAGCTATCGTTAGCAGAAGGCGTATATTCCCCCGGAAACATCTGCGCGACTCTGCTTCTCGGATAGAATGAAACCAGAAGCGCCGCAAGACCGGAGACTTGGGCCGTGGCGCCCGAAGTCTGTATGGCCGTAACCGCATACCCGTGGTTCTCTTGTCCGCCTCCTGCTGGATTTCTCGAATATGCTGTAGTCTTGCAGTCTGCGCCTCGATCATTCATTCCTATTGTTAGGTTTGTATCCGCCCTTTCATCACCAACGGGAGTACAGACATCCACGCTGTCGTTATAGGTTGTGTAGGTGGCTTTCTCCTCGTGCCAATTGACTCCACTAGCCGAAATTACATGTTTAAAAGATGCGGGGTAAAGATAGTAATCATGGGGCTCGTTACCGGCGCCAGCAACGAGCACTATTCCGGAATGGTGCGCCTCGTCTACCTTCGCCTCGAGATCCGGATCATTCAACGGATTCTCTCCGGGCACCAGATCCGGGTAGCAACCGAGGCTCATATTCACGACGTCAACTTCCTTCTCGATCGCATAGTCGAGGGCCAGAATCAGTCTCTCCACGGCCGCCTGAGGATTCCAGTGTACAAAACCTGTATCACCGGGATCATATTCATATTCGGGCATGCCTATGGCGACCTTCGCCGGCAGGAGCGTGCAATTCCAGACAAAGCCGGCCATTCCCTCTGAGTTGTTTGTCTCAGCGCCGATGATTCCAGCCATCAGGGTTCCGTGGCAGCCATTGTACTTCGGGCAGCTATCATCGCGCGGCCCCTCGAAGGGATTTCCGTCTTCATCAGTATCATACCTCATAAAGAGAATGTCTTTCATATCGTCGTCATATGCCAGTTCGGGATGCTGAGATCCGGGTCCTCGTAGGTTATCTGCCCATTTTGGGCCATCATCATCATCGGGCACGCCCGTCGGTCCTTCGGGCGCATCATCTATTCCATTGGCACCAAATCCATAGTCCCCATCAGGACCGGCGTCGCAAAGCCCATCTGGCCCGCATAGCTGTATTCCGTTGCCATTGAAATCCGACGTTTTTACCTGCAAATCATTGAAGTGCCGGCCTCCGTCATGGTCGTAGTCCCCCTCAAGAGTATCGCTTCCCCAGTCTCTTACACCGGCTACTCCGTCGGGAATTCCCCCGAGACCGTAATCGTCAATAAGGTCGTAGAGATTGATCCCATGGGTATCTTCAGGATACCCATTTCCGTCGTCGTCGTTCTTCATGAAGACAACGTCATCCATGTCATCGTTGAAAAGGCTATCCAGGGGATTCGTTTCGTTGCCGGGGCCGCGGATATTATCCTGCCACGCATTGGTTTCCCCGCTATCGTCGTCGCCCCCTCCGGGTCCTTCTGGAAGGTCATCCATTCCATTTGGCCCGAAGCCATAATCCCCATCGGGGCCACAATCGCACACGGCAACGGGTGTTTCGCTTCCCCAAAGACTCAAACCGTCACCATCTATATCTTTGTTCACCAGTGGATTGGCAAATCCATTTCCCCCGCCTGGCAGTCCGTCATTATTGGCGTCCCCTTCGGGATCAACGCTCGAGTTGTCCCAGATATGCCCGTCGAGATCGGGATGGTCGAGATCAATTCCCGAATCGATTACCATGATCTTGACGGCCGGATCGCCCTTTTCGACATCCCACGCCTTGTTGGCCCGAACGCGCTGAAGATACCATTGGTCGGACATATGCAGATGGTCCAAAGTGCCCCATAGGGGGGACTCTACCGAGCTGCATGGCGCTTCGCAGCAGCAGGCACCTCCGGACACGCAAGTCCTAAAAGGAGCCTTATTGCCGTAGTTTATCGGGAAGGGCGCCCAATGCGTCAACGAATCAACGGCATCTGGCTGATATATGGGATCATTGGGCTCAGCCAGGAATTGGAGCGGATAATCCAACCGGGCGCGGATTACTCCGGTCTGGCTCTCCAGGTATCTGACGAGTTCTGACTCGCGACCAGGCCGGTTGAAATATAATGCATAAGTGCAGTAGCTATCGCCCTTGTAGATCACCCTGCTCTTTCTCAGGCCGCGCGCTCTCAACTCGGAAGTCGTGCGCTCACCCAAGAGCGATTTTACCTCACTATTCACCGTATAGAAGCAATTCTGTTCTTTCTCGCTCTGCCACACGCTCACGAGGATAATCCCCGGAGTGGGTTTGGGGAGTGCTCTCGTTCCAGGGTCTGGCAGGATATTGTACAAGTCGTATGCCGCCGCAGCCCGAGAGACCATGCAAAGGAGAATGCAGAGTGCTCCGCATGCGATGAGTTTCCTCATGGAATCACCCACCTTCCAAAAGACCCTGAATTGTTGTACGAGCTGCGCCCCAAGAGATGAATGCCGCCAAGAACAAGTCTCTCGGAGATTAGGAGATCATGACGCCTACGTCAAGTATCTATTTTTGTATTGATATCTTTGAGTAGAAGCGGTAATCTTGGAGCGCAATCGGGACGCGATTTCATCAAATAACGAAGAGAGGCAGAGCATGATGGGAACGCTCGGCCGAATCGCCTTGGTCCTCGTCGCAGCAATCTCTCTGGCCTACGGCGAGCTGCATGCAGCCTGGATCAAGGACGGTGTGGCGCTCTGTCCCTATCCCAGCGACCAGTGGTATGGATTCATCGCATCGGATGCCTCGGGAGGCGCGATCATCGCATGGGAGGAAGTGCGATCGGGTGTGCCCTATGATTTTGATATATACGCACAGCGCATCGATCGAGATGGTAATATTCTCTGGGCGCCGGATGGCGTTCCCATCTCCGTGCAGCCTGAGTCGCAGCTTGATCCCAATATCCAACCGGACGGCTTAGGAGGCGCAATCATCGCCTGGCGTGATGAGCGGAGCGGGACCTATCATGTATACGCTCAGCGCATCACTGCTGACGGTGTAGTTCAATGGACACCGAATGGTATCGCGATAACCAGCGAACGGTACGGTCAATACGGTCCCGACATTGTCCCGGACGGCAACGGCAACTTCTACATCGCCTGGCGGGATGACCGGAGCGGCGTGGGACAGATCTACTGCCAGAAGCTCGACGGCAACGGGAATGCTCTATGGACATCGAACGGCATCGCCGTGTGCCCAACCTCCTATTGGCAGGATAGGCACTGTACGGTTACTGATGGATCGGGCGGCGTCATACTCGTTTGGGAGGATGAGCGCAACAGCATCCTGAACTCCTTCATCTACGCTCAACGTCTAGACGGAGCCGGAAACAAGCGCTGGACGGCGTCCGGAGTCCCCATAGATCTATCCACCGGTTTGAAGGGGCACCTCAGCTGTATCGAGGATGAATGCGGCGGCGCCTATATGACATGGGACAGCGGTAACGCGGCGGAGTGGCAGAGCATATTTGCCCAGCACATCGACTCAGCCGGCATCATTCTACCCACGGGAATCGTGCCGGTCTGCACGGCGCCTCAGGAGCAAGTCGCCCCGAAAGTTGTGCTTGATGGCCTTGGTGGCGCTATCATCACTTGGCTGGACAAACGAAACGGCCGGGATGACATCTACGCTCAGAGATTGCAGTCCAATGGCACCGCTGCGTGGAATTCGAATGGTATCATGATCAATCTCGGACCTTCTGTGACCGGATTCAATTGGTCTATGCCCGAGATTGTCATCGACGAGATAGGAGGCGCGATCATTACTTGGCAGCAAGGGCTCGGCACAGCAACCTCCTGGGATATTTTCGCCCAACGCGTCGATCCAGACGGAAACCTCCTCTGGCCGGACACGGGAGTGGTCGTCTGCGGCGCCATCGACGGCCAGTACTATCCCCAGATGATCCCGAACGGCGAGGGCGGAGCGATCATGACGTGGCGGGGCATGCGGCAGGACACGATCGGAGCCGTCTATGCGATGCGCGTTACGGCGAACGGCGAGACCGTAGCGACCCTCCTCCAGAGCTTCGCGACCCGGGCGCAGGGCCGGAGCATCGTCATCGAATGGCGCCTCGCCGAGATGGACGCCGATGCGAGATTCACCGTGCTTCGCTCATCGGGCGGGGACTATGAGGAGCTCATTCACCCCTCCATCCAGAGAGACGACCTCTCGTTCACCTGCTCCGACGAGACGTGCCGGCCGGGCGTCGCGTATCGATACCGGGTGGACATCGAGACCGGCGGAAAGAGATGGATTCTCTTCGAGAGTGACATTGTCTCTCTCCCGGCTCTGGAGCTTGCGCTCATGCAGAACTATCCGAATCCCTTCAATCCGACGACGACGATCCGGTTCGATCTCCCGGCGAAGGAACGCGTGAGGCTCGCGGTCTATGACTGCGCCGGACGGGAGGTCGCATGCCTCCTCGACGGGGAGCGGGAGCCGGGACCGAACGAGGTGTCGTGGGACGGGAGGGACGGCCGGGGTGCGGCTGCTGGCACGGGGATCTACTTCTATCGCCTCACCGCAGGCAAGAGATCGCTGACCAAGAAGATGGTGCTCCTGAAATAGCTGCTCGATTGAATCAATCGATACGAAGCTCCAAAACCTCTTTCCTCAGAAGAACCAGGTCTTCGATCCCCCGATCAGCACCTTCGAGCCCACGAAGAAAGAGGCGAACGTCCCCAACATCAACACGATCCCCGGGGACGACGTCATCTATATCGACATGCGCGTCCTCCCCGAGATCAAGCTCGACACGGTCTACGACGCGATCAAGGGAATGATCAAGGAGATCGAGGAGAAGTTCGGCGTGAAGATCACGACCAACGCCGCGCAGCGCGAGGACGCGGCGCCAGCGACTCCGCCCGACGCGCCCGTCGTGCTCGCCCTCTCGGCCGCGATCAAGGCCGTCTACAAGGTGAAGGCGAAGCCGAAGGGCATCGGCGGCGGGACGGTGGCGGCGTTTTTCAGGCGGCACGGCTTCGGCGCGGTCGTCTGGTCCAAGATCGACGAGGTCGCGCATCAGCCGACCGAGTACACGATCGTCGACAACATGGTCGGCGACGCGAAGGTGTTCGCGAACCTGTTCATGCAGGAGTAGCGGCGCCCACCGCCGCAGTCCGTGAGAGACCCCACGGGAAAGAGGGCTCCGACGGCGGAGCCCTCTTTGCATGAAGCTACAACTTCTAGGGGCGCGGCTATTTCGTGTACTCGATCTCGAGCTTCAGGCTCAGTTTGTCGAATGAGAACGCGGCGCTCGACTCCGAGAGATCGGCCTGCGACGGCACGAGAATGAGCCCGTTATTGGCGAGCCTCCCCGACACCCAGTCCATCACGACGAACGTAAGGTCGGAGATCGTTTCTTTCCCTGCTTCGGCGGATTTGAGCGTCACGCACTTGCCCGCAATCCGGTCCGTGAAGTCTCCGCCCGCCTTCTCCCACGGCGAGTCCCACGTCACGCTCGCCTCGGTCTGCCATGCTCTCGTCGCGGGAAAGAGGTGGATCAATGCGAACTCCGCGTCTGTGAGCTGCGCCTCAAATACGAGCAGGGCATTGTCGATCACGACCTTCTTGTCGAAGAGCTCCTTCGAAAGCTCGAAATATACGAGCACTCTCGTGTCCTTTGCGTCCGTCGGCGAGGTAATCATCTCGACCTTGGAAGGGGATAGGACAATCTCATTCGCCTGAAGACTCGCGGCCGCGAGCACGATCGAAAGCACAAGAATGAGTATAACGTTTCTCGGCATGATCTCTCCCTCCCACATCATCTGAAAAGTACCATTTTCTTCGTCATTATCTTCGGCCCATGCTGAAGTCTGTAGAAGTAGATACCGGCAGCCACCCTCGCGCCCCGCTCGTTTCTTCCATCCCATGTGGCGATATAGCTGTCACCCTCCCGAATGCCGTTCACGAGCGTCCGCACGAGCCTCCCCGAGACGTCGTAGACTCTCAGAACCGCTCGTTCGCTCGACGAGGGAACCGAGAACCGGATCGAGGTCGCCTCCGAACCGATGCCGAAGGGGTTCGGATAGTTCTGGGCGAGGGAGAATATGGGCGGCATCTTGCTTTGCCTCGCCGGGGCGAGGTTCGGCACCGGATCGCTCGTGAGGTAGGGCGTGTAGTCCACCGGGCCGTACATCTTCGCGTGATCGGGGGGCACGGCGCCCCACCAACAGTTCTCAGCGTAGAGCGTAGAGGCGTTCGCGTTGTACACGTTTTTCGTCTGCCCGTAGAGCGAGTTGTTCTGCCCCTTCCCGAGGGCGACGTTCCCGAGCACTGCCGTTCCCCCGGCCTCCGCCCTCACACCCGCAAGCATGTTGCTGATGATTTTCGAGTGATCGATCTCGGGGTAGGCGTCCACCCCGTAGGCCAGAAGACCGTAGCTCTCGTTCTCCCAGATCTTCGTGTAGGTCACCTGCGCCTTGTTGTACTCGCAGTGGATGCCCGTCTCGCCATTCCCCTCAAGATAGCAATGACTGATCGTGGGATACGGAGGCTGAGAATCTTGGTAGCTCGTTACCCAGATCCCATCCTCCTGATTGCAGGCTATCTCGCACCACGATATCGTCGGCCGGGCATTGCTGACCCAGAGGCCCCGGTAGTTCATGTTCACCGTGCAGCTATCAACCTCGATCTCGAGGGGGCAGTTCCAGATACGCATAGCCGAGGCGCCCGCGTAATCGTTCTCGCTGATCGTGCAGCGTTCGATGACGCTCTCGTTGTTGATGACGCTCTGGCCGTCCATGTCGTCGTAGAGATAGATCCCCGCCACGAGGCTGTTCGTCACCTCGCAGTCCCGCATCTCGATCGTCGCGTCGCTCGATACCCCATACTTGGCGTCTTGAATACTGCAGTGCGAGAGGGAGCCCGAGGCGTTTTCCCCTTTGTACCAGATGCCGTACCAGTCGCCGGCAGAAGGACTATCGCTCCATGACTTGAAGACGATAGGATTCTGGGCCGTGCCGTTCGCATTCAGGGTGCCGTAAACCAGTATCGCGACCCTCGTTGAATCGACCCACAGGTCTCCATCGTCCTCGGTGGAGATATACACCGTTGTCCCTGGCAAGATCGTGAGGGTAGCTCCCTCTTCAATCCGAAGGTCTCCACTAACGTATACGCTTTCATTCCAAACGGCGTCTTCCGTGATCGATCCCCACTGCGTTAGCGATCTGTAGGCATCTATGCGACCGGCGCCGAGTTTTCCCTCCCAATAGAGCGGTTCGTTCGGCAACGGAACGCACCCTCGCTTTATCTCCCGTTCTATGAAGTTCGCATAGCAGCCGTCCGCAGTCGAATCGGGAAACATTTGATGGAATCTGCTTCGGGGGTAAAATGATACGAGAAGCGCGGCCAGGCCCGAAACCTGAGCCGTGGCACCGGACGTCTGAATAGCGCAATTTGCATAGCCGTGGCAATTGACCTGACATGCGCCCAATCCGAGGTTAGCTGGATTATTTGAGAATGCGGTCGTCATGCAGTTGTCCCCACGGCCTTGGTCGGGCTCACTCCACACATCCGCCGTAGGCGCGCAGATATCTACTCTGTCGTTGAAGTTCACGTCAACCGCCTTGAGCTCGAACCTATTCGCCCCGGCCGCCGAGATCACGTTGTTAAGGGAGGCGGGATAACAGTATATAGTGTCATTCCTATTGCCCCCGCCCGCAACGAGAACAATACCGGCATCATGGCATTCCGTTATCTTTGCCTGCAGCTCGGGATCATCTAGGAAGTTATCGTTCGAGTCTGCGTAATTACCAAGGCTCATATTGACGATATCGACGTCCTTCTCCAGAGCATAATCCAACGCTCCAATGAGTCTATCGAGCGCGGCCGAGAGGTCTCGCGTGTTTATCGGCAGCCTCTTGTACTCTTGCTCTGGGTATCCGACTGCAACTTTGGCGGCAACCAGCGCGCAGCTCCAGGCATAGCCGGCTACGCCTATTTCGTTATTCGTTTCCGCTCCGATGATGCCCGCCATCTGCGTCCCGTGGCACCCCCATTCCTTGGGACAACCGTCATCACGTGGGGCTTCAAAGGGATTGCCGTCCTCGTCGCTGTCATAACGCATGAAGCGGATGTCGTCCATGTCGTCGTCGAAGGGGCGTGGCGTCCCGGGACCCCTAGTATTGTCCGCCCATTTGGGGCCCAGATCATCATCCCCACTGCCGGGACCGGGATTGCCGTATTCGTCTAGATCGTCTATGCCATTGGGTCCGAAGCCGTAGTCGCCATCAAGGCCGGCGTCGCAGGTGTCATCGGGACCGCATAGAGGTACGCCATCTTGATCAAAATCGGCCATTCTTACCTGGAGATCGTTGAAATGCCTGAGGCTATCCTTGTCTATGTCACCACTTCCCCATCCCTGGATACTATCCAACGCCCCTTGGATACCGGGCAGACCATCGGGATGCCCATTTGCTCCGAAATCCTGAACAAGGTCATATAGGTTCACTCCGTATGTGTCGTCCGGATATCCATTGCCGTCATCGTCGCACCGCATGAATACGATATCTTCGCGATCATCATTGAATGGAATCTCTGGATGCTGTGAGCCCGGTCCCCGAGGATTATCCGCCCACTTAGGCCCCAGATCATCGTCGCCGCCTCCAGGGCCAAAGTTCCCGAGACTATCAAGATCGTCAATACCGTTCGGCCCGAATCCATAGTCCCCGTCGGGCCCACAGTCGCATAAATGATCAGAGCCGAAGAGGTTCTTATCATCGCCGTTTATATCCCTGTCGAGCACCGAATTGTTGAATCCGTAGCCTCCCCCCGGCAGGCCGTCATGGTTCATGTCCCAGATGCCGTCGACGGATGAGTTGTCCCAAATGTGGCCATCAAGATCGGGGTGTTGGATGTCAATGCCCGAGTCGACAACCAGGATCTTGACTGAGCTTTCCCCTCTTTCTATGTCCCAGGCCTTATTGACTCTGGCCCGTTGCAGATACCACTGATCATTCATATGAATTGAGTCGCGGATCGACAAGGTGTAGCTCTGGGTATCGTCGCATGGAATCTCGCAGCAGCAATAGAAGACATCAGCAGGATCGTATCTTTCCTTGCAGATTGTTGCTTCAACACTATTATGAAGATAATGGTTTATTTCGTCTTTGACCCAATGCTTGCTATAGTCCGTTGAATCCGGCTGGTAGTAGAAATCGTTGGGCTCCGCCAGGAATGTCAGCGGGTAGTCGCGCGTGGCATCAATCACGCCAGGCTTACACTTCAGATAGCTTATTACATCTCGTTCCTTGCCCACCGAATTGAACATGAGCGCATAGAGTGTAACGTTTTTTCGGCGACTGACGACCCGCATCCCCTCAAGGCCGGATCTCGCCAACTCGGACAAGCCAGCAGGACCCAAAGAAGTAGCAAACTCATCCCCCTCCTTCCAAAACATGGCTTGCTCACCGGGCAATTCCCTGACCTTTACCAAGACAACGCCGGGAATTGCGCCGATCGCTTGCCGGGGCACAAGCAGGATCGCTGCAAGAGCGGCGATCGCGAGAAACCGCCCAAGGGCGCAGGCAAAGATCGCGCGGACCATCTCGCAGCTCCATCGAGTGGAAGGACAGGACTACCTCGTGCTGAGAGCGCATCGCGCTCAATCCGGCATGGGCTTAGATGTGGTGTTGTCCTAGGTTTCGAGCCACAAGCATGATACCAGTTGATCGCTCTTGAAAACAAGCAGTATTCTTGAGTGGCGTGGATTATCGTTGAATGTGAGGGCACAATGCCGTAAAATCATTCTAAGGGGCAGAGATCTCTATGCCAAGAACCGAGCAACAGATACAAGCCGCTTGAGGATTGGAATGAAGGCGAAGTGTCGGCGGGCATTCGCATTGGGTGCTCTCGCTTTTGTGGCGGCGCTATCTCCGGCTCACCCGGGGCTCCGCGCTGAGTGGATCAAAAACGGTGTGGTGCTCTGTCAGTATTCTAGCGATCAGTGGTATGCACATATCGCCACGGATGGAACCGGGGGGGCATTCTTCGCCTGGTATGAAATACGGTCAGGCGTTGATTGGGACTTCGATATCTTCGCCCAACGCTTGGACATAGACGGTAACAACTTGTGGAACCCCGAGGGCGTGCCAATCTGTGTAGTCCCGGGGGGTCAAGCGGATCCTGTCATCGTTCAAGACGGCGAGGGCGGGGTGATCATCGCCTGGCGCGACCAGCGGGATCAGTACTTCAAGATCTACGCCCAGCGACTCGATGGAGCGGGCAATATCCGGTGGACGCCGAATGGTGTGTTGGTATGCACGAGCAATGATCCTGAGTATATGCCACAAGTCGTACCGGACGGGCACGGGAACTTCTTCATCGCCTGGAGGGATGACCGCTGGGGTTACGGGCAGGTCTATTGCCAGAAGCTCGACGGTGACGGCAATCTCCTTTGGGCGCCGGCCGGACTGAACGTCTGCCCCACGCTGGGATGGCAGGATTGGCCGCATATGATCTCCGACACGAAGGGCGGAGTGATTCTCGCGTGGCATGATGAGCGGTACGGCTTCTTGAGCCACTACATCTACGCTCAGCGTCTGGATAGGGAGGGGAACCTCCTGTGGGATGAACAAGGGGCCTGTATCTGCGAATTCGATTACTACAAATGGTCCCTCGGCTGCATTGCGGACGGGCAAGGGGGTGGGATCGTCGCGTGGCATGGGAATGGATATGGAGGAGGCGGCGGCTACGAAGTATTCGCGCAGAGATTCGATTCTACAGGGGCGATTCTCTGGCTCAATAGTGGTGTGCCCGTTTGTCAGGCGCCGGGAGATCAGATTGGGCCTCACTTGGCATCGGACGACGCCAGCGGGACGATCATCTCATGGCTCGATAACCGGAACGATAGAGATGATATCTACGCCCAGAGAGTGACTGCCGATGGGAACGCGAGATGGCAAACGGACGGACTGATGATTCATATGGGCCCTGTATCCAGCGGCTTCGGCTACTCCGTTCCCGGCATCGTGCGAGACGGAAAGGGTGGGGCCATTCTCTCGTGGACGGAGGGTCCGGGCTCGAATGCCCTCTGGGACATTTTCGCTCAGAGGGTGGACGGAGAAGGGAGCATACTCTGGCCGGATACGGTCTACGTCTGCGGCGCCCCGGGCGGCCAGTACCTGTCGAGCATGAGGGAGAACGGCGAGGGTGGCGCCATCATCGCATGGCGGGACATGAGAAACGGCGCCGATCAGAACGGCATGGCCTACGCGGCGCGGATAACCGGAGACGGGCAGACCGTCGCGACCCTCCTCCAGAGCTTCGCGATCCGAGCGCAGGGCCGGAGCATCGTAATTGAGTGGCGCCTCGCCGAAATGGACGCCGATGCGAAGTTCACGGTGCTTCGCTCATCGGGCGGGGACTATGAGGAGTTCATTCACCCCTTTCTCCAGAGAGACGGCCTCTCATTCACCTGCTCCGACGAGACATGCCGGCCCGGGGTCGCATACCGGTACCGAGTGGATATCGAGACCGGCGGAAAGAGAAGGATTCTCTTCGAGAGTGACATCGTCTCTCTCCCGACTCTGGAGCTTGCGCTCGCCCAGAACTACCCGAATCCCTTCAATCCGGTGACGACCATCCGGTTCGATCTCCCGGCGAAGGAGTGGGTGAGGCTCGCGGTCTATGACTGCGCCGGCCGGGAGGTCGCATGTCTCCTCGACGGCGAGCGCGAGGCGGGACCGAACGAGGTGTCCTGGGACGGGAGGGACGGCCGGGGTGCGGCCGCCGGCACGGGGATATATTTCTATCGCCTCACCGCGGGCAAGAGATCGCTGACCAAGAAGATGGTGCTGCTCAAGTGAGAGATCGCCGCTTCCATTCTGAGGAGCTTTGAGCCGTTCAGCAAGGTAGCTCATCGACCGTGCCGGAGATGTGTCGAACAGCTTCGCCTCGATCAAGGCCCACGGCTTCTTGATCGGCGTTGGGAGAAGATCGACCTCGCGCCCGAACAGCTTTTCGAGAGCTCGCTTATCATGACAATTATCTATCATTATGGAAGTTTGTCAGGACAAGTTTCCATGAAGCTGGAATATTGTCGGCGCAATGGCGGTCTGAGCCGATGCGGCACCAACCGGAGAAACCACGATCGATTCTTCATTTTCCCCCTTGACAGAATGATATTACCGTGATATCATCATGATATCAAACCTAACCCGACGGAGGTGACCTATGCAAACCGTTACCGAAACCAGAGCCGCGAAGTTCAACGGGTTCGTCGCGCTTCTGATGTTCTTCGCGTTCCTCGCGATCGACATCTACGTGCTGCGCGCGGGCATCCTTTCGAACAACGTGGCCGTCCTCTGGTTCTTCGTCCCCTTCACCCTCCTCACGATCCTGTGGGCCGCGGGGCTCACCGTCGTGCAGCCGAACGAGGCGCGCGTGCTCGTCCTCTTCGGCAAGTACGTCGGCTCCGTCCGCGACTCGGGATTCTGGTGGGTGAATCCGTTCACCGACCGGAAGCGCGTGTCGCTGCGCATCCGGAACTTCAACAGCGAGAAGATCAAGGTGAACGACCTGCACGGGAATCCCGTGGAGATCGCCGCGGTCGTCGTGTGGCAGGTCGTCGACACGGCCCGCGCGCTCTTCGACGTGGACAACTACGTCCAGTTCGTCGACGTCCAGAGCGAGACGGCGATCCGGGCGCTCGCGTCCGAGTATCCGTACGACACGCAGAAGGAGGACGAGGCGTCGCTGCGCGGGAACGTGCAGGAGATTTCCGAGAGAATGAAGCACACGGTGCAGACCCGGCTCGAAGTCGCCGGCGTCACCGTGATCGAGTCGCGGATCAGCCACCTCGCCTATTCGCCCGAGATCGCGCAGGCGATGCTCCGCCGCCAGCAGGCGCAGGCGATCATCGCGGCGCGCCAGAAGATCGTCGAGGGAGCCGTCGGGATGGTTGACATGGCGCTGAAGGCTCTCAGCGACCAGAAGATCGTCACCCTCGACGAGGAAAAGAAAGCGGCCATGGTGAATAACCTCATGGTCGCGCTCGTGTCCGATAGAGAGGTTTCGCCGGTCATCAACACGGGCACCATCTATCAGTGAGTGTCCGGCATGGCGTTGAAATGAGCGAGAAGAAGAAATTTCTGCTCCGTCTCGACGAGAGGTTGTTCGCGGCCCTCGAGAAGTGGGCCGCGGACGACCTCCGCAGCGTCAACGCCGAGATAGAGTTCATTCTGGCAAACGCCGCCAAGAAAGCGGGGAGACTGAAGGATGGCGATCCGGGACGGTCGTAGCCGCGTTGGCGGCGCCGAATCATGGAAGCGCGGCGCTGCGAGTATCGAGCTGCCATACCCCCGGGAGCAATCGATACTGCAGGCGCCGCGCAATTCTCCGCCGCGCGGGTTTTGCCGCCGCTCAATTCTTCCGCGCGGATGTTCCGCCGCGCCGGCTCTTTCGCCCTCTCCGCGCTAGAGCTTCTTCGCCTTCTCCAGCCGCGCCACGATCTTCTCCATCTCGTCGAGGAGGCCGTTGATCGTCTTGAACGCCGCATCGGCCGGCGCCGGCGTCATCATGTCGACGCCCGCCTTCTTGAGCAGGTTGAGCGGATAATCGCTCCCTCCCGCCTTGAGCATGTCGAGATAGTTCGTGACCCCCTCTTTGCCGGCGAGCGCCCGGTCGGCGAGCGCCATCGAGGAGATCATCCCCGTGCTGTACTGGAACACGTAGTAGTTCCGGAAGAAGTGCGGGATCCCGCTCCACTCGTTCTGGATGAAGTCGTCCACCCTGAGCACGCCCTTGTCGTGGCCATAGTATTTGCGCGTGAGCTCGAGGTACGTCTGGTTGAGCCAATCGGGCGTGAGCGCCTTCCCTTCCTCGACGCGCCGGTGCATCGCGAGCTCGAACTCCGCGAAGAGGGTCTGGCGGAAGATCGTGCCGCGCACCTGATCGAGGTAGCTGTCGAGGAGATAGAGCTTAAAGAGGTCGTCCTTCTCGCTCTTGAGCATGTGCTTGAGAAGGAGCGTCTCGTTGAAGGTCGAGGCGATCTCGGCGAGGAACAGCGGATACCCGGAATCGGAGTACGACTGGTTCTTCTGCGCGAAGTACGAATGCACCGAATGCCCGAGCTCGTGCGCGATCGTCGAGACCTCGTTGTACGAGCCGTTGAAGTTCATCTTCACGAACGGATGAACGCCGTATACGCCGCTCGAGTAGGCGCCGCTCTGCTTGCCCTTGTTCGGATACCGGTCGATCCAGCGGTTCTCGAAGGCCTGCCGGAGCACGTCCTGATACTCCGGGCCGAGCGGCTTGAGCGACTGCATGACGAGATCCCGCGCCTCGTCCCACGTGTAGGTCTTGTCGACGGCCTTCACCGCGGAGCCGTAGATGTCCTCGTAGCGCATCTGGTCGAGGCCCTGCAGCTTCCCCTTCATCTTCAGGTAGCGCTGGAAGACGCCGAGGTTGTCGTTCACCGACTTGATGAGCTGGAAATAGACGAGCGTGTCGATCCCGTCGCCGTCGAGACGGGCCTCGAGACAGTTGTTGTACTTTGTGGTCTGCGCCGAGAAGAGGTGCCGTTTCATCTCGCCGTCGAAGAGGGCGGCGAAGGTGTTCTCGTACTTCTTGCGGTTCTCCCAGTAGGTCTTCATGACCGTCGTGCGGTCAGCGGGCTCCTTCGACGCGCGGAGCCGGTAGTACGTCGCGTTGTTGAGCGCGACCGTGCTCCCGTCGGCGAGCTTCGCCTCGGGCGCCGGGATGTCGACGTCGTTGAGCATGTTCGCGGCCTTGCCCACGGCGCCGCCGAAGAGCCCTGTCCGCGAGACGATCTGCTGCTGATCCTCGGGGAGCACGTGCTCGCGCACGCGGATCACCTGCTCGATGGCGAAGCGGTACGGCTTGAGTCGCGGCTCCTCCTTGAAGTAGGCGGCGAGCGCCTCGTCCTTCAGCTTGAGAAGATCCTCGTTCATGAACGCGAACTTGACGCCGAGCTGCACGAACAGCGACTGCAGCTCCCCCTTCATGACCTGATACTTGGAGTTGCCCATGTCGGCGTCGCTCTGGAGCGAAGCGTAGGTGAAGAGCTTCTCCCCTTTTTTCCAGATGACGTCGGTCAGCTCGTAGAGGTCGGCCATCTTCGCCGCGCTCTCCGTCCAGCCCTTCGCCTTCGCGTCGATCTGCGGAATGAGGGCGGCGAGCGCTTCCTTGTCCTTCGCCCAGTCGTCATAGGTCGCGTAGATGTCCTCGACCCGCCACGTGTATTCGACAGGGACCTCGGAGCGGGGCTTCATGGAGTAATCGGGGACCTCTTTCTCCTGAGCAATCGCCGCGCCCGAGAAGAGCAGCGCGAGAGCGAGCGCCGCGACAAGCGGCGCGAGGCGGGATCTGAGCATGGGGTCTCCTCCTTGCGTTGTCGCCGGACGACCCTGCCCGGCGGGGGGTAAAAAAGAAGCCTCGCCCCAAAGGGCGCATCTCGCCCCTCGCCGCGAAAGCCTTTCCCACATAGGTACTGTACACGATTTAAGCGAAATAGTTTCAACGCGCGAGCGGATTTCCTGCGTCGGGATTCACTCGGCGTCCTCGACGAATATAACCCGCGCCGTGCCGGTCAGCGCCTTCCCCATATGCCGGTGCTTGCGGCCGGCCGGGATGAAGATACCGTCTCCCGGATTGAACTTGAAGCTTCCCCCGTCGAACGTGATCTCGAAACGGCCTTCGAGCATATACCCGATGTGCCCCTTCTCGCACCAGTGAGGCTCGAGATCCCGCGTGTACTCGACGAGACGGAGCCGCCGCGAGCCATTCGTCACCGCCTTGAACCGGACGCCTTTCATGGGCGATTGCCAGGGGAGATTCTCGAACTCGACCAGATAATCCATACTTCAGCTCCTCGCCGATTTCGTCGCCGCTCGAACTCTTTTTGCGTATGTCGGAACTGTATAATATTTCGAGCGTTGCGTCGATTGTTATTTCTGCCCGGCAATATTCCGGGAACTTTCTTTGAAAAATAATGTAAAGCTGACTTGACAAATCGGTTTTTCGGGCTATATTGGAAATGTAAAGCGAACTTTACAGAAAGGGGTCCGCGCATGTACCTTAAGAGCAGAAGAGAGACGATCCTGCCCCTGAGCGTCACGTTCCTGTGCATCTCGGTCCTCGTGCACCGGATGTCGGGCGGATCGAAATGGGTCAGTTTCTTCGAAGGCGTTTTCATGGGAATGTCACTCGCGCTCGCCGTGTTCGCGCTGATCATGGGGGCGCTCGCGAAAAGCCATGAATGAGAAGGTCGCGAACAGCGTCCGGGAACATCGCAAGAGCGCGGGGCTCACGCAGGAGGATCTCGCCGCGGAGATGAGGGTGTCGCGGCAGACGATCATCTCGATCGAGAACGGGAAGTACATCCCGAGCCTCCCCCTCGCACTCAAGCTCGCGCGGTTCTTCAAATGCCCGACCGATCGTATGTTCACCCTCGAGGAAGGAGAATGAAATGGCGCCCGACGGATGGTTCTTCAATCTCTTCAAATGGAAGCACGACGAGATGCTCGACGAGCGATTCGTCATGCATCGGTTCAAGTCGACGCGCCTCGCCGTGCTCGCCGGCTTGATCGTGCTCCTCGCGTTCTTCACGTACGACGCGGTCGAGAAGGACATCATCCGGTGGGATCTCTTGGCCATCTCCGCCGCGATGGCCGTCGTGAAGGTGTGCGCGATGCTGTATTATCGGAGAACGAACTGAACAAAGGAAAGGAGTCAGTCATGAAACGTCTCTCGCTCGTGCTGTTGGCGGCCTTCGTCGCCGCCGCGTTCGGTCCCGCCGCGCTCGCGCCTCTCGGCGCGGCGTTCGCGAAGGATACGATCGTGAAATCGGCGGACGGCATTCCGCTGAGCTGCACCGTGCAGGGAAAGGGAGAGCCCGCGATCGTGTTCGTCCACTGCTGGTGTTGCGACAAGGGCTACTGGAAGGATCAGATCCCCTATTTCGCGAAGAAGCACACGGTCGTCGCGATCGATCTCGCCGGACACGGCGATTCGGGGCTCGGCCGCGCGGAGTACACCGTCGCCTCCTTCGCGGCTGACGTCGCCGCGGTGGTCGAGGCGCTCAATCTCAAGAAGGTCGTTCTCGTCGGTCACTCGATGGGCGGGCCGGTGAGCCTCGAAGCGGCGCGACTGCTCCCGAAGCGCGTGATCGGCGTCATCGGCGTCGACACCTTCCAGGATTTCGGTGAGACCATTCCCAAGGAGCAGCAGAAACAGTGGCTCGCCGCGTTCCAGGCGAATTTCCCGGGGACGACCGATCAGTTCGTGCGGAGCTTGTTCGCCGCCGGGGCCGACACGGCGCTCGTCGATCGCATCGCGGCAGATGTGGCCTCCGCCCCGCCGGAGGTCGGCATCGGCGCGATGAAGGATATGCTGGGCTACGATCCCAAGCCGGCCGCCGGCGCGCTCACGGTGCCGATCCGCGCCGTCAACGCGGACAAGTGGCCGACGAACGTCGAGGGCAACAAGAAGATCGCCCCTTCGTTCACCATGAAGCTCATGCCGGGACGGGGTCACTTCGTGCAGATCGAGGATCCGGCGACGTTCAACAAGCTGCTCGACGAGACGATCGCCGAGATCGCGAAGGGGAAATAGCGGGCATCTCGCGGCGGACGCCCCGATTTTGCGGGCGCCCGCGCGGCCATGGATCCCGCGCGGCCGGCGGTCTCACACCGCGAGCGTCCCGCGGAGGATCGTGACGGCGTGCCCGCCGATAATGACACGATCGCCGGCGAGACGCACGCGGACGACGCCGCCGCGCACCGAGGCCTGATACGCCTTGAGCTCCGTCTTGCCGAGCTTGGCGCCCCAGTAGGGCCCGAGACAGCAGTGAGCGGAGCCGGTCACGGGATCCTCGTCAATCCCGACCGCCGGGGCGAAGAAGCGCGAGACGAAGTCGAATCCCGCGGAGCTCGCCGCCGCCGTGACGATCACGCCGCGGGCCGGGATACTCAAGAGGCGCGCGAAGTCGGGGGCGCAGTCCCGCACGGCCTCCTGCGAATCGATCTCGACGATGTAATCGAACGTGTTCCGCCCGACATAGCGCGGGGTCACGCCGAGCGCCTCGATGAGCCCTTTCGGCGCTTCCGCCGGCTCTTCCGGCTTCGCGGGGAAATCGAGCTCGATCATGCCGCCGTTCCGCGCCGCGGTCAAAAGCCCGCTCTTCGTCTGGAAACGCGCCTCCTCCTTCGGCCCGAGGACGCCGATCTCCCAGAGGATGTGCGCGCTCGCGAGCGTCGCGTGACCGCAGAGCTCGACCTCGGCCACGGGCGTAAACCAGCGGAGGTCGAAGAGCTCCTTGCCCCCGTGCAAAAACGCCGTCTCGGAGAGGTTCATCTCGCGCGCGATGCTCCGCATCCACGCCTCGTCCCGCGGCTCCGAAAGTATGCACACGCCCGCGGGATTTCCCGCGAACGGCTTCTCGGTGAATGAATCGACCTTGAAAATATTCTCTCTCATGCCTTGCCCCCGCTCTGGAATTTGTACCGAAGCTTCGTGTCGGCGCCTTTCTTCTCCCCGCCCGCCGGCCCCAGCCGTTTCTCGAGCCAGGACACCGTCGTCTCCGGCCCTTTCAGCTTCTTGCTCCAATCGGGCGCCGGATTCTTGAAATAGACGTCGTAGCGGATCGTCACGACGCCGGCGATCGAGTCGTAGGGCTTGTCGGCGCCGTACAGATCCTTGAAGAACAGCGGGTAGTTGTAGGCGTCGGGGAGCGGCGCCATCTCGTTCCGCGGAACGAACCGCAATACGGCGCCGCTGAGCGCGGCCTGATGCAGGAACACGCCGAGGCGCTGGTCCTTCTTGCACATTTCGACGATCGCGGGATCGAGATACAGCGTGGCGAACGCCTCGGCCCACCGCTTCATGATGCCGCGCTCGGGGCGCACGGCGAGAAGTCCCGCATTGAAATAGGGGCGCACCGTCGCGTCGCCGGTGACCGTCTTCATCGGAAAGACGGCGGATGCCGGAACCGCGAGCTTCTCGTACACGCGGCTCCAGAAGGCGTCGGGCTTCTCCGAGTAGAGCGAGCCGATGTTCCGGTGCATGACGGGACGGTAGCCGAGGCTCGCGCTCTTCACGAGCGCCAGCTCACCCGGCTCCGCGAGCACGACGGTGTCCTCGTCCATCCAGACGAGAATCGAGGCGGCGCCTTTCGCCTCCTTCTCGGCGCGCGCGGCCGCGAATACCTTCCCCGCGAACGGAAACGCGCGTGCGTCGGCGGGCGCCTCGCTCGGCCGCACCTCCGCGGCGAGAGGAGCGAAGCGCTTCACGAGCTTCTGCTGCGTCTTTATCAGACTCTCCGGCGCGTAGATCCGGACCGGCGCCTCGGAGAACCGGCCGCCGAACGTCCGGATGCTCTCGACGAGAACGAGCGTATGATGAAGCTGCTCCGCGTCCCCGGCATATGAGGCGAAAACAACGGGGACGGACGTGGCGGCGAGGCATGTCCCCGGAACGATCAAGATCATCGCGAGAACGAAAAACAGATTCCTCATGCGTGGTCCTCCTCCATGAAGCGGGTGCACTCCGTTAATGTAGCAGGAAATACGGGGCAAACGCAAAGCAGAACGAACGCTACCTGCCGCCGCACACGAGCGTCATGATGAAGAACAGAAGCAGAAGCACCACGAACGTCAGAACGAAGGATTTCATTTCGCATCACCAGCGAGATCGATGGGGATTCTTGTGAGAGTCTATGGGGCGCCGCGGCCGAATGCGCCCACCACGCTTCGCCATTTTCCCCACGAACGGCGCCCCACATACCTACATACACAGAACGGGCGTCTTTTGTTCCCGGGAGAATGCGGGAAAATGATCTCGATCAGAGCGCGCCGTGCTCCGTGCGGGCGATGATCTCGTTCTGGAGCGTCTCGCCGAGGTCGCAGAAGTAGTCGCTGTAACCGGCGACGCGCACGATGAGATCGCGGTGCCGGTCGGGCTCGCGCTGCGCCGCGCGGAGCGTGGCCGCGTCCACCACGTTGAACTGAATGTGGTGCCCGCCGAGCCCGAAGTAGGAGCGGATGAGAGATACGAGCCCCCGAAGCCCCGTGTCGTCCTCGAGGATCTGCGGGGTGAATTTCTGGTTGAGGAGCGTGCCTCCCGTGCGGACGTGGTCCATCTTCGCGGCGGACCGCAGGACCGCCGTCGGCCCCTTGCGATCGGCTCCCTGCACCGGAGAAATCCCTTCGGACAGCGGCTCCGCCGATTTCCGCCCGTCGGGCGTGGCGCCGGTCACGCGGCCGAAGTAGATATGGACGGTCGTCGGGAGCAGATTGATGCGGTACGTGCCGCCCTTCGTGTTCGGCCGCCCGTCGATCGCGCCGAAATAGGCCTCGAACACCCGCCGCATGAGGGCGTCGGCGCGGTCGTCGTCGTTCCCGTACCGCGGCGTCTTGTTGAGGAGGAGCCGCCGGAGCCGCTCGTCCCCGTCGAAGTTGCGCGAGAGGGCGTCGAGGAGTTCGCGCATCGCGAGCGTTCGCTCGTCGAAGACGTGGTGCTTGATCGCGCTCAGGCAATCGGTCATCGTGCCGAGCCCGACGCCTTGAATATAGCTCGTGTCGTACCGGGCGCCCCCGGCGTTGTAGTCCGCTCCCTTCGCGACGCAGTCGTCGATCAGGATCGAGAGGAACGGGGCGGGCATATTCTCCGCGTAGAGCTTTTCGATCTCGTCGTTCCCGGCGATCTTGACATCGACGAAATACCGGAGCTGCTTCTCGAAGGCGGCGAAGAGATCGTCGAACGACGCGAAGGCCGCGGCGTCCCCCGTCTCGAGCCCGATCAGCTTCCCCGTGCGCGGATCGACGCCGTTCGCGAGCGTGATCTCGAGCACCTTGGGCATGTTGAAATAGCCCGTGAGAATGTAGCTCTCCTTGCCGAAGGCCCCCACCTCGACGCAGCCGCTCGAGCCGCCGGCGCGCGCGTCGGCGAGCGTCTTTCCCTGCCGGACGAGCTCGCGAACGATGAGGTCCGTGTTGAAAACGGAAGGCTGCCCGAAGCCGGTCCGGATGATCCGCGCCGCGCGCTCGATGAAGGCGTCGGGGCTCTTCTCGCTCACCTGAATGGACGAGCTCGGCTGCAGCAGCCTCATCTCCTCGATCACGTCGAGCATGAGGAACGTGACCTCGTTGACGCCGTCCGTGCCGTCCGCGTTGAGGCCGCCCGTGTTGATCTGCGCGAAATCGGTGTAGGTACCGCTCTCCTCGGCCGTCACGCCCACCTTGGGCGGGGCCGGCTGGTTGTTGAACTTGATCCAGAAGCACTGGAGGAGCTCCTCGGCGCCCTCGCGCGTGAGCGTGCCGTCCGCGAGCCCCGCGCAGTAGAACGGGAGCAGATGCCGGTCGAGATGCCCGGGATTGAACGCGTCCCACGTGTTGAGCTCGGTCGTCACGCCGAGGTGGGTGAACCAGTAGTACTGGAGCGCCTCGTGGAAATCCCGCGGGGGATGCGCCGGCACGCGCTCGCAGACGGCGGCGGTGCGCTCGAGCTCGGCGCGGCGCGCCGGATCGCGCTCGACGCCTGCGAGCTCTCGCGCCTTTTCGGCGTGGCGCTCGGCGAATCGGATGAGCGCGTCGGCGCAGATCCGCATCGCCTCGAGCTCGTTCGCCTTCGCCTCCGCCCTCGGATCGTTCGCGCGGTCGAGGGAGGCGAGGCTGCGATCGATGTCCTTTTTGAAATCGACGAAGCCCTTCGAGTAGATCTTGTCGTCGAGCACGGTGTGCCCGGGGGCGCGCTGCTCCATGAACTCGGTGAAGACGCCCGCCTCGTAGGCCGCTTTCCATTCGGGCGTCATCTTCTCGAAGAGCCGCTCGCGGAGCGTTCGGCCGCGCCAGAAGGGGATGATCTTCTCTTTGTAGATTTTTCGCGTCCCGGCGCTCACGGCGAACGGGATCTTCGAGCGCGAATCGAGGAGATCGAGGTCGGCGAGGCTGTGGCAGCAGAGCTCGGGGAACGTCGGAGTCGCTTTCGGCGCCGGGCCCTTCTCCCCCACGATGAGCTCGCCGCCGCCGATATAGATTGTCCGGTTCTCCATGAGATGGCGGAACGCCGCCGCGCGGAGCAGCGGCGCGGGGAGACCTTCGCCCGCGCGCGCGTACGCCTCCGTCACGAGCTCGGCGCGCTCGGTGGAGATGGAGGGCTTCGCATCGAGGCTCTCGCGTCTGAGGCGTTCGACCCGCGGCGTCATCATGAGATCAACCCCCGGATGGATTCATCCGCCGATATTCACGCGCAATCCGAAAGCGCCCAGCGTGTGCGCGATCTCGGCTGTCCGTTCCGCGGAAAGCGCCGGCGCGTCCGCCAGCCGGTACGTCCTCCCGAGCCGGGCGTACTTTTCCGCGGCCAGCCTGTTGTTTGGAATTATATCAATTCCTAATAAGGCGGGCAAGTCCTTTGAAAGCGCTCCGATAGCCTTGATATTTTCCGCGTCGTCGTTCATTCCCGGAATGACCGGAAAACGAATCCGGATGGCGTGGCCGAGGCCCGATAGGGCCTTCAGGTTCGCCACGATTTGCCCGTTCGAGACCCCGGTGAGCTCGCGATGCCTCGCGTCGTCGACGACCTTGACGTCGTAGAGGAAAAGATCGACCGTCCGGCGGATCCGCTCGATCGACTCCCACGGCGCGTAGCCGCACGTATCGAGGGCCCGGTGGAATCCGCGCTCGCGGCTCGCCCGCAGCAGCGCGTCGAGAAATTCGATTTGCATGAGCGGCTCTCCCCCCGAGAAGGTCACACCGCCCCCCGACCGTTCGTAGAACGTGGCATCTCGCTCAACTTCGGCCATCACCTCTTCGACGGTCGCCTCGCGCCCCGCGATCGCGCGCGCCTCGGCCCAGCAGGCCTCCGCGCAAGCGCCGCAGCGCGCGCACGCGCCGGGACCCGGCTCCGGACCCGTCCCGTTCCACGAGATCGCGTGCTCCGGGCACGCCTCGACGCATGCGCCGCACGCGATGCAGCGCCCGGCGCGGAAGACGAGCTCCGGCGCCGGCGACTGGCTCTCGGGATTGTGGCACCACCAGCACGAGAGCGGGCATCCCTTGAGGAAGACGGTCGTCCGGATGCCCGGCCCGTCGTGGATGGCGTATCGCCTCACGTCGAAGATGAAGCCCTTCATCATCGCTGTTCCCGCGCCTCGCGCCCGCCGCCCCACCAGAGCCTCGCGAACTCCTCGAGCTTCGAGTAATCGCCGCGCCAGGTCGTGTATATGAAACCGGAGACGTTCGGGGCCGCGCCGGGCGCGCCAGGCGTTTCGCCGGAGCCCGGGGCCGCGCCCGCGACATTCGCCCAGACGGCGCGGTTCGCGGCCACGTCCTCGTCGTAGTACGCGGCGATCATGACGCTCTCGACGTGCTTCGAGAAAAACTCGAGGCTCTCGGCCGCTCTCTCAGGCAGGCCCCATTTCACGACGACGACGTCCCGGTCGAGCCCCTTCCACGATCCCGCGAAGGTGTTGTTCACGAGATAGTAGTCTTTGCGGGCGTTGTGATTCGGATCGAACATGTCGGACCACACGTACAGGGGCTTTCCTCCGCCGGCCGCCCGCGCGATCTCGGCGCATCGGCGCATGTTGTACGCGAGGAGCTCCCCGGAGCTCCGGAAGCGTTTCCGGTCCGCGGGCTCCCATCCGGCGCAGCGAATCTCGTCGATAGCGAACATATACCCGTCGGGCGCGAGCGTCTCGCGCGTCAATTCGATCTGCCGCCGGCACAGGTCGAAGATCTTCTCGTCGGCGAGAGTGCAGCTCACCTGCCCGGAATGGACTATCGGCGTGTTGTAGCACGACAGGAACACGCGCTCTCCCTCCCGGATGCGCGATCCCGCGGGAACGCGGATCGGGGGGGCTCGTGCCGCGTGTCGTAATTCCCCTGCCAGCGGGACCGTCCGAGGAGCGGGTCCTCGATCCGATCGAAGTCCCTCCCTTCCTCGTACACGGCGCCGCGCCTGCCGGTGATCGTGAGGGGGAGCGACTCGCGCCGGAGCACGTTGAGCGCCGGCACGGCGTCGACGCGCAGATCGTCCCACCAGATCGTGCCGCTTTTCGCTCCCCAGACGCCCGCGCCGACGATCACGCTCGAGTATCCGAGGCTGTTGAACGTCATCGATTGCTCGATCCAATCCGTCGTGAGGTTATCGGCGCCGGGCGAATATCTGAATCCCCCGTCGTCGGGAACGACGGGATCCTGATACTGGAGCGTGCGGCGCTCGACGAGCGCGACGACGCCGATCATATCGGCCGTCAGACGATCGGCTTTCATCCAGACCCTGATCCGGTACTGCTGCCACGGTTTGACCGCGATTCTCTGGAACGCGCGCCCCAAGCCATGCTCTCTCCCGAGGCCCGCGCCTTCGAAGCGAAGCGAGGCGCGTCCTTCCCTGCTCGCGCGCGTGTCGACGAACGAACCCTTTCCCGAATCGTCCTGCAAGCCGAAGCTCTCGACGCGGTCGCCCTTGTATTCCTCGAACGATCCGTTTTTGACGAGCGCGGTCTCTTCGGGAACGAGCCGGTCGCCGCGCCGCACGAGCGCGGCGTTCTTGACGGGAAGCCCCGCGGCGAGGTCGGGATCGTTCGCGAGGAACGACTCGCTGTAGCCGAAGGGAAAGACCGAGACGACGAACTCGAGGCCGAGCTCGCTCGCCGCGGCGCGCACCTTCGCCGCGTTCCGCTTCCAGCGCTCCGGCTCGTCGAGGAGCGGCGCCGCGAGCGTCTTCGTGTCGGAGAGGAGAACGCCGGTGAAATCCGCCGCGCGGGCGCGCCGCATGACGTCCTCGATCTTTCGGACGTTCTCGTCGACGTACAGGTTGGTCGAGATATAGACCCATCGTCTCTGTGGAATCTTCGCCGGGGCGCCACCGGCTGCCGCGCCGCCGTCGCGCGTGGCCCCATCAGACACCACACCAACCACACCGGCGAACAGAAGGGCTGCCGATAGTGCGGCGATCGCCGCCGCGCGGAGAAACACGCGCCGTTTCGTTCGCATCAGCCCACGACCCTGCAGATGAATCCCTTGAGATAGGCGCTCTCGGGGAAGCTGAGGAGCGTCGGATGATCGGCGGCCTGCGCGAGGCGCCTGACGATCTGCGCCTCGCACCTTGCGTCGAGCGCCGCGTCGGCGACGATCTTCTGGAAGAGATCCGGCTCCATGAGCCCGGAGCACGAAAAGGTGAACAGGATCCCGCCCGGCCCGAGCAGCTCGAAGGCGAGCATGTTGATGTCCTTGTATCCGCGGCTCGCGCGCAGGAGATTCGCCTTCGATTCGGCGAATTTGGGCGGATCGAGAACGATCACGTCGAACATGCGCCCCTCTTCGCGCCACTTCCGCAGGACGGCGAATGCGTCCCCCTCGACGTTCTCGATCTCCGATTCGTCGATGCCGTTGAGAGTCGCGTTCCGCGCGGCGAGCTCGAGCGCGCGCGCCGACGAATCGACGTTCGTCGCGGCGACGGCTCCGGCCGCGAGCGCCGCGATCCCGAAGCCTCCCGTGTATGAGAAGCAATTGAGCACGGCGGCCCCGGGGGCGAACTCGGCCATCATCGCGCGGTTCTCGCGCTGGTCGAGATAGAACCCGGTCTTGTGCCCGCGCTTGACGTCGACGAGATACCGACACGAGCCCTCGGCGATCTCGACGAGATCGGGGGGCTCGGCGCCGGCGAGCGCGCCCGCGCACTTCGGGAGCCCCTCCTTCTCGCGCACGTCGGCGTCGGAGCGCTCGTAGACGCCCGCGACCCCCTCGAAGCGCATGAGCGCTTCGGCGACGGCCGTCTTCCAGTGCTCCGCCCCCGTCGTGAGAAACTGTGCGACGAGGAACTCGCCGTAGCGGTCGACGATGATTCCCGGCAGTCCGTCCGATTCGGCGTTGACGAGGCGCACGCCCGGCGGCCCGTCCACCGCCATGAGCGCGCGGCGCGCCTCGACGGCGCGCGCGATGCGGGCGGCGAAGAACTCGGGCGTTATCTCTTCCTGCGGATCGAACGTCCACACCCGCGCCGTCATCTGCGAGTGGGGGGAATAGGCGCCCCGGGCGAGGAGCGCGCCGTCGGCCGTGAGAATGTCGACGGTCTCCCCCGCGCGCGGATCTCCCTCGATCCGGGCGATGGCCCCCGAGAATATCCACGGATGCCTGCGCAGCATCGATTTTTCGCGGCCGCGTTTGAGAATGACATTCTTCATGGCCGAAACAGATCCGTCCTTTCGCGGAGCGCCGCGGCGATCGGCAGATCCGCCGGGGCGAGCCTGTAGCGCTCGAGATCGCCCGGCCTCACCCATTCGACCGCGTCGTGCGCCGTGAGCGTGAAGTCCTCGGACGCGACGCTCGCGCGCAGCGCCACGAGGTCCATCCCGCCGCGCGCGGAGCGATGCTCGTTCCGCGCGATCTCTTCGCCGACCCGCGCGTCGACGCCGAGCTCTTCCTTCAGCTCGCGCGCGAGGCACGCCTCGACCGTTTCGCCCGGCTCCACGACCCCTCCCGGGAACTCCCAGAAGCCCTGATGGCTGTCCCCCTGCTTCCGGCGCGCGAGGAGCACCCTGCCGCCTGAGATAATGATAGCCGCGGCAACCAGCTTGATCGGCATGATCGATCCTTCGGGGATTGACGTTCGCCTGACCCGGCTACTTCGCCTTTTTGATCGTCGTGGTCTTCAAGAGGCTGTAGAGCGCGCAGTATCTGACGAACGCGGTGATCAAGAGCATCGCCCCGATGATGCCGAGAATGATGGCGAGCGCGCCATGCACCGTTCTCGTCACGAGGAGAATGATCACGACAAAAACCAGAATGAACCTGATGGCCCGGTCGATCGTTCCAATGTTCGCCGTCATGAGCGGCCTCCTTTCACGAGAGAGCATCGCGCCCGCGCGCAGAGGGCGCGCGACGCGCAGAGCGGTCGGGGATCATTGTGCGGCACATACGTTCGTCGCGCAAGCCGCAATTTCAGGGATTCGGCGGGTTCTCCGGGGACCGGGGCGCCGGGTAAGCCTCGCCGCGGGGGTAGAGGAACGAAAGCCCGAGCGGCACGACGATCGCATAGAGCGGCATGAGGAGCCGCACCTCGTACCAGACGCCCCAGAGGGCGATGACGACGAGGTACGCGGGCGCCAGCAGAACGGTGCGCTTCACGAACGGGGGCGAGCGGCGGAACCCGAAGATCGCGAACAGCCAGAACGCGCCGAAGATGAGCGCGAGGTGCACGGCCGTCCGGAAGATCGCCGGCCGGATCGTGTTTCTCGCGAGAAGCTCCCGGACCGAAACGATGCGCGGACCCTCGCCGAAGAACCACCGCAGCCCGAAGAACACAACAGCCCATATCGCGACGTAGGCGGCGAAGAGAAGGATGAACCTTCGCCTCGAGAGATCGTGCGCGCGCTTCGCGCCGCTCTCGTCGTTCTCGTTGTCCGTCCCGTTCTCACCGATGGCGCAGACGAGAAACGCGAGCGGGATGAACACCGCCGTCTCCCGGTTGAACGACGCGAGCGCCACGATCAGCGCGAGCAAGACATAGAGCCGGTCGCGGATGCAGAGCAGTCCCGCCGCGAAGAGCCCCGCCTCGAGGACGCTCCATGGCTGGTAGTAGTGATCTCTGAGCGCCATCGGCATCGTCGCGGCCGCGAACAGCACACCGATGAGCGCCTGATCGCTCGTGAACCACGCCCTGAGATAGCGGTAGAGAACGCCGAGCAGGAGCAGGATCGCCGCGAGATCGAGGAGCGCATACGAGAGAAGGAACGCCTTGCCCCCCGGAAGCGCCGCGCTCAATGCGCGCGTGAGCCCTTCCGCGAGGCACGGCACGAGCACGCGGTAGCGGTACGGCGATTCCGCGGCTCCCGCGAGTATCCGCTCGTGGAGCTCGATGCGTTCCACGGCATACGGGCTCCCCACCTGCCTGAAATAGATGTACGCGAGGACGGCGGAGACGGAGAGGATGATCGCGAATGTCGTCCAGCGGGGGCGCGCGCCGCCCGCGGGGATGTCCGTCGTGTTCATGACGACGCACGCTCCAGCGCCGCGTTCACCCGTTCGAACGCGGCCGACGCCCCCGCCCGGCCCGACACGCGCCACGCGAGCCAGAGCCACGCGAGGATCGCGAGCAGCCGCCCGTACGACCACGGGAAGAAATCGAACGTCGGCACGAGGAATGCGAGGAAATACGCCGCGCCGAAGACCGCCCATTCTCCGGCCGACGAGAGCTTCTTCAGCATCACGAGAAACGAAAGCGCGAGGAATACGCCGTGGTGCTCCCACATGAGCGGCGAGAGAAGCGTCATGAGCGCAAGGAGTGCGGGCACGGCGTTGAGGACGCGCCCGTTTTCCCCTCCGCCCGCGAGGAACGTCTCGCGCCGCGTGTTCCGCGACATGACGGCGATCGCCGCGAAGGCCGCGACGATCTTCAGCGGCGCCGCGAGATACTGCACGAACGCCGGCCCGGCGCCGAGCGAGGCGAAGAGCGCCGTCACAAACGAATCGATCGAATTTTCCCGGAAGCTCGGATCCCCCGCTCCATAGAGCGCCCCGACGTTCGCGAGAAATTCTCGATACGCCGCGAGCCCGGAGCCGGCGACCGTCAAAACGCCGATCCCGATCGTCGATCCAGCGAACCACGCGAGCCACTTCCAGTCGCGCCGCGAGAGAAACGCGAGCGCGAGCACCGCGGGGGACGCCTTGAGGTGAACGGCGAGCGCCAATGCGAGCGCCGAGAGCGCCGCCGACCGCGGATAGAGGAGCAGCGCGGCGAGGATCAGGTTCATCACGTGGAAATTGACCTGCACGTAGCAGAGGGTCCGGATGACCGGCGCGTTGACGAGCATGAAGACGGCCGTGACGATCGCGGCGAGGCTCGCCCCGAAGCCGTACCGTTTCAGCGCCGCGTGCAGCAGAAAGAAGAACGCGAAGAGGGAGAGCGCGTTCAGAATCCAGCAGACGTCGAAGATCGCGCGCCAGCCGAACGGCACGAGCGGCTTCAGCAGCGTCGCCCAGAGCGGCGGATAGAGGTAGCGCTCGTGGAGCGGCTCACCCCGATAGAGGTTCCCCGCCGCCTTGACGTAATCGAGAATGTCGCCGTACACGGTGCGCTCGCGCAGGAAATTGACGTAGAGGAGCGCCACAACGAAGAAGCACGCGGCGGTGACGGCGTTTCCCTTATGAATGATCCGGCGCGCGACGAGCAGCAGGAAGGCGCCGGCGAGGAGCCACGCGAGCGCGGCGGAGAAGAACGTGATCGCGACGTCGGAGAGGGGCCCCTGCTGGATGACCGCCTTGAGCCCCTCGACGCCGCCGGCGGAGTACACACCGAGAGCGTGCGCGATCATCGCGACGGTGATCGCGCACCAGACGAGCGCTGCCGCTTGAGCCGGCGAAAGGCGGCGCATTCGCTCCTATTCTCCGGCGGGTTTGTTGAACATCCGCGCGGTCTCGTCGTGGGCGAGCGCCCAGATGCAGTAGATTCCGAACGCCGTGCCGATGGGAATGTTGAACAGATCGAGCACGGAGTGCACCATGACGAGATACCGGGCCCAGTTCTTGTGCCGTAGGATTCCGATGCCGCCGATGAAGTCGAGCACGGCGGACACGAGAAAAACGAACGCGATCGGTATCGCGATCGCCGTGAGTATCATCAGCGCCTCGGCGTCCCCGTCGCAACACTCGGCGAGGATGCCCGGACCGATGAAGACCAGGAGAACGATCCCGGCGACCATCAGCGCCAGCAGGCCGTTGCCGATTCTGAGCGCGGCGACAATCGTTATATGCTTTTCCATAAGCGTTCCCTCCTCTCTCATTCAAGAACGCTCGCGGATTCCCGATTGTTGCATTAATTCGGCGCCGCCTGCAACCATTCGCCTCGCGCGCGCGTATAAATTGCATGGGTATCCATATAATCGGAGGTGCAGGAACATGAAACTGAGCGCCATTTTCGCTTCAGCCGCCATATTGCTAATTGCTTTTCTTTCAACAGCTTCGGCTGACAGTGGCAGGATCTACGGCAAAATCACGACGGTTGACGGAGACGTCTATCAGGGGCTCATCCGCTGGGATAAGAACGAGGGCTCCTGGTGCGACATCCTCAACGGCGACAAGGAATCCCACCGGAGCCACGGCTCCCGCCACGAATCGGTCAGGATATTCGGCATCACGATCGGGGAACGCTGGGATTCGGACGGCGGCGACAACGTCCAATCGGGTATCTGCTTCGGCCACATCAAGACGATCGAGCCGCTCCGCGGGGACGCCGTACGGCTGACGCTCAAATCGGGCGAGAAGATCCGGCTCGAAGGCGGATCGACGGACCTCGGAAGCGAAAACCGCGGGGTCGTCATCGAGGACACGAAAGAGGGAGAAATCGAGTTCGACTGGGACGAGATCGACACGGTCGAGCTCTCGCAGGGGCCGGCCGATCTCCCGTCGACCTTCGGCGATCGCCTCTACGGCACGCTCACGACGCGGGCGGGGGACGAGTACACGGGATGGGTCGGATGGGACCTCGACGAGCTTTTCGCGAAGGACGTGCTCGACGGCGAGTACAAGGATCACTCGCGCAAGGTCCCGTTCGGCAAGATCAAATCGATCGAGCGGCGCGGCTCGGGCGGCGCCACGGTGAATCTGACGGACGGCGACAAGATCGTGCTCCGCGAGACGAACGACGTCGACGATTCGAATCGCGGCATCTGCGTGTACGACCCCGGAATCGGCCAGGTCACGGCGGGCTGGGACGAGTTCGACAAGCTCGAGTTCAAAACGCCCCCGGCGCCCCTCGCATACGATAAATTCGACGGCGGCAGGCCCCTCACCGGCGCTGTATACACGGACGACGGCAAGAAATACTCGGGCACGATCCGATGGGACGACGACGAGGAGTTCACGTGGGAGATTCTCGACGGCGAATATCGCGATCTCCAGTTCGACGTCGTCTTCGGCGCGATCAAGTCGATCGCGCCGTCCGGCTTCAACGGATCGATCGTGACAATGTGGGACGGCCGCAGCTTCAAGCTCCGCGGCTCGAACGACGTCGACGGCGACAACAACGGAATCTTCGTCACGGCGAGCGGCGAGAAGGAATTCGAGATCGAATGGGACGAGGTCGATCGAGTGGAGTTCTCGCGGTAGCGATGCGCGCTTCGAGGCGTGGCGCGCGCTCAATCCGCGCTGCGCGGCGCCTCATGCGGGCCGGGCGCCCCGCGCGGCGCTGCTACATGCTCCACTTGAACCGGTAGCGACAGCAGCTCCCGCCCTTGGCGCGGCACTCTTCCTCATAGCCCTCGACATTGCGCGCTCCGCACATGCGGAGCGCTTCTTTATGCCAGCCGAGAACGGTGAGGCAGTCCGGTATGGAAAACGTCTTGGCGTCGATCGTCGTCATGACGCCCGACGTGGGACCGGTCGGCGTGTATTCGCGGCGTCCCGTGTCGTAGTAGAACTTGTAGATGATGTCGCACTTCTTCATGAACGCCTGCGGGTCGCCGGGGGCGAGAAACGACTTGTGAACCTTCGTCAGGCCGCGCCGGGCCGATTGCGCGCCGATATCCTCGAAGAACTTCTCCCTGCCTCCGCCGAGGACGTTGACGATCGCCCGATCGAGACGCTCCCCGACCTCGAACGGATACCAGTTCGCCGTCAGGATCAGATTGGTAAGCGTTTTTCTGTCGTCAGGCGGCAGTGCATCGAGGACTTTCTGCAATGCCTCCGGGCCGAAATCCTTCTCGATGTACTCCTTGCGGGCCTGAATCACAAGTCCTTTTATTTCCATCGGTTAGCGCCTTTCTTTGGCGCCTTTCCCCCCGGTCCAAAGCGCGTCTTCGAGGGGATAACTTGCAAGCTCCATGCCGCAGGAAAGATCGAATCGCAAATGATGGGCGGAGGCGGGCAGCCTATCCATCGCTACGCAATCATGAGGACCTTCGCGCCCCTGATTTTGCGCTCCCTGAGCTCGGCGAGCGCCCGGTTGGCGTCCTCCAAACGGAACTCCTCGACCTCGGGCCGGATCGGAACGGCGGCGGCGAGATCGAGAAACTCGCGCACGTCGGCGCGCGTCACGTTCGCCACGCTCTTGATCTCCCGTTCCATCCAGAGATGAGAGGAATAATCGAGCCGGAGCAGCGCCTCCTTGTCGCGCTCCTCCTTGCGAATCGCGTTGATCACGAGGCGGCCGCCGGGCGCGAGGTTCTTCAGGGCCTCGACGATCGGCCGCCATGCCGGGGTCGTATCGATGATCGCCGAGAGCGGCTCGGGGACGTCCGCGCCGATGTCGCCGGCCCATGAGGCGCCGAGCTCGATCGCGAATTCTCGCTCGCGCGGGCTCCGCGAGAAAACGAACACGCGGGAGGCGGGATATTTGTGCCGCGCCATCATGAGCACGAGATGCCCGGAGGCGCCGAATCCGGTGAGCCCGAGGCCGTGCCCGTTCTCGAGGTTCGCGAGGCGGAGCGAGCGGTATCCGACCGCGCCCGCACAGAGGAGCGGCGCGGCCTCGGCGTCGGTGAAGATCGCGGGGATCGAAAAGGCGAAATCCTCGCTCACCGTCATGTATTCGGCGTAGCCGCCGCCGGCGTCGCGCCCCGTCGCGCGAAAATCGGCACAGAGGTTCTCGCGGCCCGAACGGCAGAAGGCGCACTCTCCGCACGCCGAGTGAATCCACGCGACGCCGACGCGATCGCCGGAGCGGAATTTCTTCGCGGCGCGGCCCGCGCCCGCCACGCGCCCGACGACCTGATGGCCGGGAATGACGGGGAGCCGCGGCGGCGGCGTTCTTCCCTCGATTTCGTCCAGCTCCGTATGGCAAACGCCGCACGCGGACACCTTGACGAGAATCTCGTTGTCGCGCGGCGCCGGCGCGGGAAGCTCCGTGAGGGCGAGCGGCGCCGCCGTCTCGTCGAGACTGACGATCTTGTTCAGGACCATCGCTTTCATTTCGATCCCTCCGGAACGCGAACCTCGATCTCTCTCCATGTGCCGGGCTCCAGCGCCCCGAGCTCCCATTGACCGACGCGCACGCGGATGAGGCGCAGCGTCGGATGGCCGACGGCGGCCGTCATCCGCCGCACCTGTCGGTTTCGCCCCTCGACGATCGCGAGCTCGATCCACGCCGTCGGTATGCTCTTCCGGAATCGTATCGGCGGCACGCGCGGCCAGATGTCGGGCTCATCGACGAGCCGCGCCTTCGCCGGGAGCGTCATCCCGTCCTGAAGCCGCACGCCGCGCCTGAGACGCTCCAATGCGTCGCGCCCCGGCGAGCCTTCCACCTGCGCGAGGTACGTCTTCTCCGTTTTGCGGCCGGGATCGGTGATCGCGTGCTGCAGCGCGCCCGAGTCCGTGAGGAGCAGGAGCCCCTCGCTGTCGCTATCGAGCCGCCCCGCGGGATACACGCCGGGGACTCTGATGAATTCGGCGAGCGTGATCCGCCCGGGGCCTCCGCCGCTGAACTGGCACAGCACCTGGAACGGCTTGTTGAACAATATCAGTCTATTCGCGCGAGCCATCGAGACGGTACACACCCGTGAAGAATTCCTTGCCGCTCCCGAGCCGCTCCCTCGAAGAGCGCGCCTCGGAGAATCCGAACCGTCGTGCGAGGCGCCGGAAGACATCGGGATCGACGAGCCGTATCGCGGGCTCGAGTATCTTCACGCCCTCGAATTCCGTCTCCGAGACGTTCCCGCCCGAACCGTGCGGCAGCTGGAGCACGACGGCGAGGATACCACCCGGCTCGAGCCAGCGCGAGATCTTCCGCATCGCCGATTCCGGATCGACGTACTCGAAGAAGAGCGCCGCGTGCACGAAATCGAATGAGGCGCTCGCCGTTTCGAAGGACGCGAAGTCGGCGCAGACGAGCTCGAGCCCGGACAGTCTCTTCCCGTGACGCTCCCGGCAGATTTCCAGATACTCCGGATTGATGTCGAGGCCGACGAGCCTGCGGGTGCGCCCGGGATCGACGCGCTCGAGCCCGTTTCCCGTCGCGCATCCGAGGAGGAGGAGCGATTCGGGGGCGTACTCGGTCATGAGCCCGCCGAATACCCTGCTCAGGAACTCGAGCTGCCGCACGCCGGGGCTCCCCATGTGCCCCTCGTAATCGGCCGCGGGCACCGAGAGCCAGGGATTCGTCTTCTTCCCGTTCGACGGTTCTATTTCCCGCTCCCCTTCTCCGGCAGCCGGATCATCTCGATGTAGTTGCCCATATCGAAGTACTTGCGCGCCGTCTCCTGAATGCTGCGCGCGTCGAAGGCGACCGCGAGCTCCGGCTCCAGGAGAATGTTCCGGGGATCCTCGCCGCGGAGATAGGCATCGAGGAGCTCCCGTTCCCAGTACCAGCTTTTCTCCGTCAGCGTTTCGTAGCGCTTTCTCGTTGTTTCCTTGATCGCCGCGACATGGCGTTCTTCGGGCCCCTTCGTCTTCAAGCTGTCGATCTGCACGTAAACAGCCTTCAATATCTCGTCGACCCGCTCCGGCGCGCAGCCGAAGGTGATCCAGATCTCGTACCGCGGAGCCGGAAACTCGTCCATGCCCGCATACGAGCCGATATGGTACGTCGCGCTCATGTCCTCGCGGACCACCTCGCGGAGCTTCTTGCCGAAGACCTCCCCCATCGTTTGCAGCGCAATCTCGTTCCCGCGCGACCATTCGGCCGGGCCGGTGAAGCATATCTGCACCTCGGCCTGCTGCTCGATGCCGCGACGAACGATCTTCTTCACCACCCCGCTCGGAGGCCGGATGCCGAGATCCCGCCACGTCTCCACGCGGTTGAGCGAGGGGAGCGATCCGATGTAAGTCGTGACGAGCGGACGCAGCAGCTCCGGTTCGAAATTGCCCGTGAACACGAACATGAATCCGCTCGCGTCGGCGAAGCGGTCGCGATAGACCTTCATGGCCCTCTCGAGGCTCATCGAATCGAGCTGCTGCTCGGTGAGCGGCATCCTCCGCGGATGGTATTGGCTCAGCACCATCCGCACCGTATCGTCGAATGCGACGCGGGGCTCCGCGTTCCTGTTCTTGAGCCATTCGCGCTCCTGAGCCATCCACGATTGGAACTGCTCGTCGCAGCCGCGCTGCGCGGTGAACCTGAGATATATGAGCTCGAACATCGTTTCGAGGTCTTTCATGTACGCCTTCCCGTCGACGAGCTCGTAGAGGGGCCATACGTCGGGAGAGGCGTGGGCGATCGTTCCCATGCGCATCTTCTTGAGCGTGACGCGGTCGATATTGCCGACGCCGCATTCGAGCAGATAGCGCAGCGGTATGAGTTCGCGATAGTCGCGGTCGGAGAGGAGCGACGAGCCGCCGGGCTTCCGGGCCTCGAAGAAGACGCGCTGCGTATCGGAATCAGTCGGCCGCAGGAGCACGCGCACGCCGTTCGAAAGGGTCCATTCGGTGACCTCGAGCTCGGGAATTTTCGTTTCTTTGACGATCCGGCCGGGGCGCGGCTCTTCCGCGAGGAGCGGCTGCGGCTTGAAATCGTCGGCGAACGCCGGCGCCTCCTTCTTGGCGACACGATCGAAGACGAGGCGGAGCGACTGCTCCGAGGGAAGCGCCAATCCCTCTTTTTTCGGCGCGCTCACGAGAATCGCGCGGCTCGATGCGTCGAACCATTCCGAGAGCGCCTTGTTGACGTCGTCGAGCGTGATTCCCGGAACGAGCTGATCGTAGAGGTCGCTCTCGATTGCGTGGTTGATGATGGGATCGCCTCTCAGAAAGTTGCTCTGGCACTGGTTGGCGTAGTACTCGGACCCCGTCTTTTCCCCTTGGTCCCACCACTCGCCGAAGCGCTTCCAATCCTTCTTCACCCGGCCGAGCTCCCCCTCGGAGAAGCCGTGCTGCTCGATGCGCGCGATCTCCGTGAGCACCGCGTCGAATCCCTCTTCGACACGATCCTCCTTCACCCATGCGCCGACGTAATGCGCATCCTTCGACCGGACGAAATGCCCCGAGAGCGGGCGCGCGCCGAGCACCGGAGAGTCGGCTTTCTTCGTCATCTCGACGAGGCGCTGCTGGAACAGCAGATCCTGGAAACGCCGGACGAGCTTGCCGCGGTAATCGGCGAGCGTCTTCATCGGCTTCGGATCGGTCAGGAAGTACATGCCGACGCTCATCCCCGTCTCTTCAGGATCGCTCTCGATGGAGAAGAGCATCTCCGTATGATCGGGAACGGGATACGTCGGGCGCGGGCGCAGATTTGCGACGGGCTGAATCGGCCCCATGTTTTCTTCGATGAGCTTCCGCATCCGCTCGGCGTCGAAGTCCCCGACCGCGATGATCGCCATCAGATCGGGGCGATACCAGTCGGTGTAGAAACGCCTGAGCGCTTCGGGCTTGAACGTGGTGATCGACTCCTTCGTGCCGATCGGGAGGCGCGCCGCGTAACGCGAGTCCTTGAACAGCACCGGGGCGTGCTTGTCCCAGAGACGGTCTCCCGCCCCGAGCCACAGGCGCCACTCCTCGAGGATCACGCCGCGCTCCTTTTCCACCTCGGCGTCCTCCATGCTCACGCCGTGCGCCCAGTCGCCGAAGATCCGCATCGCGGTCTCGACGACGTCCGGCTTGTCGGTTGGAACGCTCATGTAATACATCGTCTGGTCGAAGCCCGTCGAGGCGTTGACGCCGCCGCATCCGAGGTTCACCCCGACCGATTCGAGATACCTGACGAGCTCCTGTTTCGGAAAACGCTTCGTCCCGTTGAAGCCCATGTGCTCGACGAAGTGCGCCAGACCGAGCTGGTCGTCGTCCTCGAGAACGGAGCCCGCGTTCACCACGAGCCGGATGCTCGCGCGCTCCTCGGGCCATTTATTCTCCCGGATGTAGTACCGCATCCCGTTTGCCAGGGTGCCGGTGATGACCTTGGCGTCGGCCGGAATGGGGTCATCGAGCCGAGCCTCGCGGCCGGGCTCGGGCTTGGCTGGACGGGCGCCGCTCGACGCGGGGAGCAAACCGAGGATGCATACGGCGGCGAGCGTGGCAAGAACGATCCCCAACCTGTTCATGGCAGCCTCCTTGTGATGGATTATCCTCTTACAATATATAAGGACAATCCAATCGCGGCAATCCTAACCGGCGCGCGCCGACAAAAGCTATTTCCCGCCCTCCTGTTCGGGCATGAGGACGAACTGCATGTAGTTGCTCGCGTTGAGATACGCGCGCGCCGCGTCCCGGATGCGCGCGGGGCTCATCGTCGCGATCGTCTCCGGATCCTTGAGAATGTCGTCGGGATTCTCCCCGAGGAAATAGGCCTCGCGGAGGTTTCCCGCCCAGAATCCGTTTTCCTTCATCTTCTCCTCGAAATAGCGCTTCTTCGTCTCCTTCGCCCGCTGGACGTAGCTCTCGCCGGGGCCGTTCATCTGGAGTGTATCGATTTGAGCGAAAACGGCCGCCACGAGCTCGTCGACACGCGCGGGATCGCATCCGAAGCTGATGGAAATCTGGTATTTCTGGCGGGGATACTTTTCGCCGCCCCCCCACACCCCGACCCCGTAGGTGCCGCTCTTTTCCTCGCGGATGACCTCGCGGAGCTTCGTCTGAAGCACCTCCGTCATGAGATTCATCGCGCACTGGTTCTCGCGGGACCACTCGTAGGGCCCCGTGAAGGCGAGGTACACGGAGGCTTTCGGCGCGATCCCCTTGTGAACGACCTTCTTCACGACTCCCGCGGGGGGCACGATGCCGAGATCCCGCCAGGTCTCGCCGCGTTTCAGGGACGGCAGGCCGCCGATATAGGCCTGCACGTACGGTTTGATCTTATCCGGCTCGAAGTCGCCGTAGAAGATGAACGTGAAGTCGCTCGCGTCGGCGAAGCGGTCCTGATAGACGCGGAACGCCGTCCCGAGATCGAGCGAATCGACCGCCGCCTCGGTCATCGGGCGGTAGCGCGGATTGTAGCGGGTTATCGTCGCCTGCACCGTGTCCTGAAAAACCCGCTGCGGATCGGCGTTCTTGTTCCTCACGTATTCCCTTATCTTGACGAGAGCCGCCTTGAACTCGTCGTCGCACATGCGGGGCGCGGTGAATCTCAGATAGAGGAGCTCGAACATCGTCTCGATATCCTTCGCATACGCTTTCCCCTCGCAGTTATCGGTGAGCTCATAGAGCTGAACGCCCGCCGATGCGATCGAGCCCATCAGCTTCTTCTTGAGATCCTCCCTGCCGAAGTCCCCCACCCCGCACGACTGGATCACCTGCTGCCCGTAGACGACGGACCTGAGATCCCCGTTCGACACGAGCGACAATCCGCCCGGGCTGAACGCGGTGAAGAACATCCTTTCGCGGTCGAAATCGGTCGGCTTGAGAATGATGCGTGCGCCGTTCGAGAGGGTCCACTCGGTGATTCCGAGCGCGGGACGCTTCGATTCCTTGACGATCTTGCCGGGCTTCGGCGTCTTGGCGAGAAGCGGCTTCTCCATCTCCTTCTCGGTGTACGGCTCGACGGGGGCCCGCTCGACACGCGCGAACACGGACCGCAGCTCGTCCTCGGTCGGGAGCGCGAGCCCTTCTTTTTCGGGCGCGCTGACGGTTATCACGCAGTTTCCCGATCCGAACCACTGCTCGCTCAGCTTGTTGACTTCCGCGAGCGAGACTCCCGGCATGAGGCGCTCGTACAGATTGAGCTGCGTCGCCGGATTCACGATAGGGTCGCCGTTTAGAAAGTGGCTCAGGCACTGACCGGCGTACGTGTCGGATTTGACCTTCTCGCGTTGATCCGACCACTGGCTGACCCGGATCCAGCGCTCCTTCACCCGCTGCAGCTCAGGCTCGATGAATCCGTACTTTTTCACCCGCGCCACTTCCGTGAGCATTGCCTCGAGCCCGCGGTCGAGCCCGCCCTCCTTGACGGAGGCCGCGAGAAAGTAGGATTCTTTCGACCGCACGAAGCGCCCGTCGCGGACCATCGCGCCGAGCACCGGCGGATCCGGTTTCTGGCTGAGCTCGGCGAGCCGCTGCCTGAACATATCCTCGTGCAGCCGGAACACGAGGTCCCGCCGGTAATCCGCGAGCGTTTTCTCGGGAAGCGGATCGCTCTTGAAGTAGAGCGTGATGCTGGTCCCCGTCATCTCCGGATCGCTTTCGATCGAGTAGAGGGTCTCGACGTGATCGGGCACGGGAAACTCCGTCCGGGGCCGTGGATGCTCGACCGGCGGCATCCCCGCGAAGTGCTGCTCGATGAGCGTCCGGATCCACTTCGGATCGAAATCGCCGACCGCGACGACGGCCATCAGATCGGGGCGGTACCAGTCGCGGTAGAAGCGCCGGGCGGCCTCGGGCTTGAACGTCCGGAGCGAGTCCTTGTTCCCGATGGGGAGGCGCAGCGCGTAACGCGAGTCCTTGAGAAGCACGGGGAGCTGCTTGTTGAATATCCGCTCGCCGGCGCCGAGCCCGAGCCGCCACTCCTCGACGATGACCCCGCGCTCCTTCTCGATCTCCTCGTCCTCCATGTTGATCCACCGGGACCAGTCCTCGAGCACCTGAAACGCTTTCTCCACGATCTCGGCCGTGTCGGTCGGAATCGTGAGGCGGTAGACCGTCTGGTCGAAGCCGGTGCCCGCGTTCGCCTGCGAGCCGAACGCGACGCCGACCGATTCGAGATACTTGATGAGCTCCTGCTTCGGGAAGTGCTTCGTCCCGTTGAATCCCATGTGCTCCACGAAATGCGCGAGCCCCACCTGATCGTCGTCCTCGAGCACGGAGCCCGCGTTGACGGCGAGCATGACATAGGCGCGCTTTTCGGGATCCTTGTTCACCCTGATGTAGTAGGTGAGACCGTTGTCGAGCTTTCCGATGGTCACCTCCGGATCCATCGGAATGGGATCTTCGAGCCGCACCTGCGGGCCCTTGTCGCGAGCGGCCGGCGCGGCGCCGGCGACGGGCGCGGCGTCCGCGTTCGGCGCCGCTGCGAACGCGACAAGCAACAACCCGCAGAGGGCGATGGCGAGCCTTGCGTTCTTCATGTCTTCCTCCTTATCGGAAGAGCGGCGGATGCTTCAGATGGAAATCCGTCGCGTCCTGATACGCCTTGGCGACGGCAAGGAGCTCCGCCTCGCCGAAGAGCTTCCCCATGAACGTGACGCTCGTCGGGCTCCCCTTCTCGTCGAATCCGTTCGGCAGCACGACACAGGGATGTCCCGTGAGATTTGTGAGGAGCAAGTTGCTTCCGCCGAAGGACGGCGAGAGCCACACGTCCACGCCGAGCTTCTGCATATCCTGAATGATGAGATATCGCAGGCGGTTCGCCTGAATGTACTCGACGGCGGGGATGAGCCGCGAGGCGCGGAAGACGTTCGGCCAGGCGTCCCGCGTCTGCCGCACCATCAGATCGTCGCGGCCCGAGCGCGTGAGCTCGTCGAAGGCGGCCGCGGCCTCCGCGCTCAGGATGAACGAGATCGCATCGACCGGATAGTCGGGAAGCTCGACGGGAACGAGCTCGCAGCCGAGCTCGCGGAGCCTCACGAGCGTTGCGGAGTCGGCGGCGCTGGTTTCGTATTTCTCGTCGAAGAGCTTTTTCAGATACCCGACCCGCAGCTTCTTGATATCGATCTTGGGATTGTAGTTGAACGGCGCTTCGATCAGCGTCTGGTCGATCCCGTCCGCGCCGCGGATCGCCTCGAACACGATCGCGCAGTCCTCGACGGTGCGGCAGATCGGCCCGATCTTGTCCATCGACCAGCTGAGCGCCATCGCCCCGGTGCGGCTCACCCGCCCGTATGTGGGACGAAGCCCCGTCGTGCCGCAGCGCGTCGACGGGGAGACGATCGAGCCCCACGTCTCCGTGCCGATGGCGAAGGGGACGAGCCCCGCCGCCGTCGCGGAGGCCGATCCGGCCGACGAGCCGCTCGATCCCTCCTCGAGGTTCCACGGGTTGCGCGTTTTGCCGCCGTACCAGACGTCCCCCCACGCGAGCGCCCCCATCGTGAGCTTGGCGACGAGCACGGCGCCCGCGTCGTCGAGCTTCCGGATCACCGTCGCGTCCTCGTCGATCGTTTGATCCTTGTACGGCATGGCGCCCCACGTCGTTCGGTATCCCTTGACGGCGAGGAGATCCTTCGCGCCGTACGGGATCCCGTGCAGCAGCCCACGATATTTACCCTTCGCTATTTCTTCGTCGGCGCGCTTCGCGTGCGCGAGGGCGCGCTCCTCGGTGACGGTGATCACGCATTCAAGCTGCGGGCCGTACTTCTTGAGCCGCTCGATGCACAGCTTCGTGAGCTCGGTGGAGCTGATCTTCCTCGTGCGGATGAGCTCGGCGAGATCGCGGACCGGCCAGAAGGCGAGCTCTTCGAGATTCGCGGGACGTTCGAGCTTGCGCGCCTTGGTCACGGCGAACGGGCGCTTTTCCGTCTCGATCTTGAAGCCGACGGGAATCGGATTGAACTCCATCGCCGGCGGTATCGAGTTCGGGATGTCGACCTTCCTGAGAGCCAGATAGCTTTTCAGGTTGTCGATCAGATCCTGAAACATCGAGTCCCGCTCGGCTTGCGTGAATTCAAGTCCGATTACCTTTTCCGCGCCGACGATGTCGTCCGTCTTGATCCGAAGCGAATCGCCGCTTGCCGACGCCGCCATCGAAGCCAGGGCGAGGAACGCGACGACCATTAATGGCCCGGCGCATCTGCGCATCACAGCCTCCTTGCCGTTTGAGTATTCATAATTCCCAATCCCGCTCGCGGTGCCGGGCGATATCAAGATCTCAGTTCTGATGGCTCAACCCCTCTGCGATTGCATGCACCCATAACGCCGCGAAAACAACGCCCCCCACAACGATCACACCCGCCGCGATCGCAAACGCCGTCATGACATTCGAACGCTCGGCCCTCTCGAGAGATTCGACGTCGCCCCATGGAATGACGACCGGGGCTTTGAGTCGGCTCATTGTGCGAGACAAATCATCCATTCCGTATGATTTCCCTTCGAGGATGATGAGCGTGCTGTCCGTCACGGCAAACTTCTCGAACTCGTAGACATGCCTATCCTGTGTCTTGAGCCAGTACGTCTCGCTCCCCGCCAGGTCCGCCTTCTTGAGGTCGGTTTCCAGCACCGGCATCCTGACCGCGCAGGACGACTCTATGAGAAACAGCAGCCCGGCGAACAGCGCCCAATACCTCCCCGCGCTCCTCAGGAAACACCTCATGATCCCCCTAACGAAAATGCGACACCGATCCTGACCGTGCCGTCCCGCGCCATTCCTATGTCGGGCTTCCCGTTTAAAGAGACCGCTTCCCACTGCTCGCCCGGCATGCTCGCTCCCACGATGGCCCCGATGAACGCGCCGGCCGCGCACAGCATGCCGCCGTATGCCCATGCTTTTCCCTCGGCGGTAACGGTGAAGCTCCAGTCGCCGTCGGAATTGCCATCGTTATCCGGATCGTCGCCCATCGCGAACCCGGTGACGAATCCCGAGAGGAGCCCGATGAGGGCGCCGATGGCAGCTCCGCGCGCCGCGCCCCGCGCCGGCGAATTGGGGGCGCCGATCGCGAGGCTCGTGATATCCGCGATGCGCACCTTCTGGGGCATGATGCCGTCCGGATCGCGCAGCAGGAGAAACTCGGGCTGAATGTCCTCCACGACAAAGACGCCTTCGATCCCGAGCGCCTCGACCCGAACGCGATCCCCCTTTTGCGGCGAGATCGCCGGGGCCGCCGAAAGGCTGTCCTCGGCCGCGGCGGCCGCCGCCGCGGCGCCCGCACCCGCAACGAGAACCATCGCGAGCAGCGCCAAGAGATACCGCATCACGATCCCCCAATCGGAATGGTGATTCCCACTCCGATCGTTCCGTTCGGCGAAACCGCCGTTCCGGCCCGCGCGTCCAGAGGAATCTTTTCCCACTGTCCGCCCGGCACCGCCAATCCTCCCAATGCTCCGAGCACTGCACCGAAGAAGAGAAGCGTGCCGCCGAAGAATGCGATCCCCTCAGCCGGAGTTACGGAAGACGTTCCCTCATACGACGAGGCCGCTATCCCTATCACAAAGCCGGCGAGGAATCCGATTCCGCCCCCGATCATCGCTCCACGCCCCGCGCCCGCCAACGGCGACCTCGGCGCGCGGACTTCCAGGCTCGATATATCGGCGATGCGTACACGCTGCAGCGCGCCGGTCTCCGAGCTCCGGAGGCCGAGAACCCTGGGTTGTATCTCCTCAATAATGCAGACGGCCTTGATTCCGGCGAAAGTGACGCGCACCCGGTCTCCCTTTTTCAGGGAGAGGCTGTCCGGCTCCGCGGCGGCCGCCGATGACGCGATGCTCGCGGGCACGAGCGCCGCGACGCAGAGAAACATGAGCATCGCGATGCGGAATCGCATCTATTCCTTCCTTTTTGCGAGGATATCTTCCACCCGCTTGTTTGCGAACCGCACGAAGTCCTCGACATAGGTCGGCGAAGGGAGAAGGGGCTCCTCGAGCTTCGCGATCGTCTCCGGCGAGAGCCGCGAGCGCTCCACCGTCTCTCGCCCGGCCCGCTCGACGAGCTTCTTGTACCGTGCCACGAGCGGCAGCAGCTCCGGCGTGGAGGTGGTAAGAAGCGCGCCGCCGTCGCGATAAACCTCCACGATCAGCTCGGCGTGGATGTTCCGCGCGACTCTTCGATAATAGAGGCGCAGCACCTGAAAATGGCTCTGCTGCGGGAAGCCGCAGTTCGAGATGACGGCGATCTTCGCCGGCTTCGGATTTCGCATCAGGTGGCGGCATTCGCCGTTTTCGTCGCGCTCCCAGTGCGGGTCGCCGATCGCGATGAGCCGGTCCATGAACTCCTTCATGATCCCGGTGACGTTGTCCACATAGACGGGGGTCGCGAACACGACGACATCCGAGGAGATCACCTTGTCGAGCAGCTCGTCCATGTCGTCGTGCTGCGCGCATCTCCCGGGCGTCTTCATCCAACACGCGTAGCACGCGATGCAGGGCGCGATCTTCCTCTTCGCGAGGAAAACGTTGTCCGTCTCAGCCCCCGCCTCGCGCGCCCCGGCGAGAAACGACTCCACCATGACGTGCGTGTTGCCGCGCTCGGCCCGCGGGCTTCCGTTGAACGCCGTTATCTTCATCGAGTCGTTCCTTTCCCATCGTTGCGTTCGTTCCGCTCGTTGCCCTCGCTGCGCGCTTTCCGTCTACTGCGCGAACGAAAAGTGCATCTGCACGATGACCCATTTCCCGTCGCGTTTCTCCAGCACGCCGGTCCATCGCGTGTTGCGCCACGCGTAGGGCCTGCCGCCGACCTCCCCGAAATCGTCGAGGATCGCCGACCACCACGCGGCATCTCCCGATTTCGAGATGCCGATTCGCATGTCTTTTATCGCGGATCCGGTCGCCTTGAACTCCGGGCGCATGAAGACGTCGTTCGTCATCTGTTTGAACGCGTCGAAGCCGACGATCGTGCTCGCCGAGTCGGGATGAAAGATGAAGAACGCCGAATCCTGCGCCACCGAGGCGAACAGCAGATCGACGTTCTTGTCCATTGCCCACATTATCGAGTTGCCGATGACGCGCGCGATCTCCTCGCGCTCCGCGGCGGGATTCCGCGGGGCTTCCGTCGCGCACGATGCGAACGTCGCGGCGATCGCGAGCGCCGCAAGCGCCGCGATCATTCTTCTCCTCGTCATACACGCCCCCTTTCGAGCCAATCCACCCAATCGCTGCGGCCGTTCCGGCTCGCCGCCTCGGCCGCCTTCTTCCAATCGTACGCAAGACATACTTCCTCGATCGACCACTGATCCCCCGCCCTCGTGAGCACGGCGTAGCGGGCGTGCGGGCTTCCGCACTCCATGATATGCGGCTCGGGCGTGTCGTCCGTATACGCCTGCAGCCCAACGCTTCCCGGATTGACGATCAGGCGCCCCCCGCTCAGATGCACAACGCGGGGAATATGGCTGTGCCCGCACAGCACGACCGGCTGCGCCACCGCGCCGAGCCGCTCCCGGATGGCGTCGGAGGTATCGAGCGTCGTGCCACGCGGGGACGCGCGCTCGAGCAGATACGTTTCATCGGAGGCCGGAGTGCCGTGGCAGAGGAAGAGCTCCCTCCCCGCGCCCGCCGTCGCCGGCTGCGCGGCGAGCCAATCGACGCTGTCCCGCGCGAGCCGCTTCAGCACGAACTCGGCCGCGGCCGAGGCGGGGGATTTTTGCTTCTCGAAGAGCAGGCGGTCCTCGTTCCCCTGAATGCTGATCACGGGAAGCTCCATGAGGCGCGCGACCGTCGCCTGCGGCTCGAGCGGGCCGTACACCGTATCTCCCAGATTGATGATGTGCTTGATTCCGCGGTGTCCGATATCCTCCAGCACCGCTTCGAGCGCCCAGACGTTGCCGTGAATGTCGGACATCACCGCGTACCGGTCCATTTCGATTCTCCTCCGCCGGGAATCCGGCGATCGATCTATCCCGGCATCAAATCCGCGCGATCGGAAACGCCGCCAGATGTTTCTCCGCGATGACAGCGTCGACCCGCTCACTTTTCGTGAGATAAAGCACGACGAGCCGGTTGACGCCGTCGATCGGAATTTCCAGAATCTTCGCGTCGGCGGGGATGCGCCCGGCCTCGATGCGACGGATCATGAACATCTTCTCGAGATCGTCGAGTGAGAGTCCGGCCGCTCCATGTGCCGCGCCGGCGGGCTCGATGACCGGATGGCCGATGACGAGATTCACGCCGCGCTCGTTCAGGTACGCGAGCGTCGCCGCGCGCCGGTGCCCCGGCCGGGGCCCGATGATCTCGCCGCTGCGCGCCACCCACGCGTCGTTCATCCCGAGCATGTCGACCGCGGGGAGCTTCGAATAGTACGGAATCGCCCCCGCCGCCGTGGTCGCGATCGTCACGTCCCGCCCGGGAAAGAGCGCCGCGAGCGCTTTGCCCGCGTCCTCCCAGTTGCCGTTCTCGCCCGTGACGTACTCCCGGAGCTTCGGGATCTGCTCGACGCCCGGCGTCCCGTCGAAGGTGGCCGCGTGAAAAGCGGAGCAGATCGGCAGCATGATCGCGAGCGCGGCGACGAGCCTTCCGCCGCCTGCCGCGATCGCGTTCCCGACTGACTGAAGCGTCGCGACGATTATTATGAAGAGGAGCGGCAGCACGGGCACAACGAACCTGAACTCCATGAAATCTCCCCCCACCCGCACAATATATATGAACCAGAACATGCAGATGGCCGCGAGCACCCACATCGCGCGCCCGGCGAGAATCCGCTTGAACATGAAGAGAAATACGAAGACGACGGGCGGAAGGCAGTACGCCCGGAAAAATTCGAAGAGATAGAGGATGCCTCCCTTCAGGATATCGAGAGAGAGCATCGATCCTTTTACATAGTACGAGTTCGGGAGCACGCTTCCGTAGTAGGAGCGTTTCCAGAGGAGCCACGTTCCGACGACGACGAGCGCGGGAAGGACGAGCGCCGCCCACGCGACTCCTCGACCGCCGGAACGGTCGGCCCCGCCTGCCGGCCGCCGGATGGAAACTGCAAATAGGAAAACGAACAAAACGAGAACGGGAATCGCCGAATCGAGCCGCGTCAGGAGCGCCGCGGCCCACACGAACGAGAGCGCGGCCGCGCGGGACACGCCCCAACGCTCCTCATCCATCATCGGAAGAGCCAGGGAGACGGCCGCGACGATCAGGAATGTCTGCATCTGCGTTTCGAGACCGCTCGTCGCAAACGCGCTGAAGGTGTAGTTCGTCCCGAGGAGCGCGACGGCGAGAAGCGCGGCGCCGCGCGAGCGCAGCAGGCGGGCCGCCAGAGCGTACGTTACGAGAAGCGTTCCCAGCGCGAACGCGAGCCCGAGGACCTTCGATGCCGGCACCGGATCGACGCCCGCCGCGATCGAGCCGGCCATGAGGAGCGTCCAGAGGAAGTTCGTGTAGCCCTCCACGCGCTCCCCCGTTCCGGGATTCCATGCGAGCTCGTGCGACTCGACGAGATTGCGGGCGTAGCGAAAGGATATGAACGCGTCGTCCGTCACGAAGGTGTTCGCGATCGCGAGGAGCATGACCGCGATAATCACGATCGCGGCGGCGGCCCCGGATCCGGCCCGCAGCATGTCCTACCCGACCTTGCCGTCGCCGTCGAAATCGGCCTTGTTGATCTCCTCGAGCTTCTTGACGAGATTCCGGATCGTGTTCTGCGTCGCCGCGAGCTGGTCCTCGAGAAACTTGACGCGGTCTTCAACCGTATCCGATTTACGCTTCTGCCCATACATCAGCCCCGTCTGCACGATTTCCCAGAGAATGCCCATGAGTCTCCTCCGTTCGAACTGTAGCTGCCGCGCTCGGCCCGGCGCCTCTCGCCGCACCTCAGCGCGCGACCGTTTCGGTGACCGCGATGTCGCGCTTGGCGTATTCGGCCATCAGATTCTCCCAGCACCCGTTCGTCATGCCGAGGTACTCGGGGGGACAGATCCCTTTGCGCGAGAAGAGCCCGCGGATCACCTGTCGCGCGACGATGGAGCAGGTATATCCCGTCGTGCGCGCCATCGACGTGATGTGGGATTTCTCGTCGTAACGATCGAGCAGATTGTACGTATGCCGGAGCTGCCGCTCGGCCTTCCGGCCCTCAACGATCACCTGCATCACCGTGAAATCCTTCTCCCCCTCGCCGAGCCGCCACTGGTCGAAGAGCAGCTTCGACGTAAGCGCGATCGGCCGCACCGCCTTCCCTTCGATCTCGACCGGCTCGGTGCCGAAGAATCCGCTCTCTCTGAAGATACGCAGGAGCTCGGCGTGTCCGGGATAGCGCATCGTCTTCTCGCGCATGAACGGGATCTTCATCGTCTTGATCAGGCTGCGCAGGCCGTCCGTGTTGAACGCCTCGAGCGTGCCGACGCCGGGGAAATCGATCAGCTCGACCTCGGAGAGCGCGGGGCGGACGATCTCCCGGCCGTATTCGACGAAGCGCGCGGGGCGCGTGTACTCCTCGAGCACGTCGAGCGGCGAGAAGACGGCTTTGTACTCGAACGGCCACTGGCGCACGATGGGCAATCCCCCCACGTAACATACGTAGCGGTCGGTCGCATCGAGCCGCGAGCTCACATATCCGGCCATGACGTTGCAGAGGCCGGGCGCCACGCCGCAGTCCACGACTGCGGTGACCCCCTTGGACTTCGCCGCTTCGTCGAGCAGGAAGGGATCCTCGCCGAAGAAAGATATGTCGACGACGTTCTTCCCCGCTCCGATGATCGTTCGGAGCGTCTCGAATCCCATGAAGCCGGGAACGGCGCTCACGACGAAATCATGCTCGGACACGATCGCGACGACGCGTTCCCGCTCCCGCAGATCGGCCTGAATGCCTTTGACCCGCGATTCCGCCTCGAGCCGCGTCAGATGCCGCCGGTCAATATCGGCGGCCGTTACCGTGAATTCCGATTCGAGCGCCAGATCCCTCGCGATGGCGCTCCCGACCATTCCTGCACCCAGAACGACGATTTTCACCGATGCCTCCCGCTTTTCAGAATCTCATCAGCTGCCGTGAACGGAACCCAGTGTACCACGCCGAAGGGGCCGTGTCATTATGCGTCGAGGAGATTGTTTCAGCCTCGTTCGGCAGGATTCAGGCGCCGCGCGCCGGATCTACAGCTGCTTCTTTCTCATCTGCTTTTTCGCGGTCTTGATCATCTTTCCGAACTGCTTGTCCCGCTTCCGCCGCTCGACATAGGACATCTGATGGAACGCCGATTCGCTCGCGAGCTTCAAATAGCTCCGGTAGCGCTCCTCGCTCAGCGCGCCGCCTTCAACCGCCGCGAGAACCGCGCATCCGGCCTCCCTTGTATGCGTGCAATCGCCGAACGGACAATTCCGGGACAGCTCCCGAATATCGGAGAAGCTGTCGTCGACGCTCGCGCCCTCCGCGATCACGCCGAGCTCCCTCATACCGGGCGTATCGATCAGGAGCGCGCCCATGTCGAGAACCGTCAGCTGCCGGCGCGCCGTCGTATGCCTTCCCCTTCCGTCTTTCTCGCGCACGGGATTCGTTTCGAAGAGCTCGGAGCCGAGCAGATGATTGAGGAGCGTCGTTTTTCCGACTCCCGACGACCCGAGCAGGCAGTACGTCTTTCCTTTTTCGAGGGCGCGCCGGACCTCGTCCAGCCCCGCCGCGGTCTTATTGCTGAACACGACGATTCTCGTGTCGATATGAACCTGCCGTATCTCGAGAATCTTCTTCTCCAGGTCCTCGGCGCCCACGAGATCGCTCTTGCTGAGGAGAATCATCGGCTCGACGCGGCCGTCGACGGCCATCACCAGGTACCGCTCCATCCGGCGCAGGTTGAAATTGAAGTCGCACGATTGCACGATGAAGGCCGTGTCGATATTCGCCGCGATCATCTGGCGCTCGATCTCCCTGCCGGCGGATTTTCGCCGCAGGAAGGTTTTTCTCGGAAGGCGCTCGTGAATGATCGCCAGCGTATCGTCGTTGTAGTACTGCACGGACACCCAATCTCCCACGCACGGGAGCTCTTCGCTCGAATCGGCGCAGAAACGGAGCTTGCCCGCAAGCTCCGCCTGCACTTCGCGCTCCCCGTTCCTCACGAGATACCGCTCCCGATCGACTCTCGTCACGCGCGCGACGGCGAGCTCCGGCCTCTGCGCTTCGGATCGCTTTTTTTCGAACCAACCGTCGAATCCGAGGTCTACGAGCTCCATGTATCGTTCTCCGGGCCGTCAGCGGCGAGCCGAGCCGTGTCCCTTCGTCCGTCTCCCGAGAAACGCCATTCCCAGCGCGACCGCGGCTCCCAAAATCACGATGTTCTGTATCAGGCGGACAACATTGATTCTCGCCTCGAATGATGCGAGCCGCGATCCATCGACCCCCGAGGCGCTGCTCTTCATGAGCCGCTCGTAAACGTTTGCAGACGAGGGAGACGCCCATATCCAATGATATCCGATGAACGCATGCACCTTCCCGCCGGACTCGCGATCGACGCCGAAGTACGGGGGCCGCACGATCAACGCGGCGATAATGACGGCGCCGAGCGCCAGAACGATCTTCCGATTGCGATTCATCACCATAGGGCGCGACTCTTCAATGCTGTGCGGCGTTAATTTCACATCCTCTGTTCCGCCGCGCTGACCATAACATCAAATTCCATGGAGGCGCTGCTGCCATGAGGATCGCTCACCGTCACGATGACGTGCCGTACCGGAATATCATAGCTTCGGGGATTAAACCAGAATCTTCCGGTTTGATAATCGATCCGGGCGATCGGCGAATGACAGTTGTTGTTGCTTGTCTCAAGCCACGTGCACGACACATCCACCTCATAATAAAGAGCGTCTCCGTCCGGATCGGTAGCGGAAATTTGGAGCATCAGCGTATCGCCGACGATGGCGCTCGTATCGGGCTGCGGGGCGATTATGGGAGCGTGGTTCAGCGGGCCCGGCCCGAGCGGATCCTCGTCGATTACATCCACAAACGAATCTTCCGAGCAACCGAGCACGAGAGCCGAAACGATCCATATAATAATTGCAGTCGCTCTCATTCGCTTTCTCTCATGCTGAAGCCCGATTCAGCATAACGCGGCAACAGCCGCGCGCGGCGCCCCGGCGGGCCGGCACGACGCGCGTCTTGGCGTCAGTCCAGCCCACGGATAATATGCCATCTATTTGGATCGCGCGACACGAAAACCGATATTGATGTGACGCGAATCCTTGTCCAGACGAACAGAAAGCTTGCAGCTGCTCCTGTTTGCAGGATTGTCGTACGAATTGCCGCGCAGCGCATGTTCGACGACCCCACCGGGCGTTGGCGACCCGCCGGAGCTCGTATCGGGCCAATCGGCGCACCATTCCCACAGATTCCCGCTCATGTCAAACAAGCCCAGCTCATTGGGTTTCTTCCTGCCGACAGGATGTGTTTGATTCCCGGAGTTGGCTTCATTCCACGAGACCTCGTCGCTGTTATCGCTCCCACTATAGATGTAGCCTCGGCTGCGGCAACCGCCCTGCGCGGCATACTCCCATTCGGCTTCGTTTGGCAATCGCACGGCACTGCCGGTAACCTTGCTGAACCACTGACAGAACTCGACCGCGTCATCATACGAAACATCGAGCACGGGCCTTGATCCTCGCCCCCAGCCATTGTCGTCCGGCTTCTGCTTCCCCGTCGCATCACAAAAGGCATCATACTGATCGAACGTGACTTCTGTCGCGCTCATCAGGAAGCGATCGATGGCAACCTGTCGTCCAGTCGTCCCACTGCCCATCGTGAACGTGCCGGCATCGACCTCCTTCCATCTGATTCCAAGATTATTCGCGTCGCTTTGATTGCTGCCGGCATGGCCGCCGGGCGTGCCGAGAGCATATGCCATCACCAGCATCGCCCCGAACGTGCGAGCACGGACGAACCGAGATATCTGACGTTTGATGCCAATTGTCGATGCCATGATTGGAGGTCCATCTCCCTAGGCCCTTCATGGTTGGCGGCCTAACACCGGCATCAGCTGCGGCCGCGCCCGCCGCCCCGGCGGGCCGGCGCGCCGCGTGCTCCGCAGGCGGCGTGACGGCAGCGGCCGTCAGCCGTATGCGGAGTTAGGCCGGAGCGATCCCGCTATGCCCATGGTCTCAGCCCAATGAACAGCCCGAGAAACCAGCCCCCAAGTTCCAAACTGAATCCCTCCAACTGCATGGTCTCGGTGACACGATAGCCCGCGCGCGCGCCGAGAAGCAGCTTGCTGCCTGGCGACCACTCCACTGCAAGCGCGGCGTGAGCACCGAATGTTGTCTCTTCTCCCAGGACGGTCTTGCGGGCGTCCATCCCGAGTGACTCGATTTCCGGTGTCCGACTGCTGAACTCAACGAAATGCATCTCGCCTGCGAGTTCAATCGCGGTCGCCCAGTCGGCCCGTGTGGCACGATAATCCAGCGTAAGGACCAACGGCACGTCGGCTATTCGACACTCGAGTTCCGAATCAACACAATCGGAAAAATCATGGGGATTGAGGCAGAACTTTATCGGAATCTCATTGGATCCAAACGCATACCCCGTTCTCAGGCCGACTGTGAGCCGCGAACTCGCGGCGTAGCCCACACCAGCTTCGATACCAGACGCCTCGTCAATGCTCCTGAACCACTTATCGGTACCGATCCGTATCATGCCGTCGCTGAAGTCCCCGGGCTGGAGAGAGACGTGCACGTAACCGGCCTCAAATCGAAGCCCTCGCAGGAACCCACCGGCATCCGCGCGGGGAGCAATAATTATCAGGGCTGCGAAAGCAGCGACAATTGATTTGCGAAGACTCATCTCCTCAGCCAATCTCACAAGCGCGACACTCATGCCTAACGCCGGCATCAGCTGCGGCCGCGTCCGCCGCCCCGGCGGGCCGGCGCGCCGCGTGCTCCGCAGGCGGCGTGACGGCAGCGGCCGTCAGCTGCATGCGGAGTTAGTCTGTTCTTCTTTCTACCACTACTATCCTATCGATAAGCGGCACCACCAGCAAAGTCGATAGTATAAGATATCCCCAGAGCCACCACCGATGATCCAATCCCCAGCGATACCTCATCAAGAAAACTAACGAAATGGTGATTGCATCGACAAGAACCAGCAGCAGGCGTGGCATCGCGGCAAAACCGAGCCGAGTTCCACAGTGTGAACATTCCCATTTGGCCCACAAATAGTTTTGCACATAGCGCTGCATCTTTGGCACCTCATGTTCACATTTGGGGCAGGAATGACGGTTCATAACACTAATCTCCCAGGCATGAGATCTTCGATATAGCCTAATCAGACTAACGCCATATAGACAGTTCTGTGTTCCACAGATAAGACTGCGAACGCTCGCCGCATAACATCGTTGTTTCTTCTCCGGATTGCTCTCATTCTACTACAAATCAACATATTGTATCAAGGTCACTCAATGATGCACGGCGATAGACTGCGGATGTCTGCATGGATATGGAATAAACATAGCAGTTATCCATGGCTTCCGGTGGTCATGCGACGCGCCGAGGATCCCCGACTAATTTTTCCGTTCGGCATCGTGTCTTGACTTGAATCCGCCAGCCCTGTATACATTAAGCATGTCGCGCATAATCATAACGATTATGAGCAAGAAGCTCTTCTGCGCCGCGGCCGCATTCCTTTTTCTCGCGTTCGCGCTGGCGAGCTGCTGGGAGCCGGATAATCCCATTCGCGCGGGGCAACGCGGGCCGAGCGTGCCTGCGCGGCCAGGCCATACCGTGAATCTCGGCGGAACGAATCACGCAGGGGGCTACTGCCAGCCTTTTCTCTACTGCACCGCGTGTCACGGCGATAGCCTCAAGGGAGGACCCCTGGGACAGCCCGCCTGCACGAAATGCCATACGGATCATTGGAACGAAGCGACGTGCGGATTGTCCACGCACACGGTCAATCTCGGCGGCCATCTCCATGCGCCGGGCTACTGCCAGCCTTTCGTGAACTGCGCGCAGTGCCACGGAAGCGATCTCACGGGCGGCACGGCCGGACAGCCGTCATGCACATCCTGCCATCTGGATAATTGGAACGGACCGAGCTGCGGAGTGAACAATCACACGATCAACTTCGACGGCCATCTCCACGCGCCCGGTTATTGCCAGCCTTTCACGAACTGCGCGCGCTGCCACGGCGGCGACCTCAGGGGCGGCACCGCCGGACAGCCGTCGTGCTACGGATGTCACGACGCAAAATGGGCAGGTGGCGAATGCGGAGATTGACGCCGGGCCGGCGGGGATTCGATCGTCGCGCGGCCCTCTTCGTCTTTCTCGCGGCGGCCGCGCTGTTCTCCGCCGTGCTGCTCGAAACATGCGGCCCCCCGCGGGTCAAGCCGACCGCGGGCGGTACGGGCGGAGCGGGCGACGCTGCGCCGGCGGCCGACTCGTCCGACGCGGGCTTCCTCGACGAGCACGCGAACACGGGCTTTCCCCTTCTCGGCCGCCATCGCGAGATCGCGTGCGACGCCTGTCACGGAGAGCGGCAGCCGAGCTCGAGCTGCGCGGGCTGCCACCGCCCGCCGCACGGCGACAAATTGAAAATGAAATGCGAGGACTGTCATACAGCCGGCATGCCCTTCGCGCAGGTGAAATTCAAGCATCCGGCGAAGGACATGTTCGCGATTCATCAGGACGTTTCCTGCGTGAGGTGCCACGAAGGGAAGAGATTCGAAAAGGCGAACCGGAACTGCACGAGCTGCCACGAGGATTTTCACAAGGGCTCGCTCGGCACCGACTGCTACGCGTGCCATCGCTCCCCCGTGTGGAACGTTACGCGATTCGATCACAACATGACCGGATTCCCGCTCATGGGAGCCCATCGCGCGCTCGAGTGCGGCGATTGCCACCGCGATCTGCAGTCGTTCAAGATCGTGCCGCGGCCGACGCAGTGCGCGAGCTGTCACGAGGCGGATTACCGGAGCTCCCCATTCCCGCACGCGACGTACGGCGCGGGAACCAACTGCCAGGAATGCCATCTGCAAGACTCGTGGTCCTACGCGCACAGCCCGTTCTGGTTCAACGTCCTGACGGGCCAGCACGCGGGCGTGGCGTGCGCCACGTGCCACGGCAATCCCCAGAACTACGCCGAATACACATGCCACGCGTGCCACGCCGGGCATGCGAACGACAACGGCGGCCGCTGTCTCGACTGCCATCCCGGGGGATTTCCGGGAGGCGGCGATGACTGAGGCGCGGGCCTCGCGCGAAGGCCGCGCGGCCGGAGCGACGGCGGCGCGTCGCGGCCGCTCGCGCGGGCGACCATGGGCGGCGCTCCTCGCTCTCTCGCTTGCCGCGCTCCCGCTCTTTCCGCGATCGGCGCCCGCAGCCGCTCACGCCCCCGATTCCTCCGCGGCGGCGAGCGGCTCCGGCGGCATCAAGGCAAAAGGATACATCAACGCGCGCTACGCGTACGTCGGCTCCTCGTCGGCGTCGACGGTCTACAGCGGCCTGCGTCTCACCGGCTCGTTCCAGATATCCGCGTTCGCCGACCGGATCGTATTGAAATATCGCAGCCATCATTGGCTGCACTTCGCGCGCACCGACAAGCACGTGCTCGAGAGCGCGTTCGCGAACAGAAACATCCTCCATACGGGCTCGATCGAGACCGACGGCCTCCTCGTCCGCGGGCTCGGCGCGCGGCTCGGCAGATTCATCCCCGAGATGGGCTACTCGAGCTCTCCGGTGATCGACGGGGCGTCCGTCTCGTACGAGGTCGGCGGCCTCACGGCCGGCGCCGCGGCCGGCAGGCTCGTGGACGTCTGGGACGGTCACGAGGCGTCGGACGACCTCCTCTCCTCGGCGTACCTGAAATACTCGAACGCGCGCGTGCGGCTCTCGGCCGGATATCAACAGGCGGCCTACTTCGATATCAAGCAGCGGGAGGCGCCGGCCGGCGTCAACGTCATGCTCTCGCGGGGCGTCTGGCTCGAAACGTACGCGGCGTACGACTTCGAGTTCGAGGAAACCGCGCGCGCCGGCGCGACGCTGTCCTGGCGCGGCGACCGGGGGAGCCTGAGCCTCACGGCGTCGCAGTGGCGGAACCCCTTCGATCAGCTCTATCAACTCGACAAGGGGCGGAACATTCCCTACTGGGGGCTCTACTCGGAACAGCCGCCTTCGACCTATCGCGATTTCCGGCTGTCGGGCTCACTCGCGCGCGGCGGCTGGGGCATACGCGGGGCGCTCTCCTCGATGGCGGGCGTGCGATCCGGGTGGACGGCGAATGCTTACGTGATGACGCCGCCGTTCGCCGGATTCACGGCGGACGCCGGCGCGCAACTGATGCAGTCCGATTTCATCGAATTCTACTCGCTCGAGGCGACGGTCATGAAGCAGGTCCGGGACTTCTCGCTCCGGGCGCAGCTCCAGGGGCGATCGTACGAATGGAAATCCCGCCCCTCGGGATTCTCCGACCGTGACGCCTACTCGGAGATCTCGGCGGAATACCCGCTGCGCAGGCATCTCTACCTGAGCGCGGCCGCGGGCGGCTTCTTTCGGACGATTGGAAACGAGGGATTCAAGCCGCAGGCCGAGCTGCGCCTCATCGCGCGGATATAGAAATTCCCATCGAAGGATAGCGGGGTCTTTCGCCGCGGGCAATCGAACGACGCTCTCACTTATAGAGCGACTTGATGGAGCCCCAGCTCGTGCTTTCCGTTCCCCAGCAGAGCGTGCTTGCACAAATGACCGAATAGAGTCCGGTGAAAGCGATCAGATTGTTCTCCGGATAGCACGAGCCGAGAATCCCCCCGCTCGCCGGATGAGGAACAATCCGCGCGACGAGATCCATCGCCGGGCCGCCGTACGGACACCAGCATCTATCGCCGACGTAGAGGAAATGAAGCGTGCAGAGCAAATTGTATCCGGGATTCCACCCGTCCTGCGGCGGCCAGTAGGTGATCGAAACGCCGGACTGGGGGGCGCCGAGTGTGAGAGATCCTTCGGGCACCGAGTATGACATAATCACGAGGCCCTGCGGCATTGTCACCATGAACTCGGCGGCATCGAGGTAACAGCTGATACCTTCACCGAAAACATACCCGGGGAACTGCTCAAAGGGCTGGGGCGTTTCGTATAGCAGCGTGGGCGGGCTATCGAAAAACAATCCCATTATCGGCCCCGCGGATAGGGCGGCCGGCAGAAGCAGGATCAAAGCGATCGCAACAGCTCTCATGGCACATCCCTCCTTCGGCATCGGAGAATATCGACAAGCCGAGCCTGAACTCGCGCGGAAATCGTTTTTCCGTATACTATTATTGTACCACGAATCTACTCGATCAGCAAGATGGCGTAGCGGTTCATCGTTCGGGAATAGTCGTCGAGAACCTCGATCGGATAGCCGCATTTTCTCACCGTCGAGAACACGTCCACGGCGAGCGCCTCGGGCGCGGGGCGAGCCAGTTTCGGCTGCTTGCATTCATCCCGCCCGACGGCGCAGTCGCGGCAGAGATGGCACGTATCCATGGGCAGCAGAAACGCCTTCTGATAGCCCGAGAGAAACACCTCGCGCTCGAGCTTGAGCAGGGATGCGTTCACCCTGATCCCCCACGGCCTCCGATCCTGCGGCTTCTTCACCTTCTTCTCGAAATGGAAAACGGCGGCGGCGCGGTACTCGTCGAAGAACGCGCGGCACTCCGCGACGGACGGAACGTTGGGCGGGCAGCAGGCGAGCCTCCCGTACGACCCGCAGCCGTACATGCACTTCATGCGCACCCATTGCGCGACGACGATCTCCGACGGCAAGATCCATTTGAAATCGCCGAAGCCATGCGTGCCGAACATCGTCTCGAGCTTCTTCATTCCCTTCATTATCTTCATTACCCGATTCCTTTCCTGCGCGACGCGCCGCGGAGCATCAACCCGCGCTCAGAACCACGGCGAACCGAATACGACGATCCACAGCACGGCAGCGTGAATCACAAATCCGACGGAAACCGCCGCCCAAAAGATGAGCGGGCTCACGAGACGCTGCACTCTGAGCAGCAGCGCCGCGCCCAACGGAACGTAGAATAGGATACCCGTCCACATACCGGAAACATAGTGCCGCGTCGCGATGCTCGCGGCGACGTGGCTCAGGCCGTTCATAAAGAGAATGGTTCCGGCGCTCGCCAGCGGCCACTGCCACAACCGGTGCATCCGCGCGCCCCACGTCGCAACGGCGACGATCGCCAGGCCGATGAGGTTCAAGCAGAGAAACGCCGCCATCGAGAGATGGATGCCTCCCCGCTCGTTCATCCATCCGATGAGACCGTGCCCGCCGTACGCCTCCTCCATCACGTGGAACGCGTACGCCGCGGGCAGCAGCCAGATCCATCGCCCGATCGGCGCTTCCCGAATCATGCTCCCGCCGATCCCTGCTCGATATCGAGCAGCCGCCGCTTCCGCCAGAGGCCGCCGCCGTAGCCGCCGAGCTCGCCGCTCTTGTTGACCACGCGATGGCACGGAATAATGACGGCGATCCGGTTCTTTCCATTCGCGGTCCCGACCGCGCGGACCGCGCCGGGGCTTCCGACCGTCCGGGCGATGTCCTCGTAGCTCCGCGTCTCTCCGTAGGGAATCCCGAGGAGCGCCTTCCAGACGCGCGTCTGGAACTCGGTGCCCGGATATTCGACCGGAACGGAGAAGCGCTTCAGCGAGCCGGCGAAATAGCGCTCGAGCTCGCTTCGCGTTTTCGCGAGCACCGCGTTCTCGCCCGGCGCGATCGGCATGCCGAACCTGCGCGCGAGCGTCTCGAGCTGCGCCTCGAGCATCCTGCGGTCGGTGAATTCGAGGAAGCAGAGCTTCGCAGCCGTCGCGCCGGCGGCCATCGGACCGAGCGGAGTCTCGATCCACGCGAGCCTGATGAAGTCCTCGTTTCTCATCTTGCCGGGCGGCTTCCCGAAGCGATTGAGAAACGCGTCGCGGAATCCGCTGTGCGATTCGAAGCCGTGGCCCAGGATGACGTCGTCGAGGCGCTTGCCGCTCTTGATCTCGTCGAACGCCCGTCCGAGCCGGCGCGCCCGGCAGTACGCCTGGAACGTCATGCCGAATCTGCTCAGAAAGAAGCGACGCGCCTTCGCCGGCTCGATGCCCGCTTCGCGGAGATCGGTCTCCCTGATCCTGATCGAGGGATCGCGCTCGATCCGTTCGATCAGCCCGGCCGCCCACGCGGGGATCTCGCCGCCGGCCTTGAGCGGCTCGCAGCGCTTGCACGGCCGATAGCCGGCGAAGAGCGCCTCCTTGGGCGACGGAAAGAACTCGATGTGTTCGGGAAGCGGCCTTCGCGCGGGACAAACCGGCCGGCAGAAAACGCCCGTCGTCCTGACCCCGACGTAAAACAGTCCGTCGTACGAGCCGTCCTTGTCTCTGAAGGCTCTCTCCATTTCTGCATGGTCGGGCATCGATTTCATGACCGTCTCCTCCCGCGATTGCGTCGTGTCGCCGTCATTTGACTGTCGACATGAAGATACTCCGCAATCCGGGACGCGCCACCGGAAAAGCGACGTCGAATCTTCGCTCCCTACAAATGGAACACGAAGCCGAGGGTGAAGCTCACGTTCGACATGGTCATCCCCTCGGTGAAGTACTGCACATCCGTGATGATGGGCGCCGCCGGATTCTCCTTCACCATCGAGCCGAAATCCTCGAACGCCCCGTTGAACTGAAACATGTACGAGACTCCGAAATTCACCGATACGGCCGAGGTGATCACGAACTCGAGACCGCTCGCCAGATCCAATCCGTAGACCATGCTCGATCCTTCGAAATCGAGCCGCTCCGTTCTATAGTTCAGATAATAATTGGGCCCGGCTTGCGTCACGTACGGCACGGCAAAGTCCAGATCGCCCTTCCCTTTCACGCGCATGATATCGAATCCGATGCCCACGTACGGCCTCAGCCACGATCTCGACGACCACAGGAGATTCAGCGCCGGGCGGAAGGTCATGTAGCTGTACTCCCCATCTGTCTGCGTAGGATAATCTTGGGTACTATAGCGCAGGGGATGGTACACGGGAGGATCGACACTGCGGTCCCATGCTCCCGTTCCATAGTGCTGCGTCATCTCCAGCTGAAGATCCGTGTAGCCGAAGCCCATTTCCAGCTCGATGCTGCGCTTGACCCGATAGGTGACCGCACCATAGACCGTCTTGCCGAACTTCTGGTCGGGATGATACTGCATGGCCGTTCTCGAGTCGAAGATATCCGGGCTGTCATCGATAGCTTTGTAGGGCGCGGTCACGATATCCCCGCCGCTCGGGTATCCGCTGACGCCGTACCAGGCCTTGATGCCGATTTTCGATTCGTCGGCGGCAAGGGCCGCGCGCCCCAGGACCGCAACGGCGAGCGCGGCCAGAACGGCGATCCTTTCTATCTTCTTCATGTGTTCCCTCCGTTCAGCACGATCCGATGCCGCGCTATTCGTCCGCGTCCCGAACCGGCCCGCGTCCCGTTTTCGTCCGCGCCCTGAGACGCTTGGCCTCGAGCCGGCGGCGTTTGGCCGCCGCCGTCGGTTTCGTTTCGCGCCGCTCCCGGGGCCGCTCCGCGGCGCGCCGCACGAGCTCGACGAACCGCTCGACGGCGTCCCTGCGATTCGCCTCCTGCGTCCGGTGGCGGCGCGCGACGATCGAGAGAACGCCGTCCGTATCCGCCCGCTTCCCCGCGAGCGCCGTCAGCCGTTCGCGGACATCCGCCGGGAGGGACGGTGAGCGGCGAATATCGAATGTCAGGCGAACGGCGGTCGCCACCTTGTTCACGTTCTGCCCGCCGGGGCCGGAAGACCGGATGAACTCGAATGCGATTTCGGATTCGGCTATGGCGATGCCGCGGCTTATTCGAATCATGCGAACTCTCCCGCGGCAGGACCGGCGCGCCGGATCGTCATTCCGTCCGCTCCACGACGATCGTGCAATGGGTGACCAGCGCGGCGAGCGCGCCGAGCGCGGCCAGGGTCGGCAGCAGCACCGCGCCGACCACGCCGAAGGTCAGCGGGATCTCGATCAGGCTCTTTCCCTCTTCGTTCTTGATCGTGATGCGGCGAATATTGCCCTCGTGAACGAGCCGCTTCACCGTTTCGACGACCTTGTCGCCGTCGACCTCGAACTCCTCGACACGGGGTTTCTTATCGGTCATCGCGTCCTCCTAGCACATAGATCACCCACGGGGCGATCCTCGTTTCGTTCACCCATACGTACGGCTCGCTCTCCTTGGCGAGCGGCCTTCGCTTTTCGACGATCGCAAGCCCCGCGCGCTCGTACACGTCGTCGTATCCCTCGTCCGTCCAGACGATGTCCTCCACGGGGCGCTTGTCATCGACATCGAGCATCACGATGAGCACCTTGTCGCCGCACCGGGCGTTCCGGTTCTGCGGATAATCCTTCGTCGAGAACGAGGCCCATTCGTTGAGGTAGATGTCCGGGGACGACACGAGGCTCACGATGCGCGCCCCGGGCCTGAGGCTCCGCTTCAGCGACCGGAACAGCGCCACCTTCCGCTCCCGCGTCGGGATGTTGTCGAGGGTGAAAGCGGAGAGAACGACGTCGAAGGCGTTCGCCTCGAGGCCCTCGAGGTCCCCGTCGGGAACGAGGCGGTATTCGCCGTCCGGCTCGCGCTCCCGCGCGAGCGCGAGCATCGGCTCGGAGATATCGATGCCGACAACGTCGAATCCGAGCCCGCGGAGGAATCGCGTCGAGCGCCCCGTGCCGCAGCCGAAGTCGAGGGCCCTCCCGCCCTGCGGGCGCCCGCGGGGCACGTGTCGTTCGATGATCTCCGGCAAATCCCTGAACGCGAGATAGTACGTGCCGGGGAACTCGAGCTTCGCGTACGACGCGGAGCGCGCGCGATCGTTGTAGACATTCGAAAAGTCAGTGCCCATTGCGCCGTCCTCCAGCAGCCGGGCAGCGAGGCCGCCCCTCTCGGGCCGCCCTCCTAGAATCCCATCTCCGCAGACAGCACCGCGTAGTGGAGCCACGCGAACGTGTACACCGCGTCGACGTCGGCGCCCCCCTCCACCGTGCGGTATCCCGCCGAAAGACGCCAGCGGTCGCCGGCGGCATACTGGAGCTTGAGGGCGACGTCTTCCGCGCGCCCCGGGCCTCCCGCGAGCGCGTCGAGATCGAGGACAAAGAACAATCCCTCGCGGAGACGGACCGAGCCGGCGAAATGAAGGAGCGGGACGAATCCGACGTCTATCTTGCGCGCCGTGGCGCCTTCCTGATCGAGCTCAATTTTCGCGTCGCGTATCTTCGCGGTGAATCCGATCCACCACGTGGCGCGCTCGCCGCTCCTGAACCGATACCGGTACGTCGCGCGCCACGAGTTGAACCGGTAGGTCGCCTGCACCTCTCCCGGCTCGAACGTCTCTCCCGCGAAATGAACCGGCGCCGCGATCTCGCCGGTGTCCGTGACGGAGAACGGCGCGAGCAGCAGCCGCACGCCGTGCCGCTCGTTCACGTTCCACGTGAAGTACATCCTCCCCGCCGGATAGGGCCCGGAACCGATCACGTCGACGATGGAGAACCTCGTGCCGCTCGCGTCGTTCGGAATCTGCACGTCGTTCACCGTCTGCCAGACCGCACCGCCCTCGATCTCCACCTCGAAGGGAGGCGGCGGATCGCCCGCAGCCGCGCCATCCCAGCCGAAAGCCAGCGCGCACGGCACAACCATCCAGAGAATCGCCATTCTTGTCCTCATTATCTTCTCCTGCGGTTAATCCTGCCCCCCATCGATCGACATCCGGTAGAGCGTCATGCGCGTAAGCCGAACCCGATCGACGATCCCGAGGCCGGCCTGCGCGGCGAGCCCGACGACGGTCTCCTCCTTGAGCCGGTGCTCGATCGGGGGCCCCTGCTCTTCCTTTAGATACGGCCACTCCAGGACGACGACCCTCCGCGTCGACACCCGGCGCGCCTCCCGCAGCGCCGCTGCCGGATCGTCCGCCTCGTGCAGCATCTGGCCGAGAAAGGCGATATCGAACGATCCGTCGCCGTAGGGAATCGCTTCGGCGGTTCCCTCCTTGAACTCGGCGCTCCGGACGAGGCGGGCGGCGATGGCGAGCATCTCTTTGTCCGGATCTATGCCCGCGACCGCGAGACCCTTCGCCGCGAACGCCTCCGCGAAGAGACCGGTGCCCGTACCGACGTCGAGCACGCGGGACGCCGCGAGCCCCTCGACGCTGAGCGTCACGACGCGCTCGACCTCGAGGCGCGCGATCCGCTCCGGCGAGCGCAGACGCTCGGGCCCGCCTGCATAGCGCTTATGATGCTCGTGCTCCGGCATGGCTCCATGGTAGAGCATTTCGCGCCCTGTGGCAAGACGCTGCGGCAGCCGATTTTCCCGGCACTTCGCGGGGCTCTTCGTGTACAACATCGTGGTCCACCGGACGAAAGGATGGCGCGCGATATGCCGACCCGTTTCAGCCGATCTGCGATTCTCGCTGTTTCGCTGCCGTTTCTGTGCTGCCTCTGCGCATCGGCCCATGCGCAGAGCACGGCGGTCCCCTTCGATTCCGACGCATGGGCCATGGACAACGCAGTCCGCGCCGATCACCTCGGGCGGCCGAGCCTGATGGGGTTCGCCACCCTGAAGGGCCTCGAATTTCGGAACGGTGTCATCGAGGTCGATATCGCCGTAACCGGGGCGCGGTCCTATCCCGGCATCGTCTTCCGCATGCAGGGGGACGGGGACTTCGAGCGCGTCTACATCCGTCCGCACGTCGCGGGCGTGTTCGACAACGCGATCCAGTACGCCCCGAGCTTCAACGGCATCGAGGGGTGGCAGCTGTACAACGGGACCGGGTATACGGCCGGGGTGGAGCTCCCGCGAGACGCTTGGGTCCACGTGAAGCTCGAGGTGAACGGGACGCGGGCGCGCCTCTTCGTCGGCGACATGGAGCGCCCGGCCCTCGTCGTCACCGACCTCAAGCGCGGCGATTCGGCCGGCGGGATCGGGCTCATGGGACCCGCGGACAAATCGGCCTATTTCTCGAACTTCAGCTATCGGGCCGACGACCGGCTCGATTTCGGGCCAGCTCCGTTCGCGGAGACGCCGCCGGGCGTGATTCGCCCGTGGCAGCTGTCGCGCATCTTCGATTCCGGCGGGATCGATATGGAGCGGTATCCCTCCGCGGAAGTGCTCGGGGACGCGGCGTGGCAGACCGTGACGAGCGAGCCGTCCGGGCTCGTCGACGTCGCGCGGCATGTCGAGAAGACGGATCCCGCGCCGGGCCTCGTCTTCGCCAAAACGATAATCGAGGCCGGGCGCGACACGCTCCGGAAGCTCGAGTTCGGATACAGCGACGCCGTCGTGATATTCCTCAACGGCACGAACGTATTCTCCGGCGACAACTCGTACCGCCTCCGCGACGCCTCGTTTCAGGGGATCGTCGGCTGTTTCGACGCCGTGTATCTCCCTCTCCGGAAGGGATCGAACGAGCTCGTCTTCGCGCTCGCCGAGAGCTTCGGCGGGTGGGGCTTCACGGCGCGCCTCGGCGACGCGGTCTACGGCGCCCCGGGCGTCGAGAAGCTCTGGGAAACGGGCCGCGCCTTCGCCGTTCCCGAGTGCGTCGTGCACGACGCCGGCCGGAACGCGCTCTACGTCTCGAACTACGACGGCTATCATCGGGGCGTCATGGGCAAGCAGTTCATATCGAAGCTCTCCCTCGACGGCAAGATGGTGGAGGCCGAATGGGCGGGCGGCGTCACGAATCCGACAGGGATGGCGGTCGCCGGCGACAGGCTCTATGTCGTCATGCGGGCGGCGGTCGGGGAGATCGACATCGCTTCGCGGCAGATCGTGAAGCGGCACTTCATGCCGGGCGCCGCGTTCCCGAACGACATCGCCGTCGACGACGCGGGGACGATGTACGTGACCGACTCGTTCAAGAACTGCATCTATCGAATCGCCGGCGGCGCGTGCGAGGAATGGCTCGCGGGGCCGGCGATCGCGCGGCCGAACGGCATTCTCCTCGACGACGGCGCGCTCGTCGTCGGCTGCAACGCCGAGTGCGCGCTCAAATCGATCGATCTCGCGACGAAGGAGATCCGCACGATCGCGCGCTGGCCGTCGGGGACGATCGACGGCATCTCGGCCGCCGGCGGCGGCGACATGCTCGTGTCTCACAACGAGGGAAGGCTCTACCGGGTGTCCCGCGCGGGCGCGGTCACGAAGATTCTCGATACGTCCGTGCTCCAGACGGGCGCCGCCGATTTCGCGTATATGCCGGGAAGCGATATGGTCGTCATCCCGACGTTCGAGAGCAACACGGTCGCGGCCTATCGCGTGCGGTTCTAGCCGCCGGGCTCAATGCATCCTGATCATTCCGATTGCGCCGAAACGAGCTTCGCCTCCCGCGCGAGCGAAAACGCGAGGCTCTGCGCCGCCTCTTCCATGGATTCTCCCGCGTAGCTGTCGGGAATCCACACATGACACAGCACGTCGAGCGTGCCGGTATCCACGAGCCGCAGGTATACGGCCTTCACCCGGATGACCGATCGATCCCGGTCGTCGGCGACAAAGTATACGTTGCCGACGAGAATCCCCTCGAGCCCGTAGTCTTCCCGAAGACGCCTCAGGGTTTCAAGGCTGACGAAGAAGCTGGTTTTCTCGTTCTCGGATTGATCCGCGGGGACCTCGACCGGCAGCTCTTTCAGCGTGAATCCCCGCTTGGACAGCTGCGCCGCAAGCATCCCCGTCAGGAGCTGGCTGTGCATCGTCGACACGAGCTTCGTTTCCGCCGGCGCCACGATATACAATCGATCGTCCGCCGCGGCGGTCGTCGCCGGATAGTAGCGCGGCCGCTCGATCGACTGCACCGTCTCCGCGGTGAGCAGCGGGTACACCGCTATCTTCGTGGGAAGCCGATCGACGCCCTCGACCGGCGTGACGGTCGCCCGATCTTCATACGTCGCGCATCCGCAGACCATCAAAATCAGCACGAGCACAACGAACGTTCCGCAACGCATTTCGCCCTCTCTTTCGCCACTGCAACAAAGCAGCTGTTCTGCGGGATGAACCGTATTCTAGCACAATTGTGCGGCCGGCGCCACAAATCCGCGGCGCGAATCATCGTTACGGTGCACGCATATGCTACGGCCTCATGAACCAATCGTTGCCGCTCGAGTAGAACCGGCGCCCGCCGATCGGGCAATTCGATCCCTCATCATAATTGTCGAACAGCAGCCAGCCGTATTCGAGGCGCCGTCCCGAGTAGCCGAAGCCCAACGAAGCGTTGTCGCGGAACTCGTTCTCCCATGAGCGGCACTCTCCTTCCGCATACCAGTCGCTCATGTACGCGAGATTTCCGGCGCGTCGAAACGAATTGCCGATGACCGCGTTGTAATTGCTGCAGTCGCGAACCCGGATGGGATCGCCGCTCACGTACGCGAAGCTGTTGCCGGCGATTTTGTTGTGCTCGCTGTTGTGCGCGAGGTAGACGGCATGGAGAAGCGCGCCGTCTTCGCCCCCGTTCTCGATGTAATCGAACCGGTTGTTCGCGATGACGTTGCTATCGGAATTCACGAGATCGAGCGCGCCGTAGCCCAGGGAATCGCTCGCGAAGTGCAGGTTGCCCAGCCGGTAGAAGTAGCAGCCGAATACGACGTTGCAGCCGTTCCAACCGCTCCCGCCGGATCCGCCGTTCCATTCGCCGCGGAATCGAATCGCGCCAGGCACATAGCCCTGAATGCTCAGGTAATAGAAGCGCACGTTCGTGCGGCTGCCGGTTTCCCCGATTTCCGGGTAATGCAGATCGAAGAACCAATCGTCGGCCCCCTGCCCATCGAATACCGGGCGACCGGCCGTGACGCCGATCGTGCCTATGGTGCGATAATCCTCCGGCAGGAAGCTGATCGTGTGATCCGGGGATACGTGCGTCCAGTCCACCGTCTGTCCGAGATACGGCGTCGCCGCGACGAACCGGATCCGGATCTCGACATCCTGATCGATGACGGGCTTGTACTGTCTGAGCCTCGTTTGCGCGCCGGCGAGCGTCAGAAGCGCTTCGTCGGGGGTGAGCCCGCTCAGGCTGTCCGCGCCGAGGGGAGACAGGTAAAGAACGAACGGAGTTCCGCGGGTCTCGAGCTCGGGGGCCGGCGCTACAGGGGTCTCGTCGCCGCCGCAGCCCGGCATTTCAAGCAGCAACGCGAGCCCGAGCGCAAGAACCGCGCGACGACTCATCGATATTTCCTGAAATCATACTGCTCGGCGACCTTGGCCTTTTCCTCCGCCGGCAGAGCGGTGAAATAGCTCTTCCAGCCGGGGCAGAAGTTGATATGCCAGCGCCAGAGCCTCCCGATGAACGATTTGGGATTCTTGTCATGCCTGGCCCGCAGGCCGCAGTGCGCGCACGCTTTCTCGCCCATTCGAACCCTCCTTTGGCGGATGTCCATCCCCTAATCGTATGTGTGCCCGAAAGGCGTCAGGGCGAGTGACGCCAGCTTCATGTGCTGCTTCGCGAACGGGAGCCCGATGATGGTCACCGCGCAGAGCAATCCGAAGATGACATGAGTCGCCGATATCGCGAGCCCCGCGAAGACGATCCAGATCACGTTCATGAGCGTCGAGAGGACCCCGTGCCCCCCTTTCGTCGTCCTTATCTCCTTGCCGAACGGAAACAGCGCCAGGAACGAGAGCTTGAAACACTGAACGCCGAACGGGATGCCGAGCACGGTGAGGCACAGGACAATGCCCCCGAAGAGATACTCCAGAAAGAGGATTATCCCGCCTCCGAGAAGAACCCATAATATGTTGCCGACAAAACTCATTGCAGCCTCCTCATCGCTCGTCGGGCAGCTGTTCATCGCTTCGGCAAGAAATGCGCATAGATCCGCAAATCCGCGTCAGAATAGCAGCAGAATATGATTTCATCAAGCGAAGGATCATCCCGAACGAAATCCCGGACGGCTTGTATGGCGATCCGTGCCGCTTCATCCGGCGGATATCCGTAGATGCCCGTGCTGATACAGGGAAACGCAATGGACTTTAGCCCATGCGCCTTGGCTGTCTCGAGCGAGCGACGGTAGCAGGAAGCCAATAACTGAGGCTCCCCATCATCCCCTCCGCCCCACACCGGGCCTGCCGTATGAATGACGAACTTCGCGGGAAGCCTGTACCCCCGCGTCAGCTTGGCATCGCCCGTCGCGCAGCCATGCAGGGCGCGGCACTCGTCATAGAGTTCCCTTCCCGCCGCGCGATGAATGGCGCCGTCGACTCCGCCGCCGCCCAGCAGAGTCGTATTCGCGGCGTTCACGATAGCATCCACGGCCAGGGTCGTGATGTCCGCTTTCATTGCTCGAATGATCGTCATATCGCGTTGAATACGGATTGCGTGGCCCGCAGCCCGATCTCCGATGATGCTCAGAGATACCGCCTCACACGGCGGCAATACTCCGCATACTGTTCGCCATAGATCGTTCGCAAATACCGCTCTTCCGCCAGCACGATCCTGTGGTGAACGGCAACCACGAATATCCCCAGGACGAACACGAAGGGATTCAGCGTGTACAGCGCTGACGCGAGCAACGTCTTATACACACCCAGGTACATCGGATTCCTGCTGAATCGGAACAATCCATCGACGGTCAGATTCGTGCGCTCCTTGGGAGAGCCTATCCGAAAGGCCCCTCCAAGTCCGAATCGTCCGGCGAACAGCAGCGCGAAACCCGACACCCAGAGGCACAACGCGATCCATTTCAAGAGCCCGGGGGCCTTCGCCAAGGACAGGTTGGCGCCCCAGCTCTGCGCCACCATCGCGGCCCACAGCAGGACAATCGCATACTTGCTGCTTACGAAGAGCGTTTTATTGATCGGCGGATCGCCGTCCATATCGATATTCTTGCGCCGGAAGAGCGCCCCGCCGCCGAACAACACGATCAGAAACCCTGCCGGCCATACCGTAACAAACAGCGACTCAATCATGGCTCTCTTCTCCTACGGCTGAGGGAGCGTGAAAGACGTATCATATGGAGCGATCGTGATGGGCGGCACCAAATTCATATTCCCGCTCTGAAATATGGCGATCAGCGCATCGGCTCGCCCAACCGACTCGGCCCACTCTTCGCGCGTGTCCGGATCGGTAGCGTTCAGGAGCACCGACCTGCGGATGTTCATGAATGCCCGCAGCCATTCGCGTTCATCGACGCCGTCGGCCGGCGTCCCCTCAACGTGCGCGGTCGACCGGCTGATAATCGCCGGCAGCCCATCCGGATCGTCGCCGTCGCCATGCTGGATACAGGTGTCATAAAGGTTCAACAGGCTCAGCGGAAGGGATAGCCCCAGCTCTTCCGCATGTTCCACGGCCGGCCAATAGTATTCTTCGTCCACAATTTCGTCCTGAACCTCTCGAAAGATCGAATCCTCGGCGGCCGTTCGCCACGCATCCTCCAAATTCTCCAGCCCCTGCGTGGAATCGCTCTCCGCGGCCGCGAGTGCCCGGAGGCGCGGCAAATATCCGGATAACGGATTGCCGGGAACGAGCTGCGTGTATCGCTCGACCACCAGCAGCATGTCGCCCGTCGCCGAGGTAAATCCGGCCCGGCCGGCCGTGATGCCGCGGCCGTCATCGAGGTTCTCCGCATAGGCATAGTCGATCACCGGCGTGTCGTTTTCGAAAACGCTGACGATCTGATCCGCCAGCACTCGCTGTTCCTCGGTGAAGACCACCGTCGGCGACTCATCTGTATCCTCGTCCGTACTGCTGTCGCACCCGAGCAATCCCAGGATAAGGCAGGCGCACATGATCATCTGTTTCATGCTATTTCACCCTGACGCCGGCGCTATCTGCGGGCGCGCCGGCCTCTCCGTCGGGCGCGCTCCCATGGTTGATGATTACGGGCAGCCTTCCTTTCCAATCGTCCCACGTCTTCGAGTTTGTTGTCAACTCACACATGAAGTGCGCGACATTGGCCATGTTGGTGCTGTCCGGCGCAAAGAGACTGCTCACCAGGCCCTCGTGCAGCGAGTAATCCGAAACGTCGCCCTCCCGAAGTATGTCCGGGCGGACCGCCGCCCACTGCACGAACGTATCGCTCATCCCGACTTCGCGAGAGAGGAAATCCGCCGCTCGTTGGTTGTCCTTGGCCGGAGGCACGAGCCCGCGGAGAATCCACATGACCGCCTTTTCGAACGTTCCGCGACGCGTGTCGAGGCCCCCGGGGCGATTCACCGAGACGCTGCTCATGAGAATGAACTTGACCGGCTTTGCGGGCTGCAGCGCCTCGATCGCCCGGCACAGCCTCGTCGTGGCCCGCGTGACGAGGTCGCGCGGCGGCCCGAAGATGCCCCTCAAGTCGGGAACGTGACCAAGGCACGAGATGACGGCATCGCAGCCGCGGAGGTGGCGCAGGAGATCGTCATCGCCGAGAGACAGGAGGTCGCCCTCGACCACCGTCAGGTTAGGATCGTCCGCGACATCCGCCGGGAGCTTCGCGGCGGACCGCGCGATGACGCGGACACCGACGCCGCGGGCCAGAAGCTGCTTCAAGACGCGCCGGCCGGTGCGTCCGGTGCCGCCGACGAGAAGGACGGTCTGCCGCGTGGACATCGCAGCGTCTCCCTGTTCAGGACTGGCCCGAATCATCGCGCCTGCGCCCAAGCGCGTGCGCGGCTTCGTTCATCGCCTCTTCGAGAACTCGGACGCGGCGCTCGACGTCCGCGAATCCCTTTTCGTCTTGGATTCCCGATCCGGCAGCGACTGGCGAGGCCGCGCCGCGGCGGACGAATCGGAGATAGCCAAGCCCCAGCGTGGTCAGGAGTCCGGCGGTCATGACCAGAAACCTGGTGACTGATTTGTCTGAGGCGACGATCCACCCGACACCGTACAGCATCGTGAAGATGCCGCCCAGCAGAAGGCCGTTGCTGATCACGGGAAGTTGACCGGGGCGCACGAGCGAGACGGCCATGATGAGTGTGGCGAACACCATAAGTATGATGCTCGTGCTTTGGACCCACGGTTTGCGCGCTTTGTCCGCCGCGTCCCTTAAATCATTCCGCTGCCGATCGAGCTCCCGGATATTATCCCGATCTGAAGCCTCCAGCTCATTTGGCGGCTTCGAGTCTCTGATCGCTTGCTCCCGGCGGGCGAGGTCTCGGATCTGACTATCGACCTGCTCGGGAGGTGCGTGAAAAGTATATACGCCCACTCCGACAAACGCGGCCAGCATCAGACCCAGAAAGAAAGAGAAGATCGTCCGCAGACTATCGCTCCATCCCATGCTTGCCATGCCGACCCTCCCGGGTTCGATCGCCCGACGCGCCACGCGTGCCGCACGCACGTCGAGCGACCGCACGACAAATTTATCCGTGTAGATGACTCGCCGCTTATAGTATCATCAGGCGTCCGACCGAGCAACATTTCTCCTGTAATCCGCGGTCGTGACGAGCTTGGCGCGTATAGGAGTAAACCGGGATCGCGGCCCCCTCCATCGCGCCGATAAAGGACGGAGAAAGCCATGAGAAGTATTGCGTTACCCATGGGTATCCTGCTCCTGCTGAGCGCGAGCGCTTTCGGCCGGAGCTATGACATGACCATACATCTCAGGAACGGACAAACGCTCACCATCCCTCACGACGACATCCGACGCATCGAGTTTGCGAACACAACCGGAATAAACGATCCGGATCCCGATATTCCGCCGCGCGCGCCGTTTGTCTTCCAGTTGCTGCAGAACTACCCGAATCCCTTCAATCCTTCGACCATCATCGAATACGAGACCTCGGATAGGGCCGATGTCACGGTCCGCGTCTACAACTTGAAAGGCGCGCTGATCAGGGAGCTGCTGCACGAGACCCAGGCGGCGGGGCGGCATCGGGTGACGTGGGACGGCATGGACGGCACGCGCGCGCGAGTCTCCAGCGGCGTGTACTTCTATACGGTGAAATGCGGCAAACCGACCCTCTCCAAGAAGCTGATCCTGGTCAAGTAATCGAGGGATGACCATGAAGAAGATATCCATGATCATCCTGTTCGTCGTTGCGGGGGCCGTGTGCGTCCGAGCGCAGGAAATGAGAGTCATCCGACTGAGCGGCCATGTGGACCAGTTCAACGTCGCCGAGATCGACAGCGTCACGTTCGGCGTTCATGATACGACGGCGGGCTTCGCCCTGCGCGACGGCCTTCAGGGCGCCAAAGACATCCTGCGCATTCACACCCGGAACGGGATCAGGCTGTTCCAGGTGACCGGGATCGACAGCATGTGCTTCGACGACGGCGGGCTGATGACAATCTACGGCGCGGCGGGCGACACGAGCCGATTCGACATGGCGGATGTCGACAGCATGACCTTTTCCGACAGCTCGGCGAACGTCGTCTCCATCACCTACAACGGGACGGCAGCGACCGTGGACAATCCGCTCGAAAACGCCGGCGTGGCAGTCCACGTGTCGGGCGCCGACGTGACGATCACATCCGCCGCCGGCCTCGACGGCATCACGTGCTCGCTGACCGGAACCACTACGGACGGCATGTGCAAGATCTACTCGGACGGCGAGCTCGCGCTGCGACTGAACGGCGTCCAGATCGCCAACCTGAACGGGCCCGCGATCAACATCCAGGCCCGCGAGGAGATCACGGTGGAGCTCGCGGACGGCACCGCCAATGCGCTCACCGACGGCGCGACCTACGCGACCCCGCCCGCCGGCGAAGACCAGAAGGCGGCCTTCTTCAGCGAGGGGCCGCTGATCTTCACCGGGTCCGGCAGCCTTCTCGTTCACGGGCGGGGGAAGAGCCAGCACGGATTGGGAAGCGACGGCTCCATCGTGGTCGACGGCGGCAGCGTCGTCATCGAGAGCGCGGCCAAGGACGGCATCCACACCAACGAGGGCTACATCCAGCACGGCGGATCCGTCGCGGTTGCCTCGGGGAACGACGGGGTCGACGCGGGCAACGGCCCAGTCGATATCACGGGAGGCGCCCTCGCGGTCGTCATCCCGGGCGACGACAGGGACGCGCTCAAGTGCAGCGGCGATCTCGAGATCTCGGGCGGCGAGATCGATCTCACCGTGGAGGGCGACCAGTCCAAGGGACTCAAAGCGGCGAACATCCGGCTCACCGGCGGGACGGCGACCATCGAGACCTCGGGCGGCGCGGTCCTGGAGGCCTCGGGGCTCGGCTACGATCCCTCCTATTGTACGGCGGTCAAAGCGGATACTCTGGTGCTGCTGGACGGCTGCCACCTGACCATCACCACCATCGGCCAGGCCGGCCGGGGCATCTCCAGTGACGGCCGTATCGTCATTCAGTCAGGCGACCTGAACATCACTTCCAGCGGCGGGGGCGGCGGTTATATCAACGTGGACGGCGAGCCGGACGCGTTCCACGGTCCCTGTTTGAATGCGGACGGCGACGTGGTGCTGAGCGGCGGCACGGTGACCCTCTCGCACTCGGGCTCCGGCGGCAAGGGGATCTCGGGAGACGGCGACCTCGCCATAGGCACCGCGGGATTCTCGCCCACTCTGCGCATCACGACGACCGGAGCGCCCATCCCGATCGGCGGCGAAGAGTACGCCGAGGCGAAGGCCATCTCCGTCGACAGCCTGATCGACATCGACGGAGGAACACTCACCATCGCGTCGGCGGACGATGCGATCAAGTCGAAGCGCTGGATCGAGATCAACGGCGGTCTGATCGACATCACGAACTCGTATGAAGGAATCGAATCTCCGAACCTCATCATCAACGGAGGCGAGATCCACATCACCTCCTCCGACGACTGCTTGAACGCCACCTACGGCGGTGCCCCCGAGTACGACGACGGCAGCAACCTGATCATCAACGGCGGCTACGTCCACCTGAACGCTCTCGGCGGCGACGCCATCGACAGCAACGGGGATCTCATGATCGGCGGCGGGACGATCGTCGTCCACGGGCCTCCCGCGCCGCCCGAGGCGGGCGTGGATGTCAACGGGGCCTTCATCGCGTCCGGCGGCTTCCTGGCGGTTTCGCAGATGAACTCTGTCTCGGTCGAAGTGCCCGGCAATTCGTCCCAGCAGCGGTCGGTGCTGCTGTGCGCCAGCATGCCCATCCCGGCCGGGGCCCTCATCCACATCAATGACACGAGCGGCCGCAGCATCGTGACCTTCAGGCCTGCGCGCAACTACTCGGCCATCCTGCTCTCGTCTCCAGACCTGGCGCCCGGTGCGATCTACCGGGTCTTCGTCGGGGGCAGCTGCACGGGCGAGGAGCGGGACGGCCTGTATGCCGGCGGAACCTACTCCGGAGGCGTCCTGCGCGGCACCTTCACCCTGCGCGCAATCGTGCAGGTCGTTTCGTTCTGATGGGCGAAGAAGGATAATTGGGGGCCGGTCATCTCAGAATGCCCAAAGCAACAAAATATGCAATCATAACGCTCAAAGCGGTCGCAGCGAGATCGTAGTAATCAAAGGTGTAGTGAGCGTTCGCGAGCATTCCCGGTCGAGACAGAAGCTGCATGAACTCCAGTGCCATTGAGAGTACCGCCACGAGCAGCGTGACCCGAAGAAGGCTGAATCGCGAAATCCGGCCGGGGCTTGACAATAGCAGAAACAGGAGTCCGGCTGGTCCCAGGGCGCTCGGGGCAACTCCAATGAGGAAGCTCGTCGATGCACGATGCTCGAATCGGATAAGTTTTATCGGAAGGATCCCGAGCAGAAGAATGGTGCCCATCCATCCGAAAATGTGGTTCCTGGCGCCTACAGTCCTGTCCCCGTTATGCATCTGTCGAAGCCCTTCCATTCTACACGGTTGGCCAGAATCCTTCGCTGATCTATCTGCGACCCAGCGTCGGCATCAGGTACGGCAGCGGCCGCCAGCTGTGTGCGGAGTTAGATTGCCTATGGCAGTTCATCCCTGAACTCGACATCACCATAGGACTCAAAGCCGCCGGCCGCGTGCATCACCACTCTGTATATGCCCAGCGGACCTTTGTTCTCATAATTGACCGAATAGGCGCCGGCAGGCCCCGAGGCAGCATAGAGAGTATCAATGGGCATGCCCCCCGGCTTGTCGTAAACAAACAGCCAAACAGAATCTTGCTGAGGAATCTGGAAGTAGATCGCCGTCCCCCCGATCGTCGGATTTGGACATGCATATTTTAGAGAATAGTTGGTGGGTAGCATGTCGTGTGATTCCGGGCGGGGCTGAAAATCAGTCGTATCGCCCCCAACAACATGACAATCCGGCAGCTCCACTACCAGTATCCCTTCGAATACTTCGGGCTTCTTCGTATTAACCGGAGAGTCATCGCCGCACGCAGCATAGAGGAATATTAAAAGAGTAATAACCAAACAGCATCGCATAACGACAATCATGTTCTCACCAGTCAATCTAACGGCTTGGCGTTAACCCGCGGGCGGCCGTTCGCGGCCAACCGGCGGATTCAACGCCATGCTAGGCAGCCGAAACGGCACCCTGAGATGAACGGTTTCTGAAGGCATAGATCGCCCAGCCCAAAGTGTCTCGTCCCCATCGAAGGTACATTGCTTTTGCCTTGGCGACGCGCTCCAAGAGCTCGCGCAGATCTTGGTCGTCCGGATGAGACCGGGCGTACTCGGCCGTCGCATACCATTGAAGACCTTCGTACTTGTCCCAGTCGTCCCCATTGCTCACGAAGGTGTGAACCAAGTCGAGTCCTCGCAGCTCCCCCGCCTCGACGTTCCCGGAATGTGTCCCGAAGTCGTCTCTAGTTACCCCGGAGGCCTTAAGGTAGTCCTCGGATGGTTCCTGGAGCCAGTAGGGCTCCCCGACTACTACCCAACCACCGGGCTGAACCATGTCCGATAGCGCTTCCAGAGTCGCCGCGTGTCCACCAAACACCCAACTGGCGCCGATGCAGGATGCCAGAGCAAAGCTGTGCGGCTCGTCGGGCCTGAAGTCAGAACCGTTCATCGCTCTGAAGGCGACCTCTGCTCCGGGCACCCGCTTTTCCAACTGCCTCTGCGCGTCGGCGATGTGGAAAGGTGAGATGTCAATTCCGATTCCCCGGATGCCGTACGCTTCAGCAAGACGAATCAGGAACTCACCCTTCCCACATGCAATGTCGACCACGCGTGCATCGTCGGGAAGCCGGAGGAGACCAACAAGCCGTGCCAGCTTCTCTTCGCTCGTGGGGTTGCAGACCACGTGCTCACGATGAGTGATGTCGTAGAACTTCCACGTATCCATGATCTGGACCTCCGCCTGCTTAACGTCGGCATCAGCTGCGGCCGCGTCCGCCTCCCCGGCGGGCCGGCGCGCCGCGTGCTCCGCAGGCGGCGTGACGGCAGCGGCCGTCAGCTGTGTGCGGAGTCAGCTTCCGATGATCTCGTTTAATCCCTCAATGATGAGATCAAGCTCTTTATCGGACAATTTCGTGATTTTCTTGCCGAGCCGCTCAGTTGACAACGTGCGAATCTGGCTGATTTTGACCCACGACTTCTTCGGAAGAGATGAATCAGACAGCTCGAGTGTCAGCGGAAAACCCGCTTTCTGGGGTGCGCTTGTTAAAGCCATCGCGATGACGGTGCCTGAACGTTCATTGAAGATATCATGACTGAGAATCAGCACGGGGCGCTCACCGGCCTGCTCACGCCCCTTCGTCGGATCCAAATCAGCCCAATAGATCCCGCCCCTCAGTATTCTGGCCATTCAGAAAGCTCCCGCGAAACGCCCTCCTCGGCCATTGAACGCTCGAACTTCTTGTCGAGCTTTGCACATTCCCGCGCGAGACGGTTGCGATCTAGCCGCGCAAGTTTTTCTTTCACGGCCTCTTGCACCGCTTTACTGCGATTTGGAAATACTCTCGCCTTGACTAATCGATCCAGCCTGTCGAGCAGGTGGTCCTGAATCGTTATGGCTACCTTTATCGTGCTCATGCAATCACCTCAAGTATTACAATATATCATACCGTCGAAAGTGTCAAGCCCCAGAAGCTCCGTGAAGCTAACGTCGGCATCAGCTGCGGCCGCGCCCGCCGCCCCGGCGGGCCGGCGCGCCGCGTGCTCCGCAGGCGGCGTGACGGCAGCGGCCGCCAGCTGTATGCGGAGTTAGCTGGAGCCTTTTACTTAAACAAATCCTTGATCGAGCTCCACGTCTTGTTCTCCACGGCAACAGGAGATGAAGTGCACAATCGCAGGATGATGTAGTCGACGGCCGTATCATCTTGAACTTCAACGTCAAGATTTCCATCGTTCATGTATGCCAGGACAGATGTGCGACCATACAAATCCACGGGCAGATCGCCGAGATCAAGCACCAGAGTCGCATCTTCTCCATAATACCATTCTGTCTGGGTCAGAATCGCGAGGGTCGTCGTCCACCGATAGACCTCGCTCTCACCCTCAAAATACCGGTCGTTCAGTTCAATGCTTAGCCTGTCGTTATCGGAAGCGGTACCCATCGAGAGAACGTGGATTTCGAGCTCGGCCGCGGTGATTGGACACGGCTCCCACTGAAACGTATGCCCCATCGATGCATTGATGTCCATGTTGTCCAGATATCGAAGGGGGACGTTCCATACGGTGGCTATGAGTCGCGCCAGATTCGCATCCGGAAAAACCGGCTCCAACGGTTCCGCGAAATTGTCCGCGTTCCCCACCGGGATAACTATTGATATTCCGCCCTGACAATTGATCGCATGAGCATTGCCCGACGCCAAGGCGAGAACCACGAGCAACAAAGCAATCCGATTCCACATACTCATCGCACCCCCCATTTAAGTGCACATTCCAGCTAACACCGGCATCAGCTGCGGCCGTCAGCTGCATGCGGAGTTGGACAGATGCGTATCAAGATTTCCCCCCGCCAGCGCGAAGTCGAGCAATCAGATCAATGACCCGACGTTCGATCTCGTCTCGAAGCTCATTAAATTGACTGGGCGACAGATCATGAGGATCCGGCAACTTCCAATCCTCCCGATTCGCTGCCGACACCCATGGACACTCGTCGCCACAGCCCATCGTCACCAAATAGTCCCATCGCCCCTTGCCAATGTCAGCCAGGCTCTTGGATCGATGCCCGGAAAGGTCATAGCCTCGTTGAAGCATCGCCGCCACAGCGCGCGGATTAATGGAACCCGAGGGTTTAGAGCCCGCGCTTCGCGCATCAACCAAGCCGGCACCGTGCATTCGGGCAAATGCCTCTGCCATTTGACTGCGACTCGAATTTTCAACGCAAACAAATAGGATTCGAAACACTCCAACTCCATATCATTCTGCCCAACACAGGCATCAGCTGCGGCCGCGTCCGCCGCCCCGGCGGGCCGGCGCGCCGCGTGCTCCGCAGGCGGCGTGACGGCAGCGGCCGTCAGCTGCATGCAGAGTTGGACATCTCGATATCCACTTAGGTCCCTACCTCGTCCAATGGTATACCCTTGCCGCTCCGTATGCTACGCCGCGCCGCCTCAATCCGCTTCAGAAAACGCGGGTCATTCTCGAGACGATACTCGAACCATTCATCTTCTGATTTGAAGCCGATCAGCACGCCGGCAGGCTTCCCGTGACGAGTAATGATAACTTGCTCATTCTCGGCAAGCCGCAAGAAACGCGACAGATCATCTTTGATTGTCGATAGTGCTACCTTTTTCACGATCGCTCACCTTCCTCTTCCAGCCACCGGTCGGCATCAGCCTTGGAAATGATGGCGAGAACATGCACTTCGCCTCCCGCCACATCATAGAAGATCCTGATATCGCCAACGCGAAGTCGATACCCCGGCTTCGCTAATCCCCTCAGGCGCTTGATCCGACTCTTGCTCGTACGCCTTGGCTCATGCGTCAAGTGCTTGGCAATCGCAGAGATGACCGTCGCACGATCATGCGCGCGCAGCCTGCGCAAATCCCTCAGCGCCTGTTGAGCCAGCAATATTCGATGTTTCATTCTAGCCAGATTATAGCCAGATGCTGGCTATATGTCAAGATCGCAATCAGGTATGTCCAACACCGGCATCAGCTGCGGCCGCGATCGCCACCTCGGCGGGCCGGCGCGCCGCGTGCTCCGCAGGCGGCGTGACGGCAGCGGCCGGCAGCTGAATGCGGAGTTAGAAAGGCTCTCGGCAATGTTCAATACAGAAACCAGCCGAGACCCATGGGTGCTGCCGGTATTTATCCCCAGCATGCACGGTATACGATCCAGAAGGAAGACAATCGTAGTGATGATAGTTGAAGTACTTATCAGTCGTTGCAAAAACGAACGTGGCCGAGACCTTCTCTCCCTTGTGCAATGCGATGGTACCCGTTTCCGTGCACGCTGCGCAGATAATATTGGGAGTTCTTGGTTGAACGGTGTACCCCCCGGCGGTCGTAACATAGTAGGCTAGCGTGTCACACGGCTCGCAGTATTTAACCATGGCCGAATCATCACCCTCATAGGCTAGTTCAACATGTATCAGTAGTGCATCGCAGCTCCTCAGAGTTCTTTGGCTCAGCTTGATCGATACAGAAGTGCCATCCGAGACGGGCACCACGGTATTTGCTCCCTCCTCACAGCCAATGAGAACTGCCATTGAGAATACCCCGGCCAAGAATGCAGAACTTCTCAATGATATTCTCGCCATAAACCAAGCTCTATCTAACACCGGCATCAGCTGCGGCCGCGCCCGCCGCCCCGGCGGGCCGGCGCGCCGCGTGCTCCGCAGGCGGCGTGACGGCAGCGGCCGTCAGCTGCATGCAGAGTTAGACCGCGATCCCTCATCGAAACAGCGATTTGATGCTGCCCCATGTGTTCTGATCAACGGCAATAGGAAAATCGCATTCGATAATGAGCTCCGCCGTCTCTATTGTCGCTTCGGGCCATACAGTGACCCAGCACTCAGGTATGAGGCCGAAATTGATGTCCATATTGAGATTGCCGTATCCTGCCATCAGAAAATCCCAGCTGATCGGGCGTCCGAGAAGCCTTCTAAATTGATTCAGGTACTCAAACGCGCCGCTTTCCTCCGACGAAGTACTGGCCGCGCCAAACCAGCTCCCGTTTATCGTATCCTCCGTGGTAGCTAAGAATTCCACCGGCAGGAGATACGGCCCTGCCGGCGTACCATCATTGCACATTATCTCCCCGACAGAGAACACGCCCGATATGTGTATCCACACTCGATTCACTACAAATGGAACTCCGTCCAGTTCAAAGTGCATGTCTCGGTAATTATTTCCCTCGGTGAAGGAGTATCTGCCTTCGATGCCGGGCAACGGCACGGTAACCAGTTCATAGGAAGAAGCCGACTATGCAGCCATCGAGAGCAGCATCAGAAGCACACAGATAATCCTTTTCATTGGAGCACCTCCTCAGAGCAGAAGTCGGCCTAACACAAGCGTCAGCTGCGGGCGCCGCCGCATGATGCCTCAGTTGCCCGAGCGCTCTCGCGGCGGCCGACAGCTGCACGCTGAGTTAGGACTTTGTCTCTGTCGACTCATCCTTCATCAGCGATGCCACAATAATAAGGACCGCGCCGATTATCAAGATGGCCCAGCCCCACTGCAGCCTGTAATAATGCTCCGGCCAAGGACTCACTTCGCGGAGCACATTGTGAAAGCCCGCATTGGTCTTGGCGTCCTCGGCACGCACCCAGTGTCCTACAAAAATCATATGGCCGATGATCAGCGCAAATGCGAGACCCCCCGTCATTCTCAGAATCTTGAACAAACGAAAGAATACCAGAACGGCAGATGCGCCCATAAGGACCAGAAAGAACTTCGCATTATAGGCGTGGTGAAAGAAGTTATAATAATTCAGCTTGTCCTTGAGCGGCACTTCAACGATCGGCACAAAAAGACCAATAATCAGGATGGCGATGCCCAATAATGCCACGATCTGCCACCTGCTCATCACAATCTCTCTTTCATTCCTACAAAATCGGCCTAACACAAGCATCAGCTGCGGCCGCGTCCGCCGCCTCGGCGGGCCGGCGCGCCGCGTGCTCCGCAGGCGGCGTGACGGCAGCGGCCGTCAGCTGCATGCGGAGTTAGACCGCGATCCCTCATCGAAACAGCGACTTGATGCTGCCCCATGTGCTCTGATCAACAGCAATAGGAAAATCGCATTCGATAATGAGCTCCGCCGTCTCTATTGTCGCTTCGGGCCATACAGTGACCCAGCACTCAGGTATGAGGCCGAAATTGATGTCCATATTGAGATTGCCGTATCCTGCCATCAGAAAATCCCAGCTGATCGGGCGTCCGAGAAGCCTTCTAAATTGATTCAGGTACTCAAACGCGCCGCTTTCCTCCGACGAAGTACTGGCCGCGCCAAACCAGCTCCCGTTTATCGTATCCTCCGTGGTAGCTAAGAATTCCACCGGCAGGAGATACGGCCCTGCCGGCGTACCATCATTGCACATTATCTCCCCGACGGAGAACACGCCCGATATGTGTATCCACACTCGATTCACTACAAATGGAACTCCGTCCAGTTCAAAGTGCATGTCTCGGTAATTATTTCCCTCGGTGAAGGAGTATCTGCCTTCGATGCCGGGCAACGGCACGGTAACCAGTTCATAGGAAGAAGCCGACTTTGCAGCCATCGAGAGCAGCATCAGAAGCACACAGATAATCCTTTTCATTGGAGCACCTCCTCAGAGCAGAAGTCGGCCTAACACCGGCATCAGCTGCGGCCGCGATCGCCACCTCGGCGGGCCGGCGCGCCGCGTGCTCCGCAGGCGGCGTGACGGCAGCGGCTGCCAGCTGCATGCGGAGTTAGACAACTGTTTCTCGCGTTTGTGTAGTGATCTTTTCACTTAGCTCGATCCCCATCGACACTTCCTATCGCCAGCAGCAAACCCATCTGTGAGTAGATGGAGGCATACATGCCCAGCTTCTAACGCCGGATACCAAGCATAGGATCATCCCTGCGGCAAAGTAGCCAAGCCACAGAACCAAGATCTTGAGCGTCGCGCGATTCAGCTCTGACTCTGCAATCCTGGCACGTGCCGCCATTCGCTCAGCTCCATACGCTGCCGCAGAGATACCAAGCACGAACACCGCATCCCGCAGCAGCAGGCGCCCAGTGCGTGAGCGTGCCACTAGCGAATTGCAGTGCCCACACTACCACAGGCATAACAAGAAACGCCTTAGGTGGGAGAAAGCGGGCGCAACCGAGCAAGAGTCCGATCGATGCGCCGATCACCACGAACTGGAACGCTGCATAACGCGGCTGGAACACCGCTAGGTGGTAGAACACGAACCCCACTAGGATCGAACCAAGCGTTGCAGCAAGAACATGAAGAATAATGATGCGAATCTTTTTCACATCCGCTCCTTTGTGTCCGCTACAGTTGCCTAACACCGGCATCAGCTGCGGCCGCGCCCGCCGCCCCGGCGGGCCGGCGCGCCGCGTGCTCCGCAGGCGGCGTGACGGCAGCGGCCGTCAGCTGCATGCGGAGTTAGATGGATCGCTCCCAACAATCCCTTGCCACGCACGGATACACGCCATTTAGCACATTCATTGAATTGACGCATCCAGCAACAAAGCCTCACACAAGCATCTCGCCATTATTGCGGGTTCAAATCTCGGCTGCAAAATCGGCAGACAATCGCCTCTGTCTTGATAAATTCGCCACAGAACGGGCACTTCTTCATGTCCCGTGAAACCATTTTGCGCTCGACTAGGACTTTGTCAGGTTTCATTACGATCGCATATGGCAGAGCAACAATAAAAATGAAGGCACCAAAGAACCACCATAGGAAGAAATTCTCTCCTTTATGATGCGCTATGGCTGCTGGAACAAGCCCGAGGAAAATTGCCAAGACTATGATTTGCAGGATCATGAATTAGCCCCCAAAATTCCATCTAACTCAATATAGACTGTTCTGTGTTGCGCAGATAGGACTGCGAATACATGCTGTGTAGCCAAGCCTCTTCCCTTTGGGATTACATGTATATTATATCAAATAAATAAGTAACATCAAGCACTGTTCTGGACGCCCCATGATAGACTGCGAGCGCATGCATTGGTATGCAATAAACATAGTAGTTATGTATGGTCCTGGAGAGTCACGTGCACTGCTGCCCGCCCCCGCCGTTCGGTGTGCGGCCGCATACACCCGACCGGCTCTCATCAAGCCCGCCGTCGGCCCCGGCCAACCCGGGCCGGCCTCGGCCGGCCCCGGCGCCTCCAAAGCGACCTAAATCACCCCGTCAATGGGGCTCCGTACCCCCTGCCCTCCCTTGTTCAGCACGTGCGTGTATATCATGGTGGTGCTGACATCCGAATGTCCGAGAAGCTCCTGGATCGTCCGGATATCGTACCCCGCCTCGAGCAGGTGCGTGGCGAAGGAATGCCGCAGCGTGTGGCAGCTCGCCGGCTTGGCGATCCCGGCTCGCCGCACGGCCTCCTTCATCGCACGCTGGACGACCGTTTCGTGGAGATGGTGACGCTGCCATCTGCCGGATTTCGCATCGCGATAAAGCCTCGTCGCCGGGAACACCCACTGCCATCCCCACTCCCAAGCCGCCTTCGGATATTTGCGCTCGATCCCGTCGGGAAGCGCCACGATCCCGAGGCGCCGCCGCAGATCGCGATCGTGGAGCCGCCTCACCCGAGCGACGTGCGTCGCGAGAATCTCCCTGAGCGACACGGGAAGCATCGTGCGCCGGTCCTTGCCGCCTTTGCCGTTCCGCACGGTGATCTCGAGCCGCTCGAAATCGACATCCTTCACGCGCAGGCGCGCGCACTCGAGCAGCCGAAGCCCCGCGCCGTACATGAGCGACGCCATGAGCCACGGTGTCCCGCGCATCTCGGCGAGAACGGCGCGAACCTCGTCGCGCGTGAGCACCATCGGCAGCCGCACGACCCGCTTCGCCCGTACGACGCCGTCCATCCATTCGAGATTCTTCCCGAGCACGGTCCGATAGAGAAAGATGATCGCGCTGAGAGCCTGATTCTGCGTTGAGGAGCTCACGCGATCGCGCGTGGCGAGCATGGAGAGAAACGCCGTGACCTCGGCCTCGCCGAGCGCCGCCGGATGCCGCTTCCCGTGGAAGAAGATGAAACGTTTGATCCAGCCGATGTAGGCCCGCTCGGTGCGCCAGCTGAAGTGGCGCGCCCGGATGGCGATATGAACCTGATCGAGAAGCTTCGGCTCGCGGCGTTCCGCCTCCATCCCAACCTCCCATCACCCCGAACGACCATCCCTCGCGCAGCCGCTACCGGCCATTATATCACAAACCGCGGGCTCGTGCGCCTTGTTGCGCCGGCGACCCCGCGTGCCGACGCGCCCAATAAACTCGACGGGCGCCCTCGTGGGGAAGGCGCCCGTCCACTCGACTGCAGCGATCAGGTGGGTCTAATCTATTTCAGCCGCTCGTCTCCCGGCACGAGCTTCTGCAGCTTCTCGTACTGTGCCTTATATTTTGCGGTTTCGTTGTTCTTCTTGAGCAGATCGAGATACAAGAACTGCACTTCGAGAGTGTTCATTTCCTTGTCGGGATCCTCGCTGTCTTTGCCGTAGTACGAGAGTCCCTTTTCGACGGTGTCGAGCGCCTTCTTGTATTCCTTCATGTCGTTATAGACCTGAGCCAGCACGACGTATGCGTCATAGTGCGTCTCTCGCGTCTTGATCGACATTTCGAGAGATTCCACGGCCTCCGGGAGCTTGCCCGACTTCCAGAGCGCCGTGCCCTTGTGCCGCCACGGGCACGACCACTTGGGATTGTGCTCGTTGATCTGCGCGTACAGCGGAATCGCCTCGTCGTAGCGTCCGAGCTCGAGAAGCATGTTTCCGTACTGGAACTTGTTCATGTCGGTGAGCTTGTCCGTGTTCGCCTTGAGAATCTCCATGTTGCGCTCGAGCTCGTAATAGTTGAGCCAGCCGAGCATGGCGACCGCAGAGTAGTTCGCCGTGTCCTTGAGCTGCGCGTTGTAGGCGTTGTAGGCGCTCACGAAATTCTCGGGCGTCTTGTTATCGGAGTAAATCTTGAACGGGGTCGGCGGCTTTTCCTGAGCAGAAACGAGCGCCGGCGCCATGAGCCAGAGAGCAAGCGCGAGGACAAGGATCTTCTTCATCTGGGGTCTCCCTTCGTCGAATGAATCCCGGATCTTGTTCGATTCTTTGTGCGGCCCTGACACCGCGTGCGGATTGAACTGACTACCTGCGTAATTTAGCATCGTTCTTATCGAAAAGCAACCACAAAGGGCGGCCGCGTGCTATGGCCGGACGCGGTTGGACGCGGCCGGGCGCGGCGGCCCCGGCGCTCACAGAAGCCCCCAGCTCCTCATACAGCTCACAATTACGTGCAAATAAAGAAGCAGCGCGAGCACTGCCCCTAGAAATATGACGGCGAGGAGCCCGCTCGCGAGCACGAGAGTCCGCTGCGTCTCCTCGGCGCGCGCCTGGAGCCCCGGCCCAGGCGCCGGTGCGCGCCCCGGGGCTGGCGGCCGGCCCCGCGAGACACCGGGAACGCCCGGCCCCGCGGGCGCCTCGTCCCGCCGCGAGAACAACGCTACCATCGTCCATATGACGCCGGTGACGCCATCGAGCAGCCCGACGGCGAGCAGCGCGAGCGCCGCGACCGGCGCCTCCGCCCCGCGCGCGACCATTATCGCGAGCCCGGCCACGGTCAGCACGACGCCCGACGCGAGGAATATCACCGGAACGAGCGCCAATCGATTCTTCATCTATGTCTTCTGCTCCTTCTTCTTCGCGGCCGGGAAAAGAACGTTGTTGAGAATGAGGCGGTATCCGGGCGAGTTCGGATATACGCCGAGATCGGTCGGGGGATCGCCGACGAGATGCTGATAATCCTCCGGATCGTGCCCCCCGAGGAACGTGAACGTCCCCATGCCGAAGTTGCCGTGAATGTAGCGCGCCTCGCCGCCGTCCTTCACCTCGCCGAGGATGAGCACCTTCTTCTTGATGAGGCTCTTCTTGAACGAGGTCGTCTGCCCCATGAAGCCCTTGATGACCGACACGTGGTTCTGAACGAGCATCGTCGGCACGGGATCGTACTTCGCGGAGAACTCGAAGAGCGTGAAGTAGTCGCGCGGCTCGCCGCGCGCGGCGGCGGCCCCGGTCATGTCGATATCGGAGTATTCATACACCATCGGATCGAGGATGAGCTGGAAATTCTCGAAGGCGAGCGTCTTCCCGAAATCGAGCAGCTTCTGGCAGCCGGGCGTCGTGCCGTCGTGGTCATACTCGCGCGGGACGATGTCGACGCCGTCCGCGGCGAGCGCGATGTCGTACGAGTCGGTCGCCGAGCACATCGCGAACACGAATCCCCCGGCGCGGACGTACTCCCTGATCGCGCGCGCGACCGCCTTCTTCTCCTCGGAGACCTTCTTGAACCCGAGCGCCGCCGCGAGCTTCTCGTTGAGGATCTGATCCCTGATGTACCAGTCCGCCGTCCTGAACCCGGCGTAGAACTTTCCGTACTGCCCCGTGAAGTCCTCGTGGTGCAGATGGAGCCAGTCGTATTTTTCGAGCTCGCCGGCAAGCACCTGCTGGTCGTACACCGTCGTGTACGGTATGTCGGCGTAATCGAGCGCCAGCATCACGGCGTCGTCCCACGGGAGCTTGTTCGGCGGCGCGTACACCGCGATCGCGGGCTCCTTCTCGAGGAGCACCACGTCGGCGTTGCTCGTCTCGATATCGGCGTATATGGATGCCGCCGCGGCGCCGTCGACGCGTTCGATGCGCACGTTGCGCGCCTGCGCCTCCGTCGCGTAGCCCTGCTTTTCAGGGATGAGGAACGAGCCGCCGCGATAGTTGAGGAGCCATTTCACGTTCTCCCCGCCCGCGAGAACGTAGTAGGCGAGCCCGTACGCTTTGAGGTGATTCGTCTGCGCGAGGTCCATCGGCACGAGAAAATCCGCGCGGGCCGCGGAGGGGAGGGCGAACGCGGCGGGAAGAGCGAACGCAGCGGCGAGAGCGAGCGCGGCGATGCCCGCGCCGGCTCTCCCGGCGCGGGCCCGCTCGGCAACGACCGTCACGATTTCCCTCGGCGATCTCATTTCGAGCCTTTCTTTGGGGCGCTCGGGCCTGCGGGCGCCGCGGCGTCGCCCGGCCCGGCGGCCTTTCCGAGCGCCACGTATCTCCCGCGCACGCGCTCCATGAACGGATAATCGGGATAGCGTTCCATGAGCGTGCCGTACGTCGAGAGCGCTTCGGCGGGGCGTTCCCGCTCGGCGAGCCCGGCGAGCCGCTCGAGCGCGCGGGGGGCGAGCTCGTGGAGCGGATAGCTCTCGACAATTCGCGCGAAATCGGCGCGCGCCGCCGCGAGGTGATCGGGCGCGCCCGTCGAACCGCCCGCGCCGGGCCCGCGGGCCCCTGCAGCGCCGCCGGCGAGCTCCGCCTCGACATCCCCCTTCGTGAATATCGCCCGCGGCGCGAGGCTCGAGGCGGGAAAGCGCCGCTCGAGCGCGCCGAGCGAGTCGATGGCCTCCGCGCGCGCCCCGCGCGCACGCGCGAGCACGGCGGCGCGGTACAGATCGAGGGCGCCGCGCCCTTCGGGGATCGCTTGCTGCACCTCGATCCCGAGCTCGAGCGCGTCGTTCGCCCACGGGCTCCCCGGATGCTTCTCGGCGACCTCCGAGAGCGTCTTCACCGACTCGTCGTAGCGCCCCGCGAGAAACGCGAGCCGTCCGAGCCCGTACCGGCCGAGGAGCGCGACGTTCGAATCCGCGTCGGCCGCGACGCGGCCGAGCTCCGCCGCGGCTTGTTTCGGATTATTCGAAGCGAGAAGGATGCGCACGCGGAGCTCCTCGACCTCGAGCCGCTGGGGGCTGTCACGCCGTCCGGCGTTCGCGAGCTCGGCGAGCGCCTCCTCGGGGCGGCGTTGGTCTTCATAGAGCATCTGCGCCTTCAGGATGACGGCCCGGTCGAAATACGGCGCGCCCCTGCCGCTCCGCTTCGCCGCGTCGCAGTGCGCGAGCGCCTCCTCGAGCAGCTTCGCGCGCTCCTGCTCCGGCGCGTTCCGCATGGCCTCCCGCGCGTTCTCCGCCGCCAGCAGCCTGACGTGCGGCGCGAAGGCGGACCCGCCGAACCGGGCGAGAAACACCCGCATCAGATCGCCGCGGAGCGCGGCCAAACGCGGATCGGCGCCGGCGACCGGCATCTTCCCCAGATATACGAGAAGCGCGTAGAGCTCGTCCTCGCGGAACGCGGGGGCGCTCGGGCCCAAGAGATGCGCGCGCACGTCGTCGTAGCGCCCGGTCTCGACGAGAAAGATCGTCTTCAGCGTGCGGAACGCGCCCGTCCAGTCCCCCGACGCGGCGGCCGTCGAATCGAGAATGGCGGCGAGACGATCTCGCTTCTTCGATTCGCGGTAAATGTCGGAGACCTCGCGGATCTCCCCCTCGAGCGCGCCCGGCCGACGGCCGACGAGCCGGAGCGCGTCCCTGAACGCGTCCTCCTCGCGCCCGATGACCCGCTCGAGCCGGACGACCTCGCGCGAATAATAGTCCGCCGTCTCCGGGTACTTCATCCCCTCGCGCAGGATCTCGATCGCCTCGTCGTAGAGCCCCGCCTCCTGCATCATCTTCGCGACGTGGCCGTACATCGACGCGGTCTTCTCGTCGGCCGCCAGCAGCCCGCGCCAGACCGCCACCGCGTCCTCGCGCCTGCCGAGATCCATGTACGCGCGGCCGAGATCCTGCGCGTAGACGAACTGCTCCGGATCCGCCGCGAGACAGCGCTCGAGGAGAGCCGCCGCGTCCGCGGGACGGCCTTCCTTGATATAGCAGTCGGCGAGCATTTCGTTCGCGGCGGCCATCCGCGGATAATCCTTCAAGAGCCGCTCGAGAATCGGAATCGCCTCGCCGCAGCGCCCGAGCATGAGGAAATGGTTCGCGCGATCGAGCATGGCGCCCGGCGACTCCGTCGCGCGCCCCTTCTCGGCCGGGACGGGCTGCCCCCGCGGCGGCCGCTTCGGCTGGTCCTGGCGCGGCGCTTGAACGGGTTTCTTGGCGGGATCGTTGACGGGGACCTGGGCATTCGCCGGCGCTCCGGCGAGCGCGACGACCACAGCGGCGCACACGACGGCAAGGACCGCGATGCGCACGCGCCGCAGCTTTCGTTTCGCTCGCCGCGCCGGACCGTTCACTTCGTCTCCCTCGCCTTCTCCGAGAGCGCCCGGAAGTATTCCCTGACGAGCTCCTCGTATTCGCGGGGTCCCTTTTCCTGCATCGCGCGCTGGATCATGCGCAGAAGCACCTCGTTGTCGTCGACTCCCTCGCGCCATTCGTCGGGGGCGAGCGCCGGGACCTCTCCCGCCGCGGTGCTCGCGCGCTCCCGCTTGTAGTCCCGCTCCCGCAGCGACCGCTGCGAATCGAGCATTCTCGTGACGATGCGCTCCTGCCGGTCGAGGAGGTCCTGATCGAGATCGCCCGCTTCGAGGTCGTTCGCGATCCGCTCCATCGAGTCGGCGAGATCGTCGACCTTCCCGAGCGCTTCCTGCGCGCCGCGGCTCTCCTCGGCGATCTGCCGCATGACCTCCTCCATCCGCCGCTGTTCGGCGGCGAGGCGGGCCATCCCCGCGCGCTCCTCCATAGACCACTGCCCCGCCCGCCCGCGCTGGAGCATTCGCTGCAATTCCTGCCGGAGCGAGAGCTGCTGCCGGAGCAGCTGCTGCATGCGCTCGCGCCCGCTTCCCCCCGAGCCTCCCTGCGACGCGTTCACCCGCAGGAGCTCGATCGCGGCGAGATTCATCGCGTGATACGCGCGCTCCGACGCCTGCGCCGCCTCGAGTGACCGCCCTTCCTCGATCGTGCCGAGGGCGGCCTCGATCTCCCGCTGCGCGAGCCCGAGGATCGCGAACACCTTCGGCGAGAGCGCCATCGTCTTGCGCGCGACCTGGTAGAGATTTTCCGAAATCTTCTGGAGCGCCGTCTTGACGACGAGCTCCTCCTCGATCAGGGCGGAAACGCTCCCCCGCCCTCCCTGCCCGCGGATCTTCGGCACCACCGCTTCCTGCAGCTTGGAGGCCTCGACGAGCTCGCGCGTCGAGCGCGCGATCGACTCGGCGGCCTCCTTCTCCATCGTGAGGCCCATCGACATGCGGCACGACGAGAGCGACGTGAAGAGGCTCAGCATCTCGTCGATCGCGTTCTTCTGCGAGCGTTGGGCCCCCGCGCGGTCGTCGCTCGACATCTGCTGCGCGGCGCGCCGCATGTCTTCCGCCGGCTTCGACCGCTCCATCTCCGCGAGAATCGAGTCGAGCTCGGCCGCGAGCGAGCTGTCGCCCTCCTCGCGGGAGAACTCGTCGAGCTTCTTCTCGTAGTCGTCCGCCTCCCCGCCGAGCTCCTCCTGCCGCTCCGCGAGGTCCTTCATGTCGCCCTGCGCCGTCGAGTCGCGGAGCGCCGTCTGCTCCTCGAGCATGTCGTCCATGCGGCGGACGAGCTCGTCCATCTTCTCTTCCCTGATCACCTGCTTGAGGAGCTCGATCGTGCGGTCCATGTTCTCGATGAGCTTTTCCGTGTCGAGCTCGACATCGTTCATCGCGGCGGCGAGCTCCCCCTGCGGCACCTCGCCCATCATCTTCTGGAGCTTCTCGATCGCGGAGCGGAGCTCCTCGCTCTCGATGCGCTTGAGAAGTTTCTGAATTTCCTCGATCTTCTTCCCCACGTCCTGCGAGGCGGCCCTGTTCTTCTCGAGCGTCTCGAGGCTCTTGTCGATCTCCGCCGTGATCTCGTTCATCTTGCTCTGGATCTCGCGCTGCTTCTCGAGGATCTCGCCGCTCTCGCGCCGGCGGCTCCAATCGAGGTTCCCGTCGACCTTGAGCTCGTCCGAAAGCTTCTTCATGCGCTCGCGCACCTCGCGCCCCTTGTCGAGCACGTCCTCGAGGTCGTCGCGCCGCCGCGAGTCGTCCTCGCGGATGCGCGCGTAGATCTCCGATATCGACGGCACGACGAGCCGCCGCGCCGATGTCCGCGCGGTCCGCGGCCCCGTGGCCGTGTTGTTGTCGGTGATTTCGAGATAGTAGAGGATCCGGTCACCCGGAAACACCCCGACCCCCTCGAGCGACCACGCGAAGCGCCCCTCGATCTCGGCGAGCCGCGCGGGCGAGGGCCCGAGCACGCTCGTCGACGAGAAGCTCTCGTCCTTCCCTTCGCGCATGGAGAAGAGCCGCACCCCCGCGATTCCGTAATCGTCGGCCCCCCGGTAGAGGAGCTCGGTGACGAACGTGCGCGGGAGCTCCGCGCCGTCCTCGGGAGAGATGATCTCGATCGACGGCGGCGCGTCCTCGAGCGACAGCACCGGATACTTCACCGCGTGATCGTTCGTGAAGCCGAGCGAATCGACCGTCTCGACGACGAACGTGTCGCCCGCCGCGACGGTGAAAGCGGCGCCGAAGCCCCCCGGCCGGGGCGCGAGCGGCACCGGGCCGCCCCCTGCGAACAGGAGCCTGCCGTCCCGGATCGCCTTGCTCGTCCGGCCCTCGAGCGAGACGCGCGTTCCGGCGAGCGCCACGATCCGTCCCGCGAGCGGCTCGAGGGTATCGGGCTTCGCGCCCGTGTACGGCGGATATCTCAGGATCGCCGTCATGCCGTTGATCACGGGCCGGTGGATCACGGTCACGCGGCGCTCCGCCGTCCGCGCGCGGCCCGCGGAGAACGCGTAGACGAAATCCTCGCGCACGTCAACGATCTCGCGCCGATAGACGCGCCAGGCGCCGGCAAGCGCGGCGCCTTTCACCACGGTCCGGTTCCAGACCCCGGGGATCGTGCTCACGAGGAGCGTGGCGTCGCCGCGCATCGAGCCGAAGTTGATCGCTTCGAGCGCGACCGTCTCGCCGGGGAGCACGCTGCGGTCGCCCGAGGTCACCACGAGGTTGTACCGGTACGGGAACCTGAACGACCGCGCCGGATCGGCGATCGACGAAACGACGCCGGCCGGGTCGGCGCGGAAGATCCCGATCTCGAGCGCGATCAGGACGCCGAGGCCGATGCCCGCGGCCGTCCACGCCGGCCTGAGCGCCGGCGCGAAGATCTCGCGCGGATCAAGGCCGCGGAGGCGCTCCCGCGCGCGGCGCACCGTCGCCGAGACGAGAAACGGCGAGTAGGCGCTCACGCGATTTCCGCCGCTCGAGAATTCGAGCGCCGCTTCGACGAGATTCCCGCCGCCGAGCCGCCGGTCGAGCTCGCCGGCGAGCCGACGGGCGCCGCGCACCGCGTCGAACTGCCGCGCGGCCGCGGTGACGGCCGCGGCGACGAGGGCGCCCCAAAAGATCGCGAACGACAGGAGCGGGAAAAATCGCCAGCCCCTCAGCGGCGCCTCCGCCGCGAGCAGCGCGGCGAACGCGGCGAGCCCCGCGCACAGCATCATCGCGAGCGCGCCCCGCGCCCCCGCCGCGCGCCCCGCGGCGAGCAGGCGCGCCATGGCGGCGCGGAACTCGTCGTTCGGCGCGCGGGTCCTGTCGCCGATTGCACCCCGCGCGTGCTCGCTTGCGCTGCGCCCCCCGCGGGGGCCCCATCGGCGCCACCCGCGCGCGCCGTTACTGTTTTCCCCGCCCCGTGTCATCTCCTGCTCCCCGTGCCGCGCTCAATCTCTCGTAAGCGCGTAATAGAGTATGTTGACGCCCATCCGGATCGCCTGCTCGCGCTTCTCCGGCGGATCGTCGTGCACGTCGGCTTCCTCGAGGCCGTCCCCGATATCGCTCTCGTACGTGTAGAAGATCATGACCCGCGCGCCGTCGAGAACGGCGTAACCCTGCGGCTGCTTCCCGTCGTGCTCGTGAATTTTCGGCGGCCCCTCGAGGGTGTAGAAGCCGCGATAGATCGGATGGTCGAGCGGCAGCAACGCGAGCTCCCGCTCCGGAAATATCTCGCGCGCCGTCTTCCGGAACGAAGCGTCCATGCCGTAGCAGTCGTCCGCCCAGAGAAAGCCCCCGGCGAGCAGGTGCGCGCGCAGCTTATCGATTTCCTCGCGCGTGAGGCTCACGTTCCCGTGCCCCGTCATGTAGAGGAACGGATGAGCGAAGAGCCCCCGATCGCCGAGCTCCACGACCATCTCGGATCGCGCGGACGGGATTCCCGTGCGCGCCTCGAACTCGCGCAGCAGATTCGGAATGGACGAAGGATCGGCGTACCAGTCGCCGCCTCCGCCGTAGCGGATCCGCGCGATGTGCGCGCGCGACATGTCGACGAGCCGCTCGCGCTCGGCCTCCCCCGGATCAACGGGCTTGTAGCCCCCCGGCGGCATGACGTCCTGCGCTCTCGCCACTCCCGCGAACATCAGCGCAGCGAGCATCGAGAAGCAGGCGATGGCGGATGCGAGGCGGGACAGGACCCGCGCGGTTTCATTCCCGTGCGCTCTCATGGTGCTCACGCGAGGGGGAGCATGACCGTCGCCTCCGCGCCCCGCGCTCCCTCCCTGTTGCGAAGCTTGATCTCCCCGTCCATCGCGCGGGCGAGGTTCTGGCAGATCGCGAGCCCGAGCCCGATGCCGTTCGTTTTCGTCGAGAAATACGGCTCGAAGAGATGCGCCTGCATCTCCGCGGAAAGCCCTTTCCCCGAGTCGACGACCGCGACGACGGCGTTCCTGCCGTCGCGGCGGCACGACACCCGGATCTCCCCGCCGTCCGGCATCGCGTCGATCGCGTTCTCGATCAGGTTGACGAATATCTTCCGCAGCGCCTCCCGGTCGGCGGCCACGGTGATCGGACCGTCGCAGGCGAGGCTGACCGCGACGTTCTCCGCGCCGCGATAGTGCGAAACGACCTCGCCGAGGAACGAGTCGAGCGGCACCGGCTCCGGCGCGAGGCGCATCGCCTTGCCGAAGCTCGAGAACTCCGTCGCGATCCGCCGCAATATCTCGGTCTGCTGGATGACCGTCTCGACGCCGCTGTTGAATATGCCGTCGAAGTCCGCGCTCTTCGAATCGTACGCCTTCTTCATGAGCTGGGTCGAAAGCTTGATCGGCGTGAGGGGATTCTTGACCTCGTGCGCGATCTGCCGCGCCATCTCGACCCACGCGGAGAGCTTCTTCGAGCGGATGAGCTCGGTGAGGTCGTCGAACACGACGACGGTGCCGAGCCGCTCCCCGCCCTCGACGAGGCTCGCGACGACCGCCTTCACCGTGCGCGCCATATCGCCGGAGAAGAGCGAGAGCTCCACCTCGCGGATCTCGCCGGCCGGCGCGTCGAAGAGCCCGCGGAGCGGCTCGAGCCCCCCGCCGAACGCCTCGTCGGGGCGTTTGCCGACGATGGCGACGGCCGGCACGCGGAGGATCCGCTCGCCCGACGGGTTCAGCGTGATGACGTCGCCGTCCCGGCCGGTCGCGAGCACTCCCGTCGCGATGTTGTCGAGCACCGCGGCGAGGTACCGCTGGCGCTCGAGGAGCCCGCGCCGGGCCTCGCGCAGCGCCCCCGTCATCGTGTTGAACGATTGGACGAGCTCGCCGATCTCGTCGGGCGCTTCCGCCTCGAGCTTGAACTCGAGCTCCCCCTCGATGATCTTTCTCGTGCCCCCCTGGAGCGCGGCGATCGGATTGAAGATCTTGCCCGCGAGGAACACGCCGAGCGCGACCGTCGCCGCGAAGAGGAGCGCGAGGAGGCCGAGAACGAGCATCGAGGTCCGGCGCACCTCCTCCTGCATCACGATGGGCAGGTACATCATGGGCACGGAGAGCACGGCGCTCTGGGCGCCGCCGATCGCGGCGAGCGGCGCGCTCGCCACGTAGTACGAGTAATCCCCGATCGTCTCCCTGATCACGGCGGCCGCCCGTCCCTCGAGCGCGACGCCGACGAACGCCGACGGCTTGCACAGCGGATCGAGGAATCCCCCGAGGAAGAGCTCGCGCTCGCTGGAGGCCCGCACGAGCGCGTCGTAGTAGATGTTGATATCGGAGCCGAGCGCGGCCGACACGCTCTTGACGAATCCGTCGTCGAGCGCGCGCCGGTAATAGAGGTAGCCGCTCGGCGCCCCGCCGGGCTCGATCGGCACGACGACCCCGCCGTACAGGACCGGAGCCTCGTACGAAACGACGACCCGTTCGATGTTGGCCCCCGCGAGCAGGCCCGCGAGCTGCTCCGGCGCGAGCCCCGCCGCGGCGCTCCCGAAAATCACCTCGCCGTCCGAGCCGATCAGCGTGAAGCGACGAGTGTCGATGCCGACCTGCGCCGTCGCTTCCTCCAATCCCCCTCCCGCGAGCAGCTCGCCGATGTACTGGCCGCTCGCGAGCGACGACGCCTCGGTCCGTATCGAATGCTCGATGAGGGACGCGGCCGCCTGCGCGCGCAGGAGCGCCCTGTTCTCTTCCTCCGCGCGGTAGCGCCGTGTGATGAGCTGGCTCGAGAACGATCCGAGAATCACGACGGGCAGGATCGAGACGACGAGGAACGAGAGCAACACCTTCTGCCGGAAACCGATCCCGCGCCCCGGAGACACGTCCGGCATGACGCCCTTGAGCACGGGCAGGCGCTTCAGCACGAACAGGACGACGAGCGAGAGAATCGTGAGGAGCACGTCGAGCGAGACGATCGTCGCCCACTGGAGCAGGCTCTCGAGCGCGGTCGAGACCCGGTAGCCGACGAGGTATCCCTCGCCACCGGCGCCGAGCTGCGTGTTGCAGTCGTACGCGTCCTTCCCGACGGCGATCGAGAACCATTCCCCCTCGCGCCCCCCGGGAACGGTCCCCGCGCGCAGCCCGCTGTCCGAGGAGGCGATCACCCGGTCCCCCGACACGCGCGCCACGAGAAGCTTCTCGGGCATATCGCGGCGGCGCTCTCCTCCCGGATCGAAATTATGCAGAATCTCGGGCGCCATGCGCCCCGTGCGCGCGAGGAGCTCGGGATTTTCGAAGAAATACGGAATCGTGATCTCGACCCAGCCGAGGAGCTGCCCGCGCACGTGGAATACCGGCGCGTAGCCCGCGTAGTAGAGCACGGCGCCTCCCCGCGTCTCGGCGCGCGCCGTTTCCACGTACGGCCCCGCCGCGAACCGCGCGCGTTCGGGGATCCGGCGGGGAATCTCGAAAGGCATCCCCACGGCGAACCGAGACGTGCGCGTACCGTCCGCGTCGTACACCTCGAAAACGCACGAGAGGCCGCCCCGGCTGATGCTGCTCTGCGCCCAGATCTCGAAGGCGGCCGATTCCTCCCGCGAGACGACGCGCGACGATATCGACGGATCGTTCGAGATCTCCGCGCAGATATCGGGGAGGTATACCTGCATCCAGTTGTCGGCGGGATTGTTGAACTCCTTCAGCTTCTCGAGCACGTACCCTTTCCGCAGATCCGTGTAGCGCTCGCTCGCCGTCGCGTAGACGGCGAGCGACGAGACGAGCACGAGAAAGAACGACGCGAAGGCGACCGAAACCGCCTCCTCCTTCTTGAGCAGCGGAAAGATCCTGAACGAGAGCGCGAGCAGCCCCGCGGCCGCGAGCGCGAGGCCGCCGTGCGGCGCGTTCAGCGCGACGATCCCCGCCATCGCCGCAGCCGACGCGGCGAGCCCCTCGAAGAGCCGCCGGTCTCCCCAGACGAGCGCGAGCCGGACGACGAAGAGCGCCGCGATGAAACCGGCCGAGACGGCGAAGAGGAGCGAGAGATGGAGCGCGAGCACCGGCGCATCGAAAAGATCCACGTCGAGCCCGACGAGGCGGGGCAGCGCGTTGACCGTCGCGCGCGAGACCACGTTCGAGGCGAGCGCGACGGCCCCCTCGAGCGCGCCGAAGATAATCACGGCCTTCGCCGCGGCCCGCGCCGCGACGAATCCCCCTCCCGCGCCGAGCGGCCGCTCGAGGATCCCGCGGTAGTACGTCCGGTACGCCTTGATCGAGCCGAACACGAGGATGAGCATGAAGACGGCGGAGACGAAGAAATCTCCCGCGTTGCGCATGACGCCGCCCGGCATGGCGTCTGCGAAGACGGCGGGGCTGAATATCTGCGTCCCGACGAGCCCGCCGGGAACGTTGAGCCTGAGGAGGATCAGCCGGATGACGGCGAGCGAGGCGGCGAGCGCTCCGATCCTGCGCAGGAGAATCCCGCGCGGCGAGCCCGCCGCCGCGGAGCGTTTGAAATAGCTTCTGAAGAACCACACGACGACGACGATGACCGCGATCGAGAGCAGCAGGCTCGCCCAGCGCGCCCTGCGCGCCTCGGCCTCGCGGATGATCTCCGCGTAGGGATCGCCCAGCACCTTGAGCCGCGCGAGCGGCATCCCCGTCGACGCCCGCAGCACGCCGACCACCTGAATCCCGATGATCGGGCTGTAGAAGATCTGCGCGTCCTTGCCGGTCGGCGCCGGATCGGCCCATGCGGCGATTCCCCGCCGCTCCCCCGTCCCGAACGTGAACTCCACTTCGTCACCGTACCGGCGCGACAGCGCCTCGCCGAGGCTCGTGCTCCGCAGGAACCGGTTGTTGATGAGAAAGTTCACCTCGAGCGGAATGTCGACGGCGACGGCGCCGCGGACCGGATCCCGCACCTCGCACACGAGCAGCGTGTGGAGCGGCGCCCTGCTCATGAAGACGATCGTGCCGGCGGGCGCGCCGGGACGCTCCGCGTCGAGGTACCGCGGCGTGCCTCCCCACGCGATCCGCTCCCCCGCGGGAGAGAATATCTGGATTCCCACCTCGCGGAGGGGCACGTCGCCGAGGTCGATCGATTTCGCCAGCGAATCGGCGCTCCGGATGAGGGCCGATCGATCGGCGTTGTCTCCCCGCGCGACGACGCTCCAGTCGACGCGCGACGACGCCGCGGATCCGAGGCTCACGGCGAGCCGCTCGAGCCGCGCGAGCTCGCGCGAAGCGTCGTCGTACACGCTCTTGAGGCGCACCGCCTCCTTCTCCCGCCACGCCTTCTCCGCGGGCGCGCCGGGATAGGCCATCGCGAGACACAGGCCGAGGAGCACGAGCGGGACGAGCGGCACCGGCGGAATCGCGCGCGAAGGAGGATAGACGCCCCCCTCGGCCCGGGCCGGTTTCTCTCCCCCTCTTCCCTCGATGACCTCGGCCAGGTGGCGCGGATACCACCGGTGCTTCTCGACCGTCTCTTCGTGCCTTCCCGGCACGCCGGGCACGCCGCTGCCCGCATGGGGGACGAAGATGAATACGATGAATCCGACGTCGAGGAAGAGGAGCATGTACCAGACGGTCGCGGGGAGCGTCAGCCTGCCGAGCGACAGGCGCGCGACGAGGAATATCAGCGATCCGAGAAGAAACGCCCAGAGGACGCTTTGGAATATTCTCTGTTCTTTGTCCTGAAGCACGGCTCAAAGGCTCCGCAATTCGCGCGCGCTACCACGTGGACTTGATCTCCGCCACCGCCCACCGCGAACCTTCTCTGACGAGGGTGATATAAACCTTATCCTTGTAGAGCCCGCCGCTTTGATTGATCTTGTAGCTCCTCATGGCCATCCCGTAAATCTTGCTGTCCTGCTTTTCGAGATTTTGATATTTCACGAACGTGAACATGGTCTGCGTCGTGTTCCCGAACATGTCCTTGAAGATGTAGAGCATCTGCGGCTTCGTGAAATACCCGCCCCGGCGGTCGATGCCGCGAATCTCCATGAAGACGCGCGACTCGCTCAGAAGATCCGAGAGCGCCTGCGCGTTCTCGGCCTGCCATGCCTTCTCGATATTCCTGAAAACGATGAGCGGCGCATCGTCGATCTCGGCGGCCGGCACGGAATGGCCCTTCGGCTCCTCCAGCTTTCGCTTCTGCTGCGCGGAGGCCGGCGAGATCGCCACGAGGAGCGCGGCGATGAGCGAGATTGAAATACCGCCGATTCGCGCGATCGACATGGTCCACGCTTCCTTAGCCCCGACGGCTCGACCGGGGCGCAATCCACCCTCAGGGCATTCTCAGCCTATTCATTTTAACGCATAGCCTGTGCCATTTTATTTTATTGAAAACAAACGAATTAGCCATATATGCGGGGGGGCGGAGTGTCCACTTTTTGAGAATGGCGTCCACAAAAGTGGACGTTTTGGGCTCAAGGCCATGTTCTGTATATGAATAGCGCCAGCACCACGGCGGCGAGGGCGAATTTGACGAGCATCGCGATCAGCTTGCCGACGAACGCGAAAAAACCGGTCCGGAGCGCCCGGTCCAGAGACCGGTAAAAGATGTACTCGCTCGCGACCGCGCCGGCGAACGCGCCGGCGAACCCGAACAGGATGCTCCCCACGACCGGTACGATCGCGGTCCCGAAAATCGCGCCGGCGATTCCCCCGACGAACGCTCCGAGCACCCCCCACTTCGTCGCGCCCTTGCGGGCGACGTACACGGTGCCGATGAGCGATTCCGCGATCTCTCCTATTGCGGTGATCCCGGCCATGACGAGGAGGGTCTTCCATCCGACGGACGAGAACCGCGTCGCGGCTGCGTACACGGCGATCGCGCCGAGCGATATCCAATTGCCCGGCACGCCCGCCAGTCCGAGGACGTTCAGGGAGAAGAGGGCCGCGTACAGGATGACGAGTCCGGCATGCTCCAGCATCGCCGTATCAGGCGGCCGCCCGCGCCGCTTTCTTGCGATTGGTGATCCGGTTCTGCCATTCGACCACGATCGCGCTCGCCACGTAGATGGACGAGTACGTTCCCGTGACGAGGCCGATCGTCATCGCGAGCGCGAAATCGCGGACGAACTCGCCGCCCATGAAGAGGAGGAACATCGTCACGATGAAGACGGTCAGCACGGTGATGATCGTTCGGCTCAGCGTCTCGTTGATGGAGACGTTGATCATCCCCTCGTAGCTCTCGCGCCGCCGGAGCCCGAAGTTCTCGCGGATCCGGTCGTACACCACGATCGTATCGTTGATCGAGTACCCGACGATCGTCAGCAGCGCCGCGACGACGAAGAGGGAAATCTCGCGGTTGAATATCGAAAAGAGGCCGACCGTGACGAGAACGTCATGGGCGAGCGAGAGCACCGCGCCCACGGCGAACTTGAGCTCGAACCGCCACGAGACGTACACGAGGATACCGAAGAGGGACACGATGATGGCGGCCCACGCCTTGCTCTGAAGCTCCTTGCCGACCTTGGGTCCGATCGTTTCGGTCCGGCGGATCTCGATCGCCCGATCGGGGAAATCCTTCGCGAGCTCCGCCTTGAGGGCGTCGGCGACCTTCGATTCCGCGCCGAGGAGCGGGATTCTGAAGGACGCCTGCTTCGAGGTCTCCTTGGTCGCCTCGAGAATGCCGTAGCCGGCTTCCTTCATGCGCGCGGTGAGGCCCTCGATCTCGGGGATCGAATCCGCCTCGACCTTGAGCAGCGTGGCCCCCTCGAAATTCTTGGAGAGGTCCGGCGCCTGCTGCTGCGACGAAAGCACCGTCCATTTCAGGCCCGGCGCCACCTCGTTGAGGCCCTTGAGGAGATGCTCGGAGGCGATGGGGGTCTCCTCCACCCCGCCGATCTTGATGATGTACTCGTCGCCGGCCTCGCCGTACTGCTGGATCTCGGCGTTCTCGTACCCGGCGCGCGCCATCGACGCGCGGACGTCCGCGATCGGCTCGACCTGATCGAACTTCACCTGCACGAGCGTGCCCCCCTCGAACTCGACGGAGAGCTTGTAGCCCCCCTTGGCGATCGCCGAGACGAGCCCCGCGACGATGATCAGGCCCGATATGATGAAGGCTTTGTAGCGGAAGCCGATGAAATCGATATTCGTTTTATGAAAGAATTCCATGTACGCTCCTCTGCGCCTTTCGTTAAATGCTGAGCTTCTTCATGGGATGCGAAATCCAGAGATGGAAAATCAAGCGGCAGAACACGCACGCCGCGAACATGCTCGTGAGAATCCCGATGCTCAGCGTCGTCGCGAAGCCCTTGATCGGGCCGGTTCCGAACTGCCAGAGCGCGATCGCGGTGATGAGCGTCGTCAGGTTCGAGTCGAGAATCGTGACGAAGGCGCGGTCGTAGCCGGCGTCGACGGCGGCCCGGATGGTCTTCTCCCGGCGGATCTCCTCCCTGATGCGCTCGTAGATGAGCACGTTCGCGTCAACGGCCATACCGACCGTGAGTACGAGCCCCGCGATGCCCGGGAGCGTCAGCGCCGCTCCGAAGTACGCGAGGAATCCGAACAGGCCGAGCATCGTCACCGCGAGACCAAGCGTGGCGATGACACCGGACATTTGATAGTAGATCATCATGAAGATGACAACGGTGCCGGCGCCGAGGAGCCCCGCGCGCAGACCCTGCCTGATCGAATCCGAGCCGAGGCTCGGCCCGACCGTGCGCTCCTCTCTCGTGAACATCGGCGCGGGAAGCGCGCCCGCCCGCAGCACGATCGCGAGATCGCGCGCCTCGACGTCGGTGAAGGTGCCTTCGATGACGCCGCGGCCGTCGGGAATCTTGCTCTTGATCACGGGGAACGATTTGATCTTTCCGTCGAGAATGATCGCGGTGAAGCGCCCGACGTTATCGCCGGTGAAGCGCGAAAGCTCGCGCGCGCCCTTGCGGTTGAACGTGAACGACACGGACATCTGGCCCGGCGCCTGGGGATTCGATTGCGGCTCGGCGCTCACGAGATTGGCGCCCGACACGTACTCGTCCTTGGCCACGAGCATGAGCGGCCTTCCCCTGCCCCCCTCGGGGAGCTCCATCCATTGGTCGAACCACATGAACTCGCTGTCCTTCGGCATCGCGGCCACGGCCTCCGGACGGGCGAGCATCCTGCGCACGAGGGGAACGTTGTCCTCCGCCACGATGACCCAGTCGCGATAGAAGCTCACGAGGAGCGAGGTGAACGGCTTCGTCCTGTCGACCGTCTCGAGGGGCACGTTGAGGGGCATGCCATCACCGGTCTTCGCCCCCGCGAAGAGGCTTTCGCCGGGCATCGGCTGCGCGGCCGGCGCGGCCTTCGGCGTCTTCGACGGCTCGGGAACGACGCCGAGCGTGTCGGTCTTCGGCGTGCCGATCTCGACGAGCGAATCCCCGGCGACGCGCCGGAAGGTCTCGTCGAGCTTCCTCAGCACGTCGGCGGTCTCCTGCTGCTGGCGGATGAGCCGCCATTCGAGCATCGCGGTCTGCCCGAGGAGCCGCTTGGCGCGATCCGGATCGGTGAGCCCCGGCAGCTGCACGATGATGCGCTTGGAGCCTTCCTTCTGGATCGTCGGCTCGCTCACGCCGAACTGATCGACGCGGTTGCGCACGATCTCGAGCGCCCGGTCGAGGATATCCTTCTTCTCGTCTTCCTTGAGCTGCGAATCGTCGACCTCGAGGGTGAGGTGCATGCCTCCCTTGAGGTCGAGACCGAGCTTGAGCGCCTTCTGGTGAAGCTTGTCGATCTTCTCCGGATTTTCGGTCTCGAGCTTCTGCTGGTCCTCCTTGCTCATGGTGGCGAGCCGGTAGGTCGGCCAGAGGAACCAGAGGGAGAGCACAATGACGATTGCGCTGGTTATTGCCCTGATTCTATCGGACTTGTTCACGTTCCCTCGCTTCCGCTATGATTATTTGGTTCAAGAAACTGTAAAATATACCAATTATGCCGCTTTAGTCAAATGGAAAATGTCCCCGCGCCCGAACACTCATCCCATCTTCGGCATTGCATAAAACCGGCATCTGGGATGTAATTTCCCTGCCCGTCCGGAAGGAGACCCTCGCGCCGGCGGAGAGCGCCGCCGAAGAAAAGGAGATGCTCGCATGCGCGGACGCCTTATCTCGTTGATTTTGAGCCTGTTGGTATGTTGGATCGCCTGGAGCCCCGCCGCCCGGGGCGCCGCCGACTCGCTCGCGCAGGGGATCGCTCCCCTCAGCATGCCGCAGGATTCGGCCAAATTCTCCATATATGTGAACGAGGAGGCGATCGCCACGATCGTCTCCGACTGGAAGCCGGGGGGCGATTTCTTCGAGGACATCACGGTCGCGATCGGCGGCCAGAGCTTCGCCGCGTCGATCGAGATCGACGCGGACTCCGCCGGCCTCTGGCGGACGATCAAGATCAAGAGCCCCCGCGGGGACGCGATCGTCACCCGCGACGGTCTGCGTGCGACGATCACCACGAGCGGGAGCGCCAGCACGGTCGAGCTCAAGCCGGGCACCGTCCTCTTCGAGAACTCGAGCCCGGCGCTCATCAGCCAGGCGATCCTCGCGTACGACGCCGCCAAAGGGGGCACGCAGACGTTCCCCCTCTTCATCGTCCCCGCGGTCGTCCTCGAGGCCTCGCTCGAGCGGCTCGAGACGACCGAGCGGTTCGTGAACGGAGAGCCGAGGACCTTCACGCTGTACCGGTACGGGCTCCCCGGCGTCGACCTGATCGCCTGGATCGACGAGAATGGAAGGCTCTGCCTCGCCGAGGTCCCCGCCCAGCGGGCGGCCTACGTGCGCGAGGGGTACGAGGTGCTGCGGATACGCGCCGAGACCGACTCGCTCCTCTCGCGCCCCGAGTTCGAGGTGGCCGTCGAGAAGAACGCGATGGTGAGGATGCGCGACGGGAAGAGGCTCGCGACCGACATCTACAAGCCCGCCGCCGCCGGAAAATTCCCCGTGATTCTCGTCCGCACGCCGTACGGGAAGGACATGTCGGAGCTCAAGGCCAAGTTCTACGCGCGGCGCGGATACGTCTTCGCCGTGCAGGACTGCCGCGGCCGCTTCGCCTCGGAGGGAAAATGGAATCCATTCTTCGACGAGGCGGCTGACGGCTACGATACGGTCGAATGGCTCGCCGCGCAGCCGTGGTCCAGCGGCAAGGTCGGCATGATCGGCGGCTCGTATCTCGGCTGGGTCCAGTGGTGGGCGGCGCGCGAGGCCCCCCCCCATCTCGCGACGATCATTCCGAACGTCTCTCCTCCCGATCCCTATTTCAACATACCGTACGAGTACGGCTCGTTCTTCCTGCTCGGCGCGATCTGGTGGGCCGACGTTCTCGAGCAGGAGGCGACGGCGGATCTCTCGGGCAAGGCGATGTCCGCCATTTACAACAAGGATTATGACAAGCTGCTGCGGCATCTCCCGGTGATCGATCTCGACGAGAAGGTGCTCGGGAAGAAGAACAGGTACTGGCGCGAGTGGATCAAGCATCCCGATAACGACTCGTACTGGCGCCGCGCGAGCTTCCTCGAGGACATCGGGAGCCTCGCGATCCCCGTGTACCATCAGTCGGGCTGGTTCGACGGGGACGGAATCGGATCGAAGCTCAACTACCTCGCGGCGGCGCGCTCGGGCCGCGCCGTTCAGAAGCTCGTCCTCGGCCCGTGGGGGCACACCGACGCGGCGACGCGCCGCGGCCCCAACGACCGGGACTTCGGCCCGAACGCGACGATCGATCTCGAGGGAAGCTACCTGCGCTGGCTCGACCGCTGGCTCAAGGGAATCGATAACGGCATAAACCGCGAGCCCCTCGTCAGCCTCTTCGTCATGAACACGGACCGGTGGCTCACGGGCCCCGTCTATCCCCTGCCGGAGACGAGATTCACGAAGTATTATCTCTCGAGCGGCGGCTCGGCGAACACGTCGAAGGGGGACGGGCGGCTCGGGTTCGAGGCGCCTCCGGCGGATTCGCCCTCCGACGGCTACGTGTACGATCCGGCCGATCCGACGCCCGACCCGCGGGGCTACGTGGAGCCCGAGGATTCCGCCGGCGCGGCGGGGGACAGCGCGCGTGTCGAATCGGTCGAAAAGAAGATCGAGGAGGCGTACGCGTATTACGGCAAGGTGAACGAGGCGCGCCGGGACATTCTCGTGTACGAGACGCCCCCGATGACCGACTCGCTCGTCATCGCGGGCCCCGTCTCGGCCGTGCTCTACGCGAGCTCATCGGCCAAGGACACCGATTGGTTCATGAGCTTGTCGGAAATCGACGAGAACGGGCTCGTCTTTCCGCTCTGCCGCGGAACGATCAGGGCCCGCTACCGCGAGTCCTTCTCGAAGCCGAAGCTCCTCACGCCCGGGGAGATCTGCGAATACCGCCTCGACCTGTGGCAGACCGGCGTCACGATCCCCAAGGGGAGAAAGCTCCGCGTCGAGGTGGCTTCCGCCGCGTTTCCGACGTTCTCGAGAAACCTGAACACGGGCAAGCACAACGAAACGGAGACGAAGTTCGTCGCGGCGACGCAGAGGATCTACCACGACGCGGCGCATCCGTCGCACGTGCTGCTCCCCGTCATCGCAAAACCGGATTTCAAGGATCAGCCGCGATAAGCGGCAAGGAGGCACCGATGAAGAAGCTGCTCACCGTCGCGCTCTGCTGCGCGCTCTGCGCCGCGTTCGTATGCTGCGGGAAGAAGAAGGAAGCCGAGCGGAAGCCCGAGGGGACGCCCGCGGCCGGCACCATCGTCGACGTGATTTCGGGGGACGGGCGTTTCTCGACGCTCGCGGCGGCAATCGAGACGGCGGGGCTCGCCGGCACGCTCGCGGGTGAGGGCCCCTTCACCTTATTCGCGCCGCCCGACAGCGTCTTCGCGAAGCTCCCTCCCGGCGCCGCGGAGTCGCTCCTTCAGGACGTGCCCACGCTGAAGAACATCCTGCTGTACCACGTTCTGCCGGGCAGGATCATGGCCGCGGATCTCGGAAAGATCCCGAGCGCGGCCACGCTTCTCGGCGATGTGCTCACGATCGAGCCCGCGCCGGGGGGCGGGTTTACGGTCGGCGGCGCACCCATCGTGCGGCCCGACGTGCCGGCGTCGAACGGCGTGATCCACGTGATCGACAAGCTCCTGCTCCCGCCCGAGAAGCTGGCCGGATAGGGGCGGATCCGCGCGGGCGGCCGGAGCCGCCGCGGATGCGATTTCCCGGCCGGGCATTCGCCCGCCGAGCCCTAGTTGCTGTTCTTCCACGTGAAGGCGTGCGGCCATTTCGCCGTATTCGTCGAAACCGACGTATGGCAGATGTGGCAGCCGTTCATCTTCTTGGGCGACGTCCCGCCGTGCTCCTCGGCGAAATCCCCGATTTCCGACTCGCCGCGCGAGCTTTCGTGGCAGACCCCGCAGCTCCCGATCGACTTCACGACGCCCGTGGATCCCTGATACTGGAGCGACTGGTGGTTGTCCCGCGCGTTCTGCGACGGGATCATCGCGTGCGGGCTCCCGTGGCAGGCGGCGCAGTAAAGGCCGCCGTGCCCGGCATCGTTCCGGTAGAGGAGACTGCCCGTGTCCACGTCCGTGGCGTCGTGGCACATCGCGCACTTCGGCTCGTTCACCCAGGGAATGCGCGTGGCCGGGATCGAGCCCGCCACCTGCGCCATGGTGCTGTGGCACCACACACAGTTGCCGTCCGCGGAGGTGTGCCTCTCGCTGCGGCTGCACTTCGTCTGCGGGCCGGGGTGGCAATCGTAGCACGAGGCGCCCTTGTCCGCGTGGAAGCCGTGAACCGCCTTCGACAGGAATATCCCCGACGTGCCGGGATCCATGAGCCCGAGCGCGGGGGATCCGTGGCAGTCGGCGCAGAGGCGCGGGACGGTTCCCGCGAGATCGGTGGCGTGCTCTTCGTCGTGCTTCGCCATGATGTCCTGAAACGGATTGGAGCCGTGGCACTTCTCGCAATGCATTTCCTCGGATGTAGGAACGACCGTTTTCGTCGACGCGAGGACCGTTCCCTGCGCGTCCTTGACGGTGATGACGGCGACCTGATAAGGATCCCACGTGCCGTCGTCCTTGATCGGGGTGAGCGGAATTCCGTCGACCACGAAATGATCCCCGGCGGGCTTCATTTCTCCCGCGAGACCGTTCCCCGTGAGCCCGACGTCATGTGCGAGACTCGTGATTCCGAAGATCGTCCCGAAGAGCTTCACCGCGTTGTCCCAGAACTGCGCGTAGTTGCCCTTGCCGTACGAGTAGGTGTTTCCCTCGATGGCGTACTCGACGGTGATGCCCGCCGTCACGATCTGCGGCGTCGCGCCCCGCTTGACGACCTGCGCCCATACCGTGTTGTACGGCGGAAGCACGACGAGCTTGTCGTACGAGGGATTGAGGCAGTGCATCCCCAGGTCGTTCCACGCAAGAACGACGTAATCCGCCTGCGCCGGCGCGACCGGCGTCGTGGGGCTGCTGTTCTTGTTGCAGGAAAAGAGGAGCGGAAGAGCCATGACGAACAGCGTAACGAGATTCTTCATGGGCCGGCACCTCCACGTCATAATGCAACGAAATGCGGACTGGTGAGTCGCGAGAAGCCTATCACAAAATTCGGTGCAATTTCAAGCTGCCCGATCATCCGCCTTGATCATTCGCCCCCAGCTCCCGGACGGCGAGGTAGGCCATGAGGCAGACGGCGGCGATGGGCCCGATGACGCGCGCGTAGTCGATGCGGGGATGGTGGCTCGGCGGCGACAGGATGAAATGATATCCATAGTAGAGATCGCGGCCACCCTCGGTCCGGCCCCACCACGGCGGAAACAGGACGAGCGCAGCGACGAGGATCGCGCACAGGAAAAGAATCGCCGCCCGGAGCTTCTTCATTTCCCCTCCACCACGGAGCTACTCGACTTTTCCCCCAGCAGGATCGCGGCATAGGCGATGAACAGCGGCTCGAGCGGCACGCGATAATCGAGCCCGAATCGCGAGAGCAGCACGAGCGCCGCGACGTACAGCCCGAGCGTCATCACGATCGCGCGGTGCTCCGGACGGTATCGCCGCAGCAGCCCGACGAAACCGGCGAGCATGACGACCTGATAGCCATACGCGGCGAGGTGCCGCGCGCCGAAGCCGGACGCGCCGCTGGTCGTGCTCCCGCCAAGCGCGCCCCCGGGGCCGAGGTACGGATCGATATTGAATCCCCGCCCGAATAAGGCGGCGGCGTTCGAGTAGAGGGCGTCCAACACGCTCCATGCGTCCTGAGCGTTCACCCAGGGAATAAAGCCGAGAGGAAAGACGCCCGCCGTGTATACGGGCTCGATTTTCCCGGATCGGGCAAGGTAGATCGCGGTGAAGGGAACGAGCGCGAGCATGAGGACGAGAAGACACAGACGCCGACGCTTCGTCGCCAGCAACAAGCCCGGCGCAAGGCAGACGAGCGCCGGCTTCAGGAGGATACCGGCGGCGGCGAGCGCGCCGAGGGCCGCGGCCTTTCGTCCGTCGCTCAGGCGCGACGCGGCGACCGCCATGATCGCGCAGACGACTACGACGACGAACGGCTCGGGCGTGGGCGCGAGGCCATACATAATGAGCGGCGGATAGATCGCGGCGAGCGCCGCCGCGATAAAACCGGCCCGGCGTCCCGCGAGACGGGCGACGGCCGCATACAGGAGAAGCGCCGCGCACGCGCCGAGGATCCCCTGCAGGATGAAGACGGCCCGGAAGTCGATCCCCCCCGCCATGGCGGCCATCCCCTTGAGAAACAGCGGATAGAGAGGAGGCGTATCGCTCCCGAGATCCGATTCGACCGCCGCGCGGCTCGCCTGCATGACTCGGGGCGTCAGAAAGGTCGAATCGCCGGCGATCGCCGGATAGACGCGGAGCGCGAGCCCGACAAGGCATACGAGAGCGAGCGACCACGCCGCCCGCCGCGTGAACGTCGCCGCAGGCCGCGGGGTCGCCGTCGATGGCCGCGATGCCTCCGACGTCGGCCTCGGCCCCTCAATCCCCTTCGTTCCGCGCCGGCCGAGCGCATGCCTGAGGAGAATCCCCGCATAGACGATCGCGATCGGCTCAACGAGCAGGCGGTACCTCAATTTGAAAATCGAGAAGAGGATGATGACGGCGAGATAGCTCAGGGCGAGGAAGGTCAGCGCCTTCGTCCGCTCGCGGTGATGCACGATCATTCCCGCCAGACCGAGCACCATAATCGGCACCGCCGCGTAAGCAAGAATATGGGCGCGGTTCCTTCCGGGGCCGACGATCGGCCGCATGACGGCCATGTCCCATCCGCTGCTCAAGAGAAGCGACGCTTTCGCGTAGACGAGATCGACGGCCTGCCACGCGTGGCTGCGGATGAATTCGAACGCGGCCCGGAGATACGTCGCGCTCGGCAGGTCGTCGCGACCGAGCTCCGTGTTCACGGGATCCACGTACCCCGCGCCGGTCGCGCTCGGGTTGTACGCCTTGTAGAGGCAGAGCGAGCCCCGCTGCACGATGCCGCCGAAGGTCGAGCCGAAGAGCAGCACGGGAATCGCGACGGCCGCGAGAATGGCGGCGAAGATCAGGCGTTTCCTGAGCGCGAGCATCGCGCCGGGCGCGAAGAAAAGCAGCGCGGGGCGGAACAGGCATCCGGCGAGGACGATCGCCGCGGCGGCTATCGGCTTCACCCCCTCCCTGATGCCCGATACGATCGCGCCGAGCAGCGCCACGACGAAGAGAACGCTGACCGTCTCGGTCAACGTCGTCAGGTTGTAGATGATGAAATTCGGATAGACGGCCGCGACGGCGGCGGCGATGAGCCCGGCGCGTTCGCCGCTCACGGCGCGGCCGACGCGATAGATCATGAAAACGGTGAGGGTGCTGAGGAGCGCTTGAACGGTGAAAACCGCCCGGTAGTTGTGCGCCCCGAAGATCGCGTATATCCCCCTCAGGAACAGCGGATAGCCCGGCGGCAGATCGCCGGGAAATCCCGGGCGAAGCGCCACTTCGTTGTAGAAGGCCATGTCGCTGAAATCGGGGATCGCCATGCAGGTGAGCGCGAACCAGAGCCGCACGAAGAGCGCGACGGATACGATGGCGGCCAGGATTATGGATGCATGTCGCTTTATCAACGCAAACCTCTATCGGCGCACACTATCACAGCGGCGTCGCTGCGGCAAGGGATCGGCTCCGCCGGGCCTCCCGTTCTCGCCCGGAGCGTCGGCGGCGGGCTCCCTCGATGCGCGTTTTCGCCCGGAACATTCACGGGGACCTTGCGTAGTATATGGTATATTGAGGAATCGATGGGGACCGGACCGTGACCCGGCCGTCAGCTATTCGAGAAAGGTGATCCGCATGAGACGCATTCTGCCTCTCTCCATTTTCATCGTTCTTCTGACATATCCGCTCGCAGAGGCCGCGGCGGCCCCGATCGAACGTGACGACGGCGGTCGTTCCTCCCACAAGAGCCTCGATCTCGCCGTGAACGACTTCGGCGTCAGTTTCGGCAACTCCGCGCGGTTCGACGGGCTGCGATTCAACCTCGTCGACGAGGACGTCGAGGAGATCAACGGGATCAACATCACCCTTTGGAAGCCCGGAGACAACGACGACGCGATTATCCGCGGCATCTCCCTCGGGCTCCTCGCGCCGCGCGCGGACGAGCTGAGCGGAATCTCCATCGGAGGACTCGCGGTCTCCGCCCGCTCGAGCCTCTCCGGCATAGCGCTCGGCGGGCTCGCCGCGGTGAGCGAGGGAGCTTTCAGCGGCATCGCCGTCGGCGGATTGGCGGCCGTCTCCGAAGGGAGCGCCTCGGGAATCATGCTCGGCGGCCTCGCCGGCGTGACCGAGGGCTCGATGAACGGCATCTCCTTCGGAGGCCTCGCGAGCGTGATCGAGGGGACGCTGAACGGCATTTCCATCGGCGGACTGGCCGCGGTCGCCGAGGGAAGCTCATCGGGCATCATGGCCGGCGGGCTCGCGAGCGTGACCGAAGGGCCGCAGGACGGCATCTCCCTCGGCGGGCTCGCCGCGGTCGCCGAAGGACCGATGAACGGCATTTCAGTCGGCGGACTGGCCGCCGTCGCCGAGGGACCGACGAACGGCATCGCGATCGGCGGACTCGCCGCGGTCTGCGAAAGCTCGATGAATGGCATCGCCGTCGGCGGGCTCGCCGCCGTCGCGGAAGGCTCGATGAGCGGAATCTCGATCGGCGGCCTCGCGTCCGTATCCGAGGAATATTTCTCGGGGATCGCCGTGGGCGGCCTCGCCGCCATTGCCGGGGAGGATATGAGCGGCATCGCCCTCTCGGCCGGCTCGGTCATGGCGGACGGCGACATCTCGGGAATAGCGATCGGCGTCATCGGTGCGATCGCCACGATGAATTCGTCGAACGACGACGAGGAGGACGATGAAGACGACGAGGATTCCGTGTTCAGAATCTCCTACGCGGGCAACCGCGCGCGGAACGCCGAGTGGATCGTCATCCACGGAATCGACATCGGCGTCGAGGAAAAGCTGCGGGGGCTCGGCGCGGCGGGGATCTGCGTTCGCGCGGACGAGATGCGGGGCGCCATGCTCGCCGGCATCCTGGTCAAGGCGCGCACGATGGAGGGCTTCTCGGCAGGGGCCGTCAACTACTTCGACGACTATCAGGTGGGGCTCTCGATCGGCATCGTGAACGTCGCTCAGGAACTGAACGGCATCCAGCTCGGGCTCGTCAACATCGCGAAGAACAATCGCTCCCCCTTCCGGGTGCTCCCGATCGTCAACGCGCACTTCGAATAATAGAGAGGCCCGGCGGAAAACGCCGGGCCTTTCGTCTGATGCCTGCTGCCGCTTAAACGGGCTTCCGCTTCAATTCGGCGCGAGCTTGCATTACCGCAGCATCACGAGCTTCTTCGTCGCGACGAAGCCCGCGGTCTCCATCTTGTAGAAATAGATCCCGCTCGCCACGCCGACGCCGCCGTTGTTCCGGCCGTCCCAGACCGCAGCATAGGCGCCCGCATCCTTCACCTCGTTCACGAGCGTCCGCACGAGACGCCCCGCGACGTCGTAGATCTTCACCGTCACGAGCCCCTTCGCCTTCATGTCGTACTTGATCGTCGTCGAGGGATTGAACGGGTTCGGGAAGTTCTGGGCGAGCCGGTAGGCCTTCGGAATCGCGGACTGCGTGATGTCGACGTTGCCGGGCACCTGCATGAAATTCAGCACGTCATGCGCAATCTCGAACCGGTCGATCGGCGCCACGCGGACATCATCACGGACGTACTGCCAGCTGAATCCGAACCACATGGTATTCACATTGTATCCGCCCGAGTTCTGCTGCCTGCACGCAACCGCCGCATACCGGTTCACCGAGTTGTAAACGGGATAGCTGAGCGCGTACTTGCCGTTGGCCGTCTTCTCGAGCACGTCGAACTTGTTGACGATCGGGCAGCCGCCGTACGCGTACAGCATGTCGGGCACGCCGCCGTGCCTGAAGATATTCGCATCGGCAGATCCCGTGAGAAGCGGTGTCACGATGCCGCCTCCCGTACGCCCGCCGCTCGCCTCGAAGTAGCTCGTCGCGACGAAATCGACGCCGCACCACGTGCTCATGAGCTCGAGCGCCGGGGTCGACGCGAGCCCATCGAGGTTCGCGGCAACGTCGTCGCCGCAGATCCAGAGGCCGCAGATGTGCTCGCTGATGCTCATCCAGTCGATGAGCACCTGGCAGTCGTTCGACTTGTCGCTGTTCGTCGTGCCGTCACTGATCGTGATGGTTTCGAGGTCGCCGCTGTCCCATACGATGATGTTGTAGTGATCGATGAGATGCTTCAGCTTCGCGCGGCTTCCCAAGCCGTTGGAGCTTCCGGACGACGGATCGTTGACGTCGTACTTGTCTACAATCGCGTTCGGAGCCGGCAGGACATGCCTAAACGTGGCCATCCAGTAGTCCTCGACCGTTCCCACGAACGTTCCGCGCCGGCCGTAATCGTCGACGAAGAGGACGTCGCTGTTCGTCGTCGGCAGGCACGTGAACTCGAAGTACGGCCCGAACGACCGCGCCCAGCGCGGGAGCGCCGACTCCTGTCCCGAAACGTCGAGCGCGGTGAAATAGTATTCGATCATGTAGCCCCTCGTGAAGAGGGCGTCGTCCAGATCGAACATGTACTCGCCCTCGAGAATGCCTCCAGCGGTCCGCGCCGTGTCTCCCTGAATGATCGTCCAAACGCCGTCGTCGCTCACATAATTGAAATCGATCGTATACTGCCCGCCGAAAGGCCCGGTCACGACGCTGCCGGCGAGAGACGGCCCGAAAAGCGCCGGCTTCAGCGGCGCCGGCCCGATATAGGAACACTTCGCGTGCATATAGACCGCGGGGCCCCCGCCCGGATCCATCGCAAGTCCGCCGGCGAGGAGCGAGCTGCAGTCGACGACGATCGAATCTCCGGGGCGTATGGAGGGATCGTCGTTGGCATTGAGATCGTTCGCCGCGTCGGCGCGCACGTAGCTTTCGATCGCGAACTCCTGCTCGGGGAAGTTGTCCTGAAAGAGATCGATGTCCCGGTAGCTCCACTGCGGACCGAACGTCTTGTAGCGATACAGCCGGACGTTGTCGAACCAAGGCGTGGGCGTGTGCGATGCACAGTTCCCGTAGATCAGATACCACTCGTCGCACATGTCGACGACGCGGAGTCCTATCTGGATGGGGGCGCTCCCGACGTATGCGCTGACGTTCTTATCCTCGATTACGTACGCCTCCTCGGCTCCGTAATTGAATTGTCCATCGTCGCGCCACTGCCCCGGACACCCGCCCACAACGCTCCTCACGTGCCACCGATAGAACACGAGGTTCTCGAGGGGCAGATCGCGATAGACCGTGAAGCGGAGTGTGGCGCCGCCGAGCTGCGAGAGATCGCCGGCGGGAATGCTCGCGTTCTGCGTGCCGTTGCACGCAGTCGAGTACTTCGTCATGTCGATGACGGGCGACATGACGAGCTCGTTCTGACACGGAGCTTTAACGCCGCCCGTGCCCATGCAAAACGGCGTGTCGCACAGCCCCCCCCATGGATCACAAGGCATCGGCGAACCGACAATGAAGACGATCTGCGTCGCGAAGTTGTCGTTGCAGGGATCCTTGTCCGAGAGATTGTTCTTGAGGCCCGAACACATGCCGTACCCCGGCTCTGCCTTTCCCGTCCAAATCCCGGCGATCTTCGCCCCGATGGCGGCGGCCTCGAAATCCTGATAGTTATTGAGCGCGGCCGCGTCCTGCACGCGTATCGCGTCCACGATGCAGCCTCCGTCCGTGTTCCAGAGGCCGTCGTCGTCGCTCCAGGCGCCATCGGAGGTGAAGCGGAAACGGAGCTTCGTCTTCACGCGGGCCGATCTGATGACGTCCGCGCCGATCGTGTCGCCCGCGCCGGTATACTCGGCAAGGAGCCGCCAATCGTTGCCGCCCGCGTCGTACTCGACCCGCGTGTAGTCGTAGTCCGGCTCCGAGTCGTAATGCATCCGATACGAGAGCGTAATCGTGCCGGCGAAGTTGAACGAGGCCGTGCCGAGATACTGAATCCAGTCGTTGCCGTAACCGGGAGCGTCGTGCCACGAGCAGAGATACGGATCGGTCGTGCTCGGGCGTACGCCGCACCACATTGACTTCGTTCCCTCGATCGGGACGAGACCGCCGTAGCTCCCCCCGCCGAGACCGACGAAATCGTCGACGTGCCAGAAGTCTCCGCGCTGGGCGGTGGCGTCGAATCTCGTCCATCCCTGCCAGTTCATTTGCTCGAAGGTGTACCAGACGATGCAGTAGGTGTCGACCGCCGCTTCCGTGAACTCGCGGAGCCCCGGATCGAGAAACTCGTCGAATTCCCCCGGGGACGGCGGCTGCTCCGAGCGGTGGATACTGAGCTCCTGCTTGAGCGGATCTCGCGCCGCCGCAGGCATGGAAAGACACAGCGCGAGCATCGCGATTGCGAGGATCGCCGAGAGAGCCTTCATGTCCATACCCCCATCGTTTCAGGACACGCGTTCGTTCCCGCCGGATTCCGCCGGCATCTATCGCAATAAAACGAGCTTCTTCGTCGCGCTGAACGCGCTGGTCTCCATCTTGTAGAAATAGATCCCGCTCGCCACGCCGACGCCGCCGTTGTTCCGGCCGTCCCAGACCGCAGCATAGGCGCCCGCATCCTTCGCCTCGTTCACGAGCGTCCGCACGAGCCTTCCGGCGACGTCGTAGATCTTCACCGTCACGAGCCCCTTCGCCTTCATGTCGTAGCGAATCGTCGTCGAGGGATTGAAGGGGTTCGGGAAGTTCTGGGCGAGGGCGTATGCCTTCGGCGCATCCGCACCGGTGATATTCGGCCAGGTGAGAGTTCCCATCAGCCACCCCCTCGTGACGTCGCGGTAGATATGGTTGCGGTCTACCGGCGCGCCCGGGACGTCGTCGCGCATGAACATCAAGCTGAATCCGAACCACATCGCTCTCGAGACCACGCCGACGCCGTTCGTGCGCTCGGCCTGAATCGCCGCATACTGGGCCGAGCCGCCGTAGTCCGGATACTTGAGCGCGTACTGGCCGGTTCCCACTTTCTCGAGAACGTCGAAGGCGTTCAGCCCGGGGCAGCCCCCGTAGACGTAGAATTTGTCGGACACGCCGGCGTGCATGAACGTACTCGAGACGCCCGTGACGAGCGGCGTCACGACGCCCTTGCCCGTCAGCTTGAAATAGCTCCCGTTCTTCAGCGAGACGCCGCACCACGTGCCGAGGAGCGCCTGGCTCTGCGGCGAAGTCCGCGCGGTGAGATCCTCCGCCACGTTGTCGCCGAGGATCCAAACGCCGTGCTGGTTTCCCTCGGCCGCATCCATCCAGGCCGCCAGCAGCGTGCAGTCGTCGCTCTTGTCCCCGCCCGCCGTGCCGTCGCAGATCGTTCCTGCGGAGAGATCGCCGCTGTCCCAGATGACGAGATTGTATATCTCGAGCAGATGGCTCAGGCGCGCGCGGCTCGCGAGGCTGTTCGAGACGAGCGACCCGGGCGCCTTCACGTCGTAGCGGTCGGGATAGAAGGGCGGCACTATGACGTCCTTGAAGGTTCTGTCAAAATAATTCTGCACGAGGCCGTCGAACGATCCGATCCCGTCGTAATCGTCGACATAGAGCATGTCACTCGTCATCGTCGGGAGGCACGTAAACTCGAAGTAGTAGCTGCTCTTGTCGTAGGGACTCTCGGTCGCGAACTGATCCGCCCCGCGCGGGAGCGCCGTATGTGCGCCTGCGACATCATTCGCGGTGAAGTAGTATTCGATCATGTAGCCGTAGGTGAATAGCTCGTCATTGAGATCGAACATGTAGTAATCCGGGTAGACGTATGAGCCGATCCTCGCCGTGTCCCCCTGAATGATCGTCCACGTGCCGTCGTCGCTCTTGTACGATCCATAGGTGCCGGCCAGCGACGGCCCGTAGAGCGCGGGCTTCACCGGATACCCGATGGACGCGCATTTCACATGCATGTACACCGCCGGGCCTCCGGCCGGATCGGCCGCGATGCCCCCACCGCCGACCGAAGTGCAGCGCACTACGATCGAATCTCCCGGGCGTATCGAGGGATTATCGGGATCGTTGATATCCTGCGCCATGTCCGCCCTGACGAATCCTCCGATCGAATCGGTCGAGGCGAAGTTGTCCTGGAAAAGATCCATGGCGCGCCAGCTCCACTGCGGCCCGACCGTCGCGTAGCGATAGAGCCGGATATTGTCGAACCACGGCGCGGGCGTATGCTCGACGCACGAGCCGGGACCGGCATACCAGACGCCGCACATGTCGATCACGCCGACCGCGATCTGGACGCTGTCGCTCGTGATGAGGTCGCCCACTTCTTCGGCTCCGTAAAGGTAATCCGTGCCGTCATGCCAGTAGAGGAGATTTCTGTCCAACCACCGGCCCGCGCGGCCGTTTTCGATCGATCGCACGCGCCACCGGTAGAAGACCAGATTCTCATAGGGAAGGTCCGCATAGACCGTATAGCGCAGGAGCGCCCCCTGAAGACCCGGAAGCTCTCCCGCCGGAATCGTTCCGTTCTGAACGTTGTTGCGGGCCGTCGAGTACTTCTTCATGTCGATGACGGGAGAGATCACCATCTCGTTCTGACAGAGGATCTCGGTGGAGCCATGGCAGAACGGCGTGGCAAAGATTCCCGGCCACGGGTAACCCGGGAGCGGATCGGGGGCGCCGATGAAGAACACGATTTGCGTGGCGAGGTTTTCGCCGCAGGGATCTTTATCCACGAGATTGTTCTTGAGGCCGGAGTACTTCCCGTAGGCATTCCCCGACAATCCCATCCAGATGCTCGCCCACGTCTGGCCGACGGGTGCGCTCTCGCAATCCTCGAAGAAAACGACCCCGACGGAATCGGATACGCAGAGGCTGTCCACGATGCAGGCGCCGTCTGAATTGAAGAGGCCGTCCTCGTCGCTCCCTGCTTCATCGGACGTGAACCTGAACCGCAGCTTCGTCCGCGTGAAATTGCCGGGGATATAGAACTCCTCCGTCGCGCTTCCCTGCCCCGTGTACGTGGTCAGCTCTACCCAGTCCCGGCAGTGGGAGTCGTACTCGACGACGACGAAATCGTGGTCGGGCTCGAGATCGTACGCGATCTTGTATGCGAAGGTTATCGGGCCGAACCTCGGCAACGGGGGGCCGTCATCGCAGCATGCGCAGAACGTCGTGGAGAGATTCTGGCGCCAGTAATTGCCGTATCCCGGCGCGCTGAGCCACGTGCAGAGGTACGGATCCGCCGGATTCGGCCGGGCGCCGCACCAGAGAGATTTCGTGCCTTCGAGCGGGGCGAGATTTCCGCCGAGCCCGGCGAAATCATCCACGTGCCAGCCACTATAGTTCGCCGGTGCGGTATTGTCGAAGCGCGTCCACCCCATCCAGTTCATCTGCTCGAAGGTGTACCAGACGAGGCAGTACGTGTCGACCGCGGCGGATTCCGTGAATCCGCGAAGCCCCGGATCGATGAGGTCCGGGTAGGCCGCGGACTCGAGCGGCTGCTCCGCCCGCGCGGCGCGAATCCGCTGCTCGAGAGGATCGCGCGCCGCGACCGGCGAGGAGACACATGTCACGATGATTGCGATCGCGAGGATCGCCGAGAGAGCTTTCATGTCCTTACCCCCCATCCCGTTTAAGGACATGCTGCCGATTTTGCCGGGCGCCCGGGGACTCATTCGAGCGGCCTATACTATTCCATATATGGAAGACGGTATCGGCGCGCCTTTTACCGGCACGGCCCCGCCGTTTCACGAGCTCGCTTTTCGGGTAACGGAAGACGCCAGTGGGGGTGGGAGATGGCAGTTTCCGACCGCGATTCATTCATCAGCTCTGTTGTTGCACCGCAGACTCAACCGCTGGACGTATTCTAGCACAAATCGGGCTTCGTGTAAATCATTATTGTGCAAGAAGTAACTGCCGATTTCGCAGCCCCTTGCCCCTTCATCTCAGCATCACGAGCTTCTTCGTCGCCCCGAAACCCGCGGTCTCCATCTTGTAGAAGTAGATCCCGCTCGCCACGCTCGACCCGCCGTTGTTCCGGCCGTCCCAGACCGCCGAGTACGCGCCCGCGTCCTTCACCTCGTTCACGAGCGTCCGCACCAGACGCCCCGCCACGTCGTAGATCTTCACTGTCACGAGCCCCTTCGCCTTCATGTCGTACTTGATCGTCGTCATCGGATTGAAGGGATTCGGATAGTTCTGGGCGAGGGCGTAGGCCTTCGGCGCCCCGGCTGGCGTGAGCTTCTCGTCGCAGCCGGGCTGGTTGCACCCCACCGCCATCCACGTGAACACGTCGTGCGCGAGATGCACTCGAATCGGAATGTCCTCCATTGCGGCGTCGCGGACGTACTGGAATCCGAATCCGAACCACATCGTGCGCGCGAAGTAGCCCCCGGCGTTCAGTTGCTCCGACGCGATCGCGGCATAGTAGTTCTGCGCCGAGTACGGCGGATAGCTGAGCGCGTATTCGCCATTGGCGGTCTTGCCGATCACGTCGAAACTGTTCAAGACCCAGCAGCCGCCGTCGGCGTAGAGCGAATCGGGAACCCCGCCGTGGACGAAGATGCCCGCGTCTGCGTCCCCCGTGACGAGCGGATAGACGATGCCGCCGCCCGTGCGGCCGCCGGTCTCATTGAAGTAGCTCTCCGAAAGGAAGTCGACACCGCACCACGTGTTCATAAGGGTGAGCGCCGGGGTCGATCCCATATTATCCAGATCGTAGGCAACGTCGTCGCCGCAGATCCAGAGCCCGACGTCGTGCTCGCTGAGGTTCATCCAGTCGATGAGCATCCGGCAGTCGTTCGATTTGTCGCTGTTCACCGTGCCGTCCGTGATCGTGACCGAATAATTGTCGCCGCAGTCCCAGACGATCACGTCGTAGTATGTCGTGAGATGATTGCTCTTCGCGCGGCTCCCGGGCCCGTTCGAAACTCCCGACGAAGGGCTGTTCACGTCGTACCGGTCGGGCGAATCGGGATCCTCGAGCGCATCCCACGCGCGGTCCCAATACTCGCGGGCGCCGCCGCCCGGATACGCCGCCACTTGGGAATAGCGCGAGTCGTCGACGAAGAGGACGGGGGATTTCCCGGTCGGGAGGCACGTCCATTCAAAGTAGGGCCCCCGGGAGCGGGCCCACTTCGGGTGAGCGCGCTCGCCACCCGCGACATCGCGGGCAATGAAGTAGTACTCGATCTCGTATCCTCGCGTGAAAAGCTCGTCGTTCAGGTCAACGCAGTACATGTTGGCGATGACATGGGCGGCGGTGCGGGCGCTGTCGCACTGGATGACCGTCCATATTCCGTCGTCGCCGATGTAATTGAAATTGATCGTATACTGCGAGCCGGGCGGCCCGGTGAGGACGCTCCCCGCGAGCGACGGTCCGTAGACGTCCGGCTTGGCCGGATCGGCGCCGATGTACAAGCATTTTACGTGAAGATACACGGCCGGCCCTCCGTATGTCGGATCGGCGGCGATGTCGCTTTCACCATTATACGCGCCGCCACTGATGACAACCGAATCCCCCGGGCGGATGACCAGGTTGTCGTTCGTGTTGATGTCGTTCGCGGCGTCCGCGCGCACGTAGCTCTCGATGTCGAACTCCTGCTGCGGGAAGTTGTCCTGAAAGAGATCGAGATCGCGGGAGTACATATCCGGACCCGTGTCGGCGTACCGATACAGGCGGACGTTATCGAACCACGGCGCCGGCGTGTGCTGCGCGCAGTTCCCCTGCACGAGATACCACGTGTCGCACATGTCGACGACGCCGACGGCGACCTGCACCGTGTCGCTCGACAGAAGATCGCTCACATCCCAGGCATAGAAGCCCCAGTAGTAGGAATCCCATACGGCGTAGTTCCTGTCGAGCCATCGGCCCGGGCAGCCGTTCACGACATTGCGCACGTGCCACAGGTGGAAGACCAGATTCGCCATCGGCTGATCCATGTAGATCGCGTATCGGAATATGAATCCGCCGAGCGCCGGGAGTTCTCCCGGAGAGATTGCCCCGTCTTGGACCCCGTCGCGCCGCGTCGAATATCTCCTCGTATCGATCAAGGGGGAGACTACCAGTTCATTCTGGCACAGGGCCCCCTCGCCGCGCTGCCCATCGACGCAGAACGGCGTGTCATAGAGTCCGGGGTAGCTCGTGCTCGGGACCGTGGATCCGATGTAGAACACGATGAGCGAGGTGAAATTCTCTCCGCAGGGATCCTTGTCGTTCAGATTCGACGCGAGACCCGAATACATGCCGAAGGGGATGGCGAGCATCCCGCTCCAGATCCCGGACGATGTCGCCCCTGTCGAGGCCCCCTCGAAGTCCTCGAAGTCGGAGAACGCACCCACGTCGGAAAGGCTGATGCTGTCGATGACGCAGGCGCCGTCCGTGTCGTAGAGACCGTCCTCGTCGCTCCATGCCCCGTCGGACGTGAACCGGAACCGCAGCTTCGTTTGCGCGGAGGTCAGCGGCATGGCGAGCGAGACGATCGTATCGTTCTGCCCGGTATACGCCGCGGCCGCCTCCCAGCCTCCGGCCCTGCTGTATTCGACCCTCACGAATTCGTAATCCGGCTCCACGTCGTACGAGATCCTATACGAGAGCGTGAGCACACCGACGAAGGGCATCGCGCCGGTGGATAGCAATTGATCCCAGCTGTTGCCGTATCCCGGCGCGCTTTCCCACGCGCAGAAGTACGGATCGGCCGGGTTCGGCCGCGCCCCGCACCACATCGATTTCGTCCCTTCGAGGGGCGCGTAGCCGGCGAGCCCCGCGAAATCGTCCACATGAAAGAAAACGCCTCGCTGCGCGGTCTCGTCTTCCCGCGTCCACCCCTGCCAGTTGCTGAGCTCGAAGTCGTACCAGACTAGGCAGTAGGTATCGACCGCGGCCTCTTCGTAGAGGCCGCGCAGCCCGGGATCGACGAGCTCGTTCGTCTCGAGCTCCGACTGCGCCCTGATGGGCCGCAGGCCGGGCCTCGCCGCGTCGCGGGTCTCACCCGCCGTCGAGAAGACACATGTCGCGATGATCGAGATCGCGAGAATCGCCGAGAGCGCTTTCATGTCTCTGCCCCCCATCGTATTAGGAACAGCGTTCCATCGCCGCCGAATTCCGCCGGTATCTATCTCAGCATCACGAGCTTCTTCGTCGCGCTGAACGCGCTCGTCTCCATCTTGTAGAAATAGATCCCGCTCGCCGTGTCCGCGCCGATGTTGTTGCGGCCGTCCCAGATCGCCGAGTATGCGCCCGCGTCTTTCGTCTCGTTCACGAGCGTGCGCACGAGATGCCCCGCCACGTCGTAGATCCTCACCGTCACGAGCCCCTTCTCCTTCATATCGTAGCGAATCGTCGTCGATGGATTGAAGGGATTCGGGAAGTTCTGCGCGAGCCCATAGGCGGAGGGGGGGTCGCGTCGGTGTAGCAGCACACGTTCGCCGGGTACTGCATCCAGGCGAACACGTCCTTCGCAAGCTCGAAACGGTCGGCCGGAACGGCATTCATGTCATCGCGAATGTACTGGAAGCTGAATCCGAACCACATCGTGTTCACGCTGTATCCGCTCGGATTCAGCGTCGAGGATGCGATCGCCGCATAACGGTTCGTCGCGTTGTACACGGGATAGCTCAGGGCGTACTTCCCGTTCGCCGCCTTTCCGAGCACGTCGAACTGGTTGATGACGAAACAGCCGCCGTACGCGTAGAATTGGTCGGGCACGCCCCCGTGCACGAAGATGCCCGCATCGGCCTCCCCCGTGATGAGGGGCACGACGATGCCGCCCCCCGTTCGTCCGCCGGTATCATCGAAGTAGCTCGTCGAGATGAAGTCGACGCCGCACCAGGTGCTCATGAGGGTGAGCGCAGGGGTAGAGGCGAGGCCGTCCAGATCGTAGGCGATATCGTCGCCGCAGACCCAGAGACCGCACACGTGCTCGGACTGCTCGAACCAGTTGATAAGCATCTGGCAGTCGTTCGATTTGTCGCTGTTGACCGAACCGTCGGAGATCGTGATCGATTCGAGGTCTCCGGCGTCCCAGACGATTGCGCGGTACCAATCGACGAGCTGCTTGGTCTTCGCACGGCTTCCCGGCCCGTTCGCGACACCGGAAGTCGGGCCATTCACGTCGTATTTGTCCACGTTATTGTTCGGCGAAGGAAGCACGGCGTCGAGCACCGGCATCCAGTAGTTTTCGACCGAGCCGACGAAGGAGCCGCGCCCCGTGAAGTCGTCAACGAAGAGGACGTCGGAGTTTTTCGTCGGGAGGCACGTCCATTCGAAGTACGGCTCCCGTGAGCGGGCCCACTTCGGCAGCGCGCGCTCCTCCCCCGCGACGTCGCGGGCCGTGAAGTAGTAATCGACGCGATAGCCTCTCGTGAAGAGCGAATCGTTGAGGTCGAACATGTATTTGTTCGCGACGATGCCGGCCGCCGTGCGAGCCGTATCTCCCCGGATGACCGTCCATGCGCCGTCGTCGTTTTTGTACCAGCCATAGGTGCCCTGAAGGGAAGGGCCGAAGAGATTCGGCTTCGTCGGCGTCGGCCCGACGTAAGTGCACTTCACGTGCATGTACACGGCCGGGCCGCCGGCCGGATCGGCCGCTATGCCCCCGCCGAGGGGCGAGACGCAGTCAACGACGTTCGAGTCGCCCGGACGGAGGACCGGGTCGTCGTTCGTGTTGATGTCGTTCGCGGCGTCGGCGCGCACGTAGCTCTCCAGAGAGAACTCCTGCCCCGGGAAGTTGTCCTGGAAGAGATCGATGTCGCGAACCGACCATTGCGGCCCCGAAGTACCGTACCGATACAGGCGGACGCTGTCGAACCAGGGCGCCGGCGTGTGCTTCGCGCAGTTGCCGTTCACGAGGTACCACACGTCGCACATGTCGACGACGTTGAGGGCGACCTGCACCGTGTCGCTCGTGATGAGATCGCCCACGTAATCGCCCGCATTGTGGAGCCAGCTCTGATCATTACAGCAATAATAGATGAAGTTTCTGTTGACCCATTGCCCGGGACATCCGCCTACGATGTTGCGCACATACCAAAAATACATAACGAGATTCGATAACGGATTGTCTTCATACACCGCGAATCGAAACAGGTATCCCGCGAGCGACGGCAGCTCTCCCGGAGGTATGACGCCGTCCTGGACGCTGTTCCGCTGCGTCGAGTATCTCCTGGTGTCGATCAGGGGAGAGACGACGAGCTCGTTCTGGCACGGAGCTTCGCGGCCGCCCGTGCCGGCACAGAACGGCGTATCATAGAGACCCGGGTAGCTCGTGCTCGGGACGGGGGATCCGACGAAGAACACCACCGCGGTGGAAAGATTCTCCCCGCAGGGATCCTTGTCGATCAGGTTGGATCTGAGCCCCGAGTACTTGCCGAACTCGCCCGCGCGTGTGCCGATCCAAATACCGGCATAGATCGCCCCCACGGCAGCCGACTCGAAGTCCTGATAGTTGTCGATCGCGGCCATATCCCTGACCCGGATGCTGTCGACGATGAAGCCGCCGTCGGTGTTCCAGAGACCGTCCTGATCGTTCCACGCGCCGTCCGACGTGAAGTGGAAGCGGATCTTCATTCTGGCACGAGGGGCCGTCAGGAATAGGCTCACGGTCGTGTCGCCCCGGCCCGTGTATTCGGCCGCGACATGCTCGTCGGTATAGAGGCCGTACTGGACCCTCGTGAAGTCATAGTCCGGTTCCGAGTCATAGTGGCATTTGTAGGAGAGGGTGATCGCGCCAACGAACGAAATCGGCAAGGTCGTGAGGTCCTGGCTCCAGCCGCTGCCGTACCCGGGCGCGTTCGCCCACGAGCACATGTAAGGATCGGACAGGCTTGGCCGCGCGCCGCACCACATCGACTTCGTTCCTTCGAGCGGCACAAGCCCCCCGAAGTCCCCGCCCCCGAGCCCGGCGAAGTCGTCGACGTGGAAGAACATGCGCCGCTGGGAGGTCTCGTCGACGCGCGTCCAGCCCTGCCAGTTGCCGACCTCGAAGTCGTACCAGACGAGGCAGTATGTGTCGACCGCGGCCTCCTCGTAGAGACCGCGCAGCCCCGGATCGACGAGCCCGGGCAGCTGAGCCTCCGGGTCTTGCCTCGTCATCCGCAGGCCGGGCTTCGCCGTGTCACGGGCTTCGCCCGCCGCCGAGAATACACATATCGCCAGGATTGCGATCGCGAGGATCGCCGAAAGTGCTTTCATGTCCTTACCCCCCATCTCACCAAGGACATGCTGCCGATTTCGCCGGGTTTTCCGGCGCGTATCCATATAAAGAGAGACGGCAGAAGCGCGCCCTTTTCCGGCAAGGCGCAGCCGATTCGCAAGCTCGCTTTTCGGGTAACGGAAGACGCCAGTGGGGGTGGGAGATGGCGGTTTCCGACCACGATTCATCCGCAAGACTCTTCGATGTACCGCAAGCTCAACCGCTGCCCGCATTCTAGCATAAATCCGCTTTCGTGTAAATCGTTTATTCCATAAAGAATAGGAGGATACTTATAGATGGTGCTTTCCGCGCGAATTGATTATAATGCCTTCCTGCATATGAGGGCGGCTGCCGTCCACGGTCGACGGCTGGACAGGAAGGTGATCCAATATGACTCCGAAAGAGCTCAAGAAGAGGAAAGCGGCGAAGCCCGCCGCGAAGCGGAATACGGCGCCGGCCACCGCGAAGGCGAAGGCGCAACCGAAGAAGCAGACGATCTCCGCCGCGGAGAAGAGGGTCGAGGCCGCGAAGGAAGCGGCCCGGAAATTCATCGCGGGCGTGAAGGCGAAGCCCCGCGCGGCAAAGAAAGCACCGAGCAAGAAAATGGAAGTCGCGGCGCGGCCCGAGGCGAAGGCCGCGGCGCCGAAAATCGCGGCGCCGGCGGCAAAGGTCTCGTCGCCAAAGATGACGGCGGCACGCCCTGCGCCGCCCGTCCCCGCGGCAAAACCCGCCACGCCGGTCGTCACGCCGAAGGCGGCGAAGCCCTCAGCGCCGCCCGCCCCGGCGAAAGCGCCGAAGACGCGCGTCAAGGCCGCGAAGCTCCCGACGAAAAAGCCCGCGGCCCGCAAGGGCGCGGAGCCGGCGAAGGCCCCCACCGAGCCGATCAGGCAGGCGGCCGAGGAAGGAAAATTCTACCTCGGCGCCGAGCAGCGCGTGATGCCTCCGGTCGAGGCGATCGAGATTCCGAGGGGCTACAACGTGGACCGCATCGTCGCGATGGCCCGCGACCCCCACTGGATCTTCGCGTACTGGGAGGTCACCGATCACAAGTACCGCGAGCTGGAGCGCGCCTTCGGGCCCGTCTGGCCGTCGTGCAAGATGATCCTGCGCGTCTATGACCGCGCCGCCGCGGACGAGCGCCATTTCGACATCGTGCTCACCCGCGAAGCGCGCACGTGGTACATCAACGTCTCCGCGCTGGGACGCTACCAGATCGCGATCGGGGCCCTCTCCCCCGACGGGCGTTTCGAGCTCGTCGCGATCTCGAACGTCGTCGAGACCCCCTCCGACCGCGTGAGCGACCGGATCGACGAAAAATGGATGGTGCCCGACGACGTGTTCGACAAGATATTCGCCGCCTCGGGGGGCTACGACATGCATTCCGCCTCGGGAGAGCTCAAGGCCCTTCTCGAGAAACACCTCCTCGAGGAGCTCAGCTCCGGCGCGGTGACGAGCTTCGGCAGCGGCGCGCTCTATAAGGAAGCGAAAGGCCGCGCGTTCCGCCTCTGGGTGGCGACCGAGCTCATCCTCTACGGCGGCACCGAGCCCGACGCGCGCGTGACCGTGCAGGGGAAGGAAGTCAAGCTCCGTCCCGATGGGACCTTCTCCCTTCGGTTCGCCCTTCCCGACGGGAAGATCGATCTCCCCGTGACCGCCGCGTCCGGCGACGGCGTCGAGAAACGGACGATCGAGACGGACGTCACGAAGAAGTCCCGGAAGAAAGAGCCCGTGATTAAATGAGCGAGGAAAAAGGGTACCTGGCGCTCGTTCTCCACGCGCACCTCCCGTTCGTGCGGCACCCGGAGTATGAGGAGTTCCTCGAAGAGGACTGGTATTTCGAGGCGCTCACCGAGACTTACATCCCGTTCATCGAGGTCTTCGACCGCCTCATCGAGGACGGCGTCGATTTCCGGCTCACGATGTCGCTGACGCCGACGCTCCTCTCGATGATGAGCGATCCGCTCCTTCAGTACCGCTACCTGCGGCACCTCAACAAGCTCATCGACCTCGCGGGCAAGGAGATCGAGCGCACCCGCTGGACTCCCGACTTCCACGAGCTCGCTCTCATGTATTTCTGGAAGCTCACGCGGGCGCGGCAAATCTTCTCCGAGCGCTACTACAACAACGTCATCCAGGCGTTCAAGCGCTTCCAGGATCTCGGCAAGATCGAGATCATCACCTGCGGGGCGACGCACGGCTATCTCCCCCTCATGCACAACCGCCGGGCCGCGCGCGCCCAGATAGAGATCGCCTGCGCGCATTACGAAAAGCATTTCGGGCGCCGGCCGCGCGGCATCTGGCTCCCCGAGTGCGGCTACGCGCCGGGGGTCGACGAGCTGCTCAAAGACGCGGGGATCAAGTTCTTCTTCACCGACACGCACGGGATTCTCTTCGGAACGCCCCGGCCGCGCTACGGCGTCTTCGCCCCCGTCTACACCCCGGCCGCCGTCGCGGCGTTCGGGCGAGACATGGAGTCGTCGAAGCAGGTCTGGAGCGCGAAGCAGGGATACCCGGGGGATTACGACTACCGCGAGTTCTACCGCGACGTCGGCTTCGACCTCGATTACGACTACGTCCGCCCCTACCTCCATTCGGACGGCAACCGCGTCAACCTCGGGATCAAGTATTACCGGATCACGGGGGAGACGGAGCACAAGGAGCCCTACAAGCCGTCGATCGCCCGCGAGAAGGCCGCCGCCCACGCGGGGAACTTCATGTTCAACCGCGAGAAGCAGATCCAATGGCTGCACGATTTCCTCAAGATCAAGCCGATCATCGTCTCGCCGTACGACGCCGAGCTCTTCGGCCACTGGTGGTACGAGGGGCCCGAGTGGGTCGAGTTCCTCATTCGCAAGATCCATTTCGACCAGAAGACGATCAAGATGATCACGCCGTGGGAATATCTCGAGCGGCATCCCAAGCTCCAGGTCGTCGCTCCCTCGATGTCCTCGTGGGGCTACAAGGGCTACAGCGAGGTGTGGCTCAACGGCGACAACGACTGGATCTACCCCCACCTGCACATAATGGCGGACCGCATGGTCATCCTCGCCGATCGCTTCCCCGACGCCGACGGCATCACGAGGCGGGCGCTCAATCAGGCGGCGCGCGAGCTGCTCCTCGCGCAGGGGAGCGACTGGGCGTTCATCATGAAGACCGGCACGATGGTCGAGTACGCGCACAAGCGGACGAAGGACCACGTCGCCCGCTTCGACCGCCTCTACCACGACATCATGAACGCCCGCGTCAACGACCAGTGGCTCAAGGAGGTCGAGCACCGGGACAACATCTTCCCCGACGTCGATTACCGCATCTACAGGGGGTAGGGCTCTCTCGATGGAGAATTCCGCGGGACCGAAGCACCTCATCATACACGGGCACTTCTACCAGCCGCCGCGCGAGAATCCCTGGACTGAGACGATCGAGCGGCAGGAAGGCGCCGCTCCGTTTCACGACTGGAACGACCGCATCGCGAACGAGTGCTATCTGCCGAACTCCCTCTCGCGGCGCCTCGACGACTGGGGCCGCATCACGAAGCTCGTCAACAACTACGAATGGATCAGCTTCAACTTCGGGCCGACCCTCATCTCGTGGATCGAGGACAACGCCCCCGAGACGTACGCGCGGATCCTCGAGGCAGACCGCGCGAGCGCGAAGCGCCTGAACGGGCACGGGAACGCGATCGCGCAGTGCTACAACCACGCGATCATGCCGCTCGCCTCGCGGCGGGACCGCGAGACGCAGATCCGCTGGGGGGCGCGCGACTTCGAGCGGCGGTTCGGGAGGGCGAGCGAGGGCATCTGGCTTCCCGAGACGGCGGTCAACGCCGCCGTGCTCGAGTCGCTCATCGAGTTCGGATTCCAATTCATCGTCCTCTCGCCGCACCAGGCGCTCCGCGTGCGCCCGCTCGAGGACGGCGCGCACTGGAAGGACGTTTCCCGGGGGAACATACAAACGGGAATGCCCTACCGCTGCTTCGATCCGGGAGCCAAGGGGAAACGCGACACGAGGCACTTCATCGATGTGTTCTTCTACGACGCCCCCCTCTCGACCGACGTCAGCTTCAACCATCTGCTCCGGAGCGGCGACGACCTCGCCGACGCGATCGCGCTCGCCTATCCGCGCGTCGGGGGCGACCTCGTCGTCATCGCGACGGACGGGGAGATCTACGGCCATCACGAACCGTTCGCCGACATGGCGCTCGCCTACCTCATCGAGGCCGCCGCGCCGCGCCGCGAGCTCGCGATGACGAATTTCGGCGCATACCTCGCGACGCACGAGCCCCGCTACGAGGTCGATCTCAAGCCGGGGCCGAACGGCGAGGGCACGGCGTGGTCATGCTCCCACGGCGTCGGGCGCTGGAAAGAGGACTGCGGCGACAGCGCCGGCGGCCGGGAGGGCTGGAACCAGAAGTGGCGCGCGCCGCTCCGCGCCGGGCTCAACACCCTCGGCGAAACGCTCGCCGCGCTCTACGAAAAAGAGGGCTCGGAGCTCTTCGCTGACCCGTGGAAGGCGCGCAACGACTACCTCGACGTCGTCGAGGTCCGCGACCGGGACGCCGCGCGGGCGTTCGTCGAGAGCCGCGCTCGCCGGGCGCTCTCCGCCGAGGAGATCTCGCGCGCGCTCGCGCTCCTCGAGTGCCAGCGGAACGCGCAGCTCATGTTCACCTCGTGCGGGTGGTTCTTCAGCGACATCTCGGGCATCGAAACGGTGCAGATCCTCCGGTACGCGGCCCGCGCGATCGAGCTCGCCGGCCCCGCGCAGTGGCTCACGCTCGAGAAGCAGCTCCTCGGCGATCTCAAAGGGGCCGTGAGCAACATCCCCGCCCAGGGCACCGGCTCGAACATTTACAACGGCCCCGTGAAGGATTCGATTCTCACCCGTCCGGCCCTCGCCGCGCTCTGCGCAATCACGGCGCACCTCTCGGAAGACGAGAGCGTCGCCGACGTATACGGATATCCGGTCAAACCGATCGACAAGATCGCGGGGCGCATGGGGCCCGACCGCGTGGGGATCGGCGCGCTCGAAATGGTTTCACGCTTCACGTACGTGACGGCCGTGTACGAGTATCTGGTCTATGTCGAAGACGAAGCTTCGTTCGTCTGCTTCGTGCGGGAGCGCCGGGGCGAGCAGGAGTTCCGGGAGATGACGGAGCGGCTCGCCCGGATCGCCCGGGAGGGCTCCGCGAGGGACCTGCTCTCGGGCGCGGCCGACTACTTCGGCCCCCGGCGGTTCGCCCTGCAGGATTTTCTCCCCGAGGACCGCGACAAGATCCTCCGGCGGTTCATGGGCAAGCGGCTCGATCTCATCGAGGGGCGCTTCAGCGAGATCTATCACGAGAGCAAGCACCTGCTCATCCTCCTCAAAGACGCGAACATTCACGCGCCGGAGAGCATTCTCGTTCCCGCGCGGACGTTCCTCACGAACAAGCTCGTGGCGGAGGTCGAGCGCTGGGAGCGCTCGCTCGATCCCGCGGGGCTCGAGGGAATCAAGGGCATCGTCACCGAGGCGTCGGTGTTCGGCGTGCCGATCGACACGTCGTCGGCAGCCGCATCGTTCAGCGACCTGCTGCTCGAGCGGATCAGGGCGCTCGCGGACACCCTCGACCCGGCGGCATCTTCCGCGCTCGAGCAGTTCGTGAACCTCGCCGACGAGATGGGCATCCAAACGAACTATCGCGACGTCCAGAACCGCGTCTACTTCATCCTCGAATCGAAGATTTCGACGCTCCTCGACGGTTTCGCCGGCCGGACCGACGTTTCCGAGCAGGAGAAGCGCGCGATCTCGGCCTTCCTGCGCCTCGCGCGCAGGTTCAACTTCAACACGGACGCGTGGACCGCGCGCCTCGATCGCCTATGAACCGCACCGACGCGCAGAAGCGGATCGCACGGCTTCGCGACGAGATCGCGAGCCACGACCATCTCTATTACGTCCTCGACAAGCCCGAGATCTCGGACGCCGAGTACGACCGGCTGCTGGCGGAGCTCCAGACGCTCGAGAGCGAGAATCCGGCGCTCGTCACCCCCGACTCTCCCACGCAGCGCGTCGGCGCGCCGCCGCGGGAGGACCTGCCGAGCTCGCGCCACGTGACGCCGATGCTCAGCCTCGATTCGACGACGGACGTCGAGGCGGCGCGGGAGTTCGACAGGCGGACGAAGAAGGGGCTCGGCTCGGAGGACGCGACGTACACGATCGAGCCCAAGTTCGATGGCCTCTCCGTCGAGCTCATCTACGAGGACGGCGTGCTCGCGCGCGGCGCGACGCGCGGGGACGGGCGCGTCGGCGAGGACGTGACCCCCAACATCCGCACGATCCGGACGATTCCCCTGAAGCTCCGCGACGCCGATCCGCCGGGTATGGTCGCGATCCGGGGGGAGGCGATCATGCCGCTCGAGGAGTTCCGCGCGCTCAACCGGTGGATGACCGAGCGCGAGCTTCCCGCATTCGCCAATCCGCGGAACGCCGCCGCCGGCTCGATCCGCCAGCTCGACTCGCGGATCACGGCACGGCGGCCGCTCTCGTTCTTCGCATACGAGATCATGGCGATCGAGGGGACCGAGCCCCCCGACACGCACACGCACGAGCTCGCGACGCTCGAGGGGTGGGGATTCCGCGTCGACCCGCATCGAAAGACGTGCCGCACGATCGACGAGGCGATCGCGTTCCACGCGTCGCTCGGCGCGAAGCGCGACGATCTCCCCTTCGAGATCGACGGCGTCGTCATCCAGATCGACTCGAAGGTCGACCGGGAGATTCTCGGGATGCGCACACGCTCGCCGCGCTGGGCGATCGCGCTCAAATTCGAGCCGCGCAAGGAAGTGACGATCGTCGAGGACATCGTCGTGCAGGTCGGCCGCACGGGGAAGCTCACACCGGTGGCGCTGCTCCGCCCCGTCGACGTGAGCGGCGTCACGGTGAGCCGGGCGACGCTCCACAACGCCGGCGAGGTGGCGAAGAAGGACATCCGCGTCGGCGACACGGTGCGCATCGAGCGGGCCGGCGACGTGATCCCGGCCGTCGTCGAGCGCATTCCCCAGAAGAACGAGCGGCGCAAGAAACCGTTCGCGATGCCCGTCGCCTGCCCCGTCTGCTCGTCCCCCGTCGAGGAGGAGGGCGCCTACCATTTCTGCACGGGAGGCCTGAGCTGCCCCGCGCAGCTCAAGCGCGGCATCGAGCACTTCGCCTCGAAGGGAGCGCTCGACATCGACGGGCTCGGCAAGAAGACGGTCGCCGCGATGGTCGACCGCGGGCTCGTCTCGAGCGTCGCCGACATCTACCGCCTCGACGAGAAGGCGCTCCTCGACCTCGAGGGATTCGCCGATAAATCCGCCGCCAACCTGCTCGAATCGATCGCGAAGTCGAAGAAGCCGGTGCTCGATCGGTTCCTCTACGCCCTCGGCATCCGCAACGTCGGCGAGCACGTCGCCGCGGTTCTCGCCGACCACTACGGCACGATCGACGCCGTGCTCGCGGCGACCGAAGAGGATCTCCTCACGATCCGCGAGGTCGGCCCCGAGGTGGCGAAGAGCGTGTCGGGATTCTTCGCCGAGAAAAAGACGAAGGCCCTCGTCGCCGAGCTCCGATCCCTCGGAATCGAGATCGCGCGCGCGAAGCGCGCGACCGGCGCGCGCCCCCTCGAGGGCAAATCGTTCGTCTTCACGGGGACGCTCGAGGAGCTCTCGCGCGAGGAGGCCGAACGCCTCGTCAAGTCGCTCGGCGGCCGCGCGAGCTCGAGCGTGAGCGCCAAGACGAGCTACGTCGTGGCGGGCGCCGAGGCGGGCTCGAAGCTCGCCAAGGCCGAGAAGCTCGGCGTGAAGGTGATCTCGGAGAAGGAATTCAGGAAGCTCGTCGCGAAGTAATCCGCCCTCAGAACCATCTCCTCTTCCAGAAAATGGCCACGCCGATGAGCGAGAGCATGAGCGAGATCCCGGTCACGATGAGGAACGCGTGCGGCGAGTTCTGGAACGGGAGCGGCACGTTCATGCCGAAGGTGCTCGACACGAACGTGGGGATCATGAGGATGATCGTCACGGAAGTGAGGAGCTTCATCACGAGGGTGAGGTTGTTGTTGATGACCGAGGCGAAGGCGTCCATCATTCCGCTCAGGATGTTGCTGTAGATGTTCGCCATTTCGATGGCCTGCTTGTTCTCGATGATGACGTCGTCGAGCAGTTCCTTGTCGTCCTCCGTCATCCGGATGCCGGTTTTCTGCAGCCGCTCCATCATGAACTCGTTCGAGCGCAGGCTCGTCGCGAAGAAGACGAGGCTCTTCTCGATGTTGAGCAGCTTGATGAGCTCCACGTTCCGCATCGACTTGTGGAGCTCCCCCTCGATGATGTCCGTGCGCTTGTTGATATCCTTGAGGTAGTTCAGATAGAGGAGCGCCGTCTTGGAGAATACCTGCAGGAGGAAGCGTCCCCGGTGCTCGATGGAAAAGCCCTTCACCCGTCCGATCACGAAATCCAGATATCCCCCGTCGATTTTCGAGCTCACGGTGAGGATGCACTCGTCGGTGAATATGACGCCGAGCGGGAGCGTCTTGTAGGGAATCTCCTCGTTCTCCGGATCGAAGTAGGGAATGCGCACGATGACGAGGGTGACCCCTTCGTCGATCTCGATTCGCGCGCGCTCGTCCACGTCGAGCGGATCGGTGATGAAGGCGATCGGGATGCCGAGCTGCCTGCTCAGGAACTCGCACTCCGCGGGCGTCGGGCTCGATACGCGGACCCAGCAGTCTTTCGCGAGCTCGTCGGTGATGATGAGCCCGTCATGATTCGCCCGGAAGATGTTGTACATGGGGACATACTAATAATCGAACCCGAAAACCGCCATGAAATTTATCTGCCGGGGAGGAAAAAAAGGGCCCTCCCGAGGGGGAGGGCCCGTCGTCTCTCGCGGCCGGCGGCCTCGAGCGCCGCCGCCCGTGCGGCCGGGCCCGGAGGCCCGCCGCCCGCGTCAGGAGCGTTACACGACGCCCTGATCGATCATCGAATCGGCGACCTTGATGAAGCCGGCGATGTTGGCACCGTTCACGTAGTTGATGAACTTGCCTTCCTTGCCGTACTCCACGCACTGCTCGTGAATGGCCTTCATGATGCCGTGCAGTCTCTGGTCGACCTCCTCGCGGTCCCAGCTGAGGCGCAGGCTGTTCTGCGACATCTCGAGCCCGCTCGTCGACACGCCGCCGGCGTTCGCGGCCTTGCCGAGCCCGTAGAGGATCTTGGCTTCGAGGTAGAGCTCGATCGCTTCCGGCGTGCTCGGCATGTTTGCGCCTTCGGAGACGCAGGTGCAGCCGTTCTTCAGAAGGGTCTTCGCGTCGTTCGCGTCGACCTCGTTCTGGGTCGCGCAGGGAAGCGCCACGTCGCACTTCACGTGCCAGGGGCGTTTGCCGTCGAAGTACTGGGCCTTCGTGAACTTCTTCGTGTACTCGCTCATGCGTCCGCGCTTCACGTTCTTGAGATCCATGACGTAGGCGAGCTTCTCGGCGTCGATGCCGGCCGGATCGTAGATCGTGCCGTTCGAGTCGCTGAGGGTGACGCACTTCGCGCCGAGATGGTTGCACTTCTCGACGGCGTACTGGGCCACGTTGCCCGAGCCGGAGACCGTCACGGTCTTGCCCTTCATCGAGTCGCCGCGGGTCTTGAGCATCTCTTCGGCGAAGTAGACCGTGCCGTAGCCGGTCGCCTCGGGCCGGATGAGGCTGCCGCCCCACTTGCGGCCCTTGCCCGTGAGAACGCCCGTGAACTCGTTGCGGAGTTTCTTGTACATCCCGAAGAGGTAGCCGATTTCGCGGCCGCCCACGCCGATGTCGCCGGCCGGGACGTCCGTGTCGGGGCCGATGTGGCGGAAGAGCTCGCTCATGAACGACTGGCAGAACGCCATGACCTCGTTATCGCTCTTTCCCTTCGGATCGAAATCGCTGCCGCCCTTGCCGCCGCCCATGGGGAGCGTCGTGAGGGAGTTCTTGAACACCTGCTCGAAGGCGAGGAACTTGAGGATGCCGAGGTTGACGCTCGGATGGAAGCGGAGGCCGCCCTTGTAGGGGCCGATGGCGCTGTTCATCTCGATGCGGAATCCCCTGTTGACCTGAATCTCGCCCTTGTCGTCCACCCAGGGCACACGGAACATGATCACGCGCTCGGGCTCGACGATGCGATCGAGGACCATGTGCTTCTGATATTTGGGATTCTTCTTGATGAAGGGCATGAGAGAGTTCACGACTTCGAACACGGCCTGATGGAACTCGGGCTGATTCGGATCGCGCGCTTTTACCTTCTCCATAAAAGCGCTGACGGGATCTGCTGCCATACGCGCCTCCTTTTCAGGGAAACCCTGAAAGATGAAAAACGCCCTTTCGGGCACTCCTCCAAGCCGATATAAAAAAGCGGAACTTGGCCGGTTTTCAGGCTGAAAAGAATATACTTTCGCGGCCCCCGGTGTCAAGGCGATTCTGGCCGTCCCCGGCGCGCAGGGGCCCGAATTTCATTTGAAAATGGCGGGAATTCGGCTATATTATTGACTAATTTTGGATTTTCAATCGGTTCGAGGTTCGTAACTTTTAAAGCCAGAGGTGGTTCGATGATTATCGGCGTGCCGAAAGAGATCAAGAAAGCTGAATACCGGGTCAGCCTTCTCCCGGTGGGGGCCGAGACCCTGCGCAAGCACGGGCACAAGGTGCTCGTCGAGAAGGGCGCGGGCGTCGGGAGCGGCTTCCCGGATGCGGAATACCGCGCGGCGGGCGCCACGATTATCCCGTCGGCGAAGCAGATTTTCCGCAAGTCGGACATGATCATCAAGGTGAAGGAGCCGCAGCAGGTCGAGATCAAGATGATCCGCAAGGATCAGATCGTGTTCACGTACTTCCATTTCGCATCGAGCAAGCCCCTCACGATGGGCATGCTCAAGACCGGCGCCGTCGCCGTCGCCTACGAGACGATGGACAAGGACGGCTCGCTCCCGCTCCTCATCCCCATGAGCGAGGTCGCCGGCCGCATGGCGATCCAGGAAGGCGCCAAGTACCTCGAGCGCCCGATGGGCGGCATGGGCGTTCTCCTCGGCGGCGTGCCCGGCGTCGAGCCCGCGCACGTGGTCATCCTCGGCGGCGGCATCGTCGGCACGCACGCGGCGAAGATGGCGGCCGGCATGGGCGCGAAGGTCACCATCCTCGACATCAACCTCGATCGGCTCCGCTACCTTTCCGACGTCCTTCCGGCGAACGTCACCGTCCTCATGTCGAACCCGGCGAACATCCGCAAGATGCTCGCGCAGGCCGACCTCCTCGTCGGCGCGGTTCTCATCCCCGGAGCCAAGGCGCCGCGTCTCGTCACGAGGCCGATGCTCAAGCTCATGAAGAAGGGCTCCGTGATCGTCGACGTCGCGGTGGACCAGGGCGGCTGCATCGAGACGATCCACGCCACGTACCACACCGATCCGATCTACTTCGTCGACGGCGTCGTGCACTACGGCGTCGCCAACATGCCGGGCGCGGTGTGCCGGACCTCCACGATGGCGCTCACGAACGCCACGCTCCCCTACGCGATCGAGATCGCGGACAAGGGATACGTGAAGGCCGCGCGCGCGAACCGGACGATCTGGACCGGCATCAACATGCTGAAGGGCGTCGTCACCGACGAGGCCGTCGCGAAGGCGTTCAAGCTGAGATACACGCCGCTCGAGAGCGTGCTGCCGAAGCGGTAAGCATCGCTCGCGACGCCCGGCGACGAAGCAAACGACCGGCCCCCCGTCCCGCGACGGGGGGCTTTTTCATTTGCCCCGCGCCCTCCTCAGCCGCGCGAGCGCGCCTTCATCAGCTTCTTCCAAAAGGGCTTGGTGAGGAAGCTCCGGTCGTCGAGCGTGGCGAGCCGCTCGAACATCGGTTTCGTCACGGTGAAGGCGAGCGTGTCGGGCGGGAGATACTCGCGGCTCGCGACGTCGGTGGAGCCGATCGCCGCCTGCGGCGCATCGAGATCCTTGAAGACGCCGACCATCTGCATGCAGCTGGATCCGAAGGGGGAAATCACCGGCGGCGGATCCTCCGGCGCGCTGTGATACTGCGCGCCGAGGGTCATGAGGCCGAGCTGGTCGGGATTCACGAAGAAGGTCACCGTCCTGAGATACTCGTACTGCGATTCCTTCAGCGGGCCGACGAGAATGTTCGCGTGAGTCCGCCGGTACGGTGCGCTCGAATCGATCCAGCGGTTCATGAGATCGTGCGAGGCTTTGAGCCCCTCCTCGTCGACGAGAAAACGAATGAACTCCTCTCGCGAGCGCGCCTCGACGCCGCACCATGCGCGTCCCGCGCCGCCGCAGCCGAAGTTGTCCTTCGTGACGCGGAGCGTCTCGCCTTTGAGCCAGCTCTTGTAGAATCCAAACACGCAGGCGCGCGCCCCCGGCTTCGGCTCGACGAGCGGCTCGAAGGGCGCGGGGTCCGGCGCGTCGTAGAATCCGATGAGCGGGATCCCGATCCCGGCGGTCTCGATGAGCTTCTTCGGATATGGCTGCATGGCTCTCTCCTTTTCTTGTCGGTTTTGATCCTCAGCCGAGATTAAACCCGCCGCCTCCCGCGCGCAATTTCAATTTTATTCTATTGAATTATAATGCATTAGGAAGATTCGGCCGGCGCCCCCTTGACAAACGTGTACTGTGTAGTATATAATACACACATGATGAATCATTTCGGTGAATACATTCGGCAGCGGCGGGAGAAGCTGCGGGAGGGCAACCCGGAATTCTCCCTTCGAAAGATCGCGATGAAGATCGGCGTCGAGCCGTCCTTCCTCAGCAAGGTCGAGCGCGGCGAACAGCCGCCCCCCTCCGAGTCAAAGATAGCGCTTCTTGCGGAAGCGCTCGGCGAGGATACGGACGTCCTCCTCGCGCTGGCGGGGAAGGTCTCGAGCGACCTGCAGAAGGTGATTCGGCAGCGGCCGAAGCTCTTCGCCGAGCTCATTCGCGAGATGAAAGACATGCCGGATCACGCGATGCTTCGCCTCGTGCGCGAGGTGCGCGACGGCAAATGGTGAACCAAGGAGGAGTACGATGATAGAGCTCAAGCACAACACGCTCGTCTTTTCGTTTCCGGAGGTGCATCCGGACGCGCGGCTCGAGATCGAGTTCGAGCGCACGCTCCGCATCCCCGACGACGGGAAGGACCACTTCCTGCCGCCCGGCCTCGGGAGCTTTCCGCTGAAGCACGTCGACGATTTCGCCGGCGGCGTGCCGGCGCAGTGGCTCGAGCATGGCGGCGTGATGCTCCCGATGCATCAGGCCGAGGCGATGTGGCTGAACTTCAGCTCGTCGTACGTTCCCGGGCACGGCGCGCCGTATCCCTTCGCCGTCAAGATCGCAGCGGGCAAGATCGACGCCGTGAGCGGCGAGCAGTGGACGAACGGCCTTCACGGCGTGCCGCAGGACTACGTCGTCGTCCCCGGGCAGCCGTGGCTCGACGGTTTCTGCGTCGAGAAGGGCATCATCCGGCAGTTCGTCGCGATGCCGCTCGGCCGCGGCTACACCGCCGAGGAGCAGATCACGGGCGCGGCGGAGTTCGGCGGGCTCCAGATCATCGCCTATCCGATGAAGCGCGAGGTCTTCGAGCGGCGGTTCCCGAAGCGGGAGCTCCAGGATCTTGAGATATGCCGGTCGATTTGCATGCCCAATGGGTCGAGCCCGGACATGGGGCTCGCTCCGGGCGGCCGCATGCGGCAGGAGATCTACGAGGACCGTTTCGACTTCGAGGATTGGGACCGCTCGCGCTCGAGCCGGTGCTTCGTGCACATCGCGAACTCCCTCGTCTGGCGCGCGATCACGGGAGAGGCGCCGCCGACCGTGCCGCCGACGGCCCAGAGCTACACGAGCGCGGGGCTCCCGTGGTTCGACTTCTACGCCGAGGGGGCCGAGGCGCTCGATGGCTCCGATATTCTGAAGCAATTGAAGAGCGTGATCCGGCTCGGCCGCGAAAAGCGCGAGACGCCCGTGCCGGAGAACGAGCCCGTCCACCGGGAGCGGGTCGTCCGCCTCGGCGACAGGCGCTCGAGAGCTCAAGTTCGGGAGGGGAAGTTCTAGCTCGCAACGCGCGCGGCGCGGGGGTCGCTCCCCGCGCCGCGCCGCATCGAAAAGGCCTCGCCGTTCGGATAAATATTCGAATGAGAAGCCCGCCGCCCCTACCCCTCACCGCCTCAGCAGCGCCGCCATCTCCCGCACCGCCTGCTCGATCCCGACGAACATCGCCCGCGCAAGGATGCTGTGGCCGATGTTGAGCTCCTCGATCTCGCGGATCTCGACGATCGCGCGGACGTTGTGATAGGTGAGGCCGTGCCCCGCGTGCGCCCGCATGCCGTGCTTGGCCGTCGCCGAGGCCGCGTCGCGGATCGCCCGGAGCGTCCGCTCGACCTCCGTGCGCCCCGCGTTCGCGTACTCGCCGGTGTGGATCTCGACCGCGTCGAAGCCGATCTTCGCGGCCTCCTTGATCTGCGCCTGATCGGGATTGAGGAAGGCCGCCACCGAGATCCCGCCTTCCTTGAGCGATTTGACGATCGGCGTCACGGCGGCGCTCATCTTGACGACGTCGAGGCCCCCTTCGGTCGTCACCTCTTCGCGCTTCTCGGGCACGAGCGTCACCGAATCGGGACGGAGCGCGAGCGCGATCTCCTGCATCTCGGTCGTCGCCGCCATCTCCATGTTGACCCGCGTCTGCGCGAGCTCGCTGATGAGCCGCGCGTCGCGGTTCTGGATGTGCCGCCGGTCCTCCCGCAGGTGAAAGGTGATCTGATCGGCGCCCCCCTGCTCGGCCATCATGGCCGCGGTCACCGGATCGGGCTCCGTCGCCTTCCTCGCCTCGCGGAGCGTCGCCACGTGATCGATATTGACCCCAAGCCGTATCGTGCTCAAAGCCCTCCTCCTTCCGCCAACGCCAGGCTGTGTCTCTTTATCATCTGGGAGATCGTGATGAACTCGATCCCCTCTTTTCGCGCCTCGTCGATCATCCAGCGCAGATCCTCGAGCGTCTGCGGCCGCACGTGAACGATGCCGATCGCCGAGCCCCTGCGGGCCGCGATCGACAGAAGCTTCCGCATGTTCTCGCGCGTTTCGCCGTCGCCGCCGTCGACGAACAGGTCGTTCGACGCCGTGCTCGCGCCGACCTCCTTCGCGACGTCGCCGACGACCGAGTGCGACGTCGTCATGCTGTCGAAGAAGAAGATCCCGCGCTCGCGGCAGAGCCCGAGCACCGCCTTCATGAGCGCCCGGTCGGCGGTCGCCTTCGAGCCCATATGGTTGTTGATCCCGATGGCGCCCGGGGTCGTCTCGAGCGCCTGCGCGACCGCCTTCTCGATCTCCGCCGCCTTCATCCCCGTCCTGATGAGCGGAATCTCGCCGCTGTCCCACGCCTCCTTCTCCGCCTCCATCGGAAGATGGCACAGAACGTCCTTCCCCTCCTCCGCCGCCGCGAGACAGATCTTCGCCGAATATTTGAGCCCCGGTATCACCGAGATCGTGAGCGGGATGTCGAGATCGAGAAAATCCTTCACGAGCTGGTTGTTGAAGAAGCCGAAATCGTCCACGCAGAGCGCGACGACGCGCACGGGATTCCGCTCGGCCGCGCCGCGACGGGCCCGCGCCGAGCCCTTCTTGATCACGCACCGGTGCGTGAGCGCGCGCTTCGTGCCGATCTCCATCGTGATGATCGTGCCGTCCTTCCCCTCCTGGCAGGAACGCACGCGGGCTCCGATCGCGCGGACTGCCTTCGTTATCGAAGCGTTGATCTGGACGAGGGAGGCCTCGGGCGGGGTCTCCGCCCGGATGACCGAGACGGGCGCCGCCTGCCCCGGCTCGTTTTCCTGCGTGATCTTCAGGCTGCGGCTCATGACGCCGTGCCGCCGGAGCGCCTTGACGACCCGACGCTCGACGTCCCGCTGGACGTTCGCGTAGCGGCTGTCGATCCCGGCGTCGAGGAGAAACACGGAGCCGCTCTCCGTTTTGAAATAGCGGTAGAGCCCGAGAGAGGCGACGAACACGAGACAGAGAAGAATCGCCACGCCCTTGAGCCGGGACGAGCTGTGTGTCTTGCCTTTTGCCACGGGGATACTATAGGCGCGGGGCCGGGGGGAAGTCAAGGACGGCCGGGCATCGGCACGGGCACCATGGAGCCGCTTCGCTGCATGCGCAAGTCATCGCAGCGCAGGATCCGGTAGACCGTCGTGCCGTTCACTTCGACCGGGGCTACGATGAATTGCACGAGGTCAACGGCTATCAGTGTCATTGCGCCGCCGGCCATCACGAGCGTAATCTCGTATTCCCTCGTCGTCTCTTTGCAGCCTTCGCAGGGGACTCCGGCGATATCGACGATCGACACCCAGGATCCCTGCGCGAGCAAGAGCTCGAGCTTATCCAGCCAAAGCGCCTCATCCGGATGCGCATGCAAGGCCGCGAGGAACATACTGCCCGTGATCACGGAATCTTCGCTTCTCGTGTAGAACTCAGGCGTTACCCCGAGTTGGTTGTACCAGATATAGTCGGGGTGGAGCAGCTTCGCGAATTGCTCGATGTTGCGATCCTCGTAGCTCTTGAGAAGATTGCTGATCACGATGTCGGGCGTGGTCGCATCGGGATATCGGGGCGCCGGCGTGAATTTCGGCCGCGCAGGATCATCGGAGCAGCTGATAACAACAGCCGCAGCAACGGCAAGAGCCAGCAATGCGATTCGGAGCATCCCAAATTGTTTCACGTTCATTCCGCCCCTAGAAGCTGGACAGATTATATGCCTAACGGAGTGTCCAATCAAGGAAGAAAGCCCGCGCATTGTTCGGTTCAATAAGGAGCCGCTCCACTACCAGTGAATGTCGTCCATGCGGATGATCCGGTAGACCGTCGTGCCGTTCGCATCGACCGGGGCTACGAAGATCTGGATGAGATCGGTGGGCAAATAGGTAATCGCGCCGCCGGCCGTCATGGCCGTCACGAGGTAGATCCGACTCGTCTCGAAGCAGCCCGCGCAGGGGACTCCGGCGATATCGACGACCGGATTCCACGGTCTCGGCGGCTCGAGCTCGAGCTTGAGCTGGTCGAGCCAGAGGTTTTTGTTCGGATGTTTATGCTCCGCGGCAAGAAACATGTTGAGCGTCATGTTTATGTCCTCGATCCTCGTACAGAACTCCGGCGCCATCCCCGCTTGGTGATACCATATATAGTCCTGATGAAGCAGCTTCTCGAACTGCTCGATGTCGCGGTCCTGGTAGCTCAGGAGCAGGTTATCGACCACGATCTCCGGCGACGTGGTCTCGGGATAGCGCGGCGCCGCGATTTTCGGCTTCGCGGGATCGTCGGAGCAGCCGGAAACGAGCAGCAGGGAGACGATAGCCGCGAGGGCGGCACCTCGAACTATGCGCTCGAGCGCCGCGGTTCGCAATTCGAACGCGGATTTCATCACGTTCCCCCCCTCATCTCGACGATTAAATATAATGCCGGCAGGGGCAAAAGAAAAGCCCCCTCGGGGGAGGGGGCTCGATTGCTTGCAAACCAAGACAGCGCGCGAGCCTTGCGGCTTGTGCGCGCTCATGGCTAGTTCTGCAGGATATCGTCCATCCGAAGGAATTTATAGATCTTCGTGCCGCCTTCGTCGATGCCGATGGCGTATAGCTTGATGAGGTCGTTCCCCACCAATGTCTTGTCCCCGCCGTTCATGACCGCCGTGATTTGGTAGTCTCTCGTCGTCTCCCAGCAGTCCGCGCAGGGAGTTCCCGCGATATCGGGTACCTGAGTCCAGTTTCCGGGGCTCGCTATCCAGAGATCGAGCCTGTCGATCCAGAGGTCCTGATTGGGGTACGTGTTCTTGGCTGCTTCGAACAGCCCTCGCGTCATCCTGACGTCATCGGTCCTCAAGTTGTACTCGGTTGCGGAGCCGGCTTGGTTGTACCAGAGAAAATCGCCGTGGAGAAGCTTCTCGTATTCGGTAATGTTACGATCCTTATAGCACTGCAAAAGGTTGTATATGAGGTTTTCCTTCTCCGTGAGCGGCTTGTAGGTAATAACCGGCGGTTTGTCGGGCGCTTCCTCGTCCGGGGAGAGGATGCATCCCGAAAAAACGATCAACGCGAATGCAGCGAGAGACAGAAACGCGAATTTCATCCTGTTTCCAAGCATACGTTTTCCTCCTTGTGGAATATTAGCATATTCGGGTGAATTTTTCAAGGACATATTAATCCTCCATATCTCTGATTTTCGGTCACTATATGCAAGCCTTGCGCCCTATTGCTTTAACGGACCTCGAAGGAAACCCGAGGTCTGATTCGCCCCGACCGGCTGGATGTCCTCCCAAATCGTCATCACCCACCCCTGCGTCCCCTGCACGATGGTGAAGCGCGCGATGCCGGCGTAGAATGCGGCCGGCGAGCCGTCGCCGACGTTGAGCGTTATAGAATACGGGCCCTCGTAGGTCGCGAAGCCTACCTGTTCGTTCTCGACGGTGAAGTTCAGGTTCGCGTCACCGAACTGCACCGTCCGTACCCCGAGGTAGAGCGTCTTGATCCTCGTGAGCACGTCGAGCTCGATCTCCTTCGTCCAATCGGCGAAGACGCCCGGATACACGGCCTCGGCGTCGGCCGAGGGGATGAAGGTGAACGATCCGTCGAGGCTCCGCTCGTAGTTCGAGTTGAGCGGCGAGGCGAGCCCGCTCGCGAGATTGACGAACACGTCCTTGGGCCTGTTGGGCACGATCCACGGATACTCGTTTGTCCCCTCCCCCGGCTGATCGGCGGTGCGCGGCTCGAAGATGTCGCATCCCGCGGGCGCGATCGTCGCGGCGATCAGGAGCCCCGCAATCAGAAATTTCCTCATGTCGTTCATCCTCCTAGAACTTGAGCGTGAGCTCCGCGTCCCCTTCCCAGTATTCCTTGCGCTCGGGCGTGATGTAGGGCCCGTAATTCCGCACGTACGCGAGATCGAGAGCCAAACCGCCGCGCTCCCCGAAGCTCACCCTTCTCTCGAAGCCGACGCTCATGCCCCCCGACTGGTACGTCGTCGTCGACGAGATGACTTTCTGGCCGTCTCGGGACGCGAAGGCGTTGCTCTCCTGGAACCTGAAATTCGTCTGGCCTTTGACGAGGAGATCCCGGACCACCTCGTACCGTGTCGCCATTCTCAAAGAGTGCTCGATACTCTCGTTGCTCGGGCTGTATTTCCGGCTCTCCCCGCGCATCAGATAGCTTCCGGTGTCTTTCCCCAGAAAGCTGTATATGAAATCGAAGCCGAACCGCCGGCTCGGATCGAAGTACGCGCGCGTATTGCAGGTCGTGGTTCTGTTCAGATAGTTCTCGTCCTCCTTGAAGACGAAATCGGTGAACTCGATTTTGACGATGTAATCCTGGGAGAGGGTAAGCCAGCGCGCGGGGTTGAGCCTGAGCGTGGGCCCGAGCTGATATTTGTAGTCGACCCGGTTGTCCCCCGAGTACGTTTTGTCGATGTTGATCGTCTCGAAGCGGTCGATGAGAAAATCCACGTCGATACTGAACGTTCGATACGGCGCCCGCAGGGTCATATCCCCGCGATACATGAGGATGTCCGCGTCGCGGGGATTGACGTCCTGCTTCAGGAAGAAGCGCTGATTGAGAGATCCCGAGCCGCTGAGATCGACCGTGATGGAATCGCCGATCTTCTGCGTGATCCCGGCGCTCAGGACTCGCTCCCGCTCCCTGAAGCTCGAGAGGGAGACCGGCCCGTAATCCGCCAGCTTGTTCTTCGCGGAAACGCCGAAACGCATCCTCCCCCCGGCGGCGTAGGAATAGGAGGCGTCGGCGCCGATCGAGTTATCCTCGCTTTCCATCGAGAGCCGCGTGTCCACCAGATAATTCTCCGTTGCGTTCAGATGCCTGAAGTTGATCGCGACGTTGAGATACGAGATGGGAGTGACGTTCGTGTTCACGGTGAGCTGCTCGCCCCGGCTCCGCGCCTCCTCCTGCTTGGCGAGCCACGGCTTGTCGAGAATCTCGTACGCGTTGCCGAGGGGGGGCATCACCCGGCGGTTCACGCCCTTGAGCCAGGAGTAGGACACGTCGACCGTTTTCGTCGAGCCCTTGCCGTAGCTCACCGCCGCACGCAGCGAATCGGCGTTGCTCGCCATCGGGCCGAAGCGGACCGGGCCAATATAGCTCCGCTCCCGCTTCTCGCTCAGGCCCCCGCCTCCCGTGACCGTCATGAGACCGCCGAAAACGTAGGTGAGCGTTCCGCTCGCGCTCCCCATCATCGTGCGATCATACTTGAAATCGTGTGTTCCCTTGTTTGCGCCCCCCTTGAAGGTGAGGTCAGATTGTGTAGCCCCGAGAAGCCGTTTCATGAGGGCGAAATCGAGCGTCGCGCCCGTATCGGTGAATACGATGTCCTGCCCGAACCTGCCGATCCCGAGCGTCGTCTTCTTGCTGTAGTTATCGCCGGCCTGCAGCCCGACCCGGTACAGGCCGGGGCGAATCTTGTCCGCCTTTCCGATGGCCCTCTCGGTGACATCTTCCATATCGAGCTGGCGGTATCGTTTATGCTCGATGTTGACGTCGCCCATGAGCCTCCACCCTCCGCCGGGTTCGAAGCCGACATTGAGCCCGGTGCCCAGCGCGACGTAAACATCGTTGCTCGAGACCGTGGACTTGCTGACGGGGACGAACCGGTCGATCGTGTCGGGCGGCAGGGAATCCGCGGCCAGAGAATCGGCGGCGAGAGAATCCGCGGCCGCCAGCGAATCGGCCCGGAGCGAATCCCCGGCGGCCCGGAGCGAGTCCTGCAGCTGGGCGCGGCGGGCGAAATCGGAGAGATTCGGCTTCTGCGAGGTCTGCGATCGGGTGGGCGCCGCGGCGCCCCATACGCAGAGGAGCGCGACGGTTAAGCCTATGAATTCGCACGCGATGCGGGTGCGGATGCTCATCGAAGCCCTTTCACGTCCCGGGACGCCGCGAAGAGGTTGAACCAGCTTTCGAGCGGAAGCTCTTCAGGACGACTAGCAAAATCGACGCCCGAAAGCCTGCTCAGCCTGTCCAAATCCTTAGCAGTTTCTAACTCTAGCAATTCTCCCAGGACGTTGCGGAGCTTTTTCCTTCGATGGGCGAAGCACCCTTTCAGGAACTGGAGAAACGCCCCCCTGTCTTCGGGTCCTCTCCCCGGCGCGTGCGGCGCGAATCCGAGCACGACGCTCTCGACCTTGGGGGGCGGCATGAAGGAGCCGGGACGGACCCTGAGCACCTTCTTCATTATAAAATAAGTCCGGAGAAAAATCGACAAAATACCGCAGTTGCGTTCCCCCGGCTCGGTCAGGATCCGGTCGCCGACCTCCCGCTGCATCATGACCACCGCCGCGCTCATCATCCGCCAGCGGGCGAGATCGACGAGAATCGGCGCGGTGAGGTTGTAGGGAATGTTGCCGGCGAGCTTGTACGTCGCCGCGCCGCGCCGGCGGGCCTCCTCGTCGAAGTCGATGTCGCGGATGTCGGCATGGAGGATCTCGACGTGGGGAGACGCGGCGAACTTCTCGCGGAGGAGATCGACGAGCGCGCCGTCGATCTCGAAGGCGACGACCGCGGCCCCGCTCTCCGCGAGCGGCGTCGTGAGGGCGCCCCGCCCGGGGCCGATCTCGAAGACGAGATCGCCGGGACCCGGGGAAATCGACTGCGCGATCCTCCGGGCCACCGGCTCCGCCGTGAGAAAATTCTGCCCGAGCCCTTTCTTGGCTGGAAGCACTGCGTCACTCCATGTAATACGTCCTCACGCGGAACTTCGCGCGCGGAATCGTCGCGACGAGCCGGCGGCACGCCTCGACGTCCACGCCCGGATAATCGAGCACGGTCACGGCGCACGCCATCGGAGAGGCCGCGGCGCGCTTGATGAAATCGATCACGGCGTCGAACGCCTTCTCTCCCGCGTCCGGGCGGCAGAGCTTCACGTACGAGGCGCGGTCGTGGGCGTTGAGGCTGACCGAGACGCCGCTGAAGATCTCGGCGAGCTCCGGCACGACGTCGTGCCGGTTGATCGTGTTCCCGTGGCCGTTCGTGTCGAGCCGCAGCGGCAGCCCGAGGGATTTCAACGCGCGCGCCGCCGCGAGCACCTCCTCGAGCCGGCACGTCGGCTCGCCGTAGCCGCAGAAGACGATCTCCGCGTGCTTCTTCTCCCGCGCGAGGGCGGACGCGGACTCGGCCATCTGCGCCGCCGTCGGATCGGCGGCGAGGTTGAGGTTGTAGCCGTAGAGGAAGTTGTCGCGGCGGTTCCGGAGGCAGAAGACGCAGTCGTTCGTGCAGGCGCGCGTGACGTTGATATATATGTTTCTCTTGAAGGAGTACGCGACGGCGCCGGGGACGTTCTTCTTCTTATGAATGAGCCGCTGATAGCTGACCCCGGAGGCGCGCTCGATGTCCTCGGGCTCGACGCCCCGGATCATGGCGAGCCGGTCGCGGACGAGCGTCACGCGGAACGGCTCGTTGCGCGTGCCCCGGTGCGGCTCGGGGGGAAGATAGGGGCAGTCCGTCTCGAGGACGAACGCCGACGAGGGAAGCACCTTCGCGACGGCGGGAAGCCGCGAGCTCTTGTACGTGAGCGGCCCGCCGATGCCGATGAGGAAGCCGAGGCGGATCGCCTCGCGGGCCTCCTCGATCCCGCCGGGGAAGGCGTGGAAGATGCCCCCGACCGCCGAGGCCCCCTCCTCGCGGAGGATGTCGATCGTGTCGTCGAACGCCTCGCGGGAGTGCACGACGATCGGCTTCTTGTGCTCGAGCGCGATCCCGATCTGCCGCCGGAAGACCTCGCGCTGCCGCTCCCGCGGCGAGAGGTCGCGGTAGTAGTCGAGCCCTATCTCGCCGACGGCGACGATCTTGTCGCGGAAGAGCCCCTCCCGGATCTTCTGCTCGAGCGATTCGTTCCATTCCTTCGCGTCGTGCGGATGGATGCCGAGCGCGCCGAACACGTCCTCGAAGCGCCGGGTCAGCGCGATCGTCGCGTCGACCGATCGCGCGTCGTAGCAGACCTGCAGCATCTCGCGCACGCCGGCGGCGCGGGCGCGCTCGACGACGTCTTCGAGGTCGTTCCGGAACTGCTGCATGTCGAGATGGACGTGGGAGTCGACGAGCATGCGCGAATCAACCCTTCAGGAGATCGGCGCTGTCCACCTTGATGCGCGGGAAAAGCGGCACCGGCTGCGCGAGGGAGCTCGCGCCGGCCGCCTTCTCCGGCAGATCGCACATCGTGAGCTTCGCCGCCCCGAGCTGGGCGAGCATCTCCGCCATCTTGCGGGGCATGAACGGCAGGAGCACGACGCCCGAGGCCCTGAGCACGGCGAGAAGCTCGCGGAACATCTCCTCGAGCTCGTGGTACTTCGCCGGGTCCTTGGCGAGGTCCCACGGGCGCTTCTCCTCGATGAACCGGTTCGCGCGCTGGATGACCGACCAGTAGGCGCCGAGCGCGCGGGAAAACTCCATGCGGTCCATATGGCCGCGATAGGCTTCGAGCGCGCGGACGAGCTCGCCGTAGAGCTCGTGCCCCGTCCCGAGCGGCTTCGGCTCGACCGCGCCGCCGAGGTACTTCGAGACCATCGTGACGGTGCGGCTGAACAGGTTGCCGATGTCGTTCGCGAGGTCCGCGTTGTAGCGGTTGAGAAAGACCTCCGCGGTGATGTCGCCGTCGCGGTCGAAGGGCACCTCGCGGAGCAGGAGGTAGCGCAGCGCGTCCGAACCGAACGCCTCGGCCATCCGCATCGGGTCGATGATGTTGCCGCGCGTCTTCGACATCTTCTCGCCGGCGAGCGAGATGAATCCGTGCGCGAAGACGGAGCGCGGCGGGGCCACGCCTCCCGCCATGAGCATCGCCGGCCAGATGATGCAGTGGAAGCGCGTGATGTCCTTGCCGATCACGTGCACGTCGGCGGGCCACCAGCGGTCGAACGCCGCCGTGTCCGCCCCGCCGTACCCGAGCGCCGAGATGTAGTTCGTGAGCGCGTCGAACCAGACGTAGATGACGTGCGTTTCGTCGATCGGGAGCGGAATCCCCCACGCCTTGCCGGAGCGCGAGATCGAGATATCCTCGAGCCCGCCCTTGATGACGTTGATGACCTCGTTGAAGCGGATCTGCGGCCGCACGAACTCGGGGTTCTTTTCGAAGAACTCGAGGAGCGGCTGCTGGAACTTCGAGAGCGCGAAGAAGTAGTTGTCCTCGCTGATCGTCTTCGGCGGGAGCTTGTGGCGCGGGCAGAGCCCGTCGACGAGATCCTTCTCGACGATGAACTCCTCGCACGACTCGCAGTAGAATCCCTCGTACTTTCCTTTATATATGTATCCGTTCGCGTGGATCCGCTCGAAGAGCGTCCGCACGGAGCGGATGTGCCGCTCCTCCGTCGTGTGGATGAAGTCGTCGTACGAGATGTCGAGCGCCTTCCAGACGCTCTGGAACTCCCCCGACATCGAACGGCAGTAGTCGAAGGGATCGAGCCCGCGGGCGCGCGCCTCGCGCTCGACGTTCGTGCTGTGCTCGTCGTTTCCCATGAGGAAATGGACGTCGAATCCCGCGAGGCGCTTGTAGCGCGCCATGCAGTCGGCCCCGATCTTCTCGTACGCGGTGCCGAGATGCGGCTTCTGGTTCACGTAGTCGATCGCCGTCGTTATGTAAAATCGTTTCGTATCCATTTACCGGCCCTGCGGGCGGTCCTTGCCGCCCCGATCGTTCCTGCCGCCCCCGCTGTTCCGGCCGTTCCGTCCGCCCCTCCAGCGCTGGTCCCCGCGTTCGACTCTTCCGTGCTGATCCATTCGATCGCCCTTCGCGCCGGCCTCCCCCTTGCCGGGCGGCTCGCCCTTTCCCTGCGCGTCCGGCTTGTCCCCCGCTTCGTCCTTGTCGCTTTTCACGGCGGACGGCTCCTTGCGCAGCTCCTCCTGCAGCACCTCGAGCTTGACCTCCACCTGATTTTTCTCCGCGTCGCTCAGGATGACGGTCCGGTTGAAGATGTCCACCTTCTCGATGCGGTGCTCGCCGCCGAAGACCCTGATCTTGCTCCCGATCTTCGGGATGTCCTTCGTGAGATCCTTGTAATAATCGAGCTCGTAATCGAGGCAGCACATGAGGCGCCCGCACGCCCCGGAGATCTTGGACGGGGTGAGCGGCAGATTCTGATCCTTCGCCATCTTGAGGGTCACCGGCTCGAAGTCCTTGAGGAACGTCGCGCAGCAGAGGCGCCGCCCGCACATCCCCATCCCGTCGAAGCGGCGCGCCTCGTCGCGCACGCCGATCTGCCTGAGATCGATCCGCGTGCGGAAGATGCCGGCGAGGTCCTTCACGAGCTCGCGGAAATCGATCCGCCCCTCCGAGGTGAAATAGAAGGTGATCTTGTTTCCGTCGAACTGGTACTCGACGTCGACGAGCTTCATCGGGAGCTTGTGCTCGGCGACCTTCTGCTGGCATATCTTGAGCGCTTCGGATTCCTTGGCCCTGATCTCGTTCAGGTGCTCGATATCCTTGTCGGTCGCGTGGCGGAGTACCTCCTTCATATCGGCTTCGACGTCGCTCCCCTCGGCCCGGGTGAGCGAAATGATCTGCCCCATGTCCTCGCCGCGGTCCGCCTGGACGACGCAGTAGTTGCCCGTCCGGAGGTAGAGGGCCTTCGCGTTCCGGTAGAACTCCTTGCGCTGCGCCTTGAATTGCACTTCGATGATTTCCATAGCCCTCAATCTAATACCACGCGTGCGCCAAATCAAGAAACAGATGAGAGAGCGTCAGTTCCAGATCGGCGTTCCGGCGGAGGCTCCCGATCGCGGCCGATATCTTTCCGACGTCCCCCGAGAGGTTCCGCGCCCCGGCCGCCGCGACCCGCCCGGCGCCGATCGTCTCGGCCAGCGCGCCCCGCTCCGCCTCCGCGAGGAGCCCGTCGCGGTTCCTGATGAGGAGCCCGAAGAGAATGATCATTTCCTCGAGCAGCTCGGCGATCTCCTCGCGCGAATAGCGCCTGTTCCGTTTCCACGCCTCGCTGTAGCTCGCGATCTCCTCCGCCTCGGCGAGCAGCTCCGCGCGCTTCCCGTCGATGACGAGCCCGACGACCGCGGCGGCGTCCTTCCAGAGCCCGAGGAACCGGTCCTCGAGGAGGTGCATGCCGCGGCGGAGGTTCCCCTGCGACAGCGCCGCGAGCCGCCGCGCCTCCCCCCGCTCGACCGCGGAGTACTCCTCGAGAAACGCGGCGACCGCCGCGGGAGCGAGCGCGTCGAAGCGGATCTCCTGACAGCGCGAGCGGATCGTCGGGAGAAGCCGGTCGGGATACTCCGTCACGAGCACGATCGCGGCCGAGGGGGGCGGCTCCTCGAGGATCTTGAGGAGCGCGTTCTGGGCCTCGGCCGTCGCGAGGTGCGCCTCGAAGATCGCGACGACGGAGCGCTTTCCCTCGAACGGGTGCTTCGAGAGCGCCTCGATGACGAGCCGCACGAGATCGATGCCGATGCTCCTGCTGCGGCTCCCGAACTCCCCGCGCGCGAAGAAATCCTCGCGCCTCGAATCGACGACCTGCGGCAGCCCCGCGTCGATTTCGCCGTGGGGCACCGCGTAGATGAGGTGAAGGTCGGGATACTCGAGGGTCCGTATCTTGGAGCAGGCGGGGCATCGCCCGCCGGGGCCGCACGCTTTCCCGGCGCCCGATCCCTCGCAGTTCAGGAGCGCGGCGAGCCGCACGGCCATGAGCTCCTTGCCGGAGCCCTCCGGCCCCGCGAAGATGAGCGACGGGGGCAGCTTCCCGGAGGCGGCGAGCCCCTCGAGGAGCGGCCCGACGCGGGGCTGCGCGCGCGCGATCGTCTCGGCCGCCGCAAGGATGTCCATGCCCGATGTGCCTTTCCGCGCTTCGGCGGCCCTCCGGGGGCCCGCCTATCTCCCGAGCCACTCGGCCGGATCGAGCGCCTTCTTCGATTTCCGAATCTCGAAATGGAACGCGTTCCCCGTCTCCGCCGCCGGGCCGCCCGCCTCCGCGATCACGTCCCCCGGATTCACCATCATGTCCTTCTTCACGAATATCTTCGACGTGTGCGCGTAGAGGGTGTAATACCCCTGCCCGTGCGAGACGATGATGCAGTTCCCGAAGCCGGGCAGGAGGCTCGCGTACTCCACCTTCCCCCGCGCGACGGCGCGCACCGGCGAGCCGGCCCGCGTCTCGAAATCGACGCCCGGATTGAAGGTCACCGTCCCGAACTCGGGATGCTTCGACTCGCCGAAGCCGCGCACGCGCTTGCCCTCGACGGGGGCCCGCATGCGCCCCTTGAGCGCGGGAAATTCCTTCCCGGCGCTCGCCTCCCAGGCCTCCGGCGCCGCGGTGGTCCGCTCCTTCTCGAACGACTCGATGATCGCGACGAGATCGCGCTCGGCCTTCGCGAGCTGCTCGATCCGCTTCTGCGACGCGCTCTTGCTCGTCTTGAGCTGGGCGAGCGATTTTTTGCGCTTCTCCTCGTTCGCCCGCAGACGCGCGAGCTCGCGTTCCTTCTCGCGCCGCGCGGCGGTCGCCTGCGCGAGCGATTCCGTGAGGTTCGTCTCGCGGCGCGCGACGTCGGTCTTGTGCTGGCGAACCTCCTCGACGAGGTTCGCGTCGTTCGCCGCGATCGTCGCGAGGAACTTGTACCGCTGGAGCAGATCGCCGAAATTGCTCGCCTGCAGGAGCTCCTGCCACGTGTACCGCGGCCCGCTCATGTACATCTCCCGCAGCCGCTTCGCGAGAATGACGCGGCGGCGGTCGAACACCGATTCGCTGTACACGAGATCCTCCCGGAGGCGCGCCACCTGTTGCTCGAGCATATCCTCCTTCTCCGAGATGCCCGCCAGCAGCCGTTTGGTGAGCTTCTCCTCCCGGTCGAGCTTCGCGAGATATCCGGCGATGTCCTTCTCCTTCCGCTCGACCTCCTCGATGTTCCTGCGCTCCGCGGCGATCTCCTCGCGGAGCTTCTGGAGCTCGGCGTCCTTCGCGCGGATCCGATCGTCGAGCGAGCCCTCCTGCTGATCCTGCGCCAGGGGTCCCGCGACGATCGCGCAGAGCAGCGCGGCGAGCGGCAGGAGCGTTCTCCGGGCATTCTTCCAGAGCATGGTCATAAGACCGTCCGGCGTCGTCATACTTTGAGGAAGCGCCGCATCGCGCCGTAGCTCGCGGCCGCGCCGAGCAAGGCGCAGAACACGACGAACACGAGTATCGCGTCCCCGCGGAGGAACAGCACGCCCGGCAGGGATCGCTTCGCGAACGAGTGAATCACGGCGAGGAGCGCGATCGCGAGCAGCGACGCCACCGCCCCCTGGAGCGCCCCCTCAACGAGGAACGGGATCTGAATGAAGGCGTTCGTCGCGCCGACCAGCTTCGCCACCTCGATCGCCTTCTGCCTCGTGAGCACGGTGAGCCGCACCGTGTTCGCGATGACGAAGACCACCGAGAGGAAGATGATGATCCCGATCACGAGGTCGACGAAGTAGAAGCCCCGGACGAGCTTCTCGCCGCGCCCGAGCCATTTCTCGCCGTAGCGGAACTCCTCGACGCCTTTCCACCGCCCCGCCTCGGCGGCCAGCTTCTCCATGAACTCGGAGCGGATGTAGTCGGGCTTCACCTTGACGCGGTACGCGTCGGGGAGCGGATTGCTCCCGAGCGCGTCGAGCATGTCCTTGTTGTCCCCGAGATCCTCGCGGAACGAGGAGAGCGCCTCTTCCTTCGATACGAAGACGACCTCCTCGATCCCCTCCCGGCCGAGCAGCTTCATCTGGATCTCGCGCGAGGCCGCCGCGTCGAGCCCGTCCGTGAGGTAGACGTAGGCCCGCATCTCGCCGCTCGCCCGGTCGATGACCGCCTGCACGTTGAGGGTGAGCAGGAGGAAGACGACGAGGATGAGGAGGCTCAGTCCCATGATGATGATCGAGAGTACGTTCGCCGCCTTCCGGCGCGACATCATCGTCAGCGATTCGCCGACCACGTACCGCAGCTGGTTCAGGTTCACCGGCGATTCCTCCCGTCTCCCGTGATGTCCCGATCCTCGAGGCGATCGGCCTTCTCGCTGATCTCGGAGCCCGCGATCCGCTCGCGCAGGTCGCCGACGTAGATCATGTCCTTGTCCTTCACGACGCGGCCGCCGTCGAGGTAGATGATCCGCTGCCCGAAGCTCTTGACGAGATCGAGATCGTGCGTCGCCATGAGCACGGCGGTGCCGCCGGCGTTGATCTTGAACAGGAGCTCGAGAATGCTCCGCGTCACCACGGGATCGAGGTTCCCCGTCGGCTCGTCGGCGAGGAGCACGGAGGGGCGGTTCGCGACGGCGCGCGCGATCGCGACGCGCTGCTGCTCGCCCCCCGAGAGCTCGTGCGGAAAATCGTAGCGCTTGTGATAGAGGCCGACGCGCATGAGGATGTCGGTGACCTGGTGCTTCACGTCGCCGAGACCGGCGCCCGACGCCTTGAGCGCGAGGGCGACGTTCTCGAATATGGTCCGGTCGTCGAGGAGCCGGAAGTCCTGGAATACGATGCCGATCTTCCGCCGGAGATGCGGGATCGTGCTCCGCTTCATTTTGGTCGATATGTACGGGCCGACGACCACCTGCCCGGAGCTCGGGAAATCGTCCATGTAGATCATGCGCAGGAGCGTGCTCTTCCCGGCGCCGCTCCGGCCGACGAGGAACACGAACTCGCCGTTCGTGACCTGCAGGTTGATGTCGTGGAGGCTGAAGTGCTTCCCGAAGGTTTTCGAGAGGTGGTACACGCCGACGATGATTCTCTGGTCCTGCTCCATCTCACTCCCGAGCGCCGTCCGGGCGCCGTTCGCGCCGGGCGCGGCAGCATTCGACGGCGAGCGCGAACGCGCTCTCGAGGCTCCCCGCCTCCGCCCTGCCCGTTCCGGCGATGTCGAAAGCCGTCCCGTGACAGACGGACGTCCGCACGACCGGGAGCCCGATCGTCATGTTGACGCCCTTCTCGAAGCCCCCCGCCTTGAAGGGGATCATTCCCTGATCGTGGTAGAGAGCGATGAAGGCATCGTACCCTTTCCGCTCCCATTTGTAAAACAATGTGTCCGCGGGGAACGGGCCGTCGGCGTCGTAGCCCGCCGCGCGGAGCGACTCGAGGGCGGGGAGAATCGTGTCGCGCTCCTCCGTTCCGAGGACGCCGCCGTCCCCGGCGTGCGGGTTGAGCGCGGCGACCGCGATCCGCGGACGCGCGACGCCGAAGAGCTCCGTGAGCGCCGCGGCGGTCGTGCGCACGCCCGATTCGATCCGCGCCGCGGTGACCGCGGCGCTCACGTCCCGCAGCGGGATGTCTCTCGTGAGAATGACGATGCGCAGCGCGCCCGAAACCATCATCATCTCGCACGCGCGAGCGCCGAACAGCTCCGCGAGCAGCTCGGTGTGGCTGTATTTCGCGTAGCCGGCGAGCGCGAGCGCCTCCTTCGCGATGGGCCCCGTGACGATGCCGTCGACGAGCCCCCGCCTCGCGAGGGACGCGGCCGCTTCGATCGCCCGGCCCGAGGCGAGCCCCCCCGCCGCGGTGGGGCGCCCGACGGGGTAGCCCGTCGCTTCGCCGGTGTCGATATAGACGGGGAACGAGTCGGGCGGCTCGAGCGCCGCCGCCTCGGCGAGCGGAATCACGCGGGCGGCGCCGCACGCGCGCGCGGGAAGCCAGGCCTCGAGCGCCGCGTAGGCGCCGAGAACGTACACGTCGGCGCCGGAGAGGGCGCCCGAGGCGAGGAGCGAGCCGGCGATCTCGGGGCCGACGCCCCCCGGGTCCCCGACGGTGAGCGCGAGACGCACGACGTGTTCAGACATCCCACTCCTCGCCGCCGCCCGCGTCGATCCGGGTTTCCCGGATGACGCGGAAGTACCGGTCGCGGTCCCTCCGCGGCACCTGCCCCGCGGGAACCTCGATGATCTCGACCGCCGTCACCGCCCGCGGGTGGCGGACCTCGACGACGTCGCCGGCGCGGACCTCCGTGCTCGGCTTCGCCTTCCTGCCGTTGATGGAAACGCTCCCCGAATCGCATCCCTTGTGGGCCTGGCTCCGCGTCTTCGCGAGACAGAGGGATTTGAGGAGCAGATCGATTCTCACCGGGGTCATGCTCCCTTGATCACGACGTCGTATTCCTTCTTGAGCTCCTCCACGTATTCGTTCATCCGGTCCATGATCTTCTTCTCGGTGACGATCCGCCGCACCTGGTTCTTCACCTCGTCGTACGAATACGTTCCCGCCGCGTTCCAGCTCAAGACCTTGACGACGCGGAATCCCCGATCCTCCTTGACGACCGGCGCGATCCCGCCCGCGGGCACGCCCTTGAGCGCCGCCTGGAACTTCTCGGGCAGATTCTTGATCTCGACCGCGCCCAGCACGCCCCCCTTGTCCTTTGTGGCGTAATCGCCCGAGTACTGCGCCGCCGCCTTCGCGAAATCCCCGCCCGCGGCGAGATCCGTCCGCAGCTGCTCGGCCAGCTTCGACGCCGTCTCGACGTCCTCGGGCCCGGGTTCGGCGCGCACGAGGATGTGCCGCAGGGTGACCTGATCCCCGTCGACCTTCTCGATTTTGATGATGTGATAGCCGAACTCGGTGAGCACGGGCGCGCTGATCTGGCCCACCGGGACCTTGCGGGCCGCCTCGGCGAACGGCGGATTGCCGAGCTCGTCGAGGTTCAGCGTGCCGAGATTGCCGCCGAACTTCGCGCTCGGGCAGTCCGAAAACGCCTTCGCCGTCGCCGCGAAATCCTCGCCGGCGGCGAGCTTGCCCTCGATCATCGTGATCTTCTCGAGCGCCTTCGCGAGGACCGGCTCGGCCGGCTTCGGCACGACGAGGATCTGGGCGATCGACACGGACGGCTCCTTCTGCGGGAACTCGGTCACGTGCGCCAGGTAGTACGAGTGGACCTCGGCCTCCGAAACGGCGACCTCCGGCATGATCTTCTGGTATTTGATTTTGTCGATGACGAGGAGCGTCTTGATATTGTCCCGGTACCGGTCGCGGAGCGCCTCCATCGTGAGCCCCTCGACGGCGAGCTGCCGGTCGAACGCGTCGTCCCCGCCCATTTCCGTTTTCTTCTGCTCGATCCAGCGGTCGAGCGCGTCGTCGACTTCCTTATCCTCCACCTTGAGGTTGTCCCGCTCGGCCTGAACCGAGAGGAGCGCGGTTGCAATGAGACTGTTGAGCGCCTCCTGCCTGAGCTCCTTCTCCTCGTCGGCCGTCAGGGTTGCGCGCTGCGTCTGGATCATGAAGTTCCTGATCTCGTTTTCCACGTCGCTTTTCATGATCGCGCGGTCCTCGACGGTCGCGGCGATCCCGTCGACGAGCACGGGGGCGCCCGCCGCCGTGCCCGCGCCAGCCGGAGCGGCGGCGCGCGTCGTATCCCCCCACACCTCGATAACCCGCGTCGTGTCGGCCCGCGTCGTGTCGGCCCGCGCCGTATCGGCGCTCGCGCCCTGCGGGAACGCCCGTGCCGGCGGCGCCGGCGCCGCGACCGAGGCCGCGCATATCGCGCAGACCGCCGCGACGATCTTCAAATGATGCATCGTTCCTCCTCCAACCGCTTCAGGGCGTGCCGGACGTGTCCACGTCCTCGTAGAATCCGGCCGTGTCCGCCTGCGGCGCGCTCTCGACGGGGCGCAAGTACGATTCGTCCTTGTATTTTATGTCGGCCTTCGCCTTGAGCGACTCGATGAATTCGCGATAGGCCGTTTTCCGCTTCTCGAGCATGAGCGTGGCGGTGATCTGCTCGCGCACGTCGTCGAGCCCGACCGAGACCGCCGCTTCGCGGATATCGTCGAGCTTGAAGACGTGATAGCCGAAATCCGATTTGATGACGCCGGTGACGTCGCCGGGCTTCATGTCGAAGACGATCGCCTCGAGCTCGGGGCTCATGTTCCCCTTCGTGAGGTACCCGAGATCGCCGCCGCGCCTCGCCCCCGCGTCGATCGAGTAGCGGTTCGCGACCCAGCTCCAGCCCCTCGTGCCGAGCAGCTCGATCACGCGCTCGGCGTCCTCGGGGGTGGCAACGATAATCTGGCTCACGCGGTACTCGTACAGGTATTCCCGCTCGTGCGCGGCGTAATACGCCCGCACCTGCTCCTCGCTCACCGCGGTCCGCGCGCGCAGCTCCGAGAAAACGAGGTAGTCGGCGAGGAACTGTTGCTCGAGCTCCTTCAGGCGCGCTTCCACGTACGGGTCGGACGTGAGCCCGCGGCGGACGGCCTCCTGCCGCAGCACCTCGGTGTCGACCCAGCGGCTCACGAACTCCCGCCGCTCCTCGACTGTCGGGGGAATCTGCTCGTCCTCGGTGGCGAGCCTCGCGAGATCGTCGCCGGTGAGCACGGCGCTCCCCACGCGGACGATCTCGCCCGCGCTCTCTCCGGTCCCCTGCTCCCGCTCGTTTCCCTTCCCGCACCCTCCGAGGGCAAAGAGCACGAGGAGAGAGAGGATTGTCGCCTCCCGTGCCCCGGTCATATCAATGCGCCCGCCTCATCGCGGCACTTGCAACTGCTGCGACTGCTCGGCCTGCTGCTGCAGGGCCCGCTCCCGCTCCTTCTGCTGCAGTATCTCGTCGCTCGGCCGCGTCCTCGAGAGATCCGTCTTCTTCAGGTTCCTCGTGTTGATCTTGGTCACGTTCGCGTAGTCTTGGCGCCATTTCGCGAGCTTTTCCTTGAGGAGCTTCTCGGCCCGGTCCTCCTCCAGCTTCGCCTTCAGCATCTGCGCGGCGCTCGCGAACGGCATCGGCTGGGGCGCCTCGATCTGATTGACCTTGATGACCGCCCATCCCCGCGGCACCTGGAACGGATCGGAAACGCCGCCGAGGGGGAGCGAAAACGCGATTTCGTCGTAATCGGGGAAGTTCCCCTTCGCCGCGAGCCCCGTCGCGCCGCCGGTCTGAATCGCCTGGGGATCCTCGGAGAATTTCTTCACGAGCCTTGTGAAATCCTCTCCCGTGCGCGCGGCCGCGGCGGCCTGATCCGCCTTCGACTTATCGCTCACGAGGATGATCGAATAATCCCGCCGTTCGGGGCTCGAGATCTCGCTCTGGTTCGCGTTGTAATAATCCTGGAGGTCGAGCTCGCTCACCGCGACCTGGCTCTTCACCTGATCCTCGTAGAACTTCCACGTGAGCATCATTTCTTTCTTCTGCTGGAGCCCCTTCGCCACCTCGGGAATGTCCTGCACCTTGAGCGTCTTCTCGACGTAGACCGGAAGCGCCTGATCCCAGATCTTCCGGTGGATGGATTCGACGATCGCGTCCTTCCCGAGCCGGTGGCTCGGACGCTCGGGAAGCCCGATCTCGTCGTAGATCTTCATGTAATCCTTGAGCGTGTAGGATCCGTCGGCGTACTGGGCGAGGAGCATGCCCTGGTACTGCTCGGGGATCTCGAGCTTCGGCGCGTTATCGCGAGTCACCTTGTAGGTGACGATGTCTTCCATCGAGATGTCGGGCGGCAGGTTGTTGTACACGATGCCGACCGCCTCGGGATAGATGACGAGCCCGATGTCCTTCTCGATCTTCTGCTTCATCTCGGCGAGGAGCTTCTTCTGCTTGTCCCCCTCGACCTTCTTCCGCGCGTACTCCAGATCCTTCTCGGGCGTGATCTCCTTGACGGCGTGCACCTTGAGAATCGTCCACCCCGTCGGCGTTTGCAGGGGCTCCGTGATATCCCCTTCTTTCGCGTTCACGAGGGCTTCTTCGATCCAGTAGAACATGTTCCCGATCGTGCTCGTGCCGAGGAGCCCGCCGTCGTCGGCTTCGCGGCTCAGCGAGTACTTCTTGGCGAGCTCGGCGAAATCGGCGCCCCCGGAGAGCTGCTCCTTGATGGCGCGGGCCTCATCCTCGTTCGCGACGAGAATCTGGCTCAACGTGAATTGTCTGTGCATCTGGTCGAAGTAGGCCTTGGCTTCCTCCTCGGTCACCTTGACCTTCTTCATGATGTATTCGTTCTCCATCGAGGCGACGAGGAACTGCCCTTTGAACCGCTCCCAGAAATCGACGAACCACTGCTCCTTCTCGTATCCGGCCGAAAGCGCCTTGAGCGTCATGATTTCCTTATTGATCATGATATCGAGCAGCTCTTTCTTCCCCTCGAGGTCGTTCGTCCGGGGAAGGTACTTCTCGTCCATCGTCGTGACGGCCTTGTTGAAGTCCCCGACGGTGATCTTCCGGTCCGCCACCTTGGCGATGACGAGGTTCTCTTTCTTGCCGCATCCGAGGGACAGCGCGAGCGCGGCCGCCAGGACGCAGAGGATCGTTCTTTTCAAAGCGGGCTCCTTTCTCACAACACCGTTCGACATTCGATACCGAAGGCTCCCCGAGGGAGCCTCAAACGAAAAAAATCCCGGCTTCCGGGCATGCCCCCGCGGGGTCGCCCATACTGGTTAAACTACTCTATTTATCAGAAAATTCCAGCGATTTCAACAGATTTTCGAGGTCTCGGAGGGGATCGGAGGCGCCCCCGGCGGACCGCGCCCCCTTCACGGTCAGCCCGAAGCCCTCCTTGGTGTGGAATATCAGCCGCCCCGGAAAGAGATCCACGATCGCGGCGATCCGCCTCTTGTCCGGGAGCCGGTCGCTCGCGAAACCCGCCCTGAGGGCGAGCGAGCGGTCGATTTCGATCCGGTCGACGCCCGCCGCGGCGGCGCGCGCCTTGAGCTCGACGATCTTGAGCATGTTGGCGGCGCTCTCGGGGAGCGGGCCGAAGCGGTCGCGGAGCTCCGCCTCCATCTCGGCGGCCTGGGCGGCGGTCTCGATCCGCGAGAGCCGCCGGTAGATGTCCATCCGCTCCTCCGAATCGGTGACGTATTCGGAGGGGAGATAGGCCGGCAGGGGGACCGAGATGCGCACCTCGCGCTCCGTCGCGACCGGCTCCCCCTTGAGGCGCGCGACCTCCTCCTTGAGCATGCGCGTGTAGAGATCGAGGCCGACCGCGGCGATGTTCCCCGACTGCTCGACGCCGAGGAGGTTGCCGGCCCCGCGGATCTCGAGATCGCGCATCGCGATCCGGTAGCCGGCGCCGAGGTAGTCGAACTCGCTGATCGCCTGGAGCCGCTTGACGGCCGTCGGGGTGAGCGCGCGGCCGCGCGGGACGAGGAGATAGGCGTACGCCTTGCGGTCCGACCGTCCGACGCGCCCGCGGAGCTGGTAGATCTGGGCGAGCCCGAAGCGGTCGGCGCGGTTGATGACGATCGTGTTCACGTTCGGGAAATCGAGCCCCGACTTCGATGATCATCGTGCAGACGAGCACGTCGAACTTGCGCTCGAGGAAGTCGATCATGAGCCGCTCGAGCTCGCGCTCGGGCATCTGGCCGTGCGCGTGCGCGATCCGCACGCGGTCCGGCAGGAGGCGGCGCAGGTAGCCCTCCATCACCGCGATCGACTGCACGCGGTTGTGCACGAAGAATACCTGCCCGCCGCGGTCGATCTCGCGCATGCAGGCGTCGCGGATAGCTCTCGTCGTCGAACGGCGACAATCTCGGTCTGAATGGGACGACGGTTGCGCGGCGGCGTGTCGATCACCGAGATATCGCGGATCCCCGAGATCGCCATCGAGAGGGTGCGCGGGATCGGCGTCGCGGTCATGCGTGAGCACGTCGACCGATTTCTTCAATTTCTTGAACTTCTCCTTGTGCCGCACCCCGAACCGGTGCTCCTCGTCGATGATGACGAGCCCGAGGTCCTTGAACTGGACGTCCTTCGAGAGCAGCCGGTGCGTGCCGACGACGATGTCGACCTTCCCCTCCTTCACCGCCTCGACCGCCTCCTTCTGCTTCGCGTTCGAGACGAAGCGGCTCAGCGTCGAGACGGTCACCGGATAGCCCGCGAGGCGCTCGCTCACCGTGGTCGTATGCTGCATCGCGAGCACGGTGGTCGGGACGAGGATCGCCACCTGCTTGCCCGAGAGCGCCGCCTTGAAGGCCGCGCGCACGGCGACCTCCGTCTTGCCGAATCCCACGTCGCCGCAGAGGAGCCGGTCCATCGGGCGGGGCGACTCCATGTCCCCTTTGACCTCCGCGGTCGCCCGGAGCTGGTGGTTCGTTTCCTCGAAGGGGAAGGAGGCTTCCATCTCCTGCTGCCACGGCTTGTCCGCGGGGAAGGAGAAGCCCTTGGCGAGCTGGCGCGCCGCGTACACCTCGAGGAGATCGCGCGCGATCTTCTCGGCGCTCTTGCGGGCGCGCTCGCGGGTCCGCGTCCACGAGGCGCTCCCGAGGCGGTCGAGCTGCGGCGTCGCGTCCTCCGCCGCGACGTACTTCTCGACGAGGCGGAGCTGCCCGATCGGGATGAAGAGGTGGTCGTCGCCGCCGTAGCGCATGTCGAGGCACTCGGTCTTGCCGCACTCGATATCGAGGACGCGCATGCCCATGTAGCGCCCGATGCCGTGGTTCACGTGGACGACGAAATCCCCCGGCTGGAAATGCGACGGATCGTAGGCGAGCGACCTGCTCCGCGCGGGGGGCGTGTGATACGGGCGGTGGTAGCGCCCGAACACCTCTTCCTCGCTCAGGAAGAAGACGCCGATCTCGGGCCAGCGGAAGCCGCTCGAGAGATTGCCGATCGGAAAATCGATCTCCATGGCGATATCCTCGAGGAGCTCCTCGGCGCGCTCGCGCTGGAAGGTGCTCGCGCAGAAGAAATAGACGGCGTTCCCGCGCTTGAGCTCCTTCTGCACGTCGGTCACGAGGGCGGCGAGGTTCCGGCGGTAGTCCCCCGGCGACGACGTGCCGAAGCGCAGGGCCCCCTCCCATTCGAGCTTGTGGATCGAGACGCGCCGCGAGCGATCGAGCCATTCGGCGAGCTCCCGTTCTCCCACGTACGCCTCGTCGGGCGCGGGATAGAGATTCCCCTCGCCGCGCGTCCGGGCGTATCGCAGGGCGATCTCCTCCCTGAAATCGGCGAGAGCGCTCTCGATGTCCTCGGCGTCGACGAGCACGACGTCGGGCGGCTCGTCGAAATGCGCGAAGAGGGGGACGACGTCGTGCACGACCGCCGCGTAGTGCTCCATGCCGAAGAACGAGATCCCCTTCTCGAGGCGCTCCGCGGGGAGCATGAGCCGCGCCCGCTCCTCGTCGCTCGCCCCTTCCGTCTCCGCGCGGATGCGCTCCACGAGGCGCGCGATCCCCTCCGGCGTCGGGGCGATGTGAGCGGGCGGGTGGATGCGGACGCTTTCGCGCGAGCCGGTGGACCGCTGCGTCTCGATGTCGAAGTCGCGCATCGAAACGATCTCGTCCCCGTCGAACTCCATGCGCACCGGCGTCTCGCCGGCCACCTCGAAGATGTCGAGAATGCCGCCGCGCAGCGCGAACTGCCCTTTCGCCTCGACCGTCTCGTGACGCTCGTAGCCGAGGCGAACGAGGCGCTCGGCCAGCTCGTGCGGATCGCGCTCCTCGCCCGCCCGAACGTCGACGAGGAGCGTGCGGAACAGCCCGCGGGGGAACACCTTCTTGAGCGCGGACCGCAGCGTGCAGACGAGCACGCGGCAGCGTCCCGAGCCGAGCGCGTCGAGCGCCTCCATCTGGAGGCCGGTGAGGCTCCGGTCGGGATCGTGGTAATCGTACGGGAGAATCTCGTCCTCGGGGTAGGGCACGACGCCCTGCACGCCGAATATCCGGAGGTCCTCCTCGACGTCGCGGGCGCGGACGGGATCGGGCGCGATGATGATGAAGGGCGCGCGCCGAGCCGAGGCGAGCGCGGCGACGACGAGCGAACGCGCGCTGCCGTAGAGCCCCGCGACGGGGACGCTGGCCCCCTCGGGGCCGAGCTTCTTGAGCAGCGCCCGGTAGGGCTCGAGGCCCTCTATCTTATGCTTCAGATCGTCCCACATACCTCATCCATGCGCCTTCGCCGCCGCGAGCCCCGATACGCGGGTCCTGCCGCTGGTTGCGCCCCGCGCGGGTCCTGTCGGCGATTGCACCCCGCCGATGCCGGCGCCGGACATTCTCGCGACGAACCCATTGGAGGCCCTGCGACTGGGTTCGGAGCGAGAATGTCCGGCGCCACCCCCGCTACGCGCCGTCCCCCCGCTCGCGCTGGGCGACGAACAGCTCCGCGACGAGCAGCGCCATCGCGGCGAGGAGCAACGGCACGGTGATCTCCCTGCCGCTCCGCGCCGCGTGCACCGCGGGCGCGAGCGCGCGGCCCTCCTCGACGACGAGCCGGTGCTCGAGGCCGAGAGAATCGGCCGCGGCGCGCGGCTCGAGATACTCGAGATCCGATTCGTACCGGCAGTCCGGATTCACCGCGATCTTCCCCTGCGGCTCGCCGCCGGCGAGGACGGTGACGATGCCCGGCGTCTCGACCGAAGGAATGAGAATGCCCCCGGGCGCGCCGGCGGGCCTGATCGTCGTGCCGTCCGGAAGGAGGCACGTCACCTCGCCGTCCGTCTCGCCGGTCCACACGATCGGCTCGCCGACGAGGCTCCCCTGCCTCGCGGGCATGTCGCGTCCCGTCGCGAGCACGAGCTGCTGCACGAGGGGGAGGAAGAACGGCGAGAGCACGAGCTCCCCCGCTTCCGGCCTCGGATCGGCCGCGGCGAACACGACCGTGCCCTCGCCGCGACGCTCCTCCCACACGAAGGGGCCCCGCCCCTCGAACGAGAGCCGCGCCTCCGTGGGAGGGACGCCGCGCACGAGCGCGGCGCTCCTGAATCGCAGCCGCACGAGCGCCTCGAGATCCCGCTCGTCGAACGGCGCGAGAAAGGCGGGCGGCGCTGCCGGCTTCGCGAGCCGGAAGAATCCCTGCGGCATCTCGGCGAATTCGATCGCGAGCGGGTATCCGCTGAGCCGCTTGGCCGACGATTCGAGCTCCGGCACGAGAAACACGATCGCTTTTCCGCCGCGCTCGACGAAACGGCCGATGATCTCGACGTCCCCCGGCGAGGGCCCGCGCCCGGGCCCGAGCACGACGGCGTCGGCGGCGCCCAGATCGGCGCTCGTGAAGGCGCGCCACGCGCGCTTCGCGACGGCGAGGTCCCCCTCGATTCCGCCGGGGACGAGCGCCTGCTCGAGATAGAAACCCCCGTCGTCGGCGAGGAGCAGGACGCGCGTCTTGTCGCGGACGTTCAGCGCGAAGTATCTCGCGTCGTCGGCGCTCAGGCGGTCCGGACGTTTTTTCACGACGCCGTCGATCCATCCCGAGCGCTCGGCGGGAAACACGACCTTCTCCGTATAATAGTTGTCCGGCGGGATTTCTATCTCCTTCTCGAGCACGCGGCGCCCCGCGATCGAGACCTCGAGCGGGAATTTCGCGGGAAGTTCGCGCGACCGGTTCCGGAGCGTTATCCCGAGCTCCGCCGTCTCCCCCTTGTGAAGCGCCACGCCCGGCGCGACGACGCTCTCGACCGCGACGTTCGCCGCCGCGTTCGCCTGCACCGGCAGGAGAAACGCGCGCACCGGAAGCGCGCGCCGGCGCTCGCTCGGGGACGCTCCCGCGGTTCGCGTCGATTCAGGCGCGGCCGCCCCCGTCGATTCCGCATCGATCGCCCGGGATCCCGCGCCGCGACGCCCGAGCGCCGTCTTTTGAAAATCGGAAATGATGTAAAGCTCCCGCGCCTCGCGCCGGCTTCGCGCGAGGATCCGCTCTCCGAACGCCGACGCGCTCTTGAGGTCGGTCCCTCCCCACGACGGCCGCGCGTCCCGCAGCGCCTCGAGGACCGCCTCGCGGTCCAGCTCGCCGTCGTAGACAAGGGCCGCCGACGCGTCGAAGAGAACGACCGAGACCGCGTCGCCGCTCTCGAGATTGTCGAGGATCGCGGCGAGCCGCGCCATGCCGCGGTCGAAAAGCGCGCCGCCGTCCCCCTCCGTCCCCATACTGTAGCTCCGGTCGAGGAGCACGCACGCGGCGCGCGAGCCTCCCGCCGGGAAAAGCGCGGCGAGGGAGCCGCGCACGACGGGGCGCGCGAAGGCGAGCGCCACGAGCGCGATCGCGGCGATCCTCATCATGAGAAGGAGCATACGGCGCAGGTTGATCCGCATCATGCTGCGCCGGTCGGACGGATTGAGGAAGCGGATCGTGCTGAAGGGGACCTCGGGCACGCGCCTCCGGCTGAAGATGTGAATGAGAATCGGGACCGCCACGGCGGCCAGCGCGAACAGGTAGAGCGGATTGAGGAAATTCATGTCAATGCCTTCAGCCCCGCGCCGTGCGCCGCGAGGCCGGCCGGCGGATTCATCGCAGCCGCCGCCGCTTGTTGAGATACCGCACGAGCGCCTGATCGAACGGGGTATCGGTGGTCACGAGGTTGTAATCGATCGCGTCTTCCTTGCACTCGCGCTCGAGGCGCGAGATCCATTCGCGCACGCTCCGCCGGTACTCCTTCTTGAGGAACCACGGCTGCGTCCGGAGCTTCTCCCCCGTCTCCTTGTCGACGAACCGCACCTCGCCGCCGTAGTCGAGCGAAATCTCCTTCTCGTCGAGGATGTGAAACACGACGACCTCGTGCCCGCGGTGCCGGAACGCCTTGAGCCCCGCGACGACCTCGCCGGGGTCGTCGAAGAGATCGGAGAAGAGCACGACGAGCCCGCGGCGCTTGATCCGCTCGGCCATCTCGCGGAGCGGCGAGGCGATTCTCGTTTTCGCGCCGGGCTCGACCGCTTCGAGCGTCGCGAGGAGGTGGAGCAGGTGCCGCCGCACGGAGCGGTGCGGCACGAGCGTGTTGATCGTCTCGTCGAACACGGCGAGCCCGACGGCGTCGCGCTGCATGATCATGAGGTAGCCGAGCGCGGCCGCCAGCAGCGTGGCGTACCGCAGCTTCGTCACCGCCGCGCCCCCGGTGAAGTCCATCGACGCGCTCCGGTCGAGGAGGAGCGTCGCCCGCAGGTTCGTCTCGTCCTCGAAGACCTTCACGTAATAGCGGTCCGTCTTCCCGTAGATCTTCCAGTCGACGTTCCGCGACGACTCCCCCGCGTTGTACTGGCGGTATTCGGCGAATTCGACCGAGAAGCCGTGGTAGGGGCTCCGGTGGAGGCCCGCGATGAAGCCCTCGACGATGAGCCGCGCCCGGAGGTCCATGTTGGCGAGACGGCTCACGACTTCGGGCTTGAGGAACTCCGCGATGTTCGTTTCTCTGGGCGACATTTCAGATTTTCACGGCGCGACGGCGTCGAGGAGCCGGCGGACGAGCTCGTCCGTCGTCACGCCGTCCGCCTCCGCGTGGAAGTTCGTCACGAGCCGGTGCCGGAGCACCGGCGGCGCGATCGCGCGCACGTCCTCGACGCCGGGGGTCGTCCGGCCGGACATGATCGCGCGGGCTTTGGCGCCGAGGATGAGGTACTGGCCGGCGCGCGGCCCGGCCCCCCACGAGAGGTACTGGCCGACCTGCGGGAGCTTCTCGTCCCTGCTCGCCCTGATGAGGCGCACGGCGTAGCGCAGCACGGTCTCGGCCACGGGCACGCTCTTCACGAGCCGCTGGATCGCGACGATGTCGGGGCCGGCGAGCACCTGCGCCGGCGCGGCGAGCTCGCGCGAGGTCGTCGTGTCGATGATCTTCAGCTCCTCCTCGTCGGAGGGATAATCCACCTTGATGTTGAACATGAACCGGTCGAGCTGCGCCTCGGGGAGGGGATAGGTCCCCTCGAGCTCGATCGGATTCTGCGTCGCGAGCACGAAGAACGGCCGCTCGAGCCCGTACGTGTTCCCGCCGGCCGTCACCTGATATTCCTGCATCGCCTGGAGCAGCGCCGACTGCGTTTTCGGCGGCGTGCGGTTGATCTCGTCGGCGAGAACGACGTTCGCGAACACGGGGCCCTCGATGAACCGGAAGACGCGCCGTCGCGTCGCCGGATCCTCCTCGAGCACCTCGGTGCCGGTGATGTCGCTCGGCATGAGATCCGGGGTGAACTGGATACGGGAGAACTTGAGGTTCAGGCTCCGCGCGACGGTCGAGACGAGAAGCGTCTTCGCGAGCCCCGGCACTCCGACGAGGAGGCAGTGCCCCCCGACGAAGAGCGCGGTGAGGAGCTCCTCGATCACCGCGTCCTGCCCGACGATCACCCCGGCGATCTCGCCGCGGAGCTTCCGGTACGCCTCGTCGAACTTCAGGAGTATTTGCTCATCAGTGCGATCGACCATCGATCCTCCCTTTCGCCGATACGCGGGTCCTGCCCCCCGCACGCGGGTCCTGCCGCTGCTTGCACCCCGCGCGTGCTCGCCGTCGCTGCGCCCCGCGCGGGGGCCCCAGCAGCGTCACCCGCTAACAGTGCGCACGCATGCGCGCACCATAGTAACATAGCTAACTCGCTATTTCATGGCAAAGTTCCAAGATAGCGCGCCGGGCACGAAGCCCGGGCAGCTCATCCGACGCGCGATCCCCGCGCGCCTCATTTCTTGTAGATGGACTTGAGTTCGCTCCACGGCGTCTTCCGGGCGGCGTCGGGCGCCGCGCAACCCGGCGCCGGCCGGGCGCCCATCGCGCCGCAGCTCTGCACGAGCGCAGGCGATCCTTCCATGAGAGAGAAATTGTTCAGGGCGGGGCCGCAGAAGAGCGGATTCGCGGATATATTGCCGGCCACTTCCGTTTGGTCCGCGATCGCGCCGGCGTAATTCTGATCGCCGGCCGGCCCGTTGCTCCATGCGTCGCAGCAGGAGATATTGTATATGCCTCCCGCGTCCCCGAAGATCCCAGCGGTCCCGTTGAGCGTCGCGATATCGGCGGTGATCGTCTGCGTCAACGGCTTGCCCCCCGAGGCGACGCGGATTCCGGCGCCGGCGTTCCCGGCGATCGTGTTTCCATGCATCGACGAGGTCCCCTCGACGATCTCGATGCCGCTACCGGCGTTGTCATGGATCACATTGCCGGCAATCTCGCTGTACGAGTGCGTGATTGAAACGCCCGAGCCGCCGTTATCGCGGATCTCGTTGAGCGCGATCTCGGCCTTTCCGCCGCTCAGCTCCGCCACCACGCCGTGCCCGGCATTGGCGCGAATGATATTGCCTTCCACGCGGACATCCGAATAGGCGCCGCCGGGACAGCCGGCGATGACGATGCCGCTCCCGTCCGGATTCGCGATGATGCAGTCCCTGAGGACGGTTCCCGTGTTGCAGGAGATGCTCACCTGCCCGACGATCGTGAAACCGCCGACGACGATCTTGCTCGAGCTCGCGAGATCGACGTCCCCGCCGATCGTCGTCGCCCCCCGTCCGCCGCCGCTCATCAGGTGAACGTTGCCTTTGGTGTCGAAGAGAACGCCGCCGGCGTACGTCCCCGGCGCGACGAGGATCGTATCGCCGTTCTCGGCCTGCATCGACGGCGGCTTGAATCGTCGCGTACCCGCCGGGCACCATGAGCGTCGTCGCCCCGGCGGCGGGCGCGAGAAACGGCAGGATGACGCATGAAAGCCACAATGCGACGCGCACGAAGGACCTCTCTCCCGTTTGCGTGCTCCGGATAAAAATATATTATCACAAAGAACTGCTTTGGGCTACAATGCCGCCACTATGTTCTTCGAAACGAAGAAACGGCGCCGCGCGCGCCTCATGAAAACTCCCCTCCCCACCGAGCGCCTCGCGATCGTCGAGCGGAACGTGCCGTACTACGGATTCCTCCCGCCGGCGGACCGCGAGGAGCTCCTCGGCCTCGTGCAGGTCTTCCTCGCCGAGAAGAAGTTCGAGGGATGCGAGGGGCTCGAGATCACCGACGAGATGCGGCTCACGATCGCCGCTCACGCGTGCCTGCTCCTCCTCCACCGGAAGACCGATTTTTACCCGATCCTGCATTCTATTCTCGTGTATCCGACGACGTTCGTCGCCCCGCTGAAGGAGCACGCGCCGGGAGGCGTGGTGATCGAGGATTTCGAGGAACGCGACGGGGAATCATGGGACACCGGCGCGCTCATTCTCTCGTGGGAGGACGTTCTCGAGAGCGCCGCCGATCCGTACGACGGGTACAACGTCGTGTTCCACGAGTTCGCGCATCAGCTCGACGACGAATCGGGGATCGCGGACGGGGCGCCGGCGCTTCCCGAGAAATCGATGTATCCGGAATGGTCGCGCGTGCTCGGCGCCGAGTACGACGCGCTCTGCGAGGACGTCGAGCGCCACCGCCGGCCGCTCCTCGACGAGTACGGCGCCGAAAGCCCGGCCGAGTTCTTCGCCGTCGCAACCGAGACTTTCTTCGAGCTCCCGGGCGACCTCAAGGCCGGGCACCCGGAGCTCTACGACCAGCTCTCCCGCTTCTACATGCAGGATCCCGCCGCCTACACTCCGATGCCTTAATATTTATTGATGTCCCACTCGCGGAACACCGCGTCGGCGATCGAGTCGACCTGCGCGCGGTTGAAGAACCAGAGCGGGAGCCCGAAGTGGACGCTCGGGGCGTCGACCGCCCCCTCGGCGTCCGCGACGACGCTCGCGTATCTCGTCGTCCAGAACGCGACGACGTCCCCGTTCACGACCGAGTACGTGCTTCGCGCCCGCATCCGGTACATCGGGATGAAGCACTCCTGCCGCGAAACGCCGATGATTCTCATCCAGTACGTCGGATTGTACACCTCGACATAGGTGAATCCCTGCACCTGCGGATCGAAGAACATCCCGGGCTTCGTGACCTGGCTCCAGAGGTTGAGCCGAGGCGGAAGATCCGGATGCCCCACGGTGAGCGGCTCGCGGGTATCCTTGAAGCCGTACGACATGGCGTCGTAATCGATCCGGCGATCGGGCATTCGCGGATCGAGGCGCGGCGCCGGCTTCACCTTGTCCACCACGGTGACGCAAAACGTCTTGTACGCGATGCTGTTGACGCCGCTCGTGTCCCCGGCGCACCCCGTGCTGGTCCCGGCGATCTCGCACCGGAGATTCCGCGGGAACGATTGGTTCGTGATGGAGAGCACCGCGCCGAAGCCGCCGCGCGAATCCGACTTTCCCTCCGTCCAGATGTGCCCCCCCGCCGCCGCGTAGTAGGCGAGGTAGTTGAATTTCGGCCTCGTCGACTGGTTGACCTGCGACTCGGGCGTGAACCGCACCATGTCGTCCCACGCCATGACGTCGTCGCTCGCCGAGTAGCTCCAGATGATGTTCCTGTATTTCCAAAGCACTTCGATATCCGGCTGGCGGAAGCTCATGTCCGCCGTGTCGTAAATATCGGCGTTCTGGTCGAAATCCCTCGCCCGGTTGCAGAGGCTGACCCAGAACTGGTCATGCTCCGTTTCGGTCGGGAAGGCGTACGTCTTCTGCGCGAAATCGGTCGAGTAGAAATCGTCGACCCAGAGGAGGTTCTTCGTCATTTTCATCGGGAAGATCGTGACCTCGAACTGGGCGAGCGTCGTCGTCCCCATGTTGTCCGTCGCCTCGATGTAGAGCGTGTGGACGCCGGTGCGGAACGATATGATCGGTGCCTGCTTGACGAGCGGCGACGGGAACACGTCCCACTCGCTCTCGTCGTTCAGATCCGAGATGTCCCATCCGTACCGGTACGAGCTTATGACGGCCCCGTAGCTCGAGGCGTCGGCGGACCAGCTGAAATCGAGCGCAAAGCCTCCGGGGACGCGGAAGGTCTCGATCTTGGTGTTGCCGCCGATGAACGTGTACGTTCCGAGGTTCTGCTCCTTGACCCTCAGGAGCGGCCCCGGCGGGGCGAACACCCTGAAGATCCTCACGTTCTGGCTCGAGCTGAACACGGACGTCACCGCGCCCGCCTCGTCCTTGGCCTGCACGGCGAATACGTATCCGAATCCCTTCACGACGATCTCGTCGTCGCCGATGATCGTCGTGGTTCCGGAATCTTCCGGCGCGTGGTACGGGATCCAGGGGCACCATCTGTACTCGAAATCCCCCGGATGGGCGTTCATGTTGTCGATGATGTTCAGGCTGTAGGGGGCGAGAAAATAGCGTATCGATTCCGGCTCCTGCACGTTCCACGGATCGTCGATCGGATCTTCTCCCTTCCACGTGAACTTGACGAGCGACGGAAGCTGCTGCTCCCGTCCCGGGAACGCGTTCCGCGGCGTCTCGATCACCGCGTAGGGAGAGAGCGTGCTCGCGGTGAACGAGCGGTAGGCGGGCGCCGATCGCACGCCCTTGTCGTCCACCGCCCTGATGAAGAACGTGTGCACCCGCCGGCAGAACGACGTGATCTTGGTGGAGCCGACGGGCACCGTCTCCCCCGGCTCGAAGGCCGAGAACGCGAAGACGCTGTCGGTGCAGCGGATCTTCGTCCATGCGGCGAGCCCCGTCGTATCGGCGGGGTCGAAGCCTCCCGGGCTCCCGTCGCACATCGCGTACTCGTAGTACTTCACGGCGCCGTCGCGATCGTTGCCCATCCAGCTGAACTTGATCTGGTAGCTCGTCGTGTCGCCGTTCGGGGGCCCGCCCGTCAGCCGCACCGTCGGCGGCTCGTTCGTCGCGGGATCGCCGATGAAGGCGCTCTCGTCGCAGCCGAAGAGCAGCGCGAGCGCGAGCGCGCACGCAGCCGCGGCGATCGCCTGATATCCGCGCCGACGCATCATCGTATCACCACGAACTTCCCGACGAACCTCGGAAACCGTCCGTCCTCCGGATCGACGCTGAAGAGATAGACGCCGCTCGTGACCGTCTGGCCGTTTCGAGAGACGAGGTTCCACGCGAGCGTCCCGTTTCCGGCGCTCCCGTCGTGCTGAAGGGTCTGCACGATATCCCCCGAAACGGTGTAGATGCGAACGGTGCTCGGGCACTTCGGGAGATTCCGGAATTCGGCCTTCTCTCCCGAGGGATCGGCGTTGTTCGGTTCGAACGCCCACGGCGCCATCGTTTCCGTCGTCACCGGATTCGGCACGACGAAGACGTTCGTTTCCTCGAAGCTCTCCGCCTCCTGCGCCTCCGACAGGGCCATCGCGTACACGAAATTGGCGTACGGGGAATCCACGCGCCCCATGCCCTTCGGCAACCCGTTGGAGTACAGCGGCTCGTACGCGATGACGGCGTAGAAATAGGGAAGGCCGTTCTTCACGTCGTGATCGATGTAGCGGTAGAACTGCCGCCCGCCGTCGAAGCCGAGGTTCCACCGCGCGAGCGCCTCCAGCGTGTCGCATTCCGCGTCCGTGACGCCGGGAGGGCAGGGAGGCGAGCCGAGCGGATCGTACCTGAGATTTTCCTCGAACGCTTTGAGGAGCTCCGCCCGATCCGCCACCTGCGCGAGGGGCTCGTACTGGAATCCGCCGTCGGCCCACGGCTGCTTGAGATCGAGGTTCGGCTCGATGTCGTTCATGAGATCGCGGCTGTCGAGCAGGTGCCACAGGTCGTCGCTCGGCCCGCTCAGCACCGTGCTCCCGAGCGGCCGGTGCCATTCGTCGGCCCGCCACACCTGGTAGCCCTCGAAGTCGATCTTCTGCGTGATCGCGTCGGGCGTGATCTCGCTCAGATTGTCCCAGATCAGACCGACGACGCCGTCACCGACCACGGCCCGCATGCCGGGGGGCGGGGGGGTCGTGCTCGTGATCCACGGGATCCGCGTTTCGCGGCCGTTGATGCCCGTTTTGAAATCCCTCAGGAGCATGGATCCCTTGTAGCAGAACGGGTGCTCCCAAAGCTCTTTCTCCTCGAAGCAGTCCCCGTTGACCCAGAGGGTTTCGCGGACGGCGACCTTGACCTTCTCCGTGCTCCAGCAGGGATCGGGATAGATTCCGTCTTTCGCGGAGTTCTCGCTGCCGATGAAGATCGATTCGCGGCCGTCGATGCCCGTGCTGTTGTTCTTGTCCTTATTGACCCACATGCCGTTGTAGATGAGCTTCATGAACGCGGCGTTGTCGAGAAACTCATCGAGCCCCTCGCCGGCGGAGTACGCGAAGTTCAGCTCGATCGTCTGCCCCGGGCCGAGGAAAAACGGCCCGACGCTCATCAGCGCCTTGTAGTCGTTCGGAGTCTCCGTGTTCGGCTGAATGACGCCGCTCGATAGGAGCTCGTAACGCTGGAAATCGTTGATCGGCTCGCCGCCGCGCTCGTACGGCAGGAGGCCGGCGAACACGCGGATCGAGGCGGGGCTGTCGTTCATGTTTTCCCATTCATCGGGTCCGACGAGCATCCGGGTGCCGAGAAGCACGACGCCGAAATAGCCCTTGGTCCTTCCGCCGTCCCCGTCGTTGTCGTACACGTAGAGCGTGCTGATCTTCTCGGGCATCTCGAGGTTGCCTCCGGTGGGCGCGCACCAGATGCCAGACCACGAGCCGATCAGGTCGTCCTTGAAATAGCTCGGGAGATTCCGCGGCCCCGCGTCGAGGTCGGCGTAGATCCCGACGTAAACGTTCTGCAGATACCGGAAGCCCTGGTTCTTGACGATGTAGCGCACGCCGACCGAATTATAGCTGCTCTCCTCGCTCCACTGGTACGTTTCCTGGCGCACCTTCACCCTGAGGGGATTGTGCTCGGGCCACACCTCCTCCGCGACGCTCTGGTCGTCCGTGAACCAGCAGGAGTACATGAGCTTCCCGATGGCGGCGAAATCCTCGTCGATGCGGCCGTCCCCGTCGTCGTCGCGCCCGTTGAGCCAGTCCTCGTCGAGCTTCCCGTCGCCGTCGTCGTCGGCGTTCGCGGGCCACGTGCGCCCCCCCTTCGTCCCGTCGGTCGCCTCGTAGATTTTATCGATCGTCTCGTCTCCCGGATAGAACTCCGTCTCCGGGTAGCCGGTCGAGACCGACGGCACCCCGTCGACCTCGGCGCCGATCCAGAGGCCGGCGGCGTAGAGATACTCGATGCCACTCCCCGCGGGCCACTGCGCCGAGGGGGCGTCGGCCATCGGATAGCTGGATTTCGGCAGGGATCCCAAAAAACCGAAGTTCGTGATGTTCATCTGGAGGTTGCCGCTGGCGGTGATGGCGCTCCCGTCGAGAACGATGGTTCGCTTGACCGCGTCGAATTTGCCCTTGAGATTGTCCTCGCGCTCCCCGGCCGCCGCCGTCGCACATAGAGCCGTAACCAGAGCCAATATAATAAATTGGCCCGCCGTACGACCGAAAAACGAACGGCGGAGCACAAACTACCTCCCTGGCGCCCCCCCCCGAAAATACCCGGAAGTGCGCACGTGTGCGCTACCTCAATATATTATATGACATTTCGCGGGTAAAGTTCCTTTACTGTCTGTGGAAATCCCTCGCGCACCCGGGGGGCGGCGAGGCGTGTCATTGATCGGTCCGTATCCGCCATTCGCCGAACACGACGTCCGCGATGCTATCGACCTGCGCCCGGTTGAAGAACCAGAGGGGCAGGCCGAAGTGCACGCTCGGGGCGGCGACGGCGCCGGGCGCGGGCGCCACGACGTCGGCGTGTTTCGTCGTCCAGAAAGCGATAACCGTCTCGTCGACGGCCGAGACGCTGTTGCGCGCCTTCATGCGATACATCGGATGGAAGCAGGATTGCGCTTCGAGCCACATGAGGCTCATCCAGTATTCGGGGTTGTACACCTCGACGAAGGTGAATCCGCGGACCTGCGGATCGAAGAAATTGCCCGGCTTCGTCACCGTCGACCAGAGCTGCAGCTTGCGGGGCAGGCCCGGATGCGCCGCCGTGAGCGGATCGATCCCGTCGAGGTACCCGTAGCTCATCGCGTCCCATTCCACGCGCCTCTCCGGCATCAGCCACCACCAGGCGGTGCGCGGCACGGCGATCGCCTTGTCGAGCACCGACACGCAGTAATCCCGGTACACCATGCACTCGACGCCGCTCGTATCCGGACCGCAGCCGTACTGGGGGCCCGTGATCTCGCAGCGCAGGTCCAGGGGGAATCGCTGCGCGTTTTCGGTGAGCACGGCGCCGAGCCCCCCGAGCCGGTCGGATCGTCCGACGGTCCAGAGGTGGCCCCCGGAGGCCATGTAGTACGCGAGGAAATTGAATTCCGAATGCCCCTGCGTGGCGATGTAGCTCTCCGGCGTGAACCGGATCGCGTTGTCCCACCCCATGGTCCGGGGATCGGACGAATAGGTCCAGACGACGTTCTTGTATTTCCAGAGGATCTCGGGGCGCGGGGGGAGAAAACCGCTGTTCCTCGTGTCGAAAACGTCCCGGTCCGATTTGAAATCCCGCGCTCGGGCGCAGATCCGGAGCCAGAACTGATCGTGCTCCGTCTCCGTCGGGAAGGAGTAGTCGAGCTGGGGAAAATCGGTCGAGTAGAAATCGTCGACCCAGAGCAGGTTCCTGCTCATGTCGATCGGGAACGCGGTGATCTCGATCTGCGCCAGCGTCGAGTAGCCGTTGTTGTCGATCGCCTCGATGAAGAGCGTGTGGACGCCCGAGCTGAAGCTCCGCGGCGGGGCACCCAAAATGTAGGGGCTCGGCAGCACCTCCCATTCGTTCGGATTGGAGAGGTCCCCGACGTCCCATCCGTACCGGTAGCCGCTGATGACGCCGCCGTAGCTCGACGCGTCGGCGCTCCAGGTGAAGTGAAACGCGAACTCGGCGGGAAGCGAGAAGGCCTGCGGCCGGTTCTTGACGCCGAGGAACTTGTTCACGCCGAGATACGTCTCCCGCACCGTGAGCTCCGGCCCGACGACCCGCATGAGCCCGAAGACGCGGACGTTCGACCGCATGTCGAAGATGGACGTGACGGCGCCCGCCTCGTCCTTCGCCTGCACGGCGAACAGGTAGCGCTTGCTCAGGTCGAGCATCTCGTCGTCCCCGACGACCGTCGACGTTCCCGAATCCCCGGGCGCGTCCGTCGCGATCCAGCGCGTCCAGAGCCGCTCGAAACGAGCGGGATGCTCGTTCATGAGCTGCAGCGTGCTGTCGGTCCAGACGGTGAGGAGGTGCCGCACCGAGTCGACCTGCGCGACGTGCCACGGATCGTCCCGGGGATCGACTCCCTGCCAGCGGAACAGGATGATCGGGGGCAGCATCTGCGCGTGCCCCGGAAACGCGTTCGGCGGAAAATCGATCGCGACCCCCGGGGCGAGCGTCCACGTCGTGAAGGAGCGGTACGCGGGCTCGGAGCGGTCGCCGCGGTCGTCGACGGCGCGCACGAAGAACGTGTGGGTCCGTTCGTATCGCGAGTAGGTGCTCGCGCCGATCGTCACCGTCGTGTCGTAATGGTCGGCGAGGAGCTTGAAGACGCTGTCGGTGCGGGCGGTTGTGGTCCAGCGGTGGATCCCGCACGTGTCCTCGCGGTTGAAGCCGAGCGGATCCCCCTCGGCGATGACGAACTCGTACCGCTCGACCCTGCCGTCGCGGTCCTCCCCGAGCCAGCTCAGCTCGACCTTGTAGCCGACGGTGTCCTGCTCGACGGGGCCGTTCACGAGCCGGATCGTCGGCGGCGCGTTCGCGCCGTCGGCGCCGATGAAGACGTTCTCCGAGCAGCCGGCCAGCATGAGCGACGCGGCGGCGAGCATCGTCACGGCGGCGCCGATCGCCGCACCGACGGCGAGAATCGGCGATCTGCCGCGCCGCATTCTCATGTATTCTCCGGCCTTCGTCATTACCCCGGCCCTCACCGAATCACGACGAACTTGCCTATCGCGCGCTCGAACCGTCCGTCCTCCGGCTCGACGCTGAAGAGAAACACGCCGCTCGCGACGCTCTGCCCGTTCCTCGACACCATGTTCCACGGGAGGGTGCCGTTCCCGCCGGTGCCGTCGTGGTACAGCGTCTGCACCAGATCCCCCGAGACGGTGTAGATCCGCACGGTGCTCCGGCACTTCGGCAGATTGCGGAACTCGAGCTTCTCGCCGCTCGGATCGGCGTTGTTCGGCTCGAGCGTCCACGGCGCCGTGCGCGCGCTCGTGACGGGATTCGGCACGACGTAGATTTCCTCCGGCTCGAAGCTCCCCGCGGTCTGCGCCGGCGACTGCGGCTCGACGAAGACGAAGTTCGAGATGGGCGTGTCGCGCACGCCGAGCGCGGCCGGTTCGCCGTTGAGGAGGAGATGGTCATACGCCACTACCGAATAGAAATAGGGCATCCCGTTCTTCGGGCCCGTGTCCACGAACGTGTAATACCGCCGCCCTCCCTCGATCCCGAGGTTCCGGCGCGCCAGCGCCTCGATCGTGTCGCACTCCGCTTCCGTGAGGTTCGACGGGCACGGCGGCGACTCGAGCGGGTCCGATTTCAGATGCTCCTCGAACTCGGCGATGAGCTCCTCGCGTTCGGCGCCGAGGCTCGCGAGCGGCTCGTAGCCGAAGCCCCCTTCGGCGAAAGGCCTCTCGAAATCCTCGTCGGGGGGAAGCCCGTTGACGAGATCGCGGCTCTGGACGAGATGCCACAGGTCGGCGCTCGGCCCGCTCGCCGCGGTCGTCCCGAGCGGGCGGTGCCAATCGTCGGCCCGCCAGATCTGGTATCCCTCGAAGTCGTAGGCGAGCGTGACCGGATCGCGCGTGATCTCGCTCAGGTTGTCCCAGAAGAGCGTCACCTTCGCGTCCCCCGCGATCGCCCGCATCGCCGGCGGCGGAGAGGCGGTGCTCGTCACCCAGTGAATCTGCGTTTCCTTGCCGTCGACGCCGGTCTGGTAGTCCTTGAACGTCAGATCCCCGCGGTAGCAGCCGGTATATTCGTAGAACTCGTTCTCCTCCGCGCAGTCGGCGTTCGTCCAGAGCGTGTCCCCGCGCCGGAGGCGGTAGCTCTCCTCGATCCCGTCGCAGGCGTCGGGGTCGATCCCGTCCGCGGGGCCGGCAACCGGCGTCTCCCGTCCGAACATCCCCGTATCGAGCCGCCGGTCGACGTTGTGCCACACGCCGCGAAAGGCGTACGCGGCCATCGCCGCGTTGTCGAGCATTCCCGCGAGCCCTTCGCCGCACACGTACGCCGCGTGAATCTCGATGGAGGCGCCCGGCGCGAGCTGCGTGAAGGGACCGAGGCTCACGAGCGCCTTGTAATCGTTCGGGGTGACCGTGTTCGAATCCCTCGTCGCGCTCGAGAGCGACGAGTATCGCTCGAAGTCGTTCACCGGTTCTCCCCCGTGTTCGTAGGGGAGCAACCCCGTGAATATTTGCACGCCGTGGATCCCCCCTTCCACGCGCGCCGGATCTCCGATCGTCTGCGTCCAGCAGCCGAGGAGCACGAGCCCGAACCAGCCCGGCGTCCGTCCGCCGTCCCCGTCGCCGTCGTGCGCGTACACGACGGTGAAACGCACCGGGATCGAGGCCTCCCCGATCCGCGCGCACCAGACGCCATCCCACGTGCCGATCATGTCGTCCCGGAAATAGTTGCTGACGTTCCGCGGGCCGGCGTCGAGATCGGCGTAGATGCCGGCATAGATGTTGTCGAGGAAGTCGTCGCCGGCGTTTACGACGCTGTAATGGACGCCGACGAAATCGTCGAGCTGCTTCTCGCTCCACTGGAAGGTCTCCTGCCTCACCTCGAGCCCGAGCGGCACGTGCTCGGGCCAGACTTCTTTCGCCGTCTCGTCGTCGTCCGCGTACCAGCACGAGTACATGAGATTGCCGACCGCGGCGAAGTCCTCGTCGACGCGGCCGTCGCCGTCGTCGTCGCGCCCGTTCAGCCGGTCCTCGTTCACGCGGCCGTCCCCGTCGTCGTCCGCGAGGCCGGGGTAGTTGCCGCCCCCCGCCGCTCCCTCGGACGTCCGATAAATGACGTCCACCGGATCGTCCGGCGGGTAGAATTCGTTTTCGGGATAGCCGGTCGATACGGACGGAACGCCGGAGCGCTCCGCGCCGATCCAGAGCCCGGCGGCGTAGAGATACTCGGTCCCGCTCCCCGCGGGCCACTGCGCGGACGGCGAATCGGACATCGGGAGCCGGCTCGCCGGCATCGAGCCGAGGAAGCCGAAGTTCGTCACGTTCATCTGGAGATTGCCCGCGTACTGGACGCAGCTCCCGTCCATGACGATCGTTCTTTTCGGCGCGTCGAATTTTGCGGCGAGGGCGGCGGCGCGGTCTTCGGAGCGGGCGGGGGAGATGCGCCGGCGGCGAGCGCCGCCGCCGCGAGCGCGAGGGAGATAGAAATCGATTCGGCTTGCGAGAAAGTGCGCCGCATTCCGCCCCGAGCCCCCCATGCAATCGTGTGGAGATTCAGCCGGAGACGATTCCTGCCCGGCCCTATCTTATTCTAAATATTGCGATTCGGGCGGGGTGCTGCAAATGCATAATGGCAGATACGGGGCTTGCGATGCCGGCGCCGCCGAGGGGAAATGCGATTCCTGTGCGCTTTATTTGGGATTCGCGCGCGGTTTGATTCCAAGAACATTCGGGACCGGCCACGCGCGGTTGTTGTCGTCGTCTTCCTCGTAATCGGTCTCGAAGCTCCCGAACATCTCGATCTCTTCCTTGCCGACGCGGATGTAGAGCTGCGCCTCGGGGCCCCCCTCGAGATGCTGCGCGGCCACCACTCCGATTCCCGCCGCGAGCAGCTCCCGGTTCAGGTCGTGCATGGAAAACGGCGCGCGCGCGAAGATGAAGAGAATCCGGCCCTCGGCGTCCTCCCCCAGCGCCGCCTCGCTCCAGCGCTTCTGCTGCTGCTCCCAGCGATTCTGCCCGGGGCGCTTGATGAGCCTGAGATTCTGGACGATGAGGGAATAGTCGCGTCGGATCGATTCTATCGTCACGCCCGGCTCGTCCAGATCGAAAATGCGGAAGCGCGGGGCGTTTTTCTTCGCCGTCGGGCCGAAGGCCGCCGCCGATTCGTATTTCTTCACGACCCGTTCGTTGTGCGCGTGATTCCCGTGCCGCAGGTACCCGATGTGGGTCCGGTAATCGCGATCGAACATGCCGGCGTTGATGGCGGCCGTGAACTTACGCTCCTTGGACCACTGCCTGGCGGTGCGCCCGACGGCCGTTTCCTTCTCCTGGCTCAACCCCGCGAACTCCAGATCCCATCGGGCCGGATCGATGCGCAGCACCGTGATCCGCCCCGTGCCGCTGCCGCCCGATGCGCTCCCGGGTGACCCGGTCGCCGCGAAGATTCCGATATCCAATCCGGGCGCGAGCGTCCGCCAGGAGGCGTCCGTCGGAGCGCTTGCGCCGCCGAGAACAGCTGCCATCAAGCAGAAAACAAGCCCGAGCGCGTGCACGGCACACCTCCGATGCATTTACCCCGCCCTCTTATGGAACCTTAACGTCGCGAACCCGAACACGCACACCCCTATTATAAGCAGCGACCGCAGCTCGGGCCAGAGAACATCGAGCCCGCCCCCCTTGAGGAAGATCTCGCGGTTGATCGCGATGAAGTAGCGGAGCGGGTTGATCGCGGTGATCGTCTGCACGGCGCGCGGCATGTTCTCGATCGGGTAGAAGAGCCCGCTGAGCATGATGAATATCTGGAGGAAGAACCACGTGACGAAGAGCGCCTGCTGCTGCGTGCCCGCGATGGTCGAGATGAGGACGCCGAGGCCGAGCGTCGCGATGATGAAGGTGAATCCGAGGAGCGCGAGGAGCGCCACGTTCCCCGCGATCGGGATGCCGAACCAGAGCACTCCCACCGTCGTCGCGATCGCCATTTCGGCCATTCCGAGCATCGCGAACGGAATCGTCTTCCCCGCGATGATCTGCCACGGTTTGAGCGGCGTGACGAGCAGCTGCTCGAGCGTTCCCGTCTCGCGCTCCTTCACGATGGCGAGCCCCGTGAGGAGCATCGTGATGATCGTGAGGAGAATCGCGATGATCCCCGGGATCATGAAATAGACGCTCTTGAGCTCGGGGTTGTACCAGATGCGCGTCTCGGGCTCGATGAAGCGCGCGGCGCGCGCGATCCCCGGCGCGCCCCCGGCCCCCGCCGCATGACCCGCCCCCGGCGCGCGGGCGAGCCCCTCGGCGGCGCGGTCCGCCGCGAACCGGTAGATGATCCGGTTGCAGTAGCCGAGCGCGATGCCGGCCGTGTTCGAGTTCGACCCGTCGAGGAGGATCTCGATCTCGGTCGGCCGCCCCGTCTCGAGGCTCCGCCCGAAGTCCCTCGGGATGACGATCGCGATCACGGCCTCGCCGCGGCGCAGATACCCCTCGATCCCGGCGCCCGGATCCCCGATCCGCTTCACGACGAAATGCTCGTTGTGCTCGAAGCGGTCGACGAGCCCCCGGCTCGCGCCCGTGCCGTCGCGGTCGATCACGAGCACGTCGAGGTTCTTCACGTCGAAGGTCACCGCGTATCCGAGGATGAAGAGCTGCATGAGCGGCATGAGAAAGATGACGCGCAGCATGAGCCGGTCGCGGAAGATCTGCCGCAGCTCCTTGCGCACGAGATGGATGACGCCGTTCACGCCGCACCCCCCTTCGCGCCGAGCTTCAGGCTGAACCGCTTCACGGCGAGGACCGTGAGCACGAAGCCGAGGGCGCCGAGGGCCGCCACGTGCGGCCAGAGATCCGTGAGCGTGTTGCCCTTGAGCATGATCCCCCGCACGATGACGAGGAAGTGCGTGGCCGGCAGGGCATACGAAATGAACTGGAGCGCGCGCGGTATCGAGGCGACGGGAAAGATGAATCCGGAGAGCATGATGCTCGGGAGCAGCGTCACCATGAGCGAGATCATCATGGCGACCTGCTGCGTCGAAACGAGCGTCGAGATGAGGATGCCGAGCGCGAGCGCCGTGAAGAGGTAGAGCAGCGAGTAGAGCACGAGGGACGCCGGCGAGCCCGTGAACGGCACGCCGAACCAGAAGTGCCCCACCGCGACGATCATCATAGCGATCGAGAAGGCGAGCACGAGATACGGGAGCGTCTTCCCCGCGATCACCTCGAAGGGGCGGATCGGGCTCACGAGGATCTGCTCCATCGTCCCCGACTCCTTCTCGCGGGCTATGGTGACGGACGTGAGGAGCGCGCCGAGCATCATCATGACGATCGCGACGATCCCCGGCACGATGAAGTTCGTCGAATCGAGCGCGCGGTTGTACAACACGACCGGCCGCGCGGCGATGAGCGGCGCGCCGCCCACCGCCCGCGCCGCGATGAACGCCTCGAGGTAGTTCTGCACGATCGATGCGCTGTTCGCGTCGCTCCCGTCGATCACGACGCCGAGCGTGGCGCGTACCTCGCGCTCGAGCGCGCGCGCGAAATCGCGCGGCACGATCACCGCGGCGCGGATCGTCCGCCGCTCGAAGAAACGCCCCGCCTCGGCGGGATCCTCGAAGCGCTCGGCGACGGAGAAATAGGTCGACGCGTCGATCGCCTCGACGAGCGCGCGGCTCTGCGGCGTGCGGCTCAGGTCGCAGACGCCGAGGGGGACGTTCCGGAGGTCGAGGTTGATCGCGTAGCCGAAGAGGAACATCATCACGTTCGGAAGCATGAAGATGATCCAGAGCGATCGCGGATCGCGCAGGATGTGCCTGAGCTCCTTGCGCGCGAGCGCCTGTATGCGCGTCGCCTTCATGCGCCCCTCACGAGCTGCACGAACACGTCCTCGATCGAGTGCGTGCCGTGCCGCGATTTCAGCTCCGCCGGCGAACCGAGGCTCACGATCTTCGCCGCGTGCATGATGCAGAGCCGGTTGCAGTACTCCGCCTCGTCCATATAGTGCGTGGTCACGATGATCGTCACGCCGCCGGTGGCGAGCGAGTTGATGATCTCCCAGAAATGGCGCCGAGCGATCGGATCGACACCCGAGGTCGGCTCGTCGAGGAAGACGATCGCCGGCTTGTGGAGAATGGCCGCGCCGAGCGCGAGCCGCTGCTTGAATCCGAGCGGGAGCGAGCCCGTGCGCCGGCCGAGCCATTCGGCGAGCCCGAGATCGGCGTTCAGCTCCGCCGTCCGCTCGCCGATGCGCGCGCGGCTCAGGCCGTAGACACCTCCGAAGAAATCGAGGTTCTCCTTCACCGTCAGATCGTTGTAAAGGGAGAACCGCTGCGACATGTAGCCGATGCTTCTCTTGATGCGCTCGTACTGCGCGTTGACGTCCCAGCCGTCGACCGTGCCGCCTCCCGACGTCGGGCGCAGGAGCCCCGCGAGCATGCGGATCGTCGTCGTTTTCCCCGCGCCGTTCGCGCCGAGGAGCCCGAAGATCTCGCCCGCGCGGACCTCGAACGAGACCCGATCGACGGCGGTGAATTCGCCGAAGCGTTTCACGAGATCTTTCACGACGACGGAATGCCCGTTCATGCTCACTCCCGCATGAGAGAGACGAACGTGTCCTCGATCCCCGGCGGAATCGCGCGGCTCCGCGTCACGACGCCCTCGCGCCGCATCGCTTCGACGAGACCTGCCACCGCCTCGCGCCGCTCGCCGAGCGCCAGCACCTGCACCTCGTCGCCGAGGATCCGCACGAGCTCGGGCTCGACGGCGCCCCTGAGCCGCGCCGAGACGGCATGGAGATCGGGCCCCTCGGCCGCGATCACCGTTCCCTCGAAGAGCGCCGTGATCTCGCCGACCGTCCCCGAGGCGAGGATCTCCCCTTTGTGAATAAAAGCCATATGCCCGCAGAGGGCGGCCTCGTTCATGTACGGCGTCGAAACGACGATCGTCACGCCGCGCGCGCGGAGCCGCTCGAGCATTTCCCAGAAATCGCGCCGCGACACGGGATCCACGCCGGTCGTCGGCTCGTCGAGGAGGAGGAGCCGCGGCGTGTGGATGAGCGCGCACGAGAGGGCGAGCTTCTGCTTCATCCCGCCCGAGAGCGCCCCCGCGCGGCGCTTCACGAAAGGCCCGAGGCGGCTGAAATCGAGCAGCTCCCTCGTGCGTTCCTCGCGCTCGGCGCGCGGCACCCCGAAAAGATCGGCGAAGAACTTGATGTTCTCGGCGACGGTGAGATCCGAGTAGAGGGAGAAATGCTGCGGCATGTAGCCGACGAGCTCGCGCACGCGCGCGGCCGCCGTCCGGACGGAGTGACCGAGCACCCACGCCTCCCCCGCGTCGGCGTCGACGAGCGTGGCGAGAATGCGCATGAGGGTGGTCTTCCCGGCGCCGTCGGGCCCGATGAGCCCGAACATCTCTCCCGGCTCGACGGCGAGGCTCACCGACAAGAGCGCGCGCGTGGCCCCGTGACTTTTCGTGACGTCTTCGACCCTGACGGCGGGGTCGCTCATTTGATGTGCACCTCGGCGGGCATGCCGATCTTGAGCACGGCGGGGGGATTATCGATCATGACCTTGACCGCGTAGACGAGCTCCGCGCGGGCGTCCTTCGTCTCGACGTTTTTCGGCGTGAACTCGGCCGCGGGGGACACCCACGCCACTTTCCCCGCCAAGGGCTCCGGGTGCGCGTCAACGCGCACCTCGGCGGTGGCGCCGACGGCGAAGAGCCCGAGGTCGCGCTCCGAGACGTAAACCTTGATCCAGAACCGCTTCGTGTCGGCGATCTTGAACACGGCGCTTCCGGCCGCCGCGAGCTCGCCGGGCTCGACGTACTTCTCCGTGACGACCCCCGAGAGCGGCGCCGTCACGACGCCGTCCCTGATCTGCCGGTCGAGGAGCGCGATCGAGGCGCGCACCGTCGCCTCGCGCGCGTCGAGCGCGGCCACCTGCGCCTTCGCGGAGGCGAGCTGGCTCTTGGCAACGCGGTATTTCGTCGAGACGTCGTCGTACTCCTGCTGGCTCGCCGAGCCCTGCTCGGAGAGCTTCGCAACGCGCTCGTAGGTTTTTTCGATGTTCGCGAGATTATCCTCGGCCTGCCGCACCGTCTCGAGCGCGGGCTTCCGGTTCGCCCGTATCTCGTCGATGTTCGCGAGGAGCTGGCGCCGCTGGAGCGCGAGCTTCTCGACGTCGAGAACGGCGAGCGTGTCCCCCGCCGCGACGGCGTCCCCCTCGTCCGCGCCGAGACGGAGAATCTGCCCGGGGGTCTGCGCCGCAACCGTCACCTCGGTCGCCTCGAGCGTCCCCGAGCCGGCGAAGCTCTCCGCGCGCCGAGCGCCGCAGCCTGCGAGCGCAGCGAGCACGAAGATTCCACATGCTGCAACGATTGCCGCGGCCGAAATGCGCCGGCCCGCCCGCGTCATGTTCATTCGCGTATCTCCTCGCTTTCGCCTCTCGGTCCCCATCCGCGTCCGCCGCGGTCCTCTACGGCCCGTACCGCAGAATCGTGCTGTAATTTCCGACGGCGAATACGTTCGACGGCCCGCTCCCCGCGATGTTATTCAGCGTCGTGTTCGTCATGTACGGAAAAGCGACCCAGCTCGCCCCGTCGAAGTGGTAGACGAAGTTGTACGAGAAGCCGAACAGATCCTTGGGCCCGGACATCCAGAGGCGGGCCTGAGACGAGCTGATCGGGGTCGGCATCCGTTCCCACGTCGAGCCGTCGTAGTGGAGCATGAATCCCCGCGAGCAGATCGCGTACACGTCGTTCGGTCCGCTCCCCGCGACACTGAGAAAGTAGTCGTCGTAGCCGCCCGAGTCCATCGCGCTCCAGGAGCTCCCGTCGTAGTGCAGGATCGTCCCGCTCTCTCCCACCGCGAACACGTCGCTCGTCGACGATCCCCATACTCCGTAGAGCTCTTTGATCGTGCCGCTCTCCATCGAGGCGAGCGTCGTGCCGGTTATCCGGACGATCGTGCCGCCGGAGCCGACCACGAAGGCCTCCGTTCCGGAGGCCCAGACGTCCATCAGCGAGCTCGTCGTGACGTCCGTGTCGGTGATGTCCCCCCACGAGCTCCCGTCGTAGTGCAGCACCCGGCCCGCGTTGCCGACGACATAGAGATTGTCGTGGCTCCCCGCTATTCCGTAGAAGTTGTTCGGCGCGCTCGGCACGCTCATGTCGGTGACGGTCGTGCCGTCGTACTCGAGAACCGCTCCGTCCCATCCGACGGCGACGGCTTCATTCGGCCCCCCCGTCCAGACATCCTGCAGCTGGTGCCACCGGCCGCCGTTTTCGTTGCGCCACTCGGCGCCGTCATAGGAGATGGCCGTGCCGGCTTCCCCGACGGCGAACAGCCTCGTCGGGCCGATCCAGAGGTCGTGAATGTACGGATACATTTGAAGCGAGCTCATGTCCTCCGCGGCCCACGACGAGCCGGTGAAGTGATAGATCACGCCGTATGTCGCGGCGTATATATCGCTCGCGCTCCTGCCGCGGATCGCCCTGAAGGTATCGCTTGCCGGGAGGCCGGTGGTGCTCATGGTGCCCCACGACGAGCCGTTCCAGCGGCGGATCGTCGATCCGTCGCCGACGACGTACACGTTGTTCGAAGCCGTGCCCCAGACCGAATAGAACGTGCTGTTCGTCAGCCCCGGCGGCGTCACATCCGACCAGATCGTTCCGTTGTAATGCCAGACCGTCGCGAGGTTCGTCGTGCCGCTCTGCCCCACCGCCCAGATGTCGTTGGAGGCCGAACCCCACATGTCCTGAAAGTAGTTGTATGACGCGAGCGTCGCGGTGCTCCAGCTCGTCCCGTTCCAGTGTGAGAAGTAGCTCGACGTGGTGCCGCACCAGACGTCGTTCTCGCCGGAGCCCCAGACACAGGTGTAATAGCTGCTCCCCGTATTGAACAGGGGGCTCCACGATGTCCCGTTGTATTTATACGCTCCGCCGTCTCCCACCGCGTACCCGCTCGTCGCCGAGCTCATCCAGACGTCGCGGAATCCGCCGGCGAATCCCGCGCTCGCGAGCGACCAGCTCGTTCCGTTGAAATGCCCGATATTGCCGAAATCGCCGACGGCGAACACGTCGCTCTCGGACGAGCCGTATACGGCGTAGTAGCTGTTCGAGGTGAGCGGCGGCCACACCGACTTCCACGAGTAGAGCTGGCTGCACGATCCCGGCACCTCCACGTACTCGGTCTCTGTCACCGTCTTCTCGCAGCTCGAAAGGACGAGAACGCTCGCTACGAGCGCCAAGAGCGTCATCGCAGCTCCGCGGCCCCCGAGATGGCGCATGGGAAACCTCCTCCTGGTAAGGGCGGATCGGGAAGGATGTCGCACGGGGAATTGTACAGGAGGAACCCGCTATAAATCAACGCTTACTGCGTTCCTCTATGGATCGCGTTTCTGCCCGGTTTTCGGTTTCGGGCTCCCGAACTCGAGCCCTATCCCGTACTGGAAATAGGTCGGCTGATCGTAGTCAACCTCATCCCGAAACACCATCCATCCGACTTCCGGCCGGAGCGTCCATTTGCCGGAATCGTCCCTGATGCCCAATCCGATGTTGTATCCCATGGCGAAGAGATCGGTGTAGCGCACGAAGACATGGGCCCGCGCCGCTCCCGTGATTTCCAGCCTCGCGCCGATTGGCACGGATCCCACGAGCCCCGGCTGCATGCGGAGCGAGGCGAGGTAGAAATCTCCCACGGTGACGCTCACCGGCAGGGTGAACGCGAGATAATCCCGGATGATGCCGACGCGCATGTCCGCGGTGACGACCGCCGCCCCCCACTCCTCCGGTGTGTTCGAAAAGATAGAAAGCGTGAGGGCGCCGTCGACGCGATCCGCGAGGCCGCCGCGAAGGCACGTCTCGAAGGCGTACCACCTCGCGTCTTCGTCCTCGGGGACGTCGAGGATCCCGCTGCTCGAAACGGCGAACGTTACCTGCGGCTCTCCCCGCTCGACGATCCGCGCCGACTGATAGGAGGAGTAGGTGAAGCATCCGGGCACCGCGAGGAGCGCAAGAAACAGAATTCCCGACGCCCCCAAAAGGCATGCCCGGGACAGTCGATTGAACATGGCGCCTCCCCCTGCCTGAATGATAACGCACGCTCCGAGCGCGCGGAAAGGGAATACTCCGGCCCCTTGTCCTGTGCTAGAATCGCACCCATATGAAGAACAGGGAAATCGCGGCACTTTTCAACGAAATCGCCGACATTCTCGAGCTCAAGCAAGAGAACGTCTTCCGCGTGAACGCCTACCGGCGCGCCGCGCAGAACATCGAAGGGCTCTCCATGCCCATCGAGGACGTCGCCGAAGAGCAGAAGCTCGACGAGCTCCCGGGGATCGGCAAGGATCTCGCCGGGAAGATCGCCGAGTATCTCGACAGCGGCGAGATCGATTATCTCAACGAGCTCCGCAAGGAAACGCCGCAGGTGCTCCTCGACATGCTCCGGATCCCCGGCATCGGCCCGAAGACGGCCGTCCGTCTGCACGCCGAGCTCGGCATCAACTCGCTCGACGAGCTGCGGCACGCGGCTCTCGAGCATCGCATTCAAGAGCTGCCCAAAATGAAGGCGAAGACCGAGGAGAACATTCTCAAGGGGCTCGAGTTCCTGAGCCGCGCGAGCGCCCGCACACCGATCGGCACGGCGCTGCCGCTCGCCCGGCGCATCGTCGCTGCGCTCGAGGAGCTTCCCGAGGTGAAGAAAATATCGGTGGCGGGGAGCCTGCGCCGCTTCCGAGAGACGGTCGGCGATATCGACATTCTCGTGGTTTCCTCCGCGCCGGAGAAGGTCATCGAGCATTTCACGCATCTCGACGACGTCTCGCGCATTCTCGCCGAAGGCTCCACGAAGGGAAGCGTCGTCACGCGCGAGGGAATCCAGGCCGATCTCCGCGTCGTCGAGGCTGCATCGTACGGCTCGGCGCTCAACTACTTCACCGGCTCGAAGGAGCACAATATCAGGCTCCGTGAGATCGCCATCAAAAAGGGAATGAAGCTGAGCGAATACGGAGTGTTCCAGCCAGCAGGCGCGAATGCAGCCGCGCGCAAGAAGGCCGGCGCGCAGGCGAATGAGGTTCGCGTCGCGGGAAAGACCGAGGAAGAGGTGTACCGCATGCTCGGTCTCCCGTACATCCCGCCCGAGATCCGCGAGGACTCGGGCGAGATCGAGGCCGCGCGCGGCGGAGAGCTCCCCACGCTCGTCGAGATCGGCGACATCCGCGGCGATCTCCACTGCCACTCGAACTACAGCGACGGCGCCGCCACCCTCGAAGAGATCGCGGCCGCGGCGAAGAAGCGCGGCTACTCGTACATGCTCATCACCGACCACTCGCAGGGCCTCCATATCGCGAACGGCCTCTCCCCCGAGCGTCTCCGCAAGCAGCTCGCCGAGATCGACCGCGTCAACGCGAAGCTCAAGGGCTTCAAGCTCCTCAAGGGAAGCGAGGTGGACATTCTCCCCGACGGGACGCTCGACATGAGCGATGAGCTTCTCGCGCGGCTCGACGTCGCCTATGTCGCGATTCATTCGAAATTCAAGATGAAGCGCGACGAGATGACCGCGCGCGTCGTCCGCGCGATGGAGAATCCATACGCCGGAATTCTCGCGCACCCCACGGGGCGCCTCATCGGCATCCGCGACGCGTTCGAGATCGATATGCAGGAGGTCATCCGCGCCGCCGCGCGCACCGGCACGGCGATCGAGATCAACGCGCATCCGGCGCGCCTCGATCTCGACGCGGCGAGCTGCCGCGCCGCGGCCGCGGCCGGCGTTATGATCGGCATCGGCACCGACAGCCACGTCCTCGCCGAGCTCGACCACATGGTCTACGGCATCGGCACCGCGCGCCGCGGCTGGCTCGAGAAGAAGAACATTCTCAATACGAGGACCGCCCGCGAGCTTCTTTCCATCGTGCACAAGAAACGCCGTTAGCCGGACGGACGCGCTCATGCGCCGGCCCCGCGCCCGGGATCACTGCGCCCCCCAACATGTCATATCGCCATGAATCATCAGCCAGACAGTCTCTGCCATATTGGCATTCGATGCGCCGCTTTTTCGGCCGCTTGGCACATTTTGGCAGGGGAAATCCGCCCGGTCAATCCGTCAAGTTTTCAACAAATTTCCTATCGCATTACTTTTCAATGAGTTGGGTTGGCGTTTCGCTTTGGCACGCCTCCTGCGATATTACCTCGGCAGAAAGCAGTTGTATCGGATTTGTGATTGCGAACGTGAAACAGTAGAAGCAGGAGGTGCCGAAATGGCTATCGTCAGATGCAATCCCATGAGGGACATGCTCGGGCTTCAGGATATGGACATGCTCCTCGGCAATTTCTTCGGCGTCGACAAGCAAGGGGACGAGACGAGATTCATACGCTGGGCGCCCCGCGTCGACATCGTCGAGCAGGACGGCGGTTACGAGCTCGTCGCGGATCTGCCCGGCCTGAAGAAGGAAGACATCAAGATCGAGGTCGAGGACAATACGCTCACGCTCCGCGGCGAGAAGAAGGTCGAGGACGAAAGGAAGGATAAGAACTACCGCCTCTGCGAGCGGTACTACGGCGAGTTCGTCAGGACCTTCATGCTCCCCGAGAACGTGAACAAGGACGGCATCGTCGCCGAGTTCAAGGACGGCGTGCTCAAGCTCGAGATTCCGAAAACGGAGAAGCCGAAGCCCAAGCAGATCGAAGTGCAAGTGAAGTAGCTCTGGCCTGCCTCCAGAGTGCCCGGCCGCGTGCAACCAGCGGCCAGTCCCCAAGGCGCCCGACATCGGGCGCCTTTTTTTTCGCGCGAAGCGCCGCACGCTGCCGTGCGCCGCGGCCGGCGGCTCAGCGCCCGAAGACTTTCTTCAGCAAATCCGTCGTGCGGGCCACGGGATCCTCCCTGATCCTCTGCTCCTCCATGGCGAGCACGGTGAAGAGCCCCGACAGCGCCTTGTCGGTCACGTACTCGTCGAGATCCACCATCTTCTGCGTGCCGGCGAGCGGGAGGCTGTTGTAGGTGTCGGCGACCTTTGTGTACATGCGCGAGACCCCGACCTCCTGAATCTTCTCCTCGACGATGGGCTGGAAGCGGGTTTTGAGCGTCGCGGAGGTCTTCGCTCGGAAATAATCCGTGGCCGCCGTGCTCCCGCCGTCGAGAATGCCGAATGCGTCGGAGACGGTCATCCCCTTGATGGCGGTCCAGAAGACCTCTTTCGCTTCCCCGGCTGCGCGCTCCGCCGCCCGGTTCATGCCGACCTCGAGCTCGTCGACCTGGCTCCCGAATCCAACTTTGCGCAGCGTCGAGGCGACCGTCGTCATCTGCTCGGGCACGGCGATCCGGATCAACTCATTGCTGAGAAATCCATCCAGCTTCGAGGTCGAGATCACGGTGTTCTCCGTGCCGACCTTCAGGGCCTCCTTGATGCCGGCGATGACCGTGGGCTCGTCGAGCGTGCCGCCCGTCGAATCCGCCGATAATACGGCGCCCATCGTCTGCTGGAGCGTGGCGCAGCCCGAAGCAGCGAAGGCGATAACCGCGAGCGCCGCCGCGAGAAGCGGCGGTGATATGCGCTTCGCGCACCGCACGAGAGCCTCCCTCTACTTGAAAACCTTCTCGAGCACTCCCTTGGCCTTGTCGACGGCCGATTCGCCGAGCTTGTCCTTGATCAATCCGTCGATCCCGGAATCGGCGATCGCCGAGGACGTCTGCCGGGCCACGGCCGTCAGAATTTCCTTGGCGATCTCTTCGGGCGTGGCGCCCGTCGCGCCGCCGATATCGTTCAGCCGGATCTCGGGAAGAACGATCGTTTTCTTTTCGATCCCGAGAGCGGACGCGTCCACTTCGATGCGCCCCTCCTCGAAAACGAATTTCATGATCCTGAGCTTCTTGCCCGGCTCGCCCGAATTTCCCCCTCCCACCGTCACCTTCCCGCGGTACGATTCCACCCTCTTCTTGAGCACGTTGATGTTGGTCTCGCCGGCCTGCGTAATCTCGGCATTCACGACCGGAGCCTTGATACGGATTTCGTCGATGACGATCGGATCCTCGCCCGCGCTCTTGATGTCGAGGGCGATGGTGATGTCTTCGAGGGACAGCGCCGTGCGGGCGCCGAATCCCTCCGGGCTCTCCACGCGCAGCCCCTTGATCGACCCGCGTCCCTCGCGGAGCGAGATGTCGACGCCGGACACGCTGACCTTTGTCTGCGTCGCCTCGCTGCCGCCCTTCTCGATCCCCTTGGCGATGAGCTTGTCGAGATTCGATACCGCGACGATCAGGGCGACCACGACGATCGCCGCGATGACGGCCAGGACGATGATGAGTTTCTTCATTCGCTTCCACCTTTCTTCCGGCCGGCGCTCAAAATGCTCTGGATTACCTCGTCGTAGTACGGCTTCTCCTTGAGGCTCGCATAGGTCCCCGGGAAGAGGACGAGCGTGATGTCGGCGGACTGATCCGACATGCCGTTCAGCACCACCGAGCAGCGCTGCCCGCCCACGAGCCGCGTGTTGTCGATCATCGGAAAATCGTAGTATGTGACGCCGAAGGTCGCCACCTTCGTCTGGCGGCCCAGCTCCGGGTCCGGGGTTTCGATGCTGAGCCCTATCTGGATCTCGCGGTTCTCGCGGTCGACTCCGAGGATGTCGATCGCGAAGGTCGTCGTGATGCCGTCGAGCGTCAGCGCCTCCGGCTCGAGGCTCGTGCCCTCCGGATCGCCCGTCAGGTCGATCGTGCGGTCGAAGCGTCTGCCGTGGCCCTCGAGGACGATCATCTGCCGGCGCACGATCTCTCCCGCCGTCGATTCGAGGCGCGCGAGGTAGGCGTCATTCTCCGCCCGCGCCTCCGGCGTCCTCGCTTCGAGCCGCGCGGCGATCACGCGGCGGCGCATCTCCTCGAACAGCGGCTTCAAGTTGAGCGACTCGTGAAAGTTGTAGGCGAGCATCTCGAGGTTGAGGACCGAGGGCCCGAGCCCCGTGTCGCGCGGGTTCACGAAGGAGTTGATGATCGAGACGCACATGTCCTTGCGGAGCGCGCTCTCCGACTCCTCGCGTCGGCTCATCAGCTCGGTATAGAGGCGCGTGTTCGTGTCGGCCGTCTGCCGCTGATTCAGCGCGCTCGAGGTCATGAAGCCGATCAGCGCGATCGCCGCCGCCGTGAGCAGACCGCCCACCGGACGCAGGAGAATGTCTATCTTGTCCCACTGGTCCCGCTTCTTGACAGGCACGTCGCTCATTTCGCGGTCACTTCCTTCTCAGGGACGGCTTGCCGTCCTTCTTCTCGAGAATCAGGTCGTAGCGCGTCGCGTTCTTGTACGAGAAGACTTCGAGCGTGAGCGCCTTTTTCTCGTAGACGAGGGTCAGGACGCACTTTCCCTCCTGTTTCACGTTCAACTTATACGAGCCGAACGTGTCGGTGAGCGTCGTGTCGGCCGTGACGGCGGCGTGCTTGACGGTGTCGGCCGGGGCGCTCGCCGGCGGCGCCGGGACGATCGTCACCATGAGGCCCGCCGAAACCGGCTTCCCGTCCATCTTGATGTCGCCGAAGATGCGTCCGGCGTGCGCGTTCGCCGCCGCGAGGCAGACGAACAGAATCAACGATGCACCAGCGATCCGTCTCATATGCTTGCTCCTTCCTAAGGACGAGGCGCGGTCCCGCCCGCGCGCGGCGGCGGGCTGAGCCCCATGCGCCGAACGATATCGACGGCGCGTGGATCGGCGGCCGCGGCCGGATCGGTCGCCATCATGCGAGGCAGTCCCTGGAGATAAAAGTCGCGCTCTTCAACGGCCTTCTCCGCCCATGTAAACGCCTCGGCCATCTCGCCGAGCCCCGCGTGGATCATCACGAAAAACACCGGGGGCACGTATCGCTCCCGGGCTCGAGCGCCGAGCCTCGCGAGAATTTCTCGCGCTTCCTTCGTTCTGCCTCCGCGAGCGTATCCGAACCCGAGGTACGCGATATCTTCCGGCGTGCTCGTCGGGAGCGCGGCGATGGCCTCCAGCTCCCTGATCGCCTTTTCATAGAGGCCCTGCTCTATATACACGGTCGCGAGAGCCGTTCGCGCCATGGCGAAGCTCGAATCCATTTCAACCACCTTCAGGCACTGCTCCTCGGCCTTCTCGTACTGCCGCATGAACAAATAAACGCTTCCCAGCGATGCGGCGACGGGAAGAGACAGCGGATCGAGCCGCGCCGCGGCCTCGCTGGTCGCAGTCGCTTCCTCGACGCGGCCCATGGTCAAAAGGAGGAGGGCGTACCAGTGCAGCGCCGTCGCGTATGTCGGATCGAGCTCGATGGCCCGCTTGTATTCCTTCTCCGCTTCGAGCCAGTTCCACTCGTAATGCTGCAGAATGAACGCGAGAGAGACATGCGCTTCGGCGAGCGTGCTGTCGAGCTCGAGCGCCCGGCTTACCGCCGCCTTCGCCTTCGGGAAAACGTCGCGGGGGGCTGCGATGCCGAATGCGGCGAGAACACTGTAGGAATCGGCCAATCCCGTGTATGCGAGTGCATATGCCGGGTCCTCTTCGATCGCTTTCTGGAAATAGCCGCTGGCGTTTCTGAATCCTTCCTCCGAGCGCTTGTTCCAGAAATAGCGCCCTTTGAGATACAGCCGATGGGCCTCGGCATTCTCCGTCTGGGCCTTCGAGAGCCGGTTCCGATCGTTCTCGGTCAAGCGCACGCGCAGGGCGTCCGTTATTCGCTCGGCGATACTCTGCTCGAACGCGAGAATATCGGACAGCTTGAGCGAATAGTGCTCTCCCCAGAGCTGGCGGTCCTCCGCGACGTCCACGAGCTCGGCTCGGATGCTGAGATCTTCCCCTCGCACGCGGATCTGCCCCGTGAGAATGGCGCGGACGTTCAGCTTCCGTCCCACGGCGGCGAGATCCCCCTCGCGCCCCCGATAGCGGAACGCGCTGCTCCGGGGCACGACGCGCAGGCTCGTCAATCGGGAGAGGTTGTTCGTGATGCTCGCCGGTATCTCGTCGCTCAGGTAATCCGTATCGGGATCGTTGTCGGCGTTGACGAACGGCAGGATCGCGAGCGATTCGATGCGCCCCGGCTCGACCGTGCCGCGTCTCCCGGCGAAACGATCGCGCACGCCGCCGGCATTGAATATCACGAGCAGCGCGACGAGAATCGCGGACGCACCGGCTGCGAGCGCGACGATTCTCCCGCCGCGCGACATCGCTTTGCGCGGCGCGCCGTCCCCCGGGGGCCGGGCGGTTCCCGCGCGCGAAACGCCGACCGCTGCCGTCCGCGCCGCGCCCTCGGCGATCTCCCGTTTGAGGCGGCGCAGATCGGCCGAGAAATCCGCCGCCGTCTGGTATCGCTCGGCCGCGTCCTTCGCGAGACACTTATTGACGATTCTCTCGAGCTCGAGGGGCACGCCGCTCCGGAGCGCCGTGAGCGGCTCGGGGATCTCGTTCATGATCGCGTACAGGACCGCCGACTCGTACTCCCCCCTGAACGGCGGCCGCCCCGCGATCATCTCATAGAGAACGGCGCCCAGCGACCAGATGTCCGTCCGATGATCGACCGCGTCCCCCCGCGCCTGCTCCGGGCTCATATAGGCGACGGTCCCCATCGTCGATCCCATCTTCGTCAGCGTCGCCGCTCCCGCTGGCTTGGCGAGCCCGAAATCCAGAATCTTCGCCACGCCCCGGCGGGTGACGATGACGTTCGCCGGCTTGATATCGCGATGAACGATCTTCGCTCCGTGCGCATTGGCAAGCCCCGCGGCGATTTGATCCGCGATGTCGATCGCGTCTCCGATCGGCAGCGGACCGGCGGCGACCCGCTCCTTGAGCGTCACGCCGTCATAGCAGTCCATGCAGATGAACATCCGGCCGTCCGGCGCTTCGCCGATCTCGTGGATGGCGCAGATATTCTCGTGCTGGAGCGCGGAGGCCGCCTGCGCCTCGCGCAGAAACCGCTCCCGCGCCTCCGCGTCGCGGCCGAGGTCCTCGGGCAGAACCTTGATCGCCACGACGCGCTTGAGTTTCGTGTCCTCGGCGCGGTAGACCTCTCCCATCCCGCCCTCGCCGAGCTTCCCGAGAATTTTATAGTGAGATATCGTTTCGCCTATCATGGCATTCCCCGCGGAGCGGGAAGCGAAAGGCGCCCGCGATCGGGCGCCTTGCATCTCTCGCGCGCTCCGGCCCCTTGCCGGACGCGCACCGTCATCACAATCTATTTCGCCTGCGCTGCGCGCCGATCGTCACCGCGCGCCGACGGGCATCTCGGGCTTTTTCGGCTGCTGGTACTGCGGCTGCTGGGTCGTCGGCTTCTGCTCGCTCCGTCCGTCGGGGCTCATCTTGCAGTTGCCCTCGAAGAAGACGCCCTCGTCGATGACGAGGCGGGTCGTCTTGATGTCTCCCTCGACGCGCGATCCGGCCTGAAGCTCGATCTTTTCCTTCGCGTCGATGTTGCCGACGATCGTGCCGCCCACGACCGCGCTCTTCACCTTGACCTCGGCTTTCACGCGGCCGTCCTTGCCGATGACGAGCGTGTCCGGGACCGTGATCGTTCCCTCGAACTCGCCGTCGACCCGGAGCGTTCCCTCGCTGACAACGATCGTTCCGGTGATCTTGCAGCCCTTGCCGATGATCGAATTCATTTTGCCCTCCCCTGGGAGCTGTTCGCCCTCTTTCCCGAACATGACGTCCTCCTTCCGCGCCTCTTTCTTTCCTCCTATCATATTCCCCCCCTATTGCAGCAGATATTTCAACGGGTCCACGGGGACGTTATTCTGCGTCACCTGAAAATGCAGATGGGGCGCCGTGCTTCTCCCCGTGTTGCCCGAATACGCGATGGTCTGTCCCTGCGCCACGCGCTCCCCCTTGGAGACTACCAGCATGTCGAGGTGCGCGTAAAGCGTTTTTATTCCGTAGCCGTGGTCAATCTGCGCGTAGTAGCCGTACGAATCGTTCCATCCCGTTTCCGCCGCGTAGCCCGACGCGGCGGCGCGCACCGGCGTGCCCTTGTCGACCGCGATATCCAGCCCGCCGTGAAAGATCGTCTCCCGCTCCCCCTCGGCCGCGCTGAACCGCTTCGTGATGTATCCGCGCACCGGCCAGAAGGTCGGGATCGCCCGCAGCATGGCGGCCTGCTCCCGCCGGAGCCCCTCGGGCATCGTCGACTCGCCGCGCTCGACCTCGTTCATCGCGATGCTGTCCGCGGGCGTCACGACGAGCCCGAGCATCCGGCGCACCTGCATGTTCATCGCGCGCAGCTGAGCCACGTTCCGCTGAATCTCGACGACCTTCTCCTGGCGCTTCCGCATCTCGTCGAGCTGGTGCTTGTACATCCGCCCCTCCTGCACCTTGAGGAGGAGCGCGCCGTAGGTCGCCGCGAAGACGACCAGAATCGCCACGCCCGCGGCGAGAACCCCGACGATCGCGTAGAAGAGCGTGTACGGCAGGCGCACCGTGCGCGTCTTCTTGAGATCGTGCGGAACGATGATTATCGAGAATCTTCCCTTATCCATACCGCGCGCCGGCGAGCCGCCCTATCGCGGAAGCTCGATTCCCATTCTCTCGAGAACGCTCTCGAGCTCCTCGTCCGAATAATACTCGATCCAGATGATGCCGCCCTTCGTCCGCGGCACGATCTTCGCGCGCGTGCCGAGATGGGTTTCGATCGCGTCTTCGACCGCCTGGAGCTGCGGGGACATCTTCCGCGGGCCGCGGCGCTTTTTCCCGCGCGGCTTGCCCGGCGCCGTGCGCTCGATCTCCCGCACGGTGAGGCTCTCGCTCACGATCCGGCGCGCCCATTCGATCTGCGCCTCTTCCCCTTCGATCGCCAGCAGCGCCCGCGCGTGCCCCGCCGTGAGCTTTCCCTCGACGATGAGCGTCTTGACCACGTCGGGGAGGTTGAGGAGCCGCATGCTGTTCGCGACGGTGCTCCGGTTCTTCCCGATCATCGCGGCGATGTCGGCGACCGGGAGCCCGAAGCCGTCCTTGAGCGCCTGATACCCGCGCGCCTCCTCCATCGGATTCAGATCCTCGCGCTGGAGATTCTCCATGAGCGCGTGCCGGAGCGAGTCGGCGTCGTCCACCTCGCGCACGATGGCGGGGATCGTCGCGCGCCCCGCGAGCTTGGCCGCGCGCAGGCGCCGCTCGCCGAGGACGAGCTCGTAGCGTCCCTCGACGCGCCGCACCACGATCGGCTGCAGCACGCCGTTCTGCCTGATCGACTCGGCGAGCTCGCCCAGGTGCTCACCGTCGAAATGCTCCCGCGGCTGACGGGGATTCGGATCGATGTGTTCGATGTCGAGATCCTTGACCCGCTCCGTCTCCGAGACGCTCTCCCGGAGATCCTGCGAAATCAAGGCTTCGATCCCGCGCCCGAGCACCTTCTTCATTTCGGCTGCCACCTTCCTTCGCTCGCTTTTTTGCTCGTCTCGATCAGGGGGGTGAGCTTGTCCTTGGTCTCGACATGGCCGTCCTGCCGTTCGATCAGCTCCTTCGCCAGCTTGAGATAGCTCTTGGCTCCGGCGCTCGAAACGTCGTAGAGAAGGACGGGGCGGCCGAAGGACGGGCACTCGCTGAGCCGGACGTTGCGGGGTATTGCGGTCTCGTAAACCTTTTCCCCGAAATAAGATATGGCTTCCTGCGCCACCTGGTTCGAAAGGTTGAGTCGCTTGTCGAACATCGTGAGGAGCACCCCTTCGATCCTGAGATCGGGATTGAGATGCTTCTGAACCATGCGAATGGTGCTGAGGAGCTGGCTCAATCCCTCGAGCGCGTAATACTCGCATTGAATCGGAATCAGCACGGAGTCGGCCGCCGTGAGGGTGTTGAGCGTGAGGAGCCCGAGGCTCGGCGGCGAATCGATGAAGACGAAATCGTAATCCTTCTGAATATCGGCGAGCGCTTCCTTGAGCTTGTACTCGCGGGCGATCTGCGAGACGAGCTCGATCTCGGCGCCGATGAGCTTCGGCTGGGACGGGATCAGATCGACGAGCTCGACCTTCCGCACCGCCTCCCGCGCGCTCGCGCCGCCGAGGATAACTTCATAAACAGTTAATTCCCCCGCGCCCGCGCGGACGCCGAATCCGCTGCTCGCGTTCGCCTGCGGATCGATGTCGACGAGGAGCACCTTCTTCTCGGCGGCCCCGACGCTCGCCGCGAGATTCACGGCGGTCGTCGTCTTTCCGACGCCCCCCTTCTGATTCGCTATCGCGATTATCTTGCCCATTCTCTCTCTTTCGATTTTGCGATCGCCGCGTCGCCCCGCGGCGCGGGGACGGTCCCGAGCATGCCGGGGCTCTCGGCGAGCCACGGTGCGATGCCGACGTACGGCAGGCCCGCTGCGTCATTGCCGTCGTGGATCACGAGCCCGATCTTCTGCGCCGTCGTGTTCCCGACGCCCCAGAAGTTGTTCTCCGCGTGGATCGTGTCTCCGCCCGCGTAGCCGGCGAGCCGTATCGCGTAGCCATATCCGGACTCCACGCCGTTGGCGCTTATCGTGCAGTAATGGATCTCGGGAGCGGCGAGGTTCGAGAGCAGGAAGCCGTCTTCTCCGTTGTCCGCGACCGTGCTGCTGTCTATCGTCACTTTCGTTTCGTCGAGCGAATACGCAATTCTGACGCCGCTGCCGAGGTTGTAGTTTATCGATGTCCCGCTGATGTCGACGGTGGCGTTCGATATTTCGATCCCGATGCCGTTATCCCAGATTTCGCAGCCGCGGATGGTAGCCGTCGTGAGATTGCCGACGAGGCTGATGCCCATGTTGGTGTTATCGTACACCGCCGACTCGGCCATCGTGAGCTGCGCGCCCCCGTCTAGCCGTATCCCGTCCGAGCTCGCGGTGAGCTCCACGTGCCGGAAGCTCGCCCTGCCATAGCTTTCCGTTATATAAATGCCGTCCCAGAGGCCGGTGCTCGAGCCGCACGTGTTCCCACGGAATCGGATCTTCTCGCTCGAGGTGCCTTCGGCGACGATACGCCCCTCCGCGAGAAATCCCGACGATGGGTTATCGAACACAATCGTCACGCCCGGCTCGATAGTAAGCGTGGCAGCCGAGGAGATGGGGAGCAGGTCCGTGTTCTTGACGATATAGACGGCGCCCGTGTTCGCGAGCGTCGCATCGGCGATGATCGAGCTCTGGACGGGAGCGCAGGCCGTGACTGCCTGTGTCTTCTTAACCGTTACTATTTCATCTGTTACGGCCATTGTGATCGTCACGGCGGCCGGCGAGTTGGGCGCCGTCCACTGCACGCTCGTCCCCTCGCCCGACGCGGGCGTAAAGGTCCCGGCCGTCGCCGTCCATTTGAACGTGAGCGGATCGCCGTCGTCATCGGTCGCGCTTCCGCTGCACGTTATCGTGCCCCCCTTCTCGATGAAGCACTTGCTCACGCTGAGCGTGAGATCGCCGGGATCCGTGTTGGCGACCTTGACCTTGCTTTCGCAACCGGCCAGCGCCAGCGCAAAAGAGATAATTGCCGACACTGCAAGCAGATAGAATTTGGTGGTTTTCATAGCCTCCTCCTTGAGAGAGGCGGGGTCAATGGCATTATAGATTTCGTGCGGGGGGAAAGCAACGGAAAAAGCGCCGCGCGAAAGGCTTTCCGGGTTATTTGTTTCACGTGAAACAGCGGAGGGCGCGGCCCCCGGCTGGTTCCCAGCGGCTCGTGTTTCACGTGAAACACCCGGAATCAGGGTTTTTTGCGGAAAATCAAGGCGGCGCCGCGCTTTTCGGGGAGCTCGACGGCCGATACCAGCTCCATCGAGGATTGAAAACGCTCCGGCACCTCGCTCTTCCATACCCGCCCCTTGAGCGTGGCGTATCCGCCGCCGGGCACGAGAAGCCTCTCCGCCAGGGGGAGCATCTCGCCGAGCCTTCCCGCGGCCTTCGAGGCGACGAGATCGAATGAGCCCACGTCCGCGCAGTTCGCCGCATCGTCTCCGATCACCGAGATCCCCGCGAGGCCGAGCGTCGCCACTGTTCTTTCGAGAAACAGCTGCGGCTTGAGCCTGCGTTCGAAGAGCGTCATCTGCATCCCCGGCCGCACGATCTTCCACACCAGCCCGGGGAATCCCGCGCCGGAACCGATGTCCGCCGCTCTGCCGGCCGCGATCCCGCTCACTTCCACGGCGCTCAGGAGCGCGAGCGAATCGAGCGCGAGAACCTCGATGCTGGCTCCGAGGCGCCCCTTGCCGACGAGGTGCATCTTCCCGCTCCAGTAATCCACCTCGCGGAGGTAGCGGGTGAGCATTTCGACGGTTTCGGGCGCCGTGACCACGAATCCCGCGCGCCGAAGCGCGGAAGCCGCGATTATTTCGCTTTTTTCGCCGCTCATACCTTCCCGCCGTTCCGTGCCCGTCGGCGCGCGGCCTTCCGCTCACCGACGCGCCCCGCGCTGTTTGCGGCGACGCGCTCGCGCTTTTCGAGATGAATCATGAGGATCGAGAGGTCCGACGACCGCACGCCGGATATTCTAGACGCCCGGGCGAGCGTCGTGGGCTTGAATTTCTCGAGCTTGAGCCTCGCTTCGGCGCTGAGGGCCTCGATATTGTAGGAAAAATCTTCGGGGATCCGCACTCTTTCGATCTTCAGCATCCGTTCCGCGAGCCGCTTCTGCCTGCGGATGTAGCCGTCATACTTGATTTGAATCTCGAGCGTCTCCTTCTCCCGCGGCGAAAGCCCGGCAAAAGGAGCGCCGGCCGCGCCCAACCCCTTTGCGGGAACATCAGCGCTCGCCGCCTTTGCGGGAGCGTCAGCGTCCCCCGCCGATCGCGCGCCCTCGATGTCCGCGACCGAAATGCCGGGGCGCTGGAGCAGTTGCGCGATCCGGAGCGGGGAGGGAGCGCTCCCGAGGCCTTTTTCCGCAAGAATCCGGCTGCATTCTTCCACGCCCAGCGTGCGCCGCTCGCCCTCTCTCCGCGCCCGCGCCACGCGCTTCCGGCTCGCGATCATGTCTTCCCAGAGCGCGTGCGGCAGAAGCCCGCATCGAAAGGCGTGCTTGAAGAGCCGCTCGTCCGCGTTGTCCTGCCGCAGCACGAGCCGGTGCTCCGCCCGGGACGTGAACATGCGGTACGGCTCGTCGATCTCTTTCGTCACGAGGTCGTCGACGAGAACGCCGGCGTATGCCTCGTGCCGGCCGAGCACGAGCGGATCCCCGCCGGCGAGGCTTCGCGCGGCGTTTATGCCGGCGAGAATCCCCTGCGCCGCCGCCTCTTCGTACCCGGAGGTGCCGTTCACCTGTCCCGCGAAGTAGAGCCCCGCGATTCTGCGGGATTCGAGCGTCGGGAAGATCTGGTGCGGCGGGTAGAAATCGTATTCTATCGCGTAGCCGTGCCGGACGACCTCGGCCTCCTCGAGCCCCGCGATCGAATGGATCATCTCGTCCTGCACGTCGCGCGGGAGGCTCGTCGAGAGCCCGTTGACGTAGATCTCGTCGGATTCGCGCCCCTCGGGCTCGAGGAAGAGCTGGTGCCGCCCCCGGTCCGCGAATCGCACGACCTTATCCTCGATGGACGGGCAGTATCGCGGGCCGATTCCCCTGATACGCCCGGCGTAGAGGGGGGACCTGTCCAGGTTTCCGCGTATGATCTCGTGCGTCCGCGCGTTGGTGTAAGTGATGTGGCAGGGCACCTGAAGGACGTTCATCACCTTTGTTCTGAAGGAAAAAGGAGAGGGCCGGCGGTCTCCGTCCTGCGCCTCGCAGCGCGAGAAATCGATGCTGCCCCTCGCAAGCCGCGCAGGCGTGCCCGTCTTGAGCCTGCCGCGCTCGATCCCGAGGGCGACGAGCTGCTCCGCGAGCCCGCGGGAGGGAGGCTCCCCTTCGCGCCCGCCCGGAAAGCTCTCCTCCCCGATATGCATGAGGCCGTTGGGAAATGTCCCGAGGGCCAGAATGACCCGCGGCGCCAGATACCGCTTTTCCCCGGCGACCTCGATCCCTTCGACCGCCCCGTTCCGCGCGAGAACGGCCGTCGCCGCCGCCTCGAGGAGGACGAGATCGGCTGCATTTTCCAGGGCCGCGAGCATGCGGAGGTGATAGGCGCGTTTGTCCGCCTGCGCCCGCGGAGACCACACGGCGGGCCCCTTCGCGCGGTTCAGCATACGGAACTGGATCCCCGTCTCGTCGATCGCGAGCCCCATTTCGCCGCCGAGCGCGTCGACCTCCCGCACGAGTTGGCCTTTGGCGAGCCCGCCGATTGCCGGATTGCAGGGCATTCGCGCGATTTGCTCCCGGCTCATCGTGACGAGCAGGGTTCCATGGCCCATTCTGCTCGCCGCCAGCGCCGCCTCGCACCCCGCATGCCCGGCGCCGACGACAATGACATCGAAATCGGACTTCCTTAATTTAATCATAATAATTATAAAATACGCCGCATGTTATTAATTCACATATTGTTAGGTTGTAAACTTTCCCGGCGGCGCTACTTCCCGATACAGAATTTCGCGAATATGGTCTCGAGCAGGCCGGCCGACATGGACCGCCCCGAGATTTCTCCGAGCGAATCGAGCGCGCACCTCGTTTCGACGCTCAGGATTTCCGCCGACGCGCCTTCCTCGATCGCGGTCTCGAGCCGCGCCAGCGCCTCGTCCGCCTCGCGAAGCGCCGCGGCCTGCCGCGCATTCACCGCGATGCGCTCGCGGTCGAGATCCCGCGCGGATCGTCCGACCGCCTTTTCGAAGATCCGCGCTCGCAGCTCGTCGAGCCCCCGGCGCTCGAGCGCCGAGACGGCGACCGCCTCCCGCAGGCCGAGCCTTTCGCGGGCCGCCTCCGGCGAGGTCCGCAGCCCCAGATCGCTCTTGTTGAGCACGCAGAGCACCTTTTCCGCATCGATCCTGCCGATTTCATCCACGGTCTCTTCGGAAATCTCCGCGCTGCCGTCGATGACGAAGAGCACGAGGTCCGCCTCCAGCGCCGCCGCCCGCGCGATCTCGATTCCCTTCGCCTCGATCTCGCATCGCGTTTCCGCGATGCCCGCCGTGTCTTCCAGGCGGCACGTGAATCCGCCGACGTGCATCCGTTCGTGGAGAATATCCCTCGTCGTGCCGGCGACGGGGGAGACGATGGCGCGCTCCTCGCCGATGAGCGCGTTGTAGAGGCTGCTCTTGCCGACGTTGCGGGCGCCGAGGATCGTCACGCGGATGCCGCGGCGGAGCCGCTCGCCCGCGATCTCGGATTCCAGGAGCGCGGCGATCGCGGCGCGCGCGCGGCGGGCCTCCTCGCGCGTTTCACGCGGGGAACGAACGGCGAGCTCCTCTTCGGAGAAATCGATCGACACCTCGATGTTCGCGAGCTCGTCGAGGAGCGCCTCCTCGAGGGCGCGCACCTTGCGCGAGAGCGCGCCGCCGAGCTGCTCGAGCGCCACCCGGCGCTGCAGCTTCGTCTCGGCGGCGATGAGATCGACGACCGCTTCCGCCTGCGCGAGATCCAGTTTGCCGTTGAGAAACGCCCGCTTCGTGAACTCGCCCGGGGCGGCGACGCGGGCTCCGAGCCGAACGATTTCGTCGAGGAGATCGGAGACGGCCTGCATGCTCCCGTGGCACGAGATCTCCGCCATGTCCTCGCCCGTGTAGCTCGCGGGGGCGCGCATGACGGCGGCGAACGCCTCGTCGATCGGCTCTCCGCCCGCGTCCCTGAGCGTGACGAGGGAGAGGGTGCGGGGGGGAAGCTCGCGGGCCCCCGGGGCCATCGCGTCGAGGATGCGCACGGCCGCGCTTCCCGAGATGCGCACGACAGCGATCCCCGACTCGCCCGGCGGGGTGCTGAGCGCGGCGATGGTGTCGTTTTCCATGATCCGTCAGCGGCTGCCCTGCTGCCGCTTGCCGTCCTCCGCCTTCGCCGGCGATATGCAGACCTTGCGAAGATCGCCGTTGCCGATCGTATACGTCGTGATGCCCTCGAGATTGGCGAGCGCCAGGTGGACGACGCGCCGCTCGGACGCGTACATCGGCTCGAGCGTCACGTCATGGTTGCTCTTTTTCGCCTTTTCGGCGGCCTTGACGGCCTTCTGCTTCAAAATCTCGTGGCGGTTCCGCAGGTAGCCGCCGACGTCCAGCGTCAGCCGCTGATAGCCCCCGAGCCTCTTGGACACGATCCTGCCGACGAGGTGCTGCAGCGAGGTCAGCGTGTCCCCCTTGCGGCCGATGAGGAGCCCGTCCACGCCCGCCGTCTCGACGTTGATGTACGTCGTCCCGTCCTGATCCTCGGAGAAGAGCCGGTAGTTCACGTCGAGGCATTCCATGATCGCGCGCGTGATCTCGTCGACGACCTCCTCGACGCCGCTCGACGATTTCTTGCGCGTGACGCGGATCTTCGCGTCGCGCGAGCCGAATATGCTGAGAACGCCCTTCTGCCCGGGGTCGAGGATCTTGATCTCGACCTCGTCGATGTGCGCGTGGAGGCTTTCGAGCCCCTTCTCGAGCGCCTTTTCGACGGTTTTTCCGGTCGTTTCGACGCTGTCCGTCCGGACCTCTTCGCGACCCTTGCTCTTTTCCTTATCGCCCTTGAATATTCCCATGCGATTATCCGCCTTTCACTGCGCCGCGAGCTTCGTCGCCTGCTCGGCGTCGAGCTCCTTCTGCGCGATATGCTGCTGCACGATGGTTGCCACGTTGTTGACCAGCCAGTAAAGCACGAGCCCCGACGGCATGCTGTAGAAGAACACCGTCATGATGACCGGCATGAGATAGGTCATCATTTTGGTCTGCGCCGCGGGCACCGATTCCCCGGTCGGCGAGCCGCCCATCTTCGACTGGTAGATCATCGCCCCGCCCATGAGAATGGGGAGCAGGTGAAATTCGTTGCCGATGATCGGGATCAGCGTCTTCCATCCGAAGAGCCGGTCCGGCGCCGACAGGTCGTTGATCCAGCTCACGAACGGGGCGTTCCGGAGCTCGATCGTGTTGCTCAGGACGCTGTAGAGGGCGAAGAACACCGGCATCTGGAGCAGGAGCGGCAGGCACCCGCCGAGCGGATTGACGCCCGCTTCCTTGTAGAGCTTCATGACCTCTTTGTTCTGCCGGTCGCGGTCCCCCTTGTATTTGTCCTGAATTTCCTTGAGCTTCGGCTGAATGCGCTGCATGTCCTTCATCGCCTTGAAGCTCTTGTGCGTGAGGCGGTAGAAGAGGAGCTTCGTCAGCAGGGAGAGGATGATGATGACGACTCCGTAGTTCGGGATGAACCGCTCCATCCAGACCATGAGCCAGAGAATGCCGACGCTCAGGGGCCGCAGCCGCCCGAGGTCGATCGTTCTCTCGAGCCCCACGCCGAACGCCTTGAGCGACTTCATGTCGAGGGGACCGACGTACCACGTGTACGAGTCCTCGCTCTGGCGCGGATCGCCGCGGAACGGATAGGCGATCGAGTAGCCCACGTAGCCCTTGTCCCGCTCGCCGAGGAGGGCCAGCGTGCCCGATCCCCGGTTCTCCTTCGCCGCGACGAGCGCGTTCAGGAAGTACTTCGTCCGCGCCCCGGCCCAGACGATGGTTCCGTCGTACGCGCGCCGCGTCTCCTTGGAGAACTTGCTCAAGGGCACCTGATAGTACTCGGCCCCGACCATGCCGAGCGCCGCGAACTTGCTGTGCTCCAGCCTGATGTCGGTCTCGCTCGGCGCGAGCCCGCCCTCCCAGCCGAGCGAATACGCGGCGCTCCGGGCGAGCTCTCCTTCCCGGGCGATCGCGACGCGGACGCCCACGGCGTAGCCGCCGCGCGCGAAGGCGAGCTTCTTCTCGACGCGCTCTCCCGAAGCCCCCGTTCTCCTGAAAACGATCTCCGCCGTTTCGCGCCCTTCGCCGAGGACGACGTTCGCGTCGCCGGCCACCGGCGCGCCGTCCACGAAGGCCTCGAACCCGAGGCCGGAGAGCTTCCGCCACCGGCCGTTCTCCTGAACGGCGAGCGCGAGCCCTCCCTCGGCCCCCTCGGGAATGAGCTCGACGGAGCTTCCGTCTTTCCGCTTGAAGCCGTCGAAGGTGACGCTCTCGACCTCACCGCCGACGCTCGAGAGCACGACCTTCATCCGGTCGGTCACGACCGTGATCTTCGCCGCGCCGGGCTCGCCGGCGCCGCGCCGGAAGAACGCCGCCGCGCCCTCCTCCGCCGTCGCTGCCGCCGGCGCCATGGCCGCCGCAGGCGCCGCGGCCGTCGTGTCCGGAGCGCCCGAAACCGAGAGCGTGTCCTCTCCGGCGCTCCCCGCCTCGAGAGCGGCGAGCGAATCCGCGCGCTGCTTCTCGCGCAGCTCCGCCGCGCGCTTCGCGACGAGCTTCTTCTGCTGGGGCGCCACGAAGAACGCCTGCCAGCCGAGCAGGATGACGAACGTCAGCGCGATCGCTGCCAACGATCTCTTGTCCATGTAGTCCTTTCGTTCGGAAACCGGAGGGTCTCTGAGGCGTTATCGGGGGTCCGCAGGCGAACGAGGCTCTATCGCGTCACCGCACGGGATCGTAGCCGCCGCTCGAGAAGGGATGGCATCGCAGGAGGCGCTTGATCGCGAGCGCGGATCCCTTCGCGGGCCCGTGCCGCCGGAGCGCGTCCTCCGCGTACCGCGAACATGAAGGCGTGAATCGGCACACCGGTGGATGATAGGGAGAAACAGCCACTCTGTATATGTGCACAGCCGCAAGGCCGATCCGTGTGAGAATTCGCGATATCATCCGTTTGTCGTGATGAGTCCAGCCCTACCCAACGATCCTTCGACGTCAGCCAAGATCTCGTGATACGTGCATTCCGCGGGGCGAAAAGAGGCCACAAAAACGATCCAGAGATTCGTGTCGATGAAACGACTCTCCAGCTTTCTGAATATCTCTCTCATGTACCTCTTCGCCTTGTTCCGCTGATAGGCCTTTCCGATTTTTTTGCTCGCTACGAACCCGGGCACGACTCCGTCGCTTTCGCGCTTGAGAAAGTAAATGACGACCTTCGTCCCGGCTTCCCTCATTCCTTCACTATAAACAAGACGAAACTGACTATTCTTCTTGAGGCTCCGCGATTGCATGCGGATATCTTCCCTCGCGATCAGACGCTCAGGCGTTTTCTTCCTTTCGCTCTCCTCCTTTTCAGAACCAGCCGGCCGTTCTTCGTGCTCATTCTCTTGCGAAATCCGTGCGTCGTCTTCCTTCTCGTGTTATGAGGCTGAAACGTTCGCTTCATCGTGCACCTTCTCCGGTGATGGGTATCTTCCCTGGTCGATATGCCCTATTATATAAAAGCAGAATAGGATAGAAAAGTCTTAAATGAATGTCAAGCGAATAATGCCGCGGTCTCGTTTCGTGGCGTCCCCTCGGGCCTTTCCCCGCATCGTCCCGCGACAGCTTCCGGGGCCGTTTTCGGCGTCAAGGGTCAAATGTGCTTTTGTGTTTTTTTAATTCGTTGCCGGGCTTCGTGTTACAATTATTTTCCCCCGCCCGCGAGAATTTCCTTGATACGCCGCGGGGGGCATGATAGATTTCCCCGCGCGGGATGAGGGGATGTTTCCCCATGAGCGATAATAACCACACTGTCTTACATCTGGCCCGGCTGCATTTTTCAATTGTGGATAACGCTCTGGAAGTGATATTCTAATCCTGCTGATTCTCTTGTGAAATATGAAATTGCACGGTTATCCACATTTGTGGGCAATCGCCGCAATTCGGTGAGATTTTGAACGATCTCCGCCCGGGATCTCGTCGCCCGTTTTACGGGATCCCGGGGGGCGATCGGGGGGCTTTTTTCCTCTCGTTTCGGCCATGAAAGACCGCCTCAAACACCTCTGGGACTCCATTCTCGAGCGCGTGAGCGCCCACGTGAACGCCCAAACCTTCCAGACATGGTTCAAGCCGACGCGGCTTTTGAGCTTCGAGAACGGGCTCCTCGTGATCGAGGGGCCCAACCCGTTCTTCATCGATTGGCTCGCGGAGCATCACCGGGAGAAGATCGAGCGCGCGGCGAGCGAGACGCTCGGCATTCCCGTGCAGCTCGAGTTCAGGGCGTCCGCGGCGCCGCCGCGCGTTTCCGCGCCCGAGGCGAGCGCGGCGCGCGCGATGATCGTGAACGAGCCGGTCGTCGTGCCGGAGAACGCGCAGCTCAACGCGCGATACGTGTTCGAGGAGTTCGTCGTCGGCAGCGGCAACCGCTTCGCGCACGCCGCGGCGGACGCCGTCGCCAACAATCCCGCGCGCGCTTACAACCCGCTCTTCATCTACGGCGGCGCCGGCCTCGGGAAGACGCATCTCATCCAGGCCATCGGGCACCGCGTCATCGAGAAGTTCCCCAAGATGCGCATCTCGTACGTCTCGGCGGAAGGCTTCATGAACGACCTGATCCTCGCGATCCGCTCGGGGATCACGCACGAGTTCAAGGACCGCTACCGAAACATCGACATCCTCCTCATCGACGACGTCCACTTCCTCGCGGGGAAGGAGAGCACGCAGGAGGAGTTCTTCTTCACCTTCAACACGCTCCATAACGCGAACAAGCAAATCGTCGTCACGAGCGACCGGCCTCCGAAGGAGATCCCGACGCTGCAGGATCGGCTCACGTCCCGTTTCGAGTGGGGACTCATCGCGGACATCCAGCCCCCCGACACCGAGACGCGGATCGCGATCCTCCGGAAAAAGGTCGAGAAGGAAAACATCCAGATCCCCGACGACGTCATCCAGCTCATCGCGGAGAACGCGAAGTCCAACATCCGGGAGCTCGAGGGCTCCCTCATCAAGCTGCTCGCCTACTCGAGCCTCACGAGCCGCGAGATCACGACGGAAATGGCGCGCGAGGTGCTGGCCGACCTCGTGCGGGGCGGTGCGCCGAAGAAGATCGCCGTGCAGGCCATCCAGAAAGCGGTCGCCCAGCATTTCGACATCCCGATCGACAGCCTCCGGGCCAAAACGAGGATCGCGCGGGTCGTCATCGCGCGGCAGGTCGGCATCTATCTCTCGCGGGAGCTGACCGAGCTGTCCCTCGTCGAGATCGGGAAGCGTTTCGGCGGCCGCGACCACAGCACCGTTCTCCACGCGATCTCCAAGGTGAAGCGGGAGCTCGACCGGGACGTGTCGCTCCGCAGGAAATATCAGGCGCTCCTCGAAGAGCTTTCGTCCTGATCCGGCGCCGGTATCCGGGGCTTGCCCACATTGTCAACACCGCGCCCTGTTGATACCCGGTGATATCGCCTCCGCCGCGCCCCTTTTGTTGAAAAGCCCGGGATTCCCACAGGGCACTCAACACGGCGGAAAGGGAGAACGAAGCGTGGGGGGTTGGGAATTTTGAGGGTTTCAACAAATCAACAGGGCCTACTCCTACTCCTAGATTTTTCTATAACTAGGATCCGGAGTAATCAGAGAGAAGATGGCGTCGGCGTTTTAAAACCGTAGGCGGTTGTGTGAAGGGGGGGGCGGCGGGTTTTTTGAGGCGCCGGGCGTTTTCCCTTGAAGGTACGCGGGGCATGCCGTATTATGGTTTTTCAATTTTCGAATGAGCTGGAAATTCGTACGCATTCGTGCTCTCCACGGCAGGAGGTAGCGGCGTGAAGGTCAGTGTCCCTCTCAGCGAGCTCACCCATAAAATGAACGCCATTTCGGGCGTCGTCCCGAGCAAAACGACGATGCCCATTCTATCGACCGTCCTTATGAGCGCGGAGAGCGGCGTGTTCAGTATTTCCGCCACCGATCTCGATATCTCGGTGACGTCGAAGGTCAACGGGACCGTCACGGCCGAGGGGAAGATCGCCGTGCCGGCGAAGAAGCTCGCCGAGATCGTGAAATCGCTGGCCGGCGAAGAGGTCCAGCTCGACGTCGAGGGGGAGAAGTTGACGATTTCCTGCGGGAAGAGCCGGTTCGTCATGAACGCGCGGAGCGCGGACGATTTTCCGAAGCTGCCCAAGCAGGAGAGCAAGACGAATTTCACGATCGATCCCGAGATCGTGACGGCGCTCGTGCAGAAGACGAGCTACGCGGTATCGACCGACCTGACACGGCCGGCGCTGTGCGGCGTTCTCTGGGAAGTTGACCGCAAGGGCATTTCGATGGTGGCCACCGACGGGCACCGGCTCGCCAAGGTGGAGATCGCGCTCGACCTCGGCACCGTGCAGAAAATGGAGGTCATCGTTCCCCCGAAGGCGCTCCAGACGATGCGGACCTACACCGAGGGAGAAAAAGAGGTGCGGATCTCGATCGGCGAGAACAGCATCAGCTTCGACATGAAGGAAACGACGATCTATTCGAGGCTCCTCGAGGGACCGTTCCCCAACTATCAGCGGGTGATCCCGGCCAAGAACGAGAAGGAGCTCATCGTCTCGCGCTCGGCCATCCAGGAGGCGACGAAGCGCGTCTCCATCCTCTCCGACTCGCTCACGAAGCAGGTCGTCTTCTCGATCGCCAAGTCCAAGGTCGTGCTCAACGTGAGCACCCAGGAGCTCGGCGAGGCGCGCGAGGAGATCGACGCCTCCTTCTCCGGCGAGGCGATGGATGTCGGCTACAACGCCAACTACGTTCTCGATATCCTGCGGACGGTCGACGCGGAAGAGATTGCGTTCCTCCTCGACCGGCCCGACAACGCCGCCGTCGTGAAGCCGGCGAGCGAGGGCGGGAACCTCAAGCAGGTCTGCATCATCATGCCCCTGAGGATCGGGTGATCGTCCGGGCGGGGCGGCGGTGCCTGCGCGCTCAGCGAGCGCAGGCGGGCGGCGGGGGTGACGGCGGGTGATCGTTCGGGGCGTCAAGCTCGTTAATTTCCGTAACATCGCGCGGGCGGAGCTTTCGTTCTCGCCCGCGTTCAACCTCATCACGGGGCGAAACGCGCAGGGGAAAACGAATCTCCTCGAGGCGATCTATCTCTTCTCCCTCGGGCGATCGTTCAGGACCCGGAACCTCGACGAGGCGATCCGCTTCGGCGAGGAGTATTTCTTCGCCCGGCTCGAGGGGCGAAGCGATGCCGGGGTCGATTTCGCGCTCGAGGCGGGGGCCGAGCGGGGAGGCCGGACGAAGGTCTCGAGCAACGGGCGGAAGGCCTCGGGGCTCGCCGAGATCGTCGGGATCATTCCGGGAGTCATTTTCGTCGCGGAGGACATCCTCCTCGCCTCGGGGCCTCCGGCCGGCAGGCGGGCCTACATCGACTACACGGCGGCCCAGATCTCCCCGCAGTACCTGCGGGGGATCAAGGAGTACCGGGGGGCGCTGCGGCAGCGGAACGCCCTCCTCGAGCGCGCGGCGCGCGACTGCGCCGTCCCGGCAGGGATCGAGCCGTGGGACGCCGCTCTCGCCGAGAAGGGGGGCGCGATCGTGCGGATGCGCCTCGAGACGATGCGGGAGATCGTGGCGCGCGCGCGCACCCTCCTCGGGGAGATCCTCGGGGACGCGGCCGCCTTCGACCTGAAGTATGTCTGCTCCTTCAACTCCGCGGACAAGGAGCCGGAAGAGGCGCTCGCGGAGGCGCTGGCGAGGGTCCGCGAGGCGGAGCGGCGCCGGGGCTACACGATGGCGGGGCCGCAGTACGACGATATCAGGATCTTCCTCGAGGACGCCGAGATCAGGCGCTTCGGATCGCAGGGGCGCAAGCGGCTCGCCGCGCTCGTGCTCAAGCTGGCGCAGGCCCTCACGATCCTCGACCGGCGGGGGGAGCGCCCGGTGGTGCTCCTCGACGACATATTCTCCGAGCTCGATCGGGAGACGGCGGAGCGGGTGAGGACGCACCTGGCCGACAGCTACCAGAGCTTCATCACGACGCCGCGGCCGGAGGAATTCGGGGCCGCGGGCCCAGACGCCGCCCGTTTCACCGTCGAGAACGGGGCGATCGCACCCGCGGGATAACCCGGCCGCGAGGGGGTGGCGCCGGACATTCCCGCTCCGAACCCAGTCGCAGAGCCTCCAATGGGTTCGTCGCGGGAATGTCCGGCGCCAGGTTCAGGCGCAGGGCTCCCATGGGCTCGTTCGCGGGAATGTCCGCCGCCACCCGCGTATCGATGCGGGCGCGCACGGCGGGCGAAAAAAGGGCTGCGGCGAGACTAATTTTTGTGTATTTTTCCGGCGTTTGTTCGTAAAATTCCATATCCGCAGGGAGGTACGCTTCACCGTGGATACGAAAGCGTCCGCGAAGGTCGGGGAGATCCTCCCCCGCGTGCTCCATCTCATGGGGCTCGACGACCGGTTCGAAGAGGTGAAGCTCATGAAGGGCTGGGCGGAGGTGGTGGGGCCCGTGATCGCGAAAAAGAGCCGCCCGCGGATGCTGAAAGACGGCATCCTCTTCATAGAAGTCGAGAACAGCGTCTGGATGCAGGAGCTCTGGTTTCACCAGAAGCAGATCGTCGACCGCATCAAAGCGGAATATCCGAAGGTCACGGTCAAGGGGATTCGCCTCGAGATCGAAAGGGAGAAGAGATAAAGGATGACGCAGGACTACACCGCAAAAGGAATTCAGGTGCTCAAGGGGCTCGAGGCCGTGCGGAAGCGCCCGGCGATGTACATCGGCTCCACCGACATCCACGGGCTGCACCACATGATCTACGAGGTCGTGGACAACTCGATCGACGAGGCGATGGCGGGGCACTGCGACCGCATCGACATATCCATACAGAAAGACGGCTCCGTCACGGTCATCGACAACGGCCGCGGCATCCCCGTCGACATCCACCCGACGCAGAAGCGCCCCGCCGTCGAGGTCGTGCTCACGATGCTCCACGCGGGCGGCAAGTTCGATCACAAGAGCTACAAGGTCTCGGGCGGGCTCCACGGCGTCGGCGTCTCCGTCGTGAACGCGCTGTCCGAGTGGCTCGAGGTCGAGATCTGGCGCGAGGGGAAGGCTTACACGCAGCGTTACGAGCGCGGCACGCCCGCGTACGACCTCAAGACCGCCGATCTCACGAGCGACAAGGACCGCCGGGGGACGAAGGTGACCTTCTACCCGGACAAGGAAATCTTCACGACGATGGAGTTCAGCTTCGACACGCTGTCGCAGCGGTTCCGCGAGCTCGCGTTTCTCAACAAGGGGCTCAACATCAACTTCGAGGACCAGCGGGTCAACAAGAAGCACGAGTTCAAATACAGCGGCGGCATCGTGTCGTTCGTCAAGTTCCTCAACCAGAACAAGGAAGTGCTCCACTCGCCGCCGATATACATCGAGGACAAGCGCGACGATTTCGAGCTGGAATGCGCGATCCAGTACAACGACGGCTACGCGGAGAGCATCTTCGCATTCGCGAACAACATCAACACGATCGACGGCGGCACGCACCTCATCGGCTTCAAGGCCGCCCTCACGCGCACGCTCAACAACTACGCGGCCAAGGAAGCCATGTTCAAGAAGGAGAAGATGCAGCTCACGGGGGACGATATCCGCGAGGGAATTGCCGCCGTGATCAGCGTGAAGCTTCCCGATCCGCAGTTCGAGGGGCAGACGAAGGGGAAGCTCGGGAACAGCGAGATCAAGGGCTACGTAGAGAGCGCCGTCGGGCAGCGGCTCTCCGAGTTCCTCGAGGAGCATCCGCCGATGGCGCACAAGATCGTCGACAAGGCGCTCCAGACGGCGCGCGCGCGGGAAGCGGCGCGCAAGGCGCGCGATCTCGTGCGGCGCAAGAGCGCCCTCGAATCCACCACGCTCCCCGGCAAGCTCGCCGACTGCTCGCTCGAGGATCCCGCCCAGTGCGAGCTCTACCTCGTCGAGGGGGATTCGGCGGGAGGCTCGGCGAAGCAGGGGCGCGACCGGCGGTTCCAGGCCATTCTCCCGCTCCGCGGGAAGATCCTCAACGTCGAGAAGGCCCGCCTCGACAAGATCCTCTCGAACGAGGAGATCATCACGGTGATCACGGCGCTCGGCACGGGCGTCGGCGAGGAGGATTTCGACATCGCGAAGGCGCGCTACCACAAGATCATCATCATGACCGACGCCGACGTCGACGGGGCGCACATCCGGACGCTCATTCTCACGCTGCTCTTCCGGCACCTGCCGGAGCTCGTCAAGCAGGGTTACGTATACATCGCGCAGCCGCCGCTCTACCGTCTCAAGAAGGGGAGCGACGAGCGCTACGCTTACGACGACAAGGAAAAGGACAAGATCCTCAAGGAAATCGGCGGGAGCCACGGCGTGTACCTGCAGCGGTACAAGGGTCTCGGCGAGATGAATCCCGAGCAGCTCTGGATGACGACGATGGACCCCGAGCGGCGCACGATCCGCAAGGTCACCCTCGAGGACGCCGTGGAGGCGGACCACATCTTCACGATTCTCATGGGGGACGCGGTCGAGCCGCGGAAGAACTTCATCGTCGACAACGCGCTTTCGGTGAGAAATCTGGATATCTGACAGGATAGGAGCATTGCATGGACATCAGCCGCCAGCGGATCATCCCGGTCTATATAGAAGATGAGATGCAGAGCAGCTATCTCGACTACTCGATGAGCGTCATCGTTTCCCGCGCGCTCCCCGACGTTCGCGACGGCCTCAAGCCGGTCCACCGGCGCATCCTGCTCGCGATGAACGACCTCGGCATCGCGCACAACAAGCCGTACCGCAAGTCCGCGAAGCTCACCGGAGATGTGACCGGCAACTACCATCCCCACGGCACGTCCAGCGTATACGATGCGGTCGCCCGCATGGCGCAGGATTTCTCGATGCGCTATCCCCTCGTCGACGGCCAGGGGAACTTCGGTTCGGTCGACGGAGACCCTCCCGCGGCCGAACGATATACCGAGGTGCGGATGACCGAGGTCGCCGAGGAGCTCCTCGCCGATCTCGAAAAAGAAACGGTCGAGCTCGGGCCCAACTACGACGAGACGCGCCAGATGGCGCTCGTGCTGCCGGGCAAGGTGCCGAACCTCCTCGTCAACGGGGCCGCCGGGATCGCCGTCGGCATGGCGACGAATATACCCCCGCATAACTTCAGCGAGATCGTCGCCGGGCTCAAGCTGCTTCTCGACAATCCCGCCGCGACTCCCGAGGACATCTCGAAGCTCGTCACGGGGCCCGATTTCCCGACGGGCGGCATCATCTACGGGCGGGCCGGCATCCGCGAGGCCTACACGACGGGCCGAGGAAAGATCATTCTGCGCGCCCGCGCGACGATCGAAACGCAGAAGAGCGGCAAGATGAGCGTCATCGTGAGCGAGATCCCCTATCAGACGAACAAGGCCTCCATCATCGAAAAGATCGCGCAGCTCGTGCACGAAGGGAAGCTCGAGGGCATCTCCGACATCCGCGACGAATCGGACAAGGAAGGGATGCGCATCGCCATCGAGCTCAAGAAGGACGCCTTCCCGAAGGTCGTCCTCAACCAGCTCTTCGCCCACACGCAGCTTCAGGTGACGTTCGGCATCATCATGCTCGCCCTCGACAAGATGCGCCCCGTCGTCATGAACCTCAAGGAGCTCATGGAGCGATTCCTCGAGCACCGCGAGGACGTCATCACGCGGCGCACGAAGTACGACCTCGCCCGCGCAGAGGAGCGGGCCCACATCCTCGAGGGATACAAGATCGCGCTCGACCATATCGACGAGATCATCCAGCTGATCAAGAAGAGCGCCTCGCCGGACGAGGCCCGGCAGGGGCTCATCAAGAAGTTCAAGCTCTCGGAGATTCAGGCGCAGGCGATCCTCGACCTCAGGCTCCAGCGCCTCACCGGCCTCGAGCGCAAGAAGATCGAGGACGAGTATCTCGAGCTCATCAAGAAGATCGAGTACTACCGCTCGATCCTCGAGAGCCGCACGCGCCTCCTCGGCATCATCCGCGAGGAGCTCGACGACTTGAACGAGCGCTTCGGCGACGAGCGCCGCACCGACATCGTCGATCAGGAGGGAGAATTCCAGATCGAGGACCTGATCGCCGAAGAGAACATGATCATCACGATCACCCACACCGGCTACATCAAGCGTATCCCGACGGGGACCTACCGGCGCCAGCGCCGCGGCGGCAAGGGCGTCTCCGGGATGGGCATGAAGGACGAGGATTTCATCGAGCACCTCTTCATCGCCTCGACGCACAGCTACATCCTCTTCTTCACCGACAAGGGGCGCTGCTTCTGGGTGAAGGTGCACGAGCTGCCGCAGGGAGGCCGTCTCGCGCGCGGCAAGGCGATCGTGAATCTCCTCGAGATGGGCCGCGACGAGAAGATCACCGCCTTCGTGCCGGTGGGCGATTTCAAGCAGGACGCCTACCTCATGCTCGCCACGAAGGACGGCTTCATCAAGAAGACGCACATCTCCGCCTACGCGAACCCGCGCCGCGGCGGCATCATCGCCGTCATCCTCCGCGAGGGGGACGAGCTCATCGCGGCGAAGCTCACCTCGGGCAACGACGACGTCATCCTCGCCAAGCGCAAGGGCAAGGCGATCCGCTTCAGCGAGAAGGACGTCCGCGACATGGGGCGCTCGACGCAGGGCGTGACGGGCGTGAAGCTCGACAAGGACGACAAGGTAGTCGCGATGGTCGTCGTGAAGCGCGGCGCCGAGCTCCTCGCCGTGACCGAACACGGCTACGGCAAGCGCACGCGGATCGCCGACTTCCGGAACATCAAGCGCGGCGGCAAGGGCGTCGTCGCCATCTCGACCGACGAGCGCAACGGCGATCTCGTCTGCGTCAAGGAAGTGATCGAGGAGGACGAGGTGATGATCATCACCCGCAACGGAATCATCATCCGCTCTCCGGTGAACAGCATTTCCATTCTCGGAAGGCCCGCGAAGGGCGTGAAGCTCATCAGCCTCGGCGAAGGGGACGCCGTCGTCGACGTCGCCCTCATGGCCGGCGAGAAGATCGCGGAAGGGGAAGCGGCGGAAGGGGACGAAGGGGAGGAGCCCGAAGGAGACGAGGCGCTCGACGAAGAAGCCGGCGACGAGACGGGCGAGGAGCCCGAAGAGAAATAGATGCGGCCAAACCGGGTCACGCCGTCCACAGCCCCCCGCGAGAAAGCGTATCTCGTCGGCATCACGCTCCCCCGCACCCGGCGCACCGACGAGCTCGAGAACCTGCGCGAGCTCGAGCTCCTCGCCCGGAGCGCCGGCGCCGACGTCGTCGGGAACATGCTCCAATCCCGCACCCGCGTCGACGGGGCGACCTTCGTCGGCAAGGGCAAGATCGACGATCTCGCCCGGGAGATACACGACCGCCGCGCCAATCTCGTCATCTTCGACGAGGACCTCACCCCGGCGCAGGCGCGCAATATCGAGAAGATCCTCGACGTCAACGTCATCGACCGCACCGAGCTCATCCTCGACATCTTCGCGCGGCGCGCCCGCACGAAGCAGGCCCGCATTCAGGTGGAGATCGCCCAGCTGAACTACGCGCTTCCGCGCCTGCGCCGTCTCTGGGAGCACCTCGGGAGGCAGGCCGGCGGCATCGGGACGAGGGGTCCGGGCGAGACGCAGATCGAGGTCGACCGCCGCCGGGCGCGCGACCGGATGGCGAGCCTCCAGCGCGAGCTCGATCGGATCCACCGCGGCGCCGAGGAGCGCCGCAAGCGCCGCGAGGGGATCTTCACCGTCACGATCGTCGGCTACACGAACGCCGGCAAGTCCACGCTCCTCAACCGGCTCGCCGGGAGCGGCGTCCTCGAGAGCGACCGCCTCTTCTCCACGCTCGACTCGACGACGAGGCGCGTCGCGGCCCCGAACGGGGAGCCGTTCCTCCTCACCGACACGATCGGATTCATCCGCAAGCTCCCGCATCACCTCGTCGAGAGCTTCAAGCTGACGCTCTACGACGTGCGGGAAGCGGATCTGCTGCTCCACGTCGCCGACGCCTCGATCGAGCGCTGCGAGGAGCACATCGCCGTCGTGAACTCGGTGCTCGGCGAGGTGCTGTCGCGAAACAAGGCTGCGAACGAAAACGGCGAAAGCGACTCCGCCCCCGTGCCGACCGTGCTCGTTCTCAACAAGATCGATCTCGTCGAGGATCCCGGGCGCCGGAACGCCCTCCTCGTGAAACACCCCGGCGCGATCCTCGCGAGCGCCGCGACCGGCGAGGGGACGGAGGCGATTCTCGCGGCGATCGAGTCCCGTCTCGGCAGGGATCTCTTCGAGGCGGAGGTGCGCGTTTCGGCCGAGGACGGCCGCGCCATCGCGCTCATCGAGCGCACCGCGAAGGTCCTCTCGCGGAAGCTCTCGGGAAAACGCATGGTGTTCGGGATTCGGGCCGGGAAGCGCGAGATCGGGATACTCGAGAAGGACCGCTCGCTCCGCCTGCGCCTCAAGCCCTGAGGAGCCCGACCGACGCCGCGGGCTCGACGCTGCGCCGCGGGCGCCGCGGCGCGTCACGGGCTCGTCGGCAGGTCCCGCTTGAAGACCAGCTTGTCCCCCACGATCGTCACCCACGGATACCGCTGTACGATGGATTCCCGCTGCGACGCGAGCGCGGGGTCCGTCGCCTTGCTCTCGTAATTCTCGTCGAGCTGCACGGCGATGAACCGCGCGACGATCACGAAGAAGAGCGGGACCACGAAGGGAACGAGCCGCCGCCACCCCGCGTGCGCGATGAGCCGCGAGCAATAGACTCCCCCCGCCGAGAGGACGAGGACGAATCCGATCGACACGAGGTAGAGGTGCCGGATGTTGAGCCAGTCGGCGGGGAACTGGAAGAAGGCGAACGGGAGCAGCATGATGTAGGTCCATGCGATGAAGAAGCGGATCGTGTGGTTGCCGAAGATGAATCCGAAGAACGAATACGACAGCACGAAGAGGGCGATGACAATCCGGATCTCCGTGGCGAAATCGTACACGAGCCGCACCAGCAGGCCCGCCTCGGCGACGAGGTGCGACGTGTGGATCGGGAAGATCATGCGCACGAGATAGCTGATGATATTCTTCGCGGCGTAGATGAAATACTTCACCGTTCCCGGCTGCTCCGAATAGAAGCTCGGCGTGTAGTGGAAGAGCTGAGTTTTCAATATGAGCGCCGCCGCGGCGATCGCGAGGAGGACCAGAAACGCCGGGCTGATCACGCGGCGCTGGGTTTCCCTCCTGAAGAAGTAGTTGAACGCGAGAAAGGCGCCGAGGATCGAGAGGCTCGTGCTCCTCGTGAACATCGAGCCGACGAAGAAGACGAAGGCGAGCAGGTACCATGGCGACAAAATCCTGCCCCCGGCGTAGAGCTCGTTCCGGAAATAGAACAGCATCGTGAGGAGCGTGAGCGTCGTGATGAGGAGGTCCTCCATCCCCGACATGATCATGACCGATTTTCCGAAGTTCCCTACGGTGAGGACGAAGAGGAGCCCCGAGATCACCGAAACGCTCCGGTCGCGCAGCAGCGTCTGCACGAGAGAGTACACGAGAAAGGCGTTCAGCCCGTGCAGGAGAATGTTGAATAGGAAATAGCCCCGCGGCTCGAAGCCGAAGCGATCGAAGAGAATGTACGACATCCCGTAGACGAGCGGCTGGAACTTGTACGGTCGCTCGCTGTCGAAGAGCGCGGTCTTGCCCTCCGTCATATGCAGGTTATGGGCGAGGTAGTTGAAGTCGTCGCTGTGCCAGAAGCCGTTGTCCAAGGCGATCTGGAAATAGAGAACGGCGAGTCCCAGCAAAACGGCCAGGATCAATATGTTTTTCAATACCGAAGACAAACTTCCCCTCCAAAACGAACCGCTTTCGTGTTATATTACCATGCGGAAGCCCCCTGTGTGAATAGCAACGTTCATCGGGCGGGCTCTTTTTTCTGCCCGTCCCGGGCCCCGGGAGGTCACGCGATGCGCGGAGTAATGGCGAGCGTGGGACTCAATTTCGCGATGAGCGCGGCGCTCTGCCTCGCGACGGCTCTCGTGGCGAGTCCGGCGCTGTCACAGTCCTTCGGGCGATCCTGGATCTTCGAGCTCAGCCCCGCGATTCGTTCCTATGGCATGGGAAACGTCGGCGTCGCCGACGCCGCCGATCCCCTGAACGCATTCTACAATCCCGCGGTAGTACCTTCGGCGGGCGACGTTTTCCTATCGAGCTCGTATGGAAGGGTGTTTCCCGATCTGGTATCCGGGGCCTACATTCTGCATGCCGTGGCGGGCGGGGGATTTTCCCTCCCCGTCGGAAATTCCAGCGAGCTGCATCTGGGGGGGAGCGTCGGAGTCGCCCGCCTGGATTATGGTGAGTTGGAACCAGCCGCTGGCAATAATACTGAAATGATTGAGTTTTGTCTCGGCTCAGAGACCGCAGGCACCATCACGATGGGCGGAGAGCTGGTTCTCGAACACAAGCTCCATGTGGGGATGGGCGTTGCCCTGAAACCGGTGTGGATCCGGCCGGAGCGGTGCGAAGGAGTGCCCGAGATGAATCCCACTCCCAAAGGAGACGGGATCGCCTTCGACCTCGGGCTGCTCATCTCGGGAGATCTCCTGAGCCGGCCCGATCTGCGGCTCTCCCCGAGCGTCGGATTCAGCGCCCTGAATCTGGGAAGCGACCTCGAGGTTTGGAACGCGGATTACCGCCAGTTGTTGCCCGCAAACCTCCGGTTGGGGCTGGGATTGCGCCTCGAGGGTCGCCCCGCGAGGTTCCACTGGATGCAGGCGCCACTCTACACGGCCGCCGTGAATTGTGATTGGAGCGAATATTACAAGTTCGAGAACTGGAGCCTCTGGGGAGCAGGGGCGGAAGCCGCTCTTCTTCAGGCGCTGTTCCTTCGAGTGGGATACATCGGCAATCCCGAGGCGAACATCGAAGACGTCACGTTCGGCGTCGGGCTTGGAGTGACCACGAATACGTTCCGGGCGCGCATAGATTATGCGAATGTGCCGCAGGCAAAGGATCTCGACCACGTGCATAAATTCGGGATCACCTGCGGCGTCAATTTCTAAGGAGGCGCCATGCGCGGATTAGTAGGGAGTTCGGCGCTCCATTTCGCGATGGGCGCGGCGCTCGTTCTCGCGACGGCTCTCGTGTCGAGTCCGGCGAAGTCCCAATGCAACAGCGGGCTAATCGCCTTTGTTCTGAGCCCCGCGATCAGGGCATATGGTATGGGCAACACAGGCGCCGCCGACGCCGCCGATCCCCTGAACGCCTTCTACAATCCGGCTGTGATTTCGCCCTCGGGCGAGACGTTCTTCGCTGGTGCGTATGCGCCCTTGTCTCGGAGCGAGGATGACGACGCTTACGTCTGGCACGCGGCGGCTGGCGCGGGATTCTCCTTCGCGGCGACGCCATCGATCGATCTGCATCTGGGCGCGGGCGCCGCATTCAGCTATGTCGCCCACAGCACCTGGCGCGATCGCAATATTATGATCGTATGTGACTACCTGTTGGACGAGAAACTGTTGGCCCTGACTCTGGGGGGCGAAGCCGTCTATCGCGACATGCTGCATCTGGGGATCGGCATTGCCCTAAAACCCCTGTGGTTCAAGGCGGAGCAAAGTTATCCCTATGGGGCTCCGCCCGCCACGGGAAACGGCATCGCCTATGACCTGGGCTTTCTTCTCTCGGCTGATTTCTTGAAGGGGGTCGGGCTGCGGCTCTCCCCGAGCATCGGATTCAGCGTCCTGAATATGGGCGGCGACATCGTTCTCTGGGATGGTTGGCAAGGCGACCTCTCCCTGCCGAGGAATTATCGGTTGGGGCTGGGAATGCGGTTCGAGGGGCCCCGCAAGAAGTTCCTGGGAACCGAGGTGCCGCTGTTCGTTCTGGCCGTGAACTGGGACGGAAGAGAGGATTATGATGAAGAGCCCTTCTATTCCGAGCCGGAAGGGGACTGGGATATGCGAGGATTGGGCGCGGAAGGCGCCTTTCTCGAGACACTGTTCCTGCGAATCGGGTCCGTCGCCGAGCCGATAGAAGGCGATCTTTCCACCGGCGTGGGAATCGGATTGGCGACAGGCAGATTCAGGGGACGAGTAGGTTATAGCTGTTTGGCGCGGGAGGGGCGCTTGGACGAGTACAAGTACGGCGTATCCTTCGGCTACAGATTCTGACAGCGCGCGATTGCGGGCGCCCAGCACTTCGCTCCCGCCGCCGGCCAATAAAAGAGGGCTCCGATTGCGGAGCCCTCTTTCTCGTGGGGTCTCTCACGGACTGCGGCGGTGGGCGCCGCTACTCCTGCATGAACAGGTGCGCAAACACCTTCGCGTCTCCCACCATGTTGTCGACGATCGTGTACTCGTTCGGCTGATGCGCTACCTCGTCGATCTTGGACCAGACGACGGCGCCGAAGCCGTGGCGCCTGAAGAACGCCGCCACCGTCCCGCCGCCGATGCCCTTCGGCTTGGCCTTCACCTTGTAGACGGCCTTGATCGCGGCCGAGAGGGCGATGACGACCGGCGCGTCGGCCGGGGTGGCCGGGGCCGCGTCCTCGCGCTGCGCCGCGCTGGTCGAGATCTTCACGCCGAACTTCTCCTCGACCTCTTTGATCATTCCCTTGATCGCGTCGTAGACCTTTTCGAGTTTGATCTCGGGGAGCACGCGCATGTCGATGTAGATGACGTCGTCCCCGGGGATCGTGTTGATGTTGGGGACGTTCGCCTCTTTCTTCGTGGGCTCGAAGGTGCTGATCGGGGGATCGAACACCTTGTTCTTCTGCGGGAAGAGCTTGTAGAGCTTGTCGATCTTGGTGATGAGGTGCGCGGCGGCGCGGTGGGCGTTGATGCCCTCCTTCGGGGTCGAGGCGTGGCACTGTTTGCCCTTCGTCTCGATCTTGAGCCAGAAGATCGACTTCTCGGCGACCTCGATCATCGTGCCGTCCGGGGCGCCGGCGTCCGGGACCACGATGAAGTCGCTCTTCTGGAAGAGGTTCCCGTGCTTCTCGAGGAGGAACTGGATGCCGTGCTTGCTCCCCGTCTCCTCGTCGGCGACGAGGATGAGGCCGATGTCGTAGGGCGGCGTCTCGCCGAGCTCGCGGAGCGCCTTCGCCGCGAAGAGCGGCGTGACGATCCCGTGCTGGTTGTCCTCGACGCCGCGGCCGAAGATCTTGCCCCCTTCGACCTTCACCTTATAGGGATCGCTCGTCCACTTGTTGAGGTCGCCGGGCGGGACGATGTCGAGATGCCCCATGACCCACACGCGGCGGGCCGACGACTTCCCCTTCATGAGGGCGACGAGGTTCGGCCGCTTGCCCGTGGGAACTTCCGGGTCGGGCGAATCGTACTGGTCGATCTTGTCGAATATCTTGGAATTCTCGAGCCATCCCTTGAAGAACTCGGCCTTCTTGGCCTCTCCCTCGCCCGCGTTCACCGGCGCGAGCGCCGGGATGGCGGTGAGCTTCGTCTGGAGGTCGATCATCTCGTCGCGGTAGCCGTCGATTTTGGCGTATGCCTTCTTGAGCACCTTCGCATCCATCGGTCATCCCCCTCTTCCATGTCCTGAAAACCCTTTCGGCGCGCCCTCCCGACGGGGAAAACGCGGGCGCGCCGCTCGTAAGGGATGACGCTAGCACCCGCCCCCGGCCCCGTCAAGGCCCAAAAGGGCGGGCGCGCCGCGCGAGCCCGGCGGCGGGGCACGGCCGCCCGGCTGGCGCGCCGCGGCTCGAAACGGGTTGCGCGCGCGGCGAATCAGGCGTATCCTCAGCCGCTGGACAGTCCGGCTGATAGGGAGCTCGAAAGGAGGATCGTCGTTATGACGAGAAGGCTGACGGTCATCGGCTTGGCGCTCCTCGCCTTTGCGGCGCTCGGGAGCTGCGCGAAAAAGGAGAAGATCATGATCGAGCCAGCGGCGGACGCGGGGAAACGGCTCGAGGTGTACGCGACGTACGACATCAAGGTGCCGTGGGACGTCATCGGGGAGCAGAACAAAGCCGCTCTCGAGAAGCTCTATCAGGCCTCGAAGATCATGGACGAGCTCTTCGTCCGGCAGGTGTGGGCGCGGAACGTCGAGCTCCGCGACGAGCTCGGCCGCCGCGGCAATCCCGAGCTCTCGCGCTTCTTCTGGCGCAACTTCGGGCCGTGGGACCGCCTCGACGACAACGCCCCCGTCCTCGTGAAGGACGCCAAGCCCGAAGGCGCGAATTTCTATCCCGAAGACATGACGAAGGAAGAGTTCGAGAACTGGGTCACGAACCACCCGGCCGACAAGGCCGCCTTCGAGGGCACCTTCACCGTCATCAAGCGGACGAAGGACAAGGGGCTCGAGGCCGTTCCCTATTCGAAGGAATACGCGGAGCTCCTCACCGAGGCCGCGCGCCTGCTCGACGAGGCGGCCGCCCTTATCGACAACGAGTCGCTGGCGAACTTCCTCCGGCTCCGCGCCAAGGCCTTCCTCTCGGATGACTACTTCGAGAGCGACATGGCGTGGATGGACGTGAAGGACAACGTCATCGACATCACGATCGGCCCCTACGAGGTCTACGAGGACAACCTCTTCAATTACAAGGCCGCCTTCGAGGCCTTCCTCTGCGTGCGCGACCCCGAGGCGACGAAGAACCTCGACGGCCTCATGGCGTACGGCGCCAAGATGGAGGCGAACCTCCCGATTCCCGAGCAGTACAAGAACACGACCCGCGGGATGGAATCCCCGCTCTCCGTCGGGGACGAGATATTCTCCGCCGGCGACACGAAGGCCGGCGTGCAGACGATCGCCTTCAACCTCCCGAACGACGAGCGCGTCCGCGAGGCGAAGGGCTCGAAAAAGGTGATGCTGCGCAATATCTGCCAGGCCAAGTTCGAAAAGATCCTCGTGCCGATCGCGAGGCAGACGATCGCCACCGAGCTGCTCGACTACATCACCTTCGATACCTATTTCAACGAGATCCTGCTCCACGAGATCTCCCACGGCCTCGGACCCGGCACGATCAAGCTCCCCGACGGCACGACGACCACGGTCAACAAGGCGCTCCGGGAGACCTACTCGGGGATGGAAGAGGCAAAAGCCGATATTGTCGGCGAGTACAATTTCTATTATCTTGTAAAGGAAGGGTATTTCCCTGAAGCGCTCGCGAAGGAAACGGCGGTGACCTATCTCGCCGGCTTCTTCAGGTCTGTGAGATTCGGCATCGGTGAAGCTCACGGAAAGGCCGTCATGGCGATCTTCAATTACTTGAAGGAACGCGGCGCATACTACAGGGATCCGGCCAGCGGGCTCTGGTCGGTCGATTTCACCAAGGTACAAGACGCGGTCAAGTCGTGCTCGAGCGAGATTCTCACGCTCGAGGCGCGCGGCGATTACGCCGGGGCGAAGGCCTTCATGGACAAGTACGCCGTGATGGATCCCGAGATTCAGGCGCAGCTCGACGGCCTGAAGGGGGTCCCGATCGATATCGAGCCGCGATTCGAGATCGAAGGAGCTTTCGGAGGGACACTAAAGTAGGACTTTGGTGTTCCATTGATAAATGGTTCCGCAGACCCCCACCCAGCCCCTGTATTTAGGCCGGGTGACCACCTCCGATTAAGGTCGACCTTCGTGGGGGTATGTTGACCTTACCGGTGTTGGAGGTACCCTGGGCACCCGGCCTTTATCATGCCCGGCGCGCGGGTTCTGTGGGCGCGAACATTCCCGCTCCGAACCCAGTCGCAGAGCCTCCAATGGGTTCGTCGCGGGAATGTCCGCGCCAGACACAGTCGCGGAGCTCCAATGGGTTCGTCGCGGGAATGCCCGGCGCCAGACACAGTCGCGGAGCTCCAATGGGCTCGTTCGCGGGAATGTTCGGCGCCATCCCCGCCACTCGTTCGTCATGGTATAATGGCGCTCACGGTTTCAAACAAAAGAGGTGCAGCATGATCAGGTCCGCATGCTTGGGTGCCGTGGTCGTGGCCATTGCGATCGCGCTATGCCCTGTCGTGGCGTCCGCCGCCGACGGCTCTCTGGGCGCGGCTCCGATCGACAGCGTTTACAAGGTCGAGGGGAAAAAGGACCTCTTCAGATCGACGAATTTCTACTTCGGCGGCCAGCCGACGCTCGAGACTCTTCGATGGCTGAAATCGGAAGGCGTGACGCTCGTCGTGAACGTGCGCTCCGAGAAGGAGAACAAGGACTTCGCCGAAACGGCGTTCAACGAAGAGAATCTGGTGAAAGAGCTCGGCATGGCGTATGTGTCCATCCCGCTCGGAGAGAAGACGAGCTACGCGCCGCACGCTGTCGATACATTCGCGCAGACGCTCGCGGCGCATTCGGGCAAGGCGTTCATCCATTGCCTGAGCGCGGGGCGCGTGTCGTATCTCTGGGCGGCCTATCTGGTGAGGCACCGCGGCTATGCCCTCAACGACGCCGTGACGATCGCCAAGCGCATGAAGTATCCCACGACGCTCGATGACCTTCTCGGCGCCAAGACCTCGCTGACCATCGTGAAGTAGCGCCACGCGCACCGTTAGCGGGTGACGGCGATGGGGTCCCCATCCGCGCGCAGCACTGCGAGCACGGATGGGGTGCAATCGCCGGCAGGACCCGCGTTGCGGGCGCGCGGCGGCAGTTGCCCCTTGACATCACGGCGGAAAACGGCGAAACTGCAAGTCTACCATAGCCTAAGGAGGCTTTCGATGCAGGCATTCCTCGATGGTTGCGCGAAGTCGGTGCTCGAAGGGGACGCGGAAGCGGCCGAGAAGCTCGCCCGGGAGGCGCTTGCGAAAAAGTATGCGCCGCTCGACGTGATCGAAAAAGGTTTCGTGAAAGGGATCAACGAAGTGGGCCGCCTCTGGGAAGAGGGCTCGCTCTTCCTGCCCGAGCTCGTCATGGGCGCCGAGGCGATGAAGCGCGCGATGGCGGTGCTCCAGCCCGCGCTCGCCAAGGCGGGCTCGCGGCCGAAATCGCTCGGCCACGTGGTCATCGGCACCATCGAAGGCGATATACACGATATCGGCAAGACGCTCGTCGCGACGATGCTCTCGGCGAACGGATTCGAGATCACCGATCTCGGCGCCGACGTGCCGGCCGCGAAGTTCGTCGACGAGGCCGCGGCGCGCGGCGCGGGCTGCATCGCCATCTCCGCGCTCCTCACGACGACGATGTCCGGGCAGAAGCGCGTCGTCGACGAGCTCAAGAAGCGCTCGCTCGGCGGCACGGTGAAGGTCATGGTCGGCGGCGCGCCGTGCAGTGACGAGTGGGCCCGCGAGATCGGGGCCGACGGATACGCCGGCGACGCCGTGGCGGCCGTCGCCCTCGCGCACAGCCTCATGGGCTCGCGCGGGTAATTCCGGAGGCGCGATGCATACGCACGATTTCCTCGAAACGATCAAGCGCAAGGTCGTCATCTTCGACGGCGGCATGGGAAGCATGCTCATCGCGGCGGGGCTCACCCGGCGCGAGGTGCCCGAGGAGTGGGTGCTCTCGAAGGGCGAGAAGATCGGCGAGGTGCACGCCGCCTACCTCGAGGCGGGGGCCGAGGTCGTCACGACGGCGACCTTCGGGGCGAGCCGTATCAAGCTCCAGTCCTCCGAAGCGGGAAAGAAGCTCGACCCCGTGCGGGTGAACGAGAAGGGGGTCGAGATCGCGCGGAAGGCGCTCGAGCGCTCGGGAAAACGCGAGCGGTTCGTCGCGGGGGACATCGGGCCGACGGGGCTCTTCTTTCCTCCGGTCGGCACGCTCAAGGCGGAGGACGCCCGCGCCGCGTTCCGCGAGCAGGCGAAGGCGCTCGCCGGCGCCGGCGTCGACCTCTACATCATAGAAACGATGTACGACATCCGCGAAGCGGTCGAGGCGCTGCGCGCGGTGAAGGAAGTCTCGAAGGCCCCCGCCGTCGTCACGCTCACCTTCGACCGCAAGCCGCGCGGATTTTTCACGATGATGGGGGATACGACCGAGGCCGCGGCGGAGACGCTCCTCAAGGAGGGCGCCGCCGTCATCGGGGCGAATTGCTCGCTGCAGAGCGGCGAGATGATCGAGCTCGTCGAGGAGTTCAGGCTCGTGACGCAGGCGCCGCTCCTCTTTCAGCCGAACGCGGGGCGCCCCGTCATGGAGCACGGGCTTCCCGTTTACAAGCAGCATCCCCGGGAGTTCGCCGAGGACGCCGTGAAGATCGTCGCGGCGGGGGCGAGCGCCGTGGGAGGGTGCTGCGGCACGACGCCCGATTTCATCCGCGAGGTGCACGCGAAGCTGGTGCACGGCAAATGACGGAGCCCGTCGTTCTCGAAGGGTTCGAAGTGCCGATAGATTCCGCGGAGGTGCGGCGCTTTCTCGGGGCCAAAGGGAAAGGCAAGCCCGCGCCGCCCGGGCGCTACGACGATATGCTGGGCGAGGCAGCGGCCGCGGCGAGTCGCCTCGTCGCGCCGAAAGCGATTTATGCGTACGCCGCGGGAAGCGAGCTCCCCGGCTCGAAGATATTCGCGCACCTCGATCGGATGGCGTTCTGCGTATGCACCATCGGCCCCGCGCTCGAGGCCGAGGTGACGAGGCTCTCGACGGGGAGCGATCTCTTGAAGGCGGTCGTGCTCGACGCGATCGGCTCGGTCGCCGCCGAAGCCGCCGCCTCGTACGTCGACGACCGGATCGCCGCCGAGGCGGCGCGGGAAGGGCTCAAGACGTCGTGCCGCGCGTCCCCGGGCTACGGCGACTGGGACGTCCGGGAGCAGGGGGCCATATTCAAGATGCTCCCCGCCGCCCGGATCGGCGTGAGCCTGAGCGACACGTTCATGATGACGCCCCGCAAGTCGGTCTCGTTCGCGGTGCACGTCGCCGCGGTGCCGGAGCGGCTGCGGAGCGAGAACTCGTGCGAGAACTGCGGAAAGCGAGATTGCAGGTACAGGCTGGAGTAGAGGGAGGCCCGAATTGGAGAAGAAGACGACCCCGCGAATCGGCTGGTGGACGGAGAAGGCCCGCAAGAAAATCGTCGACGACGCCAAGCGCATCCTCGAGGAGATCGGCGTGTTCGTCGAGAACGACGAGGCGCTGAAGCTTCTCGACGGCGCGGGCGCCCGCATCGACCGCACGACGCGTCAGGTGCGCATCCCCGCCGCCCTCGTCGAGAAGGCCGTCGAGAGCGCGCCGTCCACGGTGTCGCTCTACAACCGCCGCGGCGAAGAGGTCATGCATCTCGGCGGCGACCGTATCCATTTCAACCCGGGCTCGGCCGCCCTGCGCATCTACGATCCGAAGGAGAAACGCGCGCGCACGCCCGTCACGGCCGACCTCGTTCGTTTCGTCACCCTCACCGACGCGCTCCCGGGCCTCGCCGCGCAGAGCACGGGGCTCATCGCCGGGGACGTGCCGAACGAGATACAGGACCGCTACCGCCTCTTCATCGCGCTCCGGCATTCGGTGAAGCCGGTCGTCACCGGCACCTTCCGCGTCGACGCGTTCAAGCCGATGCACGAGATGCTCTCGGCCGTCGCCGGGGACGCCGAGAAGCTCCGCGCCAAGCCGATGGCGATCTTCGACTGCTGCCCGTCTCCGCCGCTCAAATGGAGCGACCTCACCGCGCAGGCGCTCATCGACTGCGCGCGGACGGGGATCGTGGCCGAGCTCATCTCGATGCCGCTCACCGGGGCGACCTCGCCGGTCACCCTCGCCGGGGCCGTCGTGCAGCACTGCGCCGAGTCGCTCAGCGGCGTCGTCATTCACCAGCTCGCCGTGCCGGGCGCGCCGATCGTCTACGGCGGCTCCCCCGCGTGCTTCGACATGCGCAAGGGGACGACGCCGATGGGCGCGGTCGAGACGATGATGATCGACGGCGCATACGCCGAGATCGGGAAGCACCTCGGGCTCCCCGTGCAGGCGTACATGGCGCTGAGCGATTCGAAGACGGTGGACTATCAGGCGGGCATGGAGACCGCGATGGGCGCCATGATCGCGGCGCTCAGCGGCATCAATAATATATCGGGCCCCGGCATGCTCGACTTCGAGTCATGCCAGAGCCTCGAGAAGCTCGTCCTCGACAACGAGATCTGCCGCATGGCGCTCCGCCTCGTCGACGGCATCGAGCTCCGCGACGATCCCGTCGTGCCGCTCGACCTCATGCGCGAGGGTATCGAGCGCAAGAGCTTCCTCTCGCTCGCCCACACGATGAAATGGTTCCGCAAGGAGGCTTACTTCCCCGACGAGGTGATCGACCGCAACGCACTCGACGAGTGGCACAAGCAGGGCTCGAAGGACGCGGCCACGCGAGCGGCCGAGCGCGTCGAGAAGATCCTCGCGGCGCACCAGAGCGAGCCGCTCGACGCCGAGGTCGGCGCGTGCCTCGCTGACATTATGACCGCCGAGGCGAAGCGGTTCGGCTTGAAGAAGCTTCCGTGAGCCGGCTTACTTGATCGCCGCCTTCAGCGCGAACTGGACGCGCATCTCGTCGTATTCCTTGTCGTCCGCGTGGAGGTCCCCGGCGGCCATCCACCGGTACTCGTACGCCGTCTTGAGCCACGCGAGCTCCGCCATGAGGGTGACGGTGCTCGTCATATCGTACATGACGCTTCCGAACAGGTTCGAGTTCCGGCCGATGAAGCTCCGCACGTCCGTCTCGTCGGCGGGGATGAGGAAATCGTCCTCGTCCGGATTGTCGATGCCGTAGCCGACGTTGAGGAGGACGCACTTTGTCGCGCGGTAGGAGAGCTCCGCCCATCCGCCCTTCGAGCCGATCTCCGTCAGCATCGGATTGACCGTCTGTCCGACGCCGCCGAAATAGCTGCCGAGGTTGTCGCCGACGAAGAGCTCGACCAAGAGCTCGGTGCGCTCGCAGGGAGCGACCTTGAGATCGACGTTCCCGGACCACGACTCGACGCTCTTCGTGGTTCTGCCGGTCCAGTAGTCTTCCGTGCCGTAATGCCCGGAGACGCCGAGCTCCATCGAGCCCGCCTCCCGGATCTTCGATGACATCGCGAGCCGTCCCTGGATGGTCGGCATGCCCGCGTCGGCGCCGTCGTCGATGCGGTTGCCGTCGATGTCGCCGCCGAGGGTGCGGAAGAGGCCGGCCGCCGCGAAAATCCTCCCGTTATCGGAGAGATCCCCCCAGGCCGAGAGCCGCACCTGAGGCCTGCGATAGCCGATGTTTCCCTGATCCCAGAGGACGGTGTAGTTCGCCGTCTTCGGCACGAGCGGCGAAATGATGTCGCTCGTCTGGCCGGCGAGCAGGGACCACTGCCCCTTCGTGACTTTCGCGTAGGCGTGCCGCAGCATCGGCGTCGATCTGTTCTCCATCGAGTTGAGGCTCGCCGGCGCGGCCCCGAACCCGTAGAAGTCGAACTCGAGCTTCGCGTCGGTCCGGACGTCCTTCTCCATCCACGAGAAGTCCACGCCGAAGCGCGTCTCGCGCGCCGTGATGCTCGTGACGTCGTCGTCCGGCGCGTCGAGGGGCGTGCGCTCCAGAAGGTAGAGCGCGTAGTCGCCCGAGTTCACGCGGGTCTGATCGTAGATGAAGTCGGCCTTGAAGTAGCCGCTGAACTTGAAGGTGTACGAGGGCTCCGTCTCTCCGGCCGCGGCCGATACCGCGGCGCAGCAGAGCGCGAAGAGCGCGAGCACGACTGCCGTCCGTTTCATGGGGCGCCTCCTTGCAAGGGTTCGACGGGACGCTGCGGATGTGTTATCAAAGCCTGTTTAGGCGAATTCGCGGGGGATGTCAATTATTTTCACGCGAGTAGAGCGCCCACTTCCCGACGGCCCGCTCGAGCTCGAATCCCGCGGGCGCGGCGCCGCCCCTGAGCAGCAGGTAATCCATATGGCCGTACCTGCCGTCGTATCCCCCGCGCTTTCCCACCCACTCGAGATAGCGGGGCAGCTCGATCCCGCTCACGCCCCGCCGGACCGCGCCGAACCTGAAATCGGCGAGGCTCGCCGTGGCGGCCTCTTTCTCCCACACGATGTAGTAGCTGGGAAAATGGATGTAGGTCGGCCGCCCGCGGTAGGCGTAATCGAAGATGAGGCCGGCGAGCTTCTTCCCGCCCGCCTCCGGCCGCAGGAATTCGCGATCGAATCCGGCGTTCTCGCGATTGAACGCGAAGAAGTACTGCGCCCAGAGGAGACCATGGAGAACGGTGAGCGCGGCGAACGCGCCGGCCGCCGCGCGGGGGAGCCGCGCCGGGAGGCGCGAGGCGGCGAAGAGGATCAGCGCGATCATGAGAAACACGGAGAACCGCTCGTAGAGCACGGCCTGCTGGGGAAGCTCGTTCGGAAGGAACAGGCAGCAGATCGAAGCGCCCGCGAGGAGCGTCAGGACGCCCGGTGCGCCAGGAGCGGTGCCGCCGGCGCCGCGGCCGCGGGACCGAAGCGCGAACGCCGCCGGCACGACCACCGCGAGGGAGAAGAGCGCGGCGACCGCGTATCCCGCGGCCCCCGCGAAGAGATGATAGTTGTCGAAGATGAAAACGCCTTTCCTCTTGAGGAACGTCCCGGCGAACGAGCCCCGGTAATATTCCCCGAGGAATTGCGCGAGCCCCGTCCCCGCGTACTCGCGCGATTCTCCCCGCCACCATACGAGCATGAGGAACGCGAGCGGGAGCAGCGCCGCCGCGCTCGCGGGAAGCGCCCGCAAGACGCCCCTTCTCCGCGAGAAGAGGCGCAGGATGACGAGGAGGGCGCAGAAGAGCGCCACGAGCACGTGAACGAAGTAGAGGAGGAGGAGCGAGGCCGCGGCGAGCGCCGAGCGCCGGGCTCCGGAAACTCCCCGCTCGTCGAAAACGAAGAAGCGAAAGAAGAGGATCGCCGGCGGCACGGCCAGCGCGAAACCGACGAATCCCCAGCTCACGCTGTAATTGTACACATAGAGGAACGAGAGGAGCGCGAACCACGGGCTCCCGCCGAGCTTGCGCAGGGCGAGGAGGACCGAAACCGGAAAGAGCACGACGTAGAGCGCGAAGAGCGTCCGGTTCGCCGCCTCGGCCGAGGGAAAGACGGGGAGCGAGCAGAACCACAGGTGAAACGTGTTCGGCTTCGGGAAGGCGTCGACGCGGAAGCAGCGCGAGAGAGGGCTCGACGCGTCGCCGGCCTGCCGCGCGATCGTCGCGGCGGCGAGGTGGTCGGGAAGGTCGGTGAAGGGAAAGAGCCGCGTCGAGAACACGAGCGCGAGGTGGAGCGCGACGAGGCCGAGGAAGAGGGCGCCGAAGATTCGCTTTTCGCGTGGCGTTTCAGGCGTCATCGCGCAGGCCCGCTCCCGGTCACGAAACCTCGAGCATCGCGAGGATCGCCCGCCGCGCGAGGCCGGCGATCTTCGGCTTCACGGAGACGGCCGGCTCGAGCTTCTCGAGCGACCGCGCGACCTTCTCGAGCGTGATCTTCTTCATGTTGGGACAGAGGGCGTGCTCCGTCGCGGCGAAGAACCGCCGGTCGGGGTAGCACCGCTGCAGGCGGTACACCATTCCCGTCTCCGTGCCGACGATGAACTCCCGGGCCGGGCTCTTTTCCACGTAGGCGATCATGCCGCCGGTGCCGAGCACGGCGTCCGCGGCGGCCGCGACGGCCGGATTGACCTCGGGATGCACCATGACGACGGCGTCGGGGTGCGCCTTGCGCTGCTCGAGGAGGTGCTCGGGATGGATCTTCTGGTGCGTGGGGCAGTACCCCTGCCAGAGGATCATTTCCCGTCCGGTCTTCGCGGCGACCCACGCGCCGAGGTACCGGTCGGGGCCGAAGATGATCGTCTTCCCTTCGGGCACCGCGTTCACGACCCGCACGGCGTTCGCCGAGGTGCAGCAGATGTCGGTCTGGGCCTTGACCTCCGCCGTGGAGTTCACGTAGGTGACGACGATGGCGCCGGGGTGCTTCTTCCGGAGCGCGGCGAGCTCGCCGGCGCTCATCATGTCGGCCATCGGGCAGCCCGCCTTCGGGTCGGGCAGGAGAACGGTCTTCTCGGGGGAGAGGATGGCCGCGGTCTCGGCCATGAAATGCACGCCGCAGAAGACGATCACCTTCTCGCTCGCCGAGGCCGCGTACCGGCTCAGGTCGAGCGAATCGCCGAGCCGGTCCGCGATGTCCTGGATCTCGGGGGGCTGATAGTTGTGGGCGAGGATGATCGCATCCCGCTCGGTCTTGAGCGCCTGTATCTTGTCGACGAGCTCTCGTTTCGGCATGAAGCTCCGCGGAGTGCCCCGGCGCCCGACGGCCGCCGGGCCGCCCGCATTTCAGCCTTTTCCCTCGTGAGCGGCGCCGCAGTGCGGGCAGCTCTTGTCCTTGCTCGACACGAGCTTGCCGCACGAGGGGCACGACTCGAACGACACGCCGCAGCTCCGGCAGATGGGGGCCTCTTCCTCGGCGAGCTCGGAATCGCAGAACGGGCAGGTGCATTCGTCGCCGTGGTCGTGCGCCGCGGCCGCCGCCTTCGCCGGCGCGCCCGCCTTTTTCGCGCGGTAGCTCTCGATCGCGGCGTGGAGCGCGTCCGCGCCGAGGTTCGAGCAATGCATCTTGTTCTTCGGGAGCCCCCCGAGCTCCTCGGCGACCGATTCGTTCGTGATCTTCATCGCCTCGTCGAGCGTCTTGCCCTTCGCCATCTCGCTCACCATGCTCGAAACGGCGATCGCCGCGCCGCAGCCGAAGGTCTTGAACTTCACGTCCTCGAGACGGCCGTCCTTCACCTTGATGTAGAACGTCATCATGTCGCCGCAGACGGGATTGCCGATCTCGCCTGAGCCGTCGGCGTCCGGGATATCCCCGACGTTGCGGGGATTCATGAAATGATCCATCACCTTGTCGCTGTAGAGAGCCATCGCCTACTTCCTTTTGTAAATCGGTGACATCTCGCGAAGCCTCGAAACGACGGGCTTCATGACCGAAAGTATCGTATCGACGTCCTCGAGGCGGTTCGCCGGCCCCATCGTGAATACGATCGAGCCCTGCGCGAGCGCCGTCTCCACCCCGATCGCCTGGAGCACGTAGCTCCCCTTGAGCGCCTTGGACGTGCACGCCGAGCCGCTCGCGGCCCGGATGCCCTTCATGTCGAGGAAGAGCAGCATGCCTTCCCCCTCGATATACTCGACGCAGAAGCTCGCGTGGTTCGGGAGCCGCTTCTCGGGGTGCCCCGTGACGATCACGTGATCGATCTCCGCCGGGAGCCGCCCGAGCAGTTCGTCGCGGATCGCGAGCGTGCGGGCGGCGTTCGCCTCGAGCTCCTTCGCCGCGAGCTCCGCCGCCACGCCCATCCCCGCGATGGCCGGAATGTTCTCCTGCCCCGCGCGCAGGCCCCGCTCCTGCACGCCCCCCTCGATGAGCCCGCGAGCCGGCGTCCCCTTCGGGAGAATGAGGGCCGCCGCCCCGGGCGGGCCGCCGAAGTTCTGGGCGGCGATCGTGAGGGCGCTCACGCCGAGCTTCGCCATATCGACGGGCACGACCCCCGCCGTGCCCCACGCGTCAGAATGCATCGGGACGCCGGCCTTTCCGCAGAGCCCGGCGAGCTCGGCGACCGGCTCGATCGTGCCTATCTCGGTGTTGGCGTGCATGATAGAGACGAGCGCGGCGCCCTTGGCGAGCTCCGCCTCGAGGGCCGTCGGCGACACGAGGCCGTGCCGGTCGACCGGGAGGATGACGAGCTCGAATCCCTCTTTCGCCAGCGTCCGGGCCGGATTCATCACCGAATGGTGCTCGATCGCCGATATGATGATGCGGTTGGATTTCTTCTTCCGGCTGGGGGAGATGCCCTTGAGGGCCATGTTGTTGGCCTCGGAGCCGGTCGCCGTGAAGATCACGTCCCACGGGTCCGCGCCGACGAGGGCGGCCACCTGCTCGCGGGCCCGGGTGAGCACTTCCGCCGCGGCCTGTCCTCTTCCGTGGACGCTCTGGGGATTCCCGAAGCCGTCCCGCAGCAGCGGCGCCATGGCATCGACGGCTTCCGGCCTCACCGGCGCCGCGGCGATGCGGTCCATGTATATCTCGTTGATGCCGTTCCTGTTTTCCGCCATAAACACGCCCCGGAAGGGCCGGCCGGGGCCTCCCGCCTCCATTATACTAAAAGAATTCTCGCGCGCAAGCCGCCAATCATTTTAATTATGGAACAAAGGGTGCTATTGGTTTATAATTATATGCTTGTTTGTCGCCCCTTCGAAAGGTCTCAGAGGCTGGAGGGCAGCGCATGAAAATTCGGAACGTCATTGCGGCGGTCGTGCTCGTTTCCGCGCTCGCGGCTGGCCTGTACGCCGGCGCGTCGGCGCAGGGCAAGCCCGCCGGAAAATCCCCCAAGCTCGTCGTCGACCAGAAGACGATCCAGGTCGGCGAGATTCTCGAGCAGCAGAACGTCGAGCACACCTACGTCATCAAGAACATCGGGAACGCCGAGCTTCAGATCGTCTCCGTCAAGCCGAGCTGCGGATGCTCCGTGGCCGATTTCGACAAAACCATCCTCCCCGGCAAGGAAGGCAAGATACACATCACGATCGACGGGAAGAAGATCGGCGCCGGCCCGTTCGACAAGAGCTTCTTTGTCAAGACGAGCGATCCCGAGAACGCGGAGTTCCTCCTCAACGTCGTCGGAAGCGTCACGAAGGCGCTCGAGTTCTCGCGCGAGATCCGCTGGGCGGGCTTCGCGGACGAGCCGCTGAAGATCGAGAGCTTCATCACGGTGCTGCTCACCTCGCCGACGAACATCACCGGCGCCGCGTGGGACGCCGACGGCAAGGCGAAAGGCCTCGACGAGCGGATCGGCGTCAAGCTGGAGACGGTCACGCGGGGCAAGAAATACAAGCTCTCCGTGTGGAAAAAGTCCGAGCTCGCCCCCGAGAGCGTCGTGTCGAACATCGTGCTCACCACCGACAATCCGAAGCTCAAGGAACGGATCGTTTCCGTTGCGCTCACGATCATGAACGACGTCGAGCTCCATCCGCAGCGGCTCTATTACGGCGAGATGGTCATACCGCCCGGCGCGACGAAGGGGTTCGAGCGGAGCTTCAACATCATCGCTGCGCGGGGCGATTCGCTCAAGGTGCTCAAGGCGGTCTCGAGCAGGGAAGACATGACGGTCAAGATCACGGAGCTCATGCCGGGCAAATCGTACCGGGGGACCGTGATGGTCCGGCCGACGAGCAAGATCGACGCGTTCAGCGGGTCGGTCAAGATCTATACGAATTATCCGAAGTACCGGGAAGTCGTCCTCGACGTCGTCGGCAGCGTGCGTGTCGGGAAGTGATCCGGGGACGCGTCCCGGAGCGAGAAATGATTTCGCCCGTGAAAGGCGTAGGAGGTCAGTGCATGAGGAACCATCGGAGACTGGTTGCAGCGGCGCTCGTCCTGCTTTTCGTCGCCGGACTCTTCGGCGTCGCGGTCGCGCAAAAGGCCAAACCGACGGGTAAGGCGCCGAAGCTCCTGATCGCGACCAAAACCGCCCAGATGGGAGAGGTGCTCGAGGGGCAGGACATCGAGTACACGTTCACGATCAAGAACATCGGCGACGTCGAAGCCCAGATCCTCAGTGTGAGGCCTGGTTGAGGATGCTCGGTGGCCGACTACGATAAGGTCATCCCTCCCGGGCAGGAGGGCAAGGTCAATATCAAGATCGACGGGAAGAAGCTCTTCCCCGGACTGTTCGAGAAGAATTTCACCGTGCGGACGAACGAACCGAGCAACTCGCAGTTCGTCCTCGCGGCGACGGGAACCGTGAAGCGCGCGTTCGAATTCTCGCGCGAGATGCGGTGGAGCGGCTTCGTGGACGACAAGTTCTCGTTCGAGACCGTCGTGACGAGCCTGCTCGACAAGCCGGTCAACATCACCGCCGTCCGCTGGTCGGACGAAACGGCGGCGAAGGGGCTCGTCGACAAGATCGGGCTCAAGGTGGAGACGATCGAGAAGGGGAAGAAGTTCCGCATCAAGATGTGGCAGAAGAAAGCGCTCGCGCCCGAGAACGTCGTGGCGAACGTCATCCTGACGACCGACTATCCGAAGATCAAGGAAAAGAGCATGCCGATGTCGATCATCGTCCAGAAGGACGTGGAGGTCTATCCCGACCGGCTCTACTTCGGAGAGATGGTCATCCCGGCCGGCGCGACGAAGGCGTTCGACCGGACCTTCAACATCGTCGCCGCGCGCGGCGATTCGCTCAAGATCCTCGGCGCGGTGCCGAACCGCGACGACATGACGGTGAAGATCCAGGAGCTGCAGCCGGGGAAATCGTTCCGCGGCACCGTGTGGATCCGGCCCTCGAGCAGGCTCGGGCAGTACGCCGGCTCCGTCAAGATCCGCACCAACAATCCGAGGTTTCCGGAGATCGTTCTCGACATCGTGGGCAGCATCCGCGTCGGCGAGCCCGCCGCAGGGGTTCCGACGAGCAAGAAATAATCGATCGATCGAATCGCGCATGAAGGTGCGCCCCGGAAGCGGGACGCACCTTCGCGTTTGCAGGGGGAGACATGACCTTCCGCCGGACCCGAATCGCATTCACCGTCGCGGCCGTCGCGGCGCTCGTCGTTCTCGCGGGGGGCTCCGCATTCGCGCAGACCGACGCGGCGACGGCCCTCAAGAAGATCAACGCGGATCTCAAGGCCAAGTCGCAGACGATGAGCCCCTACGAGTACGTCGACTACGCCGAGAAGACGATGCTCGATTTTCTCAAGAAATACCCCAAGTCCGCCGAGGCCGCGCAGGCCAACTACGGGCTCGGGCGGCTCTACTCGTCGATCGGCCAGTACGAGAAGGCGCTGCGCTACTTCGGCGACTTCATCACGATGCCCGGCGACAAGGGGGGGCCCGAGGTGATCGCGCAGGTGCGGTACGTCATGGGCACCTGCTACATGGCGCTCGAGCGGTACGACGAGGCCGAACGCAGCTTCAAGCTGGCGCAGGGCGTCGACGGGGCGGCCGGCTCGCGCGCCGCCGAGGGCGCGGCGGCGGAGATCGCGAGAATCGGGGCGCTGCGGAAGCTCAAGATCGGTTCGCCGGCGGTTCCCCTCGAGGCGACCTCGTATCAGGGGCGCAAGATACAGTTTCCGAAGGATTACAAGGGCAAGGTCGTTCTCCTCGATTTCTGGGCCGCGTGGTGCAATCCCTGCCGCATGGAGATGCCCAACGTCATCAAGACGTACGACGAGCTGCACAAGAAGGGCTTCGAGATCATCGGGATCTCGCTCGACAACGAGCGCGAGAAATTCCAGAACTACTTGCGGGAAAACAAAATGGAATGGCCGCAGCTCTTCGACGGGAAATACTGGATGAGCGAGTACGCCCAGGTCTACGCGGTGAACTCGATACCCGCGACCTTCCTCATCGACAAGAAGGGCGTCATCCGGTACAAGAACGTGCGCGGAGAGAAGCTCCGGGAAGCGGTGCTGAGCCTGCTCGACGAGTAGGGGCCGATTCGCGCGCCCCGGCGCCTTCGCATGCGGCGGCGGCGCCCCTTTTCGGACTAAATCGCAAAATGGACTTGACACTTTCGCCCGTTCGTTGATAATTACACCTTGTTTAAGTTCGGTGCCTTGGCCACTGAAGGCGAGAACGACGATGGCCCCGCGGTCGGCCGCTTCAGTGGTCGCTTTTATCATCAGCGCGGAAATATGCACTTTATAGACTCTACGAACTTCGAGCGGCTCCTGAAAAAGCTCTCCTCCGGTGGGGAGCTGTTCGTGCCCGTCCGCGAGGCGGAAACGGGCAAGCTGCACCTCGAGCGGATCGAGCTCTTCCCGCTCCCCGACAATCTATGTCTCGACGGCTACCGGACGGTGGAGCCCCTCAAGGCGCTCGCGCAGCTCCTCCGCTACCCGGTCGCCGGATATCCCTCCACCGAGGGGGACGACATGGCGGAGGAGAAGGAATTCCCGCAGGTCGTCGTCGCCGGCGCGAGAGGCTGCGATCTCGCCGCGCTCGCGCTCATCGACAAGGTGCAGACGGAAGGGGAGTTCACCGACCCGTTCTACAAGATCAGGCGCGACAAAATGATCGTCGTCGGCGCGGACTGCGGCGAATGCGGCGAGAGCTGCTTCTGCAATCTCCTCGGCGCGAAGCCGTGGCCGGAGAAGGGCTGCGACCTCGCCGTGTCGAAGATCCAGGGGGGCTATCTCGTCGAGGCGCTCGGCGAGCGCGGCGAGAAGTTCGTCCGCGAGAACAAGGAGCTCTTCGGCGAGGCGCGCGACGCGCAGATCAAGATGCGCGACGAGACCCGCGCCAAGGTCGTGAAGGATCTCGAGAGCAAGAACAAGCAGTATCCGAAGGCGTCCGAGGACCTCAGCGCGGCGATGCGCGCGACGCTGAGCGACGAGATCTGGGAGGATATCGCGGCCCGCTGCGTCGAGTGCGGCGCCTGCACCAATATTTGCCCGACCTGCTACTGCTTCCTCCTGTACGATCAGAAGGCGGACGGCTCGCACTTCCAGCGCGTGTTCGCGTGGGATTCGTGCCAGGTCACCGGCTACGCGCGCATGGCGGGCATGCTCAATCCGCGGCCGCGCCTCGCGGACCGCGTCAAGCACCGGCTCTATCATAAATACGATTATCTCCCGCTGAGCCACGGGGCGATCTACTGCACGGGATGCGGACGCTGCGTCGATACCTGCTCGGCGAGCATCGACATGCGCGAATCGCTCAAGCGGATCAAGGAAAAGGCCGGGAGCGCGAAGAAAGCGTAGGGCGGAATGAAGAATCCGTATTATCCGATCGAAACGCTCGTCGAGGACGTGATCGTCGAAACGCCGACGATCAAGACCTTCGTCCTCGCGCCCTCGCGCCCGATCAAGTTCAAGGCGGGCCAGTTCATGCAGCTCACGGTGCCCGGCTGCGGCGAGGCGCCGTTCACGCCGAGCTCCGATCCGGCGATCACCGAGAAGATGGAGATCTCGATCCTGCGCACCGGCAAGGTCACCGACGCCCTCCACGCGCTCAAGCCGGGCGCCGAGGTGGGCCTGCGCGGGCCTTTCGGCAAGGGCTATCCGATGGAGAAGATGGAGGGCAAAGAGGTCCTCGTCGTGGGCGGCGGCGTCGGGCTCGCCCCGCTCCGCTCGCTCATCTACGCCCTCCTGGCGAATCCGAAGAAGTACAAGCGCATATCGATCAAGCTCGGCGCGCGGCAGCCCGAGGAGCTCTGCTTCAAGCGCCAGCACGATGCCTGGTCGAAGGCGGCGCCGAACGTCGACTTCTCGACGACGATCGACGTGCCGGCCCCCAACTGGGCGGGGCACGTGGGGCTCGTGACGACGCTCCTCGACGGCCTCGACATCAATATCGAGAATTCGATCGCCGTTTCGTGCGGCCCCGAGATCATGCTCAAGTTCGTCACGCTGAAGCTGCTCGAAGTCGGCTATACGCCGCTGCAGATATACCTCTCCATGAACCGGAAGATGTCGTGCGGCATGGGGAAGTGCGGCAGGTGCAACGTGGGGCACTACTACCTCTGCGTCGACGGCCCCGACATGTGTTACGACAAGATCAAGCACGTCCCGAACGTGTTCGGATGATAACCCGGCGGGGCGCGCGCCCCGCGAACGTGGAGCCATGAAGGAACTCAAGGCGAATTGCTCGTTATGCTCGCTCGCGTGCCCGCTCGTTCTGCGCGGCGGGGAGCGCCGCCCGATTTTCACGGGCGAGTCGCTCCTCTCCGTCGACTGGGACAAGAGCGCGGGCTCGAAGTTCGGCGGGAGCGTCTGCGCGCGCGGCAACGCGGTCGCCGAATATCTCACGCATCCGCGGCGCGTCAACTATCCGTTCATCCTCGGCGAGCGCTCGACGATCGCCGCGGCGGTGCGCGAGACGGCGAAGAGCCTCTCCGACGTGAAGAAGGAGTTCGGCAACGACTCGATCGGCGTTCTCCTCGGCGAGAACCTCACGATCGAGGAGGCGGGCATGGCGGTCGCGTTCGCGCGCGACGTGCTCGGGACGGGCAACATCGCGCTCTTCGCCCCCGACGACGCCCCGCTCTTCCGGGCGCACCTGGGCCGCGACCTCTCGGGCGTGAAGCCCGCCGGCGCGAAGCCGTCCGGCGACCGCGTCGTGAGCCTCCTCATCGGCGATTCGTTCTCCGAGCATCCGTGCACGGCGAAGGACGTGCTGCCCGGCAAATACGGCACGCGCGGGAGCGAGGTCATCGTCGTGAGCCCCGAGACGAGCCGCACCGCGTGGTTCGCCAACCGGCATCTCCGGTGCACGCCGGGCGGGGAATCGGCCGTCGCGGCGGGGCTCCTCAAGGCCGCCGCCGAGAAAACCGGTTCGGCGCTCGTCCCCGATCTCAAAAAGCTCGTCGACGGTCTCGGCTGGGCCGAGATCGAGCGCGCCGGCGGCGTCTCGAAGGACGCGCTGGCCGCCGCGGCCGCCTCGATGCTCGGCGCGGCGAAGGTGACCGTATACCTCTCGAATATATTCGGGCGAATCGGCGCTCCGGCCCTCGCCTTCTCGTTCGCCGAGGCCCTCGTGAACCTGTGCCCCGGGGAGCGGAAGTTCGTGCCGCAGTTCGTCCAGCAGAATACGTGGGGCATCTACTCGGTGCTCGCCGCGGCGGGCTCGAGCGATTGCCTCAAGAAGCTCGCGAGCACGGAGCTCCGGGCGATCATCGCGCTCGGGCTCGATCTGTTCTCCGTGTTCCCGGCCGCGCCGATCGAGAAGGCGATGCGCGAGAAGCGCTTCACCGCCACGACGCAGTTCTTCTGGAACCAGACGGCCGATCGCGCGAACGTCGTCATCCCGGCGGCGAGCCTCATGGAGAAGCGGGGCACCGTGGCGCCCGCCTTCGGCGAGGAGCTCGTCCGCGAGGAGTTCATGCCCCCGATCGCCGGCGCGGTGACCGCGGGGAGCTTCCTCGCGATGCTCGCGAAGGAGATGGGTGCGGAGCTCGGAGCGCCCGCGAAGCCGGCCCGCCGCACGAACCGGACCGCCGGCGCCGACGGCATGGCCGCGGAGTGGACCGCATACGCCGCCGCCCAGAAGGAGCTCGACGCCGCGGGCACGGTGCTCATCCCCTGGAGCGAATCGGTTCACGCGGGGGACGGCAGTCTCAGCAGGAATTTCTACTGGTCCCAGATCACGTGCCCCGTCGCGACGCTCTTCGTTCCGGAGGAGCTCGCCGCGAAGCTCAAGGTCAAGCGGGGCGACCACGTCGAGGTCGCGACCGCGGGCGCCGAGATCGTGCTCCCGGTCGAGATCACGAAAAAGCTGCCGGCCGGCGCGGTCGGCGCGACGATCCATTTCCCCGCGGTGCGCAAGCTGTTCCCGTGGAAGCTCGACCGCGACGGCGAGATCGTTCTGGGCCCGGTTCCGGTGAAACTGAGCCGGCAAAGCGAGAAGTGAGATCATGGAAAAGCGCGTCTATATCAATATGAACCTCTGCACCTCGTGCCGCTCCTGCGCGGCGGCGTGCGCCGCGGGGCATCAGGGGCAGGGGCATCTCAAGCACGGGAGCGTGCAGGAAAAGGCGACCGTGCCGCTCCACTGCCGGCACTGCGACGAGCCCCTCTGTCTCAACGTCTGCCCGCAGGAGGCGATCAAGAAGGACGAGAACGGCACGATCATCCGCATGCGGAACCTCTGCATCGGATGCAAGTCGTGCATCATGTCGTGCCCGTTCGGCGTCATGCTCCCCTATTCGACGTGGCACACGTCCCCCAAGTGCGATCTCTGCGCCGACCGGCTCGCCGAGGGGAAGGAGCCGCGCTGCGTGGCGACGTGCACGTCGGGGGCGCTCGTGTTCGAGGAGCTCGCGACCATCGAGAAGAAATACAAGCGCACGGTCGAGGGCGGGCGCTATTTCGTCCGCTTCATGCTGAACAGGTAGCGAAGAGGTGTCATGGAAGCCGTATCGTATTTCGTGAAGTACCTCGTGTTCCCCGGGTTCGTGTTCTCGGCGGTCGTCGGACTGCTCACGACCTGGGTCGACCGCAAGGTCACCGCGCGGGTGCAGCTCCGGGTCGGCCCGCCGTGGTACCAGCCCTTCGCCGACACGGCCAAGCTCCTCGGCAAGGAGGTCGTGGTCCCCGCGGGCGCGCGCCACACCGGCTTCCTCGTCATGCCGGTCCTCGGCCTCGCGGCGGCGACCTTGGCCTCGACGATCCTCTGGCTCGTCAACCTCAACCCCGCGCACTCGTTCGTCGGCGACACGATCGTCGTGCTCTACATCATGACGATCCCGGCGATCGCCCTCATCATCGGCGGCAGCGCGTCGGGGAACCCGCTCGGGGCGCTCGGCTCGGCCCGCGAGATGAAGCTCCTCTTCGCGTACGAGCTCCCGCTCGTGATCGCGGTGCTCACGACCGTCGTGAAGGTGGGGAGCTTCTCGTTCGAGAAGATTCTCATGTATCAGGAATACAACGGCGTCATGCTCGGGAGCGTCTCGGGCGTGCTCGCCTTCATCGTCATGATATTCTGCGCGCAGGCGAAGCTCGGCTTCCTCCCCTTCGACATTCCCGAGGCGGAGACCGAGATCGCGGGGGGCACGCACATCGAGTATTCGGGCGCCCCGCTCGCCATCGTGCGGCTCAACACGGCGATCATGTACCTCGTGATCCCGCTCTTCATCATCACGCTGTTCTGGGGGGGCGTGTTTTTCGAGGGATGGAGGATTCTCACCTCGATTCTCAAGTACGTCGCCATCGTCGTCATCATCGTGCTCATCAGGAATACGAATCCGAGGGTCAGGATCGACCACGCGGTCCGCTTTTTCTGGGGACCGATGTTCGCGCTGTCGGCTATCGCGATGATCCTCGCGATCATCGGATACTAGGAGGCCGGGAAGAATGTCGCTCGCGCTCAAAGCCCTGAAGAAATCCCCGTGGGTCTTCCACGTGAACACGGGGGCGTGCAACAACTGCGACATCGAGATTCTCGACTGCCTCACGCCGCGCTTCGACGTCGAGCGCTTCGGCGTGATCCTCGTCGGCAGCGTGCGGCACGCCGACGTGCTCCTCATCAGCGGCCCCGTCACGGCGAACATACTCCCGCGGCTCCGGCGCCTCTACGACGCGGCCCCGCGGCCGATCAAGGTGGTCGCGTTCGGCGCGTGCGGCTGCAGGTGCGGCATCTTCCGCGACGCGTACAACGTCGTCGGCCCGATGGACAAATACATCCCGGTGGACGCCTACATTCCGGGCTGCCCGCCGAAGCCGGAGACGATCATTTCCGGAATCGTCAAGGTCCTGAACCAGCTATAAGAGAGTCGAATATGGAACGCGAAGAAGTCAAGAAACGGATAGCGGAAAAATTCGGCGCGAAGGTCAAGATCGCCGACCGGGGCCCCAAGCGCGTGTACGTCTACGCGGAGAACGAGATCTGGACGGACCTCGCCCGCTTCCTCTTCAACGATCTCGGCGCCCGCTACGACACCGGCTGCGCGGTGGACGACCGCGACGGCGTCGAGGTGATGTTCTTCTTCCCGTTCGACAAGGAGCATTACTTCGTCACGATCAAGACCTTCGCCGCGAAGCCGAACCCGACGCTCAACTCGATCGCGGCCTACATCCCGGGCGCGAAATGGATCGAGCGCGAGATGTTCGAGATGTACGAGGTCAACTTCCGGAACCATCCGGATCTGCGGCCGCTCCTGCGCTCCGACACGCGCCCCGCGGATTTCTACCCCGCCAAGCGCGAGGTCAAGGACAGCCACGAGACGGTCCGGGATCGCGACGACGGCGAGACCCGCGCGGACGAGACGGCGGGCCGGCCGCCGAAAGGCAAGAATCCCTGAGGTGAAGCACGATGGTTAAGAAAATCCCGATCGGCCCGTTCCATCCGCTCCTCGAGGAGCCCGAGTTTTTCGAGCTCCACACGGACGGGGAGCGCGTGGTCGGCATCGATATCACGATCGGGTGGAGCCACCGCGGGATCGAGCTCCTCTCCGAGCACAAGACGTGGGACCAGGTGCCGTTCCTCGTCGAGCGCATCTGCGGCATCTGCTCGTGCTCCCACCCGTACGCCTACGTCAAGGCGGTGGAGGACCTGTGCGGGATCGAGATTCCGCTCCGCGCGCAGTTCATCCGCTGCATCGCCGCCGAGCTCGAGCGGCTCCACAGCCACCTGCTGTGGACGGGGCTCGCCGGGCACTTCCTCGGCTACAACACGGTGTTCATGTGGACGTGGCGCTTCCGCGAGCCGGTCCTCGACGTGCTCGAGGCGGTCACGGGGAACCGCAACCACTACGCCGTCATGAAGCCGGGCGGCGTGCGCCGCGACCTCCCGCAGGAGGAGATCCCGAACATCCTCAAGATGCTCGACAACGTCGAGAAAGAGAACATGATGCTCACGAAGGCGATTCTCGACGATCCGGTCATCCACGCGCGCACGAAGGGGGTCGGCGTCTTCAACAAAGACCAGTGCCGGCTCTACGGGGCGCTCGGGCCCACGGCCCGCTCGGCGGGCTACGACGTCGACGACCGGCGCGATCACCCGATGGACGCGTACGACAAGGTGAAATTCGACGTGATCCTCTGCGAGCACGGCGACGTCTTCGACAAAGCCGTCGTCCGGCAGCTCGAGAATTTCGAATCGATCAAGATCATCCGGCAGTGCCTCAAGCTCATCGAGGAAACGAAGCCGGGGGACATCTGCGCCGAGATCGGCGAGGTGCCGCCGGGCGAAGGGATCGGGGTGTACGAGGCGCCGCGCGGCGAGGTGCTCCACTACGTGCGTTCGAACGGCGGCAACATGCCGATGCGGCACAAGGTGCGTGCGCCGAGCTTCAATAACATTCTCACCAACGAGCTCAGCGTTCTCGGGAACACCGTGGCGGACGCCGGCCTCATCACGGCTGCCGTGGATCCGTGCTACTCGTGCACGGAGCGCATGGCGGTCGTCGACCGGCGCGACGGCAGCCGCCGGATCCTGACCGAGGCGGATCTCGTGCGGATGAGCGTGGAGAAGACCGAAGAGATCAGAAAAAGGTTTGCCGGGGGCCGCGGGAACGGCTAAACTGGCGGGACCGGAGTCGAAAGAATGCACGAACTGTTGTATCCGATAGTAATTCCAGCGGTTGCGGGGATCATCCCGATCTTCATCCCCCGCAGGGGAAAGATCGTGGCGGGGATCGTGGCGCTCGCCGCCTCCGTCTACGTGCTGCTCCGCGTGATCGCGCTCTTCGGCGCGGGGGACGTTCTCCACTCGGTCACCATGTTCACCATCGCCGGGGCGATGCCGTTCGATTTCGCTCTCAGGCTCTACAATTTCAGCTCGTTCGTGCTCCTCTTCATCTCGGTATTCGCCGTCATCTCGATCGTCTATTCGCTCGGGTATCTCTGGGGCAAGGACAAGTCGAGCATCTACTACTCGTTCATCCTCTGGACGCTGGCCGCCTCCGCCGGCGCGGTGCTCGCCGACAACCTTCTCATCCTGCTCATTTTCTGGGAAGCGCTCACCGCCATCCTCTTCTTCCTCGTGAACATGGGGGACAAGGACCACGAGAAGGCGGCCGCGAAGGCCTTCGCCGTGCTGGGGCTGAGCGACGCGGCGATGCTCCTCGGAATCATCCTCATATGGGCGCAGGCGGGCACGCTCACGATCTCGGAGCTTTCGATCCCGACGACCACTCCGCTCGGCATCGTCGCGTTCGTGCTCCTCTTCGTCGGCGCGATCACGAAGGCCGGCGCCATGCCGTTCCATTCGTGGGTGCCCGCGATCGCGATCTCGACGCCGGCGTCGGTCATGGCGTTCCTGCCGGCCGCGCTCGACAAGATGCTCGGCATCTATCTCCTCGCGCGGATCTCGATGGATATCTTCGCGATTCAGGCCGGCTCCACGCTCTCGACGGTCATGATGGCCGTCGGCGCGGTGACGATCCTGTTCGCGGTCCTCATGGCGCTCGTGCAGCACAACCTCAAGAAGCTCCTCTCGTTCCACGCGGTGAGCCAGGTCGGCTACATGGTGCTCGGCGTGGGGAGCGGGATCCCGATCGCGATCGTGGGGGGCCTCTTCCACATGGTCAACAACGCGATCTACAAGAGCCTGCTCTTCTTCGGCGCCGGGGCGATCGAGAAGCGCACCGGCACGACGGAGCTCGAGGACCTCGGCGGGCTCGCGCGCCTCATGCCGGTAACCTTCGCCACGATGACCGTCGCCGCGCTGGCGATCTCCGGCGTCCCGCCGCTCAACGGCTTCGCGTCGAAATGGCTCATCTATCAGGGCATGCTCGAGAGCCGGCACGTCATATTCCTCATCGTCGCGATATTCGGGAGCGCCCTGACGCTCGCCTCGTTCGTGAAGGTGCTGCACTCCGTGTTCCTGAGCCGGCGCCCCGAGCGGTTCGAGCGCGTGAAAGAGGTCGACTTCTCGATGCAGCTGCCGATGGTGTTCCTCGCGATTCTCTGCGTCGCCTTCGGCGTCTTCGCGGGCTATCCGCTCGAGAAGTTCATCATCCCGGTCGTGACGGGGGGCTCGGCGGCCCACGTCGCTTCCGGCAACATCATGACGATTCCGACCGACGGATTCTGGAGCCCCGGCGCGGCGACCGCGCTCCTCGTCGTGGGCATGATCCTCGGGTTCCTCATATACGCGTTCACGAGCAGCAAGGCCTACCGCACCGACGAGAACGTCTGGATCGGCGGGAACGTCATGGACAGCGAGGAGATCCGGTACCCCGGCACGCAGTTCTACCGGACGATCACCGAGGATCTCGGCCCCGCGATCAAGACGCTGTTCCAGGACGGGGAGAAGGGCGCACTGGACGGCTACAACTTCTTCGGCAAGCTCGGCGACAGCTTCGTCCAGGTGCTCCGGATGCTGCACAACGGGAATCTCTCCACGTACCTGTCGTGGATCGTGATCGGGCTCGGCGTACTGTCGTTCATATTGATCTTCAAGCTGTAACGGCGAGGCGGCTGGATGGTTGAGACATTTCTATTCGTGCTCCTGATATTCATGATCGTCGGGTCGATCATTGCCATCGAGACCAAGAACCTGCTCTCGTCGGTCATCTCGTGCGGCATCGTCGGCGCGGCGGTCAGCATCGCGTTCCTCATGCTCGGGGCGCCCGATATCGCGATCACGCAGGTGGTGGTGGAGATTCTCATTCTCGTGATCCTGATCCGCGCCACCATCACGATCGACAACACGACGATCGAGGCGCACTGGGACACCTTCGCGGTCGTCTCGAGCCTCATCTTTTTCGGCCTCTTCCTCGTCTTCGCGTTCCTCGCCGTTCAGGAGCTGCCGCCGTTCGGACAGCCGCTTCTCAAGGTCTCGCGGGAGTACCTGCAGAACGGCCTCGCGAAAACGGGGGCCGCGAACATCGTGGCGGCCATCATTCTCGATTTCCGCGGTTACGACACGCTCGGCGAGGCGACGGTGATCTTCGTCTCGATCCTGGGCTCGTTCGTCATCCTGCGGCGCCGCGGCCGCAAACGGAGAACGGAAGCGGACACCGAAAAGGTCGGCATCCTGTCCGAGGAAGAGATCCGCGAGGACTACGGGGATCTCAGGGAGTAGCGAGATGAAGCCGGAGCTCATCAGCAGCGACAGCCCGAAGGGGATGACCCCCATCGTCAAGACGGTGGTCCGGTTCGCCATGGGGATCGTCTTCATGTTCGGGTGGTACATCATCATCTACGGGCACCTCACGCCGGGGGGAGGCTTCGCGGGGGGAACGATCCTCGCGTGCGGGTACGTCCTCCTGACGCTGGCGTTCGGGAAGGAAGTCTCGCTCGGCAAGATGAGCGACCGGTGGGCTTCGATCATCGACAACAGCGCCGCGCTGCTTTTCGCGACGACGGCCATCGTCGGGATGGCGTTCGGGTATTTCTTCCTGAACTTCCCGCCGCACGGCACGCCGTTCAATCTCGTGAGCGCCGGGGTGATCCCGCTGTACAACATTCTCATCGGGCTCAAGGTGACCTCGTCGCTCTTCGCGATATTCCTCGCCCTCTCGATATTCGGACGGTTCGTTTCGAAGCTCGTGGAAGAGGCGGAAGAGGAAGAATAGGAAAGGGAGCAGCACGCCATGATTCTCTATTTTCTCACCCTTGTGCTCTTCGTGATGGGCGTGTACTGCCTGATCGCCAAGAAGAACATCATCAAGAAGATCATCGGGCTCACGATCACCGACTACGCGATCAACCTGTTCATCATCATCATCGGGTATCGCGCGAAGGGCATCGCCCCGATCATGTTCAAGGACATGACCGTGCAGGAGCTCGCCGAATACGGAGTCGATCCGCTGCCGCAGGCGCTCGTGCTGACCTCGATCGTGATCGGGCTCGGGGTGCTCTCGCTCATGACGTCGATATGCCTGCGGCTGTACGAGAAATACAAAACGTTCGACATGAGCGAAATCAACAGGCTCAAAGGGTAGAGAGGATCGAGACGCAGTGACTATGCAGACCACATATCCGCTCTTCACCGCGCTGCCGCTCGCGGCGGCCTTCTTCACTCTTCTCGTGACGAAGATCAACAAGAAGGCGGCCGACTATATCGCGTTCCTCGCGGCGGGCACGCTCGCCGTTCTCGCCGTGCTGACGGTGTTCGAGCAGCCCTTCGCGTACCGCGTCGGCGGGTTCCCGGCGCCGTGGGGCATCCTCCTCGTCTCGGACGGGCTCAGCTCGCTCATGCTCGTCATCGTCAACGTCATCGCGTTCCTCTCGATCATCTATTCGATCAAGTACATGACGACGTACACGGCGAAGCCGAAGTATTACTCGCTCTTCCTCCTCATGCTCACGGGCATGAACGGCGTCGTCATCACGGGGGACCTCTTCAACATCTACGTGTTCCTCGAGATCGCCTCGATCGCCTCCTACGCCCTCGTCGGGTTCGGGTGCGAGCACGAGGAGCTCGAGGCGTCGTTCAAGTATCTCATCCTCGGGAGCGTCGCCAGCACGACGATCCTCTTCGGCATCGCGTTCCTCTACTCGATGACGGGCACCCTCAACATGCCCGATCTCGCGCGGCAGATCGAGATCGTCGGCATCAACAAGGCGGTCGCGTTCGTCATCGCGATGTTCATCATGGGCTTCGGCCTCAAGGCCTCGACGGTGCCGTTCCACGCGTGGCTCCCCGACGCGCATCCGAGCGCCCCGGCGCCGATCTCGGCGATGCTCTCCGGCGTGCTCATCAAGGCGATCGGCGTGTACGCGATCGCGCGCATCATGTTCGACGTGATCGGCCCGAACGAGGCGGTGTCGAGCATTCTCATGTTCCTCGGGGCGCTCTCGATGGTCGTCGGCGTGTTCCTCGCCGTCGGCCAGTCCGATTTCAAGCGCATGCTCGCGTACCATTCGATCAGCCAGATGGGCTACGTGACGATCGGGCTCGGCCTGGGCTTGAATCCGAACGTGCCGCCGGCGATCGCGGCGATGGGGCTCCTCGGCGGGATCTACCACATGGTGAACCACGCCGTGTTCAAATCGCTCCTGTTCCTCTGCTCGGGCTCGTTCGAGTACCGCACGGGAACGAGGAACCGTTACGAGATGGGCGGCCTCATCCGGAAGATGCCGGTGACCAGCGTGGCCTGCTCGATCGCGTCGCTGTCGATCTCGGGCGTGCCCCCGTTCAACGGCTTCTGGAGCAAGCTGATCATCATCGTCGCGTTCATTCAGGCCGGCTACTACGTGTACGGCGGCATCGCCGTGCTCGTGGCCTTCATGACGCTGCTGTCGTTCATCAAGCTGCAGCGGTTCGTGATCTTCGGGCAGCTCCCGGCGCGGTTCGTCAACATCAAGGAAGCGCCGTTCGGGATGACGCTGCCGCTCGTCGTGCTCGCGATTCTCTGCATCGGGCTCGGTCTCGCGTATCCGATACTCGACCAGACGGTGCTTCAGGCCGCGCGCGACGCGTTGCTCGACAAGCTCTCGTACATGGGATACATACTCGGCGGGTGATAGAATGAAGCGTCTCGTCCACTTTTTCATCATCTACGCGATCTGGCTGCTCCTGACGTGGTCGTTCACGCTTCAGGAAATGCTCGCCGGCCTCGTCGTCGCGCTCCTCGCCGAGCTCCTCCTCGGCGACATCTTCCCGTACGAGGGGGTCCGGGTGTTCCATCCCCGGCGCTTCTTCTGGCTCTTCTGCTACTTCTGGGTGTTTCTCTGGGCGCTGATCAAGGCCAATTTCGACGTCGCGTACCGCGTGCTCAACCTCTATCTCCCGATCAAGCCCGGCATCGTCAAAGTGCGGACGAGGCTGAAGAGCGACATGGGCCGGACGTTCCTCGCGAACTCGATCACGCTGACGCCGGGCACCATGACCGTCGACATGATCGGCGACCACCTGTACATCCACTGGATCAACGTCCAGTCCGCCGATATTCAGAAGGATACGGAGATCATCGTCGCGAACTTCGAGAAATATCTGGAAAGGATATTCGAGTGAACGTATTCATCGCGCTTCTGATTCTCTGCATGTTCATGTGCCTCTACCGCGTCGGAAAGGGGCCGACGGCGCCCGACCGGACGGTGGCCATCGATATCATGGGCATTCTCATGGTGGGCTTCTGCGCGATATTCTCGATCATGACGAAGCGGGACCTGTACATGAACATCGGCATCTCGTGGGCGCTCCTCAATTTCATCGGCACGCTCGCGCTCGCCAAATATCTCGAGGGGAGGGGCTTCGATGAATAGCGAATTCATCGGCTACGTGCTCCTTTCCGTCGGCGTCGCATTCGACCTTTTCGGGTGCATCGGGCTCGTGCGGCTTCCCGACGTGTACAACCGGCTCCAGGCGGCGACGAAGTGCGCCACCCTCGGCACGGCCATGATTCTGCTCAGCGTCTTCTTCTTCGCGGGATTCGGCGCGATCACGATCAAGGCGCTGCTCTGCATATGGTTCATCCTCATCACTTCGCCGACGGCGGCCCACGCGATTTCGCGCGCGGCGCACCGGGCGGGCATCAAGCTGTGGGACAAGAGCGTGAGCGACAAGTACGCCGAGGACCGCGAGGGCGCGGAAGACAAGGCGTAATCGGGAAACGGGAGTTTGTGACGGCATGCGTTATCCGAAACTGAGAGAGCTGAAATTCGCGGTCGAGGCCCTGATCAAGGGGCCCTACACGTCGAAGTTCCCCAAGACGCCGCCGGTCGTGCCGGAGCACTTCCGCGGCGTGCCGACCTACGTCCCCGAGGACTGCGTCGGCTGCGGCGCATGCGGCCAGGTGTGCCCCGCCGGCGCCATCACGATCGCGGACGAGTACCGCGAGGACAAGAAGCGTATGGTCCGCCGCATCGAGCGGAACTGGGGCAACTGCATCATGTGCAGCCAGTGCTTCGTCTACTGCATCACGAAGAAGGGGATCGTCCTCGACAAGGATTTCGACAAATCGACCACCGATACGGCCGATTTCATCGACACGCACGACAAGGAGCTCCTCTTCTGCGAGCACTGCGGCCAGCCCGTGACGACGATCGACCACGTCCGGTGGTGCACCGACAAGCTCGGCGAGCTCGCCTACGCGAATCAGACGTTCATGGTCGCCCGGCACAACGCGCTGAGCCTCGCGAAGGACACGGCGCCCCGCAGCCCGGAGCGGCCGCTCGATCGCGGGGATTTCATACGGGCGCTCTGCCCGAACTGCCGCGCCGCGTACATCATCTCCGACGAATGGGGAGAGAGCTGAGCGCTCGCGCCGCGCCGCGTCCGACTACCGGGGCCCCGATCAGGGGCCCTTTTCATGGGTGCCGCTATGAATGACGGAAAACAGGATCCCGCGCGAAATCTCGGGGCGCGCCTCGCGGGCAAGCGCTTCGGCGTCGTCGGCGTCGGGAACGTCCTCAAGGGGGACGACGGGGCGGGCCCCGCGCTCGTGGCGCTGCTGACCGCGCGCGGCGCGGCTTTCCCACTCGTCGACGCCTGCGAGGTCCCCGAGAACTACGGCGGCTGGGTCGCGAAGCAATCGCTCGAGGCGGTCGTATTCGTCGACGCCGTGGATTTCGGGGGCGCGGCCGGCGAGTGGCGCCTCATCCCCTTCGAGGATCTCATGCTCTCGGCGAGCAACACGCACCGGCTCTCGCTTCATTTCCTCATTCACTATCTCACGGAGCGCTGGAAGGGGGAGGCGATCCTCGCCGGCGTTCAGCCGAAGAGCATGAGGCTCGGAGAGGGGCTCTCGAGCGAGGTCGAGTCGGGAGTCGTCGCGCTCGCCGCGGCCCTGTTGGCGGCTCAGTAGCGCGCTCACGTCGGCCCTGCCGGGCAGGCGGCAGCGCCGGCGATCGTCGCTTCCTGTTGTCTGCGTTCACATCATCCTGAACAGCCTGAACATCTTTTCCGGTGCGCCTCCCGGCCCGAGACGGCCTTGAGACGATCATTCTTGCGCGGGCATTCTTGTGCTGCGGGCGCCCCATATCATTAAATATCAATCGGTTGGGCGGCTGCCGCCGCCGGTCGAATCTTCCGCCCCCGGGTGAATGGCGCAGGCGCGCGATTCATGGAACCGTTCTTGAAATCCAATATCGGCACGGAGGTGAACGGAAACGGTGGGGGCCGCCGCGTCGCGGCGCATCAATCGGCGTCCTTCGATGTTTGTCGATAGCGATGGCGGGCTTCAACGCCCGCGGGAAGGAATGATGGAGATGTCAAAGAAAAGAATACCCCCGCTGTTTCTGGCGGTACTGATGTGTCTTCTCGCCTCGGCGTGCGCCGACCGCGACGCGGCGCCGCCGGCGCGCGGGACGGGCCCCGGCGCGGACGATTCCGAATGGATCGATGACGAGCTTCGCAAATCGAGCGAGGTCGCCGAGCTCGTGGCGATCCGCGACGAGATCGCGGCGCGCGGGATCGCGCGGGGCGTCACGCCGGAGCAGATCCGCGAGGCCGGCGCGGACCCGGCTCGCTCGAACGCGCTCTTCGGCTTCACGCCCGACGAGGCGCGCGAAACTTTCGATCGCATCGACGCGCTCACGCAATCGCTCTTCACGCGCTACCCGGCGCTCTCGGAGATTGCCGCGCGCGACGAATGGCGTTATCCCGCGTGCGGCGTCGAGGATGTCGCGCTCGCGTGGGAGCACTACTCGAAGACGCTCCCGGCCGCGCTCGACGAAAGCGCGATTTCCGACGGGAGCGCCGCGCTCCGGGCGCCGGCACGGCCGCCGCTCACGTGCAAGATGACGCAGCTCATCGTGGGATTCGCGCTCTGCGGCGTGAAATCGGGCGGGAACATGGGCTTCTATACCGTTTGCTCCTACGGCGTATTCTGCAGCTCGTGCGACGGCGGCATCGCGGACATCATCTGTCCGTAGAAGGAGGCGGCAATGATAACGACCATCATCGTGATCGCGCTCGCCGCCGGCGGATTCGTCCTGAGCCGCACGCGGGTGGCGCGGGCGCTCGCCGAGATGCGCTTCATGCCGTTCGTGTACGCGGCTGCCGCGATCTACTGCGGCGCGCGCGTGTATGGAGGCGTTTCGAACGGGGCGCGCATTTGGCCTCACGCGCTCCTCGGCGCCCTGTTTCTCGCGGGGGCCGTCGAGAGCTCGCGGGCGTCGGGCCTCTTGAAGCGGCGCTGAGGGCCGAAGAAACGCGCCGAAAACGGCGCTGACGGCGCACGGGGCGCCTCGCCCGGCCTTCGCGAGAGGGCTTGCGATCGCGCCCCGGCCCGTCCGCCGGCGGCAGTTTTCCATTGAATTCCTCCGCCCGGCGGCTACAATGAGCACCCATGAAAAGAGCCGTGCCGACGATCTACGCCCTCGCCCTGACGCTCTCGCTCGCGCCGTTCCTCGGCGGCGGCGCCGCGCTCGCGCACCAGCCGAACTTCGTCAACCGCGTGACGAAGGTCACGGTGTACGATCCCACGGTCTCGAAGGCGTACTACGGCGATCTCCCCGGCGAGCCCGCGGTCTACGAGATCCGGGCCGATTCGTTCTTCACGCTCTACGTGAATATCCTCGCCCCCGACATTCCGGGCGCGCGGACCGATTTCGTCGTCGAGGTGTTCAAGGACGGCGCGCTCTTCGACGTGCTCGACAGCACGCAGGTCGACTGGCCGCCGTTCTACGAGCCGTACGGCGGGGACAACTATTTCAAGGGTCCCGCTCTGCGGGAGGAGGCGGGGCCGGGATTCTACGAGGTGCGCGTCTCCAATCCCGACAACCGCGGCAAATACGTCCTCGCCATCGGCGAGCTCGAAGAGTTTCCGCCGGACAAGGCGCTCCACGCGCTCATCGCGATCCCCACGATCAAGAAGTGGTTCTTCGGGAAATCCCCCTGGTCGGCGCTCGACAGCCGCGTCGGGACGTTCTTCCTCGTCGGGCTCGCCGGCGTTGTCGCGGCGATCGCGGCCGCCGTCGCGATCGCGCGCCGCCTGCTCTCGGCGAGTCGACGGTCCCCGCAGCGGAACCGCACATGAAGTTTTCGCACCCGGTCCGGATTTCTGCCATAATCATCGACGGGGGAAGTTCGGATGTGGCTGTGGAAGCCCGGTACCGGCGCTTCGAGACGCGAGAGGTGAAACGTGAAAAAGCTTCTCATTGCCGCGGCCGCCGCGCTGGCGGCGGTGTCGTCTCCGCTCCGCGCGGAAATCGTCGAGGTCCCCTTCACCGGTTTGAACTCCTTCCAGCTGCCCGTTCAGCCGCTGACGCTCGATCACGTGTACATAAGGTTCGAAGGAACCGCCACCCTCGGAAGCTACGAAGAGTTTTTCGATATGCCGGGATTCGAGAACGATTATTGGGCTCCAATGGTCTGGGGGTATCATGTCGAGATTTGGCTGGATAGCCCGGTTTACTCCAGCCCTCAGTTGAACACGGTCTGGGGCATATACGAGAACGGCGCATTCTCCGTAACGCGGGAGCTTTCCCCTCTCGCGAGTGCAATGGAGCTTTTCACCGAATACGACGTGCTGGCGATTTATCGTTTGTACTTGCCCTCCTGGCTCGGAGATAATCCAACGCGCAACAGGGTCCCCCCGGTCGTCGTATTCACCGGGGAGACGCTCGTGCTCGATGGGACGTTCACCACCGCCGCCGAGTCCGCCACGTGGGGCGGAATCAAATCCCTTTTCCGCTGATCATTGCCGCCGCGCGGACTTATTCTCCCGCCGCGGCGTGCCCGGAACGTTTTCCCGCCGCCGCGGCCGAGGCCGCGAGCTGCGCCTGGCGCGCGAGATCGATCGATTCGGCGAGTATCCGCGCCGCCTCCTGCGGGCTGTGGAAGCCCGTGCTGTTCTCCGACGATACGAAGTCCCATCGCATCTGGGCCGCGCGATGGAGCCGCTGCGCCTCGGCGAGCGCCTCGTCCCCCGCGCCGGCCGCGCGCGCCGCGACGATCGCGTCGATCGCGGCGAGGAGCGCCGTCTCAGAGCGGCGCAGGAGGGCCGCCGTGCGATCCTGAACGACGGCGACGCGATCCTTCAATTCTTCCTTCGTCAACCGGTGGCACGTCTGGCACGACTGCTCGACGTTTTCGAGCGGGCTCCGCACCCAGTGGTCGGAGATCTTCACGCTCCCCTCGCGCAGGTAGGGCATGTGGCAGTCGGCGCACGAGACGCCCGATTTCGCGTGGACACCCGTGCCCCAGAGCTCGAACTCGGGGTGCTGGATCTTGATCATGGGCGCGCCCGTTTCCTTGTGCGCGAAGTCCTTGAAACCGTAATCGTCGTAGTGCTCCTCGATCGCCTCGATCGTCCGCCCCTTGCTCCACGGGAAGGTGAGCACCTTGTCGTCCCCCTTGAAATAGTATTCGACGTGGCACTGGGCGCAGACGTAGGCGCGCATCTCCTGCCGCGTCGCCTTCTTCAGGTCGATTCCCGCCGTCTCCATCGCGATGCGGAACGCCGGGCGCGTGATCCGGAGCGCCATCGTCTCGGGATCGTGGCAATCGGAGCAGGACGAGCCCATCTTCGCGCGGCGCTTGAGCGAATCGTACGGCGTCCGGTTGAACGCCTCCCAGCCCATCTCCTCGATCATGAACGGCGCTTCGGCGGCGTGGCAGTTGAGGCAGGCGCCCGGCTGCTTCGCGACGACGACGCGCTTCGTGTTCGCCTGATCGATCGCGGCGTAATGATGTCCGCGCTCCTCCTTGTAATCGACGCTGAAGGCGTTACCGGCGTAGAGCCGCTTGAGCGCCGGGTAGCGCTCGAGCCGGTCGAACTGCTTCGAGCCGCCGTACGTCGTCGCGCCGTAGTCGATCTCGGTCTTGACGAAGGTGTCGTACTCGAAGGGGAAGTTGTTGCCCCATACGGCCGGGTCGATCTCGTTCTTCGAGATCTCGACGACCTTGAGCGGCCAGCTCAGCGCCTCGCGCTTCTTGCCGGCGATGTCGACGAGGACCGTCGTCACGACGATCGTGAAGACGAGGGCGGCGGCGAACACCGCGACATACGCCTTGTTGCTCTTCAAGAACGAGAGAATGCGCATCGCTGACACTCCTTTGTTCCGCGGGCGTCCCGCGTTTTTCCCGGGGCCCCCAGCGCCCATGCCCATCGAGGGGCGCCCCCGGCGCCCCTCGCTTCCTTACCGGCGGGCCAGATGCCCCACGTTGCCGTGGCACGCCGTGCAGTCGATATCCCGCCGCGGGTACAGCATCGTCATCCGGCTTGCCATGTTCTCGTGGCACCGCCAGCAGTTGTCCGCGGCGATCCGCCCGTTGAGGGCGCGGATCATGATCGGATCGGGGTATCGCCCCGTCGTGAACGCGAATCCGTGATTCCAGCCGTTCAGCGCTTTCACGGCGTATTTGCCGGCGAGGTTGTGCGGCGTGTGGCACGCGTTGCAGGTGGCGGCGGCCTTGTGGCTCGACCGGTTCCACGAGTCGAACTCGGCGCGCATGATGTGGCAGTTCGTGCAGACCGTCGGATCGTCGAAGAGGTACGACGGGCCGCGGGCGTAGAGAAACGTGAAAACGGCGAGCCCGCAGGCGGCGCCGAGGAGCGCGGCCAGTATGCCGTTTCGATATCGCACCGTCACCACCGATCGAAATACGCGCGCCGCCGCGCCGCCGGATCACCAATCGAGAAGCCGGCGCTCCCCCTCGAGCGCGCGGACGCCCGAGATCTCCTGGCTCACCTCGATGACCCCGCGGTACGCGCCGGCGGCGTCGTACAGCGGGAAATACCTGATATGGATGAACGCCCCCTGCGACTGGATCCAGAACTCGGCGACGTCCTTTTTCTTTTCCCTGAAGCTCTTGATGATGTCGTTCACGACGTCGACGCTTTGGTGCGGGTGGCAGTTCTGGACGGCGCGCCCGATGATCGCCGGGCTCCGCGGGAAGATGCGGTGCTCGGTCGCCGAGTAATAGCGCACGACGTCGTTCTCGTCGACGAAGGTGACGTCGAAGGGGAGCGCCTTCAGCAGCAGGTCGATCTGCTCCCCCGTAAGGCGGCCTTCGGAGAGCTTCACCTCGCCCGGATCGGGCGCCGCCGCCGCGCCGTGCGCCGCGCCGCCGTGCGCCGTGGCGAGCGCCTTCGCGATCTCCGCGTCCCAGAGGTTCGAGGGCGTGACCCACGCGTAGCCGATCTCGGGTTCGCCGCGCTTGATCGTCGCCCATTCGACGTCCCCGAGCTTCTTCGCCGCGGTGGGGTAGAGGATCTTCTCTTCGAGGAAGATCATCTTCTTGACGGCGCCCCCGAGCGACTTGATCTTCCCGCGGAGATTCTTCCAGTCACGCGCCCTGGCGAGGGCGTCCGCCTCGCGAACGAGCTGCCGGATCTCGTCGTGCTTGCCCCACATGACCTTCGTCGGCCCCGTGAAGCCCTTGTGCTCGAGCGCGGGGAAGAGCTGGTTCTCCTTGCGCGCGTAGTGCTTCTCGATCTCGCGGAACCGGGCGAAGTTCTCGGCGAACGCGGCGACGTCGCTTTCGCGCGGCTCCTTCCTGTCGAGGCGCTTCGCGCGCCCCGAGAGCTCCTTGAGGAGCTCCTTGGCGACCTTGTTCTCCTGCATGAAGGTGTAGACGGGGTGTCCGGGGATCTTCGCGGGCCTGCCCGCCTTCGCGAGCGATTTTTCGAACACGCGCACGTGCACGTCGCAGAGACGCTTGACCTCGTCGACCGGAAAACCCTCCTCGATGAGCGCGTTCTCCATGGCCGCGATCTCCTCGGGGGACGTGTTCTTCACGACGTCCGCGAAGGTCTTCTGCAGCTTTTCGACCGGCACGCCGGCGTGCAGGTCCCTGATGATGCGCTTGAGGACTTCCTGCTTATCCCCGTCGACTCGCCGCAACGATTCGCTCATGTTCACCCGCCTTTGTATAACGAAGGAGGCCGCGGCCCGTCTTCGAGCCGCGACCTCCATGATACTCCCGGTTCGCCGGCAGCGGCGCGTTAGAAGCCGAAGTCCACGAGCATCGAGTAGACGTTCTCCGTCATCGTGGATTCGCCCGCCTCGGTCTTCCGGTACGTGTATTCGCCGTGCAGGGCGACGTTCACCGCGCTCCAGTCGCCGAAGTAATAGCGGAGCAATCCCGAGTACGCGGTGACCTTCGGATTCACCTCGTCGTACGACGGAGGCGCGACCCAGTTGTAGAGCCCCGACGCGATGAGCCTGTTGTTCCAGAGGCCCGCGTAGTCGAGCTCGACGAATCCGCCGTCGTATTCGTAGTTCTTCGTGCCGTCGATCGCGTTGAACATCTTGTCGTCGAGCCCCCGCATGTACATGGCGAGCAGGTTGAACGTCTTCCAGTTCAGGCTCGCCGAGGCGCCGTAGCGGTAGTACGCGCCGTTCCCGCCGCCGTCGTATTCGCCCGTGGGGGAAACGGCCGGGGGCGGTCCGGGTATCGTATCGCCCTCGGCGGTGATCGTAAAGGGCGCGATCGTCGGCTGCTTGCCGTAGTAGACGAACGCCCCGATCCGGTGGCCGGCGCTCTGCCCTTCCCCGGCGCCGATCGTCTGCGACAGGGTCAGATAGACGTCCTTGAACTTGTTGTTGTCCGCCTTCGCCCCCGTCCCGTTGACCACGCCGAGACCGTACTTGAATCCCCTGGCGAGCCCCCCCGTCGCCTCGATCCCGATCTGGTTGTCGCCGAAGAGGAAGTCGTTGCCGCCGGTCGGGTACTCGTAGACGTCGTACGGCGAGATCAGATAGAAGGAGCGCTTCGAGCTGAAGAGATGGTACGCGGGCTCGAAGCGGCCGACCCGCAGGTTCAGGGCGTTCGGCACGATGTTGCTGAAGATGATGCTCGCCGACTCCAGCGCGCCGGGCTGTGACGCTTCCGTGCCCGTGTAGTCAGCGAAGGGCTCGTCGATCCGCGGCGTGTAGATCAGGAGCACGGAGATGTTCTTGTGCATGACCCCCGCGGCGAGAAGATCGAGCCCCTTGAGCCCGAACCCGCTCGTCGTGATCGCATTGGCGTCCTCGGTCGGCTTCACGCTGTAGCCGTTGATGCCGACCGCCGTCCTGAGCGCGATGGGCGTGTGCGAATCGAACATCGTCTGTTCCTTGCCGACCTGCCCGGGGAGCTGGTAGCCGTTGTCGCGGTAACGCTGCCCCCAGTCGTTGAGCTTCGGAAAGGCCGTGTGGCACATCGCGCAGTTGAAGCCGTACTTCCTCGCGAAGGCGGGAATGGCCTGCCCCGGCGCCGGCAGCACGAGCTGCAGGGCGACGAGAACGAGCAGGAGAATGGAGATCTTTTTCATGTTCATCGCCCCCTTACTTCGGCATTTCGGACGCCGGAACCGGTTTGACGCCCGCCACTTCGGGATTGAGGCTCGTGAGCCCGTGCTCGAGAAACGCGACGAGCGCGTCGATCTCCCCCGCCGAGAGCCCGAGGGGAATCATCATCGGATCGATGTTCGGATCCTTGACCCCGCCCCCCTTGTTGTAGAAGACGATCACGTCCCTGACGGTCTTCTCTCCTCCCGTATGGAGGTACGGAGGCCGGAGCCCCACGTCGCGCATCGTCGGCGTTTTGAAGGCGCCCTTGTCGGCCGGGTTCTTCGTGATCTCGTAACGGCCGAGGTCGGGCTTGGCCGGGTCGATGTCGGGCACGCCGAGGTTGTGGAATCTCCCGTCGCTGAAGTTCGGGCCCCAGTGGCAGCACGAGCAGCGCCCCTTGCCGTTGAATATCTCGAGCCCCTTCCTCTCGAGGCTCGTCAGCGCCGTCTCGTCCCCCTTCACGAACCGGTCGAACGGCGAGTCGGTGGTCACGATCGTGCGCTCGAACGCGGCGATCGCCTGCGCCACCTGATCGACGGTGATCGGCGTCGTCCCGAAGACCGTCTTGAACTCCTCGACATAGCCGGGGATATCGTTGACGGTGCGTATCATGACCTGGTGCGTGTTTCCCATCTCGATCGGGTTCTGGATCGGTCCCTTCGCCTGATCCTCGAGGCTCGGGCTGCGGCCGTCCCAGAATTGCAGAGGATTATACGCGGAATTGGATGCAGGCGGTGCCCTGCGGCCTCCCATCTGGCTCCTGATCCCCTTGCTCGTCGGCCCCTTGTCCGACCAGCCCATCGTCGGGTCGTGGCACGTGGCGCAGCTGATCGTGTTGTCCTGCGAGAGCCTCGTGTCGAAGTAGAGCTGCTTGCCGAGGAGGATCTTCCGCGCCGTCTGCGGATTGTCCGGTGGAATCGTGGGCGGCGGAAGCACCCCGAGCTTCACCGGCCCGAGCCAGAGCGCGCTCGTCTCGGTGACGGGCGGGGCTGGCTTAGGGGCGTCGGAACCGGCGAGAGCGGCGAGGGGAATGAAGAGAGCCACGATTGCGAGCAATACGGCGACTTTGCCCATACCACGCTCCTTCCTGCTGAAGTCGCCGCAATCACAGCAGAAAAGCGCCTTTAATGCAAATAGATTCTTAATAAAGAGGGTGTCCGGCCGCCGTGGCCACGGCCGGCGGGATCGCCGTGGCCGCGGCCACGGGAATCGCATCTCGCCTATTTCAGCCGCTTGAGGAGTCGGCCGATCTTCTCCCCGGTCTTCACCGCCGTCGGGGGATCGTAGTTCGAGAGAACGACGATCGTGCTGCCGGTCGTCGCGACCGTTTCGACGTAGGCGCTGATCCCGGGGGCGCCTCCGGCGAAGGCCATGTTCCCGGCGAACATCTTCGCGGTCTCGCTCGCGCCGAGCCGGTCCGCCTTGAGGGCGAGGACGAAATTCAACAGGTCGTCCGCCGTCGAGTAGCCGCCCCCGGCGGAGCTCCCGCGCGCGGGGCGCGTGTAGATGTTGCTGCGCCGCGGCTCGTCCGGGTGCTCGCCGTCGTCCCAATTGCGCGTATAGCCGCTCGCGACGTTCTTCTCGGGAACGTCCGCCATGAGATGCCCCGTGTTCTTCATGCCGGCGACCTCGTAGACGTTTTGGCGCACGTAGTCGAAGTAGCTCGTGCCGCTCGCCTTCTCGACGATGAGCCCGAGCACGACGTAGCCGCCGTTCGAGTATCTGCTGTCCGTGCCCGGCTCGAAGAGCAGCGGATCCGCCGCGAAGAGCGGCAGATAGTCGGCGAGGTCGCGAATGGCGTTCTTCGGAGTCGCCGCGTACTTCTCGCCGAAGAAGTCCCCGATGCCGGAGGTCATGTCGAGGAGCTGGCGGACCGTCACCTTCGCGGCGGCGGCGTTCGGGTATTCGGGGAGGAATTTCCCGATCGTGTCGTCGTAGCCGATCGCCCCCTTCGAGACGAGCTGCTCGATCGCAACGCGGGTGATCATCTTGTTGATCGATCCGAGGTTGAAGCGGGTGTCGATCCGGTTGGGCGCGCCGTATTCCACGCTCGCGAGGCCGTAGGCGTTTTTGAAGATCGCCGTTTCCCCCCGCGCGACGAGCACCACGCCGGAGAACTCGTCCTTCTCGACGAGCCCGTCGACGAGGTCGTCGATCGCCGCGAGCAGCTCCGCCTCGTTCAGGGGCGTGGTGGGCTCGTTCAGGTCGGGGGGCTCGTCCATCATCATGAAGCGCGCGCCGACCATCTTGACGTCGGCTTCCTTCTCGAACGCGAAGCTGATCTCGAGCCACGGCCCCTTCGAGCCCTGCGCGTAGATCGTGATCGCGTCCTCGCGCGCCTCGACGACCTTGGCCGGCTCGAGCGTCCCGGCGTCCCCCTTGATCCGCTGCAGGGATTTCATCCGTTCGGCCGCGGGGCGCTGGGCGAGCGCCCCCGTCGAGAGGTTGGCCTCGAGAAAGGCGCGCAGGCGGCCCGGATCGTCGCTGTTGAACGCCTCGATGTATCCGGCGACGAGCGCGCCGGCGGGCGTGCCGGGGAGATCCGTCTTTGCGGACGCGGGAAGGACGATGCCGAAGAGGGGGATGAGCGCGAAGAGCGCGGCGGCGAATAGTTTTCTCATGACGCGTGTTCCTTTCCCGGAAGAGAGACCGGATGGCAGTATAACGCATCCGATGGAGGGGAGTTCCAGGAAAAGCGGGTCTAGCGCGCGTCGCCGTCGCTCCGGACCGCTTCGAACGTTCCCATGCCCGCGGTTCCCCTGATCGTGTTGTAGCGCCACGTCCCCTTGAACGAGACCGTGTTGAACGAGCCGCTGAGCGACACGTTGAAATCGGGGTAGAACGGATTCAGATTCAGCGAAAGCATCGCCCCTTCGCGTTTGCCCCGTAAGCTGCCGAGGCCGATCTGCGGCCCGATATTCTCCGGAGAACCGATTTGATCGAGGCACCATTCGCCGTCGACGCGCCCCGCTTCATCCTCGTTGATGACGAGCCAGCCCTGGATAACGAGCGCGCCCGCGTCGTCGAACCCCCGATAGAGGAACGCTCCTTTCGGGGGATGCTTGATCGGATCGTGCGCGAGGTGGTAGCCGAAGGAGCCGGACGCGGCCGCCACGAAGAGAAATGCCGTGAAGTCGATCATTCGCGCCTCCCGTCGAAGAGGTATCCATTGAAATTGAATCCCGCGAGCGAGAATATCAAGCGCGAGCGAAACGTGTCAAGAATGCGGTCTTTACTATAATATAATATTGTAATATGCCGGGGCGGGCGGCGTCAACGATCGTTGACGATGGTAATCGAATGATGCCGCGTGGGGGGGGCGGCCCGAGAATATTGCAATAGGAACGCCGCGCCGCTCTCGCCGGCGCGGCGTGTCAACGAAACGTTCCGCCGGGTCGCGCGCGGATTATTTTTCGGCTCCGAGCTCGCGGAGCTTATCGTGCGAGTTCTTGAGCACGCTCTTCTCGAAGTCGGTCGCGCCCGGATTGAGCTCGACGGCGAGCTTGTAGTATTTGATCGCGTTCGCCTTGTCCCCCGTCGTCAGGTACGCCTCGGCGAGGCTGTCGTGCGCGTTATAGGATTTCGGGAACCGGCGTATGCAGTATTGAAACGCCCTGAGGGCCTTATCGTACTCCTTGCGTTGAAGGAGGGTGTATCCGAGGGAGTTGATGTTGGCTTCGGGGAGGATGGCCGATGCGTCGAGTCCGAAGGATCCCCATTGGGCTTCGGCCTTCCGAACGCGCGCGTCGACCGCGTCCATATCGGCGGCCATGATGACATCATTCGGGATCTTCCACCCGTCGAAGATGAAGAGGAGGCCGTCGTAGATCGTTCTGCCGACCATGTTGCCGTGATCCCCCTCGACCGCGGCGCCCTTCCATTTCAATCCGGGAAGGGGCTGCGCCTTCATCCATGCATCGAGCCCGGCGAAGGTGTCGAGGGTGATCTTCTGCTCCCCCTTGCCGAGCGTCATGAAGAGATATTTGTCCTTGAGGTTCCGCTCCTTCGCCATCCGCTCGATGTTCTTGAGCCAGTACTGGTCGTTGTTCTGGAACCACGGGCTCCCCGCGAGATAGCCGGCGAAGAGATCCGGGTAGTTGAACATCGCGTACATCGTGAAGAGCCCGGCGACCGAATGGCCGTAGAGGAGCCGCAGGGCGTTCGTCCGGTAGGTCCGCTCGATGAGGGGAATAACCTCCTCCTTGAGGAACGCGATCGAGAGGTCGGCGCCGGCGAGCGTGTCGCCCCGCTCCTCGTACGGCGTCGGGACGTAGCCCATGTTGAGCTGCGGCACGCCGACGACGATCATGCTCGGCATGTCGAGGGTGCGCGCGAGCATTTCGACCGTTCCGCAGTCGTAGGTGAAACAGAAGAACGTGTTCAGATCGTAGAGCACCGGATAGCTCCGCGAGCTCTGGGCGTAGCCGGGCGGCGTCCAGACGAGGATGGTGACCGGCCGCTTGAGGATCTTCGATTCGAGAGGGATCGATTTGGCCAGGACGATGTCGGTCCCCGCGGATTGAGCCATGGCGGCGGGGGCGGCCAGAGAAACGGCGAGGAGCGCGAGGAGCGCCGCCGGGAGGGCGAGCGACCGGGAGAGCAGCCTGTTCATACGAACCTCCGTTCAAAGGGGTTTCGTTGTTCCATGATAGCGGTAATACACGGCGGGGGGAGGTTTGTTCCGGCGGGGCGCCGTCTCGGAGCGCGAGGGGGCTGCAGGCCGCCGCCAGGGCGGCGCGCTCGGCCGGTGCTTCGAGGCCCCGCCCGCGCGTGCCCAAAATATTTTCATTTTCACCCTTGACAAAGCCCCGAAGATGTTAAATATTTAACATGCGATTCGTTTAACATGTTAAGCTCGCCGCAACCGTGTTACTTGTTTTAGGGTAATGCGTTGCGTCGGTCGTGGCAGCAGTCCGCCGGCGGCAGGTTTTTGCAGGAGGTTACCGTGGAAAACGGCATGGAAAAGACGGATCTCAAGGAGCTCACTCGCAGGGAACGTCAGATCATGGAGATTGTATACCAGCTAGGGAGGGCTACTGCGACGGAGGTCATGGCCGACCTGCCGGGCAGGCCCGCGAACGCGACGGTTCGCACGATGCTCAACGTTCTCGAGGAAAAGGGATATCTGCGGCACGAAACGGAAAAGGGCAAGTATATCTACTTCCCGACCATTCCGCTCGCGAGCGCGAGAAAATCGGCGCTCGACGGCGTGCTTGAGACCTTCTTCAAGGGCGCGGAAGCGGCGGCCGTCATCTCCATTCTCACGAAAGCTGACGCGAATCTGACGGAAGAGGAGCGCAAACGGATCCTCGAGATCATCGAGGAATCGCGAAAGGGCGGGCGATAAAATGAACGCAGGTCTGAGCGGTCTGCTTGCGGGGATGCCCTGGGCCGGAGTTCTCGGCTTCGTGATCGACATCTCGATCAAGGCGGCGATCGTTTGCGCCGTCGCGATGCTGGCGACGCTTTCGATGCGCCGGGCCTCGGCGAACGCGAGAAGCATGGTCTGGGTGTTCACGCTCGTCATTCTGCTCGCGCTGCCGCTCGGCCGCTTCGTTTCGCCCGTCTGGAATCTTCCGGTCATTCCCGAGGTAAGCACCTGGTTCGGACGCGGTGTCGGAAGCGCTGCGCTCGTCGTTCCCGGCGATAAGCCGATCGACGCACCGAACGAGCGCGCGCTCGCGGCGCAGGGCCGGACCGTATCGGCGGTGGGAGGGGCGGATCTCATGGGGGGGTGGCAGGCATGGGCGATTCTCGCGTGGCTTGCGGGCGCGGTTCTCGCGCTGTGCTGGCTCGCCGTGCGCACCGCGCTCGGACGCAGAATCATCCGGCGGTGCGCCTCGGCTGACGAGGCGTGGGCGGATCTCCTCGCGGAGACGGCCGCCCGGCTCGGCCTGAGGCGCCGGGTACGTCTTTTCGAGTCGTGTGAAATCGGAGCCGCGGTAACGGTGGGAGCGATCAATCCGGCGATAGTTGTCCCGGCCGGTTCGGCGGGGTGGCCCGCCGCGAAGCGCCGTTACATACTGTCCCACGAGCTTGCCCACATCAAGCGGCGGGACGGTCTCGTCGAGGTGCTCGCGATCGTCGTCAAGAGCGTGTACTGGTTCAATCCATTCGTCTGGCTGGCGGTGAAAGCGGCGAGGATCGAACGGGAGCGCGATTGTGACGACGCGGTGCTCAACGCCGGCGCCCGTCCCTCCGACTACGCGTTGTTCCTCATGGACATCGCGGCGGATCTCGGCACGCCCCGCGGGCCGGCCTGGCAGCTGTCGACAATTTCCCAGGGCTCGAATCTGAAGGAGCGGATCATGTGCATTCTCGATCCGAAGATCGATAGAAACAGGGGACGACGCCGCGCCGGCGTCGTGTCGTGCCTCGTCGTGGCCGCGATCGTGCTGCCCCTCTCGTTGTCGGGAGTGTGGCGCACGCAGGCGCAGGCCCAGGAGAAGTGCGACAAGGAGAAGAAAGAGGCCGAGCTCAAGAAGCAGGAGATGACGACCAAGGAAAAGGAGATGCAACTCCAGAAGAAAATGGAGGGCATGAGCGCCGAGGAGCGGGAGAAGTTCCTCAAGGAGCAGGAGCTCAAGAAGCAGATGTCGACGCTGAGCGCGGAGGAGAAGACGAAGCTCTCGTGGGAGAAGATATCCGAGAACGAGAACTCCGCCGCGGTGCTCATCCACGATATCATCGAGAAGAAAGGTCTCGAAGCCGGCGAGCATCAGGCGCAGGTGCTGGCCGAAAAGAAGAGCCCGGAGAGCGACAAGTACTACTTCAAGGAAAGCGAGATCAACACGCTCGGCTATCTCTACCTGCACGGCGGGGAGATCAATAAGGCGGTCTCGGTCTTCAAGCTGAACACCCACCTCTACCCCGACGCGTGGAACGTCTACGACAGCCTCGGGGAGGCGATGCTGGCGGCGGGCAAGACCGACAAGGCCCGCAAGCTTTATGAAAAGTCGCTCGCGCTCAATCCCGACAACGAGAACGGGAAGAAGATGCTCGCCAAGATCGACGAGAAAAGCAGCCTCGCGAAGGTCTACGAGGACAAGGACACGGACGCGGACAAGGACTAATAGGGCGGTGACGAGGGGCGGCGGGGATGCAGGAAAACGGGGCGGCACGGGATGGAACCTATGCCGCCCCGAATCGTATAAGGTATAGTCGCGCGCGAAGGCGCGCCGTCGACGCACGGAATAGGGAACCCGGAATTCAAGGAAGCCTGCGATGCACGTCAATCACCCCCATCGAGTGTTCAAAACGATCCGTATCGTTTTCGCGGCCTGCGCCTTTCTCGCGGCCTCCGCGGCGGCGCAGGCGGACTCGTTCACGCCGATTTACCGCCCCGAGCTCTCGATCTCGCGGGCGGTCGGGCCGATCAAGGTCGACGGCGACCTGAGCGACGCCGGCTGGAGCGGCGCCGCGAAGGCGGCGAACTTCGCGGAGCACAATCCGGGAAACCAGACGAAGCCCGAGGTCGACACGGAGGTGCTCATCACGTACGACGACGAGTATCTCTACGTCGCGTGGCTCTGCTACGACGATCCCGCCGCGGTGCGGGCGTCGTTCACCGAGCGGGACGAGATGTTCTCCGGCGACTACGTGATCCTGTGCCTCGACACCTACGGCGAGGCGACGCACGCGTACGAGATCGCCGCGAATCCGTACGGCGTGCCGGGGGACCTGCTCTTCTCCACGGCGTACGGGGAGGACGGCGGCTACGACATGATCTTCCAGTCGGCCGGCCGGATCACGGACAAGGGATGGGTGGCGGAGATGGCGGTCCCGTTTGCGAGCCTGCGCTTCCCCGACAGCCCTGACCAGACGTGGCGCGTCGATTTCTGGCGCAACCGGCCGCGCGAATCGCGCTTCCAGTATTCGTGGGCCGCCTACAACCGCGACGAGGACTGCTGGCCCTGCCAGTGGGGAAGTATGACGGGCATCTCGGGCATCAAAGCCGGGAAAGGCTTCGAGCTCCTGCCGGCGGCCGTCGCGCACGAATCGGGCTATCTCGCCGATGACGGGAGCTTCGTCAACGATCCGGCGAAGGGGGAGATCGGGCTCGGGATCACCTACGACATCAACTCCGAGATGAGCGCCGAGGCGACGATCAATCCCGATTTCAGCCAGGTCGAGACGGACGTGGCGCAGATCGACGTGAACTCGACCTTCGCCCTGTTCTACCCCGAGAAACGCCCCTTCTTCCAGGAAGGGAGCGATCTGTTCAACTCGTACTTCAACGCGGTCTACACGAGGTCGATCAACGACCCGAACGGCGCCGGCAAGCTCACCTGGCGAAACGGCGCCACGAGCATGGCGCTCCTCTCGGCGCAGGACCAGCACTCGGTGATCATTCTCCCCTTCGAGGAGTCGAGCGAGTTCGTCGAGAACGGAGAGAGCTTCTCGAACCTCCTCAGGGTGCGGCACGATTTCGGGAACCAGTCGCACGTAGGGCTCATCGCGACCAATCGGATCTTCGACGGGGGAGGCATGGGATCGCTCCTGAGCGTCGACACGCAGGTGCGCCTCTCGGCGAGCAATTCGTTCCGGGTGCAGGCCATGGCCTCGCAGACCGAGGAGGTCGACAACCTCGCCCTCGTCCCGGACAGCTCGTTCAACGCGAGCACGTTCGCCGACGACAAGTACACGGCCGGGCTCGACGGCGAGAGCTACTGGGGGCACGCCTTCGCCGCCGGGGTGAGCCGCAACACGAGCAACTACGGTGTCGCCCTCCATTACAACGAATTGAGCCCGACCTTCCGGGCCGACAACGGCTTCGAGCCGCAGAACAACCAGCGCACGGGCTCGGCGGACGTGAACGGCATCATCAGATTCGACGACAGCAAGTTCATGGAGTACATCCAGGGCGAAGTAGAGGTCGCGCGAAAGTGGAACTTCGACGGCGTGCGGAAGGACGAATGGGTCAGCCCGAACCTCATGCTGCAGTTCCGCGCGGCCCAGACGGGGATGCACGCAAACTATATGGCGAGCAACGAAAACTTCCACGGCAAGCAGTTCAACGGCATCTGGAGCGTGCACAACTGCATCAGCACCCAGCCGTGGAACGAGCTCAAGCTCAACGCGAACGTCAACTACGGCCACCGCATCGCCCGCTATCAGCTCGTCATGGGGAAGCAGCTCGACTACGGCGTCTCGGCGACCATACGGCCGATCGATCGCCTGACGCTGGCCCTCTCGATGAACTACACCCAGAGCGACGACCTGAACACCGGCGAGCGCCTGTTCGACCAATCGGTCTTCTGGTCGCGCCTGTCGCTCCAGATGACGCGCGAGTTCTCGCTGCGTCTCGTGTCGCAGTACAACGACCGCTATCGCACGTGGGACGTCGATCCGCTCCTCACGTACCAGATCAACTCGCTGACGCTGTTCTATTTCGGCTCGACGCACGACTACCGCGTCTACGATTACGAGATGGACGGACGCGACGGGAGCGACCTCACCGGCCGGCAGTTCTTCATGAAGCTGCAGTATCTCTTCCGGATATAAACGGTCGGCGATCGCGAACCAAGGGGGCAAAATCGTCATGAGGGCACGGATAATGATTCTGGGCGCTTTCGGCGCGATTCTTCTCTCGGCGCCGCTTCGGGCGCAGGATATTCACCGGGCCGCGACGAGCGGCGACACCGCCGCGGTCAGGGCCATGATCCGCGCGGACGCCGGGCTGCTGAACAAGCGGAACACGTGGGGCAGAACGCCCCTCTGCGCGACCGCGAGGGACGGCGGCGACGGCGCGACGATGCGGCTGCTCGTGAGCCTCGGCGCGGACGTGAACGCGGTCGACAATTCCGGATGGACGCCGATCATGCTCGCCGCGTGGCGGCCGAACAAGGATGCGGTGGAAGCTCTGCTCGACGCCGGGGCCGAGCTTCCCGTCGGCGGCCGCGAGGGCGCGCAGATCCTGAACGACGCGGCAAGTGGCGGGCTCGAGCGGCTCTTCGACGCCCTGCTCGCGCGCGGCGCGTCGGTGGATACCGCGGGCACGCTGCTCCATTCGGCGGCCGGCGGCGGCTCGCCGCGAATCGTCGAATCCCTGGCCGGCAGGGGCTTCGACGTGAACAAGAAGGATGAATTCGGGTGGGTTCCGCTCCATATCGCCGCCGAGCAGGGGCACCGGGAGATCGTCTCCTTCCTGCTCGCGCGCGGCGCCGATATCGACGCGAGAAACATGCTCGGCCAAACCCCGTACAACGTCGCGCAGGAGCGGGACGATCCCGAATTGATGAGCTGCCTCGCGTCGGCAGGCGCCGATACGGCTCCCCCGGCGTTCCCGAAGATCGAGGGGAAGTATCTCGGCAGGCCGCGGCCGGGACTCACGCCGGAGGAGTTCGCCCCGGGCATCGTTTCGCACCGCTACCGGCCGCACTCGACGGTCGCGGTCTCTCCGAAGGGGGACGAGATATTCTGGAATCCGATGATCGATCCGCGCGGCGGGGGATATTCGTTCGGCTACATCATGACGACGAGGATCGAGAACGGATACTGGACCTATCCGCGGAAGGCTGCGTTCTCGGAGAAGGACTTCAGGGACGACCATCCCTTCTTCTCGCATGACGGGAAGCGGCTCTATTTTCTTTCGGAACGGCCGGTCGCCGGCGTCGCGCCTCCGCAGAACGAGAAGCGCACCTGGTATCTGGAAAGAACGAAGGACGGATGGAGCGAGCCGATCTTCTGCGAGGAGCTGCCGATACCCGCCGGGCCGCAGGTCACCTTTCTCACGTTTTCGTTCGACCGCGACGGCAACTACTACTACGCGACGGACGGAGACATCTGGTGCTCGCGTCTCGCGAACGGGAAATATGCGGCTCCGGAGAAGCTCGGGAGCGCCGTGAACACCGACAAGGTGGAGAATTCGCCGATGATATCGCCGGACGGCGACTACCTCCTCTTCCTGAGCGGAGCTCCGCCGGGCCCCTGCGTGTCGTTCAAAAACAAGGACGGTTCGTGGACGCCGGCGACGAGCCTGGCGGACCGGATAAAAAACCGGCCGTTCAATTTCGCGCCGGCCGGTGATTACATCATGATCGGCGGAGACCGCTGGGTCGACGCGAAGATGATCGAGCAGCTGATGCCGAAGGAGTGAACGAGAATGAACGCCCTCCGCATGGAAGAGATGACCGCTCCCGCCGTCAACGACGCGATCGCGCGCGGATTCACGACGGCCGTCGTGGGCGTCGGCTCCACCGAGCAGCACGGCCCACACCTCCCGACGATGACCGATACGAGAATCGCCGAGGACGTGGTCAACCGGGTCGCCGCTAGACTCGGAAACGCGCTTCAGGCGCGGACGATTCCGGTGGGCATCTCCGATCATCACGTCTCCTTCGGCGGAACGATCTCGCTCCGGCCGGATACCCTGCGGATGATCGTGCTCGATTACGTACGGAGTCTCGTCGCATGCGGCTTCAAGCGAATCGTGTTCCTCCCGACCCACGGCGGCAATTTCGGCACGGTGGAGAAGGCGATCGGGGAGGCGCGGGCGGAGCACCCGAACGTGAAGATCGTCGGCTACACCGACCTCATGGCATTCTCCAATTTCTCGGATTCCCTCTCCGTCGAGTTCGGCGTGACCGCCGCGGAAGCGGGGGCGCACGCGGGGGAGAACGAAACCTCCATGATGCTGGCGCTCGAGAGCGGTCTCGTCGTCAGGGACCGGTTCGAGGCCGGCTACGTGGGGCCCCTCACCGAGAACGAGGTTCGCGTCATCTTCGAGAAGGGGATGCCGGCGCTCACGAAGAACGGGGTCCTCGGCGATCCCGAGAAGTCGTCGGCCGAAAAAGGGGAAATCTATCTCGAGCGTCTCGCCGAATTTCTCGCGCGGGAGGTCGAGAAACAATGAATTTCGCCGAAATGCCCATGAAGAAGGTCCAAGCGCACGGCGAGTATCTCTCGCGGCACTTCGACTTCGCCGGGAAGACCGCCGTCGACATCGGATGCGGTGCGGGGGATTTCGTCCGCTGGATGACGGAGCAGGGCGCCGCGGCGACGGGCGTCGATTCGGTCGAGATGATCGCCCGCGCCGTGGAGGCTCCCAAGAGCGGGGATGAAAAATATCTCGTGGGCACGGCGCAGGACGTTCCGCTCGAGAGCGGGTGCGCCGACGCGGTCCTCTATCTCGCGAGCTTCCACCACATTCCGGCGAAGGAGATGCGCCGCGCCGTCGAGGAGTGCATGCGCATCCTCAAGCCCGGCGGCACGGCGATCTTCGTCGAGCCGGTCGGCGAGACGGGATCCTATTACGAGGTCGTCCGGCTCGTCGAGGACGAGCGTGACATTCAAGCGACGGCGTACGAGGCGATCAAGGCGGCGGGGAGCGCGGGCCTGCGCATGACGGGCGAGGGAATGTACTATCTGGAGAGATCCTTCCAGGATTACATGCGCCTGCTCGATCTCTTCGTCGGCGACGCCGCGGCGAAAATCGACGTCGCCGCCGCCGCGCGCGCGGTCACGGAGCGGCTCTGCCGCGCCGCCGACACTCCCTTCGAATCCTACCGGTACCGGTCCGTCTGCCGCATGAACATCCTCAAGAAAACGACCTAGGGCGAGCGGATTCTCTCGCGCGAACTAGCTCAAGAATATCAAAACGAGCCGCACCCTCTCGTCCCTGTCTTTGATCGGGATGATGTCGGCGTCGACAGCTCGCGCGATGTTTCGAACGGGAAGCGTCATCGTGAAGTGCGCGGTACGGGGCACCTTGTCGCGGGCGACGATATCGAGGTATACACGCGCGAACTGTTCGTTCTCCGAGTGCTTCACGATCGACTCGATCGACATCGATTCCTGCTCGACGCCGAAGAGTGCGCGCGCCGCCGGGTTGAAGCGAAAGGTTCCCTCGTCGATATCGGCGATGACGACCGCCGTTCCCGTGCGCTCGTGCATGATCTCGCGGGCGCGCGTGCTGACGGCGACCCAGTCGGCCCGGAGCGCGTCATAGAGACGCAATCGGTCGGCGACCCTGTTCGTGAGGTCGGCGAGCCCGCGCACCTCGTCGCGCGAGAGCCGATGTGTCTGGATTCCCGATTGATAGTTGCCCTCGAGGAGATGCCGTGAAAAACGGGTGAATTTCGCCTGAAATGTCAAGAGCCGCGCGGCGAGGTACATGGCGCACACGAAACCGAGTGGACCGAGCCAGGCGAACCATGAATAGCGCCCGATAACCGAGGATTCCCTCAGGAGGACGAAGTAGGCCGCGACGTAGCAGAACATAAGGCATAATCCGGCGAATTTCATGAGATTCTTAAACATCGGCTCACCGCTCCATAAACTTGCGTATATTGTCTTCCGCTCCGACCACGAGAAGGATGTCGTCTGTTTCGAGCGTCGTGTCAGGCTCCGGCGTCACGTCGATCGTCTCCGAGAAAATGCGCTCGCCGCGACCGTCTATCGAGGGCGTTCTCTTCTTCAAGGCGACGATATTGATGCGATATTTGTCGCGGGTGTTCATTTCGCGGATTGTTTTGCCGATAAAGCTCTGGGGCACATCTATTTCGACGAGGCTGTGGTCCCGCGAGAGCGGAACGTGTTTCTTGATGCCCGGCGAAACGAGGCTCCGGGCGACGAGACGGCCCATCTCCTCCTCGAGGCTCACGATTTCGTCGACCTCGAGCGATTTCAGGATCTCCTGCTGGGGGGAGCTGATGGCGCGCGCCCATATCTTCTTGACGCCTATTTTCTTGAGGAGCAGCGTCGATAGAAGGTTGGCCTCGATGTCGTCGCCGATGCAGACGACCGCGATATCCACGTCCTGAATGCCGACCGATCGGAGCGCCGTCTGTTCGATGCAGTTGAGGGTGACGGCGTATGAGACCGAATCCTTGATCGCCTCGACTCGATCGCGGTTCTTGTCGACGGCGATCACCTTCGCCCCCCTGTCGGTGAGCTCGCGCGCCACCGTGCTCCCGAAATTGCCGAGACCGATCACCGCGACATATCGCATTGCGTGCCTCTCTTTCGCATCATCAACCGATCATGACCCGTTCTTCGGCGTACCGGTATTGCGCCGGCCTTCTCTGGCGCAGGAAAGCGTAGGCGATCGTGAGAGGACCCAGTCTCCCCATGAACATGAGGAGCGTCAGCGCGACCTTTCCCGCCGTCGAAAGGTTCGGGGTAATCCCCGTTGAGAGCCCGACCGTACCGAAGGCGCTCACCGTTTCGAACATGACGCTCGCAAAAGGCTGGTTCTCATAATAGAGGAGCACGAGCCCGAACGCGAGCACAACGACCAGGGAGATAATGAGCACGCTGAGCGCCTTCTGGATGACCTCGGCCGGGATCGTCCGACGATAGAGCTCGGAGTCGGGGCGCTTGCGGAGCCCGCTCATGATGGCGCTCCAGAGCACGGCGACGGTCGTTGTCTTGATCCCGCCTCCCGTCGAACCCGGCGAAGCTCCGATGAACATCAGGATTATGACGACCATGAGCGTGGCCGAGGACAGAGCCCCGAAATCGCACGTGTTGAAGCCCGCGGTGCGCGCCGTGACCGACTGAAAGAGCGACACGAGGATGCGATCCCCGATTCCGGCGCCGGCGAGCGAAGAACCGCGCTCCAGCGCGTAGAAAAGCACCGCTCCGGCGAGGATGAGGGTCGCGCTCACGGCGAGAACGATCTTGGTTTGCACCCGGAGGCTCCGGAGCCGGGAAGACCGCCGGAGGGCGCGTTCCCGGAAATTGCCCAGGAGATCCCGCACGACGGTGAATCCGAGACCGCCGAACACGATGAGAACCATGATCATGACGTTGGTGGGGATATCGCCGGAGAACCGGACGAGACTGTCGCTGAAGGTCGAAAAGCCGGCGTTGCAGAAGGCGGAAACAGAATGGAAAAGGGCGTGGAAAGCCGTGAGCCCGTCCCCGCCGATCTTTCCGCGCCACGCGAGGAAGAGCCCCGCGGCCCCCGCGATTTCAAAGGCGAAGGCCATCTTGACGATGAACTTCACAAGGTCCTTGATGCTCGCGACCGTGTCCTGGTCGAGCATCTCCTGCATCTCGATCTGGCGCTGCATCTCGACGCGCTTCCTGGCGAAGACCGCCAGCGACACCGAAAACGTCATGATGCCGAGGGCGCCAACCTGGATGAGCGCGAGGATGACACAATGGCCGAAGGTGCTGAAGTATACGGCGGTGTCCTTCACAATGAGCCCGGTGACGCACGTGGCGGAGGTGGCCGTGAAGAGGGCGTCGACGAAGCTCGTGCGAACGCCCGAAACGGTCGCCGCGGGGAGCATGAGGAGGATCGTTCCGATGCAGATCGCGGCACCGAAGCTCGTGAGCATGAGCTGCGCGGGCTTGAGCCCGAGAAGCGAAACGAGCTTATCGGCCTTGCGGGTTCGCGAGATGATCATGAAGACGATGACCGCTTGCCTGACAATAACCGCCGAGGGGCTGCTCTCGATGCCGTGATGGAGCTGCACGATAGGTATGAAGACGATGAGGTCGAGCCAGTTGCGCTTGAAGTGCCCCAGCTTGTTCTTGCTCAGGAGAAAGGACGCGCCGACATGAGCTACGAAGAGAACGAGAACGGCCAGATTGGCGAACTTGAAATAGCGCGCATACTGATCGAGGTAGCCGCTGAGCTCGGCGATGAGCATGAAGAAGGCGACGATCGCGACGGCGCCGATAAGATAGTCGAAACGCTTCATTAGGGACGAATATTACCACAGGGTTCCGGCGAATGGAGATGGGAATCATCGCCGATCCCATGATCTTCGGGGTGGTGGAATATTGATCCACCGGCGGAACCTACCGGTCTCTTCTTCGTATAAGGAATTGGTATCTCCGAGTTCGCGAAGGCCCCCACCTCCTTCGCTCGGCTTCACACTCAAAGGATAGACGCGATGCGTACAAGGTCGCTCTCGAGGCAGGGGCTTTCGGTATTATGTTTGATTTCAATCGGTTCGCTGGTTGCCGCGTTTTCCGCCGCGCGCGCCGACGACATCTATGTGCCGGTATACCATCCCGAGCTCAGGATCTCCCGGGCGCTGGGCGAGATAAAGATAGACGGGGACCTCGGGGACGCCGGCTGGCGCGGCGCCGCGAAGGCGGGGAACTTCGCCGAGCACGAGCCCGGCGACCAGACCAAGCCCGCCGTCGCCACGGAGGTCTTCATCACCTATGACGCCAACAATCTCTACGTCGCCTTCATGTGCTACGACAAACCGGGGGAGGTGCGGGCCTCGTTCTGCGAGCGGGACAAGGTCTTCAGCGACGACCTCGTGTTCCTGTGCCTCGACACCTACGGCGAAGCGACGCACGCGTACGAGATCGCGGTCAATCCCTACGGGATACCGGGGGATCTCCTCTTCTCGCCGTCCGGCGGCGAGGACGCGACCTACGACATGATCTACGAGTCGGCGAGCCGGATCACCGATCAGGGCTGGGTGGCGGAGATCGCCGTGCCCTTCTCGAGCCTGCGCTTTCCCGACAAAGAGGAGCAGACGTGGCGCGTCGATTTCTGGCGCAACCGCCCGCGCGAGTCGAGCTACCAGTATTCCTGGGCGGCTCTCGACCGCAAGGAGGACTGCTGGCCCTGCCAGTGGGGGACGGTCACCGGCATAACCGGCATCAAGCCGGGCAAGGGCTTCGAGGTTCTGCCGGCGGTCGTGGCGCACGAGTCGGGCTCGCTCGGCGGCGACGGGCAGTTCGAAAACAGCAAAGCCGAGGCGGACATCGGCCTCGGCCTCGCCTACGACATCTCCTCGGAGCTCAAGGCCGAGGCGACCGTCAATCCCGATTTCAGCCAGGTCGAGACCGACGTGGCGCAGATCGACGTGAACTCGACGTTCGCCCTGTTCTACCCCGAGAAGCGTCCGTTCTTCCAGGAGGGGAGCGACCTTTTCAATACGTACTTCGAAGCGGTCTACACGAGATCGATCAACGACCCGATCTCGGCGGGCAAGGCGACCTGGCGCTCGGGCGCGAACAACCTCGCGTTCCTCTCGGCGCGCGACGAGCACTCGGTCATCATTCTCCCCTTCGAGGAGCAGAGCGAGTTCCTCGAGAACGGGCGGAGCTTCTCGACCATTCTGCGGTATAAGCGCGATCTCGGCGAGCAGTCGCACGTGGGATTGCTCGGGACCAACAGGCTGTTCGACGGGGGCGGCATGGGATCGCTGGCGAGCGTCGACGGCCAGATCCGCCTGTCCAAGAGCAACACGTTCAAATTCCAGGCGCTGGCGTCGTACACGGAAGAGGTCGACAATCTCGCCCTCGTGAGCGACAGCGCGTTCAACGCGAGCACGTTCGACGGCGGCAAATATACGGCCGGGCTCGACGGCGAGACCTTCTGGGGGCACGCGTTCATCGCCGCCCTGAACCGGAACACGGGCACCTTCTACGGCAGCGCTCAATACTACGAGCTGAGCCCGACCTTCCGCGCGGACAACGGGTTCGAGCCGGCGAACAACATACGCCAGGCCCAGGCCAACGTCGGCTACACGAAACGGTTCGATAAGAGCAAGGTGCTGGATTTCGTCGACGGCTACGTGAACGTGGCCCGCGAATGGAACTTCGACGATTGGTTCCAGAAGGACGAATGGATCAATCCGAATCTCGCCGTGAAATTCCGCGCCGCCCAGACCCAGATGCACGCGAACTACCTCGCGAGCAACGAGCATTTCAGGGGGACGCAGTTCAACGGCATCTGGGGGGTCCACAACTGCATCAGCACGAATCTCAGCGACGCGCTGCGGCTGAGCGCGAACGTCAATTACGGGCACCGCATCGCGCGCTACGCGATGGTCATCGGCAAGCAGCTCGACTACGGCCTCACGGCGAACGTCAAGCCCGTCGACCGCTTCCTGATCTCCGCCTCCTACGGCTACTCGCGCAGCGACGACGTGAATACGAACGAGCGGCTCTTCTCGCAATCGGTCTTCTGGACGCGCCTGTCCCTGCAGCTGTCGCGCGAATTCTCGATGCGCGTCGTCACGCAGTACAACGATCGCTACAACACGTGGGACTTCGATCCGCTCGTCACGTACCGGATCAACTCGCTCACGATGTTCTACATCGGCTCGACGCACGACTACCGCGGCTACGACATGGCGGAGGACGGGCGCGAAGGATGGGACCTCACCGAGCGCCAGTTCTTCATGAAGTTCCAGTATCTCTTCCAGCTCTAGCGCGGCCGCGGGGTCAGCGCAGAAGCACCATCTTGTGCGTGAGCGTCTTCTCGCGCGTCGCGAGCCGGTAGAAATAAACGCCCGATTTCACCTGGCCGCCGCTCGCGTTCACGCCCTTCCACTCGGCGACATGGGCGCCCTTCGCCGCCTGCTTGTCGGCCAGCGTGACGACGAGCTTTCCCGAAGCGTCGAATATGTCGAGCCGGACGTGACCGGCGACGGGCAGGTAGTACCTGATCGTCGTCGACGGATTGAACGGATTCGGGAAGTTCTGGTAGAGCGTGAGCGGAAGCTCCGGCGTCTTGATCGTCTCGGTCTCGAAGAGCACGCGCGTCGTGCCGGCCGCGACGAAGGCGACCCGGTACCGATAGCTCTCCCCTCCGACGACGGTTCCGTCGACGAAGGTGAAGGCGAGTCCGGCGCTCGAGATATCCGCCGCGGGAATCTCGCGGAACTCCGCGCCCTCGCCGTCCGCGCGGTACACGGCGAAGCTGCCGTCTCCATCGTAGAGCGAGAGGGTCCACGTGAGCTCGATCGAGGCCTCCTTCAAAGCCGCCGCGAAGCTCTTCAGCTGCGTCGCCACGTATTGATCGGGAAGCGTCGAGGCCCAGGGGCCCTCGTTTCCGGCGGAGTCTTTGGCCCGGACCTTGTACCAGTAGAAGCTCCCCGGATACCAGTCGCCGTCGAAATATTCGAGCCCGCTCGTAATCGTCGCGAGGCGGCTGTCGTCGTCGGGAATGAAGCCCGCATCGAAGCCTCGATAGATCACGTATGCCGCGACGTCGGGCTCGGGGCTCGCGTTCCAATGCAGCGTGAGGCCTCCGTCGAACATCGATGCCGCGAGCCCCTGCGGCGCCTCCGGCGGCAGGTTGTCCACGGAGTAGCCCGAGTCGGGGCACGATTCGAAATACCGGATCGTGCCGTCCGTCACGACGTGCACCTTAGTGCGGACCTTGAAGACGGACCACTGCAATCCCTGGTCCTCGGTGGAATCCGCGAGCGTGGCGAGATCGATGTGGTATCTGTGGCTTTCGTCATCGGGTATGGTCGCGAGGAGCGTCCAGCCACCCGGATCCCTTCGATAGATGTCATACTGAAGGAACGGATAATATGGGAGGTCATCATAGGCATAAGCGACGGTTTCGAACTCGAAGTGCACGAGCTTGCCCTGGTCCCCGGGAACGTCCGTGACCTTCAAATGATTGGCGGAGTAATCCTCCGTCCAGCTTGAGGGGCTGTAATTATCAGTTTCCTTCGATTCCGGCATGAGCCCGAGCGGGTCGAGATTCACCAGCACCGCATTCACGATCATCGAGGTGTCGGGCCACGCATAGGTGTAATGCAGGGAGAGGCTTGCCCCCGGGGCGAGGCCTGGGAAATCATAATGTCCGAGCGCAGCGTCGCGCGTAAATTTCCATACGTCGGCGGTCCAATTGACGTCCATATCGAACGGCCCCGCCTGCCCGACGCCATCGTTCTGAATCTGAAAAGTGACATCGAGGCTGCCGCACGGATCCTTGAAAGGGGTGGCGGAGATCAGCGTCGAAAAGGTGAGGTTGGGCAGATCGCCGAAACCCTTCGTCGACGTGCCGGTCGAACCCTGCAGATCGACGATGTCCCGCGCCTCGAGGAGATACGGCCTTCCCGCGAGAATCGGATCGCCGAGCGCGAGGCGCACGGAAAAGCTGTCCGGTTGATACGCGGCCGACAGGATCGACACGGTCCCCGAGCCGGTAGACTTGTCGTAGAGCGTGTAGTTGGCGATGGCGCCCGCCGACTCCGGCGTCACCTTCTCGCTGAACACGACGTTCAGGTTAAGCGCATCGATCTTCGCGACGCTCATGATGAACGGCATGTCGAAATTCGACGTGCAGAAATTGAAGCACAGGTTCGTGGTCTTCCGAAGAGGGCTGATCGGGAAGCCGGGCGTGCAATCACAGCCTATGATCTTCGTGTAGTATAAATCGTGCGTGAGAACCGCCCAGCTCGGATCCTGGTTCATCACATAGACGGTCTGATGGAACGGCATGGTCCAGTCGGATTGGCAACGATCCACAGCATATGCGAGCGAAATGCCGTCTCGGGGATTGCCTACGTATATGCTTACGTCGGGGTTCCAGGTGATAACGCCCGGAGCCACGTTGCTCGGGTACTGGATCGCGAACTCGAGCGCCTGGAGACCCTTTGGTGTCGTCGGCCTGGCCCAGACGTACATCTCCACCGGATAGAAGCCCGTGCCCGAGGCGCATGAACTCTCGTGATTCACATCGGCGTAGAGGCCTATGTCGCCGATCGTCGTCTGCGCAGAACCGGCCGGCGCGAGCATGCAGAGGAAGGCTGCTGCGAGAAGTAGATGCCTCACGGTTATCCCCTCCTAGGTGAGATCCGGAAATCCCTCTGTGTTTATTGAATGGGTGCTCGGATTGAATTATATCACAAATTCAGGGATCGTAGAAGCGCAAACACGACTGGGCGCGGCTGCGTTCAGCGCGGCGTCGGCGGGGTCAGCCGGCCCTCGTGGAAGCACTGGGGCGCGATCTCCTGATCCAATTGGTAGAACGCGATGGGGCACATCATGTGCCGCCCCATGAGCTGCTTGTCGGCGGTCGACTGCACCGCGTTCCAGTTGTGCGGCGATGCCAGGATGGCGACGCCGGCCTCATCGTGAATCGAGCCGCTGATCGCGTTCTGCCACCGCGAGCCATGCGCGCGGTTGGCGCATTCGCATTTGCAGTGGGCGATCTCGTGATAGGCGGCCCGCGCCAGCATATTTCCCTGAATTGTTTTCCAGTTGTCGGCGTCGTACTGCATCCGGGCGTTGCTGAAGGCCTCGGCCACGGCGGGGGCGAGATCCTAGACGTGCAGGGCCTTCCCCTCGAGGTCTCCCTCGCCGCCGGTGATGTCGTCACGCCAGGCGCGGACGTTCTCCGTGGGGAACTCCTGAAACCTCCCGTCCTGCAGCGCCTGCAGCATGACGAGGCTCGCGCGCCGGTCCATCGGATCGGTCGGACGCGTCTCGGCCTCTTTCTTCGTAAGGTACACGATGGGCTCGTGCATGGCGACGGTGAGCCCCGAGAAGTTCGGCACGCCCGGCGAGGCCTGCGGGATTTCCACCACGTGCACGTCGTAGTCGGGATGCGAGCCGGGAATGTGCGCCACCGCCTCCTGCATGAGCGTCCTGCAGCGTCTGCGTGAATATCGCGAGCACGTCGACGCGCGCCTGCACGACGGCGGGGGCGTCGTCCGTGAGGGTGGTGGATTCCCCGCTCGAGCCCACGTGCTCGGGCACGAGCGTCGGCCGCACGACGAAGAAGTAAACGTTGTAATCGGCCATGGCATCGCTCCGGGTCTGCGCGGCGCCGCGCCGCCGCGGCGGGATCATTCCTCCACGATGCGCGTCATTCCTCCAGATCGGGAAAGATTATCTTGAATGTGCCGGGCGGCACGTCCTCGACGCGCGCCTTGCCGGCGCCGTCGAGCTGGCCGCGCTGCTCGGTGCCGTCGGGGAGCTTCAGGATGTAATTGGCGTCGGGCACGGGCTCGCCCCTGCTGTTCAGCAATTCAACGTCGATCCAGTCCTTGAACAGCAGCAGCCCCGACTCCTGCTTCGTTCCGAACTCGGCGTCGCCGACCTTGATCGTGAAGTAATACTCAGGCGGGTTGTACGACTTGCCGTATTCCCGCAGCTCCTGCTCGGTCGGGATCTCGTCGGTGTCCTCGAAATACTGGTACTCCCAGCTGATCTCGATCTTGTCGTCGTTCACCTCGACGGGGAGCTCGACGATCTTGTCGTTGAGCCCGTCGCGGTCGTACTCGTAGATCGTGACGAGCGCCTCCGTGCCGTCGCGCAGGCCCGTGACGCCCGCCGAGAGGGTGAGCACGTCGCCGCGGCGCGCCTCGGCGGCGCTCCACTTCATGTTGGAGACGCGGATCGGCGGAAAGACCGGGATCCGGTTCGATTCGCCCGAGATGCCGTTCTTGGAGAGATCGACCTCGAAGTAGATCTCGTCCCCCTTTTCGATGTCATCGGGGATATCGAACTCGCCGGAGAACGCGTTGCCGAAAACGGCGCCCGTAACCTTGCCGAGCTTCTTGCCCTTCTCGGACTTGCCGGTCGCCTTGATTTCCGCCCCGCTCCCGACGAAGGCGGTGTAGACGTCGAAGACCGCCTTCTGCCCCGCGATGGCGAACGCGCGCCGCCATACGGCGGACAGGAGATGAGAGTCGAGCTTCTCCTGGTGCTCCTGATCGGTCGATTTGTTGAATTGCAGCGGCATGGCCCTTCATTCCCCCGTGTGCCGGCCATCATAGCACGCCCCGCGGCGGAACGCCAGCGCTTCGTGGCGCGCACCTGCGGGTCCTGTCGCCGATCGCGCCCGGCCGCATTCGACTCTTGACACTACCTTACTTCCGCCCGTGCTTGAGGAACGTGCCGCGGTCGTACTCGTCGAAGGCGAGCTGCAGCTCCTCCTGCGTGTTCATCACGATGGGGCCCCACCAGGCGATCGGCTCCCCGATCGGTTTGCCCGAGACGAGGAGGAATCGCACGCCCGCGTCCCCCGCCGTCACGGCGAGCTCGTCCCCGTCGTCGAAGATGACGAGGCTCTCGCGGTCGCACGCATCCCCGCCCGGCTGGAAGCCCCCCGCCCCATCGATCACATAAGCGAAGACGGTATGGCCCCGCGGCCAGCTGCGCCCGAAGCTCGCGCCCGGCGGGAGCGAGACGTCGAGATACTCCGGGTCGGTCACGACGTCGCGCACGGGGCCGCGCACGCCCTCGACCTCGCCGCAGATGACCTTGATCGCGGCGCCGCGCTCGCCGTGAGCGCCCTTCGTCGCGTCGCCGTCGAGCCGCACCTCCGGGATATCGCGGGCCTCGATTCCCCGGTACCGCGGCTCCATCATCTTGTGCGAGGCGGGGAGGTTGGCCCAGAGCTGAAAGCCCCAGAGGCGGCCGTCCGCGCGCCCCTTCGGCATCTCCTGATGAACGATGCCGCTCCCGGCCGTCATCCACTGGACGTCCCCCGACGCGATCACGCCCGTGTTGCCCATGCTGTCGCCGTGCTCGACGTCCCCTTCGAGCACGTAGGTGATCGTCTCGATGCCGCGGTGGGGGTGCCAGGGGAAGCCCGCGAGATATTCATCGGGCCGCGCCGAATGAAAATCGTCGAGGAGGAGAAACGGGTCGAGCTCCGGCACGTGGTGCCAGCCGAAGGCGCGCCTGAGATGCACGCCCGCCCCCTCGATCGTCGGTTTGCTCTTGAGGACCTTTCTGATCTTGCGAATGGTCGGCATCGCTCACCTCCGCGTCTTCCCGCTCGCGCGGGATCGCCTGATTTCAGGATACGCCGATCGAGGCGCTCGCGCAAGGATCTCGACCATCGAGCGAGCCTTTCCGCCCCGGCATTTCCCCCTTGAAGCCCGGGCCCCGCGGGAGTAGGGTAAGGCGGAAAGCATGTTTCAATTCAACCCGATGTCCGCCACGAGTACGGAGGTGCTCCCCATGAACGGTCGCCGCGCCCGATGGCTCATGCTCGCTTGCGTCGTTCTCGCCGCCGGCCTGATCTACTCCTGCGATGACGACGACAACACCACCTGCCCCACGCCGACGGTCTGCTCCGATCCCACGAAGGATTTCCTCGGCTCGTGGACGTTGTTCGAGTCGTACACCAACGGCATGCCCGATCAGATGATCACTGCCGTGGAGCTCGAGTTCGAGACGAACGACGTGCTGGAGGTGCGCCTGGAGGGGCTCGATACCCTCACGTGGTGGTGGATGGCCGACGAATCGAACCTTCTCATCGCGGATCGTATGATGAACGGCTCGCCGGGCATCAAGTTCGAATACGGGTTCGAGGCGGACACCCTCAATTTGAACTCGGTGAATGCGGACGAAGACTATTACTGGAGGCTCCACAGGAAGTAGCGCGCGGGGCCCCGTGACGGGCGACAGGAAAAACACGCTGCATATTGACTTGGCGTCAAAAATCGTGTACATACTGTGTATCGGGCCGTAGTCGTATTTAGGCAGATGCCCTTATAGCGGCGGGGAGCTCCTGCGATGAAGTTTCTCAATACGGTGATTGCCGGGACCGGAAGCTATATCCCCGATGTGCGAGTCGCCAACGAGGCGTTCGTCCGCCACACGTTCTTCGACAAGGACGAGTCCGCGATGGCGACCTTCGTGCGCGATGTGATAAGCAAATTCAAGGATATCACCGGCATCGCCGAGCGGCGGTACGCCCCGGACGAGATGCGCTCGTCGGACCTCGCCGCCAAGGCCGCCGAGAAGGCGGTCGCCGACGCGAAAATCGATCGCGAAACGATCGATCAGATCATTGTCGCCCACAACTTCGGCGATATCCTCAAGGATACCATCCAGACCGATGTCGTTCCGAGCCTCGCTTCCCGGGTGAAGCATTTTCTCGGCATCAAGAATTCATTCTGCATTCCCTACGACGTCCTTTTCGGATGCCCCGGCTGGCTGCAGGGGCTCATTCAGGCCGATTCCTATATCAAATCGGGAATGGCCAAACGATGCCTCGTGATCGGCGTCGAAACCCTCTCGAGGGTCATCGACAAGCACGATCGCGACTCCATGATCTACGCCGACGGGGCGGGAGCGACCGTCGTCGAAGGGATCCAGTCCGAGGAGCGGAGGGGCGTTCTTTCCTACGCCATGATGTCGCATTCCGAGGAGCAGGTGCACTACCTGTATCTGGGCAAATCGAACGCTCCCGGCGCCGATCCCCGTATCCGTTACCTCAAAATGGACGGCCGGAAAATCTACGAGTACTCGCTGCAGAACGTGCCCGTCGCCATGAAGATGGCGCTGGATAAATCGGGCGTTCCCGCCGACGAGATCAAGAAGGTCGTCATCCATCAGGCGAACGAGAAGATGGACGAGGCGATCCTCGCGCGTTTCATGCGCCTGTGCAAAATCAAGAAGACCTCCGCCGAGATCATGCCGATGAACATCCACGAGCTGGGCAACAGCTCCGTGGCCACCATTCCCACCCTCTACGACATGATCCTCAAGGGGAAAGTGAAGAACCACGAGATTCACCCGGGCGACGTCATCATGTTCGCCTCGGTCGGCGCGGGGATGAACATCAACGCCGCCGTCTACCGGCAGTGAGCCGGGCGCATCGCGGCGGCTGGCGGCCGCGCCGATTTTGTGATAAAGTCGGCCAATGCTGCGAGCAATCGTTTCCCTGTATCTGCTTGTGTCCGCCGCGTGTCTCGCCCGCGGAGCCGCTCCGTGCGCGCCCGAGGAGCCCGAAAGCGCTCAGGCCCGTGCGGATTCCCTGCCGCAGAAGCGCCACAGCTTCGTGCTGCTTCCCTACGCGTACTACACGCCCGAGACGAAGGTGGCCTTCGGCGGCGGGAGCATCTACTCGTTCCGCACGGGGGACGCCCCCGCCGGCCCCGCCGAAGCCCTCCCCCCGGGCCGCCCCTCGAACATCAGGATCGCGGCGACCTACACGCAGCTGAACCAGATGATTCTCGCGCTCCTGCCCGAGCTCTACCTGCGGAACGAGCGGTACTATTACACCGGCTATTACGGGTATTACAAATATCCCGACAAATTCTGGGGGGTCGGCGGCGACACTCCCGACAGCGCGGAAGAGAAGTACCGCTCGAACGATTTCAGGTCGAGCACGACCGTCCAGATGCAGATCCTGCCCGGCCTCTACGCCGGCCCGCTCTACGAGTATCAGTACCTGTCCGTTGACGAGACCGACGCGCGCGGCGAGCTGCAGGCCGGCACGGTTCCCGGAAGTCAGGGGGGCTCGGCGTCGGGGCTCGGCGTCATCCTCAGGCACGACACCCGCGACAACACCTATCAGCCGTTCACCGGCTTCTACAATCAGATCTCGGCCGTCTCGTTCGGCGGCGGGATCGGGAGCGATTACGCGTTCAAGGTGCTGAGCCTCGACCTGCGGATGTATCATCGGAGCATTTTCCGCTCGCACGTGATCGCGATCCAGACCTATGACGTCTTCATCTCCGGCGAGGCGCCGTTTCAGATGCTCGCCATGCTCGGCGGCTCGTACTCGATGCGCGGCTTCTACAAAGGCCGGTACCGCGACCGCAACATGATCACGGCGCAGATCGAATACCGGTTCCCGATCGCGTGGAGGTTCGGGGCCGCCGCGTTCGCGGGCGCGGGCGACGTGCAGAGCGACCTGAGCGAGTTCAGCGTCGATCGCTTGAAATACAGCGCGGGATTCGGGCTGCGGTTCTTGTTCGACGCGCAGGAGCGGATCAACGCGCGGCTCGACTTCGGCTTCGGCAGCGGCGACAACGCCGGCATCTACGCGATGGTGCTCGAGGCGTTTTAGCGTGCCGCCTAGATCCGGTACCCCACGAGGAACGCGAATCCGTAATTCTTGAAATCGTCGACGTCGATCGTCTGGACGGAGCCGTTGATCTCGAAGTCGCCGCTCGTGACGACGTTCGTGAAACAGTTCTGATAGCGGATGTCGAAGGTGAGCGTTCCCTTGCCGACTTCGTAACCGAATCCCCCGCCGAGAATGAGGCCGAAATCGGTCGTGTGCGTGATGCTCGAGATGTCGACGGTCACGGAGGCCGGCCACTGGGACACCTCGAGCTCGGACGCCATGCAGTAGGAGAGGCTCGCGCCCGCGAAGACGCACGGACGGAATTTCCCGCCCGGCATGAACGAGTACCGCGCGAGCACGGGGATCTCGATGTAATCGAAGCTCGCCGTCGCGTCGATGTCGAACCATTCGTCCTCGTAGATATTGCCGACGAATCCCTTCGACGCGTAGACGATCTCGGGCTGCAGGCTGAACGATTCGTTATAGGCATAGTTCAGATAGACGCCGCCCGTGGCAGTCGTCCGGTACGACTTCGCGTCCTCCCACCCTTCGGGCGTCCCGGTGACGTTGGACGTGAGGATCCCGAGATTGGCCCCGAACGAGATCTTCCCGGCGATCGCCGGGGCGGCGCTCGACGCGACGAGCGCGAACACGAGAATCGACAGATGACGCTTTCTCACGATTAGCTCCTTTCGTCGGAAGCCCCCGCGCGCCGGCGCGCCGCGCTAGAAACGGTAACCGATTCCGAAGGTCATGGAGATGACGTTCAGATGCCCCATCCCGACGAGGCCGTTGTCGCAGAGAAATTCCCGCACCTCATCCGGAAAGAGGGAAAAATTGATCTCGCCGAAATCGATGTACTTGGCGGTGGCTCCGACGCTCCACGAGCCCTTCACGTAATAATCCATACCGAGGGAGAGCCCGAGCGCCACGTCCTTGCTCACGTCGATGTCCGAGCCGGAGCCCGTGGCGATGACGCCGAGCGCGCAGAGCGCCCCGCCGTAGATGTCTTTTTTCCCGTCGGTCAGGAAGTGGTAGTTCGCCCCGAGGGTCGGCATGATGAAATTGGGGCAGCCTTCGACCGTGTAGCCGGCCGCTTCGGCCCAGATGGTCAGGATCTCGTGCCAGTAGGTGAAGCCCACCTCGAGCCCGTACCGGTGCTTCATCACGTATTCGAAGCTCGCGAGGCAGCCGCCGGAATTGTGGGTGTCGATCGAGCTGTTGAAGCCGAAGTACTCGAGCCATCCGGAGCCGCAGTCGTTCCAGGCCGCGACGTTGTTCTCCCCGAGCGGAAAGGTCACGAGGCCCTGAAACCGCGCGACGGCCCAACGGCTCGGGGGAAAGTCGCCCGCGCCCGGGCTTTCGCCCGATTCGGCGCGCGCCTCATGCGGGAACGCCGCGAGGCTCGCCGCCGCGGCGAGGAGCGACACGAAGAGCACCGCGAAATGCTTCATTCGAATGCCATTCATGTGCGGCGTCCTTTCCGGCGAGATCGGCAGGCCCGCAGGATCTCTCCCGAATGCTGTTGCGCGCCCGGAAAAATCCTGCTATGAAGAATTCAATCGATTGCCTCCTAATACTTTATCGCGCGGGAGGATCGCATGTCAAGTCGCATGCATCGCGGCGCGGAGCGCCGGAACGGAATTTCCGGGATGCCGTTTCTCGTGCTCGCGGCGTGTCTCTGCGCGATCGCGGGGTGTCTCGGCGCGCTCTCGGGGCCGGCGCGGGCGACGGAGCCCGGCGCGGATACCGCGGCGGTTCCGAAGCCGACCGCCCGGCCGCGCATCGGGCTCGCGCTGAGCGGGGGCGGCGCCCGCGGCGCTGCGCACGTCGGCGTGCTCAAGGTGCTCGAGGAGCTCCGGATCCCGATCGATTACGTCGCGGGCACGAGCATGGGATCGATCGTGGGCGGGCTCTACGCCTCCGGCATTCCGCCCGACGAGCTCGAAACGTTGATCACCCAGATCGATTGGACCGACGCATTCTCCGACTTCATCCCGCGCACCGACCGCTCCTTCCGCCGCAAGCGCGACGACGATCTCTACCTCGTCAAGCACAAGCCGGGAATATCGCGCGAGGGGCTCCTCTTTCCGCCCGGGCTCATCGACGGGCAGAAGATCGATCTCCTCCTCAAGCGGTACACGCTCCCCGTCGTCGAGATCCGCGATTTCGATTCGCTGAGCATTCCCTTCCGCTGCGTCGCCGCGGACCTTACTACCGGCGAGCCGGTCGTGCTCGATCACGGGGACCTCGCGCTCGCGCTGCGGGCGAGCATGGCGATCCCCATCGCGTTCGCGCCGCGGGAGATCGACGGCCGCCTCTTCGTGGACGGCGGCATCACGCGGAACCTTCCCGTCGAGGTGGTGCGGGCGATGGGCGCGGACATCGTCATCGCGGTCGACATCAGCACCCCGCTCCGAAATCGCGACGAGCTCCGTTCCGTGATCGCCGTCACCGACCAGATCATGGGAATCATGACGAGGCGCGACACCGACGAGCAGATCGCCTCGCTGCGCCCGGGAGACGTTCTCGTCCGGCCCGATCTCGGCACCATCACGACGGCCTCGTTCGACCGGGCCGCCGAGGCGATCCCCATCGGCTACGAGACGGCGAGGGCCGCCGCCGACACGCTCTCGCGGCTCTCCGTGTCCCCGGAGGAATACCGGGCCTTCGCGGCGCGGCGGGCCGAGGCCGCGCGGGCGTCGCGTCGCGCGCCGCCGGTCGTGGACGAGATCAGAATCCTCAATCATTCGCGCGTCGGCACCCCGGTAATCAGGGAGCGGCTCCACGTCGAGCCCGGAACGCCGCTCGACGTGGACCGGCTGGAGAAGGACATCGACCAGCTCGTCGGGCTCGAGCTCTTCGAGTCGGTCTACTATGACGTGAGCATTGAGTCGGGGCGCACCGTGCTCACCGTGACGCTGCGCGAGCGCTCGTGGGGCCCGAATTACCTGCAGGCCGGCGTGGCGATCTTCGAGGAATACGAAGGGGCGAATTTCAACCTCGCCGCCGCGTACACGCGCACGGCGATCAACCGCCTGAACGGCGAATGGCGTCTCGGCGTGCAGATCGGCCAGGAGCCGGGGGCGTTCACCGAGCTCTATCAGCCCATAACGAAATCCCTGCGGCCGTTCGTTCATCTCAGGGCGGCCGTGACCGACCGGGCCGACGACGTGTTCGACGCCGAGGGGCACAAAACCGCCGAGCTCGGAACGTTCATCTACGGCGTGGACGCCGCCGTGGGCCGCGAGCTCGGCACGCTCGGCGAGATCCGGGCCGGCGTCCTGCGCGAAGCGGGCACGATCTCGACGCAGGTCGGGCCGGCGGGCACGCCCGACGTCGATTTCGACATCGGAGAGGCGTATCTGCAGCTCTGGGCGGACGAGCTCGACAATCTCCATTTTCCCCACTCGGGCGGCGACCTGCGCGTGCGGCTCTCGGCCGGCCTCGAGGAGCTCGGCTCCGACGTTCACTACGAGCAGGGAATCGTCGACGGGGGCGTGGCCGGCTCGCTCGGGCGCCTGACGGGGCTCCTCGAGGGGACGTTCGCGACGACGCGCGACAGCGACGCGCCCTACATGCGCCTCTACCGCCTCGGCGGCTTCACGCGGCTCTCGGGGCTCGAGCAGGACGAGCTCGTCGGGCAGCACGCGGGGATCGTCTCGGCGCTCGCGTACTACCGGCTCGCCGATCTCACGGCGCTATCCGTCTACGCGGGGCTGTCGATCGAGTACGGGAACGTGTTTCAGACGCGGGACGAGATCGCCCTCGACAACGGCCGGGCGGCGGGGAGCGTCTTCCTCGGCCTCGACACTCCCATCGGGCCGGTCTACGTCGCCTACGGCGCCGCCGAGAACGACCGCGGGAACTACTACCTCTTCCTCGGCCGGCGGCGGTGAAAGCGCCGATTCACTATTTGCTGCGAGTATTTCGCAGCTAGCTTTTCCCCTCGCTTTCAAAGCCGATTCGCCGCTTCTCCGGCGGCGTCGGCGCCGCCATGAGCTGTCGAATGGCATCGATGATGGCCACGATCTGCTCGTCGTGGCTCGCGAGCTTCCGCTCGAGCTCGGCGAGTTTGTCCGCCAGCTCCTTATGAGTAGAAAGAAATTGTCGCAGCCGCACGAAGGCCCGGACGACAAAGACGCTCATCTCGACGGCGCGGGGGGTATTGAGCACCGAGGCGGCCATAATGGCGCCGTGCTCGGTGAAGGCGTATGGCAACACGGTGGAATATTTGATGTTGCTGAGGTGGTCGCAATTTGCGACCGCCTGGGCTTTTTCCCCCAAGGTTAATTGAAACATGAAGTCCGGCGGAAACCGATTTCTATTCCGTATCCCGCTCTCGATCCTCTCGACCGCGACAAATGTCAAGGGCGGCAGGGTCCCAACCCGCCGCCCTTGTCGAGCGTATCGGCATTCGCTTGCGTCGAAATTGCTACTAGATCTCGTTCAGCTTTCCATTCTTGAACATGAAGCGGTCGCCCTTGATCTTCGGCGTCCCCTGGGGAATCGTGACGCCGGCCTTCACGGCCTCCTCGGCGAAACCGGGATACCGCGCGCAATTGCTCCCGCCATGCATCCAGAAGAGGCTCGCGGGATCGAGCTGGTCGATGCCCCACCACACGCCCTTCTTCATCGTGGCCTGATCCCCGAAGCCGCATCCCGAGATCGGCATGAACGCGATGTCGATCTTGCGCCCGCAGCCGGCGAGGAACTTGATCTCGTCGGCGTACACGCCGTCGATGTTCGCGTCGCGGTTGTGGAGGTCGCCCGAGTGGAGGATCGTGAGCCCGTCGACCGTCACGAGGAACGCCACGCCCGCGTCGGTGGAGCGGGCCGCGACGACCTCGATGCCGTTCACGTTCTTCGTCTGCCGCGGATCGATGAGCTCGACCGTCACGGTCGTGTCGGCGGGCCGCTGGCCGCAGACCCACTTCATGTCGCCGAGCGTCTTGTTCCACTCGAAGTTTCTCTTGCTGTAATGATCCTGATGAGCCGTGTGCGACACGAACGCGGTGACCTTCTTCCCCTTGAGCTCGGCCGGATTGACGCAGCCGTTGAGAATGCTCTGAGCGTCGGGGGCGCGGCCGTCCTGCCAGTAATCGAAGATGAGGACGTTGTTCGCGGTCTCGATGATCCAGCCCGAATGCCCCGTGTGAACGACGAGCGCCTGCCCCTCGGGGATGCGCTTCGAGAGCAGGTCCTTCGCGGCGATCTCCTTCGCGCCGCCCTTGCCGCCCTTCGCCTTGAGCGCCGTGGCGATTTCGGTGTTGCCGTAGCGGGTCGCGTAGTAGAGCGGCGTGCGGTCATCCGCATCCTTCGCGTTCACGTCGGCGCCCGCCCCGATGAGAAACGCGGCGAGGTCGCCGTAGCCCTTGGCCGCGGCTGCGTGGAGGCCGGTGGCCCGCAACGCGCTCCCCGCGACCGTCACGTCGGCGCCCTTGGAAGCGAAGTACTTCACGATATCGGTCGATCCGCGTTCGCACGCGATCAGCAGGGGAGTCTCGTTGTCGGCGTTCTTCGCGTTCACGTCGGCGCCCGCCTCCACGAGAAGCCGCGCGTGCTCGACGGGGATATTCGGCGTCTGGGCGAGCCGGTGAAGCAGGGTCCAGCCGTTATCGCTCTTGATCGTGGGGTCGGCGCCGGCGGCGAGGAGCATCCGGGCGATCTCGATATCGGGATGCCAGAAGTTCGCGGCGAGCGCGCTGAAGCCCTTATTGCTGAACTTCGCGTCGGCCCCCTTGTCGAGGAGGATGCGGACGACGTCGCGCTTGCCCATGCCCGCGGCCAGCGTGAGCGGATTTTCCCCGCTCTCCGAAGCCTCGTTCGGGTCGGCGCCGTTATCGAGGAGATAGATCACCATCTCCGCCTGCCCGCGCGTCGCCGCGCCCCCGAGCGGGGTGGCGCCCCACTGGTCGGGCCCGCAGTTGAGCGGGAGCCCCGCGGCCACGAGCTCCTTGAGGGCGTCGATGTTGCCGCGCCGCGCCGCATAGTGAACGAGGTTCGTGCCCCCGCTGTTGCGGGCGTCGAGCTTGGCGCCCTTCGAGGCGAGATATTTCACGGCGTCCCACTTGCCCCAGGCGGCGGCGAAGAGCACGGCGGTCATGCCGTTCACGTCGGCCGAGTTCACGTCGATCCCCTTCGCGAGCAGGAGGTCGATGACGGCCGTGTTGGCGCCGATCGCGCCGACGTGGAGCGCGTTCGAGTTTTCGTTATCGCCGAGCTTGACGTCGGCCCCGAGGTCGATCAGGAGCTTCGTCATCTCGAGATTGCCCGCCTGCGCCGCGATATTGAGCGGCGGCGAGCCGTCGACGTCCTTCAGCGCGAGGAGCGAGCGGTCGGCGGCGACGAGCCGCTTCACCGCATCGAGATTCCCCCCGCGGACCGCATCGTGGATCTCGGCCGCGAAGGCCGAGGCGGCGAGGGAGCCGGCCAGGGTGAGAATTAATATGAATAAAGCGAACCGCACCGTACGCATGGGCACCTCCTGAGTGCACGGAAAACGACCCGAGCCTGAAATGTGTAAGGCGTTGTCGTTTGGTGGGATCGGCGCGGCCCCTGTCCTGCCTCTACCCTGCTTGCGTCGGGCCCTGCGCCGGGCGGTGCCACCTTGAAGCCCTACCTGTCCGGTTATACAGCGGCACGCGGGAAAAGTGCCGGGGGGGCGACTAGAAATATGGAATTGCCGCCCTACTTATCGGCTTCGGGATTCTCGGGCAATTCGAGCAGCTTGATGTCTTCGAGATCGATGTCGCGGGAAGCGGCCCTCTTCGAAGCGATGAGATCGCTTTTGGAAACAACGTGAAAAGACTGGTTCTGATACTTCATGGTTTGACGATGTTCCCAGGCTTGCCGGAAGCTCAAGCCCGGCGTCGATGTCTGCACATCGATACGAACCTTATCCTTGAAAACCGTGATTTCGTTCGAGAGGAGCTCTTTTTCGGTTGTCAGGGCCGCCGTGCCGAGCCCCGCTTCGAGGAGCGCATCGAGAAGGCGGCGTGCATTGTCGGGGGTGGCCTCCACGAGGATGTCCAAATCGAACGTCGCCCTCGGCACGCCGTGGAGAATAGCAGCTACCCCGCCGATCACCACGTACCGCACATCATGCTTTTGAAATGATGCGAATACGTCTTTGAGCCTGTTCAGCATCTTTCTTATCCGGCAGTTTCGGGTTCAACTCGAGCGCGAGATCCGTGAAGGATACGAAAACATCCATCCGTTCTTCAAGGGAGAGCGAGCGAAACCAGAGCGCCTTCGCCTCCGGCGTCTCGTCGGCCCGGCTATGGGATATCTTGTGGTTCATCATGTCTGATTATACATGCGCAACGGGTGCGCATAAAGGATTAAAACGAATCTTCAAAGCCGATGCGACGCTTGTCGGGGGGCGCGGGTGCGTCGGGGCGCGCGGGCGGCGCCATGAGGCGCTTGATCGCATCGATAATGGCGACGATCTGCTCGTCATGGCTCGCGAGCTTGCGCTCGAGCTCGGCGAGCTTGTCGGCGAGTTCCTTGTGAGCAGCAAGGAACGCCCGCAGCCGCACGAAGGTGCGTACGACGAATACGCTCATCTCGACGGCGCGTGGCGTATTGAGCACGGAAGCGGCCATGATGGCACCGTGCTCGGTGAAGGCGTAAGGTAGGTATCGGTGCCCTCCGTGCGCCGAACTTGAGGTCGCAAAATGCGACCTCAAGTTCGTAACTTCTGTTCTGGTAAGGTGAAACGCGAAATCGGCAGGGAACCGATCGCGGTTCCGCCTGACCTGCTCGTTGAGCCGTTTTGTTGTGACGCCGTAGAGAGCTGCGAGGTCAACATCGAGAAGCACCTTCTCGCCTCGAATAATCAGAATCCTCTGCTCGATCCTCTCAGCCCCGACAATCAATGATGAATGGAGATCGTTTCGCTCGCTGGATTCGTCTCCCATCCGCCTCCACCTCCCGAGCCCCTTCGCGCGAATCGGATATTAGGGCAATTACTGAGAATTGTCAAGCGGAGCGAGGTCATCACAGATTGTGATGACCCGTGGCGGAGCATTGCCCAGGGAGGCCGCAGATTGCGTCCACCTCGGCCCTACGTTTGATATCACAAATTGTGATATCAAACCCTCAACTTATTGCATGTCAATGGATCGGCTACTTCTTTGGCGGCCCTCCGACGATCTCGATCCGATCCTCCGCCCCGACAACATCTTCCTCAACATGCAAAGGAACTTCATCAACAGCGACACGCTCGCGGTGGCCACGAATCACGATCTCTACATCTAACGCCACTTGTCAAGGTTGGCGGAGAATGCGACAACTTCCAAACAACCCGGCCCAAAGCGATGACGAATAGCGCCCAGCGCCGACTCAACTTGAAGTCACAATTTGTGACCTCAAGTTTGTAAGTCCCTTATCGGCAACGTACGGTCCTCGGCGGAGCTCTGCGCGAGAAACTCGCCGGGCGGCTATATCGCCTTCGATCGATTGTATCATGCGAGGCAGGAACCGCTACTCCCGCGATACCTTCCGCCCGAGCGCCCTTTCGACATCCGCGGCCTTGCCCGTGAGGCGTCCCGAAGCGCCCTCTCGGTCGTCGATCGCGATGTGCGTGACCACGCGCTTGGCCTTCTTGCGCATGTGCCGATGACACTGCAGGATGAGCGCCATGATTTCGGCGACCGCTACCTCAGCAACACGAGCTTCTTCGTCTCCGACACGCTCGCCGTCCGCAGCGTGCAGAAATAGATGCCGGAGGCTGCCGTCGTTCCACCCCCCGTCTTTCCGTTCCAGAGCGCCTCGTGTCTCCCCGCATCGAGCTCGCGATCGACGAGCACGGCGAGCTTCCGTCCCGACACGTCGTAGATCGCGATCTCGACATGCCCTTTTGCGCTCGTGTCGAATGTGATCTTCGTCATCGGGTTGAACGGGTTCGGATAGATCGATCCGAGGGCCGTGACTTTCGGCGCGGCGGCGAGGTCATCCTCCACAGCCGTCGGCACGTCGAAGCCGTAGCAATGGGTCCGGGCGCGGTCGTGGCCGTACATCGGCCACCAGAGATCATCTTTCGTGTAACCGTACGATCGAAGCTCTACGCCGAGGACACTCTGACCGGCGGGAATAAAGAGCTCGACCCATCCGTCGCCGTCGACGTCCCCCGCGGCGGCGGAGGCGAAGATCGGCTGGTCCATGCAAAGGATCGGGAATGCGGGTGTTTGCGCGCCGCTTCCGTAGTAAGATTCGAGCGAAAAATAAATATAATACCTCCACCTCGCCATGATATCCGCGCTATCGCCGAGCGCAATCGCCGACGGCATTGGGCCGGCCTCATCGGGAGAGAATCCCAGGGTCTTTGGCCACCCCGAGAGTACCGCGCCCGACCGGGTGAGAGCCGTCACTAATTCGTACCAATTCCAGCCAAGAATAGGATCCGATTTGTAGATTCTCGATGTGACGACGATATCGAGAGCATTATCCAGGTCGACATCTTCGATGATCGGTGACGACTCTATGGAGCCGATAACCGGCTCCGACGTCAGATATATCAGCCCTGATTGCCTGAGAACATATACCCGGCCGTTCGTTCCTCCAACGACGGTCTCCAGGCCGTTCTTGATGTTGTCGATTTCGCCGATCGCGGGCCCGTCCTGGACCACCGCTTCCAGCATAACGGGCCATGAGCCGGCATGCAGCGCTCCCGTCGACTCCAGCATGTACACATACGAGACCAATTCGCTGACACGGCTCACGACGGCGATTTCGGGAGCCCCGTCTTCGTCCACGTCGCCGACGGCGGGATTGGTGAATATGCCGTCGATCTTCAACGGCCAACCGTCCAGCTCCCTTCCGTTCCCTTTGAAAACGTGGAGATGGTCCCCTATCGCGCAAACGATCTCGAGCCTGTCGTCGCCATCGAGGTCGGCAAGCGACGGGGTGGTCCGTATAGGCGTTTCGGTTTCATATGCCCAAAGCCGTGTCCCGTGACCGTCGAAGGCGTAGAGCTTGTGGTCGTCGCAGCCGACGACGATCTCGTTCCGATAATCACCGGAGACGTTTCCCACGGCGGGGGACGACCAGATGGCGGCGGGGAGCGTCACCGGGAAGCCGGGCGCATTTGTGCCATCCGGCCTCCACGCATAGAGCTTCCCGTCGTCGCAGCCGATCGCGATCTCGAGAGTCGCCGGATTGTCGTCGATCGCGGCGATGACGGGTGACGAATGGAATGAGCCGGCGGTCACCGCGGGCCAGCCGCTCTCGATCGGCACCTGCCACACGATCGCGTGCGGCCCGCGCAGATTGTCGTACTCGACCGTTTCGGGCACCTGCGCGTCCGTGTCGACGCGAAAGTAGTTCTGCCATTCGCAGAACACGTCGCTCGTCACGGGCGATGTCGTCCATGATATGGAATCGCCCGCGGCGAGGCTCGCCACGTAGCGGCGCTCGTCTCCGTGGAGCCCCTCCGGCGGCGCGGTCGCGACGTTCTTGTAGTAATCGACGTAGAACGGACCGGCATTCTTGGCGCCGGTGTTCATTATCTTGAGGGTGCAGGTGATGTTCGTTCCCGGCTGGGGCTTTGAACTACTCCACTGGTAGCGGGAGATGAAGAGGTTCGGGCCGCATGCCGGCCCGAAGCGGCCGATGGCCTGGCCGCACCCGCTGTTCTCGGCCGTGCAAGGGGACGTCGTCGAAACGGTCAGAACGCCCGGAGCGCCGCAAAAGAGCGGGTCTGCTGAGATGTTGTCGTTGAGCCCCGTCTGATCGGAGATCACGCCGCCGTAGTTTCCCCAAGAGTTGCCATAGACGTCGTTGCACGAGAAAATAGTCGTGAGCAAGTCGTGCCGCCCGACGACGCCACAGCCGTCCGAGAAGGCGACGATCGAGTTCTCCAGCATGATGCCGGCGTTGCTGATAAGGGAGATCTGCGCCCTGTTCGCGCACATCGATTCGTTCATCGCGAAGGTGCTGTTCATGACCCACACGTCGCAGTATTCCAGCGATATCGCTCCTCCGTCAAATTGCGACGAATTGCTCGAGAACGCGCACGAATCGATAACGACCGTGAGCATATAGTCGACTGGGTTCATGCCTCTTAGCTTGATGGCGCCGCCTTCTCCGTAGGGGGGGGATTGCTCGGCGGAGTTATTGTCGAAGATGCATCTTTTGAAGGAAACGACGCTCGAGTCGAGAACCGCAACCGCCCCTCCATACGTCGCCCAGTTGGCCCAAAAGTGGCAATCGACGATGTTGACCCGCGAACTGCCGCTGCAGATGATCGCGCCCCCGGTGGTTCCATCGAACCAGGCGTTGGCGTTCTGCAGCGTGAATCCTTTCAGGAGGATGGTGTTGGTCGACTTCTTGAACTCGAAGCAACGCCCGAGGGACAGCGCGCTGATAATTGTGTTCTCGTATCCTCCGACGCCGATGATTTCGAGCCGCTTCGTCACGCTGATGTCGTGCTCGTTGTAGGTCCCCGGGTAAACTAAGATAATGTCGTTCGAGGAGGCCGCCGCCACGGCCGCCTTTATGGTCGGCGCGTCTCCCGAGCCGTCCGCGTACACATGCCAGGTGGCGGCCGAGGCCGCGAAGGCGACCGATGCGATGATGAACGCGGCGAGCAAACTGCACAGCTCGACTCTTCTCATGATCCCACCTCCGGAACGGGAGTCACCGCGGCGGATTGCGCCCCTGCACGGGCGGCCCGCACCAAGCAATGCCAGATTATTTTGAGATGAGGTGAAAGCGTACCAGATTTCTCGGATGAGTGCAAGGGGGTTCCCTTCCAGCCTCCCGCAGAGCCACTATTCCTCGGGTCCTCCATCCTCGGCCCGAAACCCGATGCGGCGCTTGATCGCGTCGATGATGGCGACGATAAATGAGGATCTGCCCGCTTGCTGGATTTGCGGGTTGCCCCTTGAACCGCCGCCCCGCCGGGTGTAGGCTCAGGGCACTCGCCTACATCCGAACGGCATGCCTGCTTATCATGGAGGTGGCCACGATGAGAACGCTCCCCGCCCGCCGGCTCGCTATCGCCTCGCTCGTTCTCGCGCTCCTGTGGATCTTATCGTGCAGCGACGACGAGAGCTGCCCCACGTGCCCCACGCCGCCGACCTGCCACGATCCTTCGAAGGCGCTCCTCGGCCCATGGATCGTCTTCGAGTCGACCGTCAACGGGACTCCCACTCAAGAATACGTCGGCCTGTCGTGGGACTTCCGCGCGAACGACACGCTGTGGGTGAACAGTTCCACCCTCTACAACTGGTCCGCCAACGACACGCTCATCTACATGATCTACCTGCCCAGCCCGAGCCTCTTCTACGCCTTCTACTATAGTATCGAATCGGACACGTTGACGATGCGGAGCGAGGTGTTCATCAAGAACGTATACTGGAAGCTCCACAGGACGCCCTAGGCCGAGCGGGCCCCGCGCCCGCGTTTCATGGAGGTGGCCACGATGAAAACGATCCCCGCCCGACGGCTTGCCGTCGCTTCGCTCGTTCTCGCGCTCGTTTGCATCTTCGCATGCAGCGACGACGATTGCCCCACGTGCCCCACGCCGGCGGTCTGCCATGATCCCGCAAAGGCGTTCCTCGGCTCATGGGTCGTCTTCGAGTCGACCATCAACGGGAATCCCGACAACATTTACATGAACATGCAGTGGAACTTCATCAATCACGACACGCTCGTGGTGGCTACGAATCCCAATCCCTACGTCTGGTCCGTCAACGACTCGGTGCTTTTCTTGATGTCGACGCCCAATCCCAGCGGTGAATTCATGGCCTTCAGCTACGAGTTCGAAGCGGATACCTTGAACCTGACGGGCGTGACGGGCATCCCCTTCTCCGTCTACTGGAGGTTCCACAGGATGCCGTAGGGAGTGCGGTTTCCGCATCGAGCGTACTCCGACTCAGAGCTCTTCGCCAGATTGAAATCCGATACGGCGCTTGTCGTCGGGCGCGGGCGCGTCGGGCCGCGCGGGCGGCGCCATGAGGCGTTTGATCGCGTCGATAATGGCGACGATCTGTTCGTCGTGGCTCTCGAGTTTGCGCTCGAGCTCGGCGAGCTTATCGGCGAGCTCCTTATGTGCAGCGAGGAAGGTGCGCAGCCGCACGAAGGCCCGGACGACAAAGACGCTCATTTCGACGGCACGGGGAGTGTTGAGCACGGACGCGGCCATGATGGCCCCATGCTCTGTAAAGGCATAAGGCAAGTATCGAAGGCCCCCGCGAGTACCGTTTGAGGTCGCATTTTGCGACCTCAAAGCTTTAACTTCTTTTACAGTAAGGCGAAACACAAAATCTCCAGGGAATCGGTTGCGGTTGCGCCGAATCTGCTCGTTGAGCCTTTTCGTCGTCACGCTGTAGAGCGCGGCAAGGTCGGCATCGATAATCACCTTCTCGCCTCGAATGAGCAGGATCTTATGCTCGATGCTCTCTGTGGGAACAATTGACGATTGACGAGCCGAGTTCTTGCGGATTCCGTTTCCCATCCGCCTCCACCTCCCGAGCCCCTTCGCGCGAATCGGATATTAGGGCAGTTACCAAGAATTGTCAAGCGGAGCGAGGTCATCACAGATTGTGATGACCAGTGGCGGAGCATTGCCCGGGGAGGCCGCAGATTGCGGCCACCTCGGCCCTACGTTTGATATCACAAATTGTGATATCAAACCCGCAACTTATCGCCTGTCAATGGGTCGGCTGCTTCTTTGGCGGCCCTCCGACGATCTCGATTATCGGCAATTCCCGGTGCTCGGCGGAGCTCCTCGATTGGAACTCGCCGAGCGGCTATATCGCCTTCGATCGATTGTATCATGCGAGGTAGGAACCGCTACTCGTGCGAAACCTTCCGCCCGAGCGCCTTCTCGACATCCGCGACCTTGCCCGTGAGGCGGTCCGAAGCGCCCTCGCGGTCGTCGATCGCGATATGCGTGACCACGCGTTGGCCTTCTTGCGCATGTGCCGGTGGCACTGCAGGATGAGCGCCATGACCTCGGAGTCGTCGCCTTCGACGGTCGTCTGCATGGCGCCGAGCTTGTACTTGAGCCCCGACCTGTCGATGATGTCGATGATCTCGGCGACGTGCTTGCTCAGGGCCTCGCCGACGCCGACGGGGGAGATTGAGAAGCTGGCGAGCATGATTAGCACCTTCCTCTATTCTATTTCATACACGATCGTGACGCGCTCAGTGTCCCCAACCTCGTCGGGTTCGAAATCCGGGGAGGCCGTGCAGGCGTCGATCTGCATATAGTCCATGCTGGGCATCGGGCGGAACCGCACCTCGGCCCACCCGTAGTTCACCTTGAGCACTTTCACTAGCTTGACCCCGGCCTCGCGCGCCAGTATCTCCGCGTTCTCGCGGGCGACGCGCGCCGCATCCGCCAGGGCACGCTTTCGCAGGCTCTCCTGATCGCCGACGAAGAAATTCACGCTGAGATGCGCCTGATGCTCCCCGGAGGTTATGAGCGAAGGAGCTTGTTGACCTGCTCCTTGTCGTGCTTCAGCTCGAGCCGCAGGGAGTGGGACGCCGTGTATCCCTCGAAAACCTGGTCTGTGGTCTTCTCCCCCTTCGCCTTGTTCACTTTCTCCACCGTTCTCCACCGCTCCTCGATCTCGAAATCCGCGGTCTTCACCGCGTTCCTGTCCGCGCCGCCGGCCTCGATGAGGCGGCGGAGCTCGTCGGTCTTCTCATTCAATTGCTCGACCGTTTCCCGGTAACCTACAGCATAGCCCGAAACGGCGAAACTCAAGCGGATGCGGTCGGGCACCGCGTTCGCCCTTCCCTCTCCCTGGACTTCGAGAGTTCCTGACATGGCTTCCTCCTTGGATAATAATGACTCGCCCGGAACGTCGTCCCCGGTATCGGCTTCGGCCTAGTTTTTGTGGACGAAGCTGCAACCCTATATGATGTCCGATGCCGTGTCAAGATGGTCGAGGGGCAGGCCGAGTCTGCTGCAAAGGGAGAATGGTTATTCCATCCTCGGCAGCAGTGGATTCTTCTAATAGGCGAGCGAGCATGGACCCGCTACTTGCTCGAGAAGAGTGCTATCATAGCACGCTGATTCGCGTCAAGGAGGACGCCCTGCGATCCTTGACCTGGATAGATTTCGGCAGCGTGCCATAGGTCTCGTGATACGCTGGCGGCGGTGCCAATCTTGACGCCGCGCAGCTTCAATTTCTCAACGAGAGCATGAGCCTCGAAAAGGTAGACCGCGTCAATGAACCAAAGGCGATCTTCGCCGCGAGATGATGGTTGGGCTGAGTGCGGACCGGTTAGAATGAGGTAATAATCTGGCAGGTCCTTCAGCCTGAGATCAATGAGCCCTTCCTTTTTCGCGTACCACTTCACGTCCACAGTTTTCCCGGAAAGAGGTCCCTCCAAGAATCGACCATCAAATCCTTTGTTTACTGCGGACAATTCCAACTTGACGTGTAGAATTCTTGAAGCGATGTACTCGCCCAAGTGCCCGATCTGCGCGGGGCGGCCAATGAGCTTTGTAATCTCTGTCGAGATCTGGTTCCGCCTTTTTATGAGTTCTGCGAGTTGCATTAGACTGTCCACGGCCAAACCTCCATAATGTGGGTCGGACATATCCGGCTGTGACCGGGGGCCACAAATCATTCATGGGATAATCTGCGACCGAGCGCCTTCTCGACATCCGCGACCTTGCCCGTGAGGCGCCCCGAAGCGCCCTCGCGGTCGTCGATCGCGATGTGCGTGACCACGCGCTTGGCCTTCGCGCGCATGTGCCGGTGACATTGCAGGATGAGCGCCATGACCTCGGCGTCGTCGCCTTCGACGGTCGTCTGCATGGCGTTTATGCGCAGGCACTTCGTCATTAACGGCAAGCTCTCGTTTGCGCAGATGTCGAACAAATGCGACAGTCAGTATACGGAACTAGTAGCTTCGTATGCGTTTTGAAATGGCAACTATTTCAATAGACCGCTCCGCAGCAATGGCCTTCTTCAAGAACACTTCGTGATCCCGAAAGAAACTGGACGCATAATATACGAAAGATGGAATTAGATTATCGAATGAATAGGAATAAGTAACCGTACCAAACCATTGGCTGGCAGGGATAATTCCGGCTGTTTGAACCCCCGCGATTCCGGGCAGCTTGCTCAATCCAACCACAAAAGTAACTAACGTAGTTGAAGAATTCCCGTATTTCCATGAACCGCGCCCTCTAGTCTGATGATGACACTCGCAATTATATGCCCTCTGGAAGCGCCAAGAGCCCTTTATTTGCAGCCTGGAACAAGCCAGCAAATGGATCTTTAGCGCTATCAACTTGCTGCTGGAGCTTGGATATTATAGTTTCAAGGGTGCTTACTTTTGCGTCCAACGCATCGAGTTTGCTCCGCACCTTCTTAATTCCAAACAAAGCGGCCTAGCCTTCCTTTCATCCACCCGCTATCAGCGGTAATAGTCGTCTTGGTCATCATATGAATCATAATGCTCTCGTTCGTCTTGCTCATCGAGCAACGCCTGCTCGTGCTCTTCTCGCTCGTCGAGTCGGGCTTGCTCGTACTCTTCCCGCTCATCTTGCTCATCGAGCCATGCTTGTTCGCGCTCTTCCTGTTCGTCAAGCAATGCTTGTTCGCGCTCTTCCTGTTCGTCAAGCAATGCTTGTTCATGCTCTTCCCGTTCATCTTGCTCATCATAGGCGCCATGAGAGCCATTACCCCAGCAGAGAAAACAGATTCCACCTTGAACATGACTGAACTCAGGAATGTAACCGGATCCGCCACATCTTGGGCAAGCCCCATAGTTGGGGATATGTCCGATGGATGCCTCATGGCCAGACGGAGTGAATTGCCTGATGCAACGCTTTTGACAGAACAATCAGGTTTTTCCGGCCTATTATCCTGTTCTTGTCTCTGTTATGTGATGAACCTCATGTTCCCCGGGGAATAGGCCACCGATTATCTTTTCCACTACTCTGCATAGACAAACGCCCATTTGCGCAAGTAGCTGTCGTAGAATTGCTTATATCCGTTTACAGTCCGAGTCCATAGCCTCCGAAGGGGGCGAAGAACCGTGAAGATCCCTTCGGTCTTTCTTGCTGGTGAAATGCCTATTCCCGGCGCCGCGCCGCTTATGATTCTGTTTTGATGGATTTGCCCCGTCACCCAATAGTGGTTTTGATCTGCGACATGCCTTCCTCGCTCCTCCGAAGGACCGCGGCGAAGGACGATCCAGTGCCGCAGCGAGACGCGCGCTGATTATTCCTGTTTCGATGAACCCAATTGGAGTATACCAGAAGCTGCGGAGGTCGGTCGAACGGCCTGAAGGCGATGCATCCGCAATGCGAAACCCGATTCGACCGCTACCGGAATAACACTAAGTAATTCATGCGACAGCGTAAAAAACATTTAAATGATTGGGAAAATGGGGATATAGATTTATCTCGACTATTTTTTATTCATCAAAGGATTGATAGGGGTCTGAAAGGCTTTCTGGTCGAGACCGAGCGTCGCATTCTTGGGGTATGAACTGTGTCGTGCCCCATTGGTATAGAGATTTATCGGCGGTCAGGGGAAAGGTTATTTGATGAGACCCATAAAGAAATCACAGAAGTTTTTATTGCCCTGCAGAAACAATTCACAGTCTAGCCAGCGATCTTTCCGAAGCTTGGGAGCGCGTTGCTCAAGAGAAGGCGCGAGGTGTACTTTCCCGCAGAAGAACTCGATGCAAGCCTTCTCCGGGCTCGCGTGCAAATGAGAGAAATCCAGATTGAAATTGAGGCGCTAGGCGCTGGCTTGAACATGAAAGCTGGGGAAGGGGAAGGGAGATCGCCGAGCCTGACCGTTCTAAGCGCATGGCTTGATCGAATTAGCGAGCGAGAGAAAGCGCTGGAAGAACAGCAAGAGAATATTAAAGGCACGAACGAAATCATCTCCACGGTTCTTCGAATTCGGCACCATGAAGATAAGATGTTTCCAGCGCTGCAGCAGTGTCATGATGCAGCCAATGAGCTGTCGCGGAGCCTGTTATCTCCAGCAATTCCAGCTGGCGATCAAGCTGCTCCGTCGTTGGAGCAGCGGGTCAGTCCTTTCAGGGCCCTCCTTAGAAGATCGTTAAGGAAGAAGCTACCCTCGACGAGGATCAGTGCAACCGCCTGTTCGACGAAATTGGCCCACGTTTGGAAAGAGCATGGCCCTCGCTGCCGTTCGCGGCAAATTGATTGTGTTGTCAGAAGGCAGTCCGGGTAACAAAATTGAAATCGTTTCGGACGCATTGAGGGAGGAGCCCAAAGCCCAGCAGGATGTTCCTGAAGATGGACGGGGGCGGGGGACAGCGAGGCTGCTACTGATTCAAAACGCAAGAAAGCTCCGGCGGAGCGGCATTTGCGACCGAATGGAAAATCAGATGCGAAGAAAGGATCCAACGATGGTTTAGGGACTGGAAGTAATTCCCTGGTCGACGAAGCCGTGAAGAACTACGTGAAGAAACAGAGGGAGGGCCCCGGCCCCGCGACTGGCACTTCGGGAGTGGGCATTGAGCGCGGTGGTGGTGCGAAAGGCCGAGTGCATCCAGAGACGACTCATAAGGAACAGGAGGAAGAACCAGGCGTCGAATCGACGCATAGATCCGCCCCACTGGATGTTGCAGCGGCGGGAACGAAGAAGGAGACTAGTCCCCGAACCCACTAGCGGGATACCTGCGAATGCAACTTCCGCGGAGATTGCAAAGCTCATTATCGACGCTGGCCCCGTACCCCTTCTGGGCGATGTGAACGAACTGCTTTGGCAGCTCATCGCGGACCGCCGCGAGGATTTCGCGTATCATCTTGCTCGATGCAATGATGAGAAATGGAGCGACATCCGGCCTAGAATGCCAGCCTGGGTGCTACATCTGCTAGTATTGGGAAGAGCCGTGAGATACGCAGATGGTGATTTATCCTCACGCATCAGCCAGGTCTTTTCAATCCTATGATCCGGAGATATGTTATTCCAAAGATCGGCAGAGCTGGAACCAGTCCATCAGCCTATTGCTTGTTTCGTCTTCACTCAGACCGGCGATCTTGGCTCCACTGACGGGGGCGGCCGAGATCCTGCGCGATCCGACGCTGCGAGAGGGGCTCAAAGGATTCAACGAACTCTATGGTTTTCTTAAGCGGTTGATTGAATATGCAGATAAGAATATCCCCGTAGATCCGTCGATATTGACAATGGTAAGAGACGAAACCGCTTGGGAAGACAGTCTTCGGCAGCTTCAAGTTGAGTCTGGCACTTGGCTGCATCAGGCGGCCTCGGCAACGATCGTTTTCGCTCCAGCCACGAAAGTCTGGCAGCATTGGACGAAGAATGGACAGATGATTCACCAAGCCATCGAATTCATCAGGGGGAACCGGGAAGGTGAGCTAGAAAATGCCAAGGCGTGGGTCCAGATGTACTCGCCATCTCAGAATATTGCTTCGGCCGTTCGGCAGACGGAACGCGACGTCTTGAAGAGGAATCGCCCCGGACATATCGAGGCTAGAGCTATAGAGGCAATTCGATCAAAGGTCGCAGAAGCGAGAGACCTTCTTGTCCGCTGGATACGGCTCCAGGAACAGAAGCCGGGACAGAAGATAGTTATCGTCTGCAGCAAGCCGAACGCCTCAGAGATCTTATACTAACGCACAGCGTGGGGCTTCGGGATGAAGTGGCGAGCTTCATTGAAGGGCATGGCGGCTCCTCGCGGGGAATCCGCGCTGCTGGATCCCTTTACCGTCTTTCCCTGGAGGAACTGTTCGATGTGT
>CAWBAN010000001.1:0-1593489 GCA_963786935.1 uncultured bacterium | reverse complement strand
CGACGGTTTCGCAGATCCAACGAGGGGACTCTCTTCTTCGAAATAAAAAGAATACTGAGAGACAAGAAACCAAGGGCTTTTCTGCTTGAGAATGTCAAGCACCTGCAGAGACATGATGGCGGCCGCACCTTCGCAGTGATTATGGATACTCTGCAGAGGGAACTGGGATACACAGTACACTCCGCGTGATCGACTCCTATTGCTATGTGCCGCAGCACAGGGAGAGGATCTATATCGTTGGTTTTCGCGATTTCACTTTTTTTGGGTTTCCGAAGAAGATGTGTCAGCGCAAACCAAAATTCAGGGAGGTCCTTGAGGAGGGTGTGCCGGAGAAATATACGCTTTCCGATCATCTCTGGAACTATCTTCAGGAATACGCACGGAAGCACAAAGAGCTCGGCAATGGATTTGGGTTCGGCATGACGGATCTGGATGGTCGGGAAGAACGCTTAGTGCGAGATACCATAAGGATGGCTCAGAGATACTCGTTCCTCAGGATGGGAGGAATCCTGAGACGCTTGACCCCTCGAGAATGTGCGAGTCTAATGGGATTCACACAGTTTAGACCTGACTTTGTCATCCCAGTTCTGATACCCAAGCCTATCGACAATTTGGCAACTCGGTGGTTGTGCCGGTGGTCTATGATATCGCGTCTGAGCTCGTTGCGACCTTGCGGCACGCCCGTGCGGAGGTCTGTAAGTCGGAAGTCGGATCTTGATTCTCAAGCGATGGGGGGACCTTGGCAACACTAAATGCGAGATTTGCTCTAGACTACTTTAGAGCGTATTGGGCAGAGAACAAGGCCAAAGGAACTCGTGGCTGAATCCTATTTCCTCGATTACCTCGAGGAACGAGAGCGGGGAGTCTTCGCCACGGTGCGTGGCTCTTGTCCCCCAAGGTAGAGAAGAATTTCAAGTATCGATTCGCGGTGTTCACGCACCCTGAGTGTGTGTCATCGGATTCCGTTGAAGGCGCGATTGCAGGTATCTCCGGGGATTACCTCCATAGCCGGAATTGCACGTTTCCTCAGGGCTGCGGGACTAGAGATGATGTACGCTGTCCCTGTTTTTGACGGGCCAGAGCTTGGTGAGGGGTTGTTGGGCGATGGGGATCGGAATGGCGCATCTTTCGTCTCTTTGATGGACGATGTGAGGCGACCAATATAGTGCTTTCTTCCCCTCTTGGGCTGGAGGAGGGCGCCCCGGCCACGTGAGGGCAGAAATCACGCCTGAAACAATGGAAAGGCTCAGCCGTCTCCCGCAAGAGCAACTCACAAGACTGTTCCTCAATGAGGCTTTCTTCACCAGCTATCTGAAGCTCAAGGTCGCATGTTCCCGTCGTTGATCCATACGATGTGGATGGTTTCTTTATTTCCTACAGCGGCGGTGTGTTTCCCGTGGAGATAAAAAGGAGAATTTGGGGGTGACGGCGCGTTCTTCGGTATAGATGTCGGTCGCATCATCATGCTGCTACGACTCTGTCTCCCCAGTGATTCAAATGCCATGTACATCGTCCGCCATGTGAGTGATTCTGAAGCACGGGAATTTGTCGGGTGGAAGTACATCACGCTTGCCGACATCCTGACGCTCTCGACGAGCTGGACCGGGCAGGCCGGGGGGCAAGGGATGGGGGAGGGGCGACGCAGACGCTGCTTATACCTTTCGAGTCTTTCAAGATCTTTACTCACGAAACCGTTACTGGTGAGTCAGTGCAGTCAATGCAGGGCCTCACGGCGGAATCACAAACAAAGGCTCGGGAATTCTTGAATGCGATTGAGCTAAGTACTTTGCCCCACGCTCCGAGTAGCGGCGAGGTCGGCTGGTCGGCTCTCCACTATGACCGAGTTGCGTATTTTCGAAGGCGCCTCCTTCACTGGGGCAGGCGTAACTTTGCCCCTTTTGTCTGGCGAAAGGGGCAATCAGACTTCCATTCGTTAATTGTGGAAATACTGCTCCAGCGCACCAGAGCCGGTCAGGTGTCTCCGGTCTTTTTAGCGTTCCGTCAGAGATTCCCCGATGCTGCGTCTCTTGCATCAAGCTCTGAGCGCGAAATCAAGCAGGTCATCGAACCTCTTGGGCTTCACTGGCGCGCGCGACAATTGCTGCTGCTTGGAGAATCGCTGCGGGCTCAGTACGGTGGGAGGATCCCCCGCGGTTATGAAGCTCTTGTAGCACTCCCCGGTGTCGGACAGTATGCGGCTTCAGCGTATCTCTCTTCTTCACAAGAATGTCTTTTTCCCGATCGCCGACGTGAACATCGTCCGATTTTATGGAAGAGCACTTGGACTCATCACTGATTGCGAGACGAGAAGGGAGAAGTGGTTTCTCCGACGTTGCGCGTGTATCTACACCGAAGAGAAACTTCAGGGATTATAACTATGCGTTACTAGACTTCACCAGAGCAATATGCAGGACGAAACCGGATTGCGGTCAATGCCCCGTGCGCGGTAGGTGCGACTATTATTCTAGGTTCGATGAGTCGCGGCCGACGACCTGACCTGAAAACCCACACTCACGGGGTGGCTCGTCGTGCGGGGCGGGGCCTGTATCTTGCCCTGTTGCAGTCTCGGCAGTAGGAGAAGAACACGTGCTCCTCGTCCTTCATGCGCGAGAAAGCGTCGAGCTGCTTGACCTGTTTGCATCTCGGACAGTACTTCTCCTTCAAGTACACGTAGTATGCATCGACCGTAGTCAGGCCATGTGCCCTCTTCATATGGCGTACAACAGCGGACCACAGGAATCTCCGGCCGCATGATGGGCACTCACGCTTTCTGCTTGGGGAGGGTTCAGACAACTGATGCATTGGGACCTGTATCCAAAGGGGTGCGTCTTGTCTCGCTGAAACTCCGTATTGGCAAGTTCCTTCCCGCACTTGCTGCATATCTTCTCCGCCCTTGGGTACCTCTCGAAGTACTGTGCCGGGAGGGTCCGATGGCGGGAAAGGAGATGCTCGCGCAGATCCTTGTTCGTGCCAACCGGACAGTCACAGATATAGCACTTCATCGCCGGCGCCGTGTCTTGGAAAAGTACTGGCTGCTCGGTTTCCACCCTCCGAACATCCCAACGCACTGTGCTGCGACAAGTTGCTTGAATCGCAACTACGACGCACATGCAAAGCGAATACTGCGGAATTGTGGATCTGTCAAGTAGTTGTTGGATTGACTGGTCCGTTTTCGTGGAGCTGGTTCTCCACTTTGGACGCAGGCCCCAGAACCGCCAGCCGCGTAGAATTGATCCTAGATTCGGATCAAGAGCGGTTATCCTCCCTACCGGAGATCTCCATGAGCCACTTGAGAAAGCGATTAGTCAACCTGCGCTCGATGGTCCTTACGACCGCCATAATGGTGATCCCCCAGCCGATATTCAGGAATGAGAGAACAAGTACTACTAGTGTGCATAGGGGGAAGATGTAGGGGCTCCACTTCTGAGTGATAGAAGGAAGACTCCAAGGGAAAGTCAGTATGAAAACGGCGAGCAGGATCGCTTCTATGAATACACCCAAGAGCTTGGCGACACGGGAGGCATACCTCTCTTGCTGTCTTTCGAATTCTATCCCTTCTCTGTAATTCACCATCCTCATGGGTTTGGTTGGCAATTTCCGCCTCTCGTAGCCTCCGTTTCTCCGTTTCAAGGGCTGTCGTTAGGTCTGCTCTTAATTTTCTCTCACAGCCAGACGTTACACTCGCCTTCCGAGAAGGCGTGTACGCCCCACGAGTTAAGTCCATTAAGGCCGCTTTCGCCGCAAGCGAGTACCTTAATAGATAGTAGTCTTCAGAGGTCACCTTTCCTTCCTCTTCCAGCCGGGCAATTTCAACTAAGTACTTCTTCCATAGGTTCTCGGGTGGTTGAATGGCTGCGTATGCGTCAAAGATCACCTGTTTCAGCGGGAGGTCTGCGCCTTAGTTGGATTCTGAGCCAGAGCAGGTTGCCCAATCCATAATCCGTCATGCATAGTGCTACGGTGCCGGGGGATGCTTCCGGCTGAAAGAACCTTCGGGCCGTCGCGGCGAGCGTAACATTAGAGGTGACAAACAGTGCCCGCGACGTCTCTGGGAAAACCGATCGCGCCCTCGTCTCAGACGAGCGATGGCCGAAATGCAGTCAACGTCATGCACCAGAGCTCTCTTGTTCTGATAGTTGATAGCAGCATTCAGGGCATCCTCAAAGCCCGCTTCGTCAACTTGATATTCTTTCTCATATGGATGCTTATCCTCCACTTGGATGCCGAAAGAATCGAGCTTGCTCTTCAAACGAGTGGTCATAAGTTCTACATCCGATGCCGTACGTCCCGTCTCGATGAAGTACTCCATGCTGGGCCCGAAGGCCTCCCTTAGTTGACCTCGCTCCAATCGTGCCGCACAGGCGTCCAATATTCCGTGTATTTCATCTAGAGTATTCTGAAAGCAAAGAACAACGGCGCCGTATTCGCATAGAAGATCTATTAGCTCTCTGCAAGGCGCTGCTCTTTCGGCTCCGGCGTATCCGGCTGCGTAAACGATGATTGAAGTATCCAAGTAGACCCTTGTGCTTTCGAAGCGTTTAGCCACTCTGCCCGGATCCGGCAGGTACATGGCGTTTGCCAACATGTTGCCTTGCGCCAGAATTAGAAGATCATTCATGAGCTCGGAATCTGACCTGTGTGATTCCGCAATGAGGCTTCCTATTATGTACCTAGCCTGAGTCTCCTTTGGAGCAAAGTCGAATACGGTCGCTTCCGAGTATGAGAACAGCATTGCTAGACTATCATTAAGCAAGAAAGCGGCTAGGGCCTCTTCGGCATCAGATTCCGACCAGGTCACTCGATGATTTTTTTGAGCGTAATCCCTCAGGCGACTCACTGTCCGAGCATAAACCGCGTTTACTCTCTTGCGCGATTCATCAACGGCGAGCGCATTGCATCTTTCAAGGACTCTATAGAAGACGCCGTTTTCCACTCTGACAAATCCGCTTTTCGTTGCCCTTCGCACGATCTGCCTGAGCGGATTCTGCGGCAGTTTGATCCCATATCGTTCTTGCACGTCCTCTTGGAGCTTCGGCAACGAGACTACTTCGTCCGAGGAAAAACGCAGGCAATCAGCGACGATTGGGACAAAGTTCTCGACATAATCCCTGCCGAGAACATCCCAATTCGTCTTGAGTACCGCCAAGCCTATGATTGGTGCTGTCCTATTCACACCCTTTCCTCCACAGAGAGGTGCCCACAATCAGCGTCCATTTTTAGGCGCAGCAGCGATCGAATTGCCCGTCCAATGCAATCTGCGGATAGCAAGGCACTCGAAGCTGCGGCGGTCACTTGACTGTTCATCGACTCGTCGGACATCGCTGTTGTGCATGGATGCTATTTCTTCCCCATTTTATCCTGAAGCACGAGGATATTAACCGGAATAAGCTCGCATTGTCAAGAAGGCGATTGAAGCGAGCATCGAGACTTTGATCCACGTCCCTTGGACCGCGAAGACTCTCGTTGAAATCGGTCTTGGGCTCCATCCAGAGACTATTCAAATCATAAGCAGAGACTAGCAAAATGCTGATAGATCCGGTACAAGGTCGGAGTCAAGAGCCTTACCAGCTAAATCAATCCCTCGCCTGGATCAGTTTAGTCGGGAAAGGTCGCACGCCTAGATTCATCGTATTCCAAACAGCATTGGATTGAATAGCACTCAAGAAGCTAAAGAGCAAGAGAACAGATACAAATTTAAATGCCTCAAATCAAGCTAGTCAGTGAGCGTCTGGGCAAGCAATGTCGATATAATCGCAGATCTAGCTGCGCCAGAATAATCAGGAAATAATCTGGTTGCTGTAACTCCCATTGCAGCAAGATCCGCCAAGGCTACCGATGCCTGTTCAGCGGGAACAATCATCTTATAGAGTGCGGGACCATTCGGATCAGAAGCAATCACATATTCTTCTAGGCTTCTGTGTGGAGTCCGCAGGGCAGTGAAAAGGCCAGCCTGGTTTCGGAGTCGCATATTGCCAATCTTCGGCGAACGAATAATTTCAGCCCCGCTCTCCAGGTTCCAGATATCCGAGGTCAAATCAAAGCCCAGATTGATACTGCTTCAGGAGAGTCACCATCGCCAGACAACCGGTTGGTGAAAGCGAAATAGCATGCAACGTAGGGACTTTCAGTCCAGTCCAAGAGTCTTGTTGGCAAGCCATGATGCTGAGCCAATGCTGCTATTTCTATTCCATTGTCTCGTTCATATTCCATTATATCCAGATTCATGCATTCCTCATTAAACAGTCCAAGAAGACGCTTAGATATTTCAAACCTATTTCCCTCCAACTCGTGCCTATCATACCAGCGGTCAAAGCTTGAAGTGAGATTATGGTCAGCATTGCCTTGTCCACGAAAAATGAATCGGCCCTGGAACAAAGCGATCCGAATGAAATAGGTCAGTAATAAAAGTCCCTTTGAAAACGTCCCAAGAACGGAAATAAAGCTCTTCAATGTTCATGCTTCTGTCCTTCTTAACTCCATTGAAGTACAGGTTGTCCTACAGATTTGATTTCCACGCCGTCCGCAACACAAGAGTGAAATGCATAGCTTGATTTCGATCGAGGTAACTTGAATTCGGCGCCAGCTTCATCTGAATAGAATGTGACATATCCCGCCTTGCGACTGCTATCTACATATCCAAGCAATCCATTGAGCCATAATACGCTCAAGATATCTGGGTGGTCCGGAAACATAAGCCTCGCTTGATCTTCTTGCCTCCGAAGTACGTCAACTCCGAATCTATCTTTCTTGAAACCACTTATGAATGCTCGCAGTTTCTCAGCCAGAGTCTCTTGATACTCATCGATTCCCATGAACTTAGCGTTCTGAGATCTGTTCTCTTTCGTGGCTGGTAAATCGGTTGCTATTTGACTCGCACATATTGCCAGTTGTTCAGAGCAGAACTTGCGTGCCACAAAACGGACTCCCCTAGTAATTGCTTCATCGGGCATATAATCAAACCACTTAGCCCTCTGTCGCTCCTGGCAAAGGACATTTCCAAGAGTAACAATATCACGCGGAAGCAACCTTGTATGCCGCAGGATGTAATCCCGAATTGGCTCGTCAATATTTCTCTCCTGGTTACGAAGCGTCTGTTGGCCCAGCCAATCCTGAACGCGTTTGGATCCTCCCGAATCCGCAAAAAATGTAGAGTCCAACCGCCGTACCTTCTCCTTCAACAATTCATCAATCGATGCTCTGTTCCAGGTAAGAGACCGAACGTGCTCTTCCTCGTAGTTTCTTGTTGAGTGCTCTCCTGAAGAATCTTCACTAATACTAGATCTCTGAGTGTAGCAAAAACATGCAAGCACTGGCCAAAACGCGGATCCCGTAACAAGGACATTATCGCTTCATAAAGGCCAATTTGACATTCAAGCCAGTGCATTGGAGCATGCTGAAAATCATCATCAATACCGTCCAAATAGAGACATAATCGTCTACAATGAGTAAGGGCAATGTGTAATTCCTCTTCTAGCTGACCCCACTGAGGATTGTACCAATACTTTCTGAAGGCGTTTACAGTAACATGACGCATAATGATTGCGTTAGCTTCATTGAAGATCTGTACAGGTTGCGCAAATGGCTTATTGGGTTGAAGCAAATCGCCGTAAATTATTCCGCAGGCTGTTGTTGCCTGATGATCTCTGGTATCAAGGCAGAAAGGCGCGAAGAACAAAGAAAGGACGTAAGAAGCGGCGGAACAGAAAATGGCGCCGTTTCCAAATGGCGCTCCAGAACTTATCGGAGGCTATCCTTTGAAAACTCCCAGTACCCTAACAACCTCCATCGTCGGAGGCGCATTCAATTCCAACTCGCCCGCATGAAGTTCGTTTGAATTTGATCCGAAAATCCCTTCGCGCCGAAAAATAAACGGTCTTCCAGAACCCTTTTTCCCGATAAGAATGCGAGCTCGTAGAATCGCTTGGAACGGTTGCCAATCCTTTCCAAGTCAACGGATGCCGGGAAGGCAACAAAGCCCTTTGTTATTTCATCCCAAATCAGCTCGGGATCCTTCAGGATTGCCAAATGGGTTGAGAAATGGTTGCGCCATATTCCAAGCCGACCCCCTACGCGCCTAGAGGTGATAATTAACTAATTAAGTAATTAGCATATAGTACTCATTGTTATCTAAATCGGATCTGAAGAAATCCTATTCTTGATGCTTGAACTATGCGGCAATAGAGCCTCGGTATTTCTATTAAATTACTTTTTGTATAATCGCCAATAACTCTTCAGCAGAATGGAATAGCAAATGAATGCCAAATAATCGGTATTCGGCTTGCGTTGTTGTCGATTCGAATTGTTACTTGAGAAATCCTGCCGCCTTGCGAGGTTCTTCAGAGAATGTTTGTGTGAAGCATGTATTTTCTCTTGGTGCTATGATCTGCCCTGCAAGGAGCTGGTGCCTTTCGCCCATTGGAGCTTGAAACTTCTTTCTTAACTTTGTATATAATAGGGACGTTCCCAGATCATGAGTCGGCAATGTGGCTTCTTCAGGAATGAGAGGTTCTTCGCCATGCCCATCGACGTCAAACAAATCGGCGCTAAGGTAGAGCAGGAAAAGGCGGTTCTCGACAGCGTCCGCACCGAGATCCGCAAGGTCATCGTCGGCCAGGACGAGCTCATCGAGCGGCTGCTGATCGGGCTCCTCTGCAACAACCACATCCTCATCGAGGGGGTGCCGGGGCTCGCCAAGACCCTGAGCGTCACGACGCTGGCCCGCACGATCCAGGCCTCGTTCCAGCGGATCCAGTTCACCCCGGACCTGCTCCCGGCCGACCTCATCGGCACGCTCATCTACAACCCCCGCTCGGGGGACTTCACGACGAAGAAGGGTCCCATTTTCACGAACATCATCCTCGCCGACGAGATCAACCGGGCGCCGGCCAAGGTGCAGAGCGCGCTCCTCGAGGCGATGCAGGAGCGGCAGGTCACGATCGGCGACAAGACGCACCCGCTGGATGAGCCCTTCATGGTGCTCGCCACGCAGAACCCGATCGAGCAGGAGGGCACCTACCCCTTGCCCGAGGCGCAGGTCGACCGCTTCATGCTGAAGCTCAAGGTCACCTACCCGACGAAGGAAGAGGAGAAGAAGATCCTCGAGCGCATGGCGCGCTCGTCGACGAAGATCGACGTCCAGCCCGTGATCTCGCCGAAGGACATTCTCAGGCTCCGCCAGCTCGCCGACGAGATCTACATGGACGAGAAGGTCGAGGACTACATCCTCAACATCGTCCAGGCGACGCGCACGCCCGAGAAGTACGGGCTCGACGTCGGGAAGCTCATCCAGTACGGGGCCTCCCCGCGCGCCACGATCTACCTCACGATGGCCTCGCGCGCGCACGCCCTCATGCAGGGGCGCGGCTACGTGACGCCGCAGGACGTGAAATCCATCGGGATGGACGTGCTGCGGCACCGGGTGATCGTCACCTACGAGGCCGAGGCGGAGGAGAAGACGCCCGAGAACGTCGTCGGGACGATATTCGACAGTATCGCGGTGCCGTGAGGGCATCATGAAGAACATTATCATCTACTTCCTGACCGGCGGGACGGTCACTACCGCCATCGTTCTTCTCGAGGGCAGCAACCGGCGCCTGCTATCCGGTTTGGCGACACTGATGCCGGTCTTCACCTTGGTGGCTTACATCTTCATCGGCGAAAGCCGGGGGGGTCGTACCCTCAGCCAGCACGCCTGGCTCGTTCTGTGCGGGACGCTCGTCTCCTGGGTTCCGTACATGATAACGGTCGCCGTTCTGGCTCCGAAATACGGGGCGAGTAGAGCGATCCTCCTCGGCCTGGCGGTGTTCTTTGTCCTGGCGATCTCCTATTTGCTGGTGGTCGGCCGCATGAAGTGGTTCGTCTGAGTACGAACCGGCTCATGCAGGGGCGCGGCTCCGTGACGCCGCGGGACGTGAAATCGATGAGCTAGCCTCGGGCGCCCGATGGCGCCCTTCTTCTTGACACTGGTCGCATCTCTGCTCTAATATGTTCTTGGCGCGATTGGGAGGGTTGCCTTTAAGCAGCTCGCTGAGATTTGATCTCACCCGACCGCCCTTCCTTTTCTAGGGGACGACCGAGTATCTGTCTTATTGTCTACTTGACAAAAACGAACAGAACATCAGAATAATTCATATATTTTGATGATATTTGTCAACAATCCCGGCTCATAATCGATGAAAGAAGGTAAGATATGGTGTTTCAGAACGGCCGAGCGGCATGCGCCATTCTACTGACGGTTATCGGTATTTCCGCTGCGACTTCCGGACTTCCCGCATTCGCCCAGAATGAAATTTCACCTTCCGATTCGCTCTATGGGGACCAGACCGATAGGGAGCACTGCGTTCGCAATTACGCGCTGAGCATAGAGCGCGAAGATATCGATCGGTATGCGAGCATCTTTCTGGATGACTGTGAATTCATGACCGTGATGGGGGAGATTGATCTCTTCGGCGGCACAAATCAAGAGTCCACAATTAGAACGCGCGGGCTTCCCGAAGAGCTTGAAATAATGAAAGCGATGTTTGACGCGGCAAGCGAGATTCACTTCACCTTCGAGACGGGCGCATGGAGTCGAGTGGACTCTCTCGGCGGCAAGGCCTGTCTCGATTGCTGGGAGACACATCGAAAGACCGCGTACTCCGTCGTATTCAACGCGGAGTCGGAGGGGAAGGCGCCCGCCTCCATGGCGGGATCAAATCTCATATGGATGTATGTCAGCCCGGTACACGGCCAATGGAAGATATTCAGAATCATTGAGAATGAGATCGATGATACGGGCGAATAGGAGAATCAAATAAAGATCGCCTTCTCGGGAGGGAGTCCCCGGCAAATCGAAGGACATCCTCAGGCGCCGCCGGCTCACCGACGAGATCTACATGGACGACAATATCGCTGTACCCTGATCGGCCGTCTGTGGTATAATATTCAAATACAACACATTAGGAATGCCGCGGGATTTCGGTCGGCCCAACCGATCGGAGCCCCCGCGCTTCCTTGTCATACCGCAGCTCTCTAGCTATGGGGGGATCGGCCATGCGTAGGCATCTGCTCGTTTGCTCCTTTGTCGCGCTCGTCCTTATCGCACTTCTCTCCGGCGCCGCCTCGGCGACCATTCACCGTTTCATCGAGAGCTTCGACACGAAGCTCTACTGCGACACCCTCAACACGACGGCCCTCTGGGACACCGTGGTGGGGGAGCTCAGGCTGCCGCCATGCGCGTTCGAGATCGTGGGCGCGTGGAATACCCCGGGGGGCGCCACCGGTGTCGCCATCGATGGCGACATCGCATACGTCGCGGACGGCACGTACGGCCTCCAGATCTTCGATATCACGAATCTCGCGAGCCCCACGCTCCTCGGCACGTACAATACTCCGGGCAGCGCCTATGAGGTGTTCGCGGACGGGAACCACGTCTATGTCGCCGACGGGTCGTCGGGGATTGCCATTATCAACGTGACGAATCCGGCCTCGCCCGCGCTCACGGGGAGCTACAATACCTCAGGGACAGCGTATGACGTTGTCGTCGAGGGGGACTATGCGTATGTGGCCGACTACACCTACGGCCTCGTCGTTCTGAATGTCTCCAATCCGGCGAGCCCGACGCTCGCGGGAAGCTACGATACGCCGGGCTACGCCCGCAGGATCGCCGTGGCCGGCAATTACGCCTTCGTCGCGGACTACACCTCGGGCCTGCAGGTCATCGACATCGCGAATCCGGCGAGCCCGACTCTTGCGGCGAGCTATGCAACGGTGGGCCTGGCGCACGATGTGGCGCTCTCCGGAGACCGCGCCTACATAGCCGTTCATACCGGGGGGCTCGAGGTGATCGACATTACGAATCCCGCGTCCCCGGCCTCTGTAACGAGCCTCACCCTTGCCGCCAACGCGTTCGGCGTCGGCGTGAGCGGAGATTACGCATACGTTGCGTGCTCTTCGGCGGGCCTCATCGAGATCGATATCTCGAATCCATCGACTCCCGTCGTGAAGCGCACCCTGGATACTCCGGATGCGGCATGGGATGTCGCAGTCGACGGGGATCACGCCTTTATCGCCGATTACGGGTCGGGGCTTCAGATCGCGAGAATTGCCTGTCCCGCGCCGCTGCTCGTTGAAGGGTGGTGCAGCCTCTGGGGTGCGGCGCAGGACGTCGCCATCGACGGAAATTATGCCTACATCGCGGATGGAGGCTACGGCGTGCAGGTCGTCGATATCAGCGATCCGGCTGCGCCCGTTTCGGTCGGAGAATATACGACGACGAGCTACTGCACATACATCGCGGTCGACGGAGATTATGCCATCGCAAGCGCGACCGATTCGACGGTAATCGTGCTCGATATCACCGATCCAACGAGTCCGGCCCTCCTCGGGACCTACGACGCCCCGGACGTTCCCTACGGCGTCGACATTGCCGGCGACCATGCGTTCGTCGCGGCCGAACAAGCGGGCCTCCTCATCCTCGACATCAGCGATCCGTCGACTCCGACGCTTCTCGGCACCTGCAATACGCTTGGCACCACGTACGACGTCGCCGTTGCCGGAAATTATGCCTTCCTCGCGGACGGCGGTTTTCGGGCTGTCGACATCTCCGATCCGGCGAATCCCGTCATTGTGGGGAGCTGCGTCGCGTATGCGTACAGCGTGACCGTTGCGGGAGACTATGCCTATGTCGCTTACCCGGGTCAATACGTCAGCTCGATCGACATCTCGAATCCGTCGAGCCCGGTCGTCGCATCGACGACAGGCCTGTATTCGGGCGGGTATGGGTACGATATCGCCGTCGCCGGCAACTACGCATATGTGGCAGCGGGGTCTCCCTATCGTTCCCTCCAGGTGATCGACATCACGAATCCCGCATCCATCGAGAGAATAGCATGGACTCCGATTGCCCAGGCACGGGGAGTGGTGTGCGCGGGAGATTATGCATTCGTGGCGGAGGGCAATGAACTGCGCACGGTTCGCATTTCGGTGCGGGACTATCTGGCCGCCGCCAACGTGGGCCGATCGCTCGTCGTGAATTCCCCGAGCGAGCAGATCGTGAAAGCGAGGCTCTCCGCCGCCGAGACCGGCACCATCCATTGGATGCTGAGTGCGGATGGCGGCGCCAACTGGAAGAGCGTTCCTTCGGACCGGACATGGCAAACGCTCAGCTATCCGGGGACCGATTTGCTCTGGCGCGATGATCTCTCCTTCGCGGATTATCCGAACAATCCCACGTGCTCGCAGGTCGAGATCGAATGGCTCTACGAGCCCGCGATCATCGATTCGATTCGCGATATTCCGGGCGATCAGGGCGGGCAGGTGCGGGCGTATTTCACGCGGTCGGGGCGCGACTTCGGCGACGAGGAGACGTATCCGATCGCGACGTACAACGTCTGGCGGCGCGTTGACGGCGCGGCGCTCGCGAGCACGAAGGGCGTCCCGCTCTCAGCGGCCGCCGATGAGAAATTCGGCGACCTGCCCGTGATGAGCGTCGGCGGCAGGCTGATGCTCGCCTCGAATCCGACCCTCCAAGCGGCGGGGCTGCCGCCGGGGATGTGGGAAGTCATGGGGAGCTTCTCCGCGACGCAGCTCGATCAGTATGTCCATCCGACGCTCACCCTCGCCGATTCCACGGTTGAGGACGGCATGGCTTACGCCGTGTATATGGTGACGGCGCACACGACCACGCCGTACGTGTGGTACGCGAGCGCGCCCGACAGCGGCTATTCGCTCGATAACCTCGCGCCGCACGTGCCGACGGGCCTCGCGGTCGCCTACAACTCGGGGAGCGGCAACGATCTCTCGTGGGATGCCTGCCCCGATTACGACTTCGAGTACTTCAAGGTCTACCGTGGGACGAGCGAGGACTTCGTGCCCGAGGCGGGCAATCTCGCGCAGACGACGATCGACACGGATTGGCTCGACACGGTCGATGATGGCTACCTGTATTGTTACAGGGTCTCGGCCGTGGACCACGCCGGCAACGAGAGCGCTCCTGCCTCTGCCGGGACCGTGACGGACGCCGATCCGCCTGCGATGCCGAAGACATTTGCGCTTTATCAGAACGTTCCGAACCCGTTCAATCCGACGACGAGAATCCGGTTCGATCTGCCCGAGGCGGCCGACGTGCGGCTCGTCGTCTACGACGTGAGCGGGCGCAAGATCCGGGAGCTCGCGAGCGGTCAGATGCCGGCAGGCGCGCGCGAGGTGACGTGGGACGGACGCGACGCGGCCGGCCGCGCCGCGGCGTCGGGGATCTACTTCTATCGCCTCGACGCGGGACGCTTCACGCAGACGCGCAAAATGATCCTGCTGCGGTAACGCGTCCTCCGGACCGAGGCGCAAGAGCTCCGGAACTTTCCATCCCCTCGGGTATAGAACTACCCGAGCGGGCTCATGCTTTTCCACCGGATTTCGAAGCGCCGAAAGGGAGGACGATATGCGTATGAATGGTGGAGTATTTCTCCGCGCGGCCTTTGTCGCCGCCGCGGCCGCCGTGGTCTTGGCGTCGGATTGCCGGAGCGGCCGTGCCGGCGCGGCCTCTCCTGGAGCGGCCGATCCCGCCAAGCCGCTGAAGGGCGAATGGAGCTTCTCGCCCGCGGCGGTATGGTCGTTCGATCGCGCGGGGGCGGACACCCTGAAGCGTCCCGGCGAGCCGAGGGTCTCGCGCGACGGAAAGCTCTATTTCCACGATTTCGACCGGCACCTGAGCTACATCGTCGGCGAAAAAGGGGAGCTTCTCGGGACCTTCGCGGGGATGGGGGACGGCCCGGGGCTCGTCTCGCGGTACGTCAACTGCTTCACGTCGGATAACCGCGTTATCGTCGGCTCCATGGACAAGCTGCATTTCTATGATCCGAGCGGGCGGTTCATATCGTCGACGCCGAACAACATCTTCGAGAGCTTCCCGCTCGTGTTCACGAGCGACGACGTCTTTTTCACCGCGCCCGGCGCGCTCGCCAATCTCCCCGGCGGGAAGGCCTCCATTCGCAAGGTCAACGTGACGAGCGGCGAAACGAAGCCGATCCACGAGTTCACCATGGCAGCGGACGAGCAGATCGCCTTCGGCGGCGTGATCCTCGGCTTGATACCGCAGATCGACATGGCATACGACTCGAAGGGCGGCCGGCTCTATTTCGCCAGAAACGATCGCTACGAGATCCTCGTATCGGACCTGGACGGGAAGATGATCAGCAGCTTCGGGCTCCCGAAGGAGCGGATTCAGGTCACCGAGGAGGAGCTGAAGCGCCATATGGCCGGCGCGGGGATACCGGCCGACCGGGTGGAGAAGATCGTCCCGATGCTGCCCAAGAAGCTGACCTATTTCCATCGCATCCAGGTGATCGACGGGCTCGTGTACGTGTTCACCGTCGACGCCTTCGAGGCGGCGATCGGAACGCAGTACGTCGATATCTTCTCGCCGGACGGCGCGTACCTCTATCGCGGAAAGATCGTCCTGCCGGAGGGGGACCGCTACAAGAACTTCGATGCGATGGTTCTCTCGAACGGCTTCCTGCACGCGATACTGGCGGACGAGGACGGAGGCCGCAGGGTGGTGAAATACAAGGTATCGATGCCCCCGCGGAAATAGCGAGAGCTACCGGAGGAGCACCATTTTCCTGGTTTCGGAGAATGTCCCCGCCTCGAGCCGGTAGAAATAGATCCCGCTCGATACGGCCGCGCCGTTCGCGTCGCGGCCGTCCCATGTCGCGTAGTGCCTCCCCGCCGGGAGCGCGCCCGCCGCGAGCTCCCGCACGAGCCGCCCCGCCGCGTTGTAGATCCTGAGCGAGACGTTCACCGGGCCGCTCAAGCCGAATACGATCTCGGTCGCCGGGTTGAACGGATTCGGATAGTTCTGGGCGAGAAAGGTCGCTTCGGGCGCGCGCGGCGCGTCGCCGCCGCTCGTCTCATCGACACCGGCTCCCGAGCAGCTCACCGCGGAGCACCCCGTGCCGGTCGCGATCTCGCAGGCGCAAGCGCCGGCGCTCGCCGGCTCGAAGCGAACGATCACTTCGACCGATTGCCCCGGCCCGAGGAAGGGGACGAGTTCGTCGGAGATTATGCTGAAATGCTCGCACGCCTCGCCGACGTTCAACGAAATTATCCCGCAGCCAATGTTCTCGATCGTGAAGGTCGTGTCCCGGTGCTCCCCGACATGGACGGTCCCGAAATCGATGACGTCGGGCGTGACGCTCGCGAGCTGGGTGGAGGCGGCGTAGTTGTTGTAGTTGATCCCGTCGCGGTAGTCCTGCCACGCGACGATCGCTCCTCCGGCGCCGTCCGCGGCGAGCGAGGGCCAGGATTGCTCGTTGACGGCCGTGCACAGGGCGAAGCCGTTCGCCGCGCATTGTGAGCCTCCCGAGGAGTTCAACCGCTGGGCGTAGATGTCGTAGTCGCCCGCCCGCGCGTCCTGCCACGCGATGAACGCGGCGCCCGCGGCGTCGGCCACAATCTGCGGATTCTCCTGCGCTCCGGCTGCCGCGCATACGGCAACGCCGTTCGACGCCCACCGGGCGGTCCCCGAAGAGTTCACCCGCTGGGCGAAGATGTCCCAGGCGCCGTTTCGGGAATCGGGCCACACGAGCACCGCGCCTCCCGCGCCGTCGGGGACGACCTGGTGATATTTCTGCACGGTCCCCATCGCGCATAGGGCCGTGCCGTTTGCGCTCCAGAGGACGGCGCCCGTGCTGCTCAGCCGCTGCGCGTAGAGATCGTCGGGGCCCCTCCGGTTATCCTTCCATGCGACGATGGCGCCGCCCGCGCCGTCGGGCGCCATCTCCGGGTATTTCTGCACGTTGGCCGCCGTGCATACCGGCACGCCGTCCGCGGTCCAGAGGACCGTTCCCGAGCCGTCGATCCGCTGTGCGTAGATGTCGTAGTTGGGATTGAGGCGAAGGTCGTGCCACGCGACGATCGCGCCACCGGCGCCGTCGGAAACGATGTCGGCGGAGAGCTGGTTGTGCGCGGCGGTGCAGATGGCTGCGCCGTTCGCGGCCCAGAGGACGGCTCCCGAATCGTTCACGCGCTGGGCGTAGAGGTCCGAATAGGCGCCGCCGCGAAAATCACACCACGCGATGATGACGCCGCCGGCGCCGTCGGAGACGAGCTCCGCGCCGTACTGCATCCCGGGCGCCGTGCACACGGCGACGCCGTCCGGCGTCCACCGGGCCGCCCCGGATGCGTCGATCCGCTGGACGTAGATGTCCCACGAGCCGTTCCGGTAGTCCTCCCAGAGCAGGATCGCTCCGCCGGACCCGTCCGGCATCATGTCATAGGGAGTCTGGTCGGAGGCGGCGCTGCATACGAGCACGCCGTCGCCGCCCCAGAGGGTGTTCCCGCCGGCGTCGATTCTCTGCGCGATAACGTTCGATTCGTTGTCGATAAACGAGCGCCAGACGACGATGGCGCCGCCCGCGCCGTCGGATACGATCAGAGGCGCGATCTGGATGGCAGGGGAGGGGCAGAGGTGGACGCCGTCCGGGATCCAGCCGGCCCGGGCCGCGCCGGAAGCGCCGCCCAGCAAGCCCAGGATTATCGCGCAAAGGGAAGAGATTCTCGCCATCGCACCGACGCTCCTTACGGTCGAACGTGAAAACGCGCGCACTTCATGTCAATGGGTGCAGATGGTGGGTAGCTGCAATTTCAAAATACAACGAAGCGTCGCGCGGGGCAAACGGCTTCGCCGGCTGATTTCGCGTCGGGGCGTTCCGATGCTACGGCGCTTCGGGGCCGGGAACGGCGGGCTCGACGGGCTCCAGGACCGAGGCCTCGAGCCGGAGCATTCTATCGTACGGCTCCCAGCGATCCTCCAGATAGTACCGGAGCACTTCGGCGCGGTAGCGCCGCCCGAGCGCCTCGTTGAGCTGTATCGCCTGCATCGCGTACTCGGGCCGCGACGGGTCGAGACGCATCGCCGTCTCGGCGGCGGCGAGCGGAATCACGCGGTAGCCGTCCGATATTACCGACACGCCGAAGCGGTCGATCGTCTCGGCGACGCGCGCCGGCTTGAATGCCGCGAGGAACGCGACGATCGCGAGAACGAGCGCGGCGGCGGCCCAATCGCCGTGCGGGCGGGCCGGGTTCGCGGCGCCGCCTTCGAAGCGGGGTCCCGCGAGACGCGCGCCCTCGAGCGCCTGAACGATCCAGGCGAACGCCGCGAAGACGATTGCCGCGCCCATCGCGAGGAACACGCGCTCGAGCGTCTCGGCGTGGCCGAGGAAGATGCCGGCGCTGCTCAGGCCCCAGAGATCCGAGGCCTGCCAAAGCACGATAACGGATACCGCGGCGGCGCACGCCGCGAGGAGCGAGAGCGCCGCGCGGCGCGGGTGCCCCGCGACGAAAAGCCCGTAGCCGGGGATCAGGAGGCCGAGAAGCCCTGCGGCGCCGGGGCGCCGGAGAGATGCGGGCAGCTTCCGCAGGAGATGCCCCCGGTGGCGGCCCAGCAGAAATGCGCCTCGCGCCCACGCGGCGAAGCCCAGAGAAACGGCGAGGCACGCGAGCGAAAGCCACACGACGAAGCCGATACCGCTTCCGCTCGGCGGCGCGAAGAGCGTGCCCGAGCGCGCGACGATGAATCCCGCGAACGCTGAGGAGAGAACGGCGGTGGCGATCCAGAATGCGCCGGCCCTGCCGCGGCGGGTCGCGAGAATCGCGAACGGTCCCGCGAGGTAGGACAGGAGCGCGAGGAGCGGAGAGCCCTGCTCCTCGGCGGGTCCCGTCGCGCGGCGCCGGCGGCTCCGTGAGCTCCGTTTCTCCTCGCCCTGCTGCGTCCCGGCATCAGGTGAATATTCGATGTGCTCGAAGCCGCGTTTTCCGATGCCGCCTTTCTGCAGGAACGTTTCGACGCGGCTCTTGGGATCGATGACGTAAACCTTCGATGAGGACACGATCAACCCCCGCGCATGCCCCGCCCCGCATCGTTGCCGCTTGTATAGAAAGATTATCCACCTGAGTCCGGCGCATATCTCGTGCCCGGCGATTTTGCGCCGAAACGGCGGCGCGCGGCGGAAACCCCGGGGCATGCCGGGGCGCGCGAAGGCGTGAATGGAAATTGTGCTCAATTTCTGAAGGGCGGCCGGCTCTTTCGGATTAGCACGCTCTATTGCGGAATCGCATTCGCCGGGCGTCACGACGATCCGGCGTAGATGTCGTAGTCGTCACCGTCGCGGAAGTCCTGCCACGTGACGATCGCGTCGCCGTCCTTGTCGGTGACGAGCTTCGGGAAGAACTGCTCGTTGGGGGCCGTGCAGATCGGGAGGCCGTTCGGATTGTCCCGCGCCTTGCCCGCCGCGCTCATGTGCTGGATATAGACGTCGTGCGCCCCCGCCCGGCCGTCCTGCCACGCGATGACCGCGCCCCCCGAACGGTCGGCGGCGATCTGCGGGAGCTCCTGCGCGTCGGCGGCCGTGCACACGGGCACGCCGTTCGCGGCCCAGCTCGTCTCGCCCGCGGCGCTCACGCGCTGCGCGTAGATGTCGCTCGATCCCGACCGATCGTCGGGCCACGTGATGATCGCCCCGCCGAAGCCGTCCGCGGCGATCTGCGGATATTTCTCGACGCCTCCCGATGCGCAGACCGCCACACCGTCCGGCTGCCATTGAACCGCGCCGGCGGCGTTCACGCGCTGCGCGTAGATGTCCCCCGCGCCCGAGCGGCGGTCCTTCCACATGACGATCGCGCCTCCCGAGCCGTCCGCGACGAGCTCGGGGTATCTCTGCATGCTGTCGGCGGCGCAGACGGCGACGCCGTTTGCGGCCCAGAGCGCGGCGCCGCTCGAATCCATCCGCTGCGCGTAGATGTCGTGATCGCGCCGGTCGCGGCCGTCCTGCCACGCGACGATGGCGCCCCCGGCGCCGTCCGCGGCGAGGTGCGCCGCGCGCTGGCCGTTCGCGGCCGTGCAGACGCTCACGCCGTCCGCGGCCCATCGGGGCTCGCCCGCGGCGCTCACGCGCTGGGCGTATATATCGACGCCCGCATGCCCGCGCAGGTCGTGCCACGCGACGATGGCGCCCCCGGCGCCGTCGGAGACGATCGCGGCGTCGAACTGGGCGTCGGCCGCGGCGCAGACCGCTACGCCGCCGTCCGCCCAGAGAGTAGCGCCCGACGCGTCGATTCGCTGCGCGTAGATGTCCCATTGGCCCGCCCGGTTATGCTCCCAGACGACTATGGCGCCCCCGGCGCCGTCGTCGATCATGCCGCAGAGCGTCTGCTCGGCGCCGTGCGCGCTGATCGGCAGGCCGTTCTCCCCCCAGAGGGCGCGCCCCTTCTCGTCCACGCGCCGCGCGTAGATGTTCATGTCGCCGTCGAACGAGCGCCACGCGATGATGGCGCCGCCGGCGCCGTCGGAGACGATGAGCGGCTCGAGCTGGTTGTGCGCGGAAGTGCACAGGGGAACGCCGTCGGCGATCCATCGGTCGTGGAGCGCGACGCGAGCGATGATGAGCAATCCCAGTAGGACCGCGATCCCGAGAGCGAGTTTCTTCATCTGAAGAGCTCTTTATTAAACGGCGGATCCTTCGGGATTCGCCGCCACTTGTGCATCTATCTGCCTGTTTCCAATATAATAAACGGAAGCTCCCGGCGAAATGGTTTCCGTGGCTTCGGGCTAGAAACGGTTGGCGGACCCTCCGCGACACGGCATCCCCAGCCGGGAACTCCGCGGCTCTCCATGTGTAATAACGTTTGTGAGGGCAAAAAGTTCCATCTTGAAAGCGCCGCCCGATTCTATTACGTTTTTCCTCTGAATTAACGAAAGCTGAAACGCAATGATATCGACCGAGCTGGCACGGAAGATTCGCATTCTCCAGATAACGACGCGGAAGGTCGTGAACGACGTCCTCGCCGGCGAGTACACGAGCGTGTTCAAGGGGCGGGGGATGGAGTTCGACGAGGTGCGCGAGTACATGCCCGGCGACGACGTCCGCACGATCGACTGGAACGTCACGGCCCGCATGGACCGCCCCTACGTGAAGCGCTTCGTCGAGGAGCGAGAGCTCACCGTCTACTTCCTCGTCGACCTCTCGGCCTCGGGCGCCTTCGGGAGCGTGCGCAAGCTCAAGAACGAGATCGCGGCCGAGTTCTGCGCGCTCCTCAGCTTCTCCGCGGTGAAGAACAACGACAAGGTCGGGCTCATCGTCTTCACCGACCGCGTGGAGCTCTACGTGCCGCCCAAGAAGGGGACGACGCACGTGTTGCGGCTCATCCGCGAGCTCTTGAATTTCAAGCCGAAGGCGGCGCGCACCGACATCGGGGGCACGCTGGACTACTTCGGGAAGGTCGCCAAGAAGCGCGCGGTCGTCTTCCTCGTGAGCGACTTCCAGTCGGAGGGCTTCGAGAAGTCGATGCGGATCGTCGCGAAGCGGCACGACCTCGTCGCCGTGCCGGTGACCGACCCGCGCGAGGTGCGCCTGCCGAACGTGGGGCTCATCGAGCTCGAGGACGCGGAGACGGGCGAGATGGTGCTCGTCGACACGTCGAGCGCGGCGGTGCGCAAGCGGTACGAGCGCCTCGGGCGCGAGCGCTCCGAGCGGTTCCGCGAGCTCTTCGCCTCGATGGGCGTCGACCGGATCGAGATCATGACGGATAAAGACTACGTGTCGAGGCTCGTGCAGTTCTTCAGGGCCCGGGAGCGGAGGTACTAGGCCGTCGCCCGGATGGTCGCCGGCAGTCGCCGCGGCGGTCGATTTTGAGTCCGCCGGGGCTTGACAAATGTATATTACCAGAGTATACATATTGTATGGACGTTTATGAGCTGATAGCCCGATGTTCGGGATTCGATTGGGACGGCGGGAATCTGCCCAAGATTTGGGAGCGACATCATGTTATCCCGAATGAGTGTCAGCAGGTGTTTCTCAATCGACCTCTCTTTGGGGCACCGAACGAGAAGCACTCGGACAAAGAGGATCGCTATTATGCCTTTGGCCAGACCGACGCGGGGCGGTTTCTCGCTATAATCTTTACGGTCAGAGGTGATCTCATCCGAGTAATATCGGCGCGAGACATGAATCGACGCGAGAGGAGGATCTGGTCAAAATGAAAAAGCCTAAGAAGATTCCGCGATTCGAGTCGGAAGATGAGGAGCGGGATTTCTGGGATAAGCATTCGCCGCTCGACTATTTCGATTGGTCGAAGGCCAGGCGACTCGTGCTGCCTAACCTCAAGCCTTCGCTGACGACAATATCGTTGCGTTTGCCCGACTATCTTCTCATGGAGATCAAGGCGCTCGCCAACAAACGCGATGTGCCGTACCAGTCGTTGCTGAAGCTATTCCTGGCCGAGCGGGTGCAGCAGGAGCTCAATTCGCTCGTCGCGCGCGAGGGCACGGTGGATTATTCGGTCGCGCGGAAGCCGAGGAAACGGAAGAAGCCGGTTAAACGGATCCAAAAGCCGGTTTGACGATTTCACACGGAGGAATGCATGGATCGCAATCCGAATTTCACGCTGCCGCCGAGGGACGACCAGGGCGGGCGGCCGAATAAAATGATCGTTTTTATCGTCGCGGCGGTCGTGGCCCTCACGCTTGCCGCGGGCCTCTTCTTCGGGTCGAGCGCCGATCGAAAAGGCCACGGCGACGCCTCGAGCGGGCTTTCGGGAAAGAAGCTCGAGGAGCTCGCCCTCAAATTCGAGGATCAGAAGCTCCCGGGGGCCGCGGCGCGGGCCTGGACCGAATATCTCGAATCCTCCCGCCCCGGCGGCGAGGACGCGGCGCGCGTCTGGTTCCGGATCGGAAAGCTCTACCAGGACGCGAGCGACTACGAGCGCGCTCTCGAGGCGTACTACCGTTCGGAGGCCCTCGCCGGGGTCGACGATCTGAAAGACGAGATCTCGAAGCGCACCGCTGAGTGCCTCGAGGGGCTCGGCAAGTTCGCCGCGCTGAACTACGAGCTCGAATCCCGGACGGCCGTCGCCAAGAGCGACTCGTCGGGCGGCAAGGACGTCGTCGCCGAGGTCGGCACGTGGAAGATCACCCGCGCCGAGCTCGACATGATGATCGAGGCGGAGATCGACATGGAGCTCTCGCAGGTCGCGGGAAGTCTCGGCCCCGAGGAGCGGCGCGCGCAGAAGCAGAAGATGCTCGACAGCGTCCTCAAACAGGGGGTGCGGGAGCAGTGGCTCGGGCAGTTCATCGCCGAGGAGCTTCTCTACCGGCGCGCGCGCGAGGAGAAGCTCGCCGACGATCCGGAGGTGCGCGCGCTCACGCGCAACATCGAGCGCAAGGTGCTCGCGCAGAAGATGCTCGACCGCGAGTTCGCCAAGGGCGTCACCATCGCTCCGGAGGATCTCAAGGCCTACTACGACGCTCACAAGGACCAGTTCAAGAAGGACGGCAAGGAGCAGGCGTTCGAACAGGTGAAGAACGAGGTCTACGGCGCCGTGCGGATGCAGAAGGAGACGGAGATCCAGCAGCGGCTCCTCGGCGAGCTCAAGGACCGCTACAACGTTGTCATTCACACGTCGAAGCTCGGGGGGAAATGAATTCGGGCCGGATCGGTCACCGGCAGGTTGACAAATATAACGATATTCGATATAATATAATAAATGATAGCATCATTTCGGAATCGGGGGGTGGAGGAGATATTCGATGGAGTCGACACCGCTGCGGCTCGCCGGCTGTGCCCCCGGCGGTTGTGGGGCGTTGCCCGGCGGAAGCTCGATCAAATAAACCGGGTGAGGGAACTGCGGGAATTGGCCGTTCCTCCGGGGAACCGCCTGGAAGGCCTCAAGGGGAGTCGTTTGGGGCAACAGAGCATACGCATTAACGAGCAGTACCGGATTTGTTTTCGTTGGGAGAATGGAAATGCCTATGAAGTCGAAATTGCGGATTACCACTAGGGCCCGCAGCTCTGCGAGCGCCGGTTCTTCTCGGAGTGTCGGCGGTCGGAGGTTGCCGAAGCACCGACCCCCGACTCATCCGGGCGAAATGCTGCTGGAGGAGTTTCTGAGGCCGAGAAAGATCAGTCAATCGGAGTTTGCCGTTCGATTGGGGGTCTCTTTCCCGCGCCTCAACGAAATTATCCGCGGGAAGCGTGGAGTGACTCCTGACACAGCCCTACGGCTGGAGAGGGTGTTGGGGATGTCCGCTGATTTCTGGTTGGGTCTTCAGATCGATTGGGACCTGTGGCATGCCATGAGAAGCACGGACGCGGACGAAATCGCGCGGCTACGGCCGTATGCATGATGAAACGATGATATATTATCGTGCCGGTTCTATACATCGATGCTGTTTCTCGCTGAGACGCGCGTGCGCGATCGGAGCGCTGGCAGTTGTCTCGGCCATAACGGCATTTTGCTTTTCGTGTGATAAGGGAGGTGCGGATGGGGAGAAGGAGTATAGGGTCGCGCGCGCCTTCGAGAGCGGCCCGGTGAGCTTCACCGTCTCGCTCAGCGACAGCGCCGTCACGATCGCCGAGCGCGTGAAGATGCTCGTCGAGACGCGCGCGCAGAAGGGCTGGCGCGCGGAGCTCCCGAAATTCGGTGAGAAGCTCGACCAGTTCGGCATCGTGGACTACCGGAACTTCCAGCCCGAGCTCGCCAAGGACGGCGCCGTCGTCACGAAGCGCCTCTACGAGCTCGAGCCGTTCCTCTCGGGGGAGTATAAGATCCCGCCGATGGAGGTCGCCTTCTATCAGGAGGGGGACAGCACGCGGCATTCGCTCTCATCCGACACGATCGCCGTCGTCGTGAAGTCGCTGCTCCCGGCCGACAAGGCCTCGCTCGACATCAACGATATCGCGCCGCCCGAGAAATTTCCGTTCGGATGGAGGAACGTTCTCATCGTCATCGGCTGCGTCGCCGCCGCCGCGGCGGCGTTCATCATTCTCTGGAAGCGGCGCCGCATCAGGGAGAAATTCGTCCCGCCGCTTTCCGCGCACGAGGTCGCCTATCGCAAGCTCGAGGCGCTCCTCGCGCGCCGTCTCATCGAGGAGAAGCTCTACCGCGAGTTCACCGCCGAGGTGGCGGACGTTCTCCGCGAATACATAGAGGACCGCTTCGCTCTCAAGGCGCCCGAGCGCACGACGGAAGAGTTCCTCGTCGAAGTGAGCCCGGCCCTCCCCGTGGACGCGCGGAAAAAGGACATTCTCGGGCAATTCCTCGTTCACTGCGATCTCGTGAAGTTCGCGGCGCTCGAGCCCTCGATCGAGGACGTCGAGCGCACCTTCGCGACGTGCAAGGATTTCATCGAAGCGACGAAGGCGCGGGAGGAGGTGAAGGCCGAGGCCGCCGAGGCGGCGCCCGCGGGCGACGCCTCGTGACGGGCGCTTGAGGCCGTTCGATATGCTCCACGGCATCAGATTCGCGACCCCGTGGGCCTTCCTGGCCCTCCTCGTCATTCCGTTCCTCGCGCTCTATCTCTGGCGCTTCGGGAGGCCGGGCACGCTGCGCTTCCCGACCGTCGGGAACGTCCGGCGCGCCGGCGCTTCGTTGCGCACGACCTTTGCGGCTCTGCCCCTCATGCTCCGCGTTCTCGCGCTCGTGCTCCTCGTCGCGGCGCTCGCGCGGCCGCAGCAGGGGCACGAGAAGGTCAAGGACGTGACGAAGGGGATCGCGATCGAGATGGTGCTCGACCGCTCGGGGAGCATGGGGACCGAGATGGATTTCCTCGGGCGCCGTGCGGACCGGCTCGCCGCGGTGAAGAGCGTGTTCACCGAGTTCATCATGGGGAACGGGAAAACGCTCAAGGGACGCCCGAACGATCTCGTCGGGATGGTCGCCTTCGCCCGCTACGCCGACACGATGGCGCCGCTCACCCTCGAGCACGGGGCGCTCATGCGCTTCCTCGAGAGCGTCAAGGTCGTCACGCGGCAGAACGAGGACGGCACCTCGATCGGGGACGCGATTGCGCTCGCCGCGGCGCGGCTTCGGACGGCGGAGGAGGATCTCTCGCGTCACGCGCAGGAGTCGGGGGGGAAGGAATACGAGATCAAGAGCAAGATCATGATCCTCCTCACCGACGGGCAGAACAACTACGGGCGGCGCCAGCCTCCCGAGGCCGCCGCGCTCGCGAAGGAATGGGGCATCAAGATCTACGCGATCGGCGTCGGGGGGAGCGAAGCGGTGCGCACCGTGCGCACGCTCTTCGGGGATTTCAAGGTGCCGGTGGCCGAGGGGGTCGATCAGGAGACGCTCCGCGAGGTCGCCGAGATCACGAACGGCAAGTTCTTCATGGCGGAGGACGAGAAATCGCTGCGGGCGATTTACGAAGAGATAGACAAGATGGAGACGAGCGAGATCGAGTCGGTCCGCTTCGTCGATTACAAGGAGCTCTTCGCGAGCTTCGCGATCGCCGCGCTCTGCGTGATGCTGGCCGAGGTCGCGCTCGCGAACACGATTTTTCGGAGGATTCCGTGACGGCCCGCGGCGGGGCCGCGGCCGGCCGCGGGCGGTGCGATGCCTGCGGGGCCGGGTGAGACATTATGCACATCGGCAACATCAATATGCTCTACCTCCTCTGGCTCGTGCCGGTCGTCGTGTTTCTCTACGTGTGGGCGGCCTACCGGCGCCGGCAGGCGCTCCGCGCGTTCGTCGAGGAGGATCTGCTCGAACGCATCGGGCTCAGCGCGAGCGGCGCCGGGCGCACGACCAAGGCGGTCCTCGTGACGCTCGCGGTGGCGTTCGTGGCGTTCGCCGCGCGCGCGCCCCGCGTGGAACCCGAAGCCGCAGACGATCGAGCGGCGCGGCCGCGACGTCATGGTCATCCTCGACGTCTCGAAGAGCATGCTCGCCGAGGACCTCGTGCCGAACCGCCTCGAGCGCTCGAAGCTCGCGATCAAGGACATGGTGGAGCGGCTGCAGGGGGATCGCGTCGGATTAATCGTCTTCGCGGGGAACGCCGTGCTCAAGGTGCCGCTCACGCTCGATTACGGATTCTTCGAGCTCGTCCTCGACGACGTCGACGTGAACGCCGTCTCGCGCGGCGGCACGAAGATCGGCGACGCGATCCGCAAGGCGATGGACGAGGGCTTCGACACGCAGGAGAAGAAGTACAAGGACGTCATTCTCATCACCGACGGTGAGGACCACGACTCGTTCCCCGTCGAGGCCGCGCAGGAAGCCGGCGAGAAGGGCATCCGCATCATCGCGATCGGCATCGGCGACGAGGGGCAGGGGCGGCGGATCCCGATTACCGACGAGCAGGGAAACCGCGTTTTCATGACGTACAACGGCCGGGAGGTATGGAGCCGCCTCGACGCGAACACGCTCCGGAAGATGGCGAACGCGACCCCGGGCGGCAAATACCTCAACGTCGCCACCGGCGCGATCGATCTCGGCGACGTCTACCTCAAGCTCGTCGCGAGCGAGGAGAAGCGCGAGCTCGAGGCCAAGACGATGACGCTCTACGAGGAGAAATTCCAGATATTCCTCGCCGTGGCGCTCGGGCTGCTCGCGGCCGAGACGATCGTGGGGGAGAGGAGGCGCAAATCGGCATGAGAAATATTCGCTCGATGATCGCTCGGGGCGCCCGCGCGGGGCTCGCGCTCTGCATATACGCGACCGCGGCGGTCGCGCTCGCGCCGGGCGCCGCCCGCGCGGAGTCGCCGGGCCGCCTCGTCTCGAAGGGCAACCGGCAGTACGACAAGAAGGATTTCGGCAAGGCGCTCGATCTCTACGACCGCGCTTCGGTGAAGGCGCCCGAGTCGCCGATCGTCGCCTTCAACAGGGGCGCCGCGTTCTACAAGCAGGGGGACCTCGAGAAGGCGCGCGAGCAGTTCCGCGCCGCCGCATCGAAGACGAAGAGCCTCCCGTTCGAATCGAAGGCGTGGTATAACCTCGGGAACGTCTCCTTCGAGGAGGCCAAGCGCCAGGAGGACAGCGATCTGCAGAAGGCGCTCGAGAGCCTCCAGGAGAGCGTGAAAAATTACTCGACGGCGCTCGAGAAGGATCCGGAGAACAAGAAGGCCGCCGAGAATCTCGAGATCGCGCGCCTCAAGATAAAGGATCTGCTCGACAAGCAGCAGCGGCAGCAGCAACAGGGCGGCCAGCAGAATCAGCAGAATCAGCAGAACCAGCAGAACCAGCAGCAGGGCCAGCAGGACCAAAAAGACCAGCAGAACCAGCAACAACAGCAGGAAGGCCGGCAAAACCAACAGCAGCAGGATCAGCAGCAGCAACAGCAGGGCGCCGAGGAAAACAAGGACCAGAAGAAGCAGGACGACAAGAACAAGCAAGGCGCCCCGAAGGATGAGCAAAAGAAACAGCTTGCCCGCGACGCCACCGCGCGGGAGATTCTCGATCAGGAGAAAGAGGATCGCAAGGACCAGCAGCGTCAGAACGCCGGCTACCGGCCGGTCGGGAAGGATTGGTAGAAGGTGCGGGTCAAACGGACCAATGGCGAAGCGATGAAGCGCGATCGGCGCGATATCGTGCGCGCGATCGGCGCGTTCGCCATTCTCGCGTCGCTGGTGATCGGCGCGGCGAGCGCCGCGGCCGAGGAGGTCGTCGTCCAGGCCTACGTCGAATCCGAGACGGTCTACATGGGCGAGACATTCGTCTACCAGCTTGTCGTCGACGGCGCCGACAACGCCACGCCCCCCGACGTCTCGGCGTTCGGGCCCGATTTTGCCGCGCAGTACCTCGGCGGGCAGAACTCGAGCAGCCAGTCGATCACCGTCATCAACGGCAAGATGCAGCGTCAGGTGCAGCGCCGCTTCATCCTGCAGTTCAGCCTCACGCCGAAGCGCAAGGGACGGCTCACGATCCCCGCCGTCCCCGTCAAAGTGAAGGGGCAGACGTACAACGCGAACGCCGTCGTGGTCGGCGTCGACACGCCGGTCGAGACGCAGGATTTCAAGCTGCGGATGAGCCTCTCGCGCTCGACCTGCTACGTCGGCGAGCCCGTGATGCTCACCGTGACGTGGTACATCGGGCGCGACGTCGAAGAGTTTGTCTTCTCGATGCCGGTGCTCGGGAGCGCCGATTTCGACATCGAGACGCCGGAGGTCGCGATCGACCAAAGCAAGAAGTACTACCGCATCCCCGTCGGCGGGCAGGAGGTCATCGCGGAGAAGGGGACGGGGACGCTCGACGGGCGGAACTACGCGACGATCAGCTTCAAGAAGGCGCTCTTCCCGAAGCGCGCGGGCACGCTCGTCATCCCCGAGTCGAGCGTGCAGTGCGCGGCGGTGAGCGGGAGCCTCCGTGGCCGCGATTTCTTCGACGATTTCTTCAGCGACGGATTCTTCGGGGCACGGCGCGGCGCGATGAAGAAGTACGTCGTGCCGTCGAACAATCTCGTTCTCGGCGTGAAGGAGCTCCCCCGGGAAGGGCGTCCCGCGAATTTCGCCGGGCACATCGGCGAATACCGGATTTCGGCGAGCGCCTCGCCGCTCGACGTGAGCGTCGGGGACCCGATCACGCTCAAGGTGACGCTCACCGGACCCGACTATCTCGGCCACGTCGATCTCCCGCCCCTCGGCAATCAGACGGAGCTCGCGACCTACTTCAAGATCCCCGACGAGCGCGCGGACGGCAAGATCGCCGGCAAATCGAAGGTCTTCACGCAGACGATCCGCGCGAAGAACGAGAGCGTGAAGGAGATCCCGCCGATCGCGCTCGCGTATTTCGACACGAAGAAGGGGCGCTACGAGACGATCTCGACCGCCCCGATTCCGATCGTCGTCCACTCGACGAAGGTCGTGACCGCGGTGGACGCGGAGGGGAGCTCGTCGGGTCCTCTCGGAAGCCCGCTCGAGGGGTGGAAGGAAGGGATCGCGTACAACTACGAGGGCGCGGGCGTCTTGAAGCCGCAGCAGTTCGGGCTCGTCTCCGCGCTCTCGAGCCCTTCGTGGCTCGCGGCGCTCTTCCTGCCGCTCGCCGCGTACGCGGCGCTCCTCACGACGACGATCGCGCGGCGCCGCCGCGAGGCCGACGTCGAGGGACGCGCGGCGCGGAGCGCGTACCGGCGGCTCAAGCGGCGCCTCGACGCGATCGCCAAGCAGGACGTCTCGGGCGCCCCGCTCTGCGAGCAGGTGCTCGGCGCGATGCGCGACTATCTCGGCGACAAGCTCGCGACGGCCGGCTCGACCCTCACGACGGGGGACGTCGTGAGGATTCTCGGGGAGAAGGGCGCCCCGTCCGAGGCGATCGCCGCGATGCGAGAGGTGATGGGCTCGTGCGAGGCAGGCGCCTACGCGGGGGACCATTCGCCGGCGGCCGACCGGGAGGGGTTCATCAAACGCGCTCTGGAGGCGGCCCGAATTCTCGAGGAAACGAAAGACATTTAAAAATATACATATTTTAGTATTGCAAAATAAGCAATACGTGAATATAGTGATGGTATGGGGTGTGAGGGGTTTGAGTGGGATGAGGCCAAGGACCTGGAGAACCAGGCGAAGCACGGGATCTCGTTTGAGTCGGCCGTCGGAGCTTTCGAGGATCCCAAACGTCTCATCATGAGGGACAAGAGCCACAGCTTATGCGAGGAGAGATTCTATTGCATGGGGCTTGTCGAAGGAAGGGTGTTAACGGTCAGGTTCACGCGCCGAAAGGGTTCTGCGAGGATAATTGGCGCGGGCTATTGGCGAAGGGGACGAAGACTCTATGAAAAAAAGAATAAGATATACGGATGAACCCATGGGTGATCTGGAGATTGTTGAGGATTTCCTTCCCCCGCCGGAAGAGCTCATTAACGCTCCAATAACCGTCAAAGTGACGATCTCGCTGAGTCTCGCGAGCATCAATTTCTTCAAGCGGGCAGCGGAGAGAAACAACACGCAGTATCAGAAGCTGATTCGCCGCGTGCTCGATCTATACGCCGCACATTACGAGACAAATGAGGAGAAGGCGGCCGGGCGCAGATTGAGATCCTGCGGCGCCGCTGTCGGACGGGAAAGAAAAGGCAAGTATTCTCGATGAGACATTTCGCCGGTATACTGATTCTCATCCTGGCGATCGCCGCTCAAGCCGATGCGCGCCTGAGCGATCAGGAGCTCTCGACCCACCTCGCGCAGGCCGAGCAGCAATTCCGCCGCGCGATGGAGCTCGACCGGAGCGATCCCGACGCCGCGAAGGCGTACTATCAGGAGGCGATTCTCCACTACGAGGCGATCGCGAAGAACGGCGGCGTGCGGAACGGCAAGCTCTACTATAACGTCGGAAACGCCTATTTCCGCCTCGGCGATACGGGGCGCGCCATTCTCAACTACAAGCGCGCCGAGCTCATCATGCGGAACGACCCGAATCTCCGGCAGAACCTCGACTACGCGCGGAACCGCCGGGCGGACCGCATCGAGCCGCGGCAGAAGGAGAAGGTGCTCAAGACGCTCTTCTTCCTCCACTACGACATCCCGTCGCGGCTCAAGCTCGTTATCTTCGCGATATCCTTCGGCGCGCTCTGGATCGCGGCGCTCGTGCGCCTCCTCCTGAAGGCCGGCTGGCTCAAGATCGTCATCGCCGTCGCGGCCGTCGCGAGCGCCGCGTTTCTCGTATCGCTCGTCGTGGATTCGGCGAGCCTCGCGCGGACGCCCGAGGGGGTCATCGTCGCCGAGGAGACGATCGGCCGCATGGGAGACGCAGACACGTACCAGCCGAGCTTCAAGGAGCCGCTCCACACGGGGACCGAGTTCCGGCTCATCGAGCGGCGCCCCGGCTGGTGGCAGGTGGAGCTCGAGAGCGGCGATCGCACGTGGATCCCCGAAGGCGCTGCCGAGCTCGTCTTTTGATTGAACGGCGCTCGTCGATGCGCTATTCTCGTATCCCCTGATGACCGGCAGCGACAACACGAGAAAGGAGACCGTTCCATGAAGGTTCTTCGCCTCGCATTCGTCCCGGCTGTTCTCCTGTTCGTTCTGCTCCTCGCCGCGGCGCCCGCGTTCGCCCAGAAGGGGCCGGCGCTCACCCCCGAGGTGCTGAAGGAGATCCAATCGTCGTTCACGCTCGACGCGCAGACGCGCGCCCTCATGAACGCCATCACGAGCAACGACATCAAGAGCCTCGCTCTCAACCGCGAGCTCTACAACCGGCACGACGACCTGTTCAACTACAAGGTCGACGCGAAGGGCATCACGGATCAGGCCTCGAGCGGCCGCTGCTGGCTCTTCGCGGGGCTCAACATCATGCGCCCCGCCGTCATGAAGAAGCACAACCTCTCGGCGTTCGAATTCTCGCAGCCGTACCTCTTTTTCTGGGACAAGCTCGAGAAGGCGAATCTCTTCCTCGAGGCCGTGATCGAGACGCGCGACCGTGACCTCGACGACCGCGAGCTCCAGGTGCTCACGAAGGATCCGATTCCCGACGGCGGCTGGTGGTCGTTCGTCGTCGTGCTCATCGACAAGTACGGCGCCGTGCCGAAGGAGGTCATGCCCGAGACGAACAACACGAAGAACACCGGCATGATGAACACGCTCCTCTCGCGGCTCCTGCGCCGCGACGCCGTCGAGCTGCGCGCGATGGCCGCGAAAGGCGCCAAGGGCCCCGCGCTCGAGGCGCGCAAGATCGCGATGCTCAAGGACGTCTACCGGCTCCTCGTCCTGCACCTCGGGCTCCCGCCGGCGGAGTTCGTCTGGCGCTACGAGGACAAGGACGGGAAGATCCACGAGGCGAAGCACACGCCGCTCTCGTTCTACCGGGACGCCGCCGGCGTGAAGCTCGGCGATTACGTCGCGATCTTCGATCATCCGGCGAAGCCGTACGGGAAGTACTACCGGATCAAGTACGACCGGAACCTCGCCGACGCCCCCGATATGGACTTCGTCAACATGAGCATCCGGGACGTGAAGGGATTCGTCCTCAAGGCGCTCTACGCGGGGGAGCCGGTGTGGTTCGCCGCCGACGCCGGCGCCGAGAACGACAAGAAGGACGGCATCTTCGCGCTCGGCATGTACGATTATGCGTCGCTCCTCGGCGTGAATATGGAGCTCACGAAGGCGGAGCGGATTCTCTACTTCGACAGCTCCCCCAACCACGCGATGGTTTTCGTCGGCGCCGACACGCTCGCCGGGGGGAAACCGGCGAAGTGGCGAGTCGAAAACTCGTGGGGGACCGATATCGGCGACAAGGGCTACTGGACGATGTACGACGACTGGTTCGATCAGTTTGTCTACGGCGTGATCGTCAACAAGAGCTTCGTTTCGCCGGAGGTGCTCTCGATCCTCGCGACGAAGCCCGAGACGCTTCCCGCGTGGGATCCGATGCGCGAAATGCTCAGATAGGAGGTATCCGATGAAACGTTCGATCGTGTTCGCGGCCGTCGCGGCCCTCGTCCTGCTCGCTTCGGGATCGATGCTTCCCGCGTGCAGCTCCGCGGAAACGTGGGCGAGCCTGTCGAAGCGGATGATCGAGAGCTGCACGAAGTATCAGCAGAGCATCAAGGATTTGAGCTGGGAGATGGAGATGGACGTGCCGTCGTCCGACGGCTCCATGAAGTCGAACACCCTGCTCTACAGCAAGGGGAAGATGTTCCGGGTGGAGGTCTCGATGGAGGGCATGGAGGATATGGGAATGCCCGCCGGCATGGGGGAAATGAAGACGATCGTCATCGGCGACGGGAAAAGCGCCTGGATCGTCAATCCGATGATGGGCAAATCGCAAATCCCCCCGGAGGAAGCGGAGAAATACCGGGCCAAGTGGAGCTGCACCGATTACATGCCGGTCGACGCGGAGATCATCGGGAGCGAGAAGGTCGGAGAGGTCATGTGCTATGTCCTCTCGGTGATCGACGAATCCTCGGAATACGCGAAGCTCTGGATCGACCAGAAAGGCTTCCGCGTCATGAAGATGGAAGGAAAGCCGCAGGAGGGGGTCGCGTCGGTGATCCTCCTCTCGGATTACCGGAAGGTCACGGCTGATTTCGAGATGCCCTACAAGACCGAGATGTACTCGGGCAATGAGCTCATCTCGACCGGCGTCGTCAAGTCGGTCAAGGTGAACTCGGGGCTTCCCGACGAGCTCTTCGACGCCTCCACGATCAAGGTCACGGGCCCCGGCTCGAAGGACATGATGGACGAGATGAAGAAGATGCAGCAGAAGCTCGAGGAGGGAGAGGGCAAGTAGCCGATGCGCTTCGCGAACCGGATCGGATGGAAAGTGACGCTCGGGGCGGCCCTGATCGTTCTGTCGGCCATGCTCTACCTGCTGCACTACGCCCTGTTCCGGGACGCGCATCACATCTTCATCTACCTCCTCGGGGACATCGCGTTCCTCCCGGTCGAGGTGTTTCTCGTGACGGTCGTCATTCACGAGCTGCTCACGAAGCGCGAGAAGCGCGTCATGCTCAAGAAGCTCAACATGGTGATCGGGGCGTTCTTCAGCGAGGTCGGTATCAAGCTCCTCAGGGGATTCGTCGCGGTCGATCCCGCGGCCGCGGACAAGCGAGCGCGGCTCGCGGCCGCGGGAACCTGGCCGGATAAGAACATCAAGGAGCTCGTGCGCTACTTCAAGGGCTGCGACTGCGCGCCGGCGCCGACCGCCGAGAGCTTCGAGAATCTCAAGAAGCTCCTCGCCGCCGAGCGGACCTTTCTCCTCGGCCTCCTCGAGAATCCGAACCTCCTCGAGCACGAGTCGTTCACCGAGATGCTCTGGGCGGTGTTCCACCTCGCGGAGGAGCTCGAGGCGCGGGACGATTTCTCGAAGCTCCCCGCATCGGACCTGAAGCACCTCGAGGGGGACATCAAACGCGCGTACGCGGCGCTCACCGTCGAGTGGCTCGGATACATGGATCACCTCAGGCGGCAGTACCCGTATCTCTTCTCGCTCGCCGTGCGGCAGAATCCGTTCGATTCGTCGGCGTCGGTCATTGTTAACTAGATGCAGGGTATGCAGTTTCGTTTGTTGACACGGCCACGCCTCTTTCATATACTCCCTGAATATATCCAGATAGCCCTCATGCTCCGGTTTCTATCAGCGGGAGAGATTACGTGAAAGAGATAGTCCAGAAGATCCTGGAGGCCGAGAAAGAGGTTCGCGAAAGCATCGAGAAGGCGCATGCGGACGCCCAACGGATCGTGCGCGAAGCGGAAGACACGAGCGGCCGGATCGAGGCGCGCGTGCGCGAGACGTCGATGCAAGAAGCGCAGAAGAAAGTGGATCTGTTGAAGGGGGAGGCCGAGGCGGAGCGTCAGCGCCAGATCGCCGCGGCCCAGGGGGGGAGCACGGAGCTCATCAAGAAGAAGAGCGCCGAGATCAAGGCGGCGGCCCGGCGCGTCACCGATCTCGTCCTGGGCGTCGAGCAGAAGCAGGGGAAGCTCCTCTAGGGATCTCAGGGAGGCGGCATCGCGAGTCGATGCATCGGGAAGAGGCGCCATGATACTCGGACCGGTCAGCAAGTACTCTCTCGTCAACGCGAAAATTAGGTCGCGCCTCGCGGCGCTCCTTCCGCCCGACACGATTGCCCGCTGCGCCGCGGCGCGCGATCTGTCCGAGTTCTACTCGACGCTCGCGGGAACGGTGTACGAGCCCGTTCTCGCCCGCCCCGAGGTCGCGCTGGACCCCCGGGTGGCCGAACGGCTCCTCGTCGAGCAGGAAGTGCAGTGGCACGCCGAGCTGATCAAGGATATGCGCGATCCCGAGAAGGCGCTCATCGCGGCGCTCCTCGAGAAGTACGAGCTCGAGAATTTCAAGGCGGCGCTCCGCATCCGCGAGGGGGACCGGAGCAAGGACGACCTCAAGTACATCATCCGCAAGAACCTTCCCCACGCGCTCCCGTACCAGTCGATCGCCGAAGCGCGCTCGCTCGACGACGTGCTCGCCTATATCACGGCGACGCCGTACCTCATGCCGGTGCGGGGGAGCCTCGACGAGTACAAGCAGCGGGGGACGCTGTTCCCGACGGAGATCGCGCTCGAGCTCGATTTCTACAAGCGGATCAAGGCGAAGGTCGAGGCGCTCGGGCGCGCCGATAAGCCCATCGCGCGGCGGCTCCTCGGCCTCGAGATCGACATCAAGAACATCAGCTGGCTCATCCGGCTCAAATTCTACTATCACATTCCGGCCGGCGACCTCGGCGATTACAACATACCGGGCGGGTACCGGCTGACGAGCGACCGCCTGCGGCACGCGCTGGCGGCGGATTCGATCAAGGACGTTCTCTCGATCGCGCTCGAGCGGACGTTCAAGCCCGCCGCCGAGATCGTTCGGCGCGAGGAGGAAATGAGCAAGCTGTTCCTCCTCGAGATCATACTCTGGGATTACCTGATCCACGAGGCGAAGAAGACGTTCGGCGGTTTTCCGTTCACGATCGGGACGGTGCTTTCGTATCTGATCCTGAAGCGCACCGAGATCATGAATCTCACCACGATTCTGAACGGGAAGGTTCTCAAGCTCGAAAAGGCCGATATCGAAGGGCATCTTCGGGCGGCGTTCTGAAGGACGGCTCCATGTTTCTGCCGGAGCGCATGGATCAGATCAACGTCCTCGTGTTCGAGAGCGAGCTCGACGAGGTCGCCGCGGCGATCGTGCGCCTCAATATCCTTCATCTCGTGCAGCTCGACGATCAGGAGCCGTGGGCCGAGAACCTGCGGAACTTCGAGGCGGCCGAGGCGCGCGGCAGGATCGAGATCCTCCGGAACCGGATCGCCGTGCTCATGAAGGATCTCGGCATCGACGATTCGTCGCTGCGGCCCCCGGAGAATATTCCCGACATATCGATGGGCGATCTCGCCGAGATCGACCGCTTCGTCTCCTCCCTCGAGGTCTCGCTGCAGCCGTCGCTCGGACGGCGGGCGGAGATCAGGAAGAAGCTCGAGCGCATGGAGGCGATCGCGAGCGAGGTGTCGCCGCTCCTCGAGCTCGGGCTTCCGGTCCGGAAGACCCCGTACTCGTTCCTCGAGATCCATTACGGCGAGGTCCGCGCCGAGAACTTCGAGACCATCAAGGAGAAGATCGCGCCGCTCGCGGCCGTCGCGTTCACCGCCGCCAAGCGGGGAAAGAACGACATCGTCGTCGTCATCGGGCTCAAGAGCGACCGGCTCAAGCTCAAGCGCATCCTCACCGAGGCTTCGTTCGAAGAGATCGAGATCGCGAGCGAATCGAGGAAAGAGGTGCCCGAGGTCGAGGGCGAGCTCGAAAAGCAGCTCGAATCGCTCAGGGAGGATCTCCGCGCCGTCGGCGAGGACATCGTCGCGGCGCGCGACGGGAACGTCTCGAAGATCACCGAGTACTACCGCTCGCTCCGCGTGGCCGCGCTCCTGCTCAAGTTCAAGAACTTTCTCAAGCGGACGAAGAAGACGTTCATATTCTCCGGCTGGATCCCCGCCGACAAGCGCAGGCTCGTCGAGCGGGAGATCATGACCGCCGCGAAGGGACGGGCGATCATCGAAGTGCACGCCCCCGAGGAGATCGCCGGCGTTCAGGCGGGTCGCGTCAAAGTTCCGGTGCTGCTCAAGCATCCGGCCTTCTTCAAGCCGTTCGAGATGCTGCTGTCGAGCTACGGGCTGCCCGATTACAAGGTCATCGACCCGACGCTCTTCATGGCGATCACCTTCCTCTTCATGTTCGGCATCATGTTCGGCGACGTCGGGCACGGCGCCGTGCTCGTCACGATCGGCTTGCTCCTCTACCGCCGCGCGGGGGACAAGACGAGCGCGATGGCGCTCTTCGGGCGGCTCGGGATGTACTGCGGCGCCTCGTCGATCGTCTTCGGGTTCCTCTTCGGGAGCCTCTTCGGCCTCGAGAATACGATCCCGCACCTGTGGCTCAAGCCGATGAACAACGTCATGTATTTCTTCAAGGTCGCGATCTACTACGGCATCGGCGTCATCATGCTCGGCATCGCGTTCAACATGATCAACTCGATCCGGACGAGGAATTTCAAGGGCCTCGTCTTCGATCACGCGGGGCTGCTCGTCGCGATCATGTACTGGGCGGGCATCGTGGCGGTGTCCGTGTTCCTGTCGAACGAGCCCATTCCGCTCAAGCTCCTCCTCTTCGCGGTGGGGCTCCCGGTCCTCGCCATCTTCTTCAAGGAGCCGATCATCGCCGTCGTGACGCGCCGGAAGGTGCATTTCGAGGGCGGGATCGGCATGTACATCTTCGAATCGCTCATCGAGATCGTGGAGATATTCACGGGATACCTCGCGAACACCGTGTCCTTTATCCGTGTGGCCGCATTCTCGCTCGCCCACGTCGGCCTCTTCATCGCGGTCTTCAGCCTCGCGGAGATGGTCAAGGGCGCGAGCGGCGGGGTGATCTACGCGGGGATCATCCACGTGCTCGGCAACGTCGGGATCATCGCGCTCGAGGGGCTCATCGTTTCGATTCAGGCGATCCGTCTCGAGTACTACGAGTTCTTCGGAAAGTTCTTTGTCAGCGGAGGAGTCGCGTACAAACCGCTCGGCCTCAGCGCGAAGCTGAGCCGGGAAGAATGAAAGGAGCAGGCATGTCCGAGCAGGAATTGCGCAGGAAGCGGATGAAGAGATTCATCACCCTGTCGTCCGCCGCGGTTTTCGTCACGGTGTTTCTCGTGTTCCTCATCAACCTGGCGAGCGCGGTATCGTCCGTCCACGGGCAGGGGAGCGCCACGCGCACCGAGACCGCGGCCGCGCAGGTGACGAGCGCGGAGCCCGCGAAGAGCGCGCCGGCGCAGACGTCCGTGACGGGGTGGGGATTCCTCGCGGCGGCGCTCGCGACGGGATTCGGATGCCTCGGCGCGGGTATCGCCGTGGCGTACGTCGGCTCGGCGGCGCTCGGCGTCATCGGCGAAAAGCCCGAGCTCACCGGCCGGGCGCTCATCTACGTCGGTCTCGCGGAAGGAATCGCGATTTACGGTCTCATTATCGCCATCATGATTCTGACGAGAATATGAGGTTCGTGAATGCAATTCTATGTGATCGGCGATGAGAGCACGGTGACGGGTTTCGGCCTCGCGGGAGTCGAGGGAGAGGTCGTCGAAACGGCGGACGAAGCGCGGGAGGCGCTCGCGAAGGCCTTCTCGTCCCCGGACCTCGGGATCATCATCGTGACCGAGAAGATCGCGGCGCAGCTGCGCGCGGAGATGGAAACGTACGTGTTCGGGCGGACATTCCCGCTCGTCATCGAGATTCCCGACCGGACGGGTCCGATGGAGGGCCGCGTGTCCATCCGGCAGCTCGTGCGCTCGGCGGTCGGGATCAATGTCTGACGGCGTGTCGAACATGCAAGGGAGCAGGAACGTTGGCTGAAAAGGATTCCGTCGAGAAGATCCGCGACCAGATCAGGGAAGACGGAGCGAAGGAAGTGAGCTCGATCCTCGACAAGGCCCGGCGCACCGCCGCCGAGATCACGGCGAAGGCGGAGGACGAGGCGCGGAAAATCGGCGAGCGGATCGTCGAGGAGGCCGTCGAGAAGGGGGAGCTCGCGAAGAAGCGCGCCCTCTCGAGCGTGAGCCTCGATGTGCGGCGCATCAGGCTCAAGGCCCGCGAGGAAGTCGTGACGGCGGTGATGAGCGCGGTGCAGGCGGAGATCGACGCGGTGCGGAAGCGCTCGGACTATCCGAAGGTGCTCGCCGGGCTCATCGCCGAGGCGCTCCGCGCCCTCGACGGCGACGAGTTCGTCGTGTACGCCGACGCGCGCGATCTGGGGCTGCTCGAGTCCGCGGCGTTTCCGGCGGCGAGGGAGATCATGAAGGGGGAGGGGCGCGCCGTGAAGCGGCTCGAGGCGAAGCCGCTCGCCGGCTCGACGGCGGGAGGCGTGCAGGTCGGCGTGCCGGGCGGGAACGTTCTCTACGACAATACGTTCGAATCGCGCATGTACCGGTTCAGAGACGATATCAGAGCGGTCATATTCCGCGGAATATTCTCCTCGGAGGATACGATCGAATAATCGAACGGCCGCCAATCGGGCCGAACGCAGAAGGCGAAGACGTCAAGAAAGAGGAATCCTGCGGTGCTTGAGATCATTGGAAAGGTACACAAAATCGTCGGACCCGTGGTGCACGCGAGGGGCGTCGCCAGCGCGAAGATGCTCGATCTCGTCGAGGTGGGCGAGGATCACCTCGTCGGCGAGATCGTGAAGCTCGAGGGGGAGCACGCGGCCATCCAGGTGTACGAGGACACGACGGGGCTCGCGCCGGGATCGAACGTCTACAGCGCGGGGCTGCCGCTGTCGGTGGAGCTCGGCCCCGGACTCCTCGGCACGATCTACGACGGCATCCAGCGGCCGCTCGAAGTCATCCGCGACAGCTCGGGGAGCGTGTATATCCAGAAGGGCATCCATATCACGTCGCTCGACCGCGAAAAGAAATGGGAGTTCACGCCGATTCTCGAAGCCGGCGCGCGGGTCGAGGGTGGAGAGTTCGTCGGGAAGCTCCAGGAGACGGTGCTCATGGAGCACCGCGTCCTCGTGCCTCCCGACGTCAAGGGGAAGGTCACGTGGGCGGCGAAGGCGGGTTCCTACACGATCGACGAGGTCGTGCTCCGCGTCGCCGGCGCCTCGGGAAAAGAGACCGAGGTGCGTCTCTTCCACCAGTGGCCGGTGCGGAAGGCGCGGCCGTCGAAAGGGCGGCTGCCGCTCAGGCTCCCGCTCATCACGGGGCAGCGCGTCATCGACACCCTGTTCCCGCAGGCGAAGGGCGGCACCGTCGTCGTGCCCGGCGGCTTCGGCACGGGCAAAACGATGATCCAGCACGCGCTCGCGAAATGGTGCGACGCCGATATCATCGTCTACATCGGCTGCGGCGAGCGCGGGAACGAGATGACCGACGTGCTCATGAGCTTCCCCGAGCTGATCGATCCGCGGACGAAACGCCCCCTCATGGAGCGCACGATCCTGATCGCCAACACTTCGAACATGCCGGTCGCGGCGCGCGAGGCCTCGATCTACACGGGGATCACGCTCGCCGAGTACTATCGCGATCAGGGATACCACGTGGCCATCATGGCCGATTCGACCTCCCGCTGGGCGGAGGCGCTCCGCGAGCTCTCCGGGCGCATGGAGGAGATGCCGGCCGACGAGGGCTTCCCCGCCTATCTCCCGACGCGGCTCGCCGAATTCTACGAGCGCGCGGGGATGTTCCAGACGCTCTCGGGGGAGAGGGCTCGATCAGCATCGTCGGCGCGGTCTCTCCCCCCGGCGGCGATTTCTCCGAGCCCGTGACGCAGCACACGAAGCGGTTCGTCCGGTGCCTCTGGGCGCTCGACCGCCAGCTCGCCAACGCGCGCCACTACCCCGCCATCTCGTGGCTCGACAGCTACAGCGAGTACGTCGACGACGATCGCCGACTGGTGGCAGGAGCACTCGGGCGGCGAGTGGATGGACCTGCGGCACCGCGATCATGGATCTCCTCCAGCAGGAGGGGAAGCTTCAGCAGGTGGTGAAGCTCGTCGGTCCCGACGTGCTCCCCGACACGCAGCGCATCGTGCTCGAGACGTGCGAGATGTTCAAGAACGCCTTTCTCCAGCAGAACGCTACGACAAGGTCGACATGTACTGCACGCCGGAAAAGCAGATCAAGATGCTCCGCGTGATTCTCGATTTCTACAAGCTCGGGCTCGAGAACATCAAGAAGGGCGCGAGCATCCATCAGATCAAGAAGCTCGAGGTCCACTCCGACATCATGAGAATGAAGTTCGCGGTCTCGAACGACGAGATCGGGAAGATAGACGAGATACGTGAGAAGCTGCACAAGTCCATGCAGCAGGTCGCGGAGATGTTCGAATGAGAAACGGTGACGGTATGATGGAAAAGAAGCTCGCGGAGGGGAGAGAGTACATCGGCATCGCCCAGGTGAACGGCCCCCTCGTCTTCGTCAAGGGAATCCACAACGTCGGGTACAACGAGCTCGCCGAAATCGTCGATTCCAAGGGGCACGTGCGCCTCGGCATGGTGCTCGAAGCGAGCGACGGAGCCGCGGTGATCCAGGTCTTCGAGGGGACCTCGGGGCTCTCGATCCCCGACACCCGCGTGCGCTTCCGGGGGGAGCCGCTGACGTTCGGCGTGGGGAAAGAGATCCTCGGCCGCGTCTTCGACGGTCTCGGAGCGCCGATCGACGGCGGGCCTCCGCCGATGATCGAGGAGATGGTCGACGTCAACGGGCTCCCGATCAACCCGACCGCCCGCGAGTATCCGCGCAAGTGCATCCAGACCGGCATCTCGGCGATCGACGGCATGAACGCCCTCGTGCGCGGGCAGAAGCTCCCGATCTTCTCCGGCACGGGGCTCCCGCACAACAAGATCGCCGCGCAGATCACGCGGCAGGCGAAGATCACCGGCGAGAACGTGCAGTTCGCGATCGTCTTCGCGGCGATGGGGATCAAGCACGACGTCGCGCGCTATTTCGTGAGCAACTTCGAGGCGTCGGGCGTGCTCGAGAAGGTGGTGTTCTTCCTGAACCTCGCCGACGATCCGTCGGTCGAGCGTATCGTGACGCCGCGCGTGGCGCTCACGGCGGCGGAATACCTCGCGTTCCGCGAGAACATGCACGTGCTCGTCATCCTCACCGACATGTCGAACTACTGCGAGTCGCTCCGCGAGATCTCGACGGTCCGCGAGGAGATCCCGACGCCGCAAGGGATATCCCGGCTACCTCTACAGCGACCTCTCGAGCATCTACGAGCGCGCCGGGATGGTGAAGGGCTACACGGGATCGATCACCCAGATGCCCATCCTCACGATGCCGAACGACGACATATCCCATCCCGTCCCCGACCTCTCGGGCTACATCACCGAGGGGCAGATCGTGCTCGAGCGCGAGCTCGACCAGCGGGACATCTACCCGCCGATCGCGGGGCTGCCCTCGCTCTCCCGGCTCATGAAGGACGGGATCGGCGAGGGGATGACCCGCGGCGACCACGCGCACGTCGCGAGCCAGCTCTTCGCGGCGTACTCGCACGTGAAGGACGTGCGGGCGCTCGCCGCCGTCATCGGCGAGGAGGAGCTCACGCCGCTCGACAACAACGTACCTCGATTTCGGCAACCGCTTCGAGCGCGAGTTCCTGAGCCAGGGGGAATACGAGGACCGGACCATCGAACAGACGCTCGACATCGGATGGAAGGTGATCTCCTACCTGCCGAAGGAGGAGCTGCACCGGATCTCCGAGGAAGAGCTCAACAAATACTACGGGAAATAGCGTATGGCGCGATACGAAATAGCCCCGACCAAGACCAACCTCATGAAGGTGAAGCGCGATCTCGGCTTCGCCAACGAGGGCTGGGAGCTCCTCGACCAGAAGCGCAAGATTCTCGTCGTCGAGCTCATGGGGCTCATCGACCGCGCCGTCGAGACGCAGGAGCGGGTCGAGGAACGGCTCGCCGTCGCCTATAAGGCGCTCGATCAGGCGATGCTCCGGATCGGCCGCCGCGAGCTGACGCTCGTCTCCATGGGGATTCATATCCGTTCCGATATCAAGTTCTCCGAGAGGCGCGTGATGGGCGTGTCGATCCCGAAGGTCCGCGTCGATTTCGACGACAAGTCGCCGTACGTGGTGGCCGTCGAGAGCAGCATCTGGCTCTCGGAGGCGAACGTCCGCTTCCGGGAAGTCCTCAAGCTCATCGGCGCCCTCGCCGAAGCCCGTATTTCGCTCATGCGCCTGTCGCGCGAGGTGGCGAAAACGATCCGCCGCGTCAACGCGCTCGAGAAGGTATTCATTCCCGATTACGAGGATACGCTTCGATATATCGTACAGTCTCTCGAGGAAATGGACCGGGAGGCGTTCTTCATCAACAAGATGATCAAGAATCACCTTCAGAAGAGGAAAGAGGCTGCTCCATGACCGGTACGGCGAATCCCTTCGGCAAGATCCTGCTGTACATCGACGGAAGCGAATCGTCGATCACGGCCGCGCTGTTCGCCATCGCTCTCTCGAAAGCGCACGGCTCGCACTTCAAGGTCATCTACGTCGTGAACGACAATCTCCTGAGCGAGCTCCTCGGCGCGAAGGTTTTCGTGCAGATGGAGAAGATGGATTACGAGCGGGACCTCGAGGAGGACGGGAAGCGCAAGCTCAACTACATCGTGAAGCTCGCCGAGAGGAAGGGCGTCAAGGTCGAGACGATTCTCCGCAAGGGCGTCGTCCACGAGGAGGTCGCCCGCGAGGTCACCGCGAGCGACTGCGACCTGCTCATCCAGGGGGAGCTCGGGGAAGTGCTGAGCCTCCGCGACTCCTTCTACGAGGAGGGGGAGCGGATCCTGCGGCGGGTAAGTTGCCCCGTTCTCGTCGTGCGGAACAAGCACAAGGTCGACAAGCTGTACGAGTCGATTTGAAGGGATTCGGGCGTCCCCGCGCGGCGGCAACAGGAGCCTTGCGCGCGGACACGGCGTTGATTATGTTCCGTGAATGTCGGGGCGCCGGCGCGAACGGCTCCCGAGGAGGCAACGAGCAATGAAGCTTATCGATTTCATAACGCCCGCTCACGTGAAGATCAATCTCGAGGCGGACAGCAAGGAAGAGATCATCGAGGAGCTCGTGTCGCTTCTCGTGGAAACGAGCGACGTCTCGGATCCCGACGCGGTATACGAGGCCGTGATGAGCCGGGAGCGCGAGGGATCGACCGGGCTCGAGAAGGGCGTGGCGATTCCCCACGCGAAGTGCGACGCGGTGAAGAGCCTCAGCATCGTCATCGGCGTTTCGCGCGCCGGCGTCGATTTCGCCGCGCAGGACGGGAAGCCCTCCCATCTCTTTTTCCTCATGGTCGCGCCGACTTCCGAATCGGGTCCCCACGTGCAGGCGATCGCCAAGATCGTCAAGATGATCAAGCTCGACAAATTCCGGAAGAAGCTGGTCGACGCCAAGAAGCCGCAGGACGTCGTCGACGCGATCGCGCGCGTCGAGAACGGCGAGGACGCGGAGTGAGCGTCGGCTCCCGCGTCCTGTGACCCGCGGCGCGCCGCGCGATTCGCCCTTCCGTCGAACATCACGATGAAACAATCCCCCGCAGAAACGGTCATCGGCTACTTCGGCTTCCCGCGTCGCCGGACGCTGCGCGAGGCGCGCGAGCGGTTCGGCCCGGAGCTGCCGCTCGTGGATCTCGACGTCGACCGGCGATCCCCCGACGCCGGAATCCTGCCCGCGACGACGTGCCGGATCGTCGCGAACATCGTGGACAACGCGGTGCGCCTCGGGGGCTCGCTCGCCGCGATCGTCGCCGCCGTCGGGGAGGACAAGTGCGACCGGGGGAGGCACGCGGCGTTCCTCCTGCGCACGATGGGGTTCACCGTGATCGAGTCGCGCTTTCCGGTCGAGGAGTTCGAGGACCGGCCGCTCGTCTGGTGCCGCGCCCGGATGCCCCTGAGCGAGAAGATCGACCGCATCATGGCGACGGTCGTCGATCCGTCGCCGCCGTCCCCGGCGCCCGCCCCCTGCGCGCCGACGCACGGCTTCTGGGGCGTGCCGCCGCACGATTTCCGCATCCTCGCCCTCTTTCCGGAGACGACGCACGTGTACGGGTGGACGCGGTGCGTCGAGGCGGGGCGGCCGTCCGACGTCGAGCTCGAGTGCGCCGTCGACGACGGCGTTCCCACGGTGTTCTTCACCCAGAGCTTCTGCGCGAAGCAGGATCTCGCGCACTATCTCGCCGAGCGGCACCGGGGGCTCGCCGTGGACTGCCATCGCGAGATCAACGATTCCATTCTGGCGAAGGTCGAGGCGTTCGTGAGGTTGTCGCGATGAAGATCGCCGACTGCGGGAGCACGTACTCGAAGATTCTCGATCTCGAATCGGGTGCGCTCGAGATCGTCCCGACGAAGGAGCTCGTCCGCCGGAAGGGCGAGCGGTACGAGGTGGCGACGGGGCACTGCGCGCGCGGCAGGTGCGCCGTCTACCGGAACGAGCTCATCGCGCTCGCCGAGGGAGGGCTCTCGCTCGTCGCGGAGGCGGACTTTTCCCTTGTCGACGTGGGGGGCAGGGATATAAAGTTCGTCCGGTTCAGGGACCGGAAGATCGAGAAGCTCGACTGGAACCTCGCGTGCGGCTCGACGACGGGGGCGACGCTCGAGCTTCTCGGCAACTACTACGACATCGATTTCTCGACGCTGCCGCCGTCCGACCGATGGGTGAACGTCACCTGCGGCGTGTTCGGCATGGAGCGCGTGCTCGAGCAGATATCGCTCGGAACCTCTCCCGAGGAGAGCGTCGCCATGTTCCTCCACGGCTTCGTGCGCAACGTGATCGATTTTCTCGGCCGGCCGGCGCACCTGTACCTCTCGGGCGGCTTCTGCGAGAATCCGTGCTTCGTGCGCACCGCCGAACGGTACTGCCGCGTCACGCCTCTCGGGAGAACGGTTCTCCTCGAAGGCCTGAAGAAGGGACGGGAATGAGGGGAATGAACGCGAAACTCGCGCGATACGCAGGCGCGGCCGCGCTGCTCGCCTGCGCGGCGTTCGCCGCGCCCTCGTGCAACTACTTCAAGCGCGGGCCGACGGATCTCGCGCTCGAGAGCGCTCCCACGGGAACCGACCTCGCCGTCGCGGCGCGGTTCGCGGTCGAGGGGGACGACGTGCCCGATTTCTTCCTGAAGGCGATGCCCGACAGCGGCGTCGTCCCCGTGCGCGTGACGATCCGCAACAACGGCCCGTTGCCGCTCGTCATCCACACCGCGAACGGGATGGACCTCGGCGCGGGATTCGAGGGATTCGCCTTCGTGGCCGGCGGCGCCGCGCACAGGCCGCTCGCCCCGAAGGAGGCGGCGAGGAGATTCCTCAAGCCGGGCGAGGCGGACGATTTTCGGATGCGGGGCGCCGGGGCGTTCGCCGCGGGGGTGTTCGTTCCCCCCGTCGAGCTCTATTTTATCTACACCGAGGTCGACGTCGGGCGGTATTACCGGCCCCTCTTCGGGAAGTCGTTCTATCCCGGATTCGAAAGCGGCATGATGAAGCCGGCGCGTCTCGAGCCGAACGAGGAGCGGGGCGGCTACCTCTACTTCGCGATTCCGCGCGGCGCGAGGCCCGATTCGTGCGAGCTCCTCGTGCGCGCGTGCGTGCCGCGGACGGCGCAGCGCTCGCTCCCGGGGGCCGGCTTCAAGTTCACGCGCGGCGATGGGGAGCCGCTCCTGTTCATGTTCGGGGAGCCGTCGGGCGCCGGCTCGCGCGGCCTGTATGTCGCCGCCACCGGCGTGCTCGACTCGAAATCCGATTCCGCTTGGACTTTCATCGCGCCGGTGAACGCGAAAACGGCGGCTTTGGCGGACGCCTCGCGCGCCGGGGCGGTCGCCGCGTGCGGCGTCAACTTCCAGGCGAAGAGCAAGCTCTTCCTCGTGCGGTGCGGCGAGAAGCCGGCGCTCATCGAGGAGAAATCGTTCGCGCGCAAGATCAGCCGCGTGTTCGTCGGCTCCGGCGGCGTGTTCGTCGTGACGGAAGACGACTTCTGCCACCGGTACGACGCGTCGTCGGGATCGTGGTCCCCCGGCGTGAAGCTCGGCAACGACATCGACGACACCGCGCTCGACGGCGATTCCCTGCTCGCGTTTTCGAAGGCGCGGGGGATCTCGTTCTGGGACGCCGCGGGGAACGTTCCCGTCGCGCATCGGGGCGACAAGGCGCTTCGGCGGGCGAGGCGCTCCCTGATCGGAACGATGGACGGCGCGCTCGCGATCCTGACGAAGGGGAAGTCGGTCCGCGCCGATACGCTCGCGCTCCTCGACACGGGCGCCATGGGGGAGATCGGCCGGGGCGCGCTGCCGGGAAAGGTGATCGCCGCTTCGACGGACGGATCGGGCCTCGTCCTGCAGTTCCAGGACGGCACGCTCGCGCGGATCGTCCGCGGGACGGGAACGATATTCACGATGGTCGACGCGGGATTTCTCCCGTTCGAGGCGCGCGCGCTCGCGGCCCGTCCGGAAGGATTCATCGCCGTCGGGGACGGGGGCGCGTTCGCCGCCGGATCGGTGGGCTCGTTCGCCCCGGGGACGCGCGGCGCCCTCGAGCTCGCCGTTCCGGTGCGCTGAAACCGCCGAAAGGCAGTCGATATGACGCTCACGCCCGCAACGATCGAAGACGTGCTCGCGACATTCTCATCGCATCTCGCGGAGCATTATCCCGCGCCCGCCGAGTTCCGGCGCAACTTCGATCTCCTCCTCGGGAAGAAGCGCGAGCGGCCCGACGCGGCCGATTACGCCGCCGCCCTCGAGCGGAACATCGTTTTTCTGAACGAGCTCCTGGCGGCGGCCGAGGCGCTCGTCGCGCGTATCGCCGGCCCCGACGCGGCCGGATTGAAGGAGGAGGAAGTGGCGCCGGCGCTCGAAGCGATCGAGAAACAGGCCCACGAGTCCACGTCGTCGAGGCACCGGGAGGCGTTCGTCGACGGGACCGCGGCGGATTACGCGGAGCTGCGCGCGGATCGCGCCGCCGGCGGGGAGGGCTATCTCGAGAAGCTCGAGTTCAACTACCGCTACCTCATGACGTTCAGGATATTCCTCTTCGAGTTCATCGCCGTGCTCGCCGCCATCCGGACGAGCTATGCGCTTTCCGGTGATAGTGCGTTGATATTGCAGAAGATACGGGCTTACCTCGAGCTGACGGCGCACTTTTATCTCGGGAACGTCGAGGTCAAGGGAGAGGGCGGCCCCGCCGCTTTTGCTTGAAATATCGCCCGGCGCCCGCTACTCTCTCTCGAGCGTAGAGGGACGATAATCGTGAAAGGAGCAGCCGTGCGGATGAAAGAGATCGTTTGTGCCGATGTATACGCTCAGCCGGTCCGCCTGGCCGGGATTCTCGCGAGGCCGGCGAAGATCCTCGCGTTCGTCTGCTTCACGGCGGTCGCCGCCCAGCTCGCCGTGCCCCTTCCCTTCACGCCCGTCCCCGTAACGATGCAGACCCTTTTCGTCGTTCTCGCCGGGCTCACGCTCGGCGCCCGCGACGGATTCTACGCGCTGCTCGCGTATCTCGGCCTCGGGCTGGCCGGGGCGCCCGTGTTCGCCGGATTCAGCTTCGGCGCGGGCGCGTTCCTCGGCCCGACCGGGGGATACCTCGTGTCCTTCCCCGCGGCCGCGCTCGCGGCCGGATATCTCTTCCGGGAATTCGGCGGGGGCCGGCTCGCGGCGTTCTGCGCGTCTCTCTGCGGGATGGCGCTCATTCTCGCGGGCGGCGCCGCCTACCTGTCCTTCATCGGCGGATTCCCGTTCGCGCAGACGGCTTCGCTCGCGATCATGCCGTTCGCCGGCGGGGAAATCGCCAAGGCGGCCGTCGCCGCGATTCTGTCGAGGAAGAGCGCCTGATCGCGCCGGATTTCGCCTGATCGCGCCGGGCTTCTATCGCTCCGGGCTTCGATTTACTCCGGACCCTGCCAGCCGGCGAGCCGCGCCCAGAGCCACCACGCCGCATACGCCTTGAGGTTCCCGTTCAGCGGCTGCGTGTGAGCGGCGGTGCAGGCGTACCATTTTCCCGGGTTGGCGTTCTGCCATTCGATCGCCCAGTTGCCGTCCCACGTCTCGTTCCCGTCGACGTCGTAGTCGCAGTTGTCGTTGGGCTCCCAGGCGCCGTAGTAAACACCGTCCGGGTTGTACGATTCGATGTCGGCGAAATCGTAGAGGATCTTCTTCTGGGCCCTGCAGTAGGCGCGTATCTGCTCGTTCCGCAGGTGCAGGTTGTACGTGAGGGGCGTGCCGTCGAGATGCCCCGTCATGTAGACGAACTTTACCCCCGGATAATCGGACTCGAGGGCGGTCATGTTGCTCAGATAGGCGTCGATGTCGTCCTCCGACGCGGCGCTCACCTGCCCGCACCACGACCAGATGATGACGTTCACCTCGGGATGCGCGTCGAGGTAGGTCCGCGTGTTGCTGGCCCAGCTCGCGTAGCCGAGATCCCCCTCCATCGGCGACGGGCTGTCCCTGAGGTCGAGCGCGCCGTCCGATCCCCCCTCGTTCCACGCGTAGAGGGCGCCCTTGAAGCCGACGAGCCCCGTCATGCCGTATACGAGCTGGCTTCCGTGGGAGGTGTGCCCGTAGGCGATGTGCAGGGTTTCCTTGGCCTGCGCGATCGCGGCCTGCGGAATCAGATCGATGTTCCGGCAGGTATGGTCGATGATGATCGCGCTCGTGTTCGTATCGAGCGGGTGCGTGCGCTCGACGGTCGGCTTGCTGTCCGATTCGCACGATGCGTTGAAGAGGAGTGTCATTGTAATAAACAGTAAAATAACGAGATACGTATTGCTTTTCATAGTGATCTCCCTTCCGTGCCCGGAATTCTCCGTACAACGGCCATTATGCAATAATCGTGCTCTTTTATGAGTGATCGAGCGACTTCATGGCGTTCCCGCCGAGCCGGTAGAGGACCCAGTCCTCCATCGCCCGGGCCCCGAACCGCTCGTAGAACTCGCGCGCCGGATTCCATTCGAGCACGGCGAATTCCACCCTGCCGAGGCCCCGCTCACGCGCGAGCTCCACGCAGCGCAGGAAGAGCGCTTTGCCGGCGCCGAGGCCGCGGTATTCGGGCCTCACATAGAGGTCCTCGATATAGAGGCCGGCCTTTCCGACGAAAGTCGAGAAGTTGTCGAAGTAGACGAGGAAGCCGGCCGGCTTTCCGTCGAGCTCCGCGAGGAGCGCGGCGGCCGCCGGCGACTCGCCGAAGAGGCTGTCGCGGATGATCTCCTCGGTCGCCGAGACTTCGTGCGGTATGCGCTCGAATTCGGCGAGCTCCTTGATCAGCTGGAACAGGAGCGGAACGTCGTTTATGTCCGCTTGTCGAATCGAGAGATGCGCGTCGTCGCTCATGTTTCGGTATCCTCCTCCGTGCGTTTTGACAAGACCATAATCAATGGAGGGGGGATTGACAACCCGAGAAATCCGGCTAGAATACTAATGCGAGTGGGCGGGTAGGGAACAGGAGTGATGAAAGAAGCCGCCGTAGAGCGGCCCATCCGTAAATGCCCTGCGCCTGCTCGGCATACCCTCATAGCGAGACGCCCCGGATTCCCAAAGTCTTATGAGAAGCCGAGGCGTCTTCTTATTATCCGCCGCCCGCGAGCCGTTCCATCACGCGGCACTCCATGTCGATCCGCTCGTCCCATGAGACGAAATAGGTCCGGCCGAAGGCCGCCGCCTGCTCGCCGAGCCGTTTTCGGAGCGCCTCGTCGCGGATGATCGTCTCGAGCTTCATCGAGAAACCGGCGACGTCCCCGTTTTTCACGAGGAGCCCCGTCTCGCCGTCGCGGATCACTTCCGCGGTGCCCGAGACGTCGAAGGCGACGACCGGCACGCCGCAGAGGATCGCCTCGCAGGGGGGGAGCGACATGTTCGTGAGCTCGTTCGTCGCGGCGAACACGTCGCTCGCCTTGAGGAAGTAGACGACGTCCCGGTGCGGGATGACTCCGGTGAAGATCACGGAGCCCGCGAGGCCGAGCTTCGCCGCTTCGCGTTCGAGCCGCGCGCGCTCGGGGCCGTCGCCGCCGACGACGAACGCCGCCCGGGCGCGCACGGCCGGATCCATCATCGCGATCGCCCGGAGCATGAGCTCGATCCGCTTCGATTTGACGAGGCGCGAGAAGGTGACGACGAGGATCTTGTCCTGCGGGAGCCCCATCGCGGCGCGCGCCTCGCGCCGGTCGACGGGGAGATCGGCCCATTCGGTGTCCATGCCGTTCGGGAGGAACGAAATCTTCTCGCGCGGGATGCCGAGCCGCGTGAGCGCCATCTCGCCGCGCGTCCCGTCGTTCAGAATGATGTAGCGATCGACGGGGTGCCGGAGCGCGATCACCTGCTCGACGCTCTTCCAGAGATACTTGATCCTCGGGAAATCGAACCGGTCGAGGTACATCACGCCGAACAGCTTCACGATCGTCGGGATGCCGAGCCGCCTCCCGATCCGGTTGAGCGGGTAGAACGAGTAGTGCGTGAATCCCATGAGCACGTCGGGCTCGATCTCGACCGCGAGCCGCTCGAGCCGCCGCATCACGACGAACGGGAACAGGGTCGGCCAGAGGAACCGCCGCATGATGCCCGGAAAGCGCCCGAACGCCCGGAAAAGATTCGGGTAGGTGTGATAGGTGAGGAGCGAATCGCCGAGATTCTCCCGTTTCGAGCGCGGCTTCGGGATGAGGAAATGGAGCTCGATGCCCCGCTTCGTGAGATGCCTGACGAACTGCAGCTCGTCGGCGACGCCGCCCCCCTCGCCGAGCGACCAGATGTCTTCCCAGATCGAGAGGATGAGGACTTTCTTGAGCTTCGATTCCACGTCGCTCCGCCGTCAGAGGGCCCTGACCCTGTTCCTGATCGCGCCGATCCGCTCGATTTCCACCGTCACGACGTCCCCGTCCTTGAGAAACACGGGGGGCTCGCGGTACACGCCGACGCCGGCGGGCGTTCCCGTCGCGATGACGTCTCCGGGCAGCAGCGTCATCGACTGGGAAACGAACGAGACGATCGAGGCGACGTCGAAGGTCATGTCCGCGGTGGTGCTCTCCTGCATCACGACATCCCCGAGCCGCTGGCGGATCGCCAGCGTTCCCGGATCGCCGAGCTCGTTCGCCGTCACGATCCAGGGGCCGCACGGGGCGAAGGTGTCGAAGCTCTTGCCCCGGAACCACTGCTTGTCGCCGTGCTGGATCGCGCGGGCGCTCACATCGTTGAACGCCATGTATCCGCCGACGTAGGAGAGGGCTTCCGCAACGGGGATCAGCGTCCCCTCGCGGCCGATCACGACGGCGAGCTCCGCCTCCGCGTCGACCTGCTCGACGCCGCGGCGGATGACGATATCGTCGTACGGCCCCGTGAGCGCGCTCGGCGCCTTCGCGAAGAGGAGCGGCTGCTTCGGCGGCTCCTTCTTCTGCTCGAGGGCGTGGCCGCGGTAGTTGAGGCCGAGGCAGACGATCTTGCTCGGGCCCTGCACGGGGGCGTGGAGGCGCGCTCCCTTGAGGGGAAGGAAATGCGAGCGGTCGATCTCGGCCGCGTTGTCGGAGAGATTCTGGACCTCGGGGACGAGGCCGCGGCGGAAAAGATCCTCGACCGAAAGCGGGGTGCAGTGGAGCGCCGAGCTCACGTCGAGGATCATGTCGGCGATGACCACGCCGGCGCGCCTGCCCGCTTTCTCGAACGTGACGAGCTTCATAAGGGCTACCTTCCCGCGCCGCCGCCGATAAGCGTTTCGAGGCGCCTGCGCATCTCCGGCGCGTCGATGAATCCGATTACCCGGAGCTCCTCGATCTCGGCGCCCGTCTTGTCGATGAAAATGATAACCGGAGGTCCCAAAACCTTGTAAGCGTTCTTTATTTTCTTTTCGTCCGCGCCGGACCGGGTGAGATCGACTCTGAGGGGAATGACGCGCGCCGCGAGCTTCACGACTTCCGGGTCGGAGAAGGTCTTGGCGTCGAGCTCGTGGCACGGAAGGCACCAGGCGGCCGTGAAATCGATGATGACGGCCTTCCCGTCGCCCGGCGCGTTCATGACGATCTCCTCGTTGTATGGAAGCCAGGCGATGCCGCGCTCTTCGGCATTCTCTCCGCGAATCGCCGGGATGACGAAAACCGCTGCGGCCAGAGCGACGCCCAAAACGCCCACGACGCGCTTGAACGCTTTGAATCCCTTGCCGGTTCCGATCGCGCGATCGATCCAGCCGAGGTAGATTCCCCCGCAGGCGGCGATCAGGGCGTAGCCGACCGCAACGAGGCGCCGCGGGAGGAAATGCTGCGCGAAATAGAGCGCCATCGCGATGAGAATGAAGCCGAACAGCTTGCGCACCCACACCATCCAGTCCCCCGAGCGCGGCAGGCGCGAGATGCTTCCCGACATCATTCCGAGCACGATGAAGGGAGCTCCCATTCCCCAGGCGAGCGTGAAGAATATGAGAAATCCGAGGAACGGCTTGCCCATCTGGCCGACGGACACGAGGAGCCCGGCGACGAAGGGGCCGATGCACGGAGCGGCGACGATTCCCATGGTGAGCCCCATGAAAAGCGCGCCGGCGTATCCCTGGCGCCCCCTTCCCGTTCGCTGCGCGAGGAACATCGGCATGCGGATCTCCCAGAAGCCGAACATGGAGAGGGCGAGCGCGACGAGAATCGCGGATATTCCGAACACGACGATCGGGTTCTGGAGGGCCGCGCCGAAAAGATTCCCCGTCATCGCGGCGATCGTGCCGAGGACGCTGTACGTGATCGACATGCCGAGCACGTAGACGAGCGCCAGCAGAAACACGCGGGACGCCTTCCCGCCGGCCTGCGCGCCGAAGTAGCTCACCGTGACCGGAATGAGCGGGTAGATGCAGGGAGTGAGGTTGAGGGCGAGGCCGCCGAGAAATACGGCGAGCAGCGCGAGCGCGAGCCCCCGCTCCGCTACCATCTTCCCGAAATCACCGACGCCCGACGAAGCGGCTCCGACGCCCGCGGAGGGGGCGGCCCCAACGCTCGCGGCGGCGCTGTCGCCCGCCGGGAACGGAGGCTTCGAGAAGAGCTCCTCATCGAGCTGCTCGACCGCCTCCTGGAGCGTTCCCACGCGGATCGTGTCGGACGCCGAGGCGCTCGACGGCTCGACGCACGTGAGGTTGTTGCAGCCCTGATACCGGATCGTCGCCGTGATGCGATAAGGGCCCGGCTGGACGTCCGGGCCGATTCGGATGACGGCGCCGAACACGACGACGCCGTCGTAGAGGGCCATCTTCGTCTCGCTGATATCGAGCTTCGTGAGAGCGGGCGCGGGATAGAGGATCCGCACGATCTCGATTCCCGGCGGGGCGCTCACCTCGAGCACCGTCGGGATGAGATACGATTCGAGGGGCTTCTCCGCGTTGATGTGCCATCCGGCGGCGATGTCCGCCGTGATCGCCACGTATCCGGTGGAGCCGGGGTGGAACACGGAGAGCGAATGGTTCATCTCGGCCGTGACGAGCGCGCCGGCGGGGAAGTCGAATCCCTGCGCCGCGCCGGCGGCCGGCGCGATGAGCGCCGCGGCGAAGGCGAGGGCGGCGAGCCGCCGGATGCGCGCGAAGCGCGCGGGAGGTACCCTGAACATGCGGACTCCTTCCTTGCTCAGCGGACGTATTTGAACATGTAGACCCCGCCGGAGCCGCTCGCGGCGTACACGAATTCGCCGTCCGCGAAGATGCCGCGGGCGTCGTCGGCGGTGTCGTACCAGGCGGCGACCGAGGGTTTCGCCGGATTCGATACGTCGATCGCGGCCACACCCCTCGTGTGGGCCGCGGCGAAGAGCGTTTTGCCGAGCGGGTGCACGGCGCGCACGATCGTGCCGAGCGAGAGCGATCCGAGCGTGCGGGGCTTGGCGCGGTCCGAGACGTCGGCGACGGCGACGCCCGCGCCGCCGTCCGCGAGGTACGCGACGTCGCCGGTCACGAAGCAATCGCAGTTCCACCCGGGCGTGTCGAGTACCGAGACGGCCCGGGGAGCGTCGGCGCCGAGATCGTAGATGCGGCATCCGTCGTATCCGTCGGAAAAATAAAGCCAGCGCGCGTCGACGTCGATGCCCCGGACTTCGGAGAATTCTCCGCGCCAGACGAATCGGGGCCGCCGCGGATCGGCGACGTCCACGATCTCCACGCCGCCGAGCCCGCCGGCGCAGTAGGCGCGTCCGCCCCTGACGACGAGGGCCGACATGAAATAGGAAGAGGCGTGGCGTCCGACGATCCTCGCCCGCGCCGGGTCTTTCACGTCGGCGGTCTTGATTCCGCCGAGCCCGTCCGCGATGAAGAGCGTCGTGCCGGCGAGCGCCACGTCGCGCGCCTCGAGCGTTTGAACGTGGCCGATCCATTCGACGGAGCCGTCCCGCCCGAGGCGCCCGATGCGGACACCGTCGAATCCGTTCGCGACGTAGACGAGGCCGCCGGAGGCGATGACGCTGATCGCGAATCCGCGCGTCGCGAAGCCGCCGATGTATTTCGGTTTGCCGCGATCGAGCCCGAACACGCGGACCTCGTCGAACGGCTTGACGACGGCGAGCCGCCCCGCGGACATATAGACGGCGTCGACGCGCTCCGATCCGCCGCGCGACTCGCTCACCGCGGGATTTCCCGTGGCGATCGGCTGGCCGTAGCGATTGGCGCTCTCGAGCGAGAATCCCTTTCCCGATCTCAATTTCACGCGGGCGCCGCCCGCCGGGCCGTCAGGGCGCTCGATATCGAAGGGGAGCAAAAATTGGAGATTCGTGAGGAGCATTCCCTCGCCGTCCGAGACCGCGACGTCGGTTATGCCCTTGACGCGGGGCGGATCGAGCGCCGTGGGGCGGTCGGGATTCGCGAGATCCCAGCATTGGATGTCGCCGGCCGAGGTGAGAACGATGAGGACGCTGCGGCTCATGATTCCCTTTTTCGCGCCCGTGGCGGCCGCGTTCGGGGCGCCGCTTTGCTCCTTCGAGCTTTTCGGCGGCCGCGCGAGTGTCGCCTGCGAGAGCTCACGGATCGCGCCGTTTGGCCCGACGCGGCATATCGATACCCGGTCGGGATAGACGATCGCGAGGAGATCCCCCTCGGCCGCGAGCGAGATCACGGACGCGGGGAGCTGTTTCGTCTCGATGAAGCGGGGCTCGCGCGGATCGGCGCAATCGAAGGCGTGCAGCTTTCCCTGCGCGTCGGCGGCGAAGAGCGCGCCTCCCGCCAGCGCCAGCCTCTCCGCCCGTATGCCTTCATGCCTGAACGTCTCCCGGGGAGCGCCGGGACCGGATATGTCGAGCGTGACGATGCCGCCCCCCCCGGCCGCCGCGTAGACGAGGGAGCCTCGCACGATCATGTCGAGCGGCTCCCCGTCGAGCGGGAGGAAGGCGGGATTCCGGAATCCGTCCGTCCCGCGGAGCACCGCTATCCCGCTCCCCGTGCCGACGACGACGTCGTTGCCGTCGCGGGAGAACGCGACGGACCGCGCCGGTCCCTGGATGAGGGAGCGCGAGAGGAGCGTGAATCCGGCTCCGGCCGGCGATCCGGCCGGCGACGGGCCGAGTGCGGCGGGCGAAGCGACGGCTCCGCCGGGCGCGCCGAAGGATCCGCCGCTCAGGGAGACGAGGGTAGCCGCCGCGAGCGGCACGAGACGACGGAGCATTACGCGTGTCCTCCGAAAGAGCCCGAAACGGCTCGAGAAGATGCTTGATTCGACGCGCGGGGCCGTGCTTTTCTCATCGTAGCTCAAAGGTAGCGTAAAGCCGCGAAGTTCGCAAGCCATGAAGGAGCGCGATATGGTTCCCTCCCCGCGAAAGATCCATCTGATCCGCCATGCCGAATCGGCCTGGAACCTCGAGCGCCGCGTTCAGGGGACCGCCCTCGACGTGGCGTTGAGCCCGACGGGGCGGGAGCAGGCGAGGCTCCTCGGGCGCCGCCTACGGGCGCTTCCGCTCGAGGCGGTCTATTCGAGCGACGCGGGGCGCACGCTCGAAACCGCGCGCCTCGCGCTCGGCGAGGGCTTTCCGCTCAGGATCTCGGCGGAGATCAGGGAGCTCTCCCTCGGCGAATGGGAGGGGCGGCTCATCGAGGATCTTCGCGCCGAGGATCCGGCGAAGCTCGACGCGTGGTACCGGCGCCCCTCGACGGTGAAGCTCGAGCGGGGGGAGGATCTCGCCGCTTTCAGGAATCGCGTCGTCTCGTTCATGGACGCCGGCGCCGCGGCCCACGCCGGGGACGTCGCCCTCATCACGCACGGCGGCGTCATCTGCGTCTACCTGACGCACATCCTCGGCATGCGCGTGGACGATATGTGGAGCTTCTCGCTTCCGAACGCCTCGATCACGACGGTCGTTCTCGATTTCAAGCCGCGCCTGCGGAGCTTCGGCGACACCGCGCACCTCGACGCGGCCGCTATCGGTCTCGACGGCATGCCCGCGCCGCTCTGAGCGGGCGAGGGGTCATTCGACCGGGCCGGTTCTCCTGATCCACGAGAGCTTGCTTCCCGCCATCGCGAGAATGAGCGCGATGCCGGTGAGGAATCCCCCGACGTGGGCGAACCACGCCACGCCGCCGGTCCCCGTTCCTCCGAGCGAGACGAGGGCGAAGACGAACTGGATGACGAACCAGTAGATAATGATGACGTACGCGGGGAGCACCGCCATCCTGATGAAGAAGCCGAGAAAGACGAGCGTGAGGACGCGCGCGCGGGGAAACGCGATGAGGTACCCCGCCAGCACCCCCGAAATGGCGCCGCTCGCTCCCACCGTCGGAACGAGCGAGGACGGGTCGGAAGCGATGTGGAGCGCGTGCGCGCCGAGCCCGCACGCGAGATAGAACAGGACGAACCGCGCCGGCCCGAGGATATCCTCGACGTTGTTCCCGAAGATCCAGAGGAAGAGCATGTTCCCGCCGAGGTGCGCGAGCCCGCCGTGCATGAACATCGACGTGAGAAGGGTGAGCACGATCGGGTGCGGGCCGGGAAAATGTACGAGCGGGAGCCCCGCCTTCACGTCCCCGACGAGATCGGTCATATGCGTGATCTCGAAGGGGGTGGCGCCGTACGCGGCGACGAAGGCGTTGCCGAGGCGCGAGCCGAGCGACAGCTGGTAAATGAAGACGGCGACGTTCGCCGCGATGAGCGCGTAGGTGGCGACGGGGCGCCGGTTCGTCGGATTGATGTCCTTCAACGGGAGAAACACCGCTCACTCCATGCTCAGGAGAACCTTGAACGCGCCGGCCCGCCGCGCCGCGCGAAACGCCGTCTCCCATCGCTCGATCGGATAGACCGCGCTCAGGAAGGGGAGCACGCGCACCCGGCCCGCGGCGAGGAGGGAGAGCGCCGGCTCGAACGGCCCGCAGCGCGAGCCGACGACCGTTATCTCGTCCACGACGAGGGGCGCCGGATTCCACGCGAGGGCGCCGTGATACGTCGATTTGAGAACGATCGTGCCGCGGGGCTTCACGAGCCGCGCGGCGAGGGGGAGCCCGCGGGGGCTTCCCGTGCATTCGACCACGACGTCCTGCGAACGGGCGAGCGCCGCCGCGGCGGCGGGCCCGCGCGCGTCGAGCCCGAGCTTCCGCAGGGCCGCGAGCTTGCGGGGGCTCCTGCCGAGGACGGCGATGCGCTTCGTCCGGGCGCCGAGCACCTGCGCAGCCATCGCGGCGAGCCGCCCGTCGCCGAGGACGAGCACTCGGTCCCGCGGGCGGACCTCGACCTGCTCGACGATCTCGCAGGCCGCGGCGACGAGCTCGGTGAAGACGGCTTCCTCGTCGCTCAGGCGCGCCGGAACGACGTGGAGATTTTTCGCGGGGAGCGCGAGGTACTCGGCGAAGGCGCCGTTCCGTCCGCTGATGCCGAGGACGCCGCGGGCGGCGCAGTGCCTGCCGAGGCCCGCCCGGCACGTTTCGCACGTGCCGCAGGGCACGTTGATCTCGCCGACGACCCGCTTTCCGGCGAGCGCCTTCGAGGGCGCCGACACGACGGTGCCGACGAACTCGTGCCCCGGGATTCCCCGGAACGACATGTAGCCGCGGACGATCTCGAGATCCGTCGAGCAGATCCCCGCCAGGCGCACCTTGACGAGCGCCTCTCCCGGCCGGAGCCGGGGCGCGGGCACGGTTCGGAGAGCGAGCTTCTTTCCGTCGAAATGAAGCGCTTTCATCGCGCGGAGTCCTTCGGCGTTTCGATGTGTCAGGCGATCTTCTCCGGCACCGAGAGGTCTCCGGCCGGATCGCGCTCGCGCGCCGCGATGAGGACCAGCACTCCCGGACCCACGTTGATCACGGCGTGCGCGATCCCGGGGAGGATGCGCACGCACCGAGTCTGCGCCTCGAGATGGAGCTCCTGCAGCTCGCCGGAGGGGGATTTCCACCTGAGAAGTCCTTCCCCTTCGAGGGGGCAGAGCCACTCGGCGACGCGGGGATGGTAGTGATTTCCCCGCGTGGCGCCGGGCTGGGATTGAACGATGTGGATTGTTTTCGGATCTATGTCGGCGTTCCGCTTCTCCCACGGGAAAAGCACCCAGCCGCGCTCGTCGCAATGCCGGCATTCCTCGATCGGGTAGGTTTCGATCTGCCCGCCGCCGTCGCCGTAAATGGTCTTTTGCATCGCGCACCTCAATTGTCTTGATTCCCAGCCGGATTGTATCCTAACCTGAAAAAAATGCAAGGAGCGAGAAGCGATCGCTCTCGCCGAGCTCCGCGATTCCGACGGGAGGCTTTCATGGACCCCGAAAAGAAGAAATATATCATAGACGAGATCAGCTCGCAGGAAGCGTGGCGTCTCTTCAGGATTCTCGCCGAGTTCGTCGAGGGATTCGACACGCTCGCGAGCATCGGGCCCGCCGTGACCGTCTTCGGCTCGGCGCGGGCGAGGGAGAATGATCCGGAGTACGCGGCGGCGCGCTCGCTCACCGCGAAGCTCGCGAAGGAAGGCTGCGCCGTCATCACCGGCGGCGGACCCGGCGTGATGGAGGCCGCGAACCGCGGCGCGCAGGAGGGGGGCGGGCTCTCGGTCGGGCTCAACATCGAGCTTCCGTTCGAGCAGCGCCCGAATCCCTACGTGGACAAGCTCATCGGCTTCAGATACTTCTTCGTCCGCAAGGTGATGTTCGTCAAGTACTCCGTCGCGTTCGTCATCCTGCCCGGAGGATTCGGCACGATGGACGAGCTCTTCGAGGCGCTCACCCTCATTCAGACGCACAAGATCAAGCCGTTCCCCGTGTATCTCCTCGGGAAGAGCTACTGGGGCGGGCTCGTCGACTGGCTGAAGAACGTCATGGTGAAAGAGGACAAAATCTCCCCCGAGGAGCTCGAGCTCCTACACGTCGTCGACGATCAGCAGGAGATCGTCGAGGGTATCCGGGCCGTGCGGAAGGCGATGGAATTCAGCGATTGATCAGATAGCCGATGGTGAGGAGGGCCCCCGTCAGCGCGTGGCACACGATCGTGAGCGCGTTCGCGGGGGCCAGCTCTTTCGGGGAGCCGTAGCTCCGCCGCGCGACGGCGATCGCCTTGAGCGCGAAGGGAAGGGCGCCGAGGGAGATGAGGGTCGTCCGCGGCATGAGCCCCGACGCGGCACCGATAATCACCGGAACGAACGCCGATAACAGGAGCCAGCCGTATACGCGCGAGGCGCGCTCGAGCCCTATCCGCACGACGAGCGTGCGCTTCCCGGCCTGCGCGTCGGCCTTCATATCCTGAAACTCGTTGATGAAAACGACCGCCGCGATGAGAATCGCGAGCGGGAGGGAGGCGACGACGATCTCTCCCGTCACTTCGCCCGCCTGCACGAAGTACGAGCCCGCCACCGCGAGGACTCCGAAGTTGAGCCCGATGAAGACCTCGCCGTAGCCGCGGCTCGCGAGGTTGACCGGCGGGGCCACGTAGAAGAGGCCGCTCGCGATGCCGACGGCGCCGAGCAGAACGATGTACGGTCCCCTGAGAACGGCGAGGACGACGCCGACGGCGAGCGCGGCGGCGAGAAGCGCGATCGAAAGAATCAGCACCGCCCGCGGGGAAATCAGATTCTCTTGAATGAGGCGGCTTCCGCCGGTGAAGGGGCGGATGAAATCCCTGTTGAAGGCGTCGTTCCCCGAGCGATGGTCGAAGTAGTCGTTCGAGACGTTCGTGCCGAGATGGATGAAGACGACGCCGGCGAGCGCCAGCGCGAAGAGGAGCGGATCGAAGGCGTCGGTTCGCGCGTGCGCGGCGGCCGTCCCGAGGAAGACGGCCATGGCGCTCGCGGGGAGAAACTCGGCCCGGAGCTCGCGTATGATGATGGACGGCTTGACCATACGGTGGACACTATATCCCATCGCCGCGGACACGGGCAAACAAAAAGGGCTCTCCTCGCGGAGAGCCCCGGAAGCGGTCTCGGGGGTTCGATGGGAAAGAAAAAAGCGGAGGTCCCTGCGCTCCGCTTTTAATGCTCCAGCTCTGATGATCGTTCGCGGATCTCTTAACGGCTTACCAACCCCAAACGCTCTTTCCCCATACCGACTTGCCCCACACGCTCTTGCCGAGAAGGAGCATCGTGACGATGAAGCTGATGTGTGTTACGTGGAACATCTCGAACCTCCTTTTTGTTTCTCACCGCTGCCGTTGACTGCTTCCAGTTCCTTGTAATATCAAGGCGCGTGCCAAACTTCCCGATTGTTCCCTGTTGTTTCTCGAAGCTCGTAATATATTGTCATGAAATCAGTTGCGGTGTCTCTTGGGCGGGAGCGTCGATGCGGATCGTGGGGTCGCCGTCAACTATATGTAAATATTATTTTACACTATGCGTGATACAATTGTATATCTATTTATATTGCAATGAATTAAAGTGTAAACTATTTATTACGCATGTGTAATATTTATTTTACTTCTTGAGTACGATTCCCGCGGGATCGATCTCCTTGTGGAGAATTTCGATTTCTTTTGCCGTGGGGGGCACGGTCGTGTCGAGCTTCGGGGCGACCTCGATCTCGAATGAGGTCGCAGCCTCGACGTCGGCGACCGTTACGCCGGGATGGAGCGCGATGAGGCGCATCGTTTTGTTCTTCCCGCCGAAGTCGAAGACGCCGAGCTGCGTGATGACGCGGTACGGCCCGGTGTTCTTCGGGAGCCCCGCGCGCTCGCGCGCCCCCTCGCCGTCGAGATAGCCCGGGGTCGTCACGAAATCGCACTTCTCGACGAGCCGCCGCTTGTCCTGGCGGATGATGATGATCGTGCGCCGCGTGAATGAGCCGACGTCGTTCGCGCCGCCGCTCCCCGGCAGGCGCGCCTTCGGATGGTCGTGATCGCCGATGACCGTGGTGTTGATGTTCCCGTGCTTGTCGAGCTGCGCCGCGCCGAGAAATCCGAAGTCGACGTATCCGGCCTGCGCGAACGACATGACGTCGTGCATGCTCGAGGCCGCGACCGCGCGGTGGAAGGTGCGCGAGTCGCCGACCGAGATCGGCAGCGTCGGGATCTTCGGCCCGATGCCCCCGGCCTCGAAGATGATGAGGAGGCCCGGGGCGTGCGTCTTCTGCGCGAGCATGCCGGCGAGCATCGGGAGCCCCGTGCCCACGAGCGCGGAGGTGTTGTCCTCGAGAAGCTTCGAGGCGACCGAGATGAGGAGTTCGTTTTCCGTATAGCCGATCGTTTCCGCCATCGATGATCCTCGCTATTCCTTTTTTCCTTTGAGCCACGGCGCGCGCATCTGCTCCTCGAGGCGCTCGACGCGTCTGAGGTGCTCGAGCTTCTCCGAACCGCCCACGCGCTCGAGGTATTCGTCGAAATCCTTCACGCCGAAGACGTACTTGTCAAAGAACTCGTTCACGCCCTCGTCCGTTTTCGAGAGCGCGAGCCATTCGCCGATGATCTCCTCGTCGAAGAAGTAGAGGTAGGGCATCTGGCACGGGTGCGATCCAAAGGGCACCTCGCACACGGCGTCGACGTACATGTAGGGGATCACGGTGCGCCACGGGACCTTCCGGATCTCCTCCTCGTCGACGATCTCCTCCGTCGTCACGATGAGGCGGCGCGCCGAGCGCGCGAGCTCGTAATCCATGATGAGGATGCCGTCGATCTGGCAGTTCCCGTACTTGTCGCAGCGGGGCACGTGCATGAGGACGACGTCGGGGTTGGCCGACGGAATGAGCGTGACGGGCTTCCCCGTGAAGGGATCCGTGGCGACCTTCGCCGACGAGTAGCGGAGCGTATCCGTGCCGAGGAGGTTTCGCGCCGGGATGAACGGCACGCCCATCATGCCCGCGAGGAAGCGCCACTGGTAGCCGGCGTTCGACGTCTCGGCCACGACCTTCACGCGCCCCGATTCGACGGCCCGCCGCGAGGCGGGGGAGAGGCCGCGCAGCTCGTGCCCGAAGGAGTAGGCCGTCTCGCACTTGGCGATGCAGCCCGCCCCCATGAGGATGTCGAAATCGTGCACGGCGGTCTTGCCGGCGATGGCGAGGTTGCGGCGCTTGCGCCGGATGATCTCGTAGATGACCGACATCGCGACCCTGATGTGGCCGAAGCCCCCGGATGCGATGTACGAGCCGTCCGGGATATATTTCTCGACCGCCTCCGCCACCGTCATCCGCTTGTCGACGAGGGCGGTCGATTTGTTCAGGGCGATCCAGGCGCGCTGCTCGTCGGGATCGTGGAAGCCGAGAAGCTCGCCCTTTCCTTCTTCGATGATGTCCATTCGATGCCTCCGGGTGCGTTATTCGAGACAGCCGAGATTGCGGGCGATCACGACGCGCTGGATCTCGCTCGTTCCTTCGCCGATCTCGAGGAGCTTCTGGTCGCGGTAAAACCGCTCGATCTGATACTCGCGCATGAGTCCGTATCCGCCGTGGATCTGCACGGCCTCGTTCACGGCGCGGCTCATGACCTCGCTGCAGTAGAGCTTCGCCATCGCCGCTTCCTTGCCGAAGTGCCGCTTCTGCTCGCAGAGCCAGCACGCCTTGTAGAGGAGGCTGCGGGCGGCCTCGATCTCCATCGCCATGTCGGCGAGCTTGAAGGCGACCGCCTGGAAGCTCGCGATCGGCTTGCCGAACTGCCGCCGCTCCTTCGCGTAGGCGAGCGCGAGCTCGAAGGCGCCCTGCGCGCCGCCGAGCCCCATCGCCGCGATCGCGAGGCGCCCGCGGTCGAGCGTCGAGAGCATCTGCTTGAATCCCTCGCCGCGCTTTCCCACCATGTTCTTCTCGGGGACCTTCACGTTGTCGAAGTAGAGCTCGCCCGTGTTGGACGAGCGCCACATCATCTTCCCGTGCATCGTCTTCGCGGTGACGCCGGGGGTCTTGTTCGGGACGAGGATGCAGGAGAGCTCGCTTTTCCCCGGCGCGCGCTCGCCCGTCTTCGCCTGCACGATGATGATCTCCGACATCGGGGAGGAGGAGTTCGTGATGAATATCTTGCTCCCGTTGATGATCCATTCGCCGTTCTTGAGCTCGGCCGTCGTCTGGCTCCCGCCCGCGTCGCTCCCGGCGTTCGGCTCGGTGAGCCCGAAGGAGGCGAGCGCCTCGCCGCGGCAAAGCCGCGGGAGCCACTCGCGCTTCTGCTCGTCGTTCCCGAAATAGAAGATCGGGCCGATGCCGAGCGAGTTCGCCGCCGCCACGGTCGCCGCGGCCGAGCCGTCCACGCGGGCGAGCTCCTCGACGGCGATGACGTAGGCGACGTAGCCGACGTTGCTCCCCCCGTACTCCTCCGAGACGAACATCCCGAAGAGGCCCATCTCGGCCATCTTCTTCACAAGATCGAGGGAGAACTCCTCCTTCTCGTCGAGGTGCTCGGCGACCGGCTTTATCTCCTTCTCGGCGAACTCGCGGACGGAATCGCGAAGTATCTGCTGCTCCTCGCTGAGATCGTAATTCAGCATGCGGGCCCTTCCTTCGTATGTTGTTGTAATTCAAGAATCAAGGCTCCAGATTATAGGGTCATGAGACCACCCTGTCAAAGAAAAACTAGCGCCGCGTCCCCTGCGTGCGGTATAAGAATGCAATCGGTACTGCACGTTCCCTGGCCTCATTCGCAGAAAGGATCGCCATGAACCGTTCTTTCCGCATCTCGGTCGCCGCCGTCTGCGCGCTGGCGGCTCTCCTCGCGTTCGGCTCGTGCTCCAAGAAACAAACGAAGACGGCGGGCCCCGTCTCCTACGCCGACTCGATAATCGCGAAGGCGCAGGAGCTCACGGGACAAGGGTACGAGCTCCTCGACGCGAAGGATCTCGCCGGCGCCACGGCGAAATTCGCCGAGGCGGCGAAGCTCATGCCGGGAGCTCTGTCATCCGATTACAACACGGCGTGCGCCTATGCGCGCATGGATAACAAGGACGAGGCGTTCAAATGGCTCACCCGCCTCGTCGATAACGGCATGGATATGCCCGAATCGCTCGAGGAGGATCCCGATTTCAAGGCGCTCCAGGACGATTCGCGCATGAAGGACCTCGTCGCGCGCGCGCGCGCCAATTTCGAAAAGGGCACGGCGCATCTCGCCAAGGGGCTCCCGGAATACACGGGGCCGGCCGACACGTTCACGAGCGTCGCGTCTCTCGAGGCGTGGAAGAAGGACCAGGACCGGCTTCGCGGCAAGCAGCGCGAGTTCTGGACCTCCTCGCAGTATATCTCGGAGCAGGCGTCGGCCGCCGGACGTTACCTCGCCGCGATGAAGGCCCTGCGGGCGGCCGATTCGACATTTGATTACGGTCTCGAGCGGGTGCGGGCCTCGATGCGTCTCCAGTCGCCGTACTCGCCCGGATGGGGCGCGGTGAGCGATCTCGTTGTGCGCGAGGTCGATGACTACCTGAAGGGCGCCCCGGCCGCGGCGGGCGCGGCCGAGGCCAACTATTCGGCCGCCACGGCGCTCTCGCTCAAATATGCGAAGGACGACGCGCGATGCGCGGACGCGTTCAAGAAGGCGGAAGCCTATCTCTCGAAAATCGCGGACGGATCCGAGTTCTACGCGGGCGCGCAGGCGCTCGAGGTCGTCAACGCCTACGCCGCGCCGGGCGCCGACAAGAGCGGCTTCGGCCAGGCTCTGCGCACGGTCGTCGCCCGGTACGGCGGGAACGATCGCGTTCATCGCGTGCTTTCGACCCGTCTCGAGAACGGCGCCGCGACCGTTCTCTGGCCGGTCGAGATCGGCACGGCGGATCTCGACGGCAAGAAGGTCACCCTCGCCGAATACCGGGGCAAGGTGCTCCTCATCGATTTCTGGGCCACGTGGTGCCCGCCGTGCCGCGCGGAGCTCCCCGGGCTCGTCAAGGCGTACGGCGAATATCATCCGAAGGGGCTCGAGGTCGTGTCGATATCGTTCGATTTCCCGGACCGGCTGACGAAGGAAGCGTACCGCGACTCGGTCGCGTCGCTCGGGATGAACTGGCGCCATATCTACGAAGAGAAGGGCTGGGACACCGAGATCGGGAAGCAGTTCTTCATCGGCAGCATCCCGGCGCCGTTCCTCGTGGGACGCGACGGTCAGATCGCGGCGTGGGGCGAGGACCTGCGCGGCGAGAAGCTCGCGGCAAGCATCGAGAAGGCGCTTGGCGCGGGGCGGTGAGGTTTGCGTCGCGGCGGCGGGCCCGGGCGAATGGCCGGGCCCGCGCGCCGGGCCGCGCTATTTCTTCTTCGACCCCGCGAGAAATTCGAGGGCCAACAGCACCTCGGCATCGGGATCGAAGTCCATCGAAGCCCACTTCGCGTGGGTCAGCACGACATCGGGTTTCAAGGAGCGTCCCGTATCCGGATCCTCGGGGAAGGTGACGCTCTTCTTGAAAGATACGGCGCCGACGAGCTGCGTGTTCTTCAGACGGAAGAGCAGAGAATCCGTGAAGTTGTTGCCCACGTATGCCGGGGTCGTCCCGACGACCGTGGCCCCGAACTGCTGCAGCGCGGCGAGCATGGTGAAGCCCGAGCTGTAAGTCCAGGCGGAGCACAGCACGACGATGCGCGACGGGCTATAGAATTTCTCGTACCGGCCCTGGCGGTAAACCTCGTAGAACGTCGGGGCGTACTTCACGTACTCTTCGGCCGCTTTCAGCGCCGCCGCCGGATCGCGCCCGTTGACAAAAGCGCTCTCTTCGGCGAAATCGTAGTCGCCGATCTCCAACGGCTGGGCGCGGCCGCTGTTGATCCGGGCCAGCGAGTCGTCCGCGTATACCTGGAAATAGAGATCCGAGTACCTCATGATCTGGTATCCCTGGCCGCAGGATGCCATGGCCTCGCGGCCGAAAAGGAAATAGAGCAGTATGTTGGCCATCAGGTCGTTGCCGCCGGTGTTCAGGCGCAGATCGACGATCAGGTTCTGCGTTCCCGAGCGTTTCATCGCGTTCACGAGATCGGCGAACACATCCGTGGCCGATGGAATTCCCGCGAGGACATCTTCGATCTTTTCCGGCGCCTCCGTGCCGTGGAACTTCCGGTACGCCGCCCGGGCCATATCCGGGCCCTCGGACATCCCCCGGCCGATCCACGCCTCGCATCCTTCGCGGTAGCCGGACATGTCGTCGATCTTCAGAAGCGCGGTCTTGCCCTTATCGTCCAGAAAGCTCCAGGCCACATCCGATCGGCTCATGTCCGGCAGCCGGACCTTGGAGACCGTTGGGGCGGGGGAGCTCTCCATCTCTTCGCCGGGCTGGAAAACGAAATCCCTGCTCTTGCCCTTTGCCGGAAGCAGGGTCAGCCTGATACCGCTCGATTCGACCCGCTCGGGAATGAGAAGCCGCAGGCCTCTCGTCGTGCCGAGACTTCTGGTCAGAAGCGCCAGCGTTCCGCTCACGTTCTCGATCCCGCGCAGAATGTTCTGCCGCCGGATGAGCTCGTCCAGCGGCACTCCGTCGACCGCCATAAGACGGGCGCCGTTCAGGTCGACGTCGTCCTTGCGCACCGGGCCGGACACGGCGAGAGATTCGTCGATGATCTTGAAGGGAACGGTCAATCCGGGCGACGGCGGCGCTCCGGTCTGCGCCGGCAGCAGTGCGGTGTGTCCATCACGCAGCGAAGCCACGAACGGGAGGATCAGGCCGCGGAACTCCTCCGCCGTCATTCCATCGGCCGGTATAACCTGCAGAAGGTTCTGCAGTCTGCGGTGAAAGGCGATCTTTCCGCCGCCGTTGATATAGGGATCCGGATGGGACTGCTCCAGGATCGAGGTCAGCTGTCTCGTATCCTGCACCAGCTCCGGCCGGGTGAAGATCTTTTCTTCCTGCGCCGACGAAGTCGCCGCGATACAGATCCCTATCAGCAGCGCCAGATAAGGCTTGAATGAATTGGCCATCACGGATTCCTCCTTGGTTGAGCCGGCGGACACTTAATCGACATCGATCCGCGCCCCCTCCTCGGCGAGGGCTTCTTCGTGTTTCGACGTGCTCGCTTACCGCTTGAACGGCTGGCCGCTGGGCCACCGGTACTCGATGGCGAGACCGGCCAGTATCTCCAAGTAGAGCCTATCCCCGAGGTTGCCGTTCGCCGCGATGACGGCGCCTTTCCCGAGCGCCGGGTATGCGATGAAAACGAACGTGGTGCCGGGCGAATTATGCCCCGGATGCAGGAAGCACATCTCTTCGGTAGTGGAATCGATGAACACCCCCAAGCCGTTGCCCAGCGGCAGACCGAGGGCCTCCGGCGGCACGTCGATCTGTTTGGCGAGCATCAGCCGGGCCGTTTTCGGCGAAACGATTCGATCCGACTTTCCGAGGTACGCGTTCATGACCTCCATGACGACGAGGGCCATGTCGTGAGGGGTGCTCAGAAGACCGCCCGGAGTCCGAGCCTGCCCGGACTGCTCGGGACTGGCGGGAGATCCGTCGGTGCGATGGGGCATCGCTTCGCGATTCCGGAGATTCTCTGGGAGGGGATAGGAGAACGAGCTGGAAGTCATGCCGAGCGGCTTGAAAACGACCTCCTCGGCGAGCAGGGGGAACGGCTCCCCGGTGAGATCCTCGAGGATCAGCTGGATGACGACGTAGCCGATGTTCGAATAGTTCCATTGGCTGCCCGGTTCGGTTTCGGGGACGGCGGGCGGATTGCTCGCCGGTTTCTCGCCGCTCAGAATCTGAAGAACCGAAGCGCTATCGTTCAATTGGCTTTGGGCCGGTATGCCCGACGTGTGGGACAGGAGGGAGCGCAACGTCACCTTGCGCTCCCGCGTGATTTGATTGTCGGGAATCTTCCAGGAAGTGAGATATCGATTCACGTCGGTATCCAGATCCAGCAAACCCTTCTCCACGAAATGGAGCGCCACGAGGCCCGTCACGAACTTGCTCACCGAACCTGTCTGGAACACCGATTTTTCGTCGACGGGAGCCGCATCGCCCGCCTTCAGACATCCGACGCCTTTTTCCCATTCGATGGCGAAGTCGTGGATCAGGGCGATGCTGACGCCGGGGATCTTGTAGAACTCCATTCGCTGAGCGAGGGCGGCCGATTCGCCGGTCTGCCGGGGCACGGAGAAATCGATCACCTGAAGGTTGTTGAGCACGTGCTCGACGCGGGGATTATCCGCGGCGATGCCGGGGCGCGCCGAAAGGAGCGATCCCGCAAGCGCGAGCGCCAGAACGAAAGCAATGCTCTCATTTCGTTTCAATGATTTCTCCTCGTTTCAGTCCGCGGCGAAAAGATCGATGCGTGTGGATTCCGAAGATGCCGGCCGCCGCAGCGTTGCTAAACTTACGCCGATCAAGCCATGGTTGTTTCAATGATTCTCATAGCGCGAAGCCCCCTCCGAATCTTCGGAGGGGGGTTTCTGTCGATGTGCAGCAGGCGCGCTACGATCTGCCCGATTCCGTATCGGCGCGTATCATCTGAAACATTCTTCCGCACCCGACGTACTGAATACCAGTACAGCAGATATTTTCCAACGGAGCTTGCTCTGCGCCCACTCACACGCTCGGAGGTGTTCCATGAAACGCGCCTCAGCCGCCCTGCTGGCTTGCTTCTTCGCAGTAACCCTCGCCGGTCTGTGCGCCGTCTCTTCGCCCGTTTCGGCGGACGAACCGCGGCCGCTCGCTCTGCGCGGAGATCAGAAGATTCTCGCCCTCGCCGACTCGCTCGCCGGCGCGCTGCCGGCGCGCATGGCAGGCGCCGGCATTCCCGGTCTCTCCATGGCGATCGTCGATCGCGACGGGATCGTCTGGGCGAAGGGATTCGGCGTCCGGTCGACGGGCGGGACCGATCCCGTGACGACCGAGACGCTTTTCAGCCTTCAGTCAATTTCCAAGGTCGTTACGGCGACCGCGATCATGATCGCCGTGCAGGACGGAACGCTCGATCTCGACGCTCCCGTCTCCGCTTACCTGCCGAAGTTCACCGTTCACAGCCGGTTCGAGAAGAAGCCTCAGGACCTGATGACGCTCAGGCATTTTCTCACGCACCGGTCGGGCCTCGTCCACGAGGCGCCGGTCGGAAGCAACTTCACGCGCGGCGCCGTGACGTTCGAGGATCACATCCGCAGCATCGGCGAAACGTGGACGCTTTTTCCCGTCGGCTCGCGGTACAAATACTCGAACCTCGGGATGGATCTCGCGGGATATGCGCTGCAGACCGCTTCGGGGATGCCCTTCGAGAAATACGTCGAGAAACGGCTCCTCGAGCCGCTCGGCATGAGCGCGAGCACGTTCGACGCGGCGCGGATCATGGCGAATCCGAACCGGGCGACCGGCGCGCCGCCGGGGGCGCCGAGCTCGTGTTCGAGCACGGCATGATTCCCTGCGGCGGCATGTACGCGAGCGCCGTCGACATGGCCGCCTTCGTCCGCTTTCACCTCAACAGGGGAATGGCGGGCTCGAAGCGTATTCTCGACGAGCGATTCGTCGACGCGATGACCGGCGAGCCGTTCTTTTTTCAGGGACAGCTCTACGGCCACGGGCTCGGCGTTTTCAAGGCGAACCGTCTCGCGGGCAGAACGCTGCGGAATCCCTTCCCGATGCACAGCGGCGGCGGCTTCGGTTTCGGCGCGAACATCTCCTGGCTTCCGGAGTACGGCGTCGGCGTCGTCGTTCTCACGAATTCCTCGAATTCCGATTTCGCCGCGGGGCTCGCGCACGCCGCTCTCGGTACGATTCTCGCGACGATGGGGGCGACGCCCGAGACGTGGACGCCGTGGGCCGACCTTTCCGAGACCACCGTGTCGAGAGATCTGCTCGCGCCTCTCTTCGGCACGTACGTGCAGCGGCAGGATTGGGTCGAGTTCGGCGAGAAGGACGGAGTTCCCGTTTTCACGCTCCGCGACGGGCGGTCGTTCGCGGCGCACTTCGTTTCAGAACGGGAAGCCTATGTTGACATTCCCAACACCGCGTATCGGACGCTCTTCCGCTTCGTCGTCGGAGCAGACGGCGCGCCCGCGTGTCTCTATACGGTGCATGACGCTGATAGGTACGCATACGCGGGCGGCCCGAACGATCCCACCGGCCCTGACAAGCCGGAGTGGGAGAAATACGTCGGATCGTACGAATGGCTCGCCGGGGGCACGCCCGTCCTCACGACCCGGATCCAGCGAAAGAACGGGTGGCTCTATCTCGAGCATATGAAGCTCGTCGAGCACGAGCCGGGACTGTTCTTCCTGCCGGACGGCGAGTACGTGGACCTCAGGAGCGCGACTCCCGTCGGCGGCGGAATCGCCGGACGCAAAAAGATCTGAGTCGCCGCGCAGCCGGGCTATTTCTTCGGCTCGATCGGGCGCTCCTTGAGAATCTCCCCACGCTCGGCGGCGATCCGGCGGTACCACGATTCCGGATACTTCGGATGCAGCACCTCGTTGAGCTCGGTCTTCACGTTGCCGTCCATGTACTTGACCATGAGCTGCTCGCCGAGCGTGCGCCACCGCTTGACCGTGCTCTGCGCGGTCGTGCACGAGTACTCGGTGAGGTAATCGCGCGCGAGCGCCGGCGACTGATTGTAGAGCGCTGCGGCCGCCGCTTCGACGCCCGGCTGCGCGGCGAGGAAGGAACCCTCGAGATCGCGCTGCACGATCTGAATGTCCCTGATCATGTCGATATAGCGCGAGTAGGCGAAGTTGGCCACCCAGTTGAAGGTCCAGAAGGCCGAGTTCCACGAGAAGTGGTAGAGATCGGCCACGCCGACCGCGTACGATTCGGGCACGCGCGTGATCCCGCAGTAGATCGGGTTGTACACGGTGCTGTACGTGTCGTCGACGCCGAACCAGTGGACGCCGCCGATCGGGCCGGGGAGCCACGAGCGCATCTGCGAGACGAACGAGAATCCCGTCTGCTGGGTCGAGGTCGCGCGCTCGTGCACGTACTTGACCGAATCGACCTCCCACGACATCGGGCGCCACCGGTAGGGGCATGCGAACGGGCCCGCGCCGACGTCCTGCGTCATGTCGAAGTCCGTTCCCTCGAAGTGGTCGCGCATGAGCTCCATGACGTCGTGCACGGAGAGCTTCTTATCCGGCTTGATCCAGAGGGGGAGCACCTCGGCGCCCGGGAAGCCCTTCACGTAGTCCATCGAAAGCTTGAGCGAGGGGGCCGCGCGGTTGAACATCGCGTACACGCGCGCCTCGCAGGCGCGGAGCGCGCCGTAATCGAGCGGGGCGTAGGCGTTCGCGAAATCGAACTCCTCGTCGGCGCCCTTGAAATATCCCTTCGAGCGCGCGAAGGAGATCACATCGGGGGAGTAGAGAGTATTCGCCTTGTCGTTGAGTGGAAATGTGTGAATGCGCGGATGGTTCGCGTGCCCCGCGATGTACCCGTCGGGGACCCGGCGCGCCACCCAGACCGCGCCCTTGTTCCCCTTGCCCTTCGAGATCATGTCCATGATCCACGCCTCGTTCGGATCGGCGATCGAGAACGACTCGCCCGAGCTGTAGTAGCCGTGCGCCGCGACGAGCTCCGTCATGACGGTGATGGCCTCCCGCGCCGTCTTCGCGCGCTGGAGGGCGATGTACATGAGGCTCCCGTAGTCGACGACGGCCAGGCTGTCGGAGAGCTCCTCGCGGCCGCCCCACGTCGTCTCGCCGATCGAGACCTGGTGCTCGTTCATGAGCCCGACGACCGAGTAGGTGTGGGCGATCTGCGGGATCCGCCCGAGGAACTTGCCGGTGTCCCATTCGTAGATGTCGCGCATCGTCCCCGGCGCGTAGTCGGCCGCCGGCATGTAGGTGAGATCGCCGTAGAGCTCGTGCGAATCGGCCGAATAGGTGATCATGGTCGAGCCGTCGGCCGAGGCGCCCTTCGTGATGAGGAAGTTCGTGCAGGCCTCGCCCGGCAGGGCCGGCACGAGGAGCAGCATCGAGATGATGGCCAGAAGGGTGATCGTCGATTTCATGCGGTGTGACACCTCCGCTGTTAAGGGTTTCCGGTCCGTTTCGAATTCAAAACGTCGTTGATCCGCTCCGCGGCGCCGAGCGTGGCGAGCGCGAGCCGCACGTGGGGCGCGGCGGCGCGCGGGAGCAGCATGGCGCGGATCCGCGCGAGATCCTCCGCGCTCACGAGACGGGTCGTGAACGCGCCCGCGATATAGAGCGCCGTCCCGCCGAGGGCGACGATCGCGATGCGCAGAAACTCGTTCGTCCCGGCGGTGAGCCGGCCGAGGAGCAGGTACACGATCGCGAGGAGGAGCGGATGGAGCCACACCATGAGGCCGATGTTCCCCCCCGTGACGCGCCGCGCCATGACGAGGATGATCGCGGCGAGGATAATGAACGTGGCGAGCACCGCGGCGGCCGCGCCGACGATCCCGTAGCGCGGGATGAGCATCGCGTTCAGTCCGACGTTGACCGCGGCCGCGGCGACGTAGGCGATCGCCGAGAGCCCGCCCCGCCCGTGCGCGACGAGCGCGGCCCAGCCGATCCGGCAGAAGAGATCGATGAAGGTGATCGCCGCGACGATCTGGACGATCAGGATGGAGGGGCCGAAGCGCGGGACGAGGATCGAGAAGAAGTCCTTCGAGAGCTCGAAGACGACCATCGTGACCGGCATGAGCACGATGAATCCGAATCGCGCCGCGTTGTGGATGAGCTTCCGGAACGCCGCGCGATCCCCCGTGTCGTTCGCGGCGGTGAGGGACGGCACGAGCGCGAAGCCGAGAGTCGAGGCGACGACGTTGAGGATCGTGACGACCTGCGCCCCCATCGAGTAGAAGCCGAGCTGCTCCGCGGGGAGGTAGAACTTGATCATGATGCGATCGACGGAGTTGATGAGGTTCCACCCGAGCCCCGCGACGAAGAAGAGGAGCCCGAAGCTCACCGTCTCCCGCATGCCGCGCACGAGCGGCCCGACCGTCTTCCCGAAACCGCTCAGCACCTCCCGGTGGAAGCAGAAGGTGAAGATCGCCGCCGCGACGACCTCCGCCGCGAGCATCGAGCCGACGATGAGCGTCACGTTGCGCTGCCAGAGGACGGCGGCCACGGGGAGCAGCGTGTTCAGAAGCCCGTAGATGAAGGTGATCGCCGCGCCGAGCTTTCCGCGCTGCACGGCGAGGTACACCGACGCGAAAAACGTGTTCACGGCGAGGAAGGGGATGGCGAGCGCGTAGAGCCGGATCGGATTCAGCGCCGCCGGCTCGTGCGCGAGGTGCTCGGCGATCCACGGCGAGAAGACGAGGAGCAGAGCCGCCCACAGCGAGCTCAGCATCACGGTGAGGAACGCGGAGGAGCGGTAGATCATGCGCGAGAGGTCGGGACGCCCCTCCTGGAGGTATCCCGGCATGAGCTTCAGCACCGAGGTGTTGAAGCCGATGTTCGAGAGCATGCTCGCGATGAGGATGTACGGATTCGGGATATTGAGAATGCCGTAGAGCCGCGGACCGAGAAGGTTCCCGAGGAGGATCCCTTTGATCGGCTTCAGGACGAGGATCGCGATGCGCGCGACCGAATAGAAGAAGCTGTCCGAGATGACCTTGATGCTCGAGAGGTCGACGGAGGGTTTCCTGTCCATTCGTCACCTGGCGCGGCGCCGGGAAGCGGGCGCGGCGCGGCGAAGCGTCATTTCTTGTACTTGCTGATGAACTCCTCGACCTCGGGGATGCCCCCCTGATAGATGAGGTAGCCGTTGTGCGGCTCGCGCTCCGTGATCTCGCCGGCGACGGGGGTGAGCATGATCTTGCGCACCTCTTCGCGGTCGTGCGTCTGGCCGAGCGCCCAGCAGAGCTTCATGTATCCGACCTCGGGGAGCAGGTTCGCGCCCGGGATGACGCCGAGGTCCATCATGTCGCGCCCCGTGTCGTACACGTACATCTGCACGTAGCCCCAGAGCGTCTGCACGGTCATGTAGACGTGGATCCCCTTGTCGAAGGCCTTCTTGAGGCTCGGGTAGAGCGGCTTGTTGACGTGACCGAGGCCGGTGCCGGCGATGACGATGCCTTTATAGCCGTTGTCGATGAGGGAATCGATGATGTCGGGTTTCATGTTCGGGTAATAATAGACGATCGAGACGCGGTCGTCGAACGCCGTGTTGATCGTGACGTTCCGGTCGGTACGGCGCCGCTTGTAATCCTGCCGCAAATGAATGAACCGTTCGCGGTCGACCATGGCGAGCGGGATGTCGCCGATCGTGCGGAAGGTCGAACGGTAGGACGAATGCATCTTGCGGACGCGCGTGCCGCGGTGCAGGAGCCCATAGTCGTCGCTCGTCGGGCCGAACATGCAGACCATGACCTCGGCGATGTCGCCGTGCGCCGCCGAGCTCGTCGCGTTGATGAGGTTGATCGCGGCGTCGCTCGAGGGACGGTCGCTCGAGCGCTGCGAGCCGACCATGATGATCGGAACGGGGGAGTCCTGCACCATGAACGAGAGGATGGCGGCCGTGTGGTGCATCGTGTCGGTGCCGTGGCCGATGATGATGCCCGCCACCCCGCGCGCGATCTCGCGCCCGATCGCGTTGGCTGTCCCGATCCATTGCTCGGGCCCCATGTTCTCGCTGAAGACGCCGTAGAGCTTCTCCGTTTCGATGTTGCAGATGTCGGCGAGCTCCGGCACCGAGCCATAGAGCTCCCCCGGCGAGAATGCCGGGATGACGGCGCCGGTCCGGTAGTCGAGGCGCGAGGCGATCGTGCCCCCGGTGCCGAGCATCTTCACGATCGGTTTCGCCGGATCGTAGGGGAACTGTTTTTCGGGAATTTTATAGTGCGCTTCCTTGTGGCCGAGCTCCTTCACCGCCGTGATGGTGCTCACGGCGAGCCCGACGTTGTAGCCGTTCCGGAGCTTGAGAACGATGTGCTTGTCGTCGGCGGTCTCGGAGCGGGGGAGAATGATTCCCGTGAAATTCCCGCGCGTCGACTCGACCTCGATGTCGCTCCAGACGCTCACCTGAAAGCGCTTGATGCAGTCGAGCGCCGCCCCTTTGTATCCCTTGTGCGAATCCTGCGGTATGGTCGAGCTCATATAAACCTCACGCGATGAACGCGTCGACGAGATCGGAAATCCTTTTGCCCGGGAACGTTCCCCGGTACTTGTGCATGACGAGCCCCATGACGTGGCGCTTGAGCTTGTCCTTGGCGATCGACGGCGGCTCGACGGTCTTCAGGAACGAGGAGATCTTCGCCTCGGCCTTCTTCGGGCTCTCGAGCCCGAGCGCGTCGATCGCGGCGCCCGCGTCCCCCGCGCCGGCGCAGAGCTTCTCGACGAGCGCGTCGAGATTCTCGGCGGGCACCTCGCGCGCGGCGGCGGCCTTCAGCGCCGCGAGAATCGGCTCCTCGCACGACGCCGCGATCTTCCCGCGGCGCCGGAGCATTCTCACCCTGTTCGTGAAGAACGCGGCGAGGAACTTCGGCGGATAGCCCGTTTCGCGAACGGCCCGCTCGAAGAGGCGCCGGTCGCCCGCATCGCGGAGCCGCTCCGCCATCTCGACGGGCATTCCCATCGCGGCGTAGCGCTCGACGATGTCCCAGGGGCGCTCCGCCACGATCGATTTGATTCTCTGAATGCGGTCTTCCGTGATCGCGAGCGGCGGAAGATCGGTGTCGGGGTACATGCGGTCCGCGCCGGGGAGGATCCGTTCGAACCCGTGCGTCCCGTCGGGGAGCGCCTGGCGCGTCTCGTTCGGAACGCCGTCGAGCGCCTCGCGCGCGCGGATGACGATCTCCTTCGCGCCGGTCTCGACGTCCCGCGCGCCGCCCCACACGACGATGATCACGTCCTTGTCCCCCATCCGCGCGAGCTTCTTGATCTTCGTCCACTCGGAGCTCGAGAGCGTTTCCCCCTCCATGTCGGAGTGGGCGATGTTCGGGAGCCGGTCGAGGCACGCGATGACGCGGACGCGGTCGGATATCTCCTTCGCGAAGGTCGTCTCGGGCTGCGTCTTCGTCGCGAGGATGCCGCGGTAGCCGCGAAGCGCCACCGCCCGCACCTCGAGGCTCTTGCTGAGCGCCTTCGCGAGCGGGTAGTACTGCGTCCCCGCGACGAGCTCGCCGACGTTGTAGACGTCGGCTTTGAACGAATCGGCGGTGACGCCCCGGCGGGCGAGCTCGCGCTTGATGTCGAGGAGCGCCGCCTGCCGGTACGCCTCGTTGTGCACGAGGAGCGGAATGAGCGGAATCCGCGAGACCCCCTTGATCTCGACGCGCCGCCCTCCCTCGATCGAAACGTTCACGTCCTGGCGCGCGGCGCCGATCCCCGTGTGCACCTTGCCGGTCGAGCGCACGAGGCGGCGCAGCAACTGCGCGACCTCGGCGACCTCCCGCGGCGTCTTCATCTCGGGGTAGGTGACCGTCTCGATGAGCGGGATGCCGAGCCGGTCGGTGCGGTACGTCCGCAGGTGGCCGACGTCCGACACCTCGCGGCACGCGTCCTCCTCGAGGCCGAGCTGGATGATGCCGAGACGCTTTCCCTTATAGGGTATCCAGCCGTCGACGCCGAGGATCGTCGTGCGCTGGAAACCGGTCGGGATCGATCCGTCGAGGTACTGCTTGCGCGCGATGTGCACCTCGCTCACGAGGTTGCAGTTGAGGAGCATCGTCACCTCGAGCGCGATGTCGAGCGCCTGCTGGTTGAGCTCGAAGGGGGGCGTGTCGTCCATCTCGTACGTGCAGACCGTGTCCTGGCGGATCTGGTAGATGATCTCTTTCTTCGTCTTGAACTCCATGAGCGCCGTGCCGTCGTACTCGCCGAGCTCGGAGAGGGTCGGGCGCATATGGCGCAGGATCTCCGCGTTGAACTCCTCGGAGTAGGGGCGGACGACGGGGCAGCGGCAGAAGAGCTTCTTCGTCGTGGCGAGCTGCTGGTGGATCTCGAGCCCCGACTTCATGCCGAGCGCCGCGTAGTCCTCCGCAGTCGCCTCTTCGATTCTCTTCATCTCAACCATCGAAGGGTACCGTCCTTGCGCGCGCTAGCAGTCGAGGTACATCTGGATCTCGATCGGATGCGGGCGATTCCGCACCGGCATGATCTCTTTCTCCCGCTTGAGGCGTATCCAGTCCCTGACCATCGATTCGGTGAACACGCCCCCCGCGAGAAGATACTCGTGGTCCTTGTCGAGCGCACGGAGCGCGTCCGCGAACGAGCCCGGGAGCGGCTTGATCTTCTCCCGCTCCTTCGGCGTCATCTCGAACACGTTGACGTCGAACGGGCCGAAGCCTTCCTTCGCCGGATCGAGCTTTTTCCTGATTCCGTCGATGCCCGCCATGAGCTGCGCGGCCATCGCGATGTACGTGTTGCACGTCGCGTCGGGCGGCCTGAACTCCATCCGCTTGAGCCCCGGGTCGGTCGCGTACTTCGGAATGCGGATCGCCGCCGAGCGGTTCGCGAGCGAGAAGAAGCAGTTCACCGGCGCCTCGAAGCCCGGCACGAGGCGCTTGTACGAGTTCGTGCTCGGATTCGTGAACGCCAGAAGCGACGGCGCGTGCTTGAGAAGCCCCGCGATATAGTGGAGGGCGAGCGGGCTCAGGTCGGCGTAGCCCCCCTTGCGGTAGAACACGTTCGTGCCCTTCTTGAGGAGGAACTGGTGGAAATGCATCCCCGTGCCCGGCTCGTTGTAGAGCGGCTTCGGCATGAAGGTCGCCGTCTTTCCGTGACGGTGCGCGACCATGCGGGCGAAATGCTTCACCATCATCGAGATGTCCCCCATGCGCGCGAGCGGGCCGAAGTCGACCTCGATCTCGACCTGGCCGTGGCCGCCGACCTCGTGGTGATGGTAGAGCGTCTTGATCCCGACCGCTTCGAGGAGCGTGACCGTCTGGTCGCGGATGTCGACGGTGGCGTCCTCGGGGGGCAGCCCGTGGTAGCCGGAAAAGGTCCAGAGCCCGAACTTCTCCTTACGCAGCCCCTCGCCGGGAACGATCTCGACGGAGCAGGTCTTGTTCGAGTTCTTGACCCGCACTTCGTCAAACACGTAGTACTCGAACTCCGGCCCCCACATCGAGCGGTCGGCGATGCCCGTTTTCTTGAGGTAGCTCTCGGCGGCCAGCGCGATGGAGCGCGGATCGCGCGAGAAGGGCTTCTTGGAATCGGCCTCGACGATGCGGCAGATGAACGAAATCGCGGGCTCCGTGCGGAACGGGTCGAAGTACCCCGTCGCGAGCTCGGGCACGAGCGAGAGGTCCCCGCATTCCACGGCGGACATCCCCGCGAAATTGGAGCCGTCGAAGCCGATGCCGTTCGTGAAGAGTTTCTCGTTCACCCGGGAGGGGGGCACCGTGATGTGATGCCAGCGTCCGAAGAGATCGGTGAACTTGAAATCGATTTGTTTGATGCCGTGTTTTTTGATGGCGGTTCGAAGGCTCGCTAATGACGAAAAAATGGTCAACCTCCCCGTGAGGCGCGCGGCGCGCCGTCTCCAGAGCGTTCTTTGGAAGTATCGGCTCTGAATATATTCGATATATTGTGCGCATTCAAGGGAAAACGCCCCGGGGGGCGGCGCCCGCCGCGCGCGGAACTCCCGCAGTAAATTGCATTTGACAAAGGCGGGCGGGGGTGGTATTGCAGGGAGAAATTCATCAACCGGAGGTCCGAAATGGCGAATGGCAAGGTCATGAACCGCTGGCTCGCCGTCGTGGGCGCGATCCTCATTCAGCTCTGTCTCGGAGCGATCTACGCGTGGAGCGTTTTCACGACCGTTCTCAAGAAGGATCCGTTCAATTTCACGGCGACGCAGACGCAGATCATCTTCTCGGTCGGCCTCGGCATGTTCGCCGCGCTCATGCCCTTCGCCGGCAAGCTCCAGGCGAAGATCGGGCCCCGGCGGGTGGCCCTCATGGGAGGTATCATCCTCGGCCTCGGCTATATTCTCGCCGGGCTCATGGGCAATTCCTTCGCGACCCTGCTCGTGTTCATCGGCGTGCTCGGCGGCGCCGGCATCGGCCTCGCCTACGTGTGCCCGATCGCGGTCGGCATGCGGTGGTTCCCCGACAAGAAGGGGCTCATCACGGGCATCGCAGTGGCCGGATTCGGCTTCGGCGCGCTCCTCTGGGTGCAGCTCGCCGGCGCGTGGGGGCACCTCCTCGATACGATCGGCATCCTGCGCACCTTCCTGTATTACGGTGTCGCCTTCGCCGCGCTCGTTTCGCTCGGCTCGATATTCATGGTCTATCCGCCGGAAGGCTGGCGCCCCGCGGGATGGGATCCCGCGCAGACCAAGAAGGGCAAGAAACCGGCCGCGCCTCCGGCCGAGATGTGCACCGGCGAGATGCTCAAAACGCCGCAGTGCTTCCTGATCTGGATCTCCTACGCATGCTGCGCGCTCGCGGGGCTCATGGTGATCGGGATCGCAAAGCTCTTCGGCGGGGACGCGCTCGCGGGCTCCGGGCTCGAGAAGTACGCCGATCCCAAGGTCGCGGCCGCCGCGGCAGCGACCGCGTATGCGATTTTCTTCTCGCTCGCGAACGGTTTCGGGCGGATCGGGTGGGGAATCATCGCCGACGGCATCGGCTGGAAGCTCTCGATCACGATCATGGCGATTATCCAGGGAGTCGCCATGGCGGCGCTCTACTTCCTCGGAGGCAGCTACATCGCCCTGTGCGCCTTCTTCGCGATCGTCGGCGCGAACTTCGGCGGCACGCTCGCCCTCTTCCCGCTCAGCACGGCGGGCTGTTTCGGCACGAAGAACATCGGGCAGAACTACGGCTTCATGTTCACCGCGTACGGGGTCGGCGGCATCGTCGGACCGATTCTCGCGGGCATATTCAAGGATATGGGGCAGGGGAAGGGTGTCTCGGCATGGATGCCGCCCTTCATGATCGCGGCGGTGCTCTGCATCGTCGCCGCCGTCATCGTCATGACCCTCAAGCAGCCGAAGAAGGTGTGCTGACATGGAAGAGCTGATCCGGAAGCTGCTCGCCGGGCTCGGCGAGAATCCCGACCGCGAAGGGCTCCGCAGGACGCCGGAGCGCGTGGCGGAGTCCCTCGGCTTTCTCACGAGCGGCTACCGGGAGGATCCCGAGGAGCTCTTCCGCGAATCGGTGTTCGAGGAAGAATATGACGAGATGGTGATCGTCAAGGATATCAGCCTCTACAGCCTCTGTGAGCACCATCTGCTCCCGTTCTACGGCGAATGCCACGTCGCCTACATCCCGAAGGGGCGCATCATCGGCATATCGAAGATTCCGCGCCTCGTGCACGTGTTCGCGCGGCGGCTCCAGGTGCAGGAGCGGCTCACGAACCAGATCGCCAAATCGCTCATGGATCACCTGAAGCCGTACGGCGTGGCGGTGACGATCGAGGCGACGCATCTCTGCATGGCGATGCGGGGTGTGCGCAAGCGCGACGCCCGGATCATCACGAGCGCCATGCTCGGGGCGTTCCGGACCGATCCGAAGACCCGGATGGAGTATCTCGAGCTGATCAAGGCCGCGCCGCGGACCGAGTAGCGCCGCCGCTTTCCCCCTTGCGACGGTCGCGCCGTTTATTATATTCAGGAGCGCTCGCCGCGGGTGAATCAACGTTTTCAGGAGTGAGGCATGGCTTCGATTTCCGAATTTCGCAGAGGCATGGCGATCAAGATCGAAAACGAGGTCTGGATCATCTCCGAGTACCAGCACGTCTCGCCGGGCAACTGGCGCGCGATGGTGCGCACGAAGCTCAAGAACGCGAAAACGGGGCGCGTCATGGAGCGCACCTTCCGCATGACCGACCAGATCGAGACGATCCGCCTCGAGAGCCGCGAGATGCAGTTCCTCTACGAGACGGACGGCAGCCTCCACTTCATGGACACCAAGTCGTACGAGCAGACCTTCGTTCCCGCCGAGTTCCTCGGGGATCAGAAGCAGTTCCTCAAGGAAGGGAACATGTGCACGATCGCCTTCATGGACGAGAAGCCGATAACCTTGGATCTCCCGAACTTCATCGATCTCGTCGTGGCCGAATCGGAACCGGGGGTGCGGGGGGACAGCACGACGAACCTCATGAAGGGGGCCGTGCTCGAAACGGGCGCCAAGGTGCAGGTGCCGCTCTTCGTGAACGCCGGTGACACGGTCCGGATCGACACGAGAACGGGCAAGTACCTCGAGCGGATCACGAAGGGCTCGTGACGACGCTCCATCGTGCTGCCCCGACGCCGTGATGGAAGCCCCTACTTCGCCGAATCCTTCTCTTCGTATTTCCAGTAATCGCCGAGGGAGATATCGCCGCGGATGCTCTTCTTGATGAAGAGGAACGAGCCGCTCCCCGAGAATTCCATTTTTTCGAGAACCCACGAGCCGTTCTCGCCGTTTCCGTAATGGAACGTCGTGCTCATGCTCTTCGCGCCCTTCGGGAGCGGGTCGTTCGTGTACTCGATCTTCACCGGATTGCCGGTGCTCTCCTCGATCCACGCCGTGCCCTTGACCATTACCGGCTTGTTCTTCGAAGGCTTCTCCGACGGGGCGGGATAGCTGTAGCCGAAGCGGACGCAGCCTCGTCCGTCGATCGTCTCCCGCGCGTTCGTCTCCGTGACGCGGACGTCGTTCTGGATATCGGGATTGAAGGGGTTGTCGCCCGACGAGATCGAGTGTGAGCGCTCCTTCGACTCGCCGTCCTGGCCGCTCTTTGAATCCTTCTTCGCGTTCTTTTCGGCGTCCTTCTTCTTCTTCTTTTCTTTGTCGGCCTCTTTTTTCGAACGCTCCGCCGCCTTCTTTCGCTCCTCGGCGGTGACGTCCTTGCCGTCCTTCGTCGCCTTGACGACATCGCTCTTGATCTTCCCCTCGCCGTCGAGCGAGAGGGATATCTCGGCGTTCGATTCGGATTTCACGCGCCCGTCGTCCTCGAGCTCCTGAATCTTCTGGATCATCGTGCCCGGCACGAGGTCCTTGTTGGCCTCGAATATCTTCACCGCCTGCGCCCAGAGGGCCGGTTGATTCTTCGCGGCGGCGCGGGTGCTGTCGGGAGCGGCCGCCGCGGCCGGCCGCGCGAACGGGAGCGCGCAGAGAATCGTCGCGGCGCAGAGGAAGGCGAACGGGAGCGCGACGGCGCAGAGGAGTTCCGCGGATCGGTTGTATTTCAAGGGAGCCTCCGTTTATTATTTCTTGGAGAGCGGTTCGCCGCAGCACGTGATGTCGCAGCAGATGTCGTCCTCGCCGCAGCAGGCGCAGGTGTCCGCGCCCTTTTTCGCGTCCTTGCATTCCTTGACGACCTTGAGCTCGAGTCCGCATTCTCCGCAGAAGTAGACCTCGCCCTTTTTCATCTCATTGCAGCTCGGCATTGGAACACCTCCTTGGCCTATGGTTCCGCGCGCAATTTCCGTTCGAAGGAAACCGAATTCTAGCACACCGCGGGGGTGGAATACACCGATTTTCATTTTTCTCTTGACTTTCGGTTTTCTTTCGGGCAAGCTTGGGGCATGACGTACATGACGAAACGCCAGAGAGAGATTCTCGAGTTCATACGGTCCTTCCAGGCGTCGAAGGGGTATGCGCCCTCCCTCGAGGAGATCGCGGCGCGCTTCAAGCTCTCCGCGGTGAGCACGGTGCACGAGCATCTCGAGAACATGAGCCGCAAGGGGCTCCTGCGCCGCGGCTGGAACCGGGCGCGTTCGATCGAGCCGCTCGCGGGGCGCCAGTCGCGCGAGGTGCCGCTCGTCGGCGCGGTCGCGGCGGGCTCGCCGATCGAGGCGATCGAGGTGCCGGAGAGCGTCGCCCTGCCCGAGGACCTCGCCGGGCGCGGGGAGACCTTCGCGCTCAGGGTGAAGGGGGACTCGATGACGGGGGACGGGATTCTCGACGGCGACCTCATCATCGTCGAGAAGCGCCGGCGCGTCGAGAACGGCTCGCTGGCCGTGGTGCTCCTGCGCGGCGGCGAGGCGACGATGAAGCGTTTCTATCACGAGGGGGCCGTCGTGCGGCTCAGGCCGTCGAACCCGGCGATGAAGGACATCGTCGTGCCGGCGGCCGAGGTCGAGGTGCGCGGGACCGTCGTCGGGCTCATGCGGAGGTACAGGCGCGGGTGAGCGTGGGACATTCACGTTCCGAACCCAGTCGCAGAGCCTCCAATGGGTTCGTCGCCGGACATTCACGTTCCGAACCCAGTCGCAGAGCCTCCAATGGGTTCGTCACGTGAATGTCCGGCGCCGGGGCACAGTCACAGAGTCTTCGAAGGGATAGTTATGGCGCTCGCGTATCGCAAGGTCGATGTGCTGCTCTCGTCCGACGCGGGGGACGAGGTCGAGGAGGGGGACTGTCTTCTCCTCGAAATGGGGCGCCGCCCCGCCGCGGGCGAGCTCGCGCTCGTGCGCCGCGGGCGCGCCGAGACACTGTGCCGGTGGGATGGCCGCGATGGGGTGGAGGTGCTGGGGGTGGTCATCGGGATCAAGAGAAAGCTTTGAGGCCTCGACTGCTGAGGGCGGCGTGACCGTCCGGGGAGCGATGGGGGGACGACGGTGGAGCGGGAGATTCTCCACGTCAATACGGACGATTTCTACGCGTCGGTTCTGCGGCTGCGCGACCCCGCGCTGCGGACGCGTGCCGTGGTCGTCGTGGGGGCCTCGCCGCGGGGCATGGTCTTCTCGGCCTCGTATGAAGCGCGGCAGGACGGCGTGACGCGGGGCATGACCGCCTCGGCGGCGAGGCGGCTCTGCGGCCGGGCCACGTTTCTCCCACCCGACTGGGGGCTCTTCCGGCGCGCGTCGTCCGCCATCTTTGGGGTGTTGCGGCGGTACAGCCCGGTCGTCGAGTCGGCCTCCCTCGACGAGGCGTACGTCGACTACACCGGCTGCGGCAGGCTCTTCGGACCGGCCATCGACGCGGGGCGGCGGATCAAGGACGAGATCGCGCGCGATACGGGGCTCGTCGTGTCGCTCGGGGTCGCTTCGAACAAGCTCGTGAGCCATGTGGCCTCGCGCTCGGCCAAGTGCGCGAACCTCGTCGACGTGTACGCGGGATACGAGCGGTCGTTCGTCGCGCCCGTGCCGGTCGCGCGGTTTCCGCTCGTCGGCGAGAAGCGCTCGCCCGTGCTTCAGGAACTCGGCGTCGCGCGCGTCGGGGACGTGCTCCTCTTCACCGAGGAGATATTCGCGCACTGCTTCGGCTCGTGGGGGAGACGCCTCTACCGGGGAGCGCTCGGCGAGGATACGGCGCCCGTGCGGACGCGCCCCGGCGTCGACGAGCGGTTCACCGTGGAGGAGATCCTCGAGCCGGACCGGGTCGACCGCCGTTTTCTCGAGGGGGCGCTTTATCGTCTCGCCGAACGTCTCGGAGGGAAGCTCCGCGCCGAACGTTCGCTCGCGGGAGCGGTGGGGCTCGAGGTGCGTTATGCGGACGGTCTCGCGGTGAAGGGGATGGGGACGCCCGGCGCGGCGAGCGCCGGGGGCGACGCCGGCGCCGCGCCGGATGCGCCCGAGGCGTCCGTCGCGGACGACCGTGCCATCTACGAGGCCGCGCGGGGGATCTTCGCGCGCGTCTACGCGAGGCGCGTGCGGGTGCGGAGCCTCGTTCTCTCGGCGGGACGGATAACGCCCGCGCCGCTCCAGCTCGAGCTCTTCGCGGGAGAGCGCGAGGCGGCCGCCGAACGCCGGGGGAGGCTCTACGCCGCGCTCGACCGCCTGCGCGCCGCGCATCCGGGGCGCGCGGCGCCGGCCTTCGGAAGGGCGCTCCCGTGAGCTTCGTTCATCTGCGCGTCCATTCGAACTTCTCCATGCTCGCCGGGACGCGGTCCGTCGAGGATCTCGCGCGCGCGGCCGCGGCGGCCGGGATGCCCGCGATCGCCCTCGCCGACACCGACGGCATGTACGCCGTCGTACCGTTCGCGCGCGCGTGCGAGGAGGTGGGGATCCAGCCGGTCTACGGGGTGGAATTGACCGGCGACATCGGCCGCGTGACGCTCCTCGCCCGGACGCGCGAGGGGTACGCCGAGCTCTGCCGTCTCGTCACGAGGCGGCGGCTCGACGCGGACTTCTCGCTCGCCGCGGCGCTCGACCGTCTCACGGAGAACGTCTACGTCCTCGCCGACGACGAGCGCGCGCTCGCGAGGCTGCGCGGCCGCCCGCGCGCGTTCGCCGCGCTCCCCGTCTCCGCGGGGCACGACTGGAGCGAGCGCCGCTGGCGCCTCCGCTCCGCCGCGGCCCGCTGCGATCTCCGCACCGTCGCCGCGGGAGACGTGTTCTTCATCGAGCCGCGGGAGCATTTCGTGCACCGGGTGCTCACCGCGATCCGCACGCGCTCGACGGTGGGGACCCTTCCCCCGGGCGCGATCGCTCCGCCCGAGGCGTTCTTCCATTCGCCGGCGGACGTCGCGCGCGTCTTTCGCGACGACCGCGCCTCGCTCGATGCGGCGCTGGAAATCGCGGAGGACTGCCGCTTCGATCTCGATCTCCATTCGCGGAAGCTTCCGCGTTTCGCGCCCGCCGGCGGCGAGGAGCCGTTCACGGCGCTGCGCCGGCTCGCGCTGCGTGGGCTCGAGAAGCGGATGGAGGAGGGCGGGGGCGCCGCCTCGGGCCCGGCGCTCGCGCGCGAGCTCGCCGCGGCGGAGGCGACCATCGACCGCGAGCTCGCCGTGATCGCCGCGAAGGGGCTCGCCGATTACTTCCTCATCTGCTGGGATATCGTCCGCTTCGCGCGCTCGCGCGGGATGAAGTCGGTGGGACGCGGTTCGGCCGGGAACAGCCTCGTCTCGTACGCCTTGAACATCACGCACGTGAATCCGCTTCGGCACAACCTCTTCTTCGAGCGCTTCCTCAACCCCGAGCGCGAGCACCTTCCCGACTTCGACATCGATTTCGGGACCGACGACCGCGAGGAGGTGCTCCGCTACATCTTCCGCCGCTACGGCGCCGAGCGCGTCGCGATGATCGGCACCTACTCAACGCTCAAGGCGCGCGCCGCGATCCGCGAGGTCACGAAGGCGCTCGGCATCCCCGAGGGGGAGGTCGAGCCGTTCGTCAAGCGGCTTCCGTACTTCGCGGCGATCGACCAGATCGAGGAGGAGTGCGCGATCTCGCCGCGCTCGGCGGATATTCCGTTCGACAAGGAGCCGCTCCGCACGATTCTCGCGCTCGCGCGCCGCATCGGGGAATTTCCCCGGCACATGGCGACGCACCCGTGCGGGCTCGTCATCTGCCCCGACGTCGATCACCGATTTCGTGCCGCTCCAGCGCGGCGACAAGGGCTACGAGATCACGCAGTGGTCGATGCACGAGGTCGAGGAGGCGGGGCTCCTCAAGATCGACGTCATTGGGCAGAAGGGGCTCGCCGTCATTCAGGAGGCGTGCGTGATGGCCGAGGAGAACGAGGGGCGTGCGCTCCATCCCGAGCGGATCGATTACCTCGGTGACCCCGCGACGAAGCGCCTCATCCGCGACGGGCGCTGCGAGGGGTGCTTCTACATCGAGTCGCCCGGCATGATCCAGCTCATCCGGCAGGCGAAATGCGACGACTTCGAGGTGCTCACGGCGCTCTCGTCGATCATCCGGCCGGGCGTCTCCAGCTACGGGGGAAAGCGGCAGTACCTCCACCGGCACCTCGGCCTCGAGGAGGTCGCCCTCGCGCATCCCGCGCTCGAGCCCGTGCTCCACGACACGTACGGGTGCCTCATCTATCAGGAGCAGGTGATCCGCATCGCGGTCGCGGTCGCCGGGATGAGCTACGGGGAGGCGGACGGGCTGCGCCGCTGCATGGCCTACAAGAACATCGACGGCGAGACGATGGCGAGCTACGAGGCGAGCTTTCTCAGCGGGGCGCTCGCGCGCGGCATCCCCGAGGAGACGGCGCGCGAGATGTTCCGGCAGATGGCCTCATTTGCGGGCTACGCCTTCTGCAAGGCGCACTCGGCGAGCTTCGCGCTCGAGTCGTTCGAGAGCGCCTACTGGAAGGCGCACTATCCGGCCGAGTTCATGGCGGCGATCCTCTCGAACGGCGGCGGCTACTACTCGCAGGGCGAGTACCTCGATGAGGCGCGGCGCATGGGGGTGGAGATCCTCGGGCCCTGCGTGAACGAGAGCCGCGTTCGCCATCACGGGCGCGGGGGAAAGCTGAGAATCGGGCTCATGCAGGTGAAAGGGCTCGGCGCGGAAACCGCGAAGAGGATCGTGGCGGAGCGGCCGTATACGTCGCTCCGGGATTTTCTCGAAAAGGTGCCGGCGGCGCGTGACGAGGTCGAGGCGCTCGTGCGCGCGGGAGCCTTCGCGTGCTTCGGGAGGACGAGACCGGAGCTCTTGTGGGAATTGAAGCTCCGTGCTGGTGGAGGAGTGTCGTGCGGGTCCGGGCGCGAGGTGCCCGAGAAACTTATCGGACGGCTTCCGAAAATCGCGGACTACGACCTCCCCCGGCGCATCGCGCTCGAGATGGAGACGCTGGACGTGGCGGTGAGCGGGCACCCGCTCGCGATGTTCGAGGAGCAGCTCGCGCGACTCGGACAGGAGCGAAAGCTCGTGCGCTCGATGGATCTCGCCGGCTGCGTGGGGCGCGAGGTCGAGATCGTCGGGTGGGAGGTGACGTGGAAGCACGCGCGCACCTCCGACAAGATGGAGGAGATGGTGTTCGTGACGTTCTCGGATCGGTGGGGGAGATTCGAGGCGACGTTTTTCCCGAAGGCGTACCGGCGGGCGGCGCGGACGCTGTTTCGGGGGCCGGGGCCGTTTCTCGTGCGGGGGCGGGTCGAGAGCGAGCTGGGGGTGGAGAGCCTCGTGGCGGAGGAAGTGTCAATGATAGCTGACGGCGCGGCGAACTTGGATGCCAATGAAATTGCTTGGAGTCGCGCAGCGAAGCCGAAGTTGATGCAGTGAGAGATGTCTTCGGAACCCATACATATCCGCAGTTATTATCCAATATCGCAATGATCGCTCGCAGCCCATCTCGCTGAACCTGGAAATGCACTTGAGGGAAGGCGTTGGGTTGTGATAGGCTTTGGATATTATTAGGGGAAGACACCGGTGCTATACAGCGAGAGCTCGCAGGCCCAACTGCGAATGACGGAACCGTATGTATTGAGTTATACAGATAGAGAGTACTACGTGGAGATTTCGAAGGCAGTTCCTGGAGATGCAGCAGCGATGGGGCGGCTTCACGCCATCGTCCACAATCTGCACGTCGAGAATCTGGCAGGGCACTTCAAGACGGTGGATGTTCATCATCTTGTTGAAGTCTCACGAGCGACTCTCGAGCTGCCAAATGCGTACGCCGTAGTTGCCAGAATTGATGGCGAGGTTGTCGGATTTGCTGTGGGTGTGATGCGCGGAGCCCCCGAGTCTATGTTCGCAAAAGAGACGAAATATCTGTACCTCGATCGTATTGCGGTGGATCCGGCCTTCCGGCGAAAAGGTATCGGGAGGCGACTTGTTCAAGCGCTGTTGGATCACGCTCGGCAGGCAGGCTTGAGCCAAGTCGTTCTCGATACGTGGGAATTCAATGATGAGGCTCGCAGCTTCTTTGAGTCGATGGGATTCGAGCCGCAAATGGAACGCTTAGCAAGGGAACTCAATGGAGGCACTGTATAACTCCGCATGCAGCCGGCGGCCGCTGCCGTCACGCCGCCCGCGGAGCGCGCGGCGCGCCGGCCCGCCGGGGCGGCTGATGCGGCTGCAGCCGATGCCGGGGCCAACCTTCGTGGACCGATGATAATGTGTGAGGCTGCAATCGAACAGACAGTGGAAGCCAACGGCAACGATGAGTGGAAGGGGAGGGTCAGATGACCGCAAAGAGATACATGTTCTTTGGTGTGGTCCTGCTTGTGGCGGCGAGCCTCAGCCTTCCTCTGCGGGCCGAAGGGCTCGATGAGAAGCTGGCCTTTCTCGAACCGCTTCTGGGCGCGCCGTGGCAGGGAGAGTTTCCTCTGCCCGACGGGAGCCGGACGTTCCCGATAACGCAGACCTACGAATCCCTCTGGAACGGCAAGGTCGTCCACTACACCCGCGCCCTTCCGGATTTTCCTTTCTTCCTCGAAGGCTACATCTACTGGGACGCGAACGAGCAAAAGGTCTGCCTGTGGAACATCAACAGCCGCGGCGGCTCCGACCGGGGCGTGGTCGCCCTCGAGGAGGGCACGATCACCGTGAGCGGCCAGGCGACCATACAGGGGAAGACGTACGATTACCGCAACACCTTCGAGATCGGCGCCGACGGCACGTTGACCGATCGCTGGTTTCAGAATCGAACGGGATCGTGGCAGCCGGGACACGTCGTCGTGTTTGTCAGGGGCAGGTGATCGAAAGCGCGAATACCTCGAGCACGTGGACGCCATGCCCGTATGACGCCCGTATTCCGGGCTTTTGCCTTGACCACCTCGATGAATAGGAGTATTTGTTAGTACTTGGGATTCTTTCAGTTGCCCAACGAAGGAATCCGCCTCTAATCATGAAAAGGAGGTCGGGTCGATGAGATATTTGACGTGCCGGCTTATCACCATAATGACGATATCTCTGTGCGCCCTGCTTGTAGATGGATGCGGGGATGGAGATGATGGCGCGCCATCAGAAGAAATCAATCCTGCGGAACGCGTGATTGGCCCTGATGGCGGCACGGTCGAGGTTACTGATCCCAGTAGCGCAATCAAAGGGGTAAAGGTCACGATTCCACCGGGGGCTTTAGCCCAAAATACAACAGTTTCTGTCACTCTTGAGCAAACGTGGAACGCCCCCGAATTGCCGGCTGGACTCAGCGGCGATTATCCCGTGTTCAATCTGCGTTCTGGCGCAGCGTTCTTGAAAGACGTCGAGATAACGTTGCCCGTGAATTACCTTCCATCTGTGGAGGGGCATGTACTTGGTGCTTATTATTGGAACACCGCTAAAGCCAAATGGCTAATAATCCCGGCGAGGCAAGTCAAAGACAACAGACTGACCATCGCGACAAAGAATCTCGGCTTGTTCAGATGGGGAACCATTCGGCTGAACGAAGTGGACGACGATACGGTAATAGATTCGATGGAAGACATGCAGAGCATGTTCGATGCATGGACCGGTTTGAAGCAGAGCATCGAGAGTCGACTCGATCCGCTCATGCAAGTTCTTGCCAATTCAACCCCTTCAAGAAATTTGACGCGATGCGACACGCAGGATGAAATCCTGGGTATACTGGCATCCCTGCGTGAGGAGGCGCTGCAGGGGGTAGCCGACTATTTAGCGACTCCGGCTGTCGTGAATAACTGCAAGATTTGCGATCTGGACAATAATTGTGTGGCGTCCGCTTGTGACGCGAACGAATTGATCAGCGGTCAACCTATCGAATGGCTGCGGAAAGAAGTACAGATCTACTTTGACGAGATCTATTGGTCCGCCACATGTCCAATCGGTCTATTGGGACCAATCTGCGGAAAAATGGTGGCATGGGCGAAGTATCAAGAGGCGATCAGGTCTCTTGGTTGTGACTGGCGATGCATTTTGGCGAACGGCAATCTTGATTTCTATTCGGATCTGTTGCTGGGCAACGTTTGCTCGTTTTCGATATTCGCCATAGAGCTCTATCGGACCGAGCATCCGTGCCCATGATTGAACTGGAACAGTCTGCGAGGAAGAAGCTGGCCTGCACACTAGACTGAAGTGGAGCCGAAGGGAGTGAACGCATGAAAGGGAATGTGAAACGGGGCATTGTGTGCGTATTCACCTCGTTGTGTATTGGATTGGCGATCATCTCGTGCGGCGGAAGCGAGGACAGCGTAGGTGATGACGACCAGTCACCAGCGTACCCTCCTAGCTATCCTGATGCCAAAATCATCTTCATTACAAGTGATGTAGGCAATGGTAACCTGATTGATTGGATGTCGTCATGCTCGGGTAGGAGCACTGGCTTGGAGGCGGGAGACTGTATCTGCCAGGAGTATGCCAAGCGGGGAAAACTATCCGGAACGTATAAGGCGTGGCTCTCGGATGGAACGACGAGCGCGTCCTCTCGATTATCCCACTCCGATTTGCCATACGTCAACAGAAGGGGAGAGCTCATTGCGGCCAATTGGAGTGAATTGGCCAATGGGACCAGACAGTGCGACAGCATTATGAATTATGACGAGCATGGAGATAAGAGGCAGTTGCCATATCATCTTGTTTGGACCGGAACCGACGGCTTCGGCAATATACAGTCTTTTCTAAAGCACTGCAACAATTGGACCAGCGGAATATCGTCGGCCGGGGGGATGTGCGGATATACTATCGTTCCAGCGCCGGGGACCGCGGGGAATCTTGGTGAAGGATGTTGGACTCAATGGGGATGGCGACCTTGCGATGATCTGAACGGGTTGATTTGCGTTGAACAATGAAGAAGGAGAATAGCCTCACCCGAGAGGCCTCCGGCGCCGAGCGGAGTATATGTCGAGAGCAAGGGCTTCGGCGAGAAATGAGGAGGCCTTTGGCCAAACGTGAGATCCTTATCGTCGTCGGAAGCCCGCGGCCGAAAGGCGCGTGCGCCACGCTCGCGGATGAGGTGCGCAAGGGCGCCGAGGAGGCGGGCGCCGCAGTCCACCGCTACGCCCTGCATTCCATGGACATCCGTCCGTGCACCGCATGCGACGCCTGTCTCGAGTCCGCGGACGCGGACTGCGTCATCGAGGACGACATGCGGACGCTCTATCCGCTCCTCCGCCGCGCGGACGCCTTGGTGATCGCAAGCCCCGTCTACTGGTTCAACGTCTCCGCCCAGACGAAGCTCTTCATCGACCGCGGCTTCTACGCCATGCAGGGCCCGGAAGGGAGCGCGCTCAAAGGGAAAGAAATCGGCCTGATACTCGCCTACGGGGCCGAGGATCTCGAGAGCTCGGGCGGCGAAAACGCGATCGCTTCGTTCAAGGATATGTTCGAGTTCATCGGCGCCGATATCGTCGGCACCGTCCACGGGAGCACGGCCGGCGGCGATATCAGCCGCGAGAAGGCCGTCATGAAACGGGCCTACGAGCTGGGCCAGAGACTCGGCCGGGGCCGATAGGGCCCGGAAGCGCCCGATCCCGACCCGCGCGCTCGTTTCCCATCGAATGTTCTTGTGCCGCAGGAAACACGATTGTGATAGAATTGCGGCAATCTCAGGGGACGGCACCTCTCACCGGAGGACCGACATGAGCACGCCTGCAAAGAACACGGTCTGTCTTTGGTTCGACAAAAACGCCGAGGACGCGGCACGCTTCTACGCCGAAACGTTTCCCGACTCGTCCGTCGGAGCTGTGTACCGTGCGCCGGGAGACTTCCCGTCGGGGAAGAAAGGGGACGTATTGACCGTCGAGTTCACCGTGATGGGCATTCCGTGCCTCGGGCTCAACGGCGGTTCTGAGTTCACTCAAAGCGAGGCGTTTTCGTTTCAGGTGGCGACGGTCGACCAAGCCGAAACGGATCGCTATTGGAATGCGATCGTCGGCAACGGCGGTCAGGAAAGCGCGTGCGGCTGGTGCAAGGACAGGTGGGGATTGTCCTGGCAGATAACGCCGATCGCCCTGACGAAGGCGATCGCCGACCCCGATCCGGCCGCCGCCAAGCGCGCGTTCGATGCGATGATGCAGATGGGAAAAATCGACGTCGCCGCAATCGAAGCGGCGCGTCGCGGTTGAGATGCGGGCGCACCGGGCAGCGGCCCGGCTCGCGCGCAGGCGGAGGTGAAGGCCGTGAGAGACGTCGTTTCCGAGCCTCAGTCGATTCGTCGCGTCCCCTTCGGGCGGTGGGTGCTGGCAACCTCGCTCGGGTGGGTCGCCAGTATTCCCATCATGGTGCTGCTCTTTGCCGGCGCCGAAGCAGTCGGGTTGCCGGAGGGGCAGTTCGCGCTCGGGCTCGCCATGGGAGCGACTATCGGATTCCTCCAGTGGCTCGTTGCGCGACGTTCATTCGGCGCCACCAGTGTGTGGTTCTGGGCGTCCGCGATCGGCATGACCCTTCCGTTCGCGCTCTGCGATCTGATCGGTTACAACCTTGACGGCTCGATCTTGATCGTCCCCGCCGCTCTCGGCGCGCTGCTCGTGGGGATTGGGCAGCACCGGCTCTTCGGCATTCGAAGCATCAGGGCATACTTCTGGGCGCCGGCCTCGGCGTTCGCATGGACGCTTGCCGCGGCGACGACTCTGGCGCTTCTTGCCATTCGCTACAATCCGGCGTCAGGACCGCTGCAGTGGCTGCGACCGCTCCTGGCCTTCGTGAGCGGCGGAATCGTTCTGGGCGTCATAACGGGTTGTGTGCTCGTTTGGCTGTTCCGGTCTCCGCCCGACAATCGCATGGGCTGACGCACCTCGTCAGCGAGACAAGGGTGCCGTATGCAAGCTCGAGCGAATGGAGGATCCATGAAACGCTTCGCCGTCATCCTTCTCGGTGTCTCGCTCTCGTATGTCGCCGCGTGCGACGAGAGCACTAATGTCGGCACCGATTACTTCGAATATTCGTATATCGATACGGTTCTCGTCGGCGACACGATTCAAAATAGCGAATCATATGGCGTCGTTCATGTGTACCCCATGGGCTGCAACCATCTCGAACGAATAGAAATACAGGAGCATGGAGACACGCTCGCGCTCGCGGCGCTCTATCATTTCATCGAATCCAGCGGCGTTCCCTGCGTTCACGGGAGCGGGCTCGCTACGACCCCGTGCATCCTGCACTTCTCCGCGGCGGGCAACCGCTACCTGTCCTATCGCCGGAGCGAGACGATCCTGGTCGTTCGGCCCGTTTACGTCGAAGAATGAAATCGGGAGGAGGCGCGAAGATGAAACGGTTGAGCCTCACGAGCTTGATGAAGGGTTTGGAGTTCCACGGAGAAGTGGAGGGGAAGCGCCAGCACTACTACGTGCTCTCCAGCGCGCGGCAGTACTTCGTCATGTCCGTTTCCCACAGCAAGCGGAGCGCGGGCAATTTCAACCTTGTCGGCAAGCGCGCCGTCGACCGGCTCTACCGCCGGCTGCGCGGGCAGCAGCAGGTCACCTCCAAGCTCGTCTACACTCGCACGCGGACCCGGCGCCACGTGCCGTCGCCTCTTGCGGCGCTCAACATGCTCTATGTGCTCGTCGCCACGGACCGGGCGAGCATCGACTTGCGTCATAAGTCGAAAGAGATCTTTTTCAACGTGAGGTGACCCGCATGGCTGTTCGCGTGGTGCGGTTGGGAAGCCCGCGGGCGCCTGACGAAGGGCTGCGCATCGGCACCGTGCGGCGACCGCCGCGCGGCGTGCCGAAGGCCGAGTACGCGTCGCGCGACCTGTACGACGTGTGGCTTCCGGAGCTCGCGCCCTCGGAGGCGCTGCTCAAACAGGCGCTCCATGCGCCGGATGAGCGAGCGTGGAAGACATTCACGAAGCGGTATCGGGCCGAAATGAGCCGTCCCGAAGCCAAGCGCCTCCTTGCGCTCCTTGCCGCGCTCTCCCATCAGACGAATTTTTCGGTGGGCTGCTACTGCGCGAATGAAACTCGGTGCCACCGGTCGGTGTTGAAGGAGTTGTTGCGGGAACACAGAGCTGAGCTTGTATGACGAAAGGCGGGGCGGTTCGAGCATGAAGAAGACGCAACGAAAGCTGGCTTTTGAGCTGGTCGCGTTCTTTTGCGGCGTGATCGTGGTCGCGGCCGCGGGCGTCGCGTCGGCCCAGCAGGTGTCCGACCCGAATTTCAACCCGTCCATTTCCCGGCCGGCGTATGAATCGGGCAAAGGCCCCGTCGTCGCGATCGACGAGGCGCACCATAACTTCCATACCGCCGACGGGCGCTACGAGCCGTTCGCGAAGCTCCTCAGGCGCGACGGCTACCGGGTGGAGGGCTTCGGCGAGGCGTTTTCGTCGGGTTCGCTGAAGGGTGTCGATATCCTCGTCATCTCGAACGCCCTCAACGAACGAAACGAGGATGATTGGTCGCTCCCGACGCCGTCCGCGTTCACGCCGGAAGAGATCGCCGCCGTTCACGCATGGGTCGAGAAGGGCGGGTCGCTCTTCCTGATCGCCGATCACATGCCGTTCGCGGGAGCCGCCGCCGAACTCGCCCGCGCGTTCGGATTCGAGTTCAGCAACGGCTATGCGAGAGTCGGAAATCGAGTGGAAGGCCGAATCGCGGACATCTTCGATTCCGCGAACGGGCTTGCGGAGAGCCCCGTCACGCGCGGCCGGACCGGCGAAGAAAAAGTGACGAAGGCGGCGACATTCACCGGCTCGTCGTTCAAGCCGCCGAAAGGCGCGATCCCGGTTCTCATATTCGGCGCGGGCTCCGTTTCGCATGAGACAAAAGAGGCGCCGGGAATCACCCCCGACGCGCCCCAAGTCCCGATCGACGGGTGGTGTCAAGGCGCGATCGTGAAGATCGGCAAGGGACGTTTGGCGGTATTCGGCGAGGCGGCGATGTTCAGCGCGCAGCTGGCCGGGTCGCAGCAAATGCCGATAGGCATGAACTCGCCCGACGCCGGCCAGAATTATCAGCTGCTCTTGAACGTGATGCACTGGCTCAGCCGGGTGAAAGGGATGCCCGACTAGAATCTTCATTCAAGAAACATCGAGAGGGAGACTGTCATGCGCGAAGTCGTCTCTGACGTGAATCTCGTCGCCCGCTGCGGGCTCTACTGCGGCGCGTGCGGCTCGTACCTGCGGGGCAGGTGCCCCGGCTGCCGCGAGAACGTGAAGGCGAAATGGTGCAAGGTGCGCACATGCTGCGGGGAGCGCGGCTACGCCTCCTGCGCCGATTGCACGGATTTCGCCGATCCGCGCTCGTGCAAGGATTTCAACAACTTCATGTCGAAGCTCTTCGGTCTTCTCCTGCGCTCCGATCGCGCCGCGTGCATCGAACAAATACGCAGGCTCGGCGTGCAGGGGCACGCGGACGAGATGACCAAGGCGAGGAAGCAGACCATCAGACGAAAGTAGGCCTCTGCGAGCGCTGCCGCGCACCGAGGAGGCGGATCATTTCTTCGGTGGCGCATCGGAGCGCATGAGATGAAGGTCGGCATAGATGATCCAGTATGGACTGTCTTTCTCCCCCCACCCAACCCGGCAGATTGCCTTTGTCGAATCGCCGAACGCGCACCCTTTGCCTATATAGGTTATATAGTTCGCATCTATTGGGGTCTCCGGGGGCTTCGTTATTCTATAGCGAGGGCTCGCCACATACTCCAGCCGCTTCGCGGCATGAATGGCGCTTCGGTATTCGTCGCCCGGGACGCCGTCGCCGTTGTATCTGGCTATCAGCCGCGGCCTGATCCTGTCGACATCGGCCATATCGCGAAGGCTGTCGGGAAGGGTGTTGTCGAAGAGCGAAGCCCATTCGGCAAGGCCCTTTTGAATCTCCAGGACCATCTCGGGAGGGCGATGCCGGACGAACGTCCCGAACGTCTTCCTGTCGGTCACCGTCGAATCTTGAATCCGTCGGATGGTGTAATCGGCCGGAGGGTTCATGCCGAAGAGAGATGTGTCGACAGTTGCGTTCCACGTAATGTCGTCCCAGTCGACAGGTGCGTTCCATCTAAACTCGTCCAAGATAGTATGCGGCTCGCCGTAGGGGAGCTCGGCCCAGCCGGTGGCCTTCCCTTGCTGCGCAGCCGGCGGCATGAAGTCCCGGAGTCGGAGGCCGCATGGGCCCGATTCCGCGGTGTAGCGGGGAGAAGAATTGATGAACTCGATACGTACGGGCAACGAGGTGTCCAGATCGACCCATGTAACGAATTTCAATCCGAGCTCGCGACGTAGCTTTTGCATTTGGGGTGACTCGGCCGCCTTGCTCTTTTCGAACTCACTATCAAAGGTGCACTCGAAGATGGCGATGTTCTTGCCTTCATGGCGTTCGCGGCGGACAAAGGTGAAGCTGTGCTTCTTGTGCCAGGTAGCGATTTGTTCTATTGCGCCGTCCTTGTCCCGGCCTGAGTTTATCCAAGCGTGGAACGTGGATTGCCGCACGATGGCCAGTTTCTTGGCCGGATAGAGCGCGAGGCTCCATGGACCGTTTCTCCGATCCACGAGAATGCTGTCGCCATAATCGATGCGTGACGTTCCCGAGCGGTCGTGGAACCGCTCCTCCGTCCTCCATTCTCCATCAATCCAATGGCGCACTCGAAACGTGACGTTCTCGGCCTTCATCGCGTTTTCGAGCACTGCCGCGAAGGCCGGTATCGGGCCGAAGTACGTGCCTCGAAGGAAATCGGCGGCGAGGATCACTGCGATCGCCGTGGCCGCAGCTAAAGCAATTCGCGCCGCTCTCGGCACGCGGGAGAGCCTTCGAACGAGCGCGAGGCGGGACGCCTTGCTGGCTCCGGCGGGCCGGGCACACGCTGCCTTGTCTTCGACGCGCCGGAATGAATCGGCGTGGCAGAAAGCGTATTCGTCGAGAAGCGAATCGTCGGCGAGGAGCGCCTCGCGATAGGCCCGGCACGACGGGCACTCGGCGAGGTGCCGCTTCAGATTCTCTCGCTCATCGGGCTCGAGCGGTCCACCGACCGAGGCTTCAATCACGAGTCTCATTTCATCGCACGAGTTATTCATTGTGCACCTCTTTGCTCTCGAGCAACCTTCGCAGCTCCCTGCGCGCGCGGCAGAGTCTCTGATGGACGGCCCCGGGCGTAATGCCGAGCACGGCGCCCACGCTCTCCGCGCTGTGACCGTCAAAGTAGAAGAGGAGAAGTGGAGTCCGGTGTACCTCGGGCAGCTCGCGAAGCGCTCGCCTGAGATCCATGAGTCTCTCCGGATTCCCGTCCGGGAGATCCGGGGCGGCCGCAACGGGTCCTTTCTCGTTCATTCGCTTGCGGAGGAGATCCCGGGACAGGTTGGTCGCGATCGCCGCGATCCATGGGCCGAATCGCGAGTGATCCTTCAAAGAAGGCAATTCCGTAAACCCTTTCATGAGCGTCTCCTGCACGAGGTCTTCCGCATCTTCCGAGTTCCATGCGATGTCGAGACAGATCGCATAGAGCCGCCTTGCATACGTCTTCCCGAGCTCGGCGTAGGCGTCGTTCTCTCCCCGCAGACAAGCCGCTACGAGGTCTGCGTCCCTTTTGATTTCCACCGGACCTCCGCTTTCGTCTCTCACAGGGGTGACGGTTCGGCGCTCGAAATCCTGACACTGAATCTTCGCATAAATTGGGCATGGCTGCCAAGCGGGCGCGCCGGCTTCCCGCCGAGGGCCGTCTCAGGATATGTCCATTTCCGGGCCCCGGGAGGCCAGAAGATTCCCTTGATTTCAGGACCTTATATTTGCTACAGGTGAGGGACGTCTTCTGAAATATCTGAATTGGATTTTTCTGAAGAGATTCTCGCTCTCTCTACGCCGTTCGTATTCCGTATGAAGGTTGAAGCTCCCGAGATCGCGAAGAAACGAAAGGCGGGGCAGTTCATCATTCTCCGCACCTGCGACGCGGGCGGGCGCATTCCGCTCGCGATCGCCGACGGGCACGCGGACGAGATGTCCCGCTCGAAGCGGCAGACGATCAAGCAATGAGCGGCCGGTACGAACGCATCTACTCGGTTATCCGTCGAATCCCAAAAGGCCGCGTCGCGACCTACGGCCAGATCGCGGATCTCGCGGGATTTCCGGGGCACGCCCGCCAGGTCGGCTACGCGCTCTATGCGTTGCGGGAGGGCACGGCCGTGCCCTGGCACCGCGTCGTCAACGCTCGCGGGCGGCTCAGCCTCGGCACGGTGATACCCGAAGGGGACGTGGAGCAGCGCATCAGGCTCGAGATCGAAGGCGTCGAGTTCGACGCGGACGGGAAGATCGACCTGCGGCGCTTTCAATGGGAATCACGGTCGCGCGGTTCGGTCTCGCGGAGAAAGGAATAGGAAGATGAGGCTTCGAGCGATTGCGCTTTTCGCTGCAATGACGTCCGTCGCGCTTTTCGTGTGCGGCGCCGCGGGAGCTCAGGAGCCCGCCTCGATGTTGTCGGGAAACGATTCACTCTACACCGCGATGCTCTTCGCTCATCTGCGGAGCAACTTCGACGACGTTCATGACGTGTCGATGCGTTTCCATCATCTCGATCACCGGCTCAACGGGATGATCCAGCTTCACACGCGCTGGGAGGGCGGCCGCTTGATCTCCGCGGATATCGTGCGGAACGAGACGCGGAACGACGACTTCGCGCTCGCGCTCATCAAGAGCATCGGGCAATGGAACATCGAGGGGCTCGCGGGCCCCTTCGAGATCGATCTTCCGCTCAGGATCAAGATCGTGGGGAGCGACGATTCGACATTCGCCGAAAAGGGAATTCTCACCGGCGAGATTTATGACGAAGCCGGCGCGCCCGTGAGCCGCGCCCAGCTCACCTTCCGATCCTCGGCGAACGCGAGCGATACGCTCCGATCCGTGCGTTCGAATCGAGAGGGCATCTTCGTGAAGACGCTCATTCCGCCGGGACGGTGGAACGTCGAGGTCGGCGCTCCGGGATATGGGACTATCTTGCTGGAATCAATAGAGTTCCGGAAGGGCGACCATCTCAGGCGGAAGGTCGTCCTGCGGTCGGGCGGATAGATTCCGCGCCCGCGTTCGGCCGGAGAATTTCCTTGATTCATGCCTCGTTTCTCTGCTACATAAAGAGAACGTTTTTTTGGAATATCTGAACGTTCCCGTCCGAAGAGAAGCCCTTTCGCCGAAGGGGCTAACAAAGTAGATATTTTCCTCAGCGGGCTCCAGCGTAAGAAGCAGGGTGATATGAACAAGATTCTCGAGAAGGAATTCATCACGCCGTTCGTTTTTCGCATGAAGGTCGAGGCCCCCGAGATCGCGAAGAAGCGAAAGGCGGGGCAGTTCATCATTCTCCGCACCTGCGACGCCGGCGAGCGCATTCCGCTCACGATCGCGGACGGGAACGCCGACGAGGGATGGATCGAGCTCGTCGTGCAGGTCGTCGGGAAGACGACGAAGCAGCTCTCGACGCTCGAGCCGGGCCAGGAGATCTGCGATCTCGCGGGACCCCTCGGGAAGCCGACGCACATCGAGCTCTTCGGCACGGTCGTGATCGTCGGCGGCGGGATCGGCATCGCGCCGTCGCACCCGATCGCGCAGGCGATGAAGAAGGCGGGGAATCAGGTCATCACGATCCTCGGCGGCCGCACGAAGGACCTCGTCATCATGGAAGAGAAGATGCGCAGGACGAGCGATCGCGTCATCATCACGACCGACGACGGATCCTACGGCATGAAAGGTCTCGTCACCGACGCGATCCAGAAGCTCATCGACGAGGGAGTGGCCATCAACCTCGTCGTCGCGATCGGGCCGCCCATCATGATGAAGTTCGTGAGCCTGCTCACGAAGAAGCACGACATCTCGACCCTCGTGAGCCTCAACACGATCATGGTGGACGGCACGGGGATGTGCGGCGCATGCCGCGTCACGGTCGGCGACGCGACGAAGTTCGTCTGCGTCGACGGACCGGAGTTCGACGGGCACAAGGTCGATTTCGACGAGATGCTCAAGCGCCTCAGGGCGTACGAATCGGACGAGAAGCTATCGAGGGAGATGCACGAGAAGCACGACTGCCAGTACAAGTAAGGAGGCAGCGGCCCCTTCGGGCCGCGTGAGACGATGGAAGCGAAAAAGCTCACGACGAAAGAGAAGCTTCAGATCCCGCCGGTCGTCATGCCGCAGCAGGACGCCCACGAGCGCATCCACAACGTGAACGAGGTGCCGCTCGGCTACTCCGCCGACATGGCGCAGACGGAAGCGCAGCGCTGCCTCCAGTGTAAGAACGCCCCGTGCGTCAAGGGATGCCCGGTCGAAATCAACATCCCCGCTTTCATCAACGCGATCCTCGAGGGCAACAACCGCGAATCGATCAATACGATCAAGCTGACGAACATTCTCCCCGCCGTGTGCGGCCGCGTCTGTCCGCAGGAGGAGCAGTGCCAGAAGACGTGCGTCGTGGGGAAGAGCAACAAGGACGTCGCGAAAGCCGTTCAGATCGGCAAACTCGAGCGCTTCGCCGCCGATTGGGAGATGGAGCAGGGGGAGGCCGAGGTGCCGGTCATCAAGGCCTCGACCGGGAAGCGCGTCGCCGTGGTCGGCTCGGGTCCCGCGGGGCTCACCGTCGCCGCCGACACGCGGCGCGAGGGGCACGACGTGACGATCTTCGAGGCGCTCCACAAGCCGGGGGGCGTGCTCATCTACGGGATCCCCGAGTTCCGGCTTCCGAAGCGCATCGTCATGCGCGAGGTCAAGAATCTCCAGAAGATGGGCGTCACGCTCCGCACGAACTACGTCGTCGGCAAGCTCTCCACGATCGACGAGCTCTTCGACGAGGGCTTCGACGCCGTGTTCGTCGCGACGGGCGCGGGGCTGCCGCTCTTCATGCACATTCCCGGCGAGAACCTGAACGGCGTCTACTCGGCGAACGAGTACCTCACGCGCGCGAACCTCATGCAGGCCTACTCATTCCCGAACACCGACACGCCGATCGCGCGCGCGAAGAACGTCGCCGTCTTCGGCGGCGGGAACGTCGCGATGGACTCGGCCCGCACGGCGCTGCGGCTCGGCGCGGAGAACGTGTACCTCGTCTACCGCCGCTCCAAGAAGGAGATGCCCGCCCGAGTGGAAGAGGTCGAGCACGCCGAGGAGGAGGGGGTCAAGATGATGCTCCTCCAGAACCCGGTGGGAATCATCGGCGACCAGAACGGCTGGGTGAAGGAGATCGAGTGCCTCAAGATGGAGCTCGGCGAACCGGACGAGTCGGGACGCCGCCGCCCGGTCGCCGTCAAGGGGAGCGAGTTCCGGACCCCCGTGGACGTCGTCATCGTCGCGATCGGCAACGCCTCGAATCCGCTCGTCCCGACGACGACGCCCGACCTCGCGGTGAACAAATGGGGCAACATCGTCGCCGCCGAGGAAACGCTCAAGACGAGCAAGAAGGGCGTCTTCGCGGGGGGCGACATCGTGCTCGGCGCCGCCACGGTGATTCTCGCGATGGGCCAGGGACGGAAAGCCGCGCGGGCGATCAACCAGTACCTCGAGACCGGCGCCTGGTGATGCCTCTTCAATCGTCTGGCGTTCTTTGGGCTTGCGCGCGGCGCCCATCTATTTTATAATTCGCCATATATCGAATTATCGACGGTTGCTGGAGAATGCAGGGAGCGAAGCATCATGCGGATAAGAACGTTGATCATGTTCGGTGTCCTGCTTGCGGCCGCGGTGGTCGCCGGGTGTACGGGCTCGGAGGGTGGGGAAAAGAAGATTTCGGCGCCGGCCACGGTGAATGAAGCCAAGCCGCCGGGGGAGCAGGCGGCCCGGAGTCCGGGCTCGAGCGCCTCGGCCGAGGCGATGCGGCGCGCGGCAAGCGGCAACAGACATCTCTTTGTATTATTCTTCAGCAAGGACGACGAGCCGACACGCCTCGCGAGGAAAACGCTCGAGCAAACCGTGCATGGAATAGGTCGATCCGCCGAATGGATGGCCGTCGATATCGCGAATGCGAGCGAAGCAGGAATCGTGCAGAAGTACAACATGCGAACGACCCCGATGCCCATTGCTCTGGCCTTTGCTCCGAACGGCACCGTCACCGGCGGTTTCCGGACCGCGGATATCACCGAGGAGAAATTGAAGGGCGCGATCGCGAGCCGCGGGATGCAGGAGTGCTTGAAGGCGCTGCAGGAGCGAAAGATCGTCTTCATCTGCAGTCAGGGCAAGAAGACGCAATTCAATAAGGAGGCCATGCAGGGCGTCGATGCATTCAAGGCCGATGCGCGCTATGCGTCTTATACGGCGATTGTGGAGATCGATCCAGCCGACAAGGCGGAAAAGGGCTTCCTCACGCAGCTCAAGATTGATCCGAATGCCAAAGATGCGGCGACGGCGATTCTCGTACCGCCCAATATGGTTCTCGGCGTGACGAGCGGACCGACCACGAAGGAGTCGATTCTGAAGATGCTCGCCGCGTCTGCGTCGGGGGGATGCGGGCCGAAGGGATGCGGACCGACCGGGTGCGGACCGGTCAAGAAATAGGAGCCTCAATATATGAAACTGAGAACATTGGTCTGGCGGGAGATCTTCGAGCGGAAGAACCAACTCGGAACGAGCTTCCTGGCAATTTTTCTCGGCATCAGCGTGATCGTATCGATCAAGAATATCACCTATTACTCGGAAAAAGCGGTGGCCCGCGAGCTGGACGCTCTCGGCGCCAATATACTCATCCTCCCGAAGTCAGCGTCGCTCCAGGATTACTACAGTGCCGATCTGCAGCAGGAAGTGTTTTCCGAGGAGTACGTCTCCCGGCTCACGAACTCGGACCTGCAGGGGCTCGATAATCTTTCTCCCAAGCTCTCCATGCCCGTCGATATCCGCGGGAAGCGGTTTACGCTGACGGGGATATTGCCCAAGAACGAATTTCCGGCGAAAGTTGCGTGGCAGGGGGCGGGGATCTTCGCCCGCCCCGAAGGATGCGGGACGGTGGTCGCGGTTCCGGGGCAGGACGCCGAACCCGCCAAGGAGACCCTTTCGCGCAAGCGTGTCATCGAAACGATCGGCGTGGCGGAAATTCTCGTCGGCGCGGATATGGCAGCCTCGTTGAATGTCGCCGAGGGAGACAGCGTGTCGATCCTCGGCACGTCGTTCGCCGTTATCGCCGTTCTGCCCCAGACGGGCACGATCGACGATTCGCGCGGCTTCGCGCATCTGCACACCGTGCAGCGGCTCGCGGGGCGGGATTCGGTGCTCAACGCCATTGAAGTCGTGGGATGCTGTAATGCGATCTCGGGCGGGCTCGTGCAGAAGATCAACAAGCTGCTTCCTGACGCCAAGGTCGTCACCATTTCCCAGATCGTGGATACTCAGATCAAGACGAACCGAATGATGTCGAGGCTCTCGCTGCTATTCATTGTCATCATCGTTCTCGTCGGGGGAGCGAGCATCGCGAACTACATGTACGCGAACGTGTACGAACGGCGGCGGGAAATCGGCACCCTGATGGCGTTGGGCGCCGGGTCCGCGGTCGTGCTGCGCATGTTTCTCTTGAAGGCGCTGTTGCTCGGGCTCGCCGGAGGATTGGTCGGGTACATCATCGGGACGGTTGCGGCCGTCATCCTCGGGCCCCGTATCGCTGGAGTGCCGGTGCTTCCGATGCCGATCCTCTTGCTCTGGGCCTTCGGAATCGGCATCGTCATTCTGCTCGCCGCGAGCTTCTTTCCGGCCCGGCGCGCCGCCCGTCTCGACCCGGTTACGGCCCTCCAGGAGGTTTGACGAATGCTGAAGATGCGCTCGGTCACCAAGAGCTACGATCATCGGGGCAAAAGAGTGCTCGCCCTCGACGACGTGACCATGGAGATTCGCCGAGGCGATTTCGTGTCGGTCGTCGGTCCGAGTGGAAGCGGCAAGAGCACCTTTCTCCTTATGCTCGGCGGCATGCTGTCCCCCGCCGGGGGACAGGTGTTCGTCGACGGTCAATCGATCTATGATCTCGATCCGGAGAAGCGCGCCGCCCTGAGGAAAGAGAAAATAGGATTCGTCTTTCAAACGTTCAATCTGATTCCGTACTTGACGGCGCTGGAAAACGTGCAGATCCCGCTTCTCCTCGCCGGCATCGACGGGGACGAGCAGAAAGCCAAGGCGGGTTCTTTGCTCGAGCGCCTCGGGCTCGGCGATCGGCTCGACCATAAGCCTTCCGAGCTGAGCGTGGGGCAACAGCAACGGGTTGCTTTGGCGCGGATGCTCGCCAACGACCCGGCCGTCGTGCTCGCCGACGAACCGACGGGAAATCTCGATCCGGATACGGGGCAGGCGATCCTCGCGTTTTTCGAAGAGATCCATCGAGAGGGGCGCACCGTGGTGATCGTCACGCATGACGATCGGGCTGCCTCGAAGGCGGTGAGAACGCTCAGGCTCTTCGAGGGAAGACTCGTCGGCGCATGAGGAGCGCAGATGGCGAAGTTCGGGATGAAATCGGTTCTGCAGATCACCAAGGCCCTCGCCGACCGGCAGCGCGTGCGCATGCTCATGCTCCTGCAGGGCGGGGAGCTTTGCGTGTGCCAGATCATCGGGGTGCTTGAGCTGGCGCCCTCCACGATCTCGAAGCATCTCTCGATTCTCAGCGCGGCCGGACTTGTCGAGCATCGCAAGGAAGGTCGCTGGGCATATTACCGTCTGGCCGGCGGCTCGCCCGCGTTCGCGACACAATCCGCGCTGAGCTGGGTGATGAGGTCTCTTCGAAACGATGAAGCGGTTGCGCACGATGCGAAGAAGCTCGCGACGGTTTTGCGATGCGATCCCGAGGTTCTATGTCGGCAGCAGAGAAAGTGCTGAGCATCGGTTGCGGGTCTCGAGATTGATCACTCGTAATCGGCGAAAGGAGCTTGATCGATGGCCGTCGAAGCCTGCATTACCAAGAAGCCGAAGGGCCTGAGCTTCTTTGAGCGCAATCTCACCGCCTGGGTGGCCGTCTGCATCGGCGCCGGCATCGTGCTCGGGAAGCTCGCGCCGGGCGTGGCGCGATATCTGGATAGTCTGTCCATCTTCGTGAACGGCGCGCCCGTCGTTTCCATTCCTATCGCGATCTGCCTCTTCTTCATGATGTACCCGATCATGGTGAAGATCGATTTCGCCGAGGTGCTGAAGGCGGGCAAGAGCGCGAAGCCCGTCGGCCTCACGCTGTTCGTGAACTGGGCGATCAAGCCCTTCACGATGTACGCGATCGCCATCTTCTTCCTCGGATTCGTGTTCCGGGGATTCATCGGCGCCGAGGCGACAGATCTCGTGAAGATGCCGTTCGGGCTCGACCTGCCCGTCGGCGCGACGCACGGCGTCGGCACCGTCGTTCTTTCGGACGGCGTCAAGATGCTGCAGGTCCCTCTGTGGCGCAGCTACCTCGCGGGCTGCATTCTCCTCGGCATCGCGCCCTGCACGGCGATGGTGCTCGTCTGGGGCTACCTCGCGAAGGGCAACGACGGGCTACGCTCGTCATGGTGGCCATCAACTCGCTGACCATGCTGTTGCTCTACGGGCCGCTGGGCGGATTTCTCCTCGGCGTCGGACGGCTGCCGGTTCCCTGGCAGGCGCTGCGTTCTATCCATCGGCATCTACGTCGCGCTGCCGCTCGTGGCCGGCTACATTTCCCGGAAATGGATCATCCGCGCGCAAGGGCGAGACGTGGTTCAACGAGAAGTTCCTCCACGTCCTCACGCCGATCACGATCGTCGCCCTGCTCGCGACGCTCGTGCTGCTCTTCTCGCTTCAAGGGCGAGACGTCATCGTATCCAATCCGCTCACGATCCTCTGGATCGCCATCCCGCTCTTCATCCAGACGAATCTGATCTTCTGGCTCGGCTACTGCTGGGCGAAGCTGCTGCGGCTGACCTACGAGGACGCCGCGCCGTCCGCGATGATCGGCGCGTCGAACCATTTCGAGGTCGCCATCGCCACCGCGACGATGCTCTTCGGCCTCTCATCCGGAGCGGCCCTCGCGACGGTTGTCGGAGTGCTGATCGAAGTGCCCGTCATGCTGATGCTGGTCAAGATCTGCCTGCGGACGCAGCGCTGGTTCACGCCCGCCGCTCGATCTGCTTGATGAGGTCGCTGAAGATGACGTGGTGGAACGGGACGAAGATGTACCAGTAGAGCCTTCCGAGAAAGCTCGTCGTGTAGTAATGGGCGATGACCCTGAGCCGGTTCCGACCCTCCTCCGGATCGATCCGGAACTCGAGCCACGCCTTCCCGGGGAGTTTCATCTCCGCGCGCAGCAGCAGACGCATGTCGGGTTTCAGATCCTCGATGCGCCACCAGTCGATCACGTCGTTGATCTTGAGCGTCGTCTGGCTCCGGCGTCCCCGGGCCGTGCCGACGCCGAGGAGAGCCGTGTCGAGCCAGCCGCGGAGACGCCACATCCAGTTGTGCGTGAACCAGCCCTCCTTGCCGCCGATCTTGCAGATCGACTCGAAAAGCCGCCACGAATCCTTCGACGAAAGGATCGCGTAGCGCGCCGTGTACTGCGGTCCGGGCTCGAGCTCGTGCAGCTTGATCGCGAGCTCGTGGGCCGGGGGGTACGCGCTGAACCAGCTCGTGCGCACGTTGTCCTGCTCCTCGCGCGTGAGCGCGCCGACGATCGCCTCGCGATAGCGGAGCGGCTCGAACGGCAGGAATCCCTTGATCGATTCGTCCTGGCAGACGACCTCGTTCTTGAGCCCCTCCATGAGGCTCCGCGTGATGGCCGCGGGAATCGGCGTGAGGAAGCTCGCCTGATACGCGTAGAACCGGAGGCTCGCGAACGGGACGAATATGAACAGGCGCTTCTGGTGCCGCACCTCGGCGAGCGTCTTCATCATGTCCGCGTAGGTGAGGACGTCGCTTCCGCCGATGTCGAACGAGCGATTCGCCGTTCGGGGGATCTCGAGGACGCCCACGAGATATTTGATCACGTCCCGCACGGCGATCGGCTGGCACCGGTTATTCGCCCATTTCGGGATGGGGACGATGTAGAGGCGGTTCACGAGGTGCTTGATGATCTCGTAGGAGGCGCTCCCCGAGCCGATGATGATGGCCGCGCGGAGGATCGTCACGGGGACTTCCCCGAGGCGCAGCTCCTCCGCCACGCGGATGCGGTTTCGCAGGTGCTGGGAGAGCTTCGTGCGCATGTCCCCGAGCGCGCCGAGATAGATGATCCGCTTCACTCCCTTTTCCTGGGCGGCGTTGCGGAAGTTGATCGCCGCCTGGAGATCGGCCGCCTCGAACACCCGCTGGCCGAGGAGGAGGGAATGGATGAGGTAATAGGCGGTGTGCACCCCGTCGAGCGCCGCCCTGAGCTGCTCGATGTCGAGCGCGTCGGCGCTGACGGCCTCGACGCTCGGCCAGAGCTCGCGGTACTCGGCCGCCCGGCCGCGCACCATGATGCGGACGCGATAGCCGCGCGAGAGGAGCTCCGGGATGAGCCGCCCGCCGATGTATCCCGAGGCTCCCGTGACGAGCACCGTTCCGATCGAGGGATCGGGCGTCGAGGGGAGGTCCTGCGTGTAGCGGTATTCGCGCTTCGAGAGCTTGTAGAGGAGGCTGTTGTCGATCGGTTCGTGCGCCATCGCGGCCGCGCTCCCTCCGCTCAGGACGGCAGGTCGGGCATGATGCCCATTTTCCGGTAGATCGGGTGCAGGGACTTGCGCATCGTTTTGATCCTGCTCGCGAAGACGACGCCGCCGACGACGCAGAGGAAACCGCCGACGGCGAGCGTGCCCGGGGCGCCGATGCGGCTCGCGAGGGCGCCCGCGGATAGGTTCCCGAAGGGGCCCATCCCGATGAACGCCATAGTGAAGAGGCTCATGACCCGTCCCCGCTTGTCGTCGTCGACGACGGTCTGAATCAGCGTGTTGCTGCACGCCATCTGCACCATGATCCCGAGCCCCGCGACGCAGATGAGCAGCATCGACAACCATACCAGGTGAGAGAAGGAAAAAGCAATGAGGCCGATGCCGAAAACCGCCGCGCCGGCCGCGATGATCGTGCCGGAGCCGCGGATGCTCCGCCGCGCGGCGAGGAATCCCGTGCCGACGAGGGAACCGAGACCGGCGGCGCCGAAGAGAAAACCGAGCGTGTGGGCGCCCCCGCCGAGCACGTCCTTCGCGAACACGGGCATGAGGACGTAGTACGGCATCCCCATGAAGCTGACGAAGGCGAGCAGAAGGAGCGTGTCCCGCACCGGCGCGAGGCGAGCGACATACCCGAGCCCTTCCGTGAGCCCGTCGATCACGCGGCCGTTCGCCGGCCGCGCCGGGGGCGGCGCGACGCGCATGGCGAGGAGCGCTGCGATCACGGCGACGTAGCTGATCGCGTTCGCGAGAAAGCAGACTCCCTCGCCGAAGGCGCCGATGAGCACACCCGCGACCGACGGCCCGAGGATTCTCGTGGCCGTCACCATCGCCGAGTTGAGCGCGATGGCGTTGCCGAGATCCTCCTTGCGCTCGATCATCTGGACGATGAACGACTGACGGGTCGGCATGTCGAAGGCGTTGATCGTTCCGAGGACGACGGCGAGGACGACGAGATGCCAGACCTCGGCGCTCCCCGTCAGGACGAGGATCGCGAGCGTCGTCGCCTGGAGCAGCGCGAGCGTCTGGGTCACGACGATCGTGCGGTGGCGGTTCCACCGGTCGGCGAATACGCCCGCGAGGGGAGCGAGGAGAAACGTGGGGATCTGGCCCGCGAAGCCGACGACCCCGAGGAGGAGCGCGGAATGAGTGAGGCGGTACACGAGCCAGATCATCGCGACCTGCTGCATCCACGTGCCGATGAGGGAGATGCTCTGGCCGGCGTAGAAGAGCCGGTAGTTGCGGGATCCGAGGGCGCGGAACGCAAATCCGAGCCCCCGCTCGCCCGTCGGTTCCATCGGCCGATTTGCGTCATTTCCCACGGTTCCGCTCCACCTTTCGCGGCGCTCCGGCGGCGCCGCGGTGGGCGGGCCGCACCCGGATAACATTATAGGAAACAATTTATCCCAATTCGTGTATAATTCCACGGATAAAAATAACGAACCGGCACGAACGGGATCGGGAAGGCAATGGCATTCAGGGCATCATATGTGACGACCGTCGCCGCCGCAGCGGCGCTCATCGCCTCTTTATGCGCGGGATGCGGTGGGAGGGGAGGCGAGGACGCGAAGTTCGAGAAGCTCGCGGCGCGGTACCTCACGGAGAGTTTCCGGAAGAATCCGACGTTCGCCACCTGGGCCGGAGAGCACCGCTACGACGGCGATCTGGACGACGTAGGTCGGGAGGCCGTCGAGGCCCGAATGGCCTTCCTGGAGTCGTACCGGGCGAAGCTGGAAACCATCGAGAAGGACAAGCTCTCGCCGGACAACCGGATCGACGCGGAGGTGCTCGCGAGCTCCATCGATCTCGATATGCTGCTCTTCGGGGATATGCGGGTGTTCGAGACGAATCCGATGCACTATACGAGCCTCCTCGGCAATTCCCTGTACTATCTGGTTGCGAGGGATTTCGCGCCGCTCGGCGACCGGCTCGACGCGGCCGCCCGCCGTCTCGATGCGTTTCCGATCGTCGTGGAACAGGCCATGGCGAACCTGTCCAATCCTTCGAAGGCCTCTACCGAGATGGCGATCAGCCAGAATCGCGGCCTGATCGCGTTTATCGAGCACGAGCTCCTTCGGGAGGCCGAAAAAGCGCCGCCCCGCACGTCGAAGAAGGTCGAGAAATCCGCCCAGATCGCGATCGGATCGCTCCGCGAGTTCCAGGGCTTCCTCGAGAATGATCTCCTGAACCGGTCGCTCGGGGATTTCCGGCTCGGCGAGAAGGCATTTCGCCGCCTGATCGGCGGCATCATCGGATCGGACATGTCGTCGGAGATGATCGTCGCGGCCGCGTACGCCGAAATCGATCGCGTGCATGGGGAGATGTACGAGGTCGCCGCGCCCGTGTACGCGGAGATGACGGGCGCGCGCCTCCCGGCGAATCCGGGCCGCGCCGAGCGGGACACGATCGTGCGGGCGGTGCTCGACGACATCGCGAAGGATCATTCGAAGCCGGCGGAGCTGCTCGATGCGTGCAAGGCGGCCTTCGCCGAGGCCTCGGTGTTCGTCCGCGAGCGGGACGTACTCACGATCCCCGACGAGCCGATCGAGCTCGCGTGGGCGCCCGAGTACTCGCGGAGCCTCTCGATCGTAGGTCTCGAAAGCCCGGGCCCGCTCGATCGGGGCCTGAAGTACTGGTTCATCGTATCGGCCGTTCCCGAGGACTACGATCAGAGACAGATCGAATCGTACCTGCGGGAGTACAACAGCGAGATGCTCAGGCTCGTCACGATTCACGAAGCGATGCCGGGGCACTACGTGCAGTTCGCCTACGCGAACCGGAATCCGTCGATCGTGAGGAACGTCTTCCCCAACTCCGGGTTCGTCGAAGGGTGGGGAGTGTACTGCATGGAGCTCATGAACGAGCTCGGGTTCCGGAGCGGAAGTCCGCGGTTCGATCTCACGTGGAAGAAATACTACCTCCGCATCCTCACGAACGCGATCCTCGATTCGGGCATGCACCGGGAGGGGATGACGGAGAGCGAGGCGCTCCGGCTCCTGATCGGAGACGGATTCCAGGAGGAATCGGAGGCGGCGATCAAGTGGCGCCGCGCGATGATCAATCCGGGATACCTGTCGACGTATTTCGCCGGATATCTGGAGATCCGCCAGCTGCGGCTCGAGGCGGAGCGGACCCTCGGCGACCGGTTCAACCTCAGGGATTTTCACGAGAAGCTGCTGCGCCAGGGAGCGCTCCCCCCGCGCCTCGCCCGCGAGGCCCTGTTTCGCGAATAGAACGAAAGCCTGCCGACGGTTTTACATCTCGATGACGCCGCGTACGCCCGGGCTCGCCGAGAGCTTCTCGACGAGCTCGCGGTGCCTGTCGTGGGATGCGGCGTACTCGAAGGTGGCATGCCAAACGTCGCCGCTCCGCGTGATCTCGAGGGCGTCGCTCGAAAGCTTCATCGCCGTGAAGAGCACCATCACCTCGCGGATGACTCCCTCGCCCCGCTCGAGGCTGACCTGCACGACGTGGTACGACCGCTTCATGTCGAGCCGCGATTCGATGTAGCCGATGAACACGAGCGTGATCGTGATGATGAACGCGACGATGACCGAGAGGAGCAGGTATCCGGCGCCGACCGCGAGGCCGATGGCGGAGAGCGCCCATATCGTCGCCGCCGTCGTGAGCCCGGCGATATGGAAACGCGACCGCATGATCGTGCCGGCACCGAGGAATCCGATGCCGGCGACCACCTGCGAGGCGATGCGCCCCGGGTCGGCGACACGCGCGGCCGAACGGGCGATCTCGATCGAAAGAATCATGAGGAGGCACGAGCCGACGCAGATGAGCATGTTCGTCCGCATTCCCGCCGGCTTCCCTTTGAACTCGCGCTCGAGCCCGATCGCTCCCCCGATGAGGAGGGCGACTACGAGTCGCATCACGTATTCGGAGAGCGGTTCGGTCATTTCGGCACCACCTCGCCTGAATTAAATTGAGATACAACTTGGCGTCCAAAATGCTACTATTCCGGAGTCTATTTCGTCCGGCGCGCCGGGCACAAGGGAAAAAGGGGACGGGACGCGCATGAACGTCAATGAAGTGCTCGAGACGTTGAAGCTGCGGCGGGATCCCGCGCGGGTGCGGATCCGCGTGACGGGACGCGTGCAGGGAGTCGGTTTCCGGCCGAGCGTGTATCGCGTCGCGACCCGGACCGGCGTGACCGGATGGGTCCGGAACACGCGGATCGGGGTCGTCATCGAGGTCGAGGGATCGGCGCGGATCCTCGGAACCTTCCTCCGCGAATTCGAGAAGGGGCTGCCGCCGCTCGCGCGCATCGATACGATCGAGGCGGAGGAGATCGAGCCCGCCGGATCGACCGAGTTCGTCATCGCCCCGAGCGAGAAGGCCGGCGCGGCGGAGGCGCTGTTCCCCGTCGACACGGCCGTCTGCGCCGACTGTCTCGCCGAGCTGCGCGATCCCGCCAACAAACGGTACCGGTATCCCTTCATCAACTGCACGAACTGCGGCCCGCGATTCACGATCATCGAGGGGCTGCCGTACGACCGGCCGCTCACGACGATGCACGAGTTCGAGATGGACGGCTTCTGCCGCGCGCAGTACTCGAACCCGGCCGACCGGCGGTTTCACGCGGAGCCGATCTCGTGCCCCGACTGCGGTCCGTCGCTCATGCTCTTCGACGAGAAATTCACGGAGCTTCCGGGGGACCCGATCGCGGGCGCCGTCGCCCTCATCAGGGGAGGGCTCATCGTCGCGGTGAAAGGCCTCGGCGGGTATCACCTCGCGTGTCTCGCCTCGAGCGGAGACGTCGTGAAACGCCTCCGGAATCGAAAGAAACGCCCGGCGAAGCCCTTCGCCTGCATGTTCCGCGACATCGCCGAAATCGAGCGCCGCTGCGTCGTGGGGGACGTCGAGCGAAACATGCTCCTCTCGAACGAAGCTCCGATCGTGCTTCTGCGGCGGCGGGGCCGAACGCTACCCGAGGCGGTCGCCCCGCGGAACGGATACATCGGCGCGTTTCTTCCGTACACGCCCCTTCACCATCTCCTGATGGAGCACTTCGAAGTGCTCATCATGACCTCGGCGAACTTCACCGACGAGCCGCTCATCTCCATGGAAGAGGAGATCGGCGGGATCCTCGGCACGATCGCCGACGCGGCGCTCGTCCACAACAGGCGGATCGCGCACAAATGCGACGACTCGATCGTCTTCGCTCCGGGAGCGGCAATCGTGCCGATACGGCGCGCGCGCGGGTACGTGCCGGAGCCGCTCCCGCTCCCCGGCGGGCCGGCCGTTCCCATGGCGGCCCTCGGCGCGCAGGAAAAGAGCGTTTTCGCCCTCTCGAAGGAGGGCAAGGCGTATCTCTCGCCGCACCTCGGAGATCTCGGGGACGCGCGGAGCGAGGAGAATTACCGGCGCGAGCTCGCCGGATTCGCCGGGATGCTCGCCGTCGCGCCCGAGGTGATCGTCCACGACATGCATCCGGATTACTTCACGACGCGCCTCGCCGAGTCGATCGGCGGCGCGAAGCGGATCGCCGTCCAGCACCACCACGCCCACGCGGCGGGCGTCATGGCCGAGCACGGTCTCGCCGGGCCCGCGATCGCGGTGGTTTTCGACGGGACGGGCTACGGAACGGACGGAACGCTCTGGGGGGGAGAATTCTTCCTCGCGAGGTACGACCGGTTCGACCGGCTCGCGACGCTCAAGCCCGTGCCGCTCCCCGGCGGGGAGGCGGCGATTCGTGAGCCGTGGCGGATGGCGCTCGTGCACCTGCAGGGCATCTATGGAAACGCCGTGATCGACAAGCCGCTCCCGCGGCCCATCTCTTTCGAGGGGCTGCCGGCGGAGCAGGTGCTCGCCATCGCGATGCGGGGCATCAATTCTCCCCGCGCCTCGAGCATGGGGCGTCTCTTCGACGCGGTGGCGTTCTGCCTCGACTGCGGCGCGTTCGTGAGCTACGAGGCCGAGGCCGCGGTGGCCCTCGAGGCGCTCGCGCTCGATACGACGGATGCGGGAGGCGCGTACGCGTTCACCTGGAAACCGGGCTCCGGCGGATGCGCGGAGATCGATCCCGGACCGGTGCTGGCGGCGGTCGTCGACGATCTGGCCCGGCGGCGCGAGCGGGCAGCGATCGCCGCGGCATTTCACCGGGGCGTGGCGAAGCTCGTCGTCGATCTGTCCGCGGAGCTCTCGAAGGCGCACGGGTGCGCGGACGTCGTGCTCTCGGGGGGCGTGTTCCAGAACAGGCTCCTCTGCGAATCGATCGTGGATCTCGCTCGGGGAACGCAGCTGCGTTTCCGCCAGCACCGGCTCGTGCCTCCGAACGACGGCGGCATCGCGTACGGACAGCTCGTCGTCGGCGCCGCGCGTATGCGGGAAGGGAGTGAGCGTCTCAATGGCTGAGAGGGAGAGCGAACGCGTCCTGCTCGCCCACGGGGGCGGGGGGATCCTGATGAAGGAGCTTGTCGCGAGGATCGTCGGGAAGCTCGGAGGGGAGAAGACTCCGCTCCAGGACAGCGCGACGCTCGCGACGGAGGCGGGGAGGATCGCCTTCACCGCGGACTCGTTCGTCGTGAGCCCCCTGTTCTTTCCCGGGGGGGACATCGGGCGCCTCGCCGTGTGCGGGACGGTGAACGATCTCGCCGTGTGCGGCGCGCGGCCGCTGTGGCTCTCGCTCTCGTTCATCATCGAGGAGGGGCTCCCGTTCGAAACGTTCGATCGAGTGCTCGATTCCGTCGCGTCGGCCGCGCGCGAAGCGCGGGTGACCGTCGTCACGGGGGACACGAAGGTCGTCGAGCGCGGGAAGGCGGACGGGATCTTCATCAACACGTCGGGTATCGGCGCCGTGCCGGCCGGCATCGAGCTCTCCTCGGCCTCGGCGCGGCCGGGGGACGCCGTGCTCGTGAGCGGTTCCCTCGGCGAGCACGGGCTCGCCATCATGAGCAGGCGGGAAGGAATCGATTTCGGGAGCGACCTCGCGAGCGACACGGCGCCTCTCTCGAACCTCATCGTTCCGTTGCTCGAGCAGGTGAAAACGGTGCGCGCGATGCGGGACGCGACGCGGGGCGGGCTCGCCGCGGTGCTCAACGAGATCGCGGCCGATTCAAGGGCGTGCATCAGGCTCGTCGAGGAGGCGATTCCCGTCTCCGCGGCGGTGAAACGCGGTTGCGAGCTGATGGGCTACGATCCGCTGCACATCGCGAACGAGGGAAAGTTCGTCGCCGTCGTGCCGGCCCAAGACGCCGGCCGGGCGCTCGAGTTCATGAAGGCGCATCCGCTCGGCCTCGGCGCGGCGCGGATCGGCGAGGTTTCCGCCGATCCCGCGGGGAAAGTGATCCTCAAGACGGTTTTCGGCGGCGAGCGCGTCGTCGACGTTCCCTACGGCGACATGCTCCCGCGCATCTGCTGATGCGGACTTGGTTCCGCACAGGCCCGCGCAGGTCCGCTATGCCTTTTCCGGGCCCTTCCGCAGCGGCAGCACTCCGGCCATGTCGCCGATCACGTTGATGAGCTCCGTATTGGCAGGCACGACGATCTTCGCGTTGTCCTTGAGCGACGCCTGGACCATCTCGAGTTTCTTGAGCAGCTGGGCGTTTCCGATGAAATACTTGTCCGCGGCGTCGTTCACGAGACGGATGGCTTCCGCTTCGCCCTGCGCCGCGAGGATCCTCGCCTGCCGGATGCCTTCCGCCTTTTTTATTTCCGCGCGCTTGATGCCGTCGGCCGTCGTCTCGGCCGCGGTGGCGAAATCGACGGCGGCGATCTTCTCGTTCTCCGCCTTGACGATCTTGTTCATCGTGTCCTGGACGTCCTTCGGCGGATCGATCTGCTTGAGCTCGGCGCGCACGATGTCGATGCCCCACGACTGCGTTTCCTGGATGAGCACCTTGTGAAGCTCGTCGTTGATCTTGCCGCGCTCGCTGTTGGCCGATTTCAGGGTCAATGTGCCGATGATGTTTCTGAGCGTGGTGCGCGCGAGATTGACGATCTGCCAATGGACGTTGTTCACGTGATACTGAGAGCTCTTGACGCTCTCCTCGTCCGATTTGACGCGGTAGTAGATCTGCGCGTCGACCATCGCGTTCAGGTTGTCGTTCGTGATGATCTCCTGCGGATCGGCGTCGACCATGAGCTCGGTCGTATTCACCTGGTACATCCGCTCGATGAACGGGATAATCCACTGAAATCCCGGATTCCCGAACCGCTGGTATCTTCCGAGACGCTCGACGAGCCCTCGATGCGTCGGGCGGATAATCCTGATGCCGCTTAAAAAGAGAATAATGACGATGATGCACAGAAAGAACAGCCATCCGAAATGCAATGCGCTCATACGCTCCCCCTCGCGCTATTTGTGGAAAAACACGCCCAGGTAATACGGCCAGATGATGATGCCGAGAACGGCCTTCCAGAACGTGAGCTTCAGATATCCGATGGTGAAGATCCAGCCGATGGCCCAGAGAGGCCCCATGAACGCGCCGCCGTGCGATCCGCAGCACTTGACCTTGATATCGTCCCCCATACGAGTCTCCTTTCTTCAGATGATGAGTCCCGCACGCGATGAAATCACAGCGCCGGCTCTTTTGCAATGGGGAATCGAGAGGAGCGCCGAGCGCGGTGGGTGTTCCCCGCGGTCCGTTGATGGCGAATGTCTCTTTCATCCGATGGTTCAGCGATCCTGGTGGTCGTCATCGATCCGTTTTCCTGATGGACTCCTTGAAACACACTATCATGAGATATCCGTAACAAGCAACGGTGATGAGATCTACGATCCACAATCCAAGCATGCGTGCGGGTTCGATTGTCGTCATTCCGTCTCGCAGCGGTTGGTACAGATTCGTTTCGAATGTCGTCGTCGCACTCAGGAAGAATGCTGGCAAGAGTCTTTTGACGAGATCCGCGCGATCCGCACGCATGAAAACGAGCGTGTGCAAAATGAAAATGAAGGCCATGGGCATATAAAAAGTGTATGACTTCTTGCTGAGGATGAAGAACGCGAGATTCATGGTCGCAACAAAAGCGATTGCGGCATCGAACTCGTTGCGTCGTTCTCCATTCATCGAGCGCGCGTAGAGAAGTATCATCGGGACGCATACCAGCGAAAACGACAGGATCGCGGCATAGCTCCATAGGAATGTTCCGGAAAAGCTCTCGGGGATAAGCGGCGACAGCAGGAACCATATGTTGCCGCTCGTGGCCGTCGTCATTTCATGTTCGATCGGCTGAAATGCATCAACGCCGACGAGGGACAATGCCGCGTAATAACATGCGATAGCAACCGCGGCCGAGAGCGATTTCCGTGTGCGGCGGCCGCGGCCGAAAAGCAAGATTGCGGGGTAACTCAGGAACATCAGGAGCTTGGAAAATAGAAATCCCAGGACCGCGAAAACGACGGAGAGAGAATCCTTTTTTCGGTGCGCGAATATCAGGCTCGTCAAGGCGAAGAGCGCAATGATCGGGCCGTTATATCCGGTAATGTCTACCCAGTATATCGATATGGGCGAGAAACTGTACAGGAATGCGACCCGCAGGCGATTCGGATAATCGGTCTGAATCCACCGGGACAGATAGAGGAGTATCATCAAGGTTTCCAGAGCGAACATCGTCAGAACGACGGCGCCTACCGATTGCCAGACGCGGAGCGCCGGCGCAAGAAGCAGGGGAAAGAAGAAGGAGTAATGAGATATGAAATCCCGGTAGGGGAGCTGGCCCGACAAGACCTTCTGGGCCTGCGGGTAGTAGTAGATGGTGGCGTCCGATCCCGCATTGAGATAGGGGACGAATGAATAAATTGCTACGATCGCCAGCGCCTTTGCGGCGATCGCCCCGGCGATCAGCCACCGATAAGCCCTGACCTCGTAAGTCTTGTTCTTGAGAAACGAGAGCGCCAGAGCCGAGAAGAGGGTCAGCGATACGCACAGCGCCAATCTTGCCGTCATCATACGTTGCGCTCCGTGCCCGATTCCGCGGGCACACTCGACGAAGGCTCTCAATGTCTGCGATGCCGCCCGGATGCATTTCGGATGAGCCGAAGGCATTCTATTGGAAATCGATCCGTTGCTCAAGTCGATTCGGCGGCTGCAGAAGATCTCCATCATATTGATTCGGAGTTCCATGTCGTGCGAATATTGTCCGTAAGGATTTCCGTGCGGGGATTGTCTCTTATTAACAGAGAGCGAAGTGGAGGCGCCGTGGAGAGCGGTCGGGAGGCCACAATCGTCGAGACCTGCCTCGCCGGGGACGGAAGGGCCTATGCGGGGCTCGTGCGCCTGCACGGCAGGCGCGTGTATGCGATCTGCCTCGCGATGACGGGCAACACGGCCGATGCGGAGGATCTCATGCAGGAGACGTTCATGCGAGGCTTTGCGCAGCTCGGCTCGCTCAAGAACCACGATTCCTTCGGGCCGTGGATCGGGACGATCGCGGGAAACGTCTGCCGCAACTTTCTCAAGAAGCGCGCGAGACGGGAACAGGACGTGGAAGTGCCGGCCGATTGCCCCGCGAAGGAAAACGATGATATGTCGGATATTCGCGAGGCCCTCGGGAGGCTCCCCGAGCAGCACCGGCTGCCGCTCATGCTCTACTACTTCGACGGCCAGAGCGCCGAGCGCTGCGCCGCCTCGCTCGGTATATCGTGCGAGGCGGTCTATACGAGATTGAGCAGGGCCCGCAGGGAGCTGCGCAAGCTCCTCGAGAGCGAGGGAGGCGCGAAATGAACGACGCATGCGAAGAGATGCGGAAGAAAATCGAAGATTCCGTCGGGCGGGATCCCGGCGCCGCCGAGCGTGCGGCGATCGACGCTCACTGCACGGCGTGCGAATCTTGCCGCGGTTACCGCGCGCTGCTCGCCGCCGATCATGCGCGGCTCGAGAGCCTCGCCGCGCGCCTTTCGATTTCGGAGCTCCGCGCCGAGGAGCGCGCCATCGCGGCGATTCCGGCGAAGGCGCCGGCGCGTGACGACGCAGTGCGCGCGAAACGTCGGGGATTCAGCGGTCTGTTCGCGGGGGACTCGAGATTCGCTCACGTCGCCGCTGCCGCCGTCATTCTCGTCGCCGTTGCCATCGGCGTCGATTTCCTGCGCGGCCTCCTGAACGGTCCGGTGCCCGCCTTCGCCTCGGTCATCGAGAGGGTGGAAGGGGCTCATACCCTCGTCTATCGAGATCGACGGTGGAAGGTTGGAGAATGGAGGACGAGCGAGTGGGGGTGGAACAGCTCGGGAACCTGGCGTGTCGGAAACGCCGATAGCGTGATAATCTCCAATCGTCGACTTCCTGCAGAGACGAAGCTTGTCCTCTATCCATCCACCAAACGGGCGATGCTCGAACGGTGGCGGTGGAATACGACCTCCGGAAATGCGTCTCCTCCTAAGAGCAGTTTTGTGACCGATCTGGCTTCATGGCACAAGCGAATGAAGTTCTCCTATGTTCGCAGGGAGCGTCTTGAAGGCAGAAGCACCGCAGTCTATGAAAGGGTAACGGGAGGACTCAAAAAGACGACGGTCTGGATCGACCTCAAAACCGAGTTGCCACTGCGCATGGAGCTGAGCGATGTCGACTCCGCAGATTCGAGCACGTCGTATCCGTACGGTCTGGATGTGACCGATTTCTTGCCTCGAGGTACGCCGCGCTCAGCCGCCGCCGGATGGATCGACCTTGGTCCGGGAGAGCCAAAAGTGATCTGGGACGATTTCCGTTGGAACGCGCCGCCTGATACATCGTATTTCAGCTTGGAACCTCCCCCTGGGTATGCCGTTACCAAGATCGATACCGTTCTTGACAGCGAAGCCTACGAAAGAATGCGGGAGAAGATGCGCGCCGAAGAGATTTCGGGAGCCGCAGATGCTATCAAAGAGGCGCTTGAGGTGTGGGTGTCCTTGTCCGGAGGTGTCTTTCCTCGCAGCGTCGAGGATCTGGGGGATTCATTGAAAGTGCGGTCGCTTCTAATCGTGAGGCATGACAAGGAGGGAACGCCCGGAGACAGGTTCAGGGCCGCGTTTCATGATGCATCGCTTCTCGAAACCGGATTCAAGGTCGTCCGATTCTACGAACGCGAAAGCCACATCCATTACATAGGCGCCGGAGCAGTTCTCGGAGACTCGACCAGGATCGTCTGCTGGGCCGAAGAGTTCGGCATATGGCGCAGGTTGATGCCGAATCCATATTGGATCATCTTCGCCGATCTTCGTTGCGTTCCCTCCAGAACCTGTCCCGAGATCGGCAAGAAGTAGGGGATCGTCCCCCCGGCCCGGAGCCGCGATAGGGCTACCTGGGTGACTTCTCGATGTTGCCCGGCCGAGCACCATCTGCTATCTTCTCTCCACCATGATCGACTACCATCTGCACGGCAACTTCAGCGGGCACGGACAGGGCGATCTCGCCGAGTACGTCGAGGCGGCGCTCGCCAAGGGCTTCGCCGAGATAGGATTCAGCGACCACCTGCCGCTCGCCGTCAATCCCGATCCGTATCACGCGATGCCCGAGGAGAAGCTGCCGCTCTACGTCGAGCGGGTGCTCTCGCTCCGGGAGAAATACCGCGGGCGCATCACGATCAAGCTCGGCATCGAGGCCGATTATCTCGAGGGATACGAGGATGAGACGAAGCGCCTTCTCGCGTCCCAGCCCTTCGACTACGTGATCGGCGCCCTCCATTTCCTCGGCGACTGGCATTTCACGAGCAAGGCCGGCATCGCGCGCTTCGCGAGCGAGGATCCGGTCACGGCGTTCCCGAAGTACTTCGAGAAGCTGAAGCGCATGATCGAGACGGGGCTCTTCGATATCGTTGCGCACCCCGACGCGCTCCGGCGGGGCGCCTTCCAGCCCGCCCGCTCCATGGAGAAGGATCACCGCGAGGTCGCCCGGCTCCTCGCCGCGCGGGGGATGGCGATCGAGATCAACACCGGGGGCATCCGGCGCAACGCGGGCTCGGTGTACCCCGAGCGCGGCTTCTTTGCTGCCTGCGTCGACGCAGGGGTTCCGGCGACCGTCGGCTCGGACGCCCATTCGCCCGCCGACGTCGGGAGGGACTTCGACGCGGCAGTCGGCCTCCTGCGGGAGTTCGGCGTCGCCGCGGTCGCGACCTACGAGCGGCGGCGCCTCACGATGGCGCCCCTCGACGGTCTCCCCGACAATGCTTGACAGGCGCAACGGCAGGCGGTATGTTCACACATTACAATGGCGTAGACTATATATGAATCGGCGCCGAGGATCCTTCGAGACGAGAGGAGGAAGAAAGAGGCGACGCCTCTTTCGCCGCAGGTGAATAAACCGAAGGTTGTCAAGGAAGGGCTCACGTTCGACGACGTTCTCCTCATCCCCCGAAAATCGCGCATCCTCCCGAGCAAAACCGATACGAGAACCAGGTTGACCCGCTCGATCCGTCTCAACATCCCGATCGTCTCGGCGGCCATGGACACGGTGACCGAGGCGGGGCTCGCGATCGCGCTCGCCCGCGAGGGGGGCATCGGCATCATTCACAAGAATCTCTCCGTCATGGAGCAGGCCGAGCACGTCGACCGCGTGAAACGGAGCGAGAGCGGCATGATCACGAATCCCGTCACGCTGTCCCCGGACCAGCTCGTGCGCGAGGCGAAGCAGACGATGCGGAAGTTCGGCATCTCGGGGCTTCCCGTCACGAAGGACGGCGTGCTCGTCGGCATTCTCACGAGCCGCGATCTGCGGTTCCTCGAGCGGGACGACATGAAGGTGCACGAGGTGATGACCTCGGAGAATCTCATCACCGCCCTCGAGGGGATCACCCTCGAGCGGGCGAAGAAGATTCTGCACGAGAACCGCATCGAGAAGCTCCCCGTCGTCGACCGCAAGCGGCGGCTCAAGGGGCTCATCACGTACAAGGACATCCAGAAGAAGCTCGATTTCCCGCTCTCGTGCAAGGACGCGAACGGCCGCCTGCGCGTCGGGGCGGCGGTCGGTGTCGGAGCCGACTACATGCGCCGCGTCGACGCGCTCCGCGAGGCGGGCGCCGACGTCGTCGTCGTCGACACGGCGCACGCGCACTCGACGAACACGCTGGCGGCGGTCGCGAAGATCAAGAAGCGGCACCGCGGCCTCCAGCTCATCGCGGGGAACATCGCGACGCCCGAGGCGGCGCGCGATCTCATCCGTCTCGGCATCGACGCGATCAAGGTCGGGATGGGCCCCGGCGCCATCTGCACGACGCGCGTCATCGCCGGCATCGGCATGCCGCAGCTCACCGCGATCATGGACTGCGCGGCGGTCGCCTCGAAGGCGGGCGTGCCCATCATCGCCGACGGCGGCATCAAGTACTCCGGGGACATCGTCAAGGCGATCGCGGCGGGAGCGGACAGCGTCATGATCGGGAGCCTCTTCGCCGGGACGGACGAGAGCCCCGGCGAGATCGTCTATTACGAGGGAAAGAACTACAAGATCTATCGCGGCATGGGTTCGATCGAGGCGATGAAGAAAGGCTCGAGCGACCGGTATTTCCAGGAGGGGGTCAAGGAGGAGGGCAAGCTCGTCGCCGAGGGGATCGAGGGGCGCGTGTCGTACAAGGGCGCGCTCTCGAGCAACGTGTTTCAGCTCATCGGGGGGCTGCGCGCGGGGATGGGATACTGCGGCGTCGCGACGATCGAGGATCTCAAGAAGAACGGGCGCTTCATACGCATCACGGCGGCGGGCCTCCGCGAGAGCCACCCGCACGACATCACGATCACGAAGGAAGCGCCGAACTACCGGACGAGCTAATGGCGGATTCGCACACACCCCGCGAGACCCTCGAGAAGCTTCGGCGTGAAGCCGCGCGCTTCGGCGTCGACGTCGTCTCGTCGGCGCGCGTCGGCCCGGCCGAGCGGGAGGGCTTTCACGCCTCCATCCGCGAGGTCGCCGCGTCCCTCGGCCACGCGATCGTGCTCGGCTGCCGTCTCTCGGGGGAGGTGCTCGCGACGATCGAAGGCGCTCCGAACTGGACCTACTACCATCACTACCGCACGGTGAATTTCGCTCTCGACCAGGCCGCGCTCTACTGCGCGACGGAGTGCCGGCGAATGGGACATCGGGCGCTCCCGGTGCCCGCCTCCCAGATGATGGATTGGGACCGGCTCCTCGGGCATCTCTCGCACCGCGAGCTCGGCGCGCTCGCCGGCATCGGCTGGCGCGGGCGGAACAACCTGCTCGTGCACCCCTCGTTCGGCTCGCAGGTGCGCTACGTCTCGGTCCTCACCGACGCGCCGCTCCCCGATCGCGGGCTCGAGCTCGACGCGGCGGCGGGATGCGGCGCCTGCCATGCCTGCGTGGGCGTTTGCCCGGCCGGCGCGATCAAGATGGATCCGCTCGCCTTCGATCTCGACCGGTGCGCGGCGCAGGTCAGGCGTTTCTCAAAAAGTGAAAAACTCAATACTCTGATATGCGGCATCTGCGTCAAGGCGTGCGGCGGCGCGCCGGCGCCGGTCGCGGAGGCCCGCGCTGCGCGGGCGGGAGGGCATGCATGAAAGACACGCTCGCGCGGATCGATCATTCGGTATGGGAGCTCGGAAAGCTCATCCAGAAGAATCCGAACAGCTTCACGCTCCGTGCGGATTTCATCAAGTTTTTCCACGAGAGCCGCATTTTCATCGAGCGGAAGGTCGGTGTCTCGGAGACGGACCGGAGCTTCCTCTATCTCCAGAACCGCGAGGCGCTCTGTTGCATGCTTCTGCACGGGGCGGGGGGCACCGCCGCGGAGATGCGCGATCTCGCCGAGCACCTGTTTCAGGCCGGCTATACGGTCTACGGGATCAATCTCGCCGTCGGCGGCTCGCAGGCGCCCCGCGAGCAGGCCCGCGGCGGCTTTCACTGGCGGAAGATCCTCGACCGGAAGCGGGGGAACGGCGCGCGGGGAGGCTACAACTGGGAACGGGGTCTCCTCGATTCGAGGGTCGTCCTCGACGCGCTCCTGACCTTCGCGCCGAACACGTACGTCGTCGGATTCAGCTTCGGGGGAACCCTCGCTCTGAATCTCATGCAGGAGGCGCCCGTCAAGGGAGCCATTCTCATCTCTCCGGCGCTCTTTCCCGCGGCGGGTCGCCGGTACCTCGCGTTCAAGCTCGTCCAAAGCGTCGCGCCGTTCGCCGCGAAGGGAATCGTGCCGAAAGAGTACAGCCTCGTGCAGTTTCTCGAGAAGACGCGCTCGCGCGTCAAGAAGATCCAGCAGCCGATGCTCGTGATCCAGGCCGCGCGCGAGCGGGTCGTCTCTCCGAAGAGCCTCCACTTCCTCAAGAGCGTGTCGTCGAATCCGAAGTCGCGATTCGAGCTGCTCCCGAGCGACCGGCACGTGCTCGTGAAGGGGGAGGACGCCGCGCGCGTTTTCAAAATCTGCGAGGAGTTTCTCAAGCAGGGCTGACGCGCTCCCGCGCGTCGAGATCGAACGAGAACGAGGGATCCATCTCCCGGACTCCCTCGACGGCCGCGACGAGCGCATCCCGCGCGGAAGCCGATTTATCCCGCAGGTATACGGAATACCGATCGAGGAACCGGTCGTACCGGGCCGCGAGATCCGCGCTCCGTTCGACCGGCCGCGGCGCGCTCTCGAGATGATAGAGCTCCCCCTGCGAGAGCTGTTTGAAGATGTTGAGGTGCTCTCCCCCCATGAGGGAGAGGACGCCGAGGTACCGTTCGAAATTATCCGAGAGCTTCCCGAGCACCTCGCCGATCGCGGTGTTCCGGCGGTGGATCTGCGCGGCGTAGGCGCGCGCGATCGCGTAGTACGCCTTTCCCCGGCCGATGTGGGCCGCGTCGCTCAGCGCGAGGTGCGGCACCGAGTCGGGCCGCCTCGAGCGCGCGTTCTTGAAGATGCCGAGCGACACGAGAAGCGAATCGCCGGCGCGCCGGTACAGGTCGAATCGTTCCCTCGTCCCGGCCGCCGCGCCCGCCGCTTCGAAGAGAGACGCGTCTCCGCAGGGCGTGCCGCGCGTCCTGTCCGCCTCGCGCAGCGGATACACGAGGGACGCAAGCAGCCCCGCGAGATAGACGTTCACGTCTTCGTCGAAGCAGTCGTCGTTCGACGGGAAGCCCGCCTCCATCCTGCTGTGGAGGAGGGCGTTCATCATGAAGAAGTACGCTTCCTGAGGCGAGATCTGCCGCGGGGCGCCGGGAAACGTATGCAGTGTCGCGACCGCCATGGTGCTTCGCTCCTGATGCAGCGCACGATGCATGAACCGATATCCGCCTCGATTCGTGCAAGCTCCATGCCACGCGGCACGCGGCCTCCGCGCCCCGTTTTCAATAAGCCGATGTTTTGCGACGAGTTATCTGCTATAATTCGAGCCTGCGCCGTGCGCGGTCCGGCGCGGCCACACAAAACGGAGGGAAAGGGATGCGAATCGGTTTTCTGCAAATGCATCCGCGGTTCGGGGAGGTCAGGGAGAACGTCCGCAAGGCGGCGGCGGTGCTCGACAGGATCTCCGACGCGACGATCGTGCTCCCCGAGCTGTTCAACACAGGATACCTCTTCCGGAACGAGGAAGAGCTCTCGTCTCTCGCCGAAGCCGTCCCCGGGGGATACACGGTGTCCGAGATGCTGAAGCTGGCCAAGCGGAAGCGCTTGAACCTCGTGTTCGGCGTCGCGCAGAAGCAGCGGGGGAAGTTCTACAACTCCGCGGTCTTCGTCTCGCCGAAGGGGAAGGTCGAGGTCTACCAGAAGGCGCATCTCTTCGACCGCGAAAAGCTCTTCTTCGCGAGAGGCTCGTCGCTGAAGGTCGTCTCGGCCGGCGAGGCGAAGCTCGGGATGCTCATCTGCTTCGATTGGGTCTTCCCCGAGATATCCCGCGCGCTCGCGCTCGAAGGGGCGCACATTCTCTGCCATCCGTCGAACCTCGTGCTCCCGTACGCGCAGGACGCGATGAAGACGCGCTGCATCGAGAACCGCGTCTTCGCGATCACGGCGAACCGCATCGGGAGCGAACGACGCGGAGACGTGTCCCTCTCCTTCACCGGCGGGAGCCAGATCGTGGGACCGGCGGGGGAGGTGCTCGCCTCCGCGAGCGACCGCAGCGAGTCGCTCCGGGTCGTCGAGGTGGACGTCGCGGCGGCGGACGACAAGAATTTCACGCCGAACAACCATCTCTTCAGGGACCGCGCGCCGCGGCTCTACCGTTCCCTCGTCCGCGCCCGGCGCTGATCGGCCCCGCGCGCATCCATGCAAAACGCAAAGCGCCCGCCGCGCATTGCTGCGCCCTATCCCTATTTTTCCTTCGAAATTCCTCATAACACCTTATAGGAGCGGCAGTTTGGTGCCCGGCGACCCCTGGCATAATACTTGCGAACTGCCGCATCGACCACGAATTACGAGCTTTCTGAACGCCGGAAGAGCGAACCGGACCGTTCGTGTTGCATATGACGATGAAGGAGATAAAGGTGAAGAAGAACAAGAAGTCGAAGGCGAAGAAGAACGGGGGCGGGAGCAAGCGGCCGGTCCTCACGTCGCCCTGGAAAATAGGGATATTCGTGTCTCTTCTTCTTGTGTTCATGAGCCTTGGGGTGGGGTATTACCTCGTGAGCTTCTACGACGTCGATCTCAAGTGGATCGAGTCGGGGACGAGCGGCTGGACCGTCAATTCGATGCTCTTCGTCAACGACATGGCGCCGCTCGCGGCGGCCGTCGTCATCGTTTCTCTCTTCGCGTATTTCCTCATCGCGTCCGCGGTGCATCGCTATAAATTCTATCTCGACTCGGGGCAGGACTACCGCTCGATGATATCGCTCGCCGAAAGCATCGACGATCTCACGAATCCGGCGCAGATCGCGCGGCTCTCCCCGTATCCCGAGCTTCAGGCGGTGCTGCGGAGCTACGGCGATCAGATTCGCGAGATTTCCCAGGATCTCGGGACGAAGGACACCGTGTCGAACTACGCCGACCTCAAATCGGAGATCGAGAGCCTGCTCGGCGGAAACGCCGCCGCGGGGGACGCGCCCGAGGGGAGCGACGCCGGTTCGATTTACGACAAGCTGCGCGATCGCGTCGAAACCGACCGCGCGCGCATCGCGGAGCTGGAACAGCGGAACGCGCGGGAGCGCCGGGCGTACGGCCAGGCCGCCCTCGCCTACGGCAAGGCGATGGAGGCGATCAGCGGCGCCGGAGAAGAGCTGCTCGCGATCACGAACGCCGTCGCCGAGCTCACGAGCGTCGCGGAGCGCATCGGCGCCGACGCCCGAGGGCGCGCGGCGGCTCCGAAGGACGCAGCCGGCTCGCGGAAGGGAACGCTCAAGTCGACCGTCGTCGACATGGAAGGCGCCGTCCGCAAGCTCGAGGAAGGCGGCCGCGCGCTGCACGAGTTCTCCGAGGAAAACAACGGGATCGCGATACAGCTCGCGCTCATGGCGGCGCGCGGCGACGTGGACGAGCACGCCCTGGCGACGTTCGCGGAGCGCGTTCGCTCGACCGCCGAGCGCTTCCATAAGCTGAGCGGCGGCGTTTCGACCATCGCCCAGGGGCTTCTCGGTAACTGCTACGCGATCAAAGAGTGTTCCGGCATGTCCGCCGACGTCGACGGGCCACCCGTCGGCGCGGACGTTTCCGGCGCCATCGTGGAAATCGCGCGGCGGATCGAAGGGCGAAGCGCCGCGCTCGAAACGCGGATCATGGGTCTCGGAAGCGAGCTGCACGACGTGCACGAGCTTCTGCTGGGAGACGGGCGGAAGGAATCGCGGCCGGCCGCCGCGGCCGAACCGGCGAGCGCTCCGGATGCGCGGCCCGTCGCGGCCGACACGGCTCCCGCCGCCGATTCGGCGGACGATGCCGGCCTCGTTATCGATCACGGCTCGTCGTGGGGCGGTGTGGGCGCGCGGGGAGCGTCCCGCGAAACGGCCGCGGGCGGCGCCGGCGAGGAGCAGAGCTTTTCGTTCGAGAATCTCGACGAGATGAGGGCGGCGTTCGCGCAGGCGGCGGAACCCGAGCGGAAAACGGAGCCGAAGCCGCAGACCGAGCAGCCGCGAGAGAAACAATCGTCCGATTTTTCCGATATGACGTCCCTGAGGAATCTCGACGGCGCGTCCGAGCGCGCATGGCGCACCGTGGAAGTCGAGAAGGCGGACGTGGAGGAAGATGCGGGGCAGGTGGACGTCACGGTGCAGGCGGCGGCGCCCGCAACGCCGCGTGAAGAGCCCGAAGTCGCGTTCGAGCCGGCCGCGGAATCGACGCCGGCCGCCGAAAAACGCGACGACGATCCCGTTCACGATCTTTTCGACCTCGGCGCCGTCGAGTACGTCGAGGAGAGCCCGGTACAGAGATGAGGTGCGCCGCTTGGTGATACTGAACGAAGATAACAGGCGTCTGTTCGGCGAGCAGGTCAACGACCACATCGAGAAGCTCAACGACCTCATGGGCTTCTCCTCGGGCGCTCGCTTCGGCGAGCAGCCGATCCGCCGGGCATGCCTCTCGACGCGTCTCCTCGAGGGGAGCACGCGCATGCTCGAGCTCGCCGATTGGAGCAGGACGCTCAAGGCGTTCCGCGACCTCATGGAGCGCTCGGCGACCGCGGGACGGTGCTGGGACGAGCAGCTCGCCACGCTCGTATCGGAGATCCTCGAGATCGAGGAGCAGATCGTCGCGGAGATTCTCGCGGGCGAGCTCGAGGAGCTCGGCCGTCACGAGCAGTTCGAGGGCCTGTTGAAAGAGATCGAGTGCCTCACGAACGAGCCGCAGGAGCAGGCCGCGGAAACGCTGACGATCGCCCCCGCACCGGCGGGCGAGAGACGTCCCGCGGAGGACGGCGCGGCGGATCGGGAGCACGTTCCGACGTTCACGCGGCTGATGGAATCGCTCGCCGCGGTCCGTGACATGTTCCAGGAGTTCATCGACAAGCCGAGCCGCGGGGAAAAGTCGGTGCGCGATCTCGAGGCGGCGTTCGGCGAAAGCGAATTCTACATGGGGCTCGCGGCGGAGACGGTGCGCATGGTGGGAAAGAGCACGAAGCCCTTCACGGCGCGGATATCGGGCGATGTCGTGCTCGACGGGCTGAAGGATTTCTTCGGCGCATACCTGAAGCTCCGGCGCTGGAACGCCCGGCTCGCGACGCGCTGCGTCGAATGCACGCTCGACCGCGAGAACGCGACCGCGCTCGCCGCCGTGCTCATCAGGTGCATATTCGATATCTGCAAGCGGAACGAAGTCCGCGACGACCTGTCGCTCGCGATCGGCGTCGACATACGGGCCGAGGGCTCGTTCCTCGTCGTGAAGATACAGGACAACGCCCCCGATTTCCTGTGCGATTCGAAGATCGACCGCGACGACGCGGGCGCGTTCTATCCATGCTTCAGGGAAATCCGGAGCCGGCTCGAGGGATTCGGCTCGCTCCTTTGGATCGAGCCGGGGGGTGGAAGCGAGGGGCGGTTCATGTTCACCCTCCCGCGCGCGAACGGGAGGACCGATTACCGCATCTGCAACGCGTCGGGCAAGAAGATCGCCGTGCCGGCGCACGCGATCGATTCGACGGTCGGCACGGACGCGATCGAGTCCGGTCGCGATTCGGGGGGGCGCTCCGTGACCGTCGCGGGCGGGCGCGTGCCCGTGTACGCGCTCGAGGAGATCGCCGTGGTCGACGAATTCGAGTCGTCCGGGAAGGCCGATCGCGTGCTCGTCATCGGCCGGGCCGAGAAGCGGTTCGGCCTCCTCATCGACGGCGCGGGCCGCACGGTCGATTGCCTCGCGGAACAGGTGACGGAAGGATCATGGGCGTCGCTTGCGCGCATGACGTTGAATCTCGGGGAAGAGGAGTTCCCGATCATCGATACGGATCTTCTGCTGCGAATCACGAGCTCTCTTCGGGGCATCGAAGGCGGCCCGGAGGAAGCAGGTACATACGAGGATGGTGGGCAGGGGAGCGATCAGGAGGTAACGGTCCCGCGTGTGCATTCATGAGCGGACCGATCTCTCGGGCAGGGGCGAGGTCGGACCACCAACGGAGAGAGGTGGCAATGTCTAGTCAGCATCAGCACGATTACGGCAGCATCATCATCGGAGGCCATGACGACGCGACCGAGGTCATGACGTCGGTCGAGGCGGCGGAGTACCTCAAGATGCATGTGAAGACCGTTTGCCGGCTGGCCAAGGAAAAGAAAATACCGGCGAAGAAGGTCGGAAGCGAATGGCGCTTCCTGAGGAGCGTTCTCGACCGCTGGCTCGCTCAGGAAGAAGAGGTGGTCAAGGTCCTTGAGTGACCGCTTCGCGGCAGGGAACAATCCGATGGTGAGAACGAAATTCGAAAGGGTCGAATCAGGCATCCCGGGCGTCGCCGCGTTCCGGATCGAGGGGAAGCTCGGCTTCCACGAGAACGCCAAGGTGCAGCGCCTCGTCGAGGAATGCCTCAAACGGGATCTGCGCGCCGTCATCTTCGATTTCTCCGAGCTCTCGTCGCTCGGCGGCGGCGTCGCCAAAATTCTCCGCGATTTCGTCGACGCGCTCGTCTCGAAGGGCGGCGATGTGCGGTTCGCCGTCACGAACGACATCATCGCGCAATTCCTCCAGGACGGCGAGCGGTCCGTTTCGATCCATCGCTCGCTCGCGGAAGCGCTCGACGCCGCCGGCAAGCCGTCCGCGACCCGGGCGGGCGCCCCGGCGGAATCCGCCGCGGCTCCGGCGAGCCCCGCGCCGCCGAATGCAGCGCCGCCGGTGAGCGCGGCGCCGCCGAATGCAGCGCCGAGCGCGGACGTCGCGCCGACGCCCGCCGCGCCGGGCGTGATCCTGATGCCGTACGACAACGTCGTCGCCGCATCGCAGCCGGGCCCGGCCGAACCGGCTCCGTCCGCTTCAGCCGATCCTGAAATCGACGAGGACGCCGAAGAGATCATCGCCGAGATATTCAGCGGGCCGTCCGCCGCCGCGCTTCCCGCATTGAGCCGCGGGCCCGGAAGGAAGCCCGCCGAGCAGCCGCCGCAGAAAAAGGATGACGAAGCGATCGTCGATCTCAACCGGCAGCTCCGGCGGCGCATCCTCGAGCTCAAGACGCTCTTCTCGATCAGCGCCGATTTCAACGCGATCTGGGACCGCCGGAAGCTCCTCGACATATTCCTCCTCACCGCGATCGCGCAGGGGGGGGTCGAATCGGCCGTATTTCTCGAAAATCAGGGGAAATCCTTCAAGCCGACGATGTCGAAGGGCTTCGAGCCCGATGCGCTCATGCGCCTCGACGTGCCCGCCGACGCCATTCTGAAGGCGACGGGGGAGAATAACGTGATCCCGGTCGACGGATTCCCGATGGACGAGCGCGCCAGGGCCGTCATCAAGAACGAGGGAATCGAATACGTGTGCCCGTTCCGGACGAAGGACGGGATATCGGGAATCGTGCTGCTCGGCAAGCGAATCGCCGGCAGAGGCATGAAGCAGGAGGACTTCGAGTTCCTGCGCATTCTCGTCAACATCGCCCAGGGGGCGTACGACAACGCGATGATGTTCGACCGGGAGCATGAACGCACGCTCGGCATCGTCAAGACGCTCATCTCGATCATCGAGGAAAACACGCTTCTCAAGGGGACGTCCGAGATCGTCTCCCGATACGTGGGCATGGTGGCGAAGAACATGGATTATCCGGAGGAGCATTTCAAGGATCTGGTCTACGGCACGGTGCTCCGGGACATGGGCATGGTGAAGGTGAGCGACCTCATCCTGCGAAGCCCGCGCGACCTCACGAAGGAAGAGTGGGAGATCATCAAGCGGCACCCCGAGGACGGGGCCGAGATGCTGTCGCGGATGAAGTTCAGCGATCACGTCATCGGCATCGTGCGGACGCACCACGAGCGGTTCAACGGCGAGGGATACCCGTACGGCCTGCGCGGCAAGGAAATCCCCCTCGGCTCGCGGATCATATCGGTCATCGAGAGCTACGCCGCGATGATACACGAGCGCCCGACGAGACCCGCGCTCTCGGAGCGCGAGGCGCTCGGCGCGCTCAAGGAGAATTACGGGCTGCGGTATGACCGCGAGGTCATCATGCATTTCGCGCGAATCATGGAGAAGGAAATAGCGCAATCGGTGTACCAGACCGTGGCGACGCCGTAGGAGGAAATCGATCACGTGAGCGGCAACGGAAGCATCCTGGTCGTCGACGACGACCCCAACGTCATCGAGATATTGACCGAGTGCCTGCGGAACAAGGGGTACGCGACCGAATCGGCCTCCGACGGGGACGCGGCGCTCGAGAAGTACGACAGCTTCCAGCCGGATCTCGTCGTGCTCGACGTCGCGCTGCCCGGGAAGGACGGCTTCGAGGTCTGCGATTCGATCCGCGCGCGGGACGTCCATCGCGACGTGCCGGTTATCATGATTTCGGCGAATTCGATCCAGGATTCGATGGTCAAGGGGCTTCGGGCGGGCGCGCAGGATTATCTCAAAAAGCCGTTTTCCCTCAAGGAGATGCTCGTCAAGATCGAGAACTACCTCGCACAGGCGAGCCGCAAGAACAACCTCCGCGAGCAGAATCTGCAGCTCGAGGGGGAGGTGCTCCGCGGGCACGCCGATTATTCGCGGATCAACCGCGAGCTCAAGAAGAAGGTCCTCGACATGCGCTCCCTGTCGGGCCTCAGCCAGGATCTCAACCGGCTCCGCGATCCCGACGATCTCATCCGCGTCTTCTGCCTGACCGTCCTCGGACAGCTCGGCGTGGGCTCGGTGGCGCTCTTTTACGCGTTGGACGAGATGGACGGCTACCTGTCGTACGCGGGGGGCAGCAGCGTTTCCAACGGCGTGCTCCAGTCGGTGCGGCTCTCGCGCGAGATCGCCCTGTCGGCGTATCTTCTCGGCAAGCAGGCGTGCGTCAGGCTCGGCGGCGCGGAGTTCCCGGAGGACGCGAAACGCGAGGCTGATTTTCTCACGCGTTTCGGATTCGATTACGGGTATCCCCTCATCGTGAAATCGCGGCTCATCGGGATCGTGTTCATCGGCGGAAAGGTGAACCGACAGGAGTATTCCCACGACGAGCTCGAGCTGTTCAAGTCGATCTGCACGTCGGCCGCGACCGGCCTCGAAAACGCGAGGCTCTACGCCGAGCTGCAGGCGACCTACCTGTCGACGATCAAGCTGCTCGTCTCGACGATCGAGGCGAAGGACGCGTACACGCGGGGCCACACCGACCGCGTCGCCGAGTACGCCCGCATGATCGCCGAGGAGATGCATCTGCCGAAACGCGACGTCGAGATCGTGAGCTTCGGCGCCGCGCTCCACGACATCGGCAAGCTCGGCGTGTACGAGAACATTCTCAACAAGCCGGGAGAGCTCACCGAACAGGAGTGGGACATCGTCAGGAGCCATCCCGAGGTCGGGGCGAATATCATCAAGAACATGAAGTTCCTCGAGCAGGCGTGCGACCTCGTCCGCCATCACCACGAGCGGCTCGACGGGAAGGGTTACCCGGATCACCTCAAGGGGAGCGAGATTTCCCTCGGGGCCCGTATCGTCGCCGTGGCCGACAGCTTCGACGCCATGACGAGCGATCGCCCCTACCGGCGCGCCTATTCCCTTGAAGAGAGCATCGATCAGCTCAAGAGCCAGCGAGAGAAATTCGATCAGGACGTCGTCTCGCACGTCGAGCACCTCGTTCTGAACGGCAGAATCCGGCGGTAACGCCGTGCGCGCCGCGTCGCCGGCGTTCACGCGCCGCCGGCCCATCCACGCCGTTCGTTCGAGGCGGCCCCTTCCGCAACTCATTCCCGCGCCATCGATTGGAAATTCGCGCGTCGCGGACGCGCGGCGGCATTCCTTTTGCCTGTCCGGGAAGCGATCGAGTCTGAAGGGAAGAGGAGTGTCGGCCGGCGGTGAGGCGGATGTGGGGATGCGGAAGGCCTGCACTCCTCCCTTTTTCAGGAAGCGGAAGCCGTGTCCTCGGCCTTGATGCCGATCATGCCGACGAGATCGTTACGGAGCGTGTTGATATCGAGCTTGCGCTTGAGCTTGCCGCCGACCGCGAGCGAGATGGTCTTCGTTTCCTCGCTCGCGATGACGACGACCGCGTCGGTTTCCTCGCTCAGGCCGAGCCCGGCGCGGTGCCTCGTGCCGAGCGACGACGTGAGGCGCGGATTCTGGGACAGAGGCAGGATGCAGCCGGCGGCCACGATCCGGTTCTTCTCGATGATGACGGCGCCGTCGTGGAGCGGGCTCGGCGCGGTGAAGATCGTGACGATCAGCTCGGCCGAGACGCGGGCGTCGAGCGTCGTCCCCGTCTCGATATAGTTCCGCAGGCCGACGTCCTTCTCGATGACGATGATCGCGCCGAGGCCGGCCTGGGTGAGCTGGTGGCACGCCTTGACGATCTCGCTCACCGTGCTCGACTCCTCGACCTTGAGGAAATACCCGATGATGCGGTTCTGCCCGAGGAGCGACAGGGCGCGCCGGAGCTCCGGCTGGAACAGGATCACGAAGGCGACGACCCAGACCGTCTTGAGGCTCGAGAGGATCCAGTTCAGCGCGTTCATGTTGAGCCATCGCGCCACGAAGGAGACGACGATGAGGAGAAAGAGGCCGATGAACATCTGCGCGGCTCTCGTTCCCCTGATGAGGAGGAAGAGCCGGTAGAAGAGAAACGCGACGATGATGATGTCGAGAATGTCGATCGTCAGGTTGAGATGAAACGCGCTCATCGGCCGCCCTCCCCGCCTTCTATCGTGTTCCAGACCTTCAGGAAATCGACCGTTTCCGCGACGTCGTGGACGCGGATGAACGACGCGCCGCCGGCGACGCACTTCGCGAGCGCGGCGAGCCCGCCCGGAAGCCGCCGCGACGGCTCGCGGCCGGTGATCTTCCCGAGGAACGACTTTCTCGAATAGCCGACCATGACGGGAAACCCGAGGCCGGCGAAATCCCCGAGCTCGTTCAAGAGCGCGAGGTTGTCCTCGAGCCTTTTTCCGAAGCCGATGCCCGGATCGACGATGATCCTCGCGCGATCGATGCCGGCCCGGACCAGCTCGGCCGTCCGCCCCTCGAACCACGATATGATCTCGCCGGTGACGTCCGCGTAGCTCGGATTCGCCTGCATCGTCTCCGGCGTCCCGAGCATATGCATGACGACGACGGCGGCTCCCGATTCGCGCGCCGCGTCGATCATGGCCGGGTCGTGGCGGAGGCCGCTGACGTCGTTGACGATCGACGCCCCCGCGTCGATCGCCGCCCGCGCGACGGCCGCGTGCCTCGTGTCGATGGAAAGGGGAACGGAGATCGCGCCGCCGAGCGCCTTGAGCACCGGCATCACGCGGGCGAGCTCCGTCTCGATGCCCAGCTCCGCGGCGCCGGGGCGGGTCGACTCGCCGCCGATGTCGATGACGCGCGCCCCCTCCTCGATCATCTCGAGTGAGCGCTCGCGGGCGGCGCCGGGATCGAGATAGGCGCCGCCGTCGGAGAAGCTGTCCGGGGTGACGTTGAGCACGCCCGTCACGACCGGTCCGTTCGCAAGATCGATCGATCCGCGGGGGAGGGGGACGCTCGACGGCGGCCGCTCCGTCGCGTCGAGCAGCCGCTCGATGCCGGCGCCGAGCTCGGCGAGGCCGAAGGGCTGCCGGGCGAGCTTCGCGGGAAGCTGCGCGAGCCTCGCGCGATCCGCGACGATGTAGACGCTCGACTGCGGCGGGCCCCCGGTGATCGCGTCCCGGTGCACCGCGGCGTCCCCGCCCATCGAGAGGAGCTGCTGTTTGATGATGTTCGCAACCGGCGCCGGGACGCGATCGACGCGCACGACGATCGTCTCGGCCTTGCGCTCGATGATCGCCACGCCGTGCGGATCGACGCCCGCTTCGGCCATGGCGCGCGCGAGGGCGCCTCTCGGGCGGGAAGAAATCAAACGGAGAGGATAGCGCATAATTCGATACGTGTCCGTGAAGGGCGCCGCGGCGCCGTCCGGCGCGGGAGCTACGCGGCGGATCCGTCCGGCGCGACGTCGCCGGATGCGGGTTTCGCCGCGCCGCCGTTATTCGAATTCCGCTTGGCCGGCGGCAGGGTCCCGTCGTTGAGGAGGATCCTGATGTCCTCCGCGTCGAGCGATTCGCGCTCGAGGAGCGCGGCGGCGACCTTGTGGAGATCGTCCAGGTGCTTCGCGAGGAGGCGCCGGGCCCGTTCATGGCATTCGTTCATGAGCGTGCGCACCTCGTTGTCGATCTCGCGCGCGGTTTCTTCGCTGTAGTCGCGCCGCACGGCGATCTCCTTGCCGAGGAAGATCTGCTCGTCCTGGTCGCCGTACGCGATCGGTCCCATGTGGCTGCTCATGCCCCACTGCATGACCATCTTGCGGACGAGGCGCGAGGCCTGCTTGATGTCCTCCTGCGCCCCCGTCCCGATCCGGCTGAGAACGAGCTCCTCGGCGACGCGTCCGCCGAGCGATATCGTGATGAAATCGATGCACCATTCGCGCGAGACCTCGTGCCGGTCGTCCGTCGGGAGGAACGAGGTGACGCCGCCCGTCCGGCCGCGGGGGATGATGCTCACCTTGTGGAGCGGATCGGCGTGCTCGAGGTGCATGCCGACGACGGCGTGCCCCGCCTCGTGGTAGGCGCTCATCCGCCGTTCGTCCTCCTTCATGATGCGGCTCTTGCGCTCGGGTCCCAGCATGACCTTGTCCTTCGACTCGTCGAAATCCTCCATCATGACCTTGTCCCGGTCGCGCCGCGCGGCCAGCAGCGCCGCCTCGTTCACCATGTTGGCGATGTCGGCGCCCGAAAAGCCGGGCGTTCCGCGCGCGAGCGTGTCGAGATCGACGTCGTCCGCGAGCGGCACTTTGCGCGTGTGCACCTTGAATATCCCGAGACGCCCCTTGAGGTCCGGCATGTCGACGACGACCCGGCGGTCGAATCGTCCGGGGCGCAGGAGCGCCGGATCGAGCACGTCGGGGCGGTTCGTCGCGGCGAGGAGGATGACCCCCTCGTTGGTCTCGAATCCGTCCATCTCGACGAGGAGCTGGTTCAGCGTCTGCTCGCGCTCGTCGTGCCCGCCCCCGAGCCCGGCGCCGCGGTGTCGGCCCACCGCGTCGAGCTCGTCGATGAAGAGGATGCAGGGGGCGTGCTTCTTTCCCTTGTCGAAGAGGTCGCGCACGCGGCTCGCGCCGACGCCGACGAACATCTCGACGAAATCGGAGCCGCTCATGCTGAAGAACGGCACGCCCGCCTCTCCGGCGACCGCCTTCGCGAGGAGCGTCTTGCCGGTGCCGGGCGGTCCGAGGAGGATGACTCCCTTCGGAATCCGTCCCCCGAGCTTCTGGAATTTTTTCGGATCGCGCAGGAATTCGATGATCTCGCGGAGCTCCTCCTTGGCCTCGTCGGCGCCGGCGACGTCGGCGAAGGTCACGCGCGGAAGCCCGGCGTCGATCATCTTCGCCTTGCTCTTGCCGAACGAGAACGCCTTGTTGCCGCCCGACTGCATCTGGCGCATGAGGATGATCCAGAGCACGAAGAGCGCGAGGAGCGGGAGCGCCGTGGCGAGCGCTTTCACCCAGACGCTGCTGCCCGGATACTCCGCTTCGATCTGGGCGTCGGGGTTCTTCGCCCAGATCTTGTCGGGGAGATCCTTATCCTCGGCCGGCAGGATGACGCGGAAGCTCGAGATGGTGGCGTCGCCGTTTCCCATGGGGATCACGATCTCGCCGACGAGCTTCCCCCGGAGCTCGAGCCCCTTGATCTTGAGGCGCGCGACGTTCCCCTTCTCGACCTGCTTGATGAACTGCGTGTAGGTGAGGGTCCACTCCCGCTCCTTGTTCGAGTTGAACAGGAGGTAGGCCATGAACATGATGATGAGGACCATCACCCAGAGCGCCATCGAACGCGAGGTCCGCTGGGGGCCCGGCAAGGAACCGGACGGAGGCCATTTCTTCGGCATCTGCTGCTCCTTGCGCGGCTTACTCTTGTCCCGCTTGTCTTGCGTCATAATAATCCGTTTCCGGCTCAATCCGGAACATAACGAAAAAGCGTGGATTTGTCCATAACGGGGATTTCATTTCGCCCCGGCCGCCGTGCCGGCTTCCTTCGCTTCGGGAGCCGCGCCGGCATGGCTCGTTTCGGGCGCGGCGGCGGCGGGGGCGACAGGCGCGGCCGTGAGCTCGGCGATGTAGGAGAGATTCCTGAACCGCTCCATGAAATCGAGGCCGTAGCCGACGACGAAGACGTCGGGCACCTTGAATCCGACGTAATCGACGGGAACGGTGATCTCCCGGCACGACGGCTTGTCCAGCAGCGTGCAGACGCGCAGGCTGCGCACGCGGCGATCCTCGAGCATGCGTTCGAGGAAGGAGAGCGTGTGGCCGGTGTCGACGATTCCCTCGATGATGATGACGTCGCGGTCGCTCACGCTCCGCTTCAGATCGTTCAGGATCTCGATCCGCTCGCTTCTCGTGAAGCCCTCGCGGTAGCTGTGAACGGTGATGAAGTCGACTTCGTGAGGGATCGTGATATGCCGCACGAGATCGGCGAGAAAAATAAAGCCTCCTTTGAGGAGGCTTATGAGAACGGGATTCCTATCCGCGTAATCCGCGGAGATCTGGTCCGCGATCTCGCAGACCCGCGTTTCGATCTCTTCCCGCGTTATGAGCACTCTGCCGATCTGCATCGCGCGGCCTTTCCGTGTTCGATCCAGGGACGATACCCGCTTTCATCCGTGAAGTTTATCACAAGCCTCCCGCGAGGACATCATTTTTTGCCGCCCTCCGAAAAAAGTTTTATGCGGAGTGTGCGCCGCGCCCCCGGAGTGATCCTCGTCCGCTCAGCGGAGGCGACGCCGGGAATCCAGAAAACGCCCCGGGCGTCCTCGAACACGGGTATGGCGCCGCGCCGCGAGAGCGGCACCTTGCGGTCGATGAACAGGTCGCTCAGCTTCCTGCTCCCCTTCATGCCGAACGGGACGATTCGGTCCCCCGGTCGCTTTCCCCTGACGCGAACGGGAAATGCGACGCCGGCGAAGAAACCTTCCGCGGCGCTTCCCCGCGGATCGATGCGCCTCGCGTCGGTCCGCTCGACCGCCGCCGAGAGATTCCACCAGGGAAGCGGATGCGTGCCGGGGCCGGCGATGATCACCTCGCCCGGGGCCGGGCGGGGCGCCTCGCTTTTCGAGATGACGAGGCTCCCGTGCTCGATGCGAGCGGCGATTCCGTGCGGGAAGCGCACGTGCCTGCCCGAGCGCCCCGCGCGGATCAGGCGCTTGGCGGCGTCGAAGTGCGCCCGTTCGACGTCCTGCATCACGCCGAAGCGCTCGCGCAGCGCGAGATCGAGGAGCAGATAAAGCTGGAAATCGGTCAGCGGCGCCATCTTCGCGACCGGGAAGACGACCTCGCCGGACGCCTCGGCGCGGGGGATGAGATCGAGAAGCGGTTTCTCGAGGGCTTCCCATCCTTCGGCGATGTTCTCGCCGAGGCGGAGCAGCGCCTCCGCCGCGGCGGGATTGTAGCCCCGCTCCAGTGACGGGATGAGCCGGTTCCTGATCCTGTTGCGGAGGAACCGGTTATCCAGATTGCTCCGGTCGATCGCATACGGGATGCGGCGGCTTCTCGCGTACGCCCTGAGCTCCGTCCGCCCGCACGGGAGGAGCGGTCGCACGAAGAGCCCGCGCCGGGGAGAGATGCCCGTGAGGCCGCGCCACCCCGAGCCCCTGATAATATGGAGGAGGATCGTTTCGACCTGGTCGTCCCTGCTGTGCCCGAGCGCGACGGAGCCGGCGCTCCAGGCGCGCGCCGTCTCGTCCAGAAAGCGGTATCTGAGGATGCGCGCCGTCTCCTCGATCCCCTTCTTCGACCGGCGCGCCTCCGCGGGGACGCTGCCCGAGCCCAGAAACAGCGGAATCTCCAGCCGGCGCGCCGCCCGTTCGACGAGCGAGCGCTCGCGGCCCGCCTCGGCGCGGATTCCATGGTCGAAGTGCGCGGCGGCGAGCTCGATGCGCAGCTCGGCGGCGAGATCCGAGAGAATCCCCATGAGCGCCATCGAATCGGGACCGCCCGAAACGGCCGCGAGCACCCTCGTGCCGGGCGCGATCAAGCGGCGGGCGCGGATGTAATCCCTGACCTTCTCGATGCAGCTCATCTTAATGCTGACTTTGAGATGCGGAGCGTAAGGGTCTGAATATAAATCTGGTGGCGGTGCAGGGACTCGAACCCCGGACACAGAGATTATGATTCCCCTGCTCTACCAGCTGAGCTACACCGCCACTTCCGCCCCAAATTAAGGTGAAAAAGCGCTTCTGTCAATGGAAAAGCTCCGCGCCTGATCAGGGGGGCCGTCGCCCGGGCGGCGCGCCTCCGTTCCGGCACATCCCCCTTGCGACCGGTTCGCTATTCTGTTATAAATATTTACTGATTCGCAAGATGCGAACAACGGAGCATCGCGTGCGCATATATATGGAAAAGGACTCCGACCCCGGCGCGCTCTCCGGCAGGACGATCGCCGTCGCCGGATACGGGAACCAGGGGCGTCCCCAAGCGCTGAATCTCCGCGACAGCGGCTGCAGGGTCATCGTGGGCGCCCGCGAGGGAAAGGCCGGCTGGAAAAGCGCGCGGGAGGACGGTTTCGAGGTCGCGACCGTCGCCGAAGCGGCCCGGCGGGCGGACATCCTGATGGTGCTGCTGCCCGACGAGGCGCAGGGCGCGGTGTACCGCGACGAGATCCGGGACGCGCTCAGGCCCGGCGCGGCCCTGTGCTTCGCGCACGGCTTCGCCGTCGCGTTCGGCGAGATCGAGGCCGGCCCGTTCGATTGTCTGCTCGTCGCTCCGAAGGGGCAGGGGGGAAGGCTCCGCGAGTCGTACCTCGAGGGGAGCGGGCTCCCGTGCTTCGTGGGCGTCGGCCATGACGTCTCGGGGGACGCGAAGAAGATCGCGCTCGCCGTCGCGGGCGCGCTCGGGTGCCTCCGCGCCGGCGCGTACGAGACGAGCTTCCGCGAGGAGGCCGTGAGCGATATTTTCGGCGAGCAGGCCGTGCTCTGCGGCGGCGTGACCGCCCTCATGAAACGCGCCTTCGACGTGCTCGTGAAAAAGGGGTACAGCCCCGAGGTGGCGTATTTCGAGTGTTTCCACGAGGTGAAGATCATCGTCGACCTGTTTTCGCGCCTCGGGCTCGCGGGCATGCGGGACGTCATCAGCGGCACCGCGGCGTACGGGAGCCTCAAGTTCGGCGAGGATCTCATCGACGAGGGCGTCGAGCGGAAGATGGAGCGGCTCTACGAGCGGATCGAGAGCGGCGAGTTCGCCCGGACCTGGCTGCGCGAGAACGAGGCGGGGCGCGGGGAGTTCCGGAAGCTGCGGGAGAACGAACGAGGGCTTCTCATCGAAACGGTCGGCGCGGAAATACGCAAACGCTCGTTCACCGCGCGCCGGCCGCGCGGACGAGCAAAGAAAGGATGATGATGCGGAGAACGACGGTGATCGCGGCGCTGTGCGCGCTGCTGGCGGCATCCGGCTGCGGGAAAGGCGATAAGAACGGCACGGAGAGCTCCGAGAAATTCCGTGTGCCCGATTCCCTCCTGGCCCCGATCGAGGGGTATCATCTCACCGTCGACGACTATCATGTCGTCAACGGGGGCGTCATGGCGAACGCGCAGATCGAGCTTCGCTATCCCTCGTCCGACATTGCCCGCTACCTCGCGGTCAAGGTCTTCGGCTTCGCCAAGGGGAGCTACGAGAAAGTCACGAACGAGATCGCCCGTCCCGCCGCGGGGAAGATCGTGCTCGTCGGCACGGCCGATCTCGACGAATACCTCCTCATGACGCACAAGGAATGGTGGAACTACGGGTTCATCAAGGGGGATACGATCATCTTCGAGCCGTTCGACATCCTGATCAAGCGCCAGATCGCCGCGCAGGGGATCGCCAACCGCATCGCGCAGGTCGCGATCAACCGCCGTTCGGGAGGGAGGTCTCCGTACTGGCTCAAGGAGGCGCTCGCCTCGCGCATCGCCGGCGAAGAGGAGATTCTCAGGATCCAGCAGCCGGAGTTCCAGTACGAGGGGCGTAATATGAATCCGACCCCCGAGGCGATCGAGCGCGCGATCGCGGAGGGAACGGACCGCGCGGATTCGCGGATCGCGTATTTCTCCGCCTATCGGATGCTCGAGAATCTGCTCCAGCAGCATTCGATGGAGCAGGTTCTTTCCTTCCTCGACCGGCTCGGCGAGGGGGCCTCGCTCGACGAGGCGAGCACGAAGGCGTTCGGCATCAATTACGGCGCGCTCGTCGACCGGATACGGATCGACCGGTAGGGGCGGGAACGGGAGCATGATGAATCTGATCGAACAGCGCGACGACGCCGTGCGGGTGCGGTTCGCCCCGAGCCCGACGGGGCACCTCCATGTCGGCGGGGCGCGGACGGCGCTCTACAACTTCCTCTACGCCCGCAGGAATCAAGGCGTGTTCGTGCTCCGCATCGAGGACACCGACGCGGCGCGGTCGACGCGCGAGTCGTACGAGGGCATCCTCCGCGGGCTCCGGTGGCTCGGCCTCGAGTGGGACGAGGGTCCCGACGCCGGCGGGGAGTACGGGCCGTACATTCAATCCGCGCGGAGCGTTCTGTATCATTCCGAGGTCGACCGGCTGCTGCGCGAGGGGAAGGCGTACCGATGCTTCTGCACGAGCGAGGAGCTCGACGCGGCGCGGGCGGAGCAGGAAGCGAAGAAGCTGCCCCCGAAATACACGATGACCTGCCGGGAGCTCCCGCCGGACGTCGTCGAGGAGAAGCTCGTCCGCGACCTCCCGTTCGTGGTCAGGTTCAAGATGCCGCTCGAGGGAGCGGTGCGCTTCCGGGACGTCATCAGGGGGGATTTCAGCTTCGCGAACGCCGATCTCGACGACTTCGTCCTCATCAAGTCGGACGGGCGGCCGACTTACAACTACGCCGTCGTCGTCGATGACGGGCACATGAAGATCAGCCACGTGATCCGCGGCGACGATCACATATCCAACACGCCGCGGCAGGTGCACCTCTTCGACGCGCTCGGATACCGGCTCCCGAAGTTCGCGCATCTGCCGATGATCCTCGGTCACGACAAGACGAGGCTCAGCAAGCGCCACGGCGCGACCTCGGTCGATTCGTACCGCGAGCAGCACTACCTGAGCGAGGCGATGGTCAACTACCTCGCGCTCCTCGGCTGGTCGTACGACGGCAAGCGCGAGCTCTTCACCCTCAAGGCGCTCATCGAGGCGTTTTCGCTCAAGAAGGTCTCGAGCAATCCGGCGGTGTTCGATCTCGGCAAGATGGAATGGATCAACGCCGAGCATTTCAAGTCGCTCACGCAGGCGAAAAAGATCGAGCTCGTGTACGGCGTGCTCGAGGAGGAGGGGCTCCTGCCGCCGTCGTTCGAGGTGGACCTGTCCCGGCCCGTCGATCTGAAGCTCGTTCCGGGCAAGGAGCCGGTGCGGGCCGAGGCGCCCGACGGGGGCGAGCGGGCCTACGCGAAGGAGATTCCCCGGCTCGCCCTCATCATCGACGCGCTCGGAAACCGGCTCAAGCTGCTCAAGGACGTCCCCGAGCTCATGAGGTATTTTTACCGCGACGACTACGCGCGCGACGAGGCGGCGGTGAACAACCATCTCAAGACGAGGGAGGCGAGCGCGCGGCTCTCCGCCCTCGCCGACGAGTACGAGAAGCTCCGGTACTTCGACCGATCGTCGGTCGAGGAGACGCTCCGGACGCTCGTCGACCGCCTCCAGATCGAGGCGGGGGAGCTCATCCACCCGAGCAGGGTGGCGCTCACCGGCAAGACCGTGTCGCCGGACATATTCTGGGTGATCACGCTCATCGGGAAAGCGAAAACGATCGAGCGGCTCCGCGCGGCGGCGGCGCTCGGCGCGAAGATGGATCCTTGATCGCCGCGGGGGTGCGGCCGCGCCGGGGGCTCGCGGATTCTCCCCCGGGAATACCGGGGCCTGGCAAAAAGAGGGGTTGATTTCCGACTGCGTATTATATAATTTCTTGAAGCTATTGGGGAGTGGTCTAATGGCAGGACACCTGACTCTGGATCAGTTAATGAGGGTTCGACTCCTTCCTCCCCAGCCAGAACGACACGGTGGCCCCTTAGTCTAGTGGTTAGGACGCTTGGTTCTCAGCCAAGAATCAGGGGTTCGACTCCCCTAGGGGCTACCAGAAATAAAAGCCCGGGAGAAACGCCGTTCTCCCGGGCTTCCTGTTTCTCCGCGCGGCGGACCGCCGCGTCAGCAGCCTCCTCAGGTGGGGCCGCACGAGGCGCCCCCCGACGACGAGCATCCGCCGCAGCTCTTGGCGATCCGGGAAATGAGCTTCTCGACGTCCGCGGAGCCGCACGAGGGGCACGCGATCTCCTGGCCCGCGCTCATGACGAGCTCCTCGAAGAGCCTGCCGCACTTCCCGCATTCGTATTCGAAAATCGGCATGACGCCTACCTCTTCGCTCCCTCGTTCGATTCGTCGTGTTTCTCGGCCGCGGATCGGTCCCCGATCCCGCACGTCTGCGACATTCAGGTGGGCACCCCGAGCCGCGGGAGGACGAATTTCATAACGACGATCCAGACCGCGACGAAAATGAGGACTTTGACCATGACGTTCAACCGGCCTTTCGCGCGCGTTTCCGGCCCCCGAAGCGCGCGAGCGCGCGCGTCTCGCCGGACGCCCGTTCCCGTATCGACCTGCAGATGATCGCGCATATCTCCTCGCTCATTCCGTTCGAGAGGCGATAGAACACGTTCCGGCGCTCCCGGCGGGCGCGGACGAAATCCTCGCCGAGCAGGATGCGCAGGTGCTTCGAGACGTTCGCCTGCGCGAGCCCCGTTTCATCGACGATCTCGGTCACGCACCGTTCTCCGTCGCAGAGGAACCGGAGCACCGCGAGCCGCGAGGGATCGGCGAGCGCCTTGAGGCGCCTCGCCACGAGCTCGAACGGCATCGATCCGGCGTCGAACGTCATCGAAGATCCCTTTCTCGTATTCCTATATACTCATATAATAATATAAAGACGAAGTCAAGGAAAAGCCGCCCCGCGGGGCGGGCCCGGGCCGCTCACAGCTCGATGTGCCGCCAGCCGCCCTCCCTGAATTTCCACGCCATCGCGGCGGCGAAGCAGACGATGTAGAGATAGACCGCGCACCACGCGGAAAGGATTCCCCGGTGGAGGATTTCGACCGACACGTAGGAGACCGGCAGGAGGATGCCGCCCATGCAGGCCATCTCGGCGAGCATGACGTAGAGGGTGCTGCCGGCCCCCTGGAGGGTGCGGGAGAGGATGATGCCGACCGCGTCGATGAACTGGAACGCGCCGAGCAGTCTGAACACGGCGGTTCCCTTCTCGATCGCCGCGAGATCGTCCGTGAAGACGCCCATGATCGCACGGGGGAAGAACACGAACGACGCCCCGATGATCCCCATGAGGAGGGAGCCGATCGCGGCGGCGTGCCATCCGTATCGCGCGGCGAGCGACGGATTCCGCTCCCCGAGGCTGCGCCCGACGAGGGTCGCGGAGGCGGTTCCGATCGAGAGCCCGATCATGAACGACAGGTCGAACGCCTTGAAGATGACGTTGCTGATGGCCAGCTCGCCGACGCCGATCCGCCCGATGAGGCTCAGGAACACGACGAATCCCGCGATCGTCACGCTCTGGACGGCGCGGGGCCCCGATATCCGCACGATCCGCGCCATGAGCGGTTTCGACAGCTGCGCGCCGGGACGCGGCGCCGGAAGCCCCCCGAGAATCCTGAAGCGGACGAGGGCGAGGTAGAGGAGCATCCCGATAACCGTGCTGATCACCGACGCGATCGCCGCCCCCCGCACCTCGAGGCGAGGAAAGCCCGCGTGTCCGAAGATGAGGAGGTAGTTGAGGAGGATATGGAGTCCGTTGACGACGACCGAGACGATCATGTCGATCTTGACGCGGCCGGCGCCGTAGGCGAACCCGCCGAGGGTCATCATCGCGATGACGCAGAAGAGGCCGCCGAACCGGATGCTCATATAGGCGATCCCCTCGCGCGCGACGGCCGGATCGGCGGCGAGCTTCGGGAAGATCCACGGGGTGAGGTAGCCGCCCGCGATCGAGACGGGAATGCCGACGGCCAGGGCGAGGGCGAACGCGTTGAGCGCGATGCGCGGGTACTCGTCGAACCGGCGCTCGCCGTGCCGCCGCGCCGTGATCGCCTGCGTGCCGACGCCGAGCGAGCCGAATGCGAGGACCGTGACGTGCAGGAAGAGCGAAGCGAGCCCGACCGCGGCGAGGGGGGCGATTCCGAGCCTCCCGACCATCGCCGTGTCCACGAGCTGGAGCATCGTGTGCGAGAGCATGCCGATCATGACCGGCCCGGAGAGCTTCACGATTTCGATGTTCATGCGCCGGTCGACATGCATCCCGATAACCCCGCGAAATATGTTTGAGCGCCCCGAAGGTGCGAATATACTGGTGGCGCGAGGAAACTTCAACGGGGAACGGATCGGGGAGGAGATCTTCATGAAGCGACTGTTCCGTGCCGGGGCCGCGATCGCGATCGCGGCGTGCGTTTGCGCGGCGGCGCCCGCGCTCGCCGTCGAGCCGGGGCGGGCGGCGCCCTCGTTCGAGCTGCGTCTCATGGAGGGCGGAGATGCCGTGCGGTCGGACGGACTCTTCCCGCGGCACGAGCAGACGTTTCTCGTGTTCTGGCGTTCGAGCTGCCCGCACTGCGTCGAATCGCTCCTCGGCTGCGAACGCTTCTATCGCCTGTATGGAGGAGAGGACATCACGGTCCTCGGCATCAATACGGATGACGGGGACCGGCTCGCCGTCCGCGGCACGATCGAGTCGAACCGCATCACGTTCCCGCAGGCGCTCGACGCGGGAGGAATGGCGGCTTCGAGCTACGGTATCCCCTTCGAGGCGTTTGCGCTGATTCTCGTCGACCGGGAAGGGATCGTGCGCGGGATCCGGTTCGATCCCGAGGGAGACGCCGGCGCGGCGATGGAGGAGATGCTGCGGGAGGGAAGCGTCGCCGCCGCGGAGAGCGCGGAAGCGCCCGGCGCGTCCGGCGAGCCGGTGCAAGCCGCCGTTCCGGCGGCGCCCGCGAGGGGAATCGCGTTTTCCTATCACGGGCTGCAGCGGATCAGGCTTCTCGCCGTCGACGCGCAGGGGGATGACGCGACGGGGCTCTACGGCGAACCGGCGAGCACGCAGCGCGGCGTGCAGTACCGGCTCGAGGTCGAGGGATCGCTGAGGCTCGCGAAGTCGCTGCGCGCCGGAGGCCTCCTCAGAATCAGCAACGAAGGGGAGGAGGTTCTCGCGTCGGGGCCGGAATACCTCGGGTCGGAATGGGGAAGCGCGTTCGCCGAGGTCGAAGCGGGGGGATTCATCGGCAGGCTCGGGTACTACGACATCTTCATGACGCCGCTCACGCTCATGCGCTGGGACTGGGACGACAATCCGCGCATCGGCGGGGACGCGGGATGCGGGTGCGGCGGCGCTGCCGCGGGGGTGCTCCTTCTCGAGAGTCTCGAGGAGCTCGGGCCCGTTCTCACGTTCGAGGGGGCGCACGCGACATACTCCGCGGCCGATTTCGAGGCGCGTGTTTTTTATGCGATCCCGCGGCGGGAGCTCGAAACGGACTATGGGGCGTACCGCTACGGCGGGGAGGAGCGGGCGCAATACTCGCAGGAGATCGCCGGCGCCGAGCTGCGGTGGCAGCGCCTCGACGAACGGACCGGATCGTTCTGGAGAGCGGCGGCTCACGCGATCGCGAGCTTCGAGAACAAAAACTCGGTCGATTTTGTCGGGCTCGGATATTACGCCGCGGATCCGTGGATCCAAACGCGGACGCTGAGCTTCACGGCGGAGGCGCCGATCGTGCGATACGCCCGTCTGCGCGGCGAGATCATCGCGTGGAACGACACCAAGGAAAAGGGCATCTTGAATCAGAGTCTCGAGTACGTGGACGAATTCCACCGGGGGAGCGGAGGGTTCGGGGGGATCGTGATCGAGAAGCCGCTCGGCCCCGCCGTGCTCGTCGATTACCTGCGGCTCTCGCGCGGATACGCCACGCCTTATGCCGCCCTTTCGTACGAGGAGAACACCGAAGGGCTCCGCACGTCGGCCCGCGTGCCGCTCTTCGACGATCGCGTTTCGATCGATCTCTTCTACAAGAGGCTCCGCGAGGCCGACCTCGCGCCGAGCGAGACGGATCGCGCGCAGATCTCCCTCGCCGGCGCCTCGCTCGACCTCGTCCTCAGGGGAGGATTCGGCGCGGAGCTCGGCTGGCTCGAAAGCAAAAGGTGGCGGGACGGCACCGGTTCCCCCCTCGATGAGCGCCGGCGCGGAATCGTCGCAGAGCTGCGGCGCGAGTTCGAGAAGATCGGCGCGCTCCGGCTGCGCTACGAGCGGGTCGACAACGACGCGATCACCTCATCCGGCGAGGCGGAATCGAAAACCGACATGTACTCGCTCTATTCCTCGATCGAGTTCTAGGGTGGGGGTGGGCGGGGGGATTCCGGCGCGGCTCGGCGTCGGCTCTAGCGGAACAGGCTCTTGATCGCTCCCCAGGACTGGCTCTCCGTCGCGGTCGCCGACGAGAAACGGAACCAGTCGATCCAGGCGTTGTTCTCTCCCGACACGAATATCAGCCTGAAGGTGAGCGGGGATTCGAAGATCCTGACCCCACTCCCGGTGGGGTAGAGCGCGGTGCCTCAAGCTCCGCAAAAGCCTTTGCCGATGTAGCTGATCTCGATTGTTTGTGGATCCTCCCCCTGAACGGGCATGATGGCGAGATGGAAATGGTAGGGGACGTTCGCGTTGCCCCAGCAGCGCAGCATCACGGTGTATGTTCCGAACGTCGAGGCCGCGAAATGAAACTCCGCCCACTCGCCCGGATAGTCGAGGCCGAGGAGCGATCCGCCGTCGGCGCGGATGATCTCGGGCTCGATGTTGTAGGAGTTCGTGAAATCCTCCGCCTGCACGTCCACGTCCACCGCCCGGACGAGACCAGGGGAGAGTATGAGCAGGGCGGCGGCGAGCGCGACGATCTTCTTCATGCCGTTAATTGTACGGCAAAATGCCGGAGAAGTCAACGGCGGCGGGCGACCTGTTTTGACATGAGCGGGCGCCGGGGACGATCGAGACGCCGGCGCATCAGGCCACGAGGAGGAACGAGACGATGATCTGCGCGAGCAGGATCTTCGCGATCATGGATGCGGGGTACACCGCGGCGTACCAGATGTTCGGCAGCTCGTTCGCCGCCTGCTGGTTCGCGTAGGCGAGGCAGGCGGGCTGCGTGTGCATCCCCGAGACGACGCCCATGACCGCGGACATCGGGAGCTTGAGGTACTTGTACCCGGCGAGAATCGCCCCCACGGCGACGAGGGTGGTGATGAGCGCGCCGGCCGCGATAAGCCCCCATCCGCCCGTCTTGAACGTCGCGCCGAATCCCGGCCCCGCCTTCGTGCCGATCGCCGCGAGGAAGAACACGAGCCCGACCTGCCTGAGGACGAGATTCGCCGGAAGGGGGAGCCCCCAGATGATCGGCCCCGTGCGCTCGATCTTGCCGAGGATGAGGCCGACGATGAGCGGCCCTCCCGCGAAGCCGAGCCGGAAGACCATCCCGTTGGGGAGCGGAAACGCGATCATCCCGAGAAAAACGCCGAGCACGACGCCGAGCGAGAGGGAGAGGAAGTCCGTTTCGGAGATGGACCGGATCGAATCGCCGAAGAATTTCGAGATCGCGTCGATGTTGTCGCGGCGCGTCACGACGCGGATGCGGTCCCCCGCCTCGAGGATCGTGTCGGGAGCGGGGACGAAATCCACGTCGCCGCGGCGGAGCCTCGTGATCGTCGCGTCGAAGAGCTTGTGCAGATCGAGCTCGCGGAGCGTCTTGCCGATCACCCGCTTGTTCGAAACGAAGATGCGCCGGTAGGAGATGTTCCCCGACGTCTCGGGAAGGTGCTCGGCGCTCAACTCGCCGAAGACGATGCGGGCGCGCTCGAGCGTGTCGGGATTGCCCACGGCGACGACGAGATTCCCGAGCGAGAGCACCGTATTCGGGAGCACAACGGAGATCACGTCTCCCTGCTTGATGCGGCTCAGGACGAATCCGGGCTCGCCGAGCGCGGCGAGCGCGCCGGCGACGGTCTTGCCGTCGATCGCGGGATTGGTGATCTTGAACGTTCTGCTGACGATGCTCCCCGCGCCCGACTCCGTGAGGCGCGCGGCCTCTTCCTTCGCGAAGTCGATCTTGAATATCTTGACGAAGAAGAAGAACCAGAGGATGACGCCGAGAACGCCGAACGGATACGCGAGCCCGTAGGTGACGACGGGGCTCTCGAGGTAGAGCTTCGCCGTTTCGGGGGGGAACGCTCCCTTCATGTTGTCGATCGTCTCGATCGTCGCGGCGAGCGCCGGCGTGTTCGTGAGGGCGCCGCAGAAGAGCCCCGCGACGCTCGGCGCGGAGAGCCCCATGACGCTCTTGAGGATCACCGCGATCGCCGCTCCCGCGCAGAGGATCGCGACGGCGAGCACGTTGAGCCGCAGCCCCCGTTTGCGGAACGAGGCGAAGAACCCGGTGCCCGACTGGAGGCCGATGGCGTACACGAAGAGGACGAGCCCGATGACGTATATGTGATCGGGGAGGATGAGGCGCCCGTCGAGCGCGCTGAACGCCATGCCGACGAAGAGGACGGCGGCGACCCCGAGGTTGAATCCGAGAATCCTGATGTTGCCGAGGAGGAAGCCGAGCCCGATGATCGAAAAGAGGAGGACGATCGGATTGCCGGCGAGGACGTCGATAACGCCGCCGAGCCCCGGGCCGAGCAGCGCGAACGTGATGGCGCTCCCCGCCACGTCAGATCTCCTTCACGGCGACGGACGCGTCGACGCCGGCGAACCGCGCCGCCGCCCGCACGTGCTCCCCGGCCGAGTGCTTGTGGTGCTCGGCGAAGACGTCCGGGCGCCCCGTCTCGCGGGCGATCGTCTCGAGGGTCGCGGCGTCGGCCGCGACCATGTCGTCCGCGCACACGAACCCGATGTCCGGCGCGATGAGCGGTCCCGGGTCGGACATGCAGTCGCAGAACTTCGTGATGTTCCTGAGAACGTTCACCGAGAAACGCTTCTTGAATCGTCCGTGCCCGAGCGCCGCCGCCTCGGCGAGGAGATCGTCGAACGTCGCGACGCGGGGCCGGATGCACTTCGCCGGGCAGACGAGGACGCAGTTACTGCATCCCGGGCACCACGTGGCGCCGAATCGCGGCCCCGTCTCGTCGAGCGTGATGTTCTCCGTCGGGCAGTTCTCGACGCACGTGCCGCACTGCGTGCAGCCTTTCCCGTAGACCGGCTCGCCCCCCTCGTGGATGGCGCCCTTCGTTTCCTTGGCCATGCATCCCATGCCGACGTTCTTGACGGCGCCCCCCATGCCGCACGCGACGTGTCCCTTGACGTGCGAGAGGAGGAGCACGCCGTCCGCCTCGAGCAGCTCCGTGCAGACCCGGTAGGTCATGAGCGATCCCTTCACCGGGACGCCGGCGTTCGAGACGACGACGGGGAAGCCGAGCTCCTTCTTCGAGAATCCGTGGGCCGCCGCCGTCTCGAGATAGCGGCGCTCGTCGCCGCGGGGGCTCCGGTACACGACCGGCGAGTCGAAGATGAACGGCTTGGCGCCGAGCCGCTTGAGACACCCGCCGACTCGCTTCGCGAACGGCGCCGGGATGATGCGCGTGTTGCCGGGCTCTCCCATGTGCATCTTGATCGCCACGCGGTCGCCGCGCGCGAACACGCCGTCGAGTCGCTCCGCGAGAAACGCGAAGAGCGTTTCCTCGCTCCGCATGAATACCGCTTCCTGTCGCATTCGATACGCTCCGTGGTGCATCCGCGTCGAGCGCGGGTTACCGAATGATAACTACACGGCGCGCCCGTGTCAATGCGGGCCGCCTCTCGCGGCGGCCGCGGCGTCGCATCGATTCGGCGCGCGATTGCCCGCGCCGCGACACGCGCGAATCGATGAGCCCCGTCGTCGAGCGCGTGCTCGTTTCGGACGAATGCATGATCGTTTCGTGTCGCGCGAAGCGACGCGGCGCGAAAATATTTTTGAAAATAATTTCAAAAAGTCTTGACACATTTTTTCTCAAGTGAATAACATGGGCTCAATTAATTCGGTGCATGCGTTGCGCGACTTCTAAATGCATCACATCACGCGAGGCAACGCAGGCAAAAGAGGCGATGGCGGGCTTTCAACTTTCACAAAGGAGTGAGAGAAATGCCAAAAGCCATTAAGAAGGCAAGAGTCAAAGCGAAGGTGAAACGGAGAGTGAAGATCAAGAAGAAAGTCGTCAAGGCGAAAGCGAAGAGGAAAGTCAGGAAGCTGAAACGCAAAGTTCGCAGAATTCGCAGAAAGGTAGCCAGGAAGGCATAGCACATCTTCTCAATATCCCACTTTGAAGGTGCTACTGAACGGGAGCGGCACGGGCCGCTCCCGTTTTATTTTGGGTTGACAACGCGCTCGCCTCGTTCATAATGCATTCGAACCGAATCAATCGGTGTGGGGCGGCGGTTCGGCGGAACGGCGAAGCCGCACAAACATCGCACCCTTTCGAAGAGAGGTACTCCGTGGAGGGTAAAGTCCCCGACAAGATATTCCTGACGCGCGGCGCCGGGAGACACAAGGAGAAGCTCACCAGCTTCGAGCTCGCGTTGCGGGCCGCGGGATTGTCGCAGTTCAACCTCGTCCACGTTTCGAGCATCTTCCCGCCTCACTGCGTCCTGATCCCGCGGACGCGAGGGGCTTCGATGTTGCATCCGGGCGAGATTGTCTACTGCGTGCTGAGCACCAACCACACGGACGAGCAGAGCCGGCTCGTCGGCTCCGCGATCGGCGTGGCGATACCCGAGGACCGGAAGCGGTACGGCTACATCTCCGAGCATCACGCCTATGGAAAGCGGCAGGAGGAGCTCGGCGATTACACCGAGGATCTCGCCGCGACGATGCTCGCCTCGACGCTCGGCATCGAGATCGACCTGACACGGGCGTGGAACGAGCGCAAGCAGGAGTGGAAGATCGCGCGCCAGATCGTCCGCACGACGAACATCACGCAGACGGTGCTCGGCAAGGATGGGATGTGGACGACGACCGTTGCCGCGGCAGTGTTCTGCAACTACAAGAGCCGGTGATGGAACGGACATACGATTTTCTCGGAACGGAAGTTTCGGGAGCAAACAGGGATCGCGTCGCCGTGATCCCTGTTCCCGTCGAATGGAGCGCCTCCTACGGGAGGGGCACCGCCCGCGCCCCGCAGGCGATCCTCGACGCATCGCTGCAGATCGAGTTCTACAACTCCGCGCTCGACGTCGATCTCGAGAAAACGGGCATCGTCACCCTCCGCGAGAAGCTCGCGAGCAAGGACGACGTGGTATCGTTCGTCCGCGCCAATCGCGAGTATTTCAGTCGGACGCTTCCCTGCTTTCTCGGCGGCGAGCACTCGATCACGCCGTGGATCCTCGAGGGGCTCGGCCTCGAGTCAATCGGCATCGTGTGGCTCGACGCGCACGCCGACATGCGCGCGCAGTACCTCGGCGAGAAGGAGAGCCACGCGTGCGCGGCGCGCAATTCGCTCCCGTTCGGAAAGCTCGTCCAGATCGGCGTGCGGAGCTACTCGAGCGAGGAGCGCGAATACCTGCGGGGCTGCGACGGCACGCGGATCTTCGGGTTCTGGAACGAGGGAGCGTGGGAAGCGATCCGGCGGCTTCCCGAATCCGTCTACCTGTCGATCGATTTCGACGCGGTCGATCCTTCGATCCTCCGCGCCGTCGGGACGCCGGAGCCGGGGGGCCTCCAGTGGGACGAGCTGATGGATCTCCTCACGTTCGTGTTCGAGAACAAGCGCGTCGTGGCGATGGACGCGGTCGAGCTCATGCCCGTGGAGCGCGACGAGACGTCGAATTTCATCGCGGCGAAGATCGTCTATGAGGCGATTTCGAGATATATCCGGAAGGAGCTGAACCGTGAAGCGTAAGTACCTTTCCCATCCGACGCGGCCGATCGAGCTCAGGGCCGGCATGACGTGCGACGCGCTCCTCGAAGGGCTCGAGGGGTGCAGCTTCCAGGCGCGGGGACTCGGGCACGCCGCCCGCATCTGGGCCGAGGCGCTCGACGACGATATCATCGTCATGCTCGGGCTCGCCGGCGCCATGGTGCCCGCGGGCATGCGCAAGGTGCTCGTGACGCTCATCGAGCGCCGGTTCATCGACGTGATCGCGTCGACGGGGGCGAACCTCTACCACGATTTCTACGAAACGGCGGGAAGCTACCATTACCTCGGCTCTCCGAACGCGGACGACGCGAAGCTCCGCGAGGATATGGTCGATCGGATCTACGACACGTTCGCCGACGAGGAGGGATTCCAGAGCCTCGACAAGAAGATCGGCGCATGGGCGACGAGGACGCTCGAGGACCGGCCGTACACGACGAGGGAGTTCCTCTCCCTTCTCGGCAAGGAGGCGAATCGTCTGTCGAAGGGGCAGCAGGGGATTCTGAGCGCGGCCTACCGGAAAGGCGTGCCGGTGTACTGCCCCGCGATCGGGGACTCCTCGATCGGCATCGGGCTCGCCGGCCGCACGCCGAAGGTGATTTTCGACATGGTGGGCGACGTCGAGGAGACCGCCGACATCGCCGCGATGAAGCGGACGATGGTGATCTACGTCGGCGGCGGCACGCCGAAGAACTTCATCCAGCAGACCGAGGTGACCAATCAGGTGCTCGGACGGCGCGTCGAGGGGCACCGCTACGCGATTCAGTTCGTCGCCGATCCGCCCCAGTGGGGGGGATTGAGCGGGTGCACGTTCGACGAGGCCGTGTCGTGGGGCAAGATCGCGGCGGACGCGAAGCAGGTCACCGTCCTCTGCGACGCCACGATCGCGCTCCCGATCGTCGCGGCGGCGGTGCTCACGCGGCGGCGCGGGAAGAAACGGCCGGGCGTTCCGAAGTTCTCGTTCTAGGCGGCGCCCCGGCGGGCGCCGTGACGCGCCGGGGGGCGCGCAGCTGCGCCGAAGGGCGCGGGCGATCGGGGAATATGGTGCGGGGAGGTACGGGATGATCGCTGAGATTCGTTCGGGTGCGGTGTTGGGTATCGACGGGTTCGGGGTCACGGTCGAGATCGATCTCGCCGCCGGGCTTCCTTCATTCACGATCGTCGGGCTTCCGAACGCGGCCGTCCGCGAGAGCCGCGAGCGCGTCACGTCGGCGATCAGGAACAACGGCTACAAGCTCCCGCAGAAGCGGATCACGGTGAACCTCGCGCCCGCCGACGTGCGCAAGGAAGGGGCGGCATTCGACCTGCCCATCGCGATCGGCATCCTCGCGGCGAGCGGTCAGACGGCGGCCGCGGTATCGCCGGCGTCGATCATTCTCGGCGAGCTCGCCCTCGACGGTCGCCTCAAGCCGGTCAAAGGCGTGCTCCCGATCGCGCTCTTCGCGCGCGAGTTGGGCGCGCGGCGTCTCCTCGTCCCCGACGCGAACGGCGCGGAGGCGGGCGTCGTGAAGGGGATCGAAGCGGTGCCGTGCGCGGATCTGCGCGAGGCGCTCCGCGTGCTCGAGGGCGGGGCGCCGCGGGCCGCGGCGAGCGCTCCCCCGCGGCGGGCGGAGACCGGCGGCGAGGACGTCGACTACGGCCAGATCGTCGGGCAGGCCGCCGCGAAGCGGGCGATGCAGATCGCCGCCGCGGGAGGGCATCACGTCATCATGGTCGGCCCTCCCGGCTCCGGGAAGACGATGCTCGCCAAACGCCTGCCCACGATACTTCCGCCGCTCGGGGATGAGGAGGCGCTCGAGAACGCGAAGATCGCGAGCGTCGCCGGCACGGGCGCCGGCGCGGCGCTGAGCCTCGATCGGCCGTTCCGCGCCCCGCACCATTCGGCGAGCGACGCCGGGCTCATTGGGGGAGGAAGGGGCGCCGCGCCGGGGGAGATCACGATTGCGCACAACGGCGTGCTCTTTCTGGACGAGCTCACCGAGTTCAAGCGGAACGTGCTCGAGAGCCTGCGGCAGCCGCTCGAGGAGGGCAGAATCGTCATCGCGCGGGCGGGGCTTTCATTCGCCTATCCGGCGCGGTTCCAGCTCGTCGCCGCGATGAATCCGTGCCCCTGCGGATACGCGGGCACGGACCGCCGGCCGTGCCGGTGCACGCCGATCTCGATCAGGCGGTACCTCGCCAAGATCTCGGGGCCCCTCATCGATCGCATCGCGCTGCACGTGCCGGTGAAACCGGTCGATCCGAAGGATTTCGAGCGCGGTTCGGACGGAACGGGGATGAGCTCCAAAGAAATGCGCCGCGCGGTGCTTGCCGCGGTCGACCGGCAGCGGTCGCGCTCTCGCGGCGCGGGAGACGCGGAGCGGAACGCCGGCGCGAGCGCGGCGCGCCTCGAATCGCCGGACTCGATGGAGCGCGCCGCGCGCGAGCTTCTCGCCGCGGCGCAGCGCCGTCTCCTCTTCAGCGCCCGGAGCAGGCGGAACATCGTCCAGGTGGCGCGGACGATCGCCGATCTCGACGCCTCGGAGGCGATCGCCGCCCGGCACCTCGCCGAGGCGGTGCAGTACCGCGTGCCGCGGTTCCTCGAAGGGATCTGAAACGGCGAACGGGAAGGCTCGATGCCTTCCCGTTCGTTATCGAAGCATGCGCGGCGCCCCGGCCCGGCCGCGCGATGACTTTCGGTGCGCGCTCCCTAGATCTGCCGCGCGTGGAGCACCTCATGCGCGATGATGAGGCGCTGGATCTCGCTCGTTCCCTCGAAGAGCCTGTTGATGCGCGAATCGCGGTACATCCGCTCGATCGCGTACTCGCGGATGTAGCCGTACCCGCCGTGAACCTGGAGCGCCGTGTCGACGATGCGATCGAGCGCTTCGGAGCAGTAGAGCTTCACCATGGACGATTCCTTCGTCACGTCCATCCCCTGGTCGTACATCCACGCGGTGCGGTAGACGATCGACTCCATGTTGTAGATCTCGGTCGCCATGTCGGCGAGCATCCACTGGATCGCCTGGTTCTGCGAGATCTTGTGCCCGAACTGGACGCGCTCCTTCGAGTGGGCGGCGCTCAAGGCGAGCGCCTCCTTCGCCGCGCCGAGGGTCGCGGCGCCGAGGCCGAGACGCCCGCAGGCGAGGATGCGCATCCCGACGATGACCCCGCGTCCCGCGCGCCCGAGAAGATTCTCGTACGGGATCTTCACGTCCTCGAAGACGAGCTCGGCCGTTTCGGAGCCGCGGATGCCCATCTTGTGCTCGATCTTCCCGATGGAGAATCCGGGAGAGCCCTTCTCGACGATGAAGCTCGAGACCTTGCCGTCGGCCTTCCCGCCCCGATGCTTGGCGAATACGGTGAAGACGTCGGCGAAGCTCCCGTTCGTGATGAAGGTTTTGCGTCCGTTGAGGAGCCAGTGATCCCCCTTGTCCTCGACGGTCGATTCGCTGTTGAACGCGTCGGAGCCGGCGTTCGATTCGGTGAGGGCGAACGCGGCGATCTTGCGCCCCTCGGCGAGCGGCACGAGGTATTTCCGCTTCTGCTCCTCGGTGCCGAACAGGTAGATGCCGGAGCTTCCGATGCTCTGGTGCGCGCCGATGAAGGTCGCGGTCGAGGAGCAGCCCCGCCCGATTTCCTCCTGCACGATGCAGTAGCCCGTCTCGCCCATGCCGGCGCCGCCGTATTCGGGGGGAAACGAGACGCCGAGAAGCCCGAGCTCGGCGATCTTCTTGATGAGCTCCCGGGGGATCTTCTCTTCCTGGTCTATTTTTTCAGCGATCGGTTTGATCTCGTTGACGACGAACTTGCGGACCATGTCCCTGAGCATCTTCTGCTCGTCAGTGAAGGTCCAATCCATGGTGATTCCTCCTCGTTCGTGAACGTGCAAGGATAAAAACCGGTGGCGCCCCCTGTCAAGGGAAATGAGTTGAAGCGGCGCCAAACGTGTGGTAGCGTACGAAATCCGACTTCGGCGCGGGCGCTGCCGCCCGTTGCATCCCGAGCGCGCGGGAGATGTCCATGACGAATGCCCCTTCGAATTTAAAAGAGCCCCGGGCCGACTGGTTCCCGAAGGGGAGACGGGCGGCGACGGCGGTCCTGCGCCGGATCGTTCCTTCCGTGAGAAAAGCGGTCTACGGGCGGGAAGAGCCCTCGGTGACGCGGATCGCCCGGCGGACGCGCTCGCCCTTCAAGGTGCTCGTATCGACCGTGATCAGCGCCCGGACGAAGGACGAGGTGACGGGGGAGGCGGCCCGGCGGCTTTTCGCCGCGGCGTCGACGCCGAAAGCGCTCGCCGCGCTCGCCGAGAGGCGCGTCGCCGCGCTCATCTACCCCGCCGGATTCTATCGCACGAAGGCGAAGGCGATCCGCGCCCTGTCGGCGAAGATCGACGGCGAGCTCGGCGGCCGCGTGCCCGACACGATGGAGGGGCTCCTCTCGCTCCCGGGCGTCGGGAGAAAGACGGCGAACCTCGTGCTCACGCTCGGATTCGCGCTCCCGGGGATCTGCGTCGACACGCACGTGCACCGGGTCGTGAACCGTCTCGGGATCGTCGGAACGAAAGCGCCGGTCGAGACCGAAGCCTGTCTCCGCGCGACGCTCCCGAAGGGGCACTGGCTCGAAATCAACGATCTTTTGGTCACGTTCGGAAAAACGGTTTGCGCGCCGGTGTCGCCGCGCTGCTCGATCTGCCCGATCGAGCGATCGTGCGCGCGCGCCGGCGTGACCCGCTCGCGCTGAGCGGCGGGATCATCGCGGCGCGGCGCGGCCGCACCGCATACGAGGAGGTCATCGATGCGTCGTCTCGCGCTTTTCGCGTTGATCATGGCCGCGGGCGCTCGAATCGCCGCCGCCGATCGCCCGGCCGCGTGTCCCGACTTCGACCGTTACTTCACCGCGAAATCGCTCAGGATCGATCTCTACCACACCGGCGACGCGAAGAGCGAGACGTACAGTCTCGACGAATTGAGAATCGAGCCGCACTGGGCGGGCAATCCGCGCGCCCTCCTCGATACGCTCAATCTCGGCACCTGCATCCTCCGCGTGTTCGACCTGAAGACGAACGCGATGATCTATTCGCGCGGTTTCTCGACGCACTTCGACGAATGGAAGACGACCGGCGAGGCGATCGCCGGATTTCCCCGGACCTTTCACGAGTCGCTCATCATCCCGTTGCCGAAGGGCCCCGTGCAGGTGAGAATCGACACGCGGGACCGGAAGAACGTGCTCACGCCGGTCTACGATCTCGTCGTCGATCCCGCCGACTATCATATCAACGCCGAGCGGCGGTACGGGGGCTTCCGCGTCCGGCAGCTCGTCGACGGCGGGCCCTCGGGCGACAAGGTCGATATCGCGATCCTCGGAGACGGCTACGATCAGAACGAGACGCACAAGCTCCGCGGCGACACCGAGCGGCTCCTCGGCGCGCTCTTCAACACGGAGCCGTTCAAGGGGAGGAAGCGGGATTTCAACGTGCGTCTCGTCGAGACGATATCGAACGAATCGGGCGTGGACGAACCGCGCGAGGGAAAGTACCGCAACTCGATCCTCGGATTCTCCTACAACGCGTTCGACATTTCCCGGTACATGCTCGGTTTCTCGAACAAGATCATGCGCGACATCGCGGGCAACGTCCCGTACGACGCCGTCATCGTCATCGTGAACTCGAAGCGGTACGGGGAGGGGGCATCTTCAATCTCTATTCGAACGGCTGCTCCGACAACGAGTTCGACGCCTACGTTTTCGTGCATGAGTTCGGCCACTCGTTCGCCGCGCTCGGCGACGAATACTACAGCTCGGAAGTCGCGTACAACGATCTCTATCCGAAAGGCATGGAGCCGTGGGAGCCGAACATCACGGCGCTCCTCGATACGGCGAACGTGAAATGGGGGGATCTCATCCGCGCGGGAACGCCGGTCCCGACGCCCAACGACTCGCTGTACGACGGCGTCGTCGGGGCGTTCGAAGGGGCGGGCTATTCGGCGAAGGGGCTCTACCGGCCGTGCCGCGACTGCATCATGTTCTCGAAGAAGACCGGGCCGTTCTGCCCGGTCTGCAGGCGCGCGATCGAACGGATGATAGACTATTACACGAAATGAGCGACCGGGCCCGAACGCTCAGGGCCCGACGTTCATGAGGCGCTCGCCCCGGAGAAAATCGTCCGTGTTGTAGTCCTCGGTGAACTCGAGCTGACGGAACTCGGCCTCGAGAATCGAGAAATGGCTCCGCTCCATGCTCGCGAGATATTCGAGCATCGAGCGGCTGCTCTGGTCGCGCGTTTTCTTCGCGAGCCCCGAGTAGAAATCGTCCGCCTTCTTCTCCGCGTCCATCGCCGCGGCGAAGAGATCCTTGAGCGTCGCCTCGGCCGGAATGGTGTCTTCGATGCTCGGGACGAGCGTCTTCGGCGGCATGCTCAGCTCAACCCCGGGGAACTTCTTCCGGTAGGCCTCCGTGAGGATCCGCTCGTGGTTCTTCTCCTGAGACGCGAGGAAATCGAGCTTCGTCTGAAGGTCGGGATTCTTCGCCTTGTCCTTCATCCGGTGGTAGAGCTTGATCGCCTCGATCTCCGATTTGATCGCGATGCTGAGCACTTCGAGAGTCGTGAGGTCCCGTTCACGCGCCATGTCGTTATCCTTTCGTGACGCCCCACATTTCGCTTTACTTGCACCGGGGGCAACCGTACTTTGAATCAGAGAACGCGACAAAAATGCTTACTGATAATAGGGTCTCGCGGCCCTTCGTGTCAAGGAATGGAAGCAGGGGAGGTAGGTTGCCATGGACAACGCGGCCAAGCTCGAAGCGCTCAAGCTCGCGCTCACGAACGAAGAGAAGGAGCGCGATTTCTATCTCGCGCACGCGAAGCGCACGAAGGACGCGCTCGGGAGACAGATGTTCGAATCCATCGCCGCCGACGAGAACGAGCACTACAAACGCCTCGTCGATCTGCACCAGAAGCTCGAGGAGCGCAACAAGTGGCCCGACGGATTTTCGTTGGACATTCCGACGAGGGTCACGGAGGCGCTCGGCCGTCTCGTGAAGGAAGCGACGGACTCTCCCGAGAGCGACGACGACGACGTCGCGGCGGTCAAGACGGCGATCGGGTTCGAGCACCAGGGGGAGAACTTCTACGAGAAGCTCGCCGATCAGGCCAAGGACAAGGCCGAGAAGCGATTCTTTACCCTGCTCGCGTCGATGGAGCGCGAGCACCGGCTCTCCCTCGAGGACACGCTCGAGTACTTCACCGATCCGCAGGAATGGATGGAGCGCAAGGGAGGCCGTCACCTCGACGGCGCGTGAGCGTTACAGCGTGAAGCCGCCGTCGACGACGATCGTCTGCCCCTGGATCCACGAGGCGTCGTCCGAGAGCAGGAACACGGCGACCGCGGCGATCTCTTCCGGTTTCGCGATGCGGCCCGCCGGCGCGCGGTCCTTCCAGGTTTCGAGGAGACGCTCCTTCTCGGGAAAATAGTCGAGCGCCTCGGTGTCGACGGGCCCGCCGGAGACGGCGTTCACGTTGATCCCGCGGGGCGCGAGCTCCTTCGCGAAATACCGCACGAGCGTTTCGAGGGCCGCCTTGCTCGCGCCGACCGCCGCGTAGCCGGGGAGGCACGAGAAACTCCCGATCGAAGAGACCGCGACGATCCTTCCGCCCGATTCGGGGAAGAGCTTCGCCGCCTCCTGCGCGCCGAGGAGGAACGCGCGGGCGTTCGCGTTGAGCGCGAGATCCCAGCCGAATTTTCCGATGCGCGTCGCGGGCCCGAGCACTCCCGAAACGGCGTTCGAAACGAAGATGTCGAGCCCGCCGAACGTATCCTTCACCGCCGAGAAGAGGCCCTTCACCTCTTTCGGCTCGGCGACGTCGGCCCTGATCGCTCGCGCGCGCCGGCCGAGCCGCTCGATCGCGAGCGCCGTCTCGGCCGCCGCCTGCTCGTTCTTCACGTAGTTGACGGCGACGTCGGCGCCGAGCCCGGCGAGCCTGAGCGCGATCGCGCGCCCGATGCCGCGCGAGCCCCCCGTGACGAGCGCGCGTTTTCCGGAAAACTGTTCCATGATGCTCACCAGCCCGGCTGGGCGTCCTCTCCCTCGAGGAACTTGAGCGCCTCGATGGCCGCCTGGCATCCGCTCCCCGCGGCCGAGATCGCCTGGCGATAGCGCGGATCCTGCACGTCGCCGGCGGCGAATACGCCGCTCACCGAGGTGCGCGTACCGCGCGCCACGATGTATCCCTTTTCATCGAGCTCGAGCTTGCCCTTGAACAGCGTCGTGGCGGGAACATGGCCGATCGCGACGAAGACGCCGTCGACGGGGAGCTCCTTTGTTTCGCCGGATTTGATGTTCTTGAGGATAAGCGCGGTGACCTTGTTCTGCGCCGGATCGAGCACGTTCTCGACGACTGAGTTCCACTCGAAGCGGACCTTCGGATTCTCGAGGGCGCGTTTCTGCATCGCCTTCGACGCGCGGAGCTCGTCGCGCCGGTGCACGATGGTCACCTCGCTCGCGAAACGCGTGAGGAAGGTCGCCTCCTCGATGGCCGCGTCTCCGCCTCCGACCACGGCGACGCGCTTGCCGGTGAAGAAGAATCCGTCGCACGTCGCGCAGCCGGATACGCCCTTGCCGAGGAGCTTCTTCTCCGATTCGATACCGATCCAGCGGGACGCCGAGCCCGTCGCGACGATGATCGAGCGGGTTTCGACGATCCGTTTTCCGATGGTGACCTTGAACGGCTTCCCGTCGAGATCGACGGCGGTCGCCTCGCCGTAATCGAACTCCGCGCCGAACTTCTCCGCCTGCTGCTGCATCCGGTTCATGAGCTCGGGGCCCTGGATGCCCTCGGGAAATCCCGGGAAATTCTCGACCTCGGACGTGATCGTGAGCTGTCCGCCGGGCTGCATCCCCGAGACGACGAGCGTGGAGAGCTCCGCGCGGCGCGCGTAGATGGCCGCGGTGAGCCCCGCAGGCCCGGATCCGATGACGGTGACGTCATACATGAATATTCCTCCCGTGCGTCTGAGGCTCGAATTATAGGGGCGGTGCGGCGCGGGGACAAGGGAAAACGCCGGACGCCCGAGCGCCCGGCTTGACAGAACGGCCGTTTGCGGGGATACTCCCCGGCGGAGGGATTATCCATGAATTCATTGAAGCTGCCGGATCTCGGAAAGATACACCCGGAGTTCTTCGACCGCGTCATCTACCCCCGTCTCGGCGTCTCCGACGAGAGCGTCATCATCGGCCCGCGGCACGGCGTCGATTACGGCGTCATCAGGATCGGCGCCAAGGTCATGGCGCTGTCGACCGATCCGTTCTTCGTCGTTCCGTCGCTCGGATTCGCGCGCGCGGCGTGGTTCGGCTTTCACATCGTGTTCTGCGACGTCGCGGTTTCCGGGCTCGAGCCGCGGCATCTCGCAATCGATCTCAATCTGCCTCCCGAGACGACCGAGGAGCAGCTCGAGGAGCTGTGGGGCTCCGTGCACGACGAGGCGCGGCGGTACGGCATCAGCGTCGTGACGGGGCATACGGCCCGGTACACCGGATGCGGCTACCCGATGGTCGGCGGCGCGACGGCGATCGCCATCGGGGACGAGCGGCAGCTGCGCGGCCCCCACCGGGTGAAGATCGGGGACGAGATCGTGATCACGAAGGGACCGGCGATCGAGACGACGGGGCTCCTCGCCGCGCTCTTCCCGGCGAAGTTCGTCGAAGCGGGAGGAGAGGCCTTCCAGCGCGAGGCCGCCGCGATTTTCCCGCAGATGAGCGTGCTCGACGATTGCGCGATCGCCCGCACGTTCAAGGGCGTGCACGTCATGCACGACGCGACCGAGTGCGGCATCTGGGGCGGGCTCTACGAGATGGCGCGGGCCGGATCCTACGGGCTTCGCGTCGAGCAGGATCTCATCCCGGTCCAGCCGGTCGTGAAGAAGACGGCCGAGGTCTTTGGCTTCGATCCCTTCTCGTCGATCAGCGAGGGCACCCTCATCGCCGTCGTCGACGGAGGCGATGCCGACGAGCTCGTCGAAGCGCTCGCGGCCGAGGGCATCGCGAGCGCCAGCTGCGGGGAGATCGTGCCGGAGAAGGAGGGGCTGTGCGTGATCCGGAGCGGAGCGGCGACGGAGCTGACGCACCCGGTGACCGATCCGTACTGGAAGCTCGCCGCCGAGTTCTCGGCGTGACGGTATCTCACCGTTTTCGCGCCGGTCGCCGGGCGCCGGCGCGCAGATCCCGCAGCAGCGCGAGCGCGCGCCGATCGTTTGTGTCGTCCGGCCCCTTGGGCGTTTCGAGCACCATGGGACGGTCGAAGAACCGCTCGTCCCTCATGAGGAGCGAAAACGCTCCGAGCCCGAGCGCGCCGGCGCCGATGAGCGCGTGCCGGTCGACCCTGCTTCCGAGCCCCTTCGCCGAATCGTTCAGATGAAACGCCTTGAGCCGCCCGAGCCCGAGCGCGCTCTCGAACTCGCGGATCGTCTTTTCGTACGCCCGTCCGGTCCGCAGATCGTACCCGGCCGCGAACACGTGGCAGGTATCGAGGCAGACGCCGAGCGAACCGCTCGAGCGCGCCGCGCCGATGATCCGCGCGAGCTGATCGAACGTGGTTCCGAGCGAATTCCCCTGGCCGGCGGTCGTTTCGAGCAAAATTTCCGGCGCGCGCTCGCCCGCCGCCGAAACGGCCTCGTCGAGGCTCGCGGCGATCCGCTTCAAGCCCGCCGCCTCCCCCGCGCCGCAATGGCTTCCCGGGTGGACGACCAGGTACGGAATGCCGAGCGCGCCCGCGCGCCCCATCTCCGCGGTGAAACCGGCGATCGACCGCGCGAGGATCGACCGGTCGGGCGAGGCGAGATTGACGAGGTAGCTCGAGTGGGCGAGGATGAAGTTCGGAGCGAACATTCCCGAGCGCTCCCTGAAGCGCGCGATCTCGCCGGGGTCGAGCGCGCGCATTCGCCACATGTTCGTGTTCGTGACGAAGAGCTGCACCGCGTTGCACCCGATCGAGCGGCCCCGCTCGAGGGCCCGATGCATTCCTCCGGCGATGGACATGTGCGCGCCCAGGTTCATCCGGACTCTCCGCTCGTACGGGGCATCATTGTCTTGCCCCCCCTCCCGGGAGGTAGTATTATCATAAGGCCGGGAGGAAAACGATGAAGAATTCCAAGGACGAGCGGGACGAGAAGCTCGTCGAGCTCGCGAAGGTGCAGGGGGATTTCGAGGCGCAGGTCCTCAAGGGGATGCTCGAGTCCGAGGGAATCGAGGTCGCCGTCCGCACCGGTGTGACGCCGATCATTCTCCCGTTCACCGTCGACGGTCTCGGTCAGGTGAGGCTTTTCGTCAAGGAGAGCGACCTCGATGCGGCGAAGGCCGTCATGAGGAAGAACGAGGAGCGGAGGGGCGCCGGCGAGCTCGAATTCGGCGGATCCGAAGCGCCCGAAGAGCTCGAAGACCCGCACGATGCCGAAAAATCGGACGATCCGGGGGAAGCGGATAAATAGCATCCTCATCGATGATACCGGTGCTTGCAATCGGGCGCCGCGTTTTATACAATTGCATATGCGTGGGGGCTTAACTCAGCGGTAGAGTGCTATCCTCACACGATAGAAGTCGTAGGTTCAAATCCTACAGTCCCCACCATTTTAAATTTCCGCCCGGCGCGTTCTCGGCTCTCCTCTCGCGGCACTAATCCTCGTTGGAAAAAAGAGTTAGCCCTGTCAAATGTTGTTTACAACGGTTCCGATTGGGAGTATAATATTCGGCAAGCGAGCGAGGGACTGGGGGACAGCGTCACATTCCGGAATCCATGCAGCATTCCAGGGGGGAGCCTTCGCTGCAAGCCGTTGCGAAAGATGCGTGCACGGCGTCCCCTGCCAGCTCCTGCGCTTCGCAATTATTTCTCGTTGAAATGAATCCTGAGTCGTGGGGCGATCGGCGCCTTCGATGATCGCTTCCGAGTCAGAGACGTCGAAACCGGGGGGAGGACCAGCCCATGAAACGGTGCGCCTGCATCCTGTGGGTTTCGATAGGTGTTCTTTGTATTCTGGCGGCCGCCGGCCAGGCTACCAAGATCATCTACCGGAGCCCCAAGGACCTCGCGGCGGAATCCTCGAACATCGTGCGGGGAACGGTCGCGAGCGTGAACTCGTACTGGAACGCGGAACACACGAAGATCTTCACCGAGGCGCGGATCGCCGTCGCCGAAACGTACAAGGGCGGCGCGCTCCGCGAGGCCCGCGTCATCCAGCTCGGCGGGATCGTCGGCCACGTGAACATGCACGTCGAGGGCGCGCTCGGCTGGAAGCCGGACGAGGAGGTGCTCCTCTTCCTCGAGCCGAACGTCCCCGGCACGTTCAGCGTGGCCGGATTCTCGCAGGGAAAATTCGACATCGTGCGCGACGCGAAAACGGGGAAGGCCTTCGTCGCGGGAGTCGATCTCGATGACGTCGAGGTCGTCGGGGAGCCCGCGAACGAGCCGGCGAACGGTCAGCGGAAGGTCTCCCTCGATCGATTCATCAACGAAACTCTCGACCGTCGATAGGAAAGGAGGATCGCCATGAAACGCAATTTGATGCTGCTGTTCGCCGTTCTCGGGATCCTTCTTTTCGGATCCCTCGCTCTTTCGGGCGCCGATCGAAACGTGCTCATCGCCGACGATCCCGATAGGGACGGCGTTCCGTCCCCGGTCGATCTCTGTCCCCAGGTCAACGCGTCGTCGTTCGATCGCAACGGCGACGGATGCATCGACGACCCGGCCGGCGCCCGCCACACGGAGTTCTGGATGAGCGCCGACCTGCCGTTCGTGTACTACATCAACGCCAAGGGCGCTCCGAGCATCAACGACGGGAGCGATTTCACCGCCATGCAGAATGCGCTGAACGCCTGGACGGCGATCGCGGGGGTCGATTTCACCGTGAGCTACGGCGGCACGACGCAGCAGACGTCGGCCGCTGCGCTCGACCTCGTCAATCTCATCACGTTCGAGGATTACCAGTACCAGTTCTCCAACGCGGTGATCGCCGTCGGCATCTCGACGTCGTTCACCGTTGACAGCCTGTATCAGGGCACGCGCTATCTTCCCGGCCAGATCGTCGACGCGGATCTGATCTTCAATCCCGTGAAAGGATTCAAGACGCATTCGGCCGGGCCCGCCAACGGAATCGATATCCGGAGCGTGTCGACGCACGAGGCGGGGCACCTGTTCGGGATATCGCACTCTCCCGTGGCGACGTCGACGATGTTCTTTGTCCTTCCGGCCGGAACGGACGCGGCGAGCCTTTCGAAGGAGGATGAGCTGGTCTTCTTCAAGGCGTACGCCACGCCGGCGGCGCTCGCGGCGGCGAACAGGATATCGGGAACGGTGACGAGCGGCTCGGAAGACGGCCTCCCGGTGCCGGGGGCGATCGTGTACGCGATCGACGAGGCCGGAGACACCGTCGCCGCGGACTACACGCTCCCTGACGGGAGCTATACCTTCGTCGGGATGGATGACGGGAGCTATTACGTCGCGATTCATCCGCTCGACGGGACCGCCGCGATCGGTTACCTCAAGAAGGGCTACATCAACGCCCTCGTCGATTCGACCGCGAACATCGTCTTTCCGCCGGAATACTACGATCAGGCCGAATCCGCGCAGGACAACGCCCTCGACAAGACGGCGGTCGCCGTGTCGGGCGGTTCCACGGTTTCGGATATCGACATCGTCACGAACATCGACGCGAGCCACCCGACGGTCGTAAGCATGACTCCCTCGGAGAGCGCGGAGGACGTGCAGATTGACGCGGCGCTCATGATCGCCTTCTCCGAGGCGATCGACGACGCGAGCATCCAGGGGAACTTCGCCCTCAGGGACGCGGACAACCACTTCATTTCGGGCAAGGCGACCTTCCTCAAGGACGATTCCGTCATCGCGTTCACGCCGACGATTCCCTTCGACTTCGGGAAATCGTACAACCTCACGCTCGGGATGGGGCTCGCCGACAAGTACGGGAACGGTCTCGAGCTGCCGTACATGTCCACCTTCACCACGGAGCTGCTGCCGCCCCTGGCCATCATGAATCTCTCCCCGGCGAAGGGCGTCGTCGGGAACCTCATCGTGATAAACGGCGTCGGGTTCAGCGCGACGCCGAGCGAAAACACCGTGCTGTTCGGAAGCGAGCAGGCGCAGATCGTCGACGCGTTTCCGAACAGGCTCGTCGTGCGCGTGCCCCAGAGCGCGACGACCGATCTCGTGACCGTGACGGTCGGCGAGCTGATCAGCGACGGCGTCACGTTCACCGTGCTCTCCGCCACGGAGGTGGCGCGCGGTTTCCAGAGCGGCGTGGCGGAGCTGGACGCGATGCCCCGGTCCTTGACCGTGCTCCCCGACGGCGGGTGGGCGTACGTCGCCACCGACGCGGGCGCCGCGGCCGTCGTCATCGATCCGGGGCTCGAGAGCTATCTGACCGTGACGACGATCTCCGTCCCGGGCGGGCTCGAGGCGGTCGAGGCAACGCCGGACGGGAAGCGCGTGTACGCCGTGAGCCGCGTCAACCGGAAGCTCTGCACGATCGACACCGATCTTTCCCACGGCCCGCTCTTCAACACGATCGTCGCCGAGCACGAGCTCTCCGCCGATCCGCTCGGGATCTGCGTCGATCCGGGCGGGGGACGGGCGTACATCGCCACACTCGCCGGAGAAGTCCAGATCTGGGACGTGAAATCGGGGAGTGCGACGTACGAGAACCAGATCGGCGCGGTCGCCTCTCCGGACGGCACCGTCCGCGGCAAGATGGCGGTCGATCCGGCGGGACGGCGCCTCCTCACGCTGAGCGGCGCCGGGAAGATGAACGTCTTCGATCTCGGCCCCGATACGCTTCTCGCGCAGGTGCCGGTTCTCATCGATCCGCAGGACGTCGTCATCGATCCGGCCGGCCAGCGCGCCTACGTGAGCGACGGCACGGGAAGCGTGACGGTGGTGTCGCTCGAGCCGCTCTTCAAGGTGCAGGACATCGTCACGGGCGGATCGAACCGGGGCATGACCATTACGCCCGGGGGCTTCTATCTCTACGCGTGCAATCAGCAGCTCGACTACATCGACGTGATCGATCTCGACGAGAACAGCGCTACGTTCCGGAGCGTCGCGGCGACGATCGATCTCGGCGCGAGCCCGATCGACATCGATCTATCCCCCGACGGTTTCTACGCGTTCTCGGTGACGCGCGACACGAGGCAGATCGTCGTCACGACGATCGGGCTCGGGCCGACGCTCGCGAGCATCTCGCGCAGGGCGGCTCCGTTCGGCGCGCGACTCGTGCTGGCGGGCTCGGGATTCGGAACGGATCCCGCGAAGATCCGCGTGCAGTTCGCCGGGCCGACGGGCGAGGCGGAATGGATCCAGCCCACCTACAGCACGGGCACCGCGATCGAGGTCGGAGTCCCGACGTACGCGCAGAGCGGCCCGGTCCGGATCATCGTGAATGACGACGTCTTCCCGGCGGGCAACAGACAGGTTTCGAACTCCCTCTACTTCGAGATGCTCAAGGCCTCGTCGGGTTCGGGCGCGCTCCGGCTCGCTTCGGGCGTGCCGACGGAATGGGAACTGGAGTTCACGGACGCCCTCGCGTTCTCGCCCACGGGGGATTTTCTGATGGTGGGAGGGCTGTACGGCGCCGCCGCGATTCTCGATACTGATCCGGAGAGCGCCGATTACAACCAGTTCATCGGCTCGGTCGCAGGGGGCAATGACGCAATCAACACGATAGCCATCACGCCGGACGGGCAGCGGGCGTTCATCGATGTGGATAACGACATCGCCGTGCGGTGTTTCAACGTCAATCGCCACTCGAATCTCTTCGGCTACGAGATCGGCCGGATCGCGTACACACCGGGGCCGACCGAGCCCGCCTCGATCAATACCATTGCAATCAGCCCCGATGGGGAGAGGCTGTTCTTATCGATCCATCACCCCACCTCGTGGGATACCCTCTTCGTCGTCGATATCGTGCCCGGTTCGGCGTACGAGAACAGACCCGTCGCCTTTCTGGAGGGATTCGCACCGGGGAAGATCGCCTTCCATCCGAGCGGCCGGTACGCGTATATGACCGGCCTCGGAGACAGCATCCTCGTGCTCAACACGAATCCCCTCGACGCGCGTTACCTCGAGATCGTCGGGCGCATCTCGATGCCTGACACGATGAGCACCGTGCGCTATCCGCAGGCGCTCACGTTCACGCCGGACGGTCGGGAATGCCTCGTCGCGACGGTTCGCGTGGACGGGCCGACGATCGAGAGCGTCGTGACGCTCGACACGTCCGATCCGGTCAATCCCGCCGTCGCGGGCATCCTAACGACGAATTGCGGCGGCAATCTGAGAGGAGTTCCGAAGATCGACGTGTCGCCCCGGGGCGATCGGGCGATTCTCGCCCTTCCCAAGTGCGCCTACTACACGATCAACCTCAACACGACGCCTCACGAGATCACGAACGCGCGGTTCGACATGAGCATCGTGGGCGCGACCGACATGGATTTCACGGCGGACGGCTCGCGGTTCTACGTCGTCGCGCAGTACGCGCTCTCCGACAGCATCTGGGTTTATGACTTCAGCGGCGCCAACTACCTCCTGATGAGGGGCGGCAACGAGCAGAGCGGCGTCGTCGGTCAGCCCCTCAGCGCGCCCCTGCGGGTGTTCGTCGCGCCGACGGATACCGCGACGGTTGGAATCCAGGGTGTGCCGCTGACGTTCAGGGTGACCAGAGGTGGGGGGCACTTCACCGAATCGGGCCTCACGACGCAGACGGTCGCGACCGATCAGAACGGCTACGCCGAGCTCGAATGGACGCTCGGGGATACCGTCGGGGTGCAGACCCAGCTCGTTTCGGTGGAGGCGATCGGGCTCGCCGGATCTCCGCTGCAGTTCGTCGCCGATTCCTACGACGATCCGGCATACCTGCCGCTCCAACTCGTGCAGGTTTTGCCCTTCGGCGGCGCCTCGAACGTGAGCGTCACCACCGCGGTTCAGGGGACGTTCAGCAGGGCCGTGGCCCGCACGAACATCACGGATTCGACGTTCTACGTCTTCGATCCGGTCGCCGCAGCGAAGATCCCCGTGACCGTCGGGTTTGCCGACGGCGACAAGAAGGTCACCCTCGTCCCGATGACGGCGCTCGACTACGACAGGTCGTACGAGATGGTTTGGACGAGCGGCATCCTTGATCTGGACGCCGGAGCCCTCGAGAACCCGGGCGGCAGATCGTTCATCACCGGCTCGAAACCGCCGCTCATGCTGAGCTCCGTCGCGCCGGCGAGCGGTACGATCGGGGCGAAGCTCGTGCTCTCCGGGCAGGGATTCGACGCCGTCGCGGCAAACAACGCGGTCCTCTTCAGGGACCGCGCCGTGACGCCGTACGAGGCGACAGTGACGTCCCTCAAGGTCACGGTGCCGGCCGACGCGATCAGCGGCGAGGTGCGCGTGGCCTGCGGGGCGGACACCTCGAACGCGATGTTCTTCACCGTGCTCGTGCCGAGCACTTCCCCCGTGGACGAGGTCATCGCGACGGTGGAGACCGGCTCGTCGACGAAGAGCGTCGCCGTGACGCCCGACGGCGCGCTCGCCTATTCGGTGAGCCCCGACGGGGACGTCGTCGTTCCGATCGACGTCGAGGGGCAGACGAGCTATTCGAGCATCTCCGTCGGCGACAACCCGGTCGCGATCGCGATCGATCCGGCGGGCACGTACGCGTACATATGCAACTTCGGATCGGGAACCGTCTCGGTGATCGTCGTCGATCCCGACTCGACGACGTTCAACACGGTCGTGCAGACGATCACCGTCGGCACGAACCCGATCGACGTCGACGTCAACCCCGACGGAAGCCGCGTCTACGTGGCGAACGCGGGCTCGAGCGACGTGAGCGTGATCGACGGCGACGACGCGAGCGCGACGTGGCACCAGGTCGTCGCGACCGTCGAGACGGGCTCGTCCGCGAAGAGCGTCGTCGTGACGCCCGACGGCGCGCGCATCTACGTCGGGACCGACGGGGGATACGTCGTCATCGACGCCCTCTCGAACGCCGCCGTCGCGACCGTGGAGACCGGCTCGTCGACGAAGAGCGTCGCGATCACGCCGGACGGTGCGCTCCTCATCGTGCTGAGCACCTCGGGCACGATCTACATCTACGACGTGCAGCCGGGGAGCGCGTCGGAGAACGAGGTCGTCGCGACCGTGGAGACGGGAACGACGGTCAAGAGCGTCGTCGTCACGCCGGACGGTGCGATGCTCTACATCATCTTCGAGGACAGCGACGAGGCGGTCGCCTATGCGCTGACGGTGACCGGCTCCGTCGGCGCCATCGAACCCGGCATGCAAATCCCGCCGCCGGTCGTCGAGCTCACGCCGGTCCACACGGTCCCGACCGGCAAGGATCCCGCGTGCATCGCGTTCGATCCCTCGGGGTCCGGATGGGCGATCATCTGCAACGCGGGGGACAACACGGTGACGATCCTCAACGCCACGGGGCTGCCGCCCGGGCCGCTCGCGGCCGATATCCTCGTCACGCCGCGGACGCTGAAGCTCAGTTCGGGAGGACGGTGGGTGGAGGGCAGGATCGAGCTGCCGGCGGCGTACGCGCCGGAGGAGATCGATATCGCCACGGTGCTCCTGCAGGACACGATCCCCGTGGCGCCCGGCGCCGACGCGCGCATCGAGGACCGGGACGGCGATGGACTTCGCGAGCTCGTCGTGAAATTCGACCGCGCGCCGTTCCAGGCCATTCTCCCGCAGGGGGAGTACGTTCCGGTGGCGATCTCGGGGACCGCGCGGAACCGCGCGTTCATCGGGGCCGATACGATCCGCACGATCAGACCGGTCGTACAGCATCCGTGCGCGGAAATCGTCACGATGGGTGCGCCGGCGGCCGTCGTCTGGACATCGCCGAGCGGCTATCGCGTCGATTCCGTTTCGATCGACGGCACCTTCGACGACGGGGCCGATTGGTTCCTGATCGCGCGGCGGATTCCCGACGCCCATTCGTTCACCTGGCGCGTTCCCGCGGTCATGGCTGATCGCTGCCGCGTCATGATCACGCTCTGGGCGGGAGGGGAGATCCTCGGGCAGGGAATGAGCCAGGACGTGTTCATGATCAGCGCGCCCCTTGCGGTGACACTCGCGTCCTTCGCCGGTGCGTTCGAGAACGAGGCGGCGGTGCTGCGGTGGAGCACGCTTATCGAGGAGAACATCGAGGGCTTCAACGTGCTGCGCTCCGAGCGCGAGGCCGACGGCTACGAACCGGTCAACGCGGATCCGGTGGCCTCTTCGGGAGCGGCGGGAGGCGCGTCGTACGAGATGAAGGATCCGGACGTTTCGCTGAGCCGGATCTACTATTACAAGCTCGAGGCGATCTCGGGAGGGCGGACGCGGGATCTCTCAGGGCCGTGCACGGTCGTCTGCCGCGCGCCGTTCTCGCTCGAGCAGAACGCGCCGAATCCGTTCAATCCGTCGACGTCGATCAAGTTCACGATCGCCGAGGACGCCCGCGTGACGCTCGTCGTCTATGATGTCGGCGGCCGCCGCGTCAAGACCCTCGTCGACCGGGATCTGAAGGCGAGCTTCTATCGCGTCGCTTGGGACGGGCGGAACGAGAACGGGCGGAACGTCGCGAGCGGGATCTATTTCTACCGCTTGCAGGCGGGATCGTACGTGCAGTCGCGCAAGATGATTTTGCTGCGGTAGCGTCGGCATTCGCGGCGGCAGGCGCCCGGATGCGATCGCGCGGCGGAGCAATGAGCGGGGCCGCCCGGTGGGCGGCCTCGCTCTATTCATTCTCCCGGATGAACGTCTGGAGCTCCGCGTTCTGCGGAATGATCTCGAGCGCCTCGCGCCAGTAGTTCAGCGCCTCGTCGCGCCGCCCGAGCTTCGAGGCGGCGGCGCCTCTGTTCTTGAGGAGAAATCCGCGGATCTCCGTGACGGGCGATGGATGCGAGCGCTCCATGGCGAGCCCGGTGTCGAGGATGCGCGCGGCCTCCGCCGCGCGCCCGCGCTCGATGAGGAGCGCGCCGAGGTTGTTGAACGCCTCGACGAAGGTCGAATCGGTCCGGATCGCGTCCCGGTATGCCTCTTCGGCGCCGGTCGAATCCCCCCGCGCCCAGCGGACCGTGCCGAGATTGTACAGGGCGGCGGTGTAGCGGGGATTGAGCGAGACCGCCTTCTCGAGGAGGGAGTCGGCTTCGGCGAGCTTCCCGCTCCCCATGGCGATCATCGCGAGATTGTTCCAGGGAGCTTCCCAGCGCGGGTCGGCGATGATCGCGTTCCGGTATTCCCGCGAGGCTTCCTCGATCTTCCCTTCGTCCGTGAGGCTCTGCGCGAGCCTGTTGAGCCGCTCCGCGGCGGGACGGTCGCCCGCGGGCCCGCGGTCGCTGACGATGACGGCGACGACGATCGCGGCCACCGCGACGGCCGCCGCGAGCGACGCCCACGCGAGGAGCCGTTTCGATCCCCTCGGCGCCGCCGGCGCCGAGGCGGGTGAGGCGTCCCCGCGCGCGATCTCGAGGAGCGCGTCGCGGAACGCCGCCGCATCCTGAAAGCGCGCGTCGGGATTCTTCTCGATGGCGCGCGCCACGGTTTCCTGCAGCGCGGGCGGAAGACCGGGGACGATCTCCGCGAGCGGCCGCGGGCTCTCGTGGGTGATCGCGTACATCGCGGCGAGGGGATGTTCCCCCGGGAACGCCGGCTCGCCCGCGAGGAGCTCGTAGAGCACGCTCCCCATCGAGAAGAGATCGCTGCGCGCATCGACCCGTTTCCCTTCCACCTGCTCCGGGGACATGTAGTGGGCCGTTCCGAGCGTGGCGCCGTCGACCGTCATCGTGCCGCCCGTGCCGAGCCGCGCGATTCCGAAGTCCATGAGCTTCGCGACGCCGCTCTCGGCGATCATGACGTTGTCGGGCTTGAGGTCGCGGTGCACGATGCCTTCAGCGTGAAGCCGCGCGAGGGCGTCGAGGATGCCGGCGATCCAGCCGATCGCCCGCTCCCAGGGCACCGGCCCGCGCTCGATGACGGCGCGCATGTTCTCCCCGCGGAGGAGCTCCATCGCGAGGTAGGGGATGTCTCCATCCCGTCCCGCCGCGTACACGGTGACGATGTTCGGATGGTTGATGCGCGAGCAGGCCTGCGCCTCGCGAACGAAACGCTCGCCGGCGTTTCCGGCGAGGGCGTCGGAGCGGATCACCTTGATCGCGACCTCCCGGTCGAGTGTGAGGTCGCGGGCCCGGTAGACGATCCCCATGCCGCCTTCGCCGATGGTGCCGAGTATCTCGTATCCCGCTATATTCCGGGGATTCATATCGCGCGTCCCGTGAAGCGAGGGTGAGCCGCCGCGCCTTCAGCGCTTCTCGAGGAGCTTGTCGTACTCGCTCATCGCTTCTTCCGATCGTCCCGTCTCCGCGTAGAGCCGCGCGAGGATCGCATGGAGATCCCGGTTGCCCGGATCGATCGCGAGCGCGCCCGCCGTTTCGGCGATCGCGTCGTCGAGGAGCCGGTGGTCGAAGTAGATGCTCGCGAGCACGATGCGGTAGGCCGATTCGCTCGGGATCGACGCGCGGTCGACGGCGCCGACCGCCGCCTCGACCCGCCGCGCTTCGTCAGACGGCATCACCTCGAAGAACGCCGCCTGCGTTCGGAGCGGGGGAAACTTGAGCGGATCGGTCGTTTCGAGGGTCCACGAGTACGCGATTCCGGCGACGAGCGGTTCCCGGTCGGCTGGATACCGGATCTCGCGCGCGCCTTTGACGTCCTGCTGCCAGCGGACGCCGCCCTCGTCGTAGAGCTTGAGCCTGAGCTCGGCGGTCGAGTCGGTCGCGCTCCACGCGAAGGAAGGCCGGCCGTCGCGCACCCTCGTCTGGCACGGCGACTCGAGACGGATCTCGGGCCGTTTTCCCCCCGATCGGAGCGCCGCGAGCGTGCTCACGCCTCCGGCGTCCCGGAGCTTGAGAAAATCCGAAAGCGATTCGAAGCTGCCTTTCGTATCCGGCGGCTCCGCCGCCCGTTTCGCCGCGCCGCTCCCCTTGATTTTCAATTCGCTCCCCGGGCCGAGCTTGACCCACGTTCCGTTCTCGAAATGGATTTCCGCCTCGCCCTTCGGCCCCGTGCGAACCTCGTCTCCCGCGTCGAGCTGCAGGCCGTACGAGGCTTTGACGACGGCGCCGTCGCTCCGGTGGACGGAGACGTCGCCGGTGAACGAAAGGAGGAGCGCGGCGGGAGCCGCCGCCGGGAGATCGCCGGCCCAGACGGCGACGAGAGCCGTGAACGCAGCGAGCATCGCGACGGTTCTCTTCATGACGACTCACCTTCTTTCATTTTCATGATGGATACGCGCTGGTTTCCCGGGAATGATTGTAGCGCCGTCCGCGCCGGCGCGCAAAGCAAAAACGACGCCGGCCGGGAGCGCGGCCGGGGGCCGGGCGGAGAGACCTCGGGGCTATCGCTTCGCGGCGCCGCCGGAAAGACGCCGCAGCGCCTCGGCGTATTTCTCCTGGATCTCGACGAACCTCGGATCGGCGCGCATCCCGAGCGCCTCGCCGCAGACGTTCGCCGCGGCGATGCCGAGCGAATCGCCCTCGAACGTCACGGACACCTCGGAGAACGACCATTCCGTTTCCCCCGCGTCGACGACGGCCGTCGAGCCGACGCGTTCCAGGTGCGTCCGCGCGTGCTCGCGATGCCCGTTCAGGACGAGATCGATCCCCGGCACGTCCCGCGCGAGCTCGAGGCTGTTTCGCCACCCGAGGTGGCTCACCGCGATGACGAGATCGCATCCCCGGGCGCGCAGATTCGCCGCCGCGGCGAGCGACGAGAGCTTCGGATCCAGTACGTTGTACTGCGGACGTCCGTCCCGGCCGGCCCGGTGAACGAAGGACGGAAGCACGACCGAGAAGATGCCGACGCGCACGGCGCCCCGGCGTCCGAAGAGCGTCCGGGAGCCGCCGACCTCCTTGACGATCGATTCGGCGGCCACCGGTTCTCCCGTCGCACGGTCGCGGATGTTCGAGCTCACGAGCGGCAGGCGGAGACGTTCGGCGGCCGCGAGGAGCCCGTCGCGCGTTTCGCCGTCGCCGACGGCGACGGCGTCGTACCGGAGAAGCTTCATCGCCTCGAAGAAATACCGCTCCTTGAAATCGCGGTTCCTCGTATCGGGAGGCAGCGAAAAATCGCCGGCGTCGATGAGGATCGTCGCCCGCTCGCTCCGCCGTTGATCGACGAGGGAGGCCCACCGGGCCATCCCGCATTGCTTGTCCTTCTTTCAACCGCACGGCTCGCGGTAGCCCGCGAGCTGATTCGTGAGGAACACGCTGACGGCGGCGCCCCGGGTGGGCGCCTCGCGCGCGCGATCGGACTTCGCGATGCCCAGACGGATCGGGAGGTAGACGGCGGCGAGGGCGGCGAGGACCACGAGCGCCGGCACGATCAGGGGCGAGCGGCTACGCGGTTTTGTTCTTTCCATACTTCTTCAGCTTCGCGTAGACGGTGGGTTTCGATATTCCGAGCACCGCGGCCGCCTTCGTCTTGTCGCCGATCTTCTCGACGACCTTGCTCACGATCATTCCCTCGATCCGGGGAAGGATCGGATCGCCCGTCGTCAACTCGACGTTTTCGAGCAGCGAGTCGACCGTTTCCTCGATCGTCGCGCGCGACTGCGCGCGCGCGCTTTCGGGACGCCGCAGGATGACGTCCGGCAGGTCCTCGGGGAGAATCGTTTCCTTCTTCGAGATGATGATGATCCGGTTCACGAGGTTCTCGAGCTCCCGCACGTTCCCCGGCCAATCGTAGGCGGTGAGGAGCGACATCGCCTCGGAGGATATCTTCTTCGGCGGAATGCCGTACAGTCTGCAGAAGGTCATCAGGAAGTGGTTGCACAGCGGCTCGATGTCCTCGATGCGCTCCTTGAGATCCGGAACGCGGATCGGGAAGATGTTGACGCGGTAGTAGAGATCCTCCCGGAATCCGCCCTCCCGCACGAGTCCGAGGAGATCCTTGTTCGTGGCGGTGATGATGCGGACGTTCGTCGAGATCGTCTGCGTCCCCCCAAGCCGGTAAAATTGCTGGTTCTCGAGGACGTGGAGGAGCTTCGGCTGGAGCCGGAGCGGCATGTCTCCGATCTCGTTGAGGAAGAGCGTGCCGCCGTTCGCCGATTCGAAATGGCCGATGCGCTGCCGGACCGCGCCCGTGAACGTGCCCTTCTCGTGGCCGAAGAGCTCGCTTTCGAGCAGCTCGTCGGGGATCGCCGAGCAGTTGAGCGAGACGAAGGGCCGCGCGGCGCGGCTCCCGCCGTAATGAATCATCTTGGCGATGAGATCCTTGCCCGTTCCGTTCGATCCCGTGAGGAGGACCGTCGTATCCATGTCCTTGATTCCCTCGATGAGCTCGGCGATATGCCGCATCGGGGGGGACGATCCCACGAGCCGTTGGAGCGCGACGTGCTCCGTGGGCCGCGCGATCGGGCTCTTCACGGCCGAGCGCGATTTCTCGAGCCGGTCGATCCGGTCGACGAGCGTCAGCCTTTCGAGCGCCGCGCCCGCCTCCTGGCCGAAGGCGAGGAGCAGGCTGTGGTCCTCGTCGGACGTCCGTGCGGCGCTCCGCGTCGAATCGAGGTAGAGGAACTCCGCCGTGTCTCCCTGCAGACGCAGCGGGACGCAGATGAGGCGCGGATGCTCGTCGAGGAACTCGCGGGAAATCTTGCTTTCCGGCATCGTCGTGCGCGTGACGTCGAGCGGGAATCCGAGCCGGAGCGTCAACGAGAGCACGGCCGCGATGTTCCGGTCGGCGAGCAGGCTCCCCGCCGTGAATCCGCCTCCCGACGCGGCGACGCGGAACGAATCGTGCCCCTCGTCCTTCATGAGGAGCGCCGCGCGGTCCATCGCGGCGATCCGCCGCGCCGAATCGACGATCGTGCTCCGGAGGGTATCCTGATCGCGGGCCGATCGCACGAGCGAGGTGAGCCTGATGAGCGCCTGAAACCGGTCCGCGTCGCTCACGATCTGATCGCGGCTCAGAGGGCTCCGCGCGTCGAGCGCGTCCTGGAGCGAGCGCGCCTGCAGCGGGGGCTGATCGCCGGCCGCGACGAGCGACATCGCGCGCAGGAGGTAATCCCGCGCGAGCGGCTCGTTGCCCTCCTCGAGGTAGAGCACCCCGATCTCGGCGGCGACGGCGGAAGCGGCCTTCTTCTTACCGAGGAGCGAGAGCTCGAGGCTCGCTCCCTCGAGCTTGTCTCGGCCGTCTTCGCGCTTCCCCTCGGCGAGGAGAATCCTCCCCTCGAGCAGGCTGAGGAGCGCCGTCTCGAGGCGCGAGCCGATCTTCTGGTTGAGGGAGCGCGCGAGCGCGAGGAGCTCGCGCGTTTCAGGGATCTTCCCGAGAGCGAAATTGAGATCGCCGAGTTTCCGGTAGACGACGGCCCGCTCGCGGAGCGATTTCGTCTTGTCGCAGAGCTGCAGATCCCTCGCGTAGCAGCCCTGCGCCTTCTCGTAATTTCCCTGGAGGAACCATATCTCGCCCATCGTGCCGTGCGATTCGGCGAGCAGCTGCTGATTGCCGATCTCCTCGGCGAGGCGCACGGCGGTGACGCAGCTCCGTTCGGCGTCCTTGATCTTCTCGAGATCGAGGTACACGAGCGCGAGGTTCAGATGGGCGGCGGCGAGACCCGGAAGATTCTCGTGCCGCCTCTTGATCTCCATGCTTTTCTTGAAACAATCGAGCGCATCGGCGAACAGTCCGAGGGAACGGTACACGAGGCCGAGGTTGTTGTAGTTCGCCGCGATGCCGATCTCGTCGCCGCACTCCTCGCGGAGCACGAGGCATCGCTTGTAGCAGAGGATCGCGTCGTCGTACCGGCTCCGGTTCCAATTGATCGTCCCCATGAGGTTGTACGCCTGCGCGATCTCGGCCGGATTCTGTTTCTCGTCGAGCAGCTTGTGCACGACGAGGCAATGCTCCCAGGAACGGTCGAAGGCGCCGAGCCGGTAGTGGATCCACGCGATGTCGTTGTAGAGCTTGGCGCGTTCCCCCGAGAGGAGCTGCTCTCCGTGGGTCTCGAGCGCCTTTTCGAGGAGTTTCTCCGCCTTGAGGAACTCCCCCCGCTTCTCGAGGATCTCGCTCTCGCGCCGTGCGGCCTCGACGGCGAGGTGCCGGAATCGCTCGGGACTCTTCACGCGGGGTATCTCCTCGCGGCACTGGTTGAAGAAGCACTCCGCGCGCTCCATGTTTCCCGTCAGAGAGAAGTGGTTGCCGAGATCGAGGTAGAGGCCGAAGCGCACGTCGTCGGGGAGCATCCGGTCGAGCTTCTCGTCCATGAAGCTCGCGTTGAAGCAGGCGAGCGCGGCGAGCTTCTTCCGTTTCATGAAGGACCGCAGCGTTTCGAGCCCCTTGAGCGCGGCTTCCTCGCGGGCCCCGCTTCGGGCGAGATGGAAGAAGGTGTAGAGCGAGGGCGCGTTCCGCGTTTCCGCGAGGAGGCGCGCGATGCTCCGGTGGATCGATTCCCGCCGCTCCGGGGGCAGGCTCGCCAGGGCTTCGCGGGCGATCGAGCCGCCCGCCGGCGCGTAAACGCTCGCGAGCGCTCCGCCGGCGAGGCTCGAGATCTCGACGCGCGATTTCACGAGACCGCGGGCGACGAGGCCCTGGAGCGCGGCGAAAATCCCGTTTTCCTCCGGCGCGAAAATGCCGAGCAGGAACGAGAGCGGCGCTTCGAATCCGAAGACCGCGAGAAACGCGAGGACCGAACGCTCCTCGCCGGAGAGGTCGTCGAGCGGTCCCGGACCGTCCGTTCCCGGCACCCGATCTTCCCGCCGGCGGGCGGGAGCGGGAAGCTCGATCTCCCGTATCTCGATGTGCCGTCTCGACACTTCCTCCCGAAGGTACCGCGCGACGACCGGCGCGTCCTCGCCCGATGAGATGACGACGAGATTGCAGCGCTCGAGCGCCTGGCACGCGAAATCGACGACATGACACGCCAGCAGCGGCTCGTCCGCGTGGTCATCGACGATGACGAAATCGCGGGGATCGCCCGGTTCCCGTTCGGCGGAATCCTGGTAGAGGGCCAGATCCCCCGCGATGAGGCCGTGGCGGAAGCCCCATTCGTTCACGAGGCGGTCGGAGACGAATTCCAGGAAGCGCGTCTTGCCCCCTCCGCGCGCGCCGGTCACGATCACGAGCTGCTTTTCGCCGTCGCGCGCCTTGAGCGCGGCGTGCCGCATCGCGCGAACGACCGCTGCCGGGGGAGTGGCCTCGGCGAAATCCGGCGGCATGAAACGGTCCTGGGGGAGGTTCTCGCCGGCGCAGGCGGCGAGTTCGTCGAGTGCGGCGCGGATTTCCGTCTCCGGCGCCGCGGGATCGAGCGCTCGGAGTCGAACGGCGAGTCGCTCGATCCGGGAAGCGGTTTCGTCATCGAGCGCGGGCGCGAGGCCTGCGAGAACGGCTCCCGCGGCGCGAAGATCCCCGACGGGCGCGCCCGCGCGTTCCGCGGCGGCCCACCGGTTTTCCGTCATGCGGCGGAGGCATTCGCCGGGGAGCAGGTACGCGACGGGGAGCAGGGCCGGCTCGCCGTTCGACAGATGAAATGAATCGATCGTAAGATTGCAGAAACGGAGCCCCTCAGCGAGGCGGGCGCGGATGAAGGAGGCGATCGCGCGCACGACTTCGGCGGCCGCGGCCGGCTTCATCCGGGGAAGCGCATCCGCCAGGGGGACGATGTCCGCATGGGGAAGGAGGAACGTAATCGAGCCGTTCGTTTGCTGGAGCGAGATGACCGGTTGCGCGAGCTTCCCCGACCGGGAAAAGAGATAATCCCGCATCCGGAGATCTTCAATCGACAAGGAGACGCCCTGCGGCGTGTCGACCGAGAACAGGAGATACTCCCGCTCGCTCAGGGAGTCGGTGACGCTGTAGCCGCGCCACGGAGGATAATCGCCGAGCGTTTTCCGGATGGAATACCTCGCATTGAGCGCGTCCCCGGTCTTGTCGTTCTGCATGAGAAGCCCCGCGTTCGTTAAGTTTCTTGCCTGGTTAAAATACTTTACCTGAAGGCGGCGGGTTTATCAAGAAGAAGTTGGAAAAACTCGCGTCGGGCTCTTGTGAGCCGATGGGAGCCTACGGAATGTACAGCAGCCTTCCGCAGTTCTCGCACGTCTGGAGCTCGTTCCTGCTCACCGCGGAGAAGAACGAGGTGGGCAGCTTGACGAAGCATCCGAGGCAGAGATTTCCCGTGACGGGAAGAATCGCGACGGTGAAATGCTCGGTGAGTTTCTCGTAGCGCTGCAGGAGCCCCTTCGGCGTCTTCTTCGCGATCTTTTCCCTCGCCTCCTGCAGCTCGTTCAGGCCGGTGAGCTTGAATCCGAGGCTCTGAAGCTCCTTGGAGGTAGCCTTGTCCTTCACCTCTTTGATCATGATGTCGAGGTCCTGCAGGGCGATGAGGAGCCGGTGCTCGTCTCTCACAGATCCTTATCCTCCAGAATCTTCACGAGCGACGGGTAGTCGGTGACCTCGTAGAGGCTCTTGAGCTTCGCGGGCTTCTGGATGAGGCCGATGAGCTCGCTCAGGATCGCGAGGTACGTCTCGGAACCCTTGTCGGACGGAGCGAGAATGAGAAAGAAGACCCGCGTCGGTTTTCCGTCGAGCGCGTCGAAATCGATTCCGGACGCCGAACGGGCGAAGAGCACGGAGAGCTCCTTGATGGCGAGCGAGCGTCCGTGCGGGAACGCGACGCCGTTGCCGAGCCCGGTGCTGCCGAGGCTCTCGCGGTTCTTCAGCATGTCGATGATGAAGTTCTCGTCCGATATTTTGTTCTTGAGGGCGAGATGATGCACGATCTCCTGGAGCACGCTCATCTTCTTGCGCGACCGGAGATGAAATATGCAAAGATCCTCTTCGAAGAACGAAATCAGCTTGCTTGCTTCCATACTCCTCATAATATAGCATGCCCCGTTGAACATTCTATAACAATTTCACCTTTTTAGGGGAAAATAATTTTGCTACGCTCGATGAGGGATTTTCGCGCGCGGGAAAGGGATGTTCGCGCCATGGAGGCTATGGAGATCATTCGAGGGCTCGTCGTTCGGGGCAAGGGTGCGGCGTTCTTCGTCGAAACCGGCTCCGGGGAGATTCGTTGCTCGCTCCGCGGGCGGTTTCGTCTCGGGAGCGTGCCCGAGGAAGTGCTGCCCGTCGTCGGCGACATCGTGCAGGTCAGGGTCGAGCGCGGCGGCGGTGCGCGGCAGGGGGTGATCGTCGAGCTCGAGGCCCGGCGGTCGATCCTCGCACGGACCGATCCGTCGCAGCGGAAGGGATACCGGATCCTCGGCGCCAACATGGATCAGACGATCCTCGTCTTCGCGGTGAAGGAGCCCGCGCTGAACCTGCGGCTCCTCGACCGCATGCTCGTCTCGGCGTCGTGCGGCTCCATGGATGCGCTCATCTGCGTCAACAAGATGGATCTCGCCGATGCCCGCTCCGGCATCGACGAGTCGCTCGCCCCCTACCGGACGATGGGGTACGCGTGCGTCTGCGCGAGCGCCCGCACCGGGGAAGGAGTCGACGAGCTCGCGGGGGCGCTCGCCGGCAAGCTCTCGATCTTCACGGGGCCTTCGGGGAGCGGGAAGAGCTCGCTCGTCTCCCGCGTGCAGCCCGGCCTCGAGCTGGCCGTGGGAAGCGTGAGCGCGCGGACCGGCAAGGGGACGCATACGACGAGCCATTTCGAGATTCATCCCCTCGCGCGGGGCGGGTACCTCGGCGACACGCCGGGAGTCCGGGAGTTCGGCATCTGGGGCGTGTCGAAGGAGAAGCTTGCGGGATTCTTCCGCGATTTCGCCCCGTACCGCGACGGCTGCCGCTTCGCGACCTGCACGCACAGTCACGAGCCCGATTGCGCCGTGAAGGACGCGGTCGAGCGGGGGGACATCGCGCGCGGGCGGTTCGAGAGCTATCTCAAGATCCTCGAAAGCGTGCCCGACGAGCGGAGCCTGAAGCGGCAGGCATGAGCGCCGTTTTCACGAAGCCGGCGCCGCGGGCGGGCGCCTCCCCGGGGCCGAAAAAGATGATGGCGGCCTTTTGGGGGAGGCCGCCATCCGCAAGAAGGGATTGTGGGATGGGGGTAAAACACCCGCTCTCTGGGGGTAATACGCGAGGGGGCGAAAAAAGTTCCGGCGATTTTTCTTTTTTTCGGAGGAGCCGATGATCAAAGGGATCGAGAGGCGGGGGAAACTGGCGCTCGCGCGCCTCGTCTCCCTCTTTCTGTCGAAGCGCCGCATGACCGCCCGGGAATTCGAGCTCATGCCGGTTAGGCGGCTCCTCGTCATCAGGCAGCACCACCAGATGGGAGACATGCTCCTCGCCGTTCCGGCGTTCCGAGGGCTCCGGGCGCGCTTCGGAGACGCGAGGATCACGCTCCTCGCTTCGCCGGTCAACGCGGCCTGCATGCGGCGCAATCCGTACGTCGACGAGGTGCTCGTGCTGCCTCGAAAGAAGGGGCTCGGCGCACCCTTCGCGCTCGCGCGGTTCATCGCCGATCTCAGGAAGCGGCGCTTCGACGCGGCGATCGTCCTCAATACCGTATCCTTTTCGGTGACGAGCATGCTGCTCGCCGTCGCGAGCGGCGCCCGCGCGCGGATCGGCTCCACGAGCGAGCCCTTCGGCCACGATCTCTCGTCCCGCTTCTATCATCTCGAGCTGCCGCTGCCGCCGCGCGGGCAGCTCGACTCCATGCACGAGAGCGCGCACAACATCTATCCGCTGTCCGCGATCGGCGTCCGCGTCGCGGACCTCTCCTCCGTGTTCATTCCGCCGGTGGAGGACGAGCGCGACTGCGAGCGATTCGTCGCCGAATCGTTCGGGTCGCCGGCGCGGTTCATCGTCGTCCATCCCGGGGCGGGGAAGGCGGCGAACGTGTGGCCGGGGAGCAGGTACGCGGAGGCCGCGGGCATTCTCTCCGAACGGTACCGGTGCGGCGTCGTCGCGACGGGGGGACCGCTCGACGCCGAAGCGCTCGACGCCTTTCTCCGGGCGTGCGGGACGCGGCCGTTCGTGCTCCCGTGTCCGTCGCTCGGATTTCTCGGCGCCCTCATGAAACGCGCGGTGATCACCCTCTGCAACGACACGGGCATCATGCACATCGCGGGCGCGGTCGGCGCGCGATGCGTCGCCGTGTTCGGGCCGACGGATCCGGCACGGTGGAAACCGGTCTCCGCATCGGTCGTCGCGGTTCGCGGGAAGGACGGGAGCGTCGAATCGGTCGGGGTGGAGGAAGTCGTCGGGGCGGCCGCGACGCTACTCTGAAGCGGCGAGCGGCACGAGGCTGATCGCGAGCCGCACGGTCTCGTCGATCGGCACGTAAACGGTGTTCGACCACGCCTGGAACCCGGGATTCTTGAGCTCGATGCGATGCGTTCCGACGGGCAGGTCGAGCGGAGCGGCGAGGGGAACCGTGCCCTTGAACGTTCCGTCGACGAAGATCCGGGTGCCCGCCGCCGTTTCGAACACGAGCGATCCGGTGAGCCTCTCGAGATCGATTCTCCTGCGCGAGAGCTCTCCCCGCTTCACCTGCAGCGTTTCGACGTAGTCGCGGTACCCGTCGCTGCGGCAGGCGATCTCGTGCGATCCCGTCGGCAGCTCGAGCATCGTGAGACGTTCGGCGAACGTGCGGCGCCGTCCGTCGATCGAGATTTCCGCCGCGGGATCGACGACGATATCGATGAATCCCGTCGCGGGCGCCTCGTCCCGGGGGCCCGCCGCGTGAGCGGCCGCTGTCTTCTCCGCGGCCGCCGGGGCCGGAGGCTCGGCGGGTTTCTCGACGGGCGACAGCGGCTGCTGCAGGAGTTTCGCCTTTTCCAGCTCGGCCTTTCTCGTCTCTTCCGCGTCGGGGAGCGAGAGGCGCGCCGTGCTGCTCTCGAGGACGAGTCCCGAGTCGGGGAGCGTCTCCTCCGCGGCCGCCGCGGTGCCGACCGCCGCCGGTTCGATCGTTGCCGGCGCCGCCGCCGGCTGCTCGGCGAGGAGCGTCATCGACACGCCGGGGATCTGCTCGCCCTGGCCCGCGAGAATCGGCGCCGCCGCGGGCGGGGCAGCCGGATCGGACGCGCGGATCGCCCGGACCGCGCCGGCGAGCCGAGCGACGCCGCCCGGATTCATGTGAACGGCGGCCGCCGCGAAGGCCACGCAGAGGGCGGCGGCGCCGAAGAAGAGCAGGCGTTTTCGCGACGGGAGCTTCCGGGCCCGGCGCCGCGCGCCGGGAGCGAGGTCGTCCTCGCCGCCGGCGAGCCGTCTGAGCCGCTCGCGGGCAGAAGCCATCGCGTCGGGGCCGAGGTGCGTTTCGATGGCGCGCGCCATCTCGAGGGCGCTCCTGAATCGCTTGCCCGGTTCCCGGTGGAGCGCTTTCATCACGATCGCCTCCGCGCCGGCGCTGAGATCGCGCCGGATGCGCGAGGGCGCGGGGACGCCGCCGCTCACGATGTTCTGGATGACGGCGGCGTAGGTGCCGCCGAGGAACGGCTGCGTTCCCGTCATCGCCTCGTAGCAGATCGTGCCGAGAGAGAAGAGATCGCTCCTTCCGTCGATCGAATCGCCGATCGCCTGCTCGGGGGACATGTAGAGGGGTGTGCCGAGGAGCGTCGAGGCGACCGTCTGCTGCGTCTGGCTCTGGTGGAGCTTCGCGAGACCGAAGTCCGTGATCTTCACCTGTCCGTCCATCGTCAGCATGATGTTGGCCGGCTTGATGTCCCGGTGGATGATGCCGCGCTGGTGCGCGTGATCGAGGCCGAGGCAGATCTCGCGGGCCACGATGAGCGCGAGGTCCTCGGCGATGACGCGCCGGGACGAGAGCACGTCCCGGAGGCACGGTCCGTCGATGTATTCCATCACGATGAAGCAGCTCCCCTCGGCGGATCCGAAATCGATGATGCGCACGATGTTCTCGTGGTCGAGGCTCGCGATCGCCTTCGCCTCGAACTCGAACCGTCGCGTGAAGTTCGGATCGGAGATGAGGTGCGAGTGGAGCTTCTTGATGACGACGGGGCGGTCGAGCGACGTCTGGATCGCCTTGTAGAGCACGGCCGTGCCGCCGGTCGCGAGCGTGTTGCAGATTTCGTACTTCTTCGTGGTTGTGCCGTTCATCGCGCCGTCGCCAGCCTTTCCGCGAGCGATTCGGGAAGCCCCGAGCTCCTGATCTTTTCCTGCGCCGACCGGATGTCGTAGGGAACGCGCCGTATCGTGATCGTTCCCTTCTGCGCGTCGAGGAGGGCGAAGCTCGCCGCCGCGATGCCGTCCCGCGGCTGTCCGATGCTGCCCACGTTGACGAGGTACCGGGAACCGGATTGGATCGCGGTGAACGTGCCGCGCACGACCCGCGCGCCCCGCTCCTCGCGATGCTCGATGATCGCGGGCACGTGCGTGTGGCCGATGAAGGCGAATCGTTCGCGGATTCCCTCGAAGATCGCGTTCGCCTGGTTGATCGTGTACACGTATTCCCAGCTCATCGGCGAGAGCGGCGAGGCGTGGGCGAAGACGCAATCGTCGCAGCGCCGCACCGTGTCGTATTCGCCGAGGACGTCCCGGTGCCGCGGATGGATCTCGCGCGAGGTCCACTTGATCGCGCTCCGGGCGGTTCCGCTGAAGGTGTCCGTGCCGATGAGTCCCGCGGCGGCCACGTCGTGGTTCCCGCCGACGCGGATCTGCGCCGTTTCCTGGACGATGGAGACGCATTCGTTCGGATTCGCGCCGTAGCCGACGACGTCCCCGAGCGACACGATCAGGTCCGGCCGCAGCATGGCGGCTTCCTCGCACACCCGCTCGAGCGCCTCGACGTTCCCGTGAATATCGGAAAAAACGAGAATTCTCATGCCTCAATCCTTGAAGATGAACTCCTCCGAGCCGATCGCGATGAGGTCTTCTCCCTCGAGCGTCTTCTCGTCCATCTCCTCGCCGTTGATCGTCACCTTGCGCCGGCCGCCGGTCTTCTGCAGCACGTATTCGGAGCCGCGGCGGACGACCTCCACGGTGACGCGGGGTCCGAACAGGCCCGAGAGCCGGATGTCGGAATCCTTCCCGCGTCCGATACGGATCCGCTCCTTGTCGAGCGGATACTCCTCCATGGCCGATTTTCTGAAGAGACGCGGGGAGAAGCGGACCCCGGCTGTTGCGCGCCGCCGTCCGCGCGGCGCCTGAAATGCGGTATGACGACGGTCTGGTCGAGATCCTCGGGATGCGACGCCTCGAGCGTCGGAATCTGGAACAGGATCTCGTACTTCCCGATCGTGATCACGTCGCCGTCGACGAGCTTCGCCTCGGTCGCGGGCCGATAGTTGAGGAGCGTGCCGTTCTTGCTCGCGAGGTCGCTCAGCAGGTACTCGCCCCCGCGGGACGCGATGACGGCGTGCTTGCGCGACACGCTCAGATTGTCGATGACGATGTCGTTTTCCGGGAGCCGCCCGATCGAGATCTCTCCGCCGGTGAACGGGTACGTCTTGAGCGGGCGGCCCTTCAGGCGGACGACGAGGTGCGGCGGCTGGCTCAGGTAAAACGACGAGATCGAGCCCGTATGGTCGGACGGGATCGAGCGGACGTCCTCGGCGTGCGTCACGGCGAGATCGGTGAACATGTTGATTTCGAGCGGGCGTTTCGCCGAGATCGTGAAGACCTTGACGAGAAAATCCTCCCGCGCGGTCGGCGCGGGGCCCTTCTCGGACCGCAGGCTGTAGCAGGCGATCGCCTTTCCGGTCTGGAACCGGACGAAGAAGAAAACCCCCGGATTCCGCGCGGAGACGATCGCGCTGTAGCGATCCTTCTCGGCGCGCACGATGAGCTCCTCGAGATCGACGAGCGCCGAGGAGACCTTTAGGTCGGGCTTCTTCTGCAGGTACACGAGGAGCGAGTGGTACAGGATGATGTCGGCCTCGTACACGATGATCTTCGGGAACTGGGTCCGGTTGACCTCGAGGAGGAAATCGCGCAGCCGGAGCGGGCGGAAGCCGTCGCCGGCGCTCGCGCACGCCCAGTACAGCTGCCCCTCGTTCAGGAAGAGAAAGTACTGGATGTGATCGTTGAACACCTCGATGACGACCGGGGTCTTCCGGCTCCGCGTCGCGTAATCCCTGATGATCGCGTCGAATTCGGATGGATCGAAATCGCGCGGATTCATCAGGACGATCCGGTACGGCACCTGCAGCCTGTTCATCTCGCCGATCGCTCCGTTCGCCGCGCTATTTCACTTCGGCGTGAAAGCGCTTGAGGTTGCGCCGGGCCTTTTCGTTCGCCGGATCGAGCGCGAGCGCTTTCTTCCAGGCGCCGATCGCGTCCTCGATCTTTTCGAGCTTGTAGTAGGCGTTTCCGAGATTCGTGTACGCCGAGCTCGAGTCCTTGCTCCGGCCGATCGCCTCGTTGTACATCTCGATCGCTTCCCGGTACGAGCCGAGACGGTAGAACACGTAGCCGAGATTGTTGTAGGCGGCGGCGAGCTCGGGGCTGAGCGATATCGCCGTCTTGAAGGCCTCCGTCGCCTTCTCCTCCTCGTTGATCTCGGTGTAGGTGAGGCCGAGGTTGTTATACGCCTCGGTCATCGTCGGATCGAGGTCGATCGCCTTCTTGAAGAGATCGAGCGCTTTCTCGTACTGGCCGTTGTGGTAGGACATGACGCCGCCGTTGTTGATGAGCCGCGCTTCGGTCGTGCGGCGCTTCTTCTCCTCCTCCTCGATGCTCTTCTTCTGATCCTCGACGAGATTCATGATGCCGGTATGATTGTCCGTGAGCTCCCGCACGAGCTTCCGGTGCTCCCCGAGGCCGGATTCCAGGTTCTCGATGTTTTTCGCGAGCGCCTCCCGCCAGCCGGACACGTCGCCGCGGAAGGCCTCGAACGCCTCGGCGCCCGACTCGATCTTACGCTCGATTTCGTCGGTCTTCGCGTCGAGGGTAAGGGATATCGCCTCGATCGCTTTCTGCTTCTCTTCCGAGGTCGAGCGAATGAGGCTCGCGATCTCATCGAACCGGCGCGCCACGGTCGCGGTGAGCTCCGCGGCGACCGCTTCGCTCGCCTCGCGCAGCTTCTTCATTCCGTCGAGGAGTTCGCCGCCGTCGCGCGACGATCCGCCGTCGATCAGGCGGTCGAGGCGGCAGGCGAGCGTCTCGCCGTCGTGGAACCTGCACAGCTCGCCGAGGCATTCGACCCGGCCGCGGTACGATTTCGCGAGAAAGCGGATCGGCACGGCGGGCATGATCGCGTCGGCGGGCGATATTTCCGGATGCGGCCTCGGCTCCGGATTGATGAATATCTCGTCCTCGACTCCGCTGTGCTGCGTTTCAGCCGCCGGGGCTTTCGCCGCCGGCTCCACGTCGTCGATCTCGTGGACGAGCAGCTCCTTGTCGTCGAGAATCGACGCCTGCGTGACCAACGGGCAGATCTTCATGGGTACACCTCTCCTCCGGATTGAGTCAGATCGATTGCGTTTTTTCCAGCACGAGCGCGCGTTCCCCGCAGCTCGATTCGATGAACCGGGCATAGTTCCTCAGGGCCCGTTCCCGGCTGTCCTTGAAATCGGCCCGCTCTCCCGCGATCGCCGCGAAGAGAGAGGCCGCCATCCCGTGATCCCCCGTTCTCTCGCGGGCGACGCCCGCGAGGTACAGGTGATCGTACCGTTCCTGGTCCGAACCGAAGTCGGTGTCCCCGGCGGCGCCGAACGCGGCGCACGCCAGCGCCGGCCGATCCATGCTCAAATAGACGGCGCCGAGCAGGTCTCTCCGAAGCGTCCGCGAAACCGCGCAGCGCGAGAGTATTTCCAGCGCGTCCTCCGCGCCCGATCGATCGGCGGCGAGTCGCACGAGACGCGCGATGTCCGTTTCGGCCGCCGCGCCCGATTCGAGGCGCGCGGAGAGATCGCGGATCTCGCGATCGGTCCGCCGGGCGCAGGACCGTTCGATGCGCTCGAGCACGCCGCTCTTCTCGGGAGCGCTCTCGAGCGCTTCGGCGAAGAGCCGCTCCGCCCGATCCTCGTTCCCCGCGCCGAGGTGGATCTCGGCGAGCTCGACCGCGAGGTCGAGGGCGTCGTCCCGTCCGAGCGCCCCGCGCCCCCGCGCGATCAGGCTTTCGGCCTCCGCGACCCGTCCGGCGCCGGCGAGCCGCGCCGCGCCGAGCGAGTAATGCTCTCGTTTCGGTCCCCGCTGGACGATGATCTCGATGCGGGCGACGATCTCGTCGACGAGCGCGCCCTCCTGCGCCGGGAAGGCGTCGAGGAGCGAGAACGCCTCGTCATCCGTGCCCGCCGCGATGAGGCAGTCGACGCGGAGGAGACGCTCGGCCGCGGCCAGATCGCGGGGCCACTCGCTCCGATCGAGCCCGGAGAGAATCTCTCCGGAGCGGGAGGGATCGATCGCGAGGGCCTGCCGGTACCTCGCGATCGATTCGATCATCTCGCCCCTTCGCGCCTTGAGGGCCGCGTAGCGCGCGAGGAATTCTCCGCTCCCCTCGTGGGCCGGGAGAAATTCGGACACGGCGGCGTCGAGGCGCGCGGGATCCCCTTCCTTGTCCGCGAGGATTCTGACGATCGCGCGTCGCGACTCTTCCGTCTCCCCGGCCGCGGCGAAGACGCGGGCGAGGAGCGTATTCGCCTCGAGCTGCGCCGGCGCTTCGCCCACGATCGCGAGGCATATATCGGTCGCGGCGCGCGTGTGCGCCGCGTCCGCGGCAATGAGGCTCTCGAGAATGCCGACCGCTTCCGCGCAGCGCCCCTCGAGCGCCAGATTCCGCGCGTAGAGCGTTTCGAGCCGGTCGTTCCGGGGGGAGCGCTCCCTGATTCGCTCGATTGAGGCGCTGAGGGTCGGGAGCGCCGCGCGGGGACCCTTCTGCGCCGCGGTGAAATGCCGAAACGCCTCGTCGGGGAGGTCTTCGATCCACGCGATCTCGCCGAGGATCGAGGAGAGGTGCCATGGCTCGACGCTGAGGGGCAGGAACCGCTCAAGGATCGTCGCGACCTGCACCCGCATGCCGGGCGCGAGGTCGATGCAGCGCTTCATCGCGGCGATTGCCTCGGCGTCCCGGCCGAGGCGCAGGAGCGTCTCTCCGAGGAGGATCTGCGCCTGCGGGTTCGACGGATCGCGCGCGACGATCGCGCGGATGTCCGCCTCCAGCATTCTGACGTCGGTCTCGGCAGCGGCGAGCGCGAGGGAGATGTACCGGAGCGCGTCGTCCCATTTTCCGTCCGCGGCGGCGATTTTCGCCCCGTAGCCGTTAAGCGCCGCCGCCTTCTCCGCGGGCAGGGCCGCGACGGCCCGCCCGAGCACTTCCGCGGCGAGCCCCGTTCGGCTCATCGCGAGCGCCGTCTTGAGCATCTCCTCCCATATGGCGAGGTTGCCCGGATCCCGCTCCACGAGCTTGCCGAACTGCGCGACGACGTCGCGGATCTGGCCCGGATCGAGCTCGAGCGTGCGGCAGAGGTGGCGGGCGGCGTCGGAGAACATCTCCTCCTCGAGATACAGGTGGTACAGAGCGAGATGGAGCGTCGCGTTCGCGTCGAAGCGAGCGAGCCCCTTCTTGTAGATTTCGATGACGCGGTATTTCAGGCCGCCGTCGCGCATGAGAATTTGATCGAACTCGAAGATCGACCGCTCCACGCCCCCCATGAAGAAATGCGCGGACGCCTGCAGGAAGCGGAACGGATCCGAGAGGTGCTCTTCCTTCGCGAGGCGGTCGACGATGCCGGCGATCGCTTTCCAGCGCGCCTCGCCGCTGCCGGCGAGTTCCTCGATCGAGGAGGCGAGCGCTCCGTGCTCCTCGGGCTTTTCGCGGTAGAGGGCCAGGACCTGCGGATACACGTCGTCCGCGCCGTCGCCGTCGAGCGCGATCTCGAGCGCGGAGACGACCCCCGTGAGGAACAGCCCGCAGTGCTTCATGATCTCGGCCGAGAGCGCGACGAGCGCGGCGTCGTCGAGGTCCCGCGAGCGCTTGAGCGCGCCGAAGACCTCCTCGGCGCTCGTCCGGTCGTCGACGCGGGCGTAGAGCTCCGCGAGGAGCGCCTTGAGGCCGGGGGCGCAGCCGGGCGCGCGTTCGACGGCGGCGCGAACGAACTCGATGAGGCCGGGAGCGAGCGTCGCGTTCAGCTCGACGGCGCGCCGCGCGGCATGGGCTCCCCTGGCGGCGGAGCCTCCGGCGATGTACGCCCGCGCGAGGAGATTCTGCGCCGGGGCCGTGAGCGCCGCGGTTTCGTTCGTTTCGAGCCACGCGACGACCGCGTCCCGCCGGCCGGGGTCGGCGGCGATGAGCTCGAGCACGGCGACCGCTTCCTTCACGAGTCCGAGCGCCGCGGCGACGTCGCAGTAGAGGAACGAGATCTCGCTCACCGCGAATGCCGCTTCCGGAAGGGCCGCGAGGCGCCGCTCCGCGAGCCGCATCCGCTCCTCGATCGCCGGGTCGCCGGCCCGGCCGCCGGGGGGCGCGGCGGGAAACAGGAATCCGCGCATGAGAGCGGCCCCGTCCGCGGCTCTCCCCGTCCGGGAAAGTATCTCTCCCGTGAGGATGGGTCCGTTCGGACACGGCGGCTTCGACGTCTCGATCGCGGACAGGATCCGATCGAGCGGCGGCGACTCGAGCTCGAGCGCCTGGAAAAAGCGGACCTCGGCCTTGTCGGGATGCGACAGGAGCAGCGAGGCGAGCCCGAGGCAGTATTTCGCGAAGGCGTTCGCGGGAAGCTCGTGCTCGATCTCGACGAGGAGCCCGCCGATCGCATGCGCGTCGGCGGGGAGCATCTCGAGCGCTCTCCCGAGCGACTCGACCGATTCCGCGTAACGCCCGCACTGTTTGTGCAGGACGCCGAGAAGCAGCTCGTTCTCGGCGAAGAACGGCGTTTTGCCCTGCCCCTCTCCCGCGAGGTTCTTCGATCTCGTTTCGCCGCGCTTCGTGAGATCGGCGGCGAACGATTCGGGGCTTTCGCGCAGGATGTCCGCGAGCCCCTCGATGTTCCGCGCCTTGAGGAGCGTCTCGACGATGAAGCTGCCGAGGAGCGTGCTGAACGACTGGGTGAACGCGCCCCGCGCGAGATCGAGAATCTCGTCCCGCCTGTCCGCGTGGCGCTTGTGCGCGTTCTTGAGGATATTCGTGGCCTGGGGATAATCCGAGAGATCGAGACACGCCTGCGCGGCCTCGACGGCGAGGTCGTAGTCCTCGGGCCATTTCTCGAGCGCGTCGACCGCGGTCTTCCGGGCCCTCGCCAGGTCCCCGCGCGAGCGTTCCTGGTGCACTTTCTTGAGCGCTTTTTCGGGCGTGAGAAACAGGGGCACTTTCCCCGTCAGCAAGTCTTTCATATGGTACTCCGGCGTAAAGTATTCCAATTCAATAGAGAGCGAAATGCGTACCAGTCCCCCTCTTTTTTTGCCGCCTCTTTAATTGTTGATAAATGGTGCAGTTAGGTGTAAAGTTGCGCCGGTGCGTCGGGGGGAGGGCAGTGGGCCGTTGCAATATGCGAAGCGACCCGTCCCCGGCCGGCGGATGCACCCGGAAGGAGGCCTTGATCGCCATGGGCGCGACATACGTCGTTTCGACGGAAGTCCATTTCTCCTCGTCCCATGCGCTCTTGGGCTACCGGGGAGACTGCTCGCGCATGCACGGGCACAATTGGGTCGTCCGCGTCTACTACGAGTTTTCGCTCGTCGACGAACGGGGGCTCACGATCGACTATCGCGAGCTGCGGACCGTTCTCGAGCGCGTGATTCTGCTCCGCTTCGACCATCGCCACCTGAACGACATCCCCCCGTTCGACACCGTGAATCCGACCTCCGAGAACATCGCCGCCGAGATCTACAAGCTCTGCCGCGAAGAGGCGCGAATTCCGTCGGGCGAGCTGCGCGAAGTGGAGCTGTGGGAGTCGCCCACCGACATGGTGCGGTACCGTGAGGATTAGAGGGCATACCCCGGGAAAAGCGATCGTTCTTCTCTCCGGCGGGCTCGATTCCGCCGCCGCCGCGATGCTCGCGCCGGAGGCCGGATACGAGCCGTCCGCCGCTCTCTTCTTCGACTACGGGCAGCGCGCGGCCCGGAACGAGGAGCGCGCTGCGCGGGAGATCGCCGGGCGCTTCGCGCTCCCCTTCGAGCGGATCGAGCTTCCCTGGATGGCGAGGCTCTCGAAGTCGGCGCTCGTCGCGGCGGGGGCCGAGCCGCCGCGATGGACCGCCGGCCGGCTCGACGACGACGCCCCGCGCGCCGTGTGGGTCGAGAACCGGAACGGCGTCTTCGTCAACGCGGCCGCGTTCTGCGCGGCCGAGCGGGGAATGGACGCGGTCGTCGTCGGATTCAACCGGGAGGAGGCCGCGGCGTTTCCCGACAACAGCGCGGAGTTCGTCGACCGGATCAACCGCGCGCTCGAGCTCTCGCTCGCCGCCGCCGTGCGCGTCGTCGCGCCGACGCTCGGCATGACGAAGCGGGAGATCGCTGCGCGCGCGCTCGGCGTCGACTTCCCGTGGGAGCTCCTCTGGAGCTGCTACCGCGGCGGGGATCTGCAGTGCGGTTCGTGCGAGTCGTGCCTGCGGCTCAAGCGCGCCGTCGAGGGAACGCCCGCGGAGGGGCGTGTGCATTTCGCAAAGGAGGACGCATGAAGGATCGAAGGTACGTGCCGATCGAGACGGTTTTTCTCGCCGAGGAGATCACGTACACCGGGGCTGAGCTCCGGAGCCATTTCGTCCGCGAGAAATCCGGGATCGTGTGGGACGGCGTCATCGCGTTCATCGGGGCGTGCGGCGTCTCGGGAACCCGCCTCGTCGATCTCGAGGACGCGGAGGAGCAGCACGAGATCGTCTCGAAGCGGATGCTCCACTTCATCGCCGAGCATTTCCAGCAGCCGCTTCGCGAGGGGAACGTGCGGCTCAGGCTCTTCGCGTCGATCGTGAAAGAGACGCTCGAGGAGATGTCGCCCGGGATCGCGGTGAAGCGCGACGGCGACGATCTCTACATCAACGGACGCAAGCTCACCGTGGCCATCTGCACCGCGTCGGCCCTGTCGACGGTGTTTCACTTCGGCATCAACGTGAACCCGGCGGGCGCGCCGGTCTCCGCGGTCGGTCTCAAGAAGTTCGACATCGATCCGAAGCAATTCGGCAACGCCGTGCTCGTCCGGTACGAGAGCGAGTGCGAATCGATCGAGCGCGCGCTCCGGAAGGTGCGGGGGGTGGCGTGATCCCGCCCGCCGGCGGATACGTTCACGAGGTGTTCCGCTCGATTCAGGGGGAAGGTCCCTCGGTCGGCGTGCTGCAGGCGTTCGTGCGATTCTCGGGATGCTCGGCGCGGTGCCGGTACTGCGACTCGACGGATGCGCGCGGCCGCGTCGCCGAATGCGCCGTGCGCGGTCCCGCCGGGGCGAGGAACCTCGTGAATCCCGTGTCGGTCGAGGATCTCGTGTCGGCCGTCAGCACGCTCGCGGACGCGCCGGGATTCCATTCGATGGCGGTCACGGGCGGCGAGCCGCTCGAGCAGCCCGCGTTTCTCGCCCGCTTCCTCGGGCGAAGCCGCGCCGCGGGCATCCCCGTATACCTCGAAACGAACGGCCTTCACGCCGAGGCGGCGAGGGCCGTCGCGGGGCTCGTCGATTACGTGTCGCTCGACCTGAAGCTCCCGTCCCTCTGCGCCGGCGTCTCGCTCGACGGTTACCGCCGCGTGCTTCCCCTGTTCCGGGGGGCGCGCCTGTTCTGCAAGGCGGTCGTCGCGGAAGGCTTTTCCATGGCGGAGCTCGCCGAAGCGGCGCGGATCGTCGCGGAGTGCGACCGCCGAACGACGTTCGTCATCCAGCCCGCGACGCCGGTCCCGGGATGCGACACGGTCCCGGGAAACGCGCTCCTCGCCTGCCACGCGGAGGCGGCCGCGCATCTCGACGACGTTCGGGTGATCCCCCAGTGCCATCGGCTGCTGGGACTTCCGTAGGAAATGCGGGGGAAACGGGGGGGAAAATAAAAAGTGCTGCGAGATAGTACGATGCAGGGTCGGGTTCGTGAAGGCGGCGACCACCTCGCAGCGAAGTCGAATCAGAGCAAAGGGCATACCAGTTTTTCGGCGCGCTCGTGCGCTCGAGGCGCAAACGTCTGGAGCGCAACGTGTTCCGCACGGGATGCGGGACCGGGGCGGCTGCAGGCCGCTCCCCGTTGTTCCCGATCCTTCCCGCGCCCGAAGGCCGCGATCGTCACGATGTTTGCGCTTTTGCACGCGCGCTCGTGCGCATCCGCAACGGCGGCGCTCCCGGCGGGACGGATGCGGAGGTCCGGAGACCCGGAGAAATGTCTTGACAACCTGTAAGTCCCGCATTAAAAACAATATATACTTGAAGACAACGATTTCCGCAGGGAGGGGACTCACAACCCTGGTACTAGATAAGGAGGATGTCCGATGACCAAAGCCGAGATTGTGGAGAACATCTCCAGCCGAACAGGGTTGACGAAGAAAGAAGTGGCCGAAGCTGTCGATAATTTCCTCAATTGCATCGCCAAGGGTCTCGCCGAGGGGAAACACTACGAGATCCGCGGTTTCGGAACGTTCAAGGTGAAGGCGCGCAAGTCCCGGATGGCCCGGAATCCGAGGACGGGCGAGGCCGTTCCCGTTCCCGACCGCAAGGTTCCCGTGTTCAAGGTATCGCGGGAATTGAAGGAGCTCGTGGCGCAGTCCTGACGTCCGGCCCGCAGTCCTTCCTTATATTCATCGAGGCGCCTCGTTCCGCGCGGCTCGCGGCGCGTCGGAACCCTGCCCGCCGAATTCACGGAGGTTTGGAGCGTCATGGCGGAGAGCATCATCGACCTTCGAAGCGATACGGTCACGAGACCGTCCCCCGGCATGCGCGAGGCGATCGCGCGGTCGGACGTCGGCGACGACGTCTTCGGGGACGATCCGACGGTGAAGCGCCTCGAGGAGCGGATGGCGGCGCTGCTCGGCACGGAGGCGGCCGTGTACGTCCCGAGCGGCACGATGTCGAACACGCTGGCACTCCTCTCGCAGACCAGCCCCGGCGACGAGGTGATCCTCGACCGGAGATGCCACATATTCAATTACGAGGTCGGGGCGGCGTCCGTCCTCGGCGGTCTCCAGCTCTTTCCGATGGACGGCCCGGCGGGGCTTCTCCCGGTCGAGGCGCTCCCGTCCGCGGTTCGCCCCGCGAACATCCACCATCCGCGCACGTCGCTCGTCGCGATCGAGAATACGCATAACCGCGCCGGGGGCAGGATCTATCCGTTCGATCAGATCGAGGCGGTCTCCCGGTTCGCCCGCGAGCGGGGGCTGCGGATCCATATGGACGGCGCCCGTCTCGCGAACGCGGCGGTGGCGACGGGGATACCGTTCGAGCGATACGGGGCTCTCGTCGATTCCATCAGCTTTTGCTTCTCGAAGGGGCTCGGCGCCCCGGTCGGCTCCGTCCTCATGTCCGACGCGGCGACGATCGCGAAGGCCCGCGTGTGGCGCAAGCGTCTCGGCGGGGGAATGCGGCAGGTCGGGATTCTGGCCGCCGCGTGTCTCTACGCGCTCGACCGCAACGTGGCGCGTCTCGCCGAGGATCACGAGCGCGCCGCGCGGATCGGCCGGATGGTCGAGGAGTCCGGCCGCTACCGGCTCACGTTCCCCGTCGAGACGAACATCATCATCTTCGGGCCGGTCGACGAGGACGCCGGGATCTCGAAGCTCGACGAGGCGCTTCGGAACGCGGGAATTCTGGCGCTGCCGTTCGCGGAGCGCTTCATGCGCATGGTCACGCATCTCGATTTCGGCGCCGGAGACATGGAGCGGCTCGAGCGTCTCCTGCCCCGGATCCTCGCGGCGTGACGGGACATCCGCCGCGCGAAGGGTCGAACCGCCCATGAAACCGTATCCCTTCTATCTCGTCGGTACGCCCATCGGGAACCTCGAGGATCTCTCCGCCCGCGCGGCGGAAACGCTCCGCTCGGTCGACTGCGTGCTCGCCGAGGACACGAGGAAGGCGCGCGTGCTCCTCGACCGGCTCGGCATCCGCGCGCAGGTCCGCTCGTATCACGATCACAACGAGCGGCAGATGACGCCGGTAATCATACGCGAGATCAAGGAGGGGAAGCGCTTCGCGCTCGTCTCGGACGCCGGCACGCCGCTCGTGTCGGATCCGGGATACCCGCTCGTGCGGGCGCTCGCCGAGGAGGGGATCGCCGTCACCGCGATCCCCGGCCCGTGCGCGGTGACGACGGCGCTCGTTCTTTCCGGTCTCCCCCCGGACCGATTCACGTTCTACGGGTACGTTCCGCGGAAGCCGGGCGAGCGCGAAGGCCTGATCCGCGAAGCGGCCGCGAATCCCTATACGAGCATCTTTTACGAGAGCCCCCACCGTCTCCTCAAGACGCTCGATGCGTTCTCCCGGATCCTCGGCGAACGCGAGGTCGTCGTCGCCCGCGAGCTCACGAAGCTCCACGAGGAGGTGCTGCGCGGGACTTCCGCCGGCCTTCTCGAGCGATTCGGAGCGACGCCGCCCCGGGGCGAGCTGACCCTTCTCGTGCGCGGGCTCGGGCGGCGCCGCGGGGCGCGCGCCGGCGCGGAGAGCTCCCCCGGCCCGGAAGATGACGCCGATCCGGACCGAACGGGTTGACAGACGACGCGGGGCGATTCATAATACCGCGGCCGTTTCGAGAGGACGCACCGGACCATGAACGATAAAGTGACGATCAAGAACAGGCTGCGCCGGCTCCTCGATCCGATCGTGGGCCTTCTCGTCAAGGCGGGGATTTCGCCGACCGCGGTCACGGTCGCCGGATTCGTGCTGAGCCTCGCCGGCGCGGTCGCGATCGCCCGGGGGAGCTCGTCGCGGGCGCCGTGATTCTCGTCCTCTCGGGAATCTGCGACGCGCTCGACGGGTCGCTCGCGCGGCGCTCCGGCAGAGAGAGCGTGTTCGGCGCCTTCATCGATTCGACGCTCGACCGCGTCGCCGAGCTCGCATCGTTCGGCGCCCTCGTCGTGTACTACGCCGCGCGGGAGGACGGGGGCCGCTTCGCCGTGCCGCTCGTCATCGTCGCGCTCGCCGGCTCGATCCTCACGAGCTACACCCGCGCCCGGGCCGAGGGGCTCGGCATGGACTGCCGGGTCGGACTGCTCGAGCGCCCCGAGCGCGTCACCCTGCTCGTGCTCGGGCTGCTCTTCGGCGGGACCGTTCTCTTCGCCGTCATCGCGTGTCTCGCGGCGCTCACCCTCGTCACCACCGTCCAGCGCATCGTGCACGTCCATCGGTTGGCCGCGGCGAAAGGCGCTTCGGCGAAATGAGCCCGCCGCCGGCGGGGCGGCTCGCGGAGGGTCGCGTGAAATCGCGCTTCATCACATTCGAAGGGATCGAGGGATCGGGGAAAACGGTCGTCTCGCGCGAGATCCGCCGCGCGCTCGAAGGCGCCGGGGCGCTCGTCACGCACGTCCGGGAACCGGGGGGACGGCGGTCTCGGAGGCGATCCGCGGCCTCCTGCTCGATCCCGCGCGGCGGGAGATGGATCCGAAGGCGGAGCTGTTTCTCTACCTCGCGAGCAGGGCGCAGCTCGTCGCCGAAGTGATCCGGCCCGCGCTCGCCGCGGGGAGATCGGTCGTCTGTGACCGGTACCTCGACGCGTCCGTCGCCTACCAGGGATGGGCGCGCGGGCTCGGCGAGGAGCTCGTCGCCGGGCTGAACGCCGCGGCCGTCGGAGACACCGTTCCCGACCGGACCTTTCTCCTCGATCTCGCCGTGGCGGAGGGGCTCCGCCGCGGCCCGGCGCGCCGCGAAGCCGAGGGCACCGCGGCCCCGGACCGCCTCGAACGCGAGGAGGCGAGCTTCCACGAGCGTGTCCGCGAGGGTTACCTGCGGCTCGCGAAACGCGAACCGTCGCGGATCCTCGTCATCGACGCCTCGCGCCCCCTCGAGGAGGTCGTCCGGGCGATTCTCGGGAACCTCGAAGGGCTCTTCGGCGTATCACTAACTGCATGACCAATATGCTTTTGATTCCGGGAATGGGCTTGTTATATTATGGCCGGAACCGGAATGGAGCCGCGCGCGTCCCGCCGTGGCATCGTTTTTGATGCGTCCGACGCGAGGGGCGGCGTTTGTGCGCCTTCCCGTTTTCCTCGAACGTAGCGATTGCGGAGGTTCGACGTTGAAATTGAACAAGAAAGCCGTCATCGGTCTCCTGCTTCTGTGCGCCCTCACCGCCGTGGCCATCTTCGTCATGGCGGGGGATCGCGAGGAGAAGCAGCGTGAGACCGTCTACCAGAATCTCGAGCAGTTCGGCGCCGTGCTCGACCGGATTCTCAATTACTACGTCGACGAGATCGACGCGGAGAAGCTGATCAGGGCGGCGATCGACGGCATGCTCGAGCAGCTCGACGAGCACTCGATCTACATGGACAGCTACGAGTACGAGAACCTCATGATCGACACGAAGGGGGAGTTCGGCGGGCTCGGAATCACGCTCGGCACGGTTGACGGATATCCCACGGTCGTCACGACCCTCGAGGAAACGCCGGCGTACCGTCTCGGGATCCAGGGCGGGGACAAGATCGTCGAGATCGAAGGGGTCTCGACGAAGGACTGGAAATCGGAGCAGGCGGTCACGAAGCTCCGCGGGCGCGAGGGCACGCAGGTCGGCATCACCATCACGCGGGAGGGGCTCCCCGATTCGCTCCATTACACGATCACGCGCGAGGTCATCCGCGTGCCGAGCATCACGTATTCGACGGATCTCGACGGGATCGGGTACGTCCGCGTCATGCGATTCGCCGAGCGGACGGCGAGCGAGCTCGACGCGATCATCAGGGATCTCGAAAAGCAGAAGATCAAGGGGCTCATCATCGACCTGAGGGGCAATCCCGGCGGTCTCCTCGAATCGGCGCGCGAGGTCTGCGAGCTCTTCCTCGAGAAGGACAAGCTGCTCGTGTACACGGAGAGCCGCATCCCGAGCCACAACGTGAAATACTACTCGCGCTCGACGAAGGTTCACGATCAGGTCCCCGTCGTCGTGCTCATCAGCGAGGGGAGCGCCTCAGCGTCCGAGATCGTCGCCGGCGCGCTCCAGGATTGGGACCGCGCGGTCGTCGTCGGCCAGACCTCATTCGGCAAGGGTTCCGTCCAGACCGTGTTCATGATCGGCAAGGACGCGCTGAAGCTCACGACGGCGAAGTACTTCACGCCGAGCGGCCGCTGCATCCACAAGGATCGCCCGCGCGACGGGGAGGATCTCGCGCTCGGCAACGAGGAATCGCCGCAGGGCCCCGGGGAGGGCGAGGCCGGCGCGGAGAAATCCGACGAGCCCCGTCAGGAGTTCCACACCTCCGGCGGCCGCGTCGTGTACGGCGGGGGAGGCATCACTCCCGACTGGGCGATCACGCTCCCGGCATTCACCGATTTCGAGCGCGATCTCGAGCTGCGGAATCTCTTCTTCAACTTCGCCGTGCACTATTCGGTGAAACACAAGATCACCGAGAAGTTCGAGCCCGGCGACGACGTGATCGCCGATTTCCGGACCTACTGCGCCGAAAACAAGTTCGTGGCTGCGGATTCCTCGTGGACGTCGCCCGAGAACGTCGATTACATGAAGCTCGCGGTCAAGCGCGAGGTGTTCCGCAAGCTGATGAGCACGAAGGGCGCGTACATCGCCACCCTCCCGAAGGATGAAGAGGTGAACAAGGTGCTCGCGATGTTCCGCGCCGCGCCGACCCTGAAGGAGATGTTCGCGTACGTGGACGATCAGATGAAGACGGCGGAGGCGTCGAAGAAGACGGCGGAGGCATCGGGGAAGACGGCGGAGGCCCAGAAGCGGTGAAGAAGGTCGTTCTCATCAGCGACTTCGACGGCACGATCTCGCGACGGGACGTCGGCCACCATTTCTTCGGCACGTTCATCCCCGACTACGCGCGCTGGCTGGAGATTCTCCAGCAGTGGCGTCTCGGCCTCATCAGCTCGCGGGAGTGCCTCGAGAGCGAGTTCGCCCTCATGCGCGCCGACCAGGAGGATCTCGACACCTTCGCCGATAACGAGGGGCTCGATCCCTATTTCAAGGATTTCGTCGATTTCTGCGAGCGCCGCTCGAGCAGCATCCTCGTCACGAGCGACGGGCTCGACTACTACATCGACCGGCTCCTCATACGATTCGGCCTCGGATACCTCGAGTTCAAGGCGAATCACCTCGTCGTCGAGGACGGGACGCTGCGCGCCATCGAATTTCCGCACTACAACCTCATGGAGTGCACGCGGTGCGGGAACTGCAAGCGGTTCCATCTCGAGAAGCTCAAGGCGGACGGCTCGACGACCGTGTACATCGGGAACGGATACAGCGACCGCTGCCCCGCCGAGCACGCCGACGTCGTCTTCGCCAAGGGCGAGCTCCTCGATCACTGCCGCGCGCAGGGGATCGAGCACATCCCGTTCGAGAATTTTCGGGACATCGAGCGCGAGCTCACCGACCGCTTCATCCTTCATTCGGGAAACATATCGCTCTGACGCCGCCGCATCGCTTCCGTGTAGAGCCCGCTCACGTACCCGATGTAATCGAAGATATCCATGTCGGTGATCTCCTTCTGGGCGCGGAGCGATCGCGTCTTCTCGACGACGTCGTTGAGGTCGTTTCGGGAGACGAGCCCCTTCTCGTAGAATTCCCAGAACTTATCGAGCGTGTAGCGCAGGTCCTTGCCGTATTTCTTCTCCTGGGCGTCGTTGAATCGCGACGCGAGCCCGGCGCCCGCCCGGTCGTACGAGCGATGGGCGATCCACTGCCGCGACGAGACGAGCATGACGACGATCGCGGCCACGGCGACGACCGCGGCGATCGCGATCACGATCTGTTTCCGGTGCATGGCCTGTCCTTTCCATCTGCGGTGAGGGTTCGAGCGAACCAGTCCGCGGTCAGCTCGACGGCGCGCTCGAGGGCGGCCGGCGGCCGCCGCATCGGGTGAGCGACGTTGAACGTGTGCCCGGCGCCGTGGACGACCTCGAGCCGCGGCGCGGCGGGCCCGGGTTCCGCGAGGAGCGTTCGGGCCTCCCGCAGCGTCACCGCGGCGTCCCGATCGCCGTGGACCATGAGGTGCGGGATCGCGAGCGCGGCGGAGGCGCGCCGGACGTCGAACGTGTCCCGGTTCGCGTCGATGTCCTCGTAGTACGCGTAATCGAGCTCGAGCGGACCCCGCGCGCGCCCGTCGCTGAAGGCGAGCGCTCCGTCCCGTTTCCACGCCGCCTTCCGGCGGATCGTGTAGCGGTCGAGCCGCGCGACGGTCGACCAGGTGACGATCGAGCGCACCGCGGCGCTCCCGGCGGCGGCGATGATCGCGACCGCCCCGCCGCGGCTGTGCCCGAAGAGCCCGATCGTTTCCGCGCGGACTCCCGCGGGGGTCAGCGCGCCGCCGCGCACGTAGTCGAGCGCGCGGCGCAGATCGGCGATCTCGGCGGAGACGGTGTTGCGGGCGAAATCGGCGGGGCGCTCGATGAGCCCGGTCGCCTCGTCGACGCCGTTCAGGGAGAAGCTCATCGTGAGAACGTCGAATCCCGCGGCGGCGAGGCGCTCGGAGAGGTACGGGAAGAAGCCCCACCGCTTGTGGCCGAGGAAGCCGTGGCACACGACGATCAGGGCGCGCCCCGCGCCGCCGCTCCCCGTCCTCAGGTCGGCGCGCACCGGGAGCGCCCCCGGCGAGCGAATCTCGATTTCCCTGACGATCGTTTCCAACGCGAAGGCCGTCCTTGCAATACGCGTTTTCGTCCGTTATGATTGTCTCCGTATTGTATAGAAGCGGGGGTGAACCGTGGCAAGAAGAATCATCATCAGCGTCGTCCTGACGCTCATAGTCCTCGCGGCCGCGCGCCGGCTCGCGTCGGGGAGGCCGGAGGATCTCGTGTCCGAGGCGCCGGGATTGAAGGTCTATCACCGGACGGTCACCGAGCAGGTCGGCCCGGGCCAGCCGTGCCTGAAGGCGCGGGTCGAGCCCGCGCAGAAAGCCGCGCTCGTCGTGCGCTGGATGCAGCCCCCGTCGACGGAGATCCGGGGCCGCGGCATGTTCGAGATTCGGCCGGGGGTTCATGAGGCGTGTCTTCCTCCGATGGAGAAGGGGACGACGTTCACCTACTGGATCGCCGTGACGAACGTCGAGCAGACGAAGGTGCGCGTGCCGGCGGACAACGGAAAATTCGGCATTCTCAAATACAAGGGAACGGCGTCGACGGTCGTGATCGTCGCGCATGTGGTCTTCATGTTCGCGGCGTTCTTCTTCATGGTCATGAGCGCGCTCTTCGCGATCGATATCCTCCGGGGGCGCGAGGACAAGAAAAACGCGGTGCGGGCGGCGCGGTGGGCGCTCGCGGCCTCCTTCATCGGCGGTTGGCCGCTCGGCTTCATCCTCAACTATCAGACGTTCGGCACGCTGTGGGAGGGCTTCCCCTTCGGGTACGACGTCACCGACAACAAGACGCAGGTGATCTTCGTGCTCTGGCTCGTGAGCCTGCTCCTCGCGTGGGGGAGCTTCATCGGCAAGGGGGAGGAGAAGGATCGTCTCGGTCGACGCTCGTTCGCGATCGCCGTCATCGCGTGCTTCCTCGTGAGCCTCGCCCTGTTCATCCTCCCGCACAGCATCTGACGGGAGCGCGGGGAGCCGCATGCTGGTCGGCACTTCAAAGAGCTTGTTCGGCGGGCTTCGCGCCTGCCTCGCGCCGATGGCGGGATATTCCGACGCGCCGTTCCGCCTCGTCTGCGCGGAGCTCGGCGCGGATTTCGCCTTCACCGGGCTCGTGAGCGCCGACGGCCTCGCGCGCGGCATGAAGAAGAGCGCGGCGCTCCTCGACCGTCTCGAGGGGGAAGCGCCGCTCGGCGTGCAGCTCTTCGGCTCGAATCCGGAGACGCTCGCGCGCGCGGCGGCCGCGGCAGGGGCCTCCGGCGCCTCGTTCGTGGACCTCAATTTCGGCTGCCCGGTCAAGAAGGTCGTGACGAAGAACGGGGGCGCGGCGATCATGCGCGATCTCGCGCTCATGGAGCGGATCACCCGCGCGGTCGTCGCGGAAGCCGGCGTTCCGGTCACGGCGAAGATACGGAGCGGCTGGAGCGCCGGGGAGCGGAACTACCTCGAGGCGGGCGCCGTCCTCGAGGGGTGCGGCATCGCGGCGATCACGCTGCATCCGCGGCCGCGGAGCCAGGGATTCACCGGTCAGGCGCACTGGGACGACATCGCGCGGCTCAGGGAGGCGCTCTCCGTCCCCGTCATCGCGAACGGGGACGTCAAGTCGGCGGCGGATTATCGTGAGATCGTGCGCGTCACCGGATGCTCGATCGTCATGATCGGGCGGGGGGCGATCGGCAATCCGTTCATCTTCCGCGACGTCCGCGCGATCGCGGAGGGAAAGGATCCGCGGGGCGCCACGAACGCCGAGCGGCTCGACGCGCTCGAGCGGCACGTGAAGCTCCAGACGACCTGCTTCGAAGAGGGGGCGGGCATCCGGGAATTGAGAAAATTCTACCGCTGGTATCTGAGATCGTTCGAGGGCATCAAGAAATACCGCGCGGAGCTCACGAGCGCGGAGACGCGTGCCGGGATTCTCGAAATCATCAAGCGCATCAGAGAGGAGAACGTGAACCATGGACGAGGCGCGGCTCAAACGGCTTCTTGAACAGGTGGCGGCGGGGAAGGTCGAAGTCGCCGGGGCGATCGAACGCCTCAAGGTGCTTCCCTTCGAGGATCTCGGATTCGCCAAGGTGGACCACCACCGCGCGATCCGGCGGGGATTTCCCGAGGTGATCTTCTGCGAGGGAAAGACCGCCGCCGAGATCGCGAAGATCGCGAAGAACGTGACGTCCCGGGGGGCGAACCTGCTCGCGACGCGCTGCGATCCGTCGCTGTTCAGGAAGGTATCGCGGTCGCTCCGGGGCGCGACCTACCATCCCGAGGGAAACCTGTTCGCGATCGAGCGCGCGAAGACGAAGCGCTCCGGTCTCGTCGCCGTCGTCTCGGGGGGCACCTCGGACCGGCCGGTCGCCGAGGAAGCGGCGCTTACCGCGCACTATCTGGGGTGCGGGGTCGACCGGCTCTACGACGTCGGCGTCGCGGGCATCCACCGGCTCCTCTCGTCGTGGGATCGGTTCCGCGGCGCGGACTGCATCATCGTCGTCGCCGGCATGGAAGGAGCCCTCGCGAGCGTCGTGGCGGGGATCGCCGACGCGCCGCTCATCGCCGTTCCGACGAGCGTCGGCTACGGGGCGAGCTTCGGCGGCCTCTCGGCGCTGCTGACGATGCTCAACAGCTGCGCGGGGGGCGTGACGGTGGTCAATATCGACAACGGCTTCGGAGCGGGCTACGCCGCCGCGACGATCGTCAGGCGCGCGCGGCGGGGATGCCCGTGAAGGAGGGCAACGTGGCATTTCGGTCCGGAACGAAGCGCTCGTCGCGGATGATCGTCGTCGACGCCGCGGGAGGTTTGAGCGGCGACATGTTCCTCGCGGGACTCTTCGCCCTCGGCGCCGACCCGAAACGGGTCGCGCTCGAGGTGCGGAAGCTCCGCGGGCTCGAGCCCTTCACGATCAGGATCGAGCGCGTGAATCGCGGGGGCATCGCCGCGACGCGCGCGACGGTGCGCTCGCCGGGGCGGGCCCGCGAGCGGGACCTCGCTTCCATCCTCGACATGATCGAGAAATCGCGTCTCGGCGCGCACGTGAAGGATCTCTCGGCGAAAACGTTCCGGATCATCGGAGCGGCGGAGGGGAAGGTTCACGGCGTGGCGGCCGATCACGTTCATTTCCACGAGGTGGGGGCGGTCGATTCGATCGTCGATATCGTCGGCGCCGCGGCCGCGCTCGAGATGCTGGGATTTCCTTCGCTCCATCACCGGCCCCTGCGGCTCGGGAGCGGTTTCGTCGAGTTCTCGCACGGGAGGCATCCGGTCCCCGCGCCGGCCACGATCGAGATCCTCCGCGGAAGGACCGTGATCCTCGACGGCGAGGGGGAAGTCGTGACGCCGACCGGCGCCGCGCTCATGAAAGCGCTCGCCGATGAGCTCCCCGCGCTCGCGCCGCTCGTTCCCCGGTGCGTCGTGTACGCGGCGGGCACGCGCGAGACGGGGCCGGCGCCCGGCATGCTGCGCCTCATCGAAGCGGAAACGCCTGAGCGCGGGAGCGAGATCACCGTGCTCCGCACGACGATCGACGATATGAATCCCGAGCTCTACGGATGGGTGACGGAGCGTCTCTTCGGCGCCGGCGCGCTCGACGTCTACCTCACGCAGGTCATCATGAAGAAGGGGCGCCCGGGCGTGCTTCTCACCGCGCTCTGCGGGAAGGAAGCGGCGGATGCCCTGCTCGACGTCATCTTCCGGGAGACGACGACCCTCGGCGTCCGCGTGAGCGGCGAATCGCGCGCGGAGCTCGAGCGCTGGGTCGAGAAGGTCGACACGGAATACGGCCCGATGCTGGTGAAGCGCGCCCGCCTCGGCGACGGGACGACGAAAACCAAGCCGGAATTCGAATCGTGCAGGGACGCCGCCGGCTCGCGGGGCGTGCCGCTCGCGAGCGCGTATGAAGCGGCGCGGCGCGGCCGTCCGCGGGCGGCGCGCGCGGCCCGTTCGTCCGGAGCGCGCGGGAAGCGCCGACGCGCAAAAAGCGCACCATGAGATCAGCCTCTATCGCCGCTCTCTTCGCCTGCACCGCGATGATCTCGTGCGCCGGGGAGCGCCCCGCGCCGGGACAGCGGGAGCCCATCGAGCAGGTCGTCACGCATCGCGTCGCTCAGGGGGATACGTGGCGCTCGCTCGCCCGCGACTTCTACGGCGACGGGGATCGCGCCGCCGTGATCGCGCGCGACAACGGCATGGACGCTTCGGTCGAGCCGCGCGCCGGATCGGGCGTGCGCATCTTTCTGAGCAAGCGCGACGCGGAGCGCGTGAGGAACAGGCTCGACGCGGCGCGTGAGTACAACGTGGGGCTCGATCTCGCCGCGGAGGGGAACTTCGCGGCGGCGATCGGGCGTTTCTCGGAAGCGATCAAGCTCGATCCCGGTCTCGTCGACGCCTCGTACAATCTCGGCATCGCATACGAAAAGCTCGGGTATCACGGGAAGGCGGCGGCGATCCTCGGCGATCTCGTCGCCGTCGCCCCGGAGAACACGGCATACCGATACGCGCTCGGCGTCTCGCGCTACGGCGCCGGCGATCTGGAGGGGGCGGAGCGGGCCTTTCTCGCCGCGCTCGCCGTCGAGCCGGATCACCGGAAGTCGATCTTCTCGCTCGGCGTCGTGCTCGAGAAGCGCGGCGCGGCCGATGAGGCGAAGGAGCGGTTTCGCCGGTATCTCGCGCTCGATCCCGAAGGGGAATGGGCCGATTCGGCGCGGGCGCATCTCAAGGCGCTCGAACGCGCGGGAGGGGCGAAGCGGTGATCCGGCTGCGGGACGTTTCGTTCGCGTTCCCGGGAGCGCCCGGGCGCGATTTCCTCGAAGGGGTGAATCTCGAGGCGCGCGACGGGGAGTGGATCGCCGTCGCGGGGGGGAACGGATCGGGCAAGACGACCCTCTGCCGGCTCATGGCGGGTCTCGCGAAACCGCGCGCGGGATCGGTCGAGATCGACGGAGCGGATCCGGCCCGCGCTCCCCGCGGCGCCGCGGCCGCTCCGGCGGTCGGCATCGCCTTTCAGAACCCCGACAGCCAGTTCGTCACGCCGAGCGTCGAGCGCGAGATCCTATTCGGCCTCGAGAATCTCGGGGCCGGACCCGACGAGATGTCGAGCCGGCTCGCCGCGTCATCGCGCGCGTTCTCGCTCCACGGCCTGCTCGCACGGAATCCGCACACGCTCTCGGGCGGCGAAAAGCAGCGCGCGCTGCTCGCGTGCCTCTGGGCGATGCGGCCGCGGCACCTGATTCTCGACGAGCCGTTTTCGTTCCTGGACGCCGGCGCGCGGCGCGAGTTCCTCGATGCGCTCCGCGGCTCCTTCCGCCGCGAGGGGAACGCGATCGTCTGGTCCACGATCGACGCCGGCGAGATCGGGCTCGCGGACCGCGTCATTTATATGGAGAAGGGCGGTATCCGGTTCGACGGCGCTCCGGCCGATCTCGCGCGCTCGATCCCGCGCGACGATCTCGAGCGCTCGCTCGTGTTCCGACGGCCGGAAGCGGATCGGGCCCCGGCGCCTTCCGGTCGAGCCGTCGAGGCGCGATCCGGGACGCCGGGCGGCCCGAGCGCCGCCGTCGAGATTCGCGAGGCGCGTTTTTCACCGGGGGACGGCGAATTCGTTCTCGAGATCCCCGCGCTCTCGATTTCGCCGGGGGAGCGGCTCGGCGTGTGCGGGCCATCGGGATCGGGCAAGACGACGCTGCTCCTCGCCTGCGCGGGGCTCCTTGCTCCGCGGAGCGGCGCCGTCTCGCTCTTCGGACGGCGCGTGGCCACGAGGCGCGATTTTCCCGCGGGGAGGGCGGTTTTTCTTTTTCAGAGCCCCGAGGAGGGCTTCTTCGCGCCGACCGTGCGCGACGAGATCGGACTCGCGCGCCGGCGGCTCGCGGGAGGCGGCGGGACGGCGGCGGCCGTCTCCCGCGCGCTGAGCGACGTGGGGCTCGATCCCGCGGAATTTCTCGATCGGAGCCCGTTCCGTCTCTCGCAGGGGGAAAAAAGGCTCGTCGCCCTTGCCTCGGCGCTCGTCATCGGCGCGGAGCTCTACCTCCTCGACGAGCCGACGATCTTTCTCGACGGCGCGGCCCGGCGCCGTCTCGGCGCGGCGCTCGAACGGCTCTCGTCGCGTGGGGCGGCGATCGTCGCCGCCTCGCACGACGAGAGCTTCCTCGGCGGGAGCGCCGACCGGATCGTGCGGCTCGAAAAGGGGCGCGTCGGGTAGAATCGCCCGCGGCGTCCCGGAGGCCCGGCGCGGCGGGCGCGGCGATCCGGTTCGATTCCGCGCGCCCGAGCTTGCCAACGGCGGGTTTTTCATGTATACTCACGCCCCCTTCGCTTTTCGCGCCGCGGGACGCGGCGGGGGCGGAGCGGCGCGGCGCGTGGCGCGCACGCCACGCGGCACAGAGGAGTTCCAGGCGCATGCATGGAGGGCAGAGCAATGAGAACGGGCGCACGGCATGCATTTCTCCTCCTTTTGATCGCGGGGCTCGCATCGTTCATCTCGTGCTCGAAGGGCGTTGAAATGCAGTTCAAGGAATTTGTCCAGGCTCACGTCGCGAAGCTCGAGCCGCTCGAGAAGGAGTCGAATCTCGCCTACTGGCGGGCGGCGGTTTCGGGCAAGGAAGAGGATTACAAGAAATATTCCGAGGCGCAGCTCAGGATGGAGAAGCTCTACACGAACGCCGAGGAGTTCGCGTTCGTGAAGCGGGCGAAGGAGTCGCTCAAGCTCAAGGATCCGCAGCTCCAGCGCACGGCCGATCTCCTCTACCTGCGGTATCTCGGCAATCAGACCGATTCGCTTCTCCTCAAGCAGATGATCGATATCGCCGCCGCCGTGGAGAACCGCTTCACGGTCTATCGTCCTGTCGTCGGCGGGAAGGAGATGACGACGAACGACGTCTACCGCATCCTCGGCGAGGAAAAGAACAGCGCGATGCGCCGCGCGACGTGGGAGGCGAGCAAGGGGGTCGGGCCGATCGTGCTCGACAGCCTGCTCCAGCTCGTGAAGCTCCGCAACGAATCGGCGCGGAAGGTCGGATTCGACAACTTCTACACGATGTCGCTCACGCTGGCCGAGCAGAACGAGGACGAGCTCGTGAAGCTCTTCGCCGAGCTCGACGAGCTGACCCGCGAGCCGTTCCTCCTCATGAAGAACAAGCTCGACGCGGATCTCGCGAACAGCTACAAAATCAAGATCGACGATCTCCGCCCCTGGCATTACCACGATCCATATTTCCAGGAGCTGCCGCAGGTGGGGGAGATCGATCTCGACAAGTACTACAGAGGCGCCGATCCGGTCGAGATCGCGAAGGTCTTCTTCGCGGGGATCGGCATGCCCGTCGACGACATCCTCGCGCGGAGCGACCTCTACGAGAAGCAGGGCAAGAACCCGCACGCCTTCTGCACCGACATCGACCGCGGGCAGGATATCAGGATTCTCGCGAACATGAAGGACAACGGCTACTGGATGGAGACGATCCTCCACGAGCTCGGGCACGGCGTCTACGACAAGAACCTCGACATGAATCTCCCGTTCCTCCTGCGGACGTACCCGCATCTCTGCGTGACGGAGGCCTCGGCCGAGTACTTCGGGCGGTTCTCGCAGGATCCGGCGTGGATGAAGGCGGCGCTCGGTCTCGGCGACAAGGATCTCGAGAAGGTCGCGCCCGTGCTGGCCGAATCGCTGCGCATGAAGCAGCTCATCTTCGCGCGTTGGTGCCAGGTGATGTTCCACTTCGAGCGGGCGCTGTACAAGAATCCCGATCAGGATCTCAACACGCTCTGGTGGGATCTCGTCGAGCGCTACCAGTTCGTGAAGCGCCCCGAGGGACGGAACGAGCCCGACTGGGCGACGAAGATCCATATCGTCATGAGCCCGGTGTACTATCACAACTACCTGCTCGGGGAGCTCATCGCCTCCCAGCTGAAGCACCATATCGACGCGACGGTGCTCGGCGGCACGGAGAATCCCGTCGGCATCTACGGCAACGCTTCGGTCGGCGCGTACCTCATGGAGTCGTTGTACTCGAAGGGGGACGTCATGCCGTGGAACAAGCTCGTCGAGTCGGCGACCGGCGAGCCGCTCACGGCGAAGTACTTCGCCGAGCAATTCGTGAAGGCCGCCCCTTGATCTGGTTGCTGCCGGCGGCGCTTTGCTCGATTGCGATCGCCCTCATCCTCAAGGTGAACGAGGGGAGGGGGGAAGCCGCATCCTGATCGCCGGGGCGAACTACCTGTCCGCCTCGGCGATCTCCTTTTTCATGCTCGGCGGCCGCGTGCCCGAACCGGGGCGGGGAACGGCGGCGCTCGGGATCGCGGCGGGGATCGTCTTCGTCCTCGGATTCCTGCTCCTCATGGCGGCGATCGCGCGGCTGCCGCTCGCCGTGCCGGTCACGATCGCGCGCCTGTCGGTCGCGCTGCCGGTCGCCGTCGCCCTGCTGCTCTGGGGCGAGCGCCCCGGGATGTTCCAGTGGATCGGTCTGGCGCTCGGGCTCGTCGCCGTTCTGATCTTCGCCCGGAGCTTTTCCGGCCCCTCGCGCCCGGCGGCGGGGGGGACGCGGAGCGCGCCGATCGTTTTGGCGCTCTTCGTCGTGCTCGGGCTCGGGGACGTCGCGCTCAAGGCGTTCCGCGAAACGGGGAGCGATCTCGACCGCCTCGCGTTCACGTGGATCCTCTTCACGTCGGCGGCCGTCATCACGTGGATTCTCATCGCGGCGCGGCGCGCGCGTCTCGACGCGCGGACGTTCGCGCTCGGGCTCGCGCTCGGCGTTCCCAATCTCTTCAGCACCGTATTCACGCTGCTCGCGCTCCGCGCCGTCCCCGCGTCGATCGCGTTCCCCTTCATCAATCTCACCGTCATCGTGGGCTCGACGCTCGCGGGCTTTCTGCTCTGGAAGGAGCGGCTGCGCGGCTCCGGCGTCGCCGGGCTCGCCGTCGCGGCCGCGGCGATCGTGCTGCTCGCGATCCGCTGACCGCCGGCGCCCCCGCGAATTATTCGAAAAAAACCTTGCGCTCCGCTTCCCCCTTCCGCTACGATTCCGGCGACGTACGGCCTTTTAATCTGGCCCGGGAGGCCAGGAAAGGAAGACCAGTGGATTCCCACCCAACCTCTCCGGCCGGGTGGATTTTTTTCGCCCGCCCCCGACGCAACGAGGAGGTCCATCGTTGAAGATCCAGAGAAAATCGATCGTCATGGACGCCCTGCAGATACACCGCACCATCATGCGGATCGCGCATGAGATCGTGGAGCGGAACAAGGGGGTCGAGAACCTGATCCTCGTCGGCATCCAGAAGCGGGGCGTGCCGCTCGCCGAACGGCTCGTGACCGCGATCGAGCAGTTCGAGGGGGTGCGCGTCCCCGTCGGGGCGATCGACATCACGCTCTACCGCGACGATCTGCAGATGATCAGCCAGGTGCCGATCGTCGGCGAAACGGCGATCAAGGACGACATCACGGGGCGCGTCATCATCCTCGTCGACGACGTCCTGTTCACCGGCAGAACGGTGCGCGCCGCGCTCGACGAGCTCATCGATTTCGGACGTCCGAGCGCGATTCAGCTCGCCGTCCTCGTCGACCGGGGACATCGCGAGTTCCCGATCCGCGCCGACTTCGTCGGCAAGAACGTTCCCACCTCGCCGAACGAAACGGTCGAAGTCCTCCTCACGGAGATCGACGGCGAGGAAGAGGTAGTGCTGGGTGAGGTCGTGGAGGAGGTTGAACCGGCGCCAACCGAACGGAAAGGAGTGAATATGCCCGCGAAAGCGAAGAAGAAAGTCGCCAAGAAATCCGCGTGCGGAACGAAGGCGAAGAAGACGAAAAAGGGCTGCGCGAAGAAGAAATAGCGGTCCGTCCTTCCGGGAAGCGGGGAAGCGGGGGCCCCTTCCGGGGTCTCGTTTCCCCCGCGCCCGGCGGGCGCCGGTCACCGACAGGGGAGGCTCACCGTGCCGTTTACCAGAAAGCACCTTCTCGCCCTCGAGGAGCTCACCGCCGAGGAAATCACGACCATCCTCGACACGGCCGATACCTTCAAGGAGATCTCCGAGCGGCCGATCAAGAAGGTTCCCGCCCTCAGGGGCAAAACGATCGCAAACCTCTTCTACGAGCCGAGCACGCGGACGCGCATCAGCTTCGAGCTCGCCGAGAAGCGCCTCAGCGCGGACACGGTGAGCTTCTCGAAGGCGGGCTCGTCCGTGTCGAAGGGGGAGACGCTCCGCGACACCGTCGAGAACATCCGCGCGATGAAGGTCGACATGGTCGTCATGCGGCACGGCTCGTCGGGGGCTCACCGGTTCCTCGCGAATTTCCTCGACGCCTCGATCGTCAACGCGGGGGACGGACAGCACGAGCATCCGACGCAGGGGCTCCTCGACATGATGACGATGCGCCAGCATCTCGGCCCGCTCGACGGCAAGAAGGTGACGCTCGTGGGCGACATCATGCACAGCCGCGTGGCGCGCTCGAACATCTGGGGGCTCACGAAGCTCGGGGTGAAGGTCACCCTCTGCGGGCCGTCGACCATGATGCCCGCCGAGATCGAGCGGCTCGGCGACGGGGGCGTCACGGTCGAGTACGACCTCCGTACGGCGATCGCCGAGGCGGACGCGATCAACATCCTCAGAATCCAGCTCGAGCGCCAGAAGGCCCGGCTCTTTCCGAGCATGCGAGAGTATTTCGAAGTGTTCGGCGTGACGCCGGAAGTGCTCGAATCCGCTCCGGAGCACTGCATCGTCATGCATCCCGGCCCCATGAACCGGGGAGTCGAAATCGCCCAGGAGATCGCGGACGGCGACCGCGCGGTCATTCTCGAACAGGTGACGAACGGCGTCGCGGTGCGCATGGCGGTGCTCTTCCTCGTCGCGGGGGGCAGCTTCGACTCGGGGACGCCCGAATGAGCGGTGGTTTGACGCATACGGCAGAGGAGATTCAATGATCGACTGGAAAGACAAACGGGAATTCTGGATCGCGGGCGCGAAGATCGCCGATCCCGAGGCGGAGCGGCTCCGCGTCGGCTCGGTCTGCGTGCAGAAGGGAAAGATCACCGATATCGTCTGGCAGAAGAGCGTCGAAACGGACCTCCCCGTGCTCGACGCCGAGCGCTTCGTGCTGGCGCCCGGCTTCGTCGATCTCCACACGCACCTGCGGGAGCCGGGATTCGAGGAGAAGGAGACGATCGAGACCGGATCGGCCGCGGCGGCGGCGGGAGGATACACGAGCGTCGTCTGCATGGCGAACACGAATCCCGCGATCGACGATCCGAGCGTCGTCGAGTATATCTCCTGCCGCGCCCGGGAAGTGGGCCGGTGCCGCGTGTACGTCGCGGGCGCGCTCACGAAGGGGCGTCTCGGGGAGATCATCAACGAGTACTTTCACCTCAAGCGCGCGGGAGTCGTCGCGCTGAGCGACGACGGCGCCTGGGTGACGAACAGCCAGGTGATGCGAAGCGGGCTCGAATACGCGGATCTCCACGCGCTTCCCGTCATCGCGCACTGCGAGGATTCGTTTCTCGCGCAGGCGTCCCAGATGAACGAGGGCTACACGTCGACGCGCCTCGGGCTCAAGGGCTCGCCCGCGGCCGCCGAGGAGATCGCCGTCTCGCGCGATCTCGCGCTCGCGCAGCTCACCGGCGCGCGGCTCCACGTCGCGCACGTTTCGACGGCCGGCGCCGTCGAGCTCGTGCGGCGGGCGAAGAAGAAAGGCGTGCGGGTCACCGCCGAGGCGACGCCGCACCACCTCACCCTCGACGACCGCCTCCTCGACGGGTACGATCCCAATTTCAAGGTAAATCCCCCGCTCAGGGGCGCGAAGGACGTCGAGGCGCTCCGTGCGGGGCTTCTCGACGGCACGATCGACTGCGTCGCCACCGATCACGCCCCGCACAGCGAGATCGACAAGGACGTCGAGTTCGACGAGGCGCCCGCCGGGATGATCGGGCTCGAGACGGCGTTCGCCCAGCTCCACACCGAGCTCGTCGCGAAGGGCGCGCTCGACCTGCTCGATCTCGTGAAGCTCCTGACGATCAAGCCCGCGTCCGTGCTCGGGCTCCCCGGCGGCCGCATCGCGCGGGACGCCGCTGCCGATCTCGTGCTCGTCGATCCGGCGGAGGAATGGACCTTCGAGAAGCGGCTCATCCGCTCCCGATCGAAGAACACGCCGCTCGTCGGCGCCCGCTTCACCGGCCGCGTGCAGGGGGTGTTCCTCGAGGGGAAATGGCAGAGCGCGATCTGAGAGGATAACCGCCATGGGCCTGTCCGCGTCTCGCGTCATCCGGGTGTTCGCCGTCTCCGCGCTCGTCGCCGCGGCGTCGACGCAGTCGTGCGCCTATTTCAACACGCTGTACAACGCGCGCCGGATCTACGGGGAGGCGGAGAAGGCGGCGACGACCGACGCCGCCGCCCGCGACCAGCGCGAGAAATACAAACAGGTCGTGCAGAAATGCGCGCAGATGATCCAGGACCATCCGAAGAGCCGGTGGGTCGACGACGCGATGTTCCTCATGGGGGAGGCGCTCGTGCGGCAGGAGGAGTACGACAAGGCGATACGGAAGTTCCAGGAGATCCAGACGAACTTTCCGGAGAGCGATTACGTTCCGCAATCGATCTATTGGCTCGCGCTCGCCTCGCATTTGAAGGGGGACAACGCGCAGGCGCTCGCGCACGTCGAGCGGTTCCTCACGGAGTATCCGCGGCACGATCTGCGCTTCGATGCGCTGTTCCTCGGCGGAGACGTCAAGCGCGCCCTCGAGGATTACGACGGCGCGCTCCAGTACTACGGCATCGTCGCCTCTGAGGCGAACAAGAAGGAAATCGTCGACGAGGCGCGGCTCAAGAGCGCCGAGCTCTACCACAGCCGCGGGGAGTGGGCCCTGGCGGCGGCGAGCTATCAAAAGGTGCTGCGGAAAGGTCTCCCCTGGGAGCGGCGGTACGAGATATCGCTCGCGCTCGGCGAATGTCTCACGATGACCGGCGCGTGCGCCGAGGCGCTCGCCCTCTTCGAGGAGCTCATCCCGAAGACGACGGTTTCCCTCGAGATGCCGCCGCTGCTCCTCGGACGGGCCGCGAGCTACCAGTGCATGGATTCGCTTCCCCGCGCGCTCGCCGAGTACCGCGTCGTCGGCACGAAATATCCGAAGTCGACCTTTTCGGCCGAAGCGAGCTACCGCATGGGTATCATATATCAGGAGCGGCTCGATTCGCTGCGGCTCGCCGCCGACGCGTTCGCCAAGGTGGGGGCCGAGTACGCGAACTCCGAGTTCGCCGCCGTTTCCCTCGAGCGGAGCAGCAGCATCAAACGTCTCCTCGAGCTGCAGAAAGCGGGCGGAGCGGGCGAGAGCGCCGAGCAGGCCGCCGACAAGCGGTTCATGGCCGCCGAGATCCAGCTGACCCGGCTCGGGGATATCCCGACGGCGCTCGCCGGGTACCAGGCCGTGCTCGACAGCTTCCCCGGGACGTCCGCCGCCCCGAAGGCCGCGTACGCGATCGCGTGGATCCGCCAGAACACGCTCAAGGAGAACGAGGCGGCGATCGAGAGCTGGCGGGTCCTCGTCGAGCGCTATCCGCGCTCCTACCAGGCGAAAGGGGCGCTCGGCCAGCTCAGGAGCGCGGGCGCCGATTCCATCGCGGCGCGTCTCGAGGCCTACCGCGATTCGGCGCTCGCCGACACGGCGCACGCCGGGCCGCCGCCAGCCCGCGCGGCGAGCGCGGATGCGACGCGCGCCGACACGGTGCGAGCCGGCGCGGGGGCCGTCGGCACGAGAGGGGCCGGCGCGACGCGCGCCGACACGGCGGTCGTCGATACGCTGCGCCCGCCGGGGCAGGGAGGCGCGCGATGAAGCGGGATCGCAGAGGCTGTTTCAACGCCGTGCTCAAGAGAAACGCGCGGCTTTCCCCGTCCTGCGCCCTGCTCGTGCTCGAACGCCCGGACGGTTTTCCCGACGCGCGGCCCGGTCAGTTCGTCTCGATACGGGTTTCCGATTCGCCGGTGCCGCTCCTGCGGCGTCCGTACAGCGTCATGGATTGCTCGCCGAGAACGCTCTCGCTCCTCGTCAAGGTCATCGGCCGCGGCTCGACGGCGATCGCCGCGCGGAAGCCCGGCGATACGCTCGACATCATGGGCCCGCTCGGCGGGTCCTCGTTTCCCGAGCCGGCCGGGGCGCCCGCCGTTTTCGTCGCGGGGGGAACCGGGCTCGCGCCGCTCCTCTTCGCCGCCCGCGCGTGGCGCCGGAAGGGCGTCGCGGGGAGAATCATCATGCTCTACGGCGCCGCGAACCGCGCCGAGCTGCTCGGCGATCTCGTGAAGAAGGAATTTTCCTCGCGCTCGTTCGCCACCCTCGACGGCTCGTCGGGATTTCACGGGGATGTCGTAGCGCTCTGCCGCGCGCTCGTCCGCGAAAAGCGCCTCCCCGCCGGAACGCTCTACTCGTGCGGGCCGCGCGGCATGGTCCGCGCGCTCGACGACGCGGTTCGGGGCGCGTTCCGGGCCCATTACACGTCGCTCGAGTCGGTCATGGCGTGCGGCGTCGGCGCGTGCCGCGGCTGTGTCGTCCCCGTCAAGGCCGGGGGATCGACGGCGCTCCGGACCGTATGCGGCGACGGCACGGTCTTCGACGCGGCCGATATCGCCTGGGAGGAGTGGGAGGAATGAAGGGAAGCCCGGCGCGATTCTCGATCGGTCCCGCGGCGTTCAGGAACCGCGTGTTTCTCGCGTCCGGTCCGGCCGGATACGGTATGGAGTACGCCGATTTCATCAGGCTCGACCGGCTCGGCGGCGTCGTCACGAAGACGGTCACGCTCCGTCCGCGGGCCGGCAATCCGGGACGGAGGCTCTGGGAGACGAGCGCGGGGCTCCTCAACAGCATCGGGCTCGAGAACGTGGGGGCGGCGGTCTTCTTCGCCGAGAAGCTCCCGGCGCTCGCCGCGGCGGGCGCCACGCCGGTCGTCAGCCTCGGCGCCGAGGACTGGGATGACTACTGCCGGCTCCTCGACGCCGCGGCCGATTGCGCCGCCGCCGGCGTCTTCGAGATCAATCTCTCGTGCCCCAACGTCGAGCGGGGGGGCATGTCCGTGGGGAACGATCCCGAGCTCCTCGCGAAATACGTGCGGCGCGCCGTCGAGACGCTCGCGGGAAGCGCCGTCGTCGCGAAGCTCACGCCGAACGTGAGCGACGTCACCGTTCTCGCGGCCGCGGCGGCCTCCGCGGGAGCGCACGCGCTCACCGCGATCAACACGGTCGTCGGCGCGGATCTGTGTCCCGACCTGCGCGCGCCCGTCTTCCGGCGCGTGAGAGCGGGCCTCTCGGGACCGGCGATTCTCCCGGTGGCGCTGGAGGCCGTCTGGAGGATCGCGCGCGCCGTCGACATCCCCGTCATCGGGTCGGGCGGCATATCGTCCGTGGCGGACGCGGAGAAGTTCTTCGCGGCGGGAGCCTCCGCCGTGCAGGTCGGCACGGCGATCTTCGCCGATCCGGGCCTTCCCGAGCGCATCGCCGCGGCGCTCGCGAAGCGCGGGATTCCCCGCGCCGTCGGAGCGAAACCGTCATCGAGGGAGTGCTGAATGAACGCGCAGTCGAAACGCCCCGAGGTCATCGTCGCGCTCGACGTCGAGGAGCGCTCGAAGGCGCTCGATCTCGTCGCCGCGTGCGGCGACGCGATCCGCATGTACAAGATCGGAAGCCGTCTCTTCACCGCCGAAGGCCCCGGAATCGTCGGGGAGATCAGAGCGCTCGGCGCTTCCGTGTTTCTCGATCTCAAGTTCCACGACATACCCGCGACCGTCGAGGGGGCCGTGCGGGCGGCGACGGCGCTCGGCGCGTCGATGATGACGATTCACACGTCGGGGGGCGCCGAGATGATGCGGGCCGCGGCGCGGGCCGCGTCGACGGAATCGAAGCGCCTCGGCGTCGCGCGGCCGCTCATCGTCGGCGTCACCGTGCTGACGAGCCTCTCGGGCGAAGATCTCTCGCGCACGTTCGGCGCGCCGGGCGCGGTGCGCGATCTCGTCATGCGCCTCGCGGGACAGGCGCGCGAGGCGGGGCTCGACGGAATCGTCGCCTCCGTCGAGGAGGCGCGCGCGGTCAAGGAGGCGCTCGGCGCCGGCTTCAAGGTCGTCACGCCGGGCATCCGTCCCGCGGGGGCGGCGGCGGGGGATCAGAAGCGCGTGGCGACGCCGCGCGCGGCGCGCGAGGCGGGGAGCGATTTCCTCGTCGTCGGCCGTCCGATCATCGAGGCGGACTCCCCGCGCGCGGCGGCGGAGCGCATTCTCGAGGAACTGAGGGGGGAGTAGCGGCGCGATGCTGCTTGCGATCGTCATATTCGTCGTCGTGTACGTCGGCCTCGTCGTGTTCCGGCATCACCGCGCCCACGTCACCTGGGCCGGGATCGGGATTGCCCTGGCCCTCGGCACGCTCAAGTTCGGGGAAATCGTCCCGAGCATCAACTGGAACGTGCTCGGCATCTTCGCCGGCACGCTCGTGCTGGCCGAGCTCTTCATCATTTCGAAGGTGCCCGAAACGATCGCGGACGTCCTCATCAACCGCAGCGCGAATCTCGGCATGGCGTTTCTCGTGATCGTCGCGTTCACCTCCGTGCTCTCGATGTTCGTCGAGAACGTGGCCGCCGTGCTCATCGTGGCGCCGATCGCCCTCACGCTCGCGCGGAAGGCCGGCGTCTCCCCGGTGCCGGTGATCATCGGCATCGCCATCTCGTCGAATCTGCAGGGCACGGCGACGCTCATCGGCGATCCACCGAGCATGATCCTCGGCGCCGCGATGAAGATGAACTTCATGGAGTTCATCGTGTATCCGATGCGGGACGGCTCCGCCGCGGTGAAGCCGGGGATCTTCTGGTTCGTGCAGATCGGCGCGATCGTGAGCATCGGCGTTCTCTTCTTTTTCTTCAAGGGCATGAAGCGGAAGCTCGAGCCGATTCCCGTGACGAAGATCTTCAGCGTCGTTCCGACCCTCCTCCTGATCCTCACGATCCTGCTCCTCGCCAGCGCGACCTTCGTCGATCCGGGCTTCGTCTGGTTCGGGGGCGCCGTTTGCATGGCGATGGCCCTCGTCGGCTGCGTCTGGTACAGCTTTCACGACCACCGGCGCGTCCGGAGAATCGTGCGGGAGTTCGATTGGGCGACGGCCGCGTTCCTCGCCGGCGTCTTCGTGCTCGTCGGCATGCTCGACAACCGCGGCGTCATCGAGGCGATCGTCGAACGGCTCGGCGCTCTCAGGGGAGCGCACCCATTCGTGCTCTACTCCGTCGTCGTCTGGGCCTCCGTGCTCCTCTCGGGCTTCATCGACAACGTGCCGTACGTCACCGCGATGCTCCCCGTCGTGATCCGGTTCGCGACCGAGGCGGCGCTGCCGGTCGAGCTCTTCGCCTTCGGGCTCCTCATCGGCGCATGCCTCGGCGGGAACATCACGCCGATCGGCGCCTCGGCCAACGTCGTCGCGGTGGGGCTGCTCCACCGGGACAAGCGTCCGATATCCTTCTTTGGATTCATGAAAATGGGGCTGCCCTTCACCATCGTCGCGGTAGCCGCCTCCTACGTCGCGCTCTGGTTCGTCTACCGCTGAGGCCCGCGCGGGTCTCGATTCGCATTGACGGCCCCCGGGTAATTTCATTACAATTCAAAAGTTAAGCTCCGCGCCGGGACGTTCCGCCGGGCACGCGCCCGCACGCGTCCGGGGCGCCGGCCTCGCATACCATTTGCAAAGGGGAACGCGATGAGAGTTCTCATTACCGGCATCACGGGCTTCGCCGGAAGCCATCTCGCCGATCTCTGTCTCACGAAGAAGGGCGTCGAGCTCTTCGGGATCGTCCGGTGGCGGAGCAGGACCGAGAACATCGAGCATATCTGGGACCGGGTGAAGCTCCTCGAATGCGACCTCCGCGACGCGACGTCCACCCGCGACGCGATCGAGGAGATCCGCCCCGACTACATCTTCCACCTCGCCGCGCAGAGCTTCGTTCCCACTTCGTGGAACGCGCCGACCGAATCGCTCGTCACCAACATCGTCGGGCAGCTCAACGTCTTCGAAGCGGTGCGCAAGATCAAGCTCGCCTGCCGGATCCAGATCGCCTGCTCGAGCGAGGAGTACGGCATGGTCTATCCGGGGGAGGTTCCCATCAAGGAGACGAATCCCCTGCGGCCCCTGAGCCCCTACGCGGTGAGCAAGGTCGGGCAGGACATGCTCGCCTACCAGTACTTCATGAGCTACCGCACGGACGTCGTGCGGACGCGCGGCTTCAACCACACGGGACCCCGGCGCCCTGCGATCTTCGTCTGCTCCGATTTCGCCAAGCAGATCATCGACATCGGGCGCGGCGCCCGCAAACCGGTCATCCGCGTCGGCAACCTCGAGGCGCGCCGCGATTTCACCGACGTGCGGGACATCGTGCGGGCGTACTGGCTCGCGCTGGAGAAGGGGAAGAGCGGCGAAGTGTACAACCTCTGCTCGGGAACGAGCTATCGCATCGGCGAGATTCTCGAGATGCTCCTGTCGCTCGCGGGCGTGAAGGCCGCGATCGAGCAGGACGCCGCGCGGCTCAGGCCGAGCGACGTCCCGCACCTCGAGGGTTCCAACGAGAAATTCCGGGCGGATACCGGCTGGAAGCCCGAGATACCGTTCGAACAGACGCTCAGGGATCTCCTCGATTTCTGGCGGAACAATCCCGGCAGGAGATAGCGGCCGCCGGGCGGGAGTTGCCATGCGTTCACTGGTCACCGGGGCCGGCGGCTTCGTCGGCGCGTATCTCGTCCGGGAGCTCGCCTCCGCGGGACACGAGGTCATCGCGACCGATGTCGTCGAGCCCGTAGGGTTTCCGAAAGACATCGCGCGCCGGCGCTGCGACCTTCTCGACGGCGCCGCCGTGAAGGCGCTCGTCGCCGACGTCCGCCCCGATTGCATATTTCATCTCGCCGCGCAGAGTTCGGCGGCGCGCTCGTTCGACGATCCGCGCTCGACGCTCGAGACGAACGTGTTCGGCACGCTCAACCTGTTCGAGAGCATCCGGTTCCAGCCGTACGCGTGCCCGGGCGCGCGTACGCGTTCGGGGAAGACCCGCATCCTCTCCGTCGGCTCGAGCGAGGAGTACGGGCGGCGGCCGCGCGGCGCGATGCCGCTCGGCGAGGAGAGCCCGATCGAGCCCGTGAGCCCGTACGCGGTGAGCAAGGCGGCGCAGACGATGCTCGCGCTCCAGTACGAGCGCGCCTTCGGGATGGACGTCGTCGCCGTGCGGAGCTTCGGGCATACGGGGCCGGGGCAGACCGCGCGGTTCGTGCTCCCCGCGTTCGCGCGCCAGTGCGCGGAGATACGCGCGGGGAAGCGCGAGCCGGTCGTGAAGGTCGGCACCCTCGACGTCGTGCGCGATTTTCTCGACGTGCGCGACGTCGTCCGCGCGTACCGGATGCTCGCCGAGGAGGCGAGCGAGCCGGGCGTGTACAACGTGTGCTCGGGGGAGGGGGTGCCGCTGCGCGACGCGCTCGATTTCCTCATCCGCGCGTGCGGCGTCCCGGCGCGGGTCGAGGAGGATCCGGGGCTCGTGCGCCCGGTGGATATTCCGGTGCTCGTCGGCGACAACGCGCGTCTGCGGCGCGCCTGCGCGTGGCGGCGGGAGCATTCGACGGAGGATATGCTCGGCGCGCTGTTCGAATACTGGGAACGGATCGCAAGGGAGACGTGAATGTTCAAGATTTGCATGGTCGGCACCGGCTACGTGGGGCTCGTGAGCGGCGCGTGTCTCGCCGATTTCGGTAATCGCGTGATCTGCGTCGACATCGACGAGGCGCGGCTCGACTCGATCCGCGACGGAATCATGCCGATTTACGAGCCGGGGCTCAAGGATCTCGTCGCGCACAACTATTCGGCGGGACGCCTCGTGTTCTCGTCCGATCTCAAATCGGCCGTCGAGGATTCGCAGGTCATCTTCAGCGCGGTCGGGACGCCCGAGCGCGAGGACGGCTCGGCCGACCTGTCGTCGGTGTTCACCGTCGCGAAGGATATCGCCACGCATATGCGCGAGTACCGCGTCTTCGTGCAGAAGAGCACGGTGCCCGTCGGAACGTCCGAGCGCGTCGGAGAGATCATCCGGGAGAACCTCCGGGGACCGGTCGAATTCGACCGCGTGTCGAATCCCGAGTTTCTCCGGGAAGGCTCGGCGATCGAGGATTTCATGCGCCCGAACCGCGTCGTCATCGGCGTCGAGAGCGAACGCGCGCGGGAGATCATGGGCGAGATCTACCGGCCGCTGTACCTCCTCGAAACGCCGATCGTTTTCACGTCCATCCGGACGGCCGAGCTCATCAAGTACGCGAGCAACGCGTTCCTCGCGACGAAGATCTCGTTCATCAACGAGATCGCCGAGCTCTGCGAAAAGGTGGGAGCCGACGTCGACGAGGTCGCGCGGGCGATGGGCCTCGACCGCCGGATCGGGCCGAAGTTCCTGCACGCGGGCATCGGATACGGCGGGTCGTGCCTGCCGAAGGACGTGGCGGCGGTCATCCACACGGCCGACGAGACGGGCGTGCCCCTTCGCGTCATCAGGGCGGCGTCCGAGGTGAATCGGGCGCTCCTCGACCGGCTCATGGAGAAGATCGGGAGCGAGCTGCCGGCGCTGGCGGGGAAGACGATCGCGGTGCTCGGGCTCTCGTTCAAGCCGAACACGGACGACGTGCGCGAGTCGCCGGCGCTCCGCCTCGTCGAGCGCCTGCTCGCCGCCGGGGCGCGCGTCAACGCGTACGATCCCGCGGCGATGGACAACGTGCGCCGGATTCACGGCGCGCGGATCGCGTACGGCGAGGACTCGTACGGCGCCGTCCGGGGCGCCGACGCGCTCGTCATCATGACCGAATGGAACGAGTTCCGGGTGCTCGATCTCGATCGGGTGAAACAGCTGCTCCGGAGCCCCGTCGTGATCGATTGCCGGAACGTCTACCAGCCGGAGACGATGGACCGGATGGGATTCAGGTATCATTCGTTCGGGAGATCGGCGCGGTAGCGGACCGCGCGACTCCCGCAGCCGGGCCGCAAGGAGGCGCCGATGCGGAAGATCCTTATCACGGGCGGAGCGGGATTCATCGGATCGAATTTCATCCGGTATCTCCGCCGGCAGCGGCGGAGGGCGGAGATCGTCGTTCTCGACAAGCTCACCTACGCCGGCAATCTCGACAACCTGCGCGAATTCATGGGGCGGAAGGATTTCCGGTTCGTTCGCGGCGACATCTGCGACGCGCGTCTGCTCGACGAGCTGCTCCCCGGCGTCGACATCGTATACAACTTCGCCGCGGAGACGCACGTCGACCGCTCGATTCTCGAGGCGGGGAGCTTCGTGAAGACGGACGTGCTCGGCACGTACGTGCTCCTGCAGCGCGCGCTCAAGGCGCGCGTGCCCCGGTTCGTCCAGGTGTCGACGGACGAGGTATACGGCAGCACGGCGCGCGGGAGCTTCCGCGAGAGCGATCCCGTGCAGCCGAACAGCCCCTACTCGGCGAGCAAGTCGGGCGCCGATCTCCTCGTGCGCGCGTTCCACAAGACGTACGGCTTTCCCGCGGTGATCACGCGGAGCTCGAACAACTACGGGCCGTACCAGCACCCGGAGAAATTCATCCCGCTCTTCATCACGAACGCGATCGAGGGCAAGCCGCTCCCGATCTACGGCGACGGCTCGAACGTCCGCGACTGGATCTACGTCGAGGACAACTGCCGCGCGATCGAGTTCGTCGGGCGCCGCGGGGCCGTGGGGGAGGCGTACAACATCGGCGCGGGCGAGGAGCGTCCGAACATCGAGATCGCCCGCGCGATCATCGAGCTCACCGGCGCCGACGAGAAGCTCCTCACATTCGTCTCCGATCGCCCGGGGCACGACTGGCGCTACTCCCTCGACGCGCGGAAGATCCGCGCCCTCGGGTGGCGTCCGCAGGTCGAATTCGACGAGGGCCTCGAGCGCACCGTGCGCTGGTACGAGCGGAACGCGCTCTGGTGGAAGCCGGTCAAGGAGGGGAGCTTCAAGCGATACTACGCGAAGCTCTACCGTTCGCGGATCGGGGAGTCGTCCCGGCGAAAGGAGAAACGGTGAAGGCGACCGTCATCGTCGGCGCCCGCCCGAATTTCATGAAGGCGGCGCCGCTCATCCGCGAGTTCCGGAAGCGCGGCCGCTTCGAATGCACGCTGATCCATACGGGGCAGCACTACGACGAGAACATGTCGCGGGTCTTCTTCCACGATCTCGAGCTTCCCGAGCCCGATATTCATCTCGGCGTCGGCTCCGGATCCCACGCGGAGCAAACCGCGCGGATCATGATCGCGTTCGAAGCGGTCGTCGCGCGCGAGCGTCCCGATCTCATCATCGTCGTCGGGGACGTGAACTCGACCCTGGCATGCTCGCTCGTCGCGGCGAAGGCGCTCGTCCCCGTCGCCCACGTCGAGGCGGGGCTCCGGAGCTTCGATCTCGCGATGCCCGAGGAGATCAACCGCATGGTCACCGATATCCTCTCGCGCTACTGTTTCACGACCTCTCCGGAAGCGGAGACGAATCTGCTGCGCGAGGGAGTGGGGCCCGAGCGGATCTTTTTCGTCGGCAACATCATGATCGATTCGCTCCTGTTCTACCTCGAGAAGGCGGAGCGCTCCCGCGCGCTCGATGATCTCGGCGCCGCTCCCGGCGGATACGTGCTCGTCACGCTGCACCGGCCGTCCAACGTCGACGAGGGAGGGGTGTTCGCCGGCATCATGGAGGCGCTCGCCGGGCTCTCGCGCTCGATCTCCCGTGATCTTTCCGGTCCATCCGCGGACGCGCAAAACGATCGATTCGTCGCGCGGCGCGGTCGAGATTCCCGACGGGCTGAAGCTCATCGAGCCGCTCGGCTACCTCGATTTCGTCAAGGCGATGCGCCACGCGCGCATCGTCATCACCGATTCGGGCGGCATCCAGGAAGAGACGACGGTGCTCGGCGTGCCGTGCATCACGGTGCGCGAGAACACCGAGCGGCCGATCACGGTCGAGATCGGCACGAACGTTCTCGTCGGATCCGATCCCGGCGCGATCCGTGACGAGGCGGCGCGCATTCTCGCGGGTCCCGCGCGCCCCCATCGCGTTCCGCCCCTCTGGGACGGGAGGACCGCGGAGCGGATCGCCGACGTTCTCGAACGGCAGTTCCCGGCCTGATCGCGCGACGGATCGGCCAATCCCCGGCGGGAAACATGCGTGAAAAGATCAAGGAGCTGACCAGGGACACGGCGATCTACGGCATTTCCACCATCGTGGGCCGTTTCCTCGGCTTTCTGCTCGTTCCGTTCTATACCCATTTCATCTCGCCCGCCGACATGGGCGTCTACGCCAACATCTACGCGTACCTGGCGTTCCTGAACATCGTCTACATTTACGGGATGGACGCCGCGTTCATGAAATACAGCTCGCTGGCCGTCCCGGAGCAGAAGAAACAGAGTGTTTTCGACGGCCTACCTGTTCGTCGTCCTGTCGACCGTGGCCCTCACCGCGCTGCTGCTGGTGCTGCGCGCGCCCTTCGGCAGCTGATGGCCGTCCCCGGCCTGTACCGCAAGCTGGTCTTCTACGTCATCTTCATCCTGCTCTTCGACACCGCGGCGTTGATACCCTTCGCCAATCTGCGCCTGGAGCGGAAGGCGAAGCAAATTCGCCGCCATCAAGCTCGTGCAACATCCTGCTCAACCTCGGATTGAACCTCCTGTTCTTCATCACGTTCCACCTGGGCATCGAGGCCATTTTCGTCGCCAATCTGATCGCCTCCGCCGTGACGTTCCTCGCGCTCCTGCCGGAGATCTGGCCGAGGCTGTGCTTCCGGATCCAAGGATTTCAGCTGCGACAGATGCTGCGCTTCGGCCTGCCCTATCTGCCGGCCAGCCTGGCATCGATGATGGTGCAGGTCATCGATCGCCCGATCGTCCTGGCCTTGACCGACGCCGACACGCTCGGGCTGTACCAGACCGGGCACAAGCTCGGCATTTTCATGATGCTCGTGGTTTCCATGTTCCAGTACGCCTGGCAGCCGTTCTTCCTGAACAACGCCCGGGAGAAGAACGCCAAGGAGATGTTCGCCACGATCATGACGCTGTTCGTCCTGGCCGCGAGCGTGCTCTGGGTCGTCGTTTCCCTGTTCATCGACGACATCGCTTCCCTCGAATACGCCGCCGGACGGACGCTCATCGAAGGGCATTTCCTTCCCGGGCTCGTCGTGGTGCCGGTCATCCTGCTGGCCTATCTTTTCAACGGCATCTACGTCAACCTGCAGGCCGGGATATATATAGAGGAAAAGACGAAGTACTTCCCCCTGGTGACCGGGGCGGGCGCGCTGGTCAACGTGGCGGCCAACCTTCTGCTGATCCCGCGGCTGGGAATCATGGGAGCCGCGCTCGCCGTGCTGGCCAGCTATGTTACCATGGCCGTCTCGCTCTTCCTCGTCACGCGCAGGATATATCCGGTCGCCTACGAGTTCGGGAAGCTCGCGAGGATTCTGGCGACCGTCATCGTCACCGGACTCGTCTACTACTACCTGCACTACCGCGTCGGGCTCGAGCTCTGGCACCGGTTCGCTCTGCTGGGGGGATTCGCCGCGATGCTGTGCGCCCTGCGGGTCATCGGGAAAGACGACCTGCGGCGCGCGAGAAGCCTGCTTCCCGTCGGGAAATGATCCGTCGCGCGCCCGCGCGTTCCGCGCGCGATCGCGCCCGGCGTTTCGCCGAAACTCCCGCTTGACACGTCAGTCCGGATGTTCAATGCTTTAAAGAGAAGCACGGATACCGAGGAGAGGAAGCGTGACGAGAATCGGGCTTTTGCTGGCGGTCGTTCTTTCGTTCGCGCTCGGGTCGCTTTTCACGCCGCTCGTTCGCGGCATGGCGTCGCGGCTGCGAATATGCGAGAAGCCGAACGGCCGCACGAGCAGGGACATCGTTCATATCGGCGGCGTCGGCATCATCGGCGCGATACTCTTTACGCTCCTTCCCCTCTTCCTGTTTTTCCTTCCCCACAGTCCGGTCGTCCAGGCGTTCACGCCGGTGCTGATCGCGAGCGGTTTTCTCGTCTTTCTCCTCGGCATCATCGACGATCTGCGGAGCCTTCATTATATATATAAGCTCATCCTGCAGGTCGCCGTTTCCGTTTTCGTGGCCGCCGTGGGGCTCGCGCTCCTCCTGCATTTCGGCGCGTCGCGCATCGCCGCGCATCTGCTGCCGCCGCTGTTCGTCGCGATCGCCGTCTGGATGCTCGTCGTGACGACCTCGTTCAACCTGATCGACGGGCTCGACGGGCTCGCCTCGGGGCTCGCGTTCATCGCGGGAGTGTCGTTCGCCGTCGCCGGCCAACTCTTCGGCCAGCCGCTCGTCGTCGCGGTTTCGCTCGTCGTGTGCGGCGCCGCGCTCTCCTTCCTCAGATACAATTTTCCGCCGGCGACGATCTTCATGGGAGATTCGGGCAGTCTCTTCCTCGGCCTCCTGTTCGGGCTCGTTTCGCTGCTCCTCGTGGTGCCGGGAGAACGTGTCTTCTACCGGATCGCCGGAAACGTCATGATTCTCGCCGTGCCGATCCTCGACACGTCGCTCGCGTTCACGCGGCGGATCCTCACACGCCGTCCCGTGTTCGAAGCCGATCACCGGCATATCCATCACATGCTCCTCTACCGGTATCGTTCGGCGCGGAGCGTCGATCTCATCCTCTGGGGAGTGTCCGCCGTATTCGGCGCGCTCGGCGTTCTGACGATGCGGGGGAACGCCGTCGCGCTGGGCGCGGCGTTCGCCCTCGCGCTGCTCGTGTTCGTCGCGTCGCTCCGGTCGATGGTGCGCTTCAAGCTTCCCGTCGCGGCCGAGGAGGAAATCCTCGGCGTGTGCGGCATCACCTCCACGCAGGGCGTCGCGCGCCAGCGATAGCCCGGTCTTCGTTCCGCGCCGCCGTCTTTCCAATTGCGTTTTTCGGAGCGCTGTGATAGCTTCGTGCTCGGGATTTTTTGCGTGTCGCACGCGCGCAGGGGAGAAGTCATGGGACGGGCGAAACATATCATCGTCGGAAGCGTGGGGGATGTGCTCTCGATGCTCGGCCGCGCCCGCGTGCGCGCCGCGCTCGCCGAGGCGCACCCGAGCGCGGGGTTCGTCGACGGTCCGGACGGGCCGGCGCGCGAGGATCGGGCGCCGGCGGGCCGGAAGCTCGGCGCGCGCCGGGCGGCGACCCTGCTCCAGCGTCTCGGAAAAGGGGAGATCGACGTCGCCGTGCTGGACGCGTGCATGATTCCGCTCCAGATCGCCGGCGCGCTCGAGATCGCCGCGGTATTCGCCCGCACGAATCCCTTCGACGCGCTCGTATCGCTCGAGAGCCTCATTCTCGACGAACAGCCCGAGGGCGCGAGCGTCGCGGTCGGCGATCCGGTGAAACGCGGGCAGATTCTCTATTACCGGAGCGATCTCAAGATCGTGAGCGGCGACGACGATTTTAACGGTTTCTTCGCGGCGATGAACCGCGGAAGGGTCGACGCGTTCGTGTATCCGGCTTCCGACGTCGAGATGCTCAATCAGCAGGAGCACGTCGCCGAGGTATTCACGACGTCGATCTGCACGCCCGTCGCGGGGCAGGGCGCGCTCGCGCTCGTCGGCCATCGCGATAAGAAGGAGATCGTCGCGATGCTCCGCGACGTCGGCGATCGATCGGCGGCGACGGAAGTCGAGATCGAGCGGATGTTCCTCGAGCGCGTCGCGAAGGACGGACGGGCCCCCGTCGGCGTGCTCGCCAACGTCGAAGAGAATCAGTTCGAGATCGAGGCGGCGATCGTCGCCGTCGACGGATCGGAAAAGATCACCGGGATCATGAGCGGGGCGATCTCGGACCGCGCGCGGATCGTCGAGAAGCTCGCCGGCGAGCTTCTCGCGGCCGGCGGGGAGGAGATCGTCGCCTCGTTCAGGAAACCGAGGGGAAACGGCTGACGGTATGCTCGACCGGAAACTCATTCGAAAAGATCCCGAACGGGTGCGGGAGGGCCTCAGGCGAAAGGGCTCGTCGTTCGATCTCGACGCGTTCATCGCGCTCGACGAGAAGCTGCGCGCGCTCATTCAGGAGACGGAAACGCTCAAACACGAGCGCAACGAGGCTTCACAGGAGATATCGCGCCTCAAGAAGGAGAACCGCGACGCGACCGAGATTCTCGCTCGGATGAAACGGTCCTCCGACCGGATCAAGGAAATCGACGCGGAGCTCAAGGAGCTCGGCGCGCGGATCGACGAGCAGGCGCTCCTCATCCCGAATCTTCCCCACGAGTCGGCGCCGTACGGGACCTGCCCGGATCACAACGTGGTGCGGCGGTCCTGGGGGGCGGTTCCCGAGCCGTTCGACGGCATCCTCCCGCACTGGGATATCGGCGAGAAGCTCGGGATCCTCGACGTCGCCACCGGCAGCTGCCTGAGCGGCAGGGGCTTCGTCGTGCTTCGCGGCGAGGGCGCGCATCTGTCGCGGGCGCTCGTCAACTTCATGATCGACCTGCATCGCGCGCAGGGGTACGAGGAGGTTTCGGTGCCGTACCTCGTGAATCGCGACTGCATGATCGGCACGGGACAGCTCCCGAAGCTGGCCGAAGACATGTACCACAGCGAAAAGGACGATCTGTTCCTCATTCCGACCGCGGAAGTGCCGCTCACCAACATGTACCGCGGCGCCGTGCTCGACGCCGCGCGCATGCCGGTCAAGCTCACCGCGTTCAGCCCGTGCTTCCGCCGCGAAGCGGGGAGCTACGGGCAGGACACGAAGGGGCTCGTGCGCGTGCATCAGTTCGACAAGGTCGAGATGGTGAAGCTCGCGCACCCCGAGTCGTCGTACGAGGAGCTCGAATCGCTCACCCGCGACGCGACCGCCGTGCTCGAGGCACTCGAAATTCCCCATCGCGTCATCGAGCTCTGCACGATGGATATGAGCTTCGGCGCCGCGAAGTGCTACGACCTCGAGACGTTCGCGCCCGCGATGGGACGCTGGCTCGAGGTTTCATCATGCAGCAACTTCGAGGATTTTCAGGCGCGCCGCGCGAACATCCGTTTCAAGCGGCGGCCGAACGAGAAGCCCGAGTTCGTGCATACGCTGAACGGCTCGGGGCTCGCGCTCCCGCGGGTCATCGCGACGATCCTCGAGCTCAACCAGACGCCGACCGGCAAGGTCCGCGTCCCCCGTGCCCTCGTCCCCTACCTGGGGGGCAGGGAATACCTCGAGGCCTGATCGAACCATGAGGGCGCCACGCAATTTTCCGTTTCTCCTCAAGGTGTATATCATCGCGGGCAGCGTCATCGTCGTCGCGTTCGCCCTCGTGTACAATAACGGCATCATCAAGAAGATGAAAGCGCAGTCCGCGCGGACGACGAGCCAGTATGCCCGCTTCATCGGACTGCAGATCGACCGGCTCGACGACCGGGGCAGCATCGAATTCATTCGCGAGACGCTCCGCGACCTGAACGCGCCGTTCATCATCACCGACGCCGCGGGCAGGCCGATGATCTGGAATCAGCAGATCGGGATCCCCCCGCTCGGTCCGGACGAGTACGGCCGGCTGATCGGCTACGATCCCGCCGCGCCGAACGACTCGTTGCTCGAAAAGGTCCAGCGGAAGGCGATCGCGTACGACCGCGTGAACGAGCCGGTGTCGATCGAGTCGGAGAAGCTGCGGGCGGTGCTCCATTACGGCCCGTCGTCGCTCTCGCGGGAGCTCGCCGTCGCGCAGTACGTCCAGATCGGCGTCTTCGGGGTCTTCGTCCTCTTCGGATTCCTCGGCTTCCGCGCCGTGAAGAGCGGAGAGCAGCGGTCGATCTGGGTGGGCATGGCGAAGGAGACGGCCCATCAGCTCGGCACGCCGCTCTCCTCGATCATGGGATGGATCGCCATGATACGCGAAGAGCTCACAGCCTCGCGCGGTTCGGAGAAGCTCTCGATGGCGATCGACGAGGTCGAAACGGACGTCGACCGGCTGAGCAAGATCTCCGCGCGCTTCAGCAAGATCGGATCGGCGCCGAAACTCGAGCTGCGCGAGCTCGCCCCGATCGTCGACGAGACGGTGCGTTACTTCGAGCGGCGGCGTCCGTCGCTCAAGATCAATTCGACGATCACGACCGAGTCGGACGAGCTTCCCCTCATCCGGTGCAGCGCGGAGCTCATCGGCTGGGTGCTCGAGAACATGATCAAGAATTCGCTCGACGCGACCTCGGGGGACGAGGGGAAGATTCACATCCAGTGCCGGATGAACGAGCGCGACCGCCGCGTCGAGATTCGCTTCAGCGACAACGGGAAGGGCATGAGCCCCGGGGTGCGCAAGCGCGTCTTCTCGCCGGGATTCACGACGAAGAGCCGCGGCTGGGGTCTCGGGCTTTCCCTCGTGAAGCGCATCGTCGAGGATATCCACGGCGGCACGATCAAGGTGCTCGAGTCGCAGCCCGGCAGAGGAGCGACGTTTCTCATCACCTTCCCGGTCGACTGAGCGGGGAAACGGATCGGATCGCATGGCGAAAGAAAAGCGGATTCTCTGGGTCGACGATGAAATCGATCTCCTGAACTCCCACATCATCTTTCTCGGGGAGAAGGGGTACGCGGTGACGTCCGCCTCGAGCGGGGACGAAGGCATCGCCGCGCTCAAACGCGGGCGGTTCGATCTCGTGCTCCTCGACGAGACGATGCCCGGCAAGAGCGGGCTCGAGACGCTGCAGGAGATCAAGGAGATCGATTCGAACCTGCCCGTCATCATGATCACGAAGAACGAGGCGGAAGGCCTCGTCGAGCAGGCCATCGGCATGAAGATCGACGACTACCTCCTCAAGCCGGTGAATCCCCTCCAGATCTATTCGGCCGCGAAGCGTATCCTCGACGCGCACCGTATCCAGGAAACCGTGCTCAGCAAGGATTACCTGCAGGCGTACCAGCGGATCGACGGGAAGCTTCACGCGAGCCCCGACTGGCGCGGCTGGATCGATATCCATCAGGAGCTCTCCCTCTGGGACGTCGAGTTCGACCGCTTCAGCGCGACGGGGCTCGAGCAGACGCAGCAGGATCTCAGGAAGAAGTCGAACGCCGATTTCGCCCGCTACATCGAGCGTGTCTACCCGGAATGGATGCGCGGCGCGGAGCGGCCGCCGATGAGCGTCGACGTGATCAAGCGCTGGGTGCTCCCGCACCTCAAGGCAGGGAAGAAGGTCTACTTCATCCTCATCGACTGCATGCGGTACGACCAGTGGCTCAAGATCGAGGATCTGCTGGCGCCCTCGTACAACATCGAGCGGGAGTGCTACTACTCCATCCTGCCGACCGCGACGCCGTACGCGCGGAACGCGATCTTCGCGGGCGCATTTCCGTCCGAGATCCAGCGGCGCACGCCGGAGCAATGGCTCGAGCGGTCGAAGGACGAGTTCAGCAAGAACCGGTTCGAGTCCGTTTTCCTGCAGGAGCAGCTCGGCCGGGCGGGTTTCCCCGGCGTGGCGACGAAGTACATCAAGATCTACGAGATCGAGGAGGCGAACGAGATCCGCAAGCAGGTCGACAGCTACCGGAAGATCGATCTCGTGTCCATGGTGTTCAATTTTCTCGATATCCTCGCGCACGGCCGCAGCCAGAGCGAAATTCTGCAGGAGATCGCCCCCGACGAGAGCGCCTTCCGGTCGCTCATGCGCTCGTGGTTCGTTCATTCGGCGCTCTTCGACATCCTCCAGCGGATCTCGAAGCACGGCGCGACCGTGGTCATCACGACCGATCACGGCTCGATCCTCGGCGCGCGGGCGAGCCTCGTGCACGGGAACCGGGACACCTCGACGAACCTCAGGTACAAATTCGGCGAAAACATCAACGGCGATCCGCGGCAGACGCTGCTCATCCGCAAACCGAACGAGTACAACCTTCCCGCGGAGGGCCCCGCCAAGAACTACATCCTCGCGAAGGAGAATTTCTACTTCGTCTACCCGACGAAATTCCACGAGTACGAGCGGCAGTACATGGGAACGTTTCAGCACGGAGGCATCTCACTCGACGAGATGATCATCCCGTGCGTCACCCTCACCCCGAGGTAGGCCATGCCTCCGCGTCCCGGCCGGCGCGAATCGGAAGAGGACGGGGGAGCGACGGGACGGCGCCTCGATCGCTTCGAAGGGGAGCGCCGTCGCGCCGCGTTCGCGAGCGAATCGCCCGATTGGACGCTCGCGGCGGGACGCTCGATCGGCGCGCTCCTGCCGCCCGGCGCCGTGCTCTCGCTCGAGGGGGGGCTCGGCGCGGGGAAGACGCTCATCGCGAAGGGCATCTGCGCCGGGCTCGGCGTTTCCGACGAGGTGACGAGCCCGAGCTTCGTGCTCGCCGAGGAGTACGCGGGCGCCCTGCCCGTGCTCCATTTCGACCTCTACCGGCTCGGGAGCGTCGACGAAGTCGCGCGCATCGGCCTCTTCGACGCCATCGACGGCAGGAACGTCGTGATCGTCGAATGGGGGGATCGGCTTCCCGGCGAAGCCCTCGGCGCGGACGTGCGGATCGTCATGGAGATAACGGGCGACCGGAGCCGCCGGCTCGCGATCGAAGCGCCGGGCGGTTTCCTCGACGCGCTCGAAAGGAGCATCGCGTGAAAACGGCGCCGGTCGTGCTCGCGCTTGACGCGTCTCACCGGCGCGGAAGCGCGGCGGTGTGCCGCGGCGAGGAAGTGCTCGCGGAGATACTCTTCGACGCGAGCGACACGCATTCGGCGACGCTGCTGCCGGGGGTCGACGCGTGCATTTCCGCGGCGAAGATCGCGCTCGCCGACGTCGATCTCTTCGCGGTCGTGAGCGGCCCGGGCAGTTTCACGGGGCTGCGGATCGCGCTCGCGACGGTGAAGGCGTTCGCGGCGGTGCGCCGCGCTCCCGTCGTTCCCGTCGAGAGCTGCGCGGTGCTCGCCGCGGCGTTCCCGTACGCGGCCGATCCCGTGCTCACGCTCATCGACGCCCGCCGCGGCGAGGTGTACGGCGCGCTCTACGAAACGGCGTCCGGCGCGCCGCGTGAAACCGTGCCGCTGTTCTCGGCGAAACCGGAAGCGGTCGGGGGCATCCTCGAACGGCACGCGGCGGCGCGCCCCCTCGTCGTGTGCGGCACCGGCGCGCTCCGCTACCGGGCGGAGCTCGAGGCGATCGTTCCCCGCGGCAGCCGATTCGCGGCCGCGCGGTGGGCGGTGCCCTCGGCGTCTCTGTGCGCGCTGCTCGCGCTCGAACGGGAGCCGATCCCGTACCGCGAGCTCTTTTCGCTCGAGCCGCTCTACATCCGCCCGCCGGACGCGCGCCTCCCCGACACCGCGCGTCTCCGGAAATCCGGGGGAGGCCCGCCGTGACCGCGCCGGAGATCCGCGAAATGGCCGCGGATGACATCGCGCCCGTCATGGAGATCGAACGCGCGAGCTTCGTGACGCCGTGGACCGAGGGGATGTTCAGGTCCCAGATCAGGTTCAAGGATCAGGCGATCAATCTCGTGCTCGTCGCCGACGGCGCCGTCGCCGGCTACGCGGCCGCGTGGGCGGCGTGCGACGAGCTCCACCTGCTCAGCATCGCCGTCGATCCCGCGCGTCGCCGGAGCGGTCTCGGGAGCGCGATGCTCGGGGCGGTCATGGAGCGCGGAAGGTTTCGTGAGGCCGCCCGCGTGATACTCGAGGTGCGCGAGGGGAACGCGGCGGCGCGCGCCTTCTACCGGAAGCACGGATTCGTCGACGTCGGCACGCGGCGCCGGTACTACAGCGATACGGACGAAGATGCGATCATCATGGAATACCGGTTCGGCGGCTGAGCGGCTGCGCGAGATGCGCGGCGCGGCCTCCTGCGCCGTCGTTCTGGGGAGCGGTCTCTCGAAGCTCCTCGACGGCGTCGAATCGCTCGCCCGCGTTCCCTACGGAAGCATCCCCGGATTCGGGCGGACGTCCGTCGAAGGGCATCCCGGCTTCGCGTCGCTGTGCCGCTTCGCGGGCTCGACCGTGCTCTTCTTCGCGGGGAGATTCCACGCGTACGAAGGGGCGGGGGCGGACACGCTCGCCGCTCCCGTCTCGCTCGCGAAGCGCGCGGGCTGCTCGCGCATCATCGTGACGAACGCGGCGGGCAGCCTCTCGGGGCGGGTGCGGACGCGTTCGTGGATGCTCGCGACCGACGTGGTCGCCGTTCCCTCGGGGGGGCGGGCCGTCCTCGGCCGCGAGCCCCCCGGCGGCCTCCCCGGGCCGGCCGGGCGGAGCGGCGGGATATCCCTCGTTTCGGCGGGCTTCTCGGCCGCGCTGGAACGGGCGGCGCTCGAGGCGCGCGTGCCGCTCGCGAAGGGAATCCTCTGCTGGACGGGCGGGCCGACCTACGAAACGGCGGCGGAAGCCCGGGTGGCGGCGTTCATGGGCGCTCATGCGGCGTCGATGTCGTCGCTTCCCGAGCTGATCGCGGCCCGGCGCCTGCGAATCGAGGCCGCCTGCCTGAGCTGGATCACGAACGACACCGCCGCCCTCTCGGGCGGGCGAACCGATCATGAGGACGTTCTCGCCGGCGGCGAGGCCGGCGCCCGTTCGCTCGGCGCGCTCATCGCCGCGTTTCTCCGGCGGCCCGAAGGCGCGTAGCGGCGCGATCGCGTCGAAAAAAGCTCTTTTTGCTTCCCCGAGGAATTGGTACCATCGCGCTGATTTTCAGGGAGTTGAGCGGCCGCTCCCGAATGCGAGGCCGCGACCGCAGCGAACGCCGAGGAAGAGGGCACGATCATGTCCGCGCACGGATCCGTTCCCGGGGAAGGGTATGCGCCGTTTCGAAACGTCGCGCGGCTCGCCGCGATGAAGCCGTCCCGGATGAATTTGAGCCTCGAGAACATCGCCGCGCTCCTCGGGCGGATGGGTGATCCGCAGCGTCGCTATCCGGCGGTCCTCGTCGCCGGCACGAACGGCAAGGGCTCCGTGACGACGTACGTCACGTCCGTCCTGCGCGTGGCGGGGCTCCGCGTCGGGACGTTCTATTCTCCCCACATCTTCCGGCCGCACGAGCGAATCCGCCTCGACGGCGAGGAGATTTCCTCGCGCGCGCTCGACCGGCTCATCGGCGGCGTGCGCGCGGAGGCGCGGGAGATTCCCCTGACCTACTTCGAATGTCTCACCGCCGCCGCGGCCCGGTATTTTCTCGAGCGGCGCGTCGACGCGGCCGTGTTCGAGGTCGGGCTCGGCGGGCGGCTCGACGCGACGAATCTCGTGAACGCGGCGGTCACGGCGATCACCGGCATCTCGCACGATCACCGGGAACATCTCGGGCGCACGAAGCGGACGATCCTCGCCGAGAAGCTCGGCGTCGTCCGGGCGGGCGTCCCGCTCGTGGCGAACCTTGTCCCGCGCCCGCTCATTGCGCAGGCCGCGGCGCACTGCGCGGCGGCGGGGGCTCCGTTCCATTCGGTGCCGGACGAAGTCGAGCACTCCATCGCTGATTGCTCCGCGTCCCGCATGATCGTGCGCGTCCGCACGCCGCGGCGCGATTATGGAGCGCTCGAAACGCGAATGATCGGACGAGCGCAGGCGCGAAACGTGGCGACGGCGATCCGCGCGCTCGAGATGCTCGAGGACGCGGGCGTGCTGAGGCGGGCCGGGGCGGCGACGTTCCGGCGCGGCGTGGCCGCCGCGTTCCTCGCGGGGAGGTTCCAGACGGTCGCCGAACGCCCCCGCATCGTTCTCGACGTCGCGCACAACGAGGAATCGCTCCTCGCTTCGCTCGACACCGTCCGGCGGGTGTCGTCCCCCGAACGCACGACGCTCGTCTTCTCGGTGCTCGCGCACAAGGAGCTCGGCGCCTTTCCCGCGCGCGCCGTGGCGGCGGCCCGCTCGGTCATCGTCGCGCCGCTCGGAGACGACCGGAGCGCGCCGGGGGAGCGGCTCGGCGGAATATTCAGAGCGGCGCGCAGATCGACCCGGGGACGGGCGGCGTCCGTCCGCGTGGCGCGCGGGATCGGGGAAGCGATCCGCACGGCGCGCTCGTGCGCCGCGCCGTCCGACACGATCGTCATCCTGGGGTCGCACGTCACGGTGGAAGAAGCGGCCCGGTTTCTCTGATGAAAGGAATATCCATGGATCTCGTTCTCGGCGTCGATATCGGCGGAACGGATATCAAGCTGGGGCTCGTCGATCGGGACGGCTCGATCCGGGAATCGGGAAAGATACCGACCAGGGCGGTCGAAGGTCCCGTGGCGGCCGCGTCGCGCGTGCGCGCGTGGCTGGCGGACAACGGCCGGGGCGCCGGAGCGGTCGTCGCGGCGGGGGTCGACTGCGCCGGGCTCATCGACGGCGAGCGCGGGTTCCTGCACGTATCGCCCAATCTGGCGGGCTGGAAGAACGTGCCGCTTCGGGACATCTTCGAACGCGCCCTCGGCGTTCCGGCCGTCATCGAGAACGACGCGAACGCCGCGGCGTACGGGGAGTGGGCGCGGGGGGCGGGGCGCGGGCTCGGAACGTTCGTGTGCCTCACCCTCGGGACCGGCGTCGGCGGCGGCATCGTCATCGACGGGGCGCTCTATCGGGGTTCGTCGGGATTCGCGGGGGAAATCGGTCACGCGGTCATCATCGCCGACGGGCCACCCTGCGCATGCGGGAATCGCGGATGCCTCGAGGCGATCATCGGCGCGAAGGCGATCGTCGATCGGGCGGTCGGCATGCTCCGTGCGGGCGGCGGAGCGGGCGCCCCCTGGGGCGATCCGCCGACGGTCGAGGCGATTTCGCGCGCCGCGGCCGCCGGGGACGCGGTCGCCGCGGCGGCGCTCGAGGAAACGGGACGGTACCTCGGCATCGCGCTCACGAACGTCGTCCACATACTGGCGCCCGAGGCGATCGCGATCGGCGGCGGGGTAGCGGGCGCGGGGGATTCGATTCTCGAGCCGGCCCGCGCGACGGTGCGGAGCTGCGTGATGGACGAGGCGATGGCCTCGGTGCGGATCGTGCCCGCCGAGCTCGGGAACAGCGCATCGTTCATCGGTGTCTCGCTCCTCGCGCTCGGCGGATTGCGCGGCCGCCGGCGACCGGCGCGTCGCGCGTGAAAGCGGCGCGGGCGCGCAGCCCGCGGCCTACAGGATCGCCATGAAGCAGTCTGCATTCGTCGTGCTCGCCGCTCTCGGTCTCCTCGGGGCCGCCGGGCCGCCGCGCGCGGATTCCCAGGAGCCGCCGCGGCCGGGCGAACAGATCGCGCAGGCGGCATCCGACTCGGCCGTCTACCGCGTGACGTCGTCCCGGCTCCGGTCGAGCTTCGAGGGGGGGAGCGCGTCGTATACCTCGAGGGGGGCGTTCGGATCGATCACGCCACGACGACGGTGACGAGCGCCCGCGGAAAGCACTATCCCCTCCGTCGCTACATCGTGCTCTACGACAGCGTCCGTGTCATCGACGGGTCGGCGGTGATGACGAGCGACGTCGGCGAGTATTTCGGCCTGACGAACACGCTCGAGCTCGTCGGCCGCGTGCGATTCTCGGATCGCGGATGGAAGGCCCGCTGCGACCGCGCGAAATACGACCGGGACCGGCGGATCGCCGTGCTGACCGGCAACGTGAACGCGCAGGACAGCACCCGCACGATGTACGCCGACACGGTCGTCTACAACCGCGACCGCGAGACGGCGGACGCCACCGGCAAGGTCGTGATCATCGACGACGTCGACGACTATTCGCTCGCGGGCAGGCACGCCCGCTTCGACCGGATCGGGAAGGAAGCGGTCGTTGACGATCGCCCCATTCTCACCTTCGACCTGAAATCGGAGGAGCGGGGGACGGTCACGAGCCGTATCATGCGCTTCGACGTCGACCGGAAGATCGGCGTCGCCGAGGGGGACGTGCAGATCGCGAAGGGAGAGACGAGGGCGAGCTGCGATTCCGCCGTCATCCGGGACGCGGAGCAGCGTGCGGAGCTCACTGGCAATCCGCGGGCGCGGAACGGCTCCTCGTCCATGAGCGGCAAGCGGATGCTGCTCTGGTACAACGAGGACGAGGTGGAGCGCATCGTGCTCCCCGAAACCGGCCGCCTCGCCGACGCCCCGAGGCCGGGTTCTCCCTGGACGGAGGACTCGTGGATCGAGGGGGACTCGATCGCCATCTACCTCTCGAACGAGCGCGTCGATTCCGTCCTCATCCAGAAGAACGCGAAGTCGATGTACTACCCGATCGAGGGGGATTCGACCAAGGTCTCGAACAACTTCTCGACCGGAGACCGGATGTTCTTCGTCTTCCGTGAGGGGGAGCTCGATTACATCAAGATATCGGGGGCGTCCACCGGCCTCTACAAGTACGTCAACCTCTCGCGGCAGGAGACGATCGACAGCCTCGCCGCCTCCATCGACAGCTCGCTCACGTACAAGAGCTTCGAGAAGTCGAACCAGCGCGTCCAGTACAACGCCGACCGGATCGAGTACTTCGCGCCGACCGAGAACGTTCTCCTCAACGGCCGCGCCTATCTCAAGTACCAGAACTCGAGCCTGACGGCCAAGCGGATCGACTACAACTCGCGCCTCAACCTGCTCGAGGCGACGGGGGCTCCCGTGCTCGAGGAGAAGGATCAGAAGATGTTCGGCGACGACATGGGATACGATCTCGATTCCGAGGGGGGCGTGATCGTCGAAGGCTCGACGAAGTACGGCGAGGGATACTATCAGGGGGAGCACATATTCAAGGTCGGCGAGGACGTGCTCAAGGTCTACAACTCGACCTACACGACGTGCGATTACACCAATCCCCATTACTCGTTCCACGCGAACAGGATGAAGGTGTACATCGACGACAAGATCGTGACGGGGCCGATCTTTCTCCACATCGGGGAGATGCCGGTCTTCTTCCTCCCCTTCATGGTCAACTCGCTCCGCCACACGCGCGCCTCGGGGTTCCTCAAGCCGAACGTCGACATCGGATTCGGGAGCCGCGAGGGGAGGTTCGTCCAGGGCCTCGGCTACTACTGGGCGACGAACGAATACACCGACTTCCTCCTGACGGGGGATTTCAACGAACGGCGGAGCCTCCGGTTCCACCTCGTGAACAACTACGCGATCCGCTATATGCTGGACGGGGAGGCGCGGCTCGATTACGTGCGGCAGTTCGGCGGCACGCAGAGCAAGTACGTCACGTCGAACGAATGGATATTCGAGTCGAGACACAATCAGACCTTCTCGCCGTCGGCGAGCCTCACCAGCAACCTCAAGTTCGTGAGCAGCGATCAGGCCCAATCGGCGGTCGACCAGGCGCAGGATCTCACGCGGTTCATCGACCGGCGCGTGTACTCGACCGCCAGCTACCGGAAAAGCTGGAACGGGACGAGTCTCAGCCTCTCGGGGACCCGCGACCAGAAGCTCAACGTGACCATCCCGACGGAGCCCCGCGTCTCGATGACGCTGCCGTCGTTCTCGCTCAATTTTCCCCAGCGGTCCCTCTGGTTCGGCGAGCGGCACGCGGCGGGGACGCAGGGCCTCTGGGAGCGCGGCCTCGGGAGCGTGTTGTTCACGCCGAAGGTAGCGGCGACCGTGACGAGCGAGGAGAGCATGGCGCGCAGCTACTCGCGGGTGACGAGCGGCTACGGCATGGGATTCAACCGGCAGGTGCGCCTCGGATTCCTCGGGATCAATCCGAGCGTCAACATGGGCTGGGCGTACGCGAAGCTGCTCACGTACAAGATCAACGAAGGTTACGAAAGCTTCTACGGCCCGGCCAGCCGTCCCCGGGAAACGAACGAGTTCACCATGAACCTCGGCGCCGATATGAGCACGAAGGTCTACGGGACCTTCTACCCGCGCATCGGGTCGCTCGTCGGCCTCCGCCACACGTTGACGCCGAGCGTGCGCTACGGCATCTCGCCGAAGTTGAGCGATGACCAGCGGCGGTCCCAGTCGTTTCAGTGGGGAGTCGACAACTCGATCGATCTCAAGCTCAAGAGAGGCGGGAAAGAGACGAAATCGAGCGACGTCCTCGCCTGGTACGTCTCCGGAAGCTACAATCCCGAGCTCCCCGCGAGCACGGCGTTCTCGGATATCTCGAGCAGGTCGCAGCTCCGTATCGGCAATCTAATGTCGTTCAACCTCAACAGCAGGTACTCGCCGTACCGCGGCAAGATGCTGTCGCACGATTTCGGCATGAATTTCAACTTCTCCCTGCGGGGCTCCCTGACCTACCCGGCCGTGTGGGCGTTGCCCGAGCGGGAGCGGATCGCGCCGTCCCTCGAGGGCGAAAAGAGCGGCGCGCCGCCGCCGTCCCCCGACCTCATTCCGTCCGGCGGGAGCGGATCGCCGGGCTGGTCGCTCAGCGTCGGATACAACCTGAGCGAGGCGTGGAGCGAGAACTCGCCGCGGACGATGCAGAGCAATCTCAGGTACACGGGGGCCGCGCAGCTCTCCCGCGGGTGGAAGCTCACCGTCAACGGCTATTACAACATCGAGGAGCGCGATTTCACGCAGCAGCGGTATCAGCTCGAGCGCGACCTCCATTGCTGGAGCGCGAGCTTCGTCCACGAGAGAACCGGGAGCGATTGGCGGTACTACTTCGAAATCAGGATCAAAGCGCATCCCGAGATCAAGTACGAGCGCGGGACGCGCGGAATCCAGTCCTCCTACAGCGGCTACTAGCGGCGGCGGCGCGCCGAACGACGCGGCCCGCCCGCGGCGCTTTCGGCGATGCCCCGAATACGCCGTATCCGCGCCGGGAAACCGCGACAAAAATGTTGACAACGCGGGGAACGGGGCGTACGGTAGCGCTGAATCCACTCACAACACGAAGGAGGTGAACCATGAACAAGACCGAATTGATCGACAAGGTAGCGAAGAAGACCGGACTCACTCTGAAAGATTCGCGGGGCGTCGTCGAGGCGATATTCAGCACCTCTCTCAAGGACGGCATTCTCGCCGGAGAGCTCGCGGCCGGGAGGAAGGTCCAGATTACCGGCTTCGGCACCTTCATGACCCGCAGGAGAAAGAAACGCATGGGACGCAATCCGCAGACCGGCGAAGCGATTTCGATTCCGGCGACGAAGTTTCCCGCGTTCGCGGCCGGCAAGGCGCTCAAGGCCCGCATCGCGAAGTAGGATGGCTAATGATCCGGGGCAAAGGAAGCTCGCTTTCTTTGCCCTTTCCATTTATAGTTCAACCATGAAGCGAATCATGTTGTTCGTTCTGGCCGCCGTCGTCGCGCTCGCCGCGGGTTGCCGCGAGGAGTCGTCGCTGACGATTCTTTTCGCCGGGGACGAGCGGGGCTGGATCGTTCCCGCCGGCTGAGGGGACCACGCCACGGGCGGGGTGGCCCGGCGGGCCACCGCGATCAAGGAGCGCCGGAATCTCGATCCACAGCTTCTCCTGCTCTCGGCGGGGGATTATTCTGGGGAAACGGGCATCATCGAGATGTACCGGACCCGGTTTCTCGTCCGCACGATGATCGACGCGGGCTTCGGCGCCGCGGCCGTCGGCGAGCGGGATCTGAACTACGGAACCCGCGCGCTCAAATCGCACGCGGAGGCGGGGCTTCCGATCGTCTGCGCGAATCTCTACGAAAACGGCGCGCGCATGTTTCCGCCGTTCGTCATCAGGCGCGTCGGCGGGGCCACGGTAGGCGTCATGGCGCTCCTCGGCGAGGCGCCGCGCGATATCGACGGCGTCGAGGTCCGCGACCCGGCGCTCGAGGGGCGGGAGGCGCTCGCGGCGCTTCGCCGGCAGTGCGACTGTGTCGTGCTGCTCGCCCATATGCGGCGGGAGAAGCTGCATGAGATTCTCCCGTCGCTCGAGGGAATCGACGTCGTCATCCGGGGGCACGGCGGCGAGGGGGAACGGGAGCGCGAGAGCTGCGTCGATACGCTGTCGGCGGCGTCCGAGCCCGGCGGCGTTCCCGTGTTCTTCTCGGGGGAGCGCGGGAGGAATCTCGGGCTCGTCACCATCGCCGGCGTCGGGGGGAAGGGCCCCGCAGTCATGGAGAGCGCGCTGATCCGTCTCGACGCGAGCGTGCCGGACGATTCCGCCGCGGCGCGGGATCTCGCCGCGTACCGTTCCGAGGAGCGGATGAAGCAGCGGGAGCTGCAGGTCAGCCGGGCGCTCTCGCGCGACGCCTCGACGGGCAGGATCGTCGATCGGTATCTCGGCATGGACATCTGCAGGCGATGCCACGCCGATCTCATGCCCCGATTCGTCGGCGGCAGGCATTTCCGCGCTTTCGAAACGCTGCGCCAGCGCGGGCAGGAATCCAATCCGGAATGCCTCGCATGCCACACGACCGGGTACCGGAGGCCGGGCGGATACGATCCGGCCGCGGAGAAGGAGGGCGCTCCGTATCTTCTCGGCGTTCAGTGCGAGTCGTGCCACGGTCCCGGCACGGCGCATTCCCGGGACGGCTCCTATGCGTCCGCGGCGCGCCAGTCGTGCAGAACGTGTCATACGTCGAAATGGAGCCCCGATTTCGATTATCAGCTGTACTGGAGCCGCGTTCCTCACTGCGGACGCGCGGACGGCCTATGAGCCGCATACGGCATATCGTCGTTTCGATCGTCGTCGCGGCCGCCGCCGCGCTCGCGCCGTCCGCCGCCCGCGCCGCCGGCGTCGATTTTCTCGTTCCGGGAATGTCGCTCGAAGCCCTTTCCATCGAGCCGGGAGCCCGCGTTTCCTATCTCGTCGTTTCGAAATCGTTCGGCGCCGCCGACTCGTCCTACGTCGAGCTCCGCGTTCTCGACCGGAAGGGAGGGGCGTTCCGTCTCGAGGTCGTCACGTCCCCCTATCCGCGCTCGAAGAAGGAGAGCGTCACGATCCGGCTCCGGATCGCGGAGCGCGTGATGTCCGCGACGTCGCCCGAGGCGGTCCGGTCCTGCCTGCTCGACGTCGCCGTCAAGGAGGGAACCGGCGCGTTCCGTGCGCCGACGGCGCAGGAGCTCGATCGTCTGGACATCGAATCGATCTTTCTCCGTCCGGGCGACCGGTTCGCGCGCGCTCCGCTCGGCTCCGCGCGCGTCTCCGTGCCGGCCGGGACGTTCGCGTGCGAGGGGGCCGAGTATTGGCGGAACGAAACGAAGACCGTGGATCTCGGCGGAACGGCGGCGCGGCGGGTCGAGGAGGAGCGCAGCCGGCTCTGGATCTCCCGCGACGTTCCTCTCTGGGGTCTCGTGAGAAGCGCGGTCGAGAAGAAGAGCCGCACGGAGAGCGCAGGCGCTCCCGCGTCGTCCCGCCCGCGCGAGACTTCGACCGAAGCGATGCTGCTCTCGTTTTCGAAACCGCGGCGCCGCCCGTAGCGGCGCGGGACGCGCGTATTCCCCGGTCCTTTCTGATTTTCCATTGCGAAGCGATTGCCGGTAGGCTATTTTTCGATGAGCACCATAGATCTAAGGGGGGACCCATGGCTCGATTCCGGGGTATCCGCGCTCTGTTCATCGCTCTCGCGCTCGTTCCGACCGCCTCCTTCGCGGAATCGCACGGCTCGTACGATGCGTTGTATGCCGTCGCGATCGTGATCGCGGATCATTCGCAGGCGACGTTCGCCGGAGCGCGCGCGATCGTCGAATCGACGGGGGCGCGCGGCGTGCAGATGTTTCCTCCCGACGCCATCTTTGGATTTTTCGCCGAGCGGCCCGACGCCGCGACCTTCGCGGGCCTCGACGTCGATCTCTGCTTCGCCCGCGCCGAGCTGCGGGGAGCGGGGCTCGACGGGATCGCCGAGCGCGTCGTCGGCGACCTCCTCGAGCAGGAGTCGATCGTCCGGGCGGCGCGCGCCGCGGAGACGGGCTCGTTCGAGGAAGCCGGACCGATCGAAGACCGGGTGCTCCGGGTTCCCGAGGAGGTCGTGCGGGGGACGATGCCCCCGACGGGCGGCCCGCGACGCGGCTCGACGGCGGAGCTCGCCGACCGCAGCATCCGTGAGAACGCCGAGTTCCTCGTCGGGAGCGTCCTCATTAATGTGGTATTCCCCGAGAGCGCGGGATCGTCCGAGGACTGGACCGAAGACGAGATCTCGGGCGCCATGAGCGCCCTCGCGCTCGGCATATCGCAGTATATGCAGAAGGCGCTCTGGTACAACGATCTCAGCTTCGTGTACAACTACTCGAACTTCAGGCGGATTCCCGTCACGATGGAGCCGATCGAGAGCGACATGGGCACCGACGACATCTGGATCGGGGAAGTGCTCAGGAATCTCGGCTATGATTACGGCGCGTACTATGGAGCGCACCTGCTCAACAACGCGACGCGCAACACCTACGGAACGGACTGGGTGTTCACCGCGTTCATCGCCGACATGAGCAACCACTACAGCGCCACCCCGCCGAGCCCCGATCCGGGCTGCTGGGGAGGCGCCGGCTACGTCGCCTACTCGTATCTCGGCGGGCCGTACCTCCTCATACCGTATCCGGCCTGCCGGTACGGGTACGGGCTCGGCTTCGGCCGCGTGTTCATCCACGAGATGAGCCACACGTTCTGGGCGCTCGACGAGTACGCCTCCGCGGAGCAGCCGTGCTCGGCCAAATCGGGATATCTTGCTGTCCCGAACATGAACACTGTGTACCAAAATTGTCCAGGCGTACCTAGAGTCGAATGCATCATGCAGACGAGCGCGCCCCCCTTCGCGGAGCCTCAGCCGATCTGCGAATACACGCAGGGACAGGTGGGGATGGGAAGCGTGGACATTGGCAGCACGACCTATCTGAAGATCTTCTCCCTGGCGCCGACGGTGGAGTTCACGAGCATACCGGGGGCGATCGATACGCTGCTGCCCGGCGACGAGTATTTTCTGACGATCACGATCCGGAACCCCGCGGTCCCCAATCAGAACCCGATGCAGCAGGAGCCGCCCGAACGAGTCGACTACGCCGCCCCGATCAAGGGCGGATGGCTCTCGATCAACGGACAGGGATGGGAGGCGCAGAATCCGAGCGATCCCCGGTGGGGGAAATCCTCGAACATCGTGATCGCGCGTGAAGTGGCGACCGGGCTCGAGCCGGGCCTCAACGTGGTCGATTTCCGTGCCGAGAACAAGGTCGGCCTCTGCGACACGGCGTCGAAGAATCTGTTCCTCATCGGGCTCAAGTACAACACGGTGTACGCGACTCCCGTTTCGGAGGACATCCGGGTCGCGTGGACGACGGCCGTGGAGCTGTTCGGCGCGCAGTTCGACGTGTGGCGCGCGGACCTCACCACGGGCGGTGCCGAAACGAAGCTCGCCACCGTCTCGACGCCGGACGGCATCGGCAACCGCCGCGCGTACAGCTACCTCGATACGTCGGTCGTCGCGACGCGCCGGTACAGCTACCGGCTCGAGGGCAAATTCGCGATCACCTTCCGCGGCGAATTTCATGAGTACGCGTTCTCGTCCCAGGAAGTGACGGCGACGGCGAGCGTCCCCGTCGCGTCGGGGATCATTTCGAATCTGCTCCCCAATCCGACGCGGGACCGCGTCACGTTCACGGTGAGCGTGCCGAAGAGCTTCGGCGTCGAGAACTCGAGCCGCGCGGCGGCGGGATCCGCGGGCCAGGGAGCGGGGGCGAGGAGCGCGGCGTCCTCGTCGAACACGATGGGCGAGATCAGGACGCAGGTCGACATCGTCGTGTACAACGTGCTCGGCCAGCGCATCAAGGACATCTATTCGAACCGGGTCTTCAGCGGCTTGATGACGCTCTCGTGGGACGGAACCGATTCGGGCGACAGGACCGTCCCGGCGGGAGTGTATTTCCTGCGCGTTTCCGCGGGGAGCGAGACCGCCGTGCGGAAGGTCGTCATTCTCCGGTGACAACGGCGCGTTCGATTCTTCCGGGAATCTTGTTGACAGCCGAAAGGAGAAATGGTATAAGCCCACCATATATGGTATGGGCTGCGCGTGAAAACTACACCAGGTGGGGCTTTGAAGCGGTATCCCTGAAAGGGAGGGTGGAAATGACGAGAGTGGACAAGGAGGATACACTACTTCAGAAAGACAAGAACTACGTAAAATTCCACCGGCTCCTCGCGAAGGCGGAAGCCGAGGGCAGACTCGATGGAAAGCACGTGTGCCCGGTCTGCGGCATGAGGTTTCTCTCGGCGAGGGAAGCGGACGAATGCTGCAGGATCGTGTCGCAGTAACGGGCGCCTGACAACGGTTGCACGGGGGTGGGTTCGGTGACGCAGCGCAGAGTGAAGAGCAGGAAGGAACGCGGCAAAACCGTGGAGCAGTACTGTTCCGTATGCAAGAAGACGTTCGATATGCCGATCGTCGAGGAGTCGGATGCGCAGGACGTGATCTGGCTCAACTGTCCCGGCTGCCGCGGCTACCTGCCGCATATGCTCAACCAGGAAGATATCGATGAGGTCGAGGAGACCGAAAAGGAGGAGGCGAGCGCGAAGGGCGAGGACCTCGCCATCGAGGACCTTTCCACCGAGAACGCTCGGGAGTATCAGGAGGGGGGCGATTACAACGTCGGAGAGGTCATCTACCACCGCTCCTGGAACGACTACGGAAAGGTGATTGCCAAGGAGACCCTTTCCGGCCACCGCAGGACGATCGTCGTTCATTTCGTGAACCAGGGAAAAACCCGCTTGCTGGAGGGCGTGGTGTAGAAGGGCGTTCCCGTGAGACTCGCGTCCTTCCTGATCCTTTTCGCCGCCGCGGCGGCGTTTCCGGTCGTGCCGGTCGGCGCGACCGGATTTTACTGCGATCCCCATTCATTCTTCCGCGCGATTCCGCCGAGCGATTCGACGCGCGCGATCATCGTCATCCGGCAGAGCGAGTGCGACCTCGGTTGGCAGCGCGGTTCGCTCCTCACGGGCGACGTTCTCATCCGTCCCCGCTCCCGGATCGAGGTCCGGATCGGGCTCCAGTTTCCCGCCGTACGGGACACCGCGGGCATCCGGTACGGATTCGGCGATCTGATGCTGCACGCCGCCGCCCGCGTGGCGGGAGATTCGGCGGGTGCCGTGAGGCTGTTCATCCGCGCGGACGCCCGGATCCCGACGGGATCCGCGTCCCTGCGCCCCTTCTCGGACGCGACGTCCGAAGGGGAGGGAGGGATCGAGGCCCGCCTCGCGGCCCGCGGCCTCGACGTGAGCGCGGCGGCGCTCTACACGATCGTTCCCGACGTGCGGGACGAGGAGGGCTTCGTCAACGACGCTCACTTCACGCTCGCCGCCTCGATCGGCGCGCGGCTCCCCGGGTCGATATCGATCGACTGCGCGGCGTTCTTCATCGGCTTCGAAAACGGCGATGAGCGCACGCAGTACGCGCTCTCGATCGGGTGCGCCCTCTCGAAGCAGCTCCTGCTCGAGCTCGGGGGGGCGGCCGAAACCGGCGAAGCCTCCTCGCGCGCGTTCGATTCGTCCGTTTCGATCGCTCTCGCGTACCGTTTTCCGCCTTCCCGCTCCGCGCCGCGCCCCGATTCGATCAATCCCTGAATGCATATTGCGAATCCGCGCCGCTCCTAAAGTTCCCTATGAAGGCGCAAACGCGTTCGAACGCCCGCGTCGTTTCGCGTGAATCGAGGCACACGCCTTGCGTTTGCCAGCGCGTAACCGAAGTAATCGCAACGCCCGCTTGAAAGGAATGTCATCCGGTGTCGAACGAACGAATACACGCGACCGATACGGAACACGGGACCTCCCGCGCCGGCGCCGCCGAAACGGCCTTCATCATCGATGACGACCGGCTCATGGCGTCGCTGCTCGAGCGGCACCTCGCGCGGCGCGGCATCGGGGCGGTTCGATTCGACGATCCGGCGAGCCTTCTCGGCGCGCTCCCCGCGGCCCGGCCGGCGTTCTTGTTCACCGATCTCGACATGCCGCTCATGCGCGGCACCGAGCTCGTCTCCCGGGCCCGCGCCGGGGGATTCGCCGGGGGCATCGCGCTCGTAACCGCGTCGCGCGAGCCGGAGGATTTCGCCGCGGCCGCCGCGAACGGGGCCGACGAGGTTCTCCTGAAGCCGGTGCGCGACGCCGAGCTCGATTTCATCGTGGAGAAGATGCGCAGACGCGTTCGGCGCCCCGTGTTCGGCGCCGCGGCGCCCCGGGATCTCCTCGAGCCGATCAGCCAGGGAATCGTGCTCCTCGACGAGGAGTTCATGCCGATCCACGTCAACAGGCGGGCGCGCGAGATCCTCGGCGCCGCGAGTGAACGCGAAGCGGGAGAGGCGCTCGATCGCGTCGGGCTCGTCGCGCGCATCATGGACGGGCGCCGCTCGGGCGGATGCGTCAATTTCGTCGACGTGCCCGTTCCGGACGGAAACGGCGCTTCGCGTCTCCTCGGCCTCGAGATTCACGAGTGCGCGGAAACCGCCGCCGGCCGCTCGTATCTCGTGCTCATGCACGATTTTTCCGAGTGGCGCAAGCTCGACGAGCTTCACCTGCGGTTCGCGACGAGCCTTTCGCACCGCATGCGGACGCCGCTCACGTCGGCGCGCAACGCGGTCATGATTCTGAGCGAGAAGGGGAGCATCCTCGATGGAGCCGAGCGGGAGCGGTTTCTCGATATCGGCTGTCGAAGCATCGAGAAGCTCATCAGCTCGTTCGACGAGCTCCAGAGCGAATTTTTGGTCGAATCCGGATCAATGAACGTTTGGCGATCGTTGATCAGCGTGGACGCCGCGCTCGGCGAAATGCTGGCGGACCTGGAGCGTCGCGGCGCGATCGCCGGATTCAAGCTGCGCTCGTCCGATATCCCGCTCCTCACCTGCCGTTCGCTGCTCTCGAGATACGTCGCCGCCGCGGTGGAGGCGATCGGCGAGCGGCTCGGCGAGGTTCCCTCCGTCGAGTGCGCCGTCGCCGCGTGCGACGCGCGGGGCGAGGCGGCTGAGGATCCGCGGATTTCGATATCGATCAGGCCGTGCGGCGGATCGCGCGGCGGACGGATCGATCCGAAGGACCGGGGCGAGACGGGGAATCTCGCCCGGGGGGCGACGCTGGAGCGGCTCGCCCGCGCGCTCGGCGGCGTTCACGCGTCGCTCGACCGGGACGGGCTCCATCTCAGGCTGCCCGCGAGCCCGCCGCTCGACCGCGAAAAGGATCTCGTTCATCCGCTCCATATGATGCTCGAGCGCTCGAGGCTCCGCCGCGTCCCGCTGCACGTGGTCTCGGTGCGAATGGCGGGAGCGCGCGCCGACGCGGGATCGTTCAACCGTCTGTTCGAATCGGATCTCTGCTCCCTCCGTGGAACGGAAGAGTGGCTCGTCGCGCGGGGCGGGGAGCCGGGGAGCTACGACGTGATCGTCGCCGGCGCCTCGCGCGAGCGCGTCGACGAGGCGATGGAGAGCGTTCGCGAGCGCTTCGAGCGCCGCTGCGCCGAGCGGGGCGAGGAGCTCTACCCCGCGATTCGCTGGGAAATCCGGTACAGCCGCGAAGCGGATGAGGCCGGCGCCGCTCCGGAATGCCCCCTGCTCGAGACGCTCGTCTGAGGAACATCCGATCGGCGGACAATCAACCGGCAATCTACGGATAATCGACGAACCGTCAGCGGCGGGTCGAGAGGGCCTCTTCGCGCTGCTTGGGCGCGGGGGATTCCTTCGCCGGCTCCTCGTGCGGCTTCATCGAGAGGAGGAGCAGGCTCAACGGATCGGAGATCGTGCGGCGGACGTTCGGGAGATGATTGTGGAAGAAGAAGCGGCCCGCGCGGATGTCCATGAGCTTCTGGAACGCGACCTTCCCCGTGAGACCGTCGCAGCGCGCGTGGACGATCTCGCCTTTGTCGAAGAAGATCTCCCCTTTCGCGTCCGAGCTCACGACGATGAGCCGCCCCGTCCGCATGTTGGCGTTGACAAGCGACACGATGTCGAGGATGGGAATGAGAGTCATCGTTCCCTCGAGGGGGTAGTTTCGACGCGCTATCTTCCTTCGGATGTCGATTGCGAGCACGCAGAGGACGGCGCCGAGCAGGAAGAGCGCGATGTGAGTGAGCAGGAAGCGTCCGAGGCCGGCGACGGCGTCCTTCGAGCGGTCGACGGTCTGGCGCCCTTTCGCGAAAACCGGCGGAAGCGGCTTGGCGGCGCGCCGGTCCGCGCCGGCGGGCGGCTTCTCGACGGGGCGATTCAATTCGGCGAGCCGCTCCTTCGCCCACGTGTTCGCCGGATCGGCCGCGATGAGCGCCTCGAGGGCCGTTCGCGCGCGCCCGGGCGCGGTGGAAGCCGTGTCGAGCAGCGCGATCTGGGCCTCGGCCAGAAGCTTCTCGAGCCGCGCGCTCCGCTCGGTCGTTTCCATCCGGGCGAGCAGGGAGGAGGCTTCGGCGTTGTCCGGGTCGATCGCGCGCACGCGCTCGATGTACTTCCGGGCCGCCTTCTGGTTTCCCATCTCGACCTGGCATCGCGCCATCGCGGCGAGCGCGGCGGCGTCGTTGGGCCTCAGATCGAGATACGCCGACAACTTTCCGATCGCGCCGTCCCACTTGCCCGAGCTCATGGAGCCGCGCGCGTCCGCCAACATCGCGCGCGAGAGGGAGGTCTCCATCTGCGAGAGCTTTTCCCGGGCCCAGACGGCGTCGGGATCCTGCCGCAGTCCGCGCATCAGAAGCTCCCGCGCGTAGTCGATCTCGCCGCGGGATTCGTATATCTGAGCGAGCTGCCAGATGGCGGAGGTGAACGAGGGATCCGTCTGGAGCGCTTCCTTGAGTATCGTCTCGGCGCCCGCGTAATCGCCGCGCGACAGAGCCTTCTGCGCGTCGACGAAGAGCGCTTCGGCCTTCACGCGAGGCGTCGCCCCCGGCTGGGAAACGGCGGGCGGCGCGGCGAGCATCAGGATGATCGCGCATGTCATGACGCGGGAAAACATCATATTCCTCCGAAATGCGTCTATTCGCAAGTACCGTTCCAGATGGCTTGAAATGATTGCCGAGCAGGCGATTTTGATGGTTCTTTTCTCGCGCGCGGCGCCGGGCGTCTCGAACGGCGGCCGCGGCCACGGCCGACTAACCGCCTGTCAAGTATGTGGTTGATTTCGGGGCTTCCCTTTTGATACTATGCCAGGCGTTCGCGAGAACAGGGGGTGGCGATGCAGCCGTTTCGCGAAGTGTTCTGGAATATCGGCTATCATTATATTTTCTATTCACTTGCGGCCTTGGCGACCGCCATTTGCCTCTACGGGCTCTACCGGCGCTGGACGTTGTGGCGCGCGGGGTGGCGCGAGAAGCGGGACGGCGGATTCGACGCATGGCTCGTCGTCCGGCGGATCCTCCTGAACGCCTCCATTTTCAAGGGGGACTTTCTCGGCGGCGTGACGCACGTGTGCATCATGTGGGGATTTCTCATCCTCTTTCTCGGCACGGTCCTCTCGACGATCGATCACTGGATCATTCCGTACCTCAGGGGCGACCTGTATCTCGTCTACGCGTTCGCGCTCGACGTCGCGGGAATCGCGCTCATGCTCGGCGTCGTTCTCGCCTATCTCCGGCGATACGCGATCAAACGCGAGAAAATGGTGACGGTCCCGCGCGACCACGTCGTGCTCGTGCTCCTCTTCTTCATCGCGCTGACGGGATTCATGGTCGAGGGATTCAGGCTCCGCGCGCAGACGCTCCCCTGGATCGAGCCGTCGCCGGCGGGGCGATGGATCGCTGACGTCTCGGGGCTCTCCGTGCCCGCGGCGACCGCCGCGCACCGCATCTGGTGGTGGATTCACGCGGCGGCGAGCATGATCCTCATCGCGTATTTTCCGTTCTCCAAGTTCATCCACGTCTTCGCCGCGAGCATCAACGTGACCCTCGAGGGGATGCGTTTCAGCTCGTACCTCTCGCTCGAGGAGCGCGAGGCGCTCACGAGCGATTTCAGTTTTCGCCACCACGTCATGTTCGACGCGTGCACGCAGTGCAACCGCTGCACGGTTCAATGCCCGAGCGCGATCGCGAAGGAATCGCTCTCGCCGCGGAAGGCGATCGCCGAGGCGGGGTGTTTCGTCCGCCGGAAGAGCGGATTCGGTCTGCTGCCGCGCCGCGCCGCCGACGCCGCCCTCGCGAAGGCGACTGCGGTCAGGGACGATTCGGTCTGGCTCTGCACGACGTGCGGCCGCTGCCGCGACGAGTGCCCGTCGGCCATCAGCCCCCTGGACGTCATACGGGAGGTGCGGACGGCGCGCGTCGAGATCGGGGAGGACGTCCCGGGCAACATCCAGGAGATGCTCGAGTCGGTGTACAAGTTCAAGAATCCCTGGCAGGGGGCGAAGGGGAAACGGATGGAGTGGGCGTCGGGGCTCGACGTTCCCGTGCTCTCCGAGGGCGCGAAGGAGTCGCGCTGCTTCTACGTCGGGTGCACCTTCGCCTACGATTCGCGGCTCCAGTCGGTGCCGCGCGCCGCGGTGAATATCTTCAAGGCCGCGGGATTCGGATTCGCCGTTCTCGGCAAGGACGAAACGTGCTGCAGCGAATTCATCCGGGGGGTCGGCGAGGACGGGCTCTTCACGGAGCTCGCCGGGGGGAACGTGGACGCGTTCGACCGGCACGGGATACGGGAGATCGTCACGCCGTGCCCGCACGGATTCCATACCTTCAGGAACGAGTACGCGCGGATGAGCCCCTCGATGAAGGAGCGCAGCGTGCTGCACGTGTCGCAGGCGCTCGAGCGGATCATCGCCTCGGGCGGGATCGAGCTCGAGAGCCGCGGGGAGCGCGCCGTCACCTTTCACGACCCGTGCTTCCTCGGCCGGCGGAACGGGGTGTACGACGCCCCGCGGAACGTTTTGAAATCGATCCCCGGCGTCAGGCTCGTCGAGATGGAGCGCTCGCGCGAACGGAGCCTCTGCTGCGGCGGCGGCGGCGGGAGAATGTGGGTCGAAGCGGGCGAGGGGGAGAAGATCGCGGAGATTCGCGTGCGCGAGGCGGCCGGCACGGGGGCCGGAACGATCGTCACCGCGTGCCCCTTCTGCTTCAGCAATATGGACGACGCGGTCAAGACCGCGGGATTCGAGGGGAAGATCGTCGTGAAGGATCTCACGGAGCTGGTGGCCGAGAGCCTCCCGGGCGCGGCGCCGGCCGGGAAAGGAGTCTCCTGATGGAGATTCTCGTGTGCGTGAAGAAGGTGCCCGATACCGCCGACGCCGAGGTCGTCCTCAAGCCCGACGGCACGGGCATCAAGGAGGACGACCTCGCATCCGGCATCAACGAATGGGACAACTACGCCGTCGAGGAGGCGATCCGTATCAAGGAGGCGCACGGCGGCACGGTGACCGTCGCCACGATCGGCCCCGCCGACAGCGAGGACGTGCTCCGGCGCTGCCTCGCCATGGGGGCGGATAACGCGATCCTGATCGACGACGCTCCCTTCAAGGACGCCGATCCGTACGGGATCGCGCGCGGGCTTCGCGCCGCCGTCGGCACGGGCTCGTACGACCTCGTTCTCGCGGGAGCGCAGGCGGGGGACGACGGATTCGCGATGACGGGGCCGGCGCTCGCCGGCTACCTCGGGTGGCCGCACGCGACGCTCGTCACCTCGATCGCCCTCGAAGGGAAGAATGCGCAGGTCACGAGAGAGCTCGAGGGGGGCCTCGAGGAGATGCTGCGGATCGAGCTCCCCGCCGTGCTCACCATCCAGACCGGCATCAACGAGCCGCGCTATGTGTCGATCATGGGGATTCGGAAGGTGCGCGCCAAGGAGATCCCCGTCCTCGACGCGGCCGCGCTCGGCCTCGCGCCGGGCGAGATCGGCGCGAACGCGAATCTCGTCAGGCGCACGGGGCTCTCGGTGCCGCCGGCGGGGAAGGAAGCCGAGATGATCAAGGGCGCTCCCGCCGAGATCGCCCGCAGAATCCTCGAGATCGTGAAGGAGAGAGGGGGGGTGGCGTAAATGGCGAAGGTATTCGTCGTCGTCGAGCACCGGCAGGGCGCGATCAGGGACGCGACGTACGAGCTCGTCACGCTCGCGCGCGAGCTCGAGCGCTCGTCCGGGCTCGAGCCGGCCGCCGTCGTCGTCGGACGCGGCGTGCGGGGATTCGCCGAGACCCTCTCGAAGTACCTCCCGCGGGTCATCGTCGTCGAGAGCGAATCGCTCGCCGAATTCCGCTACGAAACGCACGCGGCCGCGCTCAAGGATGTCCTCGAGAAGGAGACGCCGCTCGTGACCCTCTGTCCGCAATCCGCGTTCGGCATGGAGCTCTTCCCGAAGCTCTCGGTTGAGAGCGCGCGTCCGTGCGCGACGGACTGCGTCAAGGTCGAGATGGACGGCGCTGGGCTGTCCGTCGTGCGCAGCATTTACAACGGCAAGATTCTCTCCCGCTCGTCGTTCGCCCCGTCGGGCGGCTACCTCGTCACCGTGCGCTCGGGGAGCTACGCCCCCGCGGCGGAGGCAGGGAGCGCCGGCCGCATCGAGGATCATCCGTGCCCCCCGCTCTCCGGACCGTTCAAGACGGAGTTCCTCGGCTACCGGGAGGCGGCGGCGGGCGCCGTCGACATAACCCAATCGGTTTTCCTCGTCTCGATCGGTCGCGGAATCAAGGACGTGGAGAATATCCCGAAGGCGCAGGAGCTCGCCGACAAGCTCGGCGCGGTGCTCGCGTGCTCGCGCCCCGTCGTCGACAAGAAGTGGCTCGGCAAGGAGCGTCAGGTCGGAACGTCGGGACGCACCGTGAAGCCGAAGGTGTACCTCGCGCTCGGGATCAGCGGCGCGTTCCAGCACCTCGCTGGCGTCAAGGGATCGGGGGTCTTCATCGCGGTCAACCGCGACGCGAAGGCGCCCATTTTCCGGGCCGCGGACTACGGCGCCGTCGAAGACATGTTCAAGATCATCGATGCGTTGAAAGAGCAGATCGGCTCGTCGTGAACCGGAGGAGATCATGGATTTCGAATTGACCAAGGAGCAGAAGGACATCAAGCAGGCGGCGCGGGAGTTCGCCGAAGGGGAGTTCGACAAGGATCTCGCGATCAAGCACGACAAGGAGCACTCGTTCCCGCGGTCCGTCTGGAAAAAGGCGTGCGAGCTCGGATTCGTCGGGATCCATTTCCCCGAGGAGTACGGGGGGCAGGGGCTCGGCGTGTTCGAGAACGCGCTCGTCGTCGAGGAGTTCTGCCGGAAGGACTCGGGCATCGGAACGGCGCTCGCGCTCAGCGATTTCGCCTCCGAGATCATCATGCGCCACGGATCGAAGGAGCAGAAGGCGAAGCTGCTGCCCGCCATCGCGTCGGGCGCGATGATCTCCGCGGGCTGCTTCACCGAGCCGAACCACGGGAGCGACATCACGTCGATGGACACGTCCGCCGTGAAGGAGAAGGACGGCTGGCTCATCAACGGCACGAAAACCTTCATCACGAACGGCACGATCGCCGATTTCTACATCACGCTCTGCCAGACCGACGCCGCGGTGCAGCCGAGCTATCGCGGGCAGTCGCTCATCATCGTTCCGAAGGGAACGCCCGGGCTCGACGCGGAGGAGGTCGGGGACAAGATGGGCATCCGGATGACGTCGACGGCCGAGGTCTCGTACAGCGGCGTGAAGGTGCCGCTCGAGAACCTCGTCGGCCAGGAGGGAAGGGGCTTCTACCAGGTGCTCGAGTTCTTCGACGAGAGCCGCGCCGAGATCGCCGCCACCGCCGTCGGGATCGCGCAGGGGGCGTTCGAGCGCTCGGTCGAGTACTCGAAGCAGCGGCAGCAGTTCGGACAGCGCCTCGCCGATTTTCAGGCGACGCAGCACAAGCTCGCCGACATGGCGACCGCGATCGAGGCGGCGCGACTCCTCGTGTACAAGGCCGCGTGGAACTTCGATCAGGGGAAGATCGATCCGAAGCTCACCTCGATGGCGAAGCTGCTGGCGGGACGGACGGCCGTGCTCGTGACGGACGAGGCCGTGCAGATTCACGGCGGCTACGGGTATATCCTCGAGTACGAGGTCGAGCGGTACTACCGGGACGCCAAGATCACCGAGATCTACGAGGGTACCAAGGAGATTCAGAAGAACACGATCGCGGGAATACTCGTGAAGAAGAAATAAGGAGGAGAACATGCCGCATGGATTGACCGTTCGGCCGGCGCGCGCGATCGTCGCGATCGCGGCGGCGCTCGCGATCGCGCTCGGATCGGCGGGGTGCGCGAACAAGGAGGGGCGGCCGAAGCAGGAGGCGCCGCGGACGGAGACGGCGAAGAACGTCACCATCGAGAGCTATCAGCGCGCTCCCGACGCCGAGCTCAAGGGGCTCGACGGGACCGTGATGCGCCTCGCCGATTATCAGGGGGACATCGTGATCCTGACCTTCATGGCGACGTGGAACAAGGAGTGCGCGGCGCAGACGGCCGAGCTCAACAAGCTCCAGGCCAAGCTCCAGCGCTACCGGTTCGCCGTTCTCGGCGTCTTCACCGACAAGGAAGGCAGGGAAACGGTCGCGAGCTTCATCGAGAAGAACCCGGCCACGTTTTCCGTCGTCTATAACGGCGACGAGGTCGCCGCGGCGTTCGGCGGCGTGCGCCGCGTCCCGACGACGTACATCCTGCTCCGGGACGGGAGCATCTTCACCAAGGAGGTCGGGCTCCGCACGATGCAGGATCTCGAGATATTCACGAAACGGATCAACGCCATGCGCCTGTAGGGAGCGATATGCCCGTTAAACTGACGCCGGAGCAGCTGCTCCTCATCAATCTGCTTCTGCGCGTGATCGTCATGGCCGGCATCGCGAGCCTCGTGCTCGGATTCCGGTTCGTCGCCAATTTCGTCCTCGGACGGCCCGTCTCGGTGATGGATCGTCTGCGGATGACCGTGCTCCTCGCCGCCATTTTCATCGCCTGCGTCGTCGTGCGGAAATACACATACCAGGGCGCCATGGATCTCTCCCTCGAGGGGGCGCTGCTCGCGGGCTTTCTCGGCGGCGCCTGGGTGGGAACGGGAGTCGGCGCGGCCGTCGGCGCCGTCTGCTGGCTCTTCGGCGAGCCGGTGGCGTTCCCGTTCTACGCGACGGCGGGTTTCGTGAGCGGCGCCCTCGTCGCGCTCCTGCACGCGCGGGGGGAGATCTGGAGCTTTTCGCTCAATCCGTTCTACCTCGTGTATGACTTCGTTTCGCGGCTCGCGCGTCGCCGGCTCGACCGGAATTTCATCCCGTTCGTCATCTGCATCGTGTTCGCGCTCGCCCGATACGGGCTCCTCCGGCGGTTCCAGGGCCGCAAGCTTTTCTACGGCTATCTTCCCGAAAACGACTTCCTCACCGTGCTCGATCTCGCCGTGCTCGTGTACACGCTCGGCATCGCGCTCAAGATGGCCTCCAACGCGCGCCTCGAGATGCTCCTGCGCGAGGAGGAACGCCAGCTCATTCACGCGCGGCTCTCGACGCTCCGGAGCCAGATCAATCCCCATTTCCTGTTCAACACGCTCAATTCGATCTCGGCCCTGATCCGGACGGACGCCGACAAGGCACGCGAGATGACGCACCGGCTCGCCTCGATCTTCCGCAAATCGCTCGACGATTCCGCGGACACCCACTCGCTGCGCGAGGAGATCGCCTTCATCGACGATTATCTCTCCATCGAGCGGGTGCGGTTCGGCGACGAGCGTCTCGCGGTGGTCAAGGACATCGACCCCGCGGTCGACGACGCGCAGGTTCCGATCATGATCCTGCAGCCGCTCGTCGAGAACGCGATCAAGCACGGGATATCGCGCCGCGTCGACGGGGGAACGCTCCGCATCGGCGCGAAGCCCGCCGCAAAGGGGATCGAGATCGAAATCGAGAACGACGGCCCGCCGTTCGAGGGCTGGCTTCTCGACGAGCTCGTCGCGCGCGGATTCGGTCTCCGGAACGTCATCGAACGGATCAAGATCTACACGTGCGGCGCGGGACGGCTCGTGATCGTCCCCCGGGCCGCGGGCGGCGCGATCGTGCGTCTGTACATTCCGGCCGACGCAAGGATGGTGGATTCGTGTCTTTCAAAGTGATCATCGTCGACGACGAGAAGCTCGCCCGCGACGAGATGCGGTTTCTCCTCTCGCAGGAGAAGGATGTCGAGATCGTGGCGGAGGCCGCGGGCGGACGCGAGGCGGTGGCGCTCTCCCGCGAGAAGCGGCCCGACGCGATGTTTCTCGATATCCAGATGCCCGAGATGAACGGCTTTCAAGTCGTGAGCGAGCTGCTCAAGGCGGACGAGGTACCGCTCATCGTCTTCGCGACCGCATACGATCAATACGCGATCAAGGCGTTCGAGGTGAACGCGCTCGACTACCTCCTGAAGCCGATCGACCGCGCGCGTCTCGGCGAGGCGCTCGCGAAAGCGCGCCGCGCCGCGCCGCGCCGCGAGGAATTCGCGAAGCGTCTCAAAGCGCTCGCGGAAAGCATCCGCATCGGGACGAGCTTTCTCCCCCGCATCGTCGTCAGGAAGGGGGAGGAGGCCGCGCCGGTCGACGTCGAACGCGTCGCGATGCTGCGCCGCGAGGGCTCGCGCGTGACGGCGCACACGGATGAGGGGAAGTTCGCCACGAACTTCCGCGACCTCGACGAGATCGAGACGCAGGTCGATCCGGCGATGTTCGTCCGTCTCGGCGCCGATTACCTCGTCAATATCAGGAAGATCGCCGACGTCGGTCCGTGGTCGGGGGGGAATTTCATGATGACCCTCGACGACGCGGACAAGACCGAGGTGAGGCTCAACCGGTCGCAGGCGAAGCTCCTCAAGAGCAAGGCCGAGCGGTTCTTCTAGGGAGGCGGATCGAGCGTGGCGCGGGAATACGACGTGATCGTGCTCGGCGGCGGCCCCGCCGGATATCCCGCGGCGATCCGCGCCGCGCAGCTCGGGGCCCGCGTGTGTCTCGTCGAGAAGGAATCGCTCGGCGGCACCTGCCTCAACTGGGGATGCATTCCGACGAAAGCGCTGCAGGGCGCCGCGCACCTGATCGAGCGCGTCCGCGAGGGGAAGGGGCGCGGGATCGCGGGGGGACCGGTCACGGTCGATCCGGCCGGCCTCTTCGCGAACAAGGCGCGGGTCGTGAAGGAGCTCGTTTCGGGCGTGGAGAAGCTTCTCAAGGCCCGGCGCATCGACGTGCTGCGCGGCGCGGGGCGCCTCACGGGCGCCGGCGGGATCGACGTCGAGGGCGTCGGCCCGGTCACGGCGCCGAAAATCATCGTCGCCACCGGCTCGTCGGAGGTCTCGCTCCCGCCGATGCCGTTCGACGGGACGCGCATCATCTCGAGCCGCGACATCCTCGACCTCGGCCGCGTGCCGGCGAGCCTTCTCATCGTCGGGGGAGGGGTAATCGGGTGCGAGTTCGCCTCGATATTCAACGCGTTCGGATCGAAGGTCTCGATCGTCGAGATGCTCCCCGGCATCGTCGCGACCGAGGACGCCCAGGTGTCGAGGACGCTTCAGATGCTCATGCGGAAGAAAGGGATCGATCTCCATCTCGGGATCAAGGTGACGGCGGCGAGGGTCGAGGGCGGCTCGGTCGTCGCGAGCCTTTCGAGCGGCGGCGAGATCGCGGCCGAGGCGGCGCTCGTTTCGGTCGGCAGGCGTCCCTTCTTCGCGGGCGCGAACGTGGAGGGCGCCGGGATCGAGGCGGACCGCGGGGGCATCAAGGTCAACGCGAGGATGGAGACCTCCGTCCCCGGGGTGTACGCCGCGGGGGACGTCGTCGGCGGGCCGCTGCTGGCGCACGTCGCGACGCGCGAGGGGATCGTCGCGGCCGAGAACGCGCTCGGCGCCTCCCGCGAGATGCGATACGACGTCATTCCGTCGACGATCTACACGCTTCCCGAAATCTCCCGCGTCGGGATGACCGAGGAAGAGGCGAAGGCGAAGGGCGTGGACGTCGCGACCGGCCGGTTCCCCTTCGCCGCGAACGGCAAGGCGAAGGGGCTCGGCGAGGAGGACGGTTTCGTGAAATGGATCGCGCGCAAGGAGGACGGGAAGCTCCTCGGCGTCCACATCATCGGCCCGCACGCGACCGAGCTGCTCGCCCCCGGCATCGTGGCGCTCGACCGCGGGCTCACGGCGGACCAGTTCGCCGAATCGATCTTCCCGCATCCGACGCTCTCGGAGGCCGTCGCCGGAGCCGCGGAAGCGATACACGGCCGGGCGATCGATCTCATCAAGTAGCATTCCGGAAAGGGAGGACCGTCATGCGCGGAAAGCCGGTACGGTGCGCAATCGCCGCCGCCGCGGCGCTTCTCATGGGCGCCGTGTCGCTCCGGGCCGCCGGTTCGATCGAGGTGATCAAGCGGCCGAACGGCCCGGAGATTCTGCTCGACCGGCGCGAGGGAAGCGACGTCGTCTGTGTCATGGTCGCAGTCAACGCCGGCTCGGTCTGCGAGACGCCTGATACGCGGGGAGCGACGCATTTCATCGAACATCTCGCCTTCGACGGATCGGAGCGCTACAGCCGCGAGGAGATCAGCGGCTGGGTGGACGACGTCGGCGGTTTTCTCAACGCCTTCACGCGCACGGAGACGACCGTCTTCTTTCTCCTCGTGCCGTCCGTTCATTTCGAAACGGGAGTCGATATCCTCTCTCAGATGCTGCTCCATTCGACGTTCCTTCCGGAAGAGATCGAGAAGGAGCGCAAGGTGATCGCCGAGGAAATCCGCCGCGAGCGGGACGATCCGCGCGCCTCTCTCGAGGGGGTCGTCGATCGGGCGCTCTATCGCGGGACGTCCCTCACCGAACCCGTCATCGGCTATCCGGAAACGATTCGCGCGATGAGCGATTCCGCCCTCACGTTGTTCTACCGGACCTTCTACCGGCCCTCCAACATGAGAATCGTCATCATGGGGAGCTTCGAGAAGAGGACCGCCGAGGCTCTCGTTGACAGGTACTTCCCGGCCGGATCGGCCGCCAAGGCCTGCGGCGCGGCGTCCCGTCCCGAATGGGAGAACGAAACCGCCGTGGACTCCGTTGCGGGAGGCGAGCCGGGGCTCGATGTGCTCGTCCCGCTGCCCGCGGTCGGCGAGAGCGATTTCCCCGCGGCGCTCCTCGTCGCGAGAATGCTCGAGGGCGAAAGCTCCCCGCTCGCGAAGAAGCTCGCGGAGATCGGGCTCCCGGCGCCCGAGGTGGGCCTCGAGATACACGGGAGCTTCGCGGCGCTCAGGATTCACGTCGGCGCGGCGGAGGAGGGACGGGGGACCGCCGGAATGGGGATGCCCATGGGCATGTCGGCGCAGAAGGGCATGACCGGCGGCGGAGGAGCGCCGGCACCGGGACGCGCTGCGTACGAGAAGGTTCCCGCCGCGCTCGAAAGCCTCGCGAGTTGGACGCCGTCGGGGGCGGAGTTCGAGAGAGCCCGCGTTTCGTTTCTCTCGGCGGAGATGTTCGACCGGGAGATGTATCATTTCTACGTCATGTCGCGGGGAGAGGCGATCGCGCTTCACGGGGCCCGATATCTCGCGCAGATCGACGCGACGGCGCTCGTGACCGCGAAAGACTGCGCGAAGCTCGTCGGCAGGGCGTTCCGCCCGCTGAAGTTCAACGCGTGCTTTATCGAAAAGAAGACGGGCCCGGGCGAGGGCCCGGGAAGGCCGGGGCCGCCCGGAATGCCCGGTTCGCCGGGGATGCCGGGGGGTATGCCGCGCCCTTCAGGGATGAGCGCCGGAATGCCGCGCTCGATGGGAACGCCGCCCGATGCAGGATCGAACCGCGCGGTCGAGAGCGCGAAGGCTGAAAGGCTCCCCGCGCGCTCTTCGGAGCGGCCGCTTCCCTGCATCGATTCCCTGTCCAACGGCTGCACGATTGCGGCGGTGTCGCGCCCCGGCTCGCCGGTCGCCGCGCTCCACCTCATGTTCCGCGGGCGCGCCTGCGCCGAGAGCGGGCCGCCGACCGGTCTCGCCGAGCTCCTCGTCACGCTCCTCGAAAACTCCGCCGGCGGGAAGGCGCTCGCGGAGAAGCTCGACGCGCTCGGCGCGCGGATCCAGTTCGGCGACAATCCATACATGCCGCAGGACGACTATCTCTTGAATCCTTCTTTCGCATTCATTCGCCTCGAGGCTCCGGCGCGGACGATGCGCGAAGCGTCGAGACTGCTTGTCGCGTATCTCCTCGGCTCCGAGGCGACCGCGGACGACCTCGACGCGGCGAAGCAGTCGCTCGCCCGCGAGGTCGGCATGCGCTCGGCATCCCCCGTTTACACGATGCGGACGACGATGATCGAAGCGCTGTTCCGGAGCCATCCGTTCGCCGTGCCTCTGTTCCCCTCCCCGGGGCCGATGATGCGCGTGCCGATGGAGGATCTCGCGGCTCTCCGGGAGCGGCTCTTCGCGGGCCGCAACATCATCGCGACGCTCGTCTCGCCGGAGCCGGCGTCGAACGGGTGCGCGGCGCTGAAGGACCTTCTCGCGGGATTTCCGGCGGGCGCGGCCGTCGAGTGCCCGCCGCTCCCGGAACCGCCGCCCGGAGGCTCCATCGAGAAGACGATTCGCAAGGAGGGCGCCTACATCGCGGCCGGATGGCTCGTCCGGACATCGTCGCCGTCCCGTCTCGCCTCGCTCATGGTCGCCGGGGAGGCGCTGTCGAGGCGCATGCAGCTCGAATTGCGGGAGAAGCAAGGGCTCTCCTACTCGATCGAATGCGGCGTGACGCCGTACCCGGGCGGAGCGGTCGTGATCGCCTACCTCGGCACCGGCGCGCCGCGCATCGAAGAAGCCCGCTCGTCGCTCGAACGCGAGATCAGGGGGCTCGCCGAGCGCCCGCCGGATCGGACGGAAGTCGAGATCGCGAAGAACCGTCTCCTCGGCAAACGCGGCCGCAGCGAGCTTTCGAGCATCAACGCGGCGTACGCGCTCGGATTCGACCTTCTGCTGGGCGGCGTTCTCCCGTATCAGTCGATGAAAGAGCTCATCGGCGCCGCGCCGGTCGAAGGCGTGCGCGAGGCCGTCGAAACGAACCTGGCGTGGGACCGCGCGAGCATGCTCAATCTCGTGCCGGAAGCGGCGCAGGGCAAGCAGTCCGGGCCGGAGACGCCGCGGGGAAAATAGCCGCGGGGCAGCCGATATTTGCCGTTGACGTGTTTTGGCACCCGGGCTATGAATGGGTGGTCTCGAAGTCGCCTTCTTGTGGAGGAGATGCGTGGCGTACGAAATAACGACCGAGTGCATCTGCTGCGGCGCGTGCCAGAGCGAATGTCCCGTCGAGGTCATATCCGAGGGGGACGACATCTACCGCATCGACGCCGCGCTCTGCACGTCATGCGGCGCCTGCGCCGCGATTTGTCCGGTCGGCGCGATACGCGAGATCGGCTCGTGAGAGGGGCGGCCCGGCCGCCGGCAATGGGGCCTTTACCGGGAGAAACGGGGAGATGAAAAGAAAGCTGCGCCTGACCGCCATGGCGTCCTGCGCCGGTTGAGCGGCGAAGCTCAGCCCAACGGAGTTGTGGCCGGTGCTCGAAAATCTGCCCCCGCAGTGTCATCCCGATGTGATCGTCGGATGCAATCAGGCGGATGACAGCGCCGTCGTGCGCGTGAACGACGAGACGGCGCTCGTGCTCACCGTCGATTTCTTCCCGGCGATCGTGGACGATCCGTACGTTTTCGGGCAGGTCGCCGCGGCGAACGCCCTCAGCGACGTCTACGCGATGGGGGCGAGGCCGATCACCGCGCTCAACATCGTCGTGTTTCCGAAGGGAGACATGCCGCTCGAGGCGCTCGGCGAGCTCCTGCGGGGGGGCGCGGCGAAGGTGAACGAAGCCGGAGCGGTCATCGTCGGCGGGCACACGATCAGGGGGGCGGAGCTCATGTACGGGCTCTCCGTCGTCGGGCTCATCCGCCCGGACCGCGTGCTGCGCAAGGAAGGGGCCGAAAACGGAGACGTTCTCGTCCTGACGAAGCCGATCGGGACGGGGATCTATTCGACGGCGCTCAAGAACGGCGCCCTCTCGCCGCGCCGCGAAAAGCTCTTCTATCGCGTCATGGCCGCGCTCAACCGCGACGCCGCCGAGGGACTCCAGCGCTTCGGCGCGCGCGCGTGCACCGACATCACGGGATTCGGCCTGCTCGGCCACGCCCTCGAGCTGGCCCGCGCCTCCGGCGTGAGCCTTCGCATCGATACCCGCGCGATTCCGCTGCTCCCGGGAGCGCTCGACCTCTCGAGGCGCGGATTTCTCACGGGAGGCGGCATGGCGAACCACGAGTATGTGAAGGATGACCTCATCTCAGAGGGGAAGATCTCTCCGGCGCTCGCGATGCTCCTCTGCGACCCCCAGACCTCGGGCGGGCTCCTCGTCTCGATGCCGCGCCGGAGCGCGGCGCGCTATCTCGCCGCGCTGCGGAAAAGAGGAGTGCGGGAGGCCGCCGTCATCGGAGAGGTGGAATCGCCGTCCGACAAGCGGCTCATTCTGATGGGGAAAAGATAGACCGCCTGCAAACGCGTCGATATCGGCGTCATCCGCGGCGAACGCGAAGAGAGCCCGTTACGAACGCTCCGCGCTCCGCCGGCGGGCCTCTTCGAGACTCATGAGACAACCGCAGTAGTCCTGCCGCGTGAGGCCCCGCTCGCGGCTCCGCGCGACGCTGATCTTGAAGCCGTCCTTCTTCTTGAAATCCTCGGCGAGAAACTCCACGCCGTGCATCGCCGCGGCCTCCCGGCCGATCGCGGCGATTCGCTCGTGCGACTTGTGCGGGCTCACCGAGAGGGTCGTCGTGAAGAGCGGGATGCCGAGCTCCGCGGCTTTTTTCGCCGTCTCCTCGATCCTGAACCGGTAGCAGGTCCAGCAGCGCTCGCTCCTCTCGGGCAGGTCCCGGAACGGATCGACGGCGCTCCGCCAGCGCTCCGCCGGATAGTCACCCGCGACGAGCGGAATTCCGAGCCCGGCGCAGACGGATCGCATCTCGGCGAGACGGAGCTCGTGCTCGGTGTCGGGATGGATGTTCGGATTGAAAAAGAACGCCGTGACCTCGTGCGTTTCGGCGAGATGCTCGAGAACGTAGCTCGAGCACGAAGCGCAGCATGCATGAACGAGGATTGCCTTTTTCGCGATCATCGCTCTAGTGCGAGACGGAAGAAGCGGATTCGCCGCGCGCGGGGGCCTTTTCGTCTCCGGCGGGGGCCGAGGACGCCACGTTCGCCGCGCCGTCGTCGACGCGAACGCTCGCGAGGCGGGCGAGGTGCCGGTCGCGCACGTCGATGAACGCGGCCATGTTGGTGTTCGTCACCGGCGCGGCCGGCGGAAGCGAGATCTTCCGCGGATTGACGAAGGTGTTCCCCTTCTTGACGCGGTAGTCGAGGTGGGGGCCCGTCGAGTACCCCGAGCTGCCGACGTACCCGATCGTCTGTCCCTGCCGCACGCTCGCGCCCGGATGGACTCCCTTCGCGAAGCGGGAGAGGTGAAGGTAGTAGGTGACGTAACTGTTCGGGTGGCGCAGCTTGATGTACCTGCCGTTCGCGCTGTTGTGCCCCGTCTCGAGAACGCTGGCATCTCCGGTCGCCATGACGGGCGTGCCGACGGGCGCCGCGTAATCGACCCCCAGGTGCGGCGCATAGTGGTGCAGCACCGGGTGCCAGCGGCGGGGATTGAAGTTCGAGCTGATTCGGGCTCCGAAGGGAAGGGGCGCCCTCAGGAGCGCCTTCCGCAGCGATTTTCCGTTCTCGTCGTAGTAGTCCGGTCTTCCGTTCTCGTTCTTGAACAGGAAGCCGTAGTGGGCCCGTCCGCCCGTATAGAACTCGGCCGCGAGGATGCGCCCCATCTTCTTGAGGCCGTCGAACCGGGTGCGCTCCTCATAGATGATCTTGAAATAGTCGCCCTTCTGTATGTCGTGGTGGAAATCGATGTCCCATCCGAAGATGTTGTCCGCAAGCTGACCGAATATCTCGAGCGGGATGTCCTGCTCCTGACACGCGACGTAGAGGCTGTTCGTGATCGTCGCCGATGCGGTCCGCAGATGCGTGCTGAACTCGTACGCCTTCCGCTCGGCCGATATGTCGCCGTCCTTGATGCTGATGTCGATGTACGACGTGTCCCCGACGGAGAACTGCATGCTCTCGATGCTCCCGTCCTCGGCGGCGTACACCTCGTACTTCTGGCCCGGATAGATCCTTCTGAAATCGTAGACGTTGCGGGCCGCCTTCTCGATGAGCTTGATCGAAGGCGCATCCAGCCCGCACTTGGTCATGAGGTCGAAGAATGACATGTTGCGGCTCACGATTCCCGCGAAATTCGGCGTGCGGGCGGCGGCGACGGCGACGGCGGAATCTCCGCTCGACGAGGCGGCGCGCCAGATCGCGTCCTTCTGCATCCCTGGATTCGTCACCACGAGGAAGAGCAGAATGATCGTCCCGGTCGCGAGCACGATGGATTTTAATTTATCATTTTCCATAGCGTTACCGTAATTTGCCGAAAAATAGCTCAAAGCCCCGAACCGCGTCAAGAGAAAGCGTGCCGCCCCTGAAAGATTTTTGCAAGAAACGGGCCGCAGGACGGCCCGTTTCACAAATATTGCTATTTTGGCCGGGTTGTGCCAGTAATAGCTGCATGGCAGATCGTCATATCGATATCAAGCGGGAGCTCGATGAGCTGAAAAGGAAGGCCGAGGGGGCCTTCAGCCGGCACCGCGTCGCGGGGCTCTCCGGGCGATCGGGCCCCCGGGGCTTTGCCGGCACGGGAAGGACCGCCGATCCCGTGGATCTGTTCGAAGCCGTCCCGGGAGAGGTGACGCCCTTCGGCGGAGGCGCCTTCTACCGGGTGCTCACCGGCGCCGAAAACGTGTGGCCGGACGCGGACGCCTTTCATCGCGAATATCTCGAGACGCTCGGGAATCCGTTCTTCCCCGAGGGGGGCGGCTTCGCGGCGCTCGCACCCCTCAAGGCCGCGCGCCCCGAGCGGATCTGCTACCTCGATATCGAAACGACCGGGCTCCGCATGTCTCCGCTCTTCCTCGTCGGGCTCATGTACACGTCCGCCCGCGAGTCGGGGGCCCGCCTCGTCGTCGATCAGCTCTTCGCGCGCGACTATTCCGAGGAGGAGACGGTGCTCGGATTTCTCGCGGAGCTGCTCCCGCGATTCGACGTGCTCGTCACGTTCAACGGGATCTCGTTCGACATGCCGTACATCCAGGAGCGGGTCACCGTCCACCGGCTCGCCCTCGCCGCGCCCCCGACGCATATCGATCTCCTTCTCGTCGCGCGCGCCGTCGTCAAGGACCGGACGCCGAATCACCGGCTTCAGACGCTCGAGGCGCACTTCTGCGGACGGAAGCGGGTGGGCGACATACCGGGCGCCGAGATCCCGCAGGCGTACCACGACTTCGTGCGGACGCGCGACGCCAAGGACATGGCGAACGTCATTCACCACAACCGGCTCGATCTCGTGACGATGCTGCAGCTCGTCACCGTTTTCCTTTCGCGCGAATCCTGATATAATCGGCGGGCCGCCCGCGCGGCGGCGCGCCGTCCGCACGGCGCCTCGCGGCGGCGCAAAGGAGCGCTCGTGGAAGTCACCAAGTTTCTCAAGAAGGTTCAGGTCGAGGAGTTCTACAAGGGGCAGATCGCCCACAAGCACACGATCCCGACGCGGGCCGCGCGCTTCGGCGAGCTGGAGCCGCCGCTCCCCGAGAAGCTCGCGAAGCTCCTCAAGGGCACCGGCATCGAGAAGCTCTACGTGCATCAGGTCGAGGCGGTGAAGAGCCTCCGCGCCGGCGCGGACGTCGTCATCGTCACCTCGACCGCGAGCGGAAAGACGCTCTGCTACAACATCCCCGTGCTCTCGAGCCTCATCGAGGATCCCGAGGCGCGCGCCCTCTACCTCTATCCGACGAAGGCGCTCGCGCAGGATCAGCTCCGCGTGCTCCAGCGTTACATGGGACCGAAGGGGATCAGGTTCGAGGCGGGCACCTACGACGGCGACACGCCGGCCTCGAGCCGCCGGAAGCTCCGCGAGGAGGCGAAGGTGCTCCTCACGAACCCCGACATGCTCCATTCGGGAATCCTCCCGAACCACGCGAAGTGGGCGAATTTCATCTCGCGGCTGCAGTATATCGTGATCGACGAGATCCACACCTACCGCGGAATCTTCGGCTCGCACATCGCGAACGTGATGCGGAGGCTCGACCGCATCGCGGCCCACTACGGGGCGCATCCCGTCTTCGCCGCCTCCTCGGCCACGATCGCCAATCCCGGCGAGCACGCCGAGAAGCTCCTCGGGCGGAAGGTCACGGTGATCGCCGAGGACGGCTCCCCGCGCGGCCGCAAGCAGTTTCTCTTCTGGAATCCCCCGACGATCGACGTCGGCGAGATGGAGCGGCGGAGCTCGAACATCGAGGCCGCGGAGCTCGTGACGAAGCTCGTGCTCGACGACGTCCAGACGATCGCCTTCGTGCGCGCACGCGTCGTGAGCGAGGTCATCACGCGATACACGCGCGAGATGCTCGGCAAGCACCGCGCCTCGATGAAGGACTCCGTGCATCCGTACCGCGGCGGCTATCTCCCCGAGGAGCGGCGGGAAATCGAGAGGCGGCTCTTCAGCGGCGATCTCAAGGCCGTCATCAGCACGAACGCGCTCGAGCTCGGGATCGACGTGGGCGCCCTTCATGCCTCGGTCATCGTCGGCTATCCGGGAAGCATCGCCTCGACGTGGCAGCAGGCGGGGCGCGCGGGGCGCGGCAAGGAAGAGGCGCTCACGATATTCATCCCGTACAACACGCCCCTCGATCAGTACCTCGTGAGCCATCCGGAGTACTTCTTCGGCAAATCCCCCGAGAACGCGATCATCGATCCGGGGAATCCGCACATCCTCATGGCGCACCTCCGCTCCGGCGCCTTCGAGCTCCCGCTCGAGGTGAAGGAGGTCGAGGCGATGGGGGAGTTCGCTCCCGCGATCCTCGAGCTCCTCGAGGACGAGCACGACGTAAAGTTCCTCAAGGGCAAATGGTACTGGACCGGGAAGGGATACCCGAGCGCCGACGTGAACCTCCGCAACATCTCGCCGAACGTCTACACGATCGTGAACGAGAAAGACGGCGCGAAGGTCATCGGCACGATCGACGAGACGAGCGCCTTCCAGCAGGTGCACCCGCAGGCGATCTACCTCCACGAGGCCGAGACGTACTTCGTGAACAAGCTCGACACCGACAAGAAAGTCGCCTTCGTCGAGCCCACGAACGTCGACTACTACACGCAGTCGATCACCGAGGTGCAGGTGAAGGTGGACCGCGAGGAGAAGGCGAAGGAGTGGCGGATCAGTAAGGTCTGTTTCGGCGACGTCTCCGTGACGAGCCTCACCTTCATGTTCAGGAAGATCAAGTTCGGAAGCCGCGACTCGATCGGCTACGGCAAATGCGACCTCCCTCCGCAGATTCTCGAGACGGCGGGGGTGTGGGTCGTGCCGCCGCAGGAGGTCTTCGCCGAGGTGCGGCGGCACGGGCGCGTGCCGGGGGAGGGGCTCCTCGGCCTCTCGAACGTGCTCCGCGAGGTGACGCCGCTCTACGTGATGTGCGATCCGCTCGACATCGGCACGACGGTGAACTCCCGCTCGACCGACAGCCCCGCGGTCTATCTCTACGACAAATATCCCGGCGGGCTCGGCTTCTCGCTCAAGGCGTACGATCTCGTCGAGGAAATCATGACCGCGGCGCTCGAGCTCATCGTGACGTGCCCGTGCAGCCACGGCTGCCCGTCATGCGTCGGCTCGCCGATACCGCCCTTCTCCCAGCTCGATCCCGAGGCGGGAGGGAAGGGGATGATCCCCGACAAGGAGGCGGCGCTCGTCATTCTCCACGCGCTCTTGCAGAAAGAGCCGTACGTGCCGCGGCCCGCGGAGCGCGCTCGCGACGAGGCGCCGGCGCCGGAACGCCCGAAAGGGAAGGCGCTCCCGATCGAGCTGCAGGGGAAGCTCCGCGCGGAACTGCACAAGAAACAAAGGTAACGATAGGCTACGGCGTGTTATTATATGGAGCGGAGCTAGCCAACTCTCCCAGCTATGACTGTAGTGAAATAAATTGGTGTGCAGCCTATTAAGACATAGGGTAATATTCTCCAAGTAAGATATTCCTGGAAAAACGAGAGTTCATTTAAGCGCGTAGGGGGAACAATGGCACCAGCTAGAGCGTCGAAGGGCTTAGCAACAATAGCAATGCTGAAAGTCTATTTTGACTTGGGCAAGGACCATGCAGATATGTTTATGCCATTCGTTCTCGATACTATCGCTGCAATGCCTCTTGATAATTTTGTTGTCAGTGATCTGCGTACCGCCATCAATGAAAGGCATAGTCTGGACATACCGGAGGACCCGCTTAGGACTCTTCTAAGTAGGGCAGTGAAAGTAAAGAAAGGAAGCTTGCGGCGCGAGGTTGGTCGCTTCTTCCGAGAACCTTCCTTTAGAGCAGAAAAGGATTTGCTTGAAACCAGAAAAACAATTGAATCAGAACACTTGGGTATTGCACGGAGCCTTAGAGACTTTGCATTAGCCCGGGATATGGTAATAGCAAGCGACGAAGAAGCTCTATCACTGCTGCTTGGATTTCTAGATCAGAACTACATGACTGTTCTTCTCTCAAGCGATGCTAATACGGGTCCTGCTGAAGCAGTCTCAATGACTTCAAGTTCTGTTAGGACAATAGCCGCGTATTTCCAGTTTGTCCTGAGCAATAAACCTGATGAGGCTGACAGAATACAGAGAATGGTTGAAGGGTACGTGTTGCAGAAGGTCCTCCTCTTAAAGGACATCGCTGATGTGGAAAGGAGATTTCGATTGCTTGAGGTCTTTCTTGACTCTCGTATTCTCTTCCGGATTCTCGGATTGGAGGGTGAGGCAGAGAAGGTGGTTTCAAGGGAAGGTATTGGTCTGTTGACGGACTTGGGGGCCACGCTCTTTGTGTTTGATCGAACACTCGCGGAAATGAAAAGGATTCTCAGTGTATACATTGAGCATCTGTCAACTCCCGATGGAATGCTAAGTCTTTGGCAAACCCCTTTGAGCAGGTACTTCTTGAAGAATCATTGCACTCCAAGTGATGTCAAGCAGATTGGCGCCTTGCTGGAACTCAACGTGAAACAATTGGGTATTGGGATTAGAGAGTTTCCCCAGCGAACAAAGGCCTACACGTTTGAGGAGAAGAGCTTATCGGAGCGATTGCTAAAAGAAGGTCAAACGGAGCCGGATGCAAGAGTCGACCATGATGTAGACTGCATAGCGGCGATAATAACCTACCGAGCTGGGAAGAGAGCGTATCTAATTGAGGATTCAAAAGCAATCTTTGTAACTACTACGTCGCTGCTTGTGAAACACACGACCGAATGGTATAGAGCCCAAGGAGAGAGCGGCGTCCCACCCATAATGCGTTGTAGAGATCTCTTCAATGCGGCTTGGATCAAGAAACCCGCATCAGCTTCCCGCTTGAGAATGCATGAGCTTGTTGCGCTCTGTGCTGCGGCGCTTAGGCCCGGTCGGGAAATCTGGGAGGCGTTTATAAGAGAACTGCGAAAACTCATAATCTCCGGTCAGCTATCCTCGGAGGAGAGCGTTGCATTGCTTATTAGTGATCTAGCCGAATCGCGTCTATCGGAGATTGATGATGAGCTTGATGTTGATGCAACGACGGTGTCTGAGGTTGTTGACCGCGTCCGAGCCGAATACGAAGAGCGCGCAAGGAAAGAGATCGAACGCGTGGAGCTCCGCGCAGCAAAGGAGATTGAAGAGGTTCATGAGCAGGTGAGATCATCGGAGGAAGTCCGGAGGGTGCAGATCGAGGCAGGCATTACTAAAATGAGTAGGCTTGAGGAAGATCGAGCTATTACGGCAGAAGCAAGAAGACAGCTGGAGATGCGACTGAATTGGCTCGCTTCGCTCTGTGGCAAAGTTGCGGCAAATGTAACCTTCCTGGTTCTTGGACTGTCGGTGGCTTTGGGCGTCAGTTTCGGCATTCCGGGATTCTTTCCGCATTCCCCAGGACTTCGCATGGTTGCCTATATATTGGCTGTGCTGGTTGTTTGTTTCACGATTCTCAACCTATTCTTTGGCATTTGTCTGAACGATCTTCGAGCCGGTTTGAAAAGACGTATCGAGAAAGCAGTTCTCTTGAGACTCATGCCTAAGTCTGCCGAGGCAAAAGGCGAGAAATCCGAAGCCCAACGCAAATGATGATTCATGCAGTGGTGCCTCGGTGACCAGGCATCGCGACCAACTGAAAGCGGGCACGGCAAATGGCTTTATCGGAGTCTGACACCAGGGCGAGACTTATTGATCCCGCCATCCATCAACGTGGCTGGACGGAGGATCTCATCCGCCGCGAGGAGACAGCCGGGGCGATTGAGATCGGTGAGGGTGGGCCGCGGCGCCGCCCGAAAGGGCGAATCGACTACGTGCTCCGTGTCAGGGTTACCCTGGAAAGCCAGCCCGTGGCTATGGCGCTCATCGAGGCAAAGGCCGAGCACTTGCCGCCCACGCACGGCTTGGAGCAGGCAAAGCTCTACGCCACCTGCAAGCGTCTCAATGTGCCGTTCGTCTTCTGCAGCAACGGGCATCTATTCGTCGAGTATGATCGCTTCACGGGGCTGACGTCTCAGCCACTGCCGCTCAATGAATTCCCGACGCCCGCCGATCTGCGCCGCCGCTACGAAGACAAAATGGGCTTCAAGCTGGACGCCGAGATCGCGCGTCCCATGCTTGCCCGTTACCCCGGGGGCGAGGCCACCCGGCGCTACTATCAGGACGCCGCAATTCGCGCCGCACTGGAAAAGATCGCCCGCGGCGAGAAGCGCGCTCTGCTATCGCTTGCCACAGGCGCGGGCAAGACGTTCATCGCCGTCAATCTGCTGAAGCGTATTGCCGACGCCGGGCAGCTTCGCCGCGCTCTCTTCGTCTGCGATCGCGACGAGCTCCGCGCCCAGGGCCTCGGCGCATTCCAGAACGTCTTCGGAGCGGACGCCGCCGCCGTCTCTAGCAACAACCCGCAGAAGAACGCCCGCATCCTCGTTGCCACGTACCAGACGCTCGACGTGGACCGCGACGACGCGGATGCTAACTTCCTGCTGACCCACTACCCCGAGGATTACTTCAGCCACATCGTCATTGACGAATGCCATCGCTCGGCCTGGGGCAAGTGGTCGCAGGTGCTCACCCGCAATCCCGCGGCCATTCAGATCGGGCTTACCGCCACCCCGCGTCGCCTCGACACGCGCGAGGATACTCGGGAAGCCCGCGCCGACGCTCAGGTGAGCGCCGACAACATCCGCTGGTTCGGGGAGCCGGTCTACGAATACGACATGGCCCAGGCCATCGAGGACGGCTATCTCGCCGCCTGCGAGGTTCGCCGCTTCGACCTGTTCCATGACAACAAACCCGCCAACGAGCGCGAAAGCGGCGTGACGCGCGGCGACTTGGCCGGCAAGACGCTCAGCGATGCCGGTACGGGCGAGATCATCAACGCGGGTGAGGCGCGCGAACACTACGCCGCCTCCAGCCTCGAGGACCGTCTGCTTATGCCCGAGCGCGTGGAGGCCATGTGCCGAAGCCTGCTCGATCAGCTCCTTGCCACGGGGGGTCCGGAACAAAAGACGATCATCTTTTGCGCTCGCGACCGCCACGCCGACGACGTAGCCGCCGCCCTCAACAACTTCTACGCCGACTGGTGCACGCGAAACGGCCGCTCGCGCGCCGAGCCCTTCGCCTTCAAATGCACCGCCGCCTCGAGCGGCAACGAATACCTTGCCGACCTGCGCGGAGCCTCCCGCCGCTATTTCATCGCAACGACCGTGGATCTCCTGACCACCGGTGTGGATGTGCCCTGCGTGCGCAACATCGTCTTCTTCAAATATGTTCGCTCGCCCATCGCGTTCTATCAGATGGTCGGCCGCGGCACGCGCCTGTATCCGCCCGATGGCAAACTCATGTTCCGCGTCTATGACTACACCGACGCCACGCGGCTCTTCGGCGAGGAGTTCATTACGAAACACCGCCCGCCGCGCGAGCCGAAACCCGGCGACGAGCCGACGGAACCCGCGGAGCGCATCATACGTGTCGAGGGATTCGACGTGCGGGTCACCGAGGCCGGGCGCTATATTGTCACCGAGGTGGACGGCAAGGCCATGCCCGTGACCGTTGAGGAATACAAAGAGCGTCTCGCCGAGCGGCTGGTGGCCGAGGCACCGACGCTGGAACGTTTTCGGGCCACCTGGGTGAGGCCGTCCGAGCGCCACGTATTGCTCGCGCATCTACCCGATGCCGGTCGCTCCGCTGTGCTTGTGCGCGACCTCGAAGAGATGCGCGACTTTGATCTCTACGACGTGCTGGCCGAGTTGGGATATGGCCTTGCGCCGAAGACTCGCACGGAGCGGGCCGATGCCTTCGCGTATAAGCATGTCGGCTGGCTCAGCGGGATGCCTAAGCGAACGGCGGGAACAATTCGGGCCATTGCCGGGCAGTTCGCTCGCGCCGGCACCGAGGGATTGGAGAACCCGGCCGTGTTCCAGACGCCGGAAGTCGTGGACGCGGGCGGGTTGGCCGCATTGAAATCGCTCGGTAAACCGGTGGATGTGCTGATGGAAACCAAGACGAGGATGTTCGCGGCGTGAGGGAATCAACAAATCTCACGAAGAGAAATCTCCCTCCCGGATGGCGATGGGTAAAGTTGGGCGAAGTGTGTCAGGTAATCGGTGGGTCCACGCCGTCCACCGGAAATTCAGACTATTGGGATGGTGACATCGTCTGGGTGACTCCGACCGATCTTGGTAAACTCGATGGACGGGTAATCAGTAGCTCCAGCAGGAGGATCACTTCTGCTGGCTATCAAGGCTGTGGAACGGAAATATTACCGGCTGGAACCATTGTCATGTCCAGCCGCGCTCCTATCGGGCACGTGGGAATCGCGGGAGTGCCGCTCTGCACGAATCAAGGGTGCAAGAGCTTTGTGCCGGGCCCGGACGTTGATTCGGCTTTTCTCTACTGGTCATTAAAATGGGTCGTTCCGGACCTTCAGGCTCTTGGCAGCGGTGCAACGTTCACCGAAGTCTCCAAGTCCCATCTTCAACGGTTCGAGATTCTCCTCCCGCCGCTGGCCGAGCAGAAGCGCATCGCGGCGACACTGAACGAGCAGATGGCGGTAGTGGAGCGGGCGCAAGTCGCCGCCCAGGTCCAGTTCGATGCCGCCAAAGCTCTACAATTCGCTTATGTCCATGAATCGCTTGTTTCGGGGAAGACAGAACGCTTAAGTTTGGAAGAGTGCCTGGTTGAAGTGACCGAGGGAGTAGGTTCTTCGTGGAATAATTTTCCGGCGCTGGGCGCCACACGCGAAGGGTTGGCTCCTGCGAAGGAGCCTGTAGGCAAAGCGCCGGGGCGCTACAAGTTGGTTGACGAAGGGACCGTGTTCTATAACCCGATGCGTATCATGATCGGATCAATCGCACAACTGGATCAAGGCGAAACGGTCGGCATAACAAGTCCTGATTATGTTGTTTTCAAGTGCCGCACTGGTGTATTGCACCATCGATGGTTCTACCATTGGTTGAGATCAGCACTTGGGGAGCAATTCATCCGCTCGCTGGCGCGCGGGGCTGTGCGGGAGAGAATGCTGTTTCGTAGGCTAACCTCGGGGGTAATCGATGTTCCTTCCTGGGCGTTGCAGCTGGTGGCGACAGAGAGAATTCAGAAAGTCAGACCCTTGATCGAGGGATTGGGGGCGCAGTTGAACGAAATCAATGCTCTTCCGACCGTTCTGTTGCGTCGGGCGTTTGCGGGGGAGTTGTGATGGCGACAAAGAGACAGAAGCCAATTGCACGTGAATCCACGTCGGGATATGGGGGCGGCGAGATCGTGCTGTATCGCGCGACTGACGGCGCCGTGCGATTGGATGTGCGACTCGAGCGAGAAACGATCTGGTTGACTCTCGATCAGATGGCTGCGCTATTCGACCGCGACAAGTCAGTGGTCTCGCGCCATTTGAAGAACGTATTTGCTACGAAGGAGTTGGATCGGGATTCAGTTGTTGCATTTATTGCAACAACTGCCGCCGACGGCAAGACCTATCAGGTCGAGCACTTCAACCTCGACGCCATAATTTCCGTCGGCTACCGGGTGAATTCCAAACGCGGCACACAGTTCCGCATCTGGGCCACGCGTGTGCTGCGCGATCATATCCTGAAGGGCTACTCCGTGAATGGGCGGCGACTGAAGGAACTGCGCCAGTCGCTCAGACTCGTTGGGAAGGTGTTGAACGGGTACGACGTGACCTCAGACCAGACCAAGGCCCTGCTCCATGTGGTGACTGATTACTCCCGCGCCCTGGATTTGCTCGATGATTACGATCATCAAAGAGTAACGCGGACGAAGGGCAGAATCGCCCCGGCCCGCGGCATTGACTACGACGAAGCGCAGCGGATCATCAACCGTCTGCGGACAAGGTTCCGCGCGCCGGACCTATTCGGCAGGGAGAAGGACGATAGCCTCCAGAGTTCGCTCGCCGCGGTCATGCAAACCTTCGGCGCGAAGGACCTCTACCCGAGCCTGGAAGGGAAGGCTGCGCATCTTCTCTATTTTCTGGTCAAGAATCACAGCTTCGTGGACGGGAACAAGCGCATCGCCGCCGCCCTCTTTCTCTGGTTCATGGAGAAGAACGGCCTCCTCTACGGGAAGGATGGTGCCAAGCGCGTCGCGGATAACGCGCTCGTCGCCATTACCCTCATGATCGCCGAGAGCGATCCGGCGGAGAAGGATGCCGTCGTGAACCTCACCATGAGCCTCATCGGGGGAGTCGCCTGATATGAGAAGCAAGAACGGCAACGGCAAACGCCTCGCCACCCAAAGCTCGGTCAACTCCGCCGTCAAATCGATCTGCGATATCATGCGCCGCTCGAATTGCGCGGGCGCCCTCCAGTACGTGCCGGAGCTGACCTGGCTCCTCTTTCTGCGTATTCTCGACGAGCGCGAGACGCGCGAGGCGGAGGAGGCCGAGGCCGTGAGCTCGGAGTTCTCGCCTTCGCTGGAGCCGCCCTACCGCTGGCAGGATTGGGCCGCGCCGGGCGGGGCGAAGCGAACGGAGCTGCAGAATGGGGCGCTCGGGGCCTTCTTCGGATTCGTGAACGGCGAGCTCCTTCCCTACATGCGCGGCTTGCGCGAACGACCCAACGCCGCCCCGCGGCAGAAAATCATCAGCGAGATTCTCTCCGGCGTGGAGCGCGTGCGCATCGATACGGAGCGCAACCTGCTCGACGTGCTCGACAAGGTGCAGGAGATCACCGTCGAGACCATCGATCCGACGCACGTTTTTCCGCTTTCGCAGGTTTACGAGGGGCTGCTCCTCAAGATGGGGGAGAAGGGGAACGACGGCGGCCAGTTCTTCACCCCGCGCGAGGTCATACGAGCCATGGTGCGGGCCATCGACCCGAAGCCCGGCGAGACGGTGTATGACCCTGGCTGCGGAACGGGCGGCTTTCTCATCGAGGCGTTCAAGCACATGCGCTCGGGGCTCGGGCGATCGGCCACGGCGGCCCAGCTCGAGACCCTTGGTCATCAGTCGCTCTACGGCCGCGAGAAGGATAACATTGCGTACCCCATTGCCCTGGCCAACCTCGTGCTGCACGGTATCGACGAGCCGCATCTGTGGCACGGGAACACGCTCACCGGGAACGAAATCTACGGCGGGCTCTTTCAGGACGCCCCCGCGCTCTACGACGTGGTGCTGACGAATCCGCCCTTCGGCGGAAAGGAAGGCAAGGAAGCGCAGACGCGCTTCGCCTACAAGACCGGCGCCACGCAGGTGCTCTTTCTCCAGCACGTGATCGACTCGCTCAAGCCCGGTGGCCGCTGCGGCATCGTGCTCGACGAGGGCGTGCTCTTCCGCACGAACGAGACCGCATTCGTGCAGACCAAACGCAAGCTTCTGGACGATTGCGACCTCTGGGCTCTCGTGAGCCTCCCGGGCGGCGCGTTCGTGAACGCCGGCGCGGGCGTGAAGACAAATCTGCTGTTCTTCACGCGCGGCAAACCCACCGAGCGCATCTGGTACTACGATCTTTCCGACATCAAGGTGGGGAAGAAATCGCCCCTCACCGTGGCGCACTTCGAGGAATTCTTCCGGCTGCTGCCGCAGCGCGGCGAAAGCGAACGGAGCTGGACCATTAGCCGTGCCGAGATCGAGGCGCGGGGCTACGACATCAAGGCCGTCAACCCGAACCGCAAAGTCGTGGTGGACGAAGCGGACGCCGGAAGAGATTCTGGACGTGATCGAAGCTAAGGGGCGGGAAGTGGCGGAAGCGCTTGCGGCTTTGCGCAGGGCCGAAAAGACACCGAGGGATCAAGAATGAGTGAGGAGCTGCCCCATGAATGTCCATGCCTTCAAGGTTGGTGACTACTCGCGCACTCACGAACGACAGGCGTTCCGAAAGCTATGCGAGAAGCTTGCTGCAGATGGCGTTGAAGAGGACATATTTCTCATCGCGAACGCCACGCTACCCGACGTGGAATATCACTCCCCCAGTCAGATGAAGGCGCGAGTCTACAGAGGCGTGTCGCCGGACATCATTGTGCTTAAGAAGGATGCGGTGGCTGTGGTCGAGCTCAAGAGCTATCCCGGACTGATCACTTTTCCTGTTGAGAAGAGTGACATATGGGAGCCATGGACCTTTGAGAGCGAGGGGCGCCGGGGTGTTATCAACGAAAACGGTCCTTCCCCTTATGGGCAGGTCATGAACAACGGGCAAGCCGTGCAGGCTTTTCTTGAAACCTTTGAGGCGAAGTTTGCTGATGACGAATCAAAGGGCTCTTTATGGTACAAGCTTCAAAAAGTCGTCCTTTTCTCTGCAGCAAATGCGCAGTTCGCATCCGCGCCGCCAACCAGTTGGATGAGAACGACCGTTTGTGTCTTGGATTCGCAGGCAGCGGCAGGATACGACATCGCCAAGTTCCTCTGTGATCTTACTACGGATCCAATTCATCACAAGACGGACCCGCGGCCGCAGATCCACCTGACTGATCGGTCCATAAGGGCTTTGGCGTCATTGCTGAAGGCGGAAGAATTCAAGTTTGCGGGTTCGGAGCCCTCCGTTGAGGATGTTGTCTTCCCGGAATATGCGCTCCAGCCAATCGTGAGCATGGGTACGCGCATCGCCTCCAGATCCAAACAAGAGGAGGTTGATGTATCAGTTCCGGAAAGCGTGCTTGGTGAGCCTGTCCCGCTGCGCGTGCTGCGATATTACATCGACTGCATTCAGGAGTTGGCTAAGCAGGGATCTAGCATCGATCTATCGAAGCCGGACCTCTTCTATTTCGTGCAGAATTGCAGCGAGTCGGTGTTCTTCGGCAATGGGCAATTCGAGCTCGATAGTCTGCGTATTCCCGATCGCTTCCTGACCCCTGATGCCCGATTTACCTATGGATATCTTCCTATCATCGTCAAGCAGATTTGGAAGGATCACCCGACATTCTACGCCGAGCCTTTGGTGATGAGGGACATGCGCATCATACGGGAGAAGGGTCGGTTCTTCTGCCAGGCCCTTAGCAAGGACGAAGTGACGGTCAACCGTTCAGCCATACGGCGCTTCACGGCCATACAGAGTCTTACGACGGAGGAGATCGAGGAGTTGCTGCGCGAGGTGGAAACCGCCGGTTCAGTCGAGAACCAGATTCGCTATCTCCTGGATGCGTTGGAGGTGGAGTGGAACCCTGGCTTCAAACAGATGGGCGGCTACGACTATGCCGCATTGAATGAAGGATTGCTGCCTCTCGCGCTGCTGTTTCAGTCGACCTCGGGCATGTACAACCGGCTTCTCCGGGATATGGGCAAAATACGCGATATCTGGAGCGGTCAGCCGGAATCGAGAGACAATCTTGCTTGGCGGATACTGGACGGCTTGGCGCCGGAGCACGTTTCGAAGGATTGGCATCCTCCCAACTTGTGTGTGATCCCATCGAACTTCGAACAAAGCCAGGGCGTTGGGCTTGCCGTAGAAGATAAGGGTTTGCTTCAAGTTATCTCTGGCCCGCCGGGTACCGGCAAGACGCAACTGATTCAGAATATTATTGTCAATATGGTCGATGGTGGAAGAAAGGTGATTTTCGCGAGCCGCAATAACAAGGCCGTGGATGTCGTTGTCGATCGCATGAACGGCGGCATATTGAGATTTCCGTTTGTGTTCCGTACGGGGAGCAACGATCAAAACCAGAGATTCGCAGCTTTCCTGAGTGCTCTTGACCCCATCGATTCCGATCACTTTCTCGAGCTCAAGAGTCAGGAGCGCGCCATCCGCGTTGAGCTGCGCGATAAATCTGCAAAGCTCCAGCAGCTATACCTGGGTCTTGAACAAGCCCGCAAGGCGCGGCGCAATATAGATCAGATCGATCAGCAGATGGAAGCGATGCGCGATCAGAATGATGCGCTGTTTGGGCTGACTGATTGGCATGATAAGCAAAGCACCGATTTTGGAGCAAGTATCTGGCGGCGACTTGCAGGAATCCATGAGCGCGAATCACATGCCGGGGCAGGATTGATTGGCCGCACGGTGACCAGTTTCAAGAAGGGATACGGACTGGGTGCGATGCTCAATCGAGAGAAGTTCGAGAAGCTGTTGCAAGACGAACTCAATCGGCAGCTAAACGAGCATCTGCCCGCTGAGTTGATATCGGCTATTGGCAACGAGAATCTCCAGGTCGCATCCGCGAGGTTTTTGCCGGCCCTTGAGATTATGAACTCGCTGAGCCGGCAGCATACTGATACTTGGGAGATACTGGACCAGTTCGACGAGGCGCAGATTCTCAAGGAGTGGAGCGAAGTTGAAACTAGTCGCATCGAGCCCTCCAAGAAATTGCTTACGCTTCAATGGCATAGGCGCCGCGATAGCGAAGTGATCAAATCGGTAGTGAATCTCCTGGGGGATTCGAGAAGTCGGACGCCCTTCGACGACGTTATGAAGGTTTTTCCCTGCTGCGCGACTACGACCCTCTCAGTGGGGAACAAGATTCCCCTTGCCGCGGGGCTCTTCGACCTGGCTGTGATCGATGAGGCCTCGCAGGCCGACGTGGCATCGTGTCTACCCATCCTGTACCGGGCGCGCAGGGCAGTGATTATCGGAGACGAGATGCAGCTTCGACCTGTTGTCACCATGCCCGACAACAAGAATCAGAAGCTGCTTAAGGCATACGGTCTGCTTGGCGACTCCTTCAGGCGGTACGACTTCTGCAGCTCGAGCATGCTCGATCTCGCCTATGATCGCTTCACGGCCGCCGGTGGGAGGCGGCTCTTGCTCAAGGATCATTATAGATGTCACCCCGACATCATCGACTACAGCAACCGCTGTTTCTATGACGGGTGTCTCCGCATTCGGACTACTCGCGATGATCGCCCCGGCGTATTTCTCCACGCTTGCGAAGGCGAGGCCCACCGGCGTTGGTCCAATCCAGCCGAGATCGACGAAGTTCAGCGGCTGGTCGCCGAGGCGATAAAGAAGGGATACGATCATTCTCAGATCGGCGTTGTCACCCCGTTCCGGCAGCAGGCCGAGGCCATCATCAGCCAACTGAGGGCCAATTCCCTTTTCGCGGGTGACTCTGGTATGGTTACCGTTTCCACGGCGCATGGTTTCCAGGGTGACGAGCGGGATGTCATGGTTTTTTCTCTGGTCGTTTCCGACAACATGCCCCCGGGGACAATCAGGTGGGTTCACGATCCTGCGACGGATTCCAAGAATCTGCTGAATGTGGCCATCACGCGTGCCAGAAGGGAACTGCATGTTGTAGCCAACGAGAAGCTTTGCGATAAGACTGGAGGCCTACTGGGTGCATTGATCGACCATTGCCGACGTCACGCCGCTAACTGACTTCCGAAGCGAGGCTGGTTAAGTAAGTGTTATGAGTGATTACGGCACGCACGATCCGGTCCACATGCGCATCTAGGGGCACGGTCCGGCGTACGTGTTTTCGATCGTCATCCGGTCCATGATCCCGCACGCCGGCGCGCATCGCCTCGAGTAAGTTACGTTGAGATCCTTGAAGAGCCTCGGCACGGCGCAATTGCGGTCGCCGTACGCGACGCAGTTTCTGAGAACGGCGAAGCAGGGAGGGCATTCGGGGTGGACCTTGTCGCAGTCGAGATACTCGGCGTCGCAGAACCACATCGAGCAGACGGCGTTGTGCCCGGCGCGCGTGAAGACGCACTGGTCGATGAGCGTGCCGTTCGATGCGTCGCGGATGCGCACCGGATCGCCGAAGATGCTGTCCATCGTGCAGGCGCGGATCGTGTCGCGCGAGCTGTGATGGGCGACGTACACGCCGATGATGGGGAGCGCCGTCGCGGCCGCGGCGCCGGTTCCCTCCGCCGCCTCCTCGACGTCGAGTGAGATCTCGGGAAACTCCCGCGCGTCGCTCAGGCTCACGGCCGTGTTGGCGTTCGCGAAGGCGGAGAAGACGCAGTTCTCGATGACGTTGTCGGTCGAGTTGACGAACGTGATCGCCCCGTAGACGATCGGGCTCGCCGGCGACCAGTAGTTGCCGATGTTCCTGAACATGCAGTCGACGATCCGGTTGCGGCCGTTCCATCCGCCCGCGGGATTCTCGCGGTTCCCGAGGAAATAGAAGATCCTGCTCGCGTACGCCTCGATGCGGAGCCCTTTGAACACGAGGTTCGTCGGCTCGCCGCGGGCGGCATCGAGCGTGAAGAACGGTCGCGGCGGCGGATCGGCGCCGTCCCCCCTGAACACGGCAGGAGTATCGGCCGGGAACGGCTCGAAAGTCGTCGTATGAGAGGGATTGTAATAAGTCCAGACGATTGAATAATCGACGTAGGTCCCTTGGTCGCTCCGCAGACGAATAACGACGTCGCTGTCGGGCGCCTCGGCGGCGAGGATTTCCCCTGCGCGCTCGAAGCTTCGGATCGGCGCTTCGAAGGTCCCCGCGGCGGTGTCGTTTCCGGCCGGAGAGACATAGAGCACGAATGGATCATCGCCTGACGCCGGCGAGCTTGCCGCGCACAGCGCCATAACGAATGCCGCAACGCCGCACGCCCGACGGAGTGTCATCTCGATTCTCCCGTAGACAGCCGCGATTCTCTTTATATTGCTCGCTCCGGCAAATGCATTATGTCCCCAAGAACTCGCTAGACTTCCATTATATATGATGATACCATATTCTTTAAGAAGAAAATAGTGCGACATGCAGAAGCCGCGGCATCTAAAGCCGAGGTCCATCAAATGTCGAAATTGCTGAAGATTCCGCTTTCAGTCATCTTTCTATCTCTTTTTCTCTGCGTTCGATGCGCGCAGGGGAGCTCGCTCTGGGTCGGAGGCGGCACTCCGCTGTGCACGGCCCCCAACTGGCAGACCACTCCGCGCGTCATCCCGAACGGCTTCGGGGGATTCATCGTCGTCTGGCAGGACGATCGGGAGATGGGGAGCGTCTTCCTCCAGAGCGTCAGCAACGCCGGATCGCCGGGATGGCGGCGCGACGGCGTTTCTCCCTGCAGTCTGCCCAGCGAGGAGTGGGACCCGGTCATGATTCCGGACAACGAGGGGGGCGTCATCGTCGCCTGGATCGATACGAGGAGCTTCGAAGAGTGCGACATCTATACGCAGCGAATCCGCGGCGACGGCTCCTTCGTCTGGCAGCCGAACGGCGTGCCGATCTGCACCGCGATCGGCACGCAGTGGTATCCGTCCATCTGCGCGGACGGCGAGGGAGGAGCCATCATCACGTGGTGGGATAATCGCGCGGGGGGCTACGGTCTTTATGCGCAGCGGGTGGATGCCAGGGGAGTGCCCATGTGGCAGACCGACGGCGTTGAGGTCTGCGGTGTCGCGAATTTCAACCGCGCGTTCATGCATCCCGTGACGGCGTCCGTCGCCGACGGCGACGGCGGCGTCGTCGTCGTTTGGGAAGACAACCGAGCGTGCGATTTCGCGAGCACGATCTACGCGCAGCGGCTCGACCGTTTCGGCGAATCTATGTGGCCGGATGAAGGAATCCCCCTGTGCGACGCGCCGCCGGGGCAATGGTCGCCGTCGGCCATTCCGGACGGAAACCAGGGCGCGATCGTCGTGTGGCACGATTTCCGGAACGGCGCGAGCAGCCACGTCTATGCGCAGCATATCGGCGCGGGGGGAGATCTGATCTGGGCGGAATCGGGCGTGCCCGTGTGTATCGAGGAGGACGATCAGTTCGATCCGATTCTGGCGAGCGACGGCGAGGGGGGCGCCTATTTCGCGTGGATCGATCTCAGGAGCGGGACGAGCCACGACATATTCGCGCAGCGCGTGAACGGACAAGGCGGCGTCGAGTGGGGCGCCGGCGGCGTTGCGCTGTGCGCGGAGCCGTTCAGACAGGCCGATCCGGCGCTCGTCTTCGACGGTGTGGGGGGCGCGATCGCGGCGTGGCACGATTACCGGTCGGGCGACGGCACGGATATCCGGGCGAACAAGGTGTCGGGATCGGGAATCCTGCAGTGGCGGAGCGAGGGCATCCCCGTCTGCGTGTCGCCCGGCAGCCAGCGGCGCGTCACGGCGGCCGCCGACGGAGAAGGCGGAGCGATCTTCGCGTGGGAAGACGCGCGCTCGGGCAGCTGGGATATCTACGCGCAGCGGGTTCGTGCGAACGGAGAGCCCGTGTCGACGTTCCTGCAGAGCTGCGAGGCGGAAGTCCGCGACGGCGGGATCACGCTTCGATGGACGCTCTCCCGCGCGCTTCCGGAGACGGCGATCGAGATCGCGCGGTCGTCGGAGGGCGCGCGGGACCGTTTCGTTCGCCTCGCGGGAGCCGTCGAACGCGATGGGACGGCGTATTCGTTCCGCGACGGCTCCGCCGAAGCGGGCACAGCGTATTTCTACCGGGGAACGGCCGTCGAGGGCGGATCCTCGACGGTGCTCTTCGAGACCGGCCCGGTTCGCGTGCCGGCGGCGAAGCTCGCGCTCTTCCAGAATTACCCGAATCCCTTCAGCGCCGGGACGGTGATTCCGTATGACGTTCCGTCCGCGATGACGGTCGATCTCTCCGTGTTCTCGTGCGACGGCGCGCTCGTCGCCCGCCTGTGCCGGGGACGCCAGGCCGGCGGGCGCCACGCGGCGCTCTGGAACGGCACGAGGGAGAACGGCTCGCCGGCCGCCCCGGGGGTCTACTACTGCACGCTTACGGGAGACGGAATTCGAACGACGATGAAGATCGTCCTCGTTCGCTGATATGGATCTATATTGTCTAGCTGCCGCAGTCGCGGTAATCCGGGCGGGCCCAGTAGAGCGCGCGGGGGCCCGCGAGAGGCGAGAGCCGCGATTCGAGCGCAGTGCGAGATGTCGGCGCCGGCCAGTCGATCTCGAAATCCTTCGCGAGCGCGACGTTCTCCCGAAGCCCTTCGAGCAGATAGTGTCCGACCACCGCGGATGAGACGCCGGCGGTCGTCCATGCATAATCGAGCAGCTCCTTGGGCGTGGCGAACTCGTTCACCGCGCCCGACATCGTCTTCATGGCGATGACGCCGACGCGCTTCTCGCACGCGAGCGGGAGGACCGTGCTCGCGTAGTCCCCGTATCTCGTGGGGCTGAGCGCGAGCATGACGACGTCGAAATCGAGGTTCTCGAGGAGCTCCCTCGATTTCGCGGCGCTCGACATGCTCGAAAAGCCGATGAATCTCGCCGCGCCCTCTTCCTTGAGCCGCACGAGCCGCCGGTAGGCGCCCTGCTCGATCGTCGCGAGGCTGTCGGTCGACACGACGTTGTGGATGAGGAGAATATCCACGTAATCCGTCCGCAGGGCGCGCAGGCTCCGCTCGAACTCGGCCGCCGCGCCGTCCGATGTTCTCGCGTCGAATTTCGTGGAGATCACGAGGCGCTGGCGGTGCGGCGACAGAACCATGCCGTAGCGCTCCTCGCTCGTCTTCGTGCCGGAGAGCGTGTAACACGAGCATGTGTCGAAGAGGTTTATGCCCGAATTTACCGCCTCTTCGAGCATCGGCTCCCACTGGCCGTCCTGATTGTAGAGGAAATAAGAGCCGCCGCCGAAGCTCAGGATCGAGACCTGGAGACCCGTTTTGCCGAGCGATCGCATCGGCATGCCGGCTTCGCCGGGCGCTGGGCGTTTCGGCGCCGCCGCGCTGTCTTCGTCCTTCGAGCAGCCGGGGAGCGATCCCGACAACGCCGCGGCCGCCGCGACCGCGGCCGAGCGGATGAGAAAATCGCGACGCGTCAGATTTCTTTTGGACCGTTCCACGCTCGCCCCTTCGCCGGCGCCATTCGGAGCCAACTCATAATTGTTGTTCAGTATAGCACGGAATGCCGCCTCATGATAAGCTGAATTCCCGTGGGATCGGCGGTGTAGAATCGGAACGAGGGGGAGGTCGTGGTGTGGTGACCGTTCGACTCGAGTCGCATGGAGACGCCGCGGCCGTTCGGCGCGTCAACGAGCTTGCGTTCGCCCGGAGCGTCGAGGCCGATATCGTCGACAAGCTGCGGCTGAATGGAGGGCGTCTCGGGCGTTGCCAAGTATCGGGAAGAATTCAACGAGGCGGTGTAATCGAACCATGACTGTGCTGAGAATCGCGGCGATCGTGCTCGTTCTGCTCGCCGCGTCGTTCCTCATTCTTCGGACCGGATACAGATACCTGATGTCATCCCGCGTGCCTCCCGTGCCGCGCGGCACGACGGTCCATCGCGACCTCGCCTATGTGACGAACGGCCATGCGCGGCAGAAGCTCGACATTTATCTGCCGAAGGGCGCCGCGCGACCACCTCTTATGATTCTCATCCACGGCGGCGGATTCAAGGAAGGGGACAAGAGGGAGGAGGACGTGGCGCAGTGGCTTTCGCAGGGCTACGCCGTCGCCTCGATCAACTATCGTTTCAGCTGGGACGCCGTGTTTCCCGCGCAGATCGAGGACTGCAAAGCGGCGGTGCGCTGGCTGCGCGCGAACGCGGCGAAGTACGGATACGATCCGGAACGCTTCGGCGCGCTCGGCTCCTCCGCGGGCGGATACCTCGTCACGATGCTCGGCGTCACGGGCGCCACGACAAAATTCGACGCCGGCGAGAATCTCGACGTCTCGAGCCGCGTGCAGGCCGTGGCGGATCGCTACGGTCCGATCGATTTTCTCCAGATGGATGCGCACCGTCTGCCCGGCGCGCCGGTCAACAACAAGCCCGATTCTCCCCTGTCGGAGCTCATCGGCGGTACTCTCGAGGATAACAAGGACAAGGTGGAGAGCGCCAATCCGATCAACTACATTACGAGGGACTGCCCGCCCTTCATCGTCGTTCACGGTGACGGCGATCTCCTCGTGCCCCATCACCAGAGCGAGCTCCTCGTCGCGGCGCTCGCGAAAGCGGGCGTGCCCGTCACGCTTTATACGGTGAAAGGCGGCGGCCACGGCGGATTCGACGACCCGAACGCCGAGGCCGCCATACGCGAGTTCTTCGCCCGGTATCTCAAGCGATCCTAGCGGTCGAACCGGCCTTTTATTTCGCCCCAGCTCGTCGATCGGGCGGCCACGGGGCAGCTGTTGCGATAGAGCTTCACGGGCGCCCCGGCAATCTGGTAACCGAATCCGACGAACGCGTCGAGATCCCCGTCCTTGTCGGTGTCGCCGAGGCTCGCCGATAGGCCGTACTGAGCGCCGAGAGGCCCGACGAGGCCGAATCCTCCCGCGCCGTCGTTCATCCACACCGTGTTGCCGTTGTTGATGTGTACCGTCACCGCGTCGATGTCGCCGTCACGATCGAGATCGCCGAGCACGACCCTTTGGCTCGATCCGCCGAAGGCCGGTCCCGCGGCGGTGAAGTCCCCGGCGCCGTTGTTCAGATAGACGACATTTCCGGCAGAGTTGTTCGTCACGAACGCGTCGAGGTCGCCGTCTTCGTCGAGATCTCCCAGCGCCGCTTCGCCCCATCCCGCACTGCTTCCGAGCCGCTGTCCGCTGTCGATGAACTCGCCCGTTCCGTCGTTGAGGAATACCACGTCGTCGAGCGCGCCCGTGCCCGACATGAAGAGATCGAGGTCATGGTCGCCATCGAGGTCGCCGAGGGCTATCGATTTGCTCCCGCTCTGCTCGACGGGGGAGGGCGGGCCGAAATGCCCGGCGCCGTCGTTCCGCCAGATCGCGCTCCATACCGCTCCGTTCTGCACGAGAGCGTCGAGGTCGCCGTCGCCGTCGATGTCTCCGAGCCGGACGGCTGTTCCGAGATCGGCCGCGCTGCCGAGGCGCTGCGCGCTGTCGGTGAAGATGCCGTTTCCGTCGTTCAGGTAGACGCGGTGCTGCGCTTCGTTGAAGACGAGAAAGAGATCGAGGTCTCCGTCTCCGTCGAGATCGCCGAGCGCCGCTCCATGCGCGGTCGTCGCGCCGAAGGTCTGGCTCGATCGCGTGTAGAGGCCGCTGCCGCTGTTGAGCCAGAGCCTGCTCGATCGGTCGTACTGCGTGACGAATGCGTCGAGATCACCGTCGCCGTCGACGTCGCCGAGGGCGATGCTGAAGCACGATCCGCCCGCGCTGAGATTGAGGCCGCTGTCCTCGAATACGATCGGCGCCGCGCTCCGGGTTTCGGTGCGCGCGATCGACGGAGCGAACGCCAGGGTCGCAAGGACGCAGATGAGCGCGAGATGAATGCGCGTGCGCATGAGCGAATTCCTCCTGCTCCGGGCGAAGTGGGTGGAAAGGTCCGATGGGCTGAGTGGGGCTAACGATATTAAAGATAGTGCGCGACGGCGGGCGGCGCCAATGGAAATCCAGCCCCCTGCGCCGCGAGGAATGGCGGCCGCGGCGGGTTCGACGATCCGAAGGTCGAGGCCGCCATTCCTCGCGAGGCACCTCAAGCCGACCGGATAATAGATTGCCCGTCCTTCATTCCACGGCGAGCTTCGGCGGTGTCGGGGAAGCTGCCACGTGCAGGTCGGCATAGATGACGTGATACGGCTCCTCTTCCACCTTGATCCAGCAGATGGCTCTTTTCGAATCGCCGAACTCGGCGCCTTTGGCGGAGTAGTGAATGGGCGTGTGACGGAACTGTTCCAGGGACCTCGGGGAGACCGCGGTTCTCTCCCAGATTTCGGCATAGCGAAGGGCGGCACGGAACTCATCCGTGGGCTCGCCGCCGCGGCGAAACTTCGCGATAAGGAGCGACTTGACCTTCGTGGAATCGTCCAGATCGTGAATGTCGTCGGGGAAGGCGTTTCCGGAGAGATCGAGCCAGCGGCGGAGTCCCTGCGCGAGCCCCCTCGCCCTGTGTTGTCCTGTGAGCTCGTCGAAATCGAACGGATACTCGTTTTCCACACGGTATCCCGCTGGGGGAACCGTGCTGAACAGCGACGTGTCGCTTATCTCGTTCCATTTGAAGTTATCCAGTATCATGCACGGCTCGTCCGGCTTCAGCTCGATCCAGCCGGTCGCCTTCCCGCCGCTCGGCAGAAAATCCCTCAAGCGAAGGCCGTAGCAATAGGTATCGGCGTTCGGGCCGCTCCGGGGGCTCACGACCTCGAGCCGCGCGAGAAGCTCCGTCTCGAGATCCACCCACGCGGTCACTCGATGCTTCCTCGTGCTCGACGCCTTCTCGTAGATCGCCATCTCTTTACCTTCGTAGCGCTCCTTTCGAACGAAGACGAAGCCCTTCTGCTTGCACCATCCGGTGACAACGTCCACCGCATCCGGCCGTTCCTTGCGTTTCTCCCAGCATGCCGAACATGTATCATTGTATACCACCCTCGATACCACCGCGCGCTTTTCGGACGGATAGAGCCTGAGATCCGTCGAGCCGCTCATGTCTCCGCCGCCGTGAACGTGCACGCTGTCCACGAAGTCTCGTCGATGGCGCCACGGGCGGGCCGTACTCTCCGTATACGTCGTCCATTCGCCCAGCCTCCAGAGGCGCACGCGATTGACGACGTTGTCCGCTTTCTGCATCTTCTCCTGTACCGCGGCGAAGGCGGGGACGGGGCCGTTGGCGGCGCCGCGGATGAGATCGATCGCGGCGAACGCGACGACGACTGCCGCGGCCGCCCCGGCGGCGATAGCCGCGTATCTCGAAGCTCTCGCGAGGATAGAACCGCTTCGCCTCCCGGGCGCCCGGTCCGCCGCGCGCACCCGCTCGATGGCGCGCTCCCTGACGCGCCGAATCGATTCGGCGCGACGCGCCGCGAGCTCGGCGAGCGCCCGATCATCTCCGATGAGCCGCTCCCGATACGCGCGGCAATCGCCGCACGCCGCGCAGTGCCGCTCGATTTCGTCCAGCTCGCCGGGCTCCGGAGCGCACCCGAGCGCGCTCTCGATTCTCCGTTTCATCTCAAGGCAATCGTTTTTCATCGTGCGCCTCCATTTTCTCGAGCAGCTTTCGAAGCTCGCCCCGCGCCCGGCACAGTCTCATATGGACCGCCTCGGCGGATATGCCGAGCGTCGCGGCGATGCTCTCCGCGTTCCTGGCGTCGAAGTAGTAGAGCACGAGGGGGATCCGGTATCGCTCGGGGAGCTCCCCGAGCGCCCGCCTGAGGTCCGGATGACCGTCCGGCTCTCCGTGCGGGCAGTCCGCCTGCGCCGCGAGGAGCCTCAGCCGGTTCGTGCGCTGCCGGACGAAATTCCGGCTCAGATTTCCCGCGATCGTGGCGATCCATGCCCCGAACCGGTCCCGGTCCCTGAGCGAAGCGATATTCGTGAATCCCTTCACGAGCGCCTCCTGCGCCAGATCCTCCGCGTCCGAGTCGCTCCCGGCGATCGCGAGACACACCGCGTAGACCCGTCCCGCGTGGAGCTTCACGAGCTCCGCGTACGCTTCGCGATCTCCGCGGATGCACGCCTCGACGAGTGTCCGGTCCGGCCCCTTCGCCATCGGGTCTCCCTTCGATTTCCGCTCTTTAAGACAGGTGAGGCGCCGAATTCCTCACGGGAAATTCTCGCACGGGAAGCGGGGGAGCGCAATCGATTGTCGGCGAACCGGCGCGCTTTAAGGCTTGAGCGGCCTCGCCAACGGGGGTAGGATGGCGGGGATTTCAAGGGACGGCGCCTCACCGGGAGGGATTATGCAATTCATTATCATCGGATTGGCCGCGGGCGTGCTCGCGGGGATGTTCGGTATCGGCGGCGGCATCATCATCGTGCCGGCGCTGATGATCGTGGCGCACATGAAGCCGCAGATGGCAACGGGGACGTCGCTCGGGGCGCTTCTCCTGCCGGTGGGCGTGCTCGGCGCGTGGCAATACTACCGCAACCAATCGCTCGATATTCACGCCGCGCTCTGGATCGCGCTCGGCCTCGTCCTCGGCGCGTATATCGGCGCTTCTCTCGCCCTGAAGCTGCCCCCGCGCGAGCTTCAGCGTCTGTTCGCCGTCTTCCTGCTGTTCGTCGCGATTCGAACATGGGTGAAGGCGTGATGCGCCTCCGGCTGCCGAATGCGCGGGACCCGGCCCAAGACTCGTGAGGAGGAGCCATGCACTATCTGCTTTTCTATGAAGTCAGCGATGATTATCTCGAGCGCCGCGGCGCCTACCGCCCGGAGCATCTCGCGCTCGCGCGCGCAGCGGCGGAGCGCGGGGAGATCGTCGCGGGCGGCGCGCTCGCCAGTCCCGCCGACCGGGCGATCATTCTCTTCAAGGGGGATTCGCCCGCGGCCGCGGAGCGTTTCGTCGCGGCCGATCCGTACGTGAAGAACGGGCTCGTGAAGAGCTGGAGCATCCGGGAGTGGACTACCGTTGTCGGGCCGCTTGCGGAGGCGCCGGTGAGGTAAGAGGCTCCGGTCGATAATGCATGCCGATCGCCGCGACGAAAAGGGAGAGCGGAGGCACGCTCCGCTCTCCCTTTTTTTGCGTCCAATGCCGGCGCGGTCATTCGGACAAGTTCAGATATTCCCGCACCGCGTTGTAATCGGCGAGGTCGAGCGATCCCCGCGAATTAATGACTGACGCGGGACAGACGATGAGCTTGAACCTCGATATCACCGTCGAGGTCAGGTAGTCGCCTGTGCCGTTCGGGGTCATGAGAGAGAACTGATAGGTATACTGAGTGTCGCTGGATCTATACGTGTAGCAGCGCGTCTGGTAGTTGGCCCAGGGGCCGAGACCGGGAACGGGGTAATACGTCGTCGTGTCGCCGATCGCCGCCGGATTGTAGTAGCCGAGAACAAGGCTCTGTTCCATGATCTCCTGCGTGATATTGAAGGGGTAGTAAATCGTGCCGGTAGACGTTCTCGAGCCGAAATGGAACACGATGACATTTGCATTGCCGTCCGCGCCGGCGGGGCCGGTTGCGCCGTCCTCGCCGGAGCACGAGAACATGAACGCGGACAGCACGAGAAGCACTGCGAGCAATTTCGAACGATGCATACGAGCCTCCTTGCTCGGTTGAAGGACCGGGAGAGATCCTATCCTAGACGCTTTGCCGCTGCCAATGACGCAAGCTAGCAATACGATTGAAATTGCGTCAACATATTTGTGGCGGTTTCGCTCGGCGCGCGAGCGCTCGTCCCCGCCGCTCGCCGCATTCAGCATTCCCGTTGACGCTCCCGATGCCGGGTGATATAGTCCCCGGACCGGTCGCTTTTTCACCATCGGTATGCAGGCGGATCCCGCGGGATCCGCGGTTTCAAACGGGGAGGGATCATGAGGGCACTTCAGAGGTACCGGATACACCTCGGGACGGCGGCGTGGATTCTCCACCGTCTCTCCGGTCTCGCGCTCATTCTCTACCTGCTCGTCCATATCTGGGTGATCCATCACCTGATCGGCGGGCGGGAGAGCTTCGACGGAATCATGGAGTTCTTCAACAATCCGTTCGCCAAGGCACTCGAGATCGGGCTCGTCGGCGTCATTCTCTATCATCTGTGGAACGGTCTCCGGGTGACTCTCGTCGATATCGGGGTCATGGTCGAGCGGCAGAAGCAGGTCTTCGGTGTCGCGGTTGTTCTGTGGCTCGTCTCGTGGGGTGTCGTGGCCTACGCGATGCTCACCAGGACGGGCGGCCTCCTCTCGGCCCTCGCGAGAATCGGGGGGGGTGGGCTGTCATGAGATCACGTGAAAACGTCACGTCGGGCGGCGCCGTCCTGTGGCTCTTCCAGCGGGTGAGCGGCATCTACCTCGCCGTCGTGCTCTTCGCGCACGTGTGGCTGCTCCACTATCTCCTCAGGGAGGATCTCACCTTCGCGGGGGTCGCGGACCGGCTCGCCACCCCGCTGTGGAAAACGATCGATATCTCGTTCCTCGTCGTCGCGCTCTTCCACGGGCTCTACGGGCTCTGGATCGTCCTCGAGGACTACATCCATCTCGGCTGGGCGCGCATATTCCTCTTCAGCGCGATATCGCTCGTCGCCCTCGTCGCGCTCGTGCTCGGCATTCTCACCATACTTCCGTTCCAGGGAGGTTTTTAGGATATGGCAACGCTTGATCCCGAAACGATTCACGACGTGACGGGCGTGCCGGTGCACAACGTCCACCGTCACGACGTCATCGTCGTCGGGGCCGGGCTCGCCGCGATGCGCGCGGCGGTCGAGGCCTCGAAGGACTACGACGTCGCCGTCGTGAGCAAGGTCTTCCCGACGCGCTCGCACTCGGGCGCGGCGCAGGGGGGCATCGCCGCCTCGCTCGCGAACGAGGAAGAGGACCACTGGGAATGGCACATGTTCGACACCGTGAAAGGGTCGGACTATCTCGGCGACCAGGACGCGATCGAGATCCTCGTGAAGGAGGCGCCGATCGTCGTGCGCGAGTTCGAGCACATGGGGGCGCCGTTCTCGCGCACTCCCGACGGCCGGATCGCGCAGCGCATGTTCGGCGGCCACACGAAGAACTTCGGCAAAGGCGGCCCGATCCTGCGCGCCTGCTACGCGGCCGACCGCACGGGCCACGTGCTGCTCCACACGCTCTACGAAAACTGCGTGAAGAACGGCGTGCGGTTCTACCCCGAGTTCTACGTGCTCGGCCTCATCGTCCGCGACAACGTCTGCCGCGGCGTCGTCGCCTGGGACGTCATCAACGGCGGCGTGCACGTCTTCCACGGGAAGGCGGTCATGTTCGGCACGGGCGGGCACGCGCGGATCTACAAGATCGCGTCGATATCGCTCTCGAGCACGGGAGACGGGCCCGCGATGGTGCTCCGCGCGGGGCTCCCGCTCGAGGACATGGAGTTCGTGCAGTTTCATCCGACGGGGCTCTACATCCACGGCATCCTCGTGAGCGAGGCGGCGCGCGGCGAGGGAGGCTACCTCATCAACGACGCCGGCGAGCGCTTCATGAAGAAATACGCCCCCGAGAAGATGGAGCTCGCGCCCCGCGACGTCACCTCGCGCGCGATCCAGAAGGAGATCGACGAGGGGCGCGGCATCGGCGGCAAGAACTACGTCTACTGCGACCTGCGCCATCTCGGCGAAGAGAAGATCATGACGATGCTGCCGCAGATCCACGAGCTCGCCTGGAAGTTCCTGCACATCGATTGCGTGAAGGATCCGATTCCCATCCAGCCGACGGGCCACTACTCGATGGGCGGCATCCCGACCGACAACGACTGCCGCGTCGCTCGCGGACGGAAAATCGAAGCCGGTCGTCGGCTTCTTCGCCGCGGGCGAGTGCGCGTGCGTGAGCGTTCACGGCGCGAACCGCCTCGGGACGAACTCGCTCCTCGAGGCCTCGCTCTTCGGCCGCCGCGCCGGGAAGAGCATCGTGCGCTTCCTCCGCGAGGAGCCGGCGCTCCCGGATCTGCCGGCCGACGCGGCGAAAGAGGCGATCGCCGAGGTCGAGGGCGTCCTCTCCGCGGCCGGCACCGAGAAGCCGGCGGAGATCAGGGCCGAGATGCAGGCCGCGATGAGCGCCAACTGCGCCGTGTTCAGGAACGGGTGCAATCTCGAGAAGCTCCTCGAGGAAGTTCGGGTAATCTCCGCGAGCGCTACCGGCGCATCCGGATCGACGATAAGAGCATGACCTTCAACATGGATCTCACCGAGGCGATCGAGCTCGGGCGCATGCTCGACGTCGCCGAGGTGATCGTGGCGGGCGCGCTCAACCGGACCGAAAGCCGGGGCGCCCACAGCCGCACCGATCATCCGAAGCGCGACGACGTGAACTGGCTCAAGCACACGCTCGCGTGGAAGAAGGACGGCAGGGTGACGTTCGATTACCGGCCGGTCGTCATCACGCGGTTCGAGCCGAAAGAGAGAAAATACTAGGCGAAGGAGGCCACACGCGATGGCTGGCAACGAACACGAAGCGAAGCACTTCACCTTCCGCGTCAAGCGCTACGGCACGGGCGGCAGGGAGAAGGAGCACTACTGGCAGGAGTACAAGCTCGCGGTCATGACGGGGACGTCCGTCCTCGACTGCCTGAACGAAATCAGGTGGAAGCACGACGGGACGCTCACCTTCCGGCGCTCGTGCAAGAGCGGCATCTGCGGCTCCTGCGCGATGACGATCAACGGGGTGAACCGCCTCGCGTGCGAGACGCAGGTGATGGCGCTCGGGGGCTCCGTCGTGACGGTCGAGCCGCTCAAGGGCTATCCCGTCATCAAGGATCTCGCCGTGAACATCGATCCGCTGGTCGAGAAGCTCCTCGCCGTGAAGCCGTACCTCATCACGAAGACGGCGCCGCCGAGCGATCACGAGCGTCTCCAGAGCCAGGCGGACCGGGCGAAGCTCGACGGCCTGTACGAGTGTATCCTCTGCGGGGCGTGCACCTCGTCGTGTCCGTCGTTCTGGGCGGACGAGAAGTACCTCGGGCCGCACGCGTTCCTCAAGGCGTACCGCTTCATCGCGGACAGCCGCGACGAGGGAGCGCGCGAGCATTTCGAGGCGCTCGACGACAAGCACGGCCTCTGGCGGTGCCATACGATATTCAATTGCGTCGAAGCGTGTCCGAAGAGCCTCAACCCGACGAAAGCCATCGCCGCGCTCAAGCGCGAGCTCACGAAGGATCGGATCGGATAGGAGCGCGCTCGTTCCGATCGATCCGGGCCGTTCGCGGAACGTCAAACGCCTGACCGGGAGGTATGGCGATGTCCACCGTTTCACGCCGTAGGTTCCTCAAGATCACCGCGGGACTCGGCGCCGTCGGCAGCCTCGTGCCGCTGCGCTCGCTCTTTTCCGGCTCTCCGCTTTCGGGGCTTTCGGCGGCGCCGCTCGCCGGCCCCGGGGAGGGGAAGAAGCCCCTCGTCATCTCCACGTGGAAGCACGGCATGCCGGCGAACGACGCGGCGTGGAAGATCCTCTCCGCGGGAGGCGCGGCCCTCGACGCCGTCGAGGCGGGCGTGCGCGTTCCCGAGGGGGATCCGTCCGTGAACAGCGTCGGCTACGGCGGGCTGCCCGACGAGGAGTGCAGGGTGACGCTCGACGCCTGCATCATGGGGCCCGACGGCCGCGCCGGCGCGGTCGCCTTCATCGAGAACTACCGGCACCCGATCTCGATCGCCCGGCAGGTCATGGAGGCCACGGATCACGTGTTCATCGTCGGCGCGGGGGCCGAGGAGTTCGCGCGGAAGCAGGGCTTCGCGCGCGAGGAGCTGCTCACCGAGGCGGCCCGCGAGGCGTGGATCAAGTGGAAGCAGGGAATGAGCGACAAGGACGACTGGTTCCCGAAAGACCTCGATCACGACACGATCGGGATGGTCGCCATCGACGCCGCGGGGAACCTCGCCGGCGCCTGCACGACGTCGGGGCTCGCGTTCAAGATACACGGGCGCGTCGGCGATTCTCCGATCATCGGCGCGGGCATGTACGTCGACAACGAGGTCGGCGCCGCCGCGGCGACGGGCAAGGGAGAAGAGGTCATCAAGACGTGCGGGAGCTTTCTCGTCGTCGAGGGGATGCGGGAGGGACTCTCGCCGAAAGCCGCGGTGAAGCGCGCGCTCGAGCGGATCATCAAGCGGCATTCGGGAAAGCCCGCGTTCCAGGTCGCGTTCGTCGCTCTCTCGAAGGAGGGGGAGATCGGCGCGCTCGCGCTCCAGGAAGGATTTCAGTACGCGGTCGCTTCGGGCGGCGGGAACGAGCTCGTCGACGCCGAGCATTTGCTCTGATGCGGACTTCTGTTCGAAACGGAATCGGGAGGAAACCAACGTGGCAGGAACACATTCGGGTAGCGCGCGCTCAACGGCGTTCGGGCTGATCGTCGCCGCGCTTCTGGCTCTCGCGTTCGTCGCGTGTTCGGGCGTGCCCTCGAGCCCCGAGGGGGTCGCGAAGAAGATGCTCCGCGCGCACGGCGGGGCGGAAAACGCGGCCCGTCTCCGGAGCTACGCGGCCAAGGGATTCATCAAGGACATGAGCTCCGATGCGGTCGTGAGAAACTTCGCGTTCGACATCTACCGGAAGGGCGAGCTCTACAAGCACAAGGTCATGAGCGCTCCCGCCGGCAAGCTCACCGACGTCATCGTGCTGTGCTTCGACGGCACGACGAGCCGCGAATGGCTCAAGGGAAGGGGAATTCAAGAGGTCCCCGCGATGGAGCTCGGTCTGCTCAAGTACCGCTTCCCCGACTGCATCCAGTGGGCGCAGACCGCCCCCGCGGGGGAGACGCTCCCCGTGGCGAAGCGGGACAGCGTCGTCCGGGTGCGGTATATCGACGGGCCGAACGTCGTCACGTTGGCCGTCGACCGAAAGACCTGGCTCCTGAGCGGGGTCGAGGTGAGGAGCAGCGCCGACTCGGTGGCGGGATTCGCCGAGAATTACGATCACTACACCGATCTCAAGGGAATCCCGTTTCCGCAGGAGTTCAAGGCCACCTTCCGGGGCGCCCCGTACTACGAGTATTTGCTGTCCGTCATCGATCTCGATGCGGTCATGCCCGATTCGATCTTCCGGGTGACGAACGAGGATACGATCGGCGTGACAGGCGCCGGCGCGGCGGAAGCGCAAGCGCCTCCGCAGCGCTGAACGGGGCCGAGCGGCGCCGATCAGAGCAGCTCTTTCACCTTGAAGAGCGACGAGAAGCGGTATCCCGCTTCCGCGAGATTCGTTTCGGCGCCCTCTTCGCGGTCGACGATCGTGTGGATCCCGGCGATCACGCCCCCGCCGGCCTCGATCGCCCGGGCCGCCTTGAGGAGCGAGCCTCCGGTCGTCGCCACGTCCTCGAGCAGGATCACGCGCATTCCCTTCTGCAGGTTCCCCTCGACGAGGTTCTTCGTCCCGTGATCCTTCGCTTCCTTGCGGATGAGGAATCCCTCCTTGTCGAGGCCCCGCTCCGCGGCGAGCGAGAGGAGCGCGCCGATGATGGGATCGGCGCCGATCGTCGGGCCGGCGAACGCGTCGTATTCGACTCCCTCGACGCGGTCGAGGAGGAGCTTCGCCGAGAGGTGCAGCCCGCGGGAAAACAGGGTCGTCATCTTGCCGTTGATGTAGTAGCTGCTTTTCTTCCCCGAGGCGAGCGTGAAATCCCCCTTGAGGATGGAGCGTTTCTTGAGGATGTTCAGGAGCTCTTCTCTTTCGTTCATGTTCTCTCCCCTCGCGTATGGCTGAATGCCGAGCGCCGGCGTCAGCTGCCCGAATTGACCATGATGCCGGCCGTGATCTGGAAAAATCCCACGGTGTTCTCCCCTGTGTAGAAATACAGCGTATTTTCCATGTCCGCGCCGATGAACACCAGATGGTACTTGACGTTCGCGTTGAGCTGGACCGTCTTGGCCAACCGATAGAGCAGCCCGAGGCCGGCGTAGATTCCGAAGTGATTGTCCGTTTTCTGCGCCTCGTTGAATCCCGAGGAAAGGATCGCGTTCGCGCTGTAGAGCCCGGGTCCCGCCTCGACGGTCGGCCGCCAGCGCTGGCCCATCGTTTTGTAATAGATCACGCCGGCCGCCAAGGCGAACATCTGGAGATCGACGTCCGTCCGGTCGAAGTACGCGAGGTTCTTGTCCTGGTTCTTCGCCGCGCCGAAGTTGTGCGAGGAAAGCGCGACATCGACGCCCCACACGTTCGTGATGCCGTGGATGAAATGGAGCTCGATCTCGCTGCCGCCGCCGAATGCCGCGTCCAGGGCGCCGGTCGACACGAGGCCGCCGAAGCGGACCCCGAGCAGCTCGCGTCCCTTGAGATCCTGCGCCTGCAGCGCCCCGCCCGATGCGAGGACGAACGCGATCGACAGCGCCGCGGCGATCGTACGGGTGCTTCTCATGCGGTTAAAATATCATAACGGAGGCGATGCGGCGAATGAAAAACGAGGCCCGGCTCAGCGGAGGAGGATCACGGTGCTCGTGTGGATTTCCTTGCCGATCTGCAGCCTGCAGTAGTAGACGCCCGAGGGGAGGTCCGGCCGCAGGGCGGCGGACGGATTCCATCGGAAGGCGTAGTCGCCGGCTGGCCTCGATCCGAGCGACCGGCGGTCCACCATTCTGCCCGATACGTCGAAGAACGAGATCGTCGCCGGCCGCCCGGCGCCGTCCGCGCCGATCGTGTAGGGAATCGTCGTCGACGGATTGAAGGGATTCGGATAGTTCCGGCCGAGGGCCGCCGCGGGGGCGGGAATCCCCTCCACGGCAAGGGGGCCGTACCGCGTCGGACGGTCCCCGCCGGCCTCGACGAGGTAGTAGTAGAGATCCTTCGTCGCATCCTCGCACGGATCGACGAACTCGTAGGTCCGGCTCGACCGGATGGGCGCGTCGTTCCGTTTCTCCATGGCCGCGAGCTCCGGCGTGAAGCCGCGGTAGACGTCGAACCCCGTTTCGCCGCCGCATTCCATGGTGCACCAGCCGATGCGGACGCCCCCCGCGACGCGGGTGCACGAGGCGGACGCGATGGCCGTGCCGACCAGCGAGCTCAGGTGGACCGGCACGACGAGCGCCTCGTCGGGGCCGAGCGCGACGCCCGTGATCGTGGTGTCGCGGTAGCCGGGCGCGTGCGCGGCGATCGTGAACACGGCGGGGGGGAGCGAGTCGAAGCGGTAGGCGGCGCCGACGAAGTCCGAGAACGTGCCGATCAGGTTGTCAGCGGCGTCGAGGAGCGCAACGGACGTGCCCGCAGGAAGATCCGATCGGCCGTCAGTGGAGACGTCGCCCGAGATGCTCCCGCCGGGGCGATCGAGCCGATACGCGTAATCGGCGTCGTTGAAATGGAAATAGTAATAGCCGCTGTCCGGGAGGACCGTCGCGATGCCCGGTGGACTCCAGGCGAGCCGGGCGACCCCCCACGCGCCGCTCCAGCCCCAGTGCTCCGGGAAATACGAGCCGTCCCGCGTGAACTTGAAAAGAATCGTATCGGGATCGCCGGGCTCGTCGATGAACATGAGCTTGCGCCAGGCGTGATTCCCCTGCGCCTCCATGTTATTTGAGGCATCGGACGGCTCGCACGTGATGCCGTTGAATGTTCCGACGAGCTGAATCGACGCCGGATCCTCGGCGCGCGCCGCGCCGAAAGCAAATGCGAGAACGGTCGAGCACAGCGCTATGGTGAAGCAGTACCTCTGCATAAAAAAAGGCCGCCTTCCGGACATGCGCTCCCCTGAAGAACCGAGCCGCGCGGCGAGAAGCGGCAGAGTAAAAATCCTTTACCATATAATTGTATCGCAGGTCCCTCTGCAAGTCAAACGCTTTGTCCGGCTTGACATTAGCCCGCTTGCTTCGAATCGCCGGAATATCGCGGGCCGCATGCCTCCGAGCTGTTTGAGGGTATATTTTTTGCAGCGGTACGGACCGTTCGAGGAATCTATGGACATTAGTGCCGGTCATTCGCCGGGGGGGACAGCGCATGGGAAGCAGAATCAGCAACATTAGCAACAAGTTAACCGACTGGAAGCAGACTCCCCCGGATCCTTTGCAGAACGAGACGTTCGAGTCGCAGGAGCTGTTTCGGAGGGCGGAGGCGTGCATAGTGCGAGGGAAATTCGAAATGGCGGAGGAGCTCCTGGAGGAAGCGGTGAGGATTTCGAGCGAGAATCCCCTCTACCTTTCGTACTACGGGCTCTGCGTCGGGATGCGCGGAAATCTCACGGAGGCGACGAAGCTCTGCGGCAAGGCGGCGAAGCTCGCGCCTCAGTCTCCCATCATTCTCGTGAATTTCGGCCGTGTCTGGCTCGCGCAGGGATGCAGGAAAGAGGCGCGCGACCTCTTCACCAGAGCCTACTCGATCGACAATACAAACTCTCCGGCCGCCCTCGAGCTCTCCGGCATGGGCGTGCGCCGGCAGCCCGTGTTCGGCCGTCTGCCGAGGAGCCATCCGCTCAACTGTTTCCTCGGCAAACTGCGGCATCGGCTGCTCGGCTACAAGAAGCCCGGCCTGAAAAAGCGCTAGAACCTCGCGCGGCGAATCCGTACAATCGGGCCGATGAGAATCTACCCCGGACAATCCGCGGCGTGCGCCTTGCTGGCCGCATTGCTCCTCGCCGCCTGCGCGAAGGAGATGACGCGCGTCCCCGGCGAGTGGATCGAGTCGCGCGCCCACGCCGACGCGCGGGCGAACGCGGCGCTCGAAGCGGGACGCTTCGACGAGGCGCTCTCGATCGCCGACAGCCTCATCGCCGCGGGGGAGAGCGACCCGCGAAGCCTCGTCCAGAGGGCCCGGGCCCTCGCCGCTCTCGGGCGCGGGGACGAGGCCGTCGCCGCGTTCGAACAGGGCATTCTCGCCGATTACGAGAACTGCGAGAGCCATCTGCACTTCGCCGTCTACCTCATGCGGATCGGGAAAACGGGGCGCGCGCAAACGGAGTTCATGGAAGCGAAGCTCTTCTGCGACGGGAAGTACGACGCCCTCGTCTACCGGAATCTCGCCGTCGCCGGCATCAAGCTCGACAAGCGCGACGCCGCGCTCAAGTACGTCGATGAGGGGCTCCGGCGCGACGCGGGCGATCCCTACCTGAACGGTCTCAAGGGGATGCTCCTGGCCCGGGAGAATCCCGTCCTCGCCGAGACTTATTTCGTGAAGGCGGATTCGCTCGGAGACGCGCCGCCGGAATTTCTCGTCCAGTACGGGCTCCTCCTCATCAACGCGGGGAGACCGCGGGAAGCCGCGGACGTTCTCGCCGAGGCCTCGAGGCTGCGTCCCGGCGATCGGGAGATCGCGGGCTATCTCGCCGAGGCGCTCGACAGGCGCGGCGATCATGCGGGGGCGCGCGCCCTGCTCGAGGGGCTCCTGGCCGAGCGCGACGACGTCGAAATCAGAAAGCAGCTCGCGCGAGTTCTTTTCCACGCGGGCGATTATGAAGCGGCCTTGAAGCAGTATATGAAGCTCGATCAGGATCCCGAGGTTCAGGACAAGATCGCGATGTGTCTCCACGGGCTCGGGAAGCCGGATGAGGCGATTCCCTGGGCGAGGCGCGCCGTCGCCGCGAAGCCCGAGTGGCCGCAGGGGATGATCAATCTCGCGGTGATACTCGCCTCGAAGGGAGATCTCGACGAAGCGGTCGCGCTCTTGAATCGCGCCCTCGCGATCGAGCCGGGCAACGCCGCCGCGCGGGCGAACCTCGACCGGATCGAGGAAGCGAAAAAGAAGCAGCCCGCCGGGAAATAATGCTGTCGCATCGAGCCGATATTATTTAGAATAGCTCCAGGAATGGAGAAACAATCCTCCGCTGGAACCGTAATAATGGGTGAGGAGTCCAGGATCGGAGGTAAGAGCCATGTACTGCAAATACTGCGGAACCGAGATCGACAGCGCGGCGGAATACTGTGCCTCCTGCGGGAAGAAGGCCGGGAATGGAGATGCCCCGTCTTCGCTCTACCGGCACGAGCTCACGAGGATAAAAGCCGTGAAGGAGCTGAAGAATCCCAAGGCGGCCGCGGCCCTCGGCTTCTTCTTCAGCTGGATATTTCTCGGCCCCGTGGGATACATTTACCTCGGTCAATGGAACTGGTTCTGGCTCACCTTCATCATCCAGATCTTCGCCTACCCGTTGACGGCGTTCTTCGCCTATCCGCTGCTTCCCATCGTGTACGGCATCCATCAGTACCAGATGGCGAAGGACGTCAACGAGCTCTTCGCCCGGAACAAGGGCCCGCAGGCCGCCGGCGGCCCCGATGTCCGCGCCGCCGAGCCGTTCGAGAAGACAGAGCTGTAGCCCGCGCACCCGGAGGCACATCCGCTTGGACCGCAACCTCGCTCTCGAGCTCGTGAGGGTCACGGAGGCCGCGGCGCTCGCGTCCGCCCGTTTCTTCGGAAAGGGGAATCCGGCGATCGCGGATGCCGCCGCCGTCGAGGCGATGGATCTCGCCTTCAGGGGCGTGAAGGTATCCGGCCGGATCATCATCGGCGAGGAGCGGATCAGCGAAACATCGAAGCTCTGCGTCGGGGACGCGATCGGCGCCGGCGGCGAGGCCGCCTTCGACGTCGTTCTCGATCCGGTCGACTGCATCGAGGCGCTCGCCGACGGCCAGTCGAATTCGATCTCGGTGATCGCCATGGGTCAGCGGGGAACCTTCGCCGAGAGTGCGGCACCCTACATGCGGAAGATCGCGGTGGGGGCCGATGCGGCGGAGGCGATCGATCTCAACTCCTCGGTGTTCGACAATCTCGTTCGCATCGCGGACGCCAAGCGGGTGTACGTCGAGGATCTGACCGTTTCGATCCTCGATCGGGAGCGGCATCGCGCGCTCATCGACGAGGTGCGCCGGGCCGGCGCGCGGATCGAACTTCTCAAAGCGGGGGAGCTCGCCGCCGCGATATCGGCTTCGCTCCCCGAGACGGGCATCGACGTCATGATGGGCGTCGGCGATTCGAAGCAGGGAATCATCGCGGCCGCGGCCATCGCGTGTCTCGGCGGCGGATTTCAGGTGCAGTTCATGCCGGCGCTCGACACGGCGCCGGAGAACCTGCCGAGCGATCTGCGGAAGATTTACGGCGCCCGCGACCTCGTGGTCGGGGACGTCATGTTCGCCGCCACGGGCGTCTCGCGCAGCGACTTCCTCGACGGCGTCATGTTCAGGCCGGGGGGCGCCGTTACCCACAGCGTCGTCTTCCGGGGCAAATCCGGAACGATCCGTTTCCTCAAGACGGAGCATTCCTTCGAGAAAACCCCCGACTACAGCTGAGCCATGCACGATCTGTTCAAGAGCGAAGTGCCGCCCCCTTTGGCCGAGCGGATGCGTCCGCGGAGCCTCGATGAGTTCGTCGGGCAGGATGATCTCGTCGGCGAGGGGAAAATTCTCCGGCGCGTCCTCGAGAACGGCAGGCTCGAAAGCTCCCTCATCTTCTGGGGACCTCCGGGGTGCGGCAAAACGACGCTCGCCCGCCTCATCGCGTCGGCGGTCGACGCGCATTTCGAGCATTTCTCCGCCGTGACGTCGGGGATCGCCGACGTCAAGCGCGTCGCGGCGGAGGCGGTTTCGCGCCTCGGCATCAACGGCGCGAGGACGATCCTCTTCATCGACGAGATCCATCGTTTCAACAAGGCGCAGCAGGACGCGTTCCTCCCCTTCATCGAGGACGGCACGATCGTGCTCATCGGCGCGACGACGGAAAATCCGAGCTTCGAGGTCATCGCGCCGCTGCTGTCGCGGTGCCGCGTGTTCGTCCTGAAGCCGCTCGGCGAGGAGGAGATCGTGAAGGTCGTCGCGCGCGCCCTCGCCGACGCGAAGGTGGGATACGGCGGTCTCGAAATCTCGATTTCGGAGGATGACGTACGCTATCTCGCGCACCTGGCGTTCGGGGACGCGCGCACGGCGCTCAACGCGCTCGAGATGGCCGTGCAGTCCGTCCGGCGGCCAAACGGCGCCGTCGCGCTCACGCGGGGGCTTCTCGAGGAAGCCGCGCAGAAACGGGCCATCCTCTACGACAAAAAGGGAGAGGAGCACTACAACATCATTTCGGCGCTCCACAAGAGCCTGCGCGGCGGCGATCCGGACGCGTCGCTGTACTGGCTCGCGCGCATGCTCGAGGCGGGGGAGGATCCGCTCTACGTGGCGCGCCGCCTCGTGCGCTTCGCTTCGGAAGACATCGGAAACGCCGATCCCGAGGCGCTGACCGCGGCATTGAATGCCATGCAGGCGGTCCATTTCATCGGGATGCCCGAGGGGAAGCTCGCGCTCGCGCAGGCGGCCGCATATCTCGCGCTCGCCCCGAAGAGCAACGCGCTCTACACGGCCTATGACGAGGCCGCGGGGGACGTGCGGGAGCGCGGCCCGCTCCCCGTGCCGTTCTGGATCAGGAACGCCGTGACGGGGCTCATGGAGGATATCGGGTACGGGAAGGGCTATCGCTACCCGCACGAGGATCCCGACGCGATCGTCGATCAGGAGTATTTCCCCGATGAGCTCGTCGGGCGCCGCTACTATCGCCCCGTCGAGCGCGGCTTCGAGCGGGAGATGATCAAGCGCATCGAGTACTGGCGCGGTCTCCGCGACAGGAAAAAGGGCCGGGGGGAAAAGGCGTGAAAGCGGATTTGTTAATTCTTCCGCGGTGAAGCGCACGGGTCGGGGCCGGACCGTATACTTGACAAAACCCCTTTAAATTGAGATAATTAGAAAAGCGTAAAGGAATTTTACGCGTCCTCCATCCATGCGGAGCGGAGGTCAGTGGAGGTTCGTGTTCCATGAGCAATGCTCGAATGGCGGGGCTTATCCTTTTCGTTCTCTGCTTCTGCGCCGCGGGGACCGCGCTGGCGCAGTGCGGCGGGCCCCGTTCGCTTTCATCGAGCCTCGCTGATATCGATTATCTCGTGAGGCTCGCCGTCCATTTCGGCGACGCCTCCTCTATTCCCTCGGATATCGTTTGCTCGCGGGGCATGCTGGCGGGCGAGACGGTGATCGACGTTCCCCTCTGGGCGTACAATCTCCATGAAGGAGCGATCTACCTCGAGTTCTCGGTCGCTTCGAACGAAAGCATCGCGGTGTTCACTCCGGACAATGCGTGGAACGTCGTCGGCAGCTCCCACTCTTATTCCGGGAGCGAGTCTCGCCTCGATCTCGCGCTCCAGGCGATGCAGGGCGTGTGCGGTCCCGTGCGGATCGGATACGTCCAGATCGTGCGCATCCACGGCGACGATCCCGTGTGGATCGATTTGAGGCCGAACGGCCAGACGGGCAAGATGATCGAGATGGACGGCCGCGGGAATTGGCACGACGTCTTCTCCCCGCAGCACGGCGGATTCCTCGGACAGAGCTACCTCTCTGCGTGCCAGGAGCCGATCTGCGAGGAGCCCAACGCGCCCGTGACCGGCTTCACGGCCGAGAAGGGGCAGGGCTGCGCGGTGAAGCTCTCATGGGTCGCCGGGAGCGGCAACCGCACGATGGTCCGCTACCGCACGGACCGCTATCCGAGAGGCGCCGAGGACGGAACGCTCGCCGTCGAAACACCGAGCGTTCCCGGCGAGATCCAGTGCTGTCTGCAAATCGGCGTGTCGGCCGCCCCGATTCTCTATTTCACGGCGTTCTCCCTGACGCGCGACGCCGGGGAAACGATCACGCGAGCCTCTTTCGTCGAATGCGCGTCGGTGGATACGGCCGGCGTGGCCTGCGAGATCGGCGTGGAATCGACGAGCTGGGGCGCGATCAAGAGCCTCTTCCACTAGCGGTCCGGTCCGCGTTCACGCGGTCAATTCGATCAGGAGGTCGCGAAGCTCGGCGAGGCTCGCCAGCGCCAGGTCCGCGCCCTCGAGCTTCAGATGCCTCGTGATTTCCGTCTCGAGGAGAATGACGCGCATGCCGGCGTCCCTCGCGCTCCGCACTCCCTTTTCCGCGTCCTCGATCGCGAGACATCGCTCCGGCGGGACGCCGAGCCGCTCGGCCGCGGCGAGGAAGGTGTCGGGCGCGGGCTTCGTCCGCTTGACGGCGTCCTTGCCGACGACGGCGCCGAAGCGGTCCTCGAGGCCGTTTGCCCGCAGGATGGCCCGGATATCGCGCTCGTAGGAGCCGGAGGCGATCGCCAGCACGAGCCCCGCCTTCTCGAAGGCCTCGATGACGGCGCGCGCCTCGGGGAACGGCTTGATGGCGCCCGAGCTGCAGAAAGCCGAGTAGATGGGATCCTTCTCCGCGCGCACCGCGGCCGCGTCCAGCGAGAGGTTGTAGCGCCGGATCTCGCTTTCGGCGCCGCCCCCGCGCGAGGTCCATTCGAGCCAGTACTCTTCGCGGTTCAGCGTGTGTCCCGCTCCGGCGAACACGCGCGAGTACGCCTCGAAATGGTACGGCTCGGAGTCGACGATGACGTTATCGAAGTCGAAGATGACAGCCGTGCTCGACGCGAGCAGGCGCTCGAGCGCCGCGCGCGGGTTCATGGCGCCTCCCCCGGTTTCGCGCCGCTCCACGGAGCGCCGAGCGCGTCCGCGTCCCCCCGCACCGGCGTCAAAAAGCGGAAGAGCCGGTACATGAGCCAGCACTCGAGGGCGAAAGGCGGAAAACCGAGATAGCCGAGAACGGGCATCTCGAAGAGCTTCACGCCGGGGAGGTAGGGAACGTCGTAGTGCCACTTGGTGATCGCCCGGTAGTTCCACGACTCCCAGAGGATTCCGCAGACGGCGCCGGAGACGAGGAGCGATACGAAGAGGCTGTAGTCACCCTTCCGGAACGCCGCCCCGAACGATCCGACGCCGAGCCGGTCGTTCATGCCCTCGAACCAGAGCAGCACGCTGATCCACGGGAGAAAGCAGAGCCACGGCGAGGGGAAGACGAGAAGGGCCGCGAACGAGAGGACGCCGGCGAAGAAGAACGCGGTCTCGACGCCGCGCCCGAGCGAGAGCGGGCGGCCGTTGCGGAAGCGCTCTCCGGCGAGCGAATCGACGAGCGCGGCGGTTACGAGGATGGCGGGCGTGATCGTCGCGTACGCCCACGCGTATCCGAGCCAGCGCGCGGCGGTCGTCTCGGGAAGATTGACGTACGACCAGTTCTTCAGGAGAAGGTTCACGCCCTCGAATACGTACCAGCCGGCGATCGAGAGGGGAAGCAGCAGGAGGAACTCTCCGCGCCGCTTCGTGAGGGGGCTTTCTCCCGTGCTCGCGGCGACGAGCGCGTCGATCATGATGATGTAGCCGGTCCACATGAGCGGGGTGAAGTAGGCGCCGACCCAGCGATTGCCGGCGGCGAGGAGAATCCCCGCGGCGAGCATGATCGCCGCGCCGAGCGCCGCGTGGGGCCGCAGGCGTTTCGTTCGTGTTTCAGGCATCGGCGCACATCCCCGTCGCCCGCGCCCGCCCGCCGCCGGAATCCGCGATTTCAATTGACGGTGCACGCGCGGCTCGCTACCTTTCTTCAGGCAATCTAGCATCGAATATCGGACAAAACAAGGGCTCCTTTGCGGGGATACGTGATATGCCGGTGAGCTACCAATTCGGGGCCGAGAGCGATCGAGGCTCGATCCGCGAACGCAACGAGGATTTCTACGGCATCTACGTGCCCGAGTCGGAGGAGATCGTCGCGAGCCTCGGCGTGCTCGCGATCGTCGCCGACGGCATGGGGGGGCATCTGTCCGGAGCCGAAGCGAGCAGGAAATCGGTCGAGGTGATGGGGCGCGTTTATTATGACGGCACCGGGGCCGACGTCACGGAGCGCGGCCACGGCGGGGCGCTGCACGAATCGCGCAGCTCCATCGCCGCTCCGGCGGTGAACCGTCTGCGCTGGGCGTTTCTCGAGGCGAATCGCGAGGTGTTCGAAACGGTCGGCGAGGGGCGCAGCGGCTCCGCCGGCACGACGTGCACCGCGATCGTGCTCCTCCCCGACGTGGTCCATATCGCGCACGCGGGGGATTCCCGCGCGTACATGCTGAGCGCCGGCGTATTCAAGCAGCTCACCGACGATCACAGCGTCGTTGGCGAGATGGTCCGCAAGGGGATGCTGAGCAGGGAGGACGCCGTGCGGCATCCGCACCGGAACGTTATCACGAAGGCGATGGGCCTGCGCGGCAACCTCGACGTCGACATCACGGAATCGATCCCGCTGGCGCCGGGGGATCGTATCCTCATCTGTTCCGACGGTCTCTACTCGATGCTCGGCGACGACGAGATCGCGGAGATCGCGGCGGGCGGCGCTCCCGACAAGGTCTGCAAAAGGCTCGTCAAGCGCGCGAAGGAAGAGGGCGGGAGCGACAACATCACCGTCGTCGTCGCCGAGAAGACCGCCTGAGCGCGCGGGCGGGGGCCCCATGGGCGCCACCCGCGCACCAGATTGCATTATCACCTAGAAGATGATGTTGAAGGCCGCGCCGAAGAGGATCGTTCGGTGCAGGTCCGCCTCGACGAGGATCTGGCTGTCGCTCGAGACCGGAATCTTGACGCCGACCCGCGCGAACGCGCCCGCGTCCGTTCCGTCCTTCGCGTCGGGGCAGAGGCAATCGGCGAGCACTTCCTCGCCGCTCTTCTGGTCCATCTCCTGTACGCGTACGATCAGCGAACCGTAGGGTTCGATCGAGCGCCCCTTCCCCGTCGGGATGGAGCCGCTCACGAGGATTCCGAAATCGAAGATGAATCTGCCCGCCGAGTCGTTCATCAGGTCGCCGACCGAGGCGTCGAGCGCGACGGCGATCGGCAGGCGCGGCGTGCGTTCGAGCACGACGATCTTGAGGTCGACGCCGCCGCCGTAGAAGGTCTCCTCGCACTCGCGGTCGACGCCGAACTGCACTCCGAAATCGCTCACGCGCGCGATGTTGAACCGCGCGCCGACGCCGGCGCGGAAGGCGTCGTTTCCGGCGAGCATGAAGACTGCGCCCTCGCCGTCAGCCGACGCGGAGGCGCCGCCGAATTGAGCGAGCGTCTGCGCATGCGCACTCACCGACGCGATCGAGAGCGCAATCAGGAACGTCGATATGATCCTTGTGATGAGCATTTGGTACAGAGTAGCATGGAGGGCCGTTTTGCCGGAAGAAAATAGTGGAAGAAGGAGCGCGCCGGGGGGGGGTGCAAAATTCCATAACCTATTATTATAATATCAGATGGTGGCGATTGTGAGTCGTCGGAAAAGCGGCCGCGAAGGGGCGAGATTTTTTAAGGAATTATGTGTTGACACCCTATATCTGGTATGCAATATTGTGTCTCGCCCCAATATATAGGACTGAATAGATTGAGGGCAGGGCAGACCGGATCATCATTATAACTTATTGCTGGAACGGAGGTTGGAATGGATTCGTCGCGGATGAAACCGCAGCTTTCCGAAAATGCCCTGCGTGTTCTCGAGAAGCGCTACCTTCGCAAGGATGTGGACGGAAACGTGACGGAAACGGGGGAGGAGCTGTTCCGGCGGGTCGCGAACAACGTCGCCACGGCGGAGCGGCTTTACGGCAAGGCGGAGCGGTGCCGGCAGTGGGAAGAGGAGTACTACCGCATGATGGCCTCCCTCGATTTCCTGCCCAACTCGCCGACCCTCATGAACGCGGGCGCCGAGCTCCAGCAGCTGTCGGCATGCTTCGTCCTTCCGATCGAGGACTCGATGGAGAGCATCTTCGAAACGATCAAGCATACGGCCCTTATCCATAAGAGCGGCGGCGGGACGGGATTCTCGTTCTCCCGCATCCGCCCGAAGAACGACGTCGTGAAAACGACGAAGGGGATTTCGAGCGGCCCCATCTCGTTCATGACCGTCTTCGACGCGGCGACGGAAACGGTGAAGCAGGGAGGCACCCGGCGCGGCGCGAACATGGCGATCCTCCGCGTCGATCATCCCGATATCCTCGATTTCATCTCGGCCAAGCGCGACAACTCGAAGCTCAACAACTTCAACATATCGGTGGGAGTCACCGACGAGTTCATGAAGGCCGTGAAGGAGGACCGCTCCTACACGCTCGTCAATCCGCACGGCGGCGAGGAGGTCGACCGCATCCCCGCGCGCAAGGTGTTCGAGATGATCGTCGAGTTCGCGTGGAAGAACGGCGAACCGGGCGTCGTGTTCCTCGACCGGATCAACAAGTCCAATCCGACGCCGCACGTCGGGACGATCGAGAGCACGAATCCCTGCGGCGAGCAGCCGCTGCTCCCGTACGAGTCGTGCAACCTCGGCTCGATCAACCTTTCGCACATGGTCGATCGGACCGGCGGCAAGCCGAAGGTCGATTTCAAGACGCTCGGCGACATCGTCGCGAAAGCGATGCGCTTCCTCGACGACGTCATCGACATGAACCGCTACCCGCTCGAGAAAATCCGCGAGATGACGCTGCGGAACCGCAAGGTCGGCCTCGGCGTCATGGGATTCGCCGATCTGCTCGTGCAGCTCGAGATCCCGTACGACTCGAAGGAGGCGCTCGAGGTCGCCGAGGAAGTCATGGGCTTCATCCAGCGCGAGGCGCGCGCGGCGAGCGCCGCGCTCGCCGAGGAGCGCGGCACCTTCCCGTCGTTCAAGGGGAGCGTGTACGACAAGGACGACGCGCCGAAGATGCGCAACGCGACGGCGACGACGATCGCGCCGACCGGAACGCTGAGCATCATCGCCGGCTGCTCGAGCGGCATCGAGCCGATATTCGCCGTCGCCTTCGTGCGCAACGTCATGGACAACGACGAGCTCGTCGAGGTCAACCCGCTGTTCAAGGAGATCGCGACGCGCGAGGGGTTCTATTCGGACGAGCTCATGAAGAAGATCGCGCAGAAGGGCTGCGTGCAAGGGATCGAGGAGATACCGGAGAAGTGGCGCAGGATCTTCATCACCGCGCACGATATCAATCCCGATTGGCACATTCGGGTGCAGGCGGCGTTCCAGAAGTACACGGACAACGCCGTTTCGAAGACGGTCAATTTCTCGAACAGCGCGACGAAAGAGGACGTCGAGAAGGTGTACCTGCAGGCGTACGAGCTCGGGTGCAAGGGTGTGACGATCTACCGGGACGGGAGCCGCAGCGAGCAGGTGCTCAACATCGGCAAGGTGAACCGCCCCGCCGAGGAGAAGACGTACCCCGTCATCGACGAGTCGCTGCTCACGCCGCGGGCGCGCCCCGCCGTGATCACGGGAAGCACCCGCAAGATGACGACGGGCTGCGGCAATCTCTACGTCACGATCAACGAGGACGAGCACGGGCTCTTCGAGGTGTTCACGCAGATGGGGAAGGCCGGCGGCTGCTCGTCGTCGCAGGCCGAGGCGATCAGCCGTCTCATCTCGCTCTCGCTCCGCGCGGGGCTCGATCCGAAGGCGATCGTCAAGCAGCTCCACGGCGTCCGGTGCCCGAATCCCGGATGGGAAAAGGGAGGAATGATCCTCTCGTGCAGCGACGCGATCGCGAAGGCGATGGAGCGCTACCTGAGCGAGAAGAAGACCCCCGTGGGGAAAAAGGCCGTGAAGGCCGCGAGCGCTTATCACGACAAGATCGCCGGCTCCTGCCCCGATTGCGGGGGGGGCCTCGAGCACGAGAGCGGATGCGCGGTGTGTCGGGAGTGCGGTTTTTCAAAATGCGGGTGAGGCGCGCGGCGCCGTCTTCATCGATCCGTTCAACGAGCCCCCTTGCGCCGGACGCGAAGGGGGCTTTCGTTTGAGCATGCAGGGGAGGTTCCGATGACCGAAAAGGTCGCGTTTTCCAGGGCGCAGGTGCTTTCGCCGACGCCCGTCGTCCTCGTCGGGTGCGCGCACCGCTCGCTCGGGCGCAACGTGCTCACGATCGCGTGGACCGGCGTCGACTGCTCAGATCCGCCCGTCGTGCACGTGTCGATCAGGCCGTCCCGGCATTCCCACCGGATGATCAAGGAAAGCGGCGTTTTCACGGTCAACGTGCCGACCCGCGACCTCGTGCGGCAGGTCGATCTCTGCGGCGTCGTCTCGGGGCGCGACGGGGACAAGTTCGCGCGCACCGGCCTCACGCCTCTGGACGGATCGGCCGTCGAGGCGCCGATCGTCGCCGAATGCCCCGTCAACTTCGAGTGCCGCCTGCTGCAAATCGTGCCGCTCGGCGTCCACGACATGTTCATCGGCGAGATCGTCGAGCGTCGTGCCGACGCGGGGCTCGTCGCGGGCAACCGGGTCGATTATTCGAAGCTGCCGCTCGTCGTCTACGTGGGAGGGGAGTACTGGAGCGTCGGCGAGCGCATCGGCGCTCACGGATTCTCGATGCAATGATGAACAAACGAATCGTGCTCCTCATCGCGACGATCGCCTCCTTCGTGACGCCGTTCACGGCGTCCGCGGTCACGATCGCGCTCCCGACGATCGGGAAGGAACTCTCGATGAGCGCGCTCGCGCTCGGCTGGGTCGTGACCTCGTACATCTTCGCCGCCGCGGTGTTCCTCGTTCCGTTCGGCAAGGCGGCCGATATCCATGGCAGGAAGAGGGTATTCCTCGCCGGCATGACGATCTACACGATCGCGTCGGCGTGCTGCGGCTTCGCGCCCTCGGCGTCGGCCCTCATCGCGCTGCGGATCGTGCAGGGGATCGGCGCTTCGATGACCTTCTCCACGGGAGTGGCGATCGTGACCTCGGTGATACCCGGCCCGGAGCGGGGGCGGGCGCTCGGGCTCACGACGGCGGCGGTGTACGTCGGTCTCTCGCTCGGTCCCGTCGCCGGGGGGATGCTCACGCAGCACTTCGGATGGCGGAGCGTCTTTTTCGTCACCGTGCCGCTCGGTATCGCCGTGATCGCCCTCGTCGTCGCGAAGCTCAAGGGCGAGTGGGCGGAGGCCCGGGGGGAGCGGTTCGATTTCCCCGGCGCGTTCATCTGCGTTCCGTCCCTCGCCGCGATCATGTACGGGTTTTCGCGACTCCCCTTGGCCGAAGGGGTGTGGCTGCTGCTCGCGGGCATGCTCGGTATCGCCGCGTTCGTCCGCTGGGAGCTTCATGCGAAGCATCCGCTGCTCCACATGGAGCTTTTCGCGGGGAACCGCGTGTTCGTCTTCTCGAACATCGCCGCCCTCATCAACTACAGCGCGAGCTTCGCCGTGACCTTTCTCATGAGCCTGTACCTCCAGTACATCAAGGCGCTCACCCCGCAGGGCGCCGGTCTCGTCCTCGTCGCCCAGCCGATCGTGATGGCGGCCTTCTCCCCCTTCGCGGGGAGGCTCTCGGACCGGATCGAATCGAGGATCGTCGCGTCCGCCGGTATGGCGGTGACCGCCGCGGCGCTTGTCTTTCTCATCCCTCTGGGGGAGGGGACTCGGACGGCGACCGTCATCGTGAACCTGATGCTGCTCGGTCTCGGTTTCGCGCTCTTCTCGTCGCCGAACACGAACGCGGTCATGAGCTGTGTCGAGCCGCGGCGCTACGGCGTCGCTTCCGCGACGCTCGCCACGGCGCGGATGATCGGGCAGATGCTGAGCATGGGGATCGCGATGCTCGTCTTCGCCGTGCGGATGGGGGACGTCCATATCACGCCCGAGCGCCATGTGGCGTTCCTGGGGAGCGTACGGGTCGCCTTCGTCATCTTCGCGGCGCTGAGCGCGGCAGGCATTTTCGCCTCCCTCGCCCGGGGGGATTCGCGTCCGCGCGGTGCTTGATACGGAGCCGTTCAGGATCTTCGACTGCGGCCGAACGCTATTGACAGGGAATCAGCCTTCCTATAGAATAATTGTCATCAAAGAGACTCTCGAAATTGAAATCATAACATTGAGTTGACCCGCTGCCTTAAGGGGTCTGCATGATCGGTCAGACGATCTCCCATTACCGGATCCTCGAGAAGCTTGGGGAAGGCGGGATGGGGATTGTCTACAAGGCCGAGGATCTGACTCTCGGGCGCACCGTCGCGCTCAAATTTCTGCCGACCGGAGCCGTTGCGGACAATGAAGATCGGGCTCGTCTCATGCACGAGGCGCGCGCCGCCGCGGCCCTTCTCCATCCCAACATCTGTCCCGTCTATGAGATAGCCGAAGTTGAGGGGAGCACATTCATCGCAATGGCGTGCATCGAGGGGCGGAGCCTGCGCGATCGTATTGCGGAAGGGCCGCTTTCCGTGCACGAAGCCTTGACAATCGTGCGCCAGGTGGGAGAGGCGCTGGCCGCCGCCCACGCGAAGGGAATCGTGCATCGGGATGTCAAACCGGCCAATATCATGCTTACGCCGGACGGTCAGGCGGTGCTGATGGATTTCGGGCTGGCGAAGATGTCGGGCGCCACGAAGCTGACCAAGACGGGCCTGACGCTCGGAACCGCGAGGTACATGTCTCCCGAGCAGGCGCGCGGCGAGGAGGTCGATCACCGGACGGATATCTGGTCGCTCGCCACGGTCCTCTACGAATTGCTGACGGGCGCGCCGGCGTTTCCCGGCGATTACGAGCAAGCCGTCATTTATCGGATCCTGCACGAGTCGCTCGAGCCAATTTCCATTTACCGGTCGGATGTTCCTGCCGGCATCGAGGAAGTTCTCGAGAAGGCATTGCGAAAGAATCTGCATGAGAGGCACAACTCCATCAAGGATTTCCTGGCCGACCTTGAGAGCCGTGAGCGGCAGAGCGGCGCGCATGAAGGGGCAGCGGGCCGAACAGGATCGAGGCTTCTCAGGCATCCCCGCCGCATGGCCGCAACGCTTCTCGCGATCGCGATAGCGGCCGTCGGCGTCTGGTTATTGTTGGGCCGGGATCGCCCGCTCCAGGGCGCGGATATGGCCCTTGCCGTCATTGATTTCGAGGATCTCGGCGGATCGAGCGACTCACTCTCGGCGACCGGCTTGGGTGGGCTGCTTCAGGTGGGGCTGATCGAGCGGAGCCCCATCCGCGTGGTCAGCCCTGAGTATCTTCGGGATCTGCACCGGCGGCTGTTCAGCGGAGCGATGGGCGCGATCAGGTCAGAGCAAGCGATGGAAGTGGCGCGCAAGGCGGGGGCTTCGTACCTGCTATCGGGGCAGATCGGGCACCGGCAGGGATCGACCTATGCGATCTGGCGGCTGGTCGAGACGCACCATGGACGAAGCGTAGGCGGCAGGCGCATCGTGAACTCGGATCTCGTGGGACTCGCGGACGGGATCATCGCGGAGGTTGTGACTCTTGTGGCGAAGCAGTCGGGCGTCAATGCTCCGATGTCCACGGCATCCGTTGACAAGGTCACGAGCTCCTCGCCGGAGGCGCTCCGCCATTTCGCGGCCGCAGAGGCCGCGATTCAGGAAGGCGAAGGTGACGACGCTATACGGGAGCTCGAAGCCGCCGTGCGGATCGACTCCACGTTTGCGCTGGCATGGCTGCGGATGGCGGACATCTATTGGGGGCGCACGCAGTTCATTCCGGGCCGGAAGTTCGCGGATAAGGCATGGGCGCTGCGAGCCCGATTGGGCATCAAGGACCGAATGATGCTCGAATCGCGCCGCCTGCAGCTCGATCGCCATATCACGGACGCTATGGAAGTATATCGCGAGATGATGGCGCGATGGCCGGATGATCGCAAGATACTGCAAGCATATGTGTCTGCATTGGCGTGGTGGTGGTACGCCATCGAAGCTCAGACTGTCGCCGAACAAGCGATAGCTCGCTACCCTGAAGATGAAGGTTTCCGTGAGATGCGTGAGGATGCCCTTTGCATGCAGGGCAAGGCATCAGAGGCATTGGCCTCGGCGCGCGATTATCGGCGGCGCCACTCCGAGGATCCAGTGGCATGGTTACGAGTAGGCGAAGCTCACCTTCTCGTTGGCGGCTCCATCGATAGTGCCGAAGCGGCGTTTCGCCGTGCCTACGATCCCGATTCCAAGGATATCAACCTCCAGTATCGTCTCGCGCGATGCGCATTCTTGCGGGGAGATCCTTTGGTCGCGGAAAAAAGTCTGAAGCGTCTACTATCTCGAACCGACATTTCAATTGGCGCGAGGCGCGCTCTCACTTTCGGCTGGCCGTTTTTTGGAATCACTCAGCCCGGACTCGTTGATTGCTACAGCGAAACAGGACGCTTGAGCCTCGCTATGAAACTCTATGATGAATGGACTCAGAGCGATGGATCAAGAGACGCTGAGAGTATGGTCCAGAGCGCGCACCAGCGAAGCATGCTGCTTCTTGACTGGGGCAGGCCACGGCCAGTTCTTGACCTGGCGCGGGAGCTGAGCGAGGTGCAGGGAGTCGATTACGCCGCTGTTTTCGCGCTCAAGCTCCGCACGGAAGCTCTGGTGGATCTCGACTCTTTGGCCGCGGCTCGTGAAGGCCTTGCTCAGATTCAAGGCATGAAAGACAAATTCGGCTTGTTCGTGCGATATACTCCGCATGCGATAGCGGCGCGCGTGGCTCTGGCCGAAGGCCGTCCGGACAGCGCTCTTGCGCATCTCGACAGGCTGGGGATGGAGAATAGGGCGCGGGAGCTCGAGGATCGAGCGCGTGCGTTTCGAATGATGCGGCGATTGCCCGAAGCAGCCTCCGTGCTCGAAGAGCTTCTGCGCCTGAACGGCAGCCGTTTCATCGCGCGGTATCAGCTTGGCCAGATCTATGAGGAGCTTGGCAGAAAGGCTGAAGCAGCTGATCAATACCGAATCTTCCTCAAGGCGTGGGAGAAGGCGGATCCCGGCTGGCCGCAGGTTGATGATGCCCGAAAGCGGCTCGCCGCCTTGTAACCTACCCATTCGAGGCGGCTATCGACCCGGGGGAGGGGCGGGCGACCTTGAATTTGTTTGCCGTGTCCAAGATCCCCTTTGCCATAACGCTTGGCCTGCTCATGTATTTATTCGGCTGCTCGGAAGACTTGCTCATCGGGCGAGGCGTCGAGAACAAACCTCCCGAGGTCTGGCTTTCCAGCGGCCCCGTCGAAGGGGATTCAATCTCCTATAAAGTGCATTTCTATTGGGGTGGGTGGGATCCGGACGGAGAAATTAATAGATTCGAGTTCGTGTTTGTCGACGGAAATCCCTTGGGCTTTCATAAGCAAGACACAACCGGCCTAGAAAAATGGCGCTCGACGACCAAATACGATAGCGAGTTCGTCGTAGCGGCGGATGACTCGGCGACGGATGTCACGATCAGGGGCAACCGCTACACGCGATTTGACGCCACGCACACCCTTTTCCTTCGCGGCGTCGATAGGGAAGGGAATCGATCATCGCCGGCGTACCGGTCCTTCACGGCGTGGACGCTCGCTCCCTGGGTCATCATTGAATCCCCGTTGAATCCCTTTCCCGGCCAATCGCAGATTCTTCCGCCTCGCATCAGGTTCGAATGGGAAGCCGTGGATCCCATAGACAAGCCATGGAATACCCAGCCGGTGGATTCCATCCGTCATTTCTTGATCCCCTACCGGGATGGCATCCTCGACGAGATGAATGCACATCTTGAAGAGCTCGAGAGATATGCTACTCCATGGATTTCATACGAGGCGCCCGGCGATTCGGGAACAATAACGGTCATCGGTGACGACGAGCTCGTCGAAAACCTAAAAACGTACGTATTCGCCGTTCAGGCAATGGACGAAGCGGGAGCCGTGACTACTATTTGCGATCTGAAGACTAATGCGCGGGTCTTCTTCGTATCCAAAGGCATCGGTCCGTTGCTCAGGGTGAGCGAGCCGGCGCTCGGCTCTTTTTCATACATGGGTCGAAAGAACCGGCCCGAGGTATTCAAAGTCCCCGCCGGATTCGCGGTGCGCTTCAGCTGGAAGGCGGAGGCCAACAGCTACGGCGGCACGATATCGGGATATCGATACGGTTGGGATATTTACGATGTGGACGATCCGAGTGAATGGTCCGTCGAGCCGAGCCCCAACGTGAGGGCGATCCGGCCGACAAGCTTCAGCTCAGGAATTCATACTTTATTCATCGAAGCCATTGATGACAACGGCGTTTCGACTATAGCGCAGATGGAGATCAATGTCTTTCCGCTCGAAATGACAAGGAATCTTCTCTGGGTAGACGATTTCTACTCGACAACTTTCTTCCAGGATACGTATGCGTACCCGACCGAATCGGAGCACGACGAATTTTGGCTCCGGATCTGTTCACGGGCGCGCGGGTTCTGGCCGACGCGCGATGTATACGAAACGGCAATGCACAATTTCGCGCTGCCGGATATCGAGATGCTCTGGAAGTATAAGAATATCATCTGGTCTTTCGCGTCGGCCGAGGAAACCAGCACCTGGGACGATATGATCCGCTTCATTCCCGAAAGCAAGATCGGGACGATAAGCCGTCAGTCGTTCAACACGCTCCAGATCTTCATCGCTTCGGGAGGGCATCTCTGGACGGAAGGGAAATGCGACAGGCAGGGGGGGCTCGGGGCGGTACTTCATCCCAGCGTGCAGTTATTCCCGCTCAGCCTGAGATGTGAGATAACGGGGCCGACAAGCGGCTGCGACGGGGATACGAGCGGCGTGAATTCCATGGCATATCGTGACTATTGTGTGGACGTGCTCGACAAGGTCAGCAGCGCCCTTCGCCCGGATCCATTCGGAGATCTGCCGATCAGAAAGATTGAATGGGATGCTATGTACTACGCATATCTTGATGCGATCGATCCCATCACCGCAGCGCATCCGGGGCTCCCCAATAAATTGACGTTGTGGGAGCAGGTGACTGCGCCGGGGAGATTCTTCGATCGGCAGATCCGAGGATTTCACTATGTGGAATTGTACAATCCCGGCTATTGGATGAGCTTCAATCAGTTCAAACAGCAATCCTGTTTCCATCCGATGTATCGCATGCGCACACGAAGTGCTGCTTACTCCGCTCTTAACAACGCAACGGTGGCATTCTGGACAACGAAGCATTCCGCTACCGTCGCCGATGCACCGGGGGCGGTTGATGCGCCGAGCGTGCACTTCGGATTGCCTCTGTGGTTCTTCAACCGCGCGCAGGTCGATTCGATCGCCGACGTGATCTTCACGGAATGGCAGATCAGCGCAAAATAATCATCGACCCTGCCGTGAAACAACCGGCATAATCGTGCATCGATAGGCGGCCTTTCAATGCAGAGAGGAAGGTTTACCATGAAGTTGCGAACCGCCGAATGGATCGTGCTCGGAATCGTATTGGTTTCATTCATTCTCGGATGGGCGCTCTCCGGCCGGATGCCGGAGCGAATGGCCTCACACTGGAACGCCTCGAACGAGGTCGACGGATTCATGCCGCGCTTCTGGGGGCTCTTCTTCGCCCCGATCGTCATGGCCGGGCTGTTTCTGCTCTTCCTCGCGATTCCGCGGACCGATCCGCTCAAGGAGAACATCGAGACGTTCAGGGTTCACTTCGATCGATTCATCGTGCTCCTCTTCCTGTTCCTCCTGTATCTGTATCTGCTCACGATATTCTGGAACCTCGGGCGCCGGTTCGTCATGATCATGTTCCTCGCTCCCGGATTCGCGGTTCTCTTCTACTTCAGCGGCGCGCTCCTCGAGCGTACGAAGCGGAACATGTGCGTCGGCATCAGGACGCCGTGGACGCTCGCGAGCGACCGCGTCTGGGAGCGGACGCACCGTTTCGGCGGGATCCTGTTCAAGATCGCCGGCGTGCTGGCGCTCGGCGGAATCGTCGTTCCTTCGTACGCGATCTGGTTCGTCCTCGTTCCGGTGCTCGCGGCTGCGCTCGTCGTGACCGTGTATTCCTACCGGGAGCACGTGCTGGAGTCGAAGGGAACCGTGAAATCGAAGTAGCGGCGCGCGACCTCCGTCAGCCGGCGAAGGCGATCGCGAGACGGTCGGCGACGCAGAGCCCTTCCGTCGTGGGGGCGGCGCGGCCGTGTTCGACCGTCACGAGGCCCTCGGCGACGAGCGTATCGAGCGTGCGCTCCCAGCCGGGATGCCGCCGCAGCGCTTCGAGCGGCACGCCGTCGCGGGTCCTGAATCCCAGAGCGACCGTCTCGAGCGCGATCTCCTCCGCGCCGAGCGTCTCCGAATCCTCGATGGGGCTCACCTGCTCTTCGAGCAGCCGGCAGTACGTTTCCACGGAGCGGACGTTCCACCAGCGCCTTCCGTCGAGGAAGGAATGCGCGGACGGCCCGAGGCCGAGATACGGCGTGCGGCTCCAGTACTTGCCGTTGTGCCGTGACCGCGGCTCGCCCTGCCGCGCGAAATTCGAAACCTCGTAGTGAACGTAGCCGGCCCGCGTCAGCGTCGCCGACGTTTCCAGGAAGAACGCTCTCTGAGCTTCCTCGTCGAGCGGGGCGAGCGTCCCCGCCGCGAGCATCGCGGCGAACTCCGTCGAGCGCGCGATCGTCAGCTGATAGCAGGAGAGGTGCTCGGGCCGGTGCTCGATCGCCTCCGTGAGCGTCCGCAGCCAGAGATCGAGGCTCTGCCCGTCGAATCCGTAGATGAGATCGATGCCGATGTTCGAGAATCCCGCGTCGCGGAGCGATCGGAACGCCTCGCGGGAGCGAGCGGCGTCGTGCCGCCGCCGGAGGAAGCGGAGCGCGTCGTCGTCGAACGACTGCACGCCGAGGCTCGCCCGGTTGACGCCGAGCTCATGCCAGAGCGCCGCCGCGCGCGGGGTCACGTCGTCGGGGTTCGCCTCGATCGTGACCTCGGCGCCGGAGGCGAAACGAAAATTCGCGTCGACGATTTCGAAGATCCGCTCCGTTTCGGCGTCGCTCAGGACGGAGGGTGTGCCGCCGCCGATGTAGAGCGCGTCGAAGGCGCCGCATGCGCCGCGGCGCAGGGCCGCCTCGCGGGCGAGCGCCTCGAGCCATCGGCCGATCGATTCGCCGGCGGGAATCGAGTAGAAGTCGCAATACGGGCATTTTGTTTTGCAGAAGGGGACGTGGATGTAGAGCCCGGGATTGGCGCCGGCCCGATCGCCGCCGTTGTGCGGATTATTCCTCATCGGTCTTGAGAACCGCCACGAAGGCGCTCTGCGGGATCATCACCTGGCCGACGGAGCGCATCTTCTTCTTTCCCTTCGCCTGTTTCTCGAGGAGCTTGCGCTTCCGCGTGATGTCGCCGCCGTAGCACTTGGCCGTGACGTCCTTGCGGAAAGGCGCCACGGTCGAACGCGAGACGATCTTGCCGCCGATCGCGCCCTGGATCGCGATCTTGAAGAGGTGGCGCGGGATCTCCTTGCGGAGCTTCTCGCAGACGGAGGCCGCGCGGCTATGGGCGCGGTCCTTGTGGACGATGATCGCGAGTGCGTCCACCTTGTCGCCGTTCACGAGGATATCGAGCTTCACGAGCTCGCTGGGGCGATAGTCGATGATCTCGTAGTCGAACGAACCGTAGCCCTGCGTGACGCTCTTGAGCTTGTCGTAAAAATCGAAGATGACCTCGGCGAGCGGCATCTCGAAGACGAGCTCGATTCTTCCGGGGACGGGATAGGTGAAATGGGAATTCTCTCCCCGCTTGTCGAGGCAGAGCTTCATCACGGCGCCCATGTAGCGGTCGGGGAAGAGGATCTCCGCCCTGATGTAGGGCTCGGTCGTTTCCTCGATCGCCATCGGGTCCGGATAGTTCTGGGGATTGTCGATCGTGAGCGTCTCGCCGCTCTTGAGCTTGAAGCGGTACTCGACGCTCGGCGCCGTCATGATGATCGATTGGGCGAACTCGCGCTCGAGCCGCTCCTGGAAGATCTCGAGGTGGAGGAGCCCGAGGAATCCGCACCTGAATCCCTGCCCGAGCGCCTGCGACGAATCCTTCTGGTAGATGAGCGCGGCGTCGTTGAGCTTGTAGCGCTCGAGGGCGTCGGTGAGCGCGGCGAAATCCTCCGCTTCCATCGGATACACGGACGAAAAAACGACCGGTTTGACCTCGCGGAATCCGGGGAGCGGCGCCGCGAGGGGATTGCTCTCGAGCGTGATCGTGTCCCCGATCCGCGTGTCGCTCACCGTCTTGATGCCGGCGATGACGTAGCCCACCTCCCCCGCGCGCAGCTCGGTGCGCTTTTCGCGGTTGATGCGGAACACGCCGAGCTCTTCGACGCGGTGCGTCGTGCCGAGGGACATGAGGCGTATCGTGTCGCCGGTGCGCAGCGTGCCGTCGAAAACGCGGCAGCTGATAATCGCGCCGCGGAACGGATCGTATTTCGCGTCGAACATGAGCGCCGCGAGCGGCCGCTCGGCGTCTCCCGCGGGGGGCGGCACGATGCGCGTGATCGCCTCGAGAATCTCCTCCATGCCGGCGCCCGTCTTTCCCGACGCGAGGATCGCATCGGCCGCGTCGAGGCCGAGCTCCGTCTCGATCTCCTCCTTCGTGTGCTCGATATCCGCCGACGGGGAGTCGATCTTGTTGATAACCGGGATGATCGCGAGATTGTGCTCGAGCGCCGCATAGAGGTTCGCGAGCGTCTGGGCCTGCACCCCCTGGGTCGCGTCGACGAGGAGCAGCACCCCCTCGCAGGAGGCCAGCGCCCGCGAGACCTCGTACGAGAAGTCGACGTGGCCGGGCGTGTCGATCAGGTTCAGAATGAACTGCTCGCCCGCCTTGTTCGTGTAGGGGAGGCACACCGTCTGGCTCTTGATCGTGATGCCGCGCTCCCGCTCGATGTCCATCGTGTCGAGCATCTGGTTATGGAAGTCACGATCCTCGACGAGCTTGGCGCGCTGGATGAAGCGGTCGGCGAGCGTCGATTTGCCGTGGTCGATATGCGCGATGATGCTGAAATTCCGTATCTGTTCCATGGTTTCCGCTCTCCGCGGATGCGTCGTTTCGGCCGTTCCAATCCATGAAATGTAGCCTTTTCCCCCGTGGGTGTAAAGGCCGCATTTAACGCGCCCGCGCGCCGCGGCGGCAGGGCGGCGGGCGCGCTCCGATTTTCTATTGAACGGGGGCGCTCTTTTTGATATACCTGCGGCAATGACGCAAAGGAGGTCAGGATGAACATCTACGTCGGCAACCTCTCCTTCGATATGAGCGAGGAGGAGTTGCGCAAGGAATTCGAAGCCTTCGGCAAGGTTGATTCGGTGAATATCATCAAGGATAAGTTCACTGATAGATCGAGAGGTTTCGCGTTCGTCGAGATGGCCGTGGCTGAAGAAGGAAAGGCCGCGGTCGCGGCGCTCAACGGCAAGGATATCAAGGGTCGCGCGCTGAACGTGAGCGAAGCCCGTCCGAAGACCGACAGCAGAAGGGGCGGGGGCGGCGGAGGCGGCGGCCGGCGGGACCGCGGCGACCGCTGGTAGGAGATGAGCGGGCGCGCGACGGCGTCGTCGCGCGGAGCACAGAAACGAGATAGCGAACGTGCGCCGGGGAGGCTTGTGCCCGAAGCCCTCCGGCGCGCTTGTTAGGCGCGGCGAAGAAAGGAACGCGATGGATGCGGGCTCCGGACTCGGGTCTCAGCTGCTCGTCTGGGTGGTCATACCCGGCCTCATCTTTCTCGCGCGCATCTGCGATTGCTCCATCGGCACGATGCGGATCCTCTTCATCGGGCGGGGACATCGATTCCTCGCGCCGCTGCTCGGCTTCTTCGAAGTGCTGATCTGGCTCCTGGCGATCCGTCAGATCATGATGAACCTCACGAACGCGTTCTACTACGTCGCGTACGGAGCCGGTTTCGCCATGGGGACGTTCGTCGGGATGTACATCGAGGAGCGTCTCGCGATGGGGACGGTCCTCATCCGCATCGTGACGAGCATGGAGGCCTCCGCGCTCATCGAGCGCCTGAAGGCGGAGGATTACGGGGTGACGAGCGTGGACGCGCAGGGGGCGCGCGGCCCCGTCAACCTCATATATACAATCGTAAAACGGAGCGATCTCGATCACGTGAACGAGATCATCAACCGGTACAATCCGCGGGCCTTCTACACGATCGAGGACGTCCGGTTCGCGCGGGAGGGCGTCTTCCGGGAGGCGGAGACGTCGCGGATGAAGAGCTACCTCGAGCACCTCAAGTTCTGGCGAAAGGGCAAGTAGGCGGCGGGCCCGCCGCGGCGGCGGGTATCGCATACGGAGGTCGTCGGCGTGTCGCATACACCGGGTGACGCGGGATTCTCGCTCGACTCGATTCAAGGGCTGTCCGAGGCGGAGGCCGCGCGGCGGCTCGCCGCGGAGGGCTACAACGAGCTCCCGAGCGCGGCGCGAAGAAACATCTTCAATATCGTCTTCGACGTGATCCGCGAGCCGATGTTCCTTCTTCTCGTCGGCTGCGGCGCGATTTACTTCGTTCTGGGGGAGGTGCAGGAAGGGTGCATGCTCCTCAGCTTCGTGTTCGTCATCATGACGATCACCTTCTACCAGGAGCGGAAGACCGAGCGGGCGCTCGAGGCCTTGCGGAACCTCTCGAGCCCCCGCGCGCTCGTGATACGGGACGGCGTCGAGAAGCGCATCGCGGGGCGCGAGGTCGTTCGCGGCGACGTGATCGTCCTCGCGGAGGGGGACCGCGTCCCCGCGGACGGCGTCGTGCTCTGGCACGGCAATCTCTCGACCGACGAATCGCTGCTCACGGGCGAATCGCTCGCCGTGACGAAGCGCGTGTGGGACGGCCGCGCGGAAATGGGCCGGCCGGGGGGGACGGGCTTCCGTTCGTCTACTCGGGAACGATGGCCGTGCGGGGCCAGGGCATCGCGGAGGTGAAGGCGACCGGCGTCGGCACCGAGATGGGCAAGATCGGGAAGGCGCTTCAGGACGTGAAGCCCGAGGAGATGCTTCTCCAGAAAGAGACCGGCCGGCTCGTCCGGAATTTCGCGCTCGTCGGCGTCGCGCTGTGCGCGCTCGTCATCGTCACCTACGGATTCACGAGAGCCGACTGGCTCAACGGATTTCTCGCCGGGCTCACGCTCGCCATGGCGATTCTCCCCGAGGAGTTTCCCGTCGTGCTCACGGTCTTTCTCGCGCTCGGCGCGTGGCACCTCTCGCAGAAGCGCGTTCTCACGCGGCACATGCCGGCGATCGAGACGCTCGGCGCGGCGACCGTTCTCTGCGTCGACAAGACGGGCACGCTCACGATGAATCAGATGTCCGTGAGCGAGCTCGACGCGCGCGGCGAATTGCACGACGTCCATTACCGGAAGGACCATGAGCTTCCCGAGACCTTTCACGAGATCGTCGAGTATTCGATTCTCGCGAGCCAGCGCGATCCCTTCGATCCGATGGAGAAGGCGTTCAAGCAGTTCGGCGACCATTACCTCGCGCACACCGAGCATCTCCACGACGACTGGACGCTCGTGCACGAATACCCGATATCCGAGAAGCTGCTCGCGATATCGCGCGTCTGGAAATCCCCGTCCGGCGAGGAGTTCGTCATCGCGGCGAAGGGCGCCCCGGAGGTCATCGCCGATCTCTGCCATCTCGGCGCCGCGGAAACCGGGGCGATCTCGGCCCGCGTGTCCCGCATGGCCGACAAGGGGCTGCGTGTGCTCGGCGTCGCGAAGGCGCTCTTCCGCGAGGAGGAGCTGCCCGACGGCCAGCACGATTTCCTTTTCCGGTTCCTCGGCCTCGTCGGGCTCGCCGATCCCGTGCGCTCCGAGGTGGCGGGCTCGATCAGGGAATGCTACGACGCCGATATCCGCGTCGTCATGGTGACGGGAGACTACCCCGGCACCGCCCGCAACATCGCGCGGCAGGCCGGGCTCGAGCCGGCCGACCGGGTGCTCACCGGCTACGAGCTGGAGGCGACCGGCGCCGTCGACCTCGAAGAGCACGTGCGCGCGACGAACATCTTCGCGCGCGTCATGCCGGAGCAGAAGCTGAAGCTGGTGAACGCGCTCAAGGCGAACAAAGAGATCGTCGTCATGACGGGGGACGGGGTCAACGACGCCCCGGCGCTCAAGTCCGCGCATATCGGGATCGCGATGGGAGGCAGAGGCACCGACGTCGCGCGCGAGGCGGCTTCGCTCGTGCTCCTCGACGACGACTTCTCGTCGATCGTCAAGGCGGTCAGGATGGGGCGACGGATCTACGACAACCTGAAGAAGGCGATGGCGTACATCCTGGCGATCCATGTGCCGATCGCGGGGCTCTCGCTCATTCCGGTGCTCCTCAAATGGCCGCTCATCCTCCTGCCGGTTCACATCGTGTTCCTCGAGCTCATCATCGACCCGGCGTGCTCGATCGTGTTCGAGGCGGAAGCCGAGGAGAAGGACATCATGAAGCGCCCGCCCCGCAACGTGAAGCATCCGCTCCTCGACAGGCGCATCGTGAGCTTCAGCATCCTGCAGGGACTGGTCGTTCTCGCCATCGTTCTCGGGATGTTCGTCGTCTCCCGATCGCACGGGGACAGCGAGAACGAGGCGCGCGCCATCGCCTTCGTGACGCTCGTCATCGCGAACCTCGGGCTCATTTTCACGAACCGTTCATACTCGCGGACGTTTCTTCAGACGCTCCGGGCGCCGAATGCCGCGGCGTGGTGGTCGTCGATCGGCGCGATCGCCTTCCTCGCGATCGTGCTGTACGTCCCGTTCCTCCAAAGGCTGTTCCTGTTCGAAACTCCGCATGGGGCCGATCTCCTCCTGTGTCTCGCCGCGGCGCTCGCGAGCGTTCTGTGGTTCGAGACGCTCAAGGCGGTCGGCATTGCGCGGGGAAGGGGCCTCACCGGTGAATCGCCCCGTTCCTGAGATGCCGGATTACTACCGCGAGAAGCTCTCCGCGGCCCGGCTCGAGAAGGCGTACGAGATCGCTCCGCCGCGCGTTCGGCAGTATCTGGAGGCGGAGATCGATCACGTTCTGCGCGGTCTCACGGCCGGGGACACGGTGCTCGAGCTCGGTTGCGGCTACGGCCGCGTGATGGCGCGGCTCGCGGGCATCGCGCGCTTCGTCGTCGGCATCGACACGTCGATCGAGAGCATGGAGCACGGAAGAGCGGGGCTCGAGCGCGCGGGTAACTGCGCCTTCGCGCGGATGGACGCGGTCCGGCTCGGCTTTCGGGACGGCGCGTTCGACCGCGTCGTGTGCATCCAGAACGGCATCTCGGCGTTTCACGTCGACGCGCGGGAGCTCGTGCGCGAAGGTGTCCGCGTGACGCGGCCCGGGGGGCTCGCGCTCTTCTCGAGCTACAGCGACTCGTTCTGGGAGGACCGGCTCCAGTGGTTCGTCCTGCAGGCCGTAGCGGGCCTCGTCGGGGCAATAGACCGGGAGCGGACGGGCGACGGGAGGATCGTCTGCCGGGACGGTTTCGCCGCGACGACCTTCTCGGCGCGGCAGTTCGCCGCGCTCGCCGCCGAGATCGGCGTGGATGCCCGCATCGTCGAGGTCGACTCATCGAGCGTATTCTGCGAGATCACGCCGGGGACGCCGGCGAAGAAAGGACATACGTCATGAAAATGCAGAGCCCCGAGCGCGCGCTCGCCGAGCTCATCGAGGGAAACGCGCGATTCGCGGCCGGCGCGTGCATCCACCCGCGGCAGGACGCGGGCCGGCGCGCGCAGGTGCTCGAGAAGGGGCAGAAGCCTTTCGCGGCGATCGTTTCGTGCTCCGATTCGCGGGTTCCGCTCGAGATCGTTTTCGATCAGGGGATCGGAGACCTGTTCGTTCTGCGGACCGCGGGAAATATCATCGACGACGTGGGCGTGGCGAGCCTCGAGTACGCGGTCGCGCATCTCGACGTGCCGCTCATCGTCGTGATGGGGCATTCGCGCTGCGGCGCGGTCACCGCCGCGGTGGAGGGAGAAGCCCCCCATGGACGGATCGCCGTGATTTACGCGGCGCTTCAGCCGGCGGTCCTGAAGGCGCGGGAGCAGGGGGGAGACGTCGTCGACGCCGCGGCGCGGCTCAGCGTGATGTCGAGCGTCGGCTTCCTCGAGGGGAGCGAGGGCGCGCTGAAGACCCGCATCGCGACGGGAGCACTCAGCGCGGTCGGGGCGTACTACGATCTCGAACGCGGGACCGTGGAATTCATCAGGTGAATCGGGGGACGCGCGATCATCGAACGAGCGCGAGCCGCGTCGTCGCCGAGTACACGCCCGTCCTGAATCTGCAGAAATAGATGCCGCTCGCGACCGCCGCGCCGCGGTTGTCCGTTCCGTCCCAGACCGATTCGTGCCGTCCCGCCTCGCGGACGCCCGCGAAAAGCGTCCGGATGAGCCTCCCCGACGCGTCGAAGATCTTGAGCTCGACCTCCCCGCGCGCGGCGAGCTCATAGGGAATGATCGTGCGCGGGTTGAACGGGTTCGGATACGCGGACGCGAGCCGGTCCGCGGTCGGGGCGCGCGGTACGCCGGGATCCCCCGCATCGGTCGGCACGTCGGTCGTCACGGCGATATCGTCGATGTACCACCCCTCGAATCCGCGTTGCTCGTCTCCCGCGAAGTGGAATCGGAGGAGCACGGGGCCGCGGTACGCCGAAAGATCGAACGTCTCCATCTTCCAATCGAACGTCCCCGAATAGCACCGCTGATAGGCGGCGAGGAAGATCGTGTTGTACGGGCTCGCGCGCGACGGATAGATGACGGTGGGATTGATGATCCTCCACGTCGCGCCGTGATCCTGCGACAGCTCCACGACGCCGGCGTCGAGCGCCCAGTAGGGATACGCCGTGCCCGCTTCGGCGCTCATCCGGTGCCAGAAGGTCAGCCGCGGGTTGTCGAAGAGGCAGAGGGGCGGAAGCTCGAGGATCGATTCCATGATATTCGCGTAGGGCCCGGACGACGGATCCCCGCATTTCCAGCTCGACGGCGCCGAATGGAACCGCGTTGCGCTCAGATGCCATTGGTCGACGCCGGCGATCGCGCGATGGCTGAACGCTCCCTCCGTCGAGGCCGGATCGTCGAGGCCGTAGCCGCATGTCCGCGCGATGATCGTCTCCGCGTGAGCCTTCATGTTGCTGCCGTCGATCGCGAGGATCATCTCGATCCGCGAGAACGGCGGAACGGCTTCCTTCACGAACCAGAGCAGCTCGTCGGTAAAGGAGACCGTGCCCCCCGCGGGAATGACCGGCGCCGCGATCGTGGCCCTGACCGCCCGTGCGAACGAGTCATCGGGGAAGCCGAGGGTGATCGTCCGCAGGATCGCCTCCGTGTTGCCGCTGTTCCGGCAGACGAACGACACGTTCTGGAATTCCCACGCCTCAAGGCAGCCGTTGCCGTTGCCGTAAGCGGTATCCGAGATCGAGATCGATTCGATCGAAACGGCGGGGGCGTTCACCTGAAGCGCGATCGACGTCTTCCAGTTTCCCTCGCCGGCGGAAACCTCGAATTCGAGCGCCGCCTCGCCCGGGCCGGACTCCCGCGGCATGATCTCCACGACGAACGCGCGATCGAGCGTCGCCGACGCTCCCGGGGGGAGATCGCCGACGAGGGCGCTCCCGGCGAGCACGATCACGCTCGCGCCGTCGACCGTGAGAAAGAGCGAGACGTTCGTCAGCCCGCTCAGGCCGATGTTCCGGATCGCGACCGTGAGGGCGACCGTTTCTCCGGTCTCGGCGACGCCGTCCCCGTCCCCCTGCCCTCCCGCGGTGTCGTCGTTCACGGCGAGGAGGGAGACGGAGGGAAGATACGCCGTGAGCTCCTCGACCGCGAGCGTGTCCGCGTGCGGATAGTGATTCGGGGAGACGACGGAGAGGAGGACGCTTCCCGTGCCGAGCGGACGCGGCTGCAGGAGCGCGGTCCCCGCGTCGTCGGTGACCGCGGCGCAATAGGCGCCCGGCGGCGGCGCGTTGAGGCTCGCCAACGCTCCCGGGAGGGGGCCGCCGCCGTCGGAGACGCGCACCTCGAATCCCCCCTGCCCCGCGAAGACGACGCTGTCGTGCTCGACGGCGAGCGGGCGCGGCGTGTCGGTCCACACGCTCAGGGCGGGATCCCCGAGGAGACACATCCCGTAATAGACCCAGCGGACCGCTTCGTAGCCGATGTACGAGACGTTGTCGAGCCGCGAATCATCGAGCGCGTCGCCGAGCCGCGTGATCCCTTCGCCGAAGAGGGCGTCGAAGAACTGGCGATCGAAGAGCTGCGAGACGCCGCACGTCGAGCCGGGCGCGTCCCAGCCGAGGCGCGTGTTTCCGATGAAGGCGACGGCGCCGCGCTCGCCCGTGACGAGCGCCTCGGCGATGCAGTCCTCGGCGTGAACGGTGCCCGCCTCGTCGCGGTTGTCGAACGACGCTGCGTAGCAGCCCTGGGAATAGCAGATGAAAAAGCCGGCGGACACGCCGTCGTTCGTGAGCGACGGCACGTCTCCCGTCGCGATCCGCATGACCGAGTAGAGGTTCGAATGACCGCAGTGGTTCACGAGGTTGACGCCGCCGTTCAGAATCGAGAGCGCGTCCGACGTGCTCCACGTGTAGCTTTCCGAGTCGTACAGGAGCGGCGTCGAGAAGCCCGCCGGCACGCCGGCCGTCGTGAATCCCCAGCTCGATGAACCGAGGAGAATCTCGTTCTTGTAGTCGCTCCCCCACGTGTCGACGCCCGAGACCGACCAGAGGAGCTCGCCGAAGAGCCCGGCGCTCCTGCACTGCTCCGGGACGGGGGAGAGGGTGTAGGACGAGATCTTCCCGATGACGTTCTCGATCTCCTCGGGGGAATCGACGGGCAGACGTCCGACGATCACCTCGCTCAGGAGATCCTCCTCGCCGGGCTCGCCGTAGTACGCGTCGCCGTCGGTGTTCCAGGTCCCGTCGAGACAGGCGTAGTAGAGATCGGACGGTATGTTGACGTCGGCGGTCATGCCGACCTTCACGTAGAACCCCCGGTGCGGGATCACCTCGTCGTCTCCGCCGAGGAGCACGTAGCGCGTGTCCCAGTTCTCGTAGGCGAACCGGATGAAATTCCTTATCTTCTCCTGCAGATCCGCCCCGGTGTAGTTCGCCGATATCCACGCCGTATCGACGATCCGGGCGCGCATGCCGCAGCGGACCCTCAGATCGGCAAGCGGCTGGAAGTACGGGGCGAACGCGGGGCTCGTGACGATGAGGTAATGAACGACGTCTTCCCCTTCGTCCGTCTCGTCGAGAAGCGGAGCGGCCGTCGCGTATGCGCTCGAGAGGCCGGGATTCTCCACGACGCGCCGCAGCGCGCGCAGCGCCTCGCGCGTGCGGGCGGGGGGCGCCGCCGCGGCGCCGAGCGACGGCGCTGTTTCGATCGTGACCCGCACCGAGGGGAAGAAGAGCACGGCGCCGGTCGACGGCACGAACGCGCACGGATGAACGTTCACGAAGGCGAGCCGCACGCCGGCGACCGTCTGCTCGGTCGCGAGCTCTCCCCGAACGGCGGGAAACGGCTGCGACGACCGATAGACGCCCTCGCTTCTCATGAAGCCGGGAGGATCGCTCGTTCCGAGCGGCGCCTGCGGCTGCATCGGCGCGACGGCGTGGGAGCCTTCGATCGCGACCGTTTCGAGCGGCTCGATGACGACGCGGGAAACGGATTCTCCCGGCGGGAGAATGAAACAAGCCGCGTACACGGGGAGGATCGGCTCTCCGGGATTCGCGATCGAGCGGCAGCCGGGAATCGTGATGAGGGCGCCTCCCGTCATGCTCGAAACGGCGGGATTATCGAAGCTGATCTGTTTCGTCAGGATGCCGGCCCGCGCATTTCCGGCGAGAAGGAAAACGGCACAGCAGATCCCTGCGAGATGTCGTGTTGTCATCGAACCACCGTTGAACGGCACGCTTCTTTCCTCGAAAGATTCTACGTCAGTATAGCACATTTTTTTCCGCGCTTACAGGGTCAAATGAGTTAGAATGGAAGCCTTCGAAGGAGAAAGAAATGACATCACGGTGCGACCGGCTCGAGGAGAACAAACAGGGGTGCAACTGCACGTACGGGGGCTGCCCCCGTCACGGCAACTGCTGCGCCTGCATCAGGTATCATCTCGAGAATCGAGAGCTTCCCGCCTGCGCGTTCCCCGAGGACGCGGAACGGACGTGGGACCGCTCCTTCAGGAAGTTCATCGAAACGCACGGGTGAGCTTCGAATCAGGCCTCGAGGCTCTCGGCGCTCTGGATCGACTGCATGAGCGACTCGGCGTGCTTCGATTTCTTCGTGACCTCGCGGAGCGCATCCTGCGGGATCACGGGATTTCGCCGCAGCCAGAAGCCGATCGCCGCCAGACACGCGCCCTTTTTCCCGGCGGCGCCGCGGAAATCGCGCAGCACCACGTTCGGTCCCGCTTCGAGCGGGAGCGAAGCGTCGGCGATGACGAGCGTCGAATCCCCCGGCTTCAGCATGCCCTTGACCCGCGAGAGACCGTCGTCGGAGGTGACGATGATCACGTCCGGTTTCTGGATGCCGCTGTAATCGATCTTCCGCTTCGAGAGGATCACCTCGGCGAGCGAAAAGCCGGTTCCGACCGTGATGGGGTAGTCCCCTTTCTTGGTCGTCCGCAGGCCCGAGAGAATGGCCGCTTCGGCGAGAAGCTCGGCGGCCGACTGGACGCCTTCCCCTGCCGATCCCGAGAGCACGATCGCGATTCGATCGGCGAGCTTCGCCTCGAAGAGGGTCTTGAGCTCGGTTTTGATGAGCGATTTCGATTCCCGCACGACCGGCTTCATCGGCTCGCGCTCGCGCTTGAGCTCGAGCTCCTCGACGCTCAGCTCCGAGAGGTCCTTGACTCCCTTGACGCCGTACGACGGGCACGGGGAGACGATCTCGACGATGGAGAAACCTTTCACGGCGAACGCTTCGGCGAGCTTCTCGCTGAGATCCCCCTTCGCCTTCATCCTGAGGGCGTAGACGGCCCCCGCGTCGTAGGCGAGCCTGCAGAGATCGTACGGGTGCCGCTCGTGCCCCTGCGGCGTGATGACCGTCGTGAAGCCGAACGGGGTGAGCCCGCTCGGCTGACCGCCCGTCATTCCGTAGATCATGTTGTTCACGACGATGAGCGTCATCGGCACGTTCCAGCGGGCCGCCTCGAGCAGGTGCTGGAGGCCGATCGTCGCGCCGCCGTCCCCCTGGAAGGCGATGACCTTCTTGTTCGTGCCGTCGAGGCCGAGCGCCGCACCCATGGCGAGCGCCACGGATCTCCCGTGGAGCCCGTGGATCGTGTGGGCGGTGAAGCTCGCGTCGATGAGGCCGCCGCAGCCGATGTCGCTCGAGATGACGACGTCGCGCGGCCCGAGAGCGAGCTTCTCGAGCGCCTTCGCGATGTGCGAGGTGACGAGGTGGTAGCCGCAGCCGGGGCAGTACGGTTGTTTGGTCGAAGCGAGCATCGTCATGACTGCATCACCCTCTCCACGATCTCCCGGGGAGCGATCATGGTCCCGATCTTCCCGATCGATTTCACCGAGGGTCGCCCCGAGACGCCGTAGATGATCTCGCTGAGGAGCCCGGTGAGATTCTCCTCCGCGATGAATACGCGCTCGTAGCGCGACATGATCTCGATGACGGGCGGCGGCACGGGGATGATCGTCTTGATAATGAGCAGGGAGGCCTTCTCGCCTCGAGCGCGGAGCGCGGCGACCGCCTCGCGGGCCGAGCCCGCGGTGATCCCGTAGCTCACGATGAGCTTTTTCGCGCCCGGCTCCTCGTCGAGCTCGTAGAAGGTGAACTCCGGAAGCCAGCGGTCCACCTTTTCCTTCAGTCTCGTCGTATTCGCCAGCGCCGCCGCGTCGGTCTTCCTGATGAGCCCCGTTTCGTCGTGCGTCGACGCGTTGAAGCGCACCTGGAAGCGGGCGTCTCCGAGCGGGGCGAAGGGAGGAACGAGACCGTCGGTCCGTTGATAGGGGCGGTACGGTTCCCCGGCGCTCATGTCCCACTTCGCCGGCTCGATCTCATCGAAGTCGTCGGCGTTCACCGTCGACATCGTCATGGCGAGCTCCTTCGACATGAGGAGCACGACGGGCGTCCTCATCTTGAGGGAGGCGGCGATCGCCTTCGCCGTGAGGTTCCAGCAGTCCGCGCTCGATGACACGGAAAAGACCGGGACGGGATATCCGCCCGAGATCGCTCCCCGAAGCAGCAGGAGGTCTCCCTCCGCGCCGGTCGTGGCCGAACCCGTGCTCGGCCCGAGCCGCTGCGCGAGCACGATGAGCATCGGGAGCTCCATCATGTGCGCCATATTGAGCGATTCGAGCATCAGCGCGAAGCCCGGGAATGACGTCGCCGTCACCGGGTATTTCCCCGCCGCCGACAGGCCGCTCATCCACTGGAGCGTCGTGATCTCGTCGGGCGCGGGGAACATCATCGGGAACCGGCGGCTCGAGTAGAGATAGAGGAGGTTCGCCGGCGTGATCGGATATCCGACGAACACCTCGGCTCCGGCGCGCACGGCCGACTCTATGACGAGCCGCGAGCCGTCCACGAGGAGCAACCGTTCGTTTTTCTTTTGTTCCATATCCTTATTGAGTTGCGTCTAAGGTGAAACCGTGAAGCGTTGATTGACGACTTTCGGGAATATATCGCGCCGTCGCGGCCGGTGTCAAGGACGGAAGGGCGCGCCGCGATTCTCCTTGATTCCGGCGGGCGTTCTTCCGAATATTCGGATGTCGACGGCCGGCAGGGGCGTTCCCGGGAGGAATTTCGAGCATTCGGAACCATTATCAAGAAAACGGGAACTTCGCGGACCGTTCGGCGTATGTAGGTGATACATGCCGCCCCAACGGAGAGCTGCACAGGAGGTTGTGCGATGGAACTGAGGAGCGCACGAGCTAAATTCGTTCTGACGATCGCCGGACTGGCGTTCATCTTCCTCATGGGCATGGGTGCGGAGCGGATCATCACGCGCGCCGAGAGATCGGGCGCGAGCGATAGCATATTCCCCGAAGCTTATGCGCAGGCGCAGCCGGGCGACGGGGATATTCCGACAGTCGTCGAAAAAGCCGTGCCGGCGGTCATTTACGTTTGGACAAAGACGGAACAGGATATGAGCACCTCGGACAATCCGTTCTATCGGGATCCGCGCTACCGGCAGTTCTTCGGGATTCCCGACAAGCAGGTGCAGGAGCGGCTCGGATCAGGCGTGATCGTCACGGCGGACGGATACATCCTCACGAACAATCATCTCGTCGAAGGGGCGACGAACGTGAAGATCTACATGGCCCCTCCCGATAACCGGAAGTTCGCCGCGAAGGTTATCGGGACCGATAAGCTGACTGATATCGCCGTGCTCAAGATCGAGGCGAAGGACCTGCCGGTGCTCCCGCTGGGACATTCCTCCGAGCTGAGGCTCGGGCAGACGGTGCTCGCGATCGGTTATCCGTTCTCGGTCGGGCAGACCGTCACGATGGGAATCGTGAGCGGGCTCGCGAAGCCGGCGGAGTACGTTTCGATGGGCGTCGACGTCGAGCTCATCCAGACGGACGCGGCGATCAATCCGGGAAACTCCGGCGGCGCCCTCATCAACACGAGAGGCGAGCTCGTCGGAATCAATAACATGATCGTCTCGAAGGCGGGGGACTTCGCCGGCATCGGTTTCGCGATTCCGATCGACGTGGCGAAACGGATCATGGACGATATCGTCGCGCACGGCTCGGTCGCGCGGGGATACGTCGGCATCCGAATGGATGACCTCACGCCGGACAAGGCCGAGTTCTTCGGGAGCAAGCAGGGGGAAGGGGTAATCGTCACGGCAGTCGAGAAAGACAGCCCCGCGGGCAAGGCCGGCGTCAAGGTGAACGATATCGTCACCGCGATGAACGGCAAGGAAGTCAAGGACATGGGCGAGCTCCGCAGGAGCGTCGCCATGCTGCACCCGGGAGACAAGATCGAGCTCGCGATCCAGCGTGAAGGCAAGAGCATGAATATCACGGTGACGGTCGCCAAACGGCCGGGCGAATCCGCGGTAGCCGCGCAGCAGGAAGAGGGGAAGGGAACGCCCGAGCTCGCGCTCCTCACGGGCGTCGGCCTCACCGATCTCACCGACGAGTACCGGCAGGAGCTTCAGCTTCCGGACGACGTGAAGGGAGTGCTCGTGACGGAAGTCGAGTCGGGCACGCCCGCCGACGAAGAGGGGCTCAGTCGCGGCGACGTCATCGTCGCGTTCAACCTCAAGCCCGTCGCGAACCTTGCCGCGTTCAAGACGCTCGTCAAAGGCATGAAGGCGGACAAGTTCATGCTCACCGTCTACCGCGGCGGTGCCCAAACGAACATCGTGATAAAAGAGTAACGGCGATCGCGGCGCGCGGCGCCGCCGGCGGGAGAACCGCCGCGGTGCGATGCGGCGCACATGAAAAGAGGGAGCGTTTCGAACGCTCCCTCTTTCTGTTTCAGGACGCCTCTGAAGCGGACTCAGTCGTAATACTCCTGCCCGAGGTGCGTGATGAGATCCTCTCCCTGCAGATACCGCAGGGTGTTCTTCAGCTTCATGAGCTGGATGAAGAGGTCGTGCTCGGGGTAGAGCCCCTCGGCGTGCATCGGGCTCTTGAAGTAGAACGAGAGCCATTCCTGGATGCCGCGCATCCCTGCCCGCTGCGCCATGTCCGTGAAGAGGGCGAGGTCGAGAACGATGGGCGCGGCGAGGATGGAGTCGCGGCAGAGGAAGTCGATCTTGATCTGCATCGGGTAGCCGAGCCACCCGAAGATGTCGATGTTGTCCCAGCCTTCCTTGTTGTCGCCGCGGGGCGGATAGTAGTTGATCCGCACGACGTGGGAGAACTTCCCGTACAGGTCGGGGTAGAGCTTCGGCTGGAGGATGTGCTCGAGGACGGAGAGCTTGCTCTCCTCCTTCGTCTTGAACGACTCGGGATCGTCGAGCACCTCGCCGTCGCGATTGCCGAGGATGTTCGTCGAGTACCAGCCGTTGAGGCCGATCATGCGCGCCTTGAGCCCCGGTGCGAGGATCGTCTTCATGAGCGTCTGGCCCGTCTTGAAGTCCTTGCCGCAGACGGGGACGTTCTTCTCGCGGGCGAGCTCGACGAGGGCGGGAATGTCGACGGTGAGGTTCGGCGCGCCGTTCGCGAAGGGGATGCCGAGCGAGAGCGCCGCGTAGGCGTACACCATGCTCGGCGCGATCTCGGGGCTCCGGGCCTTGAGCGCCTTCTCGAACGATTCGATGTCGCGGTGCACCTTCGTCGGTTTCAGGAAGATCTCCGTGCTCGCGCACCAGACGAGCACGAGCCGGTCGCACTTCTCGCGCTCCTTGAAGGCGAGGATGTCCTCCTTGAGCTGCTCGGCGAGGTCGTACCACGTCTTTCCCTTCTTCACCCACGTGCCGGAGAGGCGCTTCACGTAGTTCTGGTCGAAAACCGCTTTCATCGGTTTCACGCTCTCGAGAAACGGCTGCACCTTCCCGAGGAGCGCGGGCTCGATGACGCCGGCGTGCATCGCGGCCTCGTACGCGTTGTCCTCGAAGATATCCCAGCCGCCGAACACGAGGTCGTCGAGACCGGCGAGCGGAACGAAGTCCTTGATGAGGGGGATCCGGTTATCGGTGCGCTTGCCGAGGCGGATCGTTCCCATCTGCGTGAGCGAGCCGAACGGCTTCGCGTGGCCCTGCCTGACCGCTTCGACCCCCGCGTAGAAGGTCGTGGCGACCGCTCCCATGCCGGGCGTGAGGACGCCGAGCTTGCCTTTCGGCATCGTTATCTTCTGCTTTTTCTTCTCCATGGAGGCTCCTTTCGCAAATCCTCGAAACAATCGCGCCGCGCGCGAACGGAAAAATTCTACCCTTTCCTTGAAATAAAACTATTTTATTATTCTTATTAAAAGTATAAATTATTCTTATGAATCTCGCGGCGCTCAAGTATTTCGTATCCATCGCGGAGCTCGGCAGCCTCACGGCCGCGGCGGAGGCGCACTACGTGACGCAGCCCGCCCTCAGCGTCGGCATCCGGAGGCTCCAGGAGGAGCTCGGCGTGAAGCTCGTCGCTCCCGCGGGGCGCGGCGTGCGGTTCACCCGCGCGGGGGAGATCGTCCTCGGCTACGCGAGGAGCTTCGGGCGTCTCGAAGAGGAGCTCCGCCGCGAAATCGCCGACCTCGAGGGGCTCGTCCGGGGAAAAATCTCCATCGGCACGATCGACGCGGCGAGCTCCTACGTGCTCCCGCCCGTCTTTTCGCGTTTTCGCGAGCGGTATCCCGGGATCGACATAGCGCTCGAGGTCATGGCGACGAATCCGCTCATCAGGGCGCTCAAGGCCGGCCGCCTCGACCTCGTCGTGGGCACGATGCCGGTCGAGAGGGGGGAGGATCTCGACGTCTTTCCCGTGTACACGGAGCGGCTCCTCGTCGTCGCCCGTCCGGGGCATCCGCTCGCAGGCGGCCGGGCGCGACGGCCCGCGGCGCTCGCGGAACATCCGTTCATCGCGTTTCACGAGGGGGCGAACACGAGACGTATCATCGAGGCGGCGCTCGCCGGGCTCGGCGTCGCGCCCCGCGTCACGATGACCACGGACAGTCCGGAGGCGATCAGGAGCCTCGCGGCTGCGGGGCTCGGCATCGCCATTTTGCCCGAGAGGCTCGTGCGCGACGATATCGCCAAAGGAACGCTCGCCGAAATCAAGATCAGAGGCCTCGCCGTGGAGCGGACGCTCGGGCTCGTCATTCCCGCGCGCCGGTATCTTTCATCGACGGTGCGGGCCTTTCTCGGCGCGCTCGCCGAGGGGCTCGCGGTGGAACTTCCCGAACGGTGTCTCCTTGAAAAGGGGGTCGAATGAGCGATACACGAGGAGCGGCGAGGCGGGCGGCGCTCGAGGCCGGCGCGTTCGTGCGCGAACGGTTCGCCGCGGGTGGTACGGGGCGGATCCTCGCGAAGGGAGCGAAGGATTTCGTCACCGAGGTGGACACGGGAAGCGAGGGGATGATCAAGGCGTCCCTCGGCTCAGCGTTTCCCTCGATCGGCTTTCTCGCCGAGGAGACCGCCGCCGCGCCGTCCGGCGATTCGTTCTGGATCATCGATCCGCTCGACGGCACGACGAATTTCATCCACGGCTACCCGGCGGTCGGCGTCAGCATCGCGCTCATGGAGAAGAAGCGAATCACCGTCGCCTGCGTGTACGATCCGCTGCGCGAGGAGCTGTTCGAGGCCGCGGCGGGGGCGGGGGCCTCGCTCAACGGCGCGCCGATCCGCGTGTCCGGCGCCCGGAGCCTCGAGACGAGCCTTCTCGGCACGGGATTCCCGTTCAGCGCGCCGCGACATCTCGACGCATACCTCCGCTCATTCAAGGATCTCTTCCACGCGTGCAGGGATATCAGGCGGGCGGGCGCGGCGGTCCTCGATCTGAGCCACGTCGCCGCGGGGAGGCTCGACGGCTTCTGGGAGCTTCATCTCAAGCCGTGGGACATGGCCGCGGGAGCTCTCATCGTCCGGGAGGCGGGAGGCGTCGTCGGGGATTTCTTCGGCGGCGGCGGTTTCCTCCAATCGGGCAATATCGTGGCCGCCTCTCCGGCTCTGTTCGATTCGATCGTCGGGACGACGCGGAAACACTTCACGCCGGAATCGGTCGCGGATCTCGCGACGACGTTCCTCGCGTGATTCGATTCCCCCGAAGGAAAAAGGGCCGCCGGATTTCCGGCGGGGGCGCCTACGCTTTTCTCTTTCCGTGCTCGATGAAGAATCCGAGCGCCTTCATCGCGCGGTCGATCTTCCTGAAGCACGGCAGCCCCGCCTCCTCCATCATATGCACGGCAGGATCGAAGAGCATTCCGGAGTTGAGACTCACGACCATCGGTTTCTTCGTTCCCTTGAACGCGCGGATCGTCAGGTTGGGATACGAATTCTCGTGAAGGATGTCCTCCTTGTGGTCGGGGCCGGCCGGGAGATTCTCCATGAACGGCGTCGGCGCCACGTTTGCTGCCATGACGCAATCGACGTTTTCGTCGGCGAGCATCGCCTCGATGCATTTGCCGTAGTTCGGGGCCATGGTGTTCGGCGTCGCGTCGATGGGGTTGTGGACGTCGATGATGTTGATCGGGAGCGCCTCCCGGAGCTTGGCGACCGTCTCGTCGGAGAACTTCGCGAGCGTGAGCGGGCCGAGGGTGTCGGCCGCGACGGAGCATTCGAATCCGGCGTTGCTGAAAATCCCGACGCGCGAGCCGATCACGCGCCGCCCCTCGAGGAGCGTGAACACCTTGATCGTGTCTTCCATCTCGTCGAGCGATTCGGGGAGGATGACCCCGGCGTCCCGCAGGAGGCGTTCCATGACCTCGAAGTTGCCGGCCATCGAGGCGGTGTGCGAGGCGACCGCCGCCGCGCCGGCCTCGGTTCTGCCGGCCTTGTAGAGCAGCACGCTCTTCCCGCTTCGGATGATCTCGCGGATCACGGCGATGAAACGCTCTCCGTCGTAAGGCTTGAACCCCTCCATGTAGAGCACGAAGAGGTCGATATCCGGATCGTTCTTGAGGGCGATCAGATAATCGGTCGTCGTCGCGTCGGCCTGATTGCCGAACGTGATCATGTATTTCGGATTGAGCGCCCGGTCGAGATTGCTGATGAGGGTGACGAGGTACGCGCCGCTCTGGCTGATGATCGCGCACCGCTCGCCGAACGTCCCGCGGAACGGGAGCTTGTACTCGGGGAGGAAGAACGTGTTGTAGCCTCCCGGCTTCGAGACGATTCCCATGCAGTTCGGCCCGTTCACGACGACCCCGCCCCCGGGGCGGCTCCGCGCCTTCGCGATCGAAGCGCGGAGACGGCGCTCGAGCTCTCGGCCGCGCTCCGTTTCCCCGAATCCGCCGGAGATGAGCGTGATCGCGGCCGTCTTCTCCCCCTCGATGAGCTCGTCGAGGAGCGCCGCGGCCGTTTCGTCGGCGGGAATCGTGAAGACGGTCATGTCGGCCTTCTCCGGCAGCTCGGCGAGCGACTTGAAGGCGCGGCATCCGTCGATCTCCGCCGCGTCCGGATGGAGGAGGTAGATATGCTCCTTCGGAACGCCGCCTCCCTTGATGAGGTTCCGGAGGATGATGCGCCCCATGTTCATCTTGTTCGCCGAGGCGCCGATGACGAGGGCGCTCTTCGGCTGGAGCAGCCTGACGATGCCTTCCTGCGGCGGCGCGGCGAGATCGTGCTTCGTTCCCGAGATGCGCATCAGCGCGTCGAGCGGCACGAGCTCCCCGCCGTCCGTGATCTGGAGCGGGTTGACCTCGATCTCCTCGATCGTGACGGGGGAGTCCGCGGCGAGCGGGGAGAAGACCTCGCCGAGCTTCGCGAACGCGGCGAGCGCCGCTTTGAGCCTCGCCGTGTCGACGATCGGCTCCCGCGCGACGCGCGTCTTTCCCGCGATCACGGGATAGAAGAACGTCGCGTCGAGGGTGCGCTCGGTGCCTTCGCGGTCGGCGATATCCGCGGCCGATCTGATGAAGAGGCCTTTCTCCTTCGCGAGGCTCTTCTTGTACACCTCGGTTCCCACGCCGCCGAGCCCGCAAAACACGACCGGGCCGAACGAGGGATCCTGCCGGAGCGATATGAGGAGCTGGTGGGGGATCGAATCCTTCCCCGGCACCTTCTCGGCGATCATCATGCCGGCGAACGGCACGCGCGCCTTCGCGGCGATCCGCTCGAAATCCTGGAACACGGCGGCGAGCTCGCGCGGATCGTTCGGCGCGAATCTGATCCCGCCGAATTCCGTCCGGTGCGGCATCCCCGGCGAGATGAGCTTGCAGACGACCTCGTCGCCCGGAAGCCCCGCGCGTCCGAGCGCGTCGAGCTCCTTCTTGTTCGCGACGAAGCGGGTGCGCGGGACGCGAAAACCGGCGAGGCCGAGAATCTCGTAGATCTCGTGTTCGTGCAGGGAGCTTCGTTTCTCGTCGAGTGCCTTGAGCAGTTTCGCGCGGATTTCAGCAATATTCGGTTCGAGCGCCGGATTCATCGATCCTCCATTCTTCGTTGCGGATCAGCAAAGCGTATGCGCGCCGGTGCGGCTCATGCTATAAGAGGAGAGAGTAGAGCAACGCGGCCCCGTTGTCGACCGAAATCATCGCCGCGCCGCGGCGATCGGGGGGGCAATGGCCGTATCGAAGGCGATCGAAGAGGAAATCCGGGCGAACCGCCGCGCCGTCGCGCGCCTCAAGCGCGAGATCTTCGGCGTCGACAAAACGCACCGCTCCCGCTACATCAGGGAGTTCGACGCGGAGTTCCGCGAGTTTCGGTCGATTGCGCGCGTCGACGACGTGATCGCGGAGGCCTCGCGCCGCGACGTCGTCTACTTCGGCGACTACCATCCCCTCGACGCGAGCCAGGATTTCGTGCTTCGCCTCATGAAAGAGCTATCCGAGCGGGGGCGATCGGTCGTGCTCGTCCTCGAGATGCTCTACGTTTACCAGCAGGATTCCCTCGACCGGTGGATGAAAGGGATTATCGGCGAGGAGGAGTTTCTCCGCAGAATCGAATACCGCAAGGAATGGGGATTCGACTGGAGAAGCTACCGCCGGTTCTTCGAGCTCGCAAAGGATCCCTTCATCCCGATTTTCGGCATCGACTCGGAGCACCGGGACCATCTCAGGTACATCCGCCGGCGCGACCGACTGGCCGCGAAGAGAATCGGCACTATCCGGAAGTTCTTTCCGGAGCACCTCATCCTCGTCGTCGTCGGGGAGTCGCATCTCGCCTCGAATCATCTCCCCACGCGGGTCCGCGCGGAGCTCGGCGGAACGGCGAACGACATCGTCATCGTGCAGAACATCGACGAGATCTACTGGCGGCTCCTGCGGCGGGGAAGCGAGCGCGCCGAAGCGGTGCAGATCGACGACGGCCGGTATTGCGTGTTCACCGCGCCCCCGATGATGAAATACCAGGCGTACCTGCAGATCCTCGACGCGTGGACGGAGGGCGAGGAGACGGATACGGTGACGCCGCTCTTCCACGAGACGATCGGGGAGATATATTCGTTTTTCTCGGGGAACAAGAAGAAATCGCCGATAGCGCTCGCGAACGGGCGCCGCGAGACGCTCGAGACGCTCCTGCCCGAGGTGCAGCGCCGCTCGACGTACCACGCCTTTTCGGCCTATCTGCGGTCGCGAAGAATCGATGCGCGGGAGATAACGGCAATTCTCGAATACCTCAAATTCGCCGGGATGCGCTATGTTCCGTCCATAAACACGCTGCTCGTCGTGGGGCCCTTTGCGGGGCGCATCATCCGGGAAGCCGCGCGTTTCGTTCTTTATCTCATGCGCGGGGCGACCATGGAGCGCGGCGGAAGGAGGCTTGCGCCGGAGGACGAGAGCTCCGGCGCCGCCGTCGACGAGGCGCTGGTCTGCTTCGCCGCGAAGATCGTCGATCCGCTGCTCGATTGCTTCGACGAGGACTGTATCTGTGCCGGGCGCCGCACGGAGGCCGAGGACACCGGGGTTCCATCGCTTCGTTCGAAGCGGCTCCTGATCGACGCGATAGGGCGGGGCTCCAGCATCGGCGAAGCCCTGCATGCCGAGTACCGAGCCGGACGCGTGAAGCGGGGAACCGTTCAGAAGCTCTTCGCCGCGCGGCTCGATGAACCGGGTTCTCCCCGAACGATGTACTCGCGGCTCGTCGCGATGATCGGCGGGCGTTCGGCGCCGCGCCGGAAGCGGTCCGCACGCGCATGATGCCGATTGCCGCAGCTCTGAACCATGGTTTAATTCCATTATTGATAGGGTGTTGCGTTGATTTGTGCGCCCGCCGCACCGTTTTTATTTGAATTTTTCCCGTTCAAGCTTCACACTCTGCGGAAATTCAACGTGTTCCGCCCGGCGCGCGGCGTTCCGTCCGGCGCCCGATCGAAAGGGGACAGCGATGCAGGATGCCCGGGACCTCATCGATCAGACCGTGCTCGTCAAGCTCTCGAGCAACGAGGGGCTTTCGTTCATCGGGGTCCCCGAGGACGGGCCGTTCTTCTGCAGGGTGACGGCGGTGGACGAGATCGGCGTCTGGGTGGAAAACAAGCGATTCGCCGCGGTCGAGATCAAGGACGCGCAGGGGCGCTACATTCCGAAGCGCCGGCGGAAGATCGAGCGGAACGAGGTCGATATCCTCATCCCGTGGCGGATCATTCACACGTTGATCAGGTTCAGAAAAGAGGACGCCGCGAAAGCGGCGGCGGACGAGCTGGGCGCCGACGCCAAAACCGGGAGCTGCATCGGATTCGTGAGATAAGGGATATCGGGCTCGCCCTGCAGGACGTGCAGGGGACGTTCCAGTCGAATCGCGCCTTCAAGCGGCGGATGGCGGAGCATTTTCGAAAAATGAACCCCGCCATGATCATCATCTACAGCTATCTCATCGTCGATCTGCTCGGCACGATGCTCCTTTCCCTCCCCGTTTCTTCAACGGGCCGGGTCGTCCCGCTCATCGATGCGCTTTTCACGGCCACCTCGGCCCTCTGCGTCACGGGCCTCACCACCGTCGACATCGGCACTACCTTCACCCTCTTCGGGCAGACGGTGATCATGGCGCTCATGGAGATCGGGGGGCTCGGCGTCATGACGTTCTCCGTCGTCTTCTTCCTGTTTCTCGGCCGGGGTTTCAGCACGCGGGGGCGCTGGATCATCACCGAGTCCTTCGCGTCGTCGCCGCACCGGCATATGAAGGGCCTTCTCAAGCTGATATTTCTCTTCACCCTGTCGATCCAGATCGTCGGGGCGCTGCTTCTCTTCGTCCAGTGGCGGGGAGAGATGCCGGCCGGTCCGGCTATCTACGCGGGGCTTTTCCACTCGATATCGGCCTTTTGCAACGCCGGCATCGCGCTCTTCCCCACGAGCTTCGTGACGTGGCGGGGGAGCATTCTCCTCAACGCGACGATCTGCTCGCTCATCGTTATCGGCGGCATCGGGTTCCCCGTGATCTACGAGCTGTACAGCCGCATCCGGAATCTCCGCGCGGGCAAGCGCACGACGCTTTCGCTCCACTCGAGGATCGTTCTCACGATGACCCTCATCCTCATCGTCGCGGGCGCGCTGCTCGTTTTTCTCCTCGAGCGGAATCACCAGATGGCCTCGCTCGGGATCGGAGAGCAGGTGCTCGCATCGATCTTCCAGTCCATCACGGCGCGCACGGCGGGCTTCAACACGCTCGATATCGGCTCGCTGACCCTCGCGACGCTCTTCATCCTCATCATTCTCATGTTCGTGGGGGCGAGCCCCGGATCGTGCGGCGGCGGCATCAAGACGACGTCGCTCGGGGTCCTCGTCGCGATTCTCAACGACCGGATCAGGGGAAGGCATTCGGCGAGCCTCTTCAAACGGACCATTCCGAACGAGACGGTTTCGAAATCGCTCTCGATCTTCATTCTCGCCGTCATCGTCCTCACCGCCGGGCTCATCGTGCTCCTCATTACGCAGCCCGAGTTGGTCCGCGAGGATTTTCTCGCGTATCTCTTCGAATCGGTTTCCGCCTTCGGCACGGTCGGCCTCTCGATGGGGGTGACGTCTTCCCTCAACGTCATCGGGAAGATCACCATCATCGCGATCATGCTCCTCGGCAGGGTGGGGCTCCTGACCGTCGCGTACGTCGTGACGAGCAGGCGCATCGTCGATACGTACCGGTACACGCCGGAAAAGGTGATGATCGGATAATTCATCTCTGATCGAAAGGAAAGGGAACGGATCATGAGCAAGAAATACGCGACGATCGGGCTCGGCAACTTCGGGTTCAACGTCACGAAGACGCTCTTCGAGGAAGGGCACGACGTGGTGGCGGTCGATCTCGACGAGGACGCCACGCAGCGGGTCCAGCCGTACTGCACGCAGGCGATCGTCGCCGACGCGACGCAGAAGGAGACGATCAGGGGGCTCGGGCTCGAGGAGATGGACGCGGTCATCGTGAGTATGGGCGGGAACGAGAGCGCCGCCACCCTCATCACCCTTTATCTCAAGGAATTCGGCGTGAAGCGGATCGTCGTCAAGGCGTCGAACGAGGATCACGGAAAGATCCTGAGCAAGGTCGGCGCGTCGGACGTGATCTTTCCCGAGAAGGACATGGCGGTGAAGGTCGCCCGAAGCCTCTCGACGCCCGACGTGCTCGACTACATCCCGATGTCGGGGGATTACCTCATCGCCGAGATCGCCCCGCTCGATGCGTTCGTCGGAAAATCGCTGGCCGAGCTGCAGCTGCGCTCCCGCTACGGGATCACCGTGATCGGCATCAAGGAGCTCGTTCCCGAGAATTTCATTCTCGTTCCGCCGGCGAGCTTCGTCATCAAGCACAGCGACATCCTCATCGTGATCGGGAAACGCATCGATATTCAGAAGATCAAGACGCTCAAGGAAAAGCGGTAGCGCGCATGCGCGGCGCGGGCGGCGCGGGAAGGAGAGAGGCATGAAACGGTGTGCGGGAGCGGCTGCGTTTCTCGCGTGTATTGCTCTGCTTGCGGCGCAGGGCGCCGCGACGGTCGTCGGCGTGCGCGCGACCGGCGGCCTGAGCTACGTCTCCTACGGCGATTTTAACGACGCCGTGGAGTATATGAACTCGGAAGCGATTCCGGCCTCGGGAGGCTCGGGTGAAATCGACGCCATTCACTGGATCCCCGAGTTCGGCGGCGAGATTTTCGTTTCGCTCCTGCCGCGGCTGGACGTCGCCGCGGGGGGCGGAATTCTATTCGGGAAATCGGCGTACGATATGGAGACGGGGCTCGGCGACTACTCGTACGAACATACGATGAGGGCGTACCCCCTCACGGTCACCGCGTATCTGGACCTGCCGCCTCTGCCGTTCGCGAAAACGAATGTCTTCCTCGGCGCCGGCGCGTACCGCGCGAGCCTCGCGTTCGACGAGAGCACGGGCGGCGGATCGTCTCCGGCCGAGGCGAGCGCGGATCTCTCCGCGTGGGGCTTCGGCGTCCACGGCGGCGCGGCGCTCGAATTCGATCTCGCGCCCACGGTGCGGCTGGAGGCCGGCGTCAAGCTGCGGTACGCCGTCGTCACGGGATTCGAGGGGAACCGGACGAATCCGGACGGCAGCACGTCGCCGGTTTTTCTCGCCTCATACACGGACGCGGACGGTGTCGTGACGTTCGCGCCCGAATCGACGGCCGACAAGGACGTGTACGGCGAAGGCTCGGTGGATCTGAGCGGCGTCGCGTTTCAACTCGGCATCACCGTTTCATTCTAGGGGAGAGGGAGCCCCGCTGACCGCCATGGCTCGCTTGACGGCGCTCGATATCGTCATCATCGCGGCGTACCTCGTGTGCTCCTTCGGCATCGGCATCGTGCTGCGGAGACGCGCGACGCGGAATACCGAGGAATACTTCGTTTCGGGCCGCACGCTCCCCTGGTGGCTCATCGGGACGTCGATGGTGGCGACCACCTTCGCCGCCGATACGCCCCTCGTCGTATCCGGCCTCGTCGCGAAGGGCGGGATCTGGCAGAACTGGCTCTGGTGGCAGTGGGGGATCGGCGGGATCGTGACCGTGTTCCTCTTCTCGCACCTGTGGCACCGGGCGCGGATAACGACAGACGCCGAGTTCGTCGAGCTCCGCTACGACGGGAAGCCGGCCGCGATCCTCCGGTGCTACCGGGCGATCTGGTTCGGCGTCCTGCAGAACGTGCTCATCATCGCCTGGGTCATGCGCGCGATGGTGAAGATCATCGTCGTCATCATGGGGTGGGATGACGCGCAGACGATCGCCGGCATGGACGCGGAATCGTTCACCGTCCTCGTCCTGTTCGTCGTGACGGTCGCCTACACGACCATCTCCGGACTGTGGGGGGTGGTGATCACCGACTTCTTCCAGTTCATCCTCGCCATGGGGGGCTGCATCGCGACGGCTATCCTCGCGTTCCGCGCGGCGGGCGGTTGGGGTCCGATCCGGGAGGCGATCGCCGCGCACGGGTTCCCCCTCGACGAAACGTTCCGGATCATCCCGAAAGCCGCGCCGGTCCTCGCGGCGAATCCGTTCACGGAGTTCCTCGTGCTCGTTCTCGTCGTCTGGTGGGCGTCCTACACGATCGACGGCGGAGGCTATCTCGCGCAGCGGCTCTTCGCCGCGAAGAACGAGCGCCACTCCGTGTTCGGATATCTCTGGTTCAGCGTCGCCCACGTCGCGCTTCGCCCGTGGCCGTGGATCGTCGTGGGACTCTGCGGCATGGCGCTCTTCGGCAAGGTCGACGATCCCGAGCGCCTCTATCCCTTGGTTATGCGGACCGTCCTGACGCCGGGGCTCTTCGGGCTCGTGCTCGCCTCGTTCTTCGCGGCGTTCATGTCGACCGAGAGCACCCAGCTCAACTGGGGCTCGTCCCTCATGGTGAACGATCTGCTCCGGCGCTTCGTCTGGAAAGGCAGAACCGACCGGCAGTACCTCGTCGCCGCGCAGGTCTCGGTGATCGGGCTCGCGGTACTCGGGGCGCTCGCCTCGTTCGCCGTGAAGGACATCTCCTTCGCGTGGAAGCTCATCATCTCGGTGACGGCCGGCGTCGGCTCGGTGTACGTGGCGCGCTGGTACTGGTGGCGGGTCAACGCGTGGTCGGAGATCGCCGCCATGGCGACCGCGCTCGTTGCGACGGCCGTCCTCGGGATTCTCTCCGGCAATCCCGGCGTACGAGACGCGGCCTGGATCCGGTTCCCCTATTCGACGGCGCTCACCGCGTTCGCGGCGATCATCGTGTGGGTCGCGGTGACGCTCCTCACGCCGCCGGTCAGCCGCGGCCACCTGGAACGATTCTACGAGCGCTGCCACCCGGGGGGGCCGGGATGGCGCTCGTTCAGCGGCCCGGAGCCGGCGGAGCCGGGCGCCCGGCCGGGTCTGCGCACGGCGTTCAGAATCGTGTGCGGCGTCGCGGCGCTCTATCTCGCCCTCTTCGGGATCGGGAATCTCGTGCTGGGCCGTGCAGGCGCCGCGGTTGCGCTCCTCGCCTGCGCCTGCGCCGCCGGGCTCGCGCTTTTCTTCTCGATGCGCCCCTCTAAAAGCCGCTCTTAAAAAGCATTTTCATTACGTCCCTCCGTCCTGTTATATTTCAAGCGAGCGGCAATGCGAAACCGGCGGAAGACCCGGTGGCGTGGAGGTAAACGCGTGAAGGTGAGAATTGCGGCCCGATCGCTCGCCGCAGCGGCGATAACGATCCTCGCCGCCGTATTCGGATGCTCCGAAGACTCGTTGATCGGCGCGGGCGCCGATAACAAGAGCCCCGAGGTGTGGCTTTCGAGCGGTCCGGTCGAGGGGACGACGACGGGGTATCAGGTGCATTTCTACTGGGGCGGGTGGGATCCCGACGGCGAGATCGGGCACTTCGAGTTCGTCGTCGTCGACGGTTACCCCCTCGGATTCAACCGCGAAGACACGACCGGCATCGATAAATGGCGCAGGACCTCCGCGTTCGACAGCATCTTCAAGGTAACGGCCGACGATTCGGCGGAAGTGGTCTATTACGGCAATTACTCGTACACGCGCTGCGAAAGAGCCCACACCCTGTTTCTCCGCGCGGTCGACCTCGAGGGGAGGCGCTCCGAGCCCTTGTACCGCTCCTTCACCGCGTGGACCCTCGCCCCGTATATCGAGATCACGATGCCGCGTCCGCCGAGCAACCGGAACGCGACCGTGTCGCTCGGAAAAGTCGTCAGGTTCGAGTGGCGAGGAGTTGATCCGATCGATTCGCCCGACAACGTTCAGGATCCCGAATCGGTGCGGTACATGTATCACCGCGTCGACAGCCCGGGATACGGCTACAAGCCCGATTTCGATATCGTCCGGGACCTCAACGAGAACATGTGGCGATACGAGGAAGACTGGAGCCCGTGGATTTCGTATCGGGCGCGCGGGGATTCGGGCCGCGCGACGGTGCTCGGGGACGAGGAGATTCTCGAGCTGCGGCGGTCGCACGTGTTCGCCGTGCAGGCGAAGGACGAGGCGGGAGCCGTGTCCGCGATCTTCACGCGCGGCGTGAACATCCGGCAGTTCATCGTGTCCATCACCGCGGCGCCTTACCTGAAAATCACGTGCCCGTACCTCGGCGGATTCCAGTTCACCGGAACGAATCTCCGCGCCCAGAAGCGCGATCTTCCGCCGGGCGTCAAGCTCGATTTCCGTTGGGAGGGGAGCGCCGCGGAGTACGGCGGGGAGATCGTGTGCTACCAGTACGGATGGGACGTGGCGGATCTGAACAATCCGAGCGACTGGGAATCCGACTGCAGCCCGTACGTTCGCGGTTGTACCGCGATCTGGTACTCGGGAGTGCACACGCTTTTCGTGCGGGTCGTGGACAACTCGGGCTCGGAGACGCTCGGGCAGGTGGAGATCAACATCGTGCCGTTCACGATGGATCGCAACCTCCTCTGGGTGGACGATTTCCCCTCGAGCAACTTCCCCCAGGCGGACTACGCGATGCCGCGGGAGGACGAGCACGACCTGTTCTGGATCGCCCTCTGCAGGCGCGCGAGGGATTTCGATCCCGCCCGCGACGTGTACGACGCGGCGAACGACGGGGCCAATTACTCCCCGCCGAAAATCAGCCAAATCGGCCGCTACAAGAATATCGTCTGGACCTATTCGTCCGACCTCGTCTCGAGCTGCTGGGACGATATCGTCCGCTTCACGCCCGAGAGCCAGATCGAAACGGGGAGCCAGCTCGTCGTCAACTACCTCGCGATATTCCTCGCGAAGGGAGGGCACCTGCTGACGGAAGGGCGCTCCGACCGGACCGGCGGGCTCGCGGGGATCCTGCAGCCGAACGCGATGGTGTATCCGATGAACCTGCGCTGCGAGATCACGGGGTCGAAGGAGGGATGCGAGGGGGATACGAGCGGCGTGTACACGATGGCGTACCGGGATTACTGCATCACGATGCTCGATAAGATCTCGGCCACGTTCCGGACGGATTCCCAGATGAGGATCCGCCGGGAGGTGATCGACGCCCCCGATTACATGATGCGCGCCGACACCGATTCGCTCACCGTCCACGAGCCCGGCTTGCCCGCGACGCTGACGCTCTGGGATGAGGTCACGAAGGCCGGCCGCTATTTCGATCCGCGCGTGCGCGGATTCACCTACGTCGAGATCTACGATCCGGCGTACTGGATGAATCAGGTGCAAGTGACTTCACAGGCGTGTTTCCATCCGATGTATCGCATGCACGCGAGGAACGTCGTGTCCCCCGTGCACAACGCGCCGGTAGCGCTCTGGGTGGCGAAGTACGCCGCCGTCGTGCCGGACGTTGAACGGGGAGTCGCCGTGGCGGCGCCGAGCGCGCATTTCGGATTCGAGCTGTGGTTCTTCAATCGCGCCCAGGTCAACGCGATCGTCGATCTGATCTTCCAGAAATGGGGCATCAAGGCGGGCTGAGCGCGTGTCGCGCCGCCGAGGAAGGCGATTCGTCGTGCGTCGTTCGCTCCGCGGATTGCTGCGCTCCGTTCCGGCGCTCGCGGCGGCGCCGTTCTTCGCGGCGCTCGCGGCGGCGCCCGCCCCGCTGGCGGCCGCGCTGATCACGTTTCACTGCACGATCGTCGATGCCGGGAGCGGAACGTCGCTCCCCGCCCGATGCAAGCTCGTCGACTCCGCGGGGGTGAAGTACTTTCCGCCCCCGGCCCTGTCGCTCTACCATACGGCGGGCGGCGGCTATTTCTACGCGAACGGATCGTTCTCGTGCCGAGCGCCCGCCGGAGCGCTCACCGTGACCATCCAGCACGGCTTCGAATTTCGCGGGGTCTCGATTTCCCTGAACGCGACGTCCGATACGTCGATCGTCGTCGCGCTCGAGCGCTTCGTCTCGATGGACGCCCTCGGCTGGTATTCCGGCGACGCCCACACGCACATCAACCACAGCGGCGGAAGCTACGTTCTGGGCCCCGCGGAAGCGCTGCTCATGGCGCGCTCGGAGGGGCTCAACGTCGTCAACTGCCTCGACAACTCGTATTATTTCACCGGCGCTCCCGCGTCCTGCAGCCTGCCTGACTGCGTCGTGTTCATGTCCGAAGAGATGCGAAGCTCGAGCTACGGGCACTTCGGTTACCTCGGCATGACGTGGCTGGCGACGCCCGTTTCGTCCCTCTGGTGGCCGCTCGCCATGGATATGGCCGATTCGGCGCACGCGCGGAGCGGGGCGATCGTCGTCGCCGCGCATCCGGAGCCCTCCGACGACTTCGAGCAGGTGGAAGGCTGGCCGGGCAGCGGCATCGCGCGCGAGCTCCCCGTCGACTGCGTCTCGGGCCGCGTCGACGCGATGGACGTGATGAGCTACAGCAATTTCCGGAACGGCGGCGTCGATTTCGGTCTGTGGTACCGGCTCCTGAACTGCGGATTCCGCCTGCCGGCGAGCGCCGGCACCGACGCATCGGGGAACAGGCTCGACAGCAATCCGTTCGGGGGGTTCCGCGTGTACGTCCGCGTCGACGATGACGTTTTCTCCGCGCGGAGCTGGTTCGACGGCCTCGCGGCCGGAAGAACGTTCGTCACGAACGGGCCGCTCATCACCCGATTCGAGATCGACGGGCGCGCGAGCGGAGACAGCTGCGTCTTCGCGCATCCCGGCGCGATCGTATCGGGACGGATATCGCTCGTGAGCTCCTCTCCGGTCGATCGCATCGATATCGTGAGAAACGGCGGGACGGCGCTGACCGTCCGGTTCGTTCCGCCGCGCGTGTCCGCCGACACGACATTCTCGCTCGCGCTCGACGAGAGCTCCTGGATCGCCGCGCGCGTCGTCGGCGTCAAGCGGGGATGGATCGTGGTTGGTGACTCCCTCGTCGCGCATACGAGCCCCGTGTACTGCCCCGTCGCGGGCCTGCCGATTCTCGACCGCGAGGACGCGGCGTACCTCGCCCAGTGGATCGAGCGTCTCGAGCTTCTCGCCCGCGCCAAGGGATCGTGGCCCGATCCCGCCCAGTCGACACGGGTGTTCGACGAGCTCGCCGCGGCCCGGAGCTGGTTTCAAACGCGAGCCGAGGGGAGTGTGGCGGACGTGGGGGAGGCGCTCCCGAACGCGTCGGCGGCTGTCTCATGCATGAATTCTCCGAATCCGTTCAGCGGCGTCACCGCGATCGACATCGTGGTGAACGGGGGATCGGGAGCGGCGGGAGCGGAGCGCTCGGTCGTCCCGGAGCGTTCGCCGGTCCGCGTCGACCTGGCCGTGTTCGACGTTTCGGGCCGTCTCGTCCGCCGCCTGCTTTCCGGGCGGCCCGCCGCGGGCAGATCGAGGATCGAGTGGGACGGCACGGACGAGCGGGGCAGAGCGGTTCCCAGTGGCATCTATTTCGCGAGGCTCACCGCGGAGGGGAGCTCGTACAACAGGAAAATGATCCTCATCCGGTAGGAGCGCGGTGTATGCCGCGCGCGGCCGGGCGGGAACGAAGAAGCCCCCGGGATTCCCCGGGGGCTTTCTATGTGGTAGCGGGGGCTGGATTTGAACCAGCGACCTTTGGGTTATGAGCCCAACGAGCTACCGGACTGCTCCACCCCGCAGTAAACGTCTCGTAATACTAAGGCTTCGCCCGCTCCGTGTCAATAGCTCCCGGTGCGATTGTTCCTTTTTCCGTCTTCTCGGGAATCGGAACGATCCGGTATACCTTGTCGCCCGGTCTCAGGTACCCGTACTTCTCGCGCGCGACCTTCTCGATGGTGAACGGATCCCCCTTGAGGCGGGCGATCTCGGCGCTCAGGAGCGCGTTCTTGTTCTCGAGCTCGGAAATCTCCGACTTGAGGCTCTTCATCTGGCGCTGGGCTCCCCAGACCTTCAGCAGCCCCACGTCCCCCGCGATGAAGATGAAGCCGATGATGAAGAGAACGGCGATGAGCAGCGCCCGCGCGAAGGCGGGGCTGATGTCGACCGTGCGGCGGACCCGCAGGTACCGCGCGCTGGATCCGGGTCCCCAGAGGCTCTTCATCTCTTTCTCCCGAACGCTTCGATGCCGGGAAAGACGGCGACTTCGCCGAGCTCCTCCTCGATGCGCATGAGCTCGTTGTACTTCGCGACGCGGTCGGTCCGGGACACCGACCCCGTTTTGATCTGCCCCGCGTTCACGGCGACCGCTACGTGCGCGATGGTGACGTCCTCGCTCTCGCCGGATCGATGCGACACGACCGACGTGTATCCGGCGCGCTTCGCCATTTCGATCGCGTCGAGCGTCTCGGTGAGCGTCCCGATCTGGTTCAGTTTGATGAGAATCGAATTCGCCACGCCCCCGGCGATGCCGCGCGAGAGGCGTTCCGTGTTCGTCACGAAGATGTCGTCTCCGACGATCTGGACCGCGCCGCCGAGCCGGTCCGTGAGCAGTTTCCATCCGTCCCAGTCGTTTTCGCCGAGCCCGTCCTCGATCGAGACGATGGGGAAGCCCTTCACGAGGTCCTCGTAGAAACGGACCATTTCCCCGGCGTCGAGGACCTTCCCCTCGGCGGCGAGATGGTAGCCGTCCTTCTTGAGGAACTCGCTGGCCGCCGCGTCGATGGCGAGGGAGATTTCCTCTCCCGGATGGTAGCCCGCTTTCTCGATCGCCTTGACGAGCACCTCGAGCGCCTCGCGGTTCGATTTGAGATTCGGCGCGAATCCCCCTTCGTCCCCGACCGAAGTGGTGTAGCCCTTCTCCGCGAGTATCTTCTTGAGCGAATGGAAGACCTCCGCGCCGGCGCGCACGGCTTCCCTGACGCAGCCGCAGCCGGCGGGGACGATCATGAACTCCTGAATGTCGACGTTGTTGTCCGCGTGCTTCCCGCCGTTGAGGACGTTCATCATGGGGACGGGGAGCGTTTTCGCGTTGACGCCGCCGATATGCTGATAGAGGGGAATCTCGAGCTCCGACGCCGCGGCCTTCGCCACGGCGAGCGAGACGCCGAGAATGGCGTTCGCGCCGAGCCTGCCCTTGTTGGGCGTCCCGTCGAGCTCGCAGAGCAGCCGGTCGATGTATACCTGATCGAGGGCGTCGAGCTCGACGACCTCGGGTCCGATGATCTCGGTGACGTTCGCGACGGCTTTGAGCACGCCTTTGCCGCCGAATCGCTTCGGATCGCCGTCCCGCAGCTCGACCGCTTCGTGCTCGCCCGTCGAGGCTCCGGAGGGCACGATCACGCGTCCCCAGGCGCCGCTTTCGAGAGATGCCTCGACCTCGACGGTCGGGTTGCCTCGTGAATCCAGCACTTCCCGGGCCATGATATGCTCTATCGCCGACATCGGAGCCCCCTTTTATAACCGCCGTTCTATCAACAAGTAATGCTGCTTATTTGGTCGAACAGTTTAGTGTCGCGCGTATGCTTCTGTCAAGCGAATTCGCGTGACTCGCGCTGCGCCGAGATTCGGCTTTTCACTCGCGGGAGAACCTGATATTTTGGTGGCGGCAACGTGATTCGATGCAACGATTTTTTCCCATTCATCGCGAAACATTACAAACGCGGTTTCGTATTAGAGGGTGTCAGGGTTGAGCGACGAAGACAAGAAACTCATCGATCGGTGCCTGAGAGGAGATGAGAAGGCCTTTGAAGAGCTGCTGCGCGCATATCGGACGTCGGTATTCAGCATCTGTCTCCGGATGGTACGGAACCGAACCGTCGCGGAGGATATCGCGCAGGAGGTGTTCATCAAGGTATTCTCCGCGCTCAACCGGTACGATCCGACGTATCCGTTCGGGAGCTGGCTCAACCGAATCACGTCGAATCTGTGCATCGATTATCTGCGCAGGGAAAAGGACCGTGCCCGTTCGCTCGATCAGCCGGTCGCGGGGGGAGACGACGATCTTCTCATGCAGATCCCTTCGCCCGCCGCGGGACCTGACCGGGAGATGGAATCGAGAGAGATGATGGCGATACTGGAAGAGGCAATGGGCGTTCTGCCGGAGCATTACCGGATCATCGTGATCCTCCGGCACCAGGAGCAGCTGTCGTACGAGGAGATTTCGGACACCCTGGGTATACCGCTCGGAACCGTGAAAGCGCGGATTCACCGGGCTCGCAACATGATCGTCGAGCACTTTCAGAAGAAAGGGCTTTTGAGGGATTCAGCGGAAACGGGTGGTGACGACCTATGAAACGCATTCGAGTGACAATCGCTTCCACGCGCCCCGCGATTCGCGCGGCCGCCCTCACGATCCTTCTCGTCGCGTTCGCCGCGACCGCGGCGCTCGCGTACGAGCGCGAGGAAACGCTCCAGAAACGAATCCCGCTGTCGGGGGCGACGCGCGTCGTCGTCGAGAACTCGCGCGGGGACGTGAAGGTGATCGGCGAGCGGGGGCGGAGCGAGATCTTCTGCGAGTACACGAAGAGCATCCGCGGCAGGGATCAGGACGAGGCGGATCGCCTCTTCAACCTCACCGATATCGAGGTTTCGCGCGACGGCGCCGAGGTGAGAATCTCGGTGCGCTACCCCGACCGTCCGGCCCGCGACCGCAATATCTTCGCGATGCTCGTGCAGCATTACGCGGGGCTGAGCGTCGACGTGCACGTCTCCCTGCCTCCCGAGCTCGGCGTCGAGATCGTTTCGGCGAGCGGCGACGTGGAGCTCGCGAGCGTCCGCGGCGCCGCCGTGATCACCTGCGCGAGCGGGGACGTCGAGGCGGTCGGCGTCGCCGATCTCAAGATCGACGTGGCCAGCGGCGACATGACGGTGTCGGACGTCTCCGGCGAAGCGGTGCTGAGCAGCGCGAGCGGCCGCATCGACGCGAGCGGCATCACGGGGAGCGCGAGCGTGCGGAGCGCCTCCGGTGAGATCGTGCTTTCACGGATCGGCGGCGACCTCGCCGTCGAGACGGCGTCGGGAGATGTGGACGTGGAAGGGGTGCGGGCCGTCGAGTACAGCGGCACGAGCGGCTCGGCGCAGTTCACCGCCGTGCGGGGCGCGGTCACCGCGACCGCGGCGAGCGGCGACATCGACGTGTACGCGATGCCGGAAGCGCCCGCGAACTACGAGATGCGGACCTCGAGCGGACGGCTCCTGCTGCAATTCGACCGGATTCTCAAACGCGGATTCGCGCTCAAGGCGCGGACGACCTCGGGGGATATCTCGATGGTTCTCCCCATCAAGGTATCCAAGGTGGGCAGGCATTATCTCGTCGGCGTCGTTCGCGAGGGGGCCTCGACGGTGATCCTGGAAACGGCGAGCGGCGACATCGATGTGAGCGAGCCGGAGGAGTAGCCAATATGGAATGCGATCTGTATCGGCTTCTGATCCAGCGGTACCACGACGGCGAGCTCGAGCCGGCGGAACGGGCGGAATACGAAAACCACCGCCGCGGGTGCGAGGCGTGCCGCGCCCTGGACGAGCGATTCGCGTTCGTCGCCGGCGCGCTCGACGCGCTTCCCCGCTTCGAGCCGTCGAGCGATTTCGACGCGCGGGTGCTGTCCCGCGTCGACATCGCCGCCTACCGCGTCGGTCCGGCGCGCCGGGCGGCCCGCGCGGCCGGCAGGGCGTGGAACGCCGTGCCGATCCCCGCGCGCAACGGTTCGATCATCGCGGCGGTCGGGCTGTTCTTCATCGCCGTGTACAAGCCGCTCTTCGATTATATGCTCGCGACGATTCGCCACGGGGCCGAAGCGCTGTGGGTGGGGGCGATCTTCGCGAGGGCGCTCTTCGAACGGATCGAAACGATCTGGAAGGGCGCGGGCGCCGTCCGGAACTACGAAATCGTCGGTCAGACGCTCCTCAGAGCGCTTCATCGATACGCGGCCGGTATGAACGCGGCCCAGGTCGCCGCGGCGATCGTATCGCTGGTCGTCATCGCCGTCGTGCTGCGCCGGATGCTCGGAGCCGCACGGAGAAAGGGAGAGACCCATGTTGGCATTCTGTAACGGAGCCGTTGTTAAGCTGCTGCTCGTGATCGTCGGATTCGCGTCGGGCGGTTTGCACGCGCCGGACGTTCAGCGGGACGTCTCCCGCGCGTCGGTCACGGTCACCTGCGTCGCCGCGTCCGCCGACACCGTCTCGCCCCCGAAGCCCGCGCCGGCGGCCAAGGCGCCGGTGAAGGCCGCGGCCCCGGAGAAGGCGTCGAAGATCACGATATCGGACGAGGGCATCCAGATCGAGGCGGAGGACGGCTCCGAGAGGGTCATCCTCGATATCGACGCGGCAAAACTGGACCGGCTCAACAGGAAGGTCGCCGAGCACCTCGAGGATCTTCCCGAATCGCTCGCCGCGGTTTTCGACGAGGACGAGGACAAGCGGTTCTTCCGAGTCAAGGGCTCCGACGTCGTGCAGTTCGGCAAGAAGATCGTCATCGGTCCCGACGAGCTCGTCAACGGCGACGTCGTCTCGATCTTCGGAGACATCATCATCGAGGGCAAGGTGATGGGGGATGTCGCCGCGATTCTCGGCTCCGTCGACCTCGGCGAAAACGCCATCGTGAACGGCGAGCTCGTCTCCATTCTCGGCGAGGTTGACCGGGCGGACGGATCGATCGTCCGCGGAGAAACGGCCGTCATCGGGAGACACCACCGGAACGGTCTCGTGTTTCCGATCGGCCCCTTCGGCGAGAGCGTCGGGGGAGCGGTCGCCAAGGTCATTCTGTTCGTCATCACGCTGCTTCTCATGCTCATGGTGCTCTATTTCATCGCGCCGCGCATGAGCAACGCCGCGGCGCACGCGGGCGGCTCCTTTCTGAAATCGTTCGGCGTGGGGCTCCTCGTGCTCATCGCCGGCACCGTGCTCGTCGCCGTGCTCGCGATCATTCTCGCGATCACGATCGTCGGCATCCCGGTCGCCGTGCTCCTCGTGCTCTCCTTCGTCGCCCTGTTCGTGCTCGGCTACTTCGTGAGCGCGCTCGCGCTCGGCGCCTTCGTCTCGCGGAAATTCAACATCGAGCGGGAATCGGTGTTCGTGCACGGTTTCATCGGCGTCTTCCTGCTCTCGATCCTCGGCATCATCGCCGCGTTCATGTTCTTCAATCCCTGGATGGGACCGGCCCGCGCGCTGCTGCGCGCGGTCGGGGGGCTGGCAAACTTCGTGGCCGTCATGACGGGGGTCGGCGCCTTCATCGTCTCGAAGGGGGGAGCGCTCTCCCGCGCGCCGAAACCGACGCCGCAGCCCTGAGGGGTCTCTGCCCCTTTGACAGCGCTTCATTCCCCTGTTATCTTGAGGCGTGGATTCATTTTCCTGTGCGCATCGGGCAACAGCGATTCCTGCATCACGCGCGCGAGTTCTCGCGATCTCTCTCGTCGCTCTTGCCGCGCTCGCCGCGCCCCGGGCTCGCGCCGGGGAACCCGGGGTGCGCGCGGAGCGCGATCGGGCCGCGGCGCAGAACCCGTATGCCCGGGCCGCCGCCGGACATTCCCTGTTCGATTGGGCGCGGCGGGGAACGGGGGAGGCGGGCGGCGCCCCGGACGTCGCGCCGCCGGATCTCGATCCCGAGCACAAGCGGCTCGAGCCGTTCTACGGCTCGACGATCGATTCGATCGCCGTCGTCGGCAACGACCACACGAAGTCGATCGCGATTCTCCGCGAGATGGTGAGCAAGCCGGGCGGCGTCCTCGACGAGCGGCTGGTCCGCAGAGACGAGGCGTACCTGCGCGGTCTCGGTTATTTCGCGGCGGTGAGCATGACCGCGGAGCCGGCGGAGTCCGGGAAATGCCGGCTCATCGTGACGATCGCCGAGCGCTCCGCCGTCTTCATGCGCCTCCCCTATCCCGTCGTCAATTACGATTTTCAGCGGGGCCTGAGCTACGGCGCCACCTGGAAGATCAAGAACTTCCGGGGGCTCGGCGAGGATCTCGGCGTTTCCGTGCTCATGAGACACGACGTGGATGAGGTGGCCGGCCTTTTCTGGAACAGTCCCTGGTTCCTCGGGCGCCGGCTGAACTTCCGCTTCGACGCCAGCGCATACCGGCGGCTCGATCAGCCGGTGAATCCCGAAGAGGAATTCCTCAAGCGATATTACATGACCGGTGTCGGTTTCGGCGTGCCGCTCACGCAGAGCCTCATGAAGCAGCTCTGGTTCAGGGCGAACGTTTCGCTCGAGCGGCGGGAATCGAAGCTCGCGCTCATCGACGATGCCGGCGTGTACTCCTGCGAGCTCCACACCCAGGATTACGTCGCCGCCGGGGCCGAGCTCGAGTACGACAGCAGAGATGACCACAACTCGCCGTTCAACGGCATGCGTCACCGGCTGATGCTGAGGCGGCTCACGACCGTCGCCGGCCCCGTGCAGGACTATATTTTCTACGGATTCTCGGATTATTTCTACATCCCGACGGGAGAATACCGCGCGTTCGTCGTCGGCGTCGACGGGGATATTCGGGAAGGGGACACGCCGACGTACCTGCAGATGAAGCTCGGCGGCGTTCGGGACGTCCGCGGATTCAGGGACAACGAGCTCCGCGGCACGGTCAAGCTCGTCTCGACGATCCAGTACCGCGTTCAGATCATGGGCACCCGGGTGCTGGAGCTTCCGTTCATCGGGAAATTCGACGTCACGGTGAACTGGGTCGCTTTCATCGATAACGGAGCCCTCATGGACGACATCCGCGACGCGGGCAACGAACGGTTCTATACGACGGGCGGCGTCGGCATGGAGATAATCTCCCCGTTCCGGGATCTGTTCCGGCTCGAAATGGCGACCGACGGGACGGACTCTCCCGCGTTCTACATGACGGCCGGCACTGATTTCTAGCGCGTACGGATTTTTTCCCATCGGGGCATTCGCTGCGGGTATCTTCTGTAATAGCTTAATAATAAAACAGTTGTTGGTCTTCATCGCGTCGTCATGACGCCACGGTTGGGCTAAAATACCCGATTCTGCTCTTTCGTCCGAAGGGTTGATGCGCCCTCCGCGAGACTATTTCTTCCCCGGCGCCGCCTGCTCCGATTCATGGCCGCTCCTTCTCGACTGTCATAACTGATTTAATAATAAAGCAATTCTTGTGTTCCCGGCGCCGGATGCCTGGGAGACGGCTCCTGTCGAGCGAACGGGTGACGTTCTGGCCAATGGATTAAGCTTATGCGGGAATATAGGTTGCACCTTCATTGGGCGCGGGATCGAGGCGGCCGTGACCCAAAGCTTCGATCCGGAGACGAGGGAAGCGAAGCAACATGTTTAATTCAAATAGGATAATCGCAGTCTTGATGCTCCTTCTCGGCTCGAGCCTCCTCGCACCGGCTCAGGGAGCGGCTGGCGAAAATTCCCAGCTCCTGCTTCAAAACGGCCTCGCAATCAGGCTATATACCCCCGAAGATGTGCTGGCGATGACGTTCCGGGATGCGACCGGCCGATTGATCCTGCGGCTCGCCGACGGCGCGGAATATCAGCTCATCGAAGACATCCTCGATTCGAGGATCGCGAACAAAGGGGACGGTTCGTTTCACCCGATGAACGCGGATCTCGTGATCGAGGCGCTCGCGCAGGTGGACGTGGGAGGGGATAAGCTCGCCATGGATATCGAGGTTTATGTCCTTCCCCTTCCGCGCGCGGGGATACTCACGAGCTCCGCATGCAACAACAGGATCTTTCTATCTCCGGGAGTCTTCGAGATCGACCGCCGCATCGTTGCGCACACCGCAGCGCACGAGCTCGGCCATGCGTTCCAGTTCCGATTCGCCCCGCGGGAGAGCGGGAACGCCTGGCAGCGTTATCTCGCGCTGCGCGGCATCGACGACGGCGCCGTCTATTCGGAGAATGCTCCCCGCGCGAGCAGACCGACCGAGATCTTCGCCGAGGATTTCCGCTGGCTCTTCGGCGGCAGCGACGCGCGCGCAGCGGGAGGCATCGAGAATGCGACGCTTCCCCTTCCCGGCGACGTTCCCGGCCTCGAGGATTACTTCGTCGCGCTCGTCGCGCCCGCGACGGTCGCCGGCGCCGCGCGGCCGTCCGGGGCAGCTCTTGCTCTGTCCAACTATCCGAATCCGTTCAATCCGTCGACGACGATCCGGGTCGTGTTCGGCGGCGCGCCGCCGGCGGATCCCCATGAAATCGACGTGTCGATTTACCGTGTCGACGGCTCGCTCGTGAGGCGAATCGAGGGAGGCGCCGTCTCGGGGAGCGAGTTCACCGCCCGCTGGGACGGCAGGGACGATCGGGGGAATCCCGCGCCGAGCGGCGTCTACTTCTACGCGGTGCGATTCGGGCAATCGAGCGCGGCGGGAAAGATGCTCCTCGCGAAATAGGCCCGTCAGCGCCGCCACCGGAGCTGGCCGCACGCGGCGCTGATGTCGTTCCCCTGGCTTCTGCGCACGGTGACCGCGGGGGCGGAGGGGAGCAGCGGCGCGAGGAACTGCTCGATCCGCTCCTCCGACGGCCGGCGGTACGGGCATCCGTCCCACTCGTTGAAGGGGATGAGGTTGATCTTGAACGGCTTGCCCCTCGTGAGGGCGGCGAGCCGCCGCGCGTCCTCGACGAAATCGTTGACCCCGTCGACGAGCACGTACTCGATCGTGACCCGCGTCTTGCGCGAGCGGGCGAACTCGAGGGCGGCGGCGAGCGTGTCGTCGATGCCGCGGGATGCGGGCATGAGCCGCCGGCGCGTCTCGTCCGTCGTCGCGTTGAGCGACAGCGCGAGCATGAATTTGAGATCGCGGCGAGCGAGCTCGCGCATGGCCGCCGGAATACCGACCGTGCTCACCGTGATCCGCTTCTCGCCGAGCGCGAAGCCTTCCTCGGCGTTGATGATCTCGAGGGCTCTCGACACGTTCTCGAGATTGAGGAGCGGTTCCCCCATGCCCATGAAGACGACGTTGAACCGCTCGCGCGGCGGCAGGTAGCCCTTCTTGAAGAAGAGGATCTGGTTGAGTATCTCGTCGCTTCGCAGATCCCGTTCGAATCCTCCCTCCCCCGTCCTGCAGAGCGTGCAGCCGAGCGCGCACCCGGCCTGGCTCGAGATACAGATGGTCCGGCGACCGCGCGCTTCCATGAGCACCGCCTCGAAGCGGACGCGATCGTCCGACTCGAGCAGAAACTTCTGGCTCGCGTCGTTCGGCGAGCGTACACTTTCCGCGAGCCCGAGCGAACTGATCGCGCATCGCTCGTCGAGGGCGATTCTGAAGCTCGCCGGGAGATTCGTCATATCGGAGAACCCGGCGCAGCCCTTCTGGTAGAGCCACTTGATAATTTGCGACGCGCGATGGCGCTTCTCGCCGAGCGTTTCGACGAGAGTCGCGATCTCGCGTATGGAGAGGTTCTTGATGTTCGTCTTTTCCACGGCAGGACGATGATACGGGATAGCGAGAGGCGATTCGACAGAAAAAACGAGATCAGGGGATGCGTCGATCTCGGGAGCAGCAACTTCCGGCTCCTCGTGCTGGAGGCCGTTTTTCCCGATTCGGCGATCGCGCCGGCGCGCGCCCTCGAGCTGCGCGCGATCAGGGAGGAGAAGCGGTTCGTCGGATGGGGGGATGATCTGGCGGCGTCGGGACGCGTCTCGCCGGAAAAGATCGAAGCGGCGGTCCGTGCCCTGAAGGAACTCATGGCGGCGGCGGCGCGATGGGGATGTCCCCGCCCCGCGATCGTCGCGACGAACACGCTCCGCGAGGCGGCGAACGCGCCGCGCGCGAGGGAGCGCCTGGAGGAGGCGGCCGGCGCTTCCATCGCGGTGCTGAGGCAGCGCGAGGAGGCGGAGCTCGGCTATATCGGCGCTTCGTTCTTCCGCCCGCGGGACGAATCGGTGCTCCTCGTCGACGCCGGGGGCACGAGCACGGAGATCTCCTGGGGAACGGGAACGTCGATGACGGGATACATCGGGCTTCCCGTCGGCACGCACCGCGTGCGCCGCATGCTCGATCGATCCTTCTGCGTCCGCCGTGTTTCGGCCGCGCTCGCGGAGCGCGTCGCGGCCTCGGCCGCGCCGGGGCGCCGCGGCGCGGGCGGCGTTTATTCCTTGCCCGGTTTCCCGCGAAACCCTACAATGCTCATGACGGGCGGGACGGCCGTGAGCCTCGCCGCGCTCCGCGGGCCCGTCGAGGAGCCGGGCCCCGGTTTCGAGGAGATGCGCCGGATCGCCCGCGGCGATCTCGCGTTCATGACGCGGCGGCTCGCCGGGCTCTACCGGGCGGGGAGAGAGCGTCGCCTCCCGTTCGATCCCGGCCGGATCGCGCTGCTGCCGGCGGGGCTCGCGCTCGTCGACGCGCTCGTCCGGAGCGTGCGAATCGAGTCGTTCATGGTAACCGCGCGGGATCTGCGATGGGGCAGGCTGCTCACGGGGGGAGCGTCGGAATGAGCAAACGGGTTCTGATCGTCGACGACGAGGAGAGCATCAGAAGCTCGCTCGAGCGGCTGCTCTCGTACGAGAAGTACAAGACGTTCACGGCCGCGGACGGCGCGGCCGCTCTCGACCTCGCCTCGAGCGAGCGCATCGACGTCGTGCTGCTCGACATCAAGATGCCGGGGATGGACGGCCTCGAGGTCCTCGGCAAGCTCAAGGATCTGCGGCCCGAACTCCCCGTCATCATCATTTCGGGGCACGGCACTATCGCCACCGCGGTCGACGCGACGAAGCTCGGCGCGTTCGATTTTCTCGAGAAGCCGATCGACATGGAACGGCTCCTGCTGACGGTCCGCAACGGCATCAACCAGGCCGAGCTCACGCGTCAGAACGTCCAGCTCCAGAAGAAGATCGGCATCAAGACAAATATCATCGGCGAGCACCCCGAGATGCTCGCCATCATGGAAACGATCAGGCGCGTCGCGCCGACCCCGGCGCGCGTGCTCATCATGGGGGAAAACGGCACGGGGAAGGAGCTCGTCGCCCGGAAGCTCCACGAGCTCTCCAATCGCGTCGAGGAGCCGTTCATCGAAGTCAACTGCGCGGCGATTCCCGAGGACCTCATCGAGAGCGAGCTCTTCGGCCACGAGAAAGGCTCGTTCACCGGCGCGATATCGCAGCGCATCGGCAAGTTCGAGCTCGCGGACGGCGGAACGCTGTTTCTCGACGAGGTGGGGGACATGAGCCTCTCGGCGCAGGCGAAGGTGCTGCGCGTGCTCCAGGAATCGGCGTTCGAGCGGGTGGGCGGCACGGAGACGAAGCATGTCGACGTGCGGGTGCTCGCGGCGACGAACAAGTCGCTCCTCGAGGAAGCGGCCCGCATGAAGTTCAGGGAGGATCTGTATTATCGCCTGAACGTCGTCCCGATCCGCATCCCGTCGCTGCGCGAGCGGAAGACCGATATCAAGATCCTCGCGGAGTATTTCCTCGACGAAGTCGCCGCCGAGCTCGGGCGCGCTCCCAAGAAGCTCTCCGCCGGCGCGCTCGACGCCCTCATGGATTACTCCTGGCCCGGAAACGTGCGGGAGCTGCGGAACCTCATCGAGCGTCTCTGCATTCTCACCATGTCCGAGACGATCGGCCGCGACGATCTGCCGGCGCTGGCGCTCGTCCGAGAGGAGGACGCGCGAAAGGATCCGTTCGGCCTCAAGACCTACCAGGAATTCAAGGACTTCATGGAGAAGGAATACCTCGTGAAAAAGCTGCGGGAGAACGGGGGAAACGTCTCTCGGACCGCTCGCCAGCTCGACATGCAGCGGAGCAACCTGTACAAGAAGCTCGAAAAATACGGCATCGAATTCCGGCAGGATGCGTCCACCGACGACGATTAATCTCGATATTTTTCCTATATCTGAATGAGTGGTTCCACCCAGACCCGCGCGACCCCCGAAAATCGCCTAAACGGCGATTTTTTATCGCGGTTTCCGAATAAATATTTGACTTCGGACTCCCCGGGCATTACTATAATTATGGTGCTTGGGGTTCTGTGGTGTGTGTTATGGAACCTGCGGGTTTCATAAGGAGGAGATGGAAGCATGAAGAAGCTGGTTTTGCTCCTGTCGACGCTTCTGATTCTATCAACCCTCGTTTCCTCCCCTGTTCTTGCTGCGCGTTCCTCTTTGGAATACCGGATGCAATCGATGATGACGTTCCTCTGCCGGAACATGTTTCTGGTCAGAGGGATGATCGTCGCGCCGGAAAGCGTCATGCCGGCGAACAGCGGCGGCGGCGCGAGCGGATTCGTGGGCGGAGATGCGGATGATTACGGAAACGGCCGAGGGAGCGACGTCACCGAATGGAAGCCGATCAACAAGCTGACCGGTGGCGGTGTGGTCGGGCCCGATGAGCAAGGGTCCGAAGCGCGTAAATCGGTTTGCAGGTAAATGGTTCGCCGACCATTCCCCTTGGAGTAACCGATGCCTGACGACCGCCAGGGCAAGGACGAATTCGATTACGAGAAGAAGAAGTCCGAGCCGAAATACAAAACGATAGGATCCGAGGAAGAGCTCGGTGATATGCATTTTTCCACGGAGAATTACTCCGTGGCGCTCGAGTATTACGAGAAAGCTCTTCAGAAGATACATGTGTCTCCGCAGCCGGCGGAGCTTCTCAGGATCTACCGCAAGATAAGCGACTGCTACGTGCAGAAAGGCCTGTTCCGCGAGGCCGCCACGTTCCTGCAGAGCGCGGAATCGCACTGCGAGGAGAGCGACTCGTTCGGCAAGGGCACGCTCGCGTGCCTGCGCGGGATCATCCTGCGTGAGAACGGCCAGATCGAGAAGGCGCTCCACGAGGGATGCGCCGCGTACCGGCTCCTCCGGACGAGCGACGATCACCGCGAGGTCGGCAGGGTGCAGCGTCTCATCGCGATCTGCTACGCGAGGCTCGGACGGAAGGACGAGGCCGAGCAGTATTTCCTCGACGCGCTGTCCTCGTACCGCCGGGTCGACGACGCGATGGGAGAATCGTACGTGCTCAACAGCCTCGGGCTGTTCCACAAGGACGCGTGCCGGTTCTCGCGGGCGACGCATTTCTTCACGCGCGCGCTCGAGCTGTGCGACAAGCTGGGCCTCACGCAGCACCGGGTGCGCGTGACGCTCAACCTCGGCATCACCTATCTGAAATCCCGCAACTTCGCCCAGGCGATCGGCGAGTTTTCGAAGGCCCGCAAGCTGTCGCAGGGATCGGGCGACGACCAGCTCTACATCCGTTCGACGCTCATGCTCGGCCTCGCGCAGGCGCGCAAGAGCGAGTTCCCCGCCGCGGAGAAGCTGCTCCTCGAATCGCGGGTGCTCGCCGAGCGGAGAGGGTACGGGCGCGAGATCGCGCTCGCCGACGAGTATCTCGGCGACCTCATGGTCCTCCGGGGGGATCTCGACGGGGCGCTCGAGAACTACTCCACCTCGCTCGCCCGCGCGAAGAAGATGTCGCTCGAGGGGGACGTCGTCGCCGAGGTTCTGCGCCGCGAGACGGAGGTGTTTCTCGCGCAGCGGAGGCTCGACGAGGTGCTGTCCGTCGGCGCGAAGGCGCTCGACGTCGCCCGGAAGAGCGGCGAGATATACGAAATCGGATTCGTCGAGCGCGCCGTCGGCCTCGCGCACGCGCTCCTCGGACACGAGGATGACGCGGAGAAATGGATCGCCTCCAGCATCAAGACGTTCCGCGAGGCGAACAACCCGTACGAGGCGAACCGCGCCTCGCTCATGTTCTGCGAGCATTTCATCGGGCGGGGCGGGGACCGGGATCTGCTCAGGGCGCGCAAGCTCATGAACAGCGCGCTCGCGTACTTCGAGCAGTCTGAAGAATACCGCGATATGGCGGAAAGCCATTTTCTGATGGCCCGGATCGAACGGGAGCTCAAGAACCGCGACGACTGTCTGCTCCATCTGTACGAGGCGCAGCGGCTCGCCGAGGATCTGCGCGACCGCAATCTCATACGGCGCGTGCGGCGCCTGCGGCGCAGCATCGAGGACGAGGTGGCTCTCACGCTCTCGACGACGGCGGAGAGCGCGGGCGTCACCTCGGAGCTCTCCCATTCGTTCGCGAAGAATCCGCACCTCGTGACGGTGCTCGATTACCTGCTCGGCGACCTCATGAGCAAGATCACCTTCGAGCACGGATTCGTATCGCTCTTCGCCAACGGCAACGGCTCGCGCAAGATCACGGTGCTCGCGCGGCGCGGCGTCGCCGATCAGGCATCGCGCCAGCTCACCGAGTGGTTCCTCGCCCGCGACGAAGCGGAAGCGAGCGAGGGCACGCTGCTCACCGACGTGCTCCACGACAAACGATCGATGGGCATCAGGGAACTGCTGCCCGGCCGGGAAGGGCCGCTCTATTTCCATCCGCTGTGCAGGGATCGGGAGCCGTTCGGGCTGCTCTTCTTCCAGGCGGACGGGACGAGCGGCATGCCGCCCCGCCTCGGTCAGGTGCCCGACGTCGTCGCGACGTACGCCGGCTTCATCGATTTTCTCGTGCAGGGATGCGTGATACCGGTGGGTCCGGGCGCGCGGGAGCGGGACTCGAAGCGCGCCGACGATCTCAGGCATTTCATCACGCGGAACGAGCGGATGCTCAGGATCCTGAGCCTCGCCGAGAAGGTGGCGCACTCCGATTCCTCCGTTCTTCTCATGGGGGAGACGGGCACGGGGAAGGGACTCGTCGCGCAGGCGATTCACAACCTGAGCCCGCGCCGCGACAAGAAATTCGTTCACGTGAACTGCGCCGCGCTTCCGGAATCGATCCTCGAGAGCGAGCTCTTCGGCCACGTGAAGGGGTCGTTCACGGGAGCGATCTGCGACAAGAAAGGTCTCCTCGCCGAAGCGGACGGCGGAACGATCTTCCTCGACGAGATCGGCAGAACCTCGCTCGTGCTGCAGGGCAAGCTCCTGCAGTTCCTCGATACGCGGAAGGTGCGCCCCGTCGGGAGCAACGAGATGATCCCCGTCAACGTGCGGCTGCTTTTCGCCTCGAAGTGCGACCTCCTCACGATGTGCCGCAGCGGAGAGATGCTCGAGGACTTCTACTACCGGATCAACGATTTTCCGCTCACGATCCCGCCGCTCCGCGAGCGGATCGAGGACATCCACCTGCTCGCCGAGTACTTCCTCAAGGTCTACACCGAAGGGATGGGCAAGCGGGTGCGCGGATTCTCCGACGAGGCGCTCTCGCTGCTGACCGGCTACGAATGGCCGGGGAACGTCCGCGAGCTCGAGAAGATCGTCAAGCGCGCCGTCATCCTCGCCGAGGAGGAGGGCGTCGTGACGCCGGACCTCATCAATTTCGACGAGACGAACGGCTCGGGCACGGCGGGCATTCATCGCCTCAGCCTTCCCGTCCGCGTCAAGGACCTCGAGAAGCGGATCATCTCCGAAAGCCTCATCAGGAACGGGTGGAACAGGAGCCTCGCGGCGAACGAGCTCGGCATCAGCTATCCGACCATGCTCAAGAAGATCAAGGATCTGAGCATCACCGAACGCGACTGAGCGCTTTCCAATCATCCATTTTCGAATGAGCGCATTTTTTCTCCGCTATTTTCACGCCCCGTCCTCGGGCATGGCGGTCCGGGAGGGGCGATTGTGAACCTTCGATCCAGCACCTATTAAGCTTCTTGACATCCGGAATCGCTTGATGGAGCGCATGTTTCCTCGCATGGCCGCGTTTGTATAAAGGATCTTTTGAGGAGATCCGGAGAGGGGCGGGCTCGGCGCCGCGCGCTGTTTTGCGCGACGGCGTAACATGTTATGAATCAATATATTGCGATGCAGGCAAAAAATGGCCCGCTCCCGCGATACTGGAACGGGGATTGATATGTACCCGGATGGTAGCAGGTATCGGTTGGCGGAGGGGAATCGGCGAAGCGGAGAGGTACTGAACTTCCTTGTCGCGTTAGGCTCTCCTGGAGCGATCAGGGGAAAAGGTGGGGTCTCTTAGGACAAGGAATGGTAGGTATCTCTCCGTTTAATATTATTTATCCAAAAATAGCTTGACCAATTTCCAAGGCCTGATATGATTATTTCGTGTCAGGGGTATAAGTAACCTTTGGAATGGCGAGATCCCAAGGAAAGCGAGTATGGACATCCCCTCCGGTGCTCGCGTCTTATACCCCTGGTTCTTTTTTTCTCCTCGCATCGAAAGCCGGGTCCTCCGGCGCCGCACGAACCGGCTCCGCTGACCTTTGACCTTCCCGCGACGGCTCCTCGATTGTCCTTCGAATAGGACAAGGTTGTAGAAATCGGACGACAGATTTTGATCGCCCGGCGAAACGGGAATTCTCTCCTGCCGTTCCCGCGCATTTTTTCATTCATCAACAACATCTTTGTTTGAAAACAGTTACCGGGCATCGCGCGACCGGATCGCCGCCGAATTTCGAATCGTCGCGTTCATGGCATGCAGGTTGCGATAGGGAAGGGCATGAAGAAGATGAACCGCATAGTGATGATGCTCTCGATACTGATGCTGGTCGTGATTTCCTGCGAGGACGACGAAGTCGTGTGCGTTCCGACCAACATCGCGCCGACGTCGCCGCGCGGGGTTTATTCGGTGAATTACGACGGGACCGTCCTGGTCTGCTGGGTCGCCAACTACGAATCCGACATGGCGGGCTATAACGTGTACCGTTCGACGTCCCTCTACGGAGAGTATTCGCCGATCGGAACCATCAACGTAGATCCGTCGGAGCCCGTGGAGTACTGCTACGAGGATCTGGATACGGGGAACGGCACCCATTATTTCTACGCCGTGTCCGCGTTCGACCAGGGCAATCTCGAGAGCGATCTCATCGTCGAGGAGGTCGTGAGCGGAACGCCGCGCCCCGAGGGGCAGGTCACGCTGTACGACCGCAACGCCCTCCCGGCGCAGAGCGGCTTCGACTTCTATCCGGATCTCGCGGACAACACACAGTCCTGGAACGATCCCACGACCGATTTCTACTTCATGGACGACGCGGGCGTCCAGCGGTTCGTCGCCTACCGCGCCGGAGCGCAGATCCAGGATTACGGATACGCGTCGAACTTCGACGCCATCACGTACGCGCCCGACGACGGATGGGCGCCGTCCGGTTCGGTCGAGGCGGTTGCGCGCCACATGTATATGCTCAAGCTCGTCGAAGGAAGCGACGAGCACTACGCGAAGCTCTATATCACGTCGGTCACGCCCGCGGCCGTCACCTTCTACTGGGCGTTTCAGACCGACCCCGGAAATCCGGACCTTGCCCCTCCCGCCCCGGGCCGCGGAACGGGCGCGCTTGCATCGACGCCGAAGAGCGGCGAACTGCCCGGGCTGAATACGGAAGCCAAGCTGACCGATAGATTCAGCGATCCCCCCATCGTTGAGAGGGCGACACGGACTCGGGACTCAGGGACAGGACAAACCACCGAGTAGAGCGCTGGCAAGCGATACAAAGTTCGTGTTACCCACGAAGGTCGGCCGAAGGGGAGAGTGAAGAAATCAAAATGTCGTACAGGGGCGGCACAAGATCTTCACTCTCCCCAGATTCTTTTATACGGGCTATATAGGCCTTGAAGAATTCACCTCGCACAAGTTAGAATGATCGGCCTATGAGAAGAGCGATTCTCGTGCTTTCCCTGATCGCCGGATTCCTGATCCCGGGGCCGGCGTTCGGCCGATCGGCCGCGCCCGCGGCGCCCCGGGCCGCGCATCCGCGGGGCCAGAGCGTCGGACCGTATCAGCGGAGCGCCGTCGACCGGCTCCTCCGCGGCGGGGGCGCTCGCGTCGATTCGCTGAAGGTGATCGTGTTCATGGTCTCGTTCGCCGACAGCGGTTTCGCCCCGGGCCACGACGCCGCGTATTTCGACAACGAGCTGCGGCATCTCGGGGAGTACTTTCTCGGCGCGTCGAGAGACATCTTTCATTTGAGCGCGACGCTCCACCCGTCGACGGTCGCGCTGAGCAGGCCTGAGGCTTACTACGGCGACGACGATCTCTGGAAAGAGCGAATGGCCGAGCTTCTCGTCGAGGTCGTCGCTCATACCGACGCCGCGGTCGATTTCTCCCGCTACGACGCCTTCGCGATCATCCACGCCGATCCGGGGCAGGAGACCGATTTCAACGAGGACTCCGACTATCAAATCGCCTCCGGCTTCGTCAATCCGCGCGAGATGGAGGAGGCGCTCGAGGGCACGCTCGGCACGCCGGGCGTTCCGACCGACGACCTCGCGGGCGGGGAGCCGTTCCAGATCGACAATCTCATGGTCTGGCCCGAGGAATCGTCGCAGGACGGATACACCTTCGGCTCGCTCGGGCTCTGCGCGTATCAGGTCGGGCTCAGGCTCGGGATGCTGCCGCTCTACGACACCACTCCCGACCCGTATCCCGATTCACAGGGAATCGGCAACTTCGATCTCATGAGCTACGGCATCTACAACGCACTCGGCTTCGTTCCGGCGTTCCCGTCGGCGTTCAACCGGTACCTTATGGGCTGGCTCGAACCGGTTGTCGTCGAACACGATGGAGCGTTTCGACTCGCGGACGTGAACACCGGCGGATCGGTGGATACGACCCTTCTGAAAATCCCGATCAACGTCTCCGAGTACTACCTCGTCGAGAACCGGGTTCACGACACGAACTTCAACGGGCGGTTCGATTTCATCGATATGAACGAGAACGGCATCCCCGATAATCCCGATACGCTGCGGGGAACCGAGTTCGACTACTTCCTCACGGCGACGACGAATCTCAGCGCCGGCCCCGACAGCGTCATCACGGGGAGCGGTCTCATGATTTATCACGTCGACGAGGCGGCCCTGCGGCGCGCCCTCGATTCGGGGGGCTACCCGAACGACGACCGCGACTGGAAAGGGGTCGACCTCGAGGAGGCCGATCACGTGCAGGACCTCGACCGGCCGGTCGGGAGCTTCGCGTACGGCAGCTTCCACGATTCTTACCGGAGCGGCAACAACGACCGCTTCGGGCCCGACACGAATCCGGCGAGCGAAGACAACGCCGGCGCGCCGACCGGAATCGAGCTCGACGAGATCTCGGCGGCCGGGCATTTCATGACCTTCCGGACCCGTTTCTCGCCGGTGATGGATTTCGTCCGAGGCGAGCTCACGGCGGACATCTCGTGGCTGAGCCCGATCGCCGTGCAGCTGCCCGGCGAAAGTCACGAGCGGCTCCTCATCGCGGCAGACTCGGCGAGCATCTATTGTGCCGACGTGGGCCTTCCCGCATGGGATGGAACGGTCGAAAAGCTGCCCATCGCGAATGGAGGAGCTTGGACGTCATCTCCCGTCAAGAGCGCCCAGTTCTATTCGGACAGGGAGGAAATGTATATCACCTCGGCGGGGGGGATCCTCCACGCGTACGATTTTTCCGGCGCATCGATGCCCATCGATGACGACGACACGCCGGGGACGCTCAAGCTTCACGGCGACGCGGCCTCGACGCTCATCGTGGGCGCGGGCAATCAGATTCTCGCGTTCTCGTCGACCGCCGACAGCACGTATCTCCTGGTGCTCACGAACGAAGGGACGTCGCCGGGGCCGGGATGGGTTCGGCGGGGGCCCATGGGCTATGAGATCGGCATCATGAAAGGGCAGATCGTATCGCACCCCGCCTCCGGGATCATCAAGGTCATCACACCGGACGAGGGTCATCAGATTGTCGGCGATTACATCGCCACGTACGACGCCGATCGCGGCCTCTGTTTCAATTTCATCCCCGTGGCCGTATGGGACATCATCGTGCCGACGGGGACGAGCGGAGCGATGTCGATCGATCCGGCGAACGTCGTCACGCAAGCAGTGGGATTATACAAGAAGCCGAACACGCTCCTGACGATTTCGGCGGGGGACATCGATGGAAATGGAAAGGACGAGATGGTGGCGGCGGTCGACGGGGAGGGGCTCTTCTATTACGAGACGGAAGGGGCCGTTCGATCAGCCCGCATGCGGGGAGGCCGCTATTCGGCGCCCGCGCTCTCCGATGTCGACGGGGACGGAACCCTCGAGACCGCTCTCCGCGACGAGTCGCGCTGCATGCTCTTTTCGGGATTCGGCGTTCCGGCGAGGGGATGGCCGCGCGCGCTCGACGAAGCGGTCGTCGGACGCGAGGATCTCGTCTCCGTTCCGGCTCCCGTCGTCGGCGATATCAACGAGGACGGCGCGAGGGAAGTCCTGTTCCTCATTGCGGGAGATATTCACTCGTTCGATTTCGGCGGGAGAGAGACCGGCGGCTGGCCGCTGGCGGGGGAGGGGGCACGGGGCGGATCCCTTACCCTTCTCTGGGGGGAATCGAGCGGGCTCTACATCGTCGATTGCGCGGCCGCGATACCGTATGCGGGGGGCGGTGGGACGGGCGCGACCGCCGGTGCCGTATCCGCGGTCAGAAGATATGATCCAGGGATCGAGGTCGCCGTTGCCCGCCAGATGTGGCGCATGCACCGGCACGATTCATACGGATCGGCGCGACAGGATAATCAGGGCGCGCCCGAACACCCGCGCGCGGAGAACGTCGACGAGGCCACGTTTATCATGTATCCGAATCCCGCGGAAGGGTCGCAGGTAACGGCGAGGGTGCTCGTGTCGGCCCCGGCGCGCGTGACGGTGACCATATTCAATATGGAAGGAGAGAAGGTCGCCGAACGGACACTCGACCATTCGTGGTTCGCGGGGAGCGCCGTTCCGTTCGAGACGAGCTTCTCGACAGCGGCGTTCTCGGGCGGCGTCTATATCTGCCGCATCGAGGCCGCCGGCGACGGCTGGAATTGGACCGGGGCGAAGAAATTCGCCGTGATTCGATAGGCGCCTTCTCCGGACCGCGCCTGAAGGGCGCACACGGAATGCATCAAACGTTGACCGCCGGAGCGCGAAGGATTACTATTATCGTATGAGCAATCGGGAGGGAACATGATCCGGAGAATCTCGATAGCGGTCTTGATCGCCGCCGCCGTCGCTCTTCCGTGCGCCGGTCTTCACGCCGGTGAGGCCGGCACGAGCGGCTTTCTCTTCCTGCGCCTCGGCAACGGCGCCCGCCCGCTCGGGATGGGTGAGGCATACACCGCGGTCGCGACCGACGCGACGAGCATCTATTACAATCCGGCCGGGATGGCGAGCGCCCACGGCGTCGAGCTGGACGTGACCCATTCCGAGTGGCTCATGGACGTGCGCTTCGAGCAGATCTCGATCGTCAACGAGATGCTCGGCGGCGCGGTCGGGATCAACTTCACCGGGCTCTCCTACGGGGAGATGGACCGCTACCCCGATTATCCCGCGCTCGTTCCCGACGGATCGTTCTCCCCGTACGACCTGTCTTTCTCGGCGGGCTACGCGATGGACGTCCTGCCGAATCTATCGGCGGGGGTCACCGGAAAGCTCATCTACGAGAAGATCGATTTCGAATCGGCGACGGGCTGGGCCTTCGACGCGGGGATCGTTCACCGGAGCATGATCGAAGGGCTCACGCTCGCGGCGTCGATGCTCAACCTCGGCCCGCAGGCCAAGTTCGTCGAGGAGAAGTTCTATCCTCCGTTCCAGCTCAGGGGAGGCGCGGCGTACCGCTACGACGCCGAGTGGCTCATGGGCGGCGTCATCGCCGCCGCCGACGCGGTATTTCCGAACGACGGCACGACCAAGCTGCACATGGGGCTGGAGTACAATTACCGGGAGCTGCTCTCGCTGCGCGCCGGCTACAAATCCAACTACGAGATGCAGGGCCTGACGTGCGGTTTCGGCGTCGCCTATAAGAATTTGAGATTCGATTATGCCTTCATGCCGATCGACGACGTTTTCGGAGACGTTCACCGGTTCTCGCTCAACGTGTTCTCCCCCGGCCGGTAGAATTTCAGCGAGAATCGCCCCTCACGCATCTCGAGATACGAGAAGTTCCGCTCCCAATCCCCGATGATCGCGAAGGTGTGCTCCCCGAAGCGTTCGATGCACGGGTAATGGATGTGCCCCATGACGAAGGCGTCGTTGCCGGCGGTGAAGAAGGCCCCCTCCGCCATCGAGAGGAGGGCCTTCGCGGCGCGCTCGGTCTTCTTCGCCGTGATGCCTTTGCTCGCCCGCGAGAAGTGCCGCGCGAAGGCGTAGAGAAGATCGGGATGCACGGCGCGGGCAAGGGCGACCGCCGGCCGGCTCCGGATGACCGCCTTGAGCATCTTGTAGCCGCGGTCGCCGGGGAGGAGCTCGTCCCCGTGCGTCATCGCCACCGTGACTCCCTGAATTGCGTGCGTGGCGCGAAGCGGGAGAATTTCGAAGCCGAGCGTCCCGGATACGTGCGATCCGAGCCAGAAATCGTGGTTCCCGCCCGCGATGTAAATGGCGGTGCCCGATCTCTTGAGCGCGGCGAGCGCGTCGAGGATATCCCCGTAGTACCGCGGCACGACGCTCGCGTATTCGAACCAGAAATCGAAGATGTCTCCGAGGAGGTAGAGCCTCGACGCACCCTCGATGCGGGCGATGAAAGAGATGAATCGATCCCGCTTCAAGCGCTCGTCGGGATTCGAGCCGTCGTATTTGAAATGGGCGTCGGAGAGGAAGAATACGGAGTCTTTCGCATGCGTCACGGTTCTGCTCCCCTGGATTATCCCGGTTCGGAATACGGTACTGAATTCTATTGCAGAATCGACCGGTTATGGCAAGGGAAAACCCCCCCGCGTCCTCCGCGCGGGCCCGGAGCGGGCCGTTCCTGTCGGAAGCGGGAGGGTGGGCGAGGACCCTTGGGCTTTGCAATACAATGAATTATGCCGATCTGCCGTCGCCGGGGGGCCGTCTCGGGGCGCCCCCCTTGAAAAAAGCGAAATTTTTCCAGAATTATTCTTGACATAATTCCGGTATGCGGATACACTATTGGGTGTAAGGGTGTATGGGCAAGTTGTGACAGGAAAGTAAATCGTTTCGCCGACGATACCTGCACTTAGAACCCCACCGAAAAGAAAGAACTTTTCTGCGCGCGAGGTGTATGCACCTTGTGAAGGGTCTAAGTGGAACGGAGTCGAAGGAAACCGTTCGGGTATTGAAGGCGGTTTATTATGACTGAGGACGACCTGAGGGAAAAGGAAGAGATGTACTCGGAAAACAGGGAGAGCGGCGAATACATAGGCGAGAGAAGCCTGGATCTTTATCTCAAGGAGATCAACAACACTCCTCTTCTCACGAGGGAGCAGGAGCGCGATCTGGCCAAGAGAATCCGCAAGAATGACGAGAACGCGCTGCACGCGCTCGTCAAGGCGAATCTCCGCTTCGTCGTCTCCATCGCGAAGCAGTATGTGAATCAGGGGCTCTCGCTCGCCGATCTCGTGAACGAGGGGAACCTGGGGCTCATCAAGGCCGCGTACCGGTTCGACGAGAAGAGAGGGTATAAATTCATCTCCTACGCCGTATGGTGGATCCGTCAGGCGATGCTGCAGGCGCTCGCCGAGCAGTCGAGGATCGTGCGGCTGCCCCTCAATCGCGCGGGCACGCTCTACCGTATCGGTAAGGCGGCCCGGCAGCTCGATCAGGAGCTCGGCAGAAGTCCCGAGGTGTCCGAGATCGCCGAAAAGCTGAAGCTCCCCCATGACGAGGTGCGGGACACGATGCAGATCGCGAACAGCCATCTCTCCCTCGACGCGTCGTTCAGCAACGATCAGGAAGAGAACTCGCTCGTCGATTACCTCGCCGACGACAATCTCGAGGCCCCGGACGAGCAGACGTACGTGAACGCGCTGAGCGACGATATGCAGAAGGCGCTCGACACGTTGACCGACCGCGAGCGGCAGATACTGTCCCTCTACTTCGGCATCGAAGGGGAGGAGCCGCTCACGCTCGAGGAGATCGGCAAGCGTATGAATCTCACGAGGGAGCGCATCCGGCAGATCAAGGAGAAGGCCATCCTGCGTCTTCGGCACAACTCCCGGAGCAAGTACCTGAAAGGGTACGTGCAGGATTGATCCCGGCCTGACATCGATTGCAGAGGGCGGGGGAACGAGGTTTCCCCGCCCTTTTTTCATGCCTCCGGCCGTCTCGCTGGTACGCCATTTGCAGCATTTCACGGCGGGGAGGAATAATCGCTTGACGCGCGTCCAGGGCGGCTATTAGGTTTTACGGGAAACAGGGAATAACTGAATAGCTTCGATTTCGGAGATCCGGTATGGACCGATATTTCGATTTTCTGTGGGTGCGCGGAGCGAAAGCCGGCGTGAAGATGATCCGGGTGCGCCGGACCCTCGCCATCGGCCTGGCCGCCGCCGTCGCCGTGATCGTCGTGGCGGCCGTCGTGCTGCTCGCCTCCCGCGCCGGCCGCGGCCTGAACGGCATCGCCATCAAGAATCTCAAGGCGGAGAACGAGCGTCTCACGAAGGATCTCACCCGTTTCCGCGCCGAGGTGGACGGGCTCAAGGAGAAGATGGACCTGAGCTTCGAGCTCCAGAACCGGGCGCGCTTGCTCGCGAGCCTCGAGCCGCTCTCCCATGACGTCTGGCAGGCGGGCGTCGGCGGGAGCGAGGCGGATCTCGGCCTCATGGAGACCGCGTACCCGGACAGCGCGTTCGGCGCGATCGACGAGAACCTCGATCAAATGCTCCGGCAGACGGAGATTCAGCTCGAAAGCTATTCGGAAGTCCTCTCGGTGCTCGAAAAGGAGAGGAAGATCCGCAGCGGCACGCCGGCGATCCGTCCCCTGAGGGGGGGATTCCTCTCGAGTCGTTACGGGCGCCGGATGGATCCGTTCCTCGGCGAGGTCGTCCACCATTCGGGGATCGACTATCGCGCCCGCACGGGTGCACCCGTCCTGAGCACCGCCGACGGCGTCGTCAGCTTCGCGCGGAGCAACGGCGGATTCGGGCTCATGATCGAAATCAACCATGAGAACGGATTCTCGACGCGCTACGCGCACCTGTCCAAGCTCCTCGTGACCCGCGGGCAGAAGGTGAAACGCGGCGAGATCATCGGTCTCGTCGGAAACACGGGGCATTCGACGGGGAGCCACCTGCACTACGAGGTTCTGTTCCGCAGGGCGCAGCGCGATCCGCTCCAGTACGTGATTCCGCAGGGCGTCTGCTACGACTGATCCGGCGGGCGGCCCGGACGAATAATCCTTTTCAATTTCTGTTGTCAGCCACGGCCGCGACCGCGTAGACTCGTGCGGCGAAGGAACGCGGCGCGCGTGCCGCGCTCATCCGTCGAGGTATTATGGCGTCCTATCGTTCATTATTGATCGTCGCGTTCATCGCCGCTTGTCTGGGCGCGGGGATGCCGTCGTCCGCTCCGGCGGCGCGATATGTGCGGGACATCCGCTTTCGCACGGGCGATTCCGGCACGAGGGTCGTGCTCGATATGACCGGCGAAGGGCGCTATTCGGTCAGAACCGCCGTCGATCCATTCCGGATCGTCATCGATCTGCAGAACGCCCGGATCGCCGAAAACGTCAAGGAAATCGAGGTTCACGACGGTCTCCTCGACCGGATTCGCCTGAATCGCATACGGGAAGGCAGCCAGGTCGTTCTCGATCTCTCCCGTCGCGCGGAGTTCAAGCATTTCGCTTTGAAGCCGGATGCCGGCAAGCCCCACCGGATCGTCATCGACGTCGTCCGTCCGGATGGGGGGAGGACGGGGGTCGCGGCGGACGCCGAGGGCGCGCGGCCGCCGGCCGCGGCCGGCGGCCCGGTTCCCGCGGAGAATCCGGCGGCGGCGCCGCGAGCCGGCGGGGGGACCCGTGTCGTCATCATCGACCCCGGGCACGGGGGTCCCGCGGCGGGCACGGTATCGCGGAGCGGTATCCAGGAGAAGACGCTCAATCTGAGGCTCGCAAAGATGCTCAAGAGCGAAATCGAGAAACGCCCCGGATATCGGGCGATCCTCACGCGCGACGGAGACTACGACGTGCACTGGGTCAGACGCGTCACGTTCGCGCGCGAGAGCGGCGGCGAGGTGTTCGTCAGCCTTCATTTCAACTCGAATCCGAGCCCCAAGATACAGGGCCTCGAGCTCTATTTCCTGTCGCTGCAGGCGTCGGACGACAACGCCGCGGCCGTCGCGGAACGCGAGAACCTGCTCCTCGAGGCCGGCGCCGACAGCGCCGGTTTCAACGACGATCTGAAGTCGATCCTGTTCGACGTGAGCCTCTCGAACGCGATGCGGCAGAGCTCGCTGCTCGCCGAGGAGGTCGCTTCGGAGCTGCGCGTGAAACCTCCCGTCCCGTTCCGGAAGATCAAGCAGGCGTCTCTCATTGTCCTGCGCAGCGTCACGATGCCGTCGATTCTGGTCGAGGGGGGATATCTCTCGAACAAGAAGGAAGCGTCGACCGTCTCGAAGGAAAGCTACCTCAGCTGGCTCGCGAAATCCCTCGCCGAGGGAATCGTCTCCTATCTCGAGAAACATCCCAACGGATCCGGCCCCGTCGCCGGAGAGTGAGCGAGGTCGTCTCGTGCGTTTCCAGAGCGTGTACCGGGCCGTCACGGAGAACATCGGGATCAAGATCGTCTCGATCCTGTTCGCGATTCTCCTGTGGCTCTACGTCACGGCGCAGATCGGCGAGCGGCAGACCTTCAAGGTCCCGCTCGATCTCGTCAATATTCCGGAGAGCCTCGCGGTGGCGGGCGAGGCCCCGAAAGAGATTTCGGTCACGGTGCGGGGTCCCCGGAGCGAGCTCATGAAGCTCCGGTTCCTGAGCAGGATCAGGGGGACCGTCGACCTCGGCGCCGCGAAGCGGGGGAGAGTCGTCGTGCCGCTCTCTCCGGCGATTCTCAATCTCCCCGCGGGATTCCCGGCCGGGGATGCGACGATCGACGCGCCGAAATCGCTCAGCCTCGATTTCGAGCGGATCGTCAGCGCGTACGTGACGGTCACGCCCGTGTTCCGCGGCGCGGTCCCGCCGGAAATGATCCTCGTCGGCCAGCCGACGGTGAGCCCTCCCGTCGTGCTCGTCCGCGGCTCCGCGGGCGACATGAGCGGGCTGGCCGCCGTCGAAACGGATCCGATCGATTTGCGCGGCAGGCGGAGCGGATTCTCCCAGGACGTGGCGGTCCGCGCGGGCGAGCGGCGCGAGGCCCGGCCGCGGGGCGTGCGCGTCGAGATCGAAATCGCCCGGCGCGCCGTCCGGACGATGCAGGGGATCCCGCCGACGCTGCTTCAGGTGGAGGAAGGTTTCCAGGTCGAGTGGTCGCCCCCCACCGCGTCGCTCGTCGTCGAGGGGCCCGAGGACCTCGTCGGCCGTCTCGTGAACGACGACTGCTCGATCGTGCTGAGCGTCCCGCCGGGCGCCCGGGGAACGGTATGGATCAAGCCGGAGGTTCTCGTGCCGCAGGGCATCGACACGTTCACGATCGACGTCGACTCGTTCGAGGTGAAGGTGACCCCGAAACGGTAAAGGCGGCGCGCATGGAAAACACGGGAAGCACAAACGATCGCGGCAACGATGCCGGGCTCATCCCGTCGCGCCTCGGTCGATGGGGCACGATTATCGTATTCGCGGCGATCATCGCGCTCGCCGCGGGCGCCCTGTTTCTCGACGAGGAGGGAATGGCGCACACGGCGATCGTGATCGGCGTGTGCACGTTCGATTCGGCGCGCGCCGGATCCACGCTCGAGCAGTTCGCCGATTTCTGCAGGGGCAAGGGGTGCGGGGATATCCGCTGGCGGTACCTGCGATCCGGCGACGAGCTGTCCGGCTGCGATTTCTATCTCACGACGTCGCTCGAGCTTTCGGCGCCCCTCGCGCGCGGTGCTCTCGGCTGCGCGCTCGTCGCGGCGGAGCGGGAGGCGCACCGCTACTCGCGGAGCGCCGTCATCGTGAAGGCGGGCGCGCCGGCGCCCCCCGCGAGCGGGGCGAGGGTCATCTTCTGCTCCGCGCGCTCGGCGGCGGGATTTCTGGCGCCGTACCGCGCGCTCGAGCGATCGGGGTGCGCGCTCTCGGCGGCCGCAATCGGGTTCGCCGAGTCGTACCCCGGGGACGAGCGGGTCGCGTTCGGCGTCATTTACGGCGCCTACGACGCGGGGGGCATCTCGCTCGAGCGCCTGCAGGCGCTCGAGGCGTCCGGCGTCGTGGGGGAGGGGGAGCTCGACGTTCTGTACGAGGGGGATGCGTTTCCCGAAATCGTCGTCGCGTACGATCCCGCCTCCTATTCGCAGTACCGTGTGGAGTTCGCGCGGCGGCTGCCCGGCGTCCTGGATCGCGTGCCCCGTCCGCTGCGCGGCGAGCTCGCCGCGCTCGGCATCGCCGGCCTGTACGCGGCGCGCGAGAGCGACCTCGCCCTCATCGCCGCGCTCGCCGCGATGGCGCCGCCCGTATCGACGGCCGGCGGCCGCGGATGCGCGCGGTGACGGCGGGGCTCCGCGGTTGACCGGAGCGGACGAGGAAGGTATATTAGGGCGTTCCCCGAGGCCGCGGCGGCGATCGAGAATGGAAGAGGCACGGTGCCGGCGAAAACCATGAGACAATTGCTCCCGTTCTTCATCTGGACGATTCTGATCTTCGTCGGGTCGTCGATTCCCCGGCTGTCGGGGGACGAGTTCGGCATGCCGGCCTGGTCGGACAAGGTCGCGCATTTTCTCGAGTACCTGATCCTCGCGTTTCTCTTCTACCGGGGGATCCGCGGCGAGCGATGGCGCAGGGGCGTTCCGGCGTGGCTCATCGTGCTGTCGACGGGGCTCGTGATCGCGAGCGTCGACGAATATCATCAGGCGTTCATACCCGGCCGCGATGCGAATATTTTCGACTGGGCCGCCGATATGGCCGGCGTGGCGAGCGGGGCGCTGGTCGGCATGCGGCGCTACCGGGCGCGCGCCGGCAGCGCGGAGCAGGCATGAAATACACGAAACCGAGAGGCACGAACGACTTTTTCGGCGAGCGGATGGAGGATTGGGGCGTCGTCGAGCGCGCCCTCGCCGGCTACCTCCGGAGCTGCGGCTATCGCGAGATCCGCACGCCGATCTTCGAGTCAACCGAGCTGTTCGTCCGCACGGTGGGGGAAGCGACCGACATCGTCACGAAGGAGATGTACACCTTCCCCGATCGGAAGGGGCGAAGCCTCACGCTTCGGCCGGAAAACACCGCGTCGGTGATGCGCGCGTACCTGGAGAACGGTCTCTACCGCGCGGGGGGCATCGCGCGCTATTTCTACGCGGGCCCGATGTTCCGCTACGACCGTCCGCAGGCCGGCAGGTACCGGCAGTTTCACCAGATCGGAGCCGAGGCGCTCGGATCGAAGGGGCCCGCGATCGACGCCGAGATCATCGATACGAGCCTCGGTCTCTACCGCGCGCTCGGATTTCCGGAGCTCGAGGTGCGGCTCAACAGCGTCGGGTGCCCCGTGTGCCGGCCCGCTTTCAAGGCCGTGCTGACGGCGAAGCTCGAAGGGCTCCGGGGCGAGCTCTGCGGGGCGTGTCTCGAGCGGACCGCGACGAATCCCCTGCGGATCTTCGACTGCAAGGAATGCGGTCCGGTGAAGGAGCGGCTCCCGAGAATCACCGACCACCTCTGCGCCGACTGCCGCGGCCATTTCGAAAAGCTGCAGGGATTGCTCGGCGAGATGGGCATCCGGTACGCGCTCGATCCGCTCCTCGTCCGCGGCCTCGATTACTACACGAAGACGGCGTTCGAGATACTCCATCCCTCGCTCGGGGCGCAGAACGCCCTCTGCGGAGGAGGGCGCTACGACGGTCTCGCGGAGGACTGCGGGGGGCCGTCGATTCCCGCCGTCGGCTTCTCGGCGGGCATGGAGCGCCTCATGGAGATCCTCCCCGAAGGATTCGCCGCCGCGCGACGCGGGCGGCAGACGGACGTCTACGTCGTCGTGCTCGACGCGTCTCTCGAGGCCGGGGCGATGCGCGTGGCGCGGGAGCTGCGCGCCGGGGGGCGCGGCGTGCTCGTCGACCTCTCGGAGCGAAGCCTCAAGAAGCAGCTCAAGGCCGCCTCCGACGAGCTCGCGCCGCTCGCCGTCATCGTCGGTCTCGCCGAGATCGGCCCGGGCGCGGCGGCGCTCAAGAATATGAAGACGGGGGAGCAGCGCGCGGTCGAGACCGGCGCGCTCGCCGCGGCGGTCTCGGATGAATTGGAGCGGATGGATGGATAATCGAGCGATCGATCATTTCGGGGCCGCGTGGAAGCGCACGCGCCGCTGCGGCGAGGTGAGCGCCCGCGACGAGGGGGGCGAGGTCGTGCTGGCGGGATGGGTGAAGCGCGTGCGGGAGCTCGGCTTCCTCACCTTCCTCGATCTGTGGGACCGCACGGGCGTCGTGCAGCTCGTCACGGAGCGGAGCGCGGGGGAGCTCCAGGCGGCGTTCCAGTCGCTGCGCGCCGAGGACGTCATCGCCTGCGCCGGGGTCGTGCGGAAGCGCCCGGACAACATGGTGAACGCGAACATGAAAACGGGGGAGATCGAGATCGTCGCCACCCGGATCGCCGTCTTCAACCGGAGCGAGGTTCCCCCGTTCGCCGTGACCTCCGACGTCCAGGCGAACGACGATCTGCGCCTCAGGTACCGCTACCTCGACCTGCGGCGGGATCCGCTCCAGCGGAACATCGAGATGCGGCACCGGCTCGCGCTGGCGGCGCGGGAATTCCTCTCGGCCGAAGGATTCCTCGAGATCGAGACGCCGATGCTCGTGCGGCGCACGCCCGAAGGGGCGCGCGACTACCTCGTGCCGAGCAGGCTCCAGGCGGGGAAATTCTACGCGCTGCCGCAGAGCCCGCAGCTCTACAAGCAGATTCTCATGGTGTCGGGATTCGACCGCTATTTCCAGCTCGCCCGCTGCCTGCGGGACGAGGATCTGCGCGCGGACCGGCAGCCGGAGCACACGCAGATCGACATCGAAATGAGCTTCATCACCGAGGAGGATATCTTCTCGATCGTCGAGCGGCTCATGCGCGAGCTCTTCTCGCGCGTTCTCGGCGTCGAGATCCCGATTCCCTTTCCGCGGATCGATTACGCCGAGGCGATGAGCCGGTACGGGAGCGACAAGCCCGACATGAGATTCGGGCTCGACATGCGCGACTGCGCCGCGGTGTTCCGGGAGAGCGAATTCGCCGTGTTCCGGTCGATCCTCGAGCGGGGCGGGACGGTGCGGGGCATCGCGTTCGAAAAGGGCGCCTCGTTCTCGAGACGCCAGATTTCGGATCTCGAGGCGGTCGCCAAGGCCGCCGGGGCGGGCGGGCTCGTCTGGATCAAGCTCGAGGAGTCCGGCGTCTCGTCCCCCATATCGAAGTTCCTCGCCGAGGCGCACGTCGCGGCGCTGCGCTCGATCTTCGGCCTCGCCGCGGGGCCCTGCCTCATCCTGATCGTCGGCGGCGACGAAGCCGTCGTGGCGAAGGCGCTCGGCGAGCTCAGGCTCCATCTGGGGCGCGCGTTCATGCTCGACGGCGGCGAGGGACACCGGTTTCTCTGGATCAACCGGTTCCCCCTCTTTCTCCCCGCCGAGGGGGGAGGATGGGAGGCCGCCCACCATATCTTCTCGATGCCCCTTGAGGAGGATCTGCCGCACCTCGCGGGCGACCCCGGGCGGGTTCGCGGCCACCTCTACGATCTCGTCTGCAACGGGACGGAGCTCGGTTCGGGGAGCATTCGCATCCATCATCGCGAGCTGCAGGAGCGGCTCTTCGGCATCATCGGCATCACCCCCGAGGAGGCGAACCGCAAGTTCGGGTTCCTGCTCGAGGCGTTTCAGTACGGCGCTCCCCCGCACGGCGGCATCGCGCTCGGCCTCGACCGTATCGCGATGATCATGTTCGGAGGCGCCACGATCCGGGATTTCATCGCCTTTCCGAAGACGCAGAGCGCCACCTCTCTTATGGAAGGGGCTCCCTCGGAGGTCGAGCAGCAGCTCCTCGACGATCTCCATATCCGGGTGACGCCGGAGACGCCGAAGCCGCGGTGAATCCCGCGCCGCGCGCGGCGCTCTCGATTTTTTGTGGGCTTTTTCCTTGACTTTGGGCAAGAGCATTATTAACGTAAGAAGAAGCCAATATTTCTTATAAGCATAAGGAGGGATTCGAGTTATGAAATTTCGCGGGATGGTGGTAGTGCCGTTTCTCCTCCTCGCGGCAGCGTTCCTGTCGGCCGGGTGCGGTGGAACGGCGCCGTGCCAGACGAGTCTCGTGACGCTCGATGAGACGCGGCTCGACGCCGAGACGTACGAGCAGGAGGCGGCCGAAACGGCGAAGAACGTCGCCGACCTCGAGAAGAAGCTCGAAACGAAGAAAGCCGAAATCGAACAGGTGAAGGATAAACCGGCGGATCTGCAGAAGAAGGTTAACGATCTCAAGAAAGGGAGCGGAAGGGAGTAGCAGGCAAGCCCTGCAAGGAGCGTACAATGACTAAGGTGACTAGGAAAACAGGGTTCATGCTCGCCGCCGGAATGGTCCTCGCTCTCGCCGCCGGCTGCGGAGGCTACAAAGCGAGACCCGTCGATGTCGCGAAGGGCGAATATTACGAAGACGTCGAATACAAGAAGCTCTCGAAAAAAGACCGGGAAGCGTACTGCAAGGCCCTCGCGGCCGAGCTTCAGGCGCTCAACGAGCGGGCCAAGAAGTCGGAGTCCGAGCTCACCGCCAACAAGGAACGGATCAAGGTCCTTACGAGGGAGCTCCGTGACGCCGAGCGGGCGTACGCGTCGTACACGGCGGAAATCGACGAGCTCACGATGCAGCTTCAGACGCTCTCCCAGCTCCCGAAGAGCTGGAAGCTCCAGTACGGGGAATGCCTCTGGACGCTCGCGTCCCGGGAAGAGATCTACAAGGATCCGCTCAAGTGGCCGCGCATCTGGCGGGGAAACAAGCAGCTCATCGAGGATCCCGACTGGGTGCTCGCCGGATGGGAGCTCGCGATCCCGCGCGAGTATCCCTACGCGTATCGGGTCAACAATGACGAGTGGCTCGGGAAGATCGCCGGGTACTGGGAGATCTACGGCGATTACCGGAAATGGACTCTCATCTACGAAGCGAATAAGGGCAGAATCAAGGATCCGGATCTCATCTTCCCGAATCAGGAGCTCGTGATCCCGAGGCAGGATACCATTCAGTGAACGCATGCTCGCAATGAGCGTTGATTCGTGAACTCTTGGCTTCCCCCGCGGGAAGCCAAGAGTTCTGCGTTTCGGGGGTACAATGAAACGGGATTTCAAGAGGCGGATTGTGTCGATCGCCGGCATCGATCCGATCAGGCTGCTCGGCGTCGAGGATCGGACCCTGCGGCTCATCGAGGAGCACTTCGACGAAAAGGTGGTCGTGCGCGGCGACGAGATCATCATCGCGGGCCCTCCGCGGACCGTCGAGCGTCTCACGCGCGTCATCGAGAAGCTGATCGAGATCGCCGGCTCCGGGCGGAGCGTCTCCGAAGGGGACGTTCTCGCCGCGATCCGGGGAGGCAGGGTCGAGGCGGAGAAGCCGGGCGACCTCGACGACGCGCTCGTGTATTATTCGCCCGTGAAACGGCGGGGCGTCGTTCCGCGGAGCGCGCGGCAGAAGGAGTACGTCGAAGCGATTCGCGGCCATGACGTCGTGTTCGCGATCGGTCCCGCCGGAACGGGGAAGACGTACCTCGCCATCGCCTGCGCGCTCGCGGCGCTGAAGAACGGCGAGATCGAACGTATTTTCATCTCGCGCCCCGTCGTCGAGGCGGGCGAGAATCTCGGATTCCTGCCGGGGGACATGCAGGAAAAGATCGAGCCGTACCTTCGCCCGATCTTCGACGCCTTCCGGGACATGATCGGCCAGGAGCGGGTGATGAAGCTGATCGAGGCGGGAACGCTCGAAATCGCGCCGCTGGCGTACATGCGCGGGCGGACGCTCAACGGATCGTTCGCGATTCTCGACGAGGCGCAGAACTGCACGATCGGACAGATGAAGATGTTCCTCACGAGGCTCGGCGAGAGCTCGAAGGCGATCGTGACCGGCGACGTGACGCAGATCGATCTCGCGGATCCGGCGCAATCGGGGCTCGTCGCCGCCCGCGAGATCCTCGGGGACGTCGAGGGGATCGCGTTCGTGACGTTCGGGGAGGAGGACGTGGTCCGGCACTGGCTCGTCAGGCGCATCATCCGCGCGTTCACCGTGAAGAGCGCCGCCCTCGCGGAGAAGGCCGGCCGCCTCTCCCCGGCGCCGGAGCCGGCCGTGGAGCGGGGGGGAAGCGCCGATCCGCCGCCGGAGAAAACCGATGAGTAACCGATCCGCGAATGGGGCCGGCGCGGGGGACGGACCGGACCTCGAATCGGCTCGCGCGTTCAGGCTGCCCTTCCCCCGATTCGAGAAGTGGATGCGGCTGCCGCTCATCTACCTCGCCGCGCTCCTCGTCCTCTCGCTCGCGCTCTTCCCTCCCGCGCAGAAGAAGAAGTCGGTCCGGTTCGAGGAGGGGAGCATCGCCGATATCGATATCGTCGCCCCCTTCTCGTTCGTCGTCCCGCTGAACGATCACGAGCTCGAACTCGCCCGCGCGCGCGCAGCCGTCTCGGTGCCTCCCGTCTTTCTCCGCGACGACGGGCCGGCGAGCCACCTGCCCGGCGATCTGGCGAGCCTGTTCGAAAGGATCGGCGCCGTCGCCGGCGCGAGCGGCGTCTCCGTGCGTGACCGCGTGAATCGGATGAAGGAGATCGCTCCCGAGCTCCGGCGCGAGTCGATCGAGCTCCTGGCCGACGCGGGAATCAGGGAGCGCATGCGCCGGGAAGCCCTCAGGCTCCAGAACCGGTGCCTCGGGCGGGGGATCGTCAACGACGCCTCGGCGCTCAAGCAGCGCGACTACGCGAGGGTCTCGGTCGTCGCCGAGGGGGACGAATCGCTCGTATCGGCGCAGTCGCTCATCTCGCAGAGCGATCTCGAGCAGCTCGTCACCGCCGAAGCGCGCGATCTGTTCCCCGGCAACGAGAAAGCGATGCGGCTCTTTCATGCGATCGTCCGGTCGCATCTCGCCCCCAATCTCGTCTACGACGCGCAGGAGACGAGAAAGCGCCGCGACGAGGCGACGCGGGGCGTGGCGCGATCCTTCACCGTCGCGAAGAACGAGCGGATCGTCGCCAAGCACGACAGGGTGACGCGCGCGCAGATCGACATCCTCGAGAAAATGGAGGAGAAGCGGGTTTCGATGGATCTCGCCGACGCGCTCGGCGCGCGGATGGCGCTCCTGTTCGGCACGGGCCTGCGGGTGCTCGCGCTCCTGGCGCTCCTGAGCCTCGCGCTCCGCCGGTTCCAGCCGGGAATCATCGCCGCCCCCGGCACGCTCACGCTCGTCTTCATCGTTCTGTCGCTGTATCTCGTTCTGACGGCGCTCGTCATGAAGCTGCCCGCGCTTGACCCGTGGCTGATCCCCGTCCCGTTCGTCTCGCTCGTCTGCACCGCGTTCTTCGGCATTCAGGCCGCCGTCCTGTTCACGATCTTCGCGTCCCTCGTCATCATCACGCATACGAATCTGCCGGCGAGCTACGCCTTCGTGTCGCTCATGGCGGGAGCGGCGGGAATCATCAGCATCGCGCAGCTGCGGGAGCGGAAGAAGTTCTACACGATTCTGCTGAGCGTCTCCGCCGCGTACGTCGTCGGCATCGCGGGCTTCGGATTCTCCGAGGGGATGTCGCCGCCGGCGATCGGGCGCGCGTCGCTCTTCGGCGTCGGCAACGGGCTGGCATGCACGATCATGGTTATGTTTCTCCTTCCCATCTTCGAGGCCCTCTTCGACGTGACGACCGATTTTACCCTCATGGAGCTGAGCGATCTCAACCGGCCGCTCTTCAGGCGTCTCGTCATCGAGGCGCCGGGCACGTATCACCATTCCCTCATGGTCGGCAATCTCGTCGAGGCGGTCGCCCGGGGCGTCGGCGCGAACGGCCTGCAGGCCCGGGTCGGCGCCTACTACCACGATATCGGCAAGCTCGCCAAGCCGGAGTACTTTTTCGAGAACAAGGGGGACAACATCAACAAGCACGAGAAGCTCACCCCCCGCATGAGCGCGCTGATCCTCGCCTCCCACACGAAAGAGGGGATCGAGCTCGCGAAGCGCGAGAAGCTCCCCCGCATCGTCATCGACGCGATCGGCGAGCATCACGGAACGACGATCATGGCCTATTTCTACCGGAAAGCGCTCGAATACGATTCGCACGACAGCGTCAACGCCGACGACTTCCGCTACCCGGGCCCGCGGCCGAGATCGAAGGAGACGGCGCTCATCATGCTGGCCGACTCGGCCGAGGCGGCGGTGCGCTCCCTCGATGGCGCCACGGCGCCGAAGATACGGGCGATCGTGACCAAGATCATCGAAGCCCGGGCGAGCGACGGCGAGCTCGACGACAGCGGGCTGACCCTCAACGACATCGCCGTGGTGCGCGAGAAGTTCATCCAGCTGCTCACCGGCGTGTTTCATTCGAGGATTCCGTATCCGTCCCAGAACGAGGAGGGGCTCGTCCGGTGAGGCTCGAGATCGCAGGGAGCGCGCGCCTCGGGGCCCGGGCGGAGCGGGCGAGGCTCTCGCCGGCGCTCCGCGCCGTCGCGGCGCGGGTGGCGCCGCGGGACGGCCTCGTCGGCGTGGTCTGGATCGGCGAACGGACGATGGCGCGTCTGAATCGCGTGTACAAGAAACGGCGCGGAGCGGCGGAGATCCTCACCTTTCCGTGCGCGGGCGCTCCCGATCCCGGGGGGAAGGGCTCCTCGGCGAGATTGTTCTGTGCTGGCCGCGGCTCGTCCGGGGCGCGCGGCTGCGCGGCGTGTCTCCGCGCTCGTACGGCGCGCGGCTCGTCGTGCACGGGATCATGCACCTGCGGGGCCACCGGCACGACGACCCGTCGAGCGCCCGCAGGATGGAGGCGGCCGAGGCGCGATGCCTCAGGCGGCACTGCTCCGAGCGGGAGGTGAAGCGTCTCTTCGCGTGACCGGGGGCTGTTCCCCGCCGCGCGGAGCGGATCCGTTATGATCGCGGGAACCGGAAACGCGGTGCTCATCGCGCTGCTGCTGGCGGCGCAATTCCTCGTCGCCGGCGGCTTCGCCTCGTTCGGGATCGTGTCGCGGCTCCACGTGGACAAGGCGTTCCCGCGCTCGATGCGGGGAGCGGCGTGCCCCCGTTTCTTGCATCGGGGACGGTTCCATTTCATGCTCTCGCTCCTCGGCGTCGAGGCGATCATCCTGTGCTTCGCCGCGATCGTCATCCACGGCGCCCTCGGCGGGCCGCCGGGACCGCGGCACGCGATCGTCCCCATGCTCGGCGCGGCGGCGGGGCTGGCGGCCGTCGCGATCGCCGGCTTCGGCGCCGCGTCGATGAATCCCGTCCGGTTCGCGCTCGCGTCGTCGTACCCGCTGCTCCCCGTGTATCTCGTTCTGCGCCCGTTCGTGCGCCTCTTCCTGCTCGTCGTCGGGCTCGTGTTTCCGGACCTCCCGCGCGAAATGGCGAGCCCCTTCTTCCTCTTCCCCGGCGCCGAGGGTCCCGCGGCCGACGGTTTCATCGGAGACAAGGGCTCGAAGCTGATCCGCAGCGTTCAGGAATTCGGCGTGAAGAAGGCGCGCGAGATCATGGTCCCGCGGATCGATATCTTCGCGCTCGATATCCACACGCCGCCGGGAGAGATCAGGGAGAAGGTCTCGAGCGCCGGGCATTCCCGCGTCCCCGTGTATGACGGGAGCATCGATCGGATCGTCGGCATCCTGTACGTGAAGGACCTCCTCAAGATCCCGCCCGACGAGCCGTTCCGGCTCGACCGCGGGTGGCTCGTGCGCGACGCCTTCTTCCTTCCCGAGGGCAAGAAGCTCGACGACCTCCTGCGCGAATTCCAGCGCGGCAAGAAGCACATGGCCGTCGTCGTCGACGAGTACGGCGGAACGTCGGGGATCGTGACCCTGGAGGACGTCCTCGAAGAGATCGTCGGCGAGATCCTCGACGAGTACGACCACGAGCTCCCGCCGGTGCGGCAGACCGGGGCGCGCCAGTACGTCGCCGCGGGATCGGTCGGGATCGACGCGCTGAACGCGGCGCTCTCCCTTTCCCTGCCGTCGGACGAGGTTGACACGCTCGGGGGATTTCTCTATAACTTGATAGGCCGCGTGCCGGAGGAAGGGGAGGAAGTCGAATTCGGGGGCGCGCGCTTCAAGATCGGCAGGCTCGCGGGACAGCGGATCATCGAGGTCATCGTATGGTTGCCCGAAGATTGACAAACCATTCGCTCGTCCGGTGGTTCAAGCGGAGCTTCCTCACGGGGCTCCTCGTGCTCATGCCGACCGTGCTCACCGTGTACGTCCTTTACCGCATCTTCCGGTGGGTCGACGGCATCCTGGCGCCCATCACCGTCCGTCATCCGTACCTCGATATCCCCGGCCTCGGCTTCATCGGCGTCATCGTGATCATTCTCCTCGCCGGCGTCGTCGGCGGCGGCTTTTTCGGCAGGACGCTGTTCAGATGGGTGGAGGGGGGATTGGAGAAGATCCCCATGGTGCGCAGCATCTACGTCGCGATCAAGCAGGTCAGCGAGGTGTTCCTCAAGCAGGAGCGGACCGTCTTCAAGGAGGTCGTGCTCGTGCAGTACCCGCGTCCCGGGGTGTACGTCATCGGCTTCGTGACGTCGACGTGGCGTTTCCGGGGAGCTGACGGGGCGGAGCGGGACTTCGTAACGATCTTCCTGCCGACGACGCCGAACCCGACCTCGGGCCTCTTCATCATGGTGCGCCGCGACGAGGCGCTCCCGTCCGAGCTCTCGGTCGAGGACGCGATGAAGATGGTCATCTCGGGCGGCGCCGTCGTTCCGCCGGGGCACCGCCACGCCGCGGCGCCCGACGCCGGCGCGAGCGCCTGACGGCGGCGGTGGAGTGCCGGTGAGCGAAATCATCAAGGACCGCTCGATCGTCCTGCGGACGTACCCCTACGGGGAATCGAGCGCCGTCGCCGTGGTTCTCACGCGATCGCACGGAAAACTGCGGCTGCTCGCGAAGGGTGCGAGGAGTTCGCGGAGCGCCCTCCAGGGGAGCCTGCGGACCGGAAACGTCTCGGAGATCGTTTTTTATTTTCGACAGGAGCGCGGTTTGCAGCTGCTCAAGGAAATGGGGACCGTGGAATCGTTCGACGCCGGCGCCGGCGATCTCGAGCGGCTCTGCCTCTTTCAGGCGGGGCTCGAGATCGTGGACCGCTCGGTCTTCGATCGCTCGGCCGACGAGCGCATCTTCGACCTCATCGAGCGGTACATGCGGCTGCTTCCCGCGGCCTCCGATCCGTGGGCGCTTTTCTACGCGCTCGAGATCGATGTGCTGAAGCTCGCCGGTTCGTTCCCTTCGACGGCGTCGTGCTCGCGGTGCGCCGCCCCGCTCGAAAACGCGGCGCTTTCGATCGAGGCGGCGAGCGGCCTCGTGTGCTGCCCCGCGTGCGGCGGCCCGAAGGGGCGCTCGCTCTCGGGCGGCGCCTCGGCGCTCATCCGCCGGATGGACGCGCTCGGGCTCGAGGGCGTCCGCGGCGCGCGCATGGACCGGGGCGAGCGGCGGGAAATCGGCGAGATCATCCACCGTCTCTTCGTCAGTCACGTGGAAGGCTATCGGCTTCCGCATTCGCTGCGTCTCTGCAAGGGGGTGAACGGCCAGTGACCTTTCAAGACGTCGTTTCCGCGTTGGAGCGCTTCTGGTCCGGCCAGCGGTGCCTGCTGCTGACGTCGTACAACTCGGAGGTCGGCGCCGGCACGATGAATCCGGCGACGTTCCTTCGGGTGCTCGGGCCCGAGCCGTGGCGGGCCGCGTACATCGAGCCGACGAAGCGCCCCAAGGACGGGCGCTACGCCGAGAATCCGAACCGCGTCCAGCAGTTCAACCAGTACCAGGTCATTCTCAAGCCCGCCCCCGAGAACGTGCTGCCGCTCTACATCAGGAGTCTCACCGCGATCGGGATCGATCCGGCGGCGCACGACATCCGGCTCGTCGAGGACGACTGGGAGTCGCCGACGCTCGGCGCGGCGGGGCTCGGGTGGGAGGTCTGGCTCGACGGGATGGAGATCACGCAGTTCACGTACTTCCAGCAGGCGGGCGGGATGGAGCTCGATCCGATCTCCGCGGAGATCACGTACGGGCTCGAGCGCATCTGCATGTACCTGCAGGGGGTCGACGATATCATGGACGTCGAGTGGGGAGGGGGCGTGACGTGGGGGGACCTGTATCGCGAGTCGGAGCGGGAATTCAGCGCGTTCAATTTCGAAAAGGCGGACGTGCCGCTCTACTTCGAGATGTTCGACCGCCTGCAGGGGGAGGCGAAGCGCATGCTCGGCGAAGGGCTCATCCTCCCCGCATACGACTACGTCGTGAAATGCTCGCATATGTTCAACATCCTCGATGCCCGCGGCGCGGTGAGCGTATCCGAGCGGACGAGCTACATCGCGCGCATCAGGGATATCGCGCGTCAGACGGCCGAAGCCTACGTCGCCGACCGCGAGCGGCTCGGGTTTCCGCTGCTCTCCCGCGCGCACACCGGCACAAAGGAGCGGACGTGAAGAAGGATTTCCTCCTCGAGATCGGATGCGAGAACCTGCCGAGCGGCTACCTCGACGAGATGATCGAACAGGCGCGGAAGCTCTTCGAAGAGGGGATCGCGGCGGAACGGATCCCCTGCGACGGGATCGATGCCATGGGCACGCCGAAGCGCATCGTGATCCGCGCGCGGGGGCTCGCGGCGAAGCAGGAAAACGCCGAAGAGAAGATCGTGGGGCCCCCGGTGAAGATCGCGGTCGCCGCGGACGGGAGCTACACGAAGGCCGCCGAAGGGTTCGCCAAATCGCAGGGAGTGCCGGCGAGCGCCCTCGTGCGCGTCGAGACCCCGAAGGGTGCGTACCTCGCCGTCGCGCGGAAGATCACGGGGAAGCCGACGGCGTCGATCATGAAGGAGCGCGTGCCGGAGTGGATCCTGGCGATCCGCTCACCGAAAACGATGCGATGGGCCTCGGGCGGCATGCGATTCGCCCGGCCGGTCCGCTGGATCCTGTGCCTCTTCGGCCCGGACGTCGTGCGGGTGAAGCTGGGCGCTCTCGCCGCCGGGCGGCGGACGCGCCTGAGCCCGCTCTTCGAGAAGACGGTTCCGGTGAAGTCCCCGCTCGATTATTTCTCGATCATGCGAAAGAACGGGATCGTTCTCGATCAGTCCGCGCGCCGCGACGCCGTTCGCGAGGCGGCGGTCGCGTGCGCCCGCGCGCAGGGGGGCTCGCTCGTCGAGGACGAGGATCTCGTCGGCATCGTCGCCAACCTCCTCGAATCCCCGGTCGCCATGGCGGGACGCTACGACGCGGAGTTCCTCGCGCTCCCGCGGGAGGTCATCGTCACGGCGCTCAAGAGCCACCAGCGCTATTTTTCGGTGGCGGGCGACGACGGGAAGCTCCTGCCGCATTTCGTCGCCTTCGCCGACGGCGGCCGCCGCAACCGCCCCCGCATCGTCAAGGGGTACGAGCGGGTGCTCCGGGCGAGGCTCGACGACGCCGTGTTCTACCACCGGGAGGACACGGCGCGTCCGTTCGCGGAAATGGCGGGCAAGCTCGGCTCGATCGTGTGGCTCGAGGGGCTCGGGAGCCTTGCGGAGAAGGCTTCGCGGATGGAGGCGTTCGCGCTGTGGATCGCCTCGCAGGCGGGGATCGCGGACGGGAGGCTCGAGAAAACGATCCGGCGCGCCGCGCTCCTCGCGAAGGCGGACCTCGCGAGCGAGATGGTGAAGGACGGCAAGGAATTCACGGCGCTGCAGGGCTACATCGGCCGCGAGTACGCCCGCCTCTCGGGGGAAGACGAGGAGGTCGCCGAGGCGGTTTACGAGCACTACCTCCCGCGGTTCGCGGGTGATCGCATGCCGCGGGGAGAGGCGAGCGCGATGCTGGCGCTCGCCGACAAGATGGACACGATCTCGGGGTGCTTCTGCATGGGGCTCGAGCCGTCCGGCTCGCAGGATCCGTACGCGCTCCGCAGGCACGCAATCGGCGTGCTGCGGATCCTCGTCGCGCGGCGATCGGGACTCTCGCTTCCAAAGGCGCTCGACCGCAGCGTCGGGCTGTTCGCGGAGGCGCTGAACGAACGGGGGCGCGACCGCGGCGCGATCGTCGCGCGGCTCCGCGAATTCTACGCCCAGCGGCTGTACGCGATCATCCGCGGGGACGGCGTCGATCACGATCTCGCGACGGCGGTTCTCGCCTCCCCGTGGGAATATCCGCACGCCGCCAAGGACATGGCCGAGGAGCTCGCGAAGCTGCGGAAAGAGGGGGAGCTCTCCCCATTCGTGCTCGCGATGAAGCGCGTCACGAACATCATCCCGAAGGATCTCAGGGCGGGATTCACGGAGGACGCTGGCATGGCCGCGCTCGAGGCGTTTTCCGCCGGGCGGGAGGCCGAGCTCGGATTTTCCCCGGCGCTTTTCCTCGTCGACGCGGAGAAGAATCTCTGCGACGAGATGTCCCGGGTGTGCAAGAAGCTCCTCGAGATCAAGCGAACCGGACAGGTGCAGCAGTCCATCGGCATGTTGAAGGGGATTGTGCCATATGTGAATAAATTCTTCGAGGACGTGCTGGTGAATTGTGAAGATGAAAAAATAAGAAATAACAGAATTGCTTTTCTGGCAGCTAGTTACAAAGTCATTGTGCTGTTCTGCGATTTCGCGCAGATCGCCGGAGAATGACGCGGGCGAACGATCCGCATCGGCCTTAACTATTGGATTTCCCGCGCATTCGAGGCGAGATTCCCGCTTGACATTTTCTCGAATTCTATGCTACAATCCTACCTGTCTCGAAAGCAGAGTGGAGGATTGCCCGAGAGGGCGGCCTCCTTTATCGAGCGGGGTTACAACCCCCACCGCCGTTGGAGAGCCAGGCTTACTCGACAAAGAAAGTTTAGCAGCTCTAACGGATGACACCCTGCTTCGCATGTCGAATCGCGGAAAGTGAGGTGATGGGAACAAAGAGATTCGATGTAAAGGGGGTTCAGCACTTTGCTCTTCGAGATTCCAGTATTCGTTGTGCGTCGATTCAAGCTGTTTTCTTAACGATGGGGGGAAAACAAGAATGAAAAAGGCACTAGTACTCTTACTAGGCGTCTGCTTCGTAGCCCTGCTCATCGGCTCGGTCGCTGCACGCGATGTGGCGAATCCCGGTCTGCGTCCCGCAAAGGCCGTTTCGGAGCTCGATAACAATTCGGAGCTTCTCGATCCGGGTCTGCGCGGCCTCTATGAGGAAGCAGCCGTGGATACGTACTGCCTCGTGTGGTACACGTTCGAGCAGATGAACTGGCAGGGATGGACAAAGTCGGATGAGACGGCCCAGCGCGGCACGTACTTCCACGTTGACGACTTCTCCGGGCTCGGCGGGGGTGCCTACGGCATGCTCGTTCCGCTCGAGGGCACGAAGTCGATGTGGTGCGGCGCGCGTCCGAGCACGACCGATCCGTATCTTTGCTCCTGGTACGATGCTCCCGGCTACGGCAACGGATGGAATCAGATGCTCGGCACGGCGGCGTTCAGCTTCGTCGGGTCGCTGACGCTGAGCTATTTCTTCACCAACGATTCCGAGCCGGATTACGATTTCACGAGAGTCGAGTACGACGCCGGCGGCGGCAACTGGCAGGAAGTGGCCGAGTACACCGGCACGTACGAGAACGACACCGCGTCGATCTTCCTTCCGCTCACGCAGGCGCGGACGAAGATCCGCTTCCACTTCACCGCTGACGGTGCGTGGAGCGACCAGGACGGCCTCTACAACACCGACGGTGGCTTCCTCGTAGACGCGATCCGTCTCCAGGACGCCGGCGCGCTCAACAACTATCAGAACATGGAAACGATAGCCCTGAACGCGACGACGGCCGGTATCTGGATCGGCGCGCCCGAGTACGCCTACGGCGCCTATGCCGGTCTCAAGAACAACCTGACCGACAAGGATCCGTGCGGCGACAACTTCGCCACTCAGCTCGTGTACTTCCTCGGTTCGCCGAACCCGAGCTCGAGCTATCCCGGCCTGTACGACACTCCGTTCTGCGCCGGCCCCGGCGGTATCGCCGCCCCGTGCCAGAACGAAATCGCCGTATCGCCGGTGATCGACATGACGAAGTACTCGACCGCCTGCAACAACACCCAGAACGGAACGATTCCGGCTGGGGACCTTTCGCTTCTCGGCGGCTTGGTTCTCCGCTTCACGGTTTACCGTGACATTCCGCTGTCGAACCTCGTGTTCTACCAGTGGCATGTGCGGAGCATCATTGCCGGTTGCCCGGGTCAGTGGCAAGATCGCAACTTCGTCTACTACGGCCCCGACATGGACTACATCTATGGCAGCGAGACGATCAGCGATCTTATCGGCAGCAACGACCCGGTTCAGATCGGTATGGGCTGCGTCGACATGTGCGACGTGTGGTACCTCGTGGAAGGCAACTGCGCCGCTCACACGCCGTCGCCCTGGATCGACAACGTTCGTCTGTACCGGTTCAAGACCAGCGGTCCTCAGTGGAGCTTCCGCGACCTGGATATCTTCCAGGATAACTTCCCGATCGCTGAGTTCCAGCTCGAGAGCTACGTCCGCGCGGATGCGGCGAACGACATCAACACGAACGACGACCCGATCCTTACTCCGGGCGACTCGATCGTTGTTGACGCCACGTCGCTCCTCGGCGGCGGCATCGCTGCCGACCCGACGTTCGGTGGACCGGCCGTGTACCTCAACGTGAAGTGCACGTACGTGGGCACCGACCTCGCGAAGCCGGCTCAGCTCGCGGGCGCCACGCTCGCAGGCTCTATCATCACCGGGCCGACCTCGGCTCCGTACTCGATCAACTTCAACTACGTGAGCGACAACGGTGTCTGGACGAAGATTCAGTGTGACACCGCCCGGACCGGTGGCGGCATTCAGCGCGACAGGTACATGGTCGACCTGAATGACGAGCTCTTCACGAGAGGCTATCAGATCGAATACTACTTCACTGCGACAGACGTGGCCGGTATCGAAACGGCCCTTCCGCGCTGGGCGCGCTCGCAGGGACCGTATCTCGAGTTCCTGTGCCTCCCGACGAAGAACTCCGACGTTCTCTTCGTTGACGACTTCACGGGCCGCGGATCGTTCGTCGGCTCCGTCGAGAACTACTGGATGCCGGTGTTCGACGCCGTGCTTGCTCCGCCGAACAACAACGTGGACAAGTATGACGTGAACGGCCCGACTTCCGGCGTTTCGAACGGACCGGGAAGCCGCGCGAAGACGAAGCAGCTTGTTGATTGGTACCACAAGATCGTGTGGGATTGCGGAGACCTCGAATCGGTCACGATCTCCGACGGTACGGTCAACAGCGACAAGTCGAACGACTGCACGATGCTCATCAACTGGTTCGAGCAGTCCGAGCACGTGTGCGGTCTCTGGGTCTGCGGCGACGACATTGCCTACGATCTGGACGGCCTCGCATCGACCCCGGCGCTCACCCTCATGAGCACCTGGTGCGGCGTTGACTTCGTCGCGACGAGCTACTTCGAGGAGACCGGCGGCCGCACGGGCGGCGGGACCGTTACCCCGCTCGTCACGGGCGACGTCGATGCCGGTATCTTCATTCATTCGAGTGTTCCGGATAAGTTCTTCGCGTATGGCGGATGCTTCGTCATCAACCAGTTCGACGTCCTCGACAAGACGGCGAACGGCAAGTACGCGGCGTACTATCCGGTGAAGAGCTCGATCAACCGCTACGCGGCGATCGCCTCTTCGACGCTGAACCCCGCTGGATTCAACGTGAACACGATGTGGTTCGGATTCAGCTACCAGTATGTTCGCGACGACGTGGTTAGCGTTCCGGCCGACCGTTTCGAGCTCGCGAAGGACGTGTTCGGTTGGATGCAGAACACCATCAATGCGAACATCACTCCGGCGGAGACGCCGAAGTCCACGAAGCTGGCTCAGAACTTCCCGAACCCCTTCAACCCGTCGACCACGATCAAGTTCGACCTGAAGGATAAGGGCTTCGTGTCGTTGAAGGTTTACAACGTCGCGGGCCAGCTGGTCCGGACGCTCGTGAACGGTGAAATGGATGCTACGACCCACTCGATCACCTGGAACGGAACGAACGACCGTGGTGGCGCAGTGGCGAGCGGTATCTACTTCTACAAGATGGAGACGAAGAACTTCAGCCAGACCAAGAAGATGGTCATGCTGCGCTAGCGCATGCCGTTGACGGAATCTGACGAAGAGTTCTGCGAGGCCGGGAGGGTCAAACCTCCCGGCCTCTTTTTTTGCGGCCGGAAAGGCCGTAAGAGCGCCCCGCGACGTCAATTGCCCCCTTGGAATTTTGATTGACAGGACGAATCAAAAGCTTATATTACATATAGGTTTGGGGTAAAACGCGCGTCAGATTCAGCAAAGAGAAGGGAAAAATGGGACGAGTCAAGTTTAGATGTGCCATAGAGATAATTGTGGCCGCAGCTCTCGCTCTCCTCATGATTCTCCCCGCATGCAGGAAGGAAGAGCCGCCGCTCGACCGGAACAAGGCTCCGGAAACCACGCTCACGAGCTCTCCCGCGGAGACGACCGCGACCGATTACCGCGTGCATATGTATTGGCGCGGAACCGACGGCGACGGCGTCGTCACGCGATACATGTGGTACATCTCGGATACGCTCGTGACGCTCGATCCCCAGGAGAATCCCGATTCGGAGGAGCTCGACTGGAATCCCGAGGCGAGAATATCGGACTACGTGAGGGGAAGATTCACGACGCGGACCGACACGGTTATCACCTTCACCGGATTCGACGAGTCGAGGGGCGCGACGATCAACCGGCAGGCGTTCCACGTGGTCGCGATCGACGACGGCGGGAAAATGGATCCGACGCCCGCCCGGCTGCAGTTCCTCGCGCGCGTGAAAGGCGTCCCCATCATCACGTTCTGGACGAACGTCGGCTCGGGTGACGTCCTTTATAATCCCAATGCGCTCGATACGATCAGCATGTTCGTCCCCTTCAGCATCAAGTTCCAGGCGACGACCGTCAACAACGTCATCACCGGTTACCGGTGGAGCTACGGCTCCAACGTGTACCCCGATTATAACGGAGACGGAACGCCCGACTGGCGGGTTCCGGCCGATCAGTCCGAGGTCGTGGGCGTCGAGCTCACCAACTCGGGCAACGAAGTCATTCCGAGCGGTATCTTCAATTTCAAGGGGATCGCCCGGGACGAGGCGGGAGCCATCTCGCGATCGGATCTCGTGACGGGCGTGGGCGTTTGCCGCGTCGTCGTGAATCACGACCCCGATACGAGATTCGACGAGCGCTGCGTCGTGTCCTTCTTGCCGCAGAACGGCGTCCGGCAGGAGATGGACGTCAATTTCCGCGACGCCATTCCCGATACGCTGCCGGACAGCTCGCTCGTCCGTATGGTCTATTGGGGTTGGGACGATCCGAAGGATCGCGCGAACCTCGAGTTCGATCCGCCGGTCCCGATCAAGTTCCAGTTCCAGTACAACCGCTGGTCGATCGACGAGACCGGCGCCCGGGTCGCCGACAAGCTGTCTCCGTGGTACCCGCTCAAGAATGCCGAGGACACGAATCCTGGTTCGGGTGTTTCCGATCCGTACCGGGATCGCGATTCGACGACCATGCGCGTGGGAACGTTCAACTACCGGTTCCTCGTGCGCGCGTTCGACGAGCAGAAAAAGCCCGACGGCACGCCGGCGGAGATCCATTTCGTCGGCAATTTCCCGCCGAAGATCGACAGCCTCCGGACCGGATTCTATACACGGCAAGGCGTCAGTCCCGCGCCGCCCGACCGGCGATTCGTCACGACGAGGAACGATACCATCGTGATCGGCTGGTGGAACACGAACCAGATCATCGCCCGGGGGGATACGCTCTGCCCGTACAACGTGAAGACCTCCCCGGAACCCCGCGGCACGATCACCCGCTCATACCGCTATACGATACGGGCCGGGGGGCATGACGACCATCGGGATCCGCCGCGCTCCGCCATCAAGGGCTGGCGGTACTACCAGTTCGACGCGGAGGAAGACCGGATCTTCTACAAGGAAGGGGAGTGGCAGTTCGACAAGGCGCCCAACTACCTCGAGCAGGATCTCTCCTTCGATATCACCACGGCCTTCTGGAAACCCGCGGTGCCCGGATCCGTCGAGTATAATCTGGCGGTTCTGGATTCGCTGCTCACCCATCCGCCCGCGTTTCTCGGCCTGCAAACCCTCACGGTGAGCGGCCTCGATTACAAGGATACGCAGTCCTTCAAGGAAGGCATCCGGGGCATCAGCCCCGAGTTCGACGCCGACGGCAACGTGCTGCCGGGCAACAACTGGATCGAGAACGAATATTATTTCGCAAACTACGCGCGGAGAGATACGCGGCAAGTATCCGTGTATCTGAAATTGGTCAAGTAGGAGAGCACAACCGGATCCCCTCCTGAGGTCAAGGATGGGAGGAGGTAGGGAGTTAATGAAGCGATCGTTACTCGCATACGCGGCGCTCGCGACGATAGCCGGTCTCGCGTTTGTATTCGGCTGCGAGAAGACCTTCATCGGGCTGGCCGATCAGAACAAATCGCCCGAGGTGTGGCTTTCGAGCGGCCCCGTCGAAGGCACGACGACCGGATATCAGGTGCATTTCTACTGGGGTGGATGGGATCCGGACGGAGAGGTGAGCTCGTACGAGTTCGTCGTCGTGGACGGATTTCCCTTCGGCTTCAACCATGAGGACACCACCGGGCTCGACAAATGGACCCGTACGTCCCTGCACGACAGCGTCTTCCGGGTGACGGCGGATGACACGGCCATGGCGGATTCCACGTTCATGGGTGGAAGCTGGTACACGCGCTACGACAAGGCTCATACCTTCTTCATCCGCGCGATCGACCTCGAGGGGAGACGTTCCGAACCGGTGTACCGGTCCTTCACCGCGTGGACGCTCGCCCCGTTCGTCGAGATCACGATGCCGCGGCCGCCGAGCAACAGGAACGCGACGGTTTCGCTTGGCAAGGTGATCAGATTCGAATGGCGGGGAACCGATCCGATCGATTCGCCGGACAACACGCAGGATCCGGACTCGATCCGGTATATGTACCACCGCGTCGACAGTCCCGGTTACGGCTACAAACCCGATTACGACATCGTCCGGGATCTCAACGAGAATCCCTGGCGGTACGAAGAGGACTGGAGCCCGTGGATCTACTACCGCGCTCCGGGGGATTCCGGCCGCGCGACGGTGCTCGGGGACGAGGAGATCCTCGAGCTGCGGCGTTCGCACGTGTTCGCCGTGCAGGCGAAGGACGAGGCGGGCGCGGTGACGGCGATCTTCACGCGCGGCGTGAACATCCGGCAGTTCATCGTGTCGGTCACGGCGTCGCCGCTGCTCACGGTCACCGAGCCGTTCCTGGGAGGTTTCCAGTTCACCGGGGGCAACCAGAAGCGCGAGAAGCGCGATCTTCCGCCGGGAGTCGAGCTCAATTTCCGGTGGCGGGGGGACGCGACGGCGTACGGCGGGGAGATCGTATGCTACCAGTTCGGATGGGACGTGGCGGATCTGAACAATCCGAGCGACTGGGAAACGGACTGCAGCCCCTACAATCTCAACTGCAAGGCGATCTGGTACTCCGGTGTGCACACGCTCTACATCCGGTGCGTGGACAACTCGGGCGCGGAAACGCTCGCGCAGATCGAGATCAGCGTCGTGCCCTTCACGATGGACCGGAATCTCCTCTGGGTGGACGATTTCCGGTCGACGAACGATTTCACGCAGATCGACTACAACTTCCCGCGGGAGGACGAACACGACCGGCTCTGGCTCGCGCACTGCCAGCGCACGAGAGATTTCGATCCGGCGCGTGACGTGTACGACGCCGTGTACGGCGGGTACAACTCCGCGCCGCCCAAGATAAACCTCATCGGCCGTTACAAGAACATCATCTGGACGTTCAACTCCGATCTCGTCACGAGCTGCTACGACAATCTCATCGTCTTCACGCCCGAGACGATGATCAGCCAGTCGGCGATTCCGATCAACTACCTTTCGATCTTCCTCGCGAAAGGCGGGCACCTGATCACCGAGGGTATGTCCGAAAAGGCCGCCGGTCTCGCGGCGATCCTTCCCGCGGTGCAGGCGGCGCGGGGATTCCCGCTCAACATCAAGTGCGAGATCCTCGGCAACTCCGACGGGTGCGAGGGCGATACGAGCAGCGTCAATTCGTTTCCGTACAAGGATTACTGCGTCACGATGATCGACAAGATCGACGGGACCTTCCGCACCGATTCGGACATGCCGATGCGGCGGATCCGCAACTACGATTGCCTGTATCCCGGATTGAGCAGATCGACCGACGCGTGGCATGACAGCATTCCGGGCATGCCGAGCGAGTTCAACCTCTGGTCGGATATTCTCATTGCGGGCCGGTACTACGCGCCGAACGAGCCTTCTCCCCGCCCCGGTGGGTTCACTCCCGTCGAGGTGTACGATCCGGCGTACTGGATGAACCGCAACACCGTGACGAGCCAGCAGTGCTTCCATCCGATGTATCGGATGAAGGCGAAGAATACGAATTCGGCGCTCCACAACGGCGCGGTGGCGCTCTGGGTCACGAAGTACGCGAGCGTCGTTCCCGACGTGCAGACCGGGGTCGCCGTCGCGGCGCCGAGCGCTCATTTCGGATTCGAGCTCTGGTTCTTCGACCGGGCGCAGCAAAATACGATCTTGAACACGATCTTCCGGGCATGGGGAATTTCGAACATCCCGTGATTATCTGTCCGGCTGCACAAGACTGAAAAGGAGGCACGGTGAGTCCGATTCGACGGGGAATGATTCTTATGTTGGCGTTCATCGGCATCTCGGGCGTCTGCGCCGAGGCGATGGCGCAGAGCGCCGTGGATACGATGATGCTGAATATTGTGCCGCCCGATTCCGTCTACGTGAGGAGAGATGGAAGCCATGTCATCGTCGGTTGGTATCCGCCGGCGCCGGGAGTCGGGACGATCACGGGATCGCGGCACTGGACCAACTGGCAGGGGCCGGATCCGAACATCTCCCAGGTCACGATCACCGGCCTGTATGAGGGAACCGTCGATCGCACCCTCAAGGTCGGGCGGGAAGTGCTCACGAAGGTCACCGTGGACACGATCGGCGTGGAGCCCTCCATCAAGATGTACGCCGAATTGAGGGATCGTTTCGACACCTACAGCATGATTTTCAATCTCGGCTTGTCGTACACGCCGGGGACGCCCATTCCGGTCGATCTGATCGGCATCGCGACGGGGGACACCCTCAAGCTCGGCATCAGCCTCGCGTTCAGCGCGGGGATCGTCGATTCGACGTTCAGCGGCGGCCCCGCTTCGTTCGAAGTGGATTTGCAGACGCTCGAGGGTTTCCATGTATGGCGGGGGCTTTCGCCGATGCCGTCTCACATGGTCGTCATCACCGAGCTCTCGCGCGACGCGGCGTTCATCGGCGTCGAATACGATTCACTCTATTTCCACGATTGGCCCCAGCGGGACGCGCAGGGACGCGAGTACTTCGAGTTCGTGGACGCCAACGCGTACCCCGGGTTCACCTACTACTACATCGTGACGTGCTTCGACCGCGGCTATTTCAAGGGCATGACGCTGTTCAACAAGCAGGATAATTTTATCTGCGACGAGGATCTCGCCAATCCCGCCGATCCGGACAATCCGGTTCCGTGCGAGGAAGTCGCGAAGGTCATCACGGTGACCGTCGACGCGGGCACCGATATGCAGCTCGTGTACGCGGTGCCGAATCCCTATCGCACGGGAACGACCGCGGAGACGCATCCCTTCTATCACAACTATCCCGACAACAGCATCAAGTTCTTCAACGTGCCGAAGGAAGCCGATATCAAGATCTACACGGTGGCGGGGGATCTCGTGTGGGAAGCGCACCACAGCAGCCCGACGGGGGATGACGGGATCATTATCTGGAACGTGAAGAACAAGAACGGGCAGGAAGTGAACTCGGGCGTCTATGTCTACCGCTGCGAGAATTCGGCCGATGGATCGGAACAGTACGGGAAGATCATCGTCATCAGATGATTCCGGCGCCCGCCGGTATCGAGCCGCTCCCCGCGCAGGGAGCGGCTCTTTTTTTTGACGGTTCCACCGGACTCCCGGGGGGCCGCGCCCCCGCGCGGCGGGACGGCGAAGCGCGATTTTCAATCATCTTGACGCGGGCCGTATTTTCTGGGAACATCACATCTTACCGCAGGAGTTCGCGAGGATTCGCGTATCGGCTCGAACGAGGGAACAGGGGAGGCTCACCGCGGAGCGCGCGCGGGGAAACGAAGGGTTGAACTATGCTGAGAACGAACGAGCAATCGTGCGTGATGCAGTCCGTCGCCGGAGCGATCGTGCATCCGCGGATACCGCTCAAGAATCCGTACCTCGTCGATCAGGGAGGGGGCGTTCACGTGCTCCCCGGCGTCGGCGGCATCACGTATAACGTCGTGGTCGGCGACTCGGCCTTCGACTTCACGGGGGATCACGTCGAGCCCGCCGTGAGCATGACGCTCGACGAGCGTGAGAAGGACGGCGCGAGCCTCGGGGCGCTCTGCATTCTCGCCTGCATCGGAAACGAAGCGCGCGTCGTGAGCGGCGAGGCGCAGCTCGCTCGAGGCGTCGTGACCGGCAAGCACGGTGGCGTCGAGCATGTCATCGTCGATTTCGCGCCTTCGGTGCTCGACAAGCTCGTCGTCGGCGACCGGATCCAGATCCGCGCGTTCGGCCAGGGGCTCAAGCTCCGGGATTTTCCCGACGTGCAGGTGATGAGCGTCGATCCGCAGCTGCTCCGGAAAATGGGGATCGCCGCGCAGGGTAAACAGCTCGTCGTGCCGGTGACGCACGTCATTCCGGCCGCGATCATGGGATCGGGCACCGGATCGCGGCACAGCTTCAGCGGCGACTTCGACATCCAGGTTTCCGACAAGGATCTGCTGCGGAAGTACGGGCTGCAGAGCCTTCGGCTCGGCGACGTCGTCGCCATACGCGACGCGGACTGCAGGTTCGGTCGATCGGTCAAGACGGGCGCGATCACGATCGGCGTCGTCGTGCACGCCTCCTGCCTCGTCAGCGGCCACGGTCCCGGCGTCACGGTGATCATGACGGCGGCGAGCAAGCTGATCGCGCCGAAAATGAAGCAGAACGCCAACATCGCGCATTACCTCGGCATCGGGCGGTTTCATCGCCCCGCGCCGCAGGGGCGCCGGAGGGCACGATAACGAGCATTGTCCGCAGACGCGTCCGATGGAGAGGCGGCGGCGCGCGAAGCGGCCGCCGCGGGGCCCCTGCCGCGATCATCGCCGGGGCGGCGCTCGTGATGTTCGCGGGCGGCGCCGGGGATTCGGCCGTCGGAGCGGCGTCCGCCTCGTCCGGTCCCGCCGTATCGCTGAAATGCTCCGCGCGGCTTCGCGAGCGTCTCGCGGCCGCCCTTCCCTCAGACACCATCGCGGTTTGGTTTCATCTCGCCGACAGAGGATTTCAGTCGCCGCCCGCGCCGCCGCGCGTTTCCGCGCGGGCGGCCGAGCGCCGAGGCGCCCGGGCGCGCGCCGCGACGGATGAGAGCGACCGCTCCGTGCAGCCGGCGTACGTCGATTCCATCCGCCGTCACGCGACGAGGATCCGCCATGTCTCGCGCTATTTCAACTCGGTGAGCGTCGAGATCGAAGCCCGGGACGTCGGGGCTGTCTGCGGACGGCAGTTCGTGCGCTCGGCGGACCTGGTCGCGTCGTTCCGGCGCCTTCCCGAGGGTCCGCCCGAGGAACCGCGGAACTCCCGGCCGGCCGGCGCGCCCGGCGCGGAAGACGCCCTCGATTACGGGGAAAGCTACGAGCAGCTGAATCAGCTCGGGCTCATCGGTCTTCTCGAGAGCGGCGCGAACGGTTCGGGAAGCGTTTCCGGCGGAGCGCCCGTGCTCATCGCGCTCCTCGATACCGGATTCAGGCTCGATCATCCCGCGCTCGCGCACGTGAGCGTCGAGGCGCAATACGATTTCATCAACGGCGATTCCGTGACGGCGAACGAGGCGGGCGATCCGCCCGGTCAGGACACGCACGGAACGACGGTGCTCGGCGTTCTCGCGGGGCACGCCGAGGGGAATCTCATCGGACCGGCGTGGGGAGCGCGGTATCTGCTCGCCAAGACCGAGATCGAGAACGACGAGATTCCCATCGAGGAGGACCACTGGGTCGCCGGGATCGAATGGGCCGACAGCGCGGGAGCCGATGTCGTCTCGAGCTCGCTCGGATATATCCTGTGGTACGACGGCGCGGATCTCGACGGCAACACGGCGCTCTGCACCCGCGCCGCGGATATCGCCGTTTCTCACGGGATCGTCGTCGTCAATTCCGCCGGGAACCAGGGCATCTCGGGGCTCGTGGCGCCGGCGGACGGGGACAGCGTGTTCGCCATCGGCGCGGTGGACCGCAACGGGGTGATCGCGTCGTTCAGCTCGCGCGGCCCGACCGCGGACGGACGTATCAAACCCGATTTCGTCGCGCCCGGCTCGGGCGTGTGGAGCGTCTCGGGCTCCTCGTCCTACGGCGCGCACAACGGGACTTCCTACGCGGCGCCGCTCGTCGCGGGCGTCTGCGTCCTGCTGCTCGAGCAGCACCCCGACTGGAGCCCGATGGCGCTGCGCGACACGCTGCGGGCCACGGCTTCGCGGAGCTCCACCCCAGACAACGTGTACGGGTGGGGTATCCCGAACGTCGCGCTGACGTCGCCGCCGCCCGGGACCGTCGCCTCGCTGCGGGCCTTTCCGAATCCCTTTACGGTATCCACGAACCTTTCGGTTACCCTCGATGCCCCGGCGGCGGTCGCGGTCAGGGTCTATGACTGCCGCGGCGCGCTCGTCAAGACGCTCGCCGGCGGGGAATCGCTTCGGGATTCTCTGACGGTCGCGTGGGACGGCACGAACGATCGAGGGGAGCGCGCCTCCGGCGGCGTCTACTTTATCGCCGTGAGCTACGGTTCGTCGCTGCGAACGGTCAAGACCGTCATGCTGCGTTGACGCCGCCGCGCCTTCGCTGCCCCGGCGCCGCCCCGCATCGCGGGCGCTCATCGGAGATATAATTACGTTGCCATTGTTCCCCGTTTGAATATAGACTCATCGGGTGTGACGCGGTGCGCGGTGGAATGCGCAATGTATTGATATGAATTAAGATAGGAGGTCTCCCGTGGAGCCCAAATTCGTATTTTTCTTCGGCGGCGGACAGGCGGCCGGCAACAGGAACATGAAGGAGATTCTCGGCGGGAAAGGGGCGGGGCTCGCCGAGATGACGAACATCGGGATTCCCGTGCCGGCGGGATTCACGATATCGACCGAGGTGTGCTCGTATTTCTACGAGCACGGCGGAGCATATCCGCCCGGGCTTCGGGAAGAGGTGGAGGAGAGTCTCCGCGCCGTCGAGAAGGTCATGGGCGGGGAATTCGGCGGCGCCGATTCGCCGCTCCTCCTCTCGATCCGGTCCGGCGCGCGCGCGAGCATGCCGGGGATGATGGACACCGTGCTCAATCTCGGCCTCAACGACGAAACGGTGAAGGCGCTCGCCCGGTCGACGGGGGACGAGCGGTTCGCGTACGACTGCTACCGGCGGTTCATCCAGATGTACGGCGATGTCGTGCTCGGGCTCAAGCCGGTGAAGAAGGACGACGTCGATCCGTTCGAGGAGGTGCTCGCCGCGAAAAAGAAGGAAGCGCGCGTCGAACGGGACATGGATCTCACCGTCGCCGATCTCAAGGATCTCATCGGGCGCTATCTCGCGATGACGCGCACGCGGCTCGGCGTCGACTTTCCGCGCGACGCCCATGAGCAGCTCTGGAAGGCGATCGGCGCCGTGTTCAACTCGTGGCACAACGAGCGCGCCGAGACGTACCGCAAGCTCAACAACATCCCCGCGACGTGGGGGACGGCGGTCAACGTGCAGGCGATGGTTTTCGGCAATCTCGGCGGCGATTCGGGCACGGGGGTCGCGTTCACGAGAAACCCCGCGACGGGGGAGAACGTCTTCTACGGCGAATATCTCATGAAGGCGCAGGGAGAGGATGTGGTGGCCGGGATCCGCACGCCGCAGCCCATCAACAAGCGGACGAAGATCGATCCGAAGGCGCTCTCGCTCGAGGAGGAAGCGCCGGCGCTCTACCGCGAATTGGAAACGGTGCGAAACACGCTCGAGCGGCATTACGCCGAAATGCAGGATCTCGAGTTCACGATTCAGAAGGGGCGCTTGTGGATTCTCCAGACGCGCACGGGAAAACGGACCGGCTTCGCCGCCATCAAGATCGCGATCGACATGGTGCGCGAAGGGCTCATTTCGAAGGAAGAGGCGATCCGCCGGATCGAGCCCGAGCAGCTCAACCAGTTCCTCCGCCCCGTCTTCGATCCGGCCGGCCGGGCCGCCGCGATCCGCGGCGGGCGGCTCGTGGCGAAGGGAATCAACGCGGGGCCGGGGGCCGCGACGGGGAAGGTCGTGTTCAACGCCGCGGACGCCGAGGAATGGGCGGAGCGGGGGGACGACGTCATCCTCGTGCGCATCGAGACGAGCCCCGAGGACATCAAGGGAATGAGCGCCGCGCGCGGCATATTGACCTCGGCGGGGGGCGCTACGTCCCACGCCGCGCTCGTCGCGCGGCAGATGGGGAAGGTGTGCATCGTCGGCGCGAAGGATCTCGCCATCGACTACCGCGGCCGCGTCATCGAGGCGGGAGGCCGGACGATCCGCGAGGGAGAGTTTATTTCGATCGACGGAACCACGGGAGAGGTGATCGAAGGCACGATTGAAACGCGTCCGTCGGAAGTGCTCCAGGTGCTCATCGACCGGACGCTCGACGCATCGAAGTCCGCCCTCTGCCGGGATTTCAAGGAGCTCATGTCGTGGGCGAACGAGATCCGCACCCTCGGGGTGCGGGCGAACGCGGATCGCCCCGATCAGGCGGCCGCCGCCGTCGCGTTCGGCGCGGAGGGGATCGGGCTCTGCCGCACCGAGCACATGTTCTTCGAGGGGGACCGGATCGACGCCGTCAGGGAGATGATCCTCGCCTCCGATCTCGAGGGGCGCACGAAAGCCCTCGCGAAGCTGCTCCCGATGCAGCGAGAGGACTTCATCGGCATTTTCAAGGAAATGGGAGAGCGCCCCGTGACGATCAGGACGCTCGATCCGCCGCTCCACGAGTTCCTGCCCCACGAGGAGCGGGAAATCGCCGCCCTCGCGAAGAAGATGGGCGTGCCGAAGGAGCGCCTCGCCGAAAAGGTGCGATCGCTCCACGAGGCGAATCCGATGCTCGGGCACCGCGGCTGCAGGCTCGGGATCGTCTATCCGGAGATCACCGAGATGCAGGCGCGCGCCGTCTTCGAGGCGGCGTGCGCGGCGGCCAAGACGGGCGCGAAACCGCGGCCGGAAGTCATGATTCCGCTCGTCGGGGACGTGAAGGAGCTCGTTCTCCAGCGCGCGATCGTCGAGCGGGTCGCCGCCGAGGTGCAGAAGGAGACCGGTGTCACCGTCGAGTACCTGGTCGGGACGATGATCGAGATCCCGCGGGCGGCGCTCACCGCGGACCGGATCGCGGCCGCCGCCGATTTCTTCTCGTTCGGGACGAACGATCTCACCCAGACGACGCTCGGAATCAGCAGAGACGACGCCGGGAAGTTTCTCGGCGATTACCTGGCGAAAGGGATATGGCCGAGCGATCCGTTCCAGAAGCTCGACGTCGAGGGAGTGGGCGCGCTCGTCAAGCTCGGCGTGGAGAAGGGGCGGAGCGTGAAGCCGGGCCTCAAGGTGGGCATTTGCGGCGAGCACGGCGGCGAGCCGTCGTCGGTCGAGTTCTGCCACGGGGCGGGATTCAATTACGTGAGCTGTTCGCCGTTCCGTGTGCCGATCGCAATTCTCGCCTCCGCGCAGGCCGTTCTGCGGAGCGCGCGCTAGAGGAACCGCCGGGCCGCTCCGCGCGGCGGCCGTGGCGCCAAAGGAGGTTCGTGATGGATTTCGGGGGGGATCTCTCGGTCCTCGACCCTTCGGTCGTTTTTCAGATCATGAGCTTCTCGGGGCTCACGGGCGAGATCAAGTTCGTGACACACGACAACGTGGCGAGCTTCTACTTCAAAAAAGGGGATCTCGTCTACGCCACGATAGACACCAGGAAGAGGAAGCTGGGGAAGTTCCTCGTCGAAAAAGGTTTGTTGACGGAGGAACAGCTCGCCAAGGTTCTCCGCGACCATATGATGAACGAGGGCCGCGGCCGTATCGGCCATGTGCTCATCGAGCGCGCGTATCTCGACTACAACACGCTCGTCGAGGCGATTCAGGAGCAGATGAAGGAAGTCGTCTACGAGGTGCTGTCGTGGCATAAGGGGCAGTTTGTCTTCTTCCGCGACGCGATTCCCCAGGATGAGGACATCTATCTCGAAGTCAAGCTGGACCATCTGATACTCGAGGGATTGAAGCGGCTCGACGAGGCCAAAGGTCCCCGGTGATGAAACGGCGCCTCTTCGTTCTTCTCGTTTCGTGCACGTTCGGCGCGTCAGCCGAAGCCCACCTCGACCAATCTTCAACCGTGGCCCGCTCCGAGGCGATGGGAGGAGTGCTCGTTTCGCTCGCCGACGGTCCGTCGGCGCTGTTCGTGAATCCGGCGGGCATCGTGGTTTCCCCGCGGTACGCGATCTACGGGGATTACGCCGAACCCGCCGAAACGGGCGGGGCGCGCCGGTCACGAGCGTGCTTCGCGGCCGGCCGGGGGAACACGCGCGCGGGGATCGGCTGGTATCGCTCCGGAGCCGGGGACGGAACGGACGACCTCGTCGCCGTCGGCGTCGCCCATCGGCTCATCGAGGGGGCGCAGGGATCGTTCCTGTCGATCGGCGCGAACGCGACGATCGGGGGCGTCTCGCGCGACCTGCCGGATACCGGCGAGCGCGACTCGTCGTGGAAAGCGAGCGGAGATGCCGGCGTCATCCTGAAGCCGCTTCCCGTGCTGGCCTTCGCCTATTCGGTCGCCAACATAGCGGACGCGCATCCGGGCTCCGGCCCGGACGGCGAATCATGGCGCCGCGCGCAGCGGTACGGCGCTTCGTACTTCTGGGAGGACCGGATCGTTCTCTCCTGCGCGGCGGAGCGCCTCGCCGGCCGGACGACGCTCCATTACGGAATGGGCGTGAAAACCGCCGTGCCGCTCGAGCTCCTCGCGGGATTCTCGGACGGGAACGTCACGGGAGGCGCGCGCTGGACGGGGAAGCGCGTCGGGGCTGTCGTCGCGTTCGCGGCGGCGGGGGACGACGGCGTTACGTGGACGGTCGCGTGCGAGGCGCGTCTCGGGAGCGCGCCCGACGGGGAGGCGCCGTGACGGGAGGACGGAAGGGCGGCATCGATTTTGTCTGCGGCGTCGTGCTCGCCTTCGTCGCGTCCGCTTTTGCCGCGCCGCCCGCGGCGCGCTGCGGCGATGCCGATTCCGCGACCGTGTTTCGATGGTCCGCGCTCTATCGGAGCAGCCTCGTGTTCGACCGCTCATCGGCCGGTTTTCCATGGAACGACGAGGCCTCCCTGTCCCACCTCAACGACCGCCTCGCCGTCCTCGGCGATGTCGATTTCCACGGCCGGTTTTCGATGTTCGCCAAGGGCGCCACGGGGATGCGTCTCGATTGGAATCTGCAGACCGAGCAGTTCATCCTCGATCAATGGCACGCCGAGCTCAATGCATGGGGCGGCGCCGTGCGCGCGAGGGCTTTCGCGCGCGAGCGCGTCTTTCGCGTGGGGCGGCAGCTGCTGAGAGGCCTCTCCGACGAATCCCCCTTCGTCGAGGGGCGCGGTGAGGGGCTGGTGGTTCAAGCGCGGGTGGGCGGCCATTTCGCGCTCGATTATATCGGATCGGTGCTCGAGGACTCGGCCGCGATCGGCGCGCACGGGGGGCTCCCGGCGTTCGATGGCGGCGATGACGCGCTCCAGACGCTTCGCCTCGAGGCGGGGGCGGGGAAGCGCTGGTACGCGGGATTCACGCTGTCGGAAATCCGGTCGACGCCGAACGGGGATTTCGTGACGGTCGGGACTGATCTCGGCCTCAGGATCGGCCGCGCGGGTATTTACGCGGAGCTCGCGCGCAGCCGGAGCGGATCGTGGGGGGATTTGCAGGAGAGCTCATTCTTCGATCTCGAGCCGGACGCTCTCGGATCCGACGGAATCGGCGCCGTGTTTTCCCCGAACGACGCGTTCTCGGGCGAGATCGAGGTTCCCGACGTCCCGCTCGGGCGTCTGGGCACCGTGGGAATCGTTCCGGGATACCGCTTCGCCGGCAGCGAATTTCTCGATCCGCAGGGAGAGGTCGTTCCGGGTGAGGAGGAGAACTATTGCGTCGCGTGGTGGAAGAGCGCCGAATACGACGCGCTCGCCTCGATCGAGGCTTCGGACGGGTCCGGGAGCGAGGGGGATTTCAGGCGCCTGATCGTGAGCGCCCGGACGAGATACCAGGGCGGGTTCGAGCTGAGGGAGAGCCTGCTGTGCAGCGCGGGCAGGCGATCGTCGGCCCTCGTCGGCGTCTCGAACGACAACGCCCGCTCGCGCGTCTCGATGATCGCCCGTCTCGACGATCTCGGCGCGGCGAACGATCTTTCGTTCGGGACGGACGGGGCGATCAACGTCGGCTCCCGGATCACGGCCCGGAGCGTGCTCTACCTGTATCGTTCTCAAACGAGCCTCTACAACGTCGAGATCGAATTTCGTCCGCGGGATCAATTCCTCATGATGATCGCGTTCGGGTCGTTCGTTCCGTCATTCGAGGGGATCGAGATCGGCCGCGCCTTCGAGCCGCAGGCCCCTTCGCACGAGCGCTTCATCTCTCTCGCGGCGAGGATCTGGTTCGGGGGGGTGAGCGCCGAATGATCGGGCGACGCGCCATTCTCTGGACGGCCCTTCTCTCGATGCTCGTCGCGGCCCCCGGATTCGCTTCGGTCGCCGTGGAAGAGGAGGAAATCGTATTCAAGCTCGGCGCTCCGGACACCGGAAGCGTTTTTCTGATCGGCGACTTCAACGGCTGGAATCCGACCATGGATCTCATGGTGCGCGCGGAAGGAAAGCTCGAGATCAGGCTCTATCTCCTTCCCGGCACGTACCGCTACCGGTTCCTCGTCGACGGCGTCTCGAAGCCGGATCCGGACAATCCGTGCCTCGACGCCGAGGGAAATTCCTGTTTCACGCTCGTCGAGCGGGCGGGCGCGCTCGAGGTGATCCTGGCGAGCGGGGCGCGCGCGCCGGGAGCGCTCTCGAGCGCCCGCGTGTCCCCGTTCGTTCGGATCGACGCCGTCGTCGGCGACGGCTCGGCGTCGCTGTTCGCCGCGGCGGGGATCGCCGGCTCGATCGGCGACAAGGTGGACGCCGATCTCTCCGTCGGATCGGCGGAGGACTTCATCGACGGCGAGCCCGACTCGGGCGCCTCATTCCTGCTCCGCGGCACGGCTTCGTACCGTTTCGAGCGAGGATCGCTCTCGTTCTTCAGCCGCCCGGCCGAGGAGCTCGCCGCCGGCGATCCGCTTCGTCTCATCGGACGGGCCGGCCCGTACGCGTATCCGGTGAGCCTCTTCTCGAGGGGCGCCTCTTTCGACGGGACGCTCCCGCTCGGCGTCGAGACGTGGCTGCTCTTCGCGAGCCGGCTTTCGGGGTACCGCTCGGGACTCGAGGGAGCGCCCTCGCAGACCGACCTGTTCTCGTCGCGCGATTTCGTCGATTCGGACATCTACGCCATGCGTCTCGGGACGAAGATCGGCGCCGCGGCGGTGCGATATCTCTACCGGCAGGATCGGAGACCGAAGGACGGCGCGTGGCGATATCCCGCGCTCGGAGAGGATCTCTACCACGGATACGAGAAGGAGGAGATCCAGGGCGCGTGGCTCTCCGTCGCCGGCGAGCAGGGGATGACGGCGGAGGGAGAAGTGCTCTTCGGGACGAACCGCCTCTGCGCGACGGGCGCGGCGGAAGACGAGAGCGCTCCCTCGCGCGACGTCTCCCTCGAGGCCGAATTGGTGCGCGGCTACCGGCTCTGCGGCACGGTCGCGCGCAGCTGGAACGGCATTCGGTCGGCGTTCGTCTTTTCCCAAACGACCCTCGAATCCGATGAATCGGCCGGGGAGCCGCGTCCGGACGGCTGGCGGAGCTCCATCGAGGGCACGGTCGAGATCGACGGGGATCCGCTCGTGATCGGCGTCAGGGCGAAGCTCGAGAGCTTTTCGGCGCTCGCCACGGGAGACGTGTTCTGGCTCGGGAAGTCGAACTTCTGGCTCGACGGCGACGAGGTCACCTGCGGACTCATTCCGTTCCTCTCCGAGCGCGACGTCTTCGAGGCGTCGATATCGGCCGCGTGGAAATGCGCGCCGCCGGGTGATCTCCCGTGGGGAACGGGCCTGCGCGCATCGATCACGCAGCGGGGAACCGGATCGAACGGCGCGCCCCTGCTCAGGGAGATCCGGCTGTCGGACGGCATCGGCCTGCATCCGCGCGTGGCGGCGATCGTCGACATGCGAGGCGCAACCTACGACTACGGCTCCGTCAGGCGCGATTTCGTCGACGCGTATCTGTCGGTCCGCGCTCACGTGACCAAAACGCTCTGGTGCGCGCTCGGCGCGGGCGTGAATCCGTACGGATTCGATCGATGGCTCTACGCGTTCTCGGATCACGGGCGGGAGTCGTATCTGGAGGAGCGCGGCGTCTACGACGCGCTCGCGGCGGGGGGCGCGGACGCGGCGATGAAAGCGCTCATCGCGGCGGAAGAGGCGCTCGCCGAGGATTGGACCGTCACCTTCGAGGCGGGTTTTACTTTCTGACGCGGGGGGAGTATATTTCACGTATGCGGACCCGGCGGCACACCACGATGCGCTTCGGCGCGCCCTTCGTTCTCCTGGCTCTCTGTCTTTCATGCGGAAAGTATCTCGAGAAGTCGCTCGATTCCGCCCGTGTCGACGGCGACGCCGTCGTGTTCAGCGTCAAGGCTCCTTCGGCGCGCACCGTGCAGATCGCGGCCGACTGGCCGGGGAACAACTGGGCGCGCGGAGACGCCGAGGAGGGCGAAGTGCTCGTGGGGCTCATGGAGCAGGCCGGAGAACCGGGTGTGTGGCGCATCAGGGTCCGGCTCGCGAGCGGCCGCTACCGGTACCGTTTCCTGATCAACGAGGTCGAGTGGCTCCTCGATCCGGAGAATCCCCGGATCGTCGACGACGGAAGAGGGGGAAAGGCCAATCTGCTGATTGTGCCCTGATCATGATGCGTCGGTTCATCGATCCTCGAATCGCGCTCTTGCTGATGCTCGCCGTGCTCGGCGCTTCCTGCGGCGGGAAATCGCCGGGACCGGGCGCCGGCTCGGAGCCCGCGGCGGGGCCCCGGCCGGTCGAAGGGGGAGTGCTCTTCGTTTGCTCCGCGTCCGGAGCGCAGCGCGTCGCGATCGTCGGCGATTTCAACAATTGGTCGACGAGCGCCGATCCGATGTACGACCGCGAGGAAAAGGGGCTCTGGTCGATCACGCTCCCGCTGAAGCCGGGACGCTACGAGTACAAGTTCCTCATCGACGGCAAGAAATGGATGAGCGATTCCGAAAATCCGAGCAGGATCAAGGATGGATTCGGCGGATACAACTCCGTTGTCTTCGTGGAATGAACGGATGACCGGAATCGGACCGCCGCATCGGTTGTGTCAGCTTTTCTGCCAAATTCCAGGGGGATGCGCGGATCGCCGGGGACGCGTTCGAATATAGTTAATTAAGATATTCTATTTCAGAGAGTTATGAAACTCCTTCGTGTTGCAATTTGCTCCGCTGTATGCTATTTTGATTCGGATCGAGGGATGGGGAATCGCGGGAGCAGCAATTCCCCGAGATTGAAGCCGGGCAGGAACGATAGCCGCTGACTGCGCTGGGCAGGGCCGAAAGCTTGGGCGACGCTCTTATTTGCTTTCATATCAATATATTAAGATATTTGTTCGAATGAGCTTCGCAATGGCGATCATCGGGCCCAGCCCTCGTCGTCATCGCGAGGAAATTTTCTGCGGGGAGCGCCGGTTGACGGCTGCTCTTGGCACATAGCTTGCGCGGTGCCCCGCGTCGATTATTTTTCTTCTTCGATGCAGGATAAACGGGAACGTGCTTATGAAGCCTAAGGTCCTGTACTCCGCGCGAAGCCGCGCGCTCGCCGTGAGCCTCGGCGTTTTCATGCTGCTCAACGCCGGCGCGGCGCTCGCGGCGGGAGGCTCTGGGACGGCCTCGGTCAGTCCCGCGAGCGATGTCGCGGCCGGAAGACTCGACACGTGGACCGTCCGTTATACGGCCGCCGAGCCGTTCTCGTCGGGGACGGTCTCGCTGGTGATTCCGGACGGCTGGACCGGGCCGCAGGATACCGATGGATTCTCCGCCGGCTATGTAACCGTTTTGAGCGAAGGAGCGCTCGGCGCACCCGCGATCTCGATTGCCGGCAGGACGATCACGATCTCCGTCGATACGCTTGACCCCGGCCAAACGATCGACATCGTGTACGGAGATGGATCGGTCGATCCCGGAGGCCGCGCCGCCGCTCAGACCGTCGTCGAGAGCGGTGTTCAGTTCACCGTGCGATCGGATCCGGGCGGCTACGGGAATTCCCCTATTGCGGCTTCGCCGACTCTCAACGTTATCGCCGCCGACATCGCGCGGCTCTCGTTCCTGACCGCGCCGCAGTCGTTCGCCGCGGACGGCGAAAGCGCCGTGATCAGGGTGCGCGCGGAGGATCAGTACGGCAATCCCGCGCAGGTAACGAGCAATCAGGATATCGCGCTCGAATCGACTGCGGGGAGCGGGCGGTTCTCGCTTCTGGGCGGGTCGAATTTCATCGAGACGAGCGTCGTCGTCATCGCATCGGGGCTCGATACGGTTTCGTTCTACTATCGGGATTCGGTCGCCGGAGAAAAGACGATCACCGCCTCCGCGTCGGGTCAATCCTGGACGGATGCCCAGCAGGCGGTCACTATTGAACCGGCGGCGCCGTTCAGCCTCATGATATCTCCCGGGGACACGACCGCAACCGCGGGGGATTTTGCGCGGTACCGGCTCTCGGTCGAGGATGCGTTCGGAAATGCGAGCCCGATCTCCGCCGATCAGGCGATCACGCTTCTCGGCCAGCCGGGGAGCTTTTACACGACATCCAACCATGCGACGCCGATCTCCGCAATCGTGATCCCGAGCGGATCCGACCACGTGTTTCTGGACTACCGCAACACGAGCAAGGACGTCGAGAATGCGTATTTCCTCGCGTTTCTCGACGCGAACGGTGTGCCTCCGACGCTCGAGTCGGCGTCGGCGCTGATCTATATCGACAACGCTTCTCTGGATCCCGCCACATCCGAGATTATGGTCCTTACGACGACGGCGATAGCGAACGGCGTCGATTCCATACGGATCACCGTGCGCGCGAAGGACGAATTCTACAACGGCGTCGACGGAAGCATCGTCGTCATTTCGTCAACCGGCTCGGGCAACATCCTGCGGCAGCCGTCGGGCGTTACGGGCGGCACGGGATCGGCGGCCGGAAGCATCAAGTCGACGAAAGCCGAGGGGAAAACGCTGACGGCCACGATCGACGGAATTCCTATCGTGCCCTCCTCGGCGGTGACCTTTACGCCCGGTCCCTTCTCTCCGGCCGTATCCGATGTCGGCGTGGACAAGATAACGGCGGCGTCGGACGGTACCGACTCGGTGACGGTGACGGCTCTTGTGACCGATGCGCAGGGGAACCCGATACCCGGCAGCGCGGTATCGTTCGAAGTGACGGGTACGTTGAATACGATCGTTCCCTCGTCAGGCGTGACGGGAGCGGACGGCCGGTTGGTCGGGAAGCTTCGCTCGACGAAGGCGGAGCTGAAGACGGTGAGCGCGCGGGTGGGCGGCGTTCTCGTCACGAATACGCGGAACGTAACGTTCGTACCGGGGGCTTTCAGCGCCACGGCGTCGGACGTTCAGGTGGACAAAACGACGGCCACGGCCAATGGGATCGACTCGGTGACGGTGACGGCTCTTGTGACCGATGCGCAGGGGAACCCGATACCCGGCAGCGCGGTGTCGTTCGAAGTGACGGGCACGTTGAATACGATAGCGCCGGCTTCCGGCGTGACTGGAGCGGACGGCCGGTTGGTCGGGAAGCTTCGCTCGACGAAGGCTGAGCTGAAGACGGTGAGCGCGCGCGTGGGCGGCGTTCTCGTCACGAATACGGAAAACGTGACGTTCGTGCCGGGGGCTTTCAGCGCCACGGCGTCGGACGTTCAGGTGGACAAGACGACGGCCACGGCCAATGGGATCGACTCGGTGACGGTGACGGCTCTTGTGACCGATGCGCAGGGGAACCCGATATCGGGAAGCTTCATCACGTTGGAAGCGACCGGGACGTCGAACACGATCATGCCGTCGTCGGGAGTGACGGGAGCGGACGGCCGGTTGGTCGGGAAGCTCCGCTCGACGAAGGCAGAGCTGAAGACGGTGAGCGCGCGGGTGGGCGGGACGCTCATTACGACGACGCAGAGCGTGACGTTCGTTCCGGGGGGCTTCAGCGCCACGGCGTCGGACGTTCAGGTGGACAAGACGACGGCGACGGCGGACGGGGTGGATGCGGTGGGGGTGACGGTGACCGTGCGGGACGGACAGGGGAACCCGATAGCGGGGGCCGCGGTGACGATCGAGGCGACGGGAACGTCGAACACGATCACGCAGCCGGTAGGGGTGACGGGGGCCAATGGAGTGGCGACGGGATCGGTGCGCTCGACGAAGGCAGAGCTGAAGACGGTGAGCGCGCGGGTAGGCGGCGTTCTCGTCACGAATACGGAAAACGTGACGTTCGTGCCGGGGGGCTTCAACGCCTCGGTGTCGGACGTTCAGGTGGATAAAACGACGGCGACGGCCAATGGGATCGACTCGGTGACGGTGACGGCGCTCGTGACCGACGCGCAGGGGAACCCGATATCGGGGAGCTTCGTCACGTTGGAAGCGACCGGGACGTCGAACACGATCACGCCGTCGTCGGGAGTGACGGGGGCGGACGGCCGGTTGGTCGGGAAGCTTCGCTCGACGAAGGCAGAGCTGAAGACGGTGAGCGCGCGGGTAGGCGGCGTTCTCGTCACGAATACGGAAAACGTGACGTTCGTGCCGGGGGGCTTCAACGCCTCGGTGTCGGACGTTCAGGTGGACAAGACGACGGCGACGGCCAATGGGATCGACTCGGTGACGGTGACGGCGCTCGTGACCGACGCGCAGGGGAACCCGATACCCGGCAGCGCGGTATCGTTCGAAGTGACGGGCACGTTGAATACGATCGCGCCGGTTTCCGGCGTGACTGGAGCGGACGGCCGGTTGGTCGGGAAGCTTCGCTCGACGAAGGCGGAGCTGAAGACGGTGAGCGCGCGCGTGGGCGGCGTTCTCGTCACGAATACGGAAAACGTGACGTTCATGCCGGGGGCTTTCAGCGCCACGGCGTCGGACGTTCAGGTGGACAAGACGACGGCGACGGCGGACGGGGTGGATGCGGTGGGGGTGACGGTGACCGTGCGGGACGGGCAGGGGAACCCGATAGCGGGGGCCGCGGTGACGATCGAGGCGACGGGAACGTCGAACACGATCACGCAGCCGGTAGGGGTGACGGGGGCCAATGGAGTGGCGACGGGATCGGTGCGCTCGACGAAGGCGGAGCTGAAGACGGTGAGCGCGCGGGTAGGCGGCGTTCTCGTCACGAATACGGAAAACGTGACGTTCGTGCCGGGGGCTTTCAGCGCCACGGCGTCGGACGTTCAGGTGGACAAGACGACGGCGACGGCCAATGGGATCGACTCGGTGACGGTGACGGCTCTTGTGACCGATGCGCAGGGGAACCCGATACCCGGCAGCGCGGTATCGTTCGAAGTGACGGGCACGTTGAATACGATCGTTCCCTCGTCAGGCGTGACGGGGGCGGACGGCCGGTTGGTCGGGAAGCTGCGCTCGACGAAGGCAGAGCTGAAGACGGTGAGCGCGCGGGTGGGCGGGACGCTCATTACGACGACGCAGAGCGTGACGTTCGTTCCGGGGGGCTTCAGCGCCACGGCGTCGGACGTTCAGGTGGACAAGACGACGGCGACGGCGGACGGGGTGGATGCGGTGGGGGTGACGGTGACCGTGCGGGACGGACAGGGGAACCCGATAGCGGGGGCCGCGGTGACGATCGAGGCGACGGGAACGTCGAACACGATCACGCAGCCGGTAGGGGTGACGGGGGCCAATGGAGTGGCGACGGGATCGGTGCGCTCGACGAAGGCAGAGCTGAAGACGGTGAGCGCGCGGGTAGGCGGCGTTCTCGTCACGAATACGGAAAATGTGACGTTCATTCCGGGGGGCTTCAGCGCCTCGGCGTCGGACGTTCAGGTGGACAAGACGACGGCGACGGCGGACGGGGTGGATGCGGTGGGGGTGACGGTGACCGTGCGGGACGGACAGGGGAACCCGATAGCGGGAGCGGCGGTGACGATCGAGGCGACGGGAACGTCGAACACGATCACGCAGCCGGTAGGGGTGACGGGGGCCAATGGAGTGGCGACGGGATCGGTGCGTTCGACGAAGGCTGAGCTGAAGACGGTGAGCGCGCGGGTAGGCGGCGTTCTCGTCACGAATACGCGGAACGTAACGTTCGTGCCGGGGGCTTTCAGCGCCACGGCGTCGGACGTTCAGGTGGACAAGACGACGGCGACGGCGGACGGGGTGGATGCGGTGGCGGTGACGGTGATCGTGCGGGACGGGCAGGGGAACGGTATCCCGGGAAGGATCGTCGCCATCGATGCGACAGGCAGCGGAAATGTCATCACGCAGCCGGCGGGGGTCACCGACGCGAACGGCATCGCCGTGGGCAGCTTGAAATCGACCGTGGCGCAGGCAAAGACGATAAGCGCGACAGCCGGCGGATCGGGCATCACGAAGACGGTCGGCGTGAGCTTCGTTTCAGGCGTCCTCCATCATTTCGTTGTCACGCATGCCGGCTCGACGACCGCGGGATTCGCTTCGCCGGTCACGATCGACGCGCGCGACAGCCAGAACAACAGGATCGTCGATTTCAGCGGCATCGCCAAGGTCTATACGAATTCCACGATCCCGGGGGATTTCATCACCTGGGGAATCGGAAGCGCCGCGGGATCGATTCTATCGGAGTCGGGGGATACGATCCTTTATCAATTCGTGCCGGCGGATCTGGGCGACGCGGAGCTTCGCATCACCGATACGAAGGTCGAATCGATAACGATCTACGCCTCGAGCGGCTCCGTGCTTTCGTCCTCAGCGGCGCCGCTGGCGGTGAATCACGCCGCTGCCGACCGCATCGCGATCACGAGCGGCGACGCTCAGCACGCGGTCGTCAACCAGGAAGTCGCATCCCCGCTCGTCGTCCGCGTCGAGGATGCGTTTGGGAACGCGGTCCCCGGCGTGACGGTGAGCTGGGCGATCGAGAGCGCCGGGGGCTATTTCGACGCGAGCCGTTCGACGCCGGGGCAGCAGACCTCCTCGACGACGAACGCCGCGGGAAGCGCTTCCGGAGAGCTCTGGCGGCTCGGAACGGCGAGTGCCGCCGCGTCCGATTCGATAACGGCGACGATGCCGACCGGCACGACGCGCTCGCTGCTGTTCACGGCGACGGCGGACCGCGGGCCGGTCAGCTCGATCGTTCTCGCGCCGGCGAGCAAATCGGTGACGGTCAATTCGCCCACCGTCGTGACGGCGACGCTGCGTGACGCATACGGCAACACGGCAGCGAACGAATACGTCACCATTTACATCAAGGATTACCTCGACGGGCATCTGAGCCGGGCCGCGGGAAGCACCACCGATTCTCTCAGCCCCTCGGCCCGCATGGGCGTGAGCGGCGCAGCCGGAACGGTTTCGGTGACATACAACGCGCCGGCGGCGGCCGGCCTCTCCGACGCCATCGACGCGTATCATAACCTCGTCCCCGCGGCGAACGTCGTCGACGCAGTCTACACGACCGTCGCGAGCGGCGCCACCGATCTCAGCGCCACGGTGGTCTCGGGGCGGACTTCGCAGGCGGGCGTGAGCTTCATGTTCAGGGTGGAGGCGGTCGACGGCAACGGGAACCGGGATCTCACGAACACGAGCCGCGTCATCCTCGAACCGCCGCCGGGCGGGGGATTCACGTTCAGCCTCACCGATTTCGGCGCGCCGGTCACGCAGGCGGATCTCGCCGCGGGCGCCGTCACGCTGTACGGGAGGGGAACGAAGACGGGGGTCTGGCAAATCTCCGTCAGGGACAACGCGACGATTCTGTCCCCCGATCAGTTCGACGTTACGATCGCGCCGAACGACACGGTGAGCTCGTACGCCGTCATCGCGCCGGCCGGCGCGACCGCGGGCGCCGATTTCGCCGTTTCAGCCGAAGCGCGGGATCGTTTCGGCAACCGGGCGACGACGGCGGGGTATGCGATCAATTTCAGGGCCGTGCAGGCCGCGGACAGCTCGCTCGCCGCCTCGGGAACGCTCTCGGTTTCGAGCGGGAGCCTCGTCAACGGGCTGTATACGGGGAGCAGCTTCAGGTACAACGTCGCCGAGCCGATACGCGTCGAGGTGACGAGCGCCGCGAACGCGATCAAAGGCTACAGCGGCGTCATCGCCGTCGATAACGCGGCCGCCTACCGATTGGTGAAGATCGGCGGGGACAGCGCCGGCGTGCAGGTCGGCGATTCCGTGCGTCTCCGCGCCCGCGTTTTCGATATCCACGGGAACGCGGTGGACGCCCACGCCGTCTATTTCGCGATCCAGGAGGGAAACGGACACCTCGAAGCGCCGCAGGCGCTCACGGACGCGAGCGGCGCCGTTTCGCTCTGGTTCAGAACGGATACGATCCGCGGCGCGAACCGCGCTCGCGCGTCGATCCTCGACGCGATCCCCGAGGAGCTCGAGACGCAGGGCTTCACCGTATCGACGGTGCCGGAAAGCGCGATCGCTTCGGTCGTCCTCGGGCTTGCGGGAACGACGTTTCAGGCCGGGCAGCCGTTCGCGGGAACGATCGCCGCGTACGATCGCTACGGCAATCTGATCGATACCGATTCGAGCTCGCAGCTGCGCTGCGTCGCGCGGAAAACGTCGATGACCTTCGTCCCCGGCGTGATGACCCTGGCGGCGGGGCGTTCGTCGTTCTCCGCATCCGACACTTCGGCCGGCGTGAACCGTATCCGGGTGCTGTCGCTCGCGGGGGACAGCCTTTCGGATTGGAGCGGCCCGCTGACGATCCATCCCGCGCCGGCGTACCGGATCGTCGAGGTGCGGGGAGACACGCTCGGCGTCCCGGTCGGATCGAAGGCCGGTCTCAAGGCGCGCGTGAGCGACCAGTACGGAAACGCGGTTTCCTCGGAGATCGTCCGCTTCGTCATCACGAGCAGCCTCGGAGGAAGCCCGAGCCTCTGGGACGGCACGGGAGCGCCGGGAGACGGGCTCGTTCTGACCGACGCGACGGGCGCCGCCGTCTGCAGCCTCACGACCGATACCCATGCAGGAACCAATACCGTCTCCGCCTCGATCCTCGACGCGAATCCGCCGGCGCTCGAGCGCGTGGTGTTCTCCGTCGGAACGGCCGCCGGTACGATCGCCCGGTTCGACGTTCTGCCCGACGGATACCTGAAAACGGCCGGCCAAAGCTTCTCGCTCCAGCTCATCGCCTACGATCTCGACGGCAACGAGGCGGTTGACGACGACACGAGCCGCGTCGTTCTCGCGAGCGGCGGGGCGGCGGTATTTTCAATCAATCCGGTGACGCTGACGAAGGGCCGCGCGTCGCTTACCGCATACGACAACGTGGCCGAAAAGATCGCGCTGCGGGCGCAAACGCTCGGCGGCGGAGCGCTCAGCGTGAGCGACACGATCACCGTGATGCCGGCGGCGCCGAGCGGCGCCATCGCGTTCCAATCGATCGCTCCCGGCACGATCACGGCGAACGGCGCGAGCATTTCCACCATCACCACGAATCCGATCCGGGATGTGTACGGCAACGTCGTGTCCTCGGGAACCCTCGTGCGCGTGACGCCGAGCATCGGATCCATTGGAAGCGAGGACAAGGATCCCTCGACGCCCCTGACCGTCGAGCGGCAGACCGAGGCGAGCGGCGCGGTGTCCGTCTTCGTCAGATCGGGCACGACGCCGGGAGTCTCCCAGGTGCAGTTCCAGAGCCTCACGGGGAGCGCAAGCGGCATCGCGGCGGTTACGTTCGCGCCGCCGCCGGCGTGCACATACGCCGGATATCTCACGCCGCGCCACCTCATTCCGACGCAGGCCGCGGCCTTCAGGTGCTCGGTCGCGAACGGCAGCACGACGGGATTGACCCTGACGACGCAGACCTCGATCTCCTTCGCCGACAGCGCCTCGAATGTCTACGAAGCGCATCTGCCCGCGCCGGTCGCGTTGGCCGGATCGGTCGTCGATACGCTCGATTTCGTTGCCGTGATCGTTCCCGCCGGCATGCTCGGCGGCACATACACGCCGCGCGTGAAGATCGTCGGAAGCGATGCGCACGGCGCCCCGTACCAAACGGAATTCAACGCCGGCTCGAACAGCGTTTCCATATCCAACATCGACATCGTGCGGGTCACCGCGCCTTCGATCGTCAGCAGGGGAGACACCTTCGCGGTCGACGTGCGGCTCAAGAACGGCGGCGGTTCGACCGTGAACGTGACGGAAATCGTTCCCTCGTTCGAGCACGGCTATTTCGCGGCGACCGGATCCTGGAATCCGCCGCTCCCCGACGGTCTTCCGGCGGGATCCGAACGCACGTATCGCCGGAGCATGTATGTGCTCGCGAACTCTCCGCTCGGCGCCGACACGATCGACGCCGCCGTGACCGCCGCGGTGAACGGTTCGTCCGTCCAGGATGTGACCGCCTATCCGAACGTCGCGCCGATTTTCGTGCAGTCGGCGGCTTCCATCGCGTACGTTCCCGGTTCCCTGAGTCCCGCCACCGTCTCGAAGGGGCAGAGTCACTTGTTCTCCATTTCGCTCGCGAACGGCGGCCAGGCGTCGGTCATCCTCGACGGCGCGCTCACGAGGCTCACGTTCACGGACGGCGTCTCGCCGGTGATCGTGGCGCTCGGTTCGACGGGCGCTCTGCCCGGGAACACAACGACGCCCATCGTATTCCCCTCCGCGGGAATACCGGCCGGAATGGCCTCCGGCAGCTATCCCGTGTCCGTCCTGCTCGCCGGTACGGAGAACGGCACTCCATTCGCGGACACGCTCGTTCTCGGCAACCCGGTCCATGTCGTGCAGCCGGCGCAGCTCGCCTACCACGCGGGATCGATCACGCCGACGCCGGTGAGCAAGCGGAGCTCCGTGGCGTTCGCCGTCGGCGTCGACAACACGGGCGGCGCTGCGGTTGAATGCGATCCCGATTCGACCTGGATCACCTTCGCGAGCGGTCCGGTCGTGTACCTCGCGCGGCTCGATGGCTCGCGGGGCAGAACGGTCGTTCCGGGCTCCAATACGCTCTACTTTCAGGCGGTCGTCGTTCCCGACGCCATGCCGACGGGGAGCTACCAGCCCGCCGTCAGGGTGAAGGGGACCGAAAACGGGCTCACCTTCTCGACGGTACTCGCGCCGGCCGGCCTCGTCGCCGTCCAGAATCCGCCCCAGCTCGCGATCAGCAGCACAAAGGTGGTTCCATCCGACAGCATCACGGCGGATCAGACGGCCCCCTGGTTCGCCTCGATTCGCGTGGACAACAACGGCGGCGCGACGGTGCAGCTCGACAGCCTCGCGCTGCGGCTCTATGCCGGCTCGCAGCTGGTGAGCGGCGAGTGCGTACTGACGCCGCTCAATTTCCAGGCGCACGTCGATTCGCTGCGCGGCGGAGAAGGGAAGGATATTCTCGTTCGCTTCAACGACAATCCCGCCGGTTCCATGACGACGGGAACGATCGTCATCGAATCCGCCGTATGGGGCAGAGACCGGAACAGCGGCGTGACGCTCGTCGCGACGACCGAGCTCGGCGGCAAGGGGAGCTACCTCGTGCAGACGCCGGCGAATGTCGTCTTCGCCTCGATCATCGCCTCGGCGGATACGGTGACGGCGCTCCAAACGAGGAACTGGTCCACGGATGTGGTGGTGAGGAATACGGGACAGTCCGACGTTCGGCTCGACCTCGATCCCGCGAAGAGCTTCATCACGTTCTCGACCTCGGCGGATTTTGCGGTCGTGTTCCCGACGGGGCTCGCGGGCGGAGGGAACGTCCTCGAGGGCGGATCGACCGATACGCTGCGCTATGCCATCGACAGGACCGGCTCGGTCCCCGGCCTCTGCCGCGTCGAAGCGGCGGTGAGCGGCGTCGAGATCAATAGCGGGAGGGCGCTCTCGATCGCGAGCGGCGCTTCGGGCATACGCGATAACGTGCTCGTTCAAACGCCTGCGGCAATCGCCATCACGGGCTTCACGCCGCTCCAGAACCCGGTCACCGTCGCGCAGGAGCGCGACTGGGCGATCGATATGAGCGTGAGCAATTCCGGCCAATCCGACGTCACCCTGCTCCTCGATCGAATCGACTCGACGTGGGTCGCGCTCCCGGGCGGCTCGGGCTTCTCGATCGAGAATCCCGCCATCGTCGCGGGAGACGGGCGAACGCTGCACGGAGGATCCTCGGGCATTCTCAGGTTCGTCGTGCGGACGACGGGATCGATCCCGCCCGGACCGCGCGTGCTCGAAGGACTGCTGCTCGCCTCGGAGATCAACAGCGGGAGGGCGCTCCACGCGTCGATGCCCGCGGCCTCCAGCGCCGACAGCGTGACGTTCCAGCTGCGTCCGGATCCCCGCTACGAAGCGGCGAGCCTGACGCCGACGGTCGTGAGCAGCGGGACGGGCGTCTCGTTCGAGCTGGCCGTGACAAGCGACAACGCGCTCCGTTCGACCCTCATGCTCGATCCCCCGGCGGTGACGATGAGCTTCGGCGACGCTGACGGGGATACGTTCCGGAGCACCCTGTCTCCGGTTTCTGACAACGAGCTCGCGCGGGGCGGAGAAACCGTCCTGCTCTTCAACACGGGCACCGTCGACGCCTCCATCGCGCGCGGAAAGCACGCCGTCGTCCTGCATCTCGAAGGCGCCGAGAACGGCAATCCGTTCGAGGCCGATATTCCCGTGTTCCCCGATTCGGTCGTCGTGGAAGAAGCCCCGCAGCTCGCCATCAACCGGATCGTCGTGCCGCAATCGGCGACCGCGTCGCAGACAGCGCCCTGGCCGGTCCGGATGATTCTGAGAAACAACGGCGAAGCGTCGGTCGCCGTCGATTTCAGCGTGCTCCAGACGTTCATCACCTTCACCATCGTGGGCCTCGGCGACCGGACGTACGAGTACGAGATCTCGCGCCCCGATCATCTCGAGGGTTCGCTCACCGATACCCTCGCCGGCGGCAGCATCGACAGCCTCATCTTCACGGTGACCCGCACGGGTTCGACGGGCGGGCTCGCGCTCGTGAACGGACGGGTCGCCGGGCTCGACGTCAACAGCGGCCTCACGCTCGTCGACGACACGTACAGCGGCGGCTGGAGCCACGTCGCGATCGAGACGCCGGGAATTCCGGCGATCACGGCGGCGGTCCCGAGCCGCGCCGCCGTGACATCGGCGCAGACGACCCCGTGGCAGCTCACGCTGACGGTCTGCAACAACGGCGAGGCCGACCTTGCGCTCGTCCTCGACAGCGCGTACGTGTTCTACGACGGACGCGTGCCGCTGTCCCACGCTGCCCCGATCGGATTCGTCGAGGGCGGCCTCGTCCTCGAGGGCGGGAGCTGCAAGCATCTCGTGTTCGCCGTCTCGCCGGCTCCCGGCATTCCGGGCGGCGCCGACATCGCGCTGCACGCTCATGCGGGATTCGTCGAGCTCAACAGCGCCGTATACAGCGCGTTCGACACGAGGCAAGCCGGGTCCGGCTCGGGCGCGGTGCGGGTCCAAGCGCCGGCGCGCATCAGAATTGCCCAGACGGTGAATCAGGCTCCGCGATCGCCTTACGTCAATTATTATCAGCAGTTCGGCGTTTCATATGAAGTGATAAATGATGGCGAGGCGCGGGCCGACAGCATCCGGCTGGCGCTCGAGAAATCTGGTTCTTCGCAGATCATCGATACCCTGCTCGTCATCGACGGGCTCTCGGGCGGCTCTTCCGCATCGGGCGCCTTCGCGATCGCCGCGGGCGCCGCGAGCGGGTCCGAAACGTTCAGGGCCCGGCTCCGGGGAGCCGTGGACGCGAACTCGAGAGAGGCCGGTCTCGTCGTTCTGGAACCGGCGCTCGACGATACGGCGGCCGCCGTCGTCCAGCGTCCGGCCGCGCTCACGGTTGCGTCGGTGAGGCCTTCCCAGCGGGAGGTGAACGCCGGTCAGGACGCTGACTGGGCGGTGAGCGTTTCGTTCACGAACGGCGGAGAGGCGCCGCTCGCGCTCGATGCGCCCGGAGCCGGCGATCTCGCGTTCTCGCTCTTCGGATCGCGGCGCTTCGATTACCTCGTCATCGCGCCCGACACCCTCGGTTCGGGACCGGGTCTCCTCGCCGTGCCGGGAGGGGGAGCGGATTCACTGATCTACCGCATCGCGGCGACCGGCGTCGATACGGGCACCATCGCCATCGACGCGGGGCTCGCCTGGGGCGATCTGAACGATCCGCTCCGCGATCCCGCGCCGGCGGCGGGTTTCGGATCCGTGCATGTCAAGGCGCCTTCGGGGCTCCGAATCATCTCGGTGGCGAGCGACGCCCCCAACAACGCGCTCTTCCCCAATACGTCGGTGGTCGATACCGGCCAGGTCTTCAACGTAATCGTGCGCGTCGAGAACACGGGCGGGGACGATCTCGACAGCGTCTCGGTGAACCTCGTCTCGAACGGCGCCTCGCGGGCCGCGGTCGTCGGCGACGGGTTCGTCTCCGTCGCGTCAGGATCGGAACGCGATTTCGTATTCTCGGTGACGGCCGCGCCGGCGCCGGGAAACGAAGCGCTGAGCGCTTCGATCGTCTACGCGGTTTCGGTGAACACCGGCGAACGGGTCTATCCCGCGCAGGCGGCGGAATCGACCGAGAATCTGCGTATCGAGCTTCCCGCGCTCCTCGCATGCGGCCTCGCGATCACCGCTCCCGCGGGGGCGCTCGACGGCATTCTTTCGACCGGTCAGATCTTCACGGTCACCGCGGCCGTCGCGAACGAAGGGCAGGCGCTCGTCGATACGACGGGAGAGGTGACGCTCGCGCTGCCGCCCGCCGTGCTGCTCGCGAATCCCGGTGAGCCGCTTGCGAAGCGCCTCGGCGGCCTCGGCGAGGTCTCTTGGAGGCTCGTCGCGCCTGCGATACCCTCGCTCGACACCGTGCGCGCGCGGATCAGCGGGATTCCCGTCGCCGTGAACACCGGCGCTCCCGCGGCGGCGCGCGTCGTCGAATCCGCCGCGCCGCTCCGGACGGAGGAATCGGCGCGCCTGACCGGCTGCGCGATCTCGATCGCCGCCCCGCAGGGAGCCGTCGACGGGACCCTCTCGACCGAGCAGAATTTCCTGGCGCGGGCCGTGCTCACTCCCCCGGCGAACGCCGATTCGGTTTGGGTGGAGCTCTCCGTGCCCGTGGGATTCTCCGTCACCGGGGACCGGGTCCGCCTCATCGGCGCGGGAACGGGAGCGCAGCAGACGATCGATTGGATAACGAAAGCGCCGGTCGGCCGCGTCGTCGCCGACACGCTCGTGGTGCGCGCCGGCGGCAAGGATATCAACTCGGGCATCGCCATCGCGACGTGCCGCGTCGTGTTCGCCGTTCACGTGGAGACGAAGCCGTCGCTCGCCGTCGCCGCCGCCATCTCGGGTCCCCCGGAAGCGCTCGACGGATCCGTATCGGTGAGCTTGCCGTTCACGATCGAGGCGTCGGCCGCGAAATCGGGAGACGCCGCGATCGATACGGCGGGCGCCCGGATGGAGCTCGTCCTGCCGGCGGGGCAGGGATACGCGCTCGACGGCGCCCAGGAGCACTTCCGCAAGCCCTTCTATCCGGGGCGGAGCGTGGCGTGGAACGTCAGGGCGCCCGGAGCCCCGACGTCGCCGGGGAACATCGAGGTCAGGCTGATCGAGCCGTACGCGACCGATGTCAACACGAACGCCGCATGCGAAATCTCGACCGGCGCGGCGTTCATCCCCGTGCAGACGGAAGCGGGCGCCGTTCTGATGTCGAACATTTCGCGCGGCGATTCGATACCGCCGTTCGTCGTGCCGCAGGGAGCGCGGAACGTTCCGCTCCTGCGCATCGTTTTGACGAACGCGTCGGGCTTCACCGTCGGCCTCGACACGCTCTTCGTGACGATTGAGGACGGCCGGGGGAATTCCGTCGCGGATCCGTCGCGCATCGCCGATTCGATCGCGATCGCGGTGAACGGCGCGGCGTTCGGCGCGGCGGTCGCCGGCGTCAATCCCGTTCCGATCGTCGTCGCGCACGGATTCACGCTCGCTCCCGGCACCTCCGATACGCTGCTGCTCGAGGGCGATATCGGCGCGCGGGCGAGCGGATCGATCGCCTTCGAAATCGAGCGCAGCGCGAGCGTCGTCGTGTCGATCAGCGATTCGGGGGCCCGGATCGGAGTCTCCCTCGATCTCGACGGCGGGGATATCGCGGGGAATTTCCTGACCGGTCCGCTCTCGATCATGAGCTCGCAGTTCGACGAGTACGCCCACAACTATCCGAACCCGTTCAGGGCGGGATCGGAGTCGACGAAGATATGCTATTTCCTGAAGAAGAATTCCGCCGTCGCGATCAAGATCTACGATCTCGCGGGACATCTCGTCTGGACGCGGAACTTCGGCGCCGGCGACGCCGAAGCCGCCGGCTCGGCCGAAGGGGCATATCACGAGATTCCGTGGAACGGTCGCAACGACCGGGGCGAGCTCGTGAGAAACGGCGTCTATATGTGCAAAGTCGAGGCCGGCTCGCAGTCGGCGCTCTTCAAAATCGCCGTGGCGAAGTGAGTGCAGGGGAAGCATGAAGAAGCTCATCACCGCATTGTCGATCGCCGGCGTCCTCATCGCGCCGGGCGTTTCCGCCGCGCAGGAGGGCACCGGGGGCACCCGCTCCGTGTTCAGCATCGGCGCGGGATCGCGGGCGATCGCCATGGGAGGGGCTTTTTCCGCGATCGGCGACGACGCGTCGGTGCTCTATTACAATCCCGCGGCGCTCAGGCTCTGCCGCTATCCCGGCGCGGTGGCCAACCACATACAGCTCTTTTCGGGATTCAGCGACGCGACGTACGATTTCGTGGGCGTCGTATATCCGACGATCTCGGCGGGCTCGATCGGGCTCGGGGTCATGACGGCGGGCACGGGGGGATCAGGGGATTCGACGAGTTCAGCAGGGAAACGGAGGAGCTCAGCTACCGTGAGAGCCAGCTGATCCTCGGCTACGCGCTCGATCTCCCGTGGCGCCGATTCGGCGACGTGTCGCTCGGCTCCTCGGTCAAGGTGCTCAATCAGCGGGTCGGCGAGGCCTCGGCGGCGGGGACCGGGCTCGACTTCGGGATCGTGTACCGGCCGAAATACGTCAAGCGCCTCTCCCTCGGATGCAATCTGCAGGATATCGTCGGCGCGGAGACGAAGCTCGTCACGCTGACCGACAAGGTCGACCGGACGATCATGCTGGGGGCGGGGTACTCCTATCCGCTCAAGAACGGCTCGTCCCTTTCGCTCGCGCTCCAGATGAACGCTCCGCAGCGCGACGATACGGAGATTCGCTTCGGCGCCGAATACCTGTTCAAGAATCTGTTCAGTGTCCGCCTCGGATACGACGCGGAGATGATCACGGCGGGATTCGGCATCGGCTGGCGCGGCTTCGGGTTCGACTACGGCTACTTCAGCCGGGGGGACGCGGGAAGCTCGCATCCCCTGTCGCTGTCGGCCCGCCTCGGCGAGTCGATCGACGACAAGATCGCGGCCCGGGAGCGGCGCCGCCTCGCCGAGGAGGAGCGGCGCGTCCAGCAGATACTGGCGAGCCGGATTTCCGGCCACGTGAGCGCGGCCGAGCGGTACCGGGCGGAAGGCGAGCCCGGAAAGGCGCTCGACGAGCTCAAGATCGCGCTCGATTACGATCCGACGAACGCCGCCGTCGCCGAGACGCTCGTCGTCGTCGAGCGCGCCATTCTGGCCGCCGAGGAGGCGCGCACGCAGGACGCGGAGAAGGCCGCCCTCGTCGGTCAGCACTTCAGGCTCGGCCTCGATTACTACAGCAAGGACGACTACGTCATGTCCAGGGCCGAGTGGCGCAACGTCCTCGCGCTCGATTCGACGAACGCGAACGCGCGCGAATATCTCGTGAAGACGGAGGAGAAGCTCGGCCTCCTCGCCGAGGAGCACCGGGCGCGGGCGATCGATCTCGAGCGGCGCGGCCAGCTCGCCGCGGCGCTCGGCGAATGGAACGTCGTGCGGACGCTCGCGCCGGAGTCGGCCGATGCGAAGCAGGCCGCCGACCGGATCAACGCGCGCCTCGACGAGATGAGCAGGGACTACAGCCAGACGAGCAAGCGGCTCCGGATCATGGAGCTTTTCGACGGGGCCGTGAAATCGTTCGGAGACGGAAAATACGCCGAGGCCTCCGCGCAGTGCAGGGATCTCCTCAAGCTCGATCCGGCCCACGAGGAAGGGCGCCGGCTCCTGCTCCGCGCCCAGCGGCGCATGACGCCCCTGAGCGAAAAGGAAAAGGGACAGATCCGCGCGCTGTACATCGAGGGGATGAAGTCCTTCACGCAGGGCCAATACGCGAGCGCGATCGAACAGTGGCAGAAGATTCTCGACATCGATCCCGACAACGAAAGCGTTTCGAAGAATATCGAGGAAGCCCGGAAGCGCATTCTCAACACGGGCGTCCCGGAGGCGAAGCGGTGAGGAAGAAAGGTCTCATCACGGAACGCGAGACGTTCCATCTCGAGGTGCCCGCCGACGAGAACAACCTGAGCGAGGTCAGGGACTTCATCGCCGACATCTGCGATCGCGCGGGCTTCTCGAAGAGCGAGACGAACAACACGAAGCTCGCCGTGGACGAGGCGTGCACGAACATCATCAAGCACGCGTACCGGGACAAAGGCGGGGACGTCAGGCTCGACGTCCAGGCCGAGCCGGGCAAAATCGAGATCAACATCTTCGACCGGGGGGAGCCGTTCGACTGGTCGAAGGTGAAGGAGCCCGACCTCGATCTCTACGTCGAGATCGGGAAGAAGGGCGGACTCGGCATCTACCTGATGAACCGCCTCATGGACACCCTCAGCTACTCCGCGGCTCCCGGGGGCAACCGTCTCTACATGGCGAAGAGCTCGACGGCGGCGGCGGCGGCCGGCGGGAAGCCCCTCTTCTCGTCGCTCATCAGGCCGAAATGGACGTCGACGCTGCGCTTCAAATTCGCGCTCCGCGCCACGCTCGGGCTGTTCGGGCTCATCGTGTTCCTCTGGCTGATCCTCTTCTACCGGCAGACGCAGGAAGTGCGGGCGCGGCACGCACAGGCGTGGCTGCAGCGGAAGGCGATCGTCGAGAACATCGCCACGGCGTGCGAAAGCGCTCTCGGCGAGGACCAGTATTCGGTCGAGAGCACGCGTCTGAACGAAACCTTCGTCAAGCAGATCAAGAAATATCCCGAGACGAGATACATCAGGCTCGTCGACCGCGACGGCCTCGTCGTCGCCACCAGCGATGTCAACGAGCTCCTCTCGACGTACGACGTACCCCCGGAGGTGGCGTCACTGGAGCGGGGAGGCGCGTCGCGCACCGTCCAGAGCCCGGGAGCGGTCCCGATCAGGGAGTTCCATCAGCCCGTCTACCGCGCGGGGGCCGATCGCGCGAGCGCCGAGCCGATCGGGAGGCTCGTCATGGGCGTTTCGATCCCGGCGGTCGTCGAGGATATCGTCGACCCGAGGCCGATGATGACGCTGCTCCTCGTCGGCGTCTTCGCCGCGGGCGTCGCGCTCGTCTACCTGCTCATCGCCGTGTTCGTGCGGCCCATTCAGGCGCTCACGGACGGCGTGCGCGCCATCGGCGAGGGTTCGCTCAACGACGAGATCAAGATCGAGGGGCCCAAGGAGATCGGCGAGATCGCGCGGGCCTTCAACGAGATCACCTCGAAATTCCGCGAGGCGCAGAAGAACGTCGTCGAGCAGGAGCGCCTCCAGAAAGAGATGCAGGTTGCCCAGGAGATCCAGCACACTCTGCTGCCGAAACGCGTTCCCGAAATCGGCGGCTACGACATCGCGAGCTACTACAAGGCCGCGAAGGAGGTCGGCGGGGATTATTACGACTTCGTGAAAGTAGACGACGACACGCTCGGCGTCGTCGTGGCCGACGTGTCGGGCAAGGGCGTGCCCGGATCGCTCGTCATGACGATGATACGGACGGCGCTCCGGATGGAGGCGCGGGGGAACTACTCCGCCGCCGAGGTCATGGCCCGCATGAACGATTTCGTGACGGAAGACATGAAGAAGGGCATGTTCGTCACGATCTTCTACTCGATCCTCGATTCGAAGAACCGGATCATCAGCTACGCGAGCGCCGGCCATAATCCGATGATTCTCTACCGCGCGGAGACGGACGAGACGTATTTCCTCAATCCGCGCGGGTTCCCCGTCGGGATCAGCCTTCCCGACGATACGCTGTTCCGCCGCTCGATCGACGTCGAGAAGATCAAGCTCAAGAAGGACGATATGCTCGTCATCTACACCGACGGCGTGACCGAGGCGATGAACGTCGAACGCGGGCAGTACGGCGAAGAGCGGCTCATCCAGCTCATCAAGGCGTCGGGGAAGCTCTCCCCGCAGGAATTCATCGACCGGCTCAGCGCGGCGATCAAGGCGTTCACCGGGGATATGCCGCAGAACGACGATATCACCGTCGTCGCGATCAAGGAAAAGCTCATGGCGGACGAGGTGCTCTACGGCATCCGCAAGAAGCTGCTCGATCTCGTCGAGATCCAGGGAATCCCTGTCGCCGAGGCGTGCCGGCAGATGAGGGTCTCGCCCTCGACCTACTACCGGTACAAGAAGCGCGTCGTCGAGATGGGCGACCGGGGGCTCCAGGACAAGACGCTCCGGCAGGAGGACGAAATCAAGCGGGTGAGCCTCGAGCAGCGGAAGGGCATTCTCGAGATCATCCGGGAGAATCCGAAGTACGGGGCGAAGAAGATCGCGGATCTGTTCAACGAGGGGAAGAACGAGGACGAGCATCTCACCCAGGCGATCGTCTACGACGAGCTGAAGCGCATCCGGCTCAATACGTACGAGATGCGGCTCGAGTACCTGCGGCGGAACAAGATCATCACCGACGAGCAGTTCAAGATCCTGCTCGCGGCGCACGCGCGCCCGGAGCACGACGCGCTCAAGACCGCCCCGGCGGACGAGATTCCGTCCGCCGCCGGCGAGGCGGAATCGGCGAGCGCGCCGGCGCCGCGGCCGGCCCGCGCCGCGCGCCCGGCGAAACCGATTCCGACGCGCGCGCGTGATCGCGCGATCGCGCGCGAACCGGAGTTCGTCTCGGCGGAGACGCGCACAGTCGAGGTTTCTTCGGAGGAGCTCGAGGGCGGGATCGTCGTCCTGCGGGCGAGAGGACATCTCGATTCGTCCTCGGCGGGCGAGCTGGAGGGCATCCTCGAGAGCGTCTACGAATACGGCAGCCGGAAGATCATCGTCGATCTCGCGGACGTGACGTACATCTCGAGCGGCGGGTGGGGGATTTTCACGGGCCGGGTGAAAACGCTCAGAGAGGGAGAGGGGGACGTCGTCCTCGCCGGCATGTCGAGCGAGGTGTACGATATCTACGAGCTTCTCGGGTTCCAGGAGATCATCATGCAGTTCGCCGATGTCGAATCGGCCATCCAATACATTTCGCTCCCGTACGTCGAACGGCAGAGGCGTTTCGAGGAGGCGACGCGTCGCCGCGCGGCGCTCAAGCCACTCGAAATCCGGCAGGCCGCGGAATCGCCCGGCGCGATCGGGGGCATCGAGGAGGAAGGCGCCGAGGCGCCGTGGACCGCGCTCAAGATCGAAGCGGGAACCGTCGGCGAACGCGGCGAGATCACGATTCTGTCCCTCGACGGCGTCATCGACACGGTGAGCTGCGTCAAGCTCCGCTCGGTCCTCGACAGCTTCGTCGACCGGGGCATCGTGAAGCTCGTCGTCGACATGTCCCGGGTGGAATACGTGAGCTCGAGCGGCTGGGGCGTCTTCGCGTCGCGGATCAAGGATATCCGCGCGCGCGACGGGGACATCAAGATCTTCGGCATGGACGAAGAGGTCAACGGCATCTTTCACATGCTCGGGTTCGACGCCATCATGCGCTCGTTCGGCGTCCTCAGCGAGGCGATCGAGAATTTCAGCGTTCCGGCGCCTGCGGCGGAGGAATACGGCGAGGCGATCGACGCGGAAACGCACGCCGAACCGGCGGCCGCGGTTCCCGCGGCGCCGGCCGCCGCGAAGCCGGCGGAGCCGGGACTCGCGATCGGCGTCGCGAAGGCGTCCGACGGGCCGCGCGGAATCATCGTGCTCTCCGTCGGCGGAGCCGTCGACTCGTCGACGTCGGACGAGTTCGAGAGCAGGCTCGACCGGTGTCTCGCCGAGCATCCCGCGCACCTTGTGCTCGATCTCTCGAATATGGTATATATCAACAGCAGCGGATGGGGCATCGTCGTAAAATACATGCAGCGGCTGGGAGCCTCCGGGGGAGCGCTCGCCCTCGCCGGCATGAATTCAAGCATCCTGAAGATTTTCAGGGACCTCGGATTCGAGCCGCTCATCCCGCACTTCGGAACGCTCGATCGCGCGCTCGAGCAGCTCCGGCTTCCGAAGACGCTGGGGGACGCCGCCCGCACGCAAAAGGGCGCGCCGAGGGGACCGGCCGCCCGCCCGAAACAGGACGCCTCGGCCCCCGCCGCGCCGGCCGCGCCGGCGGTCGAAGAGCAGGATCTTGCGACCGCGCTCCTCGGGAAAGCGGACATCATCCCGCTCGAGCCGCTCAAGACCGTGAAGGAAGACGAGAAGGTCATCTTCATCGATTTCAAGCAGCGCACCGATGTGCGCGAGGACAAGGACCGCCGCATCAAGAAAATGGGGTGGGATGAATACGGGAAAAGGCTCTCGGAAACCGATAAGGGCCCGAAACGCCGGAAGTAGACGCCGATGAAACGATACGCCATCATGACGATGAAGGGGGGAACCGGGAAGACCACGACCGCGGTCAGCCTCGCGCACGGGCTGTCCTTGTCCGGGCGACGCGTCCTCCTCATCGATTGCGATCCCCAGCGGAGCGTGGCGGTGACCTTCGGCGTCGAGAGCCCGAAGGGGCTCGCGGATCTCCTCACCTCGGGGGACGTCGACATTCTCCAGGTACGCGACAATCTCTTCTTCATCGACTCGGGCGGGCGGAAGCTCGCCGAGGTGGAGCTCAAGCTCGGCATCAGGGAGCACCGCGAGCGGCGGCTCGGGGACGCGCTCAAGCACCTCAAGGGGTGCGACTACGTGATTTGCGACTGCTCGCCGTCGCTCAATCTCATCAACATCAACGCGCTGGCATACTGCGACGAGGTCATCATCCCCGTCTCCATGGACTATCTCTCGAGCGCGGGGGCGGAGCAGACGGCGGCGGTCGTCGAGGAGATCAGGGCGCTGGGCAGCCGGAACTCCGTTTCGTTCAGGCTGCTCCCGACTTTCTACGATTCCCGCGTACGCCTGTCGCACGTGTTGCTCAGCGATCTGCGCGAGCGCTACGGAGAGCGGATATTCTCGACGATCATACGGATGAACGCGTCGATACGCGAGGCTCCCGGCCAGAACAAGACGATTTTCGAGCACGCGCCGCTTTCGCGGGGCGCGTTCGACTATTATCATCTCACCGAGGAGATACTCGGGCTGGAACGCTCGAGCGTCGACGTCGCGGAGGCGGCGCCGAGTCTCTAGGTACCGCCGTCGACCGCGCGCAGCGGGTCGTCCGGAGGAAGGCATCGTGACCAATTTCGAATTGAGAGAAGAGATCGATCACGGGGGGAGGAAGTTCTTCCTGCAGACGAGCCTTCTCCTGAAAAAAGGGGTCGTCCAGAGCTCGTTCTTCAGGGACGGCGTGCTCTTCGACACCGTGCAATCGACGGTCGACAACGCGGGTTCGCCCGACGATCTGCGCCGCGCGACGAAGGAGGCGCATCTCGAGAACAAGCGCAAGTTCCTCGCCGTCCTCGGCGCGAGTGAGCGCATTCGCTCGTCGGAGGACCCGAAGCTGCATCTCAGGATCGCGCAGGCGCTCTTCAAGCGCCGTCTCTATCACGAGGCGATACAGGAGGCGCAGAAGTCGGCAAGGAAGGGGAGCAAGGATTCCCTCGCCGGCATGCTCGTCGGAGAATCGTATTACGAGATGGGCGATTTCGAAAAGGCCTTCGAGGCGACGCGGGGAGGCATCGAGGTCACACCGGACTATCCCGACATGCACAACCTGCTCGGCAAGATCTATCTCAAACAGCAGCGCTGCAAGCCGGCGATCGAGAGCTTCAAGCGGGCCATCGAGCTCAATCTCTACTACGGCGAGCCGTACCTCAATCTCGCCCGCGCGTACCTCCTCAATACGATCGTGAAGGAGGATTACGAGCTGTCGCGCGATCTCGACGCGAACGTCACGGGCAACCTCGAACGGGCCGAGCAGCTCGATCCGTATCTCATCCACGACCGCCTCGACGAAGCGCGCTCGCTGTTCCGCGCGAAGGATTACGACGGCGCGTTCGCCGCGCTCGAGTCGGCGAAGCAGGGGGCGATGCGCGGGGGCGTCGACGACGTTATTCTCGACCTCTCCATGATGCTCCTTTCCGACGGAGAAGAATTCCGGGAGGAGGAGATCGAGCGCCATCTCGCTCGGATCCGCGAGATCGTCGACCAGAATCCGACCTTCGCCGACGGGCACAACAGCCTCGGCATTCTCTATACCGCAAAATGCAAGATTTACATGGACCTGGCGAGCACGGCCTTCCGGAAGGCTCTCGAGATAAACGCGAACTATCAGAAAGCCCAGAAGAACCTGCGGTTATCCGAGAACGACCGACAGGGCATATTTATCCTTCTTAAGGCACTATTGGACTGAAGTTTGCTAGTATGAGTGCGGGCATCGGAGAGGACTGGCAGGTTTATGGACAAACTCGTCATCGATGAGGAAAACGTAGATAACGTCGTCGTTCTGAAGCTGCGGGGAATCGTCGACTCGGGCACGGCGCAGTTCCTCGAGGACAAGTTCAACGAGCTCGTCTCGTCGAGCAGCGTGCGGATCGTCGCCGATCTCAGCGAGGTGAACTACATCAGCTCCGCGGGGTGGGGCATCTTCGTGGGCGAGATCAAGGGGATCAGGCAGCGGAACGGGGATATCAAGCTGGCGTCGATGCACGCGGACGTTCGGGAGGTATTCGATCTGCTCGAGTTCAACACCCTCCTCAAGCCGTACGGCACGAAGGAGGAGGCGCTCGCCGCCTTTGCGATGCATCAGAATACGAGAATACATGACGCGTAAAGAGTTTAAGAAACGAGGTTGATATGGAAGGGATCAACGTATCTTTTTCGAGGCCTGAAGACAATGCGGATGTGTCGGTGCTGTCCGTTCAGGGGTACGTGGATACCACCACATCGGCCGAGCTCGAGGAGAGCCTCAAGCGGCTTCTCAAGAAGGGCCGCTTCAATATCGTCATCGACCTCAACGGCGTGAACTATATCAGTTCGGCGGGCTGGGGCATCTTCATCAGCGAAATCAAATCGATCCGCGAGAACGGGGGCGATCTGCGGCTCGCGGGGATGATCGGAGACGTCTACGAGGTATTCGAGCTGCTCGAGTTCCAGACCATTCTGCAGAGCTTCGATACGGTCGACGAGGCCATCAAGAGCTACAAGAAGACGCCGGGCGAGGCCGGGTCGAAGCCGGCGGAGGCCAGCGAGGATTCGACCCCCGAGCACCGCGTCGCGAGCTCGCCGGGCCGAAAGGACGATTAGGGGCCTTCGGTTCGCCGCCCACCGGGAATCCAACGAATCATCAGACGCGCCCCGCCGGGCCGGCGGGCGGGTTTTCGCTTTTGACGCCGGCTTCGCGCTCTGCTAGCATGCATCGACGGCGCGCGAGCGAGGAATACATCGATGCATCCTGTGCTTTGGAAAACTCTCGTCGCCGTCGCGCTCGCGGCGGCGGCGGTCGTTCTGTACCGGCGGACGTTTCCGCCCGTCCCGGCGACGCGGCGCGCGCTCCTCGCCGCGATGCGGATCGGGGCGTTCGCGCTCCTCGCCCTGCTGCTCTTCAATCCCGTTTTCGTCTCGAAGACCGTTGAAGTCAGGAAGCCGCTCGTGCTCGTCCTGATCGATCGCTCCCGCAGCATGGGCATCGACGATTCGGGCGGACGGACGAGGCTCGACGACGCGCTCGCCCGGCTCGAGCGCCTCCGCGGGGCTCTCGGCGGCGCGCGCGCCGATATCGAGGTCGTGCCGTTCGCGGAGGATCTCGCGAGCGCCCCCCTCCGGCCCGACAGCGCGATCGCGCCCGACGGCGAGGGCACGGACCTGCGGGGCGCGCTCGAAGCCGCCCGGAAGCGGTATGGGGGACGGAATCTCGCCGCGATCGTCCTCCTCTCGGACGGTCGCGTCACGCGCGGGATGGTTTCGTCGGGGGCCGGTCCCGGGGTGCCCGTGTACGCCGTCGGATTCGGCGATACGCTCGCCGGGGCCGACGTCTCCGTCGAGGAGGTCGTCGCCGACCGCGTCGCTTACCGCGGCACGAAGGTCCCCGTCGAGGCGATGATCCGCGCCTCGGGAGTCAGGGGCGCCTCGATCGTCGTGCGGCTCCTCGAGGGGGGGCGGGTCAGGGACAGCGCCCTCCTGACCGCGAGAAAGAACGACGAGGTCATCAGCGTCTCGCTCGCCTACGCGGCGGACGCCGAGGGGGAGCGCCGGCTCACCGTCGAGGCGCTGCCCGCGGCGCGGGAGGACCGGCGCGAGAACAACAGCGAATCGTTCCGGCTCGACGTCCTCAAGGAGCGGGTCCGGATTCTCTACATCGATCAGTATCCCGACTGGAACATGACCTTCGTACGGGATCTCGTGAAGGGCTCGAAGCGGTTCGAGCTCGAGGCGGTCACCTGGGTGGCCGGCTCCGGCTTCCGGATCGATCCCGGCGAGAGACCGTGGGCTTTTCCGGGGACGGCGGCCGGGCTCTCGCGGTACGATCTCGTGGTCGTTTCGGACGACGCGAGGCTCTTCGACGCCGCGGCGAACTCGGACGCGCTCGACGCGTTCGTCCGCGCGGGAGGAAGCGTGCTGTTCATCGCGGACGAGAATTCCCCGCTCGCGAGGGCCGCATCGCTCGATCTCCTGCAGCCGCTGCTGAGCATCCGGCGCGTCTCCGCGCTGCGGATCCAGTATGCCGAGACGTTCGTCCGCCTTTCGGCGGAAGGCGCCGGCGATCCCGTCGTATCGGCGCTCGCGGCCGACGGGGGGCTCGATCGCCTGCCGCCGCTCGCGGCGAAAATCGGCGGGCTCGCCGCCGCCTCGGGATCGCGCGTGTCGCTGGTGCTCGAGGATCGCGGCGGCAGAACCCCGTTCCTCGTTCTCGAGCGGCGCGGCGAGGGGCTCTCCGGCGCGTTGCTCGGATTTCCGATCTGGCGCTGGAGGCTCGCCGGCGGCGACGGGCGGAGGATCTACGAGGCGTTCTTCGGGGGGCTCGTGCAGAGCCTCGCCGAGAAGGGGCGCGCGAGCGCCCTCGCGGTCGATTCCGACCGGACCGTGTACCGCAGGGGAGATCGTGTGAAGCTCGCCGCTTCGATCGGGAGCGGTCGCGCCCCCGACGGGCTGCGCGGCGAGGTGCGAGCGAGCGGCGCGGGAGGCGGCATCCCCGTCGCGGCGGTCGCGTTCGAGCCGGATCCGCGGCGGCCCGGCCACTACCGCGCGGAGCTCGATCCGCTCCCCCCGGGCGATTATACCGTCACCGTTTCCGGGGAAGGGAGCGCCGCGGGCGGCCTGAACGGGACGACGTCCTTCTCCGTGACGGACGTCTCGGTCGAGCTGCTCGATCCCTCGCGCGACGGCGCGCTGCTGGCGGACATCGCGGAGGCAACGGGAGGCGCGTATCTCGAGGGGGCCGGGCTCGAATCCGTCGCGAACCGGCTGCGCCTGTCCGAGCAGCGCGTCGAGCGCCGCGACGTCCGCGGCGTCCGCGGGAACGCGGTCGTTCTCGCCGGCATCGTTCTGCTGCTCGGCGCCGAGTGGATCATGAGAAAGGCATGGGGGCTCGTATGACGTCGTTCCGGCGCGTGTCGATGCTTGTCGCCGCGGCGCTCGCCGCGCTCTGCGCCTCCGGAGCCGCGCCGCGGGGGAGGGATCCCGGTTCCGCGGCGCAGGGGGACAGCGCGGCGCTCGCGATCTACCGGGGGATGCACGCGGCGATGCGGGAAGCGCGCACGCTCTCGTTCGAGAGCGAATACGTCCGGGAAACGGGCGGCATGGAGATCGGCCATTCGAGCTACCTGCTGCTGCTCAAGAAGCCGAACTACGCGCTGCTCGAATCGCGGAGCGGGGACGGATCGAAGACGGGCGTTCTCGTGCTCGACGGGCGGCAGCTCTGGATCTACTGGCCCGACGGGAGGCCCTATATCCACGAGAGCGACTCCGCGTCGAACGCCGCGGACGGACGGAACTCGTACATCAGGAAGGACGCCGCGCGGGGGACGCACTCGATCGCGCGCGAAACGAGCGTGCTCGGCACGGGGATGTCGATGACCATTCTCGATCCGAGCGTGTTCCACGGGAGCTTCGATCTCATGGAGGCGCTCCTCGAGAGCGTGAGGCGCGGGGGATCGGTCAACGTCGACGGCGAGGTCTGCGACATCATCGAGGCGAGCTACGCGAACGGCCAGCGGACGAGGGTGTTCTGGGTCGCCAGGCGCGACCGCCTTCCCCGGAGACTCGAGGAAACGGTGCGGGGGAAACGGGATATCGTCGTGCGCGAACGGTGGCGCGACGTCGTCGTCAACGGGGAGATATCGAAGGACCGGTTCGCCTGGAAGCCGCCCGCCGGGTGGGAGGAATACGTCCTGCAGTCGCTCGACGACGGTCTCCTGAAGCCGGGGAGCGACGCCCCCGATTTCGAGCTCCCGCTCCTGGACGGCTCTCGGTTCCGGCTGTCCGATCATCGCGGCGCCGTCGTCTGGCTCTCGTTCTGGCGGCTGAGCTGCGTGCCGTGCCGCGCCGAGCTCCCCCACCTGCAGCGCATCCAGGAGCAGTACGCGAAGGAAGGGCTCGTCGTGCTCGGCCTGAATTGCGCGGACGGGCGCGAGGAGGCGCAGCGGTTTCTCCGCGAGAAGATGATCCGCTTTCCGAACGTCGTCGACACGACGGCCGTCGCGCGCGAGGTGCTCGAACGGAAATTTCAAACGGCGCGGGGGCAGGGCGCGCTGCCGCTCAACTACATCATCGACATCCGCGGCAGGGTCGCGGCGGCATGGTACGGATACGAGAAGGGGAGCGACCGGGGAGAGAAGATTCTCCGGAAGCTCGGACTGCGCAAGTGACCGGCCGCGTGTGAAACCTTCCCGCGCCCGCCGGCGCGGCCTCGCGCCTCCGCGGGGGCCGGCGGGATAATTTTTTGAAGACCGTATTTTTCCGTTGAAATCGCGCCCGCGCTCGCGCTATCATCCCCGCGGCTCATGATGTGGCGGTGGATGATGCGGCGGTGGAGCCTTTTTTCGTTTCTGTCGTTCCGTGTTCCCGTTTTGAGCGCGTTCGTCGGGATCGTCTTCGCGCGCGCCCTCGCCGCCGGCGTCGTCATCAACGAAATCTATTACGATCATCCGGGAGCGGACGACGGGTGGGAGTTCGTCGAGCTCCACAATCCGGACACCGTTTCCTGCGTGCTGACCGGATGGGCGCTGCAGACGCTCGACGGCGCGACCGGCGCCGCCAAGGTCGTGTGGACGGCGTCCCCCGGCGCGTCCCTCGAGCCGGGTGGATTTCTCTGCGTCGCCGGAATCGAGCGCGCTCCCGCCGCCGGGCTGCTGCTCCGGGGGACGCTCGGGAACGGCCCCGACGCGATCAGGCTCGTCTCCCCCGCGGGCACGGCCGATCTCGTCGGATACGGCGCCTGCGCCTCGGGCGATCTCTACGAGGGGGCCCCCGCGCCGGACGTGCCCGCGGGGTCGTGCCTCGCCCGCAAGCCGGACGGCGGCGACAGCGGCCGGAACGACGCGGACTTCGTCGCCGCGCCGCCGACGCCGGGGCGCCGGAACTTCTTCCGGTTCGATATCGGCATGAGCCTCGTCCCGGAGGGCGCGCTCCCGTGCGGGGGCGCCCTCTTCTCCCTGAAAGTGAGAATCGCGAACTGCGGCCTCGAAGCGGCGCGGGGGAGCGTGTCGATTCTGAGCGGCGTGAGCGCCGCGGGAACCGCCGGCTTCACCGGCGCGCGCCGGCACTCGTTCGATCTCGCCGTTTCGGCCGCCGATTCCATCGATCTCGTCCTCGCCGCGCCTGAGGCGCCCCGCTTCGAAGTCCGGGCGCGATTCGACGGCGCCGTCGACGAGAACGCGGCCAACGATTCGTTTCGCGCGCTCCTCGGCTCGTCCCCCGGCGCGGTCGTCGTCAACGAGATCATGTACCGCCCCGAACGAGAGATGAGTGAGTGGATCGAGATCGCCAACGGTTCCGATGCCGCCTGCAATCTCAAGGGATGGACGATCTGCGACGCGACGGGCGCCCGGCGCCTCGTGTCGTCGGCGGACGCGATCCTGCCCCCGCGGTCGTTCTCGATTCTCGCGAAGGATTCGGCGTCGTTCGCGCGCCAGTATCCGTCGTGCGCGGCGTCCGTGCGCGCCGTCGAGGGAGGATGGCCGTCGCTGAACGACACGGACCGGGGGGAGCGCGCGGACGCCGTCTCGCTGTTCGACGAATCGGGCGTTCTCGTCGAGACGGTATCGTACCGCGATCTGCTCGGCGACGAGCGGGGGAGGAGCATCGAGCGCATATCGACCGGCGCGTGCAGCGCTCGCCCCGGCGGGATCTGGCACCGCTGCGCCGCCAAGCGGCGGGCGACGCCGGGGAGCGAAAATTCCACGCGCGTCGGACAGACTCCGCGTTCGAGAGGGCTCTCCGTTTCGCCCAATCCGTTCTCCCCCCGGCGCGACGGCGAGGTCATGGTGGCGGGCGCGCGCGAAGCGGGCGAGACGGGTTTCCTCGCGAGGATCTTCGACCGGGAGGGATACGAGGTGCGGCGGCTGTTCGGCGAGAGCGGGGGGGCCGACGTATTCGCGTGCCGCTGGGACGGCCGGACAAGCGACGGGAGGAGCGCCCGGACGGGGCTCTACATCTGCCTCGTCGAATATGCGGGGGCGGGAGGTGCGATATGCAGACGGGAGAAGGCGTGCATCGTCGTCGCGGGGGATTGAGGGGGGCGTTCGCGCGCGGGGCGTTCCTCGCGCTCCTGCCGATCGCGGCGGGCCCCGCGGGCGCGAACGATTGCGCCGCGCGCATGCTCGCCGGATGCCCGCGGGGCTGCGCTTCGGGCAACGCCTTCCACGGCGTCGGCGCGCTCGCTCGCGCGCGCGCGGGTTTCCATGCGATCGCCTCGAATCCCTACCTGCTCGACGGACTCGTCTCGTCGGATCTCCTGCTCGGCGTCGAGGGGCGGTCGTTCGCCGCGTGGATCGATTGGCGTCACCTCGGGTACGCACTCTATCGCGAGGACGGTTTCACGGCGGCGATCGGGATTTCCTCCATCGCGCGCGTCCCGGTGAGGCTCTATGCCGTTCCCGCGATCGAGCGGCGCGCGCCCCGCGGATTCGGCGCCTCGGTCACGCCGTCCCTCTCTTTCGGAGGATCGTTCGATATAGGCGGGGCCGTGTGCGCCGGCTGCGTGATCCGCGCGGCCGGCGGCGACGGTCAGCGGCGGGGCGAGGGGCGCGTCTTTCTCCAAATCGACACCGGCACGTTCGCGCTCGTCGTCGACGGAGCCCTGTCCGGCCCGCGGGGCCGGGACGCGCAATGCCTGATCGATGCATGGCTCGCGAACGGATGCGCGATCGCGTGCTCGTATCGCTGGAAGACCGGCGAGCTGACGAGCGGATTCGTGATCAGGATCTCCCGGACGATTCTCGATTTCTCATGGAGCCGCAGCCCGGCGCTCGGAAACACCGTGACGGCCGGCGCCGGGATGGTGTGGGAATGGTGACACCGGAGGGACGGGCGCCGTGGGGGGAAACGCGCGGACGATGCGGGCGGCGATAGCGATCGCCTGTCTCCTCCCGGCGCTCGCGGCCGCGTCGTGCGCCCCGGCGGGGCGCGCGGCGAAGGGCGTCGATACGCGGAGCGCGCCGGACGGCGCCGTCATGGAAACGGTTCCGGAGGGCGCCGGAGAGCCGGCGGCGTCGCTCGACGAGCGGGAGATCGCCGAGTATCTTCGGGAGAATCCCGACGATCCTTCGCGCGCCGCGCTCGAGCAGCTGCTCTCGGCGACGGCAATCGCCGGGGAGCGCGCGCGCGACGGCGATTATCGCCGCCGGGACGATCCCCGCTCCATCGGCGCCGTTTGCCGGATCACGCAGGGGACGATCTCCCGTTCCGGCGCGGGAAGATCCGACGTATACCTCGCCGGGGGGGCCGGGGGATGGAGTGCGCTCTGCCGAGCGAAGAAGGCCGAAGGTGGAGCGCGCGCCGTCTCATGGTATCTCGCGGGGGAGACGCTGGCGGGCGCTGTCCGGCTCCACGCGGGCGCCATCGTGCCCGATTTCGCGCTCGGGCTCGTTTTCGGGGGATCGGGCGGCTCGTCGCTCTCGTCGGGAGCTTTTCCGTTTCATACGCCTCGCATGATCGCGGGGACGACGTCGTTTTCCGCGCGGTCGCTCCAGGGAGGCGCGGCGGAGATCCGCGGCCGGCACTTCTATGCGGCGGTGTTCCGCGGGCGGGCGATGACCTCCGGTCCCGACGGACCGAATCCCTCCGGAACGACCGCTGCCGGCGCGCGGATCGAGGCGCGTCGCGGCCGGGCCGCGGCGGGCCTGTCGCTCTCGGGCGGAGCGCGGGAGCGGGGGACGCGCGTTTTCGGCATCGACGGCCGGTGGAAATCGGACGTGATGAACGCCGGCTTCGAGGCGGCATGGCGCGGCGAGACCGAACCGGCGCTGCTCTCGGCATTCTCCTGCAGAATCTCGAAAGCCCGGGCGGGTCTTCTCCTCTATTTCGTCCCGCCGGGCGCGGCGCACACCTTCAGCTCGGTGATCGGCCGCTCGCCGGGAGAGAGCTCTTCGATCGGCGGCGGCGCCGCCGCCGTCGATTGCATGATCCGGCGGGGATTTCACGTGAGGGGGTCGCTCGACCGGTACGAGCGCGCCGACGGTCATAGTATCGCGGTTCGTCGGACGGCGAGGATCGAGTGCGAAGGGCGCGGGCGGGTGGGTTTCCTGCGGCTCGTGTGGACCGGGGCGGCGGACGAGCGGCAGAACGTCATTCCATACCCGTGCGCATCGGAGATCCGGCTGGACGGATCCCGCTCCCTCGCGGTCCAGGGGGAATGGCGCGTCGCCGCGCGCGCGCGCGTCGGGGCGTCGCTGAAGCGGATCGATGAGGAAGGGGGGCGCGCCTGGCTCGTCTCACCCGTTCTCCGCGTGAACCTGTTTTCGAACCGGCTTCGGATGACGGCCTCGCTCGCCGATTACGAAACGACGTTCGGGAATCCGGTATGCTATTTCTACGAGCCCTCTCTTCAGGGGAGTTTTCCCCTGCGCGTCGTTTCGAGGGACACCAGAAGGGGCGCAGCGTTGATTGGATTATATATCAACAAGTTAAGCATTTTTGCTCATGTGAAGCTGGAGGCGGGAACGGCGCCGGATTTCTCGCTGCAGGTCGCGGCGCGTCTCTGATCGGAGCGGCGGCGGGCGAAAGGCATCGAATTGGACTCATTCATGCTAGTGAATACTCATGATGGAATCCGTCCGCACGATAGCCTATGACGACAAGACATACGGCAGAAAGGTGCTCACCTTTCCGCCTCTCATGCCGTTTCTCGATCATCTCAACGAGCTTCTCTATTCGACGCCGACCGGCGAGGTCAGAAGCGGCCTCCTGAAAATCGGCGCCATCGAGAACACCTTCCAGCAGGCCGAAGCCCTCGCCGACTATTTCGCCACGTCGAGCGAGCCGCATCGGGAGCTTCTGAGAATAGCGGCGCTCGCGGTCGAGGGAGAAGGAGCCGGGCTCAAGCTGCTCTATGCGGCGCTCCTCGCGCTCCCGCCCGCCGAGACGATGGTCACGGAGCTCGTCGAATTCAGGAACGTCAAGCGTGTCATGAGCGCAATCGCCCGCAAGGAGCGCGCGGGGACGGCGCTCAAGGAAAGCGAAGACTGGTTCAAGAAGAAGGTCATGCTCCTCTCGATGTCGCATCCCTTGCCCGGCGGCTCCGGCGCGCCGGCGGAAGCGCCGTGGCTCGGGTGGAGCGACGGCGTGCGGAAGGCCGTCGCCGATCCCGACCGCCGCTGGGACAAGGCGATCATGGAGCGCTCGAAGGTCGAGCTCGAAGCCCTCGAGCTTCGCGTGAAGGGCGCGCTCGCCACGATCAATTTCATGTCCAAGCCCCGCGCGACCGTCTACCTGATCTCGAAGGCCGAGGAGACGAAGTGGCGGGTGCAGGCGCTCGAAGGCGCGTACCAGCGCTACGGCGAGGCGACGCTGCTTCTCCGGCAAAAGCTCGGGGAGCGTTGGGACGGAGCGGTCGCCGAGCTGCGCAAAACGCCGGCGGGCTCCGCCCTCGCCGATCTCTTCGAGAAGCAGCTGTCGCGGGCGCATCCGTATCCGCACATGAAGCTCGGCACCGCGATCATCCGGGGGCTTCTCATGCACCCGCTGCTCCTGCGCGTCCAGCGGAAGCCCGATTATCTGAGCTGTCTCGACATCTTCGTGAATCACGCGGGGCAGGGGATGTTCGAAATACTCCTGCACAAGCTCGCGGCGTTGAACATCCTCAAGATGCTCCTCGACCTCCCCGGATTCGAGCTCCATCACAAGGTGCTCGCCATCGACGTGAGGAGGGTGCCGGCGGCGCATTTTCTCGATATCGATCAGCTTCCCCGGGACGTCGACTGGGCGAATATCCATCAGGATAAAACCGTCAGCTACCGGACGCTCGTGATGACCTATATCGACAACGATCAATTCATCCTGGAGCTCATGGACAATCCCCGCGTCTTGTCCCAGCCGGGCATCATCGCGCTCATCTCGCAGCGCGCCCGGTCGATTCGCGTGCTCACGATCGTCGCCAACAGGAGGGATCTCTACTCGGGCTTCGCGAACAAAGAGGTGCCGCTCAACCTCCTCCTGAATCCCTCGAAGGTGCCGGTGTCGAGTCTGCGCAAATTCATCCACGTCCGGTTCGTCGACAAGACGACCCTCCTGAGGCTCGCGGGAAAAGGGAGCGCGATCCGCGAGGAAGTGAAGCGCGAGATACAGCGTTATCTCGGAAGCCTCGGCTGAGCGAGCGCGCCCGATCCTCGGGCGCCGGGCGCCGGCCTCCTATCCCGCTGCGCCGTGAACGTAACTCATTTTGCCCGAACCGCTATTGCCCGCCCGGTTCCCGTATTCCATTGACAAAGATGATTCGCCCGCCTAATATAGATATTGTTCAATTATTGAGAGATCGGCCGTCTGTCTTGAGTTCGAGGAGGAGAGATGTTTGCGGAACGGATGAGCAGGCTCGGCACCGAAACCGCCTTCGAAGTGCTGGCCCGCGCGAAAGCGATGGAAGCCGAAGGCAGGGAAATGGTCCATCTCGAGATCGGCGAGCCCGATTTCGATACCCCGCCCAATATCGTCAAGGCCGCGATCAACGCGCTCAAAAAGGGATTCACCCACTACGGGCCCTCCGCGGGGCTCCTCGACGCGCGAAAGGTCTTCGCGGAGCACATCACGAAGGACCGGGGCGTCGAGGTCAAGCCCGAGAACATCGTCATCACTCCCGGCGCCAAGCCCATCCTTTTCTTCAGCATCCTGGCGCTCGTCGACGAGGGGGACGAGGTCATCTATCCGAATCCGGGCTTCCCGATCTACGAGTCGGTCATCAATTTCGTCGGCGCCAAGCCGGTGCCGATTCCGCTGCGCGAGGAGAAGGGATTCTCCTTCGACGTCGACGAGCTCCGGACGCTCGTGAACGAGAAGACGAAGCTCATCATCATCAACTCTCCGCAGAACCCGACGGGCGGGATGCTCACGAAGAAGGACATGAAGACCGTTGCCGAGCTGGCCGACAAATTCAACGCGTGGATTCTGAGCGACGAGGTCTACAGCAAGATCATCTACGAGGGCAAGCACGTGAGCATCTACGATTTTCCCGAAGTGAAGGACCGGACGATTCTCCTCGAGGGGCATTCGAAGACCTACGCGATGACCGGATGGAGGCTCGGATACGGCATCATGCCGCCGAAGGTCGCCGATGCGATCGCGCGGCTCCAGACGAACTCGAACTCCTGCACGGCGAGCTTCACGCAGATCGCCGGCATGGAGGCGCTGACCGGGTCCCAGTCCAAGTCGCGCAAGATGGTCAAGGAATTCAAGGCGCGCCGCGACCTCATCGTCGACGGCCTCAACGCGATTCCGGGCTTCACGTGCCTGAAGCCGAAGGGATCCTTCTACGTGTTCCCGAACATCACGGGCACGGGGATGAAGTCGAAGGAGCTCGAGGTGCACCTCCTCGAGAAGGCCGGCGTGGCGGGGCTCAGCGGGACGAGCTTCGGGAAGTACGGCGAAGGCTACCTGCGGTTCTCCTACGCGAATTCCCAGGAGAACATCAAGAAGGCGCTCGCGAAGATCCGCGCCGCTCTGTAAGAGACGCGCGAGAGAACGAACATCCCCCTGTTGAAGGCTCCGGCCTTCAACAGGGGACTTGTTTTTGGGGGAGGTAGTATCCGGTGCGCGGAATGGACGTCATCGCCCTCGGCGGAAACGCGATCATCCCCACCAAGGGGAGCGGAACGATCGAGGCCCAGCGAGAGCTCACGTCGACCTCGATGCGGCAGGTCGCCGAGCTCATCATCTCCGGGCGGCGGGTGATCATCACGCACGGAAACGGTCCCATCGTGGGAAACATCGTCGAGCGGAACGAGGCGGTCAAGGGCCGCATACCGCCGATGCCCCTCGATGTGTGCGGCGCCGACTCGCAGGGCGGAATCGGCTACATGATCCAGCAGTCGCTCCGGAACGAGCTGAGCGTGCGGGGCGTACACCGCGAGGTCGTCACGATCGTCTCTCAGGTCGTCGTCTCCGAGGAGGACGAGGCGTTTCAGCACCCGACGAAACCGATCGGCCTGTTCTACGGCAAGGAAGACGCCGATGCCCTGGCGCGGGAAAAAGGGTACCGGATGATCATGGACGCGAATCGCGGGTATCGCCGAGTCGTTCCGTCCCCCCGTCCCCTCGAGATCGTCGAATCGGACATCATCGCGCGGCTCATCAAATCCGGCGCCATCGTCATCGCGGTGGGGGGCGGCGGCATTCCGGTCGTGCGGAGCGGGAGCGAGCTTCTCGGCGTCGAGGCGGTCATCGACAAGGACCGGGCGGCCGCCGTTCTCGGCGAAATGATTCAAGCGGAGCGCCTCGTGATCCTCACGAGCGTGCCCGAGGTGTACGTGCGCTTCGGCGCGCCGGAGCAGAAGGCGCTGCGCAAGATCAGGCTCGCCGAAATCAGGAAGCTCTACGACGCGGGGGAGTTCCCGCCGGGAAGCATGGGCCCCAAGATCGAGGCGGCGATCGAATTCATCGAGTCCGGCGGAAAACGGGTCATCATCTCGGATGCCACCATGCTGCTCGACGCCTGCAAGGGGCACGTCGGCACGCACATCCTTCCCGACTGATCCGCGCGGCGCCGCTCGCCGGCGCCGGTTCGTATTCGGGAGCGGCGCGCGTTCGCGGGCGGCCGCGCCGGAGGTTCGCGTGCAGTTCGCCCTTCGCTACCATGACGGCATCCTGAACATCGATCTCGGAGGGCGTCGCGTCAGAGCGGCGGGAACGGCCTATCCCGAGCCGCTCGCCGACCCGGCGCGCTCGCTCGCCGAGGCGCTCGAACGTCCGGTCGGCGCGCGCGCGCTCCGGACGCTCATCCCCCGATCGGGCGGCATTTCGGTTCTCATTTCCGACATCACGAGGGGCGGGGGAACGGGGCTCATGCTCGCCCCGCTGCTGGCGTATCTCGAAGCGAACGGGGCGGGGCCGGACCGCGTCGCGATCGTCGCGGCCCTCGGCATGCACCGGGGATTCCGCGAGGGAGAGCTCGAGGCGCACGTCGGCGCCGGCGTGCCGCTGCGCTGGCGGGTGATCGCGCACGACGCGCGCGACACCGATTCGCTCATCGAGGTCGGGACGACTCCCGCGGGGACGCGGTGCCTGTTCAACCGGACCGTCGCCGAATCGGCGCTCGTCATCGCGCTCGGCTCGGTTTCGTTCCACTATTTCGCCGGCTTCGGCGGCGCGCGGAAGCTCATCCTGCCCGGCGTCGCCGGGGAGCGGACGATTCTGGCGAACCACCGGCTGTCGCTCGGGAGGGATCCGGGGACGGGGCTCTCGCCCGGATGCCGCGCCGGCGCGCTCGACGGGAATCCGGTCCACGCGGACATGCTCGCGGGGGCGCGGCTGCTCGGCGCGCGGACCTTCGCCGTCAACGCGGTGGGCGGCCCGGCGGGACGCGTCCTGTTCGTCAACGCGGGGGAGCTCGACGCTTCCCACCGCGCGGCGTGCGATTTCGTGTCGACGCACTTCCGGTTCCCCGTCGACCGGCCCTATCGCGCCGCGATCGTGTCGGCGGGCGGTTTTCCGTCTGACATCGATCTCCTGCAGAGCCACAAGGCGCTGCGGTACGCTTCGGGCGCCCTCGAGGAGGGAGGGCTGCTCCTCGCCGCGGCGGCCTGCTCCGAGGGTATCGGATCGGACTCGTATCTCGCCGCGTTCGACCGGGGAAGACACGAGGTGCCCGACGTCGTGAGGCGGGGCTATACGCTCAACGCGCAGACCGCGATATCGACGTGCGAGCTCACGACGCGCTTCTCGATCTATCTCAGATCGACGCTCTCCGACGATTGCGTCTCGCGATTCGGCTTCTGCCCCTGGAAGGACGGATACGAGAGATTCCTGCTCGAAGGAATCGATGAAGAGGATCTGCTCGTCATCGCCGACGCGTCCCGGTTCCTGCCCGCGAGGCGGTAGCGGCCGCGGGCAAATTTCCTTTCTCCGCGTCGCGGGGCTCGGGTATAATCTGTTTCGGCGCGGGGCGCCGCATCGGCGGCGCGGGCGCCATGGAGGAACGCGATTCTCATGAATATTCTCGTTATCGGCGGCGGCGGACGCGAGCACGCGATCGTGTGGAAGCTCGCCCAGTCCCCCGCGGTCAAGAAGATATACTGCGCGCCGGGAAACCCGGGCATCGCGGCTCACGCCGAATGCGTCGGCGTCGGCGCGGACGACCTCGACGGACTCCTGAAGCTCGCGCTCGAGAAGAAGATCGATCTCACCGTCGTCGGCCCCGAGGCCCCGCTCGTCGCCGGCATCGTCGACCTCTTCACGTCGAAGGCTCTGCGGATATTCGGATTCGACAAGAAGGGGGCTCGCCTCGAGGGGAGCAAGGTCTGGGCGAAGGAGTTCATGAAGCGCTACGATATTCCGACGGGGGAGTTCCGCGCGTTCGGGAACGCGACCTCGGCGATCAAGGCGGTCGACTCCATGGAGGCGCCGTACGTCGTCAAGGCGGACGGGCTCGCCGCGGGCAAGGGCGTCATCATCGCGAACACGGCCCGGGAAGCGCGATCGGCAATCGAGCTCGTCATGAAGCGGGGCGGATTCGGGGCGGCCGGCGAGCGCATCGTGCTCGAGGAGTTCCTGAGCGGCGAGGAGGTCTCGGTTCTCGCCCTGTACGATGGGAACGATTATCGGCTGTTCGTTCCCTCGCAGGATCACAAGCGGGCGCACGACGGAGACCAGGGTCCGAACACCGGCGGCATGGGCGCCTACGCCCCCGTCCCGATGTACGACGAAGGGCTCGCCGCGCGCGTGAAGAAGGAGATCATAGAGCCGACTTTCGAGGGAATGCGGAGCGAGGGGATCGTGGGCGCCGGAGTCCTGTACTTCGGGCTCATGATCACGAAGGGCGGCCCCAAGGTCCTCGAGTACAACTGCCGGTTCGGCGATCCCGAAACCCAGGCGATCCTCCCGCTCTTCGCGGGCGATCTCGCTCAGGCGATGTTCGAGGCCGCGGGGGGACGGTTCGGGAGCGCGCGCTTCGAAAACGGCCCCGGCGCGGCCGCGTGCGTCGTGCTCGCGTCGAAGGGCTATCCCGGCCCGTACGACAAGGGGCATCCGATCGAGGGGCTCGACCGGGCGCGCGACGAGGGGTGCATCGTGTTTCACGCGGGCACCGCGGCGCAGGACGGCGCCGTCGTGACGAACGGCGGGCGCGTGCTCGGCGTGACCGCGACGGCCCCGACGCTCCGCGACGCCGTCGATGCCGCGTACCGCGGCGCGGCCGCGATTTCGTTCACCGGCTGCTTCTCCCGCAGCGACATCGGGAAGAAAGGATTGAGATAGGCTCATGAAACGCGAACTGAAGGTCGCCGTGCTCATGGGAAGCGAATCGGACCGCGAGCCGATGGAGGCGTGTCTCAAGGAGCTCGAGAAGCTCGGCATACCGGCGGAGCTCGAGGTCAGGTCCGCGCACCGTCAGCCGAAACGGACCGCCGAGTACGTCGAGGGGGCGCTCGAGCGGGGCGCGCAGGTCTTCATCGCGGGCGCCGGCATGTCGGCCGCGCTTCCCGGCTTCGTGGCGTCCATCACGACGAGGCCCGTGATCGGGGTTCCGCTCGCGAGCGGGCTCCCCGGAGGGGTGGACGCGCTCTATTCGATCGTGCAGATGCCCCCGGGAGTGCCGGTCGCCGCCGTGGCCGTCGGCAAGGCGGGAGCCCGTAACGCCGCGATCCTCGCCGCCGAAATCCTCGCGCTTTCCGACGAGGACGTCGCGAAACGGCTCGAGGAGATGCGGGCGGAATGGCGCCGGCCGTGAGAAGCGTTCGCCGCGGGGACGCGCCGGGCGTCTCCGGCGTTCTCGGGCGATCCTCCATCCGGAGGGCCGCCGCAGCGCTCGCCGCGGGCGGCGTCGCGGTCCTTCCCACCGACACGATCTATGGCTTTCACTGCGCCGTCTCGAACGCGCGCGGGATCGAGACGATCCTGAAGCTGAAGGGGAGCGCCGCGCGGACGGGGCTCATCCTGCTCGCGTCGGACGAGGCCATGGCGCGCTCGCTCGTCGCTCGCTGGCCCGGCGGCTCCGCGCGAACGCTCGCCCGCATCTGGCCCGCGCCGCTGACCGCACTGCTGCCCGCACGCGCGAATCTCTCCGCGCCGCTTTCGAGGAACGGGAAGGTCGCCGTGCGTATCCCCGCGCTCGCGGAGCTCAGGGCGGTGATCCGGGCGCTCGGGGAGCCGCTCGTCTCGACGAGCGCCAACCGCTCGGGGAGCATTCCGCTCGCGAGAATCTCGGATATCAGGCGCGCCTTTCCCGGGCTCGCCGCGTACCTTTCGCGGCGGGGGAGATCGCCGGCCCTTCCGTCGACGATCGTCGATTTCACCGGGGAAACGGAGCGGCTCGTCCGCGCGGGGCGCTTTCCCTGGCCCGCGGGCGAATGAGCGGATTCGATCGGTTATCGGTGATTCAGTCGTCGAAGCCGTCGAAGTGCCGGTCGCGGTAGGCGTCGCAGCGCGAGCAGAGGATAATCCGGTCGCGCTCGCCGCGCGAGAGGAAATCGGCGTACCGGCGCCGCGTCTCGCCGTTCCAGATGTCGAGGACGCTCTCCTTGGTGACGTCGCCGATCGCCGCGCGCCCCGCGATGTCCCAGCAGCAGAGCACCGCGCGGCCGTCGGTGTAGAAGAACATCTCCTCGCGCATCTTGAGGCACGGCTTGCGGACCATCTCGACGCCCTCGTCCCACGGCCAATGGTAGAGCGGAACGACGAGCGCCCGATCGGCCCGCCCGCCCCAGTAGTCGAGGAACGGACGCTGCTCGCGCTTCGTGGATTCCATGTCGATCATCCGCACCTCGGTCACGACGCGCCCGCGCGTCCGGGCCGCGGCCTCGATGAAGCGGTTCGCGTTCTCGACGACCGTGTCGTAGTCGAGCCCGACGCGGCACGCCGCGAAGGTCTCGCGCGAGAACGCGTCGATGCTGAAGCGGACGACATCGATCCCCGCCTCGATGAGGGCCGCGCCCCGCTTCTCGTCGAGGAGGCTTCCGTTCGTGTTGATCTCCGCGCGCGCGGTCGGATCCTCCTTGATGTACCGGATGATCTCGGGGAGACGCTTGTCGATGAGCGCCTCGTTCTGGAGGAAGGGGCGATAGGTGATGCCGAGCCCGCGCGTGTCGTCGATGATCTTCCGCCACGTCGCATCGCTCATGATGGCCGGTTTGCGATCGATCGTCTTCTGGGGGCAGAACGGGCACGCGGCGTCGCATCCGAGAATCGACTCGATCTGGATGTAGCGCGGCTGCGCGGGCGGTTTCAGATGAGGGTTCACCGGGTCCCTTTCCGTTCGAGGCGCTGGTCGATCAAATCTACGCAACGGAGGGCGGCTCCGCAATGATTTCGTATGAATCGGGCCGCCGTTTCTCCGGTGCGCGCGAGCCGCTCGGCGTCGGCGAGGAGCGCGCCGCACTCCCGCGCGAAATCGCCGGCCGCGCGCAGGATCGTTCCCGCCCCGAGGCGGACGAGCTCCCGCGCTTCGAAGGAGTTGTCGATTCTCGGGCCGAAGAACACGGGGAGCTTCAGAACCGCCGGCTCCATCACGTTGTGCACGCCCGTCGTGAAGCTCCCGCCGACGTACGCCATCGCGCCCGCCCGGTACAGCTCGGCGAGGTAGCCGACGCCGTCGGCGACGACGACCGGCTCGGCGAACGACGACGCGTCCTTCAGCCCGGAGAGGAGCCGGAAGGGGAGGCGTGCCCGCTCGAGCGCCGCGCCGATCCCGGCGAGACGCTCCTCCGTCGGCTCGTGAGGAACGACGATGAGCCCGGCTTCCGGATGAGCGGGGCCGAGCGCCGCGAATCCCGGGATCACGACGTCCTCGTCCCGGGGCCACGTGCTCCCCGCGATGATCCAGGTTCGTCCCGAGGCGGCGATGCAGCCGGGGAGCGTCACGCCCGACGCGTCGATCCTCCGGCAGACCTGGTCGAACCTCGTGTCTCCCGCCTCGACGATCTCGACCGATCCGTCGGTAAGGGACCGGAAGCGGCCGGCGTCTTCCCCCGCGATGGCGGCGATCGCGTCGAGCATGGAGTAGAGCCATCCGAAGTAGCCTCTCACGAGCGGGGAGAGCCGGCCGGAGCCGGGCGAGAGGGTTCCCGAGACGAGCACCTGGGGGACGCTTCTCCGCGCGGCCTCGACGACGAGGTTGGGCCAGATGTCGAACTTCACGTACACGATCATGTCCGGCGCGAGCGTTTCGAGGCAGAAGCGCATGTTTCGCGCGGTGTCGACGGGGAGATACTCGACGAATCGTATCGCGTCGATCTTTTTCGAGCGATCGAAACGCTCGTAGTAGCTCATGCCCGACGGCGAAAAGAAAGTGAGCGCGATATCGAGCGACGAGCCCGCCTTTCGCGCGAGGAGATCGATGACCGGCTTCGCTTGCTCGAACTCTCCGACCGACGACACGTGGAACCAGATGAGGGGCCCCCGGCGCTCGAGCGCGGCCGCCTTCGCGCGCCATCGGTTCTCGAATCCCCGGCGCCCCGCAAGCCCCTCGGCGATCTTCGCGTTGAACGGCGCGGCGCAGCGCGCGGCGAGAGCCGCGGCGGGCAGGAGCGCGTTATACATGGCGTGCTCTATTCTCATGAGCGTCCCCGCGGTTCCCCGATCGTTCCGAGGAGCGCTTCGAATGCCGTCGGCGGCTCGATCGACGTGAGGCATTTCTTGGTGCCGTACGGGCACGAGCGCTTGCCGTTTCTCGAGCAGGGGCGGCACGCGAGCGCCGTCTCGAGCGCCCTGCTGAGCGCGAGCCGCGGATAATAGCCGAACTCGCGCACCGTCGGGCCGAAGAAGGCGACGACCGGGGTGCCGACCGCCTCGGCGAGGTGGAGCGGCGCGGAGTCGTTCGTCACGAGCGCGGCGCACCGTTTCAGCACCGCGGCCGATTCCACGATCGAGAGAGATCCCGTGAGGTCGAGGGGGGCGCGCCCGGAGAGGGCCGCCACGCCGGCGTTCGCGTCGCGGTCCTCGGGTCCCCCGATGAGGAGGCACCGGAATCCCCGGGCCGTCGCTTCCGCGATCAGCCGGGCGAAGTGCTCCGCGGGCCAGCGTTTCGTCGGCCAGCGCGCGCCCGGGGCGAACGCGATCAGGGGGCTCGAAGGACGGCCGGCGCCGTCGCCGCCGAGGAGCGTCTCCGCGCGCCGCTCGGCGGCCGGAGTGAGGGGGAGCCCCTCGTGCATCGCGTTCGTCCGCGCGCCGAGCCGGGCGGCGAGCTCGGCATAGCGCTCCGCCTGGGACTCGATGCGCCGGTACCGGTTGAGCCTGCCGACGATCAACGCCGCTTTCTTGAGCTCGTCCTTCCGGATCTGCAGCTTTTTCCCGGCCCGCAGCGAGTGGAACAGCAGATTGCTTCTGATGACCCCGTGCGCGTCGATGATCGCTTCGTAGCGCTCGCGGTTCAGCGCGGCGCGGAGCCGGAGCATCTCGAGGAGGTTCCCCCGTTTCACGGGGATGAACGAATCGACGAGGCCGCCCCCTTCGAAGAGCCCCGCGAACTTCTCCTTGCACACGAGGTGTATTTCCTTCGACGGAAATCTCGACCGGAGGGCGCTCAGCATCGGAACCATGAGGATCAGATCCCCCAGAGAGCCCAGGCGGATGACACAAATTTTGCCCGCAGCCTGCGACATTGCGATATACTCCATCTTTTCTGGTCGAATATACGGGAAGGTGGTGATCAAGTCTAGAAATTTGAAAGGGATATCGGGGGGTGGGACAATGGGGCGATCCCGGCCCGCCTCGCCTTCAATTTCTTTGTTTGTCGTCGATTGCATTAATATGGAATAAATCATGAATGGGAAAATTAATTGTTGAAAATAGGTGGTTCTTAACTTAATATAAAGACTAATCGTCGTTTTCTTGCTTTTTTCAATTATGTGGGCAATGGAGGGGAAGGCAATGAACGGGAAAGACGAAATAGGCGCGCGGATCAAGCAATTCCGCCTCTCCAAGGGACTTACGCTCAAGGACATCGAGGTCAAGGCGAAGGTTTCGGCGACGCACGTCTCCGAGATCGAGCGCGGGATGACCTCTCCCACCGTGGGAGCCCTCGCGAAGATCGCCGAGGCGATGGGCACTGACGTCGCGTATTTCGTGGAGAAGCAGAACGTCTCGAAGGTCTCCGTCATCAACAAGTCGAGGCGCAAGAAGATGCAGTTCAAGGATTGGGGCGCCACCTATTACTCCCTGGCCAAGGACGTGCAGACTCCGAAAATATCCTTCCTCGAGGTCGAGCTCGAGCCGGGAATCAAGCGTCCCGAGGAGACGAGCACGCACGGCGGCGAGGAGTTCGCGATGGTCACGAAGGGAGTCATGGAGATCATCATCGGCGAGCAGAAATACATCCTCAAGGAGGGCGACAGCATCCATTACAAGGCGTCGAAGCCCCACGCGATGCGGAACATCGGGGACGCGAAGTGCCGCGCGATCTGGGTGACGCTGCCGCCGTACAGCCTGTGACAGCCGCGGAGACCGGCGAGGAGGATCGTGGAGCAATGATATCGAAGGACGAAATCGGGAAGCGGATCAAGAAGATTCGGGAAGAGCAGCATCTCACCCTCAAGAACGTCGAGGCGAAGGCCGGCATTTCCGCGACGCATATCTCGGAGATCGAACGGGGCAAAACCTCGCCGACGATCGGAGCGCTCATCAGGATCGCGGAAGCGCTCGAGCGGGATCCGGCGTATTTCATCGAGAACGAAGAGCTCGACGACGTGTCCTTCGTCGCGTTCGAGGATCGCAAGCAATGCGCGCTCGGGCGCTGCCCGGGAACGGCGGAGCTGCTCACGAAATCGATCCCGAGCGGCAAGATCAACGCGCAGCTCATCACGATGCCGCCGGCCGGATCGCGCGAGATTTCGCTCCATGCGCACGAGGGGGACGAAGCGGCGCTCGTGCTCCAGGGCACGGTGCGGTTCAGGATCGCCGACGAGTCGCACGATCTCGGAGAAGGGGACAGCATCTACTTCATCGCCAATCAGAACCACGGGTACGCGAACGGGTCGCCCGGCGAGCCGGCGAAGATGATCTGGTTCGCATCGGAGCGGAAGGTGGACTGACGGTTTTTCGTTGACGGCATCGATCCGTCCTCCGTATAGTCGGGCGTAATTACACGGGAGGGACGGGCGATGGCACAATACTCCGAGGACGGAGACCGGAACGCCTTTCTTTTCACGCACCTCGTCGCGATGTTCGAAACACTCGCGCTGCAGCAGCTCGGCAAACTAGTCAGCCCCATCACCGGAAAAGTGGAACGGGATTTGCGTCAGGCACGCATTACGATCGACATGCTCGTCATGATTCGGGAGAAAACGGCCGGAAACTTGGAGCCGGCCGAGCAGCGGATCATCAACGCGGTGGTCACGGAGCTCCAGATGAACTATCTCGACGAATCGAAACGGGCGGGCACGGAAGAGACGGAACACGGCACCGAAGATTGATTCGATCATTCATCTCACCCGGGAGGGCAGGTCATGAAGGCATTGGCGCGCGCGATTCTGGCGGCGGCGCTCGTCGCCGCAGCGGCGGTTCCGGCGGCCGGCCAGGATGCGTGGAAGGGCACGGCGGGGCTGCTCAACGTGTACGGAGCCAACACGGTCGGCAGGGGCAAGCTCATCTTTTCGCTCGGCACCTCATACTACCGCACGAGCGAAACGCTCACCAAAGGGCCGTACAGCCTCATCAACGGCATCACGGCCGACCAGGCGAACGTCGATCTCCATTTCTTCCTGTCGCGCGCGGCGCTGACCTTCGGTCTGAGCGACTACATCGAATTCTCGTCGGCGTTCAACGTGAGAAACTGGATCATGGAGGTGGGGGACGACGCCGAGGTGAAGGACGTCTTCGAGACGAGGACGCGCGGCGGCATCGGGGATTGGGAGGTGCTCCTCAAGGTCAGCCCGCCGATTCCGACGAAGTACGTGAGCCTCGGCGTTCTCGGCGAAGCGAGCTTCCCGACGGGGCGCGAGGAAGCGGGCTTCACGACGAATAAGACCGACTTCGGCATCAAGGGGCTCATGACGATCAACCTGCTCGATCTCAAGGAGTTCGTGCCGACGAGATTCCATCTCAATCTCGGGTACCGTTTCAACCGGAACGAGGACGACGGATACGGAATCCTCTACGCGAACAATCCCGATTCGAGCGGCTTCTACCCGCCGGCCTATCCGAAATCCCCCGAGGGGAAGGGATCGAATTTCAACGATGTGATGCGCTTCGGCGCCGGCCTCGAGTTCCTCGCGAAGGGATCGAGTCTCTTCGTGGAGTTTCTCTGGGACAACTACCTGAACGCGGACTTCGTCGAGCCGGCGGCCGGCGACACGACCGGCTATTACCTCGCGGGAAACAAGAACGTCTACACGATCACGCCGGGCGTCAAGCTCGTTTCCTCGACGGGGGCCGCGATCACGCTCGCCGCGGATTTCAGCATGAATGCCGAGGACGACAAGGCGTTCGTCCGTCCTCCCGACTGGGCCGTCTACTTCATCCTGTCGATGGGGGGCAACGTGCTCCCGCAGGATAAGGACGACGACGGGATCGAGGACAAGGCCGACGCCTGCCCGAGCGAGCCCGAGGATTTCGACGGGATCGAGGACACCGACGGGTGCCCCGATCTCGACAACGACAAGGACGGGATTTCGGATAAGGACGACAGCTGCCCCGATCTCGCCGAGGACTTCGACGGTTTCCAGGACGAGGACGGGTGCCCCGATCTCGACAACGACGGCGACGGCATCCCCGATCTCAAGGACAAGTGCCCGAACGAGCCCGAGGATTTCGACGGGATCAAGGACGACGACGGATGCCCGGATGTCGTGCAGGACAGCGACAATGACGGCATCGCCGACGACAAGGACAAATGCCCGCTGAAGGCCGAGGACTTCGACGGCTTCCAGGACGAGGACGGATGTCCCGATCTCGACAACGACCTCGACGGCATCAAGGACGACGTGGACAAGTGCCCGAACGAGTCGGAGACCTACAACGGCTTCCAGGACGAGGACGGGTGCCCGGACGAGCGTCCCATCGAGGAGAAGTTCATACTCCAGGGCTGCAACTTCGAGACCGGCTCGGCGGCGATCACGCCCGATTCGTACGGGATCCTCGACAAGGTCGTGAAATCGCTCAAGGCGTATCCCGAAGTTCGCATCGAGGTCTCGGGGCACACGGACGACGTGGGCAAGGACGACTTCAATCTCGCGCTGTCCCAGCGCCGCGCCGAATCCGTGAAGCAGTACCTCGTGAACGCAGGTATAAACGCCGACCGGATCGTCGCGAAGGGCTACGGCGAGACGAGCCCGATCGCGCCGAACTCGACTCCGGCGGGGCGCGCCGAGAACAGGCGCATCGAATTCCGCCGGCTCAACTAGAGCCGCTCGAGCCGAGCGCATGAAACGCGAAGGGGGCGATTCGTCGCCCCCTTTTTTCATGTCGGTGCATCTCCCCGGCCCGGGATCTACCGCGCGTTCGACCCCTCGGAACGCGCGCGCGCGGCGCGCCTCGGCTTTCGTTTCTTGCTCGCCTGCCAGAGGCGCTCCATCTCGTCGAGGCTCATCCGGTCGAGTCTCTTCCCGCGCCGGGCCGCCCGGCGCTCGATCTCGCCGAAACGCCGGACGAACTTCCGCGTCGTTCCCTCGAGGACGCTCTCCGGATCGACATCGAGGAACCGGGCGAGGTTCACGGCCGTGAAGAGGATGTCGCCGACCTCGTCCTTGATCCGCGCCCGGGAGCCGTCGGCGAGCTCCGCGGCGAGCTCTCCGGACTCCTCGCGCAGCTTTTCGAGAATACCTTCGCAGTCGGGCCAGTCGAATCCGACGCCGGCCGCTTTTCGCTGGACGGCGGCGGCCCGGCGCAGCGGCGGGAGCTTCGCGGGAACCTCGGAGAGGAGGCCCCGGGCCGGCCTCTTGCGCTTCTCGGCCCGCTTCATCCGCTCCCACTCGGCGAGGCTCTCCGCGCTGTTCGACGCACGCGTGCCGCCGAAGACGTGCGGGTGACGCCCGACGATCTTCGCGTGGACGCGCGACACGATCTCCGCGAGCGGCGTATCCCGCTTCTCGAGGAGGAGCTCATGGATGAAGATGAGGATGAAGAAGACGTCGCCGAGCTCCTCTTCGACGTGGCGCCAGTCCTTGCCGGCGCCGGCCTGGAGGAGCTCGTAGGACTCCTCGATGAGATAGGAGATCATGTCCCCGATGTCCCGTTCGCGGTCCCACGGGCAGCCGCCCGGCGCCCGAAGCCTCCGGAGCGTTTTCCTGAGGGCCGCGATCTCCGCGCCGATCGAGCGATCGGATTTCACCATACTGTCCCCGCTTTCCCGTTCAGTGCGCCGGCGCGATCGTACCCGATATCTCCGTCCGACGCAAGCGCCCGCCGGGAAATGCGCTGTTGCGCGTCCCCGCTCGTCCTGATACAATGGGTAATTGCCCTTTGCACGAAAAGACGGTGGGTATGGACACGATCCGGATCCGGGGCGCGCGCCAGCACAATCTCAAGAACATCGATCTCGAGCTCCCGAGGCGCGCCCTCATCGTCGTCACCGGCGTTTCCGGCTCGGGCAAATCGTCGCTCGCCTTCGACACGATCTTCGCCGAGGGGCAGCGCCGCTACATCGAATCGCTCTCGACGTACGCCCGGCAGTTCATCGAGAAGCTCGAGCGCCCCGACGTCGACGACATTTCCGGCCTGAGCCCGACGATCGCGATCAGGCAGAAGAACACGGTGACGAGCGCGCGCTCGACCGTCGGCACGGCGACGGAGATCTACGACTATCTGCGATTGCTGTTCGCCCGCGTCGGCAGAACCGTCTGCCCCCGCTGCCGCATCGAGGTGCGCGCGCACACGCCGAGCGACGCGGCGCAGGAGATCATCGGCGCCTGTGGGGGGAAGCGGATCAATCTCGTGATGCCGATCGGATCCGTCGACGCGGCCGCCTGGAAGACGAGGCGCGGCTACCTGCTCTCGAGGGGGTATTCGAGGCTCTTCGTCGGGGGAGAAGCCGTCCGCATCGAGGATTTCGCGGTCGGGAAGGGCGGGAGCGCCGAGATTGCGGTGCTCCTCGACCGTCTCGATGCGGTCGAGGCGAACAGGACCCGCATCGCGGAGGTCGTCGAGCTCGCGTACCGGGAGTCCGCGGGGAGCATCGAGATCGTCGACGAAGCGGGCGCAACGCGCCGCTTCACCCAGGCGCCGCTCTGCTCCTCGTGCGGCGCGTCCTTTCAGGCGCCGAGCCCGCTCCTCTTCTCGTTCAACAGCCCGTACGGCGCGTGTCCCGACTGCCACGGATTCGGCGACCGGATGGAATTTTCGGAAGGCCTCATCGTTCCGGACCGGCGGCTGTCGATCGAGAAGCGGGCGATCGATCCGTGGTCGCGCGAGCGCTTCGCCTATTTCCAGCACCGGCTCCTCGAGTTCTGCCGCGCGAAACGCGTTCCGACCGCCGTTCCATGGATGAACCTGAGCGCCGACGCGAGGAAGCTCGTCCTCGAGGGGGAGGGCAAATATCTCGGGGTGATCCCGTTCCTCGAGAAGCTCCGGGAGAAGAGCTACAAGAAGGGGCACCGCTTCTTCACGCGCAAGTACATGGCGTTCACGACGTGCCGCACGTGCGAGGGGGGGCGGCTCACGCGCGACGCGTACAACGTGAAGATCGGGGAATTCACGGTACGCGACATTGTCCGGATGATTCCGGCGCGCGCGCTCGAGGCGATCGAAGAGGCCCCGTACACCGAGCAGGAACGGCGCATCGCGCGGGACATCCTGTCGGAGGTCGCGGCCCGCCTGCGGTTCATGATCGACGTGGGGCTCGGGTACCTCACGCTCGACCGGTTGACCCGCACCCTCTCGGGAGGGGAGGCGCAGCGCATCAATCTCGCGAACTCCCTCGGCGCCAATCTCGTCGACGCCCTCTACATCCTCGACGAGCCGTCGATCGGGCTCCACGCCGCCGATAACGAGCGGCTCGTCTCGGTGCTCCGCCGGCTCCGGGACCTCGGCAACACCGTCCTCGTCGTCGAGCACGATCCCGACATCATCGGCTCGTGCGATTACCTCGTGGATCTCGGGCCGGGCCCGGGGAGCCGGGGGGGAGCGGTGCTTTTCAGCGGCACCGTGGAGCGCGCCCGCACGGCGCGCGTCGCGGAGTCGAAGACGATCGACTGGCTCTTTCACGAGCGGCCCGGGTCGGCGGTGCCCAAGCGTCGGCGGCGCCAGTACGGCACGATCGAGCTCTCGGGGGTCGTGGAGCACAACCTCAAGGGTATCGACGTGAGCATCCCGCTCGGCCTCGTGACCTGCGTGACGGGAGTCTCCGGCTCGGGCAAGAGCAGCCTCGTCGTCGACGTGCTTTACCCGTCGGCGGCGCGGGACCGGATTCCGCCGGGGCGTCTCGGGATCGGGAAGTGCGACGTCCGGGGCGCGCTCGACCGCGTGCTGCTCGTCGACCAGAGCGCGATCGGCTCGTCCCCCCGGTCGAATCCGATCACGTATATCAAGGGGTTCTCGTTCATCCGCGACATATTCGCGTCCCAGCAGGCCGCCCGCGCGCGCGGGTTCGACGCGGGCCGGTTCAGCTTCAATAAATCCGGGGGGCGCTGTCCGCGCTGCCAGGGCATGGGATTCCGGCGCGTCGAGATGCATTTCATGGCCGACGTCTTCGTTCCCTGCGAGGAATGCGAGGGAAGGCGCTACAACGCCGAGACGCTCGAGGTTCGATACCGCGGGAAGGACATCAGCGAGGTCCTCGCCTTGACGGTCGACGACGCGATCCTCTTCTTCGACGCGGCGCCGCAGCTCGGGGAGAAGCTCTGGATTCTCTCGAAGGTCGGTCTCGGCTACCTCACCCTCGGTCAGCCGTCGAACACGCTTTCGGGGGGGAGGCGCAGCGCATCAAGATCGCGCGCGAGCTCGCCGAGTCGGCGGGGCAGCGCAACCTCTACATCCTCGACGAGCCGACGACCGGGCTTCACATGAGCGACGTCGACCGGCTCCTCGGCGTGTTCGACGAGCTCGTGGCGGCCGGGCACACGGTCGTCGTCATCGAGCACAACATGGAGGTCATCGCCTGGGCCGATCACGTGATCGATCTCGGGCCGGGCGGCGGGGAGGAGGGAGGCTCGGTTATCGCTTGCGGCCCTCCCGAGAGCATCGTACAATCGCGCGCGTCCCTCACGGGGAAGTATCTCGGCGCTTATCTCGCCAGGTATGGAGGTCGGACGAAATGAGAATTCTGGTCACGGGCGGCGCCGGCTACATCGGCAGTGTCGTCACGGAGCATCTGCTCGCGGGCGCTCATGACGTCGTCATCGTCGACGATCTGTCCACGGGTCACCGGACCGCGGTCGCCCGGCGCGCGTCCTTCCGCGAGGGAAATCTCCTCGACGAGGGTTTCCTCGTTCCGGCGCTCGACGGCATCGACGCCGTCTGCCATTTCGCGGCGTTCTCGCAGGTGGCCGAGTCGGTCGCCGATCCGCTCAAGTACTACCGGAACAACATCGGCGGCGCTGTTTCGCTCCTCGACGCCATGAGGAGAAACGGCGTGAAGTATTTCCTTTTTTCCTCGTCCGCCGCGGTCTACGGCGAGCCCGACGAGACTCCCATCGGGGAGGACGCGCCGCTCCGTCCGCTCAACGCGTACGGCAACACGAAGCTCGCCATCGAGCGGATTCTCGCCGACTGTTCCGCCGCGTGGGGGCTCAAGGCGCTTTCGCTCCGCTACTTCAACGCCGCGGGGGCGGGGGAAAGCCACGGCGAGGATCACCGGCCCGAAACGCATCTCATCCCCCTCGTTCTCGACGTCGCGCTCGGCCGCCGGGACGAGCTCGTCGTCTACGGGAAGGACTATCCGACGCGCGACGGCACGTGCGTGCGCGACTACATCCACGTCAAGGACCTCGCCTCGGCGCACCTCCTCGGCCTCGAGAAGCTCATCGACGGCTACAGCGGCGTCCTGAACCTCGGCAACGGCCTCGGATTCACCGTTCTCGAGGTCATTCATGCCGCGGAGCGGGTGACCGGACTGAGGATCCCGTACCGCTTCGGCGAGCGCCGTCCCGGAGATCCCGCGGTTCTCGTCGCGTCATCCGACAGGGCCGAGATGGATCTCGGATGGAAGAGATTCCATCCCGGGATCGAGACGATCCTGCGGGACGCCTACGCGTGGAAGAAGGCTCATCCCGACGGCTACGCTTCGTAGGGGGGCTTCCCCGCTCCGAACGCGAGGCGCGAAGGTCTTTTCCGCACTGGAAATTTTCTTGCCAGACATCCCCCCGCCGGCGGGAGGGCGCTCCTGCATTTTGCCTGCTCCCCCTCGATCCGCCCTTACCGGCGCATGGTCGCATCCGCTTGAAATTAAATAAGATAATATCATGCAGCGGGACCGCATGACACGGGGTGAGGAGGGGGGGGGCGTCCCCCCTCCATGGCATGTAAATTGCGCTGCGACAAGCGCATGGACGAATCACTCAAGAGACGGATTCTCGAGGCGATGGGGAACGACCCCCTCATGCCGGCCGTTCTTTCCGGCCTGATGGAACGCGCCGGAGCGGAGCTCTGCGCCTTCATCACGGCGCGCGAGACCGAGCTCCTCTACATCATGGCGGAGTCGCGCGATCTCACGCAGCACGTTCCCGAGATCAGGGAGAAGCTCAAGAACACCTACCGCATGTTCGCCCACGGACGGGCCCATTCGCAGCCGGCGGCGATCGAGAAGCTCTTCTTTCGGAGAAACGGGATCATGGGAGCGGACCGGCAGGGAGGATCCAGAATCGAGAGCTATTTCCTCGTTCCGGTGACGCACGGCCCGCGGGTGGCGGGCGTGCTCTTCCTCGGCAGCGTCAGGAAGGAAGCGTTCGCGCGGAGGGACATCGCGCTCTTCCACGGCCTCGCCGACGAGCAAGACGAGCGGACGCCGCTCGTTTTCCAGATCGGCGGCGAGCAGGAGATGCTCGAGCGGCTCCTCGACGCGCTTCCCTCGGGAGCGGCCCTCGTCGCGCCGGACGGGAGGCTCGTCTGCGCAAACAGGATTTTCAGGGAACTGATGAGCATGGCCGAGGATTTCCGCGGGAGCGTTCAGGATATCGCGCGGGACTCGTGCTTCAATCTCCACGGCATCTGGGAGGAATTCAATATTCTCCAGAGCTCCATCGTCGAGCGGGAGCTCGAAGGCTCGTGCGTGCCCGAGCGATATCTCAACGTGTCGTGGGTGCTCCTCGACGCGATCTCGCCCGGGATCGGATCGCTCGCGCTCCTCAGGGAGACCACGTCGCAGCGGGAGCAGGCGGAGGCGCGCGAGGAGGACGTCGCGATCGTCGCCCACGAGCTCCGCACGCCGCTCGCGGCGCTCAAGGCGTCGCTCTCGATCGTGCAGGGAGCGGGAGAGGCGGGAGACCCGGATGCGGGCGGCCGCCGGACCGGACCGAATTTCCTGACGAACGCCATTCGCACCGTCGACCGGCTCGGAAGGCTCGTCGACGGGCTCGTCGACGCGTCGTCCGCGCGCCTCGACGAGCGGCCGTTCAGGATCGAATCGAACGATACGAGAGATTTCCTCGAAGAGATCACGATGCTGTTCGTGCACCCGCTGGAAAAGCGGGGCATCGATTTCACCATCGACGTCGACGGCGCGTGCCGGACGATCATGTTCGACCGCGACCGGATCGAGCAGGTCATCCACAACCTGCTCGCGAACAGCATGAAGCATGTCCCCGCCGGCGGGAGCATCTCGATTTCGATGCGGCCGGTCGGCGGCTGCCCCGCGAGGATTCTGCCCGCGGGGCTTGCTGAGCGGCTCCCGTCGATCGCCTTCGCCGATCTCGCCGTCCGCGATTCGGGGAGCGGCATACCGCGGGAGATCGCCGAGAGCAGCAATCTGGCCGAAACGGGCGAGCGCCCCGTCAGGGCGTCGCGCGGGCTCGGCCTCGTCATCGCGAAGCGTCTCGTTCGGATGCAGGGGGGCACGCTCGTCGTCGACGAGCGCGTCGAGCGGGGGAGCACGGTGCACCTGTACCTCCCCGTCGATCAGAACACCGCGCGAATCGTGAAGCGCTACCGGCTCATGCAGACGAAGGTCGACGAGTTGATCGCCAGGGGCTTTCCGTCGGCCGTGTACGTTGTTTCGAAAGAGGAGGAGATGCCGTGGGACGAAGTTGCCGAGCGATGCCGCCCCGTACCCGTGATCAATCCCGAGGCGGGGGAGCTGAAGGATCACGACGCGTTTCTCTGGTCCCTCTCGGGGCGGATCGGCTTGGCGCTCGTCGCGCGCGCGGATCGCGTGGAGGATCCGGCGGGGTTTCTCGATGGGGAGCCGCGGACCGGTTGGGGCGTCAGCCCGAGAGAGGGCGCCGATCTTCGCGATCTCGTCTCCGCCGCGTTTGAGCGAATGCAGGACGGGCCGACGGCCCGTAGTTTGAAAGGAGCCGCTTGATGAAGTCGTACAAGATTCTGATCGTCGAGGACGACGAGGACATCGTCGAGACCGTCAAGTACTGTCTCGAGGTGAAAGGCTACGTGGTCGAGGCGGCGTATGACGGCCTCAACGCGCTCCGGATGGCGCGCAAGAACCGCTACGACCTCATGCTCCTCGACATCATGCTTCCGGGCAAGAACGGCTACGAGGTCTCCCGGATCCTCAAGGAAGAGATGGATCACAAGAAGATCGAGCCGTTTCCGATTCTCGTGCTCACCGCGCGCAAGGTGAACAGCCCCGAGCGGGAGGATTTTCTCGCGACGTGGTCGAAGGCGGACGAGTTCATGTACAAGCCGTTCGAGATGGCCGATCTGATCAGCAAGATCGCCGATCATATGGCGCGTGCCGGCGCGGTGCCGGTCGTCGCGTGAAGCGGGGGCGACACGGATCGCATGAGCGTCGAATACGCGCATAACCTCCGAGGCCAGGAAAGCGTCGAATACCTCGTCGGCGTGTTCGACAGCGTTCCCGCCGCGCTCGTGTCGATCGACATGCGGCTCCGGATCATCATGTTCAACCGCGCCGCCGAACGGCTGACGGGCTATGCGGGCGCCGAGGTCATGCGGAAGCGGATCAGCGGCGTGATCCGCATCGCGAGCGTGCGCTACATCACGGACATCCTCCGCACGCGCAGCGAGCTGCCGGCGGACGGCTTCATCACGAAGCTCCGGGCGAGGGACGGCGCCGAGATCCCGGTGCAGATCGTCGTTTCGCCGCTCCGCCGTCCGGAGGGCCCTTTGGCCGGATTCCTGTGCGTCTTGTCCGATCTGCGCTCGGTCAAACGGTTCCAGGGCAAGCTTCTCGAAGCGGAGCGGCTCACCGCGCTCTCCGAGATCGCGATCGGCCTCAACCACGCCATCAACAATCCGCTGTGCGCCATTCTCGGGAACACGCAGCTGCTCCTCATGGAGCGGGATAAGCACGATCCGGGGACGGTCAAGAAGCTCAAGAGCATCGAGCGGGAGATCTCCCGCATCCAGAAGGTCGCGGAGCGGCTGCCGATGATCACCCGGGCGGCGTCCCGGGATTATGTCGGCGGCACGAAGATGCTCGATGTCGAGAAATCCGAGCATCTGGACCGCCGCCGGCACCCGCGCCCGAAGCGGATCGCCGCCGGCAAAGGCGGAGCCCGGCGGACGTCGCAGCAATAATTCATTGACAAATCGTCGTTAGCAGGTAAGATTTCTCCCCGTGGGAAGGTAGCTCAGCAGGTAGAGCAACGGACTGAAAATCCGTGTGTCGGCGGTTCAATTCCGTCCCTTCCCACCATTTATTCGGGGGATTCCTCGGACGTCGGCCTTCGGCGAGGCCACGGTCTTTCATAATTCATTATCATACAAGCGATTAAGCTCTACGCGCGAGGCGCGCTCGCGGTTTTTTGTTGTTGACAGCCTGAAAAAGGGGGGGTTATCTTTCTCCATACGATGGAGGTAGAGGATGATGGATGAGAAGATCATGGCGGTGATCTCCGCGGCGGTCAGCGCTTATATAGAATCGGAAAACTCATTCGACGAGAAAAGGTTCGGGCAGAGACTCAACCCCTGGAAGCTGGCGGGACGGCGCGAGACCATGTCGATGCACCAGCTGACCGTTCGGGCGAACCCGAACACGGTGCGCCTGAGAAGATTCTCGCTCATCTAGGTTGAGTCCCCGGGAAGCCGGCTGAAGTCATTTTCCGGAAGGGGCCGATGTATGCCCAAGAACACCAAGCTGCTCGAGGCCTTCAAAGCGGTCAAGGTGACCGACACGACGCTCCGTGACGGGCACCAGTCCACGATCGCCACCCGGATGCGCACCGAAGACATGCTCCCCATCGCGGAGAAGATGGACCGGGTCGGATTCCATACGATGGAGGTCTGGGGGGGAGCGACCTTCGACGTCGCGACGCGATATCTCAACGAGGATCCCTGGGAGCGCCTCACGGAGCTCAAGAAGCGGATCAGGAAAACGCCGCTTCAGATGCTCCTGCGCGGCCAGAACCTCGTCGGATACCGGAACTACGCCGACGACGTCGTCGAGGCCTTCGTCGAGCGGGCCGCCGAAACCGGCATCGACGTCTTCCGCGTGTTCGACGCGCTCAACGACGAGCGCAACTTCGAGGCGTCGTTCAAGGCGATCAAGAAGTGCAAGAAGCACGTCCAGGGCACGATATCGTTCTCCCTGACCGGCCCGAAGATGGGCGGGAAGGTCTACAATCTCAAGTACTACATCGAGAAGGCCAAGATCCTCAAGGAGATGGGCGCGGATTCGATCTGCCTCAAGGACATGGCCGGGATCATGAATCCGTACGACGCCTACGAGCTCATCGGCGCCCTGAAGCGCTCGGTCAGGCTCCCGATCCAGCTGCACTGCCACTATACGAGCGGCATGGCCTCGATGACCTATCTCAAGGCGATCGAGGCGGGTGTCGATACGATCGACTGCGCGGTGGCGCCGTTCGGGCTCAGGTCGTCGGAGCCGGCGATCGAGCCGATCGTCGCGGCGCTCAAGGGAAAGGTGCGGAGCCCCGGGCTCGATCTGGAGAAGCTCTTCGAGATCGGCCAGTACATCGAATCGATCGCGCCGAAATACCGGCAATTTCTCAATACGACCCAGATGTCGATCATCGACACCGCGGTTCTCGAGCATCAGATTCCCGGCGGAATGCTCACGAACCTCGTGAGCCAGCTCAAGGAGGCCGACGCCCTCGACCGGATCAACGAGGTCTACGACGAGCTGCCGAGAACCCGCAAGGAGCTCGGCTTTCCGCCGCTCGTGACGCCGACGAGCCAGATCGTCGGAACGCAGGCGGTTCAGAACGTCCTCTTCGGCCGGTACAAGATGATCTCGAGCCAGGTGAAGGACTACGTCTACGGTCTCTACGGGAGGTCGCCGGCACCCATCGATCCGCGGGTGCAGAAGATCGTGCTCCACGGCTACCCGAAAGGTGAAAAGCCGATCACCTGCAGGGCGGCCGATACGCTCGAGCCGGAGATGGACAAGGCGCGCGAGGCGACGAAAGACATCGCTCAGGACGAGGGTGACGTCCTCATCTACGCGCTCTATCCGACCACCGGGCTGCGTTTCCTCAAATGGAAATACGGCAAAGAGCAGCCTCCCGCCGAAACGAAGGCGAAAACGATGGAAGACGTGAAGCGCGAGGACGAGCTCGTGGAGAAAGCGCTCAAGGGTCAGCTCGTCGAGCGTGCCCCTGCGGGCGCTCCCGGCACCGGCGCGCCGCTCCGCAGCTTCAGCGTTTCGGTCGGCGGCGAGCGGTACTCGGTCGACGTCGAGGAAGTCGGCGGGAAGCCGCGCGTCATCGCGGTCGGCGACACGCAGCCGCTCGTCATCAAGAAGGAGACGGCCCCCGCCAAGGAGAAGGAGCCCGAGAAGAAGGAAGAGCCGAAGGTCAAGAAGGAAGAGGGGCGGAGCAAGGTCGAGAAGGTCGAGTCGAGCGCCAATTCGAACGGCGAGTACTCGATAATCGCCCCGATGCCGGGCATGGTCGTCCAGTTCGAGGTGAAGGTGGGGGACAAGGTGAAGGAAGGGGATGTTCTCGTCATTCTCGAAGCCATGAAGATGCAGAACAATCTGACATCCAGGGTGAACGGCGTCGTTAAATCCCTCAAGGTATCCCCGGGAACGTCCGTCGAAAAGGATCAGGTACTCCTGACGATCGCAACATGATTCCGGTCATTTCTTCGTCGCCGGCGCCCCATCCGCGCAATAACTTATTCAATACTATGTAGTTATTATCATATTGCGGGCGCGCTATAGCACTTGACTTTTTCAGGAATTTCTGATTAATTTCCATTTATCTTTTTGATTGGCAGGGCAGGAGGGTGCGACCCTGAAACTCAACAAGCTTCGCTCTTTCAAGAGCCTCGATAGATTCAGAAAGGAAATCCTCAGCGAACGGCCGGCGGGCTGGATCACCATCGGCGTGTGCGCCGACACGGGTTGCCGCGCGTGCGATTCCGCCAACGTCTTCGAAGCGTTCAAGCGCGAGATCGCCAAGGAGCGGCTGCGCCGCGTCGACGTCAAGGCGACCGGTTGCCACGGCTTCTGCGAGAAGGGTGCGCTCGTCGTCGTTCATCCCCGAAAGATCCTCTATACGCAGGTGAAGCCCGCCGACGTTCCCGAGATCGTCGCCCAGACGATCAAGAAGGGGGAAATCGTCGAGCGTCTCCTCTACCTCGATCCGTCCACCGGGAAACGCGTGGAGCTCGAGGAAGACGTGCCCTATTACAAGCGGCAGATGAGGCTCATCCTCGGGAACAACTCGAGGATCGATCCGGCGGACATCCGGGATTACATCGCGCTCGACGGCTACGAGGCGCTGCGCCGCGTGCTCGAGGGCCGCAAGCCGCGCGGGGTGATCGAGACGATCAAGAAATCGGGGCTTCGCGGACGGGGCGGCGGCGGTTTCCCGGCCGGCGTCAAATGGGAGACGGCGCGGGCCGCCCGGGGCCGGAAACGATACGTCATCTGCAACGCGGACGAAGGGGACCCCGGCGCGTTCATGGACCGGAGCATCTGCGAGGGAAATCCGCACAGCGTCATCGAGGGGATCGTCATCGGCGCGTACGCGGTCGGCGCGCGCGAGGGCTATATCTACGTCCGGAACGAGTACCCGCGCGCGGTGGAAGCGCTGACGACCGCGCTCGCCCAGGCGCGCGAATGCGGGTTGCTCGGCGAGGATATTCTCGGAAGCGGCTTCTCGTTCGACATCACGATATCCCGGGGGGGCGGCGCGTTCGTCTGCGGCGAATCGACGGCGCTCATGGCCTCGCTCGAGGGCAGGCCGGGAGAGCCGCGGGCGAAATACATCCACACGGTCGAGAAGGGGCTCTGGGAGCAGCCCACCGTATTGAACAACGTCGAGACGTGGGCGAACGTGCCGAAGATCGTTCTCGGCGGGCATGCCTGGTATTCGAAAATCGGCACGGGGGACGTGAGCTCGAATCCGTGGGGCGGAAGCAAGGGGACGAAGATATTCTCCCTCGTCGGCAAGATCGCCAACACGGGGCTCGTCGAGGTGCCGATGGGGATGACGCTGCGGGAGATCATATTCGATATCGGCGGCGGCGTGCCGCAGGGAAAGAAGTTCAAAGCGGTGCAGACGGGCGGCCCCTCGGGTGGATGCCTGCCCGAATCGCTTCTCGACCTCCCCGTCGATTTCGACGCGCTGACCGGCGCCGGCTCGATGATGGGCTCCGGCGGCATGATCGTGATGGACGAAGACACCTGCATGGTGGACGTCGCGCGGTACTTCATCGATTTTCTCAAGGACGAATCGTGCGGCAAGTGCCTCCCGTGCCGGGAAGGGCTCCGCGCGCTCCTCGAGATTCTCGACCGGATCGTCGAGGGAAGAGGAAAACGGGGAGACATCGAGCTCCTCGAGGAGATCTCCGAGGGCGTGGCGGCGACGTCGCTGTGCGCGCTCGGCGGCTCGGCCCCCAATCCCGTGCTGACCACGATCCGCTACTTCAGGGACGAGTACGAGGCCCATATACGCCGGAAGCGATGCCCCGCGGGAGTCTGCAAGGCGCTCCTCCGGTTCAGGGTCGTGCCGGACCGCTGCACGGGCTGCCGCGCATGCGCCAAGGCGTGTCCGGTCGGCTGCATCGCGGGCAAGGCGAAAGAGATTCACGTGATCGACGAAACGAAATGCATCAAATGCGGCGCGTGCTGGGACGCGTGCAGATTCGAGGCGATCGCGCGATGAGCGGGAGCGGCGCCGTTCGCACGATACGGGACGTTCTCTCGGCCGGAGGCGCGCGCGCGGCGTCGGGCGCCGCCGGAGCGGCCGCCGGCGAGCGGGACGTGCAGCGCATCCTCGACCGGCATGGGAGGCTCGCCTCGCAGATCATCGCGATCCTGCAGGATCTGCAGGCGCTGCGCCAGTACCTCCCCGAGCGGGACCTGCGCCTCATATCGCGCGAGCTCGACGTGCCGCTCACGAGGCTCTTCGCGATCGCGACGTTCTACAAGGCGTTCAGGCTCGTGCCGCGGGGCAGGCATGAAATATCGCTCTGCCTCGGCACGGCGTGCCACGTGCGGGGCGCCAAACGCGTGCAGGACGCGATCGAGCGCGAGCTCAAGGTAGGCGCCGGCGGCACGACCGCCGACATGCGGTTCTCGTTCGAGACCGTGCGGTGCCTCGGCTGCTGCGGCCAGGCGCCGGTCATGATGGTCGACGGGGATCTGGTGAGCAGGCTCGATCATCTCACGGTCGGCAAGGCGCTGGAGAAATACAAATGAAGTTCGTTCTGAACGGGAAGAAACGGACGGCGGAGGCCGGGACGACGGTGCTCGACGCGGCGCGCTCGGCGGGAATCGATATCCCCGCGCTCTGCGCGCACGAGTCGCTCGCGCCCTACGGCGCCTGCAGGCTCTGCGTCGTCGAGGTGCGCGAGCCGGGCAGAAAGCGCTCGCGCGTCGTGGCGTCGTGCCTCTACCCGGTGAAGGACGGGCTCGAGGTCGAGACCGATACGCCGCGGATCAAGAAGCTGCGGAGGTTCCTCCTCGAGCTGCTCCTCGCGCGGTCTCCCGAGGCGCCGTACGTGCGGGAGCTCGCCGCGAAGCACGGCGTGACGAAAGCGCGGTTCTCGAAGCTGAACGACGATTGCGTCCTCTGCGGGCTCTGCGTGCGCGTGTGCGCGGAGGTCGCCGGCGCCGATGCGATCGGATTCTCGCAGCGCGGCATCGGGCGGAAGGTCGAATCCCCCTTCGGCATCGATCATTCCCGCTGCATCGCGTGCGGCGCGTGCGCCTTCGTCTGCCCGACGGACGCGATCGACATGGAGTACGAGCGCGTCATGGAGCTCCGCCGGGAAGGCGCGGAGCATCCGTGCCGCTACACGCTCATGGGATTCCTGAGCGATGCCGTGTGCTCGCTCAATTACGAGTGTTTTCGCTGCGAGATCGACCAGAAATTCCGCGCCGAGGCCGGGACGCACCCGATGCTCGCGAAGAGACATCCTCGCAGAAAGGCTCGCGCATAGATGGAGAAGGACGCCGACGCCATCATCATGAGGGATCCGCGGGAGGCGCGCTCCTGGAAGCTCGTGCCGCTCGAGACCTCTCCCTGCACGCTCGCCTGTCCGACGCGCATCAACGCGCGGGGGTACGTCTCGCTCGTTTCGGACGGCAGGTTCGCCGAGGCGCTCGCCCTCATCCGCGAGCGCAACCCGTTCCCCGGCGTCTGCGGGAGGGTGTGCCCCCGTCCCTGCGAGGCGGCGTGCACGCGGGGGAACTACGACGACGCGATCGCGATCTGCGCGCTGAAGCGCTTCGTGTTCGATCTCGAAATGAAGCGGGGGATCAATCCGGCCGTCCCCGCCCGGATATTCCGGACGGACAAGGTGGCCGTCGTCGGCGCGGGGCCCGCGGGGCTCGCGGCCGCGCGCGAGCTCGCCGCGCTCGGCTATCCCGTGACCGTGTTCGAGGTGAAGGACCGCCCGGGCGGCATGATGAATCTCATTCCCGGCTTCAGGCTCCCGCGCGCCGTCGTCGAGCGCGAGGCGCGCGCGATCCTCGAGGCCGGCATCGAGCTCGTCACGGGGACGGAGTTCGGAAAAACGGTTACCTGGAATCAGCTCAAGCGGCGCGGCTACCGCGCCCTCCTGCTCGGAACCGGGGCGTGGCGCCCCGCGTGGAAGTGGGGGCGGGCGGGGATCGCGGGCGTCGTGCACGCGATCGATTTCCTGCAGAACGCCGCTCTCGAGATCGAGGATGCGAGCGTCGTCGTGGCCGGCGACGGCATGATGGCGCTCGATTGCGCGCGCACGGCCGCGCGTCTCGGCGCGAGGAGCGTCACGCTCGCGATCGGCAAGAGCCGGGGGCTCGCCCCGGTCCGCGCGGAGGATCTCGCGCAGGCGGAGCAGGAAGGCGTCAAAACGCTCTTCCTCGTCCGGCCCTCGCGCCTCATCGCGAAGGGGAAGCGGCTCGGGGGAGTCGCGTTCGTCAGGCTCGAGGAACGGAAGCCCGACGCGACGGGCAGGCGCGACGCCGTCGAGATCACCGGCAGCGGGTTCGAGGGAAAAGCGGATATCTTCGTCGACGCGTACGGGCGCGGGATCGACGTCAAGGCGTTCGGTTCGGGTCTCGGCCTCTCGGCGACGCCGGCCGGCGCGGTGGCGGTCGATGCGGCCACGTCCTCGACGGGCGTCGACGGCGTGTTCGCCGCGGGGGACCTCGTGACGGGGCCGCGGAGCGTCGTCGAGGCGATCGCCTCGGGCCAGAAGGCCGCCTACCGGATTCATCACTACCTGAGCGGCGAGGCGATCGAGTCCCCGCTCGATCTCACGATCGACGCCGGGATTGGTCACCGCGAGTATATGCTCGAGACCGCGGGCGCGAAGGCGCGGCGGGAGCCGATGCCGCTCGAGCCGGCCGCCCGGCGCGCGAAGGCGTTCGACGAGGCGGAGAAGGGCTTTGCGGGGCAGGCCGCCCGTCGCGAGGCGGGGCGATGCCTCCGCTGCGGTCCGTGCGGCGAGTGCGAGGTCTGCGTCGATATCTGCGAGAAGAAGGATTTCCTCCTGCGCGTCGGAGAGGACCTCTCGGTGAACGTGCACGCGGGGCGGGAGTTCTGGTCGTCGGCGCCGGAGCGCGTCGTGCTCGAGCTCGGATCGGAGCGCGCGGAGGCGACTCCCCTCCGGACCGTCTGTGCGGTGGACGAAACGATCTGCACCGGCTGCGGCCGGTGCGCCGAGATCTGCGGTTACCGGGCGGTGCAGGTGGAAGCGCGTCCGGGAGGGCGTTTCGCGGCGCGGGTCGACGAGCTCGCGTGCAAGGGATGCGGCTCGTGCGTGGCCGTCTGCCCCACGGGCGCGATCGATCAGCGGAACTTCGACGATGCGCTCATCATGAAGCGCCTCGAGGGGGTTTCCTCGTCGCGGGCGAAGGTGCTCTTCGTCTGTCACTGGGCCCGCCCCGAGCGCCTCGATCTGCCCCGGGACGTGCTCGTGATCGAGACGATGTGCGCGGGGAGGATTCCGCCGCGGTTCATCGTCGAGGCGGCGCTGCGCGGGAGCCCGAAGGTGCTCGTGTGCGGGTGCGCCGACGAGGAGTGCCATTACGGATTCGGCCGTTCCTCGGGCCGGCGCGTCATCGAGCAATGCCGCTCGCTGCTTCGGCTGTTCGGATATCGGGGCGAGATCGTGACGGAGATCTCGACGAATCCCGAGGAGTTCGCCCTCGCCGTCAATAAGTGGGCATGGAAGTCGAAATGAACGAAAAAGAGATTGTCGCACGCTACCATATCGAGGATTGCACGAGGTGCAAGAACGAATGCGCCTCGGCGTGCCCCGTGTACCGCCACTTCGGGACGAATCACCCGCAGCAGCTCGCCGGGCGGTTCCTGAGCGGCGGGGAGAGCGCCGCCCGCGATCACGAGCTGGTCTGGACGTGCGTGACGTGCGCGGCGTGCACCGAGGCGTGCCCGTTCAAGGTCCCCTTCGCCGATTTCGTCCGCGAGCTGCGCTCGGGTCGTTCCGATTACCGGCCCGTCTTCGGCGGGATCATTCAGCAGTATCAGCGCTCGCAGGCGGGGAACGTCCCGGGTCCCCCGAAGGGGACGAGGGGGGCGAAGGGCGTGGCACCCGCTTCGAAGGCGCGGCTCTCGTGGCTCGATACCTCCTCGCGCGTCGCGAAGGAAGGGGAGACGGCGCTCTTCACGGGCTGCCTCTCGCTCTTCGACGCCGTCGCCGGTCCCTCGCTCGAAACGAGCTTCGCGGAGATGGCGCGGAGCGGGGTGCGGCTTCTGAACGCGCTCGGCGTCTCGCCGGTCATCCTCGACGACGAGCGATGCTGCGGCCGCGACCTGTACGACCTCGGCGAGCGGGACGCGTTCATGGCGCTCGCGCGGCACAACGTCGATCAGATCGCGGCGTCGAGGGCGCGGACGGTTCTCACGATGTGCCCCGAATGCGCGTTCACGCTCAAGGATACCTACGCGAAGGAGCTCGGGCCGCAGCCCTTCGAGGTGCGTCACATCACCGAATTCGTCGCCGGCGGCCTCGAGAAGCTCGCCTTCAGGCGGGGGGAGAGAAGCCGGCGTTTCACGATCCATGCTATCTCTGCCGCCGTCTCGGCGAGAGCGAGGCGCCGCGGAAGATCCTCGCCCGGCTGTCGGTCGACAGCCCGGTCGAGCTCGAGCGGCGGGGGAGCGGTGCTCCCTGCTGCGGCGCGGGCTCGTGGGTGAACCACGGGCCGCACACGCGGACGGCGGTCAACGAGCGTCTCACGGAAGCCCATCGATGCGGCGCCGACACGCTCGTCACCGCGTGCCCGAAATGCACGCTCCTCTATCATGAGGTGATCCCCGGGTGCTCATGGAAACCGTCGCCCGTGGCGGTGAGAGATCTCATCAGCCTCGCGGCGTCGAGGCTCGAGGAATAACGGAGTCGAATACGATGTCCCGCGCAAAAAGCGAAACGAAACAGGCGGCCCCCGGCGCGTTCCGCGTGCGGAGCCACCCGATCCTTCCCGTAGTTCCGCGCACGGAGCTCTCCTTCACGTTCAACGGCCTCGAGATGAAGGCGTACGAAGGGGAAGTCATCACGACGGCGCTCTTCGCCAACGGCGTGCAGGTGTTCGGCCACCATCCGCGCGACGGCAGCCCCCAGGGCATCTTCTGCGCGAACGGCCAGTGCAGCCAGTGCACCGTGTTCGTCGACGGCCTGCCGGTCAAGGGATGCATGATGCCGGTGAGCGCCGGCATGGACGTCAGGAGCTGCGAGGGGCTGCCCGCGCTGCCCGCGGATGACGATCTCCCGGCGTTCCGGGAGATTCCGACGATCGAAACCGACGTGCTCGTCATCGGGGGCGGTCCCGCCGGCATCAACGCCGCGATCGAGCTCGGCGTGCTCGGCGCGAAGACGCTCGTCGTGGACGACAAGAACGAGTTCGGCGGAAAGCTCACCCTGCAGACACACACGTTTTTCGGCTCGCGCGACGACTGCTACGCGGGCACGCGCGGCATCGAGATCGCACGCATCCTCACGCACCGGCTCGAGAAATACCCTTCCGTCTCCGTCATGCTCGGAACGACCGCCGTCGGCGCGTTCTACGACAAGAAGGTCGGTCTCCAGCAGGGCGATAATTTCATGCTCGTGCAGCCCCGGGTGGCGCTCGTCGCGTGCGGCGCGCGCGAGAAGAATCTCGCGTTCCCCGGCTGCGATCTGCCGGGGGTGTACGGCGCCGGCGCCTTCCAGACCCTCCTGAACCGCGATCTCGTGCGGCCCACCGAGCGGCTCTTCATCGTCGGCGGGGGGAACGTCGGACTCATCACGGGATACCACGCGATCCAGGCGGGCATCAAGGTTGTCGGTCTCGTCGAAGCGCTGCCGCAGTGCGGCGGCTACAAGGTGCACCTCGACAAGCTCCGCCGCCTCGGCGTGCCGGTTCTGACCTCGCATACGGTGCTGAAGGCGGAAGGAACCGAGAAGCTCGAGAAGATCACGATCGCCGGCATCGACCGGAATTTCAAGCCGATCGCGGGCACCGAGCGGTCATTCAAGGTGGACACGCTCCTCATCGCTGTCGGACTGGCCCCGGTGAACGAGCTCTACGAGAAGCTCCTCGCGTACGGCATCGAATGCTACAAGGCGGGGGACGCCGAGGAGATCGCCGAAGCCTCCGCCGCGATTTTCAGCGGCAAGATCACGGGGAGAACGATCGCGCGCTCCATCGGATACCGGATCGATATACCGGACGAATGGACATCGACCGCGTCGATCCTGCGGAGCAAGCCCGGGAAAACGACGGCGCCGTGATCTTCCTCGGCTCGACAAGCGCGTCTATCCCCTCATCCGCTGCGTGCAGGAGATCCCCTGCAATCCGTGCGCGGATTCCTGTCCGCGGAACAGCATCGCTCTGGGCGGCGATTCGATCATGAACAATCCCGCGTTCAGCGGGGACTGCATCGGCTGCGGGAACTGCGTCGCCGTCTGCCCGGGGCTCGCCATCGGGCTCATCATGCCCGAATACGACGCCGGGGCTAAGACCTCGCTCCTCGTGCTTCCCTACGAGCTGGAGGCGACGGATCTCGTCGCGGGGCGGCGCGTCGAGACGGTCGACATGGAGGGAAACGCCGTCGGCCGGGGCAGAATCGTTGCCTTCCGCACGTCGAATATCGACGCGAAACGGAAAATCGTCTCCATCGAGGTTCCCGCGGGCGAGGCGTATTCGGTCGCGGGATTCAGCGTCCTCACGCCGGAGGCGGGGGAGGCCGGGGCATGGAGCGGCGAGCCGGTGAGCGACGACACGATCATCTGCCGGTGCGAGCGCATCACCGCGGGAGAGGTCCGCGCGGAGATCCGCGCCGGCGTGCGCGACATGAACATTCTCAAGGCGACGATCCGGACCGGCATGGGCGCCTGCGGCGGGAAGACCTGCACGGAGCTCATCCTGCGGCTCTATCGCGAGATGGGCGTCGACACGGCCGAGGTCACGCTCCCGACGAACAGGCCCTTCACGGCGGAGATTCCACTCGGCGTGTTCGCCGGGGCGCGGAGCGACGGCGGTGGGGCATGAGCAAAACGAACTACGACGCGATCGTCATCGGAGCGGGAAGCGTCGGTCTCGCCATCGCCTACTATCTCACCCTCGAGAAGCTCAGCGTTCTCGTGCTCGACTCGGAGCCCTCGCCGGGACAGGGGAGAACAAGGCGGCCATCGGCGGTGTCCGCGCGACGCATTCGGACGGCGCGAAGATCACGCTGTGCCTGCAGAGCCTCGAGTTCTTTTCGACGTTCGAGGAGAAGACGGGCATCGATCTCGGGTGGGTGCCGGGGGGCTACTGCTTCCCGGTCTACCGCGAGGCGGAAGAGAACATCCTGAAGGGCATTCTCCCGATTCAGAAGCGGAACGGGCTCAACATCGACTGGGTGGGGCCCGATCGGATCAAGGAGCTCATTCCGGGGATCAACGAGAACGGCCTGCGGGGCGGGACGTTCTCACCCGGCGACGGCCAGGTGTCGCCGCTCAAGTACGCCGCCGCGCTCTGGAAGGAGAGCAAGGATCGGGGCTGCGAATACCGTTTCAGCGAGCCGGTGACCGGGCTCGTGAAGAAGGGCGGCGCGATCAAGGGCGTGAAGACGCGGACGGGAGTGTATTACTCCGACATCGTCGTGAACGCGGCGGGTTCCTTCGCGAAGGAGATCGGAGCAATGGCCGGAATCGATATCCCCGTCGTGCCCGATTCCCATGAGGGGGGCATCTCCGCGCCCATGGAGCGCTTCTTCCATCCGCTCATCGTCGATCTGCGCCCCGGCCCCGAAGGCAGGACGAAGAACTTCTATTTCGGCCAGAACGATCGCGGGCAGGTGATCTTCTGCTATACGCCGCTGCAGCTGATCCTCGGAACGAACCGGGAGAACACGTCGGAGTTCATGACCGTTCTCGCGCGGCGCATGATCGATCTCATCCCGCGGCTCAAGAACATGCTGATCCGGCGCGTCTGGCGCGGCCTCTACCCGATGACCCCCGACGGCGTCATCATCCTCGATCACGTGAAGGAAGTGAAGGGCTTCTATCTCGCCGTCGGCATGTGCGGGCAGGGCTTCATGCTCGGGCCCGGCGTCGGCCGCAACATGGCGAACTTCATCCTCCGGGGAAAACCGGTCATTCCGCAGGAAATCTGGAATTCGATCTCCTTCTACCGCGACTACTACGCGGGACGCAAGGAAGCGCTCAAGTAATACCGTTTGATTACCGGCGGGAGAGACGATGAATCCTCAGGAAAAGGCGTTTCAGGATTACTACCCGGATCATTTCGCCCAATGCTACGGATGCGGCCGGCTCAACGAGCACGGGCTCCACATCCGGAGCTTCTGGGACGGGGACGAGGCGGTCGCCGTTTTCGAGCCGAAGCCGTACCACACGGCGATTCCGGGCTACGTGTACGGGGGGCTGCTCGCGTCCCTCGTCGACTGCCACGGCACCGGCACGGCCTCGGCGGCCGCGTACCGGGAGGCGGGGCGGGAGATGGGATCGGACCCCCCGTTCCGGTTCGTCACCGCATCGCTTCACGTGGAGTACAAGCTCCCGACGCCGATCGGCGTTCCCCTCGAGCTGCGCGCGCGCGTCAAGGAGATCAAGGGGCGCAAGGTCGTCGTGACCGCGACGATCGCGGCGCGGGGCGAGATCACCGTCCGCGGAGAAGTCGTCGCCGTGCAGGTGCCCGATCGTCTCGCGAAAGGCGTCTGAGGCCCGTCGCGCGGCCGCCCGTCGGCCGTATCAGGCGTCGATCTGTATCGTCGTGTGATCGATGTCGAATTTCTCGTCGAGCAGCCCGTTGATCCTCTCGAGTATCTCCCTCGATCGCGGCGCCGCGTCCGGCGCCAGCGCGATATGCGCCGTCAGCGAATACATGTTCGAGGTGATCACCCAGATATGCATGTCGTGGATCGCCGCGATCTCCGGTACGGCGCTCCTCAGCTCGGCGCTCACGACGTCGACGTTGACGCCCCGCGGGGCGACCTCGAGAAGGATCTCGACGGAATCCCTGAGGAGGCTCCACGCCCACACGGCGATCACGATCGAGATGCCGATCGCGAGCAGCGGATCGATGAAATACCAGCGCGTGAAATGAATGACGATCGCCCCGGCGATGATGACGACGGAGGAGAAGGTGTCGGCCATGACGTGGAGGAACGCGCCCCTCACGTTGAGGTCGTTCCGGGCGCTCCCGCGCAGGATCGCCACGCTCGCGACGTTCACGGCGAGCCCGATGACCGCCACGAGCAGCATCTGAAGGCCGAGCACGGGCTCCGGGTGCAGAAGCCGTTTGATCCCCGCGGCGAGGATGTACGCCGTCACGGCGAAGAGGAAGACGCCGTTGAAGAGCGCGGCGAGTATCTCGGCCCGGAAGTATCCGTAGGTGCGATGGTGGCACGGCTCGGCGCAGGCGATCCTGATCGCCGCGAAAGCGACGCCGAGGGCGAAGAAATGGGTAAACATGTGGCCCGCGTCGCTGAGGAGGGCCAGGCTTCGCGTCAGTATGCCCCCGGCGATCTCGAGCGCCATGACCGTTCCCGTGATGGCCATGGTCAGCTTGAGCTTCCGCTTCTCGACGCCCCGGTACTCCTCAAGAGGGCCGAGGGGGGTTCCCGATTTGGGCCGATGCGCGTGCCGTGCCGACATGGGCGCGAGTGTAATCGAAAGCCCGCGCGCGGTAAAGCTCCATCGGGCGCCGGCATCGGCGCGCAATGGCGCTTTGGACGCGGAGAGTCTATTTGAGCGCGGCCGTCGAAGGCGCCGCGGCGAGCTTGACCTTGGCCCAGTACTCGAGCGGTTCGGCCGACATGCCGCCCGGGCTCCCCGCGCCGCCCATGCCTCCTCCAGGGGGGCTGCCCATGCCTCCTCCGGGACCGCCCATTCCGCCTCCGCCCATGCCCCCTTCGGGGCCTCCCGTACCCCCGCCGGAAGGCATTCCTTCGGGAGGGCGCTGCCCCGAGCCCTTCATCGAAGGCATCTCCCTTTTTCCGATCTTGAAGCCGACGCCGATCGTGGCGCCGGGCGCGGCGCCGACGGCGAACGGCAGACTGTCGGACGCCGCCAGCGGTATCCGCAATTCGTAGATGAGGGTTCGATTGGCGTAATCGATCATCGCGTCGATTCCGGCGTGTTCGCCGTCCGCCGCGGAGATGGAGGCGAGCGGCTCGCCGCCCACGCCGATCACCGTCATCTCGCTCCGCGCTTCCGCGAGCACCTCCCGGGCGATCGCCTGCCGGTTTCCTTCCGGGGCGTTCGGGAGCCCGCCCGGCCCTCCCGCCTCGCGCAGCCCCGCCGGCATGCCATCAGGCGCCCCGGCCGAGTCGGGCATGAGCCGTTTCACGGGGTAATTGACACCGAGGGTCTGCTGTTTCTTGCCGGTTCGGTCGATCCAGACGGTGAGACCGTTCGTGAGAATCTGCATCTGTTTCTGCCGGCTCCATGTCGCAAGGTACACGTACAGATATTGCGCGTCGTTGTAGAAGCCGATTTTGAAGGCCTCCTGCTCGTCGTAGTGCGCCTCACGGCCAGCCCACTCGGAATTCTTTCCATCGATCGAGATCTCTCGATCGGGCCACACGCTCTGGAGCTTGTCTTCGAGGCACCCGGCGAGTATGAGCGCTGCCGCGGCGGACACCGCGAGGATGCCGAGCCACGGGGTGAAGGCTCTTTTCATCGGTTCCGTCCTTTCTCGGGGAACAGTGGGGTTCATTCCCGTTCGTCGCGGCGCGCCGCACGACGGTTACAGAGAAATTCCGTCGATTCGGATGTAACCGCTTGCCCCCCGGCCGCGACGATACAGCATGTCCGGCCCAAGGATTGGACAGATGACGCAACAAACCGTTATTATACGCTCGATGAATGAGGATGCCGCATATGAAAGCGACGGAGCGGTGATCGAGCGCGTGCTCGGCGGCGACGTCGACGCGTTCGAATCCATCATGGATCGTTACGCGGAGCATGTCTCCCGGATCGCGGGGCGACGCGTGGCGCGTGCCGACGTCGAGGAGGTCGTCCAGGATATTTTCGTCCGCGCGTATCTGTCGCTCTCCTCGTACGCGGGAAAAGGTGATTTCAAATGGTGGCTCTCGAAGATAGCAGTGCGCGCCTGCTTCGATTACTGGCGCGAGCGGTACCGGCGCCGCGAACGGCCGCTGAGCGCGCTCACCGAGGATCAGGCGCGGGGGCTCGCGCGCGCGGTATCGGAGGAAGCGGCGCGGTCGCACGCCGACGGCGCGGAGAGAGGCGAGGCGCGCGAGCTTCTCGCGTGGGCGCTCGACCGGCTTTCGCCGGAGGATCGCGCGGTGCTCGAGCTCGTCCATATCGAGGAGCGGCCGGTGGCCGAGGCCGCCGCGCTGCTCGGATGGAGCACGGTCAACGTCAAGGTTCGCGCGCATCGTTCGCGGAAGAAGCTGCGCGCCGTCCTCGAGCGGCTCATCGCCGGGGAGGAGGAGAACAATGAAACGAACTTCCGGAAGAATCGATGATCTCGAATCGCGCCTCTATGCCGCGTGCCGTTCGCGGGAATGTCCGCCGCCCGCGGGAGACTGGCGCGGCGCGGCGATGCGCGAGATACGGCGGGCGGGAGCCGTCGACGCGGCGGCTGACGACCGTCAGCGGGTCGGTCGGTTCGCATGGCGGTTCTCCGCCGCGGCCTGCCTCATCGCGCTGATCCTGCTCGCGTATGTGTACACGAACGGATTCTTCGACTACCAGGAGCTCGCGATGCGATTTCTCGAAGATCCGATCGATTTCATCATCTGAACGACGGCAAGGGGGAATGAGCCATGTCGGAACATAACACGAACGGGAGATGGAAGCTCTGGTCCGGCGTGATCGCCGTGTTCATCGTCGGCGTGATCATCGGCGGCCTTTCGGCGACCGCGCTCATCCGCGGCCATTATCTGCACGTCATGAAGAGCGGTCCGCCGCGGGGCATGCACAAGCCGATCGCGGAACGGCTCACGGCGGATCTGGGGCTCACGAGCGACCAGCGCGCCGAAGTCGATAAGATCGTCAAGGAATACGGTCCGCGATTCGAGGAGTTTCGGACGCAGGCGCGAACCGAAGTGAGAAAGGTCATGAGCGAGATGGAGGCGAAGATCCGGGACGTGCTGACGCCGGAGCAGCAGGCGAAGTTCGACGCCCGCATCGAGCGGATGCTCCGGGATATGGAGAAGCGGGAGTCTCAGCGGCCCGGGTGGGACGGCGGGCCGCACGGGGAAGGACCGGGGGAGTGACTCTATGGGAAGAATATTGAGCAAGCGCCGGATCGGCGTATTCGCCTGCCTGTGTCTGGCGGCCGCGTTCGCGGGACCGGCGCGGGGAGCGGAAACGAAGACGATCGCGCTGAAGGACGCGATCGCGACCGCGCTCGAGTCGAACGTCGATCTGCGGCAAGCGGCCAGCCAAACGGAATCCCGGGAGATATCGGTCGGCAGGAGCACGATGGACTTTTTCCCGAGCGTGCGGCTCTCGATGGGAGCGTCCCGGGGGTACGGCAAGGATTACGAGGTGGCGTCCGACCGGTTCGAATGGAGCCATTCGAGCTCGATGAACCTGTCGGTTTCCGCGGGGCTCGACCTGTTCACCGGATTCGGGAGAACCGCGGCGCTCAGGCAGTCCCAACTCGAGCTCGATGCGCAGCGGAAGAGCTACACGCGGAGCCGCGAGCAGGTGATCTTCCAGACGGTGCAGCAATTCGTCCTCGTCGTGCTCGACGCGGACCTGATCAGGGTCGACGAGCAATACCTCGAAGCGCAGCGGGGCCTGCTCGCCCAGATCGAGGCGTTCACGACGGCGGGCAAGCGTCCGATCGTCGACCTGTATCAGCAGCAGGCGATCGCCGCGGAGGCGGAATCGCGGCTGCTCCTCGCCCGGCGCGACCTCGAGGTCGACACGTACGGGCTCCTCGAGATCATGGCGATCGATCCCGGCATCCGGTGCACGATCGTTCCCCCGGACGCGGAACGGATCACCGCGGAGCTCGCCGCGTTTCTCCCGGACGACGCGGCGGGAGAGGCGCTCGCGAGCAGGGCCGATCTCGCCGCGCAACGGCTGCAGGTCGAAGCGGCGAAGAAGCAGATAACGGCGAGCAGGTCGGGCTACTGGCCGACGCTGTCGTTCTCGGCGGGCGCCGGTACGAGCTACCGCGACCCGGGGAGCTACGATTTCAGCGATCAGTTCTACAACAACAACCTGAACGGATCGCTCGGGCTCTCGCTTTCGCTCCCGATCTTCGACCGGCTCAGCACCTACCACAGCGTGGCCCAGGCGAAGGTCGGGCTCCGGCAGGCGCAGCTCGGGGTCGAGAAGCTCGTGCTGCAGACGGAGGTCGAGATCCGGCAGGCGCTCGAGGATTACGCGACGGCCGGGAAGGCGGTCGAGGTGACCCGGGCGCAGCTCGCGTACAGCGAGCAGGCGCTCAAGAACATGGAGGAGCGGTACAAGGTCGGAGCATCGACGCTCGTGGACCTGACGCAGGTGCGGGCGTCGAATCTCCAGAGCTCCTATAATTTTCTCAACGCGAAATACGCCCACCTCGTGAAGGGCATCGCCGTTCTGTACTATTCGGGAGGCATCGACAAAGCGATGCCGCTGTTCGAGTGAGCGCGCGACGGATTCGATCGCGCGCGTCGTGAGAGGAGTACCGGCATGAGGAAGAGAACGATTCTGATCGTCGTCTGTATCGTCGCCGCCGTCGCCGTCGGGATCGGTGTCGTCAGGAAGGTCCGGAGCCCGAAAAACGGCGGCGAGCTGCAGCTGTCCGAGGTGAAGCGGGGCGACATCGAGAACACCATCTCGAGCACGGGCACGATCAGCGCCGTGAACACGGTCGAGGTCGGGGCGCAGGTGTCGGGCATCATCGACAAGCTGTACGCCGATTTCAACAGCGCGGTGCGGAAGGGGCAGGTGCTCGCCGTGCTCGATACGACCATCGTCGCGGCGCAGGCCTTCGACGCCCGCGCGGGGCTCGTGCGGAGCAGGGCGCAGCGCGATCAGGCCGAGGCGGAGTACAACCGCAACAAGCCGCTCTACGAGGCCGGCTACCTCTCCGCGACCGAGTTCGTATCGTTCAAAACGAGCTACGACGCCGCGCTCGCCTCGTACAATTCCTCCGAGGCGGCGCTCAAGCGCGCCTTGAAGAACCTCGAGTACACGACGATCACCTCGCCGATCGACGGCACCGTCATCCAGCGGAACGTCGACGCGGGGCAGACGATCCAGGCGAGCTTCCAGGCCCCGACGCTGTTCATCATCGCGAGCGACCTGAAGTCGATGCAGATCGAGGCGAACGTCGACGAGAGCGACATCGGCCTCATCAAGGAAGGGCAACGCGTCTCGTTCACCGTTCAGGCCTATCCGGACGATGTCTTTGTGGGGCAGGTGCGCCAAGTGCGGCTGCAGTCGACGATCATTCAGAACGTCGTGAACTACACCGTCGTCGTGGATGCCTCGAACGAGAGCGGGAAGCTCCTTCCGGGAATGACGGCGACCGTCGATTTCGTCATCGACGAGAAGAACGACGTGCTCCTCGTTCCCAATTCGGCGATCCAGTTCAAGCCGGATCAGGAGATGCTCGACAAGATCATGAAGGATTTCCGCAAGCGTATGGCGGAACGCCGTCCCGAGGAAGGGGACTCGACGCGCGTCGCGGGAACGCACGGCGGCGGGATGCGCCCTGGTTCATTCGGGCCGCCGGGGGGCAGGGGCGGGCCGGAAGGCGGGGCGGCGCCGAGCCGCGTGTTCTACGCCGATGAGAACGGCGAGCCCGCGGTCGCCTTCTTCGTTCCCGGCGCGACGGACGGGCGCAATACCGAGGTCAAGGCGAGCCGGGTGCTGAAAGAGGGCATGAAGGTAATCACGGGCGTCACGAAAGCCGAGAAGAAGGAGAAGAACAGCACGCCGTTCGGCATGCCGACTCCCCCGCGGGGATCCAGAGGCGGCCGCGGCGGATTCTAGAAGGAAGAGGAACGTATGGCGCTCATCGAGCTGCATGATCTCACGAAGACGTACCGGATGGGTGAAATCGACGTTCACGCCCTGAACGGCATCGATATGGCGGTGGAGGAGAAGGAATTCGTCGCTATCACGGGGGCGTCGGGATCGGGGAAATCGACGATGCTGAACATCCTCGGATGCCTCGATCTCGCGACGAGCGGCGAATACCTCCTCGGAGGCACGCGCGTCGGCGGACTCGGCAAGGGGGAGCTCGCCAACATCCGGAACGAACGGATCGGTTTCGTGTTTCAGGGATTCAACCTGCTCCCGCGCACGTCGGCGCTCGAAAACGTGGAGCTCCCGCTCCTGTACGATCGAGCGGCGCGGATCAAGAATCCGGCGGGGAAAGCGCTCGAGGTGCTCACCCGCGTCGGCCTCGCGGACCGGATCCACCACGAGCCGAACAAGCTCTCGGGGGGGAGCAGCAGCGCGTCGCGATCGCGCGGGCGCTCATCAACGAGCCGTCCATTCTCCTCGCCGACGAGCCGACGGGGAACCTCGACACGAAAACCTCCATGGAGATCATCGAGATATTCAGGGACCTGAACCGGCAGGGGATGACGATCATTCTCGTGACGCACGAGCCGGACATCGCCCATCAGGCGCGCCGCGCGATCGAGCTTCGCGACGGGCGCATCGTAAAGGACGTCGAGCTATGAAATGGAAGAGCCTGATCAAGGTCGCCCTCAAGAGCATCATGAAGAACCGAATGCGCAGTTTCCTCACGATGCTCGGCATCATCATCGGCGTCGCCTCGGTGATCGCCCTCATCTCGGTCGGCAGGGGGACGCAGTCCGACATCTCGGGCAAGATTCAATCGCTCGGAACGAACCTTCTCATGGTCATGCCGGGGGCGAGCGGCTTCGGCGGGGTGAGCCGCGGGGCGGGGAGCTGGCATACGCTCACGTTGACCGACGCGGAAAAGATCGAGAAGGAGGCGACGCTCGTCAGCAAGGTGTCCCCGGTCGTCCGCGAGAGCGCGCAGGTGATCGCGGGGCGCAATAATTGGTTCACGAGCATTCAGGGGGTCGCGGAGAACTACTCCGACATCCGAAGCTGGTCCGTCGAACGCGGCGCGTTCTTCACCGAGCGCGACGTCAAGGCCCTGTCCAAGGTCGCGGTGCTCGGCGCCACCGTGGCGGACACGCTCTATCCCGGGCAGGACCCGATCGGCGCGCGAATCCGCGTCGGCAACGTGCCCTTCACCGTCGTCGGCGTGCTGAGCAGGAAAGGGCAGAACATGATGGGGCAGGATCAGGACGACATCATCCTCGCGCCCGCCACGACGGTTCTGTACCGGCTCGGGGATGGGAAATGGATCAACAGCATCACGGTGAGCGCCGTTTCGGAGGACCAGGTCGAATCGGCGAGGACCGAGATCGAGAAGATCATGCGCAAGGCGCACCGCCTGGCCGGATCCGAGGAAAACAACTTCTCGATCCGCACGCAGACGGAGCTCAACGAGATGGCGACTTCCGTCACGAGAATGATGACGCTCCTCCTCAGCGCGGTGGCCGGCGTGTCGCTCCTCGTCGGGGGCATCGGGATCATGAACATCATGCTCGTCTCCGTGACGGAGCGGACGAGAGAGATCGGTATCCGGCTCGCGATCGGCGCTCGCGAGGCGGACGTGCTCGTGCAGTTTCTCATCGAGGCCGCCGTCATCAGCCTCATGGGGGGCGTGCTCGGGATTCTCCTCGGGCTCGTGACGGCGGGGATTATCGGCCGGGCGATCTCGGCGTCCGTCGTGATCGATCCGGTGACCATCGCCGTTTCGTTCTTCTTCTCGGGGATCATCGGCATATTCTTCGGATTCTACCCCGCGAAGAAGGCGGCCGCGCTCAACCCGATCGAGGCGCTGCACTACGAGTAATCGCCGGCGAGAGAGAGCCGGCGCCGGAGCCGCCGCGCGCTCGTGCCGAGGCAGGCGACGGTTGACCGGGGCTGCCCGTTTCATCTATAATTCCCCCGGTTCGATCGGGGTAGCGGCGCCGTGATGAAATGGGGGGGCATGCATCAGAACATCGCGATTCTTCTCGTAATCGCCGTGGCTGCGGGAGTCGGGGCCGCGCTCTATTTCAGCTATCGGCTTCAGAGAAAGCGCTCCGAGGAGCTCGCGCGCGTCGCCGCCGAGCTACGGCTTTCGTTCACGCCGGAAGGCGACGAGACGGCGATGTCGGAGCACGCCGCGCTGCACCTTTTCTCGCAGGGGCGCTCCAAGAAGATCAGGAACCTGATGCGGGGGACGGTCCGGGATTCGAACGTCGCCGTGTTCGACTATCAGTATACCGTCGGGGCGGGCAAGAACCAGCATACGTGGACGCAGACCGCGATCTCGCTCCATCCGCCGGGACGCAGCCTGCCCGCGTTCAGCATGAGGCCGGAGCACGTATTCCACAAGCTCGGCTCGATGATGGGCTATCAGGACATCGATTTCGAGAGCAATCCCGCCTTCTCCGCGAAGTATCTTCTGCGCGGACCGGACGAAGCGGCCGTCAGAAACGTTTTCACGGGGCGCGTGCTGATGTTCTTCGAAGCGGAGGAGGGGCTCTGCGTCGAGGCGGACGGGCGCGCGTTGATCGTGTACCGGCACTCGAAGCGGATCAAACCGGAGGCCCTCCGGGAATTCGTGGAGAAAGGCATCCGGATCGCGGGGCTTTTTCAACACTAGGGCCGTCTCGGAAGAATCTCCTGGAACGCAACGCGCGGTTCGGCGTATCTACCTGTATCACGTGCCCCTTGAAAAGGAGATTCTCGAATGAAGAAAGCGACGTTCTTCCTCGGTGCCATTTTCTTCGCTTCGGCATTTGGCCCCCTCGCCGCGCTCGCGCAGCAGCTTCCCCCCGCGGTCCCGCGCTTCGAGCGCGGCGACAGCCTCGTCGTGCGCGACGTCGAGATATTCGACCGCATCATCTATTTCCCCGTCTCGATCAACGGATCGGGACCGTTCCCCTTCGTGCTCGACACGGGCGACGGGGATCTCACGGCGCTGGACGACGGGACCGCGACATCGATCGCGCTCCGATCGACTCCGATCGGCGAGGGGGGAGGAGCGGGGGAGGAAGCCGTCCCGTTCGGATTCGCCGATTCGAATGCGGTGTCGATGCCGGGGCTCTCGTTCGCCGGCCGGCCGCTCCTGACGTTCCCCGTGCGGAGGATGGACCCGCATTGGGGCAAGCGGAAAGACGGCCTGTTCGGAGGCGATCTCCTCTCGACCCTCGTCACGGTCATCGATTACGAGCGCGAGCGCGTCGTGTTCCACGACGCGAATGCATACGAATACAAGGGGCCCGGCGAGCGCATTCCCGTCACGATGCGCGGCAACTACATCCTCGTTCCGGCGCAGGTGTCCCTCTACGGCGCCGAAAAGCCGCTCGAGACGGTGTTTCTCCTCGACACCGGCGTGCGGCTCTCCCTCTTCAACAGCCCCTACGCCAAGAGGCACGGGCTCGCCGCGCAGAGCCCGCGCACGCTCGAAGGCGTCACGGGCTTCGGCATCGGCGGGGCGAGCAAGGGGATCGTCGGGCGCGTGGAGGGGATCCGCATCGGATCTATCCTGTTCGAGAATCCCGTGATGTCCTTTTCCTCCGACACGGCGGGCGCCCTCGCCGACACGAGCTTCGCCGGGATCATCGGCGCCGATTTCCTGTGCCGGTTCACCGTCGTTCTCGACTACAAGCGCTCGCAGATCTTCCTCGAGAAGAACGCCGGCTTCGGCGCGCCGTTCGAGTTCGACATGTGCGGGATCCGCTTCGTCATGGAAGGGGAGCGCTTCGATCTCCTCAAGGTTTTCATCGTCTACGACGGCACGCCGGCGGCTCTGGCGGGAATCGCGCCGGGGGACGTCGTCACCTCGATCGACGGGCGCGCCGCGGGGAGCTTCACGAGGGAGGAACTCCGCGAATACATGCTCCGCGAGGGGAAGGAAGTGCGCTTCGCCATCAAGCGGGGGGAAGAGACGAAGGATATCTCTCTTCGCTTGAAGAGAATGATTTGAAGAAGATGCGCGAGGAGCCGGTCTGCACGAGGGCGCCGGCAGCGGGGAGAGTCCCCGCATCGGAGGCGAATCCCGGCATTTTCAAGAAAAAGCATTGCGCGGGACCTTGCGAATACTTAAAATAGGACATTCGGAGCTGGCGTAGCTCAGCTGGTAGAGCAGCGCACTCGTAATGCGCAGGTCCGCGGTTCAATTCCGCGCGCCAGCTCCAGAAATTTAAATGGCCTCCCGCGCCGCCGCTTCCGGTCGGCGATTCCAGGCGCATTTCCCGCCGCTTTTCAATTATCCTGAATAAAATTTGCCATAGGAATTGAAAAGGCTTGCAACGATTTTTGGGCTGGTATATATTGACACCAATTTCGAGCGAGCTTCTTCGCTTTCCGGATTTATCGCTTTTGTGGCGTGGAATAAACCTGATCGGATGTGGTCGGGGTGGCTGAAGGCCAGGCTGCGGAAAAAAAGCAAGCAATCATAAAAGTCAACCTCAAGTGGTGCAAGGGTTGCGAGATCTGCGTGGCCTACTGCCCGAAGAACGTGCTCGAGATGGAGGGCGGGAAGGTCAAGGTCGCACGGCAGGAAGACTGCATCAAGTGCATGCTGTGCGAGCTCAGATGCCCTGATTTCGCGATTACGGTTGAATGAGGACCTCCCGCGCGGGGTCCTCGTTTTTTTGCCCTTGGACGCCGGCGCGGGACGGCACGGCGCTTGAGCGGCGCCGCCGCGCCCCGGCTGAAAAAGGAGACGACAGCTTTGTCGAAGACTACCGCGGGAAAGATCGTCATGATGCAGGGGAACGACGCCTGCGCGGAGGGAGCGATCTGGGCCGGCTGCCGCTTCTTCGCGGGCTATCCCATCACGCCTTCCTCGGAAATCGCCGAGTACCTCGTGCGCAAGCTGCCGAAGGTCGGCGGGAAGTTCATCCAGATGGAAGACGAGATCGCCGCGATGGGCGCGATCATCGGCGCTTCCCTCGCGGGGGCCAAGACGCTCACGGCGACGTCGGGTCCGGGCTTCAGCCTCAAGCAGGAGAATCTGGGGCACGCGGTGATGGCCGAGGTGCCGTGCGTCGTCGTCGACGTCCAGCGCGGCGGGCCGAGCACCGGAACGCCGACCCTTCCCGCGCAGATGGACATGCAGCAGGCTCGCTGGGGATCTCACGGCGACCACGGGGTCATCGCGCTCACCGCGGCGTCCGCCCAGGAGATGTTCGAGCAGACGATCCGCGCGTTCAACCTCGCCGAGACGTACATGACGCCCGTGCTGCTCATGTTCGACGAGATCGTCGGTCACATGACCGAGAAGATGGTTCTGCCCGACAAGGACAGCGTCGAGATCGTGAACCGCAGACAGCCCTCGGTGCCCCCGGACAAGTATCTCCCGTACGAAAAGACCGAGAACGGCATCCCCGTGCTCGCGAATTTCGGAACGGGATACCGCTACAACGTGACCGGCCTTTGCCACGACGATTCGGGATTTCCGACGAATGACTCGAAGAAGATCGAGGCGAACATCCTCCACCTGACCGAGAAGATCGAGCGCCACCGCAAGGAGATCATCCGCTGGCGGGAGTTCCATCTCGACGACGCCGAGGTCGCCGTTTTCGCGTACGGCGGCGTGGCGCGCTCGGCGCGGCGCGCCGTGAAGGAGTGCCGCGAGGCGGGCATCAAGGCGGGGCTCTTCGAGCCGACGACGGTCTGGCCGTTCCCGTCGGAGGAGATCCTCGACATCGCGGGCAAGGTGAAGGCGTTCGTCGTCCCCGAGCTGAACCTCGGGCAGATGGCGCGCGAGGTCGAGCTCGCCGCGAAGTGCAAGGCGGAGGTTCACAAGGTGAATCGCGTCGACGGAGATCCGATCACGCCGAAACAGATCGTCGACCGGATCAGGGAGGTGGTGTGAGGTGTTCAACTATATGGACTACGTCCGCGAACGGAACCTCCCCCACATCTGGTGCTCGGGCTGCGGCGACGGCATCGTGCTCAAGTCGCTCATCAGGGCGCTCAAGAAGACGGGCATCCCCAAGGACGAGGCGGTCATGGTGTCGGGCATCGGCTGCGCGAGCAGGACGGCGGGCTACATCGACATCAACACGCTCCACACGACGCACGGCCGCGCGATCGCGTTCGCGACAGGCGTGAAGCTCGCCAACCCGAAGCTGCACGTGATCGTGGTGACGGGGGACGGCGACGCGACGGCGATCGGCGGGAACCATTACATCCACGCCGCGCGCCGGAACATCGATCTCACCGTGCTCCTCTACAACAATTTCATCTACGGCATGACGGGCGGGCAGGTGTCGCCGACGACGCCGCGGGGCAAGAACGCCTCGACCGCGCCGTTCGGGAATTTGGAGCCTTCGTTCAACATCGCGGGGCTCGCGCAGGCGGCGGGCGCCTCCTACGTGGCGCTCGGAGACGTGTACCACGTCCAGCAGCTCGACAAGCTCATCGTGGGAGCGCTTCAGAAGAAGGGCTTTTCCGTCGTCGAGATTCTCACGCCGTGTCCGACCGCGTACGGGCGGCGAAATAAACAGGGCACCCCCGTCGACATGATGAACTGGCTGAAAGACAACGTCGTCGTGAAGGATAAGCTCGACAAGATGGCCGAGGACGAGAAGGCGGGCAAGATGGCCGCGGGCGTCCTCTGGGACGTGGAGCGGCCGGAGTTCACGGCCGAGTACGACAAGCTCATCGCGAAATTGCAGGCTGATAAGCAGACCAAAGAATAGACGGTCGGCGCTACAACGGGAGCGACAATGGATCGATTCGAAATGCGTCTGAGCGGTTCCGGCGGCCAGGGGCTCATCCTGGCAGGCAAGATCCTCGCCGAGGCGGTCGTCATCTACGACGGCCGCAACGCGGTGCAGACCCAGAGCTACGGGCCCGAGGCCCGCGGCGGCGCGAGCAAGGCGGAGGTCGTCATCGCCGACGGCGAGATCGATTATCCGAAGGTCCTCGACCTCGACCTGCTGTTGGCCCTCACGCAGGTGTCCTGCACGAAGTACAGCAAGGATCTCAAGGCGGGCGGCACCCTCATCGTCGACTCGGGGCTCGTGAAGGATCTGCCGAAGGGGAACTACAAGCTCTACCAGGCTCCGATCACCGAGATCGCCGTGAAGAAGATCGGCAAGGCCGTCGTGACGAACATCGTGGCGCTCGGCATCCTCACGAAGATCTCGGGCGTCGCCTCGGAAGACGCCGTGCGGAAGGCGATTCTCGCCCGCGTGCCCAAGGGCACCGAGGAGCTGAACATGAAGGCCTTCGATGAAGGTCTCAAGGCCGGCGCGGAAGTGCTGGCTCGATAGACGGTCATCCACCGACTTGATTCATTTCATTTCCAGAGGAGGTAGTCGATGAGCGCCAGGAAAGCGAAGAGCGCGAAGAAGGCGAAGAGCGTCAGGAAGGCGCCGAAGCCCGCAAAGAAAGCGGCGGTCAGGAAGACGGCCGCGAAGAAGCCCGCCCCGAGGAAACCCGCGCCCAAGAAGCCGGCCCCCAAGAAGCCGGTCGTCCTGAAGCCGCTCACCACCGAGGAGCTTCTTGCGAAGGCCAAACAGCCCGGTATCGACGCGATGGTCATGCATCCCTTCTACAAGGGGAAGATCGAGATCATGCCGAAGGCGTGCATCCGGAGCTTCGACGATTTCGCGATCTGGTACACGCCGGGCGTCGCGAAGCCGTGTCTCGACATCCGCGACAATCCCGAGAAGGTCTTCGAGCACACGAACAAGGGGAATTTCGTCGCGGTCGTCTCGGACGGCACGCGCGTCCTCGGGCTCGGCGACATCGGTCCGGAGGCGGGGCTGCCGGTCATGGAAGGCAAGGGGATGCTTTTCAAGTACCTCGGCGGCGTGGACGCCTTCCCGATCTGCGTCGATACGAAGGACCCCGACAAGCTCATCGAGTTCGTGAAACTGCTCCAGCCGTCGTTCGGCGGCATCAATCTCGAGGATATCGCGCAGCCGAAGTGCTTCCGCGTCCTCGACACGCTCCGCAAGGAATGCCACATTCCTGTATGGCACGACGACCAGCAGGGCACCGCGGCGGTCACCGTCGCCGGGCTCATCAACGCGGTCAAGATCGTCGGCAAGGACATGGCGAAGGTCAAGGTCACGCTCGTGGGCGCGGGCGCGGCGAACATCTGCATCGCCCGCATGATCATGGTCGCCGGCGTCACGCCGAAGAACATCATCATGTGCGACTCGAAGGGCATCCTGCACACGGGGCGCGAGGAAGAGCTCAAGCAGGACTGGAAAGAAAAATGGGAGATGGCGCAGAAAACGAACGGCGAGGGGAGATCGGGAGACGTCCCGCGCGCGATGGAGGGAGCCGACGTTCTCATCGCCCTCTCGAAGAACGGCCCCGACACGATCAAGAAGGAATGGATCGCGCGGATGGCGAAGGACTCCATCGTTTTCGTATGCGCGAACCCGATTCCCGAGATATGGCCGTGGGACGCGAAGGCCGCCGGCGCCCGTGTCGTCGCGACGGGCCGGAGCGATTTCCCGAACCAGGTCAACAACTCGCTCGGCTTCCCGGGCATCTTCCGCGGCACCCTCGACGTGATGGCGAAGACGATCACGGACGAGATGTGCATCGCCGCGGCGACGGAGCTCGCCCGCGTCGCCGAGGACAAGGGGCTCCGCGAGGATTACCTCATCCCGACGATGGACGAGGTCGAGGTGTATCCGCGGGAAGCCGCTGCGGTCGGCCGCAAGGCGGTCGAGCAGGGCGTGGCGCGCCTGAACCTGACGTGGGACCAGCTCTACAGCAAGGCCGAGAAGATGATCTCGGAGTCGCGCGCGAAGTTCCAGCTGCTCCAGAAGAAGGGGCTCGTGCGCCTGCCGAAGATGAAGTGATCGACGGGCCCCGCGGCGATGCGCCCGCGCGCGTGCGAAGGCGCCGGCAAAGCCCCGGTGATTGACGATCGATCTGCTCCCCGCCTCCGGACGGGGAGCATTTTTTATGCTTGACAATTCTGATTAATCAGAATATTCATAATAGTATGAATATGATCATATGGGGACGCGTGATGAAGGAGGGCGCACGATGGCTGGAGGAAAAGGACCGGAAAAATCGAAATGCTGCGGGCCGCGCGGCATGGGCCGGGGGCTCGGATGCTGCCGGATCGAGTCGATCGTGTCCGTCGACGAGCGGGGGCAGGTCGTTTTGCCCAAGGACGTTCGCGAGCGCGCGTCGATCGGGGCGGGGGACAAGCTCGCCGTGATATTTCACGGGAGAGACGGCGATGCGTGCTGCATCACCCTCATCAAGGTCGATTCTCTCGCCGAAGGCGTGAGAACGATGCTCGGCCCGATGTTGAAGGAAATACTCGGCTGAATTGAAGCGGTGATATTGAAAGCGGAAGGAGATCGGGCATGAGAGTATGCATTCCGACGATGGACGAGAATGGCTTGGAAGGAATGCCGCACGGTCATTTCGGATCGTGCTCGCATTTCGTGATTCATGATATCGGTACCGGGACGACCGATGTCATCGGCAACGGGAACGGCGCTCACGAGCACGGCATGTGTCATCCGCTTGCATCGATCGAAGGCCGGAGCATCGATGCGATCGTGGTCGGCGGCATCGGCATGCGGGCCCTGATGATGCTGAACGCGGGGGGGATACGAGTCTATCGCGCGGCGCCCGGAACGATCAGGGAGAACGTCGAGCTGCTGAAGAGCGGGACGCTCGCCGAAGTCACCCCGGGCGACGCATGCGGCCATCACGGCGGCGGGAACGGATGCGGGAGGTAGTGCGATGAAAAAAGCGGACAAGATCCGGCACGACGTATCAAAGAGCTATGCCCGCGCCGTGGAGAAGTCGTCTTCGCGGGAATGCGGGTGCGGGTGCGGTTGCTGCGGCGGGCCCGTCTCGACGGGCGTCGCCGCGAAGCTCGCGGGGTACAGCCGCGAGGAGATGGCGGCGCTTCCCCCGGACGCGGTCGTCAATTCCTTCGGCTGCGGGAATCCGGTGGCTCTCGCCGCGATCCGGGAGGGGGATACGGTGCTCGATCTCGGATCGGGCGCCGGCATCGACCTCCTGCTCGCCGCGAAGCTCGCGGGTCCCCGGGGGCGCGTGATCGGCGTCGATATGACCCCCGCCATGATCGAGCGCGCGCGGCGGAACGCCGCCGGGGCGGGGCTCTCGAACGTCGATGTGCGGGAGGGGCTCATCGAGAAGCTGCCCGTCGAATCGGGCTCCGTCGATCTCGTGATATCGAATTGCGTCATCAATCTTTCTCCCGAAAAGGAGAAGGTGTTCGGGGAAATCGCGCGCGTGCTCAAGCCGGGCGGGCGCATTTCGATATCGGACATCGTCACGGAGAAGCTCCCGGCGTGGGTCGTCGAGCTGGGGGCGCTGTACTCGGCGTGCATTACGGGCGCGATACCCGAAGCGGACTATCTCGACGGGCTCCGCGCGGCGGGTCTCATCGAGGTTGCCGTCAACGATCGTCTCGTGTACGATCGGGCGCAGCTCGCCGCGCTTCTCGTATCGGACGCCGCGGAGGGCGAAGGCTCGTGCTGCGGCGGGATGGGGATTCCCCCCGAGAGAACCGACGCCGCGCTCGATGAGATCGCCGGCAAGGTGGCGAGCGTGAGGGTTGTCGGGCGGAAGCCGATGCAATAGCGGGACAACGGCACGGGGAGAGCGTAAACGAATGACGAGGTGCTTTTTCGCATCCGATCTGCACGGCAAGCCCGGCCGCTACCGGAGGCTCTTCGACGCCGTCTCGGCGGAAAAGCCGAAGGCCGTGTTCTTCGGCGGCGACATCCTGCCCAATATGCGGCGCGCGGACGCCGGCGGCGATTTTCTCCGGGATGTCTTTTTCGCGGAGCTCGGCCGCCTGCGAAACGGGCTCGGCGCGGCCTATCCGCGCGTGTTCGTCATTCTCGGGAACGACGATCCCCGCGCGGTGGAGGCATCCCTGATTGAAGCGGCGGGGGACGGCCTCCTCTCGTATATGCACGGGAGAAAAGAGGCATTCGGGCCGTGGACGATATACGGGTACGCCTACGCGCCTCCGAGCCCGTTTCTTCTCAAGGATTGGGAGCGCTACGACGTCTCCCAGTTCGTCGATCCGGGATGCGTATCGCCGGAGGAAGGGTGGAGGACGGTTGAGGTGGATCCCGACGAGGCGCGATTCGCGACGATCGCCGATGATCTCGACGCGCTCGCCGCGTCGGACGATCTCGAGAACGCGGTGTTTCTCTTCCACGCGCCGCCGCACGAGAGCAATCTCGACCGCGCCGCGCTCGACGGGAAAATGGTCGATCATGCGCCGCTCGACGTGCACGTCGGCAGCATCGCCATTCGCCGCTTCATCGAAGCGCGGCAGCCGCTTCTGACGCTGCACGGTCACATTCACGAATCCGCGAGAATCACCGGAGCATGGCGCGACACATTCGGGCGCACCCTCGCACTTTCCGCCGCGCACGACGGACCCGAGCTCGCGCTCGTACGCTTCGACCTCGAAAACCCGTCAATGGCCACGCGGGAGCTGCTCCAGCCGGCGGCACTGTCTGGGGAATAATCAGGAGCGTTTCTTCATCGGCAGGGGCCGGGCCGCGTCGGTGACGGCTCCGATCTTGACGGCGAAGCTCGTCTTGTTCGCGATATCCTCGTCGGTGACGAAGTGGACGTCGAGAAGGCCGCCCGTCCGGTAGCCGGTCTGCAGGTAATTCATTTCGTCGAGACACTGGCTCCATCCGTCGAGCCACTGCTCGAGCTCCTCGCGCTGCCGCTCGGAGCCGCGGACGTGCACGATGATGTCGATGTCGCTCGCGAGTCCCGCCGTGGCGTTCTTCGTGCTCCCGAATACGTAGAATCCGGCGACGCCGAAGCGCTCTGGATCGAGCTGCGACGCGATGCGCTCCGCCATCCTGAGCCGCCATACCCACAGACTGTTCGACGGCCGGTCGCCGTCCGCGGGCTGGTCCTCGACGCGCTGCTCGCCCGATTCGCGCGGAGCGAGGAGGGCGACCGCCTCGCCGAGCTCGGCGTTCATCAGGATGCGCAGGATCTTGCCGCCGGTCGATTCCGGAACGTCGATGAGGTGCACGACGCCGTCGAGCCGGGAGAACTCGGGGAGCATCTCGGACAGGATGTTCTTCGAGCCGAGGAGAAACCGCTCGTTGAAGACGATGCCCTCGTCGTCGGGGAAGAGCGGAAGGTAGCGTATTTGTCCCTCGACGAGATCCTGGAAGAAGTGCGTGCCGAACGAGAGGTCGGGCATGTAGTTGCCCTTTGCGCGGGCGATCTCGATGAGCACGGCGGTGTTGTTGATGTCGGAATAGGTGACGCTCACGCCGAGCTTGATGTCCCCGCGGCTTCCCCATCGGCCGGGCCCCATGAGGATGAACTGGTGCTTCGGCAGCAGCTTGTTGAGATGGCCGACGGCCCGTCCCACGGCGATGAGGTCGTCCCGGTCCGGAAGCTCGGCGTACGCGAGGGGATCGACGTAGACGATATGGGTGATGTCCGGCACCCGCCCGTTCGAAATGTAGCGCTTGGCCTGGAAGACGATCCGCTCGGGCGGAATGTCCTGGGGGATGGGCGCGGGGGCGCTCAACGGCGAGAAGCTCTGCGGCCGGCACTGGAGGAGATAGAAGTCGGTTCCGTCGTGCGCGAACTCGATGTCGACGGGGTACCCGAGCTTCCGCTCGAGCAGCTTGAGGATGCCGTGGACCTGCTTCACGAAGGGGGTGTCGCTCACGAGACCGTCGAGCGTCAGGGGAAGGTCGTCGTTCTCGAAATCGATGCTCATCGCCATCGGCTTGCGCAGATGATGACCGTCGTAGATCGAAACCATCTTCTCGACGAGCGGGATCTCCGCCCCGTGTTTCCGGAGGAGCTCCTTGGCCTCGATCGTTTCGAAGGTGTTCGTTTTCAGGTTGATCACGTCCATCTTCTTCGGCGTGTAGTAGACGATCTCCTCCGTCGCGACGTTGACGCGCAGCCCGGGCTGGCCGGGGGCGATGAGCGCGGGATAATCGTCGCTCACGCGGTCGACGGCGCGCGTGCCGAGGCCGGGGACCGTGCGGATGAGCCCGTCCTCGCGCTTGATCCGGGGAGACCAGCGGAACTCGTTCCTGCTGAAGGCGACCCCGGCGAACACGGGGAGGAAGTAATCCCCCACGCGCGTGCCGACGACTCCCTGGATCATGATCCCCATGCCCTCGTCGAAGTCGAGGAGGCCGCGCTCGGCGCGGTACTGGATGGGATCGGGGCCGAAGGTGGAGGCGTAGACCTCGGCGATGGCGTCGAGGAGCGCGTCGAGACGTTCATGCTTGCTCCCCTGGTTCGCGAGGAAGAGGCTCTTGTACTTTCCCGAGAAGGCGGCGCCCTGGCTGTCCTCGAGGAGGCTCGAGCTGCGGATGATGAGCGGCATGCCTTCGAGCTCGTCGAGGATCATGGAGAGCCCCTGCACGACCTCCGGCGGGAACCGGCTGTTCTTGAAGGTGAGAATCACGTTCGGGTACTCGAGCCGGGTCTGGTCGATGTCCTTGTACTTTTGCTCGATGACCTCGTCGAGGTTGTTGAACCGGAGGAACTCGAGGAGCACGTCGGAGGTGATATACCAGGTTTTCGGCACCTTGACGTTCGCGAAGAGCGGGTCGGTGCCGTACGATTTCTTGATGATCTGCTGCGCGAGGAAGAGCCCCGCGCACTTGCCGCCGAGCTGTCCGTGGCTCTCGGGGGTGTAGATGATACGGTCGAGGATCTCGAAGAAGTCGCGGATCTCGATGTAGTTCTTCGCCACGTTGATGTAGCCGAGCTGCCGCGAGAGAAACCGCGTGATGAGGGACACGATGACGCCGACCTTCGCGGCCGCGGACAGGTCGCTCCCCTCGGGGGACATCTCGCGGAACTGCCGGAGCGCGCCGATCACGTCGGCGAGGGGTAGGTTGCGGTTGCCGATGCGCAGGAGATAGCTCAGCTTGTCGTCCTGGATCCATTTGCGGAGAAAGGCGAGGATCTGCTCGCCCGTGTATTCCTTCGCGGCGACGCGGAAGATCTCGTCGCTCACAGCGTCGGTGATCTCGAGGGCGTGCACCTCGTAGGGCTTGTTCGACTCGGTATCCGGCCCCGCTTCGAAATCGAGCTCGGCGGGCACGAGCGTGCTCCGCAGATGCTCCGCTTCCTGGACGCCGCCCCAGCAGAGATGGTTGAGCATCTTCTGGGAGACGTTCTCGAAGAGGGTGCGATCGGTGTGGTGGAGGAGGTTGAGAATGACGCGCCACTCGCCGGTGCTCTCCTCGGGCCGCTCCTCGCGGCGCTCCTCGGCCGCCTCGATGAGCCGCTGGTGGAGAATGAAGTTCCCGATCCGGTCGGCGATCGTCTTGAGAAGCCGCTTCTCGTATTTGAGGAAGGGGCCCTCGTCCGCGGCGGGCATCTCCTTCGAATAGAACACACTGATGTCGCCGGCCCGTTCGTCCTCGACGACGATATCGGCGCTCATCACCCACGGGGATTCCTTGAATCCGGGTATCGAATAGCTTCGCGATCCGATTCGTATGCGGGCGCTGCAGATGTTCGGATACTGCCATCCGGAGGGAATCGTTTCGATGATTCTCCGGAAGACCTTATCCTGCGGCGCATTCGGCTCGACGAGGAGCTCCTCGATGTTGTAGAGGCACTCGAGCTCCTTTTCGCGCTCGCGGAAGAAGTGGATCAGATCGTCCCCGCGGTCCCTGCGGTCACTCATGCGTGATCACTCCTCGTCCGCTCCGGCCGTCCACCTTCGCGCACAAGGGCTCATCGAGCGCGACGTGCCGCACGAAATGCGTTTCGGAAACGGTGCGCTGCTTCATGAGCCACTCCCAGTCGATACGATACTCGCTCCCGTGCGGGATCGAGAAATAGAATATCTTGAAGCTCGTCACGTTGTGAAAGAAATGAGATCCCTGGCTCATCGTGATGTTGAGGTTGGGGAGCGCGGCCTCGACGATCACCTTCGCGCCCGATATCTGCCCGAAATCGACGGGGATGCCGGCGGGCGGATCGGTCGTGCCCCATCGGCCGAAACCGATGAGGAGGTACGGCGTCTTCGCCTCGACGAGCCGCCGGTTGACCGGCTCGATCTCCGCCGCTATCTCGCGCGTCTTGAGCGTGTCGAAGCGCTCGGGGTGCACGAACACCACATCCAGTATCGTGTCGAGCACGCCGTTGCCGAGAACGGTCTCGGAGGAGAGGAGCACCTTCGCGCCCGCGAGCTCGCTCGCCGGCAGATCGACTTCGGCCTGCGAGACGACCATCGGGCGGACCTGCAGGAAGCCGAATCGCGCCGGTTCGCAGGACTCGCGGTCGAGCGTGAGGGCGAACTCGACCTCGACCATGGCGCCGAGCGTGTCCTCGCAGGCGGATTTCAGGGTCTTCAGCAGATCGTTGAGGGGGAGGATCCGGTCCTTCAGGATCGGAGCGAAATCGATGATCCGGGGCCCCCGCTCTTCGGTGCCGCTCGTGATCCGGTCGTCGGCGGGAAGGTAGGTCGACGCGATGAACCTGATCACGCCGTCATATTCGGCGTCTCCGAGGTCGTACGACGCCAGATACTCGATCTCGTCGATCGGATCGTACGCGGCGGGCTTCCCCATGTTCACGCCCCAGAAGGCCGTTTGCGTGTGCTTGAGGCGGTCCCCCATCGATTTGAACGGCGGGTCGGCGCCGGGGAAGGCGGGGGAGAAGGCCCAGCTGACGCCGTCGTCGACGATCGTTCGTCCGAGGCCGAGCGCGAGCTCCACGATGCCGTCCTCGGGCGTGCCGTGCCCCGTCGGGTAGAAGTTGTACGAGCGAAGCACCCCGGAGATGTGCGGGTAGTAGCGCTCGCCGAAGCGAGAGCCGACCACTTCCTGGATGACGATCGCCATCTTCTCGTCGATCGTGGCGTGATGGGTGGCCCGCATGTAGTTCCGGGCCACCTTGAAGAACGTCGACGCGTACACGAATTTGACCGCCTCGCTCAGCTTGCGGAACCGGGTATCCGCGTCGGGCTGGTTGTTCGGCACCATCTTCGTCGCGTAGACGCTCGCGAAGGGCTCGAACATGGCGTCCTCGAGCATGCTCGACGATCGAACGGCGAGGGGGGAATGCGCCTGCTCGACGAGGGCGCGGAGGTCGCCGGAGAGCCGGACGGGCAGCGCGGCGCGCTGAAAGGCGTGCGCCAGCAAATCGTCCCTCGCCTCGGAGTAGGCGATCTCGTAGAGATCGTTCTGCTTCATGAACAGATCGAAGAATTCGGTCGTGATGACGGTGAGCGTGGGGATGCCGATCGAGATCGCGGGCTCGAAGGAATCCTTGAGTTTCGATTCGAGGATGCCTTTCATCCGGGCGAGCCCGTGCGCCTTGCCGCCGAGCTCGCCCGAACCGATGAACGTGAAACGCTCCGCCCCCGTGAAGAAGCATCGATCGAATCGCGTGAGCGATTGATGGTGGGGGCTGTAGTCTTTTCTCCGCATGTGGCGTTTCCGCGCCGTGCCGGAAATCTATACCCAGCCGCGACCTTTGCATGCCTGGGCGACGCGCCCGACCGCGATCACGTATGCGGCGTCCCGCATGTAGAGTTTCCGTTTCTTTGCGAGCTCGTTCACCGCGTTGAACGCGGACGTCATCTTGGTATCGAGCTTGCCGAGAACCTCGTCCTTTTCCCAGAAGTAATTCATGTTGCACTGAACCTGCTCGAAGTAGCTGCAGGTGACGCCGCCGGCGTTCGCGAGGAAGTCGGGTATCATGAATATGCCGCGCTCCTGGATCACCTTGTCCGCTTCGGGCGTCGTCGGACCGTTGGCGCCCTCGGCGATGAGCTTGACGCGTTTGCTCATTCTGCCGACGTTGTCCTTGGTGATCTGGTTCTCGAGCGCGGACGGGATGAGGATGTCCACATCCTGCTCGATCCACGCCTCGCCGGGGAGAACCTCGTAGCCGAGCTTCTTCGCCTTCTCTTTCTCGATGCCGCCGAACCGGTCCGTGATGCCGCGCAGCTCGTTCAGGTTGACGCCGTCCTTCTTGAAGAAGCTGTACGACGTCTTATCGTTCTGATCCCAGCAGGACACGCACACGACCTTTCCCCAGATCTGCTGGTAGAGCTCGATCGCGTACTGCGCCACGTTGCCGAATCCCTGCACGCTCGCCGTCGTGTCGCCGGGGGGAAGATTGAGCTCCTTGAGGGCCTCGCGGACCGTGAAGATGACGCCGTAGCCGGTGGCCTCGGTGCGGCCGAGGGAGCCGCCCATGCCGACCGGCTTGCCGGTGATGAATCCCGGGAGCCGCTGCCCGTGAATCGTCTCGTACTCGTCCAGCATCCAGAGCATGTGCTGGGAGCTCGTCATGACGTCGGGCGCGGGCACGTCACGGATCGGTCCCAAATCCTGCGAAAGCTGCCGGATCCAGCCGCGGCAGATCTGTTCCTGCTCCCGCAAGCTGAGATTGTGCGGGTCGCAGATGACGCCTCCCTTGCCGCCGCCGAGCGGTATATCGACCACGGCGCATTTCCAGGTCATCCACATGGCCAGGGCGCGCACCGTGTCGATCGTTTCCATCGGGTGGAAGCGGATGCCGCCCTTCGCCGGGCCGCGCGCGTCGTTGTGTTGAACCCTGAATCCGCGGAACACCTTCACGCTGCCGTCGTCCATCTTGACCGGTATGCTCACATGATATTCGCGGAGGTTGGTGCGCAGAAGCTCCCTCGTCGCCTCATCGAGGTCGAGGAGCTTCGCCGTCCGGTCGAACTGGGCCTGCGCCATTTCGAAGGCGTTGTAGGATTTGTCTGCCATTCCGTGCCGTCCTTTCTCGACATGGTTCTTGATCGCTCGCCTGAACATAAGGTTCACATGGGGAAAAGTCAAGGGAGCAGGGGCGAATATCCGGTCCCCGGCATGCTATAACGTATTGTCTAATAATTAAATAAGCGCCGGCCGCGGGGTCGGTCCTTTGCGGGCGCTTATATCCCGCCGAACCGCTCGCCGGGGGCAGCCGGGAACGGCGCGGGGAACGCTCCCGAACGTGGATTATATCTTGACAGCAACGGAATATCTGACTAAATTCAAACTTCTTAAGGCTTGCGCTTTGATTTTGTTTTATTGAACGCGAATCATCCAAACCAGACCAAACGGCACAGGAGGTTCCCATGGCAGAGGAGAAGAAAACCATCACCTCCATGCTCGACGAGCGGCGTGTGTTCAATCCCCCGAAGGATTTCGTCGCGAAGGCGCACGTGAAGAGCATGGACGAGTACAAGAAGCTCTACGAGAAATCCGAGAAGGACCTCGAGGGTTTCTGGGCCGAGCAGGCGAACGCGATTCACTGGTACAAGAAGTGGGACAAGGTGCTCGATCACAGCAAGGCCCCCTTCGTGAAGTGGTTCGTCGGCGGCACGACCAACATCTCCTACAACTGCCTCGACCGGCACCTCGCGAAGAAGGGCGACAAGATCGCTCTCATCTGGGAAGGGGAGCCGGTCGGCGACGCGAAGAAATACACGTACAAGGAGCTCCATCGCGAGGTCTGCAAGTTCGCCAACGTCCTCAAGTCGCACGGGATCAAGAAGGGCGACCGGGTCAACCTGTATCTCCCGATGATCCCCGAGCTCGCGATCGCGATGCTCGCGTGCACGCGCATCGGCGCGATCCACTCGATCGTGTTCGGCGGATTCAGCGCCGAATCGCTCAAGGACCGCATCATCGACGCCGGCGCGAAGCTCCTCGTCACCTCCGACGGCAGCTATCGCCGCGGCAAGGCCGTGCCCCTGAAGACCGGCGCCGATACGATTCTCGGCGACTGCCCGACGATCGAGAAGGTCATCGTCGTGAAGCGCACCGGGCTCGACATCCCGATGAACAAGGGCAAGGACCTCTGGTGGCATGAAGAGATGGCGACGGCCAAGGACACGTGCGAGCCGGAGCAGATGGACGCCGAGGATATTTCGTTCATCCTCTACACGAGCGGCACGACGGGCAAGCCGAAGGGCGTCGTTCATACGACGGGCGGCTACCTCACGTACGTCACCGTGACGACGAAGCTCATATTCGACATCAAGGACGAGGACATCTACTGGTGCACGGCCGACATCGGCTGGATCACGGGGCATTCGTACATCGTGTACGGCCCGCTCGCCAACGGCGCCACGACGATCATGTTCGAGGGCGTGCCGAGCTACCCGAATCCGGACCGCTTCTGGAACGTCGTCGCCAAGTACAAGGTCAACGTGTTCTACACGGCGCCGACCGCCATCCGCGCCATCGCGCGCGACGGCGACGAGTGGCCGGCGAAGAACGATCTGTCGAGCCTGCGGCTTCTCGGCTCGGTGGGCGAGCCGATCAATCCCGAGGCCTGGATGTGGTACTACAAGAACATCGGCAAGGAGCGCTGCCCGATCGTCGACACGTGGTGGCAGACCGAGACGGGCGGCATTCTCATCACGCCGCTTCCGGGCGCCTTCCCGCTGAAGCCGGGCTCGGCGACGCTCCCCTTCCCGGGGATTTTCCCCGAGGTCGTTCGCGAGGACGGAAAGCCGTGCGCGCGCAACGAGGGGGGCTACCTCATCATCAAGAAGCCGTGGCCGGGACAGCTCCGGACGATCTGGGGGGACGACAAGCGTTACGCGGACGCCTACTACAGCCGCTTCAAGGGCGTCTACTTCACGGGCGACGGCGCCCGGCAGGACGAGGACGGCTACTTCTGGCTGATGGGCCGCGTGGACGACGTCATCAACGTCTCCGGTCACCGCATCGGGACGATGGAAGTCGAGAGCGCGCTCGTGAGCCACGAGGCGGTCGCCGAGGCGGCCGTGGTTCCGATGCCGCACGAGATCAAGGGAGAGGGGCTCTACGCGTTCGTCACCCTGACCGGCGGTTTCGAGAAATCGGACAAGCTCAAAGAGGAGCTCCGCAACCACGTCGGCAAGATGATCGGTCCGATCGCGAAGCCGGACAAGATCCAGTTCGCCGACGCGCTTCCGAAGACGCGGAGCGGCAAGATCATGCGGCGAATCCTCAAGGTCATCGCGACGGGCAGCACCGAGGTCGGCGACACGACGACGCTGGCCGATCCGACCGTCGTGGCGCATCTCCTCGAGGAGCGCCAGTAATCGCTTCGACGAGCGGGCTCCGGCGGGGAGGCGAGGGCCTCCCCGCCGATTCCGCTTGAAATCGCGCGAACGGGAACGTATATTCCCGGTAATTTATTTCCGCATTCTCCCCCGAGCGGGGAGCAAACAAGACCTCGGGCTTTTTTGTTTTCAAATCACGAGGGGCGCGGCGTGCCGAAGTCCGAATTAGATCTCACCTGGAAGGATATCGAGCCGGGTTGTGTCGTGAACGATCCGGGGAACGCGTCGCAGTACAAATGCGGCGACTGGCGGTCCATCCGCCCCGTGTGGGACCACGAGAAATGCATCAAGTGCGGCGTGTGCTACATCTACTGCCCCGACGCCGCGATCCACAAGAACGAGCAGGGCTATTTCGAGGCCGACCTCTACTACTGCAAGGGTTGCGGCATCTGCGTGCAGGAGTGCATCACCGGCTGCATCAAAATGGTCGAGGAGAGCGAGTGATGGGCAAACGCATCGGCATCGAGAACTCCATCGCCGCCGCCGACGCCATCAAGATGGCAAACGTCGACGTGGTCGCCGCGTACCCCATCACCCCGCAGACCCATATCGTGGAGCACCTCGCCGAGCTCGTCGCCGACGGCGAGCTGGACGCCGAGTTCATCCCCGTCGAATCGGAGCATTCGGCGATGAGCGTCTGCTGCGGCTCGAGCGCGGCCGGCGCCCGCACCTTCACCTGCACGAGCTCGCAGGGGCTCGCCCTCATGAACGAGATCGTGTTCATCGCGGCGTGCATGCGGCTCCCGATCGTCATGATTCTCGCGAACCGCTCCCTCTCCGGCCCGCTCAGCATCTGGAACGACCACACCGACGTCATGTCGGTCCGCGACTGCGGATGGATCCAGGTGTTCGCCGAAAACGGCCAGGAGCTTTTCGACCACGTGTTCTTCGCGTTCCGCGTCGCCGAAGACCGGAACGTGTCCCTCCCCGTGATGGTCAACATCGACGGCTTCATCGTGACCCACATGATCGAGCCGGTCGAGTACTGGGACGAGGAACAGGTGAAGAAGTACCTCCCGGATTTCAAGCCGGTGAACGTGCTGCATCCGGATCATCCGGTCACCATGGGCGCGTTCGGCATGCCGGGGATCTACACCGAGGCGAAGAAGACCCAGAACGAGGCGCTGCTCGCGTCCAAGCCGCACATCATGAAGGCGTGGGAGGAAATGGCGCGGATCGTCGGGCGGAAATACGAGCCGGTCGAAACGTACCGGCTCGAAGGCGCCGAGACGGCGTTCCTCACCATGGGCAGCTTGAGCGAGACCGCTTCCGTCGCGATCGACCAGCTCCGCGAGCAGGGCACGCCCGTCGGCCAGATCAAGCTCCGCCTGTGGCGGCCGTTCCCGTTCGAAGAGTTACGCGAAGCCGTCAAGGGAGTCAAGAATCTCATCGTCCTCGACCGCGCGATCTCGTTCGGCGGGCCCGGCGGTCCGGTGGCGAGCGAGATCCGCGCGGCGCTGTACAGCGATGACCACCATGCCGGTCGTCACGAACTTCCTGTGCGGATTCGCCGGCCGCGACGTGACGCCGGACGATTTTCTGAAAATGTACGCCGCAACCGGAGAGCTCCTCAAGAGCGGGAAGCCCATCAGGGAAGAAGACTACATCATGTACGGAGTGAGGGAATAATGGAATCGCTCAACGTCTTCGCCTCCAGGCTGTAACGAAGCGGGAATATTTCGCGCCGGGCCATCGCGCCTGCCAGGGCTGCGCCGAGGCGCTCGCCGTGAGGCTCGTCGCGAAGGCGCTCGGATCGAACGTCGTCGTGGCGAGCGCCACCGGCTGCATGGAGATCATCTCCTCGCCGTTGCCGTTCACGAACTGGAAGGTTCCCTGGATTCACGTGGCCTTCGAGAACGCCGCCGCGGTCATCACCGGCGCGGAGGCGGCCACGAAGGCGCTGGTCCGCAAAGGGAAGCTCCCCGACAAGGGCACGATCTTTCTCGGCATGGGCGGCGACGGCGCCACGAGCGACATCGGGCTGCAGGCCCTTTCCGGCGCCTTCGAGCGCGGACACAATTTCATCTATGTCTGCTACGACAATGAAGCGTACATGAACACCGGCATCCAGCGCTCGTCGGCTACGCCGTTCGGCGCCTCGACCACCACGTCCCCCGCGGGAAAGGCCAAGGCGGGCCAGTTCACCTGGAAGAAGAACATGGCCGAGATCGCCGTGGCGCACAACATTCCCTATGTGGCCACGGCCTGCTCGAGCTATCCATTCGACCTGATGGAGAAAGTCGAGAAGGCCGCGCGGATGGACGGCCCCGCCTATGTCCATATCCTCTCCGTCTGCCCGACCGGATGGCGCATCCCGCCGGACCAGGCGATATGGATCGGCCGGCTCGCCGTGGAGACCGGCGTATTCCCGCTCTACGAGTGCGAGAATGGGCGATACAAGATGACCGTCGAAGTTCCGGAGCTCCGGCCCGTCGAGGAATATCTCAAGCCGCAGGGGCGGTTCCGGCATCTGACGCCCGAGCTGATCGGCGAGATTCAAGCGCGCGTGAAGAAGGAATACGAAAAGCTCAAGGCGAAAGAACCTCGATGCTATAGGACGCGGCGATGGAAGACAAAGTCAAGGCGATCATCGCAAGATACGGAAGCGGACAAGAGCTTCCTCATCCCCATTCTGCAGGACGTGCAGAGCGAGTTCAACTACCTGCCCGAGAGAGGCCCTCGACACGCTGTGCGCCATTCTGGAGCTTCCCATCAGCCGCATCTATCGAGGTCTGGCGACCTTCTACAAGGCCTTCAGCCTCACGCCGCGGGGCAAATATCGGCTGAGCCTGTGCCTGGGCACGGCCTGCCATGTGCGCGGCGCGCCCCTTATCGCCGAGCCATGTCGAGCGGACGCTGGGCATCAAGGCCGGAGAAACATCGCAGGATCTCGAGTTCACCTTTGAGACGGTCAACTGCCTCGGCGCCTGCGCGCTGGGCCCCATTCTGGTCGTTGACGGCGAATATCACGGCCAGCTGACCATCGCAAAAACCAAGCAAGTCCTGCGAGATCTTCGGCGGGAAGGTTGAGACGCTGATGAAGAAGCTTAAATCACCCGATGAGCTGCGCCCAGCTGCAGGAAACGCTCCGCAAGGGCCGCGACCCGAACAAACCCTGCATCACCATCTGCGCGGGCACGGGCTGCCTTGCCTACGGCACGCAGAAGCTCATCGACAACTTCCGGCAGGAGATCGAGAAGCAGAAGCTGCAGGGAAGAGTGCAGCTGCGCACCAGCGGCTGTCACGGTTTCTGCGAGCGCGGCCCCATGGTCGTCATTCACCCGCAGAAGATCTTCTATCAGCGCATGAAGATCGACGACGCGCCCGATATCATCGCGAAGACCGTGCTCAGGCGACGAGATCATCGACCGGCTGGTCTATCTCGACCCCGTGACGAAGGAGAAGATTCGTCTATGAGCACGACGTGCCGTTCTACAAGAAGCCAGACGCGCTATGTGTTCGGCATGAACGGCCAGATCGACCCGACAGAGCATCGAGGACTATCTCGCCATCGGCGGCTACTGCGGCCCTGGCCAAAGCGCTCGTCCGGCATGAAGCCCGAGGCGGTCATTCAGGAGGTCATCAAGGCCAATCTGCGCGGCCGCGGCGGCGGCGGCTTCCCGACGGGCTGGAAATGGGATTCCACCCGCAAGGCCAAGGGCGAGCCCAAGTACGTCATCTGCAATGCCGACGAGGGCGATCCCGGCGCGTACATGGACCGGAGCCTTCTTGAGGGCAATCCGCACGTGGTGCTCGAAGGCATGATCATCGGCGCCTATGCCATCGGCTCGAGCACAGGGCTATATCTACGTGCGCAATGAATATCCGCTGGCCGTCACCAATGTCACCCTCGCGATTGAAAAGGCGCGCGAGGCACGGGCTTCTCGGCGAGAACATTCTGGGCTCCGGATTCAGCTTCGACATCAAGATCAACCGCGGCGGCGGCGCGTTCGTCTGCGGCGAATCGTCGGCGCTGTTTGCCTCCATCGAGGGCCGCGCCGGCGAGCCCCGGGCAAAGTACGTGCATGCCACGGACCAGGGCCTCTACAACAAGCCCACGATCCTGAACAATGTCGAGACCTGGGGCAATGTGCCGCTCATCATCAACCGCGGCGCCGACTGGTACGCGAGCGATCGGCACCGCGAACAGCAAGGGCACGAAAATCTTCTCGCTCGTCGGCAAGATCAACAATACGGGCCTGGTGGAAGTGCCCATGGGCATCACGCTGCGGGAGATCGTCTATCGATATCGGCGGCGGCATCCCCAAGGGACGGAAATTCAAGGCCGTGCAGACCGGCGGGCCCTCGGGCGGCTGCATCCCCGAGACAGCTTCTCGACATGCCTGTTGATTTCGACGAGCTTACCAAGATCGGCTCCATGATGGGATCGGGCGGCATGATCGTCATGGACGACCGCAACTGCATGGTCGACGTCGCCAAGTACTTCCTCAAGTTCCTCGAGGAGGAGTCCTGCGGCAAGTGCACGCCCTGCCGCGAAGGGGTCCTGCAGATGCGGATCATCCTCGACCGGATCACCGAGGGGAACGGCGAGGAGAGCGACATCGAAACGCTCGAGTGGATGGGCGCAGGCCATCATCGACGGCTCCCTGTGCGCGCTCGGCGGCTCGGCCCCCAACCCGGTGCTCACCACGATCAAATATTTCCGCGACGAGTACGTGGCCCATATCCGCGACAAAAAATGCCCGGCGGGCGTCTGCAAGCCGCTTATCACCTATTCGGTCGACGGCCGAAAAATGCACCGGCTGCCATGCCTGCGCCCGTGTTTGCCCGACCAAAGCGGCGGCCGGGGAGAAGAAGAAGGTCCATACGATCGACCGGGAAACGTGCATCAAGTGCGGCGCCTGCTACGACGCCTGCAAGTTCGATGCGATACAGGTGAAGTAATGGCTGAGACGGTCACATTCACGATAGACGGAAGATCGCTCACGGCGCCGGCGGGGACGACGGTTCTCGAGGCGGCGAAGAGCGCCAACATCCTCATCCCGAACCTCTGCCACAACGAGGAGCTCGCGCCGTACGGCGCCTGCCGCATGTGCATGGTCGAGACGACGCACAAGAAGCGGACGAAGCTCGTCGTCTCGTGCATCGCGGAGGTTTCCGAGGGGCTCGAAGTCAAGACCGACACCGAGCGCGTGCGGAACGTCCGCACGCTCGTGATGCACCTGCTGCTGGCGCGGAACCCGAAACACCCCGTTCTCAGGGAGATGGCCGCGCGGCTCGGGATCGAGAAATCACGCTTCGCGGTCGACTTCAAGGGATGCATCATGTGCGGGCAGTGCGTGCGCGTGTGCCGCGAGGTCGTGGGCGTCTCCGCGATCGGCTTCGAATCGCGGGGGCCGGCGCGGAAGATCGCCACGCCGTTCAACGAGGCGCCGGCCGATTGCATCGCGTGCGGCTCGTGCCACTACGTGTGCCCCGTCGGCGTGATCGCGATGGACGAACACGACGGTGTCCGCACGATCTGGAAGACCGAATTTCCGATGGCGAAGTGCTCGAAGTGCGGGAAGTACTTCGCGCCGGTGAAGCAGCTCGAGTATTTCCGGAAGATCGCGAAGCTTCCGGCCGATCATTTCGACACGTGCATCGATTGCCGTTCGACGAAGAAGTAGGACGAACATGCTGGAGATCAGATTCCACGGGCGGGGCGGCCAGGGCGCGGTGACGAGCGCGGAGCTTCTCGCGGTCGCCGCCATCAGCGAGGGACGATATGCGCAGAGCTTCCCGAGCTTCGGCCCCGAGCGCCGCGGCGCGCCGGTCGTCGCTTTCTCGCGCGTCGACGACAAGCCGATCAGGACGCGGTTCGCCGTCGGCGAGCCCGACGTCGTCATCGTTCTCGATCCGAGCCTTCTCAAGATCGCGAACCCCCACAAGGGCATCAAGAAGGGGGGCGTGCTCGTGGTCAACACGGCCAAGAGCCCGGCGGAGCTGAAAAAGGAGTTCGGGTACGAGGGATTCCGCGTCGCGACGGTCGACGCCACGAAGATCGCCGTCGAGGAGCTCGGCCGGGCGATCACGAACACGACGATGCTCGGCGCCATGGTCAAGATGACCGGCGTCATAAAGCCGGAGTCGATCGAGGAGCCGCTGAACCACCGTTTCGGGCGGATCGCGGCGAGAAATCTGAAATCCTTCAAGCGGGCGTTCGACGAAGTGCGGGAATGAGCGCTCGGCGGAACGCTCGGTGCGTGTTGTCCGGTCGCCGGCGGCGGCCGGACATTTTCATTTTATCCCGCCCCCGCGATGGCGTATAATCCGGCCGGTTCGCATGGGAGGGACACCGTGTCGAAGCGCACAGATCTGATGGCGAGCGTTTCAGGCGTCCGCGGAATCGTCGGGAGCGGAATGAATCCCGAAATCGCCGCGCGATTCTGCGCCGCGTACGCGTCGATGCTCTCGGGCGATCGCGTCGTCATCGGCCGCGACACGAGGGCCTCGGGGCCGCTCATCGCCGCGGCCGCCGCGACGGCGCTGCGGTTCAAGGGACTCTCGGTCGTCGATCTCGGCGTGGCGTCCACGCCCACCGTCGAGATCATGGTCGGGCAGCTCGGGGCGGCGGGCGGCATCGTCGTCACGGCGAGCCATAACGGTCCGGAATGGAACGCCCTCAAGTTCCTCGACGGGCGCGGGGAGTTTCTCTCCGCCGAGGCGATGGCCCGCATCACCGATCGCGCGCTCGGCGCGGAGCCCCTGTTCGACGGGGCGTCCCGCTTCGGAACGGCGGTCTCGAACACCGGCGCCGACGCGGTCCACGTCGATCTGATCCTGAAGCTCGAGCGCGTCGATCCGGCGCGCATCGCGGCGCGCCGGTTCAAGGCCGTCGTCGACTGCGTCAACGGCGCGGGAAGCCGCATTCTGCCGTCGCTCCTGCGGGGCCTCGGCCTCGACGTCGTCGAGCTCTTCACCGACATCGAAGCGCCGTTTCCCCACAATCCGGAGCCGAAGCCCGAGCATCTCGGAGAGCTCTCGAAAGCGGTCGTGCGCGAGCGGGCGGACATCGGATTCGCCTGCGATCCGGACGGGGACCGGCTCGTCCTCGTCGACGAAACGGGATTCGTGCTCAGCGAGGAGCTCACGCTCGCGCTGGCCGCCGATTTCGTGCTCAGGGAAGAGAAGGGCGCGCTCGTCGCCAACCTCTCCACGAGCCGCGTCATCGACGACATCGGCGCGGCGCGCGGCGCGGCCGTTTATCGATCGAAGGTCGGAGAGGCGCACGTCGCGGCGCTCATGAAGGAGACGCACGCGGCGATCGGCGGCGAGGGGAACGGGGGAGTCATGTATCCGAAGCTCCACTCCGGGCGGGACGCCATGGTCGGCGCGGCGCTCGTGCTCGAGTCGCTCGCCGAGGATGGGGTGCCCCTCTCGCGCAAAGTCGCGGCGCTCCCGCGCTATTTCATTGTCAAAGAAAAGGTTGCGTTGAAGGGCGATTTCTCGCTCGTCGAAAAAGCGCTCACGAAGCGTTTCTCGGGGCGCGTGACGGCCATAGATGGTATAAGAATTGATATGGAGAACGGATGGGTTCACCTGCGCCCGTCGAATACCGAGCCGGTCGTCCGGATCATCGCCGAGGCGCGCACGATCGAAGAGGCGCGGAGCCTCGCGAAGGAAGCGGGAGCCGTTCTGTGAACGGCGGCCCGGCGGGCGGGCCGGCGCCGCGGAGCGCGCGGGGCTTTTCCATGAAGAGGTGCTCGAATGTGCGGAATCATCGGATATATCGGCAAGAGCAATAACGTCGGGGCGATCCTGATCGAGGGCCTCAAGCGGCTCGAGTACCGGGGATACGATTCGGCGGGCATCGCGATCGTCCGCGACGGCGCCCTCGTCTGGGAGAAGACGGCGGGGAAGATCCAGCAGCTCGAGGACAAGCTCAAGGGCCTCGATATGAGCGGTCACATCGGCATCGCTCACACGAGGTGGGCGACGCACGGGGAGCCGAACCGGACGAACGCGCATCCCCACTTCGACTGCGGCAAGCGGATCGCGCTCATCCACAACGGGATCATCGAGAACTACCAGACGCTCAAGAAATCCCTGCAGGCGGAGAATCACGTCTTCACGACCGAGACCGACACCGAGACGCTCGTCCATCTCATCGAGAAGTACTACACGGGGAGCAATCTCGAGGCCGCGGTCCGGAAGGCGCTCGAGAAGGTCGAAGGAACGTACGGCATCCTCGTCGTATCGGCGACGGAGCCGGAGAAAATGGTCGCCGCCCGCAACGGTTCGCCCATCGTCATGGGGATCGGCGAGGACGAGTACATCGTCGCGAGCGACGTCGCGGCGATTCTCAAGCACACGCGCCAGGTCATCTACCTCGAGGACCACGAGATGATCGTCGCCACCCGCGATCAGTTCACCACGATGACGATCGAGAACGAGTACGTCAACCACGACGTGCAGGAGGTCGATTGGGACCTCGACATGATCGAAAAGGGCGGCCATGCCCATTTCATGCTCAAGGAGATCTTCGAGCAGCCGGAGACGATCAGGAACGCGATGCGCGGGCGCCTCATTCCGGCGACCGGCGACGTGCGCCTCGGCGGGCTCGACATGACCGAGGAGGAGCTGCGCAGCGTGAAACGGATCCTCCTCATCGGCTGCGGGACGAGCTGGCACGCCGGCCTCATCGGCGAGTACATGATCGAGGAGAAGACGCGCATTCCCGTCGAGGTCGAATACGCGAGCGAATTCCGCTACCGCAACCCCGTCATCGAGGAGGGGACGGTCGTGTTCGCGATCAGCCAGTCGGGGGAGACGGCGGACACGCTCGCCGCGCTGCGGGAGGCCGAGAAGCGCGGGGCGCGCTGCATGGGAATCTGCAACGTCGTCGGCAGCACGATCGCGCGCGAATCGCACGCGGGCGTTTACATCCACGCGGGCCCGGAGATCGGCGTCGCCTCGACGAAGGCGTTCACCTCGCAGATCACCGTCCTGTCGCTCCTCGCCCTCGTGTTCGGGCGGCTCAGGACGATCTCGTCGTCCGAGGGGCAGAAGTCATCCGCGCGCTCATGCAGGTGCCCGACCAGGTCGCGGAGATCCTCACGATCGACGACGCCATCCGGAAGATCGCCGAGGAGTATTTTCACCACAACAACTTTCTCTACCTCGGGCGCGGCGCGAACTACCCGGTCGCCCTCGAGGGCGCGCTGAAGCTCAAGGAGATTTCCTACCTCCACGCGGAGGGATATCCCGCCGCCGAGATGAAGCACGGGCCGATCGCGCTCATCGACGAGAGCATGCCGGTCGTTTTCATCTGCCCGCGCGACAACGCGTACCAGAAGATCGTCGGAAACATCGCCGAGGTGAAGGCGCGGAAGGGGAAGATCATCGCGATCACGAACGAGGGGAACGACGAGGTCGTCGAGATGGCGGATCACGTCATCTATATCCCGCGGACGCTCGATTTCCTCTATCCGATACTCGCGGTTATCCCGCTGCAGCTGCTCGCGTACCACATCGCCGTGCTCCGGGGCTGCAACGTCGACCAGCCGCGAAACCTCGCGAAGAGCGTCACGGTCGAGTAGGATCCGATACGCCGCGGCGCGGTCGCGGCTCGCACAGGAGGCGCGATGAAACAACCGGTGCATACGGGCGCGGCGCCCGCCGCGATCGGGCCGTACAGCCAGGCCGTTCGCGCGGGGGAATTTCTCTTCGTTTCGGGGCAGCTCGGGATCGATCCCGCGACGAAGCAGCTGGTCGAGGGAGGGATCGCGGCGCAGGCGGAGCGTGCGCTCCGGAACATCGCCGCCATTCTCGAAGCGGCCGGCGGCACGATGGAAAACGTCGTCAAGACGACCGTGCTGCTGCAGTCGATGGACGATTTCTCCCGCCTCAACGAGGTGTACGCGCGTTTCTTCGCCGCCGAGCCGCCGGCGCGGGCCGCGTATCAGGTGGCGAAGCTGCCGCTCGGCGCCCTCGTCGAGATAGAAGCGATCGCGCATCTGGGCGCATGAACGCCTTTACACGATTTCCCGGACCTCTTATCATTGATCGAGCGGGAGCGGATGGGTTCTGGTGGACCTCGAGGACTTCAAATCCTTCTGCCGGGTGCTAAAACCATCCGGGGTGGGTTCGATTCCCACACGTTCCCGCCAATTTCTATCCGTCGCGGCGAAAGGGAACATTCGCATGGCCGCTCGTAACCGGCGAACCGATTCGCGATCCGCGCTGCTCGCGGCCATGTGCGCGATGGCTTGTCTCGTCGCGCCGCTTTCCGCGGCGTCGGCGGCCGCGACGGACACGATTGGCGTGGCCCCCCGCGACACGGCCGGAGTAACCCCCCGCGACACGGCCGGCGCGGCGAGGCCGGATACGAGCGCCGCGCCGCGCGAAACGGCCCTCTGGAACATGGATGAGCTCAAGGGCGTGATAGCCGCGGAGACGGGGGGGAGCGCGGCGGGAGAAGAGTACCGCGAGCGCAAGAACGGGCGGGTCGCGATGCTGTGCGCGCTCCTCGTCCCCGGGCTCGGGCAGATGTACAACGAAAAGCCCTTCAAAGCGGCGCTCGCGATGGGGCTCGAATCGTTCTATCTGAGCCAGATCATGCTGAACATCCGTTACTGCGAGCGGGAAAAAGCCATTCGCGAAACCTATCCGAAGACCTCGAACGAATGGAAGTATCACGACGGCTGGGTGACGGAGTACTACGAGCGTTCCGTCGACTGGATGTGGTGGTCGGGGGCGGTGGTCCTCGGGATCGTGATCGACGCGTACGTCGACGCGAAGCTCGACGACATGCGGTTCAAGGTCGAGGCGGGGGCTTCCAGGGCGGGCATCGGGGTGAGCCTGCTGGTGCCGTACTGAGGCACGGGGGGAACGCGCCCGGGCGTCGAGCGCGGCGCGCCGCGAAAATGTCCGTTTGCGCGGCGCGGCAAAGCTGGTAGAATCCCCGCAACTAAGAATCGTTTATTTCGTAAGACCAGATACGGAGCACGCGACGGCGGGAGGTGCCGATGGTTCCGGAGGAGAAGGGCACGAAGAAGAAATCGAAGCTGCGCGAGTACGTCGAGATCGTCGTCACGGCGGTCGTCCTCGCCCTCATCGTTCGCGCGCTCATCATCCAGAGCTACCATATCCCATCCGAATCGATGGAGGACACGCTCCTCAAGGGGGACTTCCTCTTCGCGAACAAGTTCATCTACGGGGCGAAGGTGCCGTTCATCGATTGGCGTTTGCCGAAGATCCGCGATCCGAAACCCGGCGACATCGTGATCTTCAAGTTCCCCGGCGACCGCAGGACCGACTACATCAAGCGCTGTATCGCCGTCGAGGGGCAGACCGTCGCGCTCAAGGGGACGCACCTGTTCGTCGACGGGGTGGAGCGGCCCGAGAGCTACGCCAAGTACGTCTACGGGGACGTTTCCCGGCGCGACTTCGGCCCGTTCCTCGTGCCCCCGGGGCACATTCTCGTGCTCGGCGACAACCGGGACAACAGCTACGATTCCCGGTACTGGGGGCCGCTCGATAAGAAGCTCCTCCGGGGCAAGGCGCTCTTTCTCTATTTCTCTCTCGATTACCAGAAGCATTGGGTCCGGTTCGCGAGAATCGGCGACCTTATTCGCTAGCGCACATCAGGAGCGCGGATGAATCCGGCCACGGGCGCGAAAAAGAAATCGAAGCTGCGCGAGTACGTCGAGGTCGTCGGGACGGCGCTCGCCCTGGCGCTCGTCGTGCGCGCGCTCATCATCCAGAGCTATCACATTCCGTCGGGTTCGATGAAGGACACGCTCCTCATCGGCGATTTTCTCTTCGCGAACAAGTTCATCTACGGGGCGAAGGTGCCGTTCACCGACTGGAGCCTGCCGAAGATCCGCGATCCGAAACCGGGGGACATCGTGATCTTCAAATCCCCCGAGGATCGGAAGACCGACCTCATCAAGCGCTGCATCGCCGTCGAGGGGCAGACCGTGGCGCTCAAGGGGACGCACCTGTTCATCGACGGGGTCGAGCGGCCCGAGAGCTACGCGAAGTACGATCTCGGCGGCGGGCGCGATTTCGGCCCATTCCTCGTGCCTCCGGGGCGCATCATCTGCTTCGGCGATAACCGGGACCATAGCTACGATTCCCGCTTCTGGGGGCCGCTCGACAAGAAGCTCCTCAGAGGCAAGGCGCTCTTCCTCTACCTGTCGCTCGATTACGAGAAGCACTGGATCCGGTTCAAACGGATCGGCGACCTCATCCGCTGACGATGCGCTCGAAAATCTGGCTTTCCCCTTGCATACCCCTTTCTTGACAATTCCGCCCGGAATCCTTACATTCTTGAAGACGGTGGCAGTCAGGCATGGAGAGTGCCAGGAAATGACCGAAGCAAATATCATAACTACTGATGAAATAAGGATGTTGCGGCATGTCGTCGACTGCTTCGTGGCGACCGGCGAACCGGTGAGCTCCCGGATGCTGAAGTCGCGCTGCCGCCTCGCCGAAAGCACCGCGCACATACGGAACGTCCTTCACCGGCTCGAGGAGCTCGGGCTCGTCTTCAAACCGCACATATCCGCCGGCAGGGTGCCGAGCGATCGGGGATACCGTCTCTACGTCGACCAGATGGGGAGGGCGACCGTGCTGAGCCGGCCGTTCGCCGAGCGGATTCGCAGAAGGGTCGGGCAGGACTGGAGGGACGCCCGCGACGTCATGGCGATCACGTCGCAGCTCCTCGGCGAGCTGACGAGCTATATGGGCCTGTCGATGGGGATCAGGCATTCGCGGAGCGTCGTCGAGCGGCTCGAGATCGTGCGGCTTCAGCCGCGCGGAGGACTCGTCGTGCTGACGCTCTTTCCGGACGCCGTGCGGAAGGTCTACGTCGAGTTCTCGAAGGACTATCCGCCCGTCATCGTCGACCGGGCGGTGCAGCTGATCAACGAGCGGATCGCGGGGCACCCGCTCGAGAGCGTCCCCGAACGGCTCGAGGCGTTTCTTCGGGAAACGGCCGGCATGGAACGCGAGATCGCGGGAGCGGTTTCGCGGGAGGCCGAGTTTCTGTTCGACTGGCCGTACGACCTGCGGTACTACTACGGGGGCATGGACAAGGCCGGCGACCGGGAGCTCGAGAGCCCGCTCGTCCTGCAGAGTCTCGTTCGTCTCATGGGCGAGCGGAGCCTGATGCTGAACGCGCTCAAGAGCAGGCTCGACGCCGATATCTCCATCACGATCGGCAAAGAGAACAGGCTTCGGGAGCTCGAGCCGTTCGCGATCGTAACGCGGCGGTTCCAGGCGGCGGAATGCGACGGGCTCCTCGGGGTGCTCGGTCCGACGCGCATGACATACGGGCTGGTCCTTGCCCTCCTCGATCGGACGGCCGAGGAGCTGCAGCATATCCATATCAGCGAGGATTGATCGAAGCGGCGAGGAGGAGTGAACGTTGGCATCTGAACGGGAGTGGGATATCGACCGGGAAGGCGACGAGGGCGAGGCGGCTTCCGGATCCCCGGAACGCGCCGGCGCGGAGCCGTCCGCGGGAGAACCGAACGAGCCGGAGCCCGAGAGCGACCGGCCGCAGCCGGTGTCGCCGGCCGAAGGGGATGCCGGCGCGGGTGCCGGGAGCGAGGGCGTCGAGAAACCCGATCAGCCGCTCGAGCAGGAGAGCGTGCATAAACGTTTCAAGAGGTCCAAGCGCAAGGAGTTGCTCGATCTGATCGATCGCAAGAACGCGATGCTCATGGAGCTCGACAAGCTGCTCAAGAATGCCAAGCAAGATATTGCCAAAAAAGAAGATAGGCTTCTTCGGCTTGCGGCCGAGTTCGAGAATTACAAGAAGCGGACACGCGGGGAACAGGAATTGCTTAGAAAGACTGCGAACGCCGATCTCATCAAGGAGATTATTTGGGGTATCGACAATTTCGATCGCGCGTTTGCCAATCTGGGAGGCGCGGAGGATCGGATCCAGGAGGGGATCAGGCTCATCCATTCCGGTCTGATGGATATTCTCACCAAGGCCGGATTGAAGGAGATCGAGGCCCAGGGGCAAAATTTCGATGCCCGGTATCACGAAGCGGTCGGTGAGATCGCAAGCGACTTCGAGGAAGGACGCGTGGCGCAGGTGATGCAGCGGGGCTACACGCTGCACGATCAGGTTCTCAGGCCCGCGCGCGTGCTCGTGTCGAAGAAAAAGAAATAACCGGCTCGGAAACGGATATCTCAATCGGAAAGGAACCATCCATGGGCAAGGTAATCGGGATCGATCTGGGGACGACATACTCGTGTGTCGCGGTGATCGAAGGCAACGAGCCGGTGATCATTGCAAATTCTGAAGGGAGCCGGACGACTCCTTCCGTGGTGGCGGTGGCGAAGAACAACGAGCGGCTCGTCGGCCATCTCGCCAAACGCCAGGCCGTCACCAATCCCGACAACACGGTCTACTCGATCAAGCGCTTTATGGGCCGGCGATTCTCGGAGGCCAAGGAAGAGATCGGGCACGTCTCCTATAGCGTCACGCAGGGTAAGAACGACGAGATCCTGGTTCAGCTCAAGGACAAGAGCTATCAGCCGCCCGAGATTTCGGCGATGATTCTCCGGGCGCTCAAACAGTTCGCGGACGAGTTCCTCGGCGAAGAGGTGAAGCAGGCCGTCATCACGGTGCCCGCGTATTTCAACGACGCGCAGCGCCAGGCCACGAAGGATGCCGGCACGATCGCCGGGCTCGAGGTCCTGCGCATCGTCAACGAGCCGACGGCGGCCGCGCTCGCGTACGGGCTCGAGAAGAAGCGCTCCGGCAAGATCGCCGTCTACGATCTCGGCGGCGGCACGTTCGACATATCCATCCTCGAGCTCTCGGACGGGATCTACCAGGTGAAGTCGACGAGCGGCGACACGATGCTCGGCGGCGACGACTTCGACCGGGTGATACAGGACTGGATCGTCCAGGATTTCAAGCAGGAGACCGGCATCGATCTCTCGAACGACCGCATGGCGATGCAGCGCATCCGGGAGGCCGCCGAAAAGGCGAAATGCGAGCTTTCGACCGTCTTCGAGACGAACATCAACCTGCCGTTCCTGCATGCCGACAGCGCCGGCCCGAAGCACCTCGACATGGTGCTCACGCGCGCAACGTTCGAGAAGCTCGTTCATCCGCTCATCCAGAAGACACTCGATCCGTGCCGCCAGGCCCTGCAGGACGCGAACCTCCCGGTCGACCAGATCGACGAGGTCATTCTCGTCGGCGGCTCAACGCGGATTCCGGCCGTGCGTAAATTCGTGAAGGAATTCTTCAAGAAGGAGCCGAACAAGGGGGTCAATCCGGACGAGGTCGTCGCGATGGGCGCCGCGATCCAGGCGGGCGTGCTGTCGGGACAGGTCGACGAGCTCCTGCTGCTCGACGTGACCCCGCTCTCGCTCGGGATCGAGACGCTCGGCGGCCTCATGACGAAGCTCATCGACCGCAACACGGCGATCCCGTGCCGGCAGGGCCAGATATTCTCCACGGCGACGGACAACCAGCCCGCCGTAAGCATCCACGTGGTGCAGGGAGAGCGGGAGCTCGCGAGGGACAACCGGACGCTCGCGCGCTTCGACCTCGTGGGTATCCCGACGGCCCCGCGGGGCGTTCCCCAGATCGAGGTCAGCTTCGACATCGACGCGAACGGCATCGTCCACGTGTCGGCGAAGGATCTCGGCACGGGGAAGGAGCAGAAGATACAGATCAAGGTCTCGAGCGGCCTGAACCACGAGGAGATCGACCGCATGGTGCGGGACGCGGAGGATCACGCCGTGGACGACGAGTTGAAGCGGAGCGCCGTCAAGGTGCGCAACGACGCGGAGGTGCTCATCTACTCGGCGGAGCAGACGGTGCGCGATCACGGCGACAGCGTCTCGCAGGCCGAGCGTGAAACGATCGGCGACGCGCTCGCGACGCTCAAGGAGCTCGTCGCGAACCCGAGCGCCGACATCGACGAGACGAAAAAGGCGATCGAGCGCCTTTCGATTGCCGTGTATCGCATCGCCGAACTCATGTATAATGCGAGCGCCAAAACGGATTACTCGGGCGGGGCCTAGCGGCCCGTCGCTCCTTCGGTTCAGTGAACGGTGAGTTTGGGGAGGAATGGAAAAGAGGGATTTCTACGAGGTCCTCGGCGTCGATCGCCATGCGACCGTTGACGAGGTCAAGAAAGCCTACCGGCAGCTCGCCCTGAAATATCATCCCGACCGCAATCCGGGGAACAAGGACGCCGAGGAAAAATTCAAGGAAGCGACCGAAGCGTACGAGGTTCTCCGCGATAAGGACCAGCGCGCGCGCTACGACCAGTTCGGGCATCGGGGCGCTCCGGGAGCCGGACCACAGGGCTACGAGGGCTTCTCGCAGGGCTTCGATCTGAGCGACGCGCTGCGGGCGTTCATGCGCGATTTCGGCGGCTTCGGGTTCGACGACGTCTTCGGCGGCGGAGGCGGCCGGAGGCGGGACCGGTCGGCCGGGCGCGGCAACGATCTCCAGGTGCGTCTCCAGCTCACCCTGCAGGAAATCGCGACGGGCGTCACCAAGAAGATAAAGGTGACGAGGATGGTGCCCTGCGCCCGGTGCAAGGGCAAGGGCACGAAGGAGGGCGCGTCGAAGCAGACATGCTCGACGTGCCGCGGGACGGGAGAGCTGCGGCAGATGTCGCGGTCGCTCTTCGGGCAGTTCGTCAACATCCAGGCGTGTCCGGAGTGCGGCGGCGAGGGATCGATCATCACCGATCCGTGCCCGGCGTGCGGCGGAGCCGCGGCCGTCGAGGGAAGCAAGAACGTCGAGGTCAAGATTCCGGCGGGAGTGGCGACGGGGAACTACATCAGGCTCGAGGGGCAGGGGGACGCGGGGACGCGGGGCGGGCCCGCGGGCGATCTCATCATCCTGATCGAAGAGCTCGCGGATCCGGTGTTCGATCGCCACGGGTACGATATCGCGTGCGATCTGCCCGTGAGCTTCGCGCAGCTCGCGCTCGGCGCCCGCATCGAGATCCCGACGCTCGACGGCACCGCCGCGATCAAGGTGCCCGCCGGCACGCAATCGCATAAGGTGCTCCGCCTCAAGGGGAAGGGAATTCCACATCTCAATTCATACGGCAGGGGGGATCAGCTCGTCCGCCTCGTCGCGTTCACTCCGCGGAATCTCTCCAAAGAAGAGCGTGAAGTCTTTGAGGGACTCGAGAAGAAGATCAGGGAAAAGCCCCCGGCAATCGGCTCGAAGATCCAGTCGTAGCGCGAGCGACCGGTTCTTTCTCGTATCCCCCGGAGCCGAGCGCGAGGGCGCGATCGTTCTCCGCGGCCCCGAGTTTCATCATTGCGTCGACGTCTCGCGGACGCGGGTCGGCGACGTCGTGAAGCTCGTCGACGGCCGCGGCGGGACGTACGAGGCGCGCCTGAAGCGCATCGCCGCCCGCGAGGCGGTTCTCGAGGTCCTGTCGTTCACGAAGGCTCCCGAGCCTCCCCCGGTCGATATCGCGATCGGCATCATCAAGGCGCCCCGCTTCGACGTCGCCGTCGAGAAATGCACGGAGCTCGGCATCCGCCGGCTCATCCCCTTCAGGGCCGAGCGGAGCGTGTGGAGGGGCGGGGGGGGCGAGGCGGAGGTCAAGGTCGAGCGGATCCGCCGCAAGATCATTGCTTCGTGCAAGCAGTCGGGCCGTTCGTACATCCCCTCGATCGAAGGGATCGAGAGCTTCGATTCGCTCCTCGACCGGATCGCCGCCTACGCCGGGGCCGTCGTGGCCGATCAGCACGCGGCGTCCCCCGATTCGGGCGCCGGTGAGACGGCGAGCGGGCCCGTTCTCGGCATCGTGGGCCCCGAGGGAGGTTTGAGTCCCGACGAGCTGGAGCGCCTCGTCGCGCGCGGCGCGCGGCCGCTCTCGCTCGGGCCGTTCAGGCTCCGGGCCGAAACCGCCGCGATCTGCCTCGCGTACCGCCTCATGAGCGGGCGCGGGGAACCGGGCTGAGCCGCGGGCGGGCCGCCCGGCTTGACAATGCGCCCCCGCCGCCCGTATACTCCGGACAAGGGGATTCAAGCAGATCTGATCGAGAGGGGGGCCTCGATGACCGGCAACGTCATTGCCCAGAAGATCCAGGAAGATCTCAGGATCGCCGTGAAGGCCCAGGACAAGCCGCGCATCGGCGTTTTGCGCATGATCCTGAATGCGCTCAGAAACGCCGAGCTCGAGGAGCGTGAGGAGCTTTCCGACGAGAAGGAGCTCGCCGTCATCGCCAGCTACGCGCGCAGGATCAAGGAGTCGATCGAGGAGTTCAAAAAGGCGGCGCGGGCGGATCTCGTCGCGAAGGAGAGCTTGGAGCTCGCCATCGTCATGTCCTATCTGCCCGAGCAGATGAGCGACGAGGACATCCGCAGAGAGGCGGCGCGCATCATTGCCGATATCGGCGCGTCGACGCCGCGTGACATGGGCCGGGTCATGGGGGAAATGATGAAGCGCTTCAAGGGGAAGGTGGACGGCGCCGCGGTCAACCGCGTCGTTTCCGAGCTTCTCGGAAAGGCTTGAGCATGGGCATGGACACCATTATCACGATCGTCATCGGGCTCATCGTCATCTTCTTCTTCATCGACGGAATCCGGCGGGGGCTCGTGCGCCAGCTGCTCGAGATCGTGGGGCTCGTCGCGGCGTTCATCGGCGCCTATTACCTCGGCCACGCATTCGCGCACCGGTTCGAGGGATCGACGAGGATTTCCTACCCCATCGTCCGCTTCTTTTTCTCAGCGGTCGTTTTCGTCGCCATCGCGATCGTGTTTCATCTGCTCGGCCTCCTCCTCCAGAAGATCGTGAGCGTCTCGATCCTCGGCCCCGTCGACCGGATCGGCGGCGCGCTCTTCGGCGTCGTGAAGGGCGTTCTCTTCGTGAGCCTCGTCTGCGTGCTGCTCTTCAGCATCCCCGCCCCGAGCGGTCTGACGGGACGGATCAAGGCGAATCGGGTCGCGGCGGCGATGCATCCCGTCCTGCCGCGCGTGTACAACTTTTTCATGAAGCGTTCATCCCTACCCATCGATACGAGCGACTTCGTGCGCGCGGAGCCGCCTCAGGGAACTCTTTGAACGCGCCCCGCGTATATAGAGCTGCACGGATACACGGAACGGCACCGGGGGGAACCTTGTGGTGAGCGGAGATTTTACCCATACCGCCGACAAACTCGAGTTCGGGGCGGTCCTCGATATCGTCGCCGGTTTCGCCGCGAGCGACCGCGCGCGGGAGACGTTGCGGGCGTGCCGCCCGGCCGGCTCCCCCGTCGAAGCGGCGCGGCTGCAGGAGGAAACCGTCGAGCTCATGAGGCTCATGGATCGCGGCGAGAGCCTGCCGCTCGGAGGCTGGCGCGACAGCCACGCGCTCGCGAGCGCGGCGAAAGCCGACGGGCATATCTTCACGGGGGAGGAGCTCGCGATCATCGCGCTCGGCGAGTCGAGAGCGGCGGAGCTGGGCCGGTTCCTGAAACGGCACGAGGACGAGCTCCCGCTCCTGTCGCCGCGGGGTGGAACGCTCTCGATCCAAAACGAATTCGTGGAACGCGTCGCCCGGGCGATCGGTCCCGATCACGAGGTCCTCGACCGCGCGAGCGCGCAGCTCGCGAAGCTGCGGAAGGAGCTCGGAACCCTCAGGAACAGGCTGCGCCGGTCCGTGTCCGATTTCGCGGACCGCATCGGCGGGGAGAAGGGGTACGAGTTCGTGACCATCCGCGGCGAGCGGTACGTCGTCTCGCTCCCCCGCGGCGAGGCGAGGCACCTCAAAGGAATCGTGCACCAGACGAGCGGAAGCGGCGCGTCGCTCTACGTCGAGCCGCTCGAGTTCGTCGACGAGAATAACCGGCTCGAATCGATGCTGCAGGACGAGCGGGACGAAATCACGCGGATTCTCCTCGATCTTTCGTCGGACGTCGTACGGCGGAAGGAAGCGCTTCTCGGCAACCAGGATCTGCTCCTCTCGTTCGACCTTGTTTCGGCGCGTGCGCAGTTCGCCCGGCGCTTCCGGTGCGTCATGCCGGAGCACGGCGCCGACGGACGGCTCGCGCTGCGCGGCGCACGCCATCCCCTGCTCGAGAAGCGTTTCGCTGACGAAGGGGCGCTGCGCTCGGTCACCCCGCTCGATCTCGAGTGTGAGGCCGGTCTCAAGGCGCTCGTCATCTCCGGCCCGAACGCCGGCGGCAAGACGATCGCGCTCAAAACGGTCGGGCTCCTCGCGCTCATGGATCGATCGGGGCTCCTCGTCCCCTGCGATCACGGCACGGCGATGCCCTTCCACGACGAGGTCTTCGTCGACATCGGGGACGACCAGTCGATCGAGAAATCGTTGAGCACCTTCTCGTCCCGCGTCGCGCGGCTCAAGCTCATCCTCGAGCGCTCGAGCGACCGGTCGCTCGTGCTTATCGACGAGATCGGAGACGGGACCGATCCCGAGGAAGGCGCGGCGATCGCCACGGCCGTGCTCGAGCGACTCGTGCGCTCGTGCGGCCGCGTCATCGTGACGACGCACCTGAAGGCGCTCAAGGCGTGGGCCCACGGCGCGCCGGGAGCGCGGAATGCGACGCTCGAGTTCGATCCCGACCGTCTCGAGCCGCTCTTCGCGCTCCGGATGGGCGTGCCGGGGCGGAGCTGGGGCATCGAGATGGCGGGGCGCATGGGGCTCCCGCGGGACGTCATCGAGCGCGCGACGGCGGGCCTCTCGAGCGAATCGCTGCGGCTCGAGGAGCTGCTCGCGCACCTCGAGAAGACGGAGCGGATCGTGGCCGAGAAGCGGCGGGAGCTCGTCGAGAAGGAGCGCCTGCTCTCGGAGCTCATCGCGAGCTATCATGACCGGCTCGACCGGTTCAAGGAGGATCGCAACGCGCTCGTCGAGAAGGCGCGCTCGGAAGCGCTCGAGATCGTTTCGTCGACGCGGCGCGACATGGAGAATATCATCCGCGAGATAAAGACGACGCATGCCGCGAGCGGCGCCATCCGCGAAGGGCACGCGCGCGTCGAGGAGAAGCGGGTCCGGTTCCAGAAGAAGCCGAAGGCGAAAAAAGGCGCGCCGCCCGCGCGCCCCGAGGAGCTCCGTCCGGGCATGTGGGCCGAGATCGCGAGCCTCGGCAAGGAGGGGCGCATCGTCTCCCTCGACGCGTCCCGCGCGTTCCTCGAGCTCGAGGGGGGGCTGCGCGTCGAAACGAACGTGGGCGACCTCCGGGGCGCGAGCGCGAAGGATCGGGGCCGCGCCGGGCGGAAGGTTTCATGGACGATGGAAACGCCCGAAACCGTGCCGAGCGAGCTCAGCATCCGCGGGCTCGAGAAGGCGGAAGCGCTCGAGCTCGTGGACGCGTTTCTCGATCGCGCCGTGCTCCAGGGGCTCAGAACGGTGACCGTCATCCACGGCATCGGCAGGGGCATCCTGAAGCGGGCGCTCTACGACATGCTCAGGAAGGATCCGCGCGTTTCGTCCGTGCGCCCCGGCGAGCCGGCGCACGGCGGGGACGGCGTGGCGATCGTCGACCTCCGATAGGCGACCGCGAGGCAGGCGCATGATTCCACAGAAGGTCATCGAGGAAATCCGGGAACGCACCGACATCGTGCAGCTGGTCGGCTCGTTCATCGATCTGAAGAAGGCCGGCCGGAACTACAAGGCGCTCTGCCCGTTTCACGGGGAGAAGACGCCGAGCTTCACGGTGAATCCCGAGAAGCAGATCTACCACTGCTTCGGCTGCGGCAAGGGTGGGAACGCGTTCCATTTTCTCATGGAGTACGAGGGAGTCGGCTTTCTCGAGGCGGTTTCGCGCCTCGCCAAGGATCTCGGCATCGACGTCGACCGGTACGCCGCCGGGGGAGACCGCAGGGAGAAGCTCGAGCCGTACTACCGGGCGATGGATTTCGCCGCGCGGTTCTACGCCCGGATGCTCACGGAGGACGGCGGCGCGGAGGCGGCGCGCCGTTATCTGGAGCGCCGGGAGCTCGGCGCCGACATCGTGAAGGAGTTCTCTCTCGGATTCGCGCCCGCGCTCTGGGACGCGCTCTACCGCTCGGCCATGGATGCGGGCATCTCCCGGGACATCCTCCTCGAGCTCAACCTCGTCATGAAGAGCAGGGGGGGAGCGGCTACCGGGACTATTTCAGGAACAGGGTCGTCTTCCCGATCGAGTCCCTCCCGAACCGCGTCGTCGGGCTCGCCGGGCGTGTCCTGGACGATTCCGAGCCGAAATACCTGAACACCATGGAAAGCCCCATATATTACAAGGGCAAAATGCTTTACGGGCTCAACCACTCGAAAGAAGGAATACGAAAGAGTGGAAATGCTATTATAGTTGAAGGTTACATGGATTATCTCATGTTGTGGAAGAATGGATTCAACAATGTCTGCGCCGTATGCGGCACATCTTTTACGCAGGATCAGGGTCGACTCCTTGCACGATACGCCAATCATGTATATATTATCAATGATGGCGACCGGGCGGGAATCCGGGCGTCGGTGAGGGCCGCGGATGAGCTCCTGGTCGTGGGGCTCGATTCCAATGTCGTGGTGCTTCCTGAAGGGGAAGATCCTGATAGTTTCGTAAGAAAAAGGGGAGCAGATGAATTGCGCGGTTTCATGCGCTCTGCTCCTCATTATTTTGCGTTCTTGAAGCAGGAGGCGCTCAGCGGCAGCAGGACGACGTACCGCAAGAATCAGGTGCTCAAGCATCTCCTGGGGTCCGTTTCCTCGGTGACGGACCGGGTGCGGCAGGATCTCTACGTGCAGGAGATCTCGAGCCTGTTCGAGGTGCCCGTGGGCGCGCTTCGATCGGGGCTCACGACTCGCGTTCGGGCCGAGAAGGCGCCGGAGCGGTCTCCCGAGGCGGAGAACCTGCGGCAGCGGCACCAGAAATTGCTCTTCAGGATCGGGCTCGAGGACGAGCGGTACGCGCGGATGATACTCGATGACCTCGACATCGGAGACCTTGAGGGAACTCGTTTCATGGACTATTACAAAGCCCTTGACTCGGCCCTGAAAAACAATATTGATATTAGGAGCTCCGCCTTCACGGGAGGCATCGAGAACCCGGAGCTGAGCATGCTGGCATCGGAGATCGCGCTCCTGCCGCTGCCGCCGGGGCCTCAGGAGCAATACCTGGCAGATACGCTCATCTGGCTCAAGAAGGAAGCTCTCAAGGAAGAGCTCGATCTCATGAAAAAACGCCTGAAAGCGCTCGAGGGCGAGCGCGGGGCGGACGCGGACCGCGAGATCCGCGAGATCACGAAGGCGTATCAGGATCTTTCGCGACGGCTCAAAGAGCGCAGATCTCAAGGAGGAAATCCGGATTGATGGAAATCGACAGGATTGAAGAGATTCTGCTGGAGATAAAGAAAGTCTCGGAGGACAAGGGCTACGTCCTCAACGAGGAGATCGAGGAGCTCGTCGGCGCGGGATTCGACCCGGACGAGATTATCGAGCTCTACGACCGGTTGAGCGACGAGAACATCGAATTCTTCGATTCCCGCGAGAAGGCGCTCCTCAAGATCGAGGCCCGCAAGAAACGTGAGCAGAAGGAAGCGAAGAAGTCCGAGGAGAACCTGAACACGAGCGTGCGCTTCGACGACCCGGTCCGCATGTACCTTCGGGAGATGGGGAAGGTGCCGCTGCTCAACCGCGAGGGGGAAATCGAGATCGCCAAACGCATCGAGGACGGGCATCTGACGATCTTCCAGGCGGTGTTCAAGCTCAACGCGACGACGAAGGAGCTCAAGCGCTACGTCGACCGGCTCGAGAAGGGGACCCTGCGCCTCGAGGATCTCGTGCAGGTCGAGACGGGCGGATTGCACCCGCACCTCTCCGGCCGCAAGGAGCTCAAGAAGTACGTCGGCATCCTGAAACGGATCATCAAGCTCCGCGAGGAGATCGTCGAGCTCGAGGCGAAGCTCAAGAAGAAGCATCAGGCGACCGCCGCCGCGCCGATCCAGAAGCAGATCGACATGCGCACGCGGAAGCTCCAGGAGGAGTACCGGAAGATCAAGCTCAACCCGGTGCAGATGGAGCGGCTCGTCGAGAAGATCAAGGAAGTTCTCAAGCGGATCGAGCAGCACAAGAAGCAGGTCCACGAGTACGAGAAATTCGTCGGGATGAACCACGAGAGCGTCGAACGCGCGATGAAGATTCTCGCCGGCGGCAACACGAAGGAGAAGCTGGCGCTCAAGAAGAAACTGAAATGGACGCCGCACGAGCTCAGGGGCTTCACCGACCGTTTCAAGGAGATCGAGCGCGCGATTCATCATATCGAGAGCAAGGAGAACGTGCACTACGATCAGCTCAAGAAGATCGTGCAGGACATCAGGGAGGGTGAGCGCGGCTCCCAGCGGGCGAAGCAGGAGATGATCGAGGCGAACGTCCGCCTCGTGATCTCCATCGCGAAGCGTTACACGAACCGCGGGCTCGAGTTCCTCGATCTCATCCAGGAGGGGAACAGCGGGCTCATGCGCGCGGTCGACAAGTTCGATTACCGCAAGGGCTACAAGTTCAGCACGTACGCGACGTGGTGGATCCGGCAGGCGATCACGCGCGCGATCGCCGATCAGGCGCGCACGATCCGCGTGCCCGTCCACATGATCGAGGCGATCAATAAAGTATCGCGCACGCAGCGGAAGCTCGTCCAGGAGTTCGGCCGCGAGCCGACCCCCGAGGAAGTGGCGCGGCGGCTCAACTATCCGGTCGGCAAGGTGAAGAGCGTCATGAAGGCGAGCATCGAGCCGATTTCGCTCGACCGGCCGATCGGCGAGGACGACGACTCGAATCTGAGCGATTTCATCGAGGACACCTCGGCTTCGGCGCCCGATCAGTCCGCCGCCCACGCGATGCTCCGCGACCAGGTCTCGCGGGTGCTCGCGACCCTCACGAAGCGGGAGGAGAAGGTCGTCCGTCTGCGGTTCGGGCTCGGCGACGGCACGCCCCGCACGCTCGAGGAGGTCGGTACGATATTCAGCGTGACGCGCGAGCGCGTGCGGCAGATCGAGGCGAAGGCGCTGCGCAAGCTCATGCATCCGAGCCGGAGCAGGAAGCTCAAAGGCTACATCGACGTCTGATCCGGGAGCGGGCCCATAGCTCAGCGGTAGAGCCCCCGGCTCATAACCGGTTGATCCCAGGTTCGAATCCTGGTGGGCCCACCATCAATCCCTCGCAACTTATCCGGGACACGTGCGTATAACATCGAAGCGCGCGCCGCGCCTGGGGTTGAAATCGTGGCTTGTTCGCCGCGCCGAAAAAATGAAAAAAATCGAAAATATTTCTTGCCAAGAAAACAGCTTCCGTATTAACTATCGCCCAAAGTGTTGACTAGGTTCAACCTTCGAGGAGGTGATTGCCGAACAGCAACCATCGTTTGACATACGGATCGTGCAATATGTAATTTGTTTGTTCGAAAGGAAGGACGTTATGAAGAAGTTCATGTTTGCTCTGATGCTGGCGGCGGTCCTGCTGTTCACCGCTGCCCCCCTGTTCGCCGAAGGCATGATGTTCGGCATCAAGGGCGGCCTCAATATGTCGAATCTCACCGGCGATGACGCCACCATTGAGGATACGGATCCCTCGATGAAGATGGGCTTCGGCGGCGGCATTTTCTTCAACTACGCCTTCACCGAGCTCTTCGCCATTCAGGTCGAGGGCCTTTACATGCAGAAGGGCGCGACGTATGAGTGGAGCGAGGGCGAAGAATCCGGCTCGGTCGATGCGAAGATCGATTACATCGCGGTTCCTCTGCTCCTCAAGGTCACTATCCCGACCGAGGGGAAGATAAAGCCCGCGATCTTCGCCGGTCCCACCTTCGGATTCCTCATGTCGGCAAAGGTTGAGGGAGAGGGCGGATCCGAGGACATCAAGGATAATACCGAATCCATGGATATCGGGATCCTCGGCGGCGCCGAAATCGGATACAAGCTGGAGAAGGGCATGATCTTCCTGAGCGCCAGCTATGAAGTCGGCATGCAGACGATCGACAAGAGCGTAGAGGGAGCCGAGGCCGGAGACGTCAAGAACACGAACATCGGGGTTACGCTCGGTTACGGATTCCCGTTCTAGGCAACGGTCGTTCTGAACGACAACGTTCGGGCGCGCGCGGCTGTTCGCCGGGCGCGCCCGCTTCATCTGACGCCCATGCATACGCTGGTTCACCTGAGCGCACCGGAGGAGATGCCGCTCGTGCGGCGGCTCTTCGAGGACTACGCCGCCTCGCTCGACATCGATCTCTGCTTCCAGAACTTCGATCTCGAGCTCGACACGCTGCCGGGGGCGTATGCCCCCCCGGAGGGAACCATCGTCGTCGCCTACGTGGACGGCGAGCCCGCCGGATGCGCGGCGCTGCGGAAGATCGGCGACGGCGTGTGCGAGATGAAGCGCCTCTACGTCAAGCCGGCCCACCGGGGCGATGGCGTCGGCCGCGCGCTCGCCGGGGAGATCGTCGCTCGCGCCCGCGAGATCGGCTATACGACAATGAGGCTCGATACCCTCGAATCGATGACCGAGGCCAACTCCCTGTATCTCTCGATCGGCTTCAGGAAATGCGCCCCGTACTGCTACAATCCCTGCGAGCACCCCGTTTACATGGAATTGTCCCTCGTGTAGGCCCGAAGCTTGCGCATGCACGGTTCGTGAGCGAAGGCGGGAGGGTCCGGGAGAATTCTCCATTGACAGGCCGTGCTAATATATTGTAATATATACAGATGCAACGAGCGAATTCGGTGCGGCCCGCTCTCCCGTAAAGAGGAATATCGCATTTTCGCACTGGGGGGTTCAAAATGCAACTGAGGAGAAGCATTCTGCTCGCGATCTGCGTCATTCTCTTCGTGTACTTCGAGATTCACTCCTGCGCGAAGGACGAGGTCGCCGCGCCGAAGGATACCCCCCCGGTCGAGAGCATCATCTGCGGCGCGACCGACGTCTACTTTCAAGACTCCGATTTCGGCAGCGTCGCCGGCGCGCTCGGCACCCTCATCGTGACGGCCGACGGCGGAAAAACGTGGAAGGGCACGGTGATCGACGGGCAGAACCTGAACGATCTGCAGTTCATCGATCGAACGAACGGATGGGTCGTCGGCAAGGACGGCACCATCTATCATAGCGTCGACGGCGGCGGGGAGTGGGCGAAGGTGACGGCGTCGGGCTTCCCGGTCGACGAGGATTTCTACAAAATAGCGTTCTTCAACGAGAATCTCGGATACATCCTCGGCTACGGGGGCGTGTACAAGACCGAGAACGCCGGGGGCGACTGGGTGAACAACTGGCTGCCGGTCGTGCCGTACCGCGGCGCGTGGGACATGAGCTTCCCGGACGACCGGACCGGCTATCTTCTCGGGAGCCGCTACACCGATCCCGATCCGTCCCTCTTGTACCGGACGACGAACGGGGGAGCGAGCTGGGCGGCCGTCGCCGGATCGAAGGCCTCGGTTCTCAAAACCGTGCTCGCGATCTGCTTCGTCGACGGGACGACGGGATGGGCGGGCGGCGGGGTCATCATGAAGACGACGGACGGCGGGGAGACGTGGACGACGCAGGCCGCCGTCGCGACGGTGCGCGAGTTCTATTTCCACTCCGCCGCGCGCGGCTTCGCGGTCGGCGGGAAGACGATTCTCCGGACGGTCGACGGCGGCGCCACCTGGCAGAACGTGACGCCGAAAGACGACCGCATCAGGGATCTCAGGAGCGTCCACTTCGTCGACGAGAACAACGGATGGGTGGCCGGCCGCGGCGCGGACGAGCAGGTGGGGGACGTGTATCTCAAGCACTCCATCCTGCTCCGCACGTTCGACGGAGGGACGACCTGGTCGATCAGGGACTTCGCCTACGATTTCACGGCGCTCCAAGGCCTGCAGGAATCGCTCGATCGGTGAGCGCCCGCGGGGCGCGCCCGTGCGTCCGCGGAAACGATCCGGGAGGCGCCGCCCGCGCCTCCCGTTTTCATATGGAAAATCGCTTGACCCCGTTCGGACGTTTCTGTAAACTGCATGTTTCATTACGTTCGGAGCAATGGCGCGGCGCGCAGGGCGGGAATGTCTCGATTGATCGAACATACGGAAAAATACCGGAGGAATCGAAGCTGTACGCGCCGATTCCTCGTTGCGGGATAGGGTGAATGCTTCCCTCGTGGGAAGCATTCTTTTTTTGCAGAAAGGATGATCTATGCCGACCGTCGAGGAGGATATTCAGTATCTCATCCAGATCGTCAGGAAGGATATCGAGATCAAGGAGAAGCGGAAGATTCTCGAATCGATCCCTCCCCGGATCAAGGCGATCGACCGGGAAATCAAGAAAATGGATGAGAGCCTGAGCGAAACGAAACGGATCATCGAGAAGCTCGACCACGAGAAGCGGCATATCGAGCTGGAGATCAAGTCGTTCAACGAGGATCTCACGAAGAAGAAAGCGGAGCAGGCGACGATCAAGGACAACAAGCTCTATCGCGCGATCATCACCGAGATGGAGTTCATCGGCAAGAAGATCAACGAGGCCGAGGAGCGCATGATGGTCATTCTCGAGGAAGGGGAGGTCCGGCGGGGGGAGATCGCCGCGCTTACCGAGAGGATGAGCGGCGAGCGGGGAAGGCTCGTCGCCGAGCGCGACCGGCTCCAGGGCGAGGCGACCGCCGCGGACGACTCGCTCAAGATCATCGAGGACGAAAAGCTCCGCATCATGCCGCATATTTCGGAGGAGATCCGGCGCCTGTACGCCCGGATCAGGACGGCGAAGGGGGATTCGGGCGTGGCGAATCTCGTGGGGGACATCTGCCAGGGCTGCTACTCGCGCGTGCCTCCCCAGACGGCCGTCGAGGTCCGCAGAAACAACCGGATCATGACGTGCGAGGTCTGCGGCAGGATCCTCGTGCACTACGAAAACGGCTGAGCGGCCGGCGGTCCGATGAAACCGAAGAGCCTGAAGACGCTTCTCGCCCTGATCGCGGCCGGACGCCCGCTCGACGAGGGCTGGGAGTCCGCCGGATTCGCGTCGCGCGCCGAGGCGATCGCCGCGATCGAGGCGCTCTCCGCGTCGCTTCCGGAGGCCCCCGCCGCCGGCGCGGGGCGCGGCGTCGATCGTGCGATCATGCACGCCGACGGCGCATCCCGCGGCAATCCGGGCCCCTCGGCGATCGCCGCGATCGTGTATCTCCCCACCGGCGAGGAGCTCGTTTCCGTCGCGAAGAAAATCGGGAGGGCGACCAACAACGTCGCCGAGTACCGCGCGGTCATCGAAGGTTTGAAGCTCGCGCGGGAGATCGGCGTGCGGGATCTCACGGTCCGCGTCGACAGCGAGCTCGTGGCGAAGCAGCTCACCGGCGCGTACCGGATCAAGAGCGCCGATCTCGCGCCGCTCGCCCGCGAGGTCGCCGCCGAGGCGCGGCACTTCGCGGCGTGCGCGTTCGAGCACGTGCGGCGGGAAGAGAACCGCGCGGCCGATCGTCTCGCGAACGCGGCGCTCGACGGGGGCGACGCTTCGTAGCGCGCCGATCCGTTTCCTTCGGCGCCCGGCCCCGGCGCCTTCAGGGCCCGGGGCCTTCGCGCTTTACCTTTTCCCCGAGCCGTGCTATATTCCCCTCGATCGCAACGAGAAAAATGCGACGGCAGAGGAGACGGGGTGATCGCGGCGCGCGAGCGCTCGAGGAAAGTCCGGGCTCCAGAGGGCAGGGTGCTGGGTAACGCCCAGTGGGGGTGACCCCAAGGAAAGTGCCACAGAAAATACACCGCCTCCGGTTTCGGAGGTAAGGGTGAAAAGGCGAGGTAAGAGCTCACCAGTGCCGCCGGCGACGGCGGCAGCTCGGCAAACCCCACCCGGAGAAAGACCAAATAGGAGAGGAGAAGCGGCCCGCTTCGCCATACTCTCGGGTAGGTCGCTGGAGACCGCCGGCAACGTCGGTCCGAGATAAATGATCACCGCCCGCAAGGGCACAGAACCCGGCTTACAAGTCCCCTCCGCCGTCGCTCGCTTACACGGCGCTCCCGCGCCGGGAGAGACGGGATCCGCGATGCAGATCTGGGAAATCCAACCGGCCGACGAACGGCTCGAGAGCGAGCTCGCCCGGGAGCTGCTGCTCGAGCCGCTCGAGGCGCGGCTGCTCGCATCGAGGGGCGTTCGGAGCGTCGAGGACGGGATCCGGTTCATCAATCCGAAGTTCGGGCAGCTTCATGACCCGTTCCTGTTCAGAGAGATGGAGAACGCGACGCGTCTCCTGCACGAGGCGATCGCGCGCGGCGATCGCATTCTCGTTCACGGGGATTACGACGCCGACGGCGTCTGCGGCACGGCGCTCCTCTTCGAGGTGCTCGTCAAGCTCGGCGCCGACGTGCATTTCTTCGTGCCCGATCGCGCGAAGGACGGATACGGGCTCGCGCGGCGCGTGATGGATCGCGGCTTCGAGACGGGGCTCAAGCTCGTGCTCTCCGTCGATTGCGGCTCGAGCGACGGCGAGGTCATCGCGACGCTCGTGGAGCGCGGCGTCACGGTCGTCATCACCGATCATCACGAAACGAGCGAGCGCGTGAGCGGCGCGCACGCCTTCATCAATCCGAAGCTCCCCGGCGAGACCTATCCCTTCAGGGAGCTCACCGGAGCGGGAGTGGCGTTCAAGCTCCTCCAGGGGCTCGAGCGGACGATGGGGCTCGATCTGAAGCTCCGGGAGCATCTCGACCTCGTTGCGCTCGGAACGCTCGGCGACAGCGGCGCGATGCGCGACGAGAATCGCGTCATCGTCGCCGAAGGATTCGAGCTTCTCCAGCAGTGGAGGCGCCCCGGCCTGCGCGCGCTGCGGGCGAGGAGCGGCTTGCCGGCGACCGGTTTCTCGACGCGGCAGGTGAGCTTCACCTTGATACCGAGGCTCAACTCGCCGGGGCGGATCGGAAGCGCGCGCGCCGCAGTTGAATTGCTGATCACCAGAGATGATAATGAAGCGGAGAAGATTGCCGATGAGATAGAGAAGAACAATGATCTTCGCAAGGAAAAGGGCAACAGGGTCATCGAGCAAGCCGTCAAATCGGCCGAATACCGCGTCTGGCACCATGAGCCAAGCGCGCTCGTGTTCTCGGGTCCGGATTGGCACCAGGGGGTCGTGGGAATCGCGGCGGCGCGCCTTGCCGAGCGGTATAACATTCCGGCCGTGCTCATCGCCGTTCAGGATGGTATCGGCAAGGGCTCCGTTCGCTCTGCGGGCAAGGTGAACGTCAAGGAAGCGCTCGAGCGCTGCGCCGAGCATCTCATCGAGTTCGGAGGGCACAAGGAGGCGGGTGGGTTCAGCATCCGGGAGGAGGCAATACCCGAGTTCCAGATGATGTTCGAGGAGATCGTGGTGGAGCTCTCCACGGGTCCCGCTGCGCCCGCCATATTCAAGGCTGACGCGGAGGTTCCCCTCGGCGATTGCACCCTCTCCCTCTTCTCGTTCATCGAGCGACTCGGGCCGTTCGGCCCGGGCAATCCGGAGCCGGTGCTCATGATTCGCGATATCACCGCGCAGCCGGGCACGCGGGTCGTCGGGGACGGGCACCTCAAGCTCGAGGCGCGCGACCGGCACGGGGACGCGCGCGATCTCATCGGATTCTCTCTCGCGGGGACGTGGAAGCCCGCCGACGTCGTCGACAAGCGGCTCGACGTCCTCATCAATCTCAGGAAAAACGTCTATCAGGGCAAGATCGAGCCGCAGCTCCAGATCGTCGCGATTCGTTTCTCGGAGGAGGAGCGGGGCGTCGGGGAGCGCGCGGCCGGCTGATCGAGCGGGGGTGCGCGCGATGCGCGTCGTCGTGCAGCGGGTGAGCGAGGCGAGCGTCACGGTCGGCGGCGCGGTCGTATCGTCGATCGGGCCGGGGCTCCTCGTGCTCGCCGCGTTCAGGAGCGGCGACGCGGAGCGGGATCTCGAGTGGATGGCGCGGAAGTGTCTCGATCTCAGGATCTTCGAGGACGAGGACGGCAAGATGAACCGCTCCGTGCTCGATCGAGGGGGGGAGCTGCTCGTCGTGTCGCAATTCACCCTGTACGGCGATTGCCGGAAGGGCAGACGCCCCGATTTCCTCGAGAGCGCCCCGGCCGACGAGGCGCGCGCGCTGTACGAGAGATTCCTCGATCATCTGAAAAGCCTCTATCCGAAGGTCGCCGCCGGCGTGTTCGGCGCGAAGATGAGCGTACGTCTCGTGAACGACGGTCCCGTGACGCTCCTCATCGACCGCGGCGCCGGCGAGGCGTGAGGGAGCGGTACCGGCGATGAATCCGTTTCTGGGAACCGAGCTGCAGCGCAATCTCGTGCTCGCCTCCGCGTCCCCGCGCCGCAGCGAGATTCTCGAGCGGCTCGGCTTCGAGTTCGAGGTGCTCCCGACCGGTGTCGACGAGACCGGCATCGAGTGCGCGGATCACGCGCTCTTCACGATCTTCGCCGCCGAGCGGAAGGCGGACGCGGCGCGCCGCGCGCGGCCGGGCTCGACGATCGTCGCCGCCGACACGATCGTCGTGTGCGGAGCGGCGAGGCTCGGGAAACCCGCCGACGAGGCCGACGCCGTGTCGATGCTGCGCGCGCTCTCCGGCCGGACGCACGAGGTAGTGACCGGTGTTGCGGTCGTGGCGCCGGACGGGCGTCGCCTCTGCGAGGCGGAGCGGACGAGTGTCCGGTTCCGGGTCCTGTCCGATGAGGAGGTCGCGCGATACGTCGCGACCGGCGAGCCGTTCGGCAAGGCCGGCGCGTACGCGATACAGGGCTACGCGGCGCCCTTCGTCGAGAAGATCGACGGTTGCTACTTCAACGTCGTCGGGCTGCCGGTGCGCCTGCTCTTCGACATGCTCTCGCGGCTCGAAAGGAATCGATCGTGACCATCATTCCCACCGTCGATTATCGCCGAGGGGCGGTCGAGATCATCGATCAGACGCGTCTTCCCCGCGAGGAGCTGATCGTCCGTCTCGACGGGCTCGAGGAGACGGCCCAGGCAATCACGTCGCTCCGCGTCCGGGGCGCCCCGGCGATCGGCATCGCCGCGGCGTACGGAATGCTTATCTCGCTCGAGAGCTACCTCGCCGGGCGCATGCGGCCGCCGCGCGGGTACTTCTTCGACCGGGCGGAAAGAGCGCCGGCCATCGACGTCGCCGGGCTCGACGCGGGAGAGCTGCGCGCCGCGCTGGCCGCCGCCCGCGAGTGCCTCGCCGCGACGAGGCCGACCGCGGTGAACCTCGCGTGGGCCGTCGAGCGGATGACGCGCTCGGCCGCGGGGGCGGGGGACGACGCCGCAGCCGTGTGCGAGGCTGTCGCGAACGAAGCGTTCGCCATTCACGCCGAGGAACTCGAGATCGAATACTCGATCGGGAGGAACGGCGCGGTTTTCATCCGGGACGGCATGAATGTCCTGACCCACTGCAACGCGGGAGGTCTCGCGACCGCCGGGTACGGCACCGCGCTCGGGGTTCTCTATGCGGCATGGGAAGAGGGAAAGCGATTTCACGTGTATGTCGACGAAACGCGTCCCCTCCTGCAGGGCGCGCGTCTCACGGCATGGGAGCTCGGGAAACGGGGAATCCCCCATACGCTTCTCTGCGACGGAGCAGCGGCGTCTCTGTTCGCGAAGGGTTCGGTGGACGCGGCGATCGTCGGCGCCGACCGGATCGCCGCCAACGGAGACACGGCGAACAAGATCGGCACGCTCGGTCTCGCCGTGCTCTGCGAGAAGTACAGGAGACCGCTCTACGTCGCAGCGCCGTGGTCGACCTTCGATCTTCGCGCCGCGTCCGGCCGTGACATCCCGATCGAGGAGCGCCCGTCCGCCGAGGTGGTCTCGTGCGGGGGAACACGAATCGCGCCGGAAGGAACGGTCGCTTACAATCCGGCCTTCGACGTCACGCCGGCGCCACTCATCGCGGCCATCATTACCGAGTGCGGCGTCATAGAAGCCCCTAATGCATTGAAAATAAATAAAATGTCAGATTCGCCCCCGGGCGGCGCCGGAACCCGCCGATGAGCGCGCAGAGGCGGGCGAGATCGGAATGCGGCCGCTCCGAATGGAGCTTGACATAATTCATTGCCGCGTATATATTTTGTTGTTTCGCGAGCAAATCGCGAGCAAGCATTAATATGTCCGTTTGGAGGAAAACGATGCATCAGAAAACAACCATTTTGAAGGCGAGCGAGGTTCGCCGCGACTGGTACGTCGTCGATGCGACCGGGAAGCCGCTCGGCAGACTCGCTTCCAAGGTCGCGCAGGTTCTCAAGGGCAAGGGGAAGGTCGGCTACGCGCCCTTCATGGACCACGGCGATTTCGTCGTCATCGTGAACGCCTCGAACGTCGCGCTCTCGGGAAAGAAGCCCGGGATGAAGACCTACTGGCGGTACACGGGCTATCCCGGCGGTCTCCGCATGACGGCGTACAAGGACGCGATCGCGAAGAATCCGCAGTTCGTCATCATGCACGCGGTCAAGGGGATGCTTCCCCATAACCGTCTCGGAAGACGGCTGCTCAAGAAGCTCAAGGTGTACGCGGGATCGCAGCATCCGCACGAAGCCCAGAAGCCGCAGGCTCTGGAGCTCTAGAGACGCGATCGCGCGTCCCGCATTCGGTTCGTTGAGCCTCGGGAGGAGGTGATACTTTGGCAAAGGAGACTTTCCACGCAGTCGGCAGGAGGAAATCCTCGGTCGCCCGTGTGTTCCTGTCCCTCGGGACCGGGGCCGTCACGGTCAACGGACGCGATCTCGACGAGTACCTGCATCGCGAGAGCCTCTCCATGGTCGTCAGACAGCCGTTCCAGGTGACCAGCACGCTGGGCAAGTACGACGTCATGGCGACGGTGAAAGGGGGAGGAGTTGCGGGACAGGCCGGCGCGCTTCGACTCGGCATCGCTCGAGCGATCATCATGCACGACGAGATTCAGAAGAAGGTTCTCAAGGTCGGGGGTTTTCTCACGAGAGATCCGCGCGAGAAGGAACGGAAGAAGTACGGGCAGGCGGGGGCACGGAGGAAGTTCCAGTTCTCCAAGAGATAATCTCGTTCGATTACACACATCCCTCGTAAGGACCCTCGGTGTCCCCGAGCGCGGGGATTGGGTCCGCCCGAGAGGGGTGGAGGCGCAACCAAAGGAGGCCGCACGGTGAACGTCACCATCAAAGACATGCTCGAGGCGGGCGCTCATTTCGGGCACCAGACACGGCGCTGGAATCCGAAGATGAAGCCCTACATCTACAAAGAACAAAACGGAATCTATATCATCGATCTCCGCTCGACGATGGAGCAGCTCGAGAGGGCATATCGGGCGATCGAGAGCCTGTCGGCCGAGGGAAAGACCACGATCTTCGTCGGCACGAAGCGGCAGGCGAAGGAGAGCATTCAGGAGGACGCGGCGCGCTCCGGCATGTACTACGTCAACGAACGCTGGCTCGGCGGCATCCTCACCAACTTCAAGACCATCAAGCAGAGCATGGAGCGTCTCGAAAATCTCGAGGCGATGGAAAAGGACGGCCGGATCAACCAGCTGTCGAAGAAAGAGATTCTCAGCGTCAACAAGCAGAAGGCGAAGCTCCTCAAGGTGCTATCCGGCATCAGGGGAATGACCGCCATACCGTCGTGCCTCGTCGTCGTCGACACGAAGAAGGAAGAGATCGCGGTCAAGGAAGCCCGGAAGCTCGGGCTCACGATCATCGGTCTCGTCGATACGAACGCCGATCCGGACGAGGTCGATTTCCCCGTCCCGGCGAACGACGACGCGATCAGGTCGATCAAGCTCTTCACGAAAGAGCTCGCCGACGCCATCATCGAGGGCAGGGGCAGGTTCCTCAAGAACAAGGAATTCCTCGAGGACAAGAGCAGGAAGGCCGAGAGGCCGGAGAAGGCGGAGAGGCCCGAGCACGCGCCGGAGTCGAAGGAGCCGAAACGGCCGGCGAGCAAGAAGACGGGCGCCGACGTGGATATCGAGGAGGAGGGACCGGGGCGCTAGAACGCCCGCGGAGCAACGAACTGCACAGCGGAGGGTACGGAATGGATATATCACCGAAACGGGTAATGGAGCTGCGCGAGAAGACGGGCGCGGGCATGATGGACTGCAAGCGGGCGCTCATCGATTCCGACGGCGACTTCGACAAGGCGATCAAGGTGCTGCGGGAGAAGGGGCTGTCGCAGGCGGCGAAGCGCGCCGGCAAGGAAGCCAAGGAAGGGCTCATCTTCTCGTACATTCATCCGGGATCGAAGATCGGCGTCATGCTCGAGATCAACTGCGAAACGGATTTCGTCGCGCGCACGGCGGACTTCCAGACGCTCGGCAAGGAGCTCACGATGCAGATCGCGGCCTCCGCGCCGATCGTCGTGCGCCGCGAGGATCTGCCGCCGGCGATCATCGAGCGGGAGCGCGAGATCTATCACAACCAGGCGGCCGCGAGCGGCAAGCCGGCGAACGTGATCGATAAAATAGTTGAAGGGAAACTGGAGAAGTTCTACCATGAGGCCTGTCTTCTCGATCAGCCCTACATCAAGAACGATGAGGAGACTGCAGGGCAGCTGGTGACGAACACGATCGCCAAGCTCGGTGAGAACATCATCGTGCGGCGGTTCAGCCGGTTCCAGTTGGGGGAGGATTTGAGCTGATATCCCCGATGTGCGAAATGGGACGGCGGCCGTGAATACCGGGGCGCAGGGGGGTTCTCTCCTGCGCCCTTTTACCGCCCGCTCCGGCTCCGGACGCCGCGCGCGGGGGGCGCCTCGCGGAGCGCGGGAAGGAGTTGTCCGTGAAACGTAAGCTCAGGTTCAAGCGGCTGCTGCTCAAGGTGAGCGGCGAGGTGCTCGGCAGCGCCGGCACGAGCATCGATTTCGAGAAGGTCGCCGCGTTCGCCGGGGAGCTGCGGCAGGCCCGCGCCGCGGGGAGCGAGATCGCCGTGGTCATCGGCGGCGGGAACATCCTGCGCGGATACCGGGCGAGCGAGAAGGGCGTCGATCGGGTCGCGGCGGATTGCATGGGCATGCTCGGCACGATCATCAACGCGCTCGCGCTCCAGGCGGCGCTCGAGCGTGCGGGCGTCGAGGCGAACGTCATGACGGCCATCTCGATGGAGCAGTTCGCCGAGCCCTATATCAGGCGCCGCGCGCTCGATCACCTCTCGAACGGCCGGCTCGTGATCCTCGCCGGCGGCACGGGGATGCCGTACTTCACGACCGACACCGCCGCGGCGCTCCGGGCGGTCGAGATCAAGGCGGACGCGCTGCTCAAGGGGACGAAGGTCGACGGCGTTTATACGAGCGATCCGGTGACGGACCCGAAGGCCGTGATGCGCCCGCGGCTCCGCCACATCGACGTCCTCAAGGACGATCTTCGCGTCATGGACGCCACCGCCGTCGCGCTCTGCCGGGAGAACGGCATTCCGATCGTGGTGTTCAATATTCTCAAGAAAGGCAATTTGACCCGGGTTCTCGAGGGAAAACGCATCGGCACCATCGTCGAGTGAGGAGGTCGGCACAGATGGAGACGAAGGAGATCATTCAGACCGCCGAGAAGCACATGAAAGCGACGATCGAAAAGATGGAGGTGGAGCTCGCGACGATCCGTACGGGGAAGGCCTCGCCCGCGCTGCTCGACAGCGTCAAGGTCGACTACTACGGATCGAAGGTCCCGCTCAAGCAGGTCGCGAACGTCGTCGTTCCCGATCCGAAGCTCATCACGGTGCAGCCGTGGGAGAAGCCGCTCGTCGGAGAGATCGTCAAGGCCATCCAGACGTCGAATCTCGGTCTGAATCCGCAGAGCGACGGCACGTTCATCAGGATCCCGCTCCCGCCGCTCACCGAGGAGCGCCGCAAGGAGCTCGTGAAGGGCGTGAAGCACCTCGTCGAAGAGGCGAAGGTGGCGGTCAGGAACGTGCGCCGGGACGCGATCGACAAGCTGAAAAAGAGCGAGAAGGACCACAAGATCACCGAGGACGACCTGCACCGGAGCCAGAAGGAGATCCAGGACATCACGGACCGGAAGACCGCCGATCTCGACAAGATATTCGCCGCGAAGGAAAAGGAAATTCTCGAGGTCTAGCGTCGCGGGGACGCGAGGCGGGGGAGAAGGCGATGGGCGATTCCGTTGACCGCGCGATAGCGGAGCTGAAGGCGAATCCGGCGCTCCCCCGGCACGTCGCCGTCATCATGGACGGGAACGGGCGGTGGGCGAAGAAGCGGATGCTCCCCCGGCTCGCCGGCCACCGCGCCGGAACCGAATCGGTGCGCGCGACGATCCGGGCCTCGGTGAAGCTGGGGCTCTCCGCGCTCTCCCTCTACACGTTCTCGCTGGAGAACTGGAACCGGCCGCGCCTCGAGGTGGACGGCCTCATGCGGTTCCTCGGCGAGGTGCTTCGGTCGGAGTACCTCGAGCTCGCCGAGAACAACATCCGCCTGCGGGGGACGGGCAGGCTCGGCATGCTTCCGCGGGAGACCCGCGCGACGCTCGACGAGACGATCGGGAAGCTCGCGGGGAACACGGGGCTCGTCCTGAACCTCTGCATCAGCTACGGGGGGCGCGCCGAGATCGTCGACGCGGCGCGCGCGTTCGCCGCCGCGGTGCGCGAGGGGAGCTTCGCCGCCGAGGATCTCGACGAGGCCTCGTTCCGGCGCTTCCTGTACGATCCCGGGATCGCCGATCCGGATCTCCTCATCCGGACGAGCGGCGAGATGCGGCTGAGCAATTTTCTCCTCTGGCAGCTCGCGTACACCGAGATCGTCGTCACCGACACGCTCTGGCCCGATTTCAGGGAGGAGCATTTCGTCGCCGCGATCCGCGAGTATCTCGGACGGGAGCGGCGGTTCGGCGCGCTGAAGGAAGGGGCGGACCATGACGCCGGTTGAGGAACGATCAGCAGGTGGGCGGGATGCCGCCGAAGCGTCGGCGCGCCGGCGGAGGGCGATCGCGGAGCGCGTGCTCGCGTCGTTCATCTTCATTCCGTGCCTCATCGTCATCGCCCGGAGGGGCGGCTACTACTATCTCGCGCTCATCAACATCATGATCCTCATCGGCCTCTGGGAGTTCTACCGGATGATGGAGGCGAAGGGGCTCAAGCCGTACCGCGCGATGGGGATCCTGAGCGGACTCGCGCTCTCCTGGTACGTGTTCTTCCAGCAGGGGGTTTACGCGAATCTCCTCATGACCGTCATCTTCATCGGAATCATGATTCTCGAGCTCGGCCGGAAGGAGCGGGGGCTCGCCGTCTACCATATCTCCGTCACGTTGTTCGGTGTCTTCTACATCGGATGGCTCGGGAGCCATCTGATCCTGCTCAGGGAGCTTCCCCATCTCAAGGGGCTCGATTACTCGCTCGGCTTCTCGTTCGTCATCGTCACGTTCGCCTTGACCTGGTGCTACGATACCGGCGCCTACTTCGTCGGCATCTACCTCGGCAGGCACAAGCTGTTCCCGAGCATCTCCCCCGGCAAAACGATCGAAGGGGCGATCGGCGGCGTCCTCGGCTCGCTCGTCGGGATATTCGTCGCCCGCGCCGTCATGGCGCCGTACCTCACCGTCGTCGCATCGGTCGGCCTCGCGCTCGGCGCCTCGGTCGTCGGCCAGCTCGGCGACCTGTGCGAATCGATGATCAAGCGCGACGTGAAGATCAAGGATTCCTCGCGGACGATTCCGGGCCACGGCGGGGTGCTCGACCGGTTCGATTCCCTGCTGTTCACCGCGCCCCTGATCTATTACGTTTTGAAGTACGTGATATTCGCATGATGAAGCGCATCGTCATACTCGGATCGACCGGCTCGATCGGACGGTCGGCCCTCGAGATCCTCGATCGCGCGCGCGGCGAGTTCGAGGTCGCGGGGCTGGCCGCCGGCGACAACGTCGATGAGCTCGCCGCGCAGCTCGCGCGGTTCGCCGGGGCCCGGTTTTCCGCGCGGAACGGCGCCTCCGCCGGGGCGGCGATGAAGGAACGCGGTCTCGCCGGGCGGGCCGCCGGCTACGGCGACGACGGCATCGATGCGCTCATCAGGGAAACGAGCCCCGCCCTCGTCATCAACGCGCTCGTCGGAATATCGGGGCTCAAGCCGACGATGACCGCCCTCGAGCTCGGCTGCACCGTGGCGCTCGCAAATAAAGAGACGCTCGTGACCGCCGGCGAGCTCATCACGCGGCGATTTCCGCGCGAAGGCGGCGCGATCATCCCGATCGACAGCGAGCACTTTTCGATCTCCCGCTGCCTCCGCGGGAACCGGGACGACGCGGTCGAGATCGTCCTGACCGCGTCGGGGGGGCCTTTTTACGGGAAACGGCAGGCGGATCTCGCCGGTGTCACCGTCGAGCAGGTGCTCGACCATCCGACCTGGAAGATGGGGCCGAAGGTGACCGTCGATTCGGCGAATCTGCTCAACAAGGGGCTCGAGGTGATCGAGGCCCGATGGCTGTTCGATTTCCCGTACGAGGCGATCAGGGTCGTGCTGCACCCGCAGTCGCTCGTGCACGCGATCGTGCGCCTGCGGGACGGCTCGCTCATCGCCCACCTCGGGCCGGCGGACATGAAGCTCGCCCTCATGAGCGCGCTGTATCATCCCGAGGTTCGCGAGTTCCCGTGGCGCGCGCTCACCCTCGACGATCTCGGGCGGCTCGAGTTCGTTCCGCTCCCGCGCGGGGAATATCCCGCGTATTCGCTCGCGCTCGCGGCGGCGGAGCGCGGCGGCACGGCGCCCGCGGCGCTCAACGCGGCGGACGAAATCGCGGTGCGCGCGTTTCTCGCGGGCAGGATCGCTTTCCCGACGATCGCCTCGTGGATCGAGGAAACGCTCGGGGCGCATACGGCGCGCCCGATCGGCTCGCTCGACGACGTATTCGAAGCGGATCGCTGGACGAGGGAATTCCTCGCGAGGCGGCACCGCGAAGCGCTCTTCACGTGACGGAGGATTCATGCTACTCACCGTGGCGGCATTCATGTTCGTTCTCGGCATCGTCGTGTTCGTGCACGAGTTCGGCCATTTCATCGTCGCGAAGCTCAACCGCATCTACGTCATTACCTTCTCGTTCGGATTCGGGCCGAAGCTGCTGCGGAAGAAGGTCGGCGAAACGGAGTACGCGATCAGCGCGCTGCCGTTCGGCGGGTACGTGAAATTCGCCGGAGAGCTGAGCGAGACGGAGGACGAAAAGAAGGGGGCGGACGGCGAAGCCGCCGCGCCGTCCGGCGAGCCCGACGTTCCTCCCGAGCGAATGTACCGGAACAGGCCTCCCCTCGGCAGGATGTCGGTCGTGCTCGCGGGCCCCGCGATGAATTTCATCCTCGCGCTGGCCGTCTACATTTTCAGTTTCTATATCCAGGGGATGCCGATCGATCCGAGCACCGCGATTCAACAGGTCCAGAAGGAAAGCCCGGCCGAGCGCGCGGGCATGCAGGTGGCGGACACGATCTTCTCCATAGACGGCAAGCGCCTCGAGCATTGGGGGCAAATCGAGAAGCTCCTCGCCGCGAAAAAGGGCGAGCCATGCCGCTTCGTCGTTCTTCGGGGCCCGGATACGCTGTCGATCGACGTCAAGCCGCGCTACGACGACGAAAGCAAAGCGTGGAGGATAGGGATCGGGATCGAGGAATTCTATACCCCGCGCATCGGAGACGTCAAAAAAGACAGCCCCGCGTATCGCGCCGGGCTGCGCAGGGGCGCGACGATTCTGTCGATCAACGACACGACGGTGACGAAATACACGGAGCTCGAGGAGCGGATTCAGCCGATGGCGGGCCGGCCCATGAAGTTCGTCTGGGAATACGGGGGGAAGGTGCATACGTCCGTGATCACCCCCGTCGCCGGGGAGGTGGCGTCCGAGGGGGAGCGCATCGACGTCGTGAAGGTGGGGCAGATCGGCGTCAGCCCGTATTACGAGAATATGAGGATCTCGTTCCCCGCGGCGGTCGTCTACGGGTCGAAGTACTTCGCGTACACGTTCGAAGCGGTCCTCGATTTCCTCGGGAAATTCATTACCCGGCATACGACCATTCGGGCGGTCGGGGGGCCCCTGCGCGTCGCGGTCATGGCGGGCGACATGGTCCGATGGGGATTCGGCCATCTCATTTACTTCCTCGCGTTCTTCTCGCTCAATCTGGCGATATTCAACCTGCTGCCCATCCTTCCGTTCGACGGGGGGCACTTCGTTCTCGGCGCGATCGAGCTCGTGACGGGGCGAAAGTTGAATAAGCGGGTTCAGACGGTTCTCATGCAGGTGGGCTTCGTGGTTCTCATCGTGCTGATGGCGGGCATTCTCGCGCTCGATATCTTCAATCTTGTCCGGTAGTCTCTTTCTCGAGGGCGCGATATCGTAATTCGTTTATGCGATTGTAGATAGCCAGCCACCGTTCGGGCCTTTTCTCAAGCTCGGCGAGCGTTCTCCGTATCCGTTCCCGGTCCAGATTCTCATCGAGCTCTTTTCGCTTCTCCTCGCGGGAGGCCGGATTGTCATGTTGCAGCTGTTCAAATTCTATTATTTTCATATAATAATCGACGAGGTAACGCTCATCGGGAGTCAGGGTTCGCGCCTTTTCCTTGGCGATGGGATCGGGGCTCTGGCAGGCGCAGAAGAGGAGCGCGGCCGTCGCGAGAACGGCCGCGAGGGTGGGAAGCGTCCTCCCGCGGAGACGCTTCGACCGCGCCTGAACGGGAGAAGGCCGCGTTTCTCGCGCACGATGCGTCCGTACCAAGGTTCTCCTCCTGCAAGCACGGTACAGGTCGGGGGATACGTTGTCAATTGATATGCGGTTCGGCGTGCGGTTGCGGGGCGCGCTATCGGCGGGAATAGTTGTCTTTCTCCTCGTGTCGCTCGGCGTCCGGTCCGGGACGTCGGCGGCCGATTTCGGCGTCAAGCTTCCCACCGTCGAGCGGATCGAGATTCTCGGCAACGCGACCTTCGACGACGCGGCGCTCATGAAACGGATGCGCACGAAAGAGTCGCGATTCTACCGCATCTTCCGGCAGCCGAAGTACCGGCGCGATTTCCTGCGCCGCGACGTCGCCGCGCTCGAATCGTTCTACCGCATGAACGGATTCTTCGAGGCCCGCGTGACGATCGAATCGGTCGCGCAGGACGAGAAGTCCCGCTCGGTGAAGATCCGCCTCATGGTCAGCGAGGGTCCCCAATCGGTCGTACGCTCGCTCCGCGTCGCGGGCCAGGATCTCATATCCGACGACGATCTCAGGAAGGGGCTCAAGCTCGTCCCCGGGGCGCCGTACAACCCCAATCTCCTCGAAGCAGATCGATTCATGCTCCTGAGCAAGTTCTTCGATGAGGGATATCTCGCCGCCCGGGTGACGCACGAGACCCGCGTCGATTCGACCGATATCGACATCGAGTGGACGATCGCGGCGGGCGACCCGATTCGCATACGGGATACGCGCGTCGAGGGGACGCGGACGGTGCGCGGGGATCTCGTTCGGCGCGAGCTCATTCTCCGGCGGGGGGATCTCTTCCGCGAGAAGAACGTCGTCGAAAGCACGCAGAACCTCTACGACACCGGATACTTCAGCTCGGTCGAAATCGAGCCCGATTCGATCGATGCGGCGCACCGCGAGGTCGATCTGCTCGTCAAGGTGCGCGAGCGCAAGATGGGATACATCGAGGGTGGCGTCGGCGTCGGCAACGTCTACGGAAACCGGCTCTTCGTGGAATGGGGGCAGCGGAACGTCTTCGGGACGGGCTACGCCGTTTCCTTCAAATCCTCGTACGCGTTCCAGCTGTTCCCGAACAACGAGTATTCCCTCGACAACATAGACTACCGGAGCAAATACCTGCGGAACGAGGGGCAGCTCACCATTCCCCACGTGCGCGGGACGTGGAACACGCTCGCGCTCAGCGCGTTCTACGAACGGGACGCGACGGTCGAGCCGGTCATCGTGCAGGACCTCGGGCTTTCCGCGCGCGTGGCGCACCGCTTCTCGCGGCAGACGTCGCTCCTCGGCGGTTATTCGATCGAGCGCATCCGGCGTCTCGAGGTGGAAGAGGAGAAGTCGCGTTCGGAAAAACGGGCGATCTTCGGCACGTTCTCGCGCGATTCGCGGGATTTCTATTTCAATCCGCAGCGGGGGACGTATTTCACGGGCGAGGGACGCTTCACCGGCGGATTTCTCGGCGGCGACGACAACTACTACTCGCTCATCGGAACCGCGCAGCGCTACACGCGGGTCGCCCGTGGGAGCGTCTTCGCGTACCGGCTGCGCGCGGGCTACGTCGATGCCTTCGGCGAGTCGCGGGAAACGGGGCTCCCGGTCGAGAGCCGGTTCTTCGCCGGCGGCGGGAACTCCGTGCGGGGATTCGAGGAAAACTCCCTCGGACCCCTCACCGCGGGGGGCGAGCCGGCGGGGGGACGCATATCGCTCCTCACGAACCTGGAGCTCAGGTTCCCGCTCCCGCTCATCGGAAGGTACAATTTCGGCGCCGCGGTTTTCCTCGACGGCGGCACCGTGTGGAACAGCGCGGACGAGATCCATCCGTCGGATTTCCGTTTCACCGCCGATCCGGCCGACGTGACGCGCGACGAATACATGTACGGCGCCGGACTGGGATTCAGGTACTATACGCCCGTCGGGCCGCTCCGGCTGGATATCGGATTTCCGTTGAAAAAGACGGCCGACATGGATTTCGACTATCGGGTTCATATCAGCCTCGGACAGATATTCTAGCGCCGGGAGGAGGGATCGATCGTGAACGAGAACGACGCGCCGCGCGCGCATCCGATACGGAAGCTCACGATCGGCCTCGCCGTCATACTCGTCGCGTGCGCCGCCGTCTTCTTCGCGGTTCGGACGAGCTTCTTCGCCGGCGGCATCGGCAGGATCGTCTCGAACCGTTTCCTCGAGGGGACCCCCTTCGTTCTCACGATCGAGCGCATCGAGGGAAGCTACCTCCAGGATCTGACGCTCCGGGGCGTGAAGGTGCGCTACACCGGTTCCGAGGGGGCGTTCGACCTTTTCCGCGCGGACGAGATCTCGGTCAGATACGGGGTCGGGACCCTCGTGAAGCGCGCGCGGGAGATCCGGGGATTCTCGCTCACCAATCCCGTGCTCCGTCTCAAGACCGATTCGAAGGGCGCCCTCATCGTGCCGTCCTTCGGCGCGGGGAAGGGCGAGTGGCCGTCGCTCGACATCGATCTGTTCACGATCGAGAACGCCCACGTCATCGTGCAGGGGGCGTCGAAGGGGGACGCGCTCGACGATCTGAACCTCGCCGGCTCGATCCGGAGCCGCGCGACCGAGCTCCGCGTCGCCATCGCGCAGGGATCGGCCGAGGGTTCGGGCCGTGCCTTTTCCCTGCGGAGCCTCAAGGGGATCGTCGCGTTCATTCAGGAGCCGCGGACGCCGGGCGCCGCGGCGTCGGACGTTCCGCGGATCGCTCTGGACAGCCTCGACGTCGTTCTCGACGAATCGGCGTTCGAGGTGAGCGGAACGATCGTTCCGTCGTTCCGTCAGTTCGATCTCGCCATCGAGGCCGATCCGATCAACGTCACGGAGATAACGCGCATTCTCCAGATCGAGACGTCCCATTACGGCGATTTCAAAGGTTCGCTCGCCGCGAGGGGAACCGTCGGCCGGTTTCGGCTCGACGGGGTCGTGAACGGCGTGCTCTCGGGCTACGCCCTGAGCGAATTCGCGATCAGCGTGTTCCGCGACGGGGATACCATCCGCCTCGACAGCCTGCGCGGCGCCGTCAACGGCGCCCGTGTCGACGGGAGCGGATCGTACTCGCTCGCGGAGCCCGCGACGCTCGATCTCGATCTCGACGTGCGCGGGCTCGATCTCAGCAGGGGGTTCGTGCCGGGAACGAAGCTTCCCGAGACGGCGGTCACCGGCGCGGTGGACCTCAAGTACCGGATACCGGACGAGGCGCTCTCCTTCGCGGTCGATCTCGACGAGGGGGATTTCCTCGGATTTCCGTTCGCCGGGGGGAGCGTGCGGGGCTCCTACGCGGACGATACGCTGCGCCTCGACGAGATCCTCATCTCCGATTCCACCCGCACGCTGTCGGCGCGCGGCACCGTCATCGGCGACGACGAAGTATCGTTCATGTTCGACATCGAATGCACGGCGAACGACACGATCTTCCCGTACTTCGGCATCGAGGAATATCGCGCGGACGCCGTCTTGAACGGCCGGTGGGAAGGAACGCTCGACGAATGGGATCTCCGGATGAGCGGCTCCTGCGGCAATCTGGCCTATCACGGCGCGTTCGTCCCGGTGGGCGCCGTGAAGATCGCCGTCGGGAAAAACGCCGATTACACCGTTCAGTTCGACATCGAGGGTCCCGGGTGCCGGATCGGGCCGGCGGAATTCACGGGGCTTTCCCTCTCGCTCGATTTCCACGGCACGGCGGGGACGATCAAGCGGCTCAGTCTGTCGCGTGACGATTTCCGGGCCGCCGTCGCCGCCGATATCGCGACGAAGGGCACCGAGGCGACGGTGCAATTCAAGGAATGCACCATCGACGCCCTCGGCGAAACGTGGATCGGGGGAGGGGCCTTCACCGTCGTCATCGCGGACACCGCGCTCCGTTTCGACGACATCCAGCTCCATTCCCGCGCGGGGGCCGCGTATGTCGACGGCGCGATCGGACGCGCGTCGAAGACGGCCCGGGGACGCTTCGCCTTCGAGCGCCTCGGGCTCGATCTGCTCAATCGCGGCGGATTCCGGACGACACCGCTCGGCGGCAGGGCGCGCGGCGAGATCCGGTGCTCCGGTTCGTACACCGATCCGGATCTCGAGATCGATCTCACGGTGGAGGGGGGCCGCATCGACACCTTCGCCGTCGACACGCTCCGTCTGCGGGCAGATTACGCGCGCGGCGTCTCCGTGATCGATTCGCTCGTCATCGGCTCCCCGTCGGGCTCCCTGACCCTCGGGGGTCGGATTTCGGGGATGCCCGTGCGCGAGTGGATCAAGGACGCCGGCGGCGCGCTCAAGCAGGCGAGCGTCGCCATCGAGTCCTCGTGCAGGAATCTCGACCTCGTACCGCTCCTGTCTCTCGCCGGCGTCAAGGGCCTCTCCGGCGGGCGCCTCAGCGGCGCGGTATCGATCACCGATTCCCTCGCGCATCCGCTCGTTTCCCTGACCGGCAGGATCGATCGGCTGTCCGTTTCATCGTTCACGATCCCGTCCGTCGATTGCGACGTTCGGGTCGATCGCGATCGGCTGTCCGTCGGCGGGTATCTCAACATCTCGCCGGCGCATCAGGGATCGTTCCACGGGAGCGTGCCGCTCGAGCAGGCCCGCTTTCTCTATTCGCTCGATCGCGCGCGTCCCGTCGAGTTCGCCCTCGATATTCCCGAGGGGGACCTCGCGGTCATGCCAGGCGTGACGGATCTGGTCGCGGACGCGGCGGGACGCTTCTCGGGGCGGCTCGTCGTTTCGGGCTCGATCGCCTCGCCCCATCTCAACGGGGAGTGCGCGCTTCGAGACGCGAGCTTCCGGCTCTCCGGAATGGAGGAGCGGTACGAGCAGGTCAACGCGGCCGTCACGATAGCGGATACGCTCATCACCATCGCGCGATTCGCGGGCCGCGAGGGAAAGAAGGGGACGGTCGGCTGCTCCGGCACGATCTCGCTCAGGGGATGGAGACCGGCCGAATACCGCGTCTCGTGCGATTTGAACAAGTTCGTGATCGCGAGCCTCTCGGATATCATCGCGTCCGTGAGCGGCAACGTGCGCATCGGCACCGGAATCGAGGACGGGCGGGTGCTTCCCGAGATCACCGGTTCATGCAGGATCGACGAATCGGAGGTGTCGTACGACCTCGGCAGCTTTTCCGGCTCCCCCGAAGCCGGCACCATCGAGCTCCCCTCGTATATCGCCGCGGTCGATCTCGAGATTCCCGGCAACACGTGGATTCGCACGCCGGACGCACGCGTCGAGCTCCAGGGTGACGTGACGCTCCGCCACGACGGGAAGGGGACGTACCTCCGCGGGGAGCTCAACCTCGTGCGCGGCTGGTATAACGTCTACGGCAACAAATTCCGCATCACCTCCGGGAAGCTGCAGTTCGTGTACGCGGGGAGCTTTCGCCCCGTCGTCGATATCGAAGCGGAAACGAAGGATCCGGAAGGACGGAGCATCTATCTCACGCTCCAGTGGCATCAGGACGATCTCGAGCCGCGCCTCTCGCTCCGTCACCAGGATCCCGGCTACAGCGAAACGGACATCTGGAAGATGCTCGGCGGCGGCGTCGTCGTCGCGGGGGGGGATCAGACGAGCTGGGACGCGCAGGGCACCGCGCAGAACCTCGCCGCCAACTACCTCGAGCGCGTGCTCAACTCCCAGATGGAAGGGATCACGATTGAGGTCGAGGCGGGCCGCGGAACGGGGGACGCCGCCGGAACCGTGGACTACCGCGACACGAAGATCGCGATCGGGAAATACCTTTCGCAGGGGCTCTACGTGAAATACAAGCAGGGGCTCTCGATCACGTCGGCCATGCAGATCGAGGTCGAGTACCGTATCAGCAACCTGTTCCTCATCCGCTCGGAAGTGCTGCGATATTCGGAGAAAGCCATCCAGGGCAACATTCCGAGAACCACGGAGGAGATCAACGTCGATCTCAAGCTCCGGTGGGAGTATTGAGGAGAAAAGGGCTTGCGGTCGCATCAGGTATGCGCGAATTTTATAGTGTCGGGCGAATGTTAACGACGGCGTGAACGTGAGGGGAAAGGCGTGAACGTGAAGCGGAACGGAATCACGAGGGCGGCGGTCGGAGCGATCGTCTTCGCGTGCGTCGCCGCATGCGCGGCGAGCGCCGTCGCGCAGGATTCCTTCGGCAGGAACAAGGTCCAGCTCAAGAAATTCGAGTGGTTCCTCCTCAGGACGCCCCATTTCGACATCAATTTCCCGGGCGGCTATCGCGATCTCGCGGCCCGCACGGGGGTCATTCTCGAAGCCGGGTACATCAAGCTGTCGAACGACATGTCGCATCGGGTCGCGTGGCGGATCCCCGTCATCATCTACGGGAGCCACTCCGATTTCCAGCAGACGAACGTCATCGGCGACCTCATTCCCGAGGGGGTGCAGGCGTTCGCCGAGCCGATGCGGAAGCGCATGGTGCTCCATTTCGGAGGCGCGAACGCGGACTACGCGCACACCGCCGTGCACGAGCTCGTGCACATCTTCAGCTACGACATCATCTACGGCACGCTCCTCAGATCGGTCTTCTCGCGCAGCATGCTCTTCCCGATCCCGCTGTGGTTCATGGAAGGGCTGGCCGAGTACTATTCGTCGGGATACGACGCCGGGGGCGAGATGTTCGTGCGCGACGCGGCGGTTTTCGACTATCTGACCGACCTCGATTACACCTACGGCTACATGGCGTACAAATCGGGCCAGTCCGCCATTTATTACCTGAACGAAACGTACGGCCCCGGCAAGGTGCTCGAGATCATGGACGCCGTCCGCAATCAGCGCGGATCGATCGGCCTGGCGCTCGAGAACTCGCTCGGCATCACGTCGGAGGAGCTGAGCCGCGACTGGAAAAAATCGATGCGGAGGCGCTACTGGCCGCTCTACGTGGACAAAAAGGAGCCCGAGGCATACGGGAGGCGCCTGACCGACCACGTGAAGAAGCACCACGGCATGAATATGCGGCCGGCGTTTTCGCCGGACGGGCAGCGCCTCGTCTACTTCTCCGACCTCAAGGGGCTCGACGGGATCTATCTCATGGACGCCGTGACCGGCCGCGTCGAGAAGCGTCTCGTGTCGGGGATGATGTCGACGAGGTTCGAGTCGATCCGGAGCATGAACTCGAATCTGACCTTCAGCCGCGACGGCTCGCGGATCGCCTTCGTGGCGAAGTCCCACGGCTTCGACCGGCTCTTCGTCGTGAGCGTACCGAAGGGCAAAGTGCTCAAAGAAATCGAGATGCCTCTCGATTTCTTTATCAGCCCGGTGTGGTCTCCGACGGCGGACGTGATCGCCCTCGTCGGCGTCGTCAAGGGGCAGACCGATCTCTATCTCTACGATCTCGCCGCGGCGAAGCTCACGCGGCTCACGGAGGACGCCGACGACGAGGACACGCCCTCGTGGTTCCCCGACGGCTCGCGGATCGTCTACTCCCGCACCGCCGCGACCGCGCTCCAGCCCGTCTTCGCTCCCGACAGCGCCGGCGTCGTCCGGCTGTCGGGCTTCGACTTCACCGATCCGGAAAACGTGCGCCCGGTCGACAGCGATATCTGGAGCCTCGACATCGCAACCGGCGAGCGGCGTCTCGTCATCCGGACGTCCGGAAACGACAACAATCCGGCCGTAATCGCGGGCGGGGAAGAGATCGTGTTCACGTCGGACGAGGAGGGCATCGCCAACCTGTACCGGGGAAGCGTCGAGGTCGGCAGCTACTTCCGGTTCACCGATCTGCTCGGCGGTGTCAACTCGTTCGCGCACTCGAGCGCGGGGGACCGCCTCATATACAGCGGATTCAACGCGGGCGGGTTCGATCTCTTCGCGATGGACGGCTTCGCCGAGCGGTCCAGGACCTCGTATTCGACCGGCGGGCCGTTCGTGGAAGAGCTCGCCGCGAGCGAGGCGCCGCCCGATACGGCGGCCGCGCCCCCGGACACGGCATACGTGGAGCGCGCCGCGGCCGATACGCTGCGCCCGCCGGCGGGCGTGGCCGCGCACGAATCGTCGGGCGGCCTCCATGGCGGCGTCGCCGTGGAGGCTACGAAAACGGCGCTCGGCGAGCCTCCGCCGATCGGGATGGGCGTCGCGGGCTTCCCCGCGGAGGAGATCCCGGCGGTCGCCGTGGACGAAGATACGAAAGAGAACATCGATCCCGATACGCTCACGGCGATACGGGCGCGCATCACGAAGCAGGTCGGCGCGATCCAGCGATACCACGCCGGTCTCAGCGCCGACTACGTCGGCAACACGATGGGAATCGGATACTCGACGGGATTCGGATTCCAGCTGTACAATCAGATGGCGTTCAGCGATCTGCTCGGCGACCATCATCTGCTCGTCGCGTTCAATTTTATCCGTACGATCGAGGACAGCGACGTGCTCGTCATGTACAGCCGGCTCAAGGACCGGCTCGATTACGGTATCGGCGCGTTCCAGTTCAAGAACTACATGAACTCCCGCGTCACCTCGATCGGCGAGACGTTCCTCGATTATCAGCTCTTCACCGAGCGGAACTACGGCGTGTTCGCGATGACGAGCTATCCCTTCTCGACCTTCACGCGGGCCGATCTCGAGCTTCAGGCATTCATCTCGGAGCGTGAATTCTACGCCACCTACGTCGAGGAGGGCACGGGGTATCAATATTACGTCCCGCAGAAATCGAAGCGGTATTTCCTGCAGCCGACGCTGTCGTTCGTGCACGATTCGGCGTACTTCGGCTCGTTCGGTCCCGTGATCGGCTCGCGCTGGCTCTTCAGCACCTCGCAGGCGGTTCCCGTCACGGGGCAATCCGTCTCCCGGACGACGTTCTTCGCCGACTATCGGAGGTATTTCCCCGTGTTCTACCGGAATTACCTGGCCATTCGCGGCATCGCGGCGATGAGTCTCGGAAACGATCCCCAGGTCTTTTTCCTCGGCGGTCCGCTCACGATGCGGGGGTACGACTATCTCCAGTTCAGCGGCTCCCGGATGCTGCTCTTCAACGTCGAATACCGCTACCCGCTCGTCGACGCCTTGATATTCGGCTGGCCCGGGCGCTGGGGGATCCAGAACATCGGGGGCACGCTGTTCTTCGATTCCGGGTCGGTCTGGGGACAGCATATGTACGTCGAGCCGCTCCCCCGCTGGCTGGAACCCCGGTACATTAACGATCTCGCGTTCTACAGCGATTTCGGCGTCGGGTTCTACATGGGGTTCGGCTATTTCATCCTGAATTTCCAGTTCGGCTGGCCGACCGATTTCTCGCACACCGGCAACGCCGAGTACTACTTCTACATCGGACCTCAATTCTGATGGATACGCTCAATCCGCAGCAGCGGCAGGCGGTCCTCGCCACGGAAGGATTCGTGCTCGTGCTGGCGGGCGCCGGGAGCGGGAAGACCCGCGTGCTCACCGAGCGGATCGCCCACCTCATCCGCGAAAGGGGGATCTCGCCCGAGCGGATCCTCGCCTTCACCTTCACGAACAAGGCCGCGGGCGAGATGCGCGCGCGCGTCGAGCGCGTCCTCGGCCGGAGCGAGCTCCCCTTCTGGATCGGGACCTTCCACGCGACGGGCCTCAAGATCCTTCGCCGGGAGGCGAGTCATCTCGGCTTCAAACCGAACTTCGCCATCTACGACGAGGACGACGCGGTCCGGCTCATCAAGGACGTCATCAAGGGAAAGGGATGGGGGATCGACGAGAATCCGGTCGCCGTCGTGCGCGACCGGATCTCCCGCTGGAAAAGCGGGCTCGTCACGTCCGAGGAGGCGCTCGAGCGCGCCGGGGATCCGAACGAGGAGCGGCACGCGCAGGTATACAAGGGATACATCGCGGGGCTGCGGGCCTCGAACGCCCTCGACTTCGACGACCTCATCGCTCGCGTCGTCGAGCTCTTCACGGCGCACCCGAAGGTCAAGGAGCGCTACGCGCGGCAGTTCCAGTACGTCCTCGTCGACGAGTTCCAGGATACGAACACGATTCAGATGCTCATGATCGACTCGCTCGCCTCCCAGCACCGTAACCTCTTCGTCGTCGGGGACGACGATCAGGCGATCTACGGCTGGCGCGGCGCGACGGTCGAGAACATTCTCCAGTTCGACCGGGTGTACGAGGGGACGACCGTCATCAAGCTCGAGGAGAACTACCGCTCGACGAACGCGATCCTCGACGCGGCGAACCATCTCATCGAGCACAACAAGGGGCGCAAGGGGAAGCGCCTCTGGTCCTCGAAGGGCGCGGGGGAGAAGGGGAAGCTCTTCTTCGTGGAGGACGAGGAGGAAGAGGGGGCGGCGGTGCGGGAAACGATAATCGATCTGCTGCGGGCGGGATACCGGCGAAGCGAGATCGCCGTGCTCTACCGCACGCACGCGCAGTCGCGCGCGATTGAAAACGCGCTGCGGACGGGCGGGATGCCGTACCAGATCATCGGCGGCGTGCGCTTCTACGAGCGCCGTGAGATCCGCGATCTCCTCGGCTATCTCAAGCTCGTCAACAACCCGAGCGACAACGTGAACTTCAAGCGCGTCGTGAACGTGCCGCGGCGGAAGATCGGGGACGTGACGCTCGCGAAGCTCGAGGAAGCGGCGGAGGGCGGGAGCCTGCTGACGGCGCTGCGCGAGGGGGCGCATCTCGCGGAGCTTCCGAGCGCGCTTCGCGCGCGGCTCGAGGAGTTTTCGAATCTCGTCTCGTCGCTGCAGATCAAAGCCCGGGAGGGGACCGCGCACGACGTGCTGTCGGTCATTATCGAGAAGACGCACTACCGGGATCACCTCAAGGAGGATCCGAAAACGGCCGAGACGCGCCTCGAGAACATCGAGGAGCTCCTCGTCGAGACGGAGCGCTTCTCGACGTCGGCGAGCGAGCCGACGCTCGCCTCGTTCCTCGAGAACATCGCCCTCATGAGCGACGTCGACACGCTCAAGGGGGAGGAGCAGGTCGCCCTCATGACGCTCCACAACGCGAAGGGGCTCGAATATCGCGCGATCATCATCACCGGGCTCGAAGAGGGGCTCCTGCCCCATTACTCGAGCTTCGAGGCGACTCACGAGCTCGAGGAGGAGCGGCGGCTCTTCTACGTGGGCATCACGCGGGCGAAGGAGCGCCTCTTCATGTTTTGCGCGGCGAACCGCATGCGCTTCGGCAGCTGGATCGGGAACTCCCCGTCGCGGTTCATCGGGGAGATACCGGAGAGCCTGCTCGAGCTCGTCGGGGGGGATGAAGCGCCCCGCGCCGGGCAGATCGCGCGCGAGCGGGAGACGCTCTTCGAGACGCCTGAGAGCTTCGAGAGAACGAGGACGTCCAGAGCGCCGGGGACCGCCGAGGCTCCGAAGCCGGCGGGGGAGAGCTCGTATCTGAGCAGGCGCTTCAAGCCCGGAGCGGTCGTGATCCATCCGAACTACGGGGAAGGCACGATCCGCAAGGTCGAGGGCTCCGGCAAGGACATGAAGGTCACGGTTCATTTCCCCCGCCACGGGGAGAAGAAGTTCCTCGTCGCCTACGCGCCGTTCAGGTTCGCGTGAAGCGCATCGAGCGCCGCGCCGTTCGGGCGAGCATCCCCTGTTGACACGCCCGCTCCCGTCCTGCTAATCTATCCCACTCTTGAGCGCTATGTTACGGAGGCATATCGTGTCATTGACCGACCGCGAATTGGAGCATCTCGAACGGCTCGCCCGCGTGAAACTGAGCGGCGAAGCGCGCGAAAAGCTGCGCGGGCAGCTCGCGCGGATCATCGAATTCGTGAAGCAGCTCCAGACGATCGATACGGCCGGATACGAGCCGCGCGCCTCTGTAGGCGGGTTCGAGCCGGAGCTGCGCACGGATGCGACGAAGCCGTGCCTCCCGCGCGAAGAGGTGCTCGGCGCCGCGCCGCAAAGAGAAAAGGAATTCTTCGGCGTGCCTCCCGTGATCGAGGCGGATGAGCTCTGAGGCGCCATCGCCGCATTCAGAGATTCGCATGACCTATTGAGAAACACGCATGAGTGATCTTCTTCGATATTCGATACCCGAGTTGCAAGGGCTCTACCGCGGGCGGAAGGCGAGCGTCCGCGAGGTCGTTCAATCGTACCTCGACTCGATCGCCGGGCGTGAGCCCCGCATACGCGCGTTTCTTCAGGTATTCAACGATGCCGCGCTCGATGCGGCCGCGGCGCTCGACGCGAAGGGGCACGACGGCCGCCCGCTCTACGGCGTCCCCGTCGCTATTAAAGACAATCTCTGCACGCGCGGCATCCCCACGACCTGCGCCTCGAAGATTCTCGAGGGCTACCGGCCGCCGTATGACGCGACCGTCGTCGAGCGACTCAGGGCCGCGGGCGCGGTGATCGTCGGCAAGACGAACCTCGACGAGTTCGCCATGGGCTCCTCCTGCGAGAACTCGGCGTTTCAGGTCACGGGCAATCCGTGGAACGAGGCGTACGCCCCGGGGGGCTCGAGCGGCGGCTCGGCCGCGGCCGTCGCGGCCGATATGGCGCTCGCCTCTCTCGGCTCCGACACGGGCGGATCCATTCGTCAGCCGGCCTCGCTCTGCGGCGTCGTGGGGCTCAAGGGCACCTATGGGAGGGTCTCGCGCTACGGGCTCGTCGCCTTCGCGTCGAGCCTCGACCAGATTGGACCCTTCGCCCGCGACGTGCGCGACTGCGCGCTCGTGATGGAAGCGATCGCGGGGCACGACGAGCGCGACGCGACGACGATCCCCGAACCGTCCCTCGATCTGCACGGCGATCTCGAGAAGGGCTTCGAAGGGCTCAAGGTCGCCTTCCCGTCCGAGCTCGGGAAATGGGAAATGGACGCATCGGTCCGGGCGATCGCCGAGGGCACGATCGACGATCTGAAAAAGAGCTCCGTGCCGGTCTCGGGCGTGACGCTCCCCGGGATGGAGACGTCCATCGCGACCTACTACATTCTCGCCAACGCCGAGGCCTCCTCGAACCTCGCCCGCTATGACGGCGTCAAATACGGCCTCCGCTCGAGCTCGAAATCTCTCGCCGACATGTACGACGAAACGCGCGGCGCGGGATTCGGCGAGGAGGTCAAGCGGCGGATCATGCTCGGCACCTACGTGCTCTCCTCGGGCTACTACGACGCCTATTACTCGAAGGCCCAGCAGGTGAAGGCGCTCATCTGCGCCCAGTTCGAGGAGCTGTTCAAGAAATTCGACCTCATTCTGCTTCCGACCTCCCCGACGCCGGCCTTCAAGCTGGGTGAGCGGCTCGACGATCCGATCGCCATGTATCTCTCCGACATTTTCACGACGCCGGCGAACATCGCGGGGCTCCCCGCGATATCCGTTCCCGCCGGGCTTTCCCCCGAGGGGCTTCCCATCGGAATGCAGCTCGTCGCCGGATGGGGTCAGGAATCGAAGCTCATGCGCGGGGCCTTCGGGCTCGAGAAGATGTACCGATTCAGGGAGCGGTTCGCCGTCGGCGCGGGGCGGAAGGAGGGGCGCGATGCCTGAGCCGAAGAAATACGAAACGGTCATCGGGCTCGAGGTCCACGCCCAGCTCGTCACGAAGAGCAAGGTATTCTGCTCCTGCCCCGCGATCTACGGCGCCGCGCCCAATACGATGGTGTGTCCCGTATGCCTCGGCCTTCCCGGCGCGCTTCCCGTCCTGAACCGGGAAGCGGTTTCGATGGCGATTCTCATGGGGCTCGCCACGCACTGCCGCATCGCGCCGCGCGGCGTCTTCGCGCGCAAGAACTACTTCTATCCCGATTGCCCGAAGAACTACCAGATTTCGATGTACGACAAGCCGCTCTGCGAGGAGGGCTATCTCGAGTTCGAGATGGAGGGGGAAACGCGCAGGATCGCCCTCGAGCGCATCCACCTCGAAGAGGATGCGGGGAAGCTCCTCCACGCCGACGAAGGGGGGAGCCTCGTCGATTTCAACCGGTGCGGGGTGCCCCTCATCGAGATCGTGAGCAAACCGGAGATCCGCTCCCCCGAGGAGGCCTCTGCGTACCTCGTCACGCTGCGCCAGCTTCTGCGATACCTCGAGATCTGCGATGGGAACATGGAGGAAGGGTCGCTGCGCTGCGACGTCAACATCTCGCTCCGCAGGCCGGGGGGCGAGCTCGGCACGAAGACGGAGATCAAGAATCTGAACTCCTTCAAGGCCGTCGAGATGGGCATCCGGTTCGAGATCGAGCGCCAGGCGGGCGTGCTCGAGAGCGGCGGCCGCATCGAGCAGGTTACGAACCTGTGGGATTCGGCGCAGAAGAAGCTCCTCACGATGCGGAGCAAGGAGTACGCGCACGATTACCGCTATTTCCCCGAGCCCGATCTTCCGCCGCTCGACGTCGACGCGGGATGGATCGAGAAGATGCGCGCCTCGCTCCCCGAGCTCCCGCTTGCGCGCGAAAAGCGTTTCCGCGAGAAATTCGGGCTCCCCGCGTACGACGCGAACGTGCTCTGCGCCGAGAAGTGGCTCGCCGATTACTACGAGACCGTCGTGCAGATGGGAAGCGATCCGAAGCTCGCGGCGAACTGGGTCATGCGCGAGATCCTCGAAGAGATCAAGTCGGGCGCCGAATCCGGAAAGACCGCCGCGCCGGTTTCCGCCGAGCGCCTCGCCGAGCTCATCGCCCTCGTCTCGGGCGGCACCATCAGTAACTCGGCGGGCCGCGAGGTCTTCAAGGATATGGTCAAATCGGGCGATCCGGCGGCCAAGGTCGTCGAGCGGCTCGGCCTCACGCAGGTGAGCGGCGGAGACGAGCTCGAGAGATGGGTCGCCGACGCGATCGCCGCCAATCCCGACGAGGTGGCCCGCTACAAGGGCGGCAAGACGCAGCTTCTCGGTTTCTTCGTGGGCCAGGTGATGAAGAAGAGCGGCGGGAAGGCCAATCCGAAGCTCACCGGCGAGATCGTCAAGAAGAAGCTCGAAGGCTGAACGCCGTCCCGAAGATCGAATGCCTCCCCTGAACGTCGAACGCCGCTCGAAGGTCCGCCTCTCCTATTTCCTCCCGAATCTGAATACGAGCGCGCTGGTTCCGCACATGAGCATGAGGGTGAGGAGCCCGTATATCGCGACGAGCAGGACGACGTTCACGCCGGCCGCGTCCGCAAACAACCGGGAGAGGCTCTGCACGAGGGAGTCGAAAGAGGCCGCGAACCGGGGGCCGAGCGACCGGATCGCGGGGAAGAGGACGTTCCCCCGAAGAAAGAGCACGACGCCGAGCGCGATGAAGGAGAGCCCGGCGAAGACGGGCGCGTTGAGCACGGACGCGGCGAGCGAACGCCGCCGCCCGAGACCGGCGCCTCGGACGAACCTCGCCTCGGCCGCTTTCCACGGGGGAACGGTCTCCTTCAGGGCGCCGAGGGAATCCTCGAGCGCGAGGAACGCGTCGAGCGAGCGGCGGCACTCGGCGCATGAATCGACGTGGGCGTCGACCGCCCGCATTTCGTCCGCCGTCAGGTCCCCTTCGAGATACTGAACGAGGAGCTCTTCGATCCGGGTGCAATTCATAGTTCGCCGAAACCTTTCTCGAGCGCCTTCGCTCCGGCCGCGGTCATCATCCGCTTGAGCGAAAGCTTCGCGCGGTAAATATGCGTTTTCACGGTCCCGAGCGGAATATCCATGATATCCGCGATTTCTTCGTACGATTTCTCGCCGATGTATCGAAGCTCGATCGCGACGCGCTGCTTCTCGTCGAGCCGGTTCAGGAAGCGATCGAGACGCTCCCCGCTCATTCGACGGCGGAGGGACTCATCGGGGCTCTCGCCCGAATCGGGGAGCTCCATGCAGTCCTCGATGGGGATCACCGTGGGCCTCCGCCGGTCGACCGCGTTGAGCGCCTCGTTGCGGGCGATGCGGTAGATCCACGTCGAAAGCCTCGACTCCCCCCGGAAATCCCCGAGGGCCCTGAATATCTTGATGAAGACCTCCTGCACGATATCGTCCGTTTCCGCGCGCTGTCCCGCCAGGCCGCGCACGACCGAGTAGATGAGCGTGTAGTGGCGTTCCAGCATCTTCCGGAACGCCCGTTCATCCCCCGCGAGCGCCTTTTGCACGAGCTCGCGTTCCCCGGTGTCCTGCAAACGGAGTACCTCCATATTGATTCGACAGGAGAATGTCCCTGAAAGTTTCAGGGGAATTATCGCATATCCGCCGAAACGGCGATAGGGGGCACTTCGGGCGATTTCGACGATGGTGAGAATAGCTGAAACAAGGGTGAAAATAGATGAAACAAACCGGCGGCCGCTCCTGTCATACGTGCGAAAGGGCAAGGAAACGACCTGAGAAGGTTTCAGCGGCAGCAGGCAGTCTCGAGAAAGGAGTTCGCAATGTTCGGTATCGATGCGGGAGTCGTTGCGATGTTGATTCCGATCGTCGCCGTCGTCGGCGGTATGGCGATTGCGATCGTCGGCGTGATCACGAAAGGGAAGGAAGAGGAGCTCAAGCACAAGGAGCGCATCCTGGCGATGGAAAAGGGCATTCCGATTCCGGAATCGGCCCCGTGTCAGCCGAAGGCCGATAAGCCCCGGTACCTCGCGATCCGCGCCTGGGGGCTCGTCATTACGCTCATCGGCGTGGCTGTAATGATATCGATCACCATCGGACAGCAGGACGATCCGAGACACGGCATCTGGGGGCTCATACCGACAGGGCTCGGGATCGGTCTGCTGCTCGCCGCTTGGTTCGAGAGGAAGGATATGAAGAACAAGTAGCATGCCGGGAACCCTGGCCCCCGGGGTTCGCCGTTACGGCGCTATGACGAATGGAAGGCCCCGCGGCCTTCCATTTTCCATTTCCGGGGCGAATATATTCAAAGAGGATGGAGGGAAACGCTCGGTGAAAAAGGGCCTCGGTTCTGCTGGACATTGCCCGCGAAATATGATAACATAATCAAAACGAGAGAGTTGCAAGGTTAGTTTCAGGTGTTTTCTAGGTTGGACAATCGACTCCTTCCGGAGATGCCCGGAGCTATTGAGGAAAAGGGGATTCGCATGAGATTCGTTATCGCATCGCTCGCGGCCTTCGGGCTGATACTCCTGCTTTCGACGGGCGCCTCGGCGTTCACCGTGTCGCATCTCGCGACCGACGCCGAGCTGCTCGCGCTCATCTCGGACACGATCTTCGTCGCCGAGGGAAGGATCGGCGATCTCGGGGGAGCTGCGACCTTCGAGCTCGATCTCGGACAGAGCACCGCGGCGCCCAATACGACCGCCCAGTATCCGTGGATCAGCGGCGCGGTCGAGCCGTTCACGCTCACGTACGACAGCGGAACGCGAATCGTCACTTTCGCCCTCGGGGGGAAGGTTCTCACGTATGCGACTCCTTTCCCGATGTTCGGGGACATCTTCATTCGAGCGAGGGCGGTCGAGGCGGACCGGAGCGTCATCGTGCGGGATCTCGTTCTCAACGGCGTGAACGTCGGAGACGTTTCGAATGCGGTCGGTCCGGGCCTCGACATCCTCTGGATATCGGGCGCACCGCTCTCGAACGGATTCACCCTGACGGGGACCGCGACGCTCGCTTGGACCGGCGCCGCGCCCACGCAATCGCGGCTCGCGTTCCAGATCAAGGTGGCGAAGCTTTCCGTGGTCGGCGCGGAGGATGAATCCTGGGGAGGTATCAAGGCGCTCTACCGGTAGCGACCGGCAGCGTCAGGTTCTCGAGCTTTCCTGCTCATATCCGCTCTCGCGCGCCCCGGAAAAACATCTCGCCTTCCGGGGCGCGGCCATGTTAGGATGCGACTCGACGGGTCTGCACGGCGGCACGATGCAAACCCCGTCAGGGAGTATTTTCCGGGGTGTTGGTGAAGGGAGGACGACGATGAGGAAGATATTCCGTTTCTTCTTATTCCTCGCTCTTTTTTCGATGGCCGCGGTCCCGCGCGCTTCCGACTGCGCGGCGCAGCTCGTCATCAACGAGTTCGTCGCCGATCCCGCGAGGGATTGGGACGGAGACGGCGCTCTGAGCTCGCGCGACGACGAATGGGTGGAGATCATCAATCTCGGCGCGGCCGCCGTCGATCTCGCCGGATACCGGCTCGCGGACGGTGAGGGGAGCCCCGTGTGGCGGTACGGATTCTCGGGCACGCTCGCGGCCGGCGGCGTGCGCGTCGTGTATGGGAGCGATTCGCGGGCATGGGAGGAGGCGAACGGTTTTCCCGTCTACGGGCTGAGCCTGAACAACGCGGGAGACCGCATCTCGCTCTACCGCATCGCGGGAGCCGATACCGCCGCCGTCGACGGCTTCACGTTCGCCGAGGCGGCGGCCCGCGACGACCGCTCGATCGGGAGGCGCGCCGGCGCGCCGGCGGTGTGGGTGGTGTTCGACGCCCATAATCCGTGCACGTCCGCGTGCGTTCCGGCGGGCACCGGATGCTATCCGACGCCCGGCTCGGCGAACGCGTGCACGACGGCGACCGAAGAGGCGTCATGGGGATCGATCAAATCGATCTATCGCTGAAGAGCCGTAACGGAATGCGGATAGCCGCGTAAATTCGATGTTCCGAAGGCCGCCGTGCAGCCCGCATTTCCCGCTTTACGAACCGTTTGGCCGCGTGCTATTTTTCCAGCGAGGAATGGCGGCCATGAAAGACGACAAGTATTCGAGCAAGCTGAACACCTGCTGGGAGTATCTCTCCTGCGAGAAGACCGATTGCCCGGCGCACGGGCGGGAGAACGCCCCGTGCTGGGAGATCACCGGCCACCGCTGCGGCGACCGCGTGTTTCCGCGTCTCGAGGAAAAGCTCATCCAGTGCTGCTTCAAGTGCCCGTTCTTCAAGCAGCTCAAAGAGCGCATGAAGGGGCGCCGGTGGGTCGATATCACCCTTCTCGAGACCATGGAAGACGCGCTCATCCGGTCCTCCATGTATTCGAAAAAGGTGGAGGATCTCTACATGGAGGTCATCCGCCGGAGCAAGCTCATGAATCTCCTCGGCGAGGTGAGCAAGATCATCTCGCACCTCGACAAGGAAGAGGACATCATCCTCGCCATTCTCACCGTCATCACGGCCAAGCAGGGGCTCGGCTTCAACCGCGCCTTCGCCTTTCTGCGGGGGCAGGAATTCGACGTGCTTCGCGGGAAGTACGCCCTCGGGCCGTCCTCCCCCGAGGAGGCCGACAGCATCTGGCGGATACTCGAAAAGGACGAGACGCTGTCCCTCGACAAGCTCGTGAGCAAGGGGCAGAAGCTCCATTACCTGCGCAGCAGCCCGCTGACGAAGGTCACGAGCCAGCTCTCGGTCGCCATCAACGACATCGAGGGAGTCATCATCAGGGGCATGCACGAGGTCCGGTTCGTGAAGAAGGGGGACCTCAAGTCCGAATCCGATTCCCGGGTCGCCGAGGCGCTCGGGCTCGAGGATTTCTGCATCTGCCCCATCGCGACCATCGAGGACAGCATCGGGCTTCTCATCGTCGACAACATTTTCACGGGGAAGGCGATCACCGCGGAGGACGCCCACCTGCTCGAGATGATCGTGGCCCACGCGACGACGTCGCTCCGGGCGGCGCAGCTCAAGGAATCGCTCAAGAAGAACGTCGAGAGCCTCAAGGCGACCTACCGGAAGCTCAAGGCGTACGAGGAGCGGATCATGAAGGCCGAGCGGCTCGCGATTTCGGGAGAGCTCACCTCGTCGGTCATTCACGAGATCAAGAATCCGCTCGTTTCGATCGGAGGCTTCGCGCGGAACCTTTTTCATTCCTCGACGATTACGGGGCCGGACCGGGACAAGCTCGAGATCATCATGAACGAGGCGCTCCGGCTCGAGCGGTACCTCGAGAGCCTTCAGACGAAGGTGAGCGAGATCAAGCTGGAGGAGGGGGACATCAACCAGGTCATCGAGGACAACTGCCAGCTGCTCCAGAAGGATTTCGAGGATCGCAACATCTCGATCCTGCGGAGCCTCGCGCCCGACTTGCCGCACAGCTACTTCGACGTCGTGAAGATCCACGAGGTGTTCCTCAACATCATCCAGAACGCCGTCGAGGCGATCGGCGACAGCGGGATCATCAGGCTCGGCACCTGGCAGAACGGCGATACCATCTGCATTCAGATCTCGGACAACGGGGAAGGGATCCCGAACGAGCAGATCCACAAGATATTCACCCCCTTCTACACGACGAAAGAAGAGGGTTCCGGTCTCGGGCTCGCCTTCGCGCATCGGATCGTGAAGGATCACGGCGGCAATATTTCCGTCACGAGCGCCGACGGCAAAGGGGCGACCTTCCTCATCACTCTCCCGCTCATCAAAGAGCCGACCGAGGCGCGGACGGAGCAGACGATCACCTGATCCGGCGCTCTGCCCGTCCGGGCCTTTCCGGGGCCCTCCCGCGCGGCATTGACAAATGAGCTCAATTAGTATAATCTCCAAAGTCTTATGGCGTTGCGGCGGAGCCCGTGGCCGGGGACCGGTCCGCCGCGGAGGAGAGGCTCGAATGAGGGATTCCGAACGGGGGACGATTCAGCTCTACACCGGCGACGGAAAGGGCAAGACGACCGCGGCCCTCGGCGCGGCGCTCCGCGCGGTGGGGCACGGCAGGCGCGTCGTGATGATCCAGTTCATGAAGGGACGGCTCTACGGAGAGCTCGCGGCCGCCGCGAAGCTCGACGGGTTCACGATCGAGCAGCACGGGCGGGACGAGTTCGTCGACGCGGTCAATCCCGATCCGATCGACCGTGAGCTCGCCGCGAAAGGCTGGCGGCGGGCCAACGAGCTCGTGCGGGAGGAAGGGCTCGACATGCTGATCCTCGACGAGCTCAACATAGCGGTCGCCTACAAGCTCGTCGATCTCGCCGAGGCGCTCGCGTTCATGCGGGCGAAGCCCGAGCGCCTCGAGCTCATTCTCACGGGGCGTTACGCCCCGCAGGAGATGATGGATCTCGCCGACACGGTGACCGAGATGCGCGAGATACGGCATCACTACAGCCGGGGCGTGCCGGCGCGCAAGGGCGTCGAATACTGAGGGACGATGGGACACGGCTACGATATAGCGGGGCTTCTCGAAGGATTTGCAGGCGGCTCCACGGCCGCCGCGGCGCGGCTCATCACGATCATCGAGGACGGGGGAGCCGCCGCCGAGACGGTCATGGACGGGATCTTTCCCCGGGCGAAGGGGGCCTTCCGGGTCGGATTCACCGGGCCTCCCGGCGCGGGGAAGAGCAGCCTCGTGTACAAGCTCTCCCGCCTCTATCGGGGCAGGGGGGCGAACCTCGGGATCATCGCCGTCGATCCGACGAGCCCGTTCAGCGGCGGGGCGCTCCTCGGCGACCGGATCCGCATGCAGAAGCTCGCGGACGATCCGGGGGTCTTCGTCCGGAGCCTCGCGAGCCGGGGGAGCCTCGGCGGCATTTCGAACTGCACCGACGAGGTCGCCGATCTGCTCGACGCGTTCGGCAAGGACCTCGTGTTCATCGAGACGGTCGGCGTCGGCCAGTCGGAGCTCGAGATCGCCGAGAAGGCGCACACCGTCGTCGTGATCCTCGTGCCCGAGTCGGGGGACGGCGTGCAGGCGATGAAGGCGGGGCTCATGGAGATCGGCGACATCTTCGTCATGAACAAATCCGATCACCCCGACGCGATCGGCGCGGCGCGCGTGCTCGAGGACACGCTGCGGATCAAGGAAACGGCCGCCGGCGCTTGGACGCCGCCGGTCGTGCTCTCCTCGGCGCTCAAGTCGGAGGGGATCGACGAGATCGCGGAGCGGATCGACGAGCACCGCCGCTACCTCGAGGAGCGGGGGCTTCTCGAGGCGAAGCGCCGGCGCGTGCTCCATTCACGCGTCCGCGACGCGTTCATGGATCGGATGGAGAAGCGGATCTGGGACAATGCGAATATCAGGAGCATGATCGAATCGAAAATGGAGGCCGTGTACGCGGGACGCGTGTCCCCCTCGCGGCTCGTCCGGGAGCTCGAGGAGCTGTTCGCGGGCACGATGCGGCTGTAGGCGCGTCCGCAAAGAGAGGTGCTGGCAGTGCCGACGAAGAAGAAAAGGGGAACGGGGCTCGACGAGGCGAAGGCGCGGTGGGAGCGCGCGTTCGCGGCGGAGCCGGTACAGGACATCGATTTCACGACGGTGTCGTCGGAACCGGTGAATCCGCTCTACACGGAGCTCGACGCCGGCGGCATGGATTCCCTCCGCGACCTCGGCTTCCCCGGCGATTATCCCTTCACGCGGGGCGTCTATCCGACGATGTACCGGGGGCGTTTCTGGACGATGCGGCAGTTCTCCGGCTTCGGGACGCCGCGGGACACGAATGGCCGCTATCACTACCTCCTCGATCACGGCCAGACGGGGCTGAGCGTCGCGTTCGACATGCCCACCATCATGGGCTACGACTCGGACCATCCGCGCGCCGAGGGGGAGGTCGGCCGGTGCGGCGTGGCGATCGATTCGCTCCGCGACATGGAGATCCTGTTCGACGGGATCGATCCGGCGAAGATCACGACCTCGATGACGATCAACGCCCCCGCCTCGATCCTCCTCGCCTTCTACCTGTGCGCGGGGGAGAAGAAGGGCGCGCGGTTCGATCAAATGGGCGGCACGATACAGAACGACATTCTCAAGGAGTACATCGCGCAGAAGTCGTGGATCTTCCCGCCGGAGCCCTCGATGCGGCTCATCACGGACATCCTCGCGTTCTGCGCGGAGCGCGTTCCGAAATGGAACACGATCAGCATCAGCGGCTACCATATCAGGGAGGCCGGCTCGACCGCGGTCCAGGAGCTCGCCTTCACGCTCGCGGACGGCTTCGCCTACGTCGAGGCCGGCATCGCGGCGGGGCTCGACGTCGACGTGTTCGCCCCGCGCCTGTCCTTCTTCTTCAACGCGCACCTCGACTTCTTCGAGGAGATCGCCAAGTACCGCGCCGCGCGGCGCATCTGGGCGAAGCGGATGCGCGACAAGTACGGCGCCAAGGATCCGCGATCGTGGCTGTGCCGCTTCCATACGCAGACCGCCGGGTGCTCGCTGACCGCGCAGCAGCCGGAGAACAACATCGTGCGGACCGCGTTCCAGGCGCTCTCCGCCGTCCTCGGCGGCACGAATTCGCTCCACACGAACTCGATGGACGAGACGCTCGCGCTCCCGTCGGAGAAGGCGGTCCGGATCGCGCTCCGCACGCAGCAGCTCATCGCGCACGAGACGGGAGTGATCAACACGATCGACCCGCTCGCGGGGAGCTACTTCATCGAGGCGAAGACGCGGGAGATGGAGGAGCAGGCGGAGGATTATTTCCGGAAGGTGGACGAGCTCGGCGGCGTCGTCAAGGCGATCGAGGCGGGATTCTTCCAGCGGGAGATCGGCCGCGCCGCGTACGAATACCAGAAGGCGGTCGAGCGCGAGCGGAAGATCGTCGTCGGCGTGAACCGCTTCCAGATCGAAGGCGAGAAGATCGAGATTCCGATTCTCAAAATCGAGCCGGAGGTCGAGATCGAGCAGCGGAACGCCGTGCGCAGGGTCCGCGCCGACCGCGACAACGACAAGGCCGCGCGGGAGCTCGCGCGGCTCGGGAAAGCGGCGCGGGGGACGGACAATCTGATGCCCATCATCCTCGACTGCGCGCGCTGCTACTGCACGGAAGGGGAGATCATCGCCGCGCTCAGGGAAGTCTTCGGCGAATATCAGGAGCCTCCCATATTCTGAAACGTACGCATCGGATGCTTCACAGGGGGTGCTGCAATGGCACGAAAGATCAGGGTGCTCATCGCGAAGCCGGGGCTCGACGGCCATGACCGCGGCGCCAAGGTCGTGGCGAACGCGCTCCGGGACGCCGGCATGGAAGTGATCTACACGGGGCTGCATCAGACGCCCGAGATGATCGCGGAATCGGCGATCCAGGAGGACGTCGACGTCGTCGGCATGAGCATTCTCTCGGGCGCGCACATGACGATGTTCCCGCGGGTCATGGAGCTGCTCAAGCAGAAAGGCGCCGCGTACATCAAGATCATCGGGGGCGGGATCGTTCCCGAGGAGGACGTCGGCAGGCTCGAGGCGCTCGGCGTCGCGAAGGTGTTCGGCCCCGGGACCGACACGAGACTCATCGTGGAATTCATCGAGAAGAACTGCGCGCACACCGCGTGAAACGAACGGAAGGAGGAGCGATGTCCGAGGTTTATATCGCCGGCGCCGTGAGAACGCCTCTCGGCAAGTTTCTGGGTGGTCTTTCGTCGTTCCCCGCCACGAGGCTGGGAGCCATGGTCGTCGCGGAGGCCCTGAAGCGGGCGGGCGTTCCCGCCGACCAGGTCGAAGAGGTGATCATGGGGAACGTCATCCAGGCGGGGCTCGGGCAGAATCCGGCGCGGCAGGCCTCGATCTACGGGGGCGTGACCGAAAAGGCGGGGGCGCTCACGGTGAACAAGGTGTGCGGCTCCGGGCTCAAGGCCGTGTCGCTCGCCACCCAGGCGATCAAGCTCGGGGACGCCGACATCATCGTCGCGGGGGGCATGGAGAACATGAGCGCGGCGCCGTACATCCTCCGGCAGGCGCGGACCGGCTATCGCCTCAACGACGGCGCGATCGTCGACACGATGGTGTTCGACGGGCTCTGGGACATCTACAACAACTTCCACATGGGAAACACGGCCGAGCTCGTTTCGGAGAAATACAAGGTGTCCCGCGAGGAGATGGACGAGTACTCGGTGAACAGCCACCGCAAGGCCGTCGAGGCGCACGAGAAGGGCAGATTCCGGGACGAGATGCTGCCGGTCGAGATCCCCCAGAAAAAGGGGGAGCCGATACGCATCGATCGCGACGAGGGTCCCCGGGCCGACTCGAGCATCGAGGGCATGGCGAAGCTGAAACCCGCGTTCAAGCAGGGGGGGACGATCACGGCGGCGAACGCCTCCCAGATCTCGGACGGCGCGGCGGCGATGGTGCTGCTCTCCGAGAAAAAGCTGAAGGAGCTCAAGGTGAAGCCGATCGCGCGCGTGACGGGCTACGCGACCGGGGGCATGAAGCCCGAGTGGGTCATGATGGCCCCGACGGTGGCCATCCCGAAGCTCCTCGCCAAGGTGGGGCTCACGATCGATGACTTCGACGCGATCGAGCTCAACGAGGCCTTCGCCGTGCAGCCGTGCGCGGTCATGAAGGAGCTCAAGATGAATCCGGCCAAGGTGAACATGAACGGCGGCGCCGTGGCGCTCGGCCATCCGATCGGCTGTTCGGGGGCGCGTGTGCTCGTGACGCTGCTCCACGTGCTGAAGCAGAACAACGGCAGGCGCGGGCTCGCCTCGCTCTGCCTCGGCGGCGGCAACGCGGTCGCGCTCTCGGTCGAGATGCTGTAAGGGAGGACTGACCATCATGGAAGTGAAGAAAATCGCGGTCATCGGCGCGGGCACGATGGGGAACGGCATCGCGCAGGTGTTCGCGCACCACGGGTACCCCGTCGTCATGATCGATATCAAGGACTCGTTCGTCGAGCGGGGCATCGCCGCCATCGAAAAGAGCCTCGCGCGGCTCGTCAAGAAGGAAGCGATCAGCGACGCCGTGAAGGTCGAGGTGCTCGGCCGCGTCACGGGCTCGACGAACCTCAAGGACGCCGCGGGCGCCGACCTCGTCGTCGAGGCGGTCCTCGAGGATTTCGCGATGAAAACGAAGGTGTTCAAGGAGCTCGACGGGCTCCTCGGGAAGGACGCGATCCTCTCGTCCAACACGTCGTCGATCTCGATCACGGCGCTCGCCGCGCAGACGTCGCGCCCCGACCGTTTCATCGGCATGCATTTCATGAATCCGGTGCCGGTCATGAAGCTCGTCGAGATCATCAGGGGGCTCGCGACGAGCGACGCGACGACCGCGGCGATCTGCGAGCTCAGCACGAAGCTCGAAAAGACGCCCGTCGAGGTCAACGACTATCCGGGATTCGTCTCGAACCGCGTGCTGCTGCCGATGATCAACGAGGCGGCGTTCTGTCTCATGGAAGGAGTCGCGACGAGGGAGGCGATCGACGACGTGATGAAGCTCGGGATGAACCATCCGCTCGGGCCGCTCGCGTTGGCGGATCTCATCGGGCTCGACATCTGCCTCAACATTCTCAACGTGCTCTACTGCGGGCTCGGCGATCCGAAGTACCGCGCGTGCCCGCTTCTCAAGAAGATGGTCGACGCGGGGTATCTCGGGCGGAAAACGGGACGGGGATTCTACACGTACGAGAAGTGACGGAGGCCGGGCATGCTCGGATTCACGCGGAAGCTGCACCGCCCGCCGGGGCTCGCGCCCGGCACCCTCGTCCACGTCGGCGAGAAGAAGGTCGAGCAGGTCCGGATCACCGTCATGGATTACGACGCCGACGGATTCCGTGAGAAGGTCGTCGGGAGCGTCGACGAGTGCTTCCCGTACCGCGACAGGCCGACGACCACGTGGATCAACGTTGATGGCGTCCATGACGTCGAAATCGTCGAGAAGCTCGGGGCCTGTTACGGCATTCACCCGATCGCGCTCGAGGACGTCGTCAATACGGTTCAGCGGCCGAAGATGCTCGACTTCGACGAGTATGTGTTCCTCTCGCTCAAGATGCTCTACTTCGAGGAGCCGCGCGAGCGGGTGAAGGTCGAGCAGGTGAGCCTCGTTCTCGGCCGGTACTTCGTCATCTCGTTCCAGGAGGACATCGGCGACGTGTTCGATCCCGTGCGGGACCGGATCCGCAAGGGGACCGGCAAAATACGGCGATCGGGGGCCGATTATCTCGTCTACTCGCTCCTCGACGCCATCGTCGACGGCTACTTCGTCGTCTTCGAGTGGCTCGGAGAGCATATCGAGGACGTTCAGGAGCGCCTCGTCGCCGACCCGACCGCCGAGAACCTGAAGACGATCCACCACCTCAAGAGCGAGATGATCGAGCTCCGCAAGGCGGTCTGGCCGCTCCGCGAGGTGATCGCGAACCTCGAGCGGGTCGAGTCCCCCCTCGTGCGCAAGGACACGCTCATTTTCATACGGAACGTCTACGGGCACACGATCGAGATCATCGAGACGATCGAATCGTTCCGGGACCTCGTCACGGACATGATCGACATCCACCTCTCGAGCCTCAGCATGAGGCTCAACGAGGTCATGAAGGTGCTGACGATCATCGCGACGATCTTCATCCCGCTCACCTTCGTCGTCGGCATCTACGGCATGAACTTCCGGTACATGCCGGAGCTCGGGTGGCGGTTCGGATACCCGATGATCATGCTCGTCATCCTCGCCATCGGTGTATCGATGCTCGTTTATTTTCGCAGAAGAAAGTGGATCTGATCGATTCCCCCGATGCCGGCGCCGAACGAATATCCGAAGCTGCGAGCCGGGCTCGTCATCAGCGAGATGACGCAGAAGGGGGAGCGCGTCTGCATCGTCAAGGACCCCGTGACGAGGCGGATCTTCCGTTTCGGCGAGACCGAGCACTTCATCGCGCGCGCCCTCGACGGCATCGCTTCGCCCGATGACATCCGGGACCGTTTCCAGGAATCGTTCGGCGTATCGCTGCCGCGGGAGAAGCTCGACGCGTTCGTCGGGCGCCTCGACGCCCTCGGGCTCATCGACCGAGGGCTGAGCGACGCCGCGATCGCGCGGACGCAGCGCGGCGCGGGGGAGCGGGGCTCGCGGAGAGGGCTCTACATCAAGCTCAAGACGGTCGATCCCGACCGCGTTTTCTCGTTCATCGCGCCGCGGATGCGGTTCTTCTTCTCGCGATACTTCGCGCTCGTCACGATCCTGCTTTCCATCGGAGCGCTCTGGATCAACGTGGCGAACTGGGGGGACTACGCCGATCAGGCCCAGCGGCTCCTCCGCCTCGGGACGATCCCGGCGCTCTTCCTCGCCGTCGTCATGGTCGTCGTTCTTCACGAGACGGCGCACGGTCTCCTCTGCACGCACTACGGGGGGCGCGTTTCCGAGATGGGTTTTCTCCTCATGTACCTGCTCCCCGCGTTCTACTGCAACGTGAGCGACGCGTGGCTCTTCGAGGACAAGCGGAAGCGGATCTGGGTTTCGTTCGCCGGCATATTTTTCCAGATATTCATGTGGGCGGTCGCCGCGATCGTCTGGCGGATCGTCGACCAGGAGACGTTCCTCAGCGATTTCTCGGTGCTCGTGATGGTGACGTCGGGCGTGTCCGCGCTCTTCAGCCTGAATCCGCTCATCAAGCTGGACGGATACTACATGCTCGTCGATTGGCTCGAGATGCCGAATCTCCGCCGGAAGGCCTTCGCGTATCTCCTGACGCGGCTGATCCCCCGGCGGGGGGCCGGGGGGGCGCGCGAGGCCGGTCCGAGCGAATCGGAGAAGCGGGTGTACCTCTGGTACGGGATCGCCGCCGTCGTCTATTCGCTCGCGCTCATCGCGTTCATCGTGCTCAAGGCGGCCGCGTTCGTCGTGTCGCGCTATCACGGCGCGGGGCTCCTCGCGCTCGCCGCGGCCCTCATCCTTCTCTTTACAGGGACGCTCGAAAAGTGGACAATAGGTATCCGCCGCAGCGTAGCGGAACGAAAGGGGCCCGGCATGAAACGGAGACGGCTGACCATCGGCCTCGGCATCGGAGCCGCCTGCATTCTCGTTCTCGTGTTCGCGAAATGGGATCTGAGAATCACGGGGCGGTTCATCCTGCTGCCCGACGACCGGGCGACGATCCGCGCCGAGGTCGAAGGGATCCTCTCCGAGATCCTCGTCGACGAGGGGGACACCGTCCGCGCGGGCCAGACGATCGCCCGTATCGACGACCGCGAATACCGCGCGCAGCTCGCGGAAACCGAGGCGGAGATGGCGAAGGGAGCGGCGCAGCTCGCGCTGCTCAGGAAGGGGCCGCTCGAAATCGAAATCGACCGGCTCCGGAAGGTCGTCGAGCGCTCGAAGATGCAGGTCTCCTACGCCGAAAAGGAATACGAGCGCGTCGGGGAACTGTACCGGAAGAATCTCGTCTCGCCGAACGAGTACGAAAAGGCGCAGCAGGAGCTCGATCTGAGCCGCAAGGATCTCGAACGGTCCGAGGGAGATCTCCGCGTCCTCGCCGTCGGCAACCGGCCCGAGACGATACGGGAGGCGGAGGCGGAGATGGACCGCCTGCGGGCGTCCCAGGCGTATCTCGCGCAGCAAATCGAGCGCGCCGAGATCCGGAGCCCGCTCGCGGGGATCGTCTCGACGCACCGGCTGCGCGACCGGCTCAAGGAGTTTCTCGAGATCGGCGACGAGATCTGCGAGATCGTCAGCTGCGGGAAGATGCTCCTCGAGATGCCGGTTTCGGAGAAAGACATCGTCGACGTCCGCGAGGGGATGCCGGTCAAGCTCAAGGCGCGCTCGCTCCCGGCCGCGGCGTTCCCCGGACGGGTCGTTTCGGTGCCGCCCGTGGCGGTCGATCGGATGAACCGCACCGTTCTCATCGTCACGGCGGAGGTGGACAATCCGCAGTATGTTCTCAAGCCGGGGATGACGGGCGCGGCGAGAATCTACTGCGGCAAGCGCAGCCTCATCGATCTCCTCACGCGAAAGATCATCAGATTCATCCGGGTGGAATTCTGGTGGTGGTGACGTGAGGGTTCTCCTCATCTCGTCCAACAGCCTGAAACCGTCGGCCCGGGTACCGTGGGTTCCCGTCGAGCCGCTGGGGCTCGCGTACGTCGCGGCGAGCCTCCGTCGCGCGGGGCGCGAGGTCGAATTCGTCGATCTGTGCTTCGCGGAGGATCGCCGCGCCGCGGTGCGCGACGCGATCGCGCGGTCGCGGCCCGATTGCATCGGCATCTCGCTGCGCAACGTGGACCTCATGGCGTATTTCAATCCGCTGTCGTTCGTCGGGGAGCTCGGGGAGATCGTCGACGAATGCCGCGAGCGCGCGGCGGCGACGATCGTGCTCGGAGGATCGGGATTCAGCGTGATGCCGCGCGAGCTGCTCCGGTTCACCGGAGCGGACGCGGGCGTCGCGGGGGAAGGGGAGTGGAGCTTCCCGCTGCTCCTCGAACGCCTCGAACGGGGAGAGCCGTACGACGACGTTCCGGGAGTGGTCACCGCGCGGCCCGGGGAGAGCGCTCCGCCGGCGCCGCCCGCCGCGTTCCATCCGCTCGAGGGACACCCGCGCCCCGCGCGCGACCTCATCGACGGCGCGCGCTATCGGGCGGCGGGAGGCACGGCGAACATCCAGACGAAACGGGGCTGTCCGTTCGGGTGCATCTACTGCACCTATCCGATCGTCGAGGGCGCGGCGGTGCGCTGCCGGCCGCCCGAAGACGTCGCTGAGGAGCTCCGGGAGCTCCACGAGCGAGACGGGGTGCGCGAGGCCTACGTCGTCGACAATCAGTTCAACTATCCGCCGGATCATGCCGCGGCGGTCTGCGAGCAGCTCATCGCGCGGCGGGACACGTGCAGGATCCGCTGGTCGTGCATGGCGAATCCGGCGCACCTGAGCGACGAGCTCGCGCTCCTCATGCGCCTCGCCCGCTGTGCGACGGTCGATCTGAGCATCGAATCGGGAAGCGACGCCATGCTCGAATCGCTGGGGAAAGGCTATGCCGTTTCGGACGTGGAACGGGCCATCCGCGCGCTGAAGGACAACCGTCTCCCGTTCGGGACGTGGGTTCTATTCGGGGGGCCGGGCGAGACCGGGGCCACGGTGCGGGAGACGCTCGAGTTTCTCGCCGCGGAGGACGTCCCTGACGTTCTTTTCAGCATCGGGATCCGCGTCTGTCCCGGAACGAGAATCGAGCGGATCGCCAGGGACGAGGGAGCGATCGACGGTCGCACGAATCTGCTCGATCCCGTGTTCTATCTCGCGCTGGACGCGCGCGAGATCGCGGCGGAGGTCGAGCCGTATCTCGCGGGACGGCCCGGCTGGCGGGTCGCGGCGCAGGCCCGGCCGGGGACGTAAGCGGGCGCCTGCGCGGCGTACGATCGGGACGGCGGCTGCAACCCCCGGGCGCTCCGAATTTGTTCACCACGGCGCGAATCGAATCGTGTACGATGCACGCATGAACGCCTTCGATGAAACGGCAGCGCGCTTCAGGAAAACGCTCGGGGCGCGGGGCGAATCTCCCGACGCGGATTACGCCCTCGGCGTGGTCAGCGCCGTCATGGGAGATCGCGAGGGCGCGCGAGCCTTCTACGAGCGAACGCTCCGCGCCGCGCCGGAGTGCGCCGCGGCCCGCTACGGGCTCGGAATCGTTTACGCGGAGCTCGGCCGGTACCGCGAGGCGGCCGCGGAGCTCGACGCGGCGCGCACGAGCCTCGTGTGGACCGTGCGGATCGCGCGGGCGCTCGGCCGGGCGTTCCGGGCGCTCGGCGAGAATGAGCGCGCCGTCGACGCATACCGGGCGGCGCTCGCGGAGGATCGGGACGGCGGGCTTTCCGACCTCGTGCGGCAGGATCTGGGGCGAACGCTTCTCGATCTCGGCAGATTCGAGGAAGCGGCCGAGGAATTCCGCCGCGCGCGGGCGAACCGGCCGTTCGATCCCTCTCTCCGGGTGAATCTCGGGGCGGCGCTGCTCGCGGCCGGAAAGCTCGACGAAGCGCGGGGGGAGTTCGAGGCGGCCCTCGAGACGTCGCCCGGGCTCCTGTCCGCGCTGCGAAACCTCGGCGCATGCCATCTGCAGGCCGAGCGCTTCGAAGCGGCCGTCGAGGTGCTCGAGCGGGCGATATCGATCGAGCCCGTCCACCCGGCGACGCATCGCCGGCTCGCCCTCGCGCATCTGGGGTTGGGGCGGGAGGACGAGGCGGCGGCGCATTACGCCCGGGCGCTCGAGATCGAGGGGCGCGCGGCGGGGGGCGGGTCATGAGCGGCATCACGCTGGTGAACGTCTCGTTCTCCCATCCGAGAACGGTGCCGGCGGGGATTCTCTCCATCGCCGCCGTTCTCGAACGCGCGGGGCACCGCGCGGACGTGAGGGATTTTCCCGTCCGGTCGTACCGGGAGCTCAACGCGGGAGCGTTCTGCGCCTTTCTCGAGGGAGCGCAGGCGATCGTCGGCGTCGGATGCATGAGCGACACGCTCCCCTTCATACTCGGGGCGCTCGAGCGATTCAAGGCGGCGCATCCCCGCTCGACCGTGATTCTGGGCGGACCCGGCCCGACGGGCGTCGCCGATGAGATCATCGCAACGTTCCCCTTCGTCGATATCGTCGTCCGCGGCGAGGGGGAGTATACGATGCGGGAGCTCATGGACGCCGTGGAGCACGGCGGCATGCTCGATCTGGAGCGGGTGAAGGGCATCAGCTGGCGGTGGGGGACGGAGGCCGTGTCGAATCCGCCGCGCGAGCGGATCGCCGACCTCGACGAGCTGCCGATGCCGCTGTACGAGCGCATTCCGATGGACGATTACGCGCTCATCAACGTCGTTTCGTCCCGCGGGTGCCCCTATCGCTGCACGTTCTGCGACGTGGCGCCCCTCTGGGAACGGAAGCATCACCGCCGCGGCGCGGCGAGCATCATCGGCGAGATGGAATACCTGAAGCGGCGCTACGGGAAAACGAATTTCGAATTCACCGACGAGACCTTCGTCCTCAGAAGGGAAGCGGTTCTCGAGTTCTGCGCGGCGCTGCGGAAGCGCGATCTCGGCGTTCGGTGGTCGTGCACGGGACGGGTGAACCTCGTCGACGACGAGCTCCTCGCGGAGATGGCCGCATGCGGGTGCGGGGGGCTCTTTTTCGGCGTCGAATCGGGATCCGACCCAGTGCTCGCGCGGATCAAGAAAGACTGCACCGCGGCGGAGGTCGTCGAGGCGATGCATCGGACGAGGCGGCACATGGGGGCGGTGGCCTCGTTCATCTGGGGCTTTCCGTTCGAGACGCCGCAGGATCTCGCGCAGACGCTCCTCGTGATGATATACCTCGCGCGGATCGGCGTCGACACGAGGCTCAATCGCCTCGCGCCATTTCCGCTCGCGCCGCTGTATCGGGAGTTCGGCTCGTCGCTCGCGGATCTTCCCGAGGGGGGCGGCGCTTCGCCGCTCGAGCCGTTCGAGCCCTCGAATCTCCCCGGGGACGTCCGGCGTCTCGTGAAAAATTATCCGGGGCTCTTTCCGGAGTTTTACCGGTTCGATTCCATGACGTTCGAGAAGAACGCCGAAATGATCGCGGCGCTCGACCGGCACTGGAGCGCGGAGGCCCGGCGCGAGGGCGCTTCGGGCCGCGGGGAGACAGAATGAATCCCGCCGATATCACGCTCGTGAACGTCTCGACGGCCGTGGCGCGCGGAGAGGGGGGCGCGCGGGAGACGTACCTGCCGCTCGGATGCCTCTATCTCGTCTCGGCGCTCGAGCGGGCGAATATCCGGGTCGAGTTCCGCGATTACCAGATTCACGCGCTCGAGTCGGCCGATCCGCTGAACGTCGAATCGCTCGCCGCGTTCCTCGACGGGGCTTCCCCCGTCCTCGGCGTGAGCTGCATGGTCTCGATGCTGCCGTTCGTGCTCCTCGCGACGAAGCTGGTCAAAGAGCGCCGGCCCGAGCGAGCCGTGGTGCTCGGTGGACCGGGTCCGTCCGGGGTCGCGGAGGCGATCATGCGTTCGATGCCGTGGATAGACGTCGTGGCGATCGGGGAAGGGGAGGAGACGATCGTCGAGCTCGTCAGGGCTCTCGGCGCGGGATCGGATCCCGGCGGCGTCGCGGGCATCGCGTATCGGGACGGCGCGGCCGTTCTGCGGACGCCCCCGCGCGGACGCATCCGGAATCTCGACGCGCTCGGGCTCCCCGCGTACTCCCGGACCGACATGACCGTCTACAACAACATATCCATCGTGAGCGGGCGCGGGTGCCCGTACCGGTGCGCGTTTTGCGACGTCGGGCCGCTCTGGGAGAATAAGACCGTCTTCCGAAGCATCGAGGGAGTCGTCGGGGAGCTTCGCGAGCTCAAGGAGACGCACGGGATCTCGCGGGTTCACATCGCCGACGATACGTTCGACCTCAGGCGGGACCGCGCCGAGTCGTTCAGCGAGGAGGTCTCGAAGCTCGGCATGAATTGGACGTGCCTCTCGCGGATCGATCTTCTCGACGAGACGCTCCTCGAGACGATGGCGAAGGCGGGCTGCGACGCGATATTCCTCGGCATCGAATCGGGCTCGGACGCCGTTCTCCGCCGGATCGCCAAGCGGTTCACCATCGAGGAGGCGACGGAGAAGGTCGCGCTCTCCGCGAAATTCATCCCGAAGGTGGTGACGTCCTACATCTGGGGATTCCCGTTCGAGACCGTGGACGATCTCAAGTCGACCGTCTTCAGCGTCGTTTCGATGTGGCATCTGGGGGCCATGGCGGGGCTCAAGCTCCTTTCCCCGATGCCTCTTTCCCCCCTCGGCGTGGAATACGCCGATCGCCTCCGGTTCGACGAGCGTCTCTGCTCAGCATTCGCGTCGCTCGGGAACTTGGATGCCGCCGGCAGCCCGCGGGGAGGCCGGATGCCGGAGGAATTCAAAGTTATTATTAGTCAATTTCCCGATATTTTCGCCGGTTTCTATCATATAGAGCACGATTCGCTGGCCGAAAAAGCGGCTTATCTGCGCAGGTTTTCTGAGAGGCGCGGCATAAAAATATGATTGATACGATGTGCCGCAGGATGTACACTATTCGAAAGTATATCAGTTTCGGGGGTGGCACGCGGCATCGTGTCTCTGTCCGATGAGCAGTAGATGCGAAATGAATTGCGGAGGGCTGCTCGCGAGTGCAAAGGCCGCTTGCCAAGCGGCATCACAACGAGAGGGGGTGGCTGAATGAGCAAAGAGAAGATCATGGAGGCTCTTCGGAACGAAGAGTTGAAGAAGAAGCTTCTCGAGGAGCTCGAAGTCGAAGAGCTCGAGGAGCGCGTTGCCACGAGACCGTGGCTGTGCTACATGCCGGTTCCCTGATCCGAGCTGAGAACCTGATCAGCGTTCTTTGATTGCCGCGTGCCCCACCCCCGTGCGAGAGAAGAGCGCAATGCGTCGGCCGGCATCAGTTTCTCTCATGTACGAATTCTCCGGGCAGTGCAACCAGCGCTGCCTCTTCTGCTATAATTCCTGGAAAAATCCCGCGGAAGAAGCGAAACGGGAGCTTCCGACGAAGCAGGTCAAGGAGCTCCTCGCCAGGGCGATCGACGAGAGCGGCTGCCGGACGCTGTCGCTGTCGGGCGGGGAGCCGCTCGCGCGGGAAGACGTTTTCGAGATCATATCGTTCGTGAAGAAGCGCGGCGTCAAGGTGTCGCTCGTCACGAACGGCACGCTCCTGACCGTCGAAGCGATCGAGCGGTGCCTGGAGAGCGGGGTCGATCTGTTCCAGATCAGTCTCCTCGCCGAGCGGCGCGAGCTTCACAACCGTCTCGTCGGGATGGACGGATTCGACCGCGCGATCGAATCGATTCTCGGCATCAGGGATCGCAAGGGAAACGTGTGCACGTTCTTCGTCGGCCTCGCCGACAATATCGGGAGCTTCCGAAAAACGCTCGAGCTGAACGTGCTCCTCGGGGTGAAAAACGTCGCCCTGGGCCGGTTCACGCCGGGGGGAGCGGGGCTTCCCGCGTGGGAGAAGCTCATGCCGTCGCCCGATGAGCTCGATGAGGCGCTCGCGGCGGCCGAAGAGCTCTCGGGAAAGTATGCGCTCTCGGTATCCGTGGCGACGCCCATGCTTCCGTGCCTGCACGATCTTGCCCGGTTTCCCCGAGTTCGTTTCAGCTTCTGTTCCCTCGGAAACACCGAGCATACGCTCTACGGCATCGATCCCGAGGGACATTTGAAGGCGTGCAGCCATTCGCCGTTCGTCCTCGGGAGCATGCTCACGGAGCGCTTCGAAAAGCTCTCGTCCGATGAGTTTCTCCGACGGCTCTCGGAAACGGCGCCGGAGTCTTGCTCGGACTGCCCCGACCTGCCGGTGTGCCGGGGCGGATGCCGGTCGTCGGCGCAGGTGCTCAACGGATCGTTCGACGCGGAGGATCCGTACCTGGCTCTCTTCAAGGCGCGCGCGAAGAAGCCCGCCCGGGCGTCGTTCGACCGGGCCGTGGAGCAATCGGCGTAGCCGGCGGGGAAATCGCGGAGGAGCGAAGCATCGCCATGAGGCGCAAACATCGATACCTTCTCTACGAAGTCACCAAGCGGTGCCAGAATTCGTGCGCCTTCTGCTACAACGTGTGGAAGGAGACCGACGATTACCCGCGCGATGAGCTGTCGACCGCCTCCGCCCTGCGTCTTCTCGGCAAGGTCATCGACGAGACGGGCTGCGAGTTCATCGGGCTGACGGGGGGGAGCCGCTGCTGCGGGACGACATCTTCGAGATCGCCTCGTACATCTCGTCGCGAAAGGTGCTGCCGGTCCTCATATCGAACGGGCAGCTCCTGAGCCGCGAAACGGTCTCGCGATGCATGGAGAGCGGCGTGAATTACTTCGAGGTCTCCCTGCACGGACACGTGCCCTCCGTGCACGACGAGCTCGCGGGGCGGAAGGGGAGCTTCGAAGAGGTCGTCGACGCGATCGTCAACATCAAGGCGCTCAAGGGGAACGTCAATACGGTGTTCGTGGCAACCGCCGCGAACATCGGCGCGTTCAAGGAATACGTCGAGCTCAACGCGCTGCTCCGGGTCGACTGGATCCTGTTCAACCGCGTCGCCTGCGGCGGCACGTGCCTCGCCGGATGGGAGTCGCTCGCGCCGTCGCCGGCCGACATCCAGCGCTCGCTCGACGCGGGGCTTCCGCTCATCGAGAAATACCGGCTCGGCATGAGCGTCGGAGTCCAGATCCAGCCGTGCCTCATCGACCTCGCCCGCTATCCGAACGTCAAAACGAGCTTCTGCCCGCTCAACGATCCCGACGGATCGAGCTCGTACTTCGCGATCGACCCCGCGGGAAATCTCCGCATGTGCAACCGCTCGAAGATCGTCCTCGGCAACCTCCTCACGGAACCGTTCGAACGGATCGCCGAGACGCCGGCCGTCGACGAGTTCTGCTCCTCGATCCCCGATTTCTGCCGCGGCTGCGCCGTCGAGTCGTCGTGCGCCGGCGGATGCAAGGCGGACGCGTACGCGCGCTTCGGCTCTCTCGCGAAAGCCGATCCCTATCTCGAGATGTACCGGGAGCAGGCTAAGAAACCGACCGCGCGCTGAGACGTCACCCGCTATTCGATGTCGCGCGCGGTGCGTCTCATTTCTCGATGAGTTCGATAAGCACGCCGAGCGTCGACTTCGGGTGGACGAAGGCGACGAGCTTGCCCTCGGCGCCGAGGCGCGGCTTTTCGTCGATGAGGCGCATGCCGCTCTCGGCGAGCTCCTTCATGACGCGCTCGATCCCATCGACCTCGAAACACAGGTGGTGGATGCCGGGGCCCCGCTGCTCGACGAACTTCGAGACGGCGCTCTCCGGGCCGAGCCCTTCGAGGAGCTCGACCGTCGTGTTTCCCGTGGAGAGGAACGCGATCTTGACGCCTCGCTCCGGCACGGTCTTTTCGGCGACGCAGGGGAGCGCGAGCGCGTCGGAGAAGAGTCTCTTCGCCTCTTCGAGGTTCTTGACGGCGATTCCGATATGGTTGACGGCGCCGAGCCGGTTGTGCATGTCGACCTCCCTGGTATCGGTAGTGCGTGAATCCGTCCGCGCCCGGCCTAGGCGCCCGAGGCGGGATTGTACCGGCCGAAGACCTTCTCCATCGCCCGCGAGATTTCGCCGAGCGTGCAGTTCCCCCGCACGGCGTCGACGATCGGCGGCATGAGGTTCGCCTCGCCCCGCGCGGCCTCCTCGACGGCCGTCAGAAGCCGGGATACGGCGGCCGGGTCGCGGCCGCTCTTGAAGCGAGCGAGCCGGGAGCGCTGCCGTTCGGCGACGGAGGCGTCGATCCTGAACGAGCCGCTCCGGGCGGGGGAGGAGCCCGCGTAACGGTTCACCCCGACGACGCCGACGGCGCCGCTCTCGATCGCCTTCTGGTATTCGTATGCGCTCCGTTCGATCTCGCGCTGGGGGAAGCGCTGCTCGATCGCCCGGATCATTCCCCCCATGTCCTCGATCCGCTTCATGAGCGCGAGCGAGCGCTCCTCGATCTCGTCGGTGAGCTTCTCGACCGCGTAGGAGCCGCCGAGGGGATCGATGACGTCGCACACGCCCGATTCCTCCGCGATGACCTGCTGGGTTCGAAGCGCGGTGAGCGCCGCTTCTTCGGACGGGAGGTTGAGCGCCTCGTCCTTCGAGTTCGTGTGGAGCGACTGGGTGCCGCCGAGGACGGCGGCGAGCGCCTGGAGCGTGACGCGGACGACGTTGTTCTCGATCTGCTGGGCCGTGAGCGTGCAGCCCGCCGTCTGCGTGTGGAAGCGCAGGAGGAGCGATTTGTCGCTTTTCGCGCCGAACCGCTCCTTCATGATGCGCGCCCAGAGACGACGGGCCGCCCGGAATTTCGCGACCTCCTCGAGGAGGTTGTTGTGCACGCCGAAGAAGAACGACAGGCGCGGCGCGAAATCGTCCACGGCGAGCCCCGCGCGTATCGCGGCCTCGACGTACGTGACCGCGTCGGACAGGGTGAGGGCGACCTCCTGGACCGCGGTGGAGCCCGCCTCTCGGATGTGATAGCCGCTGATGCTGATCGTGTTCCACTGCGGCGCGCGGTCCCTGCACCAGGCGAAGATGTCCGTGACGATCCTCATCGAGGGAGCCGGCGGATAGATGTAGGTTCCGCGGGCGTAGTATTCCTTGAGAATGTCGTTCTGGATCGTCCCCGAAATCTTGGAGAGGGGCACCCCCGTTTCCTCGGCGAGCGCGGCGTACATCGCGAGCAGGATCGCCGCCGTGGAGTTGATCGTCATCGAGGTGCTGACCTTCTCGAGGGGAATGTCCTTCATGAGAATTCTGAAGTCTTCGATGGAATCGATTGCGACGCCGACTCTTCCGATTTCTCCCTCCGCCATCTGATCGTCCGAGTCGTAGCCCATCTGGGTCGGCAGGTCGAAGGCGATCGAGAGCCCCGTCTGCCCCTTCTCGAGGAGGTAGCGGAAGCGGAGATTCGTCTCCTCGGCGGAGCCGAAGCCGGCGTACTGCCGCATCGTCCAGAACTTTCCCCGGAACATCGTGGGGTAGACGCCCCTCGTGTACGGATAGGATCCGGGGAAGGAGAGGCGGTCCGGATACGATTCCTCCGGCGCGTCGAGCGGCGTGTAGAGGGGTTTGAGCTCGATCCCCGACGTCGTCTCGAAGGGGCTCTTGCGCTCGCCTCCCTTGACGCTGAAGGGGCGGTACGTCTTCTCTTCCCAGCTCGAAAGCTCCCCGGCGAGGGGTTTTTTCGTTCTCTTGCCCGGCATGGAGCGTCCTCTCACAGGGGGATGTTGCCGTGCTTCTTCGGCGGAAGCTGCTGCCGCTTGTTGATGAGGTTCTCGAGCGCGTGGATGATCATCGGCCTCGTGTTCTCGGGGCTGATGACGTCGTCGAGGTAGCCGAAGGACGCCGCGACGTACGGATTGGCGAACGACTCGACGTACATGTCGATGTATCTCTGGAGCTCGGCGTCGGGATCCTCGGCCGACGAGATTTCCTTCCGGTAGAGAATGTTGACCGCGCCTTCGGCCCCCATGACGGCGATCTCCGCCGTCGGCCACGCGACGTTGTAATCCCCCCTGATGTGCTTGCTCGACATGACGCAGTAGGCGCCGCCGTACGCTTTGCGCGTGATCACCGTGATCTTGGGCACCGTCGCCTCGCAGTAGGCGAAGATGAGCTTGGCGCCGTGCCTGATGATGCCGCTCCATTCCTGCTGCGTGCCCGGGAGGAATCCGGGAACGTCCTCGAAGGTGATGAGCGGGACGTTGAAGGCGTCGCAGAAGCGGATGAATCGGGCGCCTTTGATCGAGGAGTCGATGTCGAGGACGCCGGCCATGTGGAGCGGCTGGTTCGCGACGACGCCCACGACGTGCCCGTTGAGGCGCGCGAAGCCGACGACGATGTTCTTCGCCCAGAGCGGCTGCACCTCGAGAAAAACGCCGTTGTCCACGATGAGATCGATGACTTCGGTGATGTCGTACGGCTGCCGCGGATCGTCGGGGACGACGTCCGCCAGCTTCGGCTCCCGGCGCCCCGGATCGTCGCTCGGCGCGAGGTAGGGCGGGTCCTCGAGGTTGTTCTGCGGAAGATAGGCGAGGAGATCCTTGATCTTCGCGAGGCAGTCCTCGTCGTTGTCCGACATGAAGTGCGCCACGCCGCTCTTGCTGTTGTGCGTCAGCGCCCCGCCGAGCTCCTCGAAGGTCACGTCCTCGTGCGTCACCTTCTTGATGACGTTCGGGCCCGTGATGAACATGTGGCTCGTGTCCTTGACCATGAAGATGAAATCGGTGATGGCGGGGGAGTAGACCGCGCCTCCCGCGCACGGGCCGAGGATGGCGGAGATCTGCGGGATCACCCCCGAGGCGAGCGTATTCCGCAGGAAGATGTCCGCGTATCCGCCGAGGCTCGCCACGCCTTCCTGGATGCGGGCGCCGCCGCTGTCGCAGAGGCCGACGACGGGTGCGCCGTTCTCCATCGCCATGTCGAGCAGACGGGTGATCTTGCGCGCGTTCGCCTCGCTGAGGCTGCCGCCGAACACGGTGAAGTCCTGCGCGAACGCGTAGACGTTCCTGCCGTTCACGAGCCCGTGACCGCACACGACGCCGTCGCCGACGATCTTGTTCTCCTCCATGCCGGGCCACGTCGAGCGGTGCGTGACGAAGACGCCGAGCTCCTGGAAGGTGCCCTCGTCGAAGAGCTTGTGGATCCGCTCGCGCGCCGTCAGGCGACCCGACTCGTGAATCTTCTGTATTCGCTCGACGCCGCCGCCGAGGAGCGCCTGCTCGCGCTTTTTCTGCAGAATCTCGAATTTCTCGTTCTTGGCTTTCAAGGGAGATACCTCCTCGGGAGGTTTGATGCCTGCGCGCCCCCCGGCCGAAGCGGGGGACGCCGATAGAGCAGCGCTCATTCTAGCCGATGCCGTCGGGCGGGTCAACGGGAATGTCATCGAAATACGTTGTAAAACGCGGCGATTGCCCCTATGATGAAGCATTCAGCTGTTGCAGGAGACCGGCAAATCGACCATGTTTCATAGGGAGGTAGCTCGATGTCCATCCGTCAGCGCGTGAGTCTCGCGTTCGTCGCGCTCCTGATCGTGCCCCTCGTCTTCTCGTGCGGGAAGGGGACCAAGAAGACCGAAGGCGCCCCGGCCGACACCACCCGCGCGGATACGACGCTCTCGTATGTTTCCGAGGAAGTGAGCTTCGGCGTGTTTTTCGACGCCGAGGGTTCGCAGCGCACCGCGAAGCTGGGCGGCCGCGACCGTCAGACCACCATCTACATCATCGTGAATTTCCCCGAGACGATGCCGATCGCCGCGGTCGAGTACCGTCTCGTGCTCCCCGAAGGGGTCAAGATCGAGAACGACCAGTACTACAAGGAGCGCGTGGCGCTCCTCGGAACGTTCGAGCACGGGATCAGCGAGACGTTCCCCTGCGTGCAGGGGCCGAAGCTCGTGCTCCATGCGCTGACGCTGAGTGTTCCGTCCGGGCTCGAGAACGCCGAGATTTCCCTGGTCGCCCACGAAAAGAGCGAGTTCATCGGCATCGCGATGTGCGACGAGGGGCAGACGATGGTGCCCGCGACGTCGTACAAAGCGGTGATCAATCCGACGGAGTGATGAGCTCCGGTTGCGGCCGGCCCACGCATCGGCTGGTGAACAGGTGAAAACGACCGCGACGAAAATACTTCTCTTCGCATGCGCGCTGTCGTTCGCGGGCGCCGCGGGCGCCGGCATCGTTTCTCCCCGCCCGGGCGCCGCGCTTCCCCGGCAGTACCAGGAGCTCAAGAGGCGGCTGAAGGACGCCTTCGCGCTCAAGCACGCATGGCTCGAGCGGCGGGAGATGCAGGTGCGGGGGGATTCGCGCTACCGGAACGCCCGCGCGAGCGCGGGAACGGCGCTGCTGAACGCCGATAACGCGCTCGGGGGGGAGCTCGCGATCCCCGTCGTGCTCGGCCTCTACAGCGGCATGACCCCTCCCTTCACCAGGAACGCGTTCGACCGGGAGTTTTTCACGGGCCCCTGGGCGACGGGCACGTTGCGTCAATACTGGAGCGAGGTGTCGTACGGCCTCTTCGACGTGACGGGCAGCGTGTTCGACTGGGTGCAGCTCTCGCAGAACGAGGCATATTACACGGGCGGCGCCTCGCAGGGCTACATTCCGCCGCCGTACGGCACGGCGCGCACCGGCGATATGATCAAGGAGATCCTCGACGCGCTCGATCCCTCCGCCGATTTCGGCGCGTTCGACAACGACGGCCCCGACGGCGTTCCGAACTCGGGGGACGACGACGGATTCGTCGACGTGCTGCTGGTGATTCATCCGACCTGGGGCGCCGAGTGCGACGGCGTGTCGCCCCACATCTGGTCGCACTCGTGGACCTACAGCCAGTGGCCCGTTTCGGGAGGAGAGCCGTACACGACGAACGACGCCGCGGCGGGAGGCGGCTCGATCAAAGTCGACGACTACATCGTGGTCCCGTCCCTCTCGTGCGAAACGGGCATCATCGAGATCGGCGTCATCTGCCACGAGCTCGGCCACGCGATCGGGCTCCCCGATCTCTACGACTTCGACGGCGGCTCGAGCGGCATCGGATTCTGGGGGCTCATGGGTGCGGGCAACTGGAACACGCCCGTCTCGCCGGCGCATCCCTGCGCCTGGTCGCGCGAGCGCCTCGGATGGATCGATTTCACGGAGATCGACTGGCGCGCCCGCGCGATCGATCTGCGCCCCGTCGGGACGAGCGGGGACGCGCTCAAAATGCCTCTGCCGACGCGGCGCTTCAAACGAACGATGTACGCGTCGAACAACTACGCGATCATCTGCTCGTACAGCGACGCGGAGGGGATGGCGCGCCAATGGCCGGGGGCCGGCGGCTACGGAAACGGCTGGAAGGAGTCGGTCTTCCACGAGTTCACCGTCGATGCCTCGCGTCCCGTGACGATGGCGTTCGACGTCTGGATCGACGCGGAGACGGGCTACGATTTCGGACGGCTCCTCCTCGAGCGCGCGGGCTCTGTCGATACGCTCATGAAGCTGACGGGACGGCTCAACGGACGGCAGCCGGTCGACATCGGCGCTCGCTTGCCCGCCGGCGCCTGCTCGTTCACCCTGCGGTTCGAATTCACCTCCGATGACAGCTACAGTGACGAGGACGGAAGCTACAGCTCGAACGCGCGATACGTCTTCAACATCGACAACATGACGATCGCGGGGGGAGGCCTCGACTACTCGGCCGATTTCAATCTCGACTCGGGCGCCTGGCGGAACGGCTCGCCGCCCGCGGAGTATTTCGTCGTCGAGAACAGGCGCAGAACCGGCTTCGACGCCAACCTCATCCAGGAGGGGATGCTCGTCTGGCACGCCGAGAACAGCATCGCCTACTCGGCGCTCGGCAACAGCGGAGGCTCGAGCGGCAACCAGGCCCGCGGGCTCGTTCTCGAGGAGGCCGACGGCGAGTACAACCTTCTCGAGCCCTCCTATATGGGAGGGAACACGGGAGACAACGGCGATCCCTACCCGGGAAGCTCGAACAACCGCTCGTTCGGCGCGTCCACGGCCCCGAACAGCCATACGAACGGCGGGGTCGCGAGCCCGGTGTCCATCACCGGCATCGCGATCGGCGCCTCGAACGTTTCGGCGACGTTCGTCGGCGGCATGAGCGCGCCGGCGATCGACGCCGTTCTTCCCGACACGATCGACAAGGAGCGCGATGCGGTCGCGGCGCTCGACATCCGGGGCTCGGGGATGGAATACGGGGCGAGCGCGTACCTCGCGCTCGCATTCGACACGGTCCGCGCGACCGCCGTCGATTGGCGGGGGGAGGAGCGGATCATCGCGACCTTCCCGATCGACCTGCTGTATTCGGGCACGTGGAATCTCGTCGTCGTCAGCGGAAGCGGTCAGCCGTCGACGGCGCCGAAGACGATCGAGATCGTATCGGTGTATCTGAGCGCATCGGTGACCGCCGGGTCCGATTACCTCCTCGCCGCATGGACGCTGATGGACCTGCCGGGAATCCGGGGCTGCCTGCTCTATCGCTTCGCCGACGGGGGGACGGTCGGAGAACGTATGACCCCCGACACGCTGCGGAGCGCCACGGGGCAATTCTCGTTCAAGGACGCTTCGGTCGAGCCCGGGAGATCGTACGCCTATCAGATCGTCACCTATCTGAACGGCGATCGGGAAGAGCGCTACATGCTCCCCGGTCCGTTCGGGATCGAATGGTTCAAGAATTATCCCAATCCCTTTGCGCGTGAGACCACGGTGAGCTTCTTCATGCCGCAGACCGGCTCCGCCGCGATCGACGTGTACGACGTTTCGGGGAGGATCGTCGCGCGCCTCGCCGACGGCGTCTTCGGACGCGGGATCCGGACGGTGCGGTGGGCGCCGGCCGGGCACGGGACGGCCGCCGGAATATATTTCTGCGTGCTGCGCTCGGGAAACGCTTCGAAGAAGATCAAGCTTGTCTACGTTCCGTGATGATCCCGGACATCAGAAGGTGTACGTGACCGCCAGCGTCGCCGAGTAGTGCGTGAATCGCTCGAGGTTCGTGACGACGTTCTGCCGGTCGAATTCGTAGATCCGGTACTGGTAGGGCGTGAACAGCACTTCGGCGCCCAGCTCGACGAGCATGCGTTTCAGAAACATCCGGTTGATGCCGGCGCCGGCGAGGAGATACATGGTCGTCTGGGTCGGGCGGTACGTGTCCGTCGGGGTGGCGGTGACGGGATTGACCGACAAAAAGCCGACGCCGAGCCGCGCGACGGGCCGATAGGGAACCGGGATGAAATAGGGAATGATAGCGAACAGATTCAGCCGGTAATCAAACCCGTCGATGTCGACGCCGTCGGCTTCCCCGTCGATGAGCCCGATCGCGTTCTCGAAGTAGAAATCGTTCGCGATCTCGTAGCGCAGCGCGGCGCCGCCGCCGAGCCCGTCGTCGATATCGAAGAACGCCGGGTCGAAGATATAATAGCGCGTCTCGAGCGAGGCGCAGATGCGTCGTGGCGTCTCGGCCGAGGCGCCGGCCCACGTGAGCGCGCCGGCCGCGACGATCGCGAGCGCGAGGATCGCTCGCCGGCGGGCGAAAACGGATCGTTCGATCGCGGACTTCATGGGCGGAACTCCACCGTGCTTCTGAATGAGCGTGTGTTCATCGCGCCCGGCGCGGAGAACCACGCGTCGAGGATTCTCACGATGCGGCGCGACGCGGTGCCGTCGCCGAACGGATTTCTCACGCGCGCCATCCGGTCGTAGGCGCGCCGGTTCCCGAGGATTCGCTCGACCTCGGCGACGATCCGGTCCCGGTGCGGTCCCGCGAGCACCGCACCCCCCGCCTCCACGATCTCGGGGCGCTCCGTTTCGTCGCGCATGACGACGACGGGGAGCCCGAGCGCGGGAGCCTCCTCCTGCAGCCCTCCCGAGTCGGTGAGCACGAGGCTCGAGCGCTCCATGACGTCGATGAGATCGGGATATTCGAGCGGCGGAGACAGGGTGATGCGGGGGTGCGCGCCGAGCGCGCGTTCGACCGGCTTTTTGACCGCGGGATTCGGATGGACCGGGAAGAATATCTCGAGCTCCTCGTTCCGGCCGACGAGATCGAGGATCGCCGCGCATATCTCCTCGATTCCCTTCCCGAAGCTCTCCCGCCGGTGCGCGGTGACGAGGATGAGCGTTCTCCCGCCGCGCGCGCCGCGCGCGGATCGCCGCTCGCGCGATGCGCGCTTCGCGAGCGCGAGGTGGAGGGCGTCGATGACGGTGTTGCCCGTGACGTACACGCCGCGGGGCCCGATTCCCTCGTCGGCGAGCGCGCGGACGGCCCGTTTGGTGGGGGCGAAGTGGAGGCGGGCGATTCGCCCGATGAGCGCGCGGTTCATCTCCTCGGGGTACGGATTCCAGACGTCGCGCGTCCTGAGCCCCGCCTCGACGTGGGCCACGGGGATGCGCCGGTAGAAGGCGAGGAGCGCGGCGGCGAACGCCGAGGTCGTGTCCCCCTGCACGATGATCATATCCGCGGGGTCGCGCGAGAGCACGGCGTCGAGACGCTGCATCGTCCGCGTGGCGATATCGGTGAGGGATTGCTTCTCGACCATGACGTCGAGGTCGTACGAGGGCTCGATCGAGAAGAAGCGCAGGAGCGTTTCGCACATCTCCCGGTGCTGGGCGGTGAAGCAGGCGGCGACGGAGAATTTCCGGGACTTCGCGCGGAGCTCCTCGATCACGGGCGCGAGCTTGATCACCTCGGGCCGCGTGCCGAAAACGATCATGAGCCGCCGCTTGTTCGTCCGTCGCGCCACGCCTTCTCCTCCTCCGCTCGCCGGCTCGCGCCGCTTTCTCTACTTAACCTCGAGGATCGAATTGGTTCCGCCGAAACCGTCCGGCTCGGTCGCTTCGTTCTTCGGATCGGCCATCTTCTGTTTCCGGTTCACGAGAAACTTGTACGGGTAGCGTCCCGACCGCAGGTGCAGCGTCACCGCCCAGACGCCCTTTCCCGCCTTGCTCAGGGGCGTGGCGCCCGCTTCCCAGTTGTTGAACGAGCCGATGATCGAGACCTCGGTGGCCCGGGGATTCTCGTATTCGACGCGGACGTCCTTGAGCTCCTCCGCCGACGAGGGGGACTCCTTTTTCTTGACGCTCTGCGCGACGTTGAGGCGATCGAATCCGTCGATGATCTCGTCGAGCTCGTTGTCGAGCCCCGAGGGAGGGAGCCCGCTCTCGTCCTCGAACTGGAACAGTATGGCGTCCGGCGAAACGTCCCAGCATACGGCGATGAGAATGGAGTTCGGGCCTTTCCTCAGATCGACGGCGCCGCTTGCCCCCTCGAGCCGTTCATCGGTTCCCGGAACGACCGGTTCGCCGTTGATCCAGAGGGAGAAGGCGTTCCTCGTGGCGAGCCGCCAGACGAGCCTCATCGGGGCGCTCGCGTCGACGACCGTGTAGAACAGGGCGCAACGCCCCGGACTCTTTCCGTAGAGCCGCGCGGGCCTGAGAGCGCCTTCACCGTCGATCGCCCCCGGCGGGACCTCCTGCCACCGCAGCTCGCGGCCGTCGGAGGAGGCGTAGGGCTTGAAGAGATCCTGCTGGAACGAGACCCCGTCGCGGAGCGGCTCGTCCCGTTTCTCGAGCGTTCCGAGATGAAGCCAGTTGAAGGGGCGAACGAGAAAATCCTTGAACCGCGCGACGGATTTGCCGTCGAGCGTCACGGTCAGCGAGAAGGGATAGCGCCCCGGCGAGATCGCGCCCTTCGGGATGATGGTGACGGCGAGATCGGTGCGCTCCGCGCCGGCCCGGGCGACGAAGCGGGCAGGGAGCGGCGGCTCCGTCGAAAACTCCCGCAGGATCGTCCCGTCGACCGTTCCCTGCACGTCGCGGCCGGCCCGTGAAACGATTCCGAGAGAGATCCGAACGGGTTTCCCGCCGATGCGCCTTCCGTCCGGCAAGTCGATGACGGCGTCCGATTCCTTCGTCACGGCGACGCTCTCGATGCCGCGGATTTCGACCATCTTTCCCTCGTGCAGGAATTCGAGCGCGGCATTCAGCGTGACGATGCCCGGCTCGCTGCCATCCGGGAGAGGAATGCTCCCCCGGTGAACGAACGGCCCGCCGTTCGGAGCGATCGTGACGGTATCGGAGCTTTCGGTGAGCTGCCAGCGCCGCTCGCCGATCCGAAGGTAGAAGCGCGAGACCGTGATCGGATCGCGCAGCGAGCGGAGAGAGGCGGCGAACTCGACCGCCATGCCCCGGGGAACCGGCTTCGCGGGGAGGCCGAGGCTGAAGACGAGGCCGCATTCGCGCTCGAGACTCAGCGAAAGGTCCGCCTTCGCGGCCGCCAGATCGGCGGGGACGCCGGCGAGCGTCTCGTTGATGAGCCGCTTCGCGCGGGGGGACAGGCGCCGCCACTTCGCCGAGTCCATCACGCGCCAGCTCTCCTTCGGCGTGTCGAGGAGCCCGGAGAATCGGGAAAGCCTTGAGAGCATCCTGTTTATGACGGCGATCGCCTGTTCGTAGGATTCGAGGGTCATCGCATCCGCGGAGAGCGCCGCGGCGATCGAATCGGTCCCGGCGCTCAGCACGGCGAGCTCCTTCGGCGGAACAAGCCCCTCGCGTTCGAGCAGGAGCGTGAGGTTCACGAGCGGGGAGATCGCGGCCCACGGGGGAAAGAGCCGCCGCGCCGCGGCGCGGTTCTCTCGCCAGTAATCGATCCAGGGGGACGGTTTCACATCCGTGCCGGCGGCTTCCGCCCGGAGGGATGAGAACAGCGGGCCGTCCTCGGTGACGGCGGCGGCGAGGAGGTCGAGCATCATGAACCGCATGGACGGATCGCTCCACGGATCGCCGGGATCGACCGCCTTCTCGCGATCCGCGCCGGCGCTTCCCCCGAGGTACGCGCCGGCGATTCTCTCGCGCGCGATCCGCCCGAGGAGCCTGTCGCCGACGAGGGGCAGGAGCTGACCGGGGTGGTAATCCGTGACGAACCGGCCTTCCGCGTTGATGGGAAAGAAGCACGCGCTGTCGGGATCGTAGAATCCCCGCGTAACCGCGCCCGAGAGCGACCGGGACCAGGCGAGGCATTCGAGCGCGTCCTCGTACGCGCCCGTCTTCCACGCGACGAGGTGGAGGCTGTAAAGCTCGAGCGCGGCGAGCGAATTCAGGCCGGGGGAGAGGATCGAGGCGGCTTTCCGCTTCGCCCCCGGCATGCCGCGGACGAGATCCCCCGCGAGGTTCTCTTCGTCGAAGAGCTGCATGACGGCCCGCGAAATCCCGGAATAGTACTCCTTGAGGACGAGCGGCTCGTTTTCGAGAAGGACGAACGCCGTCGTCGCCGTGAGGGGATGCACGCGGAGGGGGTACAGCGCCTGGCCGGGCGTGAGCGCCGCGGTCTCCGCGCCCCCTTCGAGGAAGCGGACGAACTGCCGCTTGAGTGCGTCGTCCTGCTGCTGAGCCGCGGATCGCGCCGCGAGAGGAGCGAAAACGAGAATGGCGAGCGCGGCGGCCGCCGCCCGGATGATTCTCGGAATGCGCACGTTCATAATTGAACAATGGATAACCGAATAACGCGGCGCAAGTCAAGAAACAGTTTATTGTTGACACTGGCGCGCACCGCGTCCTTAAATAGCCCGATACGCAGAAAGGAGCGGGAGATGGCATTCGAAAACGTGCTCGTCGAAAAAACGGGACGCATCGGACGGGTCACGATCAACAGGCCCGCGAAGCTCAACGCGCTGAGCATCCAGACGGTGGTCGAGCTCATCGCCGCATTCACGCAGATGAGGGAGGACGCCGGCGTCGGCGTCGTCGTGCTGACCGGCGCGGGGGACAAGTCGTTCGCGGCGGGGGCCGATATCGCCGAGCTCCTCAAGCTGGAGCCGCTCGCCGGCAAGGAGTTCGCCGCGCGCGGGCAGGGGCTCACCAATCTCATGGAGAATCTGGGAAAGCCCGTTATCGCCGCCGTCAACGGCTTCGCGCTCGGCGGCGGGTGCGAGCTGGCGATCGCGTGCACGGTCCGGATCGCTTCGGAGAGGGCGCGGATCGGGCTCCCCGAGATCAATCTCGGCACGATGCCGGGCTACGGCGGGACCCAGCGGCTCGCCCGCCTGATACCGCGGGGAATCGCCATGGAGCTCGTGACGACGGGCAGGATTCTGACGGCCCAGGAGGCGCTGGCGCTCGGGCTCGTCAATAAGGTCGTCTCGGCGGAGGAGTTCCCGAAGGCCGTCGACGAGATGGCTGCGCTCCTTCTCAAGAAGCCCGGATTCTCCCTCAAGGCATGCATCGAGGCGGTGAACCACGGCTCGGAAATGTCGTTCGAGGACGGCTTGCGGCTCGAGGGGACGCTCTTCGCCATGACCTGCGGCACCGAGGACATGAAAGAGGGAATGAACGCGTTTCTCGAGAAAAGGGAGGCGGCGTTCAAGGGACGCTGATGGGGCGCGGCGGCGGCCGGGCGATATTGGGCGACGGAGCTTTTGCTCGAATCCGTTTGATAATCGGCGTGTCACGTAGTAAATTTATGTGCCGAACGGGCAACAATCGTTTTTGACCGGAGCGATGCGCTTTATTATATTGTAAAATATGAAGTTATAACGAGAGCCGCATAGCGAGAGTGGCGGAACTGGCATACGCGCTGGACTTAGGATCCAGTGAGGAAACTCGTGGGGGTTCAAATCCCCCCTCTCGCACCAGGAAAAAAGCCGTGTTCGTGGTTGATTACCGACCGCTCTGACAGTGGGGGAATGATGGAAAAGAAGTTTCTCGACGGTGAAATCAAGATGCAGGTGGCCGAGGAAACGGGCTGCCGGCGGGTCATATCGGTGGAGATAACCCCCGAGCGGTTCAAGGACGAGCGCTCGCGCGTGCTCAAGGAAATGATCAGAGAAGTCGCCATCCCCGGTTTCAGGAAGGGGAAGGTGCCCGCCGATATCGTGGAGAAGCGGTTCGCCGACGAGATCAGGGCCGAGGCGATCAAGAGCATCCTGCCGCTCGCCTACGAGCACGCGATCGCCGAGCACGGGCTCGAGCCGGTCGGCGATCCGGAGTTCCGGGAGGTCAAGGTCCTCGGGGATGAGCCCCTCGCGTTCAATATCTGCATCGAGGTCTTCCCCCGGTTCGAGATCGAGAAGTACCGCGACATCAAGGTCGACGCCGCCGATCCGACGGTGTCGGACGAAGAGGTCGAGGAGGTCATCGGGAATCTGCGCGAGCGATCGGCGGATTTCATCAAGGTGGACCGCGCCGCGGCGGCGGGGGACGTGGTGACCCTCGATTTCACGCCGATCGGAGCCGACGGATCGGTCGACGTGAAGAGCCGCGTGACGAACTATCCGGTCGAGCTCGGCACGGGACAGATATTCCCCGTGTTCGAAGAGGCGATCGTGGGCAAGCGGGTCGGGGAGTCGGGGAAGGTCGAGGTGGATTATCCGGCCGACTACAAGCCGGAGCGGCTCGCGGGCCGGAAGATCGGCTACGAATTCAGCGTGAACGACGTGCGCGAGAAGCAGGTGTCGCCGCTGGACGACGCGTTCGCCGCGAAGGTCGACGCGAAATTCAAGACCCTCGGCGAGCTGCGCGAGGACGTCCGGGCCCGGCTCATCGAGGAGAAGACGAGGGAGGAGCGGCGGAAGCGCGAGGAGCAGGCGATCGATCTCATCATCGCGCAGAATCCGTTCGATATTCCCCGAACGATGCAGGATCGCTTCAAGAAGGAGCTCGTCGCCGAGGACGAGCGGCGGCGCGCGGCGGCCGGCGTCGGCAAAGAGGAGAGCGAGGAGAAGCTGAAGCAGATCGACGAGTTCTTCGACCGCGTCGCGCTCAGGAACATCAAGCGCTATTTCGTCATGGAGCGGATCGCGGAGAAGGAAGGGATCGAGGTCACCGAGGCGGACGTGGACCGGGAGTTCCAGCAGATCGCCGATGAGAACGGCAGGCCGATCGAGGACGTCAAGAAGCTGTTCATGAAAGAGCACGAGCGGATCGAGAACCTCAGGAGCAGGCTCCGGGAGCGGAAGATCTTCGAGATCGTTCTCGGCGCCGCCTGATTCCGGACCTGAAAAGAGAGGAAGCGATGGAGAAGATCTATAACTCGGCGTACATACCGATTCCGTACGTGATCGAAACGCGCGGGCGCGAGGAGCGCGCGTACGACATCTATTCCCGGCTCCTCAAGGATCGCATCGTGTTCATCGGAACGGCGATCGAGGACACGCTGGCGAACAGCGTCATCGCGCAGCTTCTGTTTCTCGAGGCGGAGGATCCGACGAGGGACATCTTCCTCTACATCAACAGCCCGGGCGGCGTCGTGTCCGCCGGGCTCGCCATCTACGACACGATGCAGTACATCTCCTGCGACGTCGCGACGATCTGCATGGGGCAGGCCGCGAGCATGGCCGCCGTGCTGCTCGCCGCGGGCAAGGCGGGGAAGCGCTCCGTGCTCCCGCACGCGCGCGTCATGATCCACCAGCCCTCGGGCGGGACCCAGGGCCAGGCGACGACGCTCGAGATCTACACGAAGGAGATCGTCACCCTGCGGAGCAAGCTGAACGAGATTCTGGTCAAGCACACGCACCAGAACATCAAGCGGATCGCGAAGGACACGGATCGCGATTTCTTCATGTCGGCCGAGGAGGCGAAAGAGTACGGCATCGTCGACGACATCCTCCTCTCGAAGAGCGAGCTGAAGCGGTAGGGGGGCCGGCGGCCGGCGCCGACGGTACCGGAGTCGGAACGATTTCGATTTTGAGGGCACGGGGGGCGGCGAAAGAGTATAATAGAATAGATGGGCCCGTTCGGCCCGTCTGAAGGACGGAGAATCGGATGAAAAAGAAGCAGCTCGCTCCGAAGGCGATACGATGCTCCTTCTGCGGGAGGGGACAGGACGAGGTGGCGAAGCTCGTATCCGGGCCCTCCGTATACATTTGCAACGAGTGCATCAGGCTGTGCAACGACATCCTCGAGGAAGAGATGTCGGGGACGATGCTCTGGGACGTCGAGCATTTCCCGAAGCCGAAGGAAATAAAGGACTTCATCGACCAGTACGTCGTGGGGCAGGAACAGGCGAAGATCATCCTGTCGGTGGCGGTCTACAACCACTACAAGCGCATCCGCCACGAGCGCCGCGCCGACGACGTCGAGATCGACAAGAGCAACATCCTGCTGCTCGGGCCCACCGGGGTCGGCAAGACGCTCCTCGCGCAGACGCTCGCCCGGTTTCTCAAGGTCCCCTTCGCGATCGCCGACGCCACGTGCCTCACCGAGGCGGGCTACGTCGGAGAGGACGTCGAGAACATCCTCGTGCGGCTCCTGCAGAACGCCGAATACAACCTCGCCGCGACCGAGCGGGGCATCGTGTACATCGACGAGATCGACAAGATCTCTCGCAAGAGCGAGAGCCCCTCGATCACGCGCGACGTCTCCGGCGAGGGGGTTCAGCAGGCGCTCCTCAAGATCCTCGAGGGGACCGTCGCGAACGTCCCCCCGCAGGGCGGACGCAAGCACCCGCAGCAGAAGTTCATCGAGGTCAACACGAAGAACATCCTGTTCATCTGCGGCGGCGCCTTCCAGGGGCTCGAGGAGATCGTCGAGCGGCGCGTGGGGAAGAAGATCATCGGCTTCGGCGCGGAGCGCGGTCCCGGCTTCAAGAAGGAGTCGAGCGAGATCCTGAAGTTCGTCCAGCCGGACGACCTCATCAAGTACGGGCTCATTCCCGAGCTCGTCGGGCGGCTCCCGATCGTCGCGCCGCTCCACGATCTCGACGAGCAGGCGCTCATCGACATCATGATCAAGCCGAAGAACGCCCTCATCAAGCAGTACCGGAAGCTCTTCGACATGGAAGAGGTGGAGCTCGAGTTCACCCCGGCCGCCCTGCAGTCGATCGCGAAGCTCGCGATGCAGCGCAAGACCGGGGCGCGGGGCCTTCGCGCCATCATCGAAGAGACGATGCTCCACATCATGTACGATATTCCTTCGCACCCCAATGTTCGCAAGATCCTCATCACGGAGGAAACGGTCGTCAACCGGGACGAGCCCCAGATGTTCCTCGACAACGACCAGGAGCTCAAGGCGCAGTAGCGCGGTTCCGGCGGCCCTTCTCCCTCCAGGCGGCGGTGACATCGAATGAAAATGAACGCAGGAGACAATCGTGAGGCGCGGGGAAACGTCTATCCGCTCATCCCCCTGCGCGACGTGGTGATTTTTCCCTCGATGGCGACGGCCATCCTCGTCGGCCGGCAGCCCTCGGTGAACGCCGTCGAGCGCGCCATCAAGACCGACAAGAACCTCGTCGTCGTGACGCAGAAGAACGCGTCGGTGAACGAGCCGGGGCCGGAGGATCTCTTCCTCGTCGGCACGGTCGTGAAAATCTTCCATCACCTCAATCTCCCCGACGGGACGATCAAGGTCATGCTCGAGGGGGTGAGCCGCGCGCGCATCCGGGAATACATCGAAGAGGACAACTACTTCGCCGCCCGCATCGAGGAGGTGGAGGTCGACGACCGCGACACGCGCGAGCTCGAGGCGCTCATGCGCCGGGTCGAGTATCTCTTCACCGACTACGTGCGCATGAATCCGCGCCTCCCGAACGAGGTGCTCCTCTCGCTCCAGTCGATCGAGGACCGCTCCGTCCTCGCCGACACGATCGCCGCGCATCTCCTCGTGCACAACGACGAGAAGCAGCGGCTCCTCGAGGCGTTCGACGTCGAGGAGCGCCTCATGGCGCTCCACCGGATCCTCTCTGAGGAGCTCCAGCTCCTCAAGGTCGAGAAGGACATCGACGAGAAGGTCTCGAGCCAGGTCCAGAAGACCCAGCGCGAGCTCTTCCTCCACGAGAAGATGAAAGCGATCAAGAAGGAGCTCGGCGAGGGGGACGATTTCGAGGAATACGGCGACCTCAAGCGGAAGATCAAGAAGGCGGGGATGAGCCGCGAGGCGGATAAGATGGCGTACCGGGAGCTCGACCGGCTCCGGATGATGTCTCCGATGGCCCCCGAGGCGACCGTCGTCCGCAACTACATCGAGACGCTCGCCTCGCTCCCGTGGCGCAAGCGCACCCACGACAATCTCGATCTCGCGCAGGTGAAGGCGAAGCTCGACGCCGATCACTATGGTCTCGCCAAGGTCAAGGAGCGCATCGTCGAGTTCCTTTCGGTCGTGAAGCTCGTCGGGAACCTCAGGGGCCCGATCCTCTGCTTCGTCGGCCCGCCCGGCGTGGGCAAGACCTCCCTCGGGCACTCGATCGCCGACGCGCTCGGCCGCAACTTCGTCAGGATCTCCCTCGGCGGGATCCGCGACGAGGCGGAGATCCGCGGGCACCGGCGGACGTACATCGGCTCGCTCCCCGGCCGCATCATCCAGATGATGCGGAAGGCGGGGAGCAAGAATCCCGTGCTGCTCCTCGACGAGATCGACAAGCTCGGCGCCGACTTCCGCGGCGATCCGTCGGCGGCACTCCTCGAGGTGCTCGATCCCGACCAGAACAAGCATTTCAGCGATCACTTCCTCGAGGTCGAGTTCGACCTGAGCGAGGTGATGTTCATCACGACGGCGAATGTCATGTTCACCATCCCGCCGGCGCTCCAGGACCGCATGGAGGTCATCCGGCTCCCGGGGTATCTCCTCCACGAGAAGATCGCGATCGCGCAGAAATTCCTCCTGCCGAAGCAGATGAAGGCGCACGGCATCAAGGAAGGGCAGCTCCGGATCTCGACCGCGACGATGACCGATATCATCCGCCTCTACACGCGCGAGGCGGGCGTGCGGAACCTCGAGCGCGAGCTCGCCTCGATCTGCCGCAAGGTGGCGCGCAAGCTCGCCTCGGGCCCCGCGGAGAGCGTGGGCCGGGCCGTCCGCATCACGCCGAAGCACCTTGAGAGCTATCTCGGGATTCCGAAGTTCACCGACAGCGAGATCGACGAGCGCGAGTCGGTCGGCGTGACGACGGGGCTCGCGTGGACCGAGGTCGGGGGGGAGATCCTCAACATCGAGGTGACCCTCATGCCGGGCAAGGGGGAGCTCATCCTCACCGGCCAGCTCGGCGAGGTCATGCAGGAATCGGCGAAGATCGCGCTCAGCTTCGCGCGGAACAAGGCGCGCATGCTCCCGCTCGAAAACGACTTCTTCTCCTCGATCGACGTGCACGTGCACGTTCCCGAGGGGGCCATCCCGAAGGACGGGCCGAGCGCGGGGGTCGCCATCGCGACGGCGCTCGTCTCGGCGTTCTTCGACATCCCGGTGAACCGCGACATCGCGATGACCGGCGAGGTCACGCTCCGCGGCAAGGTGCTTCCCGTCGGCGGCATCAACGAGAAATCGGTCGCCGCGCTGCGGGCGGGGGTGCAGAAGCTCATCCTCCCGAAGGGGAACGAGAAGAACATCAAGGAGCTCCCCGAGGAGGTCCGCAAGAACCTGAAGATCGTCGTGGCCGACTCGATGGAGCAGGTGCTCGAGCTCGTGCTCACGAAGAAGCTCGACTGGGGCATCGAGCACCGGCGCAGCATCGGCGGCTTCTTCGGCAGCCAGCTTCCGAAATCGGCGAACTGACATGCCGCCCGTTCTGAAGATACGGAGCCTCGCCGTCGCCTGCACGACGCTCGACCCCGCGCGCTTCCCGAAATCCCCCTGGAAGGAAATCGCCGTGTCGGGGCGATCGAACGTCGGGAAATCGTCGCTCATCAACACCCTCTTCGAGCGCAAGAACTTCGCCCGCATCAGCAACGAGCCGGGCAAGACGAGGACGATCAACTTCTACGCGGTGAACGACCGCTTCTACCTCGTCGATTTCCCCGGATACGGGTTCGCGCGGCTCTCCGCCGAGACGCGCAAGGGCTGGCTCGCCGTCATCGAGGGATACATCGAGAGCCGCGAGGCGCTCGCCGGCGTCGTGCAGCTCGTCGACGCGCGCCATGCCCCGTCGAAAGAGGACGTCGAGCGGATCGCGCACATCGCCCGGAGCGGACGTCCCTTCATCGTCGTGTTCACGAAGGTGGACAAGATATCGAGGGACGAGCGATTCCGCGCCGTTCGGGAGCTCAACGAGAGCGTGGGCGGCGCCGCCGGAGCCGCCGTGCCGACGATCTTCTTCTCCGCGAAAACGGGGGAGGGGAAACAGGATCTCTGGCGCTGGGTCGTCGAGCGGATCGGGTAGGGGGGAGACCCGCATGCGCGACAACGTCATCGTGAGCCCGGGGCCCGTGCAGGTCGCCCCGGAAACGTGGAAGGACCTTCCCCAGCTCCATCACCGCTCGACGGAATTCAGGACGATCATCCGCGAGTGCGAAACGGCGCTCCGGGAGCTTCTCCGCACGTCGTACCCCGTGTATCTCCTCACGTCATCCGGCACCGGCGCCATGGAAGCGGCGATCGCGAACGTGACGATCCCCGGCTCGCGCGTTCTCGTCGTCTCCGGCGGCAAGTTCGGGCGCCGGTGGGCCGAAATCTGCGAGGCGTACGAGTGCCGGGCGGCGGTCATGAGCTTCGAGAACGGCGCCGCGATCGACCTCGATGCGGTCGCCGATAGAATCGACCGCGAGCGCCCCGAGTTCGTCGCCCTCACGCACGTCGAATCCTCCACGGGGCTTCTCGCTCCGCTCGGCGGGCTCGCGGGGCGGCTCCGCGAGGTCTCGGCGCGGCTCGGGGCCGAGCGGCCGATCGTGATCGCGGATGCGATCAGCTCGCTCGGCGCGGAGGAGCTCCGCATGGACGAATGGGGAATCGATCTCGCGGTCGGCGCGAGCCAGAAGTCGCTCGCCGCGCCCGCCGGCGTGAGCTTCGCGGCGGTCGGGGAGCGCGCCCTCGCGCTCGTCGGGAGGCGCCGCGTCGGCGCGTACTATTTCGATTTCGAACGCGCGCGCCGCGCCGCGGCGGGGGGAGACACCCCGTTCACGCCGGCGATCCTCACGATTCAGATCATGCACCGGTCCCTCCGAAGACTCCGGGAGTACGGATTCGAGAGAATGATCTCGAGGCACCGCTCGGCGGGCGAGGCGTTCCTGCGCGCGGCGATGAGCCTCGGGCTGTCGTCGCATTCGAAGCATCCTTCCTCCGCCGTGCAGGTGCTCGAGCTTCCCGCCGGCTGCGAGTCGGGGCGCGTGCTCGCCTCTCTCGCGCGGGACGGCTTCGTCGCCGCGAACGGGCAGGACGATCTCAAGGGAAAGGTCCTGCGCACGGGATTTCTCGGTCTCCACGGCTCCTCGACGCTCGAGCTGCTCGTCGCCGCGCTCGCTCGGGCGCTGCGCGACTGCGGCGCGCCGGCCGATCCATCCGCCGCTTCCGCGATCATACGGGACGCGAATCTCGGAGATTTTTCCGGGATCCGGGCTTGACAGCCGCAACTATCATTGTTATAATAGAGTTAGAAAATCGGAGGTATAGGTGCGCCCAGTGCTAAAGCGCAGCGTTATAATTGTACTCTTCTTTGCCGCCATGCTTTTCATCGCCGGCACGCTCAAGAGCAGGGAAGAATACATGCGTTCCCTCCCCGTGTACCGGCATTACAAGTGTCTCCTCTGCCACAAATCCGCCGCGCCGACCTCGAGCGGAGATCTCAACAGCTTCGGATCCGATTTCAGGAAGAACGGCTACGCGTGGAACAACGCTCTCGCCGTGAAGGACTCCGACGGCGACGGCTATCCGAACGGCCACGAGATCGGCGACGAGAACGGCGACGGAACGGCTGAGGTCGGATTCGAGTACAGCAATCCCGGCGACCCGATGAACATTCCGAACTCGATCGATCGGGGGACCTGGGGTATTCTGAAATCGCTCTTCGAAGAGTAATATTTAGGGGCCAAGGGACTTTCCATCGATGCTGGCCGCCGCCCGACCGGGCGACGGCCTTTTCATGCGGGAAATATTCGATTGCGTCGTGGCACTTCATGCCATAAACTACTGCGGGTTGTTTCACGGAGAGGGAGATGCGTTCGATGCCTGCCACGGTCATCGTAGGGGGTCAGTGGGGAGACGAGGGGAAGGCGAAGGTCGTCGATTTCCTCATGCGCGATCACGACGTCGTCGTGAGATTTCAGGGGGGCGCGAACGCCGGCCACACCGTCGTCACCGACGCGGGGCGCTTCGCGTTTCACCTGATCCCTTCGGGCATCCTCTATCCGCGCGTCACGGCGATTCTCGGGAACGGCATGGTCATCGAGCCGCAGGCGTTTCTTGCCGAGCTCGACGAGCTCGTGAAGAGGGGCGTCGACGCCGAGAAGCGTCTGAGGGTCAGCTCCGCGGCGCACATCGTGATGCCGTATCACCGGATGCTCGATAACCTCATCGAGGTCGATCTCAAGAAGGAAAGCGTCGGGAGCACGGGGAAGGGGATCGGTCCCGCGTACGGCGATAAATATCTCCGCCGGGGACTCCGCATGGGCGCGTTCCTCCTCGGCAAGGCAGAGCTCTTCGACATCGTCAAGGCGAAGGTGAGCGACGCGAACAGGCTCATCGGGCTCTTTTCCGCCCCGCCGCTCTCCGCCGAGAAGATCGCGAGCGATTTCGCCGGGATGCGGGATCGAATGGCGGGACTGATCGTCGATTCGCAGGCGCTCGTGCACGAGCTGAAGGCTTCGGGCAGGCGCATTCTCCTCGAGGGCGCGCAGGGGACGCTCCTCGACATCGATCACGGCACGTACCCCTTCGTCACGTCGAGCTCGTGCACCGTGGGAGGCGCCGTGACGGGAACGGGGCTCGCGCCGCGCGACATCGGCCGCGTAATCGGAATATTCAAGGCGTACATCACGCGCGTCGGGAACGGCCCCATGCCGAGCGAGCTCGCCGGGGACGTGGGAAACGAGCTGCGCGAGCGCGGCAAGGAATACGGCACGACGACGGGGCGCCCGCGCCGCTGCGGCTGGTTCGACGTCGTGGCAGGCAGATATTCGGTGCTCCTCAACGGCTACGACGACATCGTGCTCACGAAGCTCGACGTCATCTCGGGGATGCCGCGGGTGAAGCTGTGCGTCGCCTACGAGCTCGACGGGAAGCGCATCGAGAGCTTCCCCCAAAACCTGCTCGATCTCGCGAAGTGCAGGCCGGTCTTCGAGGAGCTGCCGGGCTGGGGCGAGAATGAAATCAAGGTCGATCGCTACGACGCGCTTCCCGCGAACGCGCGCGCATTCATCGAGCGGATCGAGAAAGGGATCGGAGCGCCCGCATCCATCATATCCACGGGCGCCGCGCGCGAGGAGACGATCGTCAGGAACGGGGCCTAATCGTTTGACAGGACTTGACGGAATCGCTATTTTGCATAGCCTTGTGATGGATCGTGCGGTGGGGCGGGGGCTTCGAGAGAATCTGCAATCAATGGGCCGCTAGCTCAGGTGGTTAGAGCACCTGCCTTTTAAGCAGGGGGTCCTGGGTTCGAGTCCCAGGCGGCTCACTTTTCAATTCTGCGCCGAACATTCGATCTGACTCGCCCGATCATCAGAACAGGCTCTTGATCGCTCCCCAGCTCGACTCCTCGACGGCATACGTCGGGCATAGATACAGAGGTGTCAGGTAATGGCACTGCTCGATAGGATAACCGAGCTCGCAGGTCGCGAACTGATACGCCGGAACGGGCAGCGTACCCGGATGCGGAAGGATAACGATCGATTCGTATTCCCTGCTCAGCAATATCAAGGTGATGTCATAGAGCCAGACCCAATCCCGCTGGCACAGGCCCTCACCGAACGCAACCCCGATACCGCCGGCGAGCGAACCGAGCTCGACGACGATGCCCGGGTTCTTTACCTGGGACTGTGCGACGGCCGACGGAGGGAAGCCGACAGCGAACTCGGCTGCCATGAGACCATGTTCGCCCGGCAGACACCAAATCCAGGCGTGGAACTGTTCATACAGAGCCGGACAAAATGCGTACGTGGTGGTGTGTGTCGCATCCTTGAAAATGCCGATGTAACCGATCGGTGGAGGGACAGCGGACGCGGAGCCGGCGACGAACATAACCGCAGCGGCAATCAGTAGCACCTTCTTCATGGTGGCCTCCTCTCTTGACACTCTGATGAAACGCAGTTGCTTCTCCGCGCGAAGGGGAACGTTCATGCGATAATATCGGGAAGGATTACGGCATTATTCTACACCCAAGCATTGAAATACTCAAGGTCATTCGGGCCGTCCGTTTCGGGTCGCGCACGCCGGCGCCGAGAAACGGGAGTCCCCGGGTTCGAGTCCCGGGCGGCTCATATGAATTCCATCTCCGCCACGGCCAGTTGCATGCTGCACTACGGTTCCGCTTTCTTCCTCGCAATAGCTGGATGTCCTTTGCAAGTCGGCTGATAACTGCAATAACGACAAATGAATGTGCCTTCACATTACGCCGGGCCGGAGAGGCACGGGAAATGCGGTGGCCCCCCATGGCCCGTTTTCCATAGCAGGAGCACCGCGTCGCCTCTTGCTCCATAAGAGAAAGCACCATCGTGATGGAGGCGATGAGATGAGATCACTGATAAGATTGTTCGCGCTCGTTTTCGTTCTCGTCATGCTCGCGTCGCTCGCAGCGGCCGCGGCGCCGTCCAAGATCGCGAAGTCGATCAACGGTTTCTACCTCGGGGAGTCGAAGCAGGCGCTCATGGAGCGCGCGAAAGCGCAAGGCGTCGCCTCCGAGGTGAAGGGCAAAATCAAGAGCCAGCTGTTCCCCGAAAGCTACGTCTTCAAAGGCGCGCTCGATAAGTCGGACAACGTGGATCACGTCATCGTGTCGTTTTATAAAGACCATGTCGGGCAGCTGGACGTGTATTTCGTCGAGAACTCGGAGCAGCAGTACACGCAGGCGGCTCACGGCCTCTTTCAAAGCTGGAACTCCTTCGAGGGATTCAACGGCCAGACCTTCGGTCCGAGCTACATCGTCACGCTGCCGGAGGTGCTCATCACGCTGGTCAAGGCCAAGGACGGGACGCACGTCTCGTACATTCACCGGGAACTAATGAGATCGTTCAACGACGAGCGGAACAAAGACGTGGCGAAGAAATAATCCGTCCCGTCGCCGCTTCCGTGGCACGATACATGTGATCCGCCCTGGGCCCGTTGCCGCGTGATCCGGCGCGCGGGCCCGGGGCGGATCGCTTCATCCCTGCCTTTCCCTTTGACAAACGCCTCGAATCGGCGTAAAATGAGACTCAGCTAAAATCAAAAAAACAGTCGTGTATTCGGATGAATCGTTCCGCATGCGTTCATTTCAGCGAGGAGAGGAGGCCGAAATGAAAAGAGTGCTTCTGATTGTTTCAGTGGCCGTGCTCATGGCCGGCGCCGCGTTCACAACTACCCTGCCGATCGGCTACATCGGCGTGTTCGCGGATGATACCCACACGATGGGCCCGGCCGGCAACTACGCTTGTCCGGCTCAGTACGGGCAGTTCCATGCATGGATCTGGTGCCTGCCGAGCGTGAGGGGCCTGCAGGCCGCCGAGTTCAAGCTCGGCGTGCCGTCGACCGTCGTACGGCTCGCGACGGTGACGCACGCAATCATTACTCTGGAGCTCGGCTCATTGGATGACGGCATGAGCGTCGTGTTTGCGGAGGGCGACTGCAAGACCGATTGGGTCTGGCTCTATGACTTGACCATGATGCTTCTGGCCCCGACCCCGGCAAAGATGGAGATCCTTCCGCATCCGGGGACCCTGCCCGCGCCGGCATACCAGTTCGCGAGCTGCCTGCCCGGCTATCCGATCGAGGCGTGCAGATACCTGACGCCGCTCTACGTGTGCTGGGCGCCGAGCCCGATCGGTGTCGAGGAGACGAGCTGGGGCGCGATCAAGGCGCTGTTCTGAGAGATCAATCGCAGCCGGTCGCCCGTTTGAAGAGAGAGGCGCGTTCCTCGGGGGTCGCCTTTTCTAGAAACGCCGCGCGCTCCTTGATCGAGGCCCGGTCGAGGAGAAACGCTTCCTCCTCGATCGACGCGCGGCCGATGAGCGCCGCTTGCTCGGGCATGCTGATGCGTCCGACGATCGTCGATTTCTCCTGCAGCGTGGCGGCGTCGACGAGGGAGGCGCGCTCCTGCGCGGACGCGCGCTCGAACACGAACGCGGCGCGCTGCTGGATCGAGAGCTTGTCGAAGGTATCGGGCGTGATCGACGCACGGGCGAGGAGCGCCGTACGGTCGGGGAGCGGCAGGCGCTCGAAGAGGGTCACGCGCTCCTGAATCGTCGTGAGATTGAAGAAGGCCGCTTTTTCCTCGATCGTCGCCTTGTCGAGGAGCGCGGCCTTCTCGATGAGGGATGCCCGGGCGAGAAGGGCGATGCGCTGCTCGTTCGTCAGGCGCTCGAAGAGGGCCGCGCGCTCCTCGACGGTCGCGCGCTCGATCATGAACGCCTTCTCGAGCGCGGAGGCGCGATCGATGATCGATGAGCGCTCCTCGAAGGACGAACGTTCCATGAGGGAAACGCGCTCCACGGGCGCGGCGCAATCGATGACCGCCGCCTTTTCCGCGGGGGACGCCTTCTCCACGCACAGCGCCTTTTCCTGGAGCGACGCGCGCTCCGTGAGGACGGCCGCTTTCCGTTCGATCGGAAGGGAGCGGAAGGCGTCCGCCGCGAGGCCGGCGCGATCGAGGAACGAGCTTCGCTCGAGATCGGGGAGCCGATCGAACATCCCGCATCGCGCCTGAGCGGTCGCCCCGTCGAAATACGCCGCCTTTTCCTGCGCCGTGGCGCGGTCGACGAGGGAGGCGCGCTCCTCGATCGAAACGCGGTTGATGAGCTGGCACGCGGGTTGGACCGTCGTTCTCCCCATGATCAAGGCGAGCTCCTCGTCGGTGGCGCGTTTGAGGAACGCCGCCGTCTCCCTCGGCGTCGAGCGGTCCATGAGGGACGCCGTCATCGCCGGGGGAATCCGCTCGACGATTGCCGCCTTCTCCTCGAGTGATGCGCCGTCGATCATCGCGGCCCGGTCGAGGAGCGTGCCGTGTTCGACGAGCGCGGCGCTGCGCTCGCGGAGCGGGAGATTCTTGAGCGCGCGCTCGGTGGTTCCCGCGCGAATGGCCATCGCTGAGCGCTCGGCGGAGGTGAGGCGCGAGAACATCGCCTCATGTTCCTGCGCCGTCGCGAGCTTGAAGAGCTCGGCCTTTTCCTCGTTCGTCGCCTTGCCGATGATCGCCGCCTTTTCCTCGAGGGACGCCCGCTCCATGATCAGGATCTTCTCGGCGGAAGTCGCGCGGCGATAGATCATGGTTCTTTCTTCGATGGTGGCGTCGTCGAAGATCTCTTCGCGGTCGTCGATGGAGGCGCATCCCATGAACGCCGCCTTTTCCGTCGCCGAGAGGCGTTCCATGAACGCGGCCTTCTCGGCGCCCGACGCGCGGGAGACGAGCGCGGCCTTGTCCTGGACGGACGCCATCGAGAGCATCGCGGTTTTCGCCGATGCGGACGTTTTGTCGAGCATCGAGCCTTTTCCCTTCGGAGTCGCCGCGTCGAAGGCTTCGGGGGTCGAGTCGGTCTCCCGGAGGATCGCGGCGCGCTCCGCGGCGGGGAGGCGATCGAGGAGGGCGACGCGCTCCTCGGCCTTGAGGAGTCTGAAGAGCGCCGCCTGCTCGACGAGCGTCGAGCGGTCGAACACGGCGGCCTTTTCCCGCATGGATGCGCGGGCGAGGAGCTCCGACTGGATCTGCCGCGATGCGCGCGAAAAGAGGGCGGCGAGCTCTTCGGAGGTCAGGATGCAGGCGGCGGATTCGTCGGATTCCTCCGAGCCCGCCGTTATATCAGTCTCGGGAATGCGCTCGGCCGCCCGCCCGAGCGAATCGCCGCTCGCCCACGGAATGCGGAACGGGATGAACGAGCGATCGCCGAAGAATGAGTAAACGAGAACGGCTGCCGCGATGACCAGTATCGCTCCCGAGATGAATCCGACCTTCTTCAACGCTGGCCTCCTCTCGCGCACGCGCGCCGGACGGCGTCCGGCGGCCGGCTCAGGTAATGATGTTTCCGCATTTCGGACAAACGGCGCGATCGCCCCTCTTCTTCTTCTGAATCTCCGCGGCGTAGCTCGCCGCGATGATGCTCGCCGGGAGAATGAACAGGCTGATGCCGAGGAGCGCGATGACGCCGGCAAGCACTTTTCCCGCCGGCGTGACGGGATAGACGTCTCCGTATCCGACGGTCGTCATGGTCATGGCGCCCCACCACATCGCGGCGGGGATGCTCGAGAACACCGCGGGCTGCGCGGCCCCCTCGATGAAGTACATGAGCCCCGACGCGATGAGGAGGAGAATAATCGACATCGTGAGCGATACGACCATCTCCTCTTTCTTCGCCTTCAGGATGCTCCCCATCATTCTGATCGATTCGGAGTATCGTCCGAGCTTGAGGAGGCGCAGGAGCCTCAAGAGGCGGATGACTCGCATGAAGATGAGATCGACCGGTATGATCATCGGCAGGATGAACGGCGCTATCGCGATGAGGTCGATGATGGCGAATGCGGAGAAGAAATATTTGATCCGTCCGAGAACGGGGCGCCGGTACGACGGGTTTTCCGTGCAGGTCCACATCCGGAGGACGTATTCGATCGAGAACACGATCACGGAGAGGAGCTCGAAACGCCAGAAGAACGTGCGGTAGCGGGCGGCGAGGCTCGGCATGGTATGCAAGATCGCGAGGACGACGTTGCTCACGATGAGAACGATGAGGAGCGCGTCGACGATCCGTCCCGCGAGCCCGCCCGCGTTCGTTTCGAGAACTTCGTAGAGCTTCGTTTTCAACCGGGCGATCATCGGCTGCCTCCGGCGCAAAGCCGTTCGCGCGCGAACCGTCACGAGGCGATTCTCCTGATCACGAGGAGGGTCATGTCGTCCATCTGCGCGAGCTCCCCGGCGTGCGCCCGCACGGCGGCGACGATCCGCTCGATGAGGCGGGAGGCCGGCTCCGCGCCGTGCGCCCGCAAAAGCGCGGCGAGGCGCCCCTCGCCGAACTCCTCGTCGCGGGCGTCGATCGACTCGGTGATCCCGTCCGAATAGACGAGGAGCGTGTCGCCGGGGTCGAACTCGACGAGCCCCTCGGTGTAGCAGAAGTCCTCGAGACACCCGAGCACGAGGCCCCCGAGCTCGAGCCGCCGGGGCTCCCCGCCCGGCTCGAGCAGGAGCGGATAGTTATGCCCCGCGTTCGCGTACACGAGCCGGTTCGATTCGCGATCGAGCACGCCGTAGACGAGCGTGGCGAACTTGTCAGCGTCGGTGCTGCGGAAGAGGAGCAAGTTCGAGCGGTTGAGGCACGCGGCCGGCGACGGATCGATGATGGCCTGGCCGCGGAGCGTCGCCTGGAGATTCGCCATGAGGAGGGCGGCGGGCATCCCCTTGCCCGAAACGTCACCGAGGCAGAGCCCGATGCGGCGATCGTCGAGACCGATGAAATCGAAGTAATCGCCGCCCACCGCTTTCGCCGGGATGCTCGCGCCGGCGATGTCGTACCCCTGGAACCGCGGCGGTTCCTTCGGGAGCAGGCTTATCTGTATCTCGTACGCGCGCTTCATCTCCTCCTGCATCAATTTGAGCGCCTGCTCCTCGGCGAAGAGCCGCGCGTGCTCGATCACCTGCGCTGATTGCGTGGCGATGATCCCGAGGAGCCTCGCGTCCGCTTCGGTGAAGTCGTCTCCCGTGCGCTTGTTGAACAGGTTGAGGAGCCCGATCATCCGTCCCTTGAGCACGAGGGGGACGCTCAAAAGCGAGCGCACGGCGCACACGTCGCGGTCGGTCGCCTGGAAGCGGTCGTCCTTCTTCAGGTCGTTGACGACGAGCGGCTTCTGGTGCTTGAGCATCCAGCCGGTGAGCTCGGCGTCGAGGCGGTAGGGGAGAATCTCGCTCGAGGTGTCGGCCCCGCGAATGATCGTGTGGAACGGGGTCCCGACGCGCGCCGTGTCGAGGAGCGTGATCGTCGCCTGCTCGACCTTGAGGTGCTTGATGCATTTGTGGACGATGAGCTCGATCGTGCGCTCGAGCGAGGAGGCGGAGCTCACGGCGGTCGCGATGTCGTTGAGAATGGAAAGCTCGTCCACCGCCGATCTGAGACGCGTGTTCTCCCTCGCGAGGCGGTCGATTTCCGAGTTCTTCTCAGGATCTGCCACGGCGTTTCCCCCCTTGCGCGTTCACCGTCGGACGGTCCGGAATGAGCCGAGCCCATTGTACGCCGCCGGATTGCACTTTTCAAACAATTATGATACGCCGGAATGGGCTTGCAGCCCCGGCGAATGTCCGGTACTCTGGTGCCGGGGGGCTTCCGGAGCGATGCGACATGCCGTATGTTCCGCTTCACGTACATAGCGTATTCAGCGGCTCCGAGGGGATCATCGGAATCCGGGATCTCATCTCGCGGGCCTCGTTTCTCGGGTTCGGGGCCGTGGCGCTCACCGACCATCGCTCGACCCACGGGCATTTCGAGTTCTTCGACGCGGCGCGCAAGGCCGGCGTCAAGCCGGTTTTCGGCGCCGAGATCCTGCATGCGCCGCTCGCCGGCTCGAGCGGACTGTTCCATCTGACGATCCTCGCCGAAAACGACGAGGGCTACCGAAACCTCTGCGCCCTCGTTTCGCGGCAGTCGACGCGGGAGAAGGAGACGCCCGTCTCGAGCGCGGATCTCGAAAGCCGCCGCTCGGGGCTCATCGCGCTCACCGGCTGTCTCAGGGGCGAGGCGAGCCAGGCCGTTCTCCACGGGAATATCGGCCGCGCGCGCGACGTCGTTCACCGGCTCGTGGAGATCTTCGGCCCGTCGAACGTATTCATCGAGATCATGAACCATCTGCGCCCCGAGGAGGATCTCGTCTCCGAGCAGCTCCGCGTCCTCTCGGCGAAGACGCTCGTCCCGCTCGTCGCGACGAACAACGACCGCTTCCTGCTGAAGGAGGACGTCGAATCGTTCCGGCTCGCGCGGCGGCTCTCGCGGAAGAAGGGGGAGCCGGAGCCCGAGGATCCCGTTCAGGAATACTATCTCAAGCGGGAGCGCGATCTCGCCCCGCTGTTCGCGGACACGCGCGATGCGCTCGACCGGTCGGGGGAGATCGCCGAACGCTGCGCGGTCGATCTCGCCCGTTCGGGGCGCGTCACGCTCGCCGGCGCGCCGAACGCCGACGAATCGCTCGCCGACATGTGCCGCCGGCGTTTCCAGCTCGCGTTTCACAACCGGCCGGCGGACGAACGCATGTTTCTGCACCGCGCCATGGAGCGGGAGCTCGCCGCGGCCCGCGAGGAGCGGATCGGCGATTTCCTCATATTTCTCCGGGAGCTGTTCCTGAGCGCGTACGCGCGCGGGATCTGGATCGAGCTCATGGGGAGCGATCTTCTCGAGAGCGTCGTCGCCTATCTTCTCGATATCAGCCCGCTCAATCCCGTCGATCACGAGCTCATGTTCGAATCGTTCTCCCATTCGAGGCGCGGATCGATACCGCCCGTGGAGCTCATGGTGTCCGATCCGCAGAAAGACCGGCTCGCGGCCGTGATCGCCGCGCTCATCCCCGACTTCTCTCCGTGCTTCCAGATCGCGCAGGAGGAGATGTCCGTCGTGACGATCGCGAAGGAGATCGCGGAGATCCTCGGAACGCCGCCCGAGCTTCGCGAAGAGCTCTTCCGCATCCTCTCCTTCGAGAAGCGTCACCGGAGCCTCGCGTCTCTCCTCGAGGGCTCGGAGGCCGCGCGGCGCCTGTGCAACGCCGAGCCCGCGGCGAAGAGCGTTCTCTACGCCGCGTATCCGCTCCAAGGGAAGATTCTCCATTTCACGCTCGATACGTCGAGATTCGTCATCGTGCCGCGGGAGATCGACGGCTTTTACTCGGTTACGACGAACGCGGCGGGGGAGCGTTTCGCCCAGCTCGGAACCTCCGCGATCGAGGCCGCGGGGGGGTGGATTATCGGCGCGCAGCACTCCCATTTCCTCTCGGCAATCCAGAAAACGATCGAATCGATCCGGAGCGAGGAGGGCTCGTCCGCGCCGGCGAGCCTCTTCGCGGGCTCGGGAAGAAAGCGATGGACGCCGAAGGCCCTCGACGACCCGCGCGTCTACGCGCTTGTGTCGTCGGGCGAAACGACCGGGGTTTATCTGCTCGAGAGCCAGGGAATCCGCGATCACCTCGTCCGCATCAAACCGGAGACCTTCGACGAGCTCGTGAACGTCATTTCCCTCTACCGGCCGGGGCCCATGGAGGGGAGGCTCTGGGAGCGATATCTCGAAAACTCGGAGAAGAAGGGGAAGGTGTTTCTCCCGCACCATTCGCTCGCACCGATTCTCGCGCCCACGAGGGGGGTGCTCCTCTACCGCGAGCAGATACGGGAGGTGCTCGATGAGGCGGCGGGTCTGCGGGGGAAGGACGCGATCATGGTCGAGGGGGCGCTCTGGCTGAAGGATCCGGGCGAGATCGTTTCGGCGCGTCTCGCGTTCGTGCGGGGCTGCATGGAAAAGGGGCTCAACGAGGAGGAGGCGCAGCGGATCTTCGATTTCCTCCTGTACCACGTCGCGTTCACGCACAGCAAGTCCCTCAGCTGCGCGCAGGCCTCGATGAGCTACCGCACGGCCTTTCTCAAGACGCACTGCCTCGAGCGCTACTTCACCGGGCTCCTCAACAGCAATCTCGGCGTCAAGGACCGCACCGCCAAATACCTCGAATATCTGAAGTCGAAGGGCGTTCCCGTGCTCCCCTCCGGCATCAACGAGGACGCCGTCGCGTTTTCGTTCGAGGACGGCGTCATCAGGGCGCCGCTGACCGCCGTCATACCGCTCGAGAAGGCGGAATGGGACGCGATCGTCGAGGAGCGGATCTACCGGGGGGATTTCCCGTCGCTTGAGGAGTTTCTCGTCAGGATGAAGGACCGTCTCTCGATGCGCGCCGCGATGGAGCTCGTCGAGGCGGGCGTGTTCGACGGATCGGGCATGTCGCGGGAGAGCCTCAGGAATCTCTGCGATTCGTTCTATCGCGGCGCCGAGGGGGCGCCGCCGCCCCGGCCCCATCCGCAGCGTCTGTCCCGCGCCGGCAAGGGGCGTGCGGGGACGCGGCAGATATCGCTCTTCGATTCTGAAAAGGACGACGGCTCGAACGGTTCCTCGGGCGGCTTTTCCGGTTGACGCACGCCGACTCAATTGATAGATTCCATCGAATCGCAGGCGTCCCCATCGTCTAGTCCGGATTAGGACACCGCCCTTTCACGGCGGCGACACGGGTTCAAATCCCGTTGGGGACGCCAATTCAATAAAGCGCCTGCAGGGGCATCATGTTGCCGCGAACGCCGCGGTGATTTGGCAGGTTTGAATCCCGCCGGGATTCGATCATCATTCGAAATTGGCTTTGAGCGCAGACTGGTTCATGCTATTATCCCTTCGACAAGAGATTTGAGCCCCGTTGCAGAAGGGTTCGGTGGATCGAGATCGCTCCACCGGAGGTTGAACGGGTGGTCGGGCCGCCATCCAAACAAAGCTACTGGATGCATTGCTGAGCGTGCTCCGTAGCCGCGTCCGTCATCGGACGTTGTTTGGGAGGTGGCTATGTCGAGTCCGAATCAATCCGGGCACAATTTACCGGAGCCGGCGCCGATAGGTTGCAGCGGGCTTATTGTGCGCATGCTTTGGCTCATGGCAGGCAACCTGGCGTTGTTCGTGCTTTCGTTTTTCATCTTTCAGAAACATGCATTCTCTTTTATCGATGTGGTTTTCTGGGCGATCGTCGTAGGACTTATCATCATTCGCCGCATTGATATTACTCGGCTGAATGGGCTCACGTCGAATAGCGAGCCGGCCACTGTCATTCACTGGCGTTTGTATGTGATTAAATTATTGGCCGTATCCGCCGTTCTCTGGGGACTGGCGCATGGAATACCCTATCTGACCAACCGCTGAGCCCTGGCGCTTCCGGATCATAAAAGCGAGAGGATGACCCTCAAGATCATTCGGGTCATCCTCTCAAAATCGAAGAGCGTGAAGCGACTCCCGCAATCGCCCGAGGCGATCGAGGCGCCTACCGGTAAATCGCTTTTACCGCACCCCAGTTCGAATCCTCGGTGCCGAGCGCGCCGCACTCGGGGCCGAGAATCGGAATCGGGTTGGTGCACCCCGGACCCCACGACGAAGCGCGCAGGTGCGCCATGTAGGGATCGCCCTGGGGATTGGTCCCGCCGTCATGCCGGCGCACGAGAATTCCGGAGGTATAGACGCCGGGGGTCGTGCAGTAATATATGGGCAGGGTGCACCAGGCATGCCCGGGCAGCGTGAAAGTCAGCTGATAGACGCCGGGGGAAACGTAAACCGCGACGAGGTCCGTGTATTCATACCCCGGCTGCGAGCTGTTGATCCTCATGTTGAGCGTCGGGTCCGTGCCGCCGTTGGCGCACTCCGTGACGTTCGAGATCGTGAGGATGTAGGTAAAGCCGGGCTGGATGTCCCACGCCTCGACGGTGCGGCCGTTCGGGCCGGACACGCATCCACCGTTGACGGGCGTCACATTCGTCAAAAGAGCGGTACCGGTATCAATAGCCCACACGGCCACCGGCAGGACCAAAAGGACAAAAGCAGCGGCGAAGAAAGCAACTGTCCGCAATGACTTCATGTTCCCCTCCCTGAATAAAATATGGGATTCTTCTTCCCTCGGGATGAATAATATTTACGCTATGAGTAGTTTACCCTATATTATACTAAATTGCAAGCATTATTATCAAACATCAACCCAATAAATCGGTTACGCGGGGCTGGATTCCGGTCGCAGCCGAGCATCGCGGGACCCGAAAACCACCGCGAGCAGGCTGCCACCGGACTGCCCCGCCGTCAAGATCGCTTCCCGGTCCAAACCGTCGATTCGGCACGCTTTCTGCTGGATTTTCTGCCTTGCCTAAGCGAAGGAGTTCTGCAATTCTATCCGATATGTTCCAAGGGCGCCCCGTTCGGGACGCCGGAAAAATCGCGAAGGCGCATCGAGGAGCAAGGAGCGTGCGATGAGCGGTTCACGGGAAAAAGCTGTTTGCGCTCTCGTCGCGGTTGCCGTTATCCTGTGCGGAATGAACGGAGCGCATGCACAGGCCGAAGCACCCGCATGGATGCAGGGTTCGATCGCGAAGCTCGAGCGCGAGCTCGTCGCGACGTACGGCGACGCGGTGCGCGCGAACGCGCGCCGCGGCATGGAGCAGGTCGCCAATTTCTGGCGCGTCGAGGACGGCGACGCGGCCGTTTTCGAGGAGTTTGTGCGCCTCAATTTCGCCGGCGACGCGAAGACGCGCGACGAGATGTTCAATCGGTTCGAGCGGCTCCTCGACAAGCTGAACGGCCACATGAACGAGATCGGGCTCGAGTTCCGGTGGCAGACCGACCTCGATATCGGGCCGGTGCTCCCCATGGACGAGATCTTCGCCGGGTACGACGCCTCGGCTCACGTGCTGGACGATTTCTTCCAGAACAAGATCGCGTTCGTCGTGCTCCTGAACTTCCCGCTCACGACGCTCGACCAGCGCCTCACGGACGGCACGGGGTGGACGCGGCGGCAGTGGGCCGAGGCGCGCCTCGCCCAGCGTTTCTCCAAGCGCATTCCCGCCGAGGTCAACCTCGAGGTGGCGAAGACCTTCTCGGCGGCCGACCGGTACATCTCCGGCTATAACATCTGGATGCATCACCTCGTCGACGCGAAGGGGAAGCGCCTGTTCCCCGCCGGCATGAAGCTCCTTTCGCACTGGAATCTTCGGGACGAGCTCAAGGCCGACTATCAGGACCGGAAGAACGGCCCCGCCAAGCAGCGCATGATCCGCCAGGTGATGGAACGGATCATCACGCAGACGATTCCGGCGGCGGTCGTGGACAATCCGGGAGTCGACTGGAATCCCTATACGAACGAGGTGAAGCCGGCCGCGGTGAAGGACTATGAGGGGGATGCGCCCCCCGCGGCGGGAGTGACGAACAGCCCCGAGCCGGATACGCGCTACGCCATCCTGCTCAGCACGTTCAAGGCGTCCCGGCTCATCGACCCCTACTCGCCGACGGCGCCGACGCTCATCGCGCGCCGGTTCGATGAGAACCGCGAGATACCCGAAGCGCGCGCAAAGGCGATGCTCGTGCAGGTCGTGTCGTCGCCGCTCGTGCCGAAAGTGGCGAAGCTCATCGAATCGCGCCTCGACCGGAAGCTCGAGCCGTACGATATCTGGTATAACGGATTCAGGGCGCGGAGCGCGTACTCGCAGGAGCAGCTCGACAAGGTCGTTACCGAGAAATATCCGACGCCCGCGGCCTTCGAGAAGGACATCCCGAACATCCTCGTGAAGCTCGGGTTCTCGGGCGACCGCGCCGCGTACATCGCGCGGTACATCTCGGTCGATCCGGCGCGGGGCTCCGGGCACGCCTCCGGCGGCGGCATGCGCGGCGCGACGGCGCACCTGCGCACGCGCGTCGGGAAGACCGGCATGGATTACAAGGGCTTCAACATCGCCGTGCATGAGCTCGGGCACAACGTCGAGCAGGTGCTCTCGCTCAACGACGTCGATTACGCGCTCCTGCAGGGCGTGCCGAACACGGCGTTCACCGAAGGCTTCGCGTTCGTCTTCCAATCGCGCGATCTCGAGATCCTCGGGCTCGACGTGAAGGGGGACGAAACGGCCGCCGCGCTCAAGACGCTGAACGATTTCTGGGGGGCCTTCGAAATCTCGGCCGTGTCGCTCGTCGACATGGAGGTCTGGCGCTGGATGTACGATCATCCGGACGCGACTCCGGCGGAGCTCAAGGACGCCGTGATCAACATTTCGAAGGATGTCTGGAACAGGTACTTCGCGACCGTCTTCAAGGCGAAGGACGTCATGCTGCTCGGGATCTACTCGCATATGATCGATTCGTACCTCTACCTGCCCGATTACCCGATCGGGCACCTCATTGCGAACCAGATCGAAGCGCGCATGGAAGAGGCCGGGAGCGTGGGGCCCGAGTTCGAGCGCATGGCGATCTTCGGCAGCGTCGCTCCCGATCTGTGGATGAAGAACGCGACCGGTTCGCCCGTCGGGGCCGAAGCGCTCCTCGCGGCGGCCGAGAAGGCTCTCACGATCGTCAAAGCAGGGGGTGCAAAGTAACGGTATGGGCACACAGACAACACGCAGAGTCCTCGTCACCGGGGCCCTCGGACAGATCGGCTCGGAGCTGACCATCGGTCTCAAGGAGCGGTACGGCGCCGAAAACGTGATCGCGACCGACATCCAGCCCGACGCCAAGAAGAAGCTGTCCGGGGATGTGCCGTTCGCCCTGCTCGACGTGCTCAAGCCCGAGATGGTCGATGAGGTCGTGCAGAAGTACCGGGTCAACACGATCTACCATCTCGCCGCGCTGCTCTCCGCGGTGGCCGAGCGGAAGCCGCGCGAGGGATGGGACATCAACATGGGCGGTCTCCTCAACGTCCTCGACGCCGCGCGGGCGAACCAGTGCTGCATCTTCTTCCCGAGCTCCATCGGCGCCTTCGGCCCCTCGACGCCGCAGGACGGAACGCCTCAGGACACGATCCAGCGGCCCGAATCGATGTACGGCGTGACGAAAGTGTCGGGGGAGCTGCTCTGCGACTACTACTTCAAGCGCTTCGGCGTCGATGCGCGCGGGGTCCGCTTCCCGGGGATCATCTCGAACGGCACGCTCCCCGGAGGCGGGACGACCGATTACGCGGTGGAGATCTTCTACGAGGCGATCAAGAGGCGGAAGTACACCTGCTTCCTCAAGCAGGGCACCTCGCTCGACATGATGTACATGCCGGACGCGATCAAGGCGGCCATCGGGGTCATGGAGGCCGATCAGGCGCGGTTGAAGCACCGGAATTCCTTCAACGTCACCGCGATGCATTTCACCCCCGAAATGCTCGAGGCGGAGATCAAGAAGCACATTCCCGAATTCACCATGGAGTACCGCGTCGATCCGATGCGGCAGCGGATCGCCGACTCGTGGCCGAACTACATGGACGACAGCGCCGCGCGGGACGAGTGGGATTGGCGCCCCGACTACGATCTCGCGGCGATGGCGGCGGATATGATCGCGGTGCTCGGGAAACGGCACGAGCAAGGGCTGCTCGTGTAAACTCGCACGAAGAGAGGAATCGATGTACTCGGATAAGCTGAAAAAAGAGCTGCAGGCGACGCTTCAGGAGATCAGGGACGCGGGGCTCTTCAAGACGGAGCGGATCATCGTCACCGAGCAGCGCCCCGCGATCAGGGTGGAGTCGGGGCAGGAGGTCCTCAACTTCTGCGCGAACAACTATCTCGGGCTCTCCAACAGCGCGGAGCTCGCCGCCGCGGCGTGCGAGGCGATGCGGACCCACGGCTTCGGGCTCTCGTCGGTGCGGTTCATCTGCGGGACGCAGGACATCCACAAGCGGCTCGAGCGCAAGATCTCGGAGTTCTTCGGGACCGACGACGCGATTCTCTATTCCTCGTGCTTCGACGCGAACGGCGGCCTGTTCGAGGTGGTGCTCGGGGAGGAGGACGCCGTCATCTCCGACGCCCTCAACCACGCCTCGATCATCGACGGCGTGCGGCTCTGCAAGGCGAAGCGGTACCGGTACAACAACAACGACATGGCCGACCTGCGCGCGAGGCTCGACGAGGCGAAAGCCGCGGGAGCGAAGCGCATCATGATCGCCACGGACGGCGTCTTCTCGATGGACGGCATCGTGGCGAAGGTGGATAAGATCTGCGACCTCGCCGACGAGTACGGCGCGTTGGTGATGGTCGACGATTCCCACGCGACCGGATTCTTCGGCCCGACGGGGCGCGGGGCGGTCGAGCACGCCGGCGCCATGGGACGGGTCGACATCATCACGTCGACGCTCGGCAAGGCGCTCGGCGGCGCGTCGGGCGGCTTCACGACTGGCCGGCGCGAGATCATCGACCTCCTGCGGCAGCGGTCCCGGCCGTACCTCTTCTCGAACACGATGGCGCCGGCGCTCGTCGCCGCGTCGATCGCGGTGCTCGACATGCTCTCGCGGACGAGCGACCTGCGGGAACGTCTGCGGAAGAACACGAAATATTTCCGGGAGAAGATGACCGCCGCCGGCTTCGATATCATTCCGAGCGAGCATCCGATCGTGCCGGTCATGCTCGGTGACGCGAAGCTCGCTCAGATGATGGCGGCGCAGCTCCTCGACGAGGGCATCTACGTCATCGGCTTCTTCTATCCGGTGGTGCCGAAGGGCGCGGCCCGCATCAGGACGCAGATCTCCGCGGCGCATACCCCGGAGCAGCTCGACAAGGCGATCGCGGCCTTCACGAAGGTGGGGAAGAGGCTCGGCGTCATCAAGTGAGATGGGTCTGCCGTGATTCCCGAGCTTGCAATCGATTGCGGGCGGGAGACGGAGCGGATCGTTTCCTTCGTCGCTGATTTCGTCGCGCGCCGCGGCGCGAAGGGCGTCTGTCTCGGCCTGAGCGGGGGCATCGATTCGGCGGTCGTCGCGTCCCTCTGTGCGAGGGCGCTCCCTCCCGATCGCGTTCATGCCTTTTTCTTGCCCGAACGCGATAGCTCCCCGGACAGCGCCGATGACGCGCTCGCGCTCGCCCGGAAACTCGGAATCCCCTTTGAGACACGCGACCTCACCAAGGCTCTCGAGGATCTCGGGTGCTACCGGAGCGGCGCGAGCGCGTTCGTCCGCCTGCGCGGCATCGCCCGCGGAGCGGCGCGGCTCTTCCCCGGCGCGGCGCGGGCGAACTTCCTCGCGAGCCTCACCGGGGGCGGCGCGGCGGAGTTCCGGGAGTTCGTCGCGTTCGTCCGCATAAAGCACCGGCTGCGGCTCGTCGAGCTGTACCGGGAGGCGGAGCGGCGCGATTGTGTCGTCGCGGCCTGCGCGAATCGAACGGAATTCGAGATCGGCTTCTTCGTGCGGTACGGGGACGATTCCGGAGAGATCGCCCCGATCCGGCACCTGTACAAGATGCAGGTCTTCCGAATGGGCGGGCAGATCGCTCTCCCGGAGCCGATCCTCCGGAAGAAACCGAGCCCCGATCTCTTCGCCGGAGTCAAGGACGAGGAGATATTCGGCATGCCGTACGAAACGCTCGACGGGATTCTCTGCCTCATGGGCCGCGGGCTCGGCGACGCGGAGGTCGCGGCGCGGATCGAAGTCGACGAAAAGACCATCCGCTACGTGAAGCAATTGCGCGAAGCGTCGCAGCGGTTCCGCGAGGCTCCGGCGGCGCTCTCCTGAAGCAAAACTGCTTGACAACTCGCGCGCGATGACCGTATTACTTTTCGAATTATATCTGTCGCGATTGTGCAGCGCGTTATATATTTCTCGGGTTTTCGGACACCATCGCAAGGGAGGGCAGGATGAATGTCGATGCGTTGAGGACGTTGACCGGATTGATCCCCTGGCTCGGCGTCGCCGGGATGATCGTCGCGGTGATCACCTACTTCGATATCATGAGAAAGCCGGCCGGGAACGAGCTCATGCAGAAGCTCTGCGACAAGGTCCATCATGGAGCGTTCGTGTTCCTGAGACGGGAATACCAGATCATCGCCGTCTTTATCGTCGTCGTTTTCGCGGTCCTTTCGCTCGCGCTGAGCGTGTGGACCGCCGTCGCCTTCCTCGGCGGCGCCCTGTGCTCGATGACCGCGGGGCTCCTCGGGATGCAGGCGTCGACGCGGAGCAACGCGCGCACGGCCCAGGCGGCGATGGACGGAGGAATATCGAACGCCCTCTCGGTCGCGTTCAGGGGCGGCTCGGTCATGGGAATCAGCGTCGCGGCGCTCGGGCTCGTCGGGCTCGGCTTCTTCTATCTCTTCACGCAGAATCCGCTCATCATCAACGGCTTCGCGATGGGAGCGAGCTCGATCGCGCTCTTCGCGCGCGTCGGCGGCGGCATCTACACGAAGAGCGCCGACGTGGGCGCCGACCTCGTCGGCAAAGTCGAGGCGGGAATCCCCGAAGACGATCCCCGGAATCCGGGAGTCATCGCGGACAACGTCGGCGACAACGTCGGCGATACGGCCGGCATGGGAGCGGACCTGTTCGAGAGCTACGTGGGGAGCGTCGTCGCGACGATGGCGATCGGCGCGGTTTTGGCGGCGCCGCTGCAGTATATGTCGCTGCCGCTGGTGTTGATCGGGATCGGTCTCATTGCCTCGCTCCTCGGCATCGCGTCGATCGGGTTCCTCAAGCGGTTGAATCCGCAGTCGGCTCTTCGCTACGCGACATACGTCTCGGGCGGTATATTCATCATCGGCGCCTTCTTCGCGACGAAAGCGATCGTCGGCGTCCTGAATCCGTTCTATGCGGTGCTCGCCGGCATCCTCGCGGGGATCCTCATCGGGCTCGAGAGCGAGTTCTACACGTCCGGCTCCCCGGTGAAGACGGTCGCGAACGCGAGCACGACGGGACCCGCGACGACGATCATCACGGGGCTCGCCGTCGGATTCGAGAGCGTCATTCTGCCGATGCTGACCCTCTGCGCCGCGATCTATATCGCGTACATGACGAGCGGTCTTTACGGCATCGCACTTTCCGCGGTCGGCATGCTCGCGACCATCGGCATCGTTATGTCGACCGATTCGTACGGTCCCATCGCCGATAACGCCGGCGGCATCGCGGAGATGTCGCACCTGGGTCCCGAAGTTCGGAAAATCACCGATCGGCTCGATTCGCTCGGCAACACGACCGCGGCGATCGGGAAGGGCTTCGCGATCGGATCGGCGGCGCTCACGGCGCTCGGGCTCTTCAGCGCGTACCAGAATACGGTGAAGCTCGAGAGCATCAGCCTCTCGTCGGCGACGGTCGTCATCGGGCTCTTCCTCGGCGCGGCGGTGCCGCTCGTGATCGCCTCTCTCACGATGAAGGCCGTGGGCAAAGCTGCCAACAAGCTGGTGATCGAGATACGGAGGCAGTTCCGCGAGATCAAGGGGCTCATGGAAGGGACCGCGGAGCCCGATACGGGCAAATGCGTCGATATCGTGACGAAGAACGCGCTCCGGGAAATGATAATCCCCGGCACGCTCGCGGTCGCCCTGCCGCTCATCGTCGGGTTCACCCTCGGGCCCGCGGCGCTCGGCGGTTTCCTCGCCGGCGCGACGGCGACGGGCGTGCTCTTCGGCATCTTCATGGCGAACGCCGGGGGCACGTGGGACAACAGCAAGAAGTGGATCGAGGCAGGGAATCTCGGCGGGAAGGGAACGCCGACGCACGCCGCCGCGGTCGTGGGCGACACCGTGGGGGATCCGTTCAAGGACACGTGCGGTCCGAGCATGAACATCCTGATCAAGCTCATGTCGGTTGTGGCGCTCGTTTTCGCGCCGCTCTTCATCCGGTAGGAAGAGCCGGTTCCATTGTTGCAGTCGAAGCCCCCGCGAAACGCCTTGCGGGGGCTTCGGTTTTATATTTAATTCATAGAAGAATAATTTGTGTCTGGGTTTCAAGGAGGTTGAAAATGAAGCGGTTAATTCTCTTTGCGGCTCTCGCGTCGATGCTCCTTACGGCCGGCGCGGCTTTCGCCGGTGATAAGGAAATGGTTCCCTGCGCCGTGTGCGGCTACATGATTCCGAAGGCGGAGGCGCTCCAGGCCGAGTACGAGGGAACGATCTACTACTTCTGCGAAGCGGGCTGCAAGGCCTACTTCCTTCAGAATCCCGCCGCTTTCGCCGCCGGCATGGACATGGACCCGGTCTGCGGCATGACGGTGAAGAAGGCCGGTTCGATCGAAATCGTCCACGGCGGTCGCCAGATGCATTTCTGCGCGGAGGCCTGCAAGGATAAATATCTCGCCAATCCGGCGGCTTACGAGATCAACTATGACGTCGTGTCGAACGAAGTGAAGCCGCAGAAGGAAATGAAGTACACGGCGAAGTTCGAGGGGCGGCCCTATTCGTTCGTGAGCGAGGAGAACAAGAAGGCGTTCGAGAAGAATCCGGACGCCTACATCTACGCCGAATGCCCCGTGAGCGGGAAGGTGTTCCTCCGCAAGGACGCCCCCGCGAAGCTGGAGCACGGCGGTAAGACCTCCTATTTCTGCTGCAACGATTGTCTCGAGAAATTCAAGGCGGATCCGAAGAAGTACTCGGGCCCGGCGGCCGCTGCGGCGGCGTGCGGCCACGGCGAGATGAAGAAAACGGAAGCGGGCGGCAAGAAGGAAGGCTGCGCCGCGGCCGAAGACGGCACCTGTCCGAAGGCGAAGACCTGCGGCAAGACGAAGAGCTGATGCGCCGGCGCGCGCTCCCCTCGACGGAGCGGCGCCGCAGGAACGCAACGCATCGAGATCTCCGGTCCCCGAGGGCCGGAGATCTTTTTGTCTTTTGACTTGCGGCGATCTTTGCCATAGACTCTTGTCGGTGCCCGGTATCGCTCGTTCTTCATGACGCCTGAGAGCCTCGTATGGGAATCTCTGTCGGAATAATCGGCCTTCCGAACGTCGGCAAGTCCACGCTCATGAACGCGCTCTGCCACGCGGGAGCGGCCGCTTCAAACTATCCCTTCTGCACGATCGACGCGAATCGGGGCACAGTTCCCGTGCCCGACGAGCGGCTCGAGAAGCTCGCCGAGATTCTCAAGCCGAAGGAGGTTATCCCCGCCACCGTCACGTTCATCGACATCGCGGGGCTCGTCAAGGGGGCGCACCGGGGGGAGGGCCTCGGGAACAAGTTCCTCCATCACGTGCGCGAGGCGAGCGTGCTCGCCCACGTGCTCAGGTGTTTCCGGGAAGAAGACGTGAGCCATATGTACGGCACGGCCGATCCGCTCCTCGATCTCGAGATCGTGGAGAACGAGCTTCTCCTCTCCGACGTCGAGCGCGTCGAGCGATGGCTCGAGAAGGAGCGGACGCGCGCGAAGGCGCTCAAGAAGGAAGAGCGGAAGGAGCTCGAGTTTCTCGAATCCGTTCATGCCGCCCTCGAGCGTGGCGAACGGGTGGGACCGGAGCGCGTGCCGGCGCCGATGTCGGCGCTCTACGACGAGCTCCAGCTCCTCACGTCGAAGCCGCGGATCGTCGTCCTCAATACGGGGTACGAGGATCCGGCGGGACGGGGAGACGAATGCGCGCGGGCGGCCGCGAGGTTCGGCGAAAAGAACGTCTTTATCATCTCGGCGAAGCTCGAGGACGAGCTCGACGCGCTCTCCGAGGAGGAGCGGACGCAGTTCGTGCGGGAGCTCGGCGCCGACGCGCGAGGGAAGACGCGATTCATCGAGCAATGCCACGATCTTCTCGGGCTCGTCCGTTATTACACCGCGGCGCACGACAAGCTCCAGGCATGGTCGGTGCCCCGCGGAACGAGCGCCCCGCGGGCGGCCGGCAGGATACACACCGACATGGAGCGCGGATTCGTGAAGGCCGAGGTGATGAGCTTCGAGCGCCTCGTCGAGTTCGGTTCGCGCGCGGCTGTTCACACGCACGGCTTTCTGCGGACCGAGGGGCACGAGTACGTGATCCGGGACGGCGACGTCGTCCATTACTATTTCAATCCGTGACGGCGCCGGGGCGGCGCGCGCCGCGCGGGAGCCGAGCCATGAATAATCGGGGACACGAAACGATCGATCACACGGCGGACATGGGCATCCGCGGATGGGGGAGAACGCCCGCAGAGGCGTTCGAGGAGGCCGCCGCGGCGATGATCGGGATCATGATCGACGGGAAGGGGCTCGTCCCGTCGAAACGCTTGAGGATCGAGCGCGAGGGGGCCGATCTCGTCGAGCTCCTCCTCGAGTTTCTCAACGGCATTCTGGCCGAGGGGGATCTGGCCGAAACAGCGGTGCTCGCGGTCGCCGTCGAGAATCTCGCGCGCGTGGACGGGACTTGGAAGCTCGCGGCGGTCGCCGGGGGGCTGCCGATCGGCGAGGTCCGCGATCGGCTCCTCGTCGAGGTGAAGGCGGCGACGTTCTACGGCGCGTCGGTCGAAGAGCGCGAGCCGGGAACGTGGGTCGCCCGCTGCGTGGTCGATCTATAGGGGGGCCGGAACATGTCTCGAGTCGAGTTGAAGAAGATCCACGATTACCTCTGGGAGATCCCGAAATCCGGCGAGATGAACGTGCCCGGCCGCATCTACGCCGACGAGGATTCGATCCGGTTTCTCCTGTCCGAGAGTAAGAGCAAGGAGTGGGACGCGCTGCTCCAGGTGCGGAACGTCGCCTGTCTCCCCGGCATCCGCATGGCGTCGCTGGCGATGGCGGACATCCATCCGGGGTACGGATTTCCCATCGGCGGCGTCGGCGCCTTCGATATCGACGAGGGTGTGGTGACGATAGCCGGGGTCGGATTCGACATCAATTGCGGCGTGCGGACGATGATCGCGGGCGTCCCGAAACGGGACGTCGAAGAGCGGAAGACGGATCTCGCCGACGCGCTCTTCAGGATCGTGCCCGCCGGAATCGGGTCCACCGGATCGCTGAAGCTCTCCGCGAAAGAGATCGATCAGGTGCTCCTGCGCGGCGCCCGGTTCGTGATCGAGCGGGGCTGGGAGTCGGCCGAGGATCTCGCGTACGTGGAGGAGGGGGGCGTGGTCGAAGGCGCCGATCCGTCGTGCGTGAGCGACACCGCCAAGGAGCGGCAGTTCAAGCAGGTGGGAACGCTCGGCTCGGGGAACCACTACCTCGAGGTGCAGTACGTCGACGCCGTGTACGACGAGCGGGCCGCCGCCGCCTTCGGTCTCGCCCCGGATACAGTTGTCGTGAGCATCCATACGGGAAGCAGGGCTCTCGGCCATCAGATCGGCACCGATTACCAGTCGGTGCTTCGGCGGGCGAGCGAAAAATACAAGATCCCGGTCCGGGAATCGGAGCTCGTCGCCGCGCCGATCACGAGCCCCGAGGGGAAACGCTACATCGCCGCGGTGAAATCGGGAATCAACTGCGCCTTCGCCAACCGGCAGGCGATCGCCCATCTCGTGCGGAAGGCGTTCCGGGAGGTCTTCGGCGCCGCCGGGGCCGGGATGCGGACGATGTACGAGGTCGGCCACAACAACCTCAAGCTCGAGCGGCACGTTCTCGATGGGAAGCCGACGGATCTGCTCGTCCACCGCAAGGGGGCCACGCGCGCCTTCGGCCCGGAGAGCCCCGGTCTCCCCGAGCGGTACCGCGCCGTGGGGCAGCCCGTTCTCGTCGGCGGGACGATGGGAACGAGCTCGTACGTCCTCATCGGCACCGAACGGGGGATGCGGGAGACGTTCGGCAGCGCCATTCACGGCGCGGGGAGGCGCACCTCGCGAAAGCAGGCCCTCAAGCAATACCGCGGGGAGCGGATCATCGCCGACCTCGCCGCGCGGGGCATCGTCGTTCGCGTTCACAGCAAGCCGGGGGTCGCCGAGGAGGCCCCGGGCGCTTACAAGGACGTCGACAACGTCGTGGGGATCATGGAAGGCGCGGGGGTGAACAAGCGCGTCGCGCGGCTCAAACCGATAGTGTGCGTGAAAGGTTGACCGCCGCGTTCGGCGGCTGCTTCCGTTTCCACTCCGTTTGCCACGCGGGGTCCGCGTACGAGCGGTAGGCCTGGGCATACCGGTCGAGCTCGGGCCCGAATTCCTCGATGAGCTCCGCGGCCCCCTCGCACGTCGGCCGCGCGTCGAACTCTCCGATGACCTTCCGAAGCACATCGGGCGCGTCGATGAGCATGCACGGCGTCAGCAGGTTCTCCCGGTACGGCTGGAGCGACCGGATCCTCCTGAGGAACGGCGAGTTGATCGCCTCCCTGAGCGATTTGTCCCGAATATTGTCGACCGCGAAATGGCAGAAGACACACGGCTCGATGTCGCCGTTCGCGTTGATGTGGAAGTACTCGCGGCCCCCGGCGATGCATCCGTGAACGTACGGGCCGTCGTTCCAGAAATCGCCGAGAAAGATCGGACGCGTTTCGCGAAGCTCGTGAACCCGTTTTCGCAGCCAATCGCGCTGCTCGGGAGCGGGCATGAGATCGAGCGACGGCCGCCGGCCGATGGGGATGTACTGGAAGTACCAGATCACCATGCAGCCCTTCTCGATGCACAGGTCGACGAACCCGTCGCTCGCGAGCGTCTCGATGTTGTGGCGCGTCTCGGTGACCGAGGCGCCGAAAACCATGCCGCGCTCCTTCATGAGGTCGAACGCGCGCATGACCCTGGCGAACGTGCCCGGGCCGCGCCGGGCGTCCGTCTCCTCCTCGAATCCCTCGAGGCTCACCATGGGAGCGACGTTTCCGAGCGCGGCGAGCCGATCGGCGACCTTCTCGTTGATCATGGTTCCGTTCGTGTAGATCTGGAAATACATGTCGTTGTGCTTTTCCCAGATGTCGAAGATGTCCTTGCGCATGAGCACTTCGCCGCCGCTCATCGTGTTGAAGTACATGCCGAGATCCTTGCATTCGGTGAGGATCCGGTCGATGAGGGAGAAGGGAAGCCCCTCTTCCTGTTCGTATTCGCCGGCGTAGCAGCCGGGGCATTTGAGATTGCACCGCATGGTGGGGCTGATGACGACGAACTGCGGCGGCTGAAAGCCTTCGTCGCGAAGGATCTGCTTTCGCCGGTCGATCCCCGTGAGGAACGCATTGATGAGAAGGTTCCGGATGAGCTTCTCGCGGCACCGGGGCGAAAGCCGGCCGATGACGTCCTTGACGACGATAGAGGAAGGATGCCCTTGAATGAAAAGATTGCGGAGATTGCGCGCGCCGCTCTTGTACTCGGGATCGTTCGTGAGGCGCTCGCCGAGCGCGAGCATGCGCAGGATGTTCTTCGTCGAGGCTCTCGGCCTGAGGGTCGTGATCTCGGCGATTATCTTTTCTTTCGCGTAGTTCGCTGCACGTTCACGGATTCCCATTTCGCGCTGACCTCCCGGCTACGAAAATTCAATCCGTCCGCACATCAAACCATTGCTATTTCGCCATAGGCTCCCATTCGGCGATGCTTTCCAGCTTCACCCGGCACTTGCCGGTCGAAATCCATTCCGGCTGCGCGTTGTAGTTCCAATCGAGGTATTCGGACGCGCCGCCCCCCGCGGTCGTGACGAGAAACCGGTTCGCGACGCCGCCGAACGCGGCGGCCTGCTCCGCGGGGATCTCGCGGTCCCCCGCGTTGGCGTCGACGGGGACCCAGCCGTAGCCGGGGAGGTATATCTCGCACCAGCGGTGAAAAACGTCGTCGTAGCTCGCGTCGTCGCCGCGGATGACGAGGGCGCCGACGTACCGCGCGGGAACGCCCGCGGCCCTGCAGAGCGCGATGTAGCTGAAGGAATACTCCGAGCACGAGCCGGTGCCGCGCTGCAGCACGGTCGGCGCCGTGTTCCAGCCCCCGACCATCAGGTATTCCATGTTCGCGATGAGGTGCTGGAAGAGCTTCCGCGCCTTCCAGTACAGGTTCGTCTCGGAGCCGACGACATCCCGGACGACGCTCTGGATATACGGATTCGCGAGGTCGTATTTGATCTCGTCGGCGAGGTACAGCTTCTTGATGTCCGCCGGGATGGCCGATCCCACGTCCTCGGGATAGATGAAGTAACGGATCGCCGACGTCTCGAGCGAGATCCTCATCGAGGCCTCGACGAATCGGGGCGGCTGGAGCGCTTCGAAGTGGAACACCGCCACTTCCTGGCCCCATCGGTCTTTCGCGAAGCGCGCCGGCTGCGGGGAATACTCGATCGGGCCGAGAATCTTCTGATTCGGCCGGTCGGCCGGAACGGCGCAGTTGATGTCGAGGGAAACGATCTCCCCTTCGCCGGACGTCGCGGCTTCGTTGGCGAAGGCGACGACCGCGCGTCTCGGATCGAACGTCTTGTACTGCTTGCCGTCCTTGACGACGATCTCGTAGAGCGCGTCATCCTGATAGTCGACGGCGAGGAGCCGCCCGTCTTTCCACGCGAGCCCCCAGCAGAATCTCCCCGGCGCGTCGAGCGTGATGACGACCATGCCGTTCGAAGGATCGATTCCGTAGATCTGGTCCTTCAGCCGGTCGGAGCACCAGAGGTAGCCGCCGCCGAAAACGATGCCGCGGGGATCGGTCGCGGGGGATTTGAACGCCGTGATGGTCGTGCCGTCGCTCGGATCGATCCGGGAGATCTTCTTCTCCGCGTTGTCGCACACCCAGAGGTTCGCGCCGTCCCAGGCGATGCCCATGGGGCCCGAGGCCGGCGCGTCGACGGCGAGGACCGTCTTTCCCGACGCCACGTCGGTCGCGTAGATCTTCGCATCCGTCGGGTCGCTGCTCCACAGCAGCGTGCCGTCCCACGCGAGCCCCGAGGGGAAATACCCCGGGGATTCGAGGGAATCCTTGACCGCGCCGCTCGCGAGGTCGATCCGGTAGAACATGTCCGTTTTCCGGTCGGCGACCCAGGCGCTTCGTCCGTCCCAGGTCACGCCCGTCGCGTGGCTCATGCGAAGCGGGATCTTCTTCGAGACGTCTCCGGGAGTAGCCGATGCGGCCGTCGAAACGAGCATCAGGAGGGCAGCGGCACAAACGCGAAGCATCATCATCCTACCGCCTTATGAAGAGTAAGAATCGCGATCTCCGGACCGCGGACCGGGCCGACGGTCGTTTCCATATCGATGGGGTCATACCCATGGCTGATTCTATACCGGTTATTTCCGGCGGTCAAGGGGGAAGAGACACGGGGCCGGCCGCCCTGCGGCGGGAGGGCGAATGGCCGATATTTCAGAGTTTACAAAGAGTTAGGCGGCTGATACAATGTAAATTAAAGGGAGCGGGTGCACGGGCCGCGCGCGGGCGCGGGGAGAGGGGATCATGTTGTATCGATCGAAAGCGCTTGCGCGCGCCTTCATCCTCGGCGTGTGTTTGACGGCGGCCGCACCCGCGGTTTCTTCCGCGGGCGGGGAATTGTGCGCGAACGGGGGAACGGTCGTCACGGCGAGCCCCGCGGCGACGGCCGTCGGCGTCGACATACTCCGACGCGGGGGCAACGCGGTCGATGCCGCCGTGGCGGTCGGCTTCGCCCTCGCGGTAACGCATCCGCAGGCGGGAAACCTCGGCGGCGGTGGGTTCATGCTCCTGCGGCTCCCCTCGGGCGAGGCTTTCTTCATCGATTTTCGGGAAACGGCGCCGGGGGGCGCGGCGCGCGACATGTACCTCGATTCGCTCGGCAACGTGATCGAGGGGCTGAGCACGCTCGGGGCAATGGCGGCCGGCGTTCCCGGCACCGTCGCGGGCCTGCACCGGGCGCATTCGCTCTACGGCGCTTTTCCGTGGCGGGATCTCATCGAGCCGGCGATCTCGCTCGCCCGTGACGGTTTCCCGGCGAGCGAGCGGCTCGCGTCCTCCCTCCGCGAGCTCCAGAATTACAAAGACCGGTTCCCCGGGCTTCTGCAGTTCATGAGACCTGACGGATCCCCCCTCGCGCCGGGGGACACGCTCAGGCAGGAGACGCTGGCCGGCACGCTCGAACGAATCGCGGCCGAGGGCCCCGAGGCGTTCTACCGAGGGGCGATCGCGGAGCGCATCGTCGAGGAGATGCGCGCGAGCGGCGGAATCATCTCGATGGGCGATCTCGCCGGATACGAGGCGATCGTCAGAGAGCCGCTGCGCGGAAGCTATCGCGGTTTCGAGATCCTGTCCGCGCCCCCGCCGAGCTCGGGCGGAACGGTGCTCATCGAAATCCTCAATATTCTCGAGGGCTACGATCTGCAGGGCAAGGGATTCATGTCCGACCAGATGATCCACTATATGGTCGAAGCCGAGAAGCGGGCATACGCGGACCGAGCGCGGTATCTCGGCGATCCGGATCACACGGACAATCGCGTATCGCTCCTCATATCGAAACGGTACGCTTCCGATCTGCGGGAGACGATCACCCCCCGGGCGACCCCATCGGCGGAGATCTCAGGCGGCCCGGATGCGGACCGGGAGAAGCGGGAGACGACGCATTACAGCATCGTCGACGGGGACGGCCGCGCCGTTTCGGTCACCTATACGCTCAACGACAGCTACGGTTCGAAGCTCGTCGTCGGCGGCGCGGGATTTCTTCTCAACAACGAGATGGATGATTTCTCCATCAAGCCGGGGCATCCGAACCTGTACGGGCTCGTGGGGGGGGAGGCGAATGCGATCGCGCCGGGGAAGCGGATGCTGAGCTCGATGGCGCCGACGATCGCGCTGAAGGACGGAAAAGCTTATCTCGTGCTCGGAACGCCGGGAGGCGCTACGATCATCACGACGATAGCGCAGATTCTCGTCGATATGCTCGATTTCGGCATGACGCTCGAGGAGGCGGTGTCGACGCCCCGCTTCCATCACCAGTGGCTGCCCGACTGCATCAGCGTCGAGTACGGCGCGTTCGGCAGATATCTGCAGCGGAACCTCGCGGAGAAGGGACACCGGATCGAGGAGCGGGGGCCGATCGGCGATGCGCAGGCTATCGAGGTCAGGGGTTCGGCCGCATGCGGCATGAGCGATCCGAGAGGGGACGGAGGCGCCGGGGGAGTTCATCCCGCGGAGCCGGATGTTCGATGAAAGGAGTTGCACAGAGAATGAGAACACGAATGATCGCGCTGGTTATCGCGGTGCTCGCGTTCGTTCCGGCGGCGGCGCTTCCGGCGAGCGGGCAGGAGATTCCGTGCTCCCTGCTGACGGAGAAGTTCTGCAGATTCCCGTTCGCGCAGGTCATATCGCTCGATGATCAGGGGGGATGCGGGATCATCTACGCCGATGTGAACGGCAAGCTGCATATTCTCAGGTCGACGCCGAAAGGCTGGAAGCTCGAGTGGGAGCTCACGAATCTCGGATCGAAAATACGCAAATTTTTCGTCCGCGACATTGAAGGGGACGGAACGCGCGAGATCATCATCGCGACCGTCGACGGCCGCATCCTCATGTACGCCATGGGGAGCTATCAGAACGTCTGGGAGAATCTCGAGGACAATTTCACGACGATCCAGGCGATCGAAGTCGCCAACGTCGACGACGATCCGCAGCTCGAGTTCGTCTTCATCGCCGACGGCCGCATGATAATCGTCGACGGCATGAGCAAGAGCAAGCAGGTCGTGAGCCAGCGGACCTTCGACGCGACGGAGATCATCGTCGAGAACATCGACAAGGACCCGCAGGTCGAAGTCGTCCTCAACAGCGGGCTCATCCTCGATTCGCGGTTCTATAACGTCGACGTGGCGTGGGACAAGCCGTTCGGAGACCGGATCACGCTGTTCGACATGAACAACGACGGCATGCCCGAGATCATCGGCGAATTCTCCGACTATTCGCTGCGGATCTTCGACGCCTACGCGAGGCGGGAGATTTGGTGACGCCGCGCGGCGATCGATGAGCGGCGGCGATCCGGAGCGATCGCGCCAAAATATCTATTTTCAAACAAAGCCGGTTATGGTATAATCCCGCGCAAATCCTAATCAACCGCTGGGGAATCCGCTGAGGAAAAGAAGGAGGGGGTCTTGAACAAAAAGCGACTGCTAGCCGCATCCCTGATCTGCATCCTGGTGTTCGCCGCTGCGAGCGTGCTCGCGATAACGTTTCGGACGGAGCGGTACTCGTTGAGCGGCACCGGATCGTTTATGGCGCATCAGCCGATTTTCTACGGGCAGATCATCGGCGGGACGCTGTCTCCGGGGACGTTCTGGGTCGCGTTCGACGACACGGGATGGCCGACGGACAATACGGGCACCCCGCAGAACGAGCGTTTGGATTACGTTATTTCCCACTACTTCCATTACGACGCGTCGGCCGGTTCGGAGAGCTGGGACGGGTATTTCCCGCCGAGCGGTTCCGCCGAGCCGATGCCGCGGTGGCGCTTCTACACCGCCGCCGGCGATACGGTCGGCGGGAGCTGCACGCAGATCACGATCACGATCAGGGATCTGAACGCGAACGGCATCATGGAAGCGAGCGAATACGCCGCGAAGGTTATTTCGGGGAACCTGGTCGCCTATATCAACTACGGCGGCGGCTGTTTCCGGAATTTCTGCGGCACGGGGAGCTTTTCGGGCACCCTGAACGTCGTCAACGCGCAAACGATGGAAGAGGAGCTGTACGTTCCGTCGCCGGCATTGCCCGCCGGCAGGCTTTACTTGAAGGATGGCGGCTGCACGGTCGGAGTCGAGTCGAGCAGCTGGGGCACCATCAAGTCCATCTACCGATAGGGGATCCGGTAAAGCCGAAAGGATGCGTGAGATAATGAAAGGCAACATATTCATCGCCCTCTTTCTCGCCGCGGGCTACATGATCTCGCCGTTGAGCGCCTCGGCCCAGCTGCCCGAAGCGCTCTCCGTCCAGTTCGAATTCGACGGAGCGGGCAACGGGATGACCACGACCCTTCCCGTCTATTCGGGACTCGTGAACGCGGGGGATCCCCTCGTTCTCGGCGCGGACTGGTGGATCAGGATCGACGATTCGACGTGGCCGCCCGCGTCCGATCCGCAGGCCCGCTGGGATTATCTCTTCAACAACTTCGCTTCGTACGACGCCAACTCGTTCAGCTGGACGATCGTGTTCGACGAGGTCTCGTGCGCGACGAAGCCGGTATGGCAGCTCGAGCACGCGACGAACGGCATGATGGGCGGGACCCTCGTCGTCGTGGTGACGTACACCGATTGGGATCAGGACGGCATCCTCGATATCGACGAGCGGATGTTCGACGTGTACTCGGGGAACCTGATCATCATGAAATACGGCACGGGTCTCTTCGCCGGTTACTGCGGAGACGGCACCTTCAACGGCTCGATCCAGAACCCGGATCCCGCGAACTGGGCGGACGACTACGTCGAGGGGAGCTGCTGGCTCAACCTGCAGAACTGCCAGGTCGGCGTTCGGAACAGCTCGTGGACGGCGATCAAGGCGCTGTTTTAACGGGAGGCCTCTCTAGCGGGGTTGAAATCCGATAGCGAGCCGGATCCACATGGGCTTCCGCACGCCGCCCTCCGTACCGGGAGTGAAGCGGATCCTGCGGGCGGCTTCGACGGCGATCCGGTTGAGTTCCTCAAGGGGGAGCGCTCGAGTGACTTTCACGTCATCGACGTCCCCCTTTTCATTTATGAGGAGCATGAGCTCGACACGTCCCTGCGGCAGCTGTTTGATGCCCGCCGGGTACTTCGGCCACGGGATGTAGAGCGGCTTCGGCTCGACCACGGCGTTTCGAGTCCCCCTCGTCCCGCGGCTTCCGCCTCCCTGGATCGGAAGCATCTCCGACTGCAGATCGCCCGGCGCGCCGAGAGGGATCTCCTCGAGCGCGGATTCCGCTTCCTCGGCGGCGTGCCGCGGAGCGGCCGCGGTGGCGCGCGCCGGCTGCGGCTCCACCGAGAGGGAGAGCACGTGAAACGGATTGTCGAGAAACGGCGAACGATCCGTGCTTTCCTCGCCGGCGGGCATTTCGGTCCTGAACACCTCGAGATAGCGGGGCTGGAACAGCAGCAGGAACACCGCGTGCAGGACAACGGCGGCCGCGATGATGATCGCCCATTGTTTCCGGGTGCTCCGGTGTGAGAGGTGCGTTTCGCGATCCTTCCTCATGAGCTCAGTATAGTTTCGCGACGCCGCATTTGCAAGAAAGCGCGTCATCCGGCCGGCTCTCGATTGACTAGAAATGGATGGATTTCGGTATTATATTGATGGTGAGAGTCGGGGGCCGCTTTGGCCGGCGGAAATCACGATCGGAGCAGGCGAAAGGAGCGTCGCGCCATGGATGTGTACGAGGCGATGAGAACGAGAACGAGCGTTCGCGGCTACCGGAGCGATCCGGTGAGCGACGAAACGTTGGAGCGGATTCTCGACGCCGCGCGCATCGCGCCCTCGGGCAAGAACGGCCAGCCGTGGACCTTCATCGTCATCCGGGATCGGGAGGTCAGGGAACGTCTCGTGCCCGCGTGCAAGGGGCAGAGCTTCATCGCGGAGGCGCCCGTCATGATCGCCGCGTGCGGCAGGGAGGAGCTCGCCTATCAGAAAATGGGCGGCTACTGGAACAGCCTTCCCGTCGACATCGGCATCACGTTCGATCACCTCATGCTCGCCGCGGCCGCGGAGGGGCTCGGTACATGCTGGATCGGCGCGTTCCTGGAAGAGGAAGTGCGGGCCGTCCTCGGGGTCCCGTCCGATGTGAAGATCGTGGCGCTCACCCCGCTGGGGTATCCGAAGGGGGATCGCGTGAGGAGGCCGCGGAAGCCGCTCGAGGAAATCATCATGCATGAGCGGTGGGGAGGAACCGGCGCGCAGCCGGAAAAAGAGAGGAAAGCATGAAGATCGGAGCAATAGCGCGGAGCGTTCTCGTCCTTCTCGTCATCGGGACGCTCGTTTCCGCGCAGCAGGTTTCGGCGGAGAGCGTCTTCACGCCGAAGGGAATCGACGCGGTCAGGGTGATCGAGGCCGATCGGACGGCGCCGCCGCTCGATCCGGCGTTTGCGCCGGCGGCGGGCGCGGCGGGCTTCGGGGCGTTCGCCGCGGACACCGTCGAGACCTTCGACGTTGAGATCGAGGAGGAGAAGGGGCCCGGCATCGGGAAGCAGCTCGCCGTTTTCGCGATCATCACCGCGGTCGTGGCATACGCCGTGATCGTGCTGCTGGGATCGGATGACGAGCCGTCCGACGATTCGGGAACGAACGGGAAGGAGCCGCCGGATCTTCCCGGCGCGGCGCGGGTGCCGGCACCGTTCATTCGCTGATCGTGAAGATTCTGCTCTCGGCCGCGACCTGGCCCGAAGCGAGGTCTTCCACGCCGAGAACGAGCATATACACGCCTTTCTCGAGGGCCCCGATATCGATCTGCAGGTTATCGGCGGCCGTTCCCGCGCCGACGCTCTGCTCGATGCTGCTCTCGATATAGGGCTTGTCCTTCCCCTTTTCCCCCCGCATGCTCGACCACATGTACGCGAGGGTCTTCTTGATGCTCTCGCTCGTTCTCTCGTCGTCCGCGGGGGGCTTGCGAATGGCGTAGCTCACGCGATAGCGCGACCTGCCCCCGGCGTCGAGCTGCAGGTTGTACACCTCGTAGGCGATGCAGAGCGCGCTTTTCTCCCGGTAAAGCGGAATGGGATCGAGGATGGTCGAGCACGAACCCGGCGCGCCCGGCAGCGCCAGCTTGATGCTGCTGATCTTGAGCGAGCGGCCGTACAGATCCCTGATCTCGATCGGGATTCTGCGCGTGCCCTTGCGGCGGTCCTTGTCGCTCACCACCTCGAGCACGCACGCGCATTCCATGGGGCGGGGGAGCATTTCGATGGAGAAGTTCGATACGCGGTAGCGTCCGCCCCCTTTTTCGATGACGGGGAGACTGTCGGTCACGAGCGGGAGCCGGTCGCGGGAGAGGCGGTTCCAGTCCCCGTCGAAGAACGTGACGAACATGTCCCATGAGGCCCCCGGCGTTCTCCGGAGCGAGTCGGGGATGGCGACCGACATTTCGAGCCGCGTGCGATCGTCGGCGCCGCGGAACTCCGCGACCTCGAAGCTGATCGGAAACGAGGCGTAGGGGATCGGGAACGTATAGCGCTGCGGAACGGCGTTCAGGAGCCTGAGCGAGGCTTCCCCGTAATAATCGCTGATGGGGAAATGGTAGTCGCCGTTGAGGAACTCGTCATGAAAATACATGTTGAAATAGCCTTTCCCGGCCGCGTACTGCCATACGACCCAGCCCCCGGAGGTGCCGCTGCTGCCGAGATCGTAGAGCTTCTGGTCGGGGAGGCCGAAACGGATCAGGGTGGCGCCGCGGTCGGTCAGGGCGCCGCGCGAGTTCCGGCGCTCGTCGGACAGGGCCTTGTCCGCGATCGTCACGCGCGCGAAATGCTCGAGCTGGCGCTCGTTCATCTCGGTCGCGGGCGTCGGATCGTTCTCCATCCAGAACCGGCGGTTCCAGTCCTCCCGCTTCGCGTCCGAACAGCCGAGGTAGAGCTCCCGCTCCTCGGCGTCGAGGAGCGGCGAGATATCGTCGTAGGGATGGCGCTCCTCGTCCGTCATGAGCAGGAAGGCGTTCGCGTAGGCGGTCCGCGCCTTCTCGAAATCCTTGCGCCTCGTGTAGAGCATAGCGCAGGCGAGCTGCGCCTCCGTGCTCTTGGGATAGTACTGAACGGCCCGCGAGGCGTACTTGAGCCCGGTCTGGTACATCTGGCGGCACGAGTAGAGATAGGCGAGGTTCTCGAGCGTCTCTTCGTTCTTCTTGTCGATCCGGAAGGCTTTCTCGAAATACTCGATCGCCTTCACGAGATGGTCGACGAAGCACATGGTCTTGTAGTATTCGTACTGCTCGAGACGGCCGAGCTGAAACCACGCCTCGAAGCACTTCGGATCGATCTGGGTCGCCCGGACGAGCGCGGCTTCGGCCTCTCCGACGAACCGCCGGGCGACGAGCGTGAGCCCGCGCTCGACGTGCAGGAGGGGATTCTCGGGATCGAGCGCTATCGCCTTGTCGATCTCCTCGGACGAAAGGAGGCGGGCGCGGGGCGTGCCGGCGAGCCGGTAGAGGACGGAGAGCTGCCGATGGAGCTCGACGTTTCCGTAGTCGGCGTCGACGCGCTCCTTCATCTCGGCGATGTCCTTCCAGACCTCGCGCTTTCCCTCGATCTCGACAGGCTCGATGAAATCGTCTTCCTCGACGGCGCGCGTCCCCCCGGGACGGAACGAGCATCCGCCTGACGTAAGCAGGAGAAAGACGAGCGAGATCGTCAGCGCGCGGCCGGGGCTCATGGGACGGCTCCTCTCGCGGCGGAACGCCGCAGTACACGCGCGATCGTGCGCTAAATCGCTCGAAAAATCAATGGGATCGTGCGTTCGTGGGCCGCGGGCGCGCCTCGGAGCGTGCCGGCGGTACGAAATTTGCACCGTGGAAAGCGGATCGATCCGTCTTCGCTCGAAATCGGGACCGGGAAAGGGGCCGCCGTCGATGAAGGCCGTTCACAGCGCGCTTCCGCACGAATTCCAGCAGTTCAGGGAGGTCGTGGAGAGCCTCGCGGGTCTCGTGCTGCAGACGCGTCTCTTCCCGGCGCGGCACCCGTCGGTCGAGCGCGTTCTCGGATCGGCGTTCATGCATATCGACAGCGCGTTGCAGCGAAAGAAATCGGTCAGGCTGATCCACGCGAACGGCCGCATATGCTGGCTCAATTACGAGCTCGACCTGTCCGACACCGAGGATAGAGCCGTTCATCTGCTCCGCGAGGCGCTCGTGAGACAGCGGATCGGCGAGATGGAATTCATGAGCGGCGTCGAGAAGAGCGATATCGCGGCTCTCGCCGGGCTCCTCGCGACCGGCGGGATGAAGCGTGACGGAAGCCCCGTCGCTCGGATGGAGAAGATTCGGGTGCGCCATGGACGGGACGCGTGCGCATCCGCGCCCGAGCGAAGCGCCGGGGCGGGGCCCCGGGAACCCGGCGAACGGCGGCCGCCGAAGCCCGCGAACGGGGCCGGCAAACAGGGGTCGATCGGCACGGTCGTCCAGGGGATCCTCGGCACGCTCGAGAAGATTCAGTCCGCGGACGGGACGACGGCCCGCGCGAAGATCGTCGAGGTCATCGAGCGGGAGCGTGGAGGCACGGCGACGGTTCTGCTCCTCGACTCCCTCCGCGAATACGACGATTACACGTTCACCCATTCGGTGAACGTGGCGGTCATTTCGGCGGCGATCGCGAGGAATCTCGGGCTCGGAGACGAATTCGTCGACGCCGTGGCGCACGCCGCGCTTCTCCACGACATCGGGAAGATCTATGTGCCGCGCGCCGTCATTCACAAGGCGGGGCGGCTCACGCCGAGCGAATGGCAGGCGATGAAACGTCATCCCGTCGACGGCGAGCGGATCCTGCGCGAGGAGCGACTCGATCTCGTGTCGCGCCGCGTGGCGTACGAGCACCATATGCGCCACGATCTCGCCGGCTATCCGTCGCCGAAAGAGGGATTCGAACCGCACAAGGCGAGCGAGATCGTGCGCATCGCGGACAGCTACGACGCGCTGACGACGAGGCGGCCGTACCGCCGGCAGATCAGCCCGTATCAGGCGATCAAACTCATGGAACGGGGGAGCGGCAGCGAATTCAGCCCGGATTACTTCGCGTCGTTCCTGCGCGCGCTCGGCAACATTCCGATCGGGAGCATGCTGCGGCTGGCCACGGGGGAAACGGTGATCGTCATCGGCATGAGCGGCGGCAGCGGCTCCCTGCCGTGCGCGCGCATCCTGAGCGACGCGTCGGGAAACGGCGCGGACGGAAAGGCCGTCATCGATCTCAACGAGATCGATCCCTCGACGAACGAGCGGAAGTGGCGGATCGAGCGCATTATCGATCAGGCGGTCCGGGATATCGATATCGGGCAGTACATCGCCCGCTGAGCGGCGGCGGGGGCAAAAGACCACCCAGGGCGATCCATCCTCACGTGCGGAGGATCACCCCGGGTGAATCAATCGACGGGGCGAGCAGCCGGCCTCAGAGCACTTCGGGCTTGCCTATCTGCTCCATTTCACTGAAAAACGTCCAAACGAACGCTGCGTCGGCCGACGTTGCGTGGATCAGGAACTCGGCGCTTTTGCCGGCCTTTATGGGCTTATCTCCCGTCCTGGCGAAACCGAGCTCTCCGTCTGAGAGAATGCACCAGCCCGCGGGAGCGTAGACATCGATGATCGTGCCTTTCGGATCCTTGATCTCGAATCCGAAGATGCCGGCTTTCGATGACGTAACTACCAATTTAATAAGGAAATTGCCGCCTTCAAGCGCCTGCACGCTCTTCTTGACCGTCGCAGGCGCTGCCAGCGTCGGAACGCTGAGAATCAGCACCAGAGCCGATGCAAGAAGCAGGAACCCCATGCGCTTGACACTTAGCATCTCTTTTCCTCCCAATTGCTTAGAAAGCGCACTTGATAGAATTTATAAACAAATGAATGAATCACTTGTTTTCTAAGATGATTATAGCATATGCGCAGAAGCGTGTCGAGAGGGAGAAGTAGAAAAATCGGAAGGGCGATCCGTCAAACGGGTTGGATGAACAGCGGATCCTTCGCCGTTTCCTTGTCGCCGGCCTCTTCGGGCGCCGAGGCGCCGACGAAGGCCCGCTTGCGCCCCAGAATTTCCTGAAGCTTCAGCGCGGCTTCCGCCGGGGCGGCTCCGCGCGAGAGCGAAGCGGCGCAATCGGCGATCTCCTTGATCTCGCCGGATTCCTTTTCGTGAATTCGCGCGAGAGCGGCGCTCCAAGCCGTCTCGATCGCGGAGAAGGCTCCGTGAGCGCTCGAATCGGCGCGGCGCGGGAGCTTCCCCTCGGCCATCGCGACGAGGTCGCGGTGCAGCGCGGCGATCGGATGGAACAGGCGGGACGTCACGATGCCGGCGAGCAGGACGAAGGAGACGATGATGATCGCCGCGAAAACGGCCGTGTTGAGCACGAGCATATTCCGGAGCTTCGCGGCGACTTCCTCGAGCTCGGGAAACTGGCGCGCCAGCGCGGACTGGTTCGACAGGAGCGCGAAGTAGAAGGACGTTCCGAAGACGAGCGCCACGGCGAGCATTCCCGCGAACATGAGATATCGCATGCGGATCTTGATGCCGCGCGCGAGCGCGTCGGCCGACTTCGCGACGGTTGTGCGATCGTTCATTGCGAGCACTCCTTGCTCCGAAGCGGACGGAGCGTGTGCACGGCGATTGGCCGGACCGGTCGGATGTCGGCCGGTCCGGGGCGTGTGCCGCCGGTCCCGGGGGGGGTACATTCAATAACCGTGCCATGGAGCGGGCTATGCGCGGGTGAAGAAGAGAATGGCGGATCGGAATTTCTCGATGTCGATCACCGTGTCCTTGCACGGGCCGAGCGGCCGCGTGTTGGGGATGCCGATGATGGGTATGAGCGGCGCGACGTCGTGGATGCCCGAGACGAGGTCCCGCTCGCACGCGACGGCGACGATCGCACGGGGCCTGATGTCGCGGATGATCGAGCGCGCCTGCGTTCCGCCGGGAGCCGTATGCAGGATCACCCCGGGGCTTTCGTCGCAGATCCGCTTCACGTCGCGTTTCAGGTCCTTCGACAGGCAGCGCGGGATGAGCGCGAGCACGGCGCCGTCCGCGCGCCGCGGCGCGGCCAGCCGGTTGCTCACCTCGATGAACGAGTGGCCGAGCCGGTCGCGCGAGATGCCGAACGAACGCGCGAGCCGGGCCACCGCGGGAAAGAGCATGACGAGGAGGTTGCCGCCGCGCCGGAGACAGATCGCGAGGTAGATTCGCTGGGAGACGACCGCGCCGATGAGGAGCGCGTACCACACGAGGAAGAACGCGGCTCCGCCGGCGACGGCGGCGGTGAGGATCGCCGCGTAGAGGCGTCCGTACTGCTCGAAGCGGGGGAGGACCAGGTACCAGAAGAGCGCCCCGAGGAGGACGAATCCGGCGAGCACGGCGAACGAGAGCGCGAGATAGGTGCGCGTTCCCTCGGTGATCCGGGAGGGCGCGTCGCTCCCTTTCCAGTCGAGCCATTCGTCGCCGAGGACCCTGTCGGGGGGAATCGGTTTGCGTTCCTCGTTCATACCGGAAGGAGAATCTACTTGAACGCGGCGGGCCGTTCAATACAATTCAACCGCCGAAGCGAAAGGGGCGGACCGCCGGGCCGGCGCGGCGGGAAACACCGGTATGAGAGCACACGCGGCGCTGCTGTTTCAAGCGCTCGGGGCGGGGATCGTCGCCGTTTCGTTCGGCTCCATTTTCGTGCGCGTCGCCGGCGCTCCCGCTCCGACGGTCGCCGCGCTCAGGATGATCTTCTCGGCGCTCATTCTCCTGCCGTTCGTGCTCGCCTCACGAGCGACGCGGGAGGAGATGGCGCGGCTCTCGGGCCGCGACCGCCGGCTCCTCGCCGTCTCGGGCCTCTTCCTCGCGCTCCATTTCTACCTCTGGATCGCGTCGCTCTCGTACACCGGGGTGACGAGCAGCGTCGTGTTCGTCACGACGAACCCCCTCTGGGTCGCGCTGTTCACGGCCGTCGTGCTCCGGAAACGGATCTCGCTCGTCTGCTGGATCGGTCTCGTCGTCGCGATGCTCGGGGGCGCGATCATCGGCGGGCGGGACGCCGCCGCGGGGGGAGCGCGATGGAAAGGAGATATCCTCGCGCTCGGGGGCGCGGTCGCGTTCGCCGGATATTTTCTCGTCGGCGCGCGGTTGCGCGGCAGGCTCTCGCTCCTCGCATACGTCTTTCCGGTGTACGCGTGCGCGGCCGTCCTGCTCGCGGCGGCGGCGCTCGGTGCGGGCGCCTCCCTCGCCGGATGCGGGTGGAAGTGCTACGCGGTGTGCTTCGCCATGGCGCTCGTGTGCCAGATCGTCGGGCATACGCTCTTCAACTGGGCGCTCAAGCATCTCGAGGCGACCGTGGTCGCGATCGCGGCACTGGGCGAGCCGGTCGGCGCGAGTGTGCTCGCACTCGTTCTTCTGGGGGAACGGCCGATGGCGACCGAGATCGTCGGCGGCGCGGCGATTCTCGCGGGAATCTATCTCGTGATGCGGATGAGTCCGGAAGCGGCGCGGGCGAAGGAGCGGGCCGCGTCAGGGAGCTAGACGGTCCGACGTGGCTTTCGCCTCGTCGGCGAGGGCTTGATCCCCTTCCCAGGTCTCGATGAACCGCTGGAACGCGGCGCGGGCCTGGGCGTTTTCTCCGATCCTGAGATACGCGTGCCCCAGATAATAGTCGGCGATCGGCGGGTACTTCGCTTGCGCGCGCAGCGTCTCGAGCGTGCCGACGGCGCCCGCCGGATCCCCGGTCCCCATGCGCACGGACGCGCGGTGGAGGAGCGTCTCCGGATCGGACGGATCGATCCGCGCGGCCTCGTCGACCGCTTCGCCCGCCTCGCGCCAGCGCTTCTCGCTGATGTAGGTCTCGGCGAGCCCGTTCCATGTCTTGGCGTTTTCCCGGTTCTTGTAGATCGAAAGCCGGAACGCCTTTTCCGCCTCCCCGAAGTCGCCGAGCGCGAGGTTCGTGAGGCCGAGGTAGCGGAAGAGCTCGTCCGTGGAGGAGCCGAGGGCGCGCGCCGACCGCAGCGCGTCGAGGGCGTCTTCGTACATCCGGCGCGAGTATGCGATCTTGCCGGTGAGGAAGTAGAGCGAGGCGTTGGCGGTGCCGAGCTTCTGGGCCGAGAGGATCTGTCCGTACGCCGAGTTGAAATCGCCGTTCCGGAAATACGCCTCGGCGAGGAGCATGTTCGCTTCGAGGTTGCCCGGATCGAGGGCGGAGGCGCGAGCCGCGTAGTTCTCCGCCGATCGGTTCTGGCCTTCCGTGAGGGCGATTCTGGCGAGCCCGACGAGCGACGGGACATTGGTGGGCTTGACGGTCAGCGCGAAATCGTATTCCTTCTTCGCTTCGGGCAGTCGATCCAGCTTTTCGAGGCACGCGCCGAGCATCTGGTGCGCGTCGGCGTCGAGCGAGTTGAGCTCGATGGCTCTCCGGAGGTGCGGCTCGGCCTCCGCGTAGCGCTTCAGCTGGACGAGTGCAGCACCGAGGTTGTACCGAGCCTCGGGATCGTCCGGCCGATATTTGATCGCCTCGCTCCACAGCCGGGCGGCCTCGGCATAATCCTCTCGCTTGGCGGCTTCGATGCCGAGATTGTAATACCTGATCGCCTTGTCGGGACCGCAGCCGGCGGCCGTCGATAATGCCGCGAAAACGAGGAAGATCAGCGGGGCAGGTTTCATAATGGATCCTTTATCCGCCGTGCGCATGCTTCGGAGGACATATTTCGAAACGGGCCGCGGATTCGGCAACGGCCGCCGTATCAATAATATCGCAGCCGGAGGCTTCCCGGACAATACAAAAGAGGGGGGAAGGGCTCAAGCGGTGATATATCGATCCATACGACAAAGAGTTGTGAACCGGCAGGGGTGAAAGCGGTTGCGCCCGCCGCTCGAATCCCTTACATTATCGTTGACTTTTCAAGAGATATCGGTATGATGGGTCACTCGAATAGCGGCGGCAGCCGGCATGTGACGCCGCGTGAAACGTAGAGCCACTCAACAAGATCAGGAGTCGCGATGCTCGACCGGGACATTGTCGCCGAATACAAGCTTGATCATGATTTCCTCTCAGAGATCTACGCGCTGCCCGGAGGGAGGGAGATCAAGAAATGCATCCAATGCGGAACGTGCAGCAGCTCCTGCCCGCTCAGCTACGTGATGGATTACGGCCCCCGCAAGATGTTTTCCCTCATCAGGGCGGGCTTCCGGGATGAAGTGCTGTCGTCCAACACGATCTGGTTCTGTTCCTCCTGCTACACGTGCGCGGTCCGGTGCCCGAAGGATATCAAGATCACGGACGTCATGTACGCGCTGAAGCGGCTCGCCGTCAAGGAGGGCAAGACGAAGGGCAAGAAAGCGGTCGTTCTTTCCAAGAACTTCGCGCGGATGGTGAACACGTACGGCCGCAACCACGAGACGGAGCTGATGGCGCGCTACATTCTCGAGGCCGATCTCTTCAACGCCTTCAAGTTCGTGCCGCAGGGCTGGACGCTTTTCGTGAACAAGCGCCTGCCGCTGCTGCCGCACCGAATGAAAAACATGGATCAGCTCAAGAAGATACTCAGGAAAGTGGACGAGCTCGGGGAGATCTAGATGAAATACACCTACTATCCGGGATGCTCCGTCAACGCGACCGCGAACATCTACCGCGACTCGATCGCCGCGATCGCGCCCGCGCTGGGGCTCGAGCTCGAGGAGCTCGAGGACTGGAACTGCTGCGGCGCGACCGCGTACATGTCGGTCAAGGAGCTCATGAGCTTCGCCATCTCGGCGCGCAATCTCGCGATCGCCGAGAAGCACCACCGCGACGTCGTCACGCCGTGCAGCGCGTGCTACACGGTGCTCAACAAGACGAATCATTACTTCGCCGACTACCCCGATCTTCGGGTAAAGATCGGAAAGGCGCTCGAGGCGGGGGGGCTCAGCTACAGCGGAAATCTGCGCGTGCGGCATCTGCTCGACGTTATCTGCAACGACATCGGCTACGAGAAGATGGCCTCGCTCACGAAGAAGAAGCTCGCGGGCCTCAAGGTGGCGCCGTACTACGGATGCCAGATCGTGAGGCCCGATTCGGGCTTCGACGATCCGGACGAGCCGACGACGATGAACAGGCTCGTCGAGGCGCTCGGGGGCGAGTGCGTCGACTACCGGATGAAAACGGCGTGCTGCGGTGCGTCGCTCATGGGCACGCAGGAGGATCTCGCGCTCCGGCTCTGCAAGAACCTCCTCCTGGACGCGCAGCAGAACGGCGCGCACTGCATCGTGACGATCTGCCCGCTCTGCCAGATGAACCTCGACGTGTACCAGGGCAAGGTCAACCGCCTCTTCAAAACGAAATTCGAGATTCCCGTTCTCTATTTCACCCAGCTGATCGGCGTTTCGCTCGGTCTGCCGCTCCGCGATCTCGGCCTCGGCCGGCTCGCGGTCAAGCTCACCGGGCCCATGAAACGGATATTCGAGGGAGCGAACAATGGCTGAGCGCATCGGAGTGTACGTCTGTCATTGCGGCACCAACATCGCCGGCAAAGTCGATATCGACGCGGTCGTCGCGTTCGCGAAGGGGCTCGAGAACGTGGCGATCGTGCGCGATTACAAGTTCATGTGCTCGGATCCCGGCCAGGCGATGATCGAGAAGGACATCAAGGAGGGCGTCGTCGACCGCGTGGTCGTCGCTTCCTGCTCGCCGCTCATGCACGAGAACACCTTCCGGAAGGTATGCGAGCGTTCCGGCGTCAATCCGTACCTCTTCACGATGGCCAACATCCGGGAGCAATGCTCCTGGGTGCATCTCGACGAGGCCGCCTCCACGGAGAAAGCGAAGGCGCTCATCGCGGCCGCGACGGCGCGATCGACGTGGCTCGAGCCGCTCGAGAAGCGGGTCGTTCCGATCAATCCGCGGACCCTCGTCATCGGCGGCGGCATCGCCGGCATTCAGGCGGCGCTCGATCTCGCCGAGGCGGGCAAAGAGGTCGTCCTCGTGGAGCGCGATCCGTCCATCGGCGGCCACATGGCGAAATTCGACAAGACGTTCCCGACCCTCGATTGCGCCGCGTGCATTCTCACGCCGCGCATGGTGCAGGTCGGCCAGCACAAGAACATCACGCTGCTTTCGTACTCCGAGCTCGCCGAGGTGAGCGGGTTCGTGGGCAACTTCAAGGTGAAGGTGCGCGAGAAGGCGCGGTACGTCGACCGCGAGCTCTGCAACGGGTGCGGGATGTGCTGGGAGAAATGCCCCGGCACACGGGTTCCGCGCAAGGGCAACGCGCACGAGAAGCTCTCGCTCGGCCCGACGACGTCGATCTACATGCCGTTCATGCAGGCCGTTCCCGCGGTGCCGGTCATCGACCGGAGCACCTGCACCTATTTCCAGAAGGGGAAGTGCAGGACGTGCGAGAAGGTCTGCGAGCGGCACGCGATCAAGTTCGACATGGAGGACCGGATCCACGAGTTCGAGGTCGGCAACATCATCATCGCCGCCGGGCTCCAGACGTTCGATCCGTCCGTCATGAAGCGGTACCGCTACGGGATTCTCCCGAACGTCGTCACCGCGCTCGAGTTCGAGATGATGAACTGCGCGGCGGGCTCCACGAACGGGAAGATCGTCCTCGCCGACGGCTCCGAGCCGAAGGCGATCGGCATCATCCACTGCATCGGGAGCCGCGACAAGGATTACCACGAGTACTGCTCGCGCGTCTGCTGCATGTACGCGCTCAAGTTCGCCCATCTCATCAAGGAAAAGACGAAGGCGGAGGTGTACAACTTCTACATCGATCTCCGCTGCTTCGGGAAGGGATACGAGGAATTCTACGACCGGCTCCTCGGCGAGGACGTGCGGTTCATCCGCGGCAAGGTCGGCGAAGTGACCGACATGCCGATCCACGAGGGGGAGCAGGGGAAGCTCGTCGTGCGCGTCGAGGACACGCTCGTCGGCGTCGTCCGGCGGATCCCCGTCGATATGGTCGTGCTCTGCACGGGCCTCGAGGCGCCGAAAGGGCTCGCCGAGGTCGCCAAGATGTGCAGCGTGAGCATCGGCAAGGACGGGTTCCTCATCGAGAAGCATCCGAAGCTCGGTCCCGTGTCGACCGCGACTGACGGCGTCTTCATCGTTGGCGCGTGCCAGTCGCCGAAGGACATCCCCGACACGGTGGCGCAGGCCTCGGCGGCCTCGAGCGCCGTGCTCTCGATGATCATGCGCGAGAAGATCGAAATCGAATCGGCGACGGCGGAGATCGAGGAGGAGAAATGCTCCGGATGCCGGATCTGCAACAACCTCTGTCCGTATCTCGCGATCCGGTTCGACGAGGAGAAGAAGGTGTCGATCATCAACGAGGCGCTCTGCAAGGGATGCGGCACGTGCGTCGCCGCCTGCCCGAGCAACGCGATACGGGCGAAGCATTTCAGCAACAGGCAGATCTTCGCCGAGATCGAGGGAATCCTGTCCGCCGGGTGACGTCCCTCGCACGAGAGGAATGAGGAATGGCGTTCGAACCGAGAATCGTGGGTTTTCTCTGTAACTGGTGCACGTACACGGGCGCGGATCTCGCCGGAACGGCGCGCGTCAAGTACAGCCCGAACATCCGCTCGATCCGCGTCATGTGCAGCGGCCGCGTCGATCCCGTGTTCGTGGTCAAGGCGCTCTTCGAGGGGGCGGACGGCGTGCTCATCGGCGGGTGTCATCCGGGCGACTGCCATTATCAGGAAGGCAACTACAAGGCGCTCCGGCGCTATCTCATGCTCAAGCGCGTGCTCCCGCAGTACGGGATCGAGCCGGAGCGCGTGCGCCTCGAGTGGGTCTCGGCGTCGGAAGGGGAGCGGTTCGGGCACGTCGTCGACGAATTCACCGAGGAAATCAGGAAGCTCGGCCCGCTCGGGATCAAGGAATCGCTCTTCGAGAGCATGAAAACGGATGTCGCGCATCACGGCGATGAACGGCAGGCATCAACCGGAGAGGCGAGATGAAGCTCAAGATCGGGATATACTGGGGCGCGGCGTGCGGCGGATGCGACGTGGCGATTCTCGACACGCACGAGAAGCTGCTCGAGATCGCCGACCTCGCCGACATCTATTTCTGGCCCGTCGCGATGGATTTCAAATACAGCGACGTTCGCGCCATGAAGGACGGTTACCTCGACGCCGTGCTCTTCAGCGGCGGGGTGCGCAATTCCGAGAACGAGGAGATCGCGCTGCTCCTGCGGAAGAAGGCGAAGGCCATGATCGCCCTCGGCGCGTGCGCCCAGCTCGGCGGCGTGCCGGGGCTCGCGAACGTGTACACGCGGGACGAGATCATGAAGCGCGTGTACCTCGAATCCGAGTCCACGACGAACGAGGGGGGCGTGCTGCCGCTCGAGCAATCGAAGGACGGCGGATACGATCTCGAGCTCCCGCGTCTCTACAATTCGGTGAAGACGCTCGATCAGGTCGTCGACGTCGACTACACGATCCCGGGCTGTCCGCCGGCCTCGCTCCAAATCTATTCGGCGCTCGGGCTCCTCGCCGACGACATGCTGCCGAAGAAGGGCTCCGTGATCGGGGCGGGGGATCGGGCGCTCTGCGACGAATGCGAGCGAAAGAAGAGCGAAAAAACGATCAAGCGGATTTACCGGACCCACGAAAAGCTCCCCGAGCCGGAAATCTGCTTTCTCGAGCAGGGATTCATCTGCCTCGGCCCCGCGACGCGGTCCGGCTGCGGCTCGCGCTGCATCAAATCGTGGACGCCGTGCCGGGGATGCTACGGCCCGCTCGACGATGTTCCCGATCAGGGCATCAAGATGGTGAGCGCGCTCGCCTCCGTCATCGAGGCGAAGGAGGAGCGGGATATCAACGCGACGCTGGACACGGTCGTGGATCCGCTGAGGACCTTTCACCGGTTCAGCCTCGCTGCTTCGATACTGAAGAGGAGGAGAGCATGAAGCGCATCGCGATCGACCCGATCACCAGATTGGAAGGCCACGGCAAGATCATGATCTTCTTGAACGACGAGGGCGCCGTCGAGAACGCGTACCTCCAGATCCCGGAGCTCCGGGGATTCGAGAAGTTCGTGGAGGGCCTTCCCGTCGAGGAGGTCCCTCGGGTGGTCACGCGCATCTGCGGTGTTTGACCGGCCGCACACCACATGGCCTCGGGTAAGGCCGTAGATGCAGTATACAACGTGAAGATTCCCGCGGCGGCCGCCAAGCTGCGCGAGATGTACTATATGGCGCATTACATCCACAGCCATACGGCGCATTTCTACGCGCTCGCCGCCCCGGATTTCGTCGTGGGGCCCGATGCCCCGCCCGCCGAGCGCAACATCCTCGGGCTCGTGAACAAGGTCGGCATCGACGTCGGCCGCGAGGTCATCCGCCAGCGGGAGATCAGCCAGCTGATTCAGCAGATGATCGGGGGGCGCGCCACGCACCCCGTCTGGAACCTCCCCGGCGGCGTCACGCGGCCGCTCGCGCGCGAGGACCGGGACCGGATACGGGCGTACACGAGCGGTCTCATCCAGTTCGGCGAGTTCGGGCTGAAGCTCTTCGACGACGTCGTGCTCAAGAACAAGACGTACCTCGACATCATCCTCGGCGACGGCTACGAGCTCGTGACGAATTACATGGGGCTCGTGGACGACAAGAACCGGGTCACCTTCTACGACGGCACGGTGCGCGTCGTGGATCCCGACGGGAAGGAGATCGACCGATACCGCGAGCGCGAGTATCTCGACCACGTCGCGGAGCACGTCGAGCCGTACACGTATCTCAAGTTCCCCTATCTCAAGAAGCTCGGGTGGCAGGGGTTCAAGGAAGGCGTGGGGACCTCGCTGTACCAGGCGGCGCCGCTCGCCCGCTTCAACGTTGCGGACGGCATGGCGACGCCGCGGGCGCAGGCGGCCTACGAAAAGATGTTCGCCACCTTCGGCCGCAAGCCGGTGCACAAGCTTATGGCGATGCATTGGGCGCGGCTGATCGAGCTCCTCTACGCGGCCGAACGGCTCGCCGAGCTCGCCGCCGACGACGAGATCCTCGATCCGAACGTGCGCGTGATTCCGTCGACGACGCCGTCGGAGGGCGTCGGGATCGTCGAAGCGCCCCGCGGGACGCTGACGCATCACTATAAGACCGACGAGCGGGGGATCGTCACGAAGGCGAATCTCATCGTCGGGACGACGAACAACAACGCGCCCATATCCATGGCGGTCAGGAAAGCGGCGAAGAAATTCATCGGCGCGGGGGGCGAGGTCAAGGAGGGCCTTCTCAACATGGTGGAGATGGCGTTCCGGATCTACGATCCGTGCTTCAGCTGCGCGACGCACAGCCTCCCGGGGCAGATGCCGCTCACGATCGAGATCAGGAACGCGGCCGGGGAAACGATCCGGACCGTCTCGAGGTAGGGGCGCCTCGGCGGAACGGGCCGCCGCAACGTGAAAACCATCGTGCTCGGGCTCGGCAACACGATTCTCCGCGACGACGGGGTCGGCATCTACGTCGCGCGAGCCCTCGGGGAGCGTCTCCGCGGCGCGGCGGACGTCCGCGAGGCCGAGCTCGCCGGCCTCGATCTCCTCGAAATGCTGAAGGGGTACGACCGGGCGTTCATCGTCGACGCGATCCAGCTCGACGGCGAGCGCCCCGGCGACGTTTTCAGGATGCGGCCCGACGATATCCGGATCACCCCTCGCCTCGCCTCCTTCCACGATATCGATCTCGTCACCGCACTCGCGCTCGGGCGGCGTTTGGAGTTCCATATGCCCGAGGAAGTCGTTATCTTCGGGGTACAGGGGGCCGATTGCCTGACGCTCGGGGAGGAGTGCACGGAAGCGGTGAGCGGCGTCATCCCGGCCCTCGTCGACGAAATCGTCGGGGAGATCACGGGCGCGCCGCACCGGAAAGTCTCGAAGGGCCTCTCGGAGAGGAGAAGCACCGGTGCATGAAGCGTCTCTCATGAGCGACCTCCTCGCCATCGTCGACCGCGCGGCGCGGACCGAAGGCGGAGGGCCCGTGCGCGTCGTGCATCTGCGGATCGGCGAGATGGCCGGCGTCAGCGAGGACGCCCTCCGGTTCGCCTTCGAGGTGATGTCGAAGGGGACGGCCGCGGAGGGCGCGGAGCTCGAGGTGGAGAAGGTGCGGCTGCGCGCGCGATGCGCGGCGTGCGGGGCGCACTCGAATCCCGCCGATTTCGTCTTCCGGTGCCCGGCGTGCGGTTCGGGGGATATCGAGATCCTCGCCGGGCGGGAGATGGAAGTCGATTATATCCTCGTCGGCGACCCCGCCGGCGGGCCGGAAGATGCGGGCGCCTGACGGCGAAAGGGAGCAATCGTATGCACGAGATTCGGATCGGTGAGGATCTCCGGAGCAGGAACGAGGCGATCGCGGGGGAGAACCGTGAGATGCTCCGGGCGCGGCGCGTTCCGACGATCAACGTCATGAGCGCGCCCGGCGCCGGAAAGACGTCGCTCCTCTACCGGACCATACCGCTTCTCGCGGGGAAGCTGCGGGTCGGGGTCATCGAGGGGGATATCCAGACGAGGACCGACGCGGAGAAGATCGCCACGCTCGGCGTGCCCGTGTACCAGATCGAGACGGGGGGCGTATGCCACCTCGACGCGGCGATGGTCCACGGCGCGCTCCACCAGCTCGATCTCGGCTCGATCGATCTGCTCTTCATCGAGAACGTCGGCAATCTCGTCTGCCCCGCCGAGTTCGATCTCGGCGAGGACGCCCGCGTCATGCTCCTGAGCGTTTCCGAGGGGGACGACAAGCCGAAGAAGTACCCGCTCATGTTCCGGGAGTCGCGGCTCCTGCTGCTGAACAAGATCGATCTCGCGCCCTACGTCTCGTTCGACATGGAGAAGGCGAAGCGGGAGGCGCTCGAGATCAACCCGAAGCTCGAAATCATCGAAATATCGTGCGCGACGGGAGCGGGATTCGATCGATGGATCGCCTGGATCGAGGCGTTCGCCGCCTCGGCGGGGAGACGGTGATGTGCCTGGGCATTCCGATGCTGATCGTTGAACGCGACGGCAACGACGCGGTCGCCGAGAGCGCCGGCGTGCGCAAGAGCATCCGGCTCGATCTTCTCGAAACGGTATCGGTCGGCGACTACGTTCTCATACATGCGGGATACGCCATCGAAAAGCTCGACACGGAGGAGGCGCTCGAAACGCTGGAGCTCCTCCGGCAGGTATACCGGGCCGGAATGGGGGAGACGGACTCGTGACCGGCGACGACGCCATCGGCGATTATCGCGATCCCGCCCTCGTTCGGGCGCTCGCGAGCGATATCCGCGGTGTGCGCATCCCGCGGCCGCTCGTGTTCATGCATGTCTGCGGCACGCACGAGCACACGATCGGCCGCGCGTCACTGCGCGCGCTCCTGCCCGCGGGCGTGCGGCTCGTCGCCGGACCCGGATGCCCCGTGTGCGTGTGCCCCGCGCGCGACATCGACCGGGCGCTCGCGGCCGGCCGCCGGAAAGACGTCGTGATCGCGACGTTCGGCGACATGGTCCGCGTGCCGTCCTCGGAGAGCTCCCTCGAGCGCGCGAAGGCTGAGGGGTGCGACGTCCGCGTCGTGTATTCGCCCATCGACGCGGTTCGTCTCGCGCGCCTCAATCCCGGCAAGCAGGTCGTTTTCATGGCGGTCGGCTTCGAGACGACGGCGGCGCCGATCGCCGCCACCCTCGCCGACGACCCGCCGCGGAACTTCTCGATCGTTCCCTCCCTGCGCCTGGTGCCTCCCGCCCTGCGGTTCCTCATCGGCCGAAGCGCCGGAATGATCGACGGGTTCATCCTTCCGGGACACGTGAGCGCGATCATCGGCCGCTCCGGCTACGCGTTCCTCGAGGAGGAGTTCGGCATCCCGTCGGTCATCGCGGGCTTCGAGGCGATCGACGTGATGCGGGCGATTCGGGAGCTGCTCGCCCAGGCCACGGGGGGAGGAAAGGGGACGGTGGAGAATCAGTACCGGCGCGTGGTGCGGGAGGACGGAAACGAGCGCGCGCGGCAGGCGATCGCCCGGTTATTCGAGGAGGCGGACGTCCCCTGGCGGGGCATCGGAACGGTTCCGAGATCCGGCCTCGTTCTGCGCGAGAAATACCGGATGCTCGACGCGGCCGTCCGGCTCGATCTTCCCGAGCCGCCGGCGGCGGTGGACGTCCGGCCGGGCTGCCGCTGCCATCTCGTGATTCTCGGTGAGGCAGAGCCGGAGACGTGCCCGCTGTTCGGCGGGGATTGCACGCCGCGAAATCCGTACGGGCCGTGCATGGTTTCGAGCGAGGGGACGTGCCGGGCTCGTTTCGAATACCGGCCGGCGTAACGCCCGGCGGCGATAGCTGTTGACCTCGCGCCTCGGTTTTTCGTAGCATTCCCCCGGTCTATTTCGCATATTTGGGCGAGCGTTCAAGAAAAGCCCCTGAAATGCGTGAAGAGAGACGAACCCTCCCCTGGCCGAAAGGGGCTCCCGCCTTGAAGAGATTGCTGATCTGCGCCGCGATGATCACCCTGGCGCTTGTCCCGTCGCCGTCGGCCGCCTGGAATCAATCGGAAATAAAGTGGTTCACGATCACGACGGAGCATTTCTCCATTCAGTATCACGAGGGGCTCGAGGCGTACGCCGCGCAGGCGGCGGTCGTGGCCGAGAGCATCTACGGACCGATCACCGAGATGTACGCTCACCGGCCCGACGGGAAGATCTACATCAACTTCTCGGACGTGGAGGACGAATCGCAGGGATCCACGTATTACTACGTCAACCGCATCGATATCACCGTCACCCCCTATGATTTCTGGTTCCGCGGCTCGGCGGCGTGGCTCTCGAACGTCATCACCCACGAGTTCACGCACATGATTTCGGTCCAGAGCTCGTTCAAATATCCGCGGCGGCTCCCGGCGGTCTACCTGCAGGCGATCAATTTCGAGAAGGAAAAACGCCCCGACGTCATCTACGGCTATCCGAATCTCCAGGTGTCCGTTCCGGTCCCGGGAGAGATCCTCCCCTCGTGGTTCGCCGAGGGGATGGCGCAGTATCAGGTGTCCGGCGCGCGGGGCGATATGTGGGATTCCCATCGCGATATGATGCTCAGGACGGCCTTCGTCAGCGGAAATCTCCTCACGCTCGACGATATGGGCGTTTTCGGGAAGGACAGCCGGTTCTCCGAGATGGTATACAACCAGGGTTCTCTCTCGCCGGCTTCGTGGCCCGGCGGTTCGGCCCCGACAAGCTGCGGGAGCTTGCCCTGGCGTTTTCTTCGCTCAGGACGTGGAGCGTCGGCGGGGCGTCCCGGAAGGCGCTCGGCGTGAGCGGCGACGAGCTCTATCGCCTGTGGTGGGAGGATCTCGCGGCGGCGTACGAGCCGGTCGTTTCGCGCGTGAAGGCCCGCGAGGCGGCCGGAGAGCGGATCGCCGGGAAGGGTTTCATGAACCAGTTTCCCGTTCCGGGGCGGGAGCCGGGGACGTGCTTCTTCCTTTCCAACAGGGGGCGGGATTATTCCGATCTCGATCTCGTGATGGGGGACGGCGCGGGCAAGGAGCGGACGATCGTGCCGGACGTGGAATCGCGGTTCGACGTCTCGCCCGACGGCGGGCGCATCTGTTTCGCGAGAAAGACGCACTCGAACGAACACGGCTACCTGCGGGGCGATCTGTACGTCTATTCGATCGCGTCGAAGAAGGAAGAGCGTTTGACGCGGGGGCTGCGCGCGTCGAATCCCTCGTGGTCGCCCGACGGGACGCGGATCGCCTGTGTCGTGAACGGTGGGGGCGGGGGGCGAATCGCGATCGTGGAAGCGTCCGGCGGCCGGCATACGATCATGACTCCCGCGGTGAGCGGCCGCGAGTATATGGGATTGTCGTGGGGAGCCGGCGGGATCCTCGCGACGAGATTCGAGGGAACGAGCAGGGATATCGTTCTCGTCGATCCGGCGACGGGGGCCGAGACGGCGGTCGTCGCGACGGACGCCGACGAACGGGATCCCCGGTGGAGCGCCGACGGGGCGGGCTTTTTCTACGCGAGCGACCGCACGGGGATATTCAACGTCTATTACCGCCGGATGGGGCGGCCGGACGACGTGCAGGTGACGAATGTGCTGGGCGGCGCCTTCTCGCCGTGCCCCGCGGGGACGGACCTGCTGTACGTCGGCTACGGCGCCGCGGGATTCGAGATTTACGCGGTGCGCGGTTGGGAGGCGGGCGCGGTCCCCGTCGATGGGTCGCTCGACGACGCGGGCCTCGCGGCGCGGCGGATGTCGATCGCCGCTCCTCCGACAGGCGGAAGCGCCGGCGCGGCGAGCGCGGCCGAGAAGAAGAAATTCGGCATCGAGTACACGAAGATGTTCATATATCCGCGGTTTCTCATCTATCAGGGAAAGACGCGCATCGGCCTCTTTCTCGATACCGGCGATTTTCTCGGGCGCCAGAGCGTGTTCGCCGGGGGATCGGTGGCCGCCAACGGCGAGTTCGATCTCAATCTGTCCGCCGAGACGAGGCAGTTCAAACCGACGCTGGGTTTCGAGGTTTATCGCAGCCGCACCTTGTACGGCTATTGGGATTCGCTCGATGTGAATCCGGATAATCCCGGGGACGAAATATGCGATCTGCAGGTGCGGTACGATCTCTGGGACGCCTTCTTCACGGCGAAGATGGAGTTCCGGCCGACGACGCCGTTCGGCAGGAACGAAGCCGTTCTGCAGTACAACCACGGCGAGTACGGCGTCAATATAGAGGTGTGGGAGCTCGCCGCGCAGCGGGAGTTCAAAGGGGAGATCGGCTGGACCTACTACGTCGCCGACGAGATATCGCTCCTGTGGCACTACAAGAGCGTCCGCGAGGAGGTCGACGGGGACATCAACCCGCGAAGCGGAAGAGCGGTCGACGTGGAGGTCACGAAGGCCTTCGACAAGCTCCACTCGGGGGAGTTCGAGGAGGGTCTTTTCAGGCCGGTCTACGACGAGAACAACTTCGGCAGGTACCTGTTTCTCTACGAGGAGCATATCCCGATCCCGTTCGGACGCCACGCGCTCTCGCTCCAGGCCCGCGGGGGCATGATCGACCGGAACACCATCGACGATTTCTTCTATCTGTACATGGGGGGACGGGACGGTCTGCGGGGATATTCGTATTACAGCCTCGGCGGGACGAGGATGGCGATCGGACGGCTGACCTATCGGTTTCCCCTCTGGCGGAGCATCAATCGTCGGGCGTCCGTCCTCTATCTCGGCTCCCTCTACGCGGCCGTTTTCGCCGAGGCCGGCAAGGCGTGGACCTCGAACGAGTTCGATTTGAACGGAAATCAGAAAGACGTCGGATTCGATCTGCGGCTCAAGGGATTCACCTTTTTCAGCTACCCGATCGCCGCGTCGTTCGAGGCGGCGTACAGCCTCAACGACGTCATATACAAGGCTCCGTTCGGGGGATCGATAACGGCATACGAAAAGAACGACTGGCGATTCTACGGAAGCGTCCTGTTCGGCTTCTGAGGCGGGAGGGGCCGCCGTTATGAAAGTGACGCTCGCGGGATTCAACGTGGAAGCCGCGCTCCTCGATGAGACGCGGCGGCGCTTCGGCGAGGCGGTGACCCCCGAGGTCATATCCGCCGCGTACGCCCGCATCAGCAGGGATCCGAGAAACGTGGCGGCCCTCCGGAAGGACGCGCGCGGCGCCGTCGAGAAGGCGCGGAAATCGAACGAGCGCATCGTCTTCGGGCTCGGGCACGCGTCGGTGGCGGAGCACGCCGTCGTCAATCTCGATCTGACGGGGCTGTCGCGGCTCGCCGTCGAGGAGCTCGAGCGCTTCCGCCTCGCCTCGTACACGGAAAAATCCCAGCGCTACATCCGACTCGGGCGCGACACCGTCGTCCCGCCGGAAATCGCGGAGGCCGGATTCGACCGGGAGTTCGGCTCCCTCGTCGGCGGGCTCCACGCGGCGTACGAGACGGCCTGCCGGCGCATCGAGGCGTGCGGCGATGATCCGGGATCGGCCAAGGAGGACGCGCGTTATCTCATGCCGCTCGCGACCTCGACGCAGCTCGGCATGACGGTGAACGCGCGCGAGCTCGAATACATCATCAGGCGGCTCGCCGGGCATCCGCTGCGCGAGCTTCGCGAGCTTTCCCGCAGGATGTATCGCGCGACGAAGGGATTGATGCCTTCGCTGATCCGGTACACCGAACCGGGGGCGCATCACCGCGAGATGCCCGTTGCCATGCGGGACATCGCGGCCATGGTCCCGCCCCGGCGGGCGGGCGTGGGAACGGGAGGTGCCCTGGTCCGGCTCGTCGACGTCACGCCGGACGCGGACGAGCGGCTCGCCGCGAGCATCATCTTCTCCGCGAGCGGCGGCTCGATGCGGGATGCCGCGTCTTCCGCCGCGCGGCTCGGCGCGAGGGGAAGGGCGCGGATCATCCGCGAGGCGTTGAAGCGTCTCGGGCGCCACGATTCGGTCTGGCGCGAGTTCGAGACGATCCATCTCTCCTTCGAGATCGTCCTGTCGGCGTCATGCTACGCGCAGCTCAAGCGTCACCGGATCGCCACGCTTCTGGCCCAGCCGTACGATCCGCGTCTCGGCATATCCGTGCCCCCGACGTTCCGGAAGGCCCGGCAGACGGCGCTCCTGCGGGAGGCGGCGAAACGGGCGGCCGCGTTTTACCGGCTGCGCGGGCCGAAGCTCGGTCGGGCTGCCGAATACGTCCTCCTGAACGCGCACCGGCGGCGCGTGCTCTTCTGCCTCGATCTTCGCGAGCTGTATCATTTTTCACGGCTGCGGAGCGATCTCGCCGCCCAGTGGGAGATCCGCGACGTCTCCGACGAGATGTGCCGGCTCGCCGCCGAGGCGATTCCCTCCGGGGCGCTGCTGCTGGCCGGGAAAGACGGTTTCGCCGGCAAGCGGGGCTCGGTATTTCCGGGGTGACGACACATGCGTCGCGCCGCCGGCCGTTCGGCGGATTGCGGCGGGGTCGCCGCGGGGAGGTTCGCGCGTGGATGCGTATGTGACCATCGAGACGCTCGCGGGGAAAACCGAAGGATGGCTTCGCGACATCGCGGCGTTCAATCAGCACGAGATGCGGCTCGACGTCCCGGCGAGCGCGCTGCTGGTCGTCGACATGCAGGAGTTCTTTCTCGATCCCGCTTCGCCGACGTTCACGTGCGGCGGTCCCGCGATCGTCCCGACGGTGCGGGGGATGATCGACGCCTTCAGGGAGTGCGGCCGGCCGGTCATCTTCACGAAACACGTGCATCATCCCGGCAATTTGGACAGCGGAATCATGGGATGGTGGTGGAAGGGGATGTGCGTGGAGGGAAGCAGCGAAAGCGAGATTCACCGGGCGATCGCGCCGCGGGCGGGGGAGAAGGTCGTCGAGAAGCACCGCTACTCGGCCTTCTTCGGTACGGATCTCGAGATCGTTCTGCGATGCCTCGGGATCGAGGACCTCGTCATCGCCGGGATCATGACGAACATGTGCGTCGAGTCTACCGCGCGCGACGCGTATTATCGCGACTTCCGCGTATTCATCCCGGCCGACGGCACGGCGAGCGTCACCGAGGAGATGCATCGCGCGAGCCTCCTCAATCTCGCGTTCGGATTCGCGTTCGTGACGGAGGCGGACGGATTGATCTCCGGGTTGAGGGCGAAATGAGCGGATTTCTGGACCTCGTGCGGAAGCGGCGCAGCATCCGGGGCTACCGGCCCGATCCGGTGCCGCGGGAGATGATCGAATCCTGCGTCGACGCGGCACGATTCGCGCCGAGCGCGTCGAACACGCAGGGGTGGCGCTTCTTCGTCGCCGAGGGGGCGCTCAAGGACCGTCTGGCGAAGGAGGCGATGGGGGGAGCGATCGTGCCGAACCGATTCGCCGGCGAAGCTCCCGTTATCGTCGCGCTCGCGATGAAGCTCGGCGTCGTGACGCATCGTCTCGGCGCCGGAATCAAGGGGATCGACTACCATCTCATCGACGCGGGGATCGCGGGCGAGCATTTCGTGCTGCGGGCCGCCGAGCTCGGCCTCGGCACGTGCTGGATCGGATGGTTCGACAAGAAGGCGGCGCGCCGTCTTCTCGACATCCCGCGGGGGTGGGACGTTCCCGCGCTCATCAGCGTCGGCTTTCCGGCCTCGGAGCCCGAGCCGAAGGAGCGCCGCGCGGTGAGCGACATCTGCGTCTTCAGGAACGGGAAGTGATTCTCCGGTAAATCTCGTCGTACTGACGGGCGATGACCGACCAGTCGTGATGGCGCCGGACGGTCTCGCGCGCCTTCGCCGCGAGGGCCTCGGCTTCCACGCGGCCGTCGAGCGCGCGCCGCACCCCGGCGGCGAGGGCGGCGGCGTCCGAGACGCTGAACGGTATCCCGAGCCCGCGCGCGACCGCCTCGTTCTCGGGGATGTCGCTGTACACCGTCGGAACCCCGAACGACAGCCCTTCGAGGAGCGTCATGGACATCGCCTCGTACTCGGACGGGAAGATGAACACGCGGGCGTGGGCGTAAAGGGAATAGTACTCGTCCCCCTCGAGAAAACCGACGAAGACGACGCCGGGGGGCGCGGAGGCCTTGAGCTCCTCGAAGTACGAGGTGTCGGTGGCGCTCCCGCCGCCGGCGATGGCGAGCGGAAGCTCCGTGCCGAGGAGCCGGTACGCCTCGATCAGCGTCGTGAGCCCCTTCGTCCGCTCGATGCGTCCGGCCGAGGAGAACAGGTAGCCCCCGGGGGGAAGATTCCATTTCCGCAGCCAGCTCGCCTCGGGCTTGTCCCGGAACGATATGCCGTTCGGAATATACTCCACGTCCCTCCCGTACCGCGAGCGGTAGTAGTCGCAGAGCGGCTTCGACACGCACGTGACGGCCTTCGGATATCGGATGAACATCCGCTCCGCGGTTTTCGACATCGCCTTCGCCGCCAGTCCCCATTTCTTCCGCAGGTAGGCCTGGCCGTGCGAGGTGGCGACGACGCCGTGCCGGGGGCGCGGGAGCCAGGCGAGCAGGCAGGGATCGGTGCTGTGAATGTGCACGATGTCGAAGCGCTCGCGCCTCGCGGCGATCGCGGCGTTCCACATGTGCGAGATCATCTCGAGGTTCTTCCGCTCGCTCCCCCCGACGGTGCGGATGCGCGCGCCGCGATAGTCGTCGGCCGGCTTCGTGTAGCTGTCGTACCCGTAGACGGTGATCCGGTGGCCGAGCGCCGAGAGATGGGGGAGGAGCGAGTCGACGACGACCTCGACGCCGTGGTGCCCCGGAACGCCTTTTATTCCCAGAATCGCGATATTCATCGATGGAGCCCCCGCGCTCACGCCGAGCACGTCGTCGGTTTGCCCCGGAGGATGCGGAGCTTGTTCTTCATCACCCAGAGCGCCGGCTTGAGCGGCGCGCGGCGCATCGCCGGCACCGCCGTGCCGGTCATCCAGCAGTTCCTGCCGCAGGAGGCGACGAGCGCTCGTATCTCGGCTGCCTTCGCCCCGTTCCAGATTTCGTCGAACGATTGCGTCCGCAGGTCCCCCATGATCCACGGCTCAGCCGATCCGTTGCACGCGAGAACGCGGCCCCACGGGTCGATGAAAAAGGTGTCTGTGCCGGCCCCGCAGGGGATGGGGCGGCGCTGGCCGCGCACGTGCGCGAGGAGCCCGAGGTTCAGGTACGCCCGGAACCAATCCTTGACCCGTTTCCGGGGGTTGCCGCGCGGGGAGCGCAGCAGCGCCTCGATGAACCGGCACATCGCCTCGTCGACTTCGCCGGCGTTCGTGATCGCGTTGTCGCTCTTGAAAAAATAAAACGAGTTGTGGACGACGGCGTTGGCGAGCTCGACGTCCATCGACGCGGCGAGGGTGTATACGTCGAGCAGATCACGGCAGTTCTCCCCGGAGATCGTCATGGCGAAACCGATGTCATCGAGCCCGAGGCGCTTGAGACGCAGGAGGGACCGCATCGCGTGGTCGAAGCCGTCCGGGATGCCGCGGAGCGCGTCGTTGGTCGCCGGCAGCCCCTCGACGCTGATGCGGACCGTGAGCCGGGGGAATTTCCGCGCGATCTCCTCGAGCCGGTCGCAGAAATAGCCGTTCGTGCTGATCTCGAGGCGCTTCGTTTTCGCGTCGAGGATCTCGACGATGCGCGCGATATCCCGGCGAAGGAGCGGCTCGCCCCCGGTGATATTGAGGCGTTTCATCCCGCCGGGTATCTTGCGCAGGATTTCCGGATCGAACTCTTCGGACGAGGGGCTCGGATTGCGCCACGCCTCGCACATGCGGCATCGCGCGTTGCACCGGTAGGTCGTTATGACGGCGCATTCCATGGTCGGCCTTCTCTCCAGGCGGGAAGCGGGGGCATCATGAATCGAAGTCGGAGTATACGAGAATTCCGATACGCGAAAAAGAGCAAAATGCGGGCCGAATCAACGCCGCTTCAGTGTCCGCACACTGTCCTCGGGCGCTTTTTTCTCGGGCGGCTTCTGCTCCGGCGGGGGTGAGGATCTGCGCTCGGGCGGAGGAGCGGGTCCCTGCTCCGGCGGCTGCGCCGGTTTTCGCGGCGTGAGGACATCCCTCCGGATATCGGGCGCGTATTTGTCCACCTTGCGCTCGTCCTCCCGCGGGAGAATCATCCGTTCGAGGCTCGAATCGGCGGGGGCGCTTGCCCGCTCCGGGGCGGCGGGGCGCTGCGGCCTGATTACGACGGGCTCCCTGCGGATCGGCACGGGTTCCAACCGCCGGTTCTCGCGCTCCCTGATGACGCGAATGTCGGGCGGCTGTTCGCGGCTCGTGCCGCGCTTGGCGAGCTCGCGCGGGAGACGATCGGCGATGCGGCGGCTGCCGACGTCGTCGTCGGTGAACTCATCGATCCCGACAACGATCCAAACAGGGGTATCGTAAGGCTCCCAGGGCGCGGGCCAGTACACGTCGGGGGGCGGGAGCGGCGCCCAGGCGGCGTATTCGTCGAACGTGTACCATTCGACCTGGGCGGGGGACCATGCGTCGCCCGGGATCCAGAACCAGCCGATATCCGGGCGAAAATCCCAGAAGCCGTAATGGTACACGAGCCATCCGAACGGCTCGTAGGACACCCACGCCCATCCGTCCGCCGTCCAGAGCCAATGCCCGTGCGAAAACGGCGCCCAGTCCGATACGACGAACGGCTGCCACACCATGCCGTAGGGAGGAGCCTCGAACCACTCGCCGTAGCCCTCGAGATATTCGACGTCGCCGATCTCGTCGGCCAGCTCCTGCTCCCCTTGGTAGGAGGAGGGGACGCAGCCCGAGGCGGGGGGGAGCGTGGTAACGAGCAGCGGCAAAAGGAGCGCGCTTATTCCTCGATGTCGGATCCGGGAGATTGTCGCATTCATCGCATATCCTCCTGACGGGGCGCTTCCGCGCGAAGCCAATTAATGCTATGGCCCGAAGCCGCCACGGTCAAGGCATATATCCGGGAGCCGCCGGCCGCCGATGACGCCCGCGCATTGCGATGTTGTCGCTGCGGGCGCTATCGTATAGAATGGGGGGCCGCTGGAGTGGATGCAAGCCGCGCCCGGCCGGGGCGCTGTTCGAACCGCGCGCGCCGAGCGGGCGCCGCATCGGGAGGTCATCGGAATGGAGCGAGATCCCCGCCCGCGCGGAAACCGGACGGGAGCGATCGGGAAGGCCGCGCTCGCGCTCGCGGCGTTTCTCTGCGCCGTCCCGGGCGCGTCGAGCGGCGCCGGCGCGCAGCTCGAGGCGGTCGTCTTCGCCCGTCTCTCGATCGAGCAGGGCCTTTCGCAGAGCATCGTCGAATGCATCCTGCAGGACAGCAAGGGATTCATGTGGTTCGGCACGCAGGACGGCCTGAACAAATTCGACGGCTACAAGTTCACCGTTCTACGGCAGGATCCGGCGAATCCGAACAGCCTGAACGGCAATTGGGTGCTTTCGCTCTGCGAGGATCGCTCGGGCCTGATCTGGATCGGCCTGTTCAACGGCGGGCTCAACAGCTTCGATCCCGCGACCGACCGGTTCACAAGCTACCGAGCGGCCGCGGGGGATCCGCGCAGCCTCAGCCACGATCTCGTGCGGACGATCTACGAAGACAGCAGAGGCACGCTCTGGGTCGGCACGGACGGCGGATTGAACCGTTTCAACCGGACGACGGGCACGTTCGTCCAGTACCATCACGATGCCCGCAATCCGCGGAGCCTCTCGAACGACGCGGTGCGGGGGATCGTCGAAGACCGGTCGGGATTCCTCTGGATCGGCACCGACGACGGGCTCAACCGGTTCGACCGGGCCACGGGGGAATCGACGCGTTTCCGGAACGTGCCCGGCGACCCGCGCAGTTTGAGCGACAACGCCGTTCGATCCATCTATCGCGACCGCGCGGGGACCATCTGGATCGGCACGGAGAACGGCTTGAACTCGTTCGATCCGAGGACGAGGGATTTCACCCGCTATCGGAACGATCCCGCCGATCCCTCGAGCCTGAGCAACAACGGGGTTTATTCGATTCTCGAAGACCACACGTCGATGCTCTGGGTCGGCACGAACAAGGGGGGGCTCAATCGTTTCGACCGGAGCACGGGCACGTTCACGGCGTATCGAAACGATCCGCTCGATCCCCTCAGCCTCAGCTACAACGAGATCTTCGCGCTGTGCGAAGACCGGTCCGGCGTGCTCTGGATCGGCACGTGGGGCGGGGGCATCAGCGCCTACGACACGAAGAAAAAGGAATTCGCCCATTTCAAGCGGGAGACGAACAACCCGAACAGCCTGAGCCACGAATTCGTCTGGTCGCTGTACGAGGATGAGGACGGGATCCTGTGGATCGGCACCCACGGGGGCGGATTGGACCGGCTCGACCGGCGGAGGAACGAATTCCGCCATTACCGGCACGATTCGCGCGATCCCGCGAGCCTCAGCAGCGATATCGTGCGGGTGATCACTCCGGATCGTTCGGGAATTCTCTGGATCGGGACGAACGGCGGCGGCGTCGACGCGTTCGATCCGCGGACGGGGCGGTTCACCGCGTACCGGCACGATCCGAACGATCCGTCGAGCCTCAGCAACGACGAGATCCGGTGCATTTTCATCGACCGGGACGGCCTGCTCTGGATCGGGACGAACGGCGGCGGGATGAATGCGTTCGACCCCGCCTCGAGGAAATTCACCGTCTACCGGCACGATCCGAACGATCCGTCGAGCCTCAGCAACGATTTCGTGCGGACGATCTATCAGGACGCCGCGGGGACGTACTGGGTCGGCACGCAGGGCGGCGGGCTCAGCACCTTCGACCGGCGCGGCCGAACGTTCGAGCGGCGGGGAGGAAGCTCCGCCGATTCGAGCGCCGTCAACGAGCAATTCATCATGTCCCTCTACGAATCGAAGGCCGGGGATCTCTGGATCGCCACGTGGGGGGGAGGCCTCCAGAAACTCGACCGGGTCCGGGGGACGGTCAGGCGGTATACCGACCGGGACGGCCTCGCGAGCAACGCGATCTACGGCATGCTCGAGGACGGGGACGGGAATCTCTGGATCAGCACGAACAACGGACTCTCGCGGTTCAATCCGAAAACGGAGTTCTTCAAGAACTACACGGCGCAGGACGGGCTTCAGAGCAAGGAGTTCGACGCCGGCGCGTATTTCAAGGGCCGCAGCGGCGAGATGTTCTTCGGCGGCATCAACGGATTCAACGCGTTCTTCCCCGAGCGGATCAGGGACAACGCGTACATCCCCCCGGTGGTCATCACGTCCTTCACGAAGCTCAACCGCGAGGCGAAAACGGATGTGCCCGTGTCGGAGCTGAAAGAGGTGAAGCTCTCGTACCGGGATTACGTGTTCTCCTTCGAGTTCGCCGCCCTCGATTTCACCGCGCCGGGAAAGAATCTCTACGCGTACCGGATGGAGGGGCTCGACCGGGACTGGGTGTACACGAACGCGGCGAAGCGCTACGCGAACTACACCACCCTGCGGCCGGGCGCGTACGTGTTCCGGGTCAAGGGATCGAACAACGACGGGGTGTGGAACGAAGCGGGAACCGCCGTCGCCATCACGATCACGCCTCCGTTCTGGGGGACGTGGTGGTTCAGGGCGCTCGCCGTCGCGCTCGCGGCCCTGCTCCTCGTCGTGTGGGCACGGAGGCGGCGCACCTCCATCTTTCTCGAAGCGGAGCTGCGGGCGGCGCACGACGCGCAGATGTCGATCATGCCCCAGGGCGATCCCGTCGTCGAGGGATTCGGCGTCTCCGGCGCCTGCATACCGGCGCACGAGGTGGGGGGGGATTTCTTCGATTACTTCTGGCTGGACGAGCGGCACACGAGATTCGGGCTCGCGGTGGGCGACGTGTCGGGAAAGGCGATGAAGGCGGCCATGATCGCGATCATGTCGAACGGCATGATATCGTCGAAAGCGGACGAACATTTCTCGCCCGCCGCCGCGCTGACGGGATTGAACCGTCCGCTGTTCATCAAGACGAACGAAGAGACGTACACGGCGCTCTGGCTCGGCGCGCTCGATGTGGCGCACCGGACCTTCGCGTACGCCAACGCGGGATTCCTCGCCCCGCTGCTCAAGACGGCGGATGCGGTCCGCCCGCTCGAGAGCGCGGGGCCGCGGTTTCCGCTCGGCGCGCTGCAGGACACGGCGTACGAGGAGCGGAGCGTCCGCATGGAGCGCGGCGACGTGCTCGTCCTGTTCACGGACGGGGTGACGGACGCGCGCAACGGCTCGCTCGAGCATTACGATTACGATTGTTTGAAGCGCTTTCTCGAAATCGTCGACCTGTCCGCCCTGTCGGCGGGCGAGATCAAGGACCGGATCATCGCGGACGTGCAGCGGTTCGTCGGATCCGCCCCGCAGCACGACGATATGACCGTCGTCGTCGTGAAGGCGCTTTGACCGGATCCCCCTTCGCGGGACGCGCACCATGGCACGCAAGCTTCGAACGATCGATTTCTGGCTGCTCGGCGGCGCCGCGGCGATGGGCGTCGCCTCGGCGGCGCGGGGGTTCGGAACGGCGGGCATCGCGCTGCCCGCGGCGCTCCTCTGCGCGGCGGCGCTCCTCGCGCTCGGGCCGCTCATCCGGCTCGCGAGGGCGTGGGACGCGTCGGGCGCGCGGGGCGCGGCGATCGTCATCGCCCTCGTCGCCTGCCATGTGATCGCGACGCTGTACTTTTTCCCCCCCGAGGACGTCGCCAACGATCGCCCGGTCCTGTCGCTCGATCACGCGGTGCACTTCTACGAAGTCGAGCGGGGAAGGGAGGTGTTCTGGAAATCCTTCAGGCTCGATGCGTACGATCCCTATTTCCTCGCGGGATATCCCGGAGGAACCGTGTTCGAAATCGACACCGTCGGGGTATCGCTCTGGTGCGCGCTGCTCCGATTCATCGATACGGCGCGCTCGTTCAAGCTCTTCATCCTGCTCGCGCATCTGCTCGCGGCGGTCACGATCTACGCGGGATGCCGGCGGCTGCGCTTCGATCCCGAGGAGTCCGTGCTCGGCACGCTGGTCTTTCTCGCGTACTGGCATTGGGGCAGGCCGTACGCGGGGGATTTCCGGTACGCCGGAATGTTCGCGTACCTCTTCGTGTGCCATCTGTCCCTGTATATCGCCGGGCTGTTCGGATCGTTTCTCGACGGAGAGCGCGTGATCCGGTTCTACGCCCTCGGCGCCCTGGCGTTTCTCATCCATCCGACGGCCGCCGTTCTGCTGCCGGTTCCGTTCGTCGCGCTCTGGATCGTCCGGGGAAGCCGCCGGACGAAGCGGAAGAAAAGAGGGGAAGAGGGGAAGCCGCTTCCGGCGAGATTCGCGCTCTGGTGCCTGATCGTGCTTGCCGCTAACGTGTTCTGGCTCGTCCCCTTCTTCAGATACCTCCATATCAAGACGGCTTCGGAATCCTTTTTTCAGATCGACGGGTTGCGGGGGCTGCTCGCGCTCATGGTCAAGCCGGGGAATCTTCCGGCGCTGCTGCTCCTCGCGCTCGCCGCGGTGGGATGTGGAGGACTCGCGCGGCGGGGACGCGGCGGCGATGCCGTCGCGCCGGCCGTCTCGTGCGTCTTTTTCCTGTTCACCGCCGCTTTCGGAACCCGGCTGCCGGTCGTCGACCAGATGGAGCCGGGACGTTTTCTCGTGCCGGCGTTCGTGTTCATGGCGCCGCTCGCCGGGGCCGGCGGGCGATGGATCGTGGATCGCGCCCGGGCGTCGATCGCCGTGCCGCGCGCGTTCCTCCCCGCGCGGGCCGCCGTCGTCATCCTGTTCCTCGCGGGCATTCCGGCCCTCGGGCTCCTCGAAGCGCGCTCGTTCTACCGCCACACCCTTTCGACGACGCTCACGCCCGAAGTTACGCGGGCTATCGAGGCGATCGAGGCGCATGCCGATCGCTCGGGGAGGCTCATGGTCGAGGACGGACCGGCGTGGGCGTATGGAGACAGCCATCTCCCCTCGATGATCCCCCTGTTCACCGGCATCGAACAGATCGGGGGGCCGTATCCGTTCATGTTCATCAAGCACGCATTCGCGACGTTCCAAACGCGGCTGACCATGGGCATGCCGCTCCGGGAGCTGCCGGCGGACACGCTCCTCGGATACCTCGATCTGTACAACATCCGCTGGATACTGACGGCCACACCGGAGAGCGCCGCGTATGTCGAGGACCTGCCCTATGTGGCGGCGCTTTGGTCTTCGAAACCGTTCGCGTTGTACGGCGTCACGACGCCGTATTCGGGTTTCGCCTCGGAGACAGGAGTAACGGTCCGATCGGGGTACGATTCTCTGCATGTGTCCGTGGCGGGAGGGACCGGCCGGGATGCGCCGAAATCCGTGCTGCTGAAGTATCACTGGGACCAGGGCTTGCGCGTGTCGCCGCCGTGCCGCATCTCGCCGGTGAGACGGCTTCGGGATCCGGTTCCCTTCATTCTTCTCGAGCTGGAGGGGCGGCGGGAAGCGACGATCTCGTTTCGATAAAGCGCCCTCGCCTCGAAAGCCTCTGTTGACTTTCGCATCATTATCTTGTACAATGCCTTGCACGAAATTCCGCATATCAATCCGGAAGGATTTCTATCGGAGATAATTGCGATCGGGGGGGCTTTTGTTTTTCGCGCAACATCGGGCGGCGCTCATCGCCGTCGCCGCGCTCGCCGTTCTGGTCTTTCATTTCGCTGTCGCGTGGCAGGACATGGGGACGCTCGCCAGGAACGGTTTCCTCTATGACGACAGCTTCTACGCGTTCAATATCGCGCGGAACATCGCGGCCGGCGAAGGCGCGACCTTCGACGGCATCCATTCGACCACGGGATTTCAGCCGCTCTACGTGATGCTTTTGGTGCCTGCGTACGCGCTCGCCGGCGACGATCCCGTGATTCCCATCTACGTCGCCCTCTCGCTGCTCGCCGTTTTCACCGCGTTGACGGCCTTCGTTCTCTATCGCATCTGCCGCCGGTACGTCGGATGGGGGGCGTCGCTCGCCGCCGCGCTCATCTGGGCGTTCTCGCCGATCGTGACGAAGCAGACCGCGAACGGTCTCGAGACGGCGCTCGCCTCGTTCATGATCGCCGTCTCCGTGTTCTACTATCTCGGCCGGATTCGCTCGCGGGAGAATCCTCCCGCTTCGAGTTTCGCGGTGCTGGGGATTCTGCTCGGCCTCACGATCCTCTCGCGCATCGACGGGGCGCTGCTCGCCCTCGTGATTCTGCTCGATTACCTCGTGCTGATGCGGCGCGCGCGGGTACCCGCGAGACGTCTCGCGCGGCTCTCCCTCGTTCCGGTCGGAATCGCCGTTCTGTACGGTCCCTGGCTCGCGGTCACTATGGCCGTCTGCGGGAGCCCGCTGCAGGACAGCGGCAGCGCCACGCGTCTTCTTTCGCTCGCGTACGCCGGGTACTTCGGCTACGGCTCGGGGGACATGGGGGGAGCGGGCCCCGACGCCCGGTTCATCACCGCCCATATGACGCATGCGATCTCGACGCTGAAGGTCATTCCGCCCGTGCACCTGATCTTCCGGCTGATCGACCGGGCCGGATCGATGCTCGGCTCGCCCGGCGGATTCCGCGCCGCGGGCAACGTGATCGGATTCCTCGCGCTCTGCGGCGCGGGCGTCGCCGCGCTCGCCTGGCGGCGCGACGAACGCAAGAGAGTCCGCGGGGAGCTGCATTTTCTCGCGCTCTTCTCGACGGCTCTCATCGCGTCGTACGCGACGTACGTGTTCGGCATGTTCTTCTTCCTCCGTTACTTCTATCCGGTCTATCTCATCGCCTGCGTTTATCTCGCCCTCTTCCTGCAGGACATCCGGGACTGGTACGGGAGCCGATCCTCCGCGTTGAAGCGCGGGATGATCGCCGCCGCCGCAGGCTACGCGGCGCTGTTTGTCCTATTCTCGTTCTCGCAGGCGTTTCGGACGCGGCCGATCTACCCGTTCTACGATATCGCCCGGTGGGTGAACGAAAACACGGAGAAGGGGGAGCGGATCGGCGTGTTCCAGTGCGGGATGATCGGCTACCTCTCGGGCCGCGAGATCATCAACCTCGACGGCAAGGTGAATCGCGAGGCGTTCGAGGCGATGAAGAGCGGCACGATCGATCGCTACCTCTGCGATGAGAAGATCGACGTCGTCATCGATCACGCCGACATTCTCAAGATATTCTTCGGTGACCTGAGCGCGGCGGCGGGCGGATCCTGCACCGATATCGTCTGCGGCGCGATGGAAAACCGGTCGGGATGGGTGGCGTACCGGCGCCCGGCGGCCGAGGCGCAATCCTCGATGAACCAGCCGCGACAGCTCGGAGCGGCGAGCGGCTTCTGAATCCCGCCTCGGGCGCCGCGGGCCCTATAGTATGGTGCCGGAGGAGGGAATCGAACCCTCATGAGCTTGCGCTCGGGGGATTTTGAGTCCCCTGCGTCTGCCAATTCCACCACTCCGGCACGCTCGCGGAACTGCCTTCGGCACTAGAAGATATCGTCTTTCCCCACGACCGTCAATATGGGAATCCGGCGAACTTTCGCCTTGACTTGGACCGCCTTTTGCATGATAACTTATATCCGCATGGGGTTGTAGCTCAACTGGGAGAGCACTTGACTGGCAGTCAAGAGGTCACGGGTTCGAGCCCCGTCAACTCCACCATTTCTTTATTTATTCACTCATCTCTCGGAGGGTGCCGGCGTGCCGTCGGCCCGGCGCCCCCGAACCGGGACCGGCCCGGTCGACATGGCTTCTCATGTGTTGCCGCGCATTCTCTGCGTGTTTGAGGACGAACGCTTCCCGACGTTCTTTCCCCTCGCTCTCGGACGCCCCGTCTTCGATATCGGAATCGGAACGCAGACCTTCCGGAACAGGCTCGTCGACGAGCTGAATCCGGAATCGCTGGCGCTTCTCTGCCGCCCCTATCTGGCCGGCGTGCTCGGGGAAGAGGAGCGGGAGAGAGGGCGGGGGGCGCTCGTGAACGAGCTCCCCGAAGGGGAAATCCTCTTTCTCAACGGCCGCCTCCTCGCCTACGACGACGAATTGAGCGATCTGTGCGCCTCCCTGAAAAGCGGCGTCACGCTCCACAAGCAAGGCACCGTGGTGGCGGCCTCGCTCCCCGGGGACCGCGCCGCCTCCCTCGCCGCCTACATCGGGGGGATGATCTCGGACGAGAGCGTCGAGAAGGCGATCAGGGAGATCAAGCGATCATCCGCCGTGGACGGGAGGAAGCCGCGCGAGAGCGGGGATGAGGAGCGGGGCGCTTCGCGAAGCAAGGCCCTCGGGGCGTGGGCGCAGCAGAACGGCGTGAAGCTCGAGGAAACCGGCGTGCGGCTCCTCACGCACTACTGGCAGCTGATCGGCGAGAACCGGAACTGCATCGTCGACGATTTCAAGAAGAACCCCCTCCGCGGCACCGCGCCCGAGACGGAGCTGTTCAAGGGCGTTGAGCTCATCAACGAAAACGACATCGTGATCGGCTCCGGGGTCGAGGTCCGTTCGGGAACGGTGCTCGACGCGAGCGAAGGTGCGATCGTCATCGCGAACAACGCGCGCATCGAGCCGAACGCGATCATCTGCGGACCGTGTTCGATCGGCGAAGGCTCGATCGTCCGCGGGGGCGCGAAGATCGGCCACGGCACGACGATCGGCACGTCGTGCAAGATCGGCGGAGAGGTGGAGGAATGCGTTTTCGCCTCGTACAGCAACAAACAGCATGAGGGATTCATGGGGCACTCGTACATCGGCTCGTGGGTCAATATCGGCGCGGGGAGCTGCACGAGCGACCTCAAGAACAACTACGGCCTCGTCAGGGCGTGGAGCGCGGGGCGCGTGCGCGACACCGGGCGCCGGTTTCTCGGCGCGACGATCGGCGACCATTCGAAGATCGCCATCGGCTCCCGTCTCAACACGGGCACCGTCGTCGGCTTCAACGCGAGCGTGATCTCCGTCGGATTTCCCCCGAAATTCGTGCCGAGCTTTTCCTGGAAGCTGGAACCGGAGCTCGAGCGATTCGAGCTCGATGCGGCGCTGGAGACGGCGAAGATCATGATGGATCGCCGCAACGTCGCGTTCACGGCGGCTCACGGGGAGCTCTTCAAAACGCTCGAGCGGCTGTCGCGTCTGAGCTCGAGCGCGATCTGATCGAAGCGAACGCGAGCGGCCGTCCGCGATTCTTCGTATTCATTCCCCCTCGAACGTAACTCCGGCGCGCGGGAATCATGTATTACGCAATGCGTCGTTCACGAATGAAGACGCCGGACGTTTTCGGGGCCTTTGCGCCGGTGCGCCGCCGCCCTCCGAGAAGGCTATAATGCATTTATATGCAATAAGATAGGCCAACGGCCCTAAAAGGGCGTGGAGTGGCACAACTCTTGAAAGACCATTTGTTCGCACGCGGAAAGTTCCCTGTTTACCCGTGTTTTATTCCTGACGTGTTTCTCATCCTCACGTGTTGTAGAAACCCACGCACAGGGGTACACGGTACAAACGGGGAACTTTATTTTATGATATCACAGATGCGCTCGAGCGCGCAACACTTCGATTCGATTCCTCCCGATAAAACTCTCATCAATCCGCGAGGCGCGCGCCGCATATCGCGCCGCAATCGAAAAATAAATTTTGACAACGCAGCGCCGATATGCTAGCTATGGTAAGAAATTACGCGTGCCCGCATACGGTGTTGTCATTGATTTAGGGAATCACCAGAAGGGGACTTTCAAACAAGGAGCGGGGTGACCGAGATGACAAAGGCAGATCTCGTCGAGGAAATTTCGAAGGACACGGGGCTGAGCAAGAAGGACACGAATATCGTCGTGAACCTCATCATCGACAATCTCATCAAAGCGCTCGCCGAGGGGGACAAGGTGGAGCTGCGCGGTTTCGGCAGCTTCAAGGTGAAAAGCCGCAAATCGCGGAAGGCGCGCAATCCCCGGACCGGATCCTCCGTGGAAGTCCCGGCGAAGCTGGTTCCCTATTTCAAGGCTTCGAACGAGCTCAAAGCGCTCGTGAACAAGTAATCAAGAGCTGATCGCGCGGCGCGCGGCGGACAGGGAGGAACGATGCCAAGCGGAAAGAAGAGAAAGAGAAAGAAGATCGCAACGCACAAGAGGAAAAAACGTCTCCGCAAGGACCGGCACAAAAAGAAAAAACGCTAAGAGATGCTCATAAGCACAGGGGAGATCGAGCGGCGTTGATGGCATTCAACGAACGACGGAAAGCGCAGCGGGTCGAGGCGGATCTCGCGGTAACGGTCAGGGGCGGCCCCGGCGAGGCGAAGGGCAGGGCCCTCAACATCAGCACGAGCGGCATTTACTTCGAGTCTCCGTACTACATCGAGCCTTTGACGAAGATCAGACTCGAATTTCTCATCCCCGATCCGCGTGGGGGGGAGTCGCCGGTGAAGTGCGACGGCGTGGTGGTGCGCGTGGAGCCGGAGCGGAAGACGCCCCCCGTCGCGCAATACCGGGTGGCCATTCTCTTCACGCTCGTTTCCGAGAGCTCGCTCAAGATACTCGACTCCTTCATCAGATCGAAGCTGTCGTCCTGAATTCCGGCACTCCCGCTCTCTTCCAGGGGGTTCATGGGGAACAAAACCCTTGCCGAATCGGCTTCCGTCCTCATCGTTGACGACGAGCCGGCGATACTGGAGATCCTCAAGCAGTTCATTTCGGAGCGGGGATGCCGCGTGACGACGGCGGCGAGCGCGACGGAAGCGCTCGCGGTCATCGAACATGAGCGTTTCGACGTCGCGCTCATCGATCTCAAGCTGCCCGATCAAGCCGGCACCGATCTCCTCGAGCCGGTCGCCCGCTCGAATCCGCGCGCCAAATGCATCATCATGACGGCGTTCGCGTCGGTCGAGAGCACGATCGAGGCGCTCCGGCTGAACGCCTTCGACTACATCGTGAAACCGTTCGATCTTCTCAAGGTCGGCGAGATCGTCGACGCCGCCGTCGATCAGGCGCGCTCGCGCGCCGAGAACGACGTCGTCATCGAGGATCTGTCCCGCGCGAACCGGACGCTCGAGGCCGGCGCGAAGGCGCTCGAGGAGAAGCTTCTCGCCATCAACGCGGAGCTGACGCGCGCGAACGAGTCGTTGAATCGGCACGTCACGCGGCTCCGCGTACTGTACCAGATGGGGCGCGACATCAGCTCGAACGAGAACTGGGGCGACGCGCTCGACCGGTTTCTCATGGCCCTCTGCAAATACCTCGAGGCGGAGGGGGCGGCGCTCCTTCTGTTCAGCAACAACGAGCGGGCGTTGAAGGTTCGGACGGCCTACCAGCTCGAAAGCGGTTTCCTCGAGGATGCCGTGCTTCGACTGTCCGACGCGCAGCGCGACGACACGCTCCCGTCCGAAATGTTCAACCTCGAACGCCCCGCGGGGGAGCGCCTGCGGACGTGTCTCGAGATGACGGCGCCGTGGGAGCACACGACCGTGCCGCTCCTGTACAAGGGGCGCTGGCTCGGTTTTCTGCTGATCAGGAAATCGTACCGTTCGCGGCGCTCGTACATCAGCGATTACCATTTTATCAATACGATCCAGACGATCCTGACCGAAGAAGTCGCGAACGCGTCAACGATCAGCCGGCTGCGGAATCTCAAGGACTTCAACGAGACGATTCTCGAGAACATCACGAGCGGCGTGCTCACGGCGGATCACGGGGGATCGGTAACCTACCTGAACGGCCGCGCGCGAGAGCTCATCGGGGCGGGGGCGGGAATCGGCGTCGAGTTCGACTCGCTCTTTTCGAATCCGTTCGGGAGCGGCGGGTTGTTCGCTCATCTGGTCTCGCGCGCCGGCGAGCCGTCCTCGCTCGAATGCGCCCTCGTCCGGACGGAGGGGGATCCGGTGACGGTCCGGCTGAGCGCGCGCTCCGTGAAGCTCGACGATCATCACGGCAACGCGGTCGTCGTCATCTTCGAGGATCTGAGCGCGCAGAAAGAGATGGAGGAGGAGCTGCGTCGCGCGGACCGCCTGCGATCGCTCGGGGAGCTGTCCGCGGGCGTCGCGCACGAGATCAGGAACCCGCTCACGGGCATCGCGACGACGGCGCAGGTGCTCCTCGAGAAGCTGGGCGAAGACGAGGATCGCCGGAAATACGTGACGGTCATTCTCGAGGAAATCGCGCGGCTCGACGACATCATCAAGAATCTCCTCAACTTCGCCCGTCCCGTCTCGCCGCGGCCGAGGGATGTGTCGATCGCGCGCCTCATCGAGGAGGCGCTTGTGCTCGTTTCGGACCGGGCGGCCGAGCGGGGCGTTCGGATCCGGTTCGAAAGCCGGTTGCGGGACGAGCGCTGCATGCTGGACGGCGACCAGGTGAAGCAGGTTATCCTCAACGTCGCACTGAACGGGATCGAGGCGTGCGACTCGGGCGGATCGGTCGACGTGATCGCGCGCGAAGGCGCGAATCCCGCGTTGATCGAGATCGAGATCAGCGACTCGGGCGGCGGCATTCCCGACGACGTCGCCGACAAGCTCTACAATCCGTTCTTCACGACGAAACCGGAGGGCACCGGCATGGGACTTTCGATCTCCCGGAAGATAACGGAGAGCCACGGCGGGCGCTTGTACCACCGGAGCGCCGTGGGAGCGGGCACGAGCTTCTTCATCGAACTGCCGCGGAAAATGCTCGGCGCGTCGGGGCGTCCGACCCCGGGGATCAGGGTGAAAGGATCGCTGAATGGGTAAGCGGATTCTCATCGTGGACGACGAAAAGGCGATACGCTGGTCGCTCGGCGAGGCGCTCACGAGCGCGGAATACGAGGTTTCGGAGGCCGCGAACGGCCTCGGCGCGGTCAAGAAGTTCGAGGAGGACCCGGTCGACTGCGTGATTCTTGATCTGAAGCTTCCCGATATCGACGGGCTCAAGGTGCTCAAGAAGATCAAGGAGCTCGACCCGGACGTCTCGGTCATCATGATGACGGCGTACGGAGAGGTGGAAACGGCGGTGGAGGCGGTCAGGGGGGGGGCGTACGATTTCATCCAAAAGCCGTTTCAGCTCGAGAAGATGAAGGTCGCGATACGCAACGCGCTCGAATCGAGCGGTCTCCGGGCGGAGATCGGCGATATCCGCCGGAAAGAGCGGGAGGCGTACAACTTCAAGAACTTCATCGGGCGGAGCGCCGTGATGCAGGTGGTGTTCGAGAAGATCAAGAAGATCGGCGCGAGCAGGGCCAGCACCATCCTTATTCAGGGCGAGAGCGGCACGGGGAAGGAGCTCGTCGCCCGGGCCGTGCACGAGTGCAGCGGCGCGCAGTATCCGTTCCTCGAGATCAATTGCGCCGCGCTCCCCGAAACGCTGCTCGAGAGCGAGCTCTTCGGCCACGAAAAAGGCGCGTTCACCGACGCGAAGTTCCGCAAGAAGGGGCTCTTCGAGCTCGCCGAGGGAGGCACGATCTTTCTGGACGAGATCGGGGAGATGGGGATCACCCTGCAGAGCCGGTTGCTGCGCGTCATCGAGAACAAGACGTTCCGCCGCGTCGGCGGAGTCAAGGATTTGCGGATCAACACGCGCGTCATCTCGGCGACGAACCGGGATCTCAAGAAAGCGATCGAAGAGGGGAAATTCAGGAGCGATCTCTATTATCGCCTCCAGGTGATTCCGATCACGCTGGCGCCGCTCCGCGAGCGGACGGAGGATATCGTTCCGCTCGCCAACCATTTCATCGCCATGTTCAACAGGGACTTCAAGAAGAACGTCAAGAAGGTGAGCCCCGCCGTCGGGAGGCTGCTCGAGGCGTATCGCTGGCCGGGGAACGTGCGGGAGCTCAAGAACGTGATCGAGCGCGCGATGCTCCTCGAGGCCGAGGATGAGCTGCTTGCCGAGCATCTGCCGGTCGAGATCGCCCACGGGGAAGCGCCGGCCGCCGCGGCGGGCGCCGGGAAGCATTTCGACGATCTCTATCCTATCAGCCTCGAGAGCATGGAAAAGATACTGATCGAAAAGACGCTCGCGGAATCGGCGGGCAACAAGTCGAAAGCCGCCCGCGTTCTCGGCATCAGCCGGCAGACCCTGCGGGAAAAGATCAAATTGTATCGTATCGAATAATTCGGAGCGTTCGGCATGGATCCGGAACTGTGGAGCCTCGTACAGAGCCCGGGAATCGAAGCGGCGCTCCGGAGCGCGGCCGCGGCGGCCGGGATACCGGTTCGCTCGTTCGGCGACGTCGCCGACCTGCTGCCGCTGGAGGAGCCTGCCGGCGGCGCCGTGCTCGTCATCGAGGGCGCCGGAAAGTTCAAGAACTATCTCACCTCCCTCGGCCGTCTCCAGAAGAAGTTCTTCGGCGTTGACGTGATCGTGATCGGCCCGCAGAAGCAGGCCGACGCTTGCCTGCGCGAACGCTCCCTCGGAGTGGATCGGTACCTGCCGCTTCCGCTGCATGAGGGCGAATTGGTGGAGGCGCTCGCGGAGACGGCGTCGGTCCGCCGGATCAAGAGCGCGGCGAAATTCATCGGCCGGTCGCCGGAAATCAACGAGATGCTCGAGACGGTGCTGCGGGTCGCCCCGACGGAGGTGCCCGTGCTCATCGAGGGGGAGAGCGGTTCCGGCAAGGAGCTGACCGCCCGGGCGATCCATCTCGCGAGCAGGCGCCGCGAGCGGCTCTTCGAGGCGGTTAACTGCGGGTCCCTCGCCGAGGGCGTTCTCGAGAGCGAGCTCTTCGGTCACGAGCGCGGATCGTTCACGGGCGCCGTGGCGAGACGGCAGGGGCTGTTCGAGCGCGCGAACCGCGGGACGCTCTTTCTCGACGAGGTCGGCGAGATGTCCCTCAACATGCAGGTCCGGCTGCTCCGCGTCATCGAGACGGGGGAGTTTCTGCGGGTCGGGGGCTCCGAGCGCGTGCACTCCGACGTGCGGATCGTCGCCGCGACCAACCGCCCGCTCGACGCGGCGGTCGAACGGGGGGAATTCAGGAAGGATCTCTATTACCGGCTCCGGGTCGTTCAGATCAGAATACCTCCCCTCAGGGCGCGGGCCGAGGATATCCCGGTCCTGACGCGGTATTTCATCGCCGCGGCGAACGCCAAGCACGACCGCCGGATCCGGGGCATCGAGAAAGAGGGCATGGACCTCCTCATGAGCTATCCGTGGCCGGGGAACGTGCGGGAGCTCGCCAATATCGTCGATAACCTCGCGATCATGAGCAAGGATCAGACGATCCGCGCCGCGGACGTCGAGCGGCGGCTCGCGGAGAAAACCGCCTCGCAGACGTTTCCCGATCTGCCCGTGCACGTTCCGCGGAACAGGGACGAGGCCGAACGAGAGCTGATTCTCAACTCCCTGCTGTCGCTCCATAACGACCTCCGAGAGGTCCTGAGAATCCTCAGGGGGGAGAAGCCGCCCGAGGGGGGAGTGTGGCGCGGGCTCGTGGAAGTGCGGGAGGGGGAGGTGGGGAAGCCGCGGAATCTCGAGAAAATGGAGCGCGCGGCGATCCGGGAGGCGCTGGAGGCCCACGGGGGCAACCGGCGCAAGGCGGCGAGACAGCTCGGGCTGTCGGAGCGGACCCTGTACCGGCGGATCAAGAAATACAAGCTCGATTGACGGTTCCGATTCGATTTGAATTATCGGATCCGGCTTGTTATAATTCAAGGAGAGAACGAACCGGCCACCCTGGGCCGCACGTATGACGATAGCCCGTGTGCATAAATCCCCTGGGAAATTGGAGGAACCAATGCGTTTTCTCATCGTAGCAGGCGCATGTATCTCTCTCCTGGTCTCTCCATCCGCATCCCACGGCGCGAAGTATGCGGGAGAATTCATGGCCCTCGGCGGGGGCGCTCGGGCCATGGGAATGGGCGGGGCCTTCATCGCGGTCGCGAACGACGCGACGACCACGTTCTGGAATCCCGCCGGCATAGTCGATATCCCGTCTCTCCGGGAGCGTTCGGGGAGCTGGGAGGCGCTGCTCATGCACGCCGAGCAGTTCGGCGATCTCATCGACTACAACTTCCTCTCCGCCGCGTTTCCGATCAAACCGGGCGAATCGGGGTGGGGAATCTCCCTCATCCACATGGGAATCCCCGATATTCCGGTCATCTTGCTCAAGCCGGGCATGATCACGAACTCGGACGGCGATGACATCTACGAGCCGCGCAACCCGCAGCCGGAAGGATTGAATCTCGGCCCGGGCGACATCACGTACGAGAGCGCGAACGACATCGCAGCGTTCTTTTCCTATGCCCAGCGGTTCTCGTTCGGATCGGCGGGGGTGAACGTCAAGATCATCCGCAACGATCAGATCACCGGCGTCACCAGTTTCGGCATCGGGCTCGACGTCGGATTTCTCAGGCGGGACCTCTGGCGGGATCTCGCCGTGGGCGCGAAGCTGCAGGACGCGACCGGAACGTACATCGGGTGGAGCACGGGGGAGCGCGAGTTCATCTATCCCGCGCTCAAGCTCGGGATCGCGTATCCGTTCCGATTCGAGGGAATGGGGAGCACGCTCGCCGTCGCGGCCGACGCGGATTTCCGGTTCGAGAACAGGCAAGGAGCGGCGCAGTACTGGATCGGCAGCGCGAGCGCGGATTTCCATCTCGGCGCCGAGATCCTCATCCGGGATATCGTCGCGTTGCGCGGCGGGATGGATATGGGGCGCCCGACGGCGGGCATGGGCGTCATGCTGCGCGATTTCGGACCCTGGCACATGTCGCTCGGGCTCGATTACGCGCTGCTTCATCACGATGAATTCGACATGACCCATCGCGTATCGCTGATCGCCGCTCATTGATCGGCGGTCCCGCGGGCGGATGGCAACGAAGCAGGGGAATCGGTATTTCTTGAAAACCCTCACCCTGATACTCGCCGGCGGCACCGGCGAGGAGCTTTCGGTGCTCACGCGCCATCGCGCGAAGACCGCGGTGCCCTTCGGAGGGCGCTACCGGGTCGTCGACTTCTGCCTCAGCAACTGCGTTCATTCGGATCTTCACGAGATTGCCGTGCTCGCGCAGTATTCGCCGAAGTCGCTCATCGATCATATCGGCATGGGGAAGCCGTGGGATCTCGACCGGAGAACCGGCGGCGTCTCCGTGCTGCTGCCGACGCACAGCGGCGAGGCGGCGAATTGGTACATCGGCACCGCGGACGCGCTCTACCAGAACATCGATCTCATCCGCAATTCGAGGGCCGATACGATCCTCGTGCTGTCGGGAGACCAGATATACGTGATGGATTATCGCCCGCTCCTGCGATACCACTTCGAGAAGGGAAAGGCCGTCACGCTCGCGATCAAGGAGGTCCAGGCGAGCCAGCGTTCCCGGTTCGGCATGGTGAGGCGCTCGCGGGACGGCGACGTGACCGCGTTCCGGGAGAAGCCCGCCGCCTCCACCTTCCGGTTCGCCTCCCTCGGGATCTACGTGTTCCGGCGCGATTTTTTGCTCGATGCGCTCGGTCCCGGAAAATGGAACGTCGTCTTCGACATCGTCATGCCGCTCCTCAAGCGGAACGACGTCGCGGGATACGTGTTCGACGGCTACTGGGAGGACATCGGCTCGATCGAGAGCTATTACCAATGCTCCCTGGAGCTCCTCAAGAACCGCCGCCTCATCACCGATCCCGATTGGCCGATTTACACGATGGGGAGCGAGCTGCCCCCGGCGCGGTGCGCGGAGCGCTCGCGCGTGAGCGACTCCATCATCGCCGACGGATGCATCGTGCGGGGCTCGGTTTCCGGCTCGATTCTCTTTCCCGGGGTGACGATCGAGCGGGGCGCGTCCGTTCGGGACAGCATCGTGTTTTCCTACTCCCGGGTCGGAAGCCGCGCGCGCGTGACGCGCGCGATTCTCGACAAGTTCGTCATGGTCGGCGACGGGGCGGTCATCGGCGGGACCGCGCGGAGAGTGGGGGCGAGGGAGGACGCGGTGGGGACGCGCCGAAAGGGCGGCGGCTCGGGAACGATCGCGGTGGTCGGCAGGGGCGCGTGCATCGCGCGGGGCGCTCGGGTTCGCGTCGGGGCGCTCGTGGAGCCGCACGATCGCGTCAGGGGAGGGAGGCGGCCGTGAAGAGAACCGTCGCGTTCATCCTGGCGGGGGGCGTCGGGAAGCGATTGAGCCTCCTCACGCGATATCGCGCGAAGCCGGCGGTGCCTTTCGGCGGCAGATACCGCATCATCGATTTCACCCTGACCAACTGCATCAGATCGGGCATCGATGAGGTATACGTGCTCACGCAGTACATATCGCGCTCGCTCGTCAGGCATATCGGTATCGGAAAGGCATGGGATTTGGACAGGACCACGGGCGGTCTGCGCATTCTCCATCCCCATCTCGGATATCAGGCGGTCGACTGGTACCGGGGAACGGCTGACGCGCTGTTCCAGAATATTCCCGTGCTCGAGAAAATCGATTGCGAGAACGTGCTCATCCTTTCCGGTGACCACGTGTACCGCATGGATTACGGCGAATTCATCGCGTTCCACGAGGCGGGGGGCAAGCCGGCCTCCGTCGGCGTCGTCAGCGTGCCGAAGGGGATGACGAGTGAATTCGGCATCGCGACGGTGGACGCGCATGGCGCGATCACGAAGTTCGAGGAAAAGCCGAAAAAAACCACCGGCACCATGGCGTCGATGGGTATCTATTTATTCGACAAGGCATATTTAATATCACTTCTGAAAGCACTTGAACCGTACCATGGCGATCTCGACTTCGGAAAGCACGTGATCACGCACCTCGTTTCGAAGGGTGCGATCTCGGCATATCGATTCCCGGGATACTGGCTCGATATCGGAACCCTGAAGAGCTACTATCGGGCGAGTCTCGAGCTGCTCGCCGAGAGGCCGCGCTTGGAGCTCTACAGCTGGTCGTCTCCGGTTCTGACGGTTCCGGACGACGCGCCGCCGTTCGTCGTGACGGGGGAGGCGAGCATCTCGAACTCGCTCGTATGCAACGGCTGTCTCATACACGGAAAGGTGCGGTCGTCGGTTTTGTCCCCCGGCGTCAGGGTCGGGCGTGGAGCGACGGTGGAGAATTCGATCCTGTTCCACGACTGCGCGGTCGAGCCGGGAGCGAGGGTCCGCAACGCGATCATGGACAAAGGAGTCGTCGTCGGAAAGCGGGCGGCCGTGGGATTCGGAAACGGGGATACGCCCAACGAGCTGCAGCCCGGCTATCTCGATTTCGGAGTGACGCTGATCGGGAAGCACACGGCGATTCCGGCGGGGGTGACGATCGGCGCCAACTGTCTCGTGAGCGGGACGCTCGACCGGGGGCTCATTCCGAAACGGGATCTGCCTGACGGCGCCAGCTTCGTCGCGGGAGAGACGCGGCCCTAGCCCGTCTTGGTGCGGATGGTGATCTTGTCGCCGGGGCGAATCCTGTTCCGGCTGATCCCCGGATTCCAGTCGAGAATCTGCGAGAGCTTCACATTATAGCGCCGTCCGATGGCGCTCAGCGTTTCGCCCTTTTTCACGACATGCGTTATGCGATCGGAGCCCGCGGCCGCCGGCATCGCGATCCCGTCCGGAGGGGCATCGACGCCGCCGGCGGAGGGCGCCTTTGCAGCGCTGCGCTCCTGAAGGCTCGCGGCGTCGTCGCGCGCCGCGCCGGGGGGCGGGGCCATGAGAATCTTCAGGGTGTCGCCGGGCCGGATCACGTCGTCATACGCGAGATCGTTCCACGTCCTGACCTGTGCGAGGCTCGCGTGGAAGCGCCCGGCGATCTTCACGATAGTGTCCCCCGTCTTGACGATGTAACGGATCTGCTTGCTCCCGTCGGTCGCCGAAAGGAGAGGAAGGTTCACGGCGTCGCGGGGAATTTCGGGATTCCGGTACGACGGACGGCTCGCCACGCGAGAAGAGCGCACCGCATCCTTGACCGGAATGAGCAGGATGTTTCCCGGATGGATCGTGTGCGAGGAGGATATATCGTTGAGATTCTTGATCTCCTTGACCGTCACCTCGTGCTGCGCCGCGATGCTGGAGAGGGTTTCCCCCTTCTTGACCTGATGCTGGACGAACGACTCCACCTTCGCCCGCTTCAACTCCGCGACGCGCTCGCGGCACTGCTCTCCCGAGCCCTTCGGCACCTTGACCTCGACCACCATGTCGGGGGGCGTGCACCATTTCTTGAAATGCGGATTCAATTCCTTGATGTCGCCGAGGGAGCAGCCCGCCGCATCGGCGATCTTCCGCAGATCGATGGGACGATCGACCTCGATGATGTCGAACTCGATGGGATCGATCGGCGGTTTCTCGAAGCCGTACGCCTCGGGATTCCTGCCGATGGCGAGCGCCGCCATGAACTTCGGCACGAACCACATCGTTTGGGCGGGAAGGCGGAGCTGCCAGTAATCGGTCGTGCGCTGCGTCGTGATGGCCCGCGCGACGCGGTGCTCGCCCGAGTTGTACGCGGCGAGCGCGAGCGGCCAGGAGTCGAAGAGATCGAACAGATACTTGAGGTAGTTGGCCGCCGCGTACGTGGCGGCGACGATGTCCCTGCGTTCGTCGACCCACCAGTTGATCCGCAGCCCGAAGAGCCGCCCCGTTCCCGTCATGAACTGCCACGGCCCGATCGCCTTCATGTACGATTTCGCGCTCAGGTTGAGCCCGCTCTCGATGACGGCGAGGTACAGGAGATCGCGCGGAATTCCCACGTCGATGAGGATCGGCTCGATGACGTCCTGAAAACAGCCGACGCGAACGAGCCAGCGGGAGAAATGCTTCCGGCCGGGGCCCTGGAAGTAGTCGATCCAGTGATTGGTCTTGTCGTTGTATTCGATCTCGATTTCCTCTTCGACCACGTTGTTCAGCGCGACCGAATCGAGGAGCGAGGAGATATACGGCCTCGTCTCGCGCTCCATCTCGTCGTCGGCGATGCGCTGGAGCAGGCACTGCGCCCTGCTTTCGAGGCTGTCGAGGCGATCGCAGGCGGCGGGGTCGGGAGAGGTCGTCCGGAGCGCCGCGACGGCCTGGAGGAGATCCTCCGCGGTGGAAGCGGCGAGATCCGGCTGCCCGAAATAATAGTGCGACGAGGCGCGATCGAGCTTCTGCTCGAGCATGAGGAGCTGGGGGAAGCGGCGATAGACGTCATCCGGCCTCGCGGCGCCGCGTTCGGCGGCCTCCAGCGCGCTCACGGGCGGGCAGATGCTGCCCATGCCGATGGCGAGCACGATCAGAACGGCCGGAATCGATTTCACTCTCATATTCCTTCCCCGCGACCTTCGTCAATATAGGGGATCACCGGATCGGATTCAAGGAAATGCGCCGCCGGATCCGCGCCCCCGGCGCGCCGGCGCGCCCGCGGGGGTTCTTTTGGTGGCAAAGGCCCGGGGGCTGGTGTATAATTGTAGGTGGCACAAACGATAAACGGCGATTGCGCCGCGCGGAGAAGGCACGTCATGCACCGAGGAATTGAACGAGACTATCGATACCTTCTTTCACGGATCGTTCCGCGTCATTTGCTCTCCGCCGAGCGGCGGGCCGAGCTCGAGGATATCCTCGAGGGGGGCGACCGTTTCGCGCTCGTCAGGACGGCGTACCTGTCGATGGAGGATCTCGCCCGCTCGGGCGCGTTCCAGACGGGCACGGTGAGCGCGGCGGACGGGACCGTCTCCGTTTCCTATCGTTCGAAGCTCAACGCCATGACGGTGACCCTCGCCATGACGGCGATCGAGTGGGAGAGCATAACCGGGTCGCGGCGGCGCGCCGAGGGGATTCTGCCGTCGGTGTTCGCCGGGATCATATCGTCGCTCGCCCTGAACGATTCGCCGAAGACGGTGGTCATCAGGATCGACGAGCTTCTCTCGCTTGCGGAGCGAATCTGCGAGGGAGCGCAGGGGCGGCTCCTGTTCGTCAAGGCGATTCCGGCGATCCGCGAGCTCTCGCGCGAGCGGGTCGCCTTCCTGCCGCTGACCGAGGCGCTCAAGCGCAAGCTCTACCATGCCTGTCTCGCCGGGGGAATGCCGCACACCTTCGTCAGGCTCGCGGAGGGCTCGACGATCGAGAGCGTCCACGCGGTGGAGCCCGGTACGAGATCGATCCTCATGATCCCCCTGATGGCGCGGGACGTCAAATGGGCGATTCTCGAGATCCACCTGCGGGACGAGTCTCCTCCGGACCGGAACGCCCTGTCGAACTTCCACATCCTCGCCGACGGGCTCGTGCGTCTCCTCGAGAACAACGCCCACCTCGAGAAGATGGTCTCCATCGACCGTCTCACCCAGGTGCATAACCGGAACTACTACGAGATGCAGGTTCCGCTCGAGATCGAACGGGCGAACCGCAACAAGATGACGCTCGGCTTTCTCATCATCGACATCGACGATTTCAAGAAGGTGAACGACGGCCACGGCCACGACGTCGGCGATCACGTGCTGAGGCTCGTCGCGCAGACGGTGCGGAAATCGCTCCGCAAGATCGATCTGCTTTTCCGGTACGGCGGGGAGGAGTTCATCGTGCTCCTGCCGGGAACGGGCGCCGAGTCGGCGCAGCGGACCGCCGAGAGAATCCGTGGCATCGTGGCCCGCGCCGAGCACCAGCTCGAGGACGGGCGGAAGGTGAAGGTCACGATCAGCATCGGCGGATGCATCTATCCGAAGGATGCGCAGAACGAAAGCCATCTCCTCCGCATGGCGGACAAGGCGCTCTATCTGGCGAAGGAGAAGGGCAAGAACCGCGTCATCTTCTGCGGCGATTGACCGGGCGCGGTCGTGCGCGGGCGTTCCCGGGGGACGCCGCGCGGTTCGGGTCACGAGGGACGGCAGCGAGGGAGGCGGGGAATGGTGCGGTGGTGGGCTGCCTTTTTTGTTGCGGGGCTCGTCGCTCCGCCGGACGCGCGAACGGCGTTCGCGGCGTCGCTCGTCGTATGCGGGCTCGCGATCGGGTCAGCCGCGGCCGCCAATCGCCGGGGGCGCTCCCCGGACGGCCGATTCGAGAGCCGGCATGTCGCCCGGGGCGTCGTCCGCTTCGCCGTGTGCGGCGCGGCATGCATCATCCTCTGGCAGTGCGCGGGGCTCGGCCGGCTCGCCCGGGACGCCGGCGGGGATCATCGGGCCGCCCGTTCGGCCGTCACCGGCTCCCGCGGCCTCGCCGGGTGCCGTTCCCGGCTGCTGTCATCGCTCGATGACGGCAGGCTCTCGCGGCGCGCCCGGGGCTTCGTCGGCGCGCTCATTCTCGATGACCGCCGCGGACTGGACTTCAAGCTCGGCGAGACGTACTCCTATCTCGGGATCACCCATTTGCTCGCGCTGAGCGGCATGCATCTCGGCGCGATAGCGATTCCGCTCTCATTCATCCTGTCGCGGTGCATCCGTTCGAGGCGCGGGAGCGACGCCTGCCTGCTCGCGATCCTGTGCGCCTACACGGCGGTCGCCGGGTTTCCGGCATCGCTGCTCCGGGCCCTGTTCCTGAGCGCCGCGATCATCGGGTGCCGGCGCGTCGGAACGCATACCGATCTGATCGGCGCGCTCGCGGCCGGATCGTGGATCCTGATCGCCGTCGAGCCGGCAATCGTCTTCGACGCCGGCTTTCAACTCTCCTTCGCGGCGGTCTGCGGCATCGCGCTCGTCGCGATGCCCCTCTCGCGGCCCATCGAAGCGCGCCTTCCCGGCGGGGCCGCCGGCGCCGCGGCGAAGGCGCTCCTGTTTCCCGCGCTCATAACCTGCGCGGTGCAGTTTCTCACGATGCCGCTCGTCGTCGGTCTCTTCGCGCGCGCCTCATGGTACGCGCCGCTTGCCAACGTGCTCGTCTCGCTCCCGTTCACCGCGCTCCTCTACGCCGGATTTCTCTATGTGTTCGTTCCCCTGAGCCCGGTTCGCGCGCTCCTCGCGCCGGGCATCAATCCCCTGTGCGGGTTCCTCGAGGCGGCCCCGGGAATCCTCGCGCGCGGGCCGCATCCGGCGCTCTATCGGGGGGACTTCAACGTCGACGCGTATCTGTGCGGAGCCGCGCTGACGGTATGGTCGCTGCAGAGGACATGCCCCCGCCGGCGGCGGGTGCTGTACGCCGGCGTCGTGCTCATCGCGCTCGCGTTCGCCGCGCCGTGCGTCCCGGCGATGAGGGCGAGGCGGTCGCCGGCCGCCGCCCGGCCGGCGCCGCGCGAACGGATTCTTCACGTTTCGTGCGCCGGCGGCGAGTATTTCGGCGCGGGGAAGGGCGTCATACTGCTGCGGGAGGATTTCTCATCGAAGGACGCCTACCGTTTCACGCGATCGCTCTGGGGGGCCGGGGTGAGGAGCGTGGGGAGATGCGTCGTGGCGCCCTCGCAGCTGCGCCGGAACCACGGCCTCTTTTATCTGATGACGAGGATCCACGTGGACGAGGTGCTCTGCAGCCGGTACCTTCTCGTGCGCGAGCCGGAGCTTTCCGCTCGAGTGGCGGCGCAGGGGGGAAGCATCAGGAAGGTATCGGCCGGAGAGGTTCTTGCGGACGGGCGATGGAGGCTCGAGATCACGGGGCCGCCCTTCCCGCCCCCCCGTCGGGGATTCTTAACGGCCGGGGAAGCGGCCCTGACATGGCGTTTGATCGGCGGGCGAACGACATCGCTTGACTTGCCGTCGAGGCGTGGATATCATGCTGTGCCATGAAGGAGAAAACGAAGATCGCGGTCCTCGCCTCGGGCAGGGGGAGCAACTTCGAAGCCCTTGCGCGCGCGTGCCGAAACGACGATTATCCGGCGGAAATCGCCGTGCTGATCGTCGACCGGAACACGGCGGGGGCGATCGCGATCGCCGATGTGTTCGGGATCGAGCGGGTCGTCGTCGACTGCGGGGAGAAAAGGGGCTCGATGTCTCTCGAGTCGAGCGAGCGCATGGCGCGTCTCTGCGCCGAGCGCGGTGTCTCCCTCGTGTGCCTCGCGGGCTTCATGAGGATCGTGAAGGGAGCGCTCATGGCGAAGTACCGGGGACGGATGCTGAACATTCACCCGGCGCTCCTGCCGAGCTTCAGGGGGCTCGACGCGCAGGCGCAGGCGCTCTCGTACGGCGTGCGCTATAGCGGGTGCACGGTTCATTTCGTCGACGAGGGAGTCGATACGGGCCCGATCATCATTCAGCGCGTCGTTCCGGTCCTCGACGGCGATACGGTCGAAAGCCTGAGCGAGCGGATTCTTCGCGAAGAGCATCGAGCCTATCCCGAGGCCGTGCGCCTGGTGGCGGAGGGAAGGCTTCGGACCGAGGGGAGGAGGATTCTCATCAATGGCAACGAATGAAATCCGCGGGAACGGCAGGCACGGTCTCGCCGGCATCGAACCGTCCTTCAGGGGCAAGGTGCGCGACGTGTACGATCTGGGCGACCGGCTCGTCATCGTCGCCTCGGATCGCATATCGGCCTACGATTCCATCCTGCCGACGCCGATTCCGGGCAAGGGAATCGTGCTCACGCTGCTCTCCGCGGCGTGGATGAAATGGCTCGCGAGCATCCCGAATCATATGATGGAAACCGACGTCTCCGTGTTTCCGGAGCCCTACCGCTCCTTCACGCGCGAGCTCGGCGGTCGCGCGATGCTCGTTCGAAAGGCGCGCCGCATCGATCTCGAATGCGTCGTCCGCGGGTATCTCGCGGGCTCGGGGTGGAAGGAGTACCTCGCGAGCGGCGCCGTCTGCGGCATTCCGCTCCCCAAGGGGCTCAGGATGTCCGACCGGCTCGAGGAGCCCCTGTTTACCCCTTCGACGAAGGCGGACGAGGGGCACGACGTCAACATCACGTTCGAGGAGGCGGGGAAGATCGCCGGGGCCGAGGTCGCCCATGAGGTTCGCCGGCTGAGCCTCGACATCTACCGGCGCGCCCGCGAATACGCGGCGGCGCGCGGCATCATCATCGCCGATACGAAATTCGAATTCGGATTCATCGACGGGCGCGTTGCCCTGATCGACGAAGTGCTCACCCCCGATTCGTCGCGCTTCTGGCTCGCGGAGGAGTACCGGCCCGGAGAATCTCCGCCGAGCCTCGACAAGCAGTTCGTGCGCGATTATCTCGACGCGATCGGATGGGATCACAATCCCCCGGCGCCGAAGCTGGAGGAGGATATCGTTCGCAAAACGTCCGAGCGCTATCGGACGGCGCTCACGAGCCTGTTCCCTGAAATTAAAATCGAGAGGTATCTGTGATGAACGTACCGGTGAAGAGAGCATTGTTGAGCGTGACCGACAAAAAAGGGCTCGATGTGTTCGCGAAGGCGCTCTCGAGCCGCGGCGTCGAGATCATGGCGTCGGGCGGCACGGCGAAGGCGATCCGCGACGCCGGGGTGCCCGTGATCGACGTGAGCGACATCACCGCGTTTCCCGAGATCATGAACGGGCGCGTGAAGACGCTCCATCCGAAGATCCACGGCGGGATTCTCGCCGAGCGGGAGAACCGCGCGCACCTCGAGCAGGCGGCGAAGCTCGGCATCGGGCTCATCGATCTCGTCGTCGTCAACCTGTACCGGTTCCGCCGGGCGGCCGACAATCCGAAGCTCGGCGAAAAGGACATCGTCGAGGAGATCGACATCGGCGGGCCGGCGCTCATCCGGGCGGCGGCGAAGAACTTTCACTCCGTCGTCGTCGTCGTCGAGCCGGGGGATTACGACGCGGTGATCAAGGAGCTCGCGGAAAACGGGGGATCGACGACGCTCGAGATGCGCCGCCGGCTCGCCGCGAAGGCCTTCTTCCATACGGGGAGCTACGACGCGGCGATCTCGCGGTACTTCGAGCGCATCACGAATCCGCCGGATGCGCTGCCCGGGGTCCTGATCACGGCGTACCGCCGGCGGCAGGCCCTGCGGTACGGGGAGAATCCCCATCTGCGGGGGGCGCTCTACGCGGCGGATCAGGCCGAGGGAGGCCTCGCGATGCTCGCGCAGCTCCAGGGAAAAGAGCTGTCCTTCAACAACATTCAGGACCTGCACGCGGCCTTCACGCTCGCGCGGGATCTCGGTCCGGCGTCGTGCGCGATCATCAAGCATATGAATCCCTGCGGGGCGGCGAACTGCGGCGCCTCCGCCGAGAGCTTCACGCGCGCCCGGCGCACCGATGAAACGTCCGCGTACGGGAGCGTCGTCGCGTTCAACGACGTCGTGGACCATCGGACCGCGGAAACGGCCGGGGATATATTCCTCGAGGTGATCGTCGCGCGCGGGTTCAAGCAGGAAGCGCTCGATCTCTTCGCGAAGCGAAAGAACCTGCGCCTCGTGACGATCCCGGCGGACGAATGGGACAAGGCGAAGCCGGGCATCGCCACGCGTGAGATCGGCGAGCTCCTCCTCGTGCAGGACCGGGACGAGGGATTTCCGGAGCTCGAACGCTGGCGCGTCGCGACCGCGCGCACGCCGCTTCCCGAGGAGGAGCGGGCGCTCAGAATCGCCTGGAAGATCGCGAAGCACGTGCGTTCGAACGCCATTGTGATCTGCGATGCCCAGGGAACGATCGGCGTCGGCGCGGGGCAGATGAGCAGGGTCGATTCCTGCCGGATCGCCGTTGACAAAGCCCGCCGGGAAGGGTTGGAGGTCGAGGGGGCGTCCGCGTCGTCCGACGCGTTCTTCCCGTTCCCCGACGGCATCGAGGCGCTCGCGTCGGCGGGGGTAAAAGCGGTGATTCAGCCGGGCGGATCGGTGCGCGACGAGGAGGTCATCGCCGCGGCCGACCGGCTCGGCATCAGCATGGTTCTTACCGGCGTCAGGCATTTCAAGCACTAGGGGGTTCGGGTGAAACGAGGGGGATCGAAGGGCGAAGCGATCGTCATCGTGGACTTCGGCTCGCAGTACACGCAGCTCATCGCGAGGCGGATCAGGGAGGAGCGGGTATTCTCCGTCATCGTTCCGCCGGAGACACCGATCGAGAAGATCAAGGCCGAAAAGCCGTGGGGCGTGATCCTTTCGGGAGGGCCCGCGAGCGTGCTGGAGGCCGGATCCCCGCAGATCGATCCCGGCATTATGTCTATCGGCGTGCCCGTTCTCGGGATATGCTACGGTCTCCACCTCATCGCGCGCGCCGGCGGGGGAGAGGTCGAGAAGGGGGATCACCGGGAATACGGGCACACGGTGATCCGGATCGACCGCGAGAGCGAGCTCTTCAAGGAGACGCCGCCCGAGCAGCGCGTGTGGATGAGCCACGGAGACCGGGTGAAGCGGCTCCCGGCCGGCTTCGAGATCGTCGCGACGTCCAAGGGGGATATCCCCGCCGCCTTCGAGAGCGTCGCGAAGCGAATCTATGCGCTCCAGTTCCATCCCGAGGTGTACCACACCGCGTACGGCTCCGAGATTCTCAGGAATTTTCTCTTCCACGTTTGCGGCTGCGAACCGAACTGGGGATCGGGGTCGTTCGTCGAGCGGGAGATCGCGAAGATCCGCGAGACGGTCGGGGACGCGCGCGTCCTCTGCGCCGTTTCCGGCGGCGTCGACAGCTCCGTTATGGCCTGTCTCGTCGACCGGGCGATCGGAAAGCAGCTCGTCCCCGTTTTCGTGGACAACGGGCTGCTGCGGCTCCATGAGGCCGAAGAGGTGAAGGAAATCCTCGCCCAGCACCTCGCCGCCGATCTCGTGTTCGTCGACGCGTCGGACGAATTCCTGGGCCGGCTCGCCGGGGTCGTCGATTCGGAGACGAAGCGGAAGATCATCGGAAAGTGCTTCATCGATATCTTCGACGAGCAGAGCCGGAAGCACGGGCCGTTCAAGTTCCTCGCGCAGGGAACGCTCTATCCGGATGTGATCGAGAGCCGCTCGACCGGCGGGCCGTCGGCGACGATCAAATCGCACCACAACGTCGGGGGGCTTCCGGAGGATCTCAAGTTCGAGCTGATCGAGCCGCTCGCGCTCCTCTTCAAGGATGAGGTGCGGGAGGTCGGCCGGTACCTGGGGCTCCCGGACCGACAGGTGAAGCGCCATCCGTTTCCCGGACCAGGCCTCGCCGTTCGCATACCGGGCGAGATAACGCGCGAGGATCTCGAGATCCTGCGCAGGGCAGACCGCATATTCATCGACGGGCTTCTCAAGGAGGGATTCTACGACAGCGTCTGGCAGGCGTTCGCCGTTCTGCTGCCGGTGAGGAGCGTCGGCGTGATGGGGGATTCGCGGACGTACCATCGCGTCGCGGCCCTCCGGGCCGTCACGAGCATCGACGGAATGACCGCCGATTGGGCGAAGCTCCCGCACGAGTTCCTCCAGCAGGTGTCCGCCGAGATCAGTGAACAAGGTCGCCGGCGTGAACAGGGTGGTGTACGACATCAGCTCGAAGCCTCCGAGCACGATCGAATGGGAGTAGTCTCCGGAGGGCGCAAACGGCTATTCCTGGCACCTGACTTGCCTCTCCCCGCATGATCCGAGCAGATGACGCATTATCGGGAAAAGGGTGCGGCACTATGCCACGATTGTTCCTTATTTTCGCGCTTTTTGCGCTGATTGCTGCTCCGGCGGCGGCGGACGAGGACGGGGTGCTGTGGGCCGGACTGGGCGCGTACGGAGCCGGCGCGCGCGACAGCGCGCTTGTTCTCCTCGGGCGCGCGGCCGATAATCCGTATCTCGAGGTTATTCGCCTCTACTGCCGGGCGGATTGTCTGCTCCGCGACTCGCTCTACGCGGAAGCCGAAGCGGCGCTCGAAACGCTCTTCGCGCTCGTCGACTCCGGCGCGGTCGCCCGGAACTTCCGCTTCGTCGATCGGGCGGGCAGCCTCCTCGGCGAAGCACGGGCGAGCCGCGGCATATGCATCCCGGGGCCGTCGGCCGAACCGCCGGCACGCGCCTTCGGTCTCTCGGCCCGCGTGGATTTCCTCGCCTCGCGCGCCTGTCTCGCCGCGGGAGACACCGCAAAGGCCATGGAGCATTTCGTGAACGGTGCGACGGAGGGGCATTGGACCCGCGCGGATTCATTGATATTCAAAGATCTCTTCTCCCGGTGCGCGTCGAGCCTCGCCGCATGCTCCGATTGGACGCTTCTGGCGCTCGCGCAGAGAGCGACCGATCTCGGCCTTTTTCTCGAGGCGAACGCCGCGATGGATCTCGTGCTCGCGAGGAAGCCGGCCGATTCCGACGCGCTGCTCGGCAAGGCGAACGTACTGCTGAAGTCCGGAGAGCCCGAGCGGGCGCTGCGCGCATACTGGCGAATATTCGATTCCTCTATTCCCGTGAGCGCCAAGAAGCGGGCGCTCGCGGCGATCGCGTCGATCGAGTACGATCTGAAGCGCTACGACGATTCGGCGAAGCACTATTTCATGATGGGATCGTTTTACAGCGATGGCCCGGCCCTCGACCGTGCCGCGCGCATCCATGTCAGAGAGAAGGAATGGAAGAAGGCGCTCCGCGCATGGAGCGTGCTCCGGGAGCGCCTTCGCGGAGAGCGCAGCATCTTCCTCTCGCCGTGGATCGAAGGCGGGCTGAGCGAAGCGGCGCTCCGGTCGTGGCTCGGGCGAAACGCCGAAGCAAATGCGATTCTGCGGGAGATCCTTCCCCGTACACGCGGTACCCAGCAGGCGGCGGCGCTTTTCTGGCTCATGAAAACGAGCGGCTCGGATGCCGAGCGTGCGACGTGGTCGGACAGCCTGCTCCGGACCGCGCCGCGCTCCTTCTACGCTTCGACCGCGAGAGGGGACGAAAGGCTCCTGAGCTCGCGGACCGATAGCTCGCTCGCCCGCGAGATCGCTGCGCTCGCGCGCATCGCCGCGGATCGTCTCGCCAGGTGCGACACGGCGGGCGTGGATCCCGGGTTCGCGCGGCATCCGGCCTATCTCGCCTTCGTCGCTCTCCTCGATCACGGATTCGACGACGAGGCGACGGCGATCGCGCAGGCGATGATCGGTATCGAGAATCTGCTGCTTCGGCGTCGGGAGTGCGACGAATCCGTGAGCTGCCATGAACGGATGCGTCTCCGTCCCGTTCCCGGACGCTTGTCCAAGCTCTATGCCGAAGCCACGCGGCACGGCTCCGGGGCGCTCGCCATGACGCTTCTCTCGAGCACATGGCCGACCGATTCGACAGGCGCCTTTCCCGCCGATCTATGGTATCCCGTCCCCTTTCTGGAAGAAATTCGAACGGGCGCCGCGCTCACCGGCATGTCGCCGTACCTCATTCTCGCAATCGCCCGTGAGGAGAGCAGGTTCGATCCGTGCGTCGTCTCTTGGGCCGGGGCGATCGGGCTCATGCAGCTCATGCCCGCTACCGCGTCGTGGCATTCCGGCACGCGCGACGACGTCCGGCTGAGCGAGGACGACCTGCGGGATCCGGCGAAGAACATCCGGGCGGGCGCGGAGTACTTCCGCTATCTGCTCGACCGGTGCGACGGCTCGGCGGTCGCGGCGCTCGCCTCGTACAACGGCGGGCACGGCAGGATGGCGCAATGGCGGGAGAGTTTCCGGCCTGCGGAGAATCCGATGGTCGCCCTCGAGCTGATCGGTCCCCGCGAGACGCGCGAGTACGTGAGGAAGGTCCTCGATTCGTACGCGGCGTACGCCGCCCTGGCGGGGGGAAGGGGGCGGGCCGAATGAGGCTGCGGATCCTGCTCTTGATCCTCGGTGCGGCGCTCGTGCTCGCGTCCCTCTCGATCGGAGCCGTTCACGACGGCACGACGCTCGTGACGCCCCCCTGGACGCATTGCCTCGGGCTCCACAAGGTGACGCAGTTCCATCTCGACGTCTATTCGGGGTACCGCGAGAAGTTCATCGAGCCCGAAGGCCTTTTCTGCGTGAAACTCGCGTCGAAGGACCGGCCCGACACGCGCCGCGACGACGACGAGCTCACCGTCTACGGGGTCAACAGCGGCGCCGGGGACATCATCTTCAACAAGAGCCTCGTCTCGATCGGTATCGTCGGCGCGCCGGGATCGGGCCCGCTCCGGTTCATGGATCCCCGCGCCCTCACCGGGGATACCGAGGGGAATCTCTACGTGGCCGATACGGGGAACGATCGTATCGGGCATCTCCGCTACGTCGACGACGATCTCGTCTGGATCAAGGAGATACGAAGCCGCGATCCTCGGGGACTGCGGAGCCCCTCGGGGATCTGCCTGAGCGGGGGGAAGCTCTACGTGGCCGACACCGAGAACGACCGCATCGTCGTGTTCGATGCCGCCGGCGCGCTCAGAGAGACGTTCGGCGCCGAGCTGGGCGGGGCCTCTCTGTTCCGCCCCTTCGCCATCGCCGCCGTGACGGAAGACGACGCGTACCTGTATTACGGAGATCGGTTCATGGTCGTTTCCGACAGCCTCGGGGGGCGGCTCTGGATGCTTTCGCCGCGGGGAAAGGCGCTGCGCCTCGTGCGCCGCAGCGCGATCGGGGGAGCGGGAACCTTCGATCATATCGCGATCGACTATTACGGCAACGTGTACGTCACCGACCGGAGGGCGAATCTGATCCACAAATTCGACCGGCACCTCACGTATCTCGTCGCGATCGGGAACGGCGAATCGGGCGGCGGACCGAGCTTCGACGAGCCTCGGGGGATCACGATCAACCGGCGCTTCGGGCAGCTCTTCGTCTCGGAACGGGCGGGCGCCCAGTACTTCTGGATCGGCGCCGACGTCTTCAGGTTCTCCGCCGATAATCTCGTCATCGACCCCGTCAAGCGGCGGTGCGGCATCGACATCTCGTTCCTGCTCACCGAGTGCTCGGCGATTTCCCTCGTGCTGAAGGATGAGGACGGGAACGATCGGTTCACGATCATCCCCTCGTACATGCTTCCGCCGGGCCGATTCTCGAAGCGCCTCGAGGTCGATTGCCCGATCGCCGCCTCCCTCGCAAATTGCAAATTGAAGCTCGTCCTATCGGCTTCCCCGACCTATTCATCCCGCGATTTCCTCGCCGTGGAACGCGAGAGCCGCATGCTCGTTCCGCGCGATTCCGCGCCACTTCCGCCCGTTTCTCCGTGACCGAGTCGGTTGGCGCGCTTATTGCTCATGGATTCATACGGTTATTCCGGATACAGCAAACATGTGCAATGTGCAAGGCAGGTCGACGGAGATGTTTTCCGAACGCTTCTTTCGATTCGTTCCGCGGAGCGCCTTGAAGAAAGCGCTGACCCATTTCAACAACGGCGACTACAAGAAAGCGTGCCGCGAATTCGAGATGTATCTCTCGAAGATAGCGGTCGAGGGGAAAAGCCAGGATCAGGAAATGATCCGCATGTACATGGTCGAGTCGTATATCGAGTACGCGAAAACCGCATGCCGGGAGGGGGTTCCGGCCGATGCGGCCGCCGCGCTCGAAAAGGCGATCATTCTGCAGCCGCGCTACGCGGACGTGCATATGACCCTCGGCCGTGTCTACGCGGATATGGGCCGCACCGGCGAAGCCCGGGACAGCTTCGGCCGCGCGCTCGCCATCAATCCGGGCTACCTGAGAGCCCGGTTCCTCCTCGCGAAGAGTTTCAGCGACGCGGGCGAGAACGAGCGCGCCATCGAAGAGCTCAACAAGAGCCTTTCGAGCGCGCCGTCGTTCTTCGCCGATCAGGTGAACGATCTTGCCCGGCTCATCCGGAACAACGCGCCCGCCGAGGAGCGCTCACCGGTGTTCCGCGCGCTGCTCGAGGAAAAGCCGACTTCGGCCCAGGTGAGCAAGCAGATCGCGCTCGAGGCCATCCAGAACGGCGAATGCGACGCCGCGATCGCCGAGCTCAAGCGATCGCTCGCGATCACGCCGCATTATCCCGACATTCATAATCTCCTCGGTATCGCGTACGCCAACCGGGGCATGACGGACGACGCGGTCATGGAGTTCGAAACGGCGCTGAAGATCAATCCCGATTATTTGAAGGCGCGGCTCAACCTCGCGCTCGCGCTCTACGAAAAAGGCGCACGGGATGAAGCGGTACGCAACCTTGAGCTCGTGCTCGAGCTCGATCCCGAGAACGAACTCGCCGTCAACCTCTTCCGCGAGCTGCAGCCGATCGAGAAATAGGGGTGTACTGACGTGAGCGTTGATTACTATTCGATCCTTGAAGTGTGGCCGACCGCGTCGGTCGAGGAGATCAAGAAGAACTACTTCCGTCTCGCCAAACTGTACCATCCCGACGCGGCGGGGGATACGCCCGAGAACCGCGAGCGGTTCAAGGTGATCAACGAGGCGTACGGGATTCTGAGCGATTCCGGAAAGCGCGCGACGTACGACGAGTCGATGCGGCAGAGCAGAGGCGGGGCCAAGGACGCGATCGCCATCCAGGAGAAGGACCGCCGATCGGCGATGCTCTCGTTCACGCAGGCGAAGGAAGCGATGCGGAGCGGACGGTTCGACAAGGCCGCGCTCCTCTTCAAGGCCGCGGTCAAGTACGATCCGCTCAATCCGGCGTACCACAGCTGGTACGGTTTCTGTCTCGGGATGCTCAACACGCGGCTGCACGAAGCGCGCGACGAATGTCTCAAGGCCATCGAGATGGAGTTCTACAACGCCGATTATCACGCGAATCTCGGATTCGTCTACTTCAAGGCGGGTCTCAAGAAGATCGCGATCCGGCATTTCAGGGAAGCCCTCAAATGGGATTCGGAAAACCCGGTCGCGAAGAAATATCTCGAGATCAGCGGCGAGAGCGCGGATGAGAAGAAAGAGGTCGGCCCGATCGACAAGATCGTGACGGGCTTCAAGGGAATCGTGTCGCGCATCGGTTGATCGAAGCGCTCCGTCGCGTCCCCATCGATATCTATTGCAATTTTATTGCGCCCCCTCTACCCTCGGGCTCCGGGGTGATGGAGATGAAGCGCACTTCCTTCGTATGCTTTGGAGCCCGCGGCTCCAAGGATGCCCTCGTCTATCAGGAGATTCCGGGCAGGGACGGCGGGGAGGAGTTCTTCCTCTTCTTTTCGCCGGGGCGGCCCGAGCAGGAACCGGCACTCAGGGGCTTGTTCAGGGAAGCCGTCTCGGCGTCGCGACTCGGCGCGCCCGCGCATTACTTCACCCGCGTTTTCGAGCAGTTCACGGAACGTGCCGCCGGGGAGGGCGGAGAGGGGCATATCCTCGATGATGTTCTCCTCATGATCGTGATACGCCGGGGCAACGAGGTGCACCTGCTCTGCAACCGGGACGCCGCGCTCGTTCACTGCGACGTGCGGACAGGCCGACGTGATTCGGCGCGCTCGCTGAAGGGTTTCTGCGAGGTCCCCCTCGGCGGCGGCGACGATCAGCGCGACCTGTTCCGGCGCTCGCCGGAGGATATGCTCGCGCTGTACCGGTTCACGATCGGGGACGGAGAGCATACGGTCATCCTTGCACCTTCCGACGAGTTCGTCGCGCGGCACGACGAATCGCTCCGAAACAGCGTCTTCTTCCCCTCGTTCGAGTTTCCCCGCGACACGGGCATCGAGATCGCGGTTTCCCGCTCCATTCCCGCCCTCCACTGGAGCAGCGTCGCGGTCGATGAGCCGGCGCCGGAGCGAAAGCGCCCGATCCGGGCCCGCCTGCGCGTCAATCCCCCGCTCATCGCCGGCTCGATCGCGGGGGCGATCGTTCTCGCGGCTTTCATCGGCGGAGCCGTCATGAATCGAAGCCGCGGGCGCGCGCCGGATGATTCGAGCGCGCTGCTCGCCGCGGCGGATCAGGCGCGACGGGATTCGGCCGCGACGGGCGCCGGCAAGGTATCGCCGGCGGCGCCCCGCGAGGCGGACCGCCGGGAGATGATCGATTTGAGCGAGGCGTGGAAACGATCGTTCAGCGACGCGGTGACGTCTTCCGCGCGCTACTATCGGGGAAAGGTCTATTTCGGCTGCAGGGACGGGAATCTGTACGCCTTCACGCCGGACGGCGAGCTCGCCTGGAAATACCGGGCCCGGGCCGGCATCGGCGCATCGCCCTGCTGCGCGGAGAACCGGGTGATCGGCGCGGATTATCGAGGCACCGTCTTCTGTCTCGACGCGAATACGGGAAAGGCGCTCTGGACGTTTTCGACGCGCTCGAAGATCGTCAGCTCGCCCGATTGCGACGGAGAGCTGGTTTACGCGGCGACGACGGACGGGAGGCTCTTCGCCGTGCGACTCGCGGACGCACGGAAAGTCTGGGAGAAGAAGCTCGGGGCGTCGATCAGGGGCAACCTGACCGCCGGCAAGGACTGGGTGCTCGCGGTCACGACGGACGGCGCGCTCTACCGGATCGATCGCCGGGGAACGGCCGTCTGGAAGGCGAAGATCGGCGCCGGCGTCGCCTCGAGCCCGGCCTGCGGAGAAAAGCGCGATCTCGTCGTCTGCGGCGCCAAGGACCGGGGCGTGCACGCATTCTCGCTCGCGAGCGGCGCGCGCGTGTGGAAATTCACCGCGGACGCGGCGATCGACGGCTCCGCCTCGTTCGGCGAGGACGCGATCTATATCGGCTCGCGGAGCGGGACGCTCTACGCGCTCACGTTCGAGGGAGCGCCGCGATGGAAGAGGGGCGTCGGAGGCGTCGTGCATTCGAAGCCGCTCGTCGCGGGATCATCCGTGTTCGTCACGACGTACGCGGCCGAGCTCGTCGCCGTCGATGCAGCGAGCGGCGAGCTGGCCGGTTCGTACCGCGCCGGATCGGCGATTTACTCATCTCCCGAGACCGACGGGAAACACCTCTTTTTCGGTTCGAACGGCGGCATATTTCACGCGATCAGGCTCTCCGCGACGGCCGCGTCCTGAGGGAAACGGGGGAGCGGCCGGGCGCGATCGGTGTCTTCGGCCGGCGGGGGCGGGGCGCCGGGCGCCTTGCCATCGCCGGCGCGATTTGTTATCTTGCGGGCGAACAGGAGGTTTCGCGTTTCATGAAGGGTCTGATGCAGAAATTGTTCGGTGACCGGAAGACGCGGCTCATGAGCCGCGTCGCCGATGAGATCGGGACGGTCAGGGGCTGGGCGGAAAAATACCGCGGGCTCGACGACGCGGATATTCCGAAGAAGACCGAGGAGTTCGTTGCGAGGATCCGTGCCGGCGAGACGCCCGATCAGCTGCTTCCCGAGGCGTACGGCCTCGTCTGCGACGCCTGCCGGAGGCTCGTCGGACGCACGTGGGACATCGTCGGCCATCCGATCACCTGGGACATGATCCCCTTCGATTGCCAGATCGCGGGCGCGATCGTTCTGCACCGGGGCGAGATCGCTGAAATGGCGACCGGCGAGGGCAAGACGCTCGTGGCGACGATGCCGCTCTATCTGAACGCGCTCACGAAGAAGGGCGCGCACCTCGTAACGGTGAACGATTACCTGGCCCGGCGCGACGCCGAGTGGATGGGGGAGATCTACCGGTTTCTCGGCCTGAGCGTGGGATTCCTGCAGAACGAGATGGAGACGGAGGACCGCCAGCGGGTCTACGCGAGCGATATCACCTACGGGACAAACAACGAGTTCGGATTCGATTATCTCCGCGATAACATGAAGCCCGGAAAGCAGTTCCAGGTGCAGCGCGGCCATCATTACGCGATCGTCGACGAGGTCGACAGCGTGCTCATCGACGAGGCGCGGACCCCGCTCATCATCTCGGGCGCCGTTTCCGGATCGGCGCTCGCGGACAATTACGCGTATCTGCGGAACCGCGTCGAACTGCTCGTGCGCAATCAGAAGCAGCTGGTCAACGACCTGATGACGAAGGTAGAGCGCCAGGAGGACGCCGAAGAGCCCGAAGGGGACGATATCGGCGTCAATTTGTTGCTCGCGCGCCGGGGGGATCCGAAGAACAAGAAGTTCATGAAGCTCCGCAAGAAACCGGGCTTCGAGAAGCTCATGCTTTCCGTCGAGAACGAGCTCATGCGGGACAAGCGCCTTCCCGAGCTCGACGAGGAGCTCTACTTCGTCATCGACGAAAAGGCGAACACGATCGACATGACGGAACGGGGGCGCACCAACCTTTCCGCCGAGGATCAGGAGCTCTTCGTCCTGCCCGATCTCAGCATCCAGATCAAGGAGATCGATATGGACGCGTCCCTCTCGCCGAAGGACCGGGCGAAGAAGAAGGACGCCGCCTATCGGAAATACGCGGAAAAGACCGAGGTCATCCATAATTTCTCGCAGCTGCTCAAGGCGTACGCCCTGTTCGAGAAGGACGTCGACTACGTCGTCCAGGACGGCCGCGTGCTCATCGTCGACGAGTTTACCGGGCGTCTCATGCCGGGACGCCGTTTCAGCGAGGGGCTCCATCAGGCGCTCGAGGCGAAGGAGCGGGTCACGATCGAGGGGGAGACCCAGACGCTCGCCACCATCACGCTCCAGAATTATTTCAGGATGTACGAGAAGCTCGCCGGCATGACGGGAACCGCCGAGACGGAAGAGGAAGAGTTCCACAAGATATACAAGCTCGCCGTCGAGGTCATGCCCACGAACAGGCCGGTGCGGCGCATCGACTACGATGACGTCATCTTCCGGACGAAGCGCGAGAAATATCACGCGATCATCGAGGAGATCAAGCGGATCAATGCGCGCGGGCTCCCGATCCTCGTGGGCACGGTGACCGTCGAGGTCTCCGAGACGCTGAGCAGGATGCTCACCCGCGAGGGGATCAAGCACAACGTCCTGAACGCGAAGTACCACCAGAAGGAAGCCGAGATCGTGTCCCAGGCGGGCACGCGGGGCGCCGTCACGATCGCGACGAACATGGCGGGGCGCGGCACCGACATCAAGCTGAGCCCCGGCATCGTGGCGTGCGCGCGATGCTGCATCTTCTGCGAAACCCCGGACGAGTGCGCCTCGTGCGGTCACGAGAAGCGCGATGTCGACGAGTGCCTCGCCGACATCCCGTGCGGGCTTCATATCATCGGCACCGAGCGTCACGAGGCGCGGCGGATCGACCGGCAGCTCCGCGGACGCGCCGGCCGTCAGGGAGATCCGGGCGCGTCGCGCTTCTTCATCTCCCTCGAGGACGACCTCATGCGCCTCTTCGGATCGGAGCGCATCTCGGCGGTCATGGACCGTCTCGGCGTCAAGGAGGGGGAAGACATCCAGCACCGCTTCATCACGCGCGCCATCGGGAACGCCCAGAAGCGGGTCGAGATGTACAACTTCGGCATCCGGAAGCGCCTCATCGAGTACGACGACGTCATGAACAAGCAGCGGGGCGTGATCTACGGGCGCCGCAGCCAGATCCTCGACGCCGCGAACCTGGACGACATCGTCGTCCAGCTCGTCGAGAACACCGTCGGGAGCATCGTGGACAAGCATGCGCCCGAATCGGAGCAGCCGGACGAATGGGACCTCGACGCGGCCGCGGTGGAGCTCGAAAACCTCTTCCTCGCGTCGTTCGATTTCGCCGACGTGTTCACCGATCGCTCCGCGGATCTGAAGATTCTCTACGATCATTTCCGGGCGAAGGCGCTCGAGGCGTACGAGCTGCGCAAGTCGCTCATCCCGCCCGAAATCATGCAGAAATTCCTGAGCTACGTCATGCTCCAGAGCATCGACGAAAAATGGATGGATCACCTGTATGAGCTGGATTATCTACGCGAGGGAATCCACCTGCGCTCGTACGCGCAGAAGGATCCGTTGATCGAGTACAAACAGGAAGCGTTCCAGATGTTCACCGAAATGGTGGACGATATCGATCGCTCGATTCTCTGGGCCCTCTTTCACGCCCGCTTCGATCCGGAGCAGGAACGGCGGCCGCGGCGCCGGTCCGAAGGAGGCGTGGCGGTGCATCAGGTGGCGAACACATACAGCGCCGCGGCGGCGCAGCCGCAGCCGGCCCCGCAGGACGGGACGGCTGCGCCCGCCTCGCAGCAGGCGGCCGCTCCGTCGATCGCCGCCCCGAAGGCGCAGCCGGTTCGCTCTGCGCCGCGCGCGGGACGTAACGATCCCTGCCCCTGCGGGAGCGGCAAGAAATATAAAAAGTGTTGCGGAAAGGGCGCGGCGTAGCAATCATACAGGATGCCCCGAGGCCGGCGTGCCGCGGCGCGAACGCGAGGACACCGCATGAGCGAGCGAATTAAAGAGATCATCGAATATATCATGGATCTCGAGCCGGGGGATCTCAAGGATCCTTCCTTCGTTCAGGACGAGCTCGAGGATATGGGGTACTCGCGATTCGAGATCCGGCAGGCGTTCCGGATGCTCGATTTCGGATCGGACGGAGCCGACCGGGGGCCCGCGGGGGATACGAATCCCGGCAACCGCATCCTGAACGAATTCGAGAAGCACACGCTGTCGATTCCGGCGCAGGGCTTTCTGCTCAACCTCCATCGGCTCGGATGGATTTCCGAGATGCAGCTGAGCTCGATCATCGATAACGCCGCTTATGAGTTCATCCCGCCCGTATCGCTCGAGGAGGTTCGGGATCTGGCCTCCCGGTTCGTTCCCGATTTGCCCCAGGACAACTCTCCGGACGTCGCGAGACGCGATGACGGACACGTGCATTGAGGAAGGAGCACCCGTTGGAGCAGGTTCTCGTCGTCGTGGAGTCTCCCGCCAAAGCGCGCACGATCAAGAAATATCTCGGTAAGGGATACTCGGTGAAGGCGTCCGTGGGGCATATCCGCGATCTGCCCCAGCGCGAGCTGGGAATCGAGGTCGAAAAGAACTTCACGCCGAAGTACGTCACGGTCAAGGGAAAGACGAAGGTCGTCACCGATCTGCGTCGCGAGGCGTCGAAGAGCGGCTCGATCCTGCTCGCGACCGATATGGACCGCGAGGGCGAGGCGATCGCCTGGCACCTCAAGGAGATACTCGAAAAGACGAAGGTGCCGATCAAGCGCATCATCTTCAACGAGATCACGAAGCACGCGATCGAAGAGGCGGTTGCCAATCCGCATGACATCGATATCGACAAGGTCAACGCGCAGCAGGCGCGCCGCGTTCTGGACCGGCTCTTCGGCTACCTCATCAGCCCCGTTCTCTGGAAGATATTCTACCGGGGCTTGAGCGCCGGCCGCGTGCAGAGCGTCGGGCTTCGTCTCATTTGCGAACGCGAGGACGAGGTCCGCGCCTTCGTGCCCGTGGAATACTGGACGATCGAGGGCGTCCTCGCGACCGCGAAGGGGGAGGAGTTCTCCTCGAAGCTCCTCAAGATCGATGGGCGAAAGCCGGAGATCAAGAACGAGAACGAGGCGTCGGAGATACTCGCCGCCATGAAGCGCGAATCGCTCCTCGTGCGCGACGTGAGCGAAAAGGAGAAGCTCCGCAATCCCCAGCCGCCGTTCATCACGAGCACGCTTCAGCGGGAAGCCGCGGGCCGGCTCGGCTTCTCGGCCAAGAAGACGATGCTCATCGCCCAGCAGCTCTACGAGGGGATCGAGCTCGGTCCCGAAGGATCGGTCGGTCTCATCAGCTACATGCGAACGGATTCGACGCGGCTGAGTGGCGAGGCGCAGGAGCGGGGGACGGAATACCTGCGCGAGACCTTCGGCGGCGATATGCCGGCCGTGAACCGAAAGGCCTTCCGGAAGGCGAAGGGCGCCCAGGACGCTCACGAGGCTATCCGGCCGACCGATTGCTATCGGACGCCCGATTCGATCAAGGAGCATCTCGGCAAGGACCAGCTCGGGCTGTACCGGCTCATCTGGCAGCGTTTTCTCGCTTCCCTCTCCGCGCCCGCGGTGTACCGCACCGTCGAGGCCGACATCGCGGCCGGGGAGCGGTTCCTCCTGCGCTCGAACGGCAGAACGCTCGTCAAGCCGGGATTCCTCGCGATCATGCAGGATCAGAAGGCGGAACAGGACGAGATGCTGCCGCCGCTCGCGCCGGGGGACGGCGTCGCGATCAGGAGCCTCGATTCGTCGCAGCATTTCACCGAGCCCCCGCCGCGGTACACGGAGGCTTCGCTGATCAAGGAGCTCGAGGACAAGGGAATCGGGCGCCCCAGCACCTACGCGTCGATCCTCGGCGTCATTCAGGCGAGGGATTACGTCACCAAGAAGGGCTCGGCCCTCTGCCCGACCGAGCTCGGCGAGAAGGTCTGGAAGACGCTCGGGCACCATTTCCGGGATATTTTCGAGATCGATTTCACCGCCCGGATGGAAACGGAGCTCGACAAGGTGGAGGAGGGGACCGACGATTGGCGTGCCGTCGTGAAGCTCTTCTACGATCCGCTCACCGTTGATCTCGGCGCCCTCCAGGGGCTCGGGAAGGATCTCAAGAAGCTCGTGCAGGAGGAGACGAACGAGATCTGCGGAAACTGCGGCAAGCGCCTCGTCAAGAAATGGGGGAGGAACGGGCCGTTCCTCGCGTGCCCCGGATACCCCGAGTGCCGTTTCACGCGTCCGCTCGAAGAGATGGAGGCGATCGGCCGCGCCTGTCCCCAGTGCGGGGGGGAGCTCGTGCATCGCACGGGTCGCTTCGGACGGTTCATCGCGTGCAGGAAGTATCCCTCGTGCAAGTACACGGAGGCGGTGACCCTCGGCATCCCCTGCCCGGTGGAGGGGTGCGGCGGCCAGATCGGCGAGAAGCGGAGCCGCCGCGGGCGCCTCTTCTACGGATGCAGCAACTATCCGAAATGCACCTTCGCGAGCTGGGATAAGCCGACGGCGCAGCCGTGTCCCGCCTGCGGCAAATCGAATCTCGTCGAGAAGAGCAGCGCGAAGAAAGGCCGGTACCTCCGGTGTCCGTTATGCCGGCACGAGGTCTCGCTCTGAGACGGGAGATAACGGTCGTCGGCGGCGGGCTCGCCGGCTCCGAGATCGCGCTTCAACTCGCGGGACGCGACGTGCGGGTCAGGCTCATCGAGATGCGGCCGGAGACGCCCACGCCGGCGCATACGACGCCCCACCTCGCCGAGCTCGTGTGCAGCAATTCCCTCAAATCCGACGATCCCGAAACAGCGTCGGGGCTCCTGAAACGGGAGCTCCGCATGATCGGTTGCCGGCTGCTCGAGATCGCGTCCGAGTGCCGCGTGCGTGCGGGACACGCGATCGCCGTGGATCGGGAGGGATTCGCGCTCGCCGTCACGCGGCGGATCGCAGCCGATCCGAACATCGAGCTCGTGCGCCGCGAGCAGCGGGATCTCGATTGTGCTCCCTGCGCCGTGATCGCGACGGGGCCCCTGACGTCGGATGCGTTGTCCGCCGCGCTGCGGGAGCATTTCGCGTCGGATCATCTGCACTTCTACGACGCGATCTCGCTCTCCGTGAGCGCGGATTCGATCGATCCGGCGGACGCGTTCAAAGCTTCCCGGTACGGGAAGGGCGGTGACGACTACTGGAACATACCGCTCGCGGCGGACGAGTACGAGCGGCTCGTCGATTTTCTCAAAAAGGCGCCGAAGACCGAGAAGCGCGGGTTCGAGGAGACGCGCTGCTTCGAGAGCTGCCTTCCCGTCGAGGTGATCGCCGCGCGGGGGGACGACGCCCTGCGTTTCGGGCCCCTCAAGCCCAAGGGGCTCGTCGATCCGAAGACGGGGCGCGAGCCGTACGCCGCGATTCAGCTGCGGCAGGAGACGGCGGACGGATCGCTCTTCGGCCTCGTCGGCTTTCAGACGAGGCTTACCCGCGCGGCGCAGCAGGAGCTGCTGACCGTCGTCCCGGGATTCCGGACCCCCGAGATCCTCCGCTGGGGGTCCGTGCATCGGAATACGTTCCTCGACGCGCCGCGGCTGCTCGACGAGAGCCAGATGTCGCGGACGCGTCCGGGGCTCTTTTTCGCGGGGCAGATCGTCGGCGTCGAGGGATACATGGAATCCATCGCGCACGGCCGTCTGGTCGCCCGGAGCGCGGAGCGCTACATCGACGGAGCGCCGCCGCCGCTTCTTTTTCCCGCCGAAACGCTGCTCGGGGCGCTCCAGCGCCATTGCGGCGAGGGACGCGCCCCGTTTCAGCCGATGAACGTCAATTTCGGCATCCTGCCCGCTTTGAGCGCGCGCCGGAGCGAGCGCAAGCGCCTGTATGTCGAGCGGTCGCTCAAAATGCTTGAAACTTTCCTCTCGGCCGGGCATTAAACAGGTAGGGCTTGACGTTCCCACGGCACCCCACTACAATGCGGATTCGGCGCGTTGCGCGCCGCCCTGAAAGGCGAGGATCACCGTGGATATGCATTCCAAGGGAATAACCCGTTCGCTCATCGGAATCGCGTGCGTCGCGACGGCGCTCGGGGCGTTCTCCTGCTCGAAATACGAGCCGAAGGTCATTCCGACCGAGGCCCTGTTCGGCAATCCCACGAAAACGATGCCGGCGGTGTCCCCCGACGCCGCGAGGCTCTCGTACGTCGCGCCGTTCGGCGGCGTCCTGAACGTATGGGTCAAGACGATCGGCTCGACGGACGATCGCGCCGTCACGCGCGACACGGATCGCGGGATCGTGAAGTATTTCTGGGCGTACGACAACCGGCACATCATGTACCTCCAGGATCTGAAAGGGAACGACAACTGGCGGCTGTACGGCGTCGACGTCGACACCGGCGAAATACGCGATTTCACTCCGTTCGACAGCATCAAGGTGGGAGTGGTCGCGTACAGCAAGAAATACCCGCGGCACATCATCATTCAGATGAACAAGGAGAATCGCATTCTCGGCGAGGCGTATCGTCTCGACATCGAAACGGGCGAGCTCGCCTTGGCCGCGAGGAATCCGGGCAACGTCATCCGGTGGATCCCCGACAACGATCTCGTCGTCCGGGGCGCGATGACGGCAGGCGAGGCGTGGAGCAGCGATCTCATCGTCCGCGCGGACGAGCGATCGGCCTGGAAGACCGTGTGCTCCTGGAGCGCCGAGGATCGGATATCGAGCTCGGCGCTTCGGTTCACGCTCGACGGCGAGGGGATGTATTGCCTCGATGCGCGGGGGTACAACACGGGCCGGCTCGTCGAGATCCGTTTCGCCGGCGGCTCCCCGAAGGTGATCGCGGAGGATCCGAAGAGCGATATCGTTTCCGTGTTCTTCCAGGTCGATACGTACGAGATGCAGGCCGCGGCGTTCGCCCGCGAGCGCATCGAGTGGGCGATTCTCGACAAGACGCTCGAAAAGGATTTCGCCGCCGTCGGGCGTCTCGATCGGGGCGATTTCGAGTTTCTGAGCACGGACGCCGCCGATTCGACCTGGGTGCTCGCGTTCACGAAAGACGACGGCCCGGTATCGTACTACCTCTACGACCGACGGACGGGACAGGGGACGTTTCTCTTCGACGAGATTCCGGATCTGAGGAGCTATACGCTCGCGCGCATGGAGCCTCTGACGTTCCGGGCGCGCGACGGGCTCGAGATTCACGGCTATATCACCTATCCGCCCGGCGGCAAGCGCCGGGATCTCCCGCTCGTGCTGCTCGTTCATCCGGATCCGTGGGCCCGCGATTACTGGGGATTCAATCCCGAGGCGCAGTGGTTCGCGAACCGGGGGTACGCCTGCCTCCAGGTCAATTTCCGGGGCTCGCGCGGCTACGGCAAGGATTTCACCAGGGCGGGGGACAAGGAGTGGGGCGGTAAGATCCAGAATGACCTCGTCGACGCCGTGCAGTGGGCGGTTTCGAACGGCATCGCCGATTCGAAGCGGATGGCGATTTTCGGAACCTCGTTCGGCGGCTACGCCGCGCTCGCCGCGCTGACGCAGACGCCGGATCTGTTCGCCTGCGCCGTCGATATCTCGGGACCGAGCGATCTGCTCGGCTGGCTCAAGGCGAGAACCGCCGTATTCGGCGGGTACAAATCGTTCTTCTACGCGCGGGTCGGCAATCCCGACACCGACGCCGATATGCTGCGCGCTCAATCGCCGCTTTTCGCGTCCGATCGGATTCGGGCCCCGCTCCTCATCATGCAGGGAGGACAAGATCCGTTCGTGCCGAATGCGGATGCCGAACGGATCGTCGCCGCGCTCGAGGCGAATGGCGTTCCGTGCGAATACGTCTATTTCCCCGACGAGGGGAGGGGATTGAGCAAGCCGGCCAATCGCCTCGCGTTCTGGACGGCGGCCGAGCGATTCCTGGCCACATATCTCGGTTCCGGGCGCCGGTAGGCATTCCACGGGCGTTCGTTGGCATCGCCGGCAGCCGGACGAGAAAGGAGCTGTATGAAGCGGATCGTTCTCGTCGCGGCGATGCTCACGGTCGCGAGCGGCGCCCTGCGCGCAGATCCCTGGACGAAATCGGTCGACGCGAATCTCACGCTCACCCAGAGCGCATACACCGACAACTGGGCCGGCGGGCAGGTCGGAACCCTCACCTGGGTGTTCAATTCCAATTCGCTGTTCGAACGCCAGATAAATCCGAAGCTGAATACGCGGAACAGCCTGAAGCTTTTTTTCGGCCAGACGCACAGCCAGGACGAGACGACGCGGGAATGGGCGAGACCGTTCAAATCGAGCGACCGGATCGATTTCGAGACGATATTCAAGCTCACGCTCGGCGGCTTCGTCGATCCGTACGGGTCGGCGCGGATCGAGAGCCAATTTCTCGATCAGCGGGATCCCGCCAACGAGCGGTACGTCAATCCGGCGCTCTTCACCGAGAGCTTCGGAGTGGCCAAGGTGTTCATGAAGAGCGGCAAGCGGGAATGGACGGCGCGTCTCGGGGGGGCGTTCCGGCAGGCGCTCGATCGCGACATCCTCGACGCGGCGAGCGGCGCGAAAACGACGGAGACAGCCATGGACGGCGGCATCATCTTCGTCAGCGATTTCGTGTCCCCCATCTCCGACACGACGACGACGATCACGAGCCGTCTCCAGGTGTACGAGGCGTTCTTCAATTCGAAATCGGACGAGCTCGAGGGCCAATACAACATGGATTACTGGAAGGCGCCCGATATTACGTGGGAAGTGATCTTCCGCGCGAGCATCAACAAGTACCTCATGGTGAATCTCTACGCTCGATTCCTCTACGACAAGGAGGTGGATCTGGCGGGACGGCTCGAGGAAACGCTTTCGCTCGGGATCACGTACAAGCTCATGTGATCGGTATCCTCTGACGGCGGTTTCCATCGGGGAGGTGTCACAATGCTGAAAGAGTTCAAGGAATTCGCGATGCGGGGCAACGTCATCGACATGGCGGTGGGGATCATCATCGGCGTGGCGTTCGGCGCGATCGTCAATTCGCTCGTGAAGGACGTCATCATGCCGCCCATCGGCATTCTTCTCGGCAACGTCGACTTCACGAACCTGTTCTTCGTGCTGAAGGAGGGGGCCGCCCCCGGGCCGTACCCGTCCCTCGCGCAGGCGCAGGCGGCCGGAGCGGTATCCATCAATATCGGCGTGTTCATCAACACCATCATCAATTTCATCATCGTCGCGTTCTGCATATTCTTCCTCGTCCGCACGATGAACCGGCTCAAGAAGCCCGAGGCGGCGCCCGCCGCCGCGCCGACGACGAAGGAATGCTCGTTCTGCTGCACGGCGATCCCGATCAAGGCGGTGCGGTGCCCGAACTGCACCTCCCCGGTCAAGTAGGACCGCGCATCGATCGGTCGCGGCGTTCGCATCCGAGGGTGTTCGAATGTGATCGTTCAGGCGCTCAAAGATTATTTTCTCTATCTCGGGCTCGAGAGGCGGGCGTCGGAAGCGACGATCCGCGCCTATGAGGGGGATATCGCCCAGTTCATCGATTTCCTTCGCGTCGAGCTCTCCCGCGATCCGGGCTTCGACGACGCCGGCGGCCTCGCGATTCGCTCGTTTCTCGGGCGGCTGTCGCGCGCCGGTTATTCGAAACGGAGCATCGCCCGGAAGATCGCATCGCTCAAGAATTTCTTCGGCTACAGCGTCAAGCGCGGATTATGCGAACGGGATCCGACCGAGGGCGTCTCGTCGCCGAAACCGGAGCGGGATCTCCCCGTTTTCGCGAGCGTCGCGGCCATGGAGCGCATGATGGATCTGCCGGCGCTCGATTCGCCGAAGGGGCTGCGGGACCGCGCCGTACTCGAGCTGCTCTACGGGACGGGGATGCGTCTTGCCGAGCTCGTCGGCTGCACGATCGCGCAATGCGATTTCACCCGCGGCACCATCACGGTGCTCGGGAAGCGGAACAAGGAGCGGATGCTTCCCCTCGGCGGGAGGGCCGCCGAATATCTCAAGCTCTACCTTCAGCGCCGGTTCGGCGTCCCGGACGCGTTGTGGAGCAGCCGGGAGGGGCTCTTCGAGCACCTCGGCGCGGGAGCGGCGGAGCCGCTCATCGCGGGCCGCGGAACCGATCCGATCAGCAGGCGAACGGTTCAGCGCATCGTCCTCAGATACCTCGAGCATACGGCGGCGCTCTCCCGCATGAGCCCGCACGTCCTCCGGCATACGTTCGCGACGCATCTCCTCGACGCCGGCGCCGATCTGCGGGCCGTTCAGGAGCTCCTCGGGCACGCGAGCCTCTCGACGACCCAAATATACACGCACGTGACGACGGAACGGCTCCGGGAGGCGTATGAGAAGGCGCACCCGCGGGCGTGATCGGCACCGTGCGCCGGAGCGTTCGGACCGCGCGGCGTCAAAGGAATTCTTGTGCGCGTCGCGGCGGGGCGTTACCTTATCCATGCGGGAAAACGCGGCGCCGATCGCCTGGTAAACGAGCCCCTATGGCCCCGGTGATCCGAACCGTCAGCACGAAGGAGCGTGTATGAAGCTGTCGAAGAAAGATTTCCTCTCCATGCGGGATTATTCGCGTGACGAGCTCGATGCGATTTTGAAGCTGTGCGCGGAGCAGAAGCCGCTCGCCCGGTCATTTCGCCTGCCGGCGAGCCATCCGGGGCGCGTGCTCGCGTGCATCTTCCACAAGCCGAGCCTTCGGACGCGGCTGAGCTTCGAGATCGCCATGCGGCAGCTCGGCGGTTCGAGCCTGTTCATCACCGACGCGGAGATCAAGATCGGGAGCCGCGAAGCGCCGAAAGACGTCGCGCAGGTGCTCTCGCGGTACGTGGACGGGATCATGATCCGCACCTTCGATCAGGGGCTCGTCGAGGAGCTCGCGCGGCACGCCGACGTGCCCGTGATCAACGGGCTCACCGATCTTCTCCACCCGTGCCAGGTGCTCGGCGACGTGTTCACCGCGGTCGAGCGGTTCGGATCCATCGAGGGGAAAAAGGTCGTGTTCGTCGGCGACGGAAACAACGTCGCCCGCAGCTGGCTCGAGGCGTCGGCGAAATTCGGATTCAAGTTCGTGCTCGCGGCCCCGGACGGATTCGAGATCGAGGACTCGTTCGTCGCCGCGACGAAGGGAAGCGGCGCGCTCGATTACGAGCGGATCGCGGACCCGCGCGCGGCGGTTCGGGGCGCGGACGTCGTGTACGCGGACGTCTGGACGAGCATGGGGCAGGAGGCGGAGAAGGAACGGCGCCTCAAGGCTTTCAGGGGATACCAGATCAACGACGACCTGATGAAGCTCGCGAACCGAACGGCGATTTTCATGCACTGTCTTCCGGCGCACCGCGGCGAGGAAGTGACCGACTCCGTGATCGATGGGCAGCAATCGGTTGTTTTCGAAGAGGCGGAAAACAGGCTTCACATCCAGCGGGCCATCATCGCGCTCCTCGTGCCGGGCGAGAAATAGGGCGTTCTGACGGGCTCTCCGGCGGCTCTGCGCCGGGGCGCGCACAGGGACCTGCGATGTCTCAGCGCACGCATGTATCGCGCACCGCGAAGCTCGCCGCGCTCGGAGCGGCGGCGCTGCTCGCCGCGTGCGCTGTCATGGAGCCTCCGCCGGGAGGGCCCGAGGACAAGGTTCCCCCGTCGATCGTGTCGACCGTTCCCCGGAACGATTCTTCGCGGGTGGCACGGAACGTGACCCCGGCGCTGTGGTTCAACGAGAAGATCGACCCCGCGAGCTTTAAAAACAGGATCTTCGTCTATCCCCCCGTCGAGTTCGAGCGCGTCAGCGTCAGCGGCGACCGGGTCGAAATCGCGTTCAGGGAGCTCCTTCCCGAAACCACGATCTGCCTGCTCGTCCGCCCGGGGATCAGGGACTATCACCGCGTCGAGAGCAGAAAGAACTTCCTCCTGTATTTCTCCACCGCCGACTCGATGCCCCGGGGGGAGATCGCGGGGACCATACTCTTCAAGGACAAGCCGGATTCGACGGGGGTCGCGGAGCTCTTCACGGCGTCCGGCGACACCGCGTCCGCTTTCCGCTCCGGGAAGCGGTCGCGCGTCGCGTTCGCCGAAAGCGACGGATCGTTCGTGCTTCGCGCGCTTCCGACCGACGGCACGAAATTCGTCCTGCGGGCGTTCCTCGACAAGGACGGCGACGGTCGGCTCTCGGAAGGCACGGAGTTTTTCACGCTCCGCCCTGACACCATCTCGCTCGACCGGTTCCGGCCGGAGCGCGGGGAGATCCGCATCGTGATCATCGACCCGAACGAGCCGGGAACGATCGAGGGCATCGTCGTCAACGAGACGAAGCTCACGGTGCCGGCGACGATCCGGCTCGCGCCGTCGGCGCGGGGAGCGCGGCCCCTCGCGGCGCGCGCCGATTCGACGGGAGCCTTCGCGTTCGGAAGCGTGCCCCCGGGCGCCTACGCGGTGGCGGCCTTCATCGATATGAATCCGGATACGCTCTGCGGCGTCTACTACGAGGCCGCGGATTCGACGCGTGCGTTGAACGAGCCGTGCGTGACCCTTGCCGACACGCTCCGGCTCAAGCCGGGCGAAAAGCGGACCCTCGATCCGATCACGATCAAATAGGAGCCGACGGGGTGCTGATACCATTCACCAAGATGCACGGTGCGGGAAACGATTTTATCATGATCGCCGACATGGAGGGGCGCTACGGCATCTCCGGCGAAACGATCGCGCGACTCTGCTCGAGGCGGCGCGGCGTCGGGGGGGACGGTCTCATCATCCTGCGCCCGGGAACGACCGGCGATTTTTCGATGCGGTATTACAACAGTGACGGGGGAGAGGCGGATCTCTGCGGAAACGGCGCGCGGTGCGCCGCCGCATTCGCGTTCGAATCGGGGATCGCCGCGGCGCGCATGTCGTTCGACACGCGTTCGGGCGTCGTGGGGGCCGAGATCGGGCCGGAAGGCGTGCGGGTATCCATCGGCGCGGTGCGCTCCCTGAGGCTCGGCATGCGGATCGGCTCGACGGATCGTCCCGTCCACTACGGCGTGTGCGGCGTGCCGCACGCCGTGATCGTGATGGAAGGCGTGCGCGCGCTCACGCGCGACGAGTTCGTCCGCTTCGCCGCTCCCGTGCGGCGCGATCCGGAATTCGGCGCGGCGGGAGCGAACGTCGACATCGTATCGGTCGCCGATCGCCGCGCATGCGAGTACCGGACGTACGAGCGCGGCGTCGAGGACGAGACCGAGGCCTGCGGAACGGGCGCCGTCGTGATCGCGGCGGTCCTCGCGCGTCTCGGGCTGGTCGATCCGCCGGTCCGCTGCGGGACGCGGGGAGGCGACGTCCTGGACGTCGCGCTCGAGCCGACCGCGGACGGCGCGGCCTCCTGTCTCCTCACGGGCCCCGCCGCCGTTTCGTTCAGCGGCACGTTTCGGTTCGAATGCTACGAGCATCTATGATGCGCTTCGTCCGGATTCTATCCATCGCGTGCGCCGCCGTGATTCTCGCGGTTCAGGGGGCGTCCGCGCAATATCCCTTCGGAAAGAACAAGGTCATCTACGCGCCGAAAGACTGGAAGATCATCGAGACGGTCCACCTCGAGATCTACTACTACCCGGACGAGCTTCCCGTCGCCGAATTCGTCGCGAGCCTCGCCGAGAGCGTCTACGCCGAGTACGAGGACTTTTTCCGTGTTGATTTCGAAGCGCGGATCCCGGTCATTCTCTACGGAACGCATCACGACTTCAAGGAGACGAATGTCACGCCGAGCTTCGTCTCCGAATCGGTGGCGGGATTCACCGAGTTCATCAAGGGGCGCATCGCGCTCCCGTTCGGCGGGTCCTACCCGAAACTCCGGAAGGTGTTCCGCCACGAGCTGGCCCACGCGTTCATGCTCGAGAAGCTCCGCGTCGTGATGAAGGGGCACCGGCGATTCACGTACGGCGATCCGCCGCTCTGGTTCACCGAGGGGCTCGCCGAGTATTGCGCCAACCGGGGCACCGACACCGAAGCCCACATGTTTCTCCGCGACGCCGTGACGAGCGATCTCCTGTACTCCCTCGAAGAGATATGGCGGATCGAGGGCACCTATCTCATGTACAAGGAGGGGGAAAGCGCCGTTCACTATATCGGGACGCGCTTCGGGGCGGAATCGATCCGGCTCATCCTCGACAACTGGTGGAAGAGCGACCGGTTCGACGTCGTGCTCCAGAAAACGACCGGCATGAGGCTCCGGGAGCTGAGCGACGCCTGGGAGGAGTATCTGAAGCGGCGATACTACCCTTCGGTCATCGGGCGCCGGAACATCGCGGAGCACGGCGAGGCGCTCATGCACGGGGAGCCGATTTTCGAGCTCCATCCCGCGTGCGATCCGCGGAAACGGGAGGGGAGCCGAATATTCTGCGTCGGCTACGACCAGGGGAACATCAACATCATGGAGCTCAAACGGGACGCTCGAGGGAGATGGGGGCGGCACGTCTTCATCCGCGGCGGCCGGACGAGCGAGTTTGAATCGATACCGCCGCTCCGCAGCCTCATCGCCGTGCGGGGGGACACCCTCCTGTTCGTTTCCAAGGCGCGCGCGAACGACGTGGTCTACCTGTACGATATCGATCGGCGCCGGGTCGTGCGGAAATTCTCCATCGAAGGCGTGCGGATTCTCGGGTCGCCGAGCCTTTCGCCGGACGGCCGCGCCGTCGCGTGCTCGGCGATCGACGCGTTCGGAAAATCGGATCTGTTCGTGTACCGTCTCGAGGAGAAAACGTGCGAGCGGCTCACCGACGACTACTACGAGGACGTGACTCCGGACTGGCATCCGTCGAGGAATCTGCTCGTGTTCAGTTCCGATCGCTGCGGCGACGCGCGTGAGCACGTCTCCGCGCTGTACACGATCGATACGGAAACCCGCGAGATCACGGCTCTCACGGGGAACGGCGCGCGCGACGTCGATCCTCGATGGCTTCCGGACGGCGAGCGGATCATATTCTCCTCGGACCGCGGCGGCGTTCCCGACATCTACCTGCTGCGAGACGGCGTTCTCGATCGTCAGACCGCCGTCCTCGGGGGCGCGTTCAATCCATATCCATGCGACGGCGGAAATGCGTTTCTCTGCGCCTCGTACAGCAAAGGCACGTACGGGTGCTATCGCGTGCCCCTGCGCGAGGGGGCCCTTTCGGCGGCGGAGCCGGAGCCGGCGCCCGAAGCGGCCTCCGCCGGCTGGAAGCCGGGCATGCCGGAGGGCGCGGGCTATATCGTCAGGAAAAACTACCGGATCAAGCTCGGGCTCGATCTCATCGGAGCGACCTTCACCCTCGATCCCGATTACGGGAGCACGGGAAACGGCGCGCAGCTCTTCTTCACCGATATGCTCGGCAACCATGAGCTGATCGTGCTCGCGGGGAGCTCGACCGACAGCTTCGATGATTTCTTCGACCGTCTCAATGTCGCCGTGACGTATGTGAACCTCTCGCGCCGCATCAATTACGCGGTCGGGGCGTTCCATCTCGCGAGCTACGTCGGAAGCTCGTACGACATCATCCGGTACGAGCGGCGGTACGGGGTGCTCGGCGGCATCATCTATCCGTTTTCGTCGTTCAGCCGCGCCGAGTTCTCGACGGTTTTCAAGCGCATCCAGCGCGACGACGACATCTCGTTTCGCGGCCTCTCGAGCGGGAGCGGGCTGCTCGTGTCGAACTATCTCTCGTTCACCTTCGACAACATCTCGTGGTACGTCGGCGGACCCCTCAGCGGAAGGCGGGTCAACGTGACGCTCGGCAAGACGTGGGATCTCTCGGGGGACCGGTACGAAAGCTCGACCGCCCATATCGACGCGCGGCACTATCTCGCGCTCACCGACCGGATCGTCTTCGCGCAGCGGTTCGTGAGCCGGAACGCGTGGGGGAGCGATCTGCAGCTCTTCTATCTCGGCGGCGCGTGGGATCTGCGGGGCTACGATTTCCGGCGGTACGCGGGAACGAAGACGCTCCTCTTCAACACCGAGATCCGCTTTCCGCTCATCGACGATCTCCGGCTTCGGTTTCCCGTCGGCGCGATCGAATTTCCGATGTTCCGGGGAGCGCTCTTCTTCGACGCCGGGCGCGCGGCGGGCTTCATCTACGATTCGCAATGGCTCGGGAGCGTGGGGGCGGGGGTCGAGATGAACCTCGGCTACGTGCCGATCGTCCGGGTGAATTTCTGCCGACGCACCGATTTTCATGAAATGTCGGGCACGACCTACATCGATTTCTTCCTCGGCTTCAATTTCTAGCCCGGCGGGGTGCAGATGGCTCCCGCGGGGGGTCAGCCGGCGCGGCGCGGGCACTTCAAACTTGCGTTCGGGACGACGCTTCGCTAGTATGCTCGGGTATTGACCGGAACCGCGACGGGGCGCCATACGAAAGAGGAGAACATGCGCTGGTCACGAAGCTGTATTCCGACGTTCAAGGAGAATCCCGCGGAGGCGGAGATACCGAGCCACCGGCTCATGCTGCGGGCGGGGCTCATCCGCAAGCTCACCTCCGGCGTTTATACGTTCCTGCCGCTCGGGTTCAAGGTCCTCACGCGGATCGAGGCGATCGTGCGGGAGGAGATGAACGCGATCGGATGCCAGGAAGTGCTCATGCCGGTGCTGCATCCGATAGAGATCTACGAGGAATCGGGCAGGCTCGGCAGTTTCGGCCCCGAGCTCTTCAAGCTCCAGGACGGCAGGCAGCGGACCTTCGCCCTCGGGCCGACGCACGAGGAAGTCATCACGATGGTGGCGCGTGACGACATGAAGAGCTACCGGAGCCTCCCCCAGTGCCTGTACCAGATCCTCATCAAGTTCCGGGACGAGATCCGGCCCCGCTACGGGGTCGTCCGGGCGCGCGAGTTCATTATGAAGGACGCGTACAGCTTTCATCAAAGCGACCAATCGCTCGACGAGACCTACCGGGCCATGGAACGGGCCTATCGGAGAATCATCGAGCGCTGCGGCCTTTCCTTCCGGATGGTCGAGGCCGAGTCCGGGTATATCGGAGGCAACGAATCGCACGAGTTCGTCGTGCTCGCGCAGAGCGGCGAATCGACGATCCTGAGCTGCTCGTGCGGGTACGCGGTCAACGTGGAGCGGGCGGCGGCGCGCGAGCCCGAGGAGCGCCGGGGCTCGCCGGCGGCCGCGGGGAGCGAGCGCGTGAGCACGCCGGGGATGACGACGGTCGAGCAGGTTGCCGGATTCCTCGGGGTGACGCCGCGCGAGATCGTGAAGACCCTGCTCTACCGCTCGAAGGATCGCCCCGTCGCCGTCCTCGTTCCGGGGGACCGCGAGGTGAACGATGTGAAGCTTGCCCGGGTTTTCGACGACCGGGGGACCCGCTTCCTGGAGCCCGCGGAGATCGAGAGCCTGACGGGCGGCCCCGTGGGATTCTCGGGCCCCGTCGGCTTGCCGCCGGGCACGCCCGTGTACGCCGACAATCTCGTCAAGTCGTACGCGAGCATGATCGTCGGAGGGAACGCGGCGGATACGCACCTGCGGGGCGTGCAGGCGGGACGCGATTTCGCGATCGAGCGATTCGACGATTTCGTCTGGGCGCGCGAGGGGGACCGGTGCCCGAAGTGCGGCGCGGCGATGTCGAAGACGAACGGCCTCGAGGTGGGGCACATCTTCAAGCTCGGGACGAAATACTCCGAGGCGATGCACGCCGAGTTTCTGGACGAAACGGGGAAGAGTCACCCGTTCATCATGGGCTGTTACGGGTTCGGGATCTCCCGGATGGTCGCGGCCGCGATCGAGCAGCTGCACGATCCGGACGGCATCGTCTGGCCGCTCTCGATCGCGCCGGTGCCGCTCCTCATCCTCGCCGTCAACATGAACGACGAGGGCATTCGGAACGCAGCGTTGGAGCTCGAGGCGGCGTTCGAGAGGCGGGGGATCGAGACGCTCCTCGACGACCGGGATCTGAGCCCGGGAATGAAGTTCAAGGATGCCGATCTCGTCGGCATCCCGTTCCGCCTGACCGTCGGGAAAAAGCTCAAAGAGGGGAAGGTGGAGCTCTTCCGCCGGGCGACCCGTCAGATCGAGGAGATTCCTCTCGGGGAAGCCGTGGAAAGGATCGCGGAGCTGATCAAACCCTAGGCCTTGACCGTTTTCCGCGAAAGGCGCGATTTGAGGCGCGAGGCCTTCCGGGGGTGGATGATACCCTTCTTGGCGGCGCGATCTATCGTCGAGGCGATCGACGGATACTTCGTCTTCGAAGGCTCGCCGTTCTCCAGATCACGGTACGATTTGATTTCTCTTCGAAGGGACGTCCGGCTCGCCTTGTTGATAACGCGTTTGCGTTCGCCCTGGCGCATCCGTTTTTCTGCTGATTTGTGCGTCGGCATTGATTCTTCACCTCCGTGAAGCGATAACATACTAGAAGGTCGAATCCATGTCAAGTGCGCAGAAAAGCCTCCTGAAAGAAAAGGCGGCGTCCTTCCCCGATTCACCGGGCGTTTATTTCATGAAGAACGCGAGGGGGAAAGTTCTCTACGTCGGGAAGGCCAAGGACCTCTCCGCCCGCATCCGGAGCTACCTGCAGAGCCCCGACGCGCTCGGCGCGAAAACCGCTTCGCTCATGCGGGCCGCGGAAACGGTCGATTACATCGCGACCGATACCGAGGTCGAGGCGCTCGTGCTCGAATGCACGCTCATCAAGGAGCACCGCCCCCGTTACAACATCCGTCTCAAGGACGACAAGCGGTATCCGTATCTGAAGCTGACACGGCAGGAGCCGTTTCCGCGCCTCTTCCTCGTGAGGCGGATCGAGAACGACGGCGCCGAGTACTTCGGCCCATTCACCGACACGAACGCGGTGCGGCGGACGCTGCGGACGATCCGGACGATTTTTCCCCTGCGCGACTGCCGCGAGCGGCGCCCGGGGAGAATCGCGGGGAGGGAGTGCCTCAATTTTCACATCGGACGCTGTCGGGCGCCCTGCACCGGGCGCATCGGCGAAACGGACTACGGCGATATCGTCGACGAGGTGCGCCTGTTCCTCAAGGGGAAATCGCGCCGCCTCGGCGAATCGATTCGCGAGCGCATGTGGCGCCTCTCCCGCATGAAGAGGTACGAGGAAGCCGCGGCGGCGCGCGATCAGGCCGCCGCGTACGAGAAGATCTCGGAGCGTCAGCGCGCGGCCACGCCGCTCGGCGCCGACGAGGATTTCGTGGCGATCGCCCGCGAGGGGGACCGCTCCTGCGGAACGGTCCTCAAGGTCCGCGACGGCGCGATACACGCTCGCGAATCCTTTTTCGTGCCGGCGCCGGCCGCGGAGCCGGATGCGGTTGTGTTCGAAGCCTTCTTCGAGCTGTACTATCATGGCGCGACGGACGTGCCGCCGCGCATCTATACACAGACTTCGTTCGCGGACGAGCGGCTCGTCGAGACGTGGCTCGCCGCAAAACGCGGCGGCCGCGTCCGTGTCGCGGCGCCCCGGAAAGGGGAGAAGCATGCCCTGCTCCGGCTCGCCCGGAAGAACGCGGCATTGCAGCTCGCGTCCGAAACCCGCACGCCGGCCGGCAACGTGTCCGCGCTCGCCGCGCTCAAGGAGGCGCTCGGTCTCGCATCGACCCCGCTCGTGATAGAAGCGTTCGACATATCCAATATTCAGGGAACGGACGCCGTCGGATCGCTCGCGACCTTCGAGCGCGGCACCCCGCGCCGGTCGCGGTATCGCCGGTTCAAGATCCGCGGCGTTCAGGGTTCCGACGATTTCGCGATGATGCGGGAGGTCCTCTCGCGGCGCCTCGCCCGGCTGAAGGACGGCTCGGAGCGCCCCCCCGATCTCATCGTGATCGACGGGGGGAAGGGGCAGCTCGCCGCGGCCCGGAGCGCGATGGAGGACCTCGGTATGCGGCCCATTCCGATCATCGGGCTCGCGAAGCGGAACGAGGAGATCTTCACCGGCGGAGCGGGGGATCCGCTCGTGCTCCCGCGGCGGAGCGAGGCGCTCCGCCTGCTGCAGCGCGTCCGGGACGAGGCGCATCGTTTCGCGGTCGAGTACCATCGCACGCTCCGCGGCAAGGGGATCAGGCGATCGGGGCTGGACGAAATACCCGGCATCGGCGATAAAAGGAAAACGGCGCTGCTCGCGAGCTTGGGCAGCATGCGGGCGGTCAAACAGGCATCGCCGGCCGATCTCGCCCGGGTGCCCGGAATAGGATTGAAAACGGCGGAGCGGATCTATGAGTTCATCCACCGAAAATAGCGATCGCGGCGAAGAGCGCCAAACGCTCGCGAGGCGATACATCGATTACATTCGAATAGAAAAGGGCTTAACGGCTTTAACGATAAAAGCATACGAACATGACATAAATGAGTTTATGAAGTATCTGGGAGCATCCGGCGCCGGACGCCCGCAGGATCTTTCCATGGAGGGCGTTCTCGCGTATCTCGCGGAATCGGAGATCGGCAGGAGCCCTTCTTCCAGAGCAAGGACGTTGAGCGCACTGAAGGGATTCTTCCGCTTTCTCCACGAAGCGGGGACGCTGCCGGACGCCGCGATCGGCCGCCTCGCCACCCCGAAGGTGCTGCGAAAGATCCCCTTCGTGCTCGCGCCGCACGAAATCGACGCGCTCATCGCGCTCCCGGACGCGAGCCCGCTCGGCGTGCGCGACCGGGCCCTCCTCGAGCTCGATTATTCCACCGGGCTCCGGGTATCCGAGTTGTGCGGCCTCAGGTTCGAGAATATCGACCGCGACCGGCGATTCGTGCGCGTTCGCGGCAAAGGGAGCAAGGAGCGGATCGTTCCTTACGGCCGGAGCGCCGACGCGGCGTTGTCGAGCTACCTCTCCGGGGCGCGCCCCGCGCTCCTCGGCGCGCGGATTTCGGCGTACGTCTTTCTCAATTATCGCGGCGGCCCGCTCTCGCGCGTCGGCTTCTGGAAGCTGCTGCGCCATTACGCCGGGCGAGCGGGTTTTTCGGGGCGCATCAGTCCGCATACGCTCCGGCATTCGTTCGCCACTCATCTGCTGGAGGGGGGAGCGGATCTGCGCGCGGTGCAGGAGCTCCTGGGGCATTCGAGCATTTCGACGACGCAGATCTACACGAAGCTCGACATGGATTACCTGCTCGAGGTGCATCGCACCTTCCACCCGCGCGGCTGAAGGAACGCTTGACATCGCGCGTTCATTCGCCTAGGATTCCTTTTCCGAATAACTCGTTCAGGCGTCATTCGTTGCGGCGAAAGCAGCGCGCTCGGGGGGAGGCTCTTCAATGACATACCAGGTCCGCCTCGTGCAGTTCGAGGGGCCCCTCGATCTCCTCCTGCATCTCATCAGGCGCGACAAGATCAACATCTACGATATCCCGATTTCGCACATAACGCGCGAGTACCTCGCGTACATCGAAATCATGCAGGAGCTCGAGCTGGAGCTGGCGGGGGACTTCTTCGTCATGGCGGCCACCCTCATGCGCATCAAGTCCCAGATGCTTCTGCCGCGGCATGAAGGGATCGAGGAGGAGGAGGTCGATCCGCGCGAGGAGCTCGTCCGGAATCTCCTCGAGTACCGGAAGTTCAAGGAGGCGGCGCGGGATCTCGCCGCGAAGGAGGAGGACCGCCGCAAGGTCTTTCCGCGGACCGCCGCGCCCCCGGCAGACGAGCCGGTCGACGAGGGCTTGGACGTGACGCTGTTCGATCTGCTCGAAGCCCTGCAGGGCGTGCTCAAGAACATCAAGCAGCAGGCCGTGTATCATATCGTCCCCGAATCGGTCACCGTCGAGCAGAAGATCGAGACGATCCGAACGACGCTCGAACGCCGCCCCGAAGTCCTCTTCACCGAGCTCTTCGGGCAGGAGATCGCGAAGATCGAGGTCATCGTGACGTTTCTCGCCATTCTCGAGATGGTGAAGCTCGGCGAGCTCGTCGCGCGCCAGATGTCGCGCGGCGCGGACATCTGGCTTTACAAGCCCGGCAACGCTCCCTATATTCATGCGGATGGTGACGCGAATGGATGAAACGATCGACCGGGGCAATGACGACCGCTCGCTCGAACGCGAGGTCGAAGCGCTTCTCTTCGCTTCCGACATCCCGCTGCCGGCGGCGAAAATCGCTGGATTGACCGGTGCCCCGTCGTCGCGGCGGGTGCTCGAGGCTATCGGCGCGCTCTCGAAGTTCTACGCGGAATCGGCGCGCGGATTCACGATCGTCGAGGTCGCCGGCGGATACCAGCTCACGACGCTCCCCGAATTCTCCGGCGTCGTCTCCCGGCTCTTCAAAGGACGGAAGAAGGCGAAGCTCACGCTCCCCGCGCTGGAGACGCTCGCGATCATCGCGTACAAGCAGCCGATCAGCAGGATGCAGATCGAGTCGATCAGGGGGGTCAATTGCGACGGGGTGCTCGCCACGCTCGTCGAGCGCGAGCTCATCGCCATCAGCGGCCGCGGCGAGGGGGTCGGCAAGCCGTACCTCTATTCGACGACGAAGAAATTTCTCGAATATCTCGGCCTCAAGGATTTCGGGGATCTGCCGAGCCTGGACGAGCTCGAGCGGAGGTTCGCCCTCGACGCGCAGTCCTCGAAGCCGCTCGTTCCGCCGCCCGCGAGCTGGCCGGATCAAGGCGGCGCGCCCGCGGCCGAAGAATCATGAGCGAGGCGGTCAGGATCAACCGCTGGCTCGCCGGCGCGGGCGTCGGCTCGCGTCGGAAGTGCGACGATCTGATACGTGCGGGGCTGGTTTCGGTGAACGGGGAGACGATGACGCGGCTCGGCGCGCTCATCGATCCGGACCGCGATACGGTGATGGTCGAGGGGCGCGCCATCGGGCGTCCGCGGGCGACCATGGCGCTCGTGCTCAATAAGCCGGCGGGCGTCCTGAGCACCGTGCGCGATTCGTTCCGCCGGAAAACGGTCATCGATCTCGCCCGGGATCATGGATTTTCGGAGCGCCTGTATCCGGTGGGGAGGCTCGATATGGACACCTCGGGCATTCTCCTCCTCACCAACGACGGCGATCTCGCATATCGTTTGACGCACCCGCGCTTCAAGATCGAGAAGACGTACCGCCTGACGGTCGAGGGAAGCGTCGGGGTCGACACGATCGAATCGATCGCGTCGGGAGTCGATCTCGGCGGATACCGGACGAAGCCGTGCCGCGTGACGCTCGTCGGCCGCCGCCGGGGGAAAACGACTCTCGAGGTCCGCCTCACGGAAGGGCGGAAGCGCCAGATCAGGCTGATGTTCGCGGCGTTCGGGCACCGAACGATCGAACTGGCTCGGACGGCGCTCGGGGACCTTCGCTTCGAGGACGTGGCGCCGGGCGCGATGCGGCTCCTCACGGAGCGCGAAGAGCGGAGGTTGCGCGCGCTCGCGGGACTGACTGCAGAACGGGAGGAATGATTGACATGTCGATCATGGATCTGATGAGACCGCACCTGAAGACCGTGAAGCCGTACGTGCCGGGCAAGCCGATCGAGGAGCTCCGCCGGGAGCGCAGCTTCGACGGCGAAATCATCAAGCTCGCCTCCAACGAGAATCCGTACGAGCCGATCCCCGAGGTGCGGCAGGCCATCATCGACGAGATAGCCCAGGCCAACCGCTATCCCAATTCGGGCTGCTTCTACCTGGGCGTCGAGCTCGCCAAATACCATTCGCTCAACGCGAACCAGGTCTTCGTCGGCAACGGCTCGAACGAGATTCTCGATCTGATCGTGCGCGCGTTCGTCAATCCCGACGAGGAAATCGTCTACCCGTGGCCGAGCTTCATCGTGTACCCGATCGTGAGCCAGCTCGCGGGCGTCAAGGCGATCGAGGTGCCCCTCAAGGATTACCGCGTCGATTGCGCCGCCATGCGCGCGGCCGTCACCTCCCGGACGAAGATCGTTTTCATATGTAATCCGAACAATCCGACGGCGACCTACGTCTCGAAGAGCGAGGTGGATCGGTTCCTCGACGGCCTGAGCGAAAAGGTGCTCGTCGTGTTCGACGAGGCGTATTTCGAATACGTCGCGGCGAGCGATTTCCCCGATACGATCGCGCTCATCAAGGATCGAGCGAACGTCGTGGTGCTGCGCACCTTCTCGAAGATCCATTCCCTTTCGGCCTTGCGCGTCGGGTATTCGCTCTCGCACGAGGACGTCGTCACCTGTCTCCACAAGGTGCGGCAGCCCTTCAACGTGAACAGCGTCGCGCAGGGTGCCGCCCTCGCCGCGCTCCGGAACATGGACAAGATCTCGGTGCGGGCGAAGGAGAATCGGGACGAGCTCCGCTTCGTCCGCGAGGAGCTCCAGAAGCTCGGGTTCGTCGTTCCCCCGTCGCAGACGAATTTCCTGCTCGCCGTTCCCCCGCACGGCAGCGGCGCCATCGTCGAGCAGTTGATGGATCGCGGCATCATCGTTCGCCCCATGAAGCCGTTCGGGCTCGGGGAGGAGACGTTCCGCGTCACGATCGGAACGCCCTACGAGAACCGGAAGTTCGTCGAGACGCTCAAAGGGCTGATTTGACCTTCGCCGCGCGGCCGATATCATGCGGGATCTCGAGATGATTCTCACGGAACGCACCGCAGCAGCGTTGCGCCGCTTCGTCGTGACGATCGACGGGCCGGCGGGATCGGGGAAGAGCACGACCGCTTCGATGCTCGCGGCCCGGCTCGGTCTCGCCTATCTCGATACGGGCGCCATGTACCGCGCGGTCGCCCACGCCGCCCTCTCTCGCGGCGTCGATCCCGAAGACGCCGCGTCCGTTTCGGAGCTCGCCTCCGCGCTCGATCTCGAGATCAGAACCGTCGAGGGGAAGCCGGCGCTCTTTCTGGACGGAACGAGCGTCGAGCGGGAGATCAGAACGCCCGAGGTCTCGCGCCTCGTCTCGCCGGTGAGCCGGCACGAGGGTGTCCGGCGCGCCATGGTGCGCATCCAGCGGCGCATCGGCGCGGCCGGGGGCGTCGTGGCGGAGGGGCGGGACACCGGTTCCGTCGTCTTCCCGCACGCCGACGTGAAGGTGTTTCTCGTCGCCGACATCGAGGCGCGGGCGCGGCGCCGGCAGGGACAACTGCGCCGCATGGGAATCGAGGAAGATCTCGGCGCGATCAGGGAGAACATACTCGCGCGCGATGCGATGGACTCCGGCCGGTCCCTGAGCCCCCTGTGCAGGCCCGCGGGGGCGTTCACCGTCGATACGTCCGCGTTGACGATCGACGCTCAGATCGCGCTCATCGAGGCGGAAGTCCTCGCGCGGGCGGAGCGGATCGGTTCGCTCGCCGTCGCTCCCGGCGAATCCAACCCGTTCGCCCGGACGACGGGCTATTTCGGGATATCGCAGCGCGTCGTACGCGCTGTTTTCCGCGTCGTGTTCGGCCTCCGCATCACCGGGCGCGAGCATCTGCGGTACCGGGAGAGCTTCGTGGCCGCGAGCAACCATCTGTCGAACGGCGATCCGCTCGTCGTCGGCTGCGCGTTCGACCGTGAGATCTGGTTTCTGGCGAAGAAGGAGCTGTTCCGGAATCCGCTCTTCGCCTGGCTCATCGGCGCGTTTCACGCGATACCGGTCGACCGGGAGGAGATCGAGAGAAGAACGATGAAACGTCTCTTCGATCTCCTCGGCGGGGGCCGATCCGTGCTCATGTTTCCCGAGGGCACGCGGTCGCGGACGGGCGAGCTGGGCGAGCTGAAGCCGGGGCTCGGATTCGTCGCGGTCAAGAGCGGCGCGAGCATCGTGCCCGTCTGCGTCACCGGCACCAATCGGTTGCTCGAGTGTCTCGTGAGGCGCCGCAGGCTCGTCGTGCGCATCGGACCGCCGATCAGGATGGACGGCGTCGGCCGCGCGGGCAATTCGAAGGACGAATACCGCGTCCTCGCCGGCATGGTGCGGAACGCGATCAGGATGCTTCAGGATGAACCGGAAGTTTGAGATCATCACGTCGGCGCACGCCGGGTACTGCTTCGGCGTCATGAGGGCGATGCGCCTCATCGAGCAGGGGCTCGAGGACGTCGGAAGCGCGATCTATACCCTCGGCGCGGTTATCCATAATCCCCTCGAGGTCGATCGCCTGCGCTCGCGGGGCGTGCGCCCCGTCGAATCGCTCGACGACGTTCCGAAGGGGAGCACGCTCGTTCTGCGCGCCCACGGCGTCCGTCCCGATCTGATCGCGGACGCCGAGACGCGCGGCATCCGGATCCTCGACGCGACCTGCCCGTTCGTCCAGCTCAGCCAGCGGCACGCGCGGCGTTTCGCCGATGAATCGATCCCCGTGATCATTATCGGCGATCGCGAGCATCCCGAGGTCCGGGGGCTCGCCGGCCACGCGGGTCCGCGCGCCTTCATCGTCAGAGACGCGGGGGAGGCGGAGCGGCTCGCCCCCCTCGATCGGGCGGGCGTCGTCATCCAGACGACGTTTTCGCGCCGCGAGGCGGAGGATATCATCGCGGCGCTCCGCACGCGCGTGCGCGATCTCGTCGTCCGTGACACGATATGCCAGGCGACGGAAGCCCGGAGGGACGCCATGCTCAATCTCGCCCGCACCGTCGACCTCATGCTCGTCATCGGGGGCCCGAACAGCTCCAACACGCTCCGTCTGCACCGCGCCTGCGCCGAATCGGGCGTCCCGGCGCGCCTCGTCGAATCCGCCCGCGACATCGATCCGGCCTGGTTCGAATCGGCGCGCCGCGTCGGCGTGACGACGGGCACCTCGACGCCCGCCTGGATCATCGACGCCGTCGTCGAGCGGCTCGACGAAATATCACGCGAATCGGCGTGACGGCCGCGCCTCCGACCCCCCCCCGTGCGCACCCGCGGAACCCCCCAAAAAACGCTTGCGCCGGGCGCGCTAAGCCTTTATCATGTATTGTTCTTATTCCATAGTGCAAGGAGGAGATCGATTCATGCAGGAAGAGAAGCGTCTTGACGCAATTCAGGGCCCTGCTCAGGCGGGGGAAAAATCGTTCGGGAAAGGTGGTGACGCAGAGGGCGGCGCGCCCAAGAAGGCGTACCTGTCCATGTTCGAGCAGGTGGCTCCCGAGGAGCTTTCGGGCGAGGATATGCAAAACGCCGAATGGGACATTATCCTGGCCGACATCAATCGGAAGGCGGCCGAGCTCCAGGAAGGAAATATCGTCAAGGGCACCGTGTACGAGGTGGCCGACAACGAGATCATCGTGAATGTCGGGTTCAAGAGCGAGGGTTCGATACCGCGTATCGAATTCTCGAACGCTCCGAACGTCCAGAAGGGAGACGTGTTCGACGTCTACCTCGAGAAGATGGAGAACCAGGACGGTCTCATCGTTCTCTCCAAGGAGAAAGCCGATTTCATCAAGGCGTGGGACGACATCAAGGAATCGTACGACAAGCGGCTCACCGCGAAGGCCCGCGTCGATCATCGGATCAAGGGCGGACTCGTCGTGAAGCTGATGGGAGTCGACGCGTTCCTGCCCGGTTCCCAAATCGCGCTGCGGCAGGTGCCCGACCTCGACGAGCTCATCGGACAGGAGCTCGACTGCAAGATCATCAAGCTCAACAAGCGCCGCCGGAACATCGTGGTATCGCGGCGCGTCGTTCTCGAAGAGGAGCGCGACGAGAAGAAGAAAAAGCTCCTCGCCGAGCTCGCCGTCGGGCAGGAGCGCGAAGGGGTCGTGAAGAACATCACCGACTTCGGCGCCTTCGTGGATCTCGGCGGTATCGACGGGCTCCTGCATCTCACGGATCTCACGTGGGGCAGGGTCAGCCATCCCTCGGAAGTCGTCGCGATCGGCGACAAGCTCAAGGTGAAGATTCTCGATTTCGACCGGGAGCGGGAACGTATTTCGCTCGGGTTGAAGCAGCTCACGCCGTACCCGTGGGAGGGCGTGGACCAGCGCTATCCGGTCGGCACGAAGATGCGCGGCAAGGTCGTTTCGATCACCGATTACGGCGCGTTCGTCGAGCTCGAAAAGGGAATCGAAGGGCTCATCCACATTTCAGAGATGTCGTGGACCCGCCACGTGAAGCATCCCTCGAAGGTCGTCGCGATCGGCGACACGGTCGAGGCGATCATTCTCAACGTGGACAAGGAGCACGAGAAGATCTCCCTCGGGCTCAAGCAGCTTGAGCCCGATCCCTGGAAGGCACTCGAAGGCAAATATCCGCCCGGCACCCGCCTCAAGGGGAAGGTGCGGAACCTGACCAACTTCGGCGCGTTCGTCGAGATCGAAGACGGAATCGACGGCCTCGTCCACATCTCGGACATGTCGTGGGCGAAACGCGTGCGCCATCCCTCCGAAGCGGTCCGCAAGGGAGACGAGCTCGAGGTGGTCGTGCTCGAAATCGACAGCGCAAAACGCCGGATCAGCCTCGGAATGAAGCAGACGAGGGAGAATCCGTGGAACGAGCTCGCGAAGGAGTTCAGCATCGGAATCGAACTTCACGGCAAGATCACGAGGCTGCTCGATCGCGGGGCGGTCGTGGAGCTCAAGGAGGACGTCGAGGGATTCGTTCCGCTCTCTCATCTCGGCATCGACAACCTGCGGAAGCCCTCCGACCATTTCGACGTCGGCACGGACATCCCGCTCAAGGTCATCAAGATCGATCCGCAGAACAAGCGGATCGTCCTCAGCGTGAGCGCGTATCTCGAAGGGCGCTCCGCCGAGGAGATCGACGCGTTCAGGAAGAGATTCCCGAGGCGCGAGACGGCCGATCAGGAACGGCCCGCGGCACGGCAGTCGAAGGACGAGCCGGCCGGCGAGCAGGCCGATTACGATATCGACGAAGGATACGACGACGATATCGAGCCTTCGGGCGAAAATTCCCCCGGCGCCGGGGGACCGGAAGGAAACGGTCCGGCAGCGGGGTAAGGTGAGCAGGGGACAGTCTCAAAACGCCGGAGAGGGTGGGATTCCACCCTCTCGGCGTTTTCGGCCTTGAAACGGCCCGCCCGGCGGGAGCGTGATCCGTGCGCATGGAAAAGACCTTCTCGACCCTCACGATCGGCTGTAAGCTCAACCAATTCGAAACGGAGTGGATCCGCGAGGCCCTCGTGCGCCGGGACTGGCGATACCGTCGATTCGAAGAGGGAGCGGCCGTGTGCATCATCAATTCATGCACGGTGACGGCGCGGAGCGACGCGCGGTGCCGGAGCGCGGCGCGGCGCGCGAAACGGATCGATCCGAGAGCGTTCGTCGTCGTCACCGGCTGCGGCGCGGAGCTTCAGCGCGAGCGGCTCGGGAGCATGGATGAGATCGATCTCGTGCTCGGAAACGGCGAGAAGCACGCGCTGCCCGCGATCGTCGACGCGATCCGCGGGAGCGCCGCGCGGAGCGACGCGAGCGACCGGACCGGCATCGAGCGCTTTCTCGGCCACGCGCGCGCCTTCGTCAAGGTGCAGGAGGGGTGCGACGCCTCCTGCAGCTACTGCATCGTTCCCCGGGCGAGGGGCTCGAGCCGCAGCGTGAGCCCCGCCGCCGTCCTCGAACAGATCTCCACCCTTCGCCAAAACGGCTACCACGAAATCGTTCTCACCGGCGTGCACATCGGGCGCTACGGCGCGGACTTCGATCCCCCGGACACGCTCGCGCATCTGGTGGAGACGATCCTCGACCGGGTCGACGGGGTCCGGGTCCGGCTCAGCAGCGTCGAGGCGAACGAAGTGACGCCAGCGCTTCTCCGAATCGCGGGCAGCACGGAACGTCTGGCGCCCCATTTCCACGTTCCGCTGCAGAGCGGGGACGATTTCGTTCTCGCGGCGATGAACCGGTCGTACCGGGCCGCGGCGTTCAAGGAGAAGATAGAGGAGATAGCCGCGGCGCGTCGCGGCATGGGCATCGGCACCGATATCATCGTCGGGTTTCCCGGGGAGACCGAACACCGCTTCGAGCATACCTTCGAGCTCATGCGCGAGCTGCCGATATCATTTCTCCACGTGTTCGGCTTTTCGCCGCGGCCGATGACCCCCGCGGCGTCGATGGACGGCGCGGTGAGCCCCGCGGCGAAGCGGGAACGAAGCAGGCGCCTCATCGAGCTCGGCAAAGCCAAGAAGCGCTCGTTCCTCGAGTCGCATGTCGGATCGCAGCAGCTCGCGCTCGTGCAAATCGCGCGCGACCCCCGCGCGACGCGCGTCCGCTCGCTCACGGGGACCTACTGCGAGGTGCTGCTGCCGCGGACGGCGGGCCCGGCGGGCGCGCTCGTCAGCGTGCGCGTCGACCGGCTCGACCGCGGGACTCTCTCCGGAACGCCGGTCGCGGGATCCGGCGCGCCGGAACCGGATCGGGGAGCGTGGGAGCGATGACGGGGCTGCGCGTGTACTGCGAGAGCTTCGGCTGCCAGATGAACTCGTACGACACCGACGTGATCGCGTCTCTCCTCGAAGGGCGGGGGGCCTCGATCGTGCGCGATCCGCGGGATGCGGAATGCATCATCGTCAATACGTGCAGCGTGCGCGATCACGCCGAGCAGCGGGCGATCGGACGGCTCCTCGATCTCTCGCGGCACCGCGGCGCCGTGATCGCCGTCTGCGGCTGCATGGCCCAGCGCCTCGGCGAAGCGCTCTTCGATCTCGTGCCCGCCGTTCGAATCGTCGCCGGGCCCGACAGCTACGCGCTGCTTCCCGACGCCATCGTATCGGCGGTGCGCGGAGAGGGGCGCTTCGTGTTCGTCGAAACGGACGACGGCCCCGCGCCCGAGGTGCGCGCGCGGAAATCCGGCGGGGGCGTATCGCGGTACGTCTCGATCACGAAGGGCTGCGAGAATTTCTGCTCCTACTGCATCGTGCCGTATCTCAGGGGAACGGTCCGGAGCAAGGCGTCCGATGCGATCATCCGGGAGGTCTCCGCTGCCGTCGAGGGTGGGGCGCGGGAGGTGACGCTGCTGGGCCAGAACGTGATCGCGTACCGGGACGGCGGGACCGGGTTCGTCGAGCTCGCCGGGCGCATCCTCGATGAAACGGACGTGAGAAGGCTGCGGTTTCTCACGAGCCATCCGCGCGACGTCGGTCCGCCGGTCTTCGAGCTGATGGCCCGCGACGGCCGGTTCTGCAGCCATATCCATTTGCCGGTGCAGGCGGGGAGCAATCGCATTCTCGCGGCCATGAATCGCGGCTATACGAGGGAGATCTATTTGGAGAAGCTGCGGGAGGCGCGACGCATCGTGCCCGGGCTCGCCGTCACGACCGACATCATCGTCGGATTCCCCACGGAGACGGACGACGAATTCGAGCAGACCCTCGATCTCGTCCGCGAGGCCCGGTTCGAAGCCGCGTTCACCTTCCAGTACTCGCCGCGCGCGGGGACGGCGGCGTTCGAGAGGCCCGACGACGTGAGCGCGGGGGAGAAGAAAAAACGCCTCCTCGCGCTGAACGCCCTCGTGCAGGAGGAGCGCGGTGCGATCCTGCGGGCGCAGCTCGGCAGCAGAACGGAAATCCTTCTTGACGGTGCGGCGCAGAAGGGGGAATATCGCTACCTGAAAGGCCGCACCCCGGAATTCAGGAACGTGCTCGTGACGCCGGCGGGATTGCGCGACGGCGATATCGTTCCCATCGTCCTGAAGCGGCTCGTCAATTTCACCTTCGAGGGGGAAGTCGCGGCGATCGATCAGTAGCGAGCCGGCGTAAAGCCGCCCGGCGCGATTCCCGCACAGACGAACATGATGAAACGAAAACTCGCGTTGGCCGTCTGTCTCGCCGCCATCGCCGCTGCGGCGATCGGAGCCGTCTCGGGCCTCAAGCGCGCCGACGATCTCTTCAAGCGATGCGACTACGACCGCGCCCGGGCCGCCGTCGCCGGCGACACGTCGTCGGCCGATCGCGACGAACGCGCCGACGCCCTCCTCATGCTCGCGCGGCTCGAAACCGATTACGCGAAGGCCGAAACGCTCTATCGCCGCGTGATCGCCTCGGAGAACGGGGGCGCGGCCGATCGCGCGCGCCTCGATCTCGCGACGATGCGGTACGGCGCGGGGGATTACGCCGGAGCGCTCGATCTGCTCGCCGAACGCCGCGTCGAGATCTCCAATCGCGACGCGGGAACGGGGACCTATTTCGCCGCGCTCTGCCGCCGGCAGCTCGGCGACACCGCGCGCGCCGCCGCGGAATTCGCGTCGATCACGCGGGGAGCGTACGCCTCGTGGAGCACGATCGCGCGCGCCGAGATCGATGCGCGCCAGGGACGGCTCACGGAGGCCATCGCGAAGTACGAGAGCCTCGTGCGGTCGCGCCGGGATCCGGTCGCGATGTTCGGGCTCGCCGAATGTCTCGAACGCGCCGGAGAGCGCGATAAGGCGCTCGAACGCTACCGCGCCCTGATCGAGGAGTTTCCCCGCTCGTTCGAGGCGGGCCGATCGAACGAGAAGGTGCAGGTCCTCGCCGCGCCGCGCACCAAACCGAAGGAAGACAAGCAGGCGGGGGGAGGTGAAACGGGGAAACCGTCCTCCCGGGATGCCGCGGCGACCGGAAGCGAGCGCGGCGAATTCACCATTCAGTTCGGCGCGTTCGGTGCGAAGGCGAACGCGCTCGCCGTCGCCGCCAAGCTCGAAGGCGCGTTCCGCGGCGTCCGCGTCGAGCGGTTCGAAACCGAGGGCCGGATCATGCATCGGGTTCGCGTCGGGAGGTACGAGAGCAGGGAGGCGGCGGCTCGCGATGTTGAGCGCGCGAAGGAGCTTCTCGATCTGACCGGCTCGATCGTTCCCCTGCAGTAGGATGAGCTACCGGCTGACGCCACTCATGAATCAGTACCGGGAAATCAAGAGCCGGTACGCGAGCGGAATTCTGTTCTTCCAGGTCGGCGACTTCTACGAGACGTTCTACGACGACGCGAAAGAGGTCAGCCGCCTGCTCAATATAGCCCTCACGACGCGCGACAAGGACAAGAGCAATCCGGTGCCGCTCGCGGGCGTCCCGATCCACGCCGTGGAGACCTACGTCGCGAAGCTGCTCCAGCTGGGACGAACCGTCGTGATCTGCGACCAGGTCGAAGAGGTTCCCGGGGCCTCGGGCGTCGTCAAACGCGTCGTGACGGACGTCGTCACCCCCGGAACCACCCTTTCGCCCGCGACCCTCGTCGACCGGGAGAACAACTATATCGTTTCCATGGCGGAGCGCGGCGACAGGACCGGCTTCGCGATCCTCGACGTCTCGACGGGGGAATTCAGCGCGGGGGAGGACCGCACGGCCGTGATCGAGCAGGCGCTCGCCGGCACGCGTTTCCGCGAAGCCATCGTTCCGCTCGGCGCCGACGCGGTACGCGCCCGCGTCGAAACGCTCGATCGCCGCGCGACGATCGACGAGCGCCCCCCGTACGAGTTCGAGGAGCAGTTCGCGCGCGCCGCGCTGCTCGCGCATTTCCGCGTGAGCGATCTCGCCTGCTTCGGGCTCGACGACCGGCCGCTCGCCGTCGCCGCGGCCGGCTCGCTCCTCTCGTTCGTGAAGGAGCTGCGGCGAAGCGATCTCGCTCATATCGCCGCCGTCAGGCTCCTCATCCCGGCGGACAGCCTGTTCCTCGACGCCGAGACGCTCGAGAACCTCGAGGTCTTCGAGCCGCTGCGGGGGAACGCGGCCGATACGACGCTCATCCATCATCTCGACGATACGCAGACGGCGCCGGGGGCGCGCGAGCTGCGGAAATGGATCATGCATCCGTCCCGGCGGGCCGTGGTGATCGAGCGGCGCCTCGACGCGATCGAATCGCTCCTCTCCGATCATACCGCGCTGCGCGCGCTCCGCGGGGCGCTGAAACGGTTCGCCGATATCGAGCGGCTCCTGGCCCGGATCACCGCGCGGAAGGCGGGACCCCGGGAACTTCTCGCCCTCGCCGAAGCCCTCGAGCGCGGGCCCGGGATCGCCGAGGCCGCGGGACGTTTCGGGGCCGAGGCGATCGGCGCCGCGGCGCGCGACGTTTCGACCCCGGTCGCCTGCCTCGACGAGATACGGCGGGGCATCGATCCCGCGAGCCCGCCGCATCTGCGCGACGGGGGGTACATCAGGAGCGGCTTCCGGAGCGATCTCGACGACGTGGCGCGCGAATCGGCGGAAGGCAAGGCGTGGATCGCGCGGCTCCAGGAATCGGAACGGGAGCGCAGCGGCATTTCCTCCCTCCGGGTCGGATACAACCGGGTGTTCGGCTACTATATCGAGATATCCCGCGTCCACGACGCGAAGGTGCCCGGAGATTACATCGTCAGGCAGACCCTCGTTTCGTCGCAGCGCTACGTGACGGAGGAGCTCAAGGCGAAGGAGCAGGCGATCATCGGCGCCGACGCGCGCCGGATCGCGCTCGAGCGGGAGATATTCGACGCGCTCTGCGAGACGGTATCGCGCGAGAGCGAGCTCCTCCAGCGGATCGCCGCGGCCGTCGCGTCGCTCGACGTCCTGTCGTCCCTCGCCGCGATCGCGCTCGAGCGCGACTACTGCCGGCCCGAGATCAACGAGACCGGGGATCTCGTCGTCACGGATGGGCGGCACCCCGTCGTCGAACGCATCTCCGGAAAGGATTTCATTCCGAACGATATCGAGCTCCGCTCGAGCGGGAAGAGCTTCGTCATCCTCACGGGCCCGAACATGGGAGGAAAATCGACCTACATCCGCCAGGCCGCGATCATCTCGCTCCTCGCGCACGCGGGAAGCTACGTGCCGGCGGCCCGGGCGTCGGTGGGCCTGCTCGACCGGATATTCACGCGGGTCGGATCGAGCGACAACCTCGCGCGCGGCCAGAGCACGTTTCTCGTCGAGATGGGCGAGACCGCCAAGATTCTCAACAACTGCACGAGCCGGAGCCTCGTCATTCTCGACGAGATCGGGCGCGGCACGAGCACCCTCGACGGCCTGAGCCTCGCCTGGGCCGTTTCCGAGTTCCTCCTCGAGGGGGAAGGGCCGAAACCGAAGACGCTCTTCGCGACGCACTATCACGAGCTCACGAGCCTCGCCGGCCGATTCCCGCACGCCCGGGCGATGCGGGTCGAGATCAAGGAATGGGGGGATCGGATCGTCTTTCTCTACAAGATCCGTGAAGGGGCGAGCGACCGGAGCTACGGCATTCAGGTTGCGCGCCTCGCCGGACTGCCGGAATCGGTCATCCGGCGCGCGGCCGAAATCTTGGCAGGGCTCGAGCGCGAAAAGATGAGCGCCGGCCCGCCGAAGCCGGATCAGGCGAACCAGACCTCCCTATTTCCCGGCTTGGACGACGTTCATTTAAGACTACAAGCGATTGATACTAATAGTATTACACCGCTAGAAGCCCTCAAGCTCCTCGTCGAGCTCAAAGGGAAGGCCCGAGCGTAGCCCCGCCTTTCTTCTGGCTCGACTTATGCTAAAAACCTCCTGGGTCATACTATTTGCGGCACATCGATGCGGGAGAGGATCGTGTCCGGAGCGAGCATCAAGATCGCCATCCTCGGAGGAGGCGAGGAAGAGCTCAACGTTTTGAGCGAATTCCATCGCACCCCCGACGTGAGCATCGTCGGCGTGTTCGACCGGGATCCCCGGGCCGTCGCGCTCGAGATCGCCGAAATCATCGGCATCCCCGCGTTCTCCGACGACGCATTCCTCGAAACGTTCCTCACGGCCGACTACGTCATCGTAACGGACAAACGCAAGCTCTACGACCGGGAGATCGCCCTGCTCCGCAAGGAGCGCAAGCGGATCGTCAATCCCGCCGAAGCGGTCGATCATTTCGCTCCGGCCCCGCAGGGGAAGGACGAGGCCGGCGCGCGCCCGTGGCCCGCGCATCTCGAGGACGCGCTCGAATACATGAGCCACATCACGGACCGGGAACGGCTCCTCAAGTGGCTCCTCGAGATTTCGATCCGCGCGGTCGGCGCCTCCAGCGGATCGATCATGCTGTATTCCCCCGAGAGCAGCGAGCTCTACATCGGCTACGCGAACGGGCTGAGCGCCGAGGTCGTCGAGCGCACGAGACAAAAGCTCGGCGAGGGGATCGCCGGAACGGTCGCCCGCACCCTCAAGCCCATCCTCATCACCGAGATCGTCAACACGCCGCTCTACCGCAACGGCCGGGAGCGCGACGATATCGCGAGCTCCATCTCGGTGGCGCTCGTCCATGAAACGAAGCTCCTCGGCGTGCTGAACATCTCGACGAGCGGAGACGAGAAAAAGCTCGGGAACAAGGATCTCGAAACCATCGCGCTCCTCGCGTCGAAGATCTCGCCGATTCTCGAGCAGCACCTCATGATCGACGCGCACGCGGTGCGGGAGATCGAGTTCCAGATCCGCAACTACCTCGAGAGCCTCTTCCACCGGGAGATCGGATTTCACGAGAAGTTCACCCTGCTCACGAGATTCCTCGCGCGGGAGCTCAAGGCCGATACCGTCGCGATCTATACGGCCACCGACGAGGGAGACTGGCTCATCCTCGGGGGAAGCGATCAGCAGATGCCTGCCGGCGCGCAGTCCCCCCGGATTCACTGCGACAAGGGCGCTCTCGCGCGCGCGTTCATCGCCCAGGAGGAGATCCTCATGACCGAGGCGAGCCACGCGGCGGGGCTCCGGCTGAAATCGGGGGACGGCGTCATCACCTCGATCTACCTCCCGCTCGTGCACTCCGAAGCGCTCGGCGTCATGGTGATCGAGTTTTCGAGCCTGAGCGCGCAGCAGACGTTCTTCAGGCTCAAGGACGCGCTTCGCTTCCAGGTCGCGTTCTTCACGTACGCGCAGATCAGGGAACTCCGCCAGTCGCGGAAGATCGAGAGCCTCGAGGAGCTCTCCGTGATGACCCCGACATTCGTCGCGTTCGAGGATCTTTCATCGAATATACGCAGATTGCCGGCGCTCCTGTCGTCGCTCGTGAAGGCATCGATCGGAAGCCTGCACTACGAGGGCCCCGACCGTTCGGAATCGGCCTATCACCAGTTCCCCGACGACGAGAAGGAGCGGCGAAGCAGGCTCGAATACGACGCGGAGATGCTCGAAACGGTCAAGGAGAAGGGGGAACCGATATGCATGAGCTACCTCTCGGCCGACCTCAAGCTCCTCGACAAGCCGCCGCTCTACCGGTCGGCCATCGGCTTTCCCCTCTATCGGTCGGATGACACGAGCGTCGTCTTCATCGGTTACGACAAGACCCCCGCCACGCCTCTCGATTCCTCAATATTCGGGGAGCACGAGACGAACCTCCTCCGGAAGGTCTCCGGCATCGTCGCGCCGCTGTTTTCGAAGGCGGCGGCGAAGGCGAAAGAGCCCGAATCGTTCTCCTTCGACGATCTCCTGCGGTACAACCAGAAGCTCATGATCGAGCGGATCGGCGAAGAGATCGAGCGGGCCGAGAGATACCATCACGGATTCACCGTCACCGTGTTCAAGATCAACGGCCTGCAATCCATCCTCGGCGCCGACTTTCAAGCCGGCCTGCGGCTCGTGAACGAGCTCAGCGTCGGGGTACGGACCCAGGTTCGGAAAACCGATTTCTTCTCATGGACCGAACCCGATCTCTTCATCGTCCTCTCGGTCGAGGGCTATCAGCGGATGGGCTACCTCGAAAACCGCATCAAGGAGCTCATCGCGAAAAATCTCGAGGAGAAAGGGTACTACGAATCCACGGGCTATTATCCCACCAACGGCTACGCCGTGTTTCCGGGCACATCGGCCACCGCCGCCGAGCTCGTCAACGAAGCGAAATCGAGAATTCCCGCCTAACATCCCCGCGGCTTTTACGCATTGCGGAACGAACGCGCCGTATGATAGGTTTCCCGGTGAAGCCGGGCTCGCGCCGTTCCGTCGAAGCGCTTTCGAACATTCGTGCTCCGGAGGGGGATGTGGCTCCCATTCAAAAACTGCTCCCGGAAGTCGCCGCGCGGATCGCCGCGGGCGAGGTCATCGAGCGGCCGGCGAGCGCCGTTAAGGAGCTCGTCGAGAACTCGCTCGACGCGGGCGCGACGAGGATCGCGATCGATCTCGTCGACGGCGGCAAAGCGGCGATCAAGGTCGAGGACAACGGCTCCGGCATTCCGGCGGAGCAGCTTCCGCTCTCGGTCGAGAGCTTCACGACGAGCAAGATCGCGCGCGTCGAGGACATCGGCCGGGTCGGCACGCTCGGATTCCGCGGGGAGGCTCTCGCCAGCATCCGGGCGGTGAGCGTGCTCACGGTACGATCCCGCGCCCGGGAGGAGGAGATGGCCCGCGAGCTCGCGTTCCGCGGCGAAACGCTCGTCCGCGACACCTTGCTCGCGCGGAATGCCGGAACGGAAGTCGTTGTCGACAATCTCTTCGTGAATCTCCCCGCGCGCAAGAAATTCATGCGGAGCGCGCAGTCAGAGACGAGACGCATCATCGCGGTGATCCAAGGGTACGCGCTCGCGTTTCCCGAAACGGGGTTCGTGCTCCGCGAGAGCGGGAAAGACCTCTTGTCGTATCCGCCGTCGAGCCTTCGCGAGCGCGTCGAGATCGTCCTCGGCGCCGATCTTCTCGCCAATCTAGTGCCGGTGAAGTTCGGCATCGGCCGCTCGAAGATCTACGGGTACGCCTCGCGGGGCGACCAGACGCGGGCGAACCGCTACATGCAGTTCTACTTCGTGAACCGTCGATACGTTCGCGACCGCGTGCTCTCGCACGCGGTCAACCAGGCCTACGAATCGCTCATTCCGCGCGACCGCTTCCCCGCCGTCGTGCTCTTTCTCGAGGTGCCGCCCGACGAGGTGGACGTGAACGTCCATCCGACGAAGGCCGAGGTGCGCTTCCGGAACGAGGGGGAGATCCACCGGCTCGTGCTCTCCTCGCTGGGCGAAGCGCTCAGGAGCGCCGGCGGGTCGGTCGAGCGGACGGTCGATTCGTTCTACGGAGGCGTGCTCTCTCCGCCGTCGAACGCCGATTCCGCGCGCCCTCCTGCGGGGAGCCCGGTTCCCGCCGGATCAGCGGGGTCGTGGGCGGGAGCGGCGCAGGAAATCGGAGAGGGCGATCGGACGTTCGAGTTCCACGAGGCGCCCCTCTCGCTGTTCGGGGACGAGAAGGGAAAGGGTATCCTCACGTCGGGCACCCTGTACTGGCAGCTACACCAGAGCTACATCCTCATCCAGATCCGCGGCGGCATGGTCATCATCGATCAGCACGCCGCTCACGAGCGAATCCTCTTCGACCGCGCGAAAGCGGATCTGGCCGGCGGAAGAGCGGTCGTGCAATCGCTCCTGTTCCCCGCGACGATCGATCTGTCGCCGGACGAGTACGAACGCTACGAGGAGATGGCGGCGCCGCTCGCCGCGCTCGGCTTCGAGAGCGAGCCGTTCGGGCACCGGTCGATAATCGTGCGGGGCATCCCGGCGCTCGTGCGCAACTGGGACGACGGGCGGCTGCTCCAGGAGATACTGGGGGGAGAGGGGAGGAGCGGAATCGACGATTTCCTCAAGTCGTACGCCTGCCGTTCCGCGATCAAGGCGGGCACGAGGCTGTCGGGGGAGGAGATGGAGAGCCTCGCGGACCAGCTCTTCGCGACGGCGCTTCCGTATACCTGTCCCCACGGGCGGCCGACGATGCTGCGGGTCGGCACCGCGGAGCTCGAGCGGCGATTCGCGCGATCGGTCACGCACAGGGAATGATAACTGCGGTCGCAATTCTCGGTCCCACCGCATCCGGCAAGAGCGCGCTCGGAATGGGCCTCGCCCTGCGGATGAAGGGCGAGATCATCTCGGTCGATTCGCGTCAGGCATACCGCCACATCGATATCGGCACGGCGAAGCCCTCGGCGGAGGACCGGCGGCTCGTGCCGCATCACCTCATCGACGTGTGCGATCTTTCCGAGAGAATCAACGCGCAGCGGTTCGCCTCGCTCGCGCGCGGCGCGATCCGGGATGCGGCTTCGCGAGGCGCGCTGCCCATTCTGGTCGGGGGATCGGGGCTCTACTTCAGGGCGATCGAAGCGGGATTCTTCGACATCGCGCTCGATCCGGGCGATCGGGCCGGCTTCGCCGAATCGGTGAGGGGAAGATCGAGCGGATCGCTGCACGAGCAACTCCGGGCGATCGATCCCGAAAGCGCGGCGCGCATCCATCCGAACGACCGCTACCGGACCGTTCGCGCTCTCGAGGTGCACGCGCTCACGGGAACGGCTCTCAGCGACCATATGCGCCGGCAGCGCATCGAGCCGTCCCGCGAGGAAATCGGGTTCGTCAAGATCGGGCTCGAGATCGACCGCGCGGAGCTCCACCGGCGGATCGGGGCGCGGACGGGAGAGATGTTCGAGAAGGGGTGGGCGGATGAAGTGCGGCGCCTTCTCGCCGAGGGGGCCGATCCCGCGTGGCCGGGCATGAGGACGCTCGGCTACCCCGAGGTCGTCTCGTTCGTGAGGGGAGAGCGCCCGCTCGACGACACGATCGGGAGGATCGGCGAGCTCACGCGCCAGTACGCCAAGCGTCAGGTGACGTGGTTCCGGAAGGAGCCTGAGATGCGGCGGCTCGCGGCGGATGGGCAGGGACTCGTCGACGCGGCGGCGGCGCTCGTCGAGGGGCGCCTGGCGGGATAAATCCGTTGACAGCGGAGGCGCAAACTGATAAGTTTCGAGGTGCCTCATCGACGAGAACGCGGGCATAGCTCAGCTGGTAGAGTATCAGCTTCCCAAGCTGAGAGTCGCGGGTTCGAATCCCGTTGCCCGCTCCATTTATAGACGAACCCCCTTCGAGCGGGATGTTTGAGGGGGGTTTTTCACGAGCGGCCATGACGGTACGAATCGAAAGAATCGACGGGAAACGTGGCTTCTTCCGGCCGGGGGACGAGATCCTTTCGATAGGCACCCGAGCGGTGGAAGACCAGCTCGACGCGCTGTTCCTCACGGCCGGCGACGGGAAGGCCCGTTTCGCGATCCGGCGCGACGGGCGCTCGATGTCGCGGACGCTCCCCCTCGCCGAGCTCTCGCGGCAAGGCGCCGTCTTCCGCGAAATGAAGTTCATCCGGTGCCGGAGCAAGTGCATCTTCTGCTTCATGGACCAAATGCCGCCCGGCATGCGGCCGTCCCTGTACGAGAAGGACGACGATTTCCGGCTGAGCTTTCTCTTCGGGAATTTCATCACGTTGAACGATCTCCGCGACCGGGATCTCGCGAGGATTCTCGATCTCCGTCTGTCCCCGCTCTACGTTTCCGTTCACGCCGTGCGCCGAAGCGTCCGCGAGCGCCTGTTCGGCCGCCCGATGCGCCGCGACATCATGAAAGATCTGCGCCGGCTCGCGCGCGGCGGCATCCGGATGCACGCGCAGATCGTGCTCGTTCCCGGCGTCAACGACGGAGCGGCGCTCCGCGAGACCGTGCGTGAGCTCGCCGCGCTGCACCCGGCCTGCCTAACGGCGGCGATCGTCCCGGTCGGCGTCACGGGGCACCGCGCCGGCCTTCCGCTCCTCCGGCGGCCCGGCGTCGCGGAATCCCGCGCGCTGATCGATTGGGCCGCGCGCGAGCAGGAACGCTATCGGGTGCGGTTCGGGGGAGAGCGCTTTCTGTATCTGGCCGACGAGTTCTATCTGGCGGCGAACCGCGTTCTGCCCCCCGCGGATGCGTACGGGGATTTCCCGCAGCTCTCGAACGGGGTCGGCGCGTGCCGGGATTTTCTCATGCGCCTCGCCGGGGATATCGAGCGGGCGCGGCCGCGCGCGCCCCTGAAACGGATCACTGTCGCGACGGGCGCCCTCGGCGCCCGGTTCCTGCGTCGGTACGCGGAGCCGCTTCTCGAGGAGATGCGTCCGCCGGTCTCGCTGCGGCTCGTCGTCGTCCGGAATCGTCTGTTCGGGCCATCGGTGACCGTTTCGGGACTCCTGTGCGGCCGCGATATCGTCCGCGCCGCCCGCCGGAGCCGGATTTCGGGCTGTCTCGTGATTCCCCCCAACGCGGTGAACCACGAGGGGCGTTTCCTCGACGACCTCCGCGCCGCCGATATCGCGCGGGAGCTCGGCGTGCCGGTCGTGGTCGCCCGATCGACCTTTCTCGAAAATCGCGTCGCGAACCAGTGCCGGAAGGGATGCTCGTCATGAAGAAGATTCCCATCGTCGCAATCGTCGGAAAACCGAACGCGGGAAAATCGACGCTCTTCAATCGAGTCGTGCGGCGCCGCAAAGCGATCATGCACGCGACGAGAGGCGTGACGCGGGACGCCGTCGAGGAGAAGGTCACCTGGAACGGCGTCACCTTCATTCTCGTCGACACCGGCGGTTTCAGCGTCGACACGAAGGATCGCCTCACCTTCGATATCCGCGCACGGGTGAAGAGCATCGCGGGCGAAGCGGCCGTGATCGTTTTCGTGGCGGATATCGATACCGGGGTGACGGAGGAAGATCAATCGCTGCTCCGCGATCTCCGTCGCGAGCGGGGCAAGATGATCTTCGTCGTCAACAAGATCGAAAACGACGAGGATCGATGGAGCGTGCACGAGTTCCACACGCTCGGATTCGATCATATGCATATCGTGAGCGCGCTGCACGGGACGGGAATCGGGGAAATGCTCGACGACATCACGTCGCGCATCCCGCGCAAAGCCGAGGAGGCGGGGCCGGAACCGATCGCGATCGCGATCGTCGGCAAGCCGAACGTCGGCAAGAGCTCCCTCGTGAACGCGCTGGCCGGCGAGGAGCGCAACATCGTTTCGGATATCCCCGGAACGACCCGGGATTCCGTCGGCGTCATCATCCGGCGCGGCGGGAAGGAGTTCGTTCTCATCGACACGGCGGGTGTGAAACGGCGCGCCCGGACCGCGAAGGGGCTCGACGCGATCACGAGCCACAAGAGCCTGTCGAGCGCGCGGAACGCCGATATCGTCGCCGTGATGATCGACGCCACGGGACCGGTCTCGCGGCAGGACGTCCGCGTCGCCTCCGAGGGGCATCGGGCCCGGAAGGGCATGATGATCCTCATCAACAAATGGGACCTCGTCGAGAAGGATTCGCGGACCTCCGATCGTTTCGTGGCGGAAGTTCGGGAATCGATGTCCTTCCTTTCCTACGCCCCCGCCGTCACCGTTTCGGCGCTCACCGGCCTCCGCGTCGAGCGGATTTTTCCCCTCGCGGTCGCCATCAAGGAGGCGCGGGAGCGCACGATCAAGACCTCTGAGCTGAACAAGGTGCTCGAGGCGATCGTCGCCAAGAGCCCGCCGAGCCACCATGCCGGAGGTACGGGGAAGGTTTACTACGCGACGCAGACAGGGGTCAAACCGCCGACCTTCACGCTCTTTGTAAATAGATCCTCCTATTTTCCTCGTTCTTATATACGTTATCTCAATAATCAGCTCAGAAAAGTGTTTACGTTCGAGGGCACGGTCATTACAATCTCTCTCAAATCCAAGGAGAGATGATGGATCTCGTTCTCAAGATACTTTTCGTCGCGGCGGCCAGCTACCTGCTCGGGTCGATCCCGTCGAGCTACTGCATGGGGAAGCTCGTCAGAGGTATCGATCTCAGGGAACACGGGAGCGGCAATCTCGGCGCGGCGAACACGTTCCGGGTTCTCGGACCCCGCGCCGCGATTCCGGTGCTCCTGTTCGATATCGGAAAGGGATTCGTCGCCGTTCATTTCCTCTCGCGGCTGGGAGGGACGGCGACGGGATTCGCCCTGCTGGCGGCGCTCGCCGTCGTTCTCGGACACAACTACTCCGTGTTCGTGCGGTTCTCGGGCGGCAAGGGAGTGGGCGCCACGGCGGGCGCCTTTCTGGCGCTGGCGCCCCAGGCGCTCGGCATGTGCCTGGCGGTCTGGATCATCATGCTGCTCGCCACACGGATCGTATCGGTGGCGAGCATCGTGAGCGCGGCGTTTCTGCCGGCATCGATACCGCTGGCGAACCGGCTGTTCCACGCGAACGCGCATTATTCGATAACCCTGCTCGGCGTCGCCGCGGCGATCGTCGTGATCGTGAAGCACCGCTCGAACATCGCGCGGCTGCGAAACGGCACCGAAAAAAGGATCTTCTAGGCGGCAAATCCATGAAGCCTCGAACGCACGCCCATTCCACTCGCACCGCGGTCCTCGGCGCCGGCAGCTGGGGAACGACGCTCGCGATTCTGCTCGACGAGAAGGGGCACGAGGTGCGGCTCTGGGAGTATTTCCCCGCCCTTGCCGATACGATCCGCCGGGACGGGGAGAACCGCCGGTTCCTTCCGGGAATCCCCGTGCCGAGATCGATCCGGATCACCTCGGAGATGGACGAGGCGCTCGACGGCGCCACGCGCATTGTTTTCGTGACGCCGAGCCACACGGTGCGCGGCGTCGCGCGCATCGTTGGATCCTCGCCGTCGTTCGACCGGCGGGCGATCGTCATCAACGCGTCGAAAGGTCTGGAGGAGCGCACGCTCTGCCGGATGAGCGAAGTGCTGTCGCAGGAGCTCCCGACGGCCCGGCGGCGGATCGTCGGCCTCCTCGGCCCGAGCCACGCCGAGGAAGTGAGCAGACGGATGCCGACGTCGGTCGTCGTCGCGGGAACCGATTCCGAGGTTCTGCGCGAGATCCAAGGCCATTTCATGAACGAGTATTTCCGCGTCTACACCAATACGGATCTTATCGGGGTCGAGCTCGGCGTGTCGCTCAAGAACACGATCGCGATCGCCGCCGGCATCTGCGACGGGCTCGGATTCGGGGACAACACGAAGGCGGCGCTCATCACCCGGGGGCTCGCCGAGATGAAGCGCCTCGCGTGCCGGATGGGGGGGAAGGAGGCGACGCTCAGCGGGCTCGCCGGAGTCGGGGACCTCATCGTCACGTGTATGAGCCGCCACAGCAGGAATCGTCATGTCGGCGAGGAGATCGGGAGGGGCAAGAAGCTCCCGCAGGTGCTCGCCGAAATGGTCATGGTGGCGGAGGGGGTCAAAACGACGAAGGCGGCCGTGCGGCTCGCTTCGCGCGTCGGGATCGAGCTCCCGATCGCCGAGCAGGTCCATCGCGTGCTCTTCCGCGGAAAGGATCCGCGCCGGGCGATCAAGGATCTCATGATCCGCAAGGCCAAAAAAGAGATGTAGCGCCGCGGACGTCGACTCGTCGCGCGGAGGTGTTTCCGCAGCCTCAAAGGAAGCATCGGTATGATGAAAGCGAACCAGAAGCTCTACTACTCGATCGGCGAGGTCAGCGACCTTCTCAAGGTGAAGCCGCACGTGCTCAGGTACTGGGAATCACAGTTCCCCGCCCTGAGCCCGAAGAAGAACCGCGCCGGCAACCGGACGTACCGCGTGAGGGACATCAAGCTCCTGATCGCGATTCAGACGCTCCTGTACGATCGCAAATACACGATCGCGGGAGCGCGCCGGAAGCTGAAGGATTTCAACAACGATCCGTCGGTCCTCGCCGAGCAGCTGAATATCCCGTTCGCCGATCCCGACAAACGGCGCATCGTGGAATCCCTCCGGAAGGACCTGCTGGAGCTCAAGGACCTCGTCGAGGCGCTCTGAGCCCGTTCGGCGGATCCAAATTCGCTTGTGTTCGGCCCGCAAACGATGATATTCTAGCGTTGAGGTCGGGGCGTGGCGCAGCCTGGCTAGCGCACTAGCATGGGGGGCTAGGGGTCGCTGGTTCAAATCCAGTCGCCCCGACCAGATTTATTTTTGGAAAGCATGATCTCGTATATTCTATATCGCACGGCGTCCTCCCTCGCCGGCATGCTCCCCCCGGCATGCAGCAGGCGGATCGCCGCCGCGATCGCGTTCCTCTTTTTCGCCTTCAGGCCAGAGATTCGGAACAATGTGCGGATGAACTACGAAAAGCTGGGGCTGCGCCCGGGCAGCGCGTTCCCCGTGTTCCGCAACTTTTCGCGCGCCGTCCTGGACATGCTGCGCCTTTCGCGGATGGACCGCGACGAGATCATGGCCGTGTGCCGAATTCGAGGGATCGAGAATCTCGACCGCGCGCTCCGGAAGGGACGGGGAGCCATATTGTTCGCGCCGCACCTCGGCTCCTGGGAGCTCGCGGGGGCGTGCATCAGCGGCCTCGGATACCGGATTCATACGGTCGCGCTCGAGCACCCGTCGGCGCGCGTCACGCGCTTCCTGAGCGCAAAGCGCGCCCGATGGGGGGTCAGGGATTACTCGTCCCGCTCCTGCGGGACGGCGCTCATGAAGGCGCTCGAGGCGGGAGAGACGGTCGTGCTCCTGGTCGACCGCAGCTTCTCTCAGCGCGGCATGAAGCTCCGGTTCCTCGGCACCGACGTCGTCCTCCCCGACGGCCATATCACCCTCTCGCTGCGCTCGGGGGCGCCGCTGCTCCCGTGCTGCTCCTGGTACGCCGCGGGGGACACGATCGAGATCCTCGTCGGGGAAGAGATCCGCGTGCCGGATACGGACGACCGGCGCGCGGCGACGGCCCGCGCGTGCATCGGAAACATCGAGCAATTCGTGCGGTCCCATCCCGATCAGTGGTTCGCGTTCGATCACCTCTGGAGGAGCGAACATCATGCTTGAGCGTTTCGCGGCCATCGTTCCGGCGTACAACGCCGGGCGGTTCATCGAGCCGGTGATCGCATCGATCGCGCGGCACGTCCCTCTCGATCACATCGTCGTCGTGGACGACGGATCGACCGACGGCACGGGGAGCGCGGCCCGGCGTTCGGGCGCGCTGGTATTGCGGCACGACGTGAACAGGGGAAAGGGGGCCGCCGTCCGGACCGCCATCGATGCCCTTCGGGCGCTACCGGATATCGACGCCGTCGTCATGCTCGACGCGGACGGGCAGCACGATCCCGACGAGATCCCGCGATTCGCCGAGGAATTCGGGAAGGGCGCGGCCGATCTCATCATCGGCGACCGCATGGCGGCCGCGGGCGGGATGCCTCCGATCCGTGTCTTCACGAACCGCCTCACGTCGGCCGTCGTGAGCCTTCGGGCCGGTCAGCGCGTCCCCGACAGCCAGAACGGCTACCGGCTCGCCCGCGCGTCGCTTCTCAAGGAGCTCCGTCTCGTCACGTCGCGATACGAGATCGAAAGCGAGATGATCATCAAGGCCTGTCACGCCGGCGGCCGGGTCACGTCGATTCCCGTCAAGACGATCTACGGGAGCGAAAAGAGCGCGATCCATCCGCTGCGGGACACCATGCGATTCATTCGGCTGGTCATCAGAAGCCTTTTCTGGTAACATGCCGTCTTTCACGGGTCGCGGGAATTCACGGGAGCCATCCATGAGCGACGAGACAACGATCCTCATCACCAACGACGACGGCATCGCCGCCGAGGGCCTCGAGGCGCTCGCGCGCGCGCTCGATCGCGTCGGCCGCGTCGTCATCGTGGCCCCCGAGCTCGAGCAGAGCGCGTCGAGCCACGCCATCACGCTCGACAAGCCGCTCCGCATCAAGGAATATTCCCCCTCGAAATTCACCGTATCGGGAACCCCCTCGGATTGCGTCATTCTGGCCGTGCACGGCATCCTCGGGCGAAAGCCCGATCTCGTCGTTTCGGGAATCAATCACGGGCCCAACATGGGCGAGGACGTCACCTATTCCGGCACGGTGGCCGCCGCGATCGAGGGATGCATCCTCGGCATCGACTCGATGGCGGTGTCGCTGACGGCCTGGGGAGGCGCCTCCTTCGACGGCGCGGCGAGCGCGGCGCGCCAGCTCGCCCCCGCGCTCCTCGCCATGAGGGGGGACCGGGCGCGGCTCTGGAACGTGAACGTCCCCGCGATACCGATCGGCGCCGTGAAGGGAATCAAGGTGACGAGGCTCGGCTCGCGCGTCTACAACGACATCATCATCAGGAAAACGGATCCCCGGGGAAAGGACTACTTCTGGATCGGCGGGGCGGAACCCGGCTGGAACACCGGAGAGAACACCGATTTCGCGGCCGTGAGCGAGGGCTACGTTTCCCTCACCCCGCTCAGGCTCGATTTCACCGACCGTGAAGGCATCGTCGAGCTGGAGGAGCGCGGGCTCGCATGGAATCCGGAAATCACTACGCGATAGCGCGCCGGCGGATGGTGAACGAGCAGCTCCGCGCGCGAGGGATCGCCGACGATCGCCTGCTCGCGGCGTTCCTCGCCGTGCCGCGCCACCGCTTCGTCGACGCCGCGCTCGGCGGCAGGGCATACGACGACTGCTCGTTCCCCATCGGCTACGACCAGACCATTTCCCAGCCGTACACGATCGCGTTCATGGTGCAGTCCCTCGAGGTGCAGCGGCTGAACCGCGTGCTCGAGATCGGGACGGGCTCGGGATACCAAACGGCCATTCTCTCGCTTCTCGCCCACGACGTGTTCTCGATCGAGCGGATCGCGCCCCTCCTCAAACAGGCGGAGCGGGTGCTGGCGGGGATCCGGACGGGCAGCATCCGCGTCAAGGTCGGAGACGGCTCGCTCGGCTGGACGAGCTATGCCCCGTTCGACCGCATCATCGTATCCGCGGCCATGGCGGAGCGCCCCGACGCGCTCCTCGAGCAGCTCGCCGACGGCGGCAGGCTCATCGCGCCGATCAGCGAGAGCGCCGAGTGCATCGTCCTCTTCACGAAGCGGGGGAGCGCCGTCACGGAACAGCGCCTCGCCCGATGCTCATTCGTTCCGTTGCTGAAAGGAGAGCGGTAGGTGGATTTCCTGCTTTTATCGACGGCGCTGTCGCACCGGCTCTGGACCTTTCTCGTCGCCATGATTCCCCTCGGGGAGCTCAGGGGCTCCATGCCCTACGCGATGTTCGTCCTGCACATGAAATGGCAGGAGGCCCTCCTGTGGTCGATCATCGGGAATTTCGTGCCCGTGATCCCCTTTCTCTTTTTCCTCGAGCGCTTCACCGAGCGCCTCATGAAATACCCGCGGATCAACCGCTTCATGACCTGGACCTTCAACCGGACGCGGAGCAAGAGCGCTTCGATCGAGAAATTCGAAGCGATCGGGCTCTCGCTGTTCGTCGGCGTGCCGCTCCCCCTGACGGGCGCATGGTCGGGCTGCATCGCCGCCTATCTGTTCCGCATACCGATGCGCCATTCGATCCCGGCGATTCTCGGGGGCATCGTTATCGCCGGCGCCCTCGTGACGCTCGTCTGCCTCGGCGTCATTACCGGAGCCGACATCTTCCTCGGCACATGGGGACGGGGTTGATCGGCGGGGGAGAGCCGCGCCGGACGGGCAAGAATTTCCTTTGAGATATTGCTTTCCGAATGTTATTCTTAGGGTCAGGTCGGGGCGTAGCGCAGCCCGGTTAGCGCGCCTGGTTCGGGACCAGGAGGTCGGTGGTTCAACTCCACTCGCCCCGACCATTTTCAACCCGCGCCGCATTCACAAACCCCGCCCGCGCATCTCACCTTTGGCTTGATTCCGGCGCCTCGCAGAGGCCATAATGGGGCATGGACCCGAAGCGCGACGAAGACGCCCTGCAGCGACACTATCTGCGGGAGATCAACCGGTATCCCCTCCTTTCGCCGGATGAGGAGATCGATCTCGCCCGCCGGGCGAGAGGCGGGGACGGGGAGGCGCGCAGGAAGCTCATCGTCGCCAATCTCCGGCTCGTCATCACGATCGCGCGGACCTTCTCGACCTACGGGGTCCCGTTCCTCGACCTCGTCGAGGAGGGCAATCTGGGCCTCATCAAGGCGGTGGGGAAGTACGATCCGGACCGGGGGTTCAGGTTCAGCACGTACGCGTCGTGGTGGATCCGGCAGTCGATCGTCCGCGCCATTTCGACCTACTCCCGGACGATACGCATCCCCATCCATATCTTCCAGCTCATGACCCGCTACGTCGCCCTCGGGCAGGAGCCGGGCTTCGAAAGGCTGATGCGGGAGGAGAAGGCGAAACGCCTCAAGATCTCGCTGAAGCGGTACCGCATGCTCGAGCAGCTCGTCGAGAACATCCGCGCGCTCGACCTCGCGAGCAGCATCGACGCCTACGAGCAGCTCACCCGCTCGATCGAGCCGGAGGAGGCCGCCAATCCGGAACGAATCATTCTCCAGCAGATGGAAAACGAGAACTTCGCGGAGATCATGGAGCGGCTCTCGGACCGGGAGAAGCTGGTGCTGCGGATCAGGTACGGCTTCGACGACGGAGAGCCGCACACGCTCGCGGAGACGGGCGAAGCGGTCAACGTCTCCCGGGAACGGGTGCGTCAGCTCGAAATGCGGGCGCTCCGCAAGCTCCGCGTTCTGCTCGACGTGTCGAAGGAACCGCCCGACGATCGAGAAGAAGATTCGCGAAAACACGGACATCGAAAGGAATGACCATGAGCGAAGCGCTGAAGAGATTCATCAGGGAAATCCCCGATTTTCCGCAGCACGGCATCCTTTTCAGGGACATCACGCCCGCCCTGCTCGATCCGGGGGCTTTCAGGGCGCTCTGCGACGAGCTGCACGAGCACTGCCGGAGCCTCACGATCGACAAGGTCGCGGCGGTCGAGTCGCGCGGCTTTATCTTCGCGTCGGTTCTCGCCTACCAGATGGGAATCGGCTTCATCCCCCTGCGCAAACCGGGCAAGCTTCCGTGGCGGACGATCCGGGAGAAGTACTCGCTCGAGTACGGCGAAGCGGCGATCGAGATGCATCTCGACGCAGTACGGGCGGGGGATCGGATCCTCATCCTCGACGATTTGCTCGCGACCGGAGGGACGGCCGCCGCGGCCGCTCGTCTCATCGAGCGCCAGGGGGGCATCGTGGAAGAGCTCGTGTTCCTCATCGAGCTCTCCGCGCTCAGAGGCAGGGACAACCTCAAGGGCCGCAGGATTCACCGTCTCATGACGTACTGAGCGCCGATTTCATTTGCGAATGCATCCATCGGTCGATAAGATTAAGGGTCATCCGGGCATTTGCCCCCGTAGCTCAGATGGATAGAGCAGCGGTTTCCTAAACCGTTTGTCGGACGTTCGAATCGTCTCGGGGGCACCAATAAATAAAGGGAATTGTCCTTCGCTATGCGTGAGGAGCAATTCCCTTTTTTTTCTAACGAGACCGGGAGGCGACTACATTGCGTGACGTGTCTCAACCGCCCTTCAGAGGCCTAACGCAGCAAGATCGCTTCGCTTCAAAGGTTGGCTTGAGAGCAGACGGATCACGACCGCGTAGTCCACTCCTTGTCTCGTTGAAGCTGATTATAAGCTATGGGAACCGGCTGTCAAGGAAAAAGTGCGCTTTTTTATCATGCCGCAACTTTTGCAATAACAATAATATAAAGATTCCACCTAAAGTGTAATATTAAGATATTCCAATTCTGTGACAAATTGCGTTGCTTCATCGAACCGAAGGCGCGGGAACCGAACGAGACGCCCGGGAGCCGCATCGACCGCGAGTGCGGCCGGCAGGCCGCATAAATAAATGTTCCCGGTGATACCGAAAGCATCAACGGGAACATTCACTTTTCCGAGCCGGGTTCGACTTTTCCGGCTCAGCGCAGCCACCACAGGAGGTCAATGATCAGGCACCATGTTAACATGGTTATCACCCCCTGAAAGGTCACGGAAGCCAGCTTCACATTTCCTACGACCCAACCCCGGACCTTGCAAAATATGCATTGTGCATACGCCGTGCCTGAGCCGGCATTCGCAGGAGGAACCATTGCTTAATATGTTGTATTTAAGAGAGATAGCGAAGTAATTCGGGGGCGCCCGATCATGCAATATTTCTGCGAAGAAGAACGACGGTCATATCATCTTTCAAGTTGTTCTGGCCAAATGCAAGCAAGGTGGCAAATAACTTCTCGACGATGCTCTCGGTCGACAGCCGTGCGTTATTCCTCATGAATTCAAGCAACCTCTGCTCGCCGTATGGCTCCCCCTGCGGGTCTTCCTGATCGATGATACCGTCGGTGTAGATGACGAGGAGGTCTCCGCTCTTCAATTTGAGCACGCCTTCTTCGTACGTGCTCCCCGGCTCGACGCCGATCAGGATGCCCCCGCGCTGAAGCCGGTTGATCCGGCCGTCGGGGGAGATGACGAACGCCGGATAGGATCCCGCGTTCGTGTACCGGATGATTCCCGCCGCGTCGTCGTACAGGGCGTAGAAGACCGTCGCGAATTTCTCCACGTCGCTCCGTTCGTACAACGACGCGTTGAGCTTCGTGATCACCGCCGCGGGGCTTTCGGATTTCGGAGCGTCGGCGCGGAGCGATGCCTGGATCGTGGTCATGAGAAGCGCGGCGGGGATGCCTTTCCCCGAGACGTCCGTGACCGCGATTCCGATTTTCCCGCCGCCGAGATCGAGGTAATCGTAGAAATCCCCGCCGACCTCCCTGCTCGTGCGGATCCCGCCCATGAGCGACGAGCAGGCGAGCGGGGGAGGGGATGCCGGCAGCAGCCGGCGCTGGATCTCGCTCGCGAGGCGGAGCTCCTCCTCGAGCTTCTCCTTTTCGATCGAGTCCCTGCAGAGCCTGACGTTCATGAGCGCCACGGCGCTCCGCTCGCCGAGGAGCTCGAAGATCTCGCTGTCCGAGCGGCTGTACGGCTTTCCCGACACCTTCGGGCCCGCGAGAACGAAACCGAGGAGCTCGCGCTGCTCCATGAGCGGCACGGCGACCGACGCGCGCGAGAGCGAGACGAGCTCGCGCGATATTCCGTCGAAGTTGCTCTTTATCCAGAGCCGGTCGAAACACTCGAGCATGATCGGGAGCCGTTCATCGCGCAGGAGCGCGATGAGGTCCGTTCCCGGGGGGAGCGACGTGAGCGCGAGCCGCTTCTCCGGCGGCGCGCTCGCCCGGAGCGTGAAGTTGCCCGATTCCTCGCGAAGAAAGAGATGCGCGTGCCCGGCGCGAAACGCGGCGGTCATCTGCGCCGTGACGAACGCCGCGATCTCCTCGACGGACAGCAGGTACTGAATCTGACGCGAGAACGATATCACGTCGTCCTTGAAAGCCTTCCTCGTCTGGTAAAACGCCCGATCGACGATCCGCTGGATGCCGCTCCGCGCCGGCACCATCGCGAGCGCCACGAGAATGATCGCGGCCCCGGTCACGAACGAAGCCTGCGCGCCGAAGAGGCGCTTCATCTGCTGCTCGAGCGCGGTGACGAAGGCGTAGTAGAGGGCGATGAGGAATACGAGAAGGATGATGTACGCGATGGTCTTCCGCAGAACGACGCCGAGATCGAGCGCGTTGTGCTTCAGGATCGCGTACGCGAACGAAATCGGCATGAAGGAGAGGAAGAACGACCAGAGATACCGCACTGGCACGGTTCCCGTCGGGAGAAACTGCTTGATCATCATGAGAATGGTGATCGGCACGACGCCGAGGGCCACGCCGACGATCACGATGCCGAATTTCTGGCGCCGCGCCTTTTCCGTCACGGCGTACGTCCTGATGAACACGGCGAGGCTCGCGACGACGTAGACGAGCCAGTAGATGACCGTGAGCGCGTTGAGGATGCCGATGACGGCTCCGAGACGCGCGCCGCCGGAGTAGCGCCACAGGGCGAGGACAAAGGTCGAGAGCGAGAGGACGGCCGGGGGGAGATAGAGCAGCTCGAGCATCCGCCGTCTCCGCGTGCCGCGCTCGATGTCCCGCCCCGGAAAGAGCAGGAAGAAATGGAGGAAAAACGCGGGCAGGAAGATGAAGAGGAAGTCGTAGACGAGCTCCCCGCCGATGTGAACGATCGGGGCCCTCGTGATCGGCCGCTCCGTCATGAGGAAGGCGAACATGAGGCAGTTCACCGAGAACAGGGTCCCGAGAATGTCGGAGCGCTTCGTGAACACGGCGAGCCCGGCGATGATGAAGGTGAAGCCGACGACGAGGAGCGAGAACTTCCCCGACACGTGGCCGGGCGGCTGCGCCACGCGGCGCACGCCGACGACGAAGACGGAATCCCCCCGCGCGATCGTGTAGGGGAGCGGCTCCGTGCCGCGAGCCGAAGAGACGAGGCTCGCATAGTGGTTCAGATTCCGCGGTTCGACGCCGTTCACCGCGAGAATCCGGTCTCCGGGCTTGAGGTCGAGGGCGCGGTTCGGGCTCGACTCCTCGATCGCCCGAATCACGAAATTGTAATGCTGAATGCCCGTATAGGGGGATTGCGCGAAGTCCCGAAAGCCCCAGGAGCCGAGGAGCGCGATGGCCACGGCGAGAACGACGATGGCGATCAGCGGGACCCTGTTCACTACCGCCTTCCTTTGCGGAATGGAAACCGGGTCGAGCTTCGCAAACGGAAGCCGATGATGTCAAATTATTTATTGATTACACGGGATTTCGCTTGATAATCGGGCAGATCGAGTGTTATTTACATATCAGAGCAAGGAGGTACCGGCTTTGTCATCGGCACGCATTACCAAAAGGCAGCTGAAAGAGGATACGTTCATCGCGACGACCATGAAGGCATGGGAATACGTTCGCGGCCATGAGAAATGGTTCTTCACCGGCCTCGTCGTGATCGTCGTCGCCGTCGCCGTGACCGTGTGGGCGGGCTACGCGAAGAGACAGAGCAAGGAGAAGGCGTCGAGCCAATTCGCCGACGCGCTCACCTCGTTCAGAACCGGCGACATCAAGACGGCAGAGGAGCTCTTCTCGTTCGTGTCGAAGGAATACGGCGGCACGGAGGAAGGGATCTACGCGAGCTACTTCCTGGGCAAGTGCAACCTCGAGAACGGCAAGTATCTGGACGCGATCCAGGCATTCGACCGGTATATGGCGAAGGGCGGGCGACATCCGTTCTTCCATGACGCCGCGCTCGAAGGCAAGGCGGTCGCGCTGGAGAACGAGCGGCGCTACGTCGAGGCGGCGGACGCGTACGTCGATTTGACGAATAAATTGAAAACGAACAGCTTCATGGAATCCGAATACCTCAAGCGCGCGGCCGAGAATTACCGGCTCGGCAACCAGACGGAAAAGGCGATCGAGATTTTATCGACGCTTCTCGACAAGACGACCGGAACGGAACGCCGCGACATCGAGATCGAGATCGCGGTGCTCCGCGGATGAGATCCCCGCGCGCGGGGATCGTCATGAGGGCGTTTCGATCATGGAACTGAACGCGGGGGAGAGGGCAGCGGAGGAACGAGGAGCGGAGCCCGCCGTGAAGCCCTCCGAGGCCTCCCGATGGATCGCGGCGGTCGCTTATCTCGCGTTCATGTGTTTCTTCTCTCTGTGGCGCGCGAAGCGGGATCCGTTCATCCGTGCGCACGCTTCGCAGGCAGTGCTGCTGTTCGTCGCGGAGTGCGCGGCGGTGGCCGCGGCGGCCATTTTGGCCGGTACGGTCGGGAAAATCAAGTTCGCCGGCCTGATCGCGGTCGGCCTCTTCGATCTGGTCGCGGCGCTCGCGGCGCTCATACTGTCTCTCGCCGGCTTCATCAAGGCGCTCTTCGGCGAGGATTGGAGGATGCCCTTCCTCGGAGCGCATCGGGAAAAGGTGCCGGGATTTCATTGGCAGGAGGGTTAATTTTATCTTGACATATTTTTGGCCCAGAACTTAGTCTTCGCACAAGCGATGAAGAGGTTCTTGCTATAGAAGGGTAGAAACGGAAATTTCGAGGAAGGATGAACAAGGAGGAGACGTAATGAGGAAACTGGCAATGAGTGCATTGTTCGTGGCGCTTCTGTGCGGATCGGCCTTCGCCCACACCGGAGCCCTCTCGCTGTACACCGACCAGACGATCACGGTGTGCAGCAGCCCGATCACGTCCTATGAGTCCGATACGATCCGGATGTATTACGTTCGTGACGCCGGACCGGATCTCGGAAACGCGGTCGAGTTCCTGCTCGAGGAGACGTCGGGCGGGCTCGTCGTGTTTCTCGGTTATGAATGGAACTCCCAGATCCAGGTCACGCTCGGCGATCCGACAACCGGCATCTCGCTGACCGCTTCGCAGTGCCTCGGCACGAACGAGCCGATCGTCTACATCGGGGCCATTTCCCTCATGTATTTGGGATTCGGCGGCCCCTTCACCATCAATGTAAAGCCGGATCCGAACGCTCAGCCTCCGGCAATATTGATAACGGAATGCGTTCCCGGCGTCTGGCCGATGCGAGAGGTTCTCGGCGGCATGTTCGTCTACAACGGCAGCTGTAACCCCGGCGTGACCGAAACGAGCTGGGGCGCGATCAAGGAACTGTACCGATAGAACGCTCGCGCGCAATTCGAATCGACGAATACCCGGGATAGAGAGATCCCGGGTATTTTTTTGGCCTGAAGGGGCTCATGGAATCGAGAGGGACGGACGATCGAGTTGAATCAGGGGGAAAATCAGGAATCCAGAATATGGCGTATAATATATATTATGTTAACCAATGAATCGGCCACGGCCTTTAACTCGGCTTAACGACAATATTCACGAGGCTTCCCGGTATCACTATCGTTTTCAATACCTTGGCATCCCCAATCGATTTCAACGCCTTCTCATCGGCCAGGGCCAATGCGGCCAGCTTCTCCTTCGGCGTGTCTTTTTCCACTTCGATCCTCGAGCGAATCTTGCCGTTGACCTGAACAACGAGCGTATAGGTTTCAGCGGCAAGATACCGCTCGTCGGCCCTCGGCAGCTTCGAGGAAAAGATCGTCGATTCGTTGCCGAAGCGCTCCCATATCTCCTCGCAGAGATGCGGCGCTATCGGGGCCAGCAGCAGCAGCAGATCGCGCATGGCGGCCCTGAAAAGCCGCACGGAAGCTTCGTCGCGCCTCTGAAAGCCCTCGTTTTGCTCGACGAACAGGTACATTTCGTTCGTGAGCTCCATGAGAGCGCTGATGGCGGTATTGAACTGGAATCCGCGCTCGAAGATATCCCCGGTGACGCGGTCTATCGCGATCTGCGCCGCCCGGTACAGTTTCAGATGGGCCGCGTCAAGCGCCGCGGGATCGAGGGGATTCGGGCCGATGTGCCCCTCGAGAATCTCCCGGTGATTCGCATAGAGCCTCCAGACCCTGTTTACGAAGCGATACGAGCCCTCCATGGCCCGATCGTTCCATTCCGCGTCCTTCTCAGGGGGGCCGATGAAAAGCGTGTAAATGCGGACCGTATCGGCCCCATACCGGTCGATGAGGGGCACCGGATTCACCACGTTCCCCTTGCTTTTCGACATTTTCGCGCCGTTGCGGTGAATCATGCCCTGGGTGAACAGGTTTCGGAACGGCTCCTCGAAGGCGATGAGCCCCTCGTCGTACAGGAACTTCACGATGAACCTCGAGTACATGAGGTGCAGAATCGCGTGCTCGATGCCCCCCACGTACTGGTCCACCGGCAGCCACGCGTTCGCCAGGGCTCCGTCGAACGGACGCCCGGAATCGCGCGGCGAGAGGTAGCGCAGAAAATACCAGCTCGAATCGACGAAGGTGTCCATCGTGTCCGTGTCGCGCTCGGCAGGCCCCCCGCAGGCCGGGCACGCCGTCGCGACGAATTCCGGAACGGTCGCCAGCGGGCTCTTGCCGTCGCCGCGGGGGTGAAAATCGACGTTCTCGGGCAGGAGCACGGGCAGATCCTCCTCCGCCACCGGGACCACGCCGCATTTCGGGCAGTGCACCATCGGTATCGGAGCGCCCCAGTAGCGCTGCCGCGAGATGAGCCAATCCTTGAGTCGGTAATGGACCACCGTCCGGGCGAGCCCCTTCTTCGCGAGATGAGCCGTGATTCGCTCCATGCCCGAACGATTGTCGAGCCCGTCGAACGACTCTGAATTGATCATCCGGCCGTCCCCGGTATAGGCCTCGGTCAGCCCCGCGGACGGAGCGCCGTCCGGCGAAATCACCTGGACGACGGGGATCTCGACCGGGGAGCGCGCGACGAATTCGAAATCCCGCTGATCGTGCGCCGGCACGCCCATGACCACGCCCGTGCCGTACTCCATGAGGACGTAGCTCGCGAGAAAAACGGGAATTCTGCTGCCGTTCGCGGGATTCATCGCATAGCAGCCGGTGAAGAAACCCTCTTTCGTGAATTCGGCCTTCTCGCGCTCCTGCACCTGGAGCTCGCGCACGCGCTGCTGGAATTCCCTCCCCTCGATCCCTCTCCCCCCCGCTCGACGAGTTCGGAGGAGAGGGGATGATCGGCCGCGATCGCGATGAAGGTGGCGCCGTATATCGTGTCGATCCGGGTCGTGAAGCACTCGAGCCGCTCGCTCATCCCCTCGAGCGGGAACGACACCTCCACGCCCTCGCTCCTGCCGATCCAGTTCCGCTGCATCACGCGAACGCGCTCCGGCCAGTTCGGAAGCGCATCGAGATCCGCGAGAAGCCGGTCCGCGTACCGGCGGATCCGGAAAAACCACTGCGCGAGCTTCTTGAGATGCACCGTGCTGCCGCACCGCTCGCATACCCCGCCGACGACCTGCTCGTTCGCGAGAACCGTCTTGCACGAGGGACACCAGTTGACCGACGCCTCCTCACGGTAGGCGAGGCCCGCCTTGAAGAGGCGGACGAAGATCCACTGGGTCCACCGGTAGTACTCCGGAAAACAGGACGTCACCTCGCGGGACCAGTCGTAGATGACGCCCCACCGGTAGAACTGCCGTTTCATGGCGGCGATGTTCCGCTCCGTCCAGACGCGCGGATGGATATCGTTTTTGATGGCCGCGTTCTCGGCCGGGAGCCCGAACGAATCCCACCCCATCGGGGCGAGCACGTTCGCGCCCTCCATCATTTTGAAGCGCGCCAGCGCGTCCCCGATGATATAGTTCCGCCCGTGCCCGACGTGCAGATCTCCCGACGGGTAGGGAAACATCATGAGGCAGTAATATTTTCCCGCGGTGCGCGACGTGTCGCAGCGGAAAAGCTCATTCCAACGCTCGTGCCATTTCGGCTCGATATCCTGGAAGGGAAACGTGTCGGTCATCACTCAGTATCCTTGAACTTCGCCAGATCGACGATGACGTGATAATCCTCGCCGGCCCGATCGAGCTCGGTCGCGGCTCCTCGCGTTTCGAAGTAGTTGACGATATCCTCGGCCGCTTCCCTGCTCGACACGATGACCCTGATGCGGCCGGCATCGAGGGCCCTGAGACGCTTTTTCACCATGAGGAGCGGACCGGGGGATTTGAGCCCCCGCGCCACAATGCGCTCTTCATCGCCGTTTCCGGCATTCATCGGCACGTCCTCTCCGGCGCCCCGGCGCCGCGCGACGCCGGGCACGCGCCGTCAGGCGGTTCGGAGAAGCTTCTCGAGCTTCTCCTCGATATCCTCGCGCGAGACCGAGCCGATTGCTTGATCGACGACCTCTCCCTCGTGGAAGAAGAGGAGCGTCGGCAGGCTCCGCACGGCGAAGCGCGACGCCGTCCCGCCGCATTCGTTCACGTCAACGCGGTAGAAGGAGACCCTCCCGTCGTAGCGCTGCGCGATATCCTCGATGACGTCGTCGAGCCGCTGGCACGGTCCGCACCAGGTCGCCCAGAAATCGACGACGCTCGGCTTTCCCGAATCGATGATCCGTCCGGGAAATTCGTCGTCCGTGACCTTCATCACCTTCGTCGACATATACCCCCTTCGCCCGGCGGTGCCGGGGACCCTCGGCCGCTCATGCCGTCACGAGCGGAAATTCCACGTACGCTCCCTTGAACGAATGCATGAACGCGCCGACGAGAAGCGCCTCCTCGGGGAAAGAGCTCGTTTTCAGCAGGAGCTCCGCGCGGCGCAGGTTCTCGAGCCACACGACGATCTCGCGGGCGGTGAAGGCCCGCGCCGCCCGCCGCGCGCGGTCGTAGCGGTATCCCCCCTGCCCCACCCCCTCGCTCGCCTTGAGGAGACCGAGGAAGTGGCGCGTGAGCTGATAGATGATGGCGCCCGGCTGCTCGGCCCCGCTGCGGATGATCCGGTGCAGGATCGCCAGCGCGATCCCCTCCCGTCCCGGCTCGATGCTCTCGATGAGATCGCGGACCGCGTTGAGTCGGTAGCTCCCGATCACCGCCGAGAGATCGGCGACGCCCACGCGACGGTCGCCGAAGAGGATCCCGAGCTTCCCGATCTCGTTCTTGAGATCGAACAGGTCGTCCCCGACGCTCAGGACGAGGGCGTCGACCGCCTCGGCGTCGAGCTCGACCCGCGCGCTCTTCGCCTCCTGCCGGACCCATGTCCGCACCTCGGCGCCGGTCAGCCGCTCGAACGCGAGCTCCTTGCCGTTCCGGCCCACGACGCTCCGGAGCCGCTCGAACTCCTTGGATTCCCGCGCCCTCCCCTTCCCCTCGTCGAACGGATTGTACAGAAAGATGACCACGCTCGACGGAACCGGATTCTCGCAGTACGCGATGAGCCGCTTCCAGCTCCCCCGCAGCCTCTCGAGCTCCCTGAGAATGAGGACCCGGCAGTCGGAGAGAAACGGGAACGAAGTGGCGGTCGCGATGAATTCGTCGACCTTCATTTCGCTCCCGTACGCGACCGTGTAGTTGAACGCCTTGAGGTCGTCGGGGACGATCGTCGAGGCGATCCGCTCCGCCATGCGCTCCATGATGTAGCCCTCCGAGCCGTGGAGCAGGTAGAGGCTCACGATGTCGCGCCGGTCGACGTCTTTGAATATCTTGACGTAATGGGTCAGATTCGCCTTCACGGCTCACCATTCCTGCGTCGTGGCGTTCAGGATGCCCTCGACGAGGTCCTTGTACACTTCTTCGAGCGCCCTATCATAGGTGCGTTCCGTTTCCGTTTCAAGGTAGTATTCGCTCCGCGCCTCGATTCTCCGGTCCTTCCAGACGTAGTCGTTTTCCTTCGGGTTGAAAAGCGAAGCGAGAATGACGACGGTGAGACGGTACTGATCGGCCTGCAGCTCCGTGCTGAAGGTGTACGGGACGTTGCGGTACTCGACGACGGCGGCCTCGAGAACCGCGTCCGCCTCCGGCTCCGCGACGACCTTCAGGGTGTTGTCCTTGATGAGCCCGGCCCGCAGGTTTTCGGTGATCGTGATCTCGACGTCGGGCTCCGACGTCGCGTTCGAAAGATTCGGGACGGCTATCTTCTTGATGTCGCCGGCGGACCGCCCTTTCGTGCTGTAGTATCCGCCGCACCCCGGCGCGAGCGCGATGACCGCCGCGGCGGCCAGAATGCCCCATGAACGCCGCATCGCTTCAGCGCCCCTCTTCCTTCCCCGTTTCCGGATTCTTGAGCCGGTACCTGATCTTGTCGCGGTTGAGCCGGAGCAGCCGCGCGGCGCCGCTCTGGTTGCCCCCCGCTTCGCGCATCGCCTTTTCGATGATCTCGCGTTCGATGCTTCCCAGCAGGGTCTCGAAATCCAGCCCGTCCTCGGGGAACGGCCTGCTGAGGGCCATCTCGAGCTTCCGGACGCCCGTGAGCTCGCGTTCGGACGACATCCCCTGCCTGATGCTCGCCGGAATATGCGCGACGCGCAGCACCGTGTCGTCCTCGAGGAGCACGACGCGCTCGACCATGTTCTTGAGCTCCCTGATGTTGCCGGGCCACGGATAATTGAGGATGATGTCGTATGCGGCGTCCTCGATTTCCGCGAAGTTCTTGTTGAACTGTTTGTTGAACTGGTTCAGGAGATGCCGCAGCAGCAGGTAGATGTCCTCCTTGCGCTCCCGCAGCGGCGGGATGAATATCGGAACGACCTTGAGCCGGTAGTAGAGATCCTCGCGGAACGTTTTCCGCTGAACCGCACCTTCGAGGTCGCTGTTCGTCGCCGAGATGATCCGGACGCTCACCTTGATATCCTTGGTCCCGCCGACGCGCCGGAAGCTCATCCGTTCGAGGACCCGGAGGAGCTTGACCTGTATCGTGAGGCTCATCTCGCCGATCTCGTCGAGGAAGAGGGTCCCCTTGTTCGCGAGCTCGAGCAGCCCCACCTTCTGGCTCTTCGCGTCGGTGAAGGCGCCCCGCTCGTGGCCGAAGAGCTCGCTCTCGAGGAGCTCCTCGGGCAGCGACGCGCAGTTGATCTCGAGAAACGGCTGATCGCGCCGCGAGCTGTACCGATGGATCATCGTCGCGATCATTTCCTTGCCCGTGCCGCTCTCCCCCTGAATGAGAATCGTGGTCGTGTCGCTCTGCGCGACCCGCTTCACGATTTCGTAGATACCCTTCATCTGCGGGCTCTCGCCCGGAACGTAGTCCTCCCCGACGTCGAGCTTCAGCCGCCGACGCAGCTCGAAGAGCTCGCGCGTCAGCTTGCGCGAAGCGAGCCCCTTGCCGATCGTGAGGAGGAGCTCCTCGAGGTTGACCGGCTTGCTCACGAAATCGAAGGCGCCCTTCTTCATCGCGGTCACCGCCGTCTCGATGTCGCCGAACGCGGTGAGCATGATGACGCAGACCTCGGGGACCTCTTCCTTGATCTGCCGCAGAACGTCGAGCCCGCTCATGTCGGGCAGCTTGAGATCGAGCAGCACGAGATCGGGGAGCTCTCCCCTCGTGCGTTCGAGCGCTTCGGTTCCCGTCGCGGCGGTGAGCGCCTCGTACCCCTCCTCGCGGAGCGTCTTCTCGAGAAAGAGCCGAATCGTATCCTCGTCGTCAACGAGCAGGACTACGGGTTTCACTCGATCCTCCCTTCCGCGGTCTCGCGATCGGCAGATACACCTTGAACGACGTTCCGGCGCCCGGCGTCGAAGAGACGGAGATCCGTCCGTGGTGATGCTGCACGATACTCTGGCTCACAAACAGGCCGAGCCCCGTTCCGCCTTTCTTTCTCGAGTAGAAGGGCTCGAATATCTTCTCTCGATCCTCGTGGGAGATCCCGCCGCCGTTGTCGGCGACCTCGATGCATACCAATTCCCGATCCTTCTCCCGCACGATATCGGGATCGCCCCCGCTGTAGAGCCTTCCCGCGGCGGACACCGATCCGCTCGGGGGAACGGCCTCCGCGGCGTTCTTGAGCAGGTTGATCAGCACCTGCGTGATCTGGTCGGGATCGACCTCGATCAGGGGAACATTATCGTCGACGGTCACCGCAAAATCAATCGACTTGTTCTTGAACAGGTCGGCGAGCGAGCGGTGGCTCCGCTCGATGAGATCCCTCACGCCGATCTTCTGGCACAGGAGGTCGCGGGGTTTGGCGACCTTGAAGAGATCCGTGATGATCCGGTTGAGACGGTCGACCTCGTTCAGAATGAAGGAGATGTTCTCGCGGTGCTCGGCGCTCAGCTCCTGGGACCGGTTGATATACTGGATCCCGGCGGCGATCCCCGTGAGCGGATTCCTGATCTCGTGCGCGACCGCGGACGTGAAGCGCCCGAGCACCGCCAGCCGGTCGAGGTGCCGGATATCCTCCTCCATGCGCTTGATATCGCTCATGTCGATGAACTCGACGATCGCGCCCTGCACCTCGCCGTCCTCCCCGAGCAGCGCCGACGCCGTCATCCTGACCGGGATGTGCATGCCGTCCCGGCGCCGCAGGTAGCCGTCGAGACGGATCAGCGGCGAGCCGCTCTCGAGCACCGGCAGCACGAGCGATCCCTTCGAGCCGCCGGTCGCTTCCCCGATGATGACCTCGTCGAGCTTGAGCCCCCGTATCTGCCGCTGCTTGTACTGGCTCATGTCGCGCGCCGCGCGGTTCGCGAGCGTGACGTCGCCGTTGCGGTCGGTGACGAAGACGCCGTTCAACATCCCTTCGATCACGCGCTCCCTGAAGAGCTCCTCCTGGCGGAGCTCCTGGTAGAGATACCAGTTTTCCATATTCGAGCTGACGAGCGAACCGACCGTCTCGAGCGTCACCTGGTCGATGTTCGTGAGCTGCGTGGCGCGATACCCGTCGGTGACGATGAGCGCGCCGAGGAGCGGAATCATGCCGCACGAGAGGCATTCCTCGCTCCGCAGGTACGGAATCTCCACTGCCGCGGCTGTTCCCGCGCGCGACGTCTTCCCGATCGGACAGTCCTCGTCCCCGTAGCACTTGATCGTCTCGGTCGATTTCATGAGGGGAACGCAGATGTACGAGGTCATCGTGCTCCCCGGGAACATCTGCTCTCCGCCGACCGAAGGGAGCGGATGCATTCCGGCGTCCTTGATCAGAAACGGCTTGCCGGAGAGGAGCGAGTCGTACAGGGCGCCGGAGAGATCGTCGAAGCCGAGGTTGATGACGCGGCGGATGACCCGCGAGGGGCGCTCGATCGTCACGATCGCCTGCAACGATTTCTTCTTCTTGCGGAGGATGATGAAGGCGGATTCCTTGTATCCGATTCCCCGGTTCAGGTATTCGAACACCGAATCGATGAGGCGATGCTCATCGAGCGAGCTGATGATCGTCCGCCCGATTTCCTTGAGGCTGAGAAGCTGGATGTTCTTCTCGACGAGCTTGAACAGCGACCGTTCGAGATCGCCGAGAAGCGTCATGATCATGGCATAGAAGAGGTCTTCTTCCGATCCCTTCGCCTTTTCCTCGATGATGAGCCCTTCGCTCCTGAGGTTCGTGAGCCGGAGGTTGATCGCCTCCAGCTTCCGGCGGCGGTCGGCTCGACGGTGCGCGATCATCGCCGCGGCGAGGAGGCAGCCGAAAGCCGCGCACAGCCACACCGGCAACGCGAGCGTCGCCGCGAGCAGCGCGAGAAATCCGGCGGAAATGACGATGAGATCGCGATATAGCTTCATAGATGCTCCGAAGATCGAGTATACGGAGCGGCGGCGGATTCGGTCAAGACAATCCGTCCCGAGCGTTTCGGCGGCATGCGTTCAAACGACCGATGTGAGGCCGGGAAAGAAATGCGTCAGCAGGCGCCCTTGCCCGTGACGACGACGTAGACCGTTTTGAAGAGGATGCGGATCTCCTGCGCCAGCGAGAGATTCGCGATGTACTTCAGATCGTAGAACAGTTTGCCCTTCATCTCGCCGACCGTTTGCGTGTAGCCGTTCTCGACCTGGGCGAGCCCCGTGATGCCCGGCTTCACCATGAGACGCATCGTGAACTCCGGAACCTCGCGCTTGACCTGGTTGATGTAGAACGAGCGCTCGGGGCGCGGACCGATGAAGCTCATATCGCCGCGGATCACGTTGATGAACTGCGGAATCTCGTCGATCCGCGTCTTTCGCATGAACCGCCCGACGCGCGTGATTCTCGGATCGTTCGCGCAGGCGAGCTTCGGGCCGCCCTTCTCGGCGTCCTGAATCATCGTCCTGAATTTGTAGATCATGAACGGTCGGCCGGCGTTGATTTCCCGGCGCCGGTCCGAGCCGCGCCTGCAGCATCCTTCGATCGCCGCGATCGAGCGCCGCCGGTCGCCTCTCCGTTTGTTTATGCCGATTCTCTCCTGCTTGAAGAAAATCGGTCCGCGCGAATCGAAGCGGATGACCAGCGCCGCGAGAAGCATCACGGGAGAAGCAACGATCATCGCCAGGGAAGCGACGGCGATGTCGAAGACGCGCTTCGCGAGAATGACGCCGCCGATTCTATCTGCCTTGTCGTACTTGATGACGTCCGCCTGATCGGCGATATACTCCGCGAGCGGATCGAGCCCCTTCCCGTAGGAATAATACTCGCCGGCATTATCCATGGCGGTTCTGTGAAAAATCGGCATTATGCAAACCTTTCATCAGCGCGGAACGAAAAATGTAGATAGACCTCCGCCGCTTTGACACCGCAATACGCAATTATTATTCCTGATTTTCGGACCGCTTATCCAGGTAAGATTGTACTATAGATGCAAACAATAGTCAATTGTAAAATAATCAGTTATGGAAATTATCGACGACGGGTAGAAAAGCGGCAGCGTCAAACGCCTCGAAATGACGGCATTTTCTTGGAAATTTCCCCCAGACTATCGACTCGCAATGGGCATTATTACCCACCGTTTATGCGTATTAAGAGATGATTCGCGCCCGTCTACGGGGCCGTCGTCACCTCGTTGCTCCTCGCGTTCTTGCCGCTCGCGTCGAACACATACACCCGGTAGTAGTAGTTGCTGCCCGCGAGGTCCAGGCCCGTATCATCGTAGAACGTCCGCTCGCGATCGGTGATCGTAGCGACGAGCACCGAGGCAGTCGTCACGCCGGGCGCCGTCGAGCGATAGATCCGGTAGTCCTGGAAATCGGTCGCCGGGCTCCCGCTCCACGTGAGGGTCAACCGGTTGGTCCCGACGCTCGACGGATCGTCGAGCATCACGGGATCGGGCACCGCGTCGAAGGTACGGGCCGCGCGCTCGTTGCTTCCCGCCGTCTCGTCGAGATCGTTCACGACGAAGACGCGGTAGTAGTAGCGCGTCCCTTCCTTGAGGCTGCCGTCGGGGTAACTCGTTTGCGCCTGGTTGAACAGCTCTCGCACGAACTGCGCCGGCGATTCCGTGACGCCCGCCGACGTGCTCCGGTAGATGCGGTAGCTCTGAAAATGCTCCTCCGCCGATACGGTCCACCTGATCGTGATACTCGAGATCGACGAATCGGCGGGGGTCATGAGCTGCACGGCGGCCGGCGGATCAGTGAACGATATGCGGTCCGGGCACGCGAACGGGGGCGCCTCGTTCCCCGCCGCGTCGGCGAACGAGCCGGCGACGGCGAGATCCGTTCCCCTGATCGACTCGGGAAACGTGAAATCCGCTTCGTAGATCCCGTCCCCCGCCGTCGCGTCCCCCCCCATTCCGCTGTCGTAGAGCTTCACGGAGCCGCTGTAGTTCTCGAACGACACGCCCGCCGCGCCTCCCGGCTCGTTCCCCTCGACGCGCATCCTGAAATGCGCGATCGCGCCGGGCTGATAGACGCGGGGGGCGGGGGTGATCTCGACGCTCTCGATCATCGCGTAGCGGTCGAGCACGATCGATGAAGATACAAGCGGCGAGAGCGCGCCGCTCGCGTCCAGGAATTGAACAGAGACGATTTTCGCCCCGTCGGGCTCATCGAGCTGCCAGATGCGGGTCCTCGCATAGTTCTCGTACGATCCCGGCATTCCCGCTTCATCGTTCGATATCCTCATATATGCCGTCGTTTCAGGGGCCGTGAGCGTGAGCGTCACCTCCCGTGATCCTGTGACTGCCGCGCCCCCGTTGACGACGACCGCGTACAGCGCGGGTGACGCGGCTATAGAGATGGAGCTGGCGCCTTCGAGATTATTCGAGCTCACCGAGGAAACCGCGTAGAAGTAGAGGCGACCGTTCTGAACGTCCGTGTCGATGTACGCGGTGTCCGCCGTCTCCGCGACGCGTTCGAAGAGACTCGCGTCGTCAACCGAGCGGTACACGCGGTACCGGCGCGCACCCTCCACGGAGCGCCATTCGATCGTGACCGTGGCGTTCCCTACCAGGGCTATGAGCCCCTCGGGGGGCGCGATATCGCTCAGGCTAAGCTCGAGCGGTGCCTCCGTGACGCTTTCGAAACACCCGGCCAGCATCCCCGCGAGGATCAGCATCATGCCGAAGGCCGCAATCCTTCTCATCGAAAGAACCTCCGTTGCGTTAGAATCTCATCGTCACGTACGCGCCGCGCGCATCGATATCGAACGAATAGTTCCCGCTCGATACGCGCTGCTCGGCGGGAAAGAACGTATCGATCACGTTCCATCCCCAGAGCCCGGCGAGCACGATAAACGACATATCCCTTCGCGCTTTTTCGTGCTCGACGTGGTCCCAGTATCGCTCCGCATCGCTCATGAGTCTCTCCTGCTCCGATATGTCGTCCGCCGAATCGAAGCGCTCCACGCAAATCTCGTAGTCGTTCGCGGCGAATTCGTACTCCGTTTGATATTCGAGCGCCACGAATCCCGCGGCGAGCGTCGTCACCGAGAAAAAGACGCCGCGCCCCGTTTTTCCTTGATAGAATTGCCCCCGTCCGGGCCGGAGCAGCGAATAGATGAAGGCCTTTGCCCGCGACTCGTGCGCTCCGCTGAGCGTGAGATCCCCCGCCGCAGGTCCGCCGAGCGATTTCGGCGGATTGTCGAGAAGAAGCGGCTCGATGATCTGCCAGCCGTACAACACACCCGCGACGGCGGCGAGACGCGTGCGCTGGTCGTTCTGGATATTCAGCTCGCGCGAGGCTTCATGAAGGGATTCCTGGAGCCGGGCCTTCTCCTTCCAGGTTTCCGCGCGCGCGTACCGGTCGCTCAGATCCTCGTAGCCATCCTCCAAGTCGCGGTATTCCGTCTCCTCGTAGAGCAGCCAGCCGAGAGAGGCGGCGATGCCAATACCGTCGATCAAGCCCGCGGGGAACCTTCCCGCGCTCGTCGAGCCCCAGCCCGGCAGAACGAGGTTCTTCCCCGCCATGGCCGCTCGAAGGCCGCTGACGCGCGGCACTCCATCCACGATCGAGAACGACCCGATCCGCCGCTCGAAGCCCGCGCCGTCGAGAACCAGCCGGTACGCCGTCTCGCGCTCGAGATCGCAGAACGAAACCGGCAGAACGCCGGCTACCGTGTACTCGCGAGAGAGCGACACGAGCACGCCCGGCTCGCTTCCCGAGATGCGAACGCATGCGGAATCGCCCGTTTGCTGCCCGCCGAGCGCCCCCGCCGGCGTCCAGAAGACGGCGATGATCACCAAGCAGCCGAGAAATCTTTGCGCCATATTCCTCACCTGGCCGGAACGGATTCGCTCACGCGCCTCCTCCGGATTTCTTGACATCATATTGTTCGCGATACCCGTAGTATTTATAGTCGTAGTAGTACGGAAGCACTTCAGAGAGGTTATTGACGACGGCGCCGAGCACGTTCGCATTCGCGTCGAGCAGGATATCACGCGCGCGCGTCGCGACGTTGCGCGGCGTCTTGCCCGCGAGAATCACGAGGATGACGCCGTCCACCTCGCTCGAAATGAGCATCGGATCGCTCACGGGGATAACCGGCGCCGAATCGACGATCACGATGTCGTAATGGAAGCGTATCTTCTTGAAGATCTCCGAGAGAATGCCCCCCTCGAAAAGATGCGCGGGGGAATCGATCTTCGCCCCCGCCGGTATCACCTTCAGGTTCGCGACGGGCGTGTCTTTCACCACGGCGAGCGGATCCATCTTCCCCTCGAGGCATTCACGCAGCCCCGGCTCCTTCGCCACGCCGAACACCTGGTGGAGCCGCGGACGTCTGAGGTCGGCGTCGACGATGAGCGATTTCTTCCCCTTGAAACGCGCGACCGTGAGGGCAAGGTGAGACGCGATCGTGCTCTTTCCCTCTCCGCGATGGGCGCTCGTCACGAGAAAGCTCCGTAGATCGGGCTTCCCGTGCCCGTGCCGGATATTCGAATAGAGCCGCCGCATCTCGGTGGCCATGGGGCTCTCCTGGTCGAATGCGCCGTAAATGGTTCCGTTTTCGTTATTGCTCACTGGTGAACCTCACCCGCCGGCCAGTCTTCCTTGAGCTCGATGCCGAGACTGCTCGATTTCAGACGATCCGAGAAGATGTAGAGGGCTCCCGACAGAATGGCAGCGAACACGGTCACGCCGACGATCCAGGAGACGATCATGAGGCCGCGCCGCTTCCGTTCCCAGGAAAAGCCGGCCGCCATCTTGGGAATCGTGCCGAGCACCGGCACCTTGAGCACACGCTCGACCTCCTCGATCGACCGGAACGAATCGTCGATGTACTCGGTGACGATGATCGCGCCGAGCCCGCAGATCCCGCCGAACATGATCGCGATCAATATGACCTTCTGGGGATTCGGCTTGACCGGCGTCAGCGGCTTCTCGGCGCGTTCGATGATGCTCATGCCGAGACCGAGATCCGTCGTCTGCGCCGCTTCGCCGATTCGGGCCGAGGTCTTCGATTCGAGCAACGCGCGGTAGATCGTCCGGTTCGCCTCGACGTCCTGCGTGAGCCTGCTTACTTCCCGCTCGAGGTTCGGTCGGCTTCCGTAACTCTTCGTGAACTGATCGATATATCCCTGGAGCTTCCGGTCGATGGTCTGATGGTAATCGTTCATGGAGCGCTGGTAATAGTACTCGACGATGAGCGGATGAATATCCGGGGAGAGATCGCGATATTCGACCCGGATGATCTCGGTGATCCGCGCTCTGAGAAGCGTCACGGCCTCGTTGTACTCGTCCAACGGTAACGGCGCCTGCTGCGTGCCCGAAAGGTCGCGCAGGAGCTTCCCCTCGCCGTAAGCGACGAGCTTGTTCTCGCAGTTGCGCACCGTTTCGTCGGAGAGAACCCGGTCCGATGAGGGAACGACATTGAGAAGCTGGACGAGCCGCTCCCGCACGCGCCGAACGGCGATGCCGCTGCGGTCCGCCTCCGCCCCGGCCGTCTGCTTCAACGTGCGCGCGTAATTCACGTTCGCCGAATTGATCGGATTGTTTTCCACGTCGCTGGACGCCATCGCGAGCTTGACGCGGGCGAGCTCCTTTTCGGACGCCTCGAGCTTCTCCTTGTAGATCGCGAGCTGCTCGTCGCTGAACGCCCCGGCCTGCCGGGCGCCCTGTATCTGGTCCCGCCGCGTCGTGCTCACGAACATATCCGCGATGCGCTCGGCGAGCCGGTACGCGGTCGTCGGGTCCGTGTCGTAGACCCCGATCGTGAAGAACCCCGGCATGGGGCTCGCGACCTCGATCTTTTCTTCGAGAAGACCGACGAGATGGCGCATGACAAGATCGTCGAGGGGCAACGAGCCTTGCCTCCCGCGCGCCGACCGCTCCACGTACCTGCGCACCTGCTCGGATCGCTGCAGGCCGAGATCCTCGACGACGGCCTTGAGAAAATCGTTGCTCTTCACCCGCGTCTCGATCATGGCCCGCAGCTCCTGATTCCGCGACTGGCTCCGGGGCTCGGCCGAAGGCAGGTAGCGTTCCAGCGTGGGCGAGAGAAGATTGTTGCTCTCCATCGAAAGGAGCGTGTGCGATTCGAATACAGGCGTCAGGCGGCGGACGCCGACGACCGCGATGATCGTGGAGAGCACGAGCGGAATGATGATGAAGAACTTCTTCCTCCAGAACACCTTCCAGTAGGCATGGAGGTTGATCCTGCCCTCCTCCTCCCCCGGCGTCATTTTCCTGACATTCTCCACGTCGATCCTTCTTCAATCGTTATAGATGACGAGCGCTGCGATAGTGGCGGACGCCGTGACGACGGCGAGCAGAAAGTTCGGACTGGCCAGCGTCGTCCAGAAAGAGCTGCTCTGCGGAACGTTCACCGTGTCGTTCGGAAATATCGGCGGGTTGTGCTGCATGTCGCCGATTTCGAGATACCGCTTGAAATCAACCCCCATCGTGATGACGCCTCCGCCGGGAGACCGGCGGATGACGGTCACCTTGCTCAATCGTGCGTTCGCGGCGGGCCCGCCCGCGGCGAGGATTGCGTCGATGAGCCTTTTCTGTTCCGGCATGGAATACGACGCGGGGCGAAGGACCGCGCCGAAGACATTCACCGCCCCCGCCCCCGTGTACGCTGCTTCTCGCTCCGGCACGACGACCGCATCGCCGGGTTGGAGCAGCGGAAGCGAGCTGAGACTCCCCGAATCGAGCGCCTGCTGCAGATTCACGATGGATGTCGTGCTTCCCTCCTTCGAGGTTCTCACGATCCGGACCGCTTCGAGGGATGCGGTCGCCGTCGCTCCTCCCGCCTCCTTGATCGCGTCCCATATCGAAGGCGTGCCTCCGATCTCGTACTTTCCAGGGTTCGCGACCGCTCCCTGCACGTAGATGACCCTGCGCGCATCCTCCCCCTGGAGCGTGATCATGATGCTCTGGATGCTCGGATATATATCCTGGAGGGAACGGAGCAGCGCGCTCCGCGCCTGCTCGATCGTGAGCCCTTCGACGCGGATCGCCCCCACGATGGGGAGGCTCACGTCCCCCTTCTCGTCGACGGTCAGAAGCTTCCCGAGATCCTCGCGCTCCGGGACCTCGAGCCTGATCGTATCTCCGTTCCGCAGGCGAACCTCCTGGGCAGGGAGCGCCGCTGCAAGGAGGGTTGCGACGAGAGCCATCGCCGCGATCGTGCATGAGCTTTTTCCTCTCAATTCGGGTGCCGCCTTTCGTATATGCCTCAGGCATCCTATCGTCTCGCGAAGCGGCCTGTAAAGAGAAAACGGCACGGGATTTACGCGTGCGCCGCGCGGTACCATGCGATCGTCCGCGTGATTCCCTCTTCGAACGGAACCGCGACGCGGTAGCCGATGAGCTTCGCCGCCGCCGAGATGTCGGCGTGCGAGTGCCTGACGTCGCCGGGCCGCGCCTCGGCGTACCGCGGCGTGACCGAGGAGCCGATGATGCGCTGCATCTCCGCGAACAGCTCGTTCAGCGTGTAATGGCCGCCGCACGCGATGTTGACCGCCTGCCCCCGCGCCTCCTCGCATCGCGACGCCGCGATGTTCGCCTCGACGACGTTCGCCACGAAGGTGAAGTCCCTGCTCTGAGCGCCGTCCCCGAAGATGGTCGGCGCTTTCCCCGCCAGCAGGTGCGAAACGAAGATCGGTATGACGGCCGAATACTGGCTCTTCGGATCCTGACGCGGGCCGAAGATGTTGAAATAGCGGAGCGACACCGTCGACAGGCCGTACACGTGAGCGTACACCGCGCAGTAGTACTCCCCCATGAGCTTGCTCGCCGCGTACGGGGAGAGCGGCTTCGGCGTCATCGTTTCCACCTTCGGCAACGTCTCCGTGTCGCCGTACGCGGACGATGAAGCGGCGTAGACGAATCGCTTCACGCCGGCGCGCCGGGACTCCTCGAGCATGATCAACGTGCCACGCACGTTCACGTCGGTCACGAGCACCGGGTCCTCGATGCTCCGGGGAACCGAGGCGAGCGCCGCCTCATGGATGACGTAGTCGACGCCGGCGAGCGCCTCGCGGACCGTCTCGGCGTCCCTGATGTCTCCCTTTATGAACGTGATCTCGTTCCGCAGATGCGCGATGTTCTTTTCGAATCCGGTCGAGAGATCGTCGAGAACGACGACCTGTTCCCCCCGCTCGACGAGCGCTTCGACGATATTCGATCCGATGAATCCGGCTCCACCCGTTACGAGATAGCGCGCCATAGATCCTCCGAGATTCGTGCACCCGTGCTCAGCCGGCGTCCCCCGGCGGCGGTCGTTCGCCGCGCGGCACGCCGGCGGCGCCCCGATGATACACCTCATCGGGACGGCTGTTCAATACATCATACGGCGGTCGCGGGATCGACCGCGCGGTAGCTCACGACGCTGTTTTTTCCCCGCGATTTCGCGACGTACAACGCCGCGTCCGCCCGATCGATGAGCGTCTCGACGGTGCGGGCGTCGTCGGGATAGACGGCGACCCCCATGCTGCACGTGAGCAGCTCCGGCGTTACGCCGTCGAACTTGAAATGCCGGATCGCCTTCAGCATGCGCTCCCCGAGCCGCATGGCTCCCTCGAGCCCCGTGTGCGGCAGCAGCAGGGCGAATTCGTCGCCGCCGTATTTCGCCACGAGGTCGATCTCCCGGCAGTTCCGCGTGATCACCTGGGCGATGTCCCGCAGCGCCCGCGAGCCGGAGAGATGGCCGTTGCGATCGTTGTATTCCTTGAGATTGTCGACGTCGATCATGACGAAGCTGCACGCGTACGCGAACCGTTTCGCCCGCTTCATCTCGAGCTTGATCGAACGAATGAGGAACCGATAGTTGTAGATTCCGGTGAGCCCGTCCGTGATCGATTCGACCTCGAGCTTCTTGTAGAGGACGTAGTTCTCGAAAGCGATCGCCGCCTGGTTCGCCATGATCGTCAGCAGATGAATGTCGTCTTCGCTGAACGGGCGCCGATCCTTGTCGTTGATGGCGATGATGACGCCGAAGAGCGAGTTCTTCGCGATGAGCGGCGCCGACACGACGGTGCTGCTGGAATCCTCGTCATGGAGGAACTCCGTCGCGAGGACCGACAGGTCGAGCGACAGGACCCGCTCGGCGCTCTTCACCGAATCGTACTCCCGATGCAGCCAGTTCACGATGCCCGCGGAGGCCGGCATGTCTTCCACGGCGATTCGTCTCCCCCGGTCCCGGATCATCCCCGTGTACTTCACGATGCGCTGATTGTCGAGGAAGATGAGATAGACTTTTCGCGACGGCAGAATGCTCAAGGCGTTCTCGATGATTTTCTGCAGAATGATCCGGTTGTCCTTGCCGGAGCTCATGAGGCTCGTGATCTCGGCAAAGGTCTTGAAGAGGATGTCTTTGTCGTCGCAGGTTCGCACCATGATCATCCGGTTTCGTTCGGGACCGCAGCGGGATACGCAATATATATGCCACGAAACGAGATACGCTCAAATGACAGGCGGGAAGAGAGGGGGTTCCGCGGTCAGGCGCCGAGGCTTTTCTTGCGCTCTTCCGCGAGCTCGCGGCCGCATCGCCGTATCTCCTTGATATTTTTATAAATATGATACCCTATCAGGAGGGCGATGAACGCAACCGCGGCGGGCAACGCGATTTTCCAGGCGTCCGACACGTTCTTGAAGCTCTTCCGCATGACGCGGACCGCGGAGCCGAAAAGCATCCAGAGGAAGAAAAAAAGTACAATTTTCACCCCGAGGGTGGTGAATAACGAGTAATAGTACTCCCTCGAGCGCGCGAGCCGGTCCCCCGCCGACGAGCCGAATCTCCGGCGCCGCGCCTGCTTTCTGAAATCGAACGGCATGGAAATGCACCTCACTCCTGCACGGCGAAACGGCCCGCGTAGCTCGCCCCGATCGCGCCGCCGTCGTACACGACGAGCCGGTACAAATAGATTCCCGACGCCAGCCGGCCGAGGCCCGGAAAGAGGTCGCCGAGACGAAGGCAGTTCATGCCGGCCTTCAGCGGCTCCCCCCATCGGGAGCCCGCGTAGGCCGTTCCGATGAGCTCGCCTTCGAGGTTGTGCAGAAAGATCCCGATATCGGCGCCGCGCGTAAGATTCACGCAGAAGGCGGCCTCCCCGATCCCCGACGTCACCGGGTTCGGCTGAACCGCGTGCATGAGAACGACCTGCTCCTCTCCTTCCACGGAGAGCCAGATTTCAGCGACGTTGTCCGCCGGGTCGTCGCTCATCCCGCGCACCGAGATGGACGCCTCGACCGTGTTCGCGCCGAGAAGGCTCTCGTCGAGCACGACGCGCGCCGAGGCCGTTTCCGCGTCGAGCGGAGCCGGAACCGGAAGAATTTCCGAATAGAGGGTCCGCCTGAGCGATGCGTTCTCGATGAGAATGGACAGGCGCATGTCGCTTCCCGCCGGCGCTTCCTCGCTCCCCCGGTTCCGGGCCACGACGCGCACGGTCATCGTGTCGCCGATCGCGAACGCCCGGCTCGATACGGGGTAACCGCGCCTGAGAAGCACGACGTCCGAGGGGAGCAGCGAAGCCTCGGCGTCCGCCGCCGCGGCGCGCTCGATGAAATCGACGACGATCCGCGTGATGCGGTCCGCCTGCTCGAAGTCGACGTTGCCGGTCGTATCGACGATCGTGTGGTAGTACGGGGACCCGATGAGCATCGTTTCCTCGAGCGGCTCGATGAACATCACCGCGGGAATCGAAGCCTCCCAGAAGGGCGCGTGATCCGAATTCGACGGACCGGGGCTCAGGACGGCGAGCGGGAAGGACGGGTCGCTCTGCGCCGCCGACTCCGCGACGAGCCCCGCGAGCCAGTCCGACGAAGGATTCGAAACAACCGTTCCCGCGGGATACCCGTTGAGCGGATAGCCGATCATGTCGCAATTGAGCACGCCGATGATCCTGCCGGGATCGATGTCGGGCAGCGCCTCGACGAAGGCCCGGCTCCCGAGAAGACCCAGCTCCTCGGCCGAGAAGAGCACGAACATGAGATCGAACGGAAGGTCCCGCGGCGACAGGACGCGCGCGGCCTCCATGAGGGCCGCGACTCCCGTCGCGTTGTCGTCGGCGCCCGGCGCCGGCCATGTCCGCCAATTGCCCGCCCAGCCGGGCGTCCGCGACGCGGTCGCGTCGAAATGAGCCGTGATGAGAAATACGCCCGAGACGGCGCCGGTGCCCAGGACGCGCGCGGCGAGATTCCAGCCGGTGAAGGAGCTGTCCGTCGCATCGACGCCGACGCTCCGCTCGAAGGTGAACGGGTACCGCTCGACGGAAGAGCCCGTGTACCGCGAGAGGCGCGCCGCGAGCGAATCGGCTATGAGGAGGAGCGGCGCTTCCCGCAGCGCGTACCGGCTCCGGGGAACGCCGGCGGCGGGGTCGACCGAGAGAAACCTGACCATCGATTCGAGGGAATCCCGCTCGACGGCGGCCGCGGCGTCCGTCGAAACGCCGATGCGCGCGGCCACGCCGGCCCGCGGCTCAGGGGGCGCGGCGGCGCTCCCCGCACCCGATACCGCATGGATCGCGATCGCGGTAGCGAGCAGCACCGACCCGAATGCGTTCACGAGAGCCCTTCCCGCGGAGCGTCCGGTAAAAAAAGATGGCGCGCCCGAGAGGATTCGAACCTCCGACACCCAGCTCCGGAGGCTGGTGCTCTATCCAGCTGAGCTACGGGCGCCCCTTGCCGTTATCGAGAAGCTCTTCCGCGAGTTCCTCGCGGAGCTTTCCTGTGCCGCCGAGCATCCGCGCGATCTCGGCGACGCGATCGCGTCCCTCGAGGATCCGCGCGGAGGCGATCGTCCGCTCTCCCCGCACCTGCTTTTCCACCCTGATGTGGTGGGCGGCCTGCGCGGCCACCTGCGGCAGATGGGTGATGCAGATGATCTGATATCGCCGCGAGAGCTCGGAAAGCCTCTCGGCGACCACGCCGCCGAGATCCGCCCCGAGCCCCGTATCGATCTCGTCGAATATGAGCGTCGGGATCCGCTTCTCCTCGACCTCGAGCTTCTTGAGCACGAGCGTGATTCTCGACAGCTCGCCGCCCGAGGCGATATCCGCGAGAGGATGGATCTCCTCGCCGACGTTCGTCCGGATCGTGAACTCGACTCGATCCCAGCCTCTCGGCGTTAAATGTATGGCACCGCCGCTCTCTTGCAAAGCGTTATTTTCGAGGCGCTCGACCTTCGTCGCGAAGAGCGCGCCCTTCATCCCGAGCTTCTGCAGCTCCCCGGTCACCTGCCGGTCGAGCCGCCCGGCGCTCTTCACGCGCCGCGCGCTCAGTTCCTCCAGCATCGGAACGAGCGTCCGCCGCGCTCGCTCCCGCTCGCGTTTCGCCTCCTCGACCGCCGCCGAGCCCCCGTCGAGGGCCGCGAGGATATCCCGAAGCTCGTCGCGCTTCGAAACGAGCCCCGCGCAATCGAGCAAATGCTTCCGACTCGCGCGCTGGATGGCGGCGAGTCGCTGCTGGAGACTCTCGATATCCTCGGACGCGTCCTCCGCCTCCGCGAGCGAACGCGCGATCGCGCGCGCGACGTCCTGAACCGATATCCGCGCCGCCGTGATCGCCTCGGCCTCGTTCCCCCACGCGGTGTTGATCACCGCGATCGATTCGAGCGACCGCGCGGCCCGAACCAGCCGCTCCGCGGCCGAGCCCTCCTCCCCCTCGAGGGACCGGAGCGCCTCCTGGAGAGCCGAGATATACCGCTGTTTGTTCTCGATCTGCTTGATTTTCGTTTCGAGCCGGCGGTCCAGATCGGGCTCGAGCTTCAGCTCCTCGAGCTCGGCGAGCTGGAAGCGCAGGTAATCCTCGCGGCGGCGGTGCTCCTCCTCTTCGGCGACGAGGCGAGCGAGGCGCTCCGAGGCCCCCGTGAACGCGGCGATCGCCGCCGCGGCGCGATCGAGCGGCTCGCCGTAGTCCCCCCACGCGTCGAGGTACGCGATGTGATTGGCCGGATCGAGGAATTCCTGTTGCCGGTGCTGACCGTGCAGCTCGATGAGGGCGCTCGCCGATTCCTGCGACGACGCCACGGTCGAGAGCATGCCGTTGATCCAGATCCTGTTCCGCCCGTCGGCCGCGAGCTCGCGGCGGATGGACAGCTCCGATTCGCCCGCCGACAGGCCGAGCCGCCCGCGGAGCGGCCAGCGATCATCGACCGAAAAGATCCCTTCGACGGTCAGGCTCGCCGCCCCTTTCCGGATGAGCGACTTGCGCGCCCGCGCGCCGGAGAGGAGATCGACGGCGGCGAGGATGATCGATTTCCCCGCGCCCGTCGACCCCGTCATGACGTTGAGCCCCTCGGTGAACGGTATCGCCGCGTCCTCGACGATCGCCAGATTGCGAATCCGGATCTCCCTGAGCATCCCCAACCTCCCCCGGTCAATGATCCTGTCGAAGCATCCCGCCCCACTTGAGTTTCCGCCGAACCGTATCGTAGAAGCTGTAGCCCCCCGTCACGATGAGCTTCGTCGCCTTCGGGCAGCGTTTGAACGTGACCCGGTGAGCGCTCCCGATCGCGCACGACTGCTGGCCGTCGATCGTGAGGAGCGTCTCCTGCGCCTCTTCGACGACCGCGACGGAGATCGTCTCGGAAGCGCTCACGACGATCGGACGGACGGAGAGCGAATGCGGGCAGAGCGGGGTGATGACGAACGCCTCGACGCTCGTCGGGTTGACGATCGGCCCTCCCGCCGCGAGCGAATAGGCCGTCGATCCCGTCGGGGTCGCCACGATCACGCCGTCGGCCAGGTATTCGCCGAGCACCGTTCCGTTCATCGTCGTCTCGAGATGGAGCACCCGCGACACGCCCGCCCCGTGGATGACCGCGTCGTTCAGCGCGGAGAACGTTCTCGGCCCCCCGCCCCCCCCTTCGCAGACGATCGAGAGCCGGAGACGATCCTGAATCGAGAAGCGTCCCGCGAACAGATCCCCGATCGCGCGCCGCGGATCGTCCTCGGCGAGAAAGCCGAGGCTCCTGATCTTGATGCCGAGGAGCGGGATCTCCTCGTCGGCCACGAGGCGCGCCGCCATGAGCAGGGTGCCGTCGCCGCCGAGCGCGAGCACCGCGTCGCACCCGCTCAAGCCCTCGACGGGCCGGATCGCGCCGGCGCTCGCCAGCGCCGCCGTCTCCTCGAGCCCGCACGCGGTCACCCCCCCGGGGATCATCGCGAGCACGTCCGCGATGACTCCGCGGATATCCTTCTTTTTCGAATTGGCGACCACACCGAGCTTCGTTATTTTCATCGATTTCCTCCGTGACGGGCCCCCGCGCCCGGTCCGATGAAACGGGAAACTTCCGCGGCCACCGTCTCCGGGGACAGGCCGACCTCCGCGAGCAGATCCTCCCGCTTGCCGTGCGGCACGAATCGATCCGGAAGGCCGATGGTCACGACCCGCGTTCCCGGAGCGCGCTCCGAAAAGAACTCGAGAATCGCGTCCCCGAAGCCTCCCGCGCGCGCGCTCTCCTCGAGCGCGAAGACGATCCGCGACTCCCCGGCGGCGGAGAGCAGGAGCTCGGCGTCGAGCGGCTTGACGAATTTCGCGTCTATCAGCGATACCGAAATTCCCGCGTTCGCCAGCAGATCCGCGGCCGAGCGGGCGACTTCCACCATCGATCCGATGCAGACGAGCGCCGCGTCGGCGCCCCGGCGAAGCGTCTCCCCCCTGCCGATCGGCGCGGCGACCTCGGGCGAGCGCCGGGGCGCCACGACCGCCGTTCCGCGCGGGAACCGGATCGCGATCGGCCCCGCGTCGTGCTCGAGCATGGCGAGCATCATGCTCCGCAGCTCCCCGTCGTCCCGCGGCGCCATCACGACCATTCCCGGCACGAGGCGCAGATAGCTCAGATCGAAGGCGCCGTGATGCGTCGGCCCGTCCTCTCCCACGAGCCCTGCCCGGTCGAGCACGAAGCGCACGCCGAGGCGCTGCAGCGCCACGTCGTGGATGATCTGATCGAACCCGCGCTGGAGGAACGTGGAATAAACCGCCACGAACGGCTTGAGGCCGGAGCGCGCGAGCCCCGCCGCGAAGGTGACCGCGTGCTGCTCGGCGATGCCCACGTCGAAGAAACGTTCCGGGAACTCTGCCGCGAACGGCGCGAGCCCCGTCCCCTCCTTCATCGCGGCGGTGACAGCGACCACGCGCGGATCGCGCCGCGCGAGCTCGACGAGGGCGGCGCCGAACACCTCGCTGTAGGTCGGTTTCGTGCCGTTGCTCTTCGAGGCGCCCGTCGCCTTATAAAAGCTCCCGATGCCGTGGAACTTCTCCGCGTCCTGCTCCGCGAACGTATAGCCCTTTCCTTTCTTGGTCATCAGGTGAACGATCACGGGGCCGGGCACTTCCCGGATCTGCGAAAACGCCGATATGAGCTGGGGCAGGTCGTGGCCGTCGAGCGGGCCGAAATACCGGAATCCGAGCTCCTCGAAGAGGATCGTGGGAACGAGGAGATTCTTGATGCTCTCCTTCATCCGGCGCGCGACCTTTCGCGCCCGCAATCCGTACCGCGGCACCTTCCCGAGCAGCTCCCAGACGTCCGCCTCGAACTGGAGATAGATCTTCTGAGTCGTGATTCTCGTCAGGTACCGCGCGAGGGCGCCGACGTTCCGCGAGATCGACATCTCGTTGTCGTTGAGAACGATGATGAACCGGTTCCGCTTGAGGTGCCCCGCCTGGTTGATTCCCTCGAACGAGAGCCCCCCGATATCGCGCCGTCGCCGATGACCGCGACGACGAAGTGGTCTTGTCCGAGCAGATCGCGCGACACGGCGAAGCCGAGCGCCGCCGAGATCGAGGTGCTCGCGTGACCCACCCCGAACGCGTCGTGCTCGCTCTCGACGGGATTCGGGAACCCGCTCGGCCCCCCGCGCGTCCGGATGTTCCTGAACGCTTCCCGCCGCCCCGTGATAATCTTGTGCGCGTAGCTCTGATGCCCGACGTCCCAGAGAATTTTGTCGCGCGGCGAATCGAACACATAGTGGAGCGCGAGCGCGATCTCGACGGCGCCGAGGCTCGACGCGAGGTGCCCCCCGCGCAGCGATATGATCTCGATGATGTACTGCCGGAGCTCTTCGCTCAGAGCGCCGAGCTCGTCGAGCGAGAGCTTCTTGAGATCCTCCGGAGCGCCTATACGGTCGAGATGCGTCATGGCCATCCGCTGTTCCTAGAGCAGACAAAACGCGCCGATGATCCCGAGCACCGTTCCCGAGAGGACGTCGAGCGGCCTGAAGCGGAGCGTCCGCAAATCGCGGTCCTCCGTGACGTCCCGATAGCTCTCGTTGCTCGAGATGATCCTGTTCAGAAGGTCCGTCTGCTTGACCTTCTCTCCCTTGAGCCGCATCGTGTCGTGGATGATGATCACGCTGAATCCGGCGACGACGGCGAAGAGAATAGACGAGAATCCGTATTTGATCCCGATGGTCATCGAGAGCGAGCTGAAGACGGCCGAATGCAGATTGGGCATCCCGTCGGCCTGCGTCAGGGCGTCGAGCGCGAGCCGACGCTCCGTGACGCAGTCCAGGATCAGCTTGATGACCTGGATGAGCAGCCCGCATATCACGGGAACGAGAAAGATCTCTCTGTACAGCGCCTGCTTGATCATTTCAGGATGAACGGTTGACGATCAGTGAAAAAATATGGCTCACGTAGCCGTCATCGCCGAGCGCTTTCATCTCGCGCGCGCCGTCGGCGATCAGCCGGCGCGCCGTTTCGCGGGACGCCTCCAAGCCGAAGCGGGCCGGATAGGTGATTTTCTTCCTTTTCTCGTCCTTCCGCAAGGCTTTTCCGGCCTGCTCCGCGCTCCCCTCGAGATCCAGGATATCATCCATGATCTGGAACGCGAATCCGGCCGAGCGTCCGATGTCGTGGATTCTTTCGATCGTCGCGCGATCCGAAATCGCGAGGGACGCGCCGATCGAGAGAGACGCCGCGATGAGCTCGGCCGTTTTGCGGGAATGGATGAAGCTGACGCGCGCCTCAGTCGGCTCGCGCCCTTCCCCTTCGAGATCGGCGACCTGTCCGCCGACGAGATACCGTGATCCCGCCGCGCGGGAGAGGATGCCGACCGCTTCGAGCACCCGATCGGCGGGCGCGCCGCACCGGGCGAGCGCCTCGAACGCGAACGTCAGGAGCGCGTCCCCCGCGAGAATCGCCACCGCCTCGCCGCACGCCCGGTGACAGGACGGCTTCCCGCGCCGGAGGTCGTCGTTGTCGAGCGCCGGGAGATCGTCATGAATGAGCGTATACGCGTGCAGGCATTCGATCGCGCATGCCGCATCAAGCGCGGCGCCGCGCCGGGGATCGCCGCAGAGGCGGTGTCCCGCGAGGCAGAGAATCGCCCGCAGCCGTTTCCCCCCGTCGATCGTCGCGTAGCGCATCGCTCCGTGCAGCGACGCCGGCTCTTCGTCCGCTCCCGGCAGGAGCTCGGCGAGCCGGTTGTCGATCGCGCGGCGGTCGTCCGCGATCCGGGCGTCGAAGCCGGCGGCCGCCATGCTAGTCATCCCCCTCGCGCCCGGCGATCTCCTCGGTGAGCTGCTTCATCCGCCGCTCGGCGTCGCGCACGATGCCCTTGCAGAGTGCGCCGAGCTTCATGCCCTCCTCATAGAGCCCGATGCTCTCCTCGAGCGGAACGTCGCCTTCCTCGAGCCGCTTCACGATCGCGTTGAGCCGGTCGAGCGCGTCCTCGAAGCTCGCTTTTTTCGCCATGGCCGTCCTTTCTTCTTTTCCCGCACGGAGCAGAGGAGCCCCCCGTCGTGGAAATGAACCGCGAGCCGGTCGCCCGGGGATACTCCGGCGGCGCGCGGTATCACCCGCTCGTCTCCCCCGTCGGTGCAGTACGCGTAGCCGCGCTTCAATACGCCGCGCGGGTCGAGCGCCGCGAGCGCCCCGATCTTCCCGGAAACCTCCCGATCCCTGAGCTTCAGATCTCCCGCCAGCCCCACCGCCATCACCCGCATGCGTTGATCGATCAACCCGGCCGCGGCGCGAACCGCGCCGGAGGGATTCCGCTCCGAAAGACGCTCGAGCGCGGAGCCGAGCGAATCCCGATCCCCCCCGATGCGCTCGTCGAGCGACGCCGCCATGCCGGCGGCCGAGGCATCGAGGGCCTCGACGATCCCGTCGACGCGCGAACGACGCCAGTCGGCGAGCCGCTCGAGGCCGTCGTCGACGGCGAGCTCCGAGCGCTCGATCCGATGCGCGAGCGCCGGAAACGCGGAGCTCCTGACGAGGTACTCGACGAGGTGCCGCCTGTTGGCGAGCGAGGCCGACTCCACGATCGCGATCCGCCCGAGCGAGCCCTCGAGCTCGCGGAGAACGTCGTCGACCGGGGGAGCGGCGAGCTCGGCGGCAGCGGTCGGCGTCGCCGCGCGGACGTCGGCGACGTAATCGGCCACCGTCGTGTCGATCTCGTGGCCGATCCCCGTCACCACCGGATGAACCGATCCGGCGACGGCCCGCGCGACCTCTTCGCTGTTGAAGCTCCAGAGATCCTCGACGCTCCCTCCCCCGCGCGCGAGAATCACGGTATCGACGTCGTCCATGCCGTTGGCGACTTCGAAGGCGCGCGCGATGGATGCCGCGGAGCCCGGTCCCTGCACCTCGGCCGGGACGTGGACGATCTCGGCCACGGGCCACCGCCGGCGCAGCGTATTGACGATGTCGCGGACCACGGCGCCCGTCGGCGACGTGATGACGGCGATCCGCGCGGGATACCGCGGGAGCCGCCGTTTGCGATCCTCGGCGGTGAGCCCCTCGTCCATGAGACGTTTGAGCAGCCGCCTGAACTCGAGCTCGAGGCCGCCGCGCCCGGCGGGGATCAAATCGGTCGCGATGATCTGCGTCTGCCCCGAGCCGCCGAAATGCGAGATCCTCCCCGGGGCGATGACGAGCATCCCGTTCGCCGGCGCGAACGCGACGCGGTCGGCGTATCGCCGGAACAGCACCGCGTGAATCATGCTCGAATTGTCCCGGAGGGTGAAGTAGACGTGCCCTGAGGTGTGGCGCTTGAAATTCGCGATCTCGCCGATGACGCTCACGCGCGGGAATTCAGACTCGAGGTGCTGCCTGACGGCCTCGCCGATCTCCGTCACCGTGTAGAGATCCGGCCGGACCTCTCCCGCCGGAGCGTTCTCCGCGCTATCCTTCATCCCGCACTCCATGCGACCACCGCGCGGCCTGGAGCGTGTTGCGCATGAGCATGGCGACCGTCATGGGCCCGACGCCGCCCGGAACGGGCGTGATGAGCGAAGAGCGCGGATAGGCCGATTCGAAATCGACGTCTCCGGTGAGCCGGTACCCTTTCTTCGCGGTCTCGTCGGGCACGCGATTCATGCCGACGTCGATGACGACGGCCCCCGCCTTGATCATGTCCCCCGTGATCGCGTGCGCCGCGCCGATCGCGGCGACGAGAATGTCCGCTTCCCGCGTCACTGATCCGAGGCCGCTCGTCCGGGAATGACAGATCGTGACGGTCGCGTTGCCGCTCGCGTGTTTCCGCGCCAGCAGCAGCGCGACGGGCTTCCCGACGAGAATGCTCCGCCCGACGACGACGACGCGCCGGCCCTCCGGCCGCACGCCGTAGCGCGACAGCAGCTCGAGAATTCCGAACGGCGTGCAGGGGATGAACCGCGGCTTGTCGGAGGCGAGGCGCCCGATATTGTAGGGGTGCAATCCGTCGACGTCCTTGGCCGGCGATATGCGCTCGATGATTTCCTGCTGGTCGATATGAGGCGGGAGCGGCATCTGCACGAGGATACCGTCGACGCCGGCGTCGGCGTTGAGGCGGTCGAGACGCTCGAGGAGGTCCCGCGCCTCGACGGCGGCCGGCAGCTCGATGAGCGACGAGGCGATTCCGCAGCGCTCCGCGGCCTTCACCTTGCTCCTGACGTACGCCTGCGAGGCGGGATCCTCGCCGACGATGACGACCGCGAGAAACGGCGCCCGGCGATTCCGGGAAAAATCCGACGCCCCGGAGGCGACCTCGGCCAGAACCGATTCCGCGACCGATTTCCCGTCGATCAGCTTCTTCGGATCGAAGCTCACGGCTGCTCCTCCTGCAGCTCGATCTCCTCCCGAATCCGCAGCACCGCGCGGGCGCGCCCCGTCGCGTCGTCCACGTCGACGAGAAGCCCCCCGATGCACGCGGCTCCCTCGGCGACCTCGAACCGCACCGGCAGCGCCCGCATGAACCGCTCGATCACCTGTTCCTTGCGCACGCCGATCACCGAATCGATCGGTCCGACCATCCCGAGGTCCGTGATGAATCCCGTTCCCCCCGGCAGAATCCGCTCGTCGGCGGTCTGCACGTGGGTGTGCGTCCCGACGAGGGCGCTCACGCGGCCGTCGAGATACGCGGCGAGCGCCTGCTTCTCGCTCGTCGCCTCCGCGTGGAAATCGACGAGCACGATCTTGACGCCGGGCGGGATCTCGCTGAGAATCGCGTCCGCGCAGCGAAACGGGCAATCGATCGCCGTCATGAAGGTCCGCCCCTGGAGATTGATGACCGCGAACGGCGTTCCCCCCGTCTCCCGAACGGCGAATCCCCGCCCCGGCACGCCGGGGGGATAGTTCGCCGGACGCAGCAGATCCTCCCGCGCATCGAGCACGGCGAGGCCCTCGCGCTTGTCCCACACGTGATTGCCGCTCGTCATGACATCGACGCCGACGGCCGCGACCTCGTCGACGACCTTCTGCGTGATGCCGAAGATGCCGGCGGCGTTCTCGACGTTGCCGACGCAGAGATCGACGGCGAGCCGCGCCTTGAGCGGACCGAGCCCGGCGGCGAGGGCACGCCGGCCCGCCTTCGAGATGATATCGCCGAGAAACAGTATCCGCATACCCACCGGCGCGCTCAGCGCGCGTAATCGACCGCTCTCGTCTCCCGGACGACGACCACCTTGATCTGCCCGGGATATTCCATGTCTCCCTCGATCTTCCGCGCGATCTCCGAGCAGAGGTCGACGGACTGCGCGTCGTCGAGCTTCTTGAAGTTCACCAGTATCCTGATCTCGCGCCCCGCCTGGATCGCGTACGATTTCTCGACGCCGTCGAAGGCGTCCGCGATCTTCTCGAGCTTCTCGAGCCGCCTGATGTAGTTTTCGAGCGTCTCGCGCCGCGCGCCCGGCCGCGCGCCGGAAATGGCGTCGGCGGCCGAGATGAGATGCGTGAGCATCGACGTCGCCTCGATGTCCTCGTGGTGCGCGCCGACGGCGTTGATGATCTTCTCGTTCTCGCCGTATCGCTTCACGAGCTCGCCGCCGATCGTGGCGTGTCCCCCCTCCATCTCGTGGTCCGCCGCTTTGCCGATATCGTGCAGGAGGCCGGCGCGCTTCGCCATCACGGCGTCGGCGCCGAGCTCGCCGGCGAGCAGGCTCGACAGATAGGCGACTTCCTTCGAGTGCTGGAGCACGTTCTGGCCGTATGACGTGCGATACTTGAGACGGCCGAGAAGCTTCACCAGCTCGGGATGCAGGCCGTGGATGTTGAGCTCGAGGCACGTCTGCTCGCCGATCTCGCGGATCTCCTCGAGGAGCTCCTTCCGCGTTTTCTCGACGACCTCCTCGATGCGCCCCGGATGGATGCGGCCGTCCTTGACGAGCTTCTCGAGCGAGAGCCGGGCGACCTCGCGCCTAATCGGATCGAAGCCCGAGAGAATGACCGCTTCCGGCGTGTCGTCGATGATCACGTCGATGCCGGTCGCGTTCTCGAACGCCCTGATGTTGCGCCCCTCGCGGCCGATGATACGCCCCTTCATCTCGTCGCTCGGCAGATCGACGACCGACACGGTCGACTCGACGACGTGATCGGCCGCGCACCGCTCGATCGCGAGCGTCAGGATCTCGCGGCTCTCCTTGACGGCGTTGCGCTCCGCTTCCTCGCGGATGTCGCGGATCTTCTTCGCCGCCTCGTGCCGCGCCTCGCTCTCGAGATTCGTGATGAGAAGCTTCTTCGCCTCGTCCTTGCTGAGGCCGGCGAGCCGCTCGAGCTTGTCGTTCTGCATCTGGAGCACGCGGTTCAGCTCCTCGTTCTTCTCGGCCACCCCCTGCAGTTTGCCGTCGAGGGACTTCTGCCGTTCGCCGATCTCCTGCTCGCGGGTCTCGAGGTAGTCGACCTTTCGGTTGATGTTCTGTTCCTTCTCTTCGAGACGCCGCTCCTGCTTCTTGAGCTCCTGCCGCGCCTCCTGCGTCTCCTTCTCGAATCTGAGCTTGGCCTGATACCACTCGTCCTTCGCCTCGAGAATCGCCGCTTTCTTCTGCGTCTCGGCTTCCCGCTGGGCTTCGGCGATGATGTTCTCCGCGAGCTTCCTCGTGTGCTTGAGATGGCTTTCCGAGACCTTCTTGTTGATGAACCACCCTGCCACGAGGCCGATGAAGAGAATCAGTATCCCGGCCGACGTGAAAAAGAATACACCTTGCATAGTTGATTTCCCGATGAACGATCGGGGTGCTCACCTCCGCGCGACTCAGGTCAACGCTTCTTCAGTTGCTGCGAACGCTTTGAGATATGAGATGGTTGAATCTCTGCTGCGGGAGATGCCGCGGCGCGGGACCGGCGAAGATAATTCCCCACGCTGTGCCGTGTGGAGAAGTCACCCTTTAAGCCAGAAAAGCAAAGGTGGAAGTCCGCATGGCCGTTTCTGCGATCCCGGTCGCGCCGGGCTTGGCATCGGCGGCCAGATATGAGACCTCCGGGCTAAAGGTGTTGGCTAAAATTTTGCCTCTCCATCACGAGCACGGTAGGGAATTTTTCCTCTCATGCGTTATGAGCATATCCTCGCGGTCCCCAGATCTTCGGCGTGCGCCCCGGGGCAAGGAGGATCAACGCTCGACGCTGATCTTGCTATCAAGGAGCTCGCCCAATCGCGCGGCTTTGCCCTCGAGCTCGGCTTGGAGCCGTTCGCGTTCCTCGCGCTCCTGACAGAGCTCGTCAGTAATATTGAGAGCTGCCAATATGGCGATGCGCGATTGCGACATGATGCCGCTCGAATGGGCTATTTCCCTCATCTTCCGGTCCACGTATCCTGCTATCTTATGAATATACTGAGGGTTGCCAACACCCTTGATTTTATACTCCTGACCAAAAATTTCCACCTTTTCAGTGCTCTTTTCGGTCATGAGACTGCCTTCCGAGATCAACGCAGAGCCTTTCGTGTCCGTTTCTTCCTCTCCCGGTTACCCGCCTTTATCAACCGGCTGCCGATCAGATGTCGAGCTGATCCAGCTTCGCCAGCATCTCCTCTACCTTCCCTTTTATCTCCTCTCTCGTTTGATCGAAATCTCCAGTCTTTTGCTTTTCGGTCCGTAAGATTTCGAGTTCCCTCGTCAAATCACCGTTGTTAATATACAACGAATCGATTTTTTCTTTCAACTCTTTATTGACCTGCTCGAGCCTCAATTTTTCTTCCTTCAGCCGGGAGATATGCTCCGCGGCTTTCGTTATTTTCTCCTCGAGCGCATCGAGATTGATGATTCCTGTACCTGCCATGCGCCGTCCCTCCCCTATTCCGTGCGCAGCGCAGCCCCGAGCTCGCGCGCGAGGGCCCCGACGATCCTCTGGACATCGCGGTCGACCGCGATTCCGTCGAGGGTGCCCTCGGACGATCGGAAGCTGAGCCTGAAGGTGTAGCTCCGTTTGCCATCCCCGAGATGACCGCCACGATAATAATCGAAAACTCGAATAGAATCAAGATATTGTGCCTGTTTCATAATAACGTTTCTAACCTCGGCGAACCGCACGCGATCGGCGACGACGATGCAGAGGTCGCGCTTGACGGCGGGGTACTGGCTCAACGGCTCGAATCTCGGCCATTCCGCTCCCGCCGGCGGCAGCGCGTCGAGCAAGAGGTCGAAATAGAAGATCGGGAAATCGACGTCGTACGCCTCCGACACGCCGCGCGCGATCATTCCCCCTTCCGCGATGATCGCTCCACCGAGCACCCAGTGGAATATATGCCCCTTGCCGTCATGCGGCTTCACCATGGCGACCCGCCGGCCCACGCCGAGCCGGTCGAGGAGCGACTCGAGCTCCCCTTTCATATCGAAAAAATCGATCTGACGCCGCGGCTCCATCCACTCGAGCGGCGCGGCATGGCGGACGAAAAGGGCGGCGAGATGCCGCTCTTCCCGCGGAAGCCCCGCGCGCGCGGGCCCCGGGATGAAGACCTTGCCCATTTCAAAAATCCGTATCTCTTCCTGTTCCGCGCGGCTGTTCCGCCGCAGGACGCCGAGGAGGCCCGGCAGCAGGCTCGTCCGGAGCGCGGATTGCGCTTCCGTGAGGGGATTCTCGATCCGCAGCGGATCGTACCGTTCGTCCCGCGTGTCCCATCCCATACGTCCCGCGTCGCCGGGATCCATGAACGAGCTCGTAACGGTCTCCGCGAATCCGCGGGCGACGAGGTACTCGACGAGCGAATCGATCCGCTGGTCATCGAGCGGCGTCGCGGCGAAGATGCTGCATCTCGTGGATTCGTCGATGCCGATGTTCTCGAATCCGTAGACGCGCGCCGCTTCCTCCACGAGATCGATCTCTTCCCGGATATCCCGCCTGAACGTCGGGATCGAAACGTGCACCGTCTCGCCGTAGGAGCGGGACGAGAGCTCGAGCCGGTCGAGGAGCGCGGCGATATCGTCGCCGGCGAGCTCGGTGCCCATGACCCGGTTCGCGTGGCTCACCCGGAGCGAGACGGCGCGCCGCTCGACGCTCTTCGGATCGGGCATGAACTCGGCGCACGCGACGGACGGCTTCCCCGCGCCCATATCGCGAATGAGCCGGCACGCGCGCGCCGCCGCGTCCACCATGATCCCGATGTCCCCTTCCCGTTCGAAACGGTACGAGGCCTCGGTCTCGAGCTTGAGGCGCTGTCGCGCGTCCCGGATGAGACGCGGATCGAACATCGCGCTCTCGACGACGAGGCGCGTGGTGCCGGCGGTCACCTCGCTGTCGCGGCCGCCCATCACGCCGGCGATCCCCACGGGACGCGCGTCGTCTGCGATGACGAGGATCCCCGGATCGAGCTCGCGCTCGATCCCGTCGAGGGTGACGAGCCGCTCCCCCTTCTTCGCCCGCCTGACCACGATCGAGTCCTTCGCGAGGGTATCCCGATCGAACGCGTGAAGCGGCTGCCCGAGCTCCATGAGAACGAAATTCGTCGCGTCGACGATGTTGTTGATCGCGCTCAAGCCCACCGACTTGAGAAGCTTCTGCATCCATGCCGGCGACGGGGCCACGACGACGTCATCGACGAAGGCCGCGGCGTACCGGGGACAATCGGCGCCGCTCTCGATCCGCAGGTCGAAATCGGCCCCCGTCGAAAGATCGAGGAGGTCCGGCGCCGTCAGCTTGCGCCGATACCGCGCCGCGATCTCGCGCGCGATGCCGTAGTGGCACAGGAGATCGGGACGATTCGGGGTCACCTCGAGATCGAACACGTACTCGGACTGCCCGAGCTTCCCCTCGAGGCTCGTCCCCGGCCGCTCGTCGAACTCGAGCGACAGGATGCCGCTGTGATCCTCGCTCAAGCCCAGCTCCGATTCCGAGCAGAGCATTCCTTCGGAAACGACTCCCCTGATCTTCGACTTCTTGATCTTGAGCCCGCCCGCGAGCACGGCCCCCTCCACCGCCACCGGAACACGCATCCCCGCCGTCACGTTCGGCGCGCCGCACACGATGCTGAGCGGACGGGCGCCGCCGGCGTCCACCGAGCAGAGGCTGAGCCGGTCGGCCCCCGGGTGTTTCTTGACGTCGAGCACGGTGCCGAGCACGACGCCGGAGAACGGGGGCGCGAGCGACTCGATTCCCTCGACGTTCACGCCGAACATCGTGAGATCGCGCGCGAGGGTCACGGCGTCTTCCTCGATGTCGACGTACCGTTTCAGCCAGCCGAGGCTGATCTTCACTCGAACACCTCCCCCGCCGTTTCCGCCCAGAACTGCCGGAGGAACCGCAGATCGTTCGCGAGGAGCCGCCGGATATCGTCGACGCCGTACTTGAGCATCGCGATCCGGTCGAGGCCGAGGCCGAACGCGAACCCCGTGTACGCGTCCGGATCGTAGCCCACGTTGCGGAACACGTGCGGATGCACCATCCCGGCGCCCATGATCTCGATCCATCCGGTCTTGCCGCAGATGGGGCATCCGGCGCCCCGGCACGCGAAGCACGACATGTCCGCTTCCGCGCTCGGTTCCGTGAAGGGGAAGAAGTGCGGCCTGAAACGCACCTTCGCGCTCGATCCGAAATACGCCCGCACGAAATAGGTCACGTCGTTCCGGAGATCGGCGAGCGACACGTTCCGGTCGACGTACAGCCCCTCCATCTGGAGGAACTCCGCCGCATGGGACGGATCGGGCGATTCGTTGCGGTAGACGCGGCCGGGCACGATGATGCGGAGCGGCGGCTTGTGTTTCTCCATGTACCGCACCTGCACGGGCGAGGTCTGCGTCCTCAGGAGAATGTCCCGGTTGATATAGAAGGTGTCCTGCGTGTCCCGCGACGGATGGTCCGCCGGAAAATTCAGCGCCTCGAAATTGTAATAGTCGAGCTCGACGTCCGGCCCCTCGGCGAGTGAGTATCCCATGCCGGCGAAGATGCGCTTGATGTCGCGCAGGACCTGGTGGAGCACGTGGCGGCCGCCGGGAAGCGTGCGCCTCCCCGGGAGCGTCGGATCGCCGGCGAAATAATCCTCTTCCGCCGCTCCTTCCGACAGCGCGCTCCGGCGCCGCTCGTACAGGTTCTCGATGCGCCCCCGCAGATCATTGACGAGATCTCCGAACGCGGGGCGCTCCTCGGTCGGCAGGCTCCCGATGGAACGCAGGAGCGTCGTGATCTCTCCCTTGCGTCCGATGAAACGGACACGCGCCTCTTCGAGCGTGTCGAGGTCGCCGGCCCCGGCGAAGGCCCGTTCGGCCCGCAGCGCGATCTCATCGATCCCGGAGCGATCGGGTCGCTCGCTCATTGAAGGGATTCCTTCGCGATCTCCGCGAGCTTCGTGAAGCCGGCCGCATCGTTGATGGCGAGCTCCGCGAGCATTTTGCGGTTGATTTCGATGTTCGATTTCTTCAGCCCGTCGATGAGGCGGCTGTAGCTCATGCCGTTCAGACGCGCGGCGGCGTTGATCCGGGCGATCCAGAGCTTCCGGAAATCCCGCTTCCGCGCGCGCCGGTCCCGGTACGCGTACATGAGGGCTCGATTGACCGCCTCGCGCGCCGGGCGATAGAGCGTGTGGCGGCTGCCGAAATAGCCTTTCGCCCGTTTGATGATCTTTTTCTTGCGGCTCTTCGAAGCCACACCCTGTTTCGTTCTCGGCATACTGTCAATCCTCCTGCGACTCGTGCAAGCCTGCTCGTGATGGAATGAACCGCCCGCTCGTTACATGCCCAGCATCCGGCGGACGCGCCTGGCGTCGCTTGCCGCGACCGTGGTCCCCTTGCGCAGGTTGCGTTTCCGCTTGCTCGTCTTCTTCGTCAAAATGTGGCTTCCGTACGCCTTCGTCCGCTTGACCCGTCCCGTTCCCGTGACGCGGAAGCGCTTGTGCGCGGCTCGATTGGTTTTCAGCTTCGGCATAGTTGTTCTCTAGCCCCCTTTTCTGTCGGATCGCGGACCCAGGATCATCGAAATCATCTTGCCGACCTGTATCGCGTCCTTCTCGATGACCGCGATTTCGGCGAACTGCGTGACGACGCGATCGAGGATCTTTCGGCCCATGTCCATGTGCTCCATCTCGCGTCCCCGGAAAATGACCGTGATCTTGACCTTGTCCTTTTCCTGGAGAAACTTCTCCGCGTTCCGCAGCTTGAATTGGAGATCGTGCTCCTCGATCTTGGGACGGATCTTGATCTCCTTCAAATGGGTCGTGTGCTGCTTCTTCTTGGATTCCCGGGCTTTCTTGCTCTGCTCGTACTTGAACTTCCCGAAATCCATGATCTTGCATACGGGCGGCCGCGACGTCGGAGAGATCTCGACGAGGTCGAGTCCCTGCTCTTCGGCCATCTTGAGCGCCTCCGCGGTCGGGAGTACCCCGAGCTGCTTGCCCTCGGCGTCGATGACCCTGATCTCCGGCAGCCGTATCTGCTCGTTGACACGAACCCGCTTCTCCCGTTCCTTTTCCTTGTTGATATCGCCACCTCCCGGCAATAAAAACAAAAAGGGCAGGTAAAGTCTCACCCGCCCGTTTGAACCGGATTCACGATGAAACCCTACCGATACAATAAAGACCGTAAGGTGAGGAGGCGCACGCCTCCTGCTTTTCAAATCGATTGTCGATCCTAAAGATACGTTTTCCGATTGATCTCGTCAACCACTTCGGCGATGAAATCATCGATTTTTTTCGCCCCGATTCGCCCCTTCTTCTTGGACCTCAGATCGAGGGTTCCCTCGGCCACCTCGCGTTCCCCGGCCACGGCCATGTAGGGGATCTTGAGGAGCTCGGCCTCCCGGATCCGGTAGCCGATTTTCTCCTCGCGCAGGTCCCCCTCGGCCCGGATGCCCGCGTCCACGAGCCGTTTCACCGCTTCGCGCACGAAATCGTGCTGGCCGGGGCCGATCGGGAATACGCGCACCTGAACGGGCGCGAGCCACAGGGGAAATTCCCCCGCGTAATGCTCGGTGAGCGTGCCGATGAAGCGCTCGAGAGAGCCGAGGAGCGCGCGGTGTATCATGTAAACGTAGGCGCGCTGCCCTTCCGCGTTCACATACTGCACGTCGAAGCGCCGCGGCAGATTGAAATCGAACTGGATCGTCGTCGCCTGCCAGCCCCGGCCGATCGCGTCGATGAGCTTGAGATCGATCTTCGGGCCGTAGAATACCGCCTCCCCGACCATCCGGTGGTAGGGAATCCCGCGTTTCTCGACGGCGGCCAGCAGCGACGCTTCGGCCCGCTCCCACTCCTCTTCGGTGCCGGCGTACTTTCCCATGTTCGCGGGATCGTGCACGCTCAGTTCGACCCGGTACTTATCGAATCCGAACGTGGCGAGGAGCCGGTGCGCGAAATCGAAGCACCGGTCAACCTCCTCGATGAGCTGCTCGGGAGTGCAGAAGATGTGGGCGTCGTCCTGGGTGAATCCCCGGACGCGGAGCAGCCCGTGCAGGGTGCCGGATCGCTCGTTCCGGTAGACGGTGCCGAGCTCCGCGTAGCGCACCGGGAGATCGCGATAGCTGTGGAGCTTCGTCTTGTAAACGAGAATGTGCCCGGGGCAGTTCATCGGCTTGAGCACGAACTCCTGGTCCTCGGACGGAATGATGAACATGTTTTCGCGATAGTAGTCGAGGTGCCCCGAGGTGCGCCAGAGCGAGCTCTTCGCGATGTGCGGGGTCATGATGAGCTGATACCCGTTCTTCCGGTGCTCTTCCTTCCAGTAGTTTTCGATGGTCTCGCGGAGGATATACCCTTTCGGATACCAGAACGCGAGCCCGCCCCCCGCCTCGTCCTTGATATCGAACAGCTCGAGCTGGGGACCGAGCTTGCGATGGTCCCGCCGCTTCGCCTCTTCGCGCCGGACGAGCTCCTGCTCGAGGTCGTCCTTCTTGAAGAACGCGGTGCCGTAGATCCGCTGCATCATCGGATTCCGCTCGTCCCCGCGCCAGTACGCGCCGGCGATCGAGGTGAGCTTGAACGCCTTGGCCATCTTGAGATCGGGAACGTGGGGGCCGGCGCAGAGATCGGTGAACGCGCCGAGCCGGTAGATCGAAACCGTCTCGGTGTGGAGATCCTTGATCAGCTCCACCTTGAAGGGCTGGCCGAGCCGTTCGAACAGGGCGACCGCGTCGGCGCTCGCGAGCTCCTCGCGGGTCAACGCCGAATTGCCGGCCCCGAGAAGCTCCCGCATCCGCGCCTCGATACGCTCGAGATCCTCGGGATTCAGGGAGGAGTCCATCAGGAAATCGTAGTAGAAGCCCTCTTCGATGGCCGGGCCGATGCCGAACCGCACGCCGGGGTACAGCTCCTGCACGGCGAGCGCCATCAGATGCGAAACGCTGTGCCGGAGCACCTCGAGCGATTCGGGATCCTGCATCGTCACCACGCTGATCTCGGCGCCGTCGGGAACGCTCGTCCGCAGATCGAGGAGGCGAGTGCCCGCCCTGAACGCGACGGCGTTGCGACGCACCCCCTCGGGGAGATCCTTCAGGACATCGCCGAGGGAACTTCCCGCGGCCACCGGCCGGCGCGAACCGTCTTTCATGATAAGCTCTGTCATCGGATTGAAACCTCGATATAAAAAATGGTGGGCGATACTGGAATTGAACCAGTGACCCCCTGCATGTCAAGCAGGTACTCTAACCATCTGAGCTAATCGCCCATCAGCTCGTGCGAACCACCGTAGTTTATAACACGAACGCCCCGCGGGCAACGAAAATCTGGCCCCGGGGCGTCCGGCGCCCCGGGGCTTCGCGTTTCATTCGCCGCGCCGCTCGCGGATCAATTCTTCTTCTTGCCGTCGTCGTCGAGGACTTCGTATTCCGCGTCGACGGCCCCGCCGTTCCCCCCGCCGTGAGGCGGGGGTTCCTGCGCGCGCGGCTCCTCCGCCGCCGTCCCGGCGCCCGGCTGCGACGCGCTCTGGTACATCTTCTGGGCCACGCGCTGCCACACGGCGTTGTGCTTGTCGATCGCGCCCTTGATGCGCTCCTTATCGTCCTGCTTCAGCGCTTCCTTCAGTTCCTCGAGCGAGCGGCGCAGCTCCGTCTCGTCGTCGGACGACATCTTGTCCTTGAACTCGACGAGCTGTTTTTCCGTCTGATAGGCGAGATTGTCCCCCTGGTTTCGCAGATCGATGATCTCGCGCTTCGCCCGGTCTTCGGAGACATGGCCCTCCGCGTCGCTCACCATCTGCTGGATCTCCTTCTCGGTCAGCCCGCTCGACGGCTGGATGATGATCTTCTGCTCCTTCAGGGTCGCCTTGTCCTTCGCCGAGACGTTGAGGATCCCGTTCGCGTCGATGTCGAAGGTCACCTCGATCTGCGGAATGCCGCGCGGCGCCGGGGGCAGCCCCGCGAGCTGGAAGCGCCCGATCGACTTGTTGTTCGCGGCCATCTCGCGCTCCCCCTGGAGCACGTGAATCTCGACCGTCGTCTGGCTGTCCGCGGCCGTCGAGAATATCTCGCTCTTCCGCGTCGGGATCGTCGTGTTGCGGTTGATGAGCTTCGTCATCACGCCCCCGAGCGTCTCGATCCCGAGCGACAGCGGCGTCACGTCGAGCAGCAGCACGTCATGCACGTCGCCGGCGAGCACCCCGCCCTGAATCGCCGCGCCGAGCGCGACGACCTCGTCCGGATTCACGCCCCGGTGCGGCTCCTTGACGAAGAGCTCCTTCACCTTCGCCTGCACGGCGGGCATCCTCGTCGCTCCGCCGACGAGAATAACCTCGTCGAGATCGGCGGGCGTGAACCCCGCGTCCCTGAGGCAGGCCTTGCACGGGGCGACGGTCCGCTCGATCAGATCCGCGCACAGCGCCTCGAGCTTCGCGCGGGTGAGCTTCATCGAGAAGTGCTTCGGACCGCTCGCGTCCGCCGTGATGAACGGGAGGCTCACCTCGGCCTGCGGGACCGTGGAGAGCTCGCACTTCGCCTTCTCCGCCGCCTCGCGGAGCCGCTGCATCGCCATCGGATCGTTCGACAGGTCGATCCCCTGCTCTTTCTTGAACTCGCCGACGAAGTGGTCCATCACGCGCTGGTCGAAATCGTCGCCGCCGAGGTGCGTGTCGCCGTTCGTCGCCTTGACCTCGAACACGCTGTCGCCGAGCTCGAGGATGGAGATATCGAACGTTCCGCCGCCGAGATCGAAGACCGCGATCGTCTTCTCCCCCTTCTTTTCAACCCCGTACGCGAGAGAGGCCGCGGTCGGCTCGTTGATGATCCGCTCGACCTCGAGCCCCGCGATCCGGCCGGCGTCCTTCGTCGCCTGACGCTGGCTGTCGTTGAAATACGCCGGCACGGTGATGACGGCGCGCGTCACCTTCTCCCCGAGATATTTCTCGGCCGCTTCCTTCAGATACTGGAGGATGAACGCCGATATCTCGGGAGGCGTGTATTCCTTGCCGTCCAGCCGCACGCGGGCGTCCCCGTTCGGCCCCTGCATCACCTCGTAGGGCACCTCGGAGATCTCGTTCTGAACCTCCGCGTATTTGCGCCCCATGAATCTCTTGATCGAATAGACCGTATTCTTCGGATTCGTGATCGCCTGCCGTTTCGCCAGCACACCGACGAGCCGCTGCCCGTCCTTGAATCCCACGACGGAAGGCGTCGTTCGCCCCCCCTCGGGATTCGGGATGATAACGGGCTCGCCGCCTTCGATGACGGCGACGCACGAGTTGGTTGTTCCCAGATCGATACCGATTGTTTTGGACATATCAATCACTCCTTGGTTTAACTGTCATTTGATATAGGCATTACAAATATCGTACCATGATGCCGGCCGAGTCAATCATTTTAATATATTGCATAATAAGAAGATACGAAGCAAATTGAGCGGAGCCGAAAAAGGCTGGTTCGGAGAATCAAGCGCTTGCCTGCCAATGCTGCCATTTAGGCATTACTTGGCAGTATCGTCTTTGTCGCCGTTTTCGGCGAAATTGCACCGCGCTTCCCCGCTCTCGAGCATGAGCGTGACCTCGCGGCATATCTGGTAGTTCTTTCGGGCGAGATCGCTGAAGCTGTAAAAGGCGCATAGCTTTTTATCGGAGCATTTGTTTTTCTTGCCGCACACGGCGAGCTGACCGGCCACCCACGACGTGAGGCAGTCGCCTTCCCGCACCTCCCATCGCTCGCATCCACGCTCGATATCGTGCTCGTGATGATAGGGCAAGAGCTGTTTCTTGATCTCCGCAATCAGCTTCTCGAGTCGATTCATCCGGGTCGAAGGCTCCTTTCCGCGCCCGCATTTCATTATACCGGTTTCACCTGCGTAACTCAAGCCCCGGCGCTCGCTATTATTTTCCGCCGGCTCCGCTTTTGGATTGACACGATAGGGTGTATCACCTATATTGCCGTCGAGAGTTTCCGCAATTAACTCTTTGTCCGTTTTCAGGTTATTTAGCATCACGGAATCCGAGGCCCTCATTCCTCGAACCCACTTCCGGATGCACCCCTGACACCGATTGCGGAGACTCTCATTTCTTTTCCCGCAGCTTCGCGGCGAGGGAGAGCAGCCGCTCGCGCGTGTTCTCCGCGGGATTCTCCAGAACGGCGTCGAAGAGCTTCCCCAGTATCATCCCCACCTCGGGCCCTTCCGCGACGCCGAGCGTCCGCATGATGTCGGCGCCGTCGACCGCGAGGTCCGTGATCTTGAACGCCGCGTCCGCCGCTATCACGCGATCGAAACGCTCGCGCATCGCGGCGTTCTCCTCGATCACCGCGCCGTCCCCGCGGGACAGCCCGTCCGCCGCCCGGAGCGCGAGGAGGTCGTCGAGATTCTCGCGCCCCGCGCGCACGATGAAGCGGCGCACCGCCGCGTCGGACCACTCGTCGGTCATGAATTTGAACATGTGGTGCGCGATGAGCGCGACGATCCGCCTGCGGAGCTCGCCCGGGAACCGCAACCGGTCGAGAATGGCGTCGGCCTGCCGCGCGCTCGCCTCCTCGTGTCGGTAGAACACCGTCCGGCCGTCCACGACCTGTTTCATCTCCTTCTTCCCGATATCGTGGAGAAGCGCGCTCCATCGCAGATGGAGCGCGGCCGGGGCGATATCGCAGCTCTTCAGGCTGTGCATGAAGACGTCGTCGGGATGGAATTCGTTCTGATCCACGCCGAAGGTCGCTTCGAGCTCCGGCAGCACGCGCTCGAGAATTCCCTCCTCGTGCATGAACACGAATCCCCGCGACGGCAGCCGCGCGAGCTCGATGAGCTTGTTCAGCTCGTCGCGCACCCGCTCGGCGGACACGCTCCCGAGAAGCCCGGCGTTACGGCGCATGTCGGCGCGCGTCTGCTCCTCCACCTCGAATTCGAGCCGCGCCATGAGCTGGACGCCGCGCAGGATCCGCAACGGATCCTCGAGAAAGGAATCCGGGCGGTTGACCCTGAGGATCCGGTTCCCGAGATCCGTCCTCCCGCCAAGCGGATCGACGAGGGCGCCCGTGCCGAGGTGCAGCGCCATCGAATTGACGGTGAAATCGCGGCGCTCGAGATCCTTCTCGACCGGCAGCTCCGGATCGAACCTGACGCTGAAATCGCGGTGGGCGATGCCGGTGGAGAATTCGGCGCGCGGCAGCGAGACGTCGACCGTTCGCGCCGACGGTGGCGTGAACTTGATGACGCCGAACGACTTTCCGACGAGGTTCACCGTCCCGAACCGTTCGAGACGCGATACGAGATCGTCGTAGCCGATCCCCGCGGCGAGGTAATCCTCGTCGGCGGATCCGGCGCGCTCGCCGCGAAGCATCTCCCGGACGCTTCCCCCGACGAGGTAGAGATCGCATACCTCGAGAAGGCGCCGCTCCCACTCATGCCGCTCGCGGCCGAGCCCGATCGCTTCATGTCGATTCATGGCTTCTCACTCTATCGGAGGAGGGGGCGCGGGTCAATCCCTTAGCGGCGAGCCGTGGACCGCATCCATCGTTTTCTGACGAGCCTGAAGAAACGTCCGAGGGCGTGCGCGGGAAGTATCCGGAACACCGAGCGGCCCGCGCGCGAGGACGCGGCGGCGAACTGCAGAGACAGCGCGATCTCGAACATCCGGCGCCCCGCACCGGCGCGGGGACCCGCGCGGTCGTACCGCGGCACGGCGCAGCCCCAGCGGCGCCACAGGCGAAGCCGCAGGAACGACCCCGTTTTTTTGAGATCGAACGCGTGCGAATGCATGCGCGCGGCGGCGTCCCGGTCGATCGGCTCCGCGGCGATGACCCCCGCGCGCAGCGCGCGATCGAACGCGAGCGCGCCCGCGTCGGTCCGGACGAGCACGATCGACCATCCCTCTCCCCCGCTCCCTTCCTTCGCCCATCCGTCGCCGACGGACAGGTCGGCGAGCTCATTCGTCAGATCGACGCAGAAGAGGCATCGCCGATTGATATAGAAGGGGATGACCTGGTTGAAATCGAGCTTCGGGATCGAGCGCTCCGTGCCGTCCGCCGTCCGGACGGCGAACGATCCCGGCCACGCCCCCTCGCGGTACGAGAGCCGCGCCACGTCCGCGAGGCGCTTCACGCCGAGTTTGCGGAGCATCACGCGGGTCGCCGCGTAGTAGAGGTTGTTCCCGCAGTAGATGCCGATGACCGGCGAGATCGCCGCGTCCGATCCCTTCCATCCGGCCGCCTGGAGCTTCCGCAATCCGTGGATCTGGCAGGGGAGCCCGACGTACGCCCGCGCTCCCGCGGCGCCGCGGAGCCCGGCCAGCGCCGTGTTGAGGGGGCTCAGATGATACCGGCTCTGCGCGGCGGCGGCGATCTCTTCGGGGGATGAAGCGATCCTCCCCCACCCGCGCCAGGGCTCCCGGGGATGCGGCGCGAAGAGCACGGCGCCGCTCGACGCTCCCCGCCCGACGAGATCGAGGAGCATCGCCGTCACCACGCCCCCGCTCGACCCCATCCTCCTCACGCCCGCGTCCGTCGCGTGGACGAGATACGCGCTCCGCACGACGCCGAGCAGCGGATCCGGCTCGGCCCCGCCGAACAGCGTCCGCTCGAGCGGGGCGAAATCGACCGCGGCGCCCGGACAGCTCTCGAGACAGAGCCCGCAGGACGTGCACGCGTCCCCCGCCGCCGGGAGACACGCGCCGAGCGGATCGTCGAAGGAGATGTTGTCGACGGGGCACGCGCCCGCGCACGTTCCGCACCTCGTGCAGAGGCCGGTGTTCACCACCGTTTCGATCAGAAGCTCAACGGGCGACTTTGCAGACATAGAATTGCCTCAGGCCGAGCTGCGCGAGCGGTCCGCCGGCGAACAACGCGCTCAGCTTCAAATCGAACGATTCGAAACAGGCCCCCTTGAGCGGCAGAAAAAGCGTTCCCCGGTGTTCGACGAGCTCGAAGCCGGCCTCGCGGAGCATCCGTTTCACCTCGCGGGGAGCGATGAACCGGTGCGGCCCCTCTCCGTGATGGAACTTGAGGCGATCGTTGAGAAACGCGGTCCATTCGACGGCGCTCGGCGGCAGGCTCATCACGAGATCCCCTCCCGGCGCGAGCACGCGGCGGATCTCGGAAAGAAACAGGAAGGGATCCGGGACGTGCTCGAGCGTTTCGAGCGAGAGAACGGCGTCGAACGCAGCGCCGCCGAACGGAAGCGCGTGCAGCGAGCTCTGGACGAAGCTTTCCCCCGGATGGAGCCGCGCCGCCTGCCGCAGCATGCCCCGCGAGAGCTCGGCGTTCACAAGCACGATATCGGCGAGCGCGCTCCGCAGGTACGGAGCGGCGCTCCCCGTCCGCGACCACACGTTGAGCACCTTCATCCCCGGCCGGAGCCTCAGCCGCTTGAGCGCCTCGCGGAACCGCTGCGTGTGGATCCGCTCGACGCGCGCGTTCTCCTCGCCGTATTCCACCGCGACGCCGTCCCAGAACAGGCGCACGGCGTCCATCGAAAAGCGGTTCGCGTAGCGGCTCATGTCACCGATTCCCTTTCACGTCCGTCACCTTCCGCAGGACGCGCGCCGGATTCCCTGCGGCGACGGTGTACGGCGGCACGTCCTTCGTGACGACCGATCCGGCCCCGACGATGCATCCCTCGCCGACGTTCACGCCGGGAAGAATGATCGCGTTGACCCCGATGTAGGCCCCCCGTCCGATATGGACCTTCTTGAACTCCGTCCCGCCGATGAGCGCCCGCAGGAACGGGGTCGGCGTGAGATGGGCGACGATCACGACGCCGCGCGTGAGAAACACGTCGTCCTCGATCTCGACGAGCTCCGGGTAGAGCGAATCGATGAGCACGTTCGCCGCGATCCGCACGCGGTGCGGATGCTCGATCCGCACGCCGCGGATCTTGTGCAGCGCCGTGGCGAGCGTATGCGGCCAGCTCACGTAATACGCGCAGTGGCCGAGAAACCCGCGCCAGAATCCCGCAAAGGAATTCGTATCTCGTTCGCGCATGTCCGTCATGACGCCTCCCGGTCAACGGTCGACGCCGCCGCGGCACCGGCGCGCAGCGGGACGCTCAACCAACACAGCAGCCCCGTGATTCCCTGGATGAGATAGACGATGATGAAGGAAAACGAAAACGTCACCGCCGCCTCGCGGGAGAGGCCGGCGCGGTGAAAGATCAGTATGAGCGCCAGATCCCTCGTGCCGAGACCCGAGAGCGAGACGGGGATCAGCGAAACGAACACGGCCGCCGAGACCGAAACGATCAGGACGGGAATCGAGGCGCCGAGGCCGAGCGCGCCCGCGAAGATGATGAAGAAGAGGTAGTGCGCAGCCCATGCCGCCAGCGTCAAAAGCGCCGCGACGGCCGTCGTCCCCGCGCCCAGAAGGCCGAACTCCTCGATGCTTTCCGTCACCGCCCGGTCGAGGCTCGTCCTGATGCCCCGGTTCGGCATCCCCGAGAGGAACTTTCTCGTGAACCGGGTGAGGAACTCCCGCCGGAAAAAGAGCGCGGCCACGACGATCGCCACGAGCGCGAGCAGCAGCGAGCTCATGAGAAGCTGGTTCGCGAAGATGCCCGGAAAGAACAGCAGGCTCACGTACCCGCTCACCGCGAGAAACGCCACGTCGAAGAGCCGATCGGCGAGCGAGCTGAATATCGCCTTCCCCGCCGTCATTCCCCGCGCGGTGAGATAGAGGCTCTTCGCGAAATCCCCGAGATGCCCGGGCGTCACCACGCCGAGATAGAGTGACGCCGCGTACGCCCTGAACGCCGTCCACGCCGGCACCGGCAATCCCTGCGCGGCGACGATTCGTCTCCACCGGAGGCTCTTGAGCAGCGTGAGGGTGAAGAGCAGCGCCACTCCGGCCAGCGCGCTCGGAAGCCGTATGTGCCGGTACGCGGTCCATATCTCCCCGACATCGACCCGCGTGAGGATCACGATGAACAGGGCGACGCCGGCCGCCTGAAAGACAATTCGCGCCCATCTGGATCCGAGAAGATTCATTCCGTGTCCGCGCGCGGTCAATCGAATCGCCGTTCGCGCCTGATCGCGGAGATCTGATCCGCGAGGATGCCCATGAAAAAGAGCAGGATTCCCGAGAGAATCGTCAGCACGCCCGTGTTCGGCACCTTGTGGAACGCGACGATGCCGTAGATCGTGAACGCGAGCCCGAGGGTGAACAGCACGAGCGCCGCGGGTATGAACACCTTCAGCGGATTGAACAGGACGATGACGCGGACGATGAGCATGAAGGCCCCGTAGCCGTCGCGCAGGAACGCCACGGTGCTCGCGCGGCCGATCCGCTTCTCGACGTCGATGGGAACCCACGAGATGCTGTACCCCTCGCGCAGGTAGGCGAGCGTGATCGTCGTCGTGAAGGAGAATCCGTCGGGGCAGAAGTGCAGGAAGCTCTTGATCGCGCTCTTCCTGAACACACGGAGACCCGAGTTGAGATCGGGTATCTTGACGCCGCTCAGAAAGTTGGCCACCATCGCCAGCAGCTTCTTGCCGGGCGCCCGAATCCCGACCATCTTCCGCCGCGCCGCAACGACCATGTCGAACCGGTCCGCGTCCCGGAGCAACGCGTCGATGAGGGAGGGATCGTGCTGGCCGTCCGAATCCATCATGAGGATCATATCGTGAGAAGCGCTCCTGATGCCCGTCTTGAGCGCCGCGCCGTATCCCTTGTTGGCCCGATGAGCGACGACCGTCGCTCCATGGCGCGCCGCCACGGCCGCGGTCCGGTCCGTCGAGCCGTCGTCGATGACGATGACCTCGTATCGCTTCTCCCTCGCCAACGGCATCAAACGACCGAGCGCCCGATCGAGCCCCTGCTCCTCGTTGTACGCGGGGATGATGATCGAAAGGGATCCCTCAAACATCCGGCAACCTCGCAGTGCTGAAGAAATGCCGGGGACCGGAATCGAACCGGTATGAAGCGTAAGCCTCAGCGGATTTTAAGTCCGCTGCGTCTGCCAGTTCCGCCACCCCGGCACGGAGGCGATGGTAATTGATGCCCGGACGGGCGGCAAGCAAAAAGGACGCCAAGGCCCGCGGCGCGCACCGCCGTCAGAACAGCGTGTAGATGAACGGCGCGATAGCGCTCCCCTGCGTCAGAACGATGAGCGCGCCGAGGAGGAGCAGCATGATGACGACCGTCGCGAGCCACCATTTCCGGCGCGCGAGCAGATACTGCATGAACTCCCTGATGATGCCGAGCTTTCCCACGGAACCGCCCTTCCGCCTCAGAACGGCTTTTCGCATCGATTCGGATCTTCCGCGCCGGGGTCGCGCGGCATCCAGTACGTCGGCGCCTTCCGATCGATCCTCTCCCGCAGAAGGTCCCTGCCCGCGATCCTCATGCCCACGCCGATCGGCGTGATGACCCCGTAGAAGATCACGCCCAGGATGACGCGGGAGACGAACCACCCGAGCACGAAGGCGAGCCCCATCCAGAAGCGATGGAAGCCGGCGAGCGCCCGGGGCGCGGCGATCCCGGCGAGCAGGAACACCGATGCCGCGATCCATGTCCAGAGCGCGCGCTGCGGATGATGAGCGAGAAAACGCATCCCCGCGCCGATCACCGCGAGGACGGCGGCCATGGTGACGCCGAATCTCCTGAGCGTCGCGCGGTCACGCCGCAGCCGCTTCAGCTCGCTCGACACATCGGAAAACAAATCCATCGTTTCCCGTTCCCCCTCTTCAATCGAGCCCGTACGCCGCGCGCCAGTCGATTTCGTCGTGAAACGACGGCTGCTCGCGCTTGTCGAGCACGAAATTTCCCATGACGAGATAATCCATCTCCGTCCGCATGAAGCACGCGTACGCGTCGAACGGCGAGCAGACGATCGGCTCCCCGCGGACGTTGAACGACGTGTTGACGATAACGGCGCATCCCGTTTTCCCCTCCACCGCGGCAATGAGCCGGTGATAGAGCGGATTCGTTTCGCGGTGCACCGTCTGGATGCGCGCCGAATAATCGATATGCGTCACGGCCGGAATCTCCGACCGGACGACGTTGAGCTTGTCGATGCCGAAGAGCCCCCGCTCGTCCTCCGTCATCGCGCGCCGCTTCTCCGGAACGACGTTCGCCACGAGCAGCATATAGGGGCTCTCGCAATCGAGCTCGAAGTAGTCGGCTGAGCGCTCCGCGAGCACCGAGGGCGCGAAGGGGCGGAAGCTCTCGCGGAACTTGATTTTGAGGTTCATGACCTTCTGCATCGCCGGCGATCGGGCGTCCCCGAGAATCGATCGGCCGCCGAGCGCGCGCGGTCCGAATTCCATCGGGCCCTGGAACCATCCGACCACCTTCTCCTCCGCGATGAGGCCCGCCGCTTCACCCGGCAGGTCGTCGAATCCGACCTCTCGATAGGGGAGCCGGTGTTTCTCGAGGAACGCGCGTATCTCCTCGCGCGAGAATTCCGGGCCGAGGTACGAGCCGCGCTGGCGGTCCGCCGCGCCGTCCGCCTCGCGCGGCTTTCCGAGATACTGATACCAGACGAAGAGCGCCGCACCGAGCGCGCCCCCGGCGTCCCCGGCCGCGGGCTGGATCCACAGCTTCTCGAAGGGACCCTCGCGGAGAATCCTCCCGTTTCCGACGCAGTTCAAGGCGACTCCCCCCGCGAGGCAGAGGTTCTTTTTCCCGGTCTTCCGCCGCACGTGCCGCACCGTGCGGAGCATCACCTCTTCGGTGACGTCCTGGATCGATCGGGCGAGATCCATGTCGCGCTGCGTCATCTCCCCTTCCGGCTTTCTCGGCGGCCCGCCGAAGAGCTCGTGGAACTTCGCCCCAGTCATCGTGAGGCCGGCGCAGTAGTTGAAATACTCCATGTTCATGCGGAACGAGCCGTCCTCCTTGAGATCGATCAGGTGATCGAGGATGGCCGGAACGTACGTGGGCTCCCCGTACGGGGCGAGCCCCATGACCTTGTACTCCCCCGAGTTGACCTTGAAGCCGGTGTAGTAGGTGAACGCGCTGTAGAGGAGCCCGAGCGAGTGCGGGAAGTGCTGCTCGGCAAGGATCGAAATCCTGTTGCCCTCGCCGATCCCGTACGAGGAGGTCGTCTTCTCCCCGACCCCGTCCATCGTCACGATCGCCGCGTCGCGGAACGGGGACGGGAAGAACGCCGAGGCGGCGTGGGACTGATGGTGCTCCGGAAACAGGACCGTCCCCTCGTACCCGAGCTCCTTTTTGATGAGCTCCGGTATCCACGCCTTTTCCCGTATCCAGAGCGGGATCGCCATGAGGAACGAACGCATCCCGCGCGGCGCGTACGCGAAATAGGTTTCGAGGATGCGCTCGAACTTGAGGAGGGGCTTGTCGTAGAACGCCACGTAATCGAGCTGTTCCGCGCGGATCCCGCCGCGATCGAGGCAGAACGCGATCGCGTGCCGGGGAAATTCCATATCGTGCTTCCGCCGCGAGAAGCGTTCCTCCTGCGCCGCCGCGACGATCTCGCCGTCGCGCAGGAGCGCTGCGGCGCTGTCATGATAGAAGCACGATATTCCGAGAATGTTCATCCGACCACCGGCGCGGCAACGGCCGTAGAAACCCGTCGGAGCCGGACGGACGCCGTCCGGACCCTCGACTCACAGCCCCAGCAGGGGCCCGATGATGAGGCGCTGTATTTCCGAGGTGCCCGAGTAGATCCTGCTCGAGATCGCGTCCCGGAGCTCGCGCTCGATCTCGTATTCGGCCATGTACCCGTAGCCCCCGTGAATCTGGATGGCGTCCTCCGCGGTCCGCACCCAGCTCTCGCTGATGTGCAGCTTGGCCATCGCGGCCTCGAGAAAGATGCTCTTGCCCTTGCTCTTGAGCCAGCCGGCGCGATAGAGGAGCGCCCGCGACGACTCCAACCGTATCCGCATGTCGACGATCCTCGAAGCGACGAGCTGGAACTTTCCGATGGGCTGCCCGAACTGGCGCCGTTCGGCGGCGTAGCCGATGCAGGTTTCGAGAATCCGCTGCATCGCGCCGACCGCGCTCGCGAGAATGCAGCTGCGCTCCCACGTCATCGAATCGGTGAAGAGGTTCTTGCCCGCCCCCTCGCGGCCGAGCCGGTTCGATTCGAGCACCTCCACCCCGTCGAGAAACAGCTCGCACATCGGGGAGGTCCGCAGCCCCATCTTCTCCGTATGCGCTCCGAACGAGAGGCCCGGCGCGCCGCGCTCGACGAGGAAGGCGCTGACGCCGTTCGCGCCCTTCGACGGATCGACGGTCGCGTACACGATGAAGAGGTCCGCGACGGGGCCGTTCGAAACGAACACCTTTCCTCCGTTGAGCACGTAGCGGTCCCCCCGCTTTTCGGCGGTCGCCTTGAGGCTGTAGGCGTCCGAGCCCGATCCCGGCTCGGACATCGCGTTCGCCCCGACGATCTCCCCGCCGCAGAGCCGCGGCAGGTAGCGCTCCTTCTGCGCCTCGCTCCCGAAGTTCAGGAGCGGAATCTCCAGCGTCCACATGTGCGCGTTGATCGAGAACACGAGCCCGTTGTCGACGCAGGCGTACCCGAGGCTCTCGAGCACCCCCATCGTCGTGAGGGCGTCCATACCGAGGCCGCCGTACTGCGCCGGAACCGGGAGCCCCTGGATGCCCATGCCCGCGCACTTGTTCCAGCCGTCGCGGTTGAACTCCCCCCGTTTCTCCCGCTCCGCGTATCCCGCGTTCAGCTCCGCCCTCGCGAATTTCGCGATCGACTCGCGCATGCCCGTCTGCTCATCTGACCACGAGAAATCCATTGGCACCCCTTTCGGGATCTCCGGGCCTACGGCGTTCCCGCGCCGGCCGCTCCGCCCGCGGACTGCAGCTTCTGGTAATCGATCTTGTCGGTCGACGTCTTCGGAAGATCGTCATGAAACACGAACACATCGGGGATGAAGTACGCCGGCAGGTGACGGGAGCAGAACTGCTTCAACTCGATGACCGAGATCCGCTTCCGGTCCCGCGACGAGAGATGGGCGCGAATCCTCACGCCCTCGCCCTCGTCCTGCAGCGCCACGACGGCGGCCTCCCGCACGTTCGGATGCCGGTACAGGCACGCCTCGATCTCGCCGAGCTCCACGCGATAGCCGCGCTTCTTCACCATGCGGTCCTTCCTCCCGATGAACTCGAGGTTGCCGTCCGGTCCCTCGAGGACGAGGTCCCCGGTGCGGTACCAGCGCCCCTCCGCCCCCCGGTCGAGAAACACCCGTTCGTCCTGCTCGGGAAGATTCCAGTATCCCTTCATCACACCCGGCCCCTGCATGAGCAGCTCCCCCTCGCTTCCCCGCACCGCCTCGCGCCCGTCCGGTGCCGCGACCATCCCGCGGTAGTGCGGACAGACGACGCCGATCGGATACGGCGCGGCGCGGTCGTCCTCGACGGCCGCGGGGAGCTCGTAGTACGTGCAGACGTTTGTTTCCGTCGGCCCGTAGAGGTTGAAGTACCGCGGATGCGGGACGAGCCGCTTCAAGGTCCGCAGGTGCGCGATGGGAAACACCTCGCCGGCGAAGAGAATGAGCCGCAGCGCCGAGCAATCGAGGGTCTCGAGCTTCCCGTACTGCGCGAGCAGCGCGAGGATCGACGGCGTCGAGTACCAGACGGTGAGCCGCTCCGCGGCGATGAGAGCGGCGAGCGCCATCGGATCCTTCCCCGTATCCTCCGGTATGATGACGAGCGCCGCTCCGTGCTTGAGCGGCGTATAGATGTCGAGGATCGAAAGGTCGAAATGGAACGGCGCATGCGAGGAGAACCGGTCCGTCGGCTCCGGCGCGAAGGTGTCGCTGCACCAGTCGACGAAGCACTGCGCGTTCCGATGCGTCAGCATGACGCCCTTCGGGCGCCCCGTCGAACCCGACGTGTAGAGGATGTACGCGAGCTCGTCGGGCCCCGAATCGACGGTGGAAGACGCGGGAGCCGGCGTGCCGGCCTCCGCCGCGTCGAGCCAGGCGCGCAGCGGAGCGCCACCGCCGACGCCGCTCAGGATGGCGATCTCGCACCTGGCGAGCCCGTCGCCGAGCTCGGCGCGGAGCGCGGGCGCGAGCGCTTCCTCGGTCACGATCGCGCGCACGGAGCAATTCCTGAAGATGTACGCGTTCCGCTCGGGGGGCGCGTTCGGATCCACGGGCACGTACGCGGCGCCGCACTTGAGGATTCCGAGAACGCACGCCACCGAATCGATCGATTTATGCAGGTAGATCCCGACGCGATCGCCGCGCCTCACGCCGATGACCGCGAGACGGTCCCGGAGCCGGTCGGTCAGCCGATCGAGGCCGGCGTAGCCGATCGTCGCGCCGGACGGCTCCTTGACGGCGACGTTCCCGCCAAATCGAGATGCGGCATCGATGAAATATCGATGAAGGGCCATGCGCGCTCCTTGCCCGTCACACGAGCTTCGAACCGACGAATCTCGCGATGTCGGCCAGCGTGTTCAAATTCTCCGCGTCCGCTTCATGCGCCTCGACCTTGATCCCGAACCGCTCCTCGAGAAAGGTGATGAGCTTGAGTGTGGCGAGCGAATCGAGGATGCCGCTGTCCATGAGCGCGACATCGTCGGTGAGCGCCGCCGGATCCTCGCCGGGAAGAAACTGACGGAGGATGAACTCCTTCACCGTGTCGTGGATCGATCCGCTGTCGGGTGCCATGTGTCTCCTTTCCGCGCGGCGGGACGTCCCCCGTCCGCATCGGTTCCATCCTTCTCTCGATCGAGTCCGAGCTCCCGGACCAGACCGGCGTAGAGCCGGTCGGCGAGCATGACGTGTCCTTTCGCGTTCGGGTGCTGATCCCAGGGCGCCACCCAGATGCCATCGAGCGCCGGCAGCGAATCGTAGACGCCGAGCATCCCGATCACGGTGAAACCGGCCTCGCGGGCGAGCGCTTCCTCGCGCTTCTCGTCGAGCTTCGCCTCCGGCGTCGATTCGGCCGGAATGGGAATGATCGACGCGAACGCCGGGATACCGAGCCGCGCGCACTCCGACGTCATCCGCCGGTACGCCCAGAGGAGCACCTCCTCGCGGCGCGGGTACAGGGTCGCCATGGCGACGTCGTAGGTCATGCCCCGCTGAACCCCCCCGGCCCGGGCCATGTCCGCCGGTTCGGGCCACGGGAGCGGTCCCCCCTCCGTCACCGGAAAGATGGCCTCCTTCACGGCGAACGAGAAATCGTTGACGCCGATGTAGATCACCGCGTCCGGATCGAAGCCGAGCGCGCGCCGCTCGAGGACCGCCAGATTCGACAGCGGCCCGTATCCCCCGACGGAGAAATTAAGTATTTCATATTTCAACCCCGTCCGCGGAGCGATCTCCCGGTTCAAACGATCCTCGACCACGTTCTCGAACGTCTCCCCGTCCGCCACCCCTTCCCCCATGCTGTGCGAGGAGCCGAGGAGCACGAAGCGGTACGTCCCCGCCGGTTTGGCCTTCTCGCAGTCGCGGTCGCGCATGCCCCACCGGTTCGTGGTCATCGTGGCGTTCTTGTAGACGAGCCGGCGCGACGGCATGAGCTCGTGCGTGGGGAAGCCCCCGGTGCGATGAATCGCCCAGCAGCGGTTCCAGTCGGCGGGGCGCCCCCGGTACAGCTCGGCGAGCTGCGGGTTGAAGCGGGCCACGTCCGCGAGATCCTCGTAGTACCCGCGGGTCAGCATCTGCTGGTCGCGGGCGTTGAGAAAGAGCGGATTCTTCAGCTGATTGAGGACGTTCGCGACGTCCGGCGGATAGTAGAAATAGAGCTGGCCGAACAGCAGGAACACGAGCCCGGCGCTCACGAGCGAGACGCGCAGGGCGGAGACGGGAACGGGCACGCGAAACAGCCGGACGCGCGGAGAGGCTTCCACCTCCGGCCGGCCGCGGCGCTCGAGCCGGTCGTACGCGACGGCCGCGATGCCGAGCCCCGCGAGCCCGGCGAGGATCCACGCGATATCCGTGGCTCCCGGGCGGGCGAGCTTCCGCACCACGAGGAGAAGCTCGCGGGAGGACGACGTCGACCAGAGAGCCCAGCTCGTGCAAATGACGAGGAAGGTGCCGATCGTCCGGAGCGCGAGGCCGAGGGACGATCGCGCGGATCGGGCCGTCGTGCCGATGCTCCGGGCCCTCCCGTGGCGGTTCTCGTAGAGCATGTTGGCGAGCATGAGCGCTCCCATCACCGACCAGAACACGATATCCTGCCAGATCACGGGAAATTCGTTGCGTATCCAGAACCACTGGTACGAGTGGAGCGCCCACGTCGCGAAGAACGCGATGAAGGTCGTCAGGACGAGCGCCGACGTTTCCCTCATGGAACGCTTGAACCGCAGGAAGAGCGGATTGAAGAATATCTTCTGCAGGAAATCCTTCCAGTAGATATTGACGCGCCGCCAGTAGTCCGTGAAGCTCGAGGCGAGAAGATAGTTGAAGTTGGTTCGGGGAAGGTTGAACCCGAAGAGGTGGAGCATGCCGATCGCGAGATGGAAACTCCCCGAAATGCGCAGGTACAGCAGATAGGGGCGCACGAAATAGAGCGCGGCGCCGGCGGACGACGATATCATCGCCGGATCCGCGGGGAGATACTGGTACGCGGCGCGATAGAGAATCAGCTGAATCAGGCCGCGGAAGATCCAGTTGACACCGGTCTGATACGTCACGAAGCGATCGATCCGGTAATATCCGCGACTGAAGGTCTTGTAGTCGACGACCGGGAAGAGCGTGAAGCAGAGGTTCGGCAGCATGAAGAAATACGCCGCGCTCCGCCACCATCCGAACGGCGCCGTTCGATTCTTCAGATCGTACAGATACACGATCATGCGGAACATGAACATCGCGCCGAAGATCGGCCAGATGCCGGAGGCCCAGGGCGCCTCGACGGCGCCGCTCCGGAGCAGCGCGAGCGCGGCCACCGCGCCGAGCATGAGAACGATCCGGGCCGAAAATCGAACGGGGAGGTGCGCAATGGCGATCAGGAGCAGGCCGAGCCCGACGAGCCAAGCCCCCTGCGCGGGTCCGAAGAGGAGCGCGATGCCGGCGAAGGAGAGCAGGACGAAAAAGGCGAGACGCAGGCGGACCGGCAGGAGCGCGTGCGCGACGAAACCGGCGACAGCGAGCGCGAAGATCCGGAAGAAACTCCCATTTTCGAGGGAAAACGCCCTGACGAGGATCAGGAGCAGTCCGAGCTGCAGCGCGATCAGCGCGTGGCGGCCGAAACCGACCCACGACCACCGCGCGGCGCGCGCCGCATCGGCAGGAGCCGCTCCACCGGCGGCTCCATCAGGCATTCCCCTTCTCGAATCCGTCTTCATAATGATGGGAGAGCGCCGGGCGATAGAATGGAGGCGGCAACCGGATTCGAACCGGTGAATAACGGTTTTGCAGACCGTCGCCTTACCACTTGGCTATGCCGCCTCAAGAAAATGGAGCGGGAAACGGGACTTGAACCCGCGACATCAACCTTGGCAAGGTTGCGCTCTACCAACTGAGCTATTCCCGCCCCTCATCGATTGTCGAACAGTAAGTATAAAAACCGGCTCTCTACTTTGTCAACCCCATTCCGGCGAGGCTCCGCGCGCGCTCGTAGAGCTCGCCGTATTCTTTCGCCGAGCGCCGCCACGAATGATCCTCGCGCATGATGCGGCGGCGAACCTTCCGAATCGCGTTTTTGTCCCGGTAGAACTCGACCGCCCGCCGCGTCGCGTCGAGGAGCGCGGACGGGGAATACTCCCGGAAAACGAACCCGTTCCCGGACTCCCCCGTTCCGTCGATCTCGGAAATCGTATCGAGCAGGCCGCCGGTTCCGCGCACGATCGGAATCGTCCCGTACCGCAGGCTGTACATCTGGTTGAGGCCGCACGGCTCGTACCGCGACGGCATGAGGAAGAAATCGCTCCCCCCTCGATGAGATGCGCGAGGCGGTCGTTGAACTCCAGCTTGAGGCCGAATTGCCGCGGGTATTTCTTCGCGAGGCTCCAGTAGAGCTCGTGATACTTCTCCTGCCCGGTCCCGAGGACGACGAGATTGACCCCGAGCGCCATGAGCTGATCGAACGCGTCCGCGAGAATGTCGAATCCCTTCTGATCGACGAGCCGCGAAATCATGCCGATCACGGGGCCCGCCCCCGTCTGCGGCAGCGCGAACGCCTTGAGCAGCTCCGCGCGATTCTGCCCCTTGCCGGCGAGCGCCGACGTCGTGAACGGGTACGGGAGGAGCGCGTCTTTCGACGGATCCCAGACGTCCATGTCGATGCCGTTCAGGATCCCGACGAGATCCGCCTTCCGCGAGCGGAGCACTCCCTCGAGACCGCACCCGAACTCCTCGGTGCTCGTGATCTCCTCGGCGTACGTCCTGCTCACCGTGCTGATGATGTCGGAATACGCGATCCCGACCTTCATCATGTTCACGCGGCCCCAGAACTCGAAGGGGCTCATCGGGGAGAACAGGGAGCTCTTGAATCCCGCCTTCTGCATGAACTCCGGCCCGAACAGACCCTGATAGGCGAGGTTGTGGATGCTGAACACCGTCGCCGCCCCGGCGAAATGCGGATCGTTCTGAAGATCGATCTTCAGGTACGCGGGAATGAGGCCCGCATGGAAATCGTTGCAGTGAATGATGTCGGGATGCAGATCGAGCGCCTTGACGGCGGCGAGCACCGCCCGGTTGAAGAAGATCGTTCGTTCATCCTCGTCGGGAAAGGCCTTCCCCGTGTCGGGAACCGTATAGATCCCCTTCCGCGCGTAGAACCGGTCGTTGTCGAGAAAATAGACGCGAACGCCGGTGCGCGGCTTCAAACACGAATAGAGGCGGAATCGCTCGAGAGCGCCGGCGATCCGCACCTCGATCGTCGGGAGCCCCGCCTCGGGCTTGATGCCGTACGCGGCCCGGTCGATGGACGAATACAGCGGCGTGAACACGCTCGCGGCCGCGCCGAGCTTCTCGAGCTCGTCCGGGAGCGCGCCCATGACGTCGGCGAGCCCGCCGACCTTCGAAAACGGAACGATCTCGGTCGTCGCGAGAACAAGATTCAGATCTCTCTTCGCCATCGCTCTGATCCTTTGCTACGTGGTTTTTTGATCCGTCTTGCCGGAATGGTTGCGAAGCGCCTCCGCCGCGTCTTCGGGCGGGGTCGGATTGATGTAGAACCCGCTCCCCCACTCGAATCCCGCCACGCGGGTCAGCTTCGGCATTATCTCGAGATGCCAGTGATAGTACTCCATATCGGGGGTCTTGCACGGCGCGGTATGGAGAATGAAATTGAACGGCGGAACGTCGAGAACCTCGTCGATCCGCTTGAGCACGAGCCTCATCATACTGGCGAGCTGCGGGAACCATTCGGAGCTCGTCTTCTCGAACGCCGATACGTGCTTGATCGGAAGAATCCATGTTTCGAACGGAAAGCGCGCCGCGATACGGGGCGATCGCGATGAAGAAATCGTTGATAAAGATGATCCGCTTCTTCGTCTCGATTTCCTGCTTGATGATGTCGCAGAATATGCAGCGTTCCTTGAGCTTGTAGTGGAACTGGGCGCCGTCGAGCTCCTCCATCGCGCGCTTCGGGATGATCGGCGTCGCGATGAGCTGGATGTGCGAATGCTCGAGCGAGGCTCCCGCCTCCTCCCCCCGATTCTTGAACACGAGGATGTACTTGAAGCGCGGATCCTTGTTGAGATCGATGCACCGGTCGCGGATCGCCCAGAAGATGCTCTCGACGTGCTCGTTCGACAGGTCGCACAGCTGGGTGAGATGTCCCGGCGACTCGATGAGCACCTCGTGGGCCCCGACGCCGCGCATCGTGTCGTAGATGCCCTCGGCGCGCTTGTCGAGATCCCCCTCGATCTGAAGCGCCGGGAACTTGTTCGGTACGACCCGCACCTTCCATCCCCGCGAGTTGGGAGCGGACTGCGGGTTGCGATACGCGAGAACCTCGGGAGGGGTTTTGTCCTCGTTGCCGTCGCAGAACGGGCAGAATCCGCCGACGGCGGGGCGCTTTTCCATCTTGTACTCGATCGGACGCTTGCCGCGCTCCGTCGAGATGATCACCCATCTCCCCGTGATGACGTCTTTGCGCAACTCCGGCATCTCGCGCTCGGCTCCTTTCCCCTTCGGTGATGCGGCTCTATCGGCGGATGGTGGTTCTCACGATCCAGCTGTCGGGATACGCTCCGCTGAGCTTCGATCGCGCCTGAGCGGCGTCCTTGCGCTCGGCGAAATCCCCCGCGCGCACCTTGTAGAGGCCTTCCTCGTATTCAATATACGCGGTCATCCCCGTTTCCGCGACGATTCGTTCTTTGACCTTCTCGGCCGCCGCGCGATCCCCCGACGCGAAAACCTGAATCCGGTAGCCTACGTCGTAGAGCTGCTTCGGCGCCTGATCGCCGGCGATATCCTGAACGCTGACGCTGTCGGATCCGACCGGCTCGAGGCGTTCGACGAGCTCGGCCGGCCGCTGCTGGGTCTTTTCGGGCATCTCGTCCTCGACCCGGTACGCCGCGCTCCCGGCGGCCGCGGTATCGCGCGCCGTCTGGGCCGATTTCGGGGCGCGCGCGCCGCCGCCGGCCGGAGCCTTGCCGGCCGATCCGCCCGCCATCCCGCCCGGGGCGCACCCCGCCGCGGCGAACATCAAAACGATCGCGCCGGCCGTTCCGGCCGCGGAGCCGAAAGAAGCTCGAAAACCTGCCATAGCGACCCCTCCCCCAATGCACGCGGCGTGCCCGATTCCGCTTTAACTAACAAGAAAATATGTAGGGTGTCAATATAAATGCCGTTTTGCAAAGAAGCGACGGCGGATCAGCGGACATCCTCGCGGGCTTTCGAGAGACGCCGGTAGAGCGCTTCCACTTCGTCGGTTACGCGATCCCATGTGTATCGCGACGCGACCCGCTCCCGGGCGGCCGCCCCCAGGCGCAGGCGCTCGGCGTCGTTCATGGCGAGCATCCGCTCGAGCGCGCGGGAAAGATCCGCGGCGTTCCCGCGCAAGAAGGTTCCGGCGATCCCGCCTGACACCTCGAGGTTCTCCGGGATATCGCTCACGAGAACCGGGCGGGAGAAGCTCATCGCCTCGAGGAGCGAGATCGGAAGCCCCTCGACCGTGGACGGGAGAACGTAAAACGCGCAGTGCGCGTAGAGCTCGTCGAGGAGCGTACCCGAGACGTATCCGGGAAATACGACGCGCGGATCGGCCATCTCCCTGAGCCGCCGCTCGTAGCGTTCCTCGAATCGCGCGTCCCCCGCGATGACGAGGCGGCAATCGGTCGGCACGTCCCTGAACGCCTCGAGCAGGGTGTGAAATCCGCGCTCGACGATGAACCTGCCGACGGCGAGGATATACCGGCCGCTCTCGAGCCCGAGCGCCGCCGCTTGGCCGAAGGGAGGCGCCTCCCGGAGATCGGCTCCGTTCGGAATATAGACGACCGGACAGCCGTACCGCGCCTCGAGCTCGGCGGCCATGATCCGCGAGACGGCGATCGCCGCGTGCGTCCCCCGCACCGCGGTCCGCTCCCCCAGACGCAGGAGCGAGCGGGCCGCCGGACCCCACTTCGACTGCCGGTAGTCGCCGGCGTGGATCGTCGCCACGGTCGTCATGCCCCGCGCTGCGGTGATCCAGCTGAAGAGAGACGGCCCGACCCCGTGGAAATGGACGATGTCGTACGGCCCGAAAAAGGCGCCGAGCGCGGCCGCCAGCGAATTCGAGGCCGTCTCGAGATTCTTCGTCGGAATCGAGGGCAGGACGCGGATGCGCATCCCCCGATGGTCCCCGCCGGCGCTGAAGGGGCGTCTCCCGAACACGGTCACCTCGTGCCCCCGCGCCGCGAGGCGCGAGCCGATCTCTGCCACGTGCCGCTCGATGCCGCCGTACACGAGCGGCAATCCCCGCGATCCGATCATCGCGATTCTGAGACGATTCCCGCCGCCCGCGCGATCCGCCGCATCCGCCGCCGAGACCATCATCGCACCTTTTTCCCCGCGGCGATCCTGCCCCAGGCGCCGAGGATCCACATCGCGGCTCTCTGGGGACGCCGCATCATGGCCGTCCGGGCCGTGCAGATCATCCAGCACGGCTGGCGGCAGCAATCGACCCGGGAGCGCGCCGCCTCCGCCGCTTCCCCCCTCCAGATCTCCTCGAACGCCCGCTCGCGGATCGTGCCCATCGGGATGTTGAGGGTGAGACACGGGTAGACGAATCCGGCGGGATCCATGAAGAATGAATCGCGCCCGGCGCGGCACGGGAGCATTCGCTCCCGCGAAACGTTGTACTCGAGAACACCCGCGTAAAAATATGCCCGCAGCCAACGCTTCGGGCTGAGACTCAGGAGCTCCTTCCGCATCACGTACGCGAGCTCGGCCTCGAGATCGAGCGGATCGACCGTCTGGTTCTCGTCGGTGGAAAAATAGAAATCCGAATTCTGCGCGACCGAGGTCGTGAATTGGAATCCGAACTGCCGCGAGAGATCGTAGACCGCGCCGAGATGCTTCACGTTGCCGCGCTGGGCCGTGAACGCCACGCGGACGTTGCGGTACCCGATCGTGCGGAGCTGCTTCAGCGTCTCGACGACCTTGTCGAAGCCGCCGGGGATGCCCCGTATCTCGTCGTGCTTCTCCCCGATGCCGTCGAGCGATACGGCGATGCCGACGTTCCTTCCGATCGCGAGGAGCCCCGGCGCCGCGTGCGCGATCCGGCGCCTCTCGAATCCGTTCGTGGAGATCACGATGCGCGGATGAGCGCACCGGGCGTCGAGGGTCCGGACGATCTCGACGAGATCGTCGCGGAGGAACGGCTCTCCGCCCGTGATGTTGATGTCCCGCAGCGTGCGGGGCAGCTTCCGGTACTCATCGCTCGAAAGCTCGTCTCCCGGCGGCAGCTGCCAGATATTGCACATGTTGCACCGGGAATCGCACCGGTACGTTACCGCGACCACCGCATCTACCGGCGTTTGCATGCCAATCCTCTCATCCTATCGTTCGAGCGCCTCGCTGAACACATCCGCATACCGCCGTACCATGTCTCCCACCGCGAAATCCCTGACAACCCGCTCCCGCCCGCGCCGTCCCATCCGCGAGCGCTCTTCCGGCGCGTCCGCGAGCGAGAGGAGCGCTCCGGCGAGCGTCTCGACGTCCCCCGGCGGGACGACGCGCCCCTCATCGCCGTCGGCGACCATTTCGCGCACCGCGCCGACGTCCGAGGCGACGACGGGCACGCCGCACGCCATCGCCTCGAGCACTGCCAGCGGAAACGTCTCCACGACCGCGTGCGAGCACAGCACCGAAACGTCGGACGCGGAGAGAATCGCCGGAATATCCTCCCGGCGCCCCATGAAGCGAACCGTATCACCGAGCGAAAGCCCCGCCGCCCGCCCCCGCAGCCCGTCCCCTTCCCCGCCGTCCCCGACGATCAGAAACAGGAAATCCCGACGGCGGGCCCCGATCCGCGCGGCGGCGTCGAGCAGCAGCCGGTGGTTCTTCTCGGGCCGCAGGGCGGCGACGATCGTGACGACGAACCGTCCGGGCGGGATCGAGAGCGCATCGCGCGAGCGCTCGCGTTCGGCGCCGGACGCCGCCGGCCGAAACCGCTCCGTGTCGACGCCGTTCGGGATGATTCGAATCTTCCGCTCGTCGATCCCCTCGCGGCGCACGAGGTAATCGGCGTGCGTCTTCGCCAGCGCCACGATTCCCTCGTACGAGCGAAGCACGAACCGATCGCTCGCGGAGAAGGAGCTGCGCTTTCCCCAGAGGCCCGTGGAATGAACGGCGAGAAACCGGTGCTTCAAACCCGCCCAGCGCGCCGCGGCCGCGCCGGCGAACACGGCGTCGTGATGATCGAGCGACAGGAGAACGGCCTCCCGGTTCCGGGCGAGCAGCGAGGCGAGACGGACGCAGACAAAGGGATCGCGGCGGCGGCGCGCGATGTCCGTGATGACCGGCGTCCCGCGGCGCCCGATCGCGTCGCCGATCGGGCCCGCATCGTGCAGGCAGAGGACTCGAACGGACAATCCGCGCGCGGGGAGCCCGAGCGCGAGCGCTTCGATGACGCGCTCCGCCCCCCCCGTCACGAGGGTCGAGGCGAGCATCTCGACGCGGGGAGACTGTCCCTTCGCCGTCATCGTGAAATCCGTCACCGGTAGGGGGCTTCCCGGCGTCCCGTCTTGCAGCGCATCTCGTCGAGCCGCTCATGCACGCGCGCGGGATTCCCGTACGCGACGACGCCGGGCGGCACATCCTTCGTGACGACCGAGCCGCTCCCGATGAGCGCACCCTCGCCGATCGTGACGTAGGGCAGGATCGTCACGTTCACGCCGATATGGCAGCCCTTCTTGAGCGTCGGTCCGCGCATGCAGTCCTTCGAATCGGGGCAGCCGGGATGGTAATCGTTCGCGATCTTGACTCCGGGCGCGAGAAACACGTTGTCTTCGATGATCGTGAACTGCGCGATGTACACCTGGCAGTGGATCTTCACGTTCGTGCCGATGCGGCAGCCGTAATCGACGACGGAGCCGTTCCAGATCGAAAAACGGTCCCCGATCTCGCTCTCCTCCCTGATGATCGTGTGATGCCCCGTCTCGAGATGCGATCCGATGCGGGAACCCGCGTAGATGACGCACCCGCTCCGCACGCGGGCGTTCGGACCGATCGTGAGCACGCCGCTCACGCCGCGCCGCGGGGAGAGATAGCCGAGGATGGCCCCCTCGTCGATGGACGAATCGGCGCCGAGATGAACGGTGCCCAGCGCGGGCGAAACGAAATGATCATTCATGGCGAGAAACCCTACAGCTTGGGATACTCGATCGTGACTTCCGTGCCGTGCTCCCGCATCGAGCGATCCGCCGCGTCGAGGGCGAGGAGCACTTCGAGACCGTGCGTCCCGCCGCTCCTGGGGGTCACGCCCTTCTCGATGCAATCGACGAAGTGCTGGCACTCGATCTTGAGCGGCTCGGCGTCGTCGAGGCGCGGGATGGATATGTCGCCGTACCGGTACGAGAGCTGAAACTCGCCGAAGGTGTCGTAGTGGGGCGTCACCGTCACGCCCTTGTCGTAGATCCGTATCTTCTCGAGGCTCGAAACGTCGTCGTAGACGAGCATCTTCTTGCTCCCGACGACCGTCGTGCTCCTGATCTTGTTCGGATTGAGCCACGAGACGTGAATGTTCGCGATCGTCGACTGCGGATACCGCAGGAGGAGAAACGCCACGTCCTCGATTCCCGGCCGGATGTACGATTGACCGATCGCCGAAACCGAAATGGGGCGCGCGTTGAGCACGTAGTTCATGATCGAGACGTCGTGCGGCGCCAGATCCCACACGACGTTGATGTCTTCCTGGAAGATGCCGAGGTTCACGCGCGACGTGGCGACGTAGTAGATGTCTCCGAGCTCGCCGTTCCAGATCAGATCCTTGACCTTGTTGACCGCGGCGGTATAGACGAAGGTGTGCCCGACCATGAGCACGCGCTCTTTCCGCTTCGCGAGCTCGACGAGCTTCCTCCCTTCGTCGACCGACTGCGCGAGCGGCTTCTCGACGAAGACGTGCTTTCCCGCTTCGAGCGCTTCACGCGCGACCGGATAGTGCGACGACACCGGCGTGGCGATGACGAGCGCGTCGATTCCCGGATCCGCGACGAGTTCGCGGAAATCGGTCGTCGTCCGCAGGGCCGGGTAGAGCTGCTTCATGTGCGTGAGACGATTCTCGTTGATGTCCGCGCAGGCGATCACCTTCGATGTTTTCAGGTTTGAAAAATTCCTGATGAGGTTGGGACCCCAGTAGCCGCAGCCGATGACACCGACATTCAGCACGACGCCTCCATTCTCAATAGCCTCCCGATCCGAAAAGCATCACGGGAATGGTCCGCAGCATGATCTTGAAATCGAGGAGCAGGGACCAGTGCTCGATGTAGTAGAGATCGAGCTTCACCATCTCGTCGAACGAGACGCGGCTCCTCCCGCTCACCTGCCAGAGCCCGGTGAGCCCGGGCTTCACCTCGAGCCGGAGCTTGTGCCATTCCTCGTAGTACTCGAGCTCGTACTGCAGCGGGGGCCGCGGCCCCACGAGGGTCATCTCTCCCCTGAGGATGTTGATGAACTGCGGGAGCTCATCGAGGCTCGTCTTCCTCAGGAAGTTGCCGACCGAGGTCACGCGCGGATCGTTTGTCAACTTATATACGGAGGGTGTTTTTTCGTCAAGGCTTGAATTGGGCATGCGCCCTTCGATGAAACTGCGGGTGAACTCGCGGTGAATGGAGTCGTCGCTGTCCTGACGCATCGTGCGGAACTTGAAAAGGGTAAAATTCCTCCCATGCTCCCCAATTCGTTTTTGAGAGAAAAATACGGGTCCCCGAGACGTCAGCTTGATCAGCAGCGCAACGGCGAGAAAGAACGGAAAGCCGACGATCGTGACCAGCAGGCCGGCGCCGACATCGATCAGGCGCTTGACGAGCCGCTGCGACCACATTCGCCCGCGGAGCTTGATTCCCGCGGGGGGTTCGAGGCTCTCCGTAAGCTGCTGAAACTTCTGAGCGGTGTCCAGGGCCATCGATTGCTTTCTCATTATGCGTTACGCCTCCGCGACCCCGAGCTATTTCATTATCGATTATCCGATAGCCCCCTCCTTGCGCAAACCCTCAGGACTTCCCGTCGACCCCTCTGAGCACTTCGCAGACGCGGTCGATATCATCCGGCTCGAGCTCGGGAAACATCGGGAGCGAAACGGACTCCCGCATGAGCTTCTCCGCCACGGGATAGCTCCCCGCTTCCTTCCCGAGATGGGCGAACGCCGGCTGCAGGTGCACGGGCACGGGATAATGCTCCCCCCATCCGATATTCGCGTCGGTCAAGGCCGCGGTGACGGCCTTCTTGTCGGGACACCCGATCGGAAAGACATGGTACACGTGCCGGCGCCCCGCCACCTCGAGCGGCAGCCAGTAGCGCGTGCCCTTGAGATTGTCGAGATATCGCTTCGCGGCGGCTCTCCGCATGTCGTTCCAGCCGTCGAGGTATCCGAGCTTCACCCTGAGAATCGCCGCCTGGATCGAATCGAGGCGGTAGTTGTATCCCATCTCCTGGTGGATGTTCCGCTTGAACTGCGCGTGATGGCGCAGCGCCCGGGCCCGCTCGAACACCCGCGGATCCCCGGTCGTGATCGCGCCGCCTTCGCCGAATGCCCCGAGATTCTTGCTCGGATAGAACGAGAACGCGGCCGCGTGCCCGAGAGAGCCGGCGCGTCTGCCCTGGTAGGTCGATCCGTGCCCCTGGCACGAATCCTCGATGACGACGATGCCGCGCTTCTTCGCGATCGCCATGATCGGATCCATGTCGCAGGGCTGGCCGAAGAGGTGCACCGGAATGATCGCCTTCGTCCGCGGGGTGATCGCCGCGTCCAGACGCTCGACGTCGATGAGCGCGTCGTCGGCGCGCACGTCCACGAGAACGGGCTTCGCGCCGGCCATGACGATCGCCTCGACCGTCGCGATGAAGGTGTTGGGAACGGTGATGACCTCGTCCCCCGGTCCGATGCCGTACGAGGCGAGCGCGAGATGGAGCGCGGCCGTCCCGGAATGGACGCCGACGCAGTGAGTCGTCTCGCAGTACTTGGCGAATTCCGACTCGAACGCCTCGAGCGCCGGTCCCAGAATGAACGCGGTATTATCGAGAACGTTTCCAATCGCCTCGTCGATTTCTTTCCTGATTTTCCTGGTACCGGTCTGGAGGTCAATGAACGGGATCTTTTTGCTCATGATGCGCAACCTCGTTTGGCTCAGGCCCAAGTTCCAAAATTATAACACGTTCGACGGCGCCATTCCACCCAATATTTCGCGCCGAGCCTCTCTTAGCAAGTATCTTTCCACATTTTGCCCGCCTTCATCTCGATTTTCGTTGTCGCACCGCCGAAAAACCGTCATAATAGTGCGATTGAACATGTGAAATCCCAATTTGTTGCGCCATACGTATGAAAATACTCCTCGCGTCGGAAGAGATCACGAACAAGCCCCGTGAGGGAACGCTCGTTTTCCTCATGCACCTGTGCCGTTTCCTCCATAACGAAACGGAACTGACTGTCATACATGCGCTTGGTGAGTTGGACCCCGATATCAGAACGATCAGGGCGCTGTCGCGCAAAACGCTCGTCACGAAAGATCTCCTTAAGCTCGCGCGCCGGGAACGCTTCGACGCGGTCCTCTATGTCCCCCAGTCGGGGCTCACGGCTTTCGGCATCGCCCGCAGCGCTCTGCTCCGCCTCGTCATCGGATCCCCGGTAATCGCCATAGGGCTGCAGGAGCGGTCTATCGGCCGGGCGCACGCATTCCTGTCGGCGTTCGGAAAGCCGGATCTCATCCTCTCCCCCGCCGCCTCCGTGCGCGAGCGGCTCGATCGTCTCGGTATCGAGACCGATTTTCTCATGCCCGGCTACGACAGCCGCCTCTTCAGGCCGGCGAGCCCGGAGGTGCGCTCGCAGCTCAAGGCCAAATACGATTTTCCCCGCGACCGCTACATCGTGCTCCACGTCGGACACATCAAGGAGAGCCGCAACCTCGAAGTGCTCCTGCGCTATCGTGGCTGGGGACCGGACGTGCAGCCGGTCGTCAAAGCGGGCGAGATCGATCCGTCCTGGGCCCATCGGCTCCGCATGGCGGGGATCATCGTGATCGACGAGTACATCGACGAGGTTCACGAGCTCTACCAGGCCTCCGACTGCTACCTGTTCCCCGTGAGCAGCTCGACCGGCGCGGTCGAGATTCCGCTTTCGGTGATCGAGGCGTGCGCGTGCAACCTTCCCGTTCTCGCCACCCGCTTCGGCGCCCTCCCGACGACGATCCGCGAAGGAAACGGCTTCTGTTACTACGACCGGGTCTCGGAAATCCCGGAGAAGATCGCCGCCGTCCGGCTCTCGCGGCCGGAGACGGCCGCGAAGGTGGCGGATTACTCATGGGAGCAGGTGTTTCGCGCGCGGCTTTCGCCGCACCTGAAAACGCTCGCGCGCGAATCGGCGCGGGGAGGAGAGCAATGAGAGGGCCTTTCCGCGAAACGGTCGCCCCCTCGTCGTCCCTCATCGTTTTGAGCGGCCTCGACGGCTCGGGAAAATCGACCCAGACCGCGCTGCTCGCCGAGCGGCTCGGCGCCGAGGGCATCCGGGCGGCGGTCGTCTGGAACCGCTGGAAGCCGTTTTTGAGCGCGTTCGCCATCAGGCTCGCCAAGCGGTACCTCATGGCGCGGGCCGGCGTGCGGGACGGGGACTATCGCGGATTCACCGATGCGAAGCGGCGGAGCATGCGGAGCGGTTGGAAACGCGATTTCTGGCAGATGATGGTCTGGAGCGAATACGCGGCGCAGGTGCACGCGCGGCTGCTCCCCCGCCGGGGGCAGGGGCGCGCGGTTCTCTGCGACCGCTACGTCTACGACACCCTCGTCGACGTCGCGATCAATTTCTCGCTCCCGGCGAGCCGCCTTCCCGAGCTCATGGATCACCCGCTCCTCGGCCTGTTCCCGAAGCCCGGGCTCGTTCTGTTCATCGACATCGATCCCGAAACGGGCGCCGCGAGAAAGTCGGACGGAACGCCGGCCGCCTATCTCGCCGACCGGCGCGAGTACTACGCGGAGATGGCGCGCGTTCTCGGCGCCCCGATCGTCGACGGCGGGGGAAGCGTCGAATCGGTCGCGCGCTCCGTCTGGGAGCTTTCGAAGCCGTGGCGGGAACGCCGGCGCGACGCCGCCCCCCGCGGCGACGCTCGAGGTGATCGCCCATGAGCCGCGTCGTCGTCATCGGCATCGACGGCATGGATTGGAAGGTGCTCGAGCCGCTGCTCCCCTCCCTCCCGAACATCCGCGCGATCGCGGACGCGGGCTTCGCCGGGGGAATGGACGCGATCTTTCCGCCGGACAGCATTCCCTCCTGGGTCAGCATCTTCACGGGGCTCGATCCGAGCGAGCACGGCATCCTCGAGAGCATCGATTACTTCAAGAAGGGCGTGAAGCAGTTTTCCGTCGACACGGGCCGGTTCCGCGGCAAAACCTTCTGGGACGCCGCGAGCGCGGCGGGAAAGCGATCGATCGTCGTCAATCCGCTCCTCGCCTATCCGCCGTGGGACGTGAACGGCATCATGGCGAGCGGCCCCGTATTCATATCGGGAGAGGCCGACATCCGCCCCCCGATGCTGCGGGACCGCTACCGGCTTCCGGCGCTCGGGGGAATCGTCGATTTTCCGGACAAGGGGGAGCTCGCGTCCTTTGCCGAGAAGAGCAAGGCCGAGACGCGCGCCATCGTCGATTTCACGGTCGAGCTCCTCGAGAACGAGCAGTGGGATCTGGCGTTCGTGACGCTGTTGACGCTCGACCGCATCTTCCATTTCTTCTGGCGGTACCACGATCCCGACGACCCCACGCATCCGCGCCGGAGCGCGCACCGCGGGGCCGTCGCGGATTTTCACCGGTTCATCGATGACTGCGTGGGCAGGATCGCGCGGAGCGCCGGACCGGACGCGACGATCGTCATCCTGAGCGATCACGGGCACGGAATGCGGCCGACGCTCCACTTCAACGTGAACCGGCTCCTCCTCGAGAACGGCCTGCTCGAGAGCCGCATCAAGGGGCCGAAGCTCCTGAGCCCCCGATACCATCTCGACCGCGCGAAAGACGCGGTGCTCGAAACGCTGCACCGGCTCGACCTCGAGGATCTCTCGTATCGCGTGGCCCGCGTCCTCCCCTGGACGCGCAAGCTCAAGAAGGGGGATTTCCTCGTCGACCGCTCGGAGAACGTCGCGGCCGCTTCGTCGTTCGGCGGCAACAATCCCTTCGGCGGAGTCGACGTGTCGAGGAAGCGGTGCGCCGAAACGGGCCTCGAATACGAGCGGGTGCGCGACCGGGTCATCGAGCTGCTCCTCTCCGCGACGGACCCCCGCGGCACGCGCGTCTTCAGGTGGGCAAAACGCCGCGAGGAGATCTACGGCGGCCCCCACATCGACAAGTATCCCGACGTTCTCTACGAGATGGAGGCGCGCTACGGGACCAACTGGTCGGTCTACCGCCCCCTCGTCACGGTGAATCCCCGGCACCGGAAGATCTCGGGGGGACATCGCGCCACGGGCGTGCTCATCGCGGGTCCGCTCCGCGGCCGGACCGTGCGGCGAGAGCTCGTCTCCCCGCTCAACATCGGGGCGACGATTCTCGATTTGCTCGGATCGGCGGCGCCGGGAGGCGGGGCCCCGCGCGCCGCGGACGCGCCGCGCGGCACGAGCTTCCTCGAGAGGCGTTGACACACGCGGGATCGTTCGATACAGTGATGAATGGCCCTTTCCGCACGAAACCGTTCGAGGCACGGAGGGATTGTTCATGATCGACGGCGTCACAATCGTGAAGCTCAAGGTGATCCCCGACGAGCGCGGCCGCCTCATGGAGATGATGCGGAGCGACGAGAGCGATTTTCAGAAGTTCGGGCAGGTGTACATGACGACGGCCTATCCCGGCGCGGTCAAGGGATGGCACTACCACCAGAAGCAGGCGGATAACATGGTGGTCGTCGCCGGCATGATGAAGATCGTCCTCTACGACCGGCGCGCCGGATCCCCGACCCACGGGGAATTGATCGAGATCTTCGCGGGCGTGCACAATCCCGTGCGCGTCCATATCCCGCCCGGCGTCTGCCACGGCTTCAAATGCATTTCGACCGAGGAAGCGATCGTCATCAACACGCCGACGGAGCTCTATCGCTACGACGAACCCGACGAGTTCCGCATCGACGCGCACTCGAAGGAGATCCCGTACGACTGGAGCCGGAAGGATCGCTGAGCCCCGCCGGGGCGCGCACCATGGACCGAATCTACATCACGGGCGCGAAGGGCATGCTCGGCAAGGCCGCCGCCGCCGTGTTCGCCGAGCGCTACGAGATCTTCCCCACCGATCTCCATGAAACGGACGTCCGGGACGCGGAGAAAATCGACGCCGAGATCCGCGGCGCGAAGCCGAAATACGTGCTGCACCTCGCCGCGATGACCGATGTCGACGGCTGCGAAACGAATCCCGAGGAAGCGCGCCGCGTCAACGCGCTCGGCGCGAGAAACGTGGCCCTCGCGTGCCGCCGCTGCGACGCGGACCTCGTGTACGTCAGCACCGGAATGGTCTACGACGGCGCCAAGGAAACGCCGTACGTCGAGTTCGATCCGATCGCCCCGTCCAACGCGTATGCGCGATCCAAGTACGAAGGGGAGATCGCCATCCGCGAGATCCTCTCCCGCTTCTACATCTTCTATACGTGCTGGCTCTTCGGCGGAGGGCGCGACGACAAGAAGTTCGTCGCCAAGATCGTCGAGCGGGCCCGCGCTTCCCGGGAGCTCAAAGCGGTGAACGACAAGTTCGGCTCGCCGACGTACACGGCCGACCTCGCCCGCGGAATCTTCGGCTTCATCGAATCGGGGCTGTACGGGAAGTATCATTGCGCGAACGGCGGCTGCGCGAGCCGCCTCGAGATGGCGCGCGAGATCGTCGACGCCGCGGGGATCCGCGGCTGCGCCGTCACGGGCGTCTCGTCCGGCGAGTTCCCCCTCCCCGCTCCCCGTCCCCGTATGGAAGCGCTGCGCAACCGCGGATTCGAGCTCCTCGGACGCCCCCCCCTGCGCGGGTGGCGGGAGGCGCTGCGCGAATACGTCGCCTCGACGTTCGCCTGAGGCCTCAATCGAGCTTGTTCGCCCCCGTCTCGGCGACGAGGCTCGTGGCGCGCCGGAGCGATTCGAAGGTGCCGGCGTCGGTCCACCAGCCCTCGAGAACGTCCCAGGTGAGCTCGTTCCGCTCGATGTAGGCGTTGTTGACGTCGGTGATCTCGAGCTCGCCGCGCGACGACGGCTTGAGCGTCTTGATGATGTCGAAAACCCGACCGTCGAAGATGTAGATTCCCGTCACCGCGTACGTCGAGCCGGGTTTCTTCGGCTTCTCCTCGATCTTGACGACCCGGTCCCCGTCGAGAACGGGCACGCCGAAACGCTCGGGATCGGGGACTTCCTTGAGCAGGATCTTCGCGCCTTTCCCTTGTTTCCGGTACGACGAGACCGCCTTGACGATGTTCCGCTCGATGATGTTGTCTCCGAGCACGACGCAGATCGCCTCTCCGGCGGCCCAGTACTCGGCGAGCCGAAGCGCCTCGGCGATTCCCCCCTCCCCCTCCTGATAGGTGTAGTTCAGGTGCGCGAGGCCGAAATCCTTGCCGTTGCCGAGCAGCCTGAGGAACTCCCCCGCGTTGTTTCCGCCGGTGACGACGAGAATGTCCCGGATCCCCGCGTTGATCAGCGTCTGGATCGGGTAGAAGATCATGGGCTTGTCGTAGACGGGGAGTAGATGCTTGTTCGTCACCTTCGTGAGAGGATACAGCCGGGTTCCGAGTCCGCCGGCGAGAATGACACCCTTCATGGATAATCGCTCCTTCTTTAACAGACGCGAGACCGATTCCCGAGCTCAGTATAGCCGAATGTAGTTGAACGCCGCAAGTTGCATCCGGTACTATTCCCGATCATGAAGGTCTGTTTCTTTTCGCCGACCGCCTACTCCTATTTCAGGCCGGACCGGACCGCATGGGCCGGCGGAGCCGAGACGCAGCAGCTGCTGATCGCGAACCACATGAAGTCGAAGGGCATCGACGTGTCGTTCATCGTCGGCGACTTCGGACAGGACGAGGTCGAGCGCGTCGACGGCATCACGATCATCCGCTCGTTCACGCCGTTCAGGGGAAACCGGAAACTGCGGTTCATCCCCGACATGATGAAGATACGGAGTGCGATGAAGCGCTCCGGCGCGGACATCTACAATCAGCGCTCGACGGCGTTTTACACGGGGCAGCTCGCCCGCTTCGCTTCCGAGCTCGGCGCGGCGTTCACCTTCTCGCTCGGGATCGATTACAACTGCTATCCCGACGGGCTCGGCGCGCTCCGGTGGCCGATGACGATGCTGTACCGCTACGGAATCCGATCGGCGGACGCCGTCATCTCGCAGACCGAGAAGCAGCGTCGCCTCATGCGGGAGAACTTCGGGCGGGAAACCGCGCTCATCCGCAACGGGATCGCGATCCCGCCCGCGGACGGCTCCCCCGCGGCTCGATCGCTTCCGCGGCCGGCTCCCGATGCGCCCCGCGGATCCGAAACGGGCTACCTCTGGGTCGGGAGGCTCCACCCGTCGAAACGCCCGGAGCTCCTGCTCGACTGCGCCCGCGCCCTCCCCGGAGAGCGATTCACCGTCATCGGCGGCTACGCGGGGGACGAACGATACGCCGCCCGAATCGCCGAGGCCATGAAACGTCTTCCGAACATCGAGCACCTCCCGTTCGTTCCGCCGCCCGAGATGGATGCGCATTACCGCCGGGCCCGCGCGCTCCTCAACACATCCGCCCCCTCGCTCGAAGGGTTTCCGAACACGTACCTCCACTCGTGGGTTCGGGGGGTGCCCGTGATCACGATCGGAATCGATCCGGACGACATCGTCGCGAAGAACGGCCTCGGAATCGTGACCGGCACGTTCGAGCGGTTCGTCGAGGCCGTGCGGCGCTTCGGGTCCGACGCGGCGGCGCGGGCCGCCATGTCGGCGCGGGTGGTCGCCTATGTCGGAGCCAATCACGATATCAGGGATCGAGGGGACGATTACATCAATCTCTTCGAGTCGGTGCTGAGAAGCTCCCGGTAGATCGCCTGCGTCTCGTCGACGCACCGCTCGATGCGGAACATCTCTTCGTAGCGCTTCCTCCCCGCCGCCCCCATGCGCGCGCCGCGGGCGCGATCCGCCGCGAGCGCCGCGATCCCCCGCGCGATATCCTCGCGCGAGCGGGGATCGATCAGGATCCCCGTTTCTCCGTCCCGCACCATCTCCGGAATGCCGAAGATGCCGCTCGCGACCACGGGAAGGCCCGCGGCCATCGCCTCGACGAGCACGTACGGCGTCGCCTCGAGGGTCGAGGCGAGCACGAGGGCGTCGCATTCCGAAAGGATCGCCTCGATATCGGCGCGATTGCCCAGAAAATGCACGCGCCCTTCGAGACCGAGCGCGGCCGCCTTCCCGCGAAGCGCGCGATCCTCCTCCCCCTCCCCCGCCACGAGCATCTTCACGCCGCCCGGGAGCGTCGCGAGCGCCTCGAAGGCGGCCGCGTGCCCCTTGCGCGCTTCGAGGCTCCCGATCATCACGCAGAGGAAGTCGTCGCCGCGGATACCGAGCGTCTCCCGAATCGCCGCCGGGCCGACGCGCCGCGGCTCGGGAATGCCGATCCGCACGACGCGGATCTTTTCGCGCGGCACGCCGTGGCGCTCGACGAGGTGGCGCACGTTGTCCTCGCTCACCGTGATGACCCGCTCGACCCACCGGCCGCCGAATCCCCGGAGCAGCTTCCCCTTGGCGAACGGGGGCACCATGGGGAGATGCTCCGTCGTCACGACGTGCCGCACGCCGGCGAGCCGCGCGAGCGGCGCCGCGAGGCTGTACTGCGAGCCCCACGGCCCCGGTAGGTTGCAGTGAAGGATCGACGGCGCGAGGCGCCGGAGCAGCGACACGAAATGCGGGATCCCCGCCGGCGACCGGAGGACGTCGATGGACACCTCGTGCACGCCGACCCCCGCGTCCTTCATCGCGGCGGCGAACGCGCCGAGGCGCGGATTGCGGTTCACGACGAGCTCCGCGCGGAACTCATCCCGGTCGAGCGACGCGGCGAGGAGGAGCAGATATTTCTCCGCGCCGCCGAACCAGGGAGCGTCGGAGAAATAGACGATCCTGAACCGCGCGTCCGCGCCCGCCGCCATTTCGCTCACCGTCCTCCGCGAAAAGCCGGTCCCGCGCCCGCTGCGCCGGACGATCCGTTCGGCGGCTCCGGACGCAGGTAGATCATCCCGACGGGAACGCCCTGCAGGGAGTCGTCGTTCGAGAGATAGTCGGCGACGCGACGGTTCTCGAGATACGGCGCGCGGATCACCTTGATGAGCACTTCGTACGCGCCCGGCGCGAGCGAGGCAGGCAGCGGCAGCGCGAAATCCTGCCGCGCGCCGGCTCCCGCCCCGAGCATATCGGGGTACGCGGGACCGCTCATGAGGCGGGTCCGCGCCGTGAAGCGGTAGTATCGCCCGCCCCGCCGCTCGATCATTCGCCGGTACTGCTTGCCGTACCACTCGCGATAGAGCGATCCCCGGGGGAACGGCGCATCGATGCGCACGATCACGTCGAGCGGAAGCCCGAATTCGATCGCTCGCGCGGCGCGCCAGCAGAGATGCGCCGCCAGCGTGTCGCCGGCGCCCAGCACCTCGTTGTCCACCACGAGGCTCACGAGCGCGATACCCTCGCCGAGATCCGCGCCCCCCCCGGCCGCGATCGCTCCGCCGCCCGAAGAATCGTCCGGCGAAACGCACGGGTGCGCCGCGTCGATCGCCGCGGCGCACCCGTCGGCCCCGAGGGCATCCGCATCATCCCGGCGCAGCTCGAACAGCGTGAATCCGTCCCGTTCGAGCACGCGGATCGCGCGCGATGGGCACGCGAGGAACTTCTCGCGCGTCTTCCCCACCTCCCGCGACAGGAACGAATTGAAGAAATCGGCCCGCTCCGGGAGGTTCCCGTTCACGAGCACGTACTCCGCGCCGCTCCGCTCGAGCCACGCGGCGCTCGCCGCGAGCGGCATCGCGGGGCTCATGAGATTCCGCGCCTCGCGCAGCCGCTCGATCGCCGCGGTATCGGCGGGGGAGCAATGCTGGTCGAGCACCACCGTGACAAAATGATCCGTCAGGGCCGAGATCAGGTAGCTCGTCGCGGGATCGCTCGCGATGGTCGAATGATCCGGAAGCTCCGTATCGAGCGCGGCGAACAGAGAACCGTACGCCGGCGGAAGCGCCGCCCGTTTCTCGAAGAGCGCACGGGCCGTTCCGACGGCGCGGACCGACGCCGTCCGCACGGGATACGCGATGAAAAGCGCCAGCAGCGCTCCGGCGAGGACGCGCGCCGACGAGCCTCGCGCCGAGAAGAGCGCTCGCGGACGGGCTCCGCGCGGCGCGCCTCCCGACCGGATGACTCGCGCGAGGCCGCTTGCCGCGAGCGCGATGACGACGGCGAGCGGCGCGGCGTCGAGAATCCGGTAGTGCAGATATCCGATGCGCCGTTCCAGCGCGGCCGCGATCAGGGGATCGAGCACGAGAATCAAGGGAACGAAGTAGAGCGCGAGCGCGAGACCCCGCCGCTCGACGCGATCGGCGATGGCGGGAAGAAACGGCGCGGCGAGCAGCACGTAGAAGAAGATCAAGCCGTATCGCGTCAGCAGCTCCGCCGGATCGACGATCGCGAGACGGGACGAAAACACGAGCATTCCCTGCAGGTGGGTATGGATCGCGTTCGAGGGAACGAGCGCGCCCGGTGCCCTGATCGCGAGCGGAATCGAGGCGCCGGCCAGCAGCAGGGGCGCGCTCCGCCAGAAGGCCCCGCGCCACGGAGCGCCGCTCCGCGTGAAAACGACGTAGCACAGGATTCCCGCGAGCGACACGGCGAGGAGCATCGCGAAGACGAGATGGAAGGCCGTGCCGACGCACGCGAGGAGCGCCGCCGCGACGAGATGCGCCCGCCGTCCCGCGCGGTAGTACGCGAAGAGAAAACCCAGATCGAGCCAGAGCGCGACCTGCGCGACGTTCCTGCTGAATCCCGCTTTCGCGAGCCATCCGACGCCGTCTCCGCCGTAGAACAGGAGAAAGCACACGAGGGAGAGCACGACGCACCGGCTCGCTCCGCAGAGCTCGATCGCGAAGAAGAGAAACGAGCAGAGGGCGAAAAACGAAAGAAAGGCGGGCGCGTGCCGCCACACGCGGTCGGCCGGCGCATGCGCCTGATACGTCCAGAGGGAGAGCACGGGATGCCAGAGCCCCTTGCGCGGATCGGGCGCGATCCCATCCCCCTCCCGGTAGAACGAATCGCGGGGAAACAGCACGCCGCTCTCGACGCTCCGCCGCACGTAGCTCACGTGGTCGGGAGCATCCGTTTCCCATCCGAGCTCGCCCGTTCCCGCGAACGCCGCGGCGCACAGCGCGAAGAGGAATCCCCCGACGATCGCCGCTCTCGCGTCCGCCGGCCCGGACGGCCGACCCGCCGCGCGCCCGGGGCTCCCCGCACCCCCCGGCCGCTTCCGGGCCCCCCGCGCGAAAAACAAAAGTGCGAGGACGAGAAGCGAGGACGCCGCGGAAATGATCGGGTACGAGACGCCCGGAACGAATCCGGCGCACAGGACGACGGAGACGAACACGAGCCCCATCGCGAAGAGCCGGCACGCTCCCTCGACGGTCGAGGCGCCCGCCCGGAACACGAGCGAGCTCAACGCATGGCCGGGAATGACGACGATCGAAAAGAACGCGAGCGCGATTCGCGCGGGCTCGGGGCCGCCGACGACGCCGCATCCCGCGAGGAACGAGAGGATAACGACAACTGCTTCGAGAACGAAAACGGCGGTTCTCATGCTCCCCACATCTCTCCGGCGGCCGGCGGGCGCCGCGCCCGCGAACGCCCGGGTGCCCGCCTCCCGCGCCCCGTCTCAGTAGGTCCGGTACACGAGAAAGACGCCGAAACAGATCACGAGCGTTCCGATGAGCCGCAGGGCCGAAAACCCCTCGTTGAGCAGGATCGGCGACAGGAGCGCGGTGAGCACGTAGGACAGGCTCAGCATCGGAAACGCCCAGCTGAGCTCGGCCTTCGACAGGATGCTGATCCAGATCAGCGCGCTGATAAAGTAGATGACGAATCCGCACAGCACCATCCACGACGAGAGGGCTCTGATAATGGCGTGCACGTCGGACAGGCTGACGGCGCCGACGCGGTTGACTCCCGTCTTGACCATGAATTGTCCCGTCGTATTGATGATAACGGTGATGATGATGAGCACGAGACTCCTGAGCATTGCGCACTCCTTATCGTTCGAATCTGAGTTTCACGAGATACCAGAGATTGCGGAAGCCGTCTTTCCATTTTTCGAGCTTGACCTCGCCGATTCTCGGATGATAGCGGATGTGATACTCGTCGAACTTGACGCCGGGACGCCGGAGCGCCTTGATCTTGATCTCCTCGCTGAACGGCATGCCGTCGCTCCGCGGCGCGAGCTCCCGGAAGAGCGAGCTCCTGAAAATCCACATTCCCGATTGCGAGTCTCGGATGCCGCGCATGAAGAGCACGAGCGTCGCGAAGGTGAGAACGGCGTTCCCCACCTTGTTCGAGAAGTTCATCGCTCCCGCGTTCTCGAGCGGAAACCGGGACGCGTTCAGAAAATCGAGGCCGTTGTCGAGAAAGAATCCGACGCATTCCTCGATCTGATCCATCGGATACGTGCCGTCCCCGTCCATCGTGACCGTGATATCCCCCGTTACCGCGGCGAGCCCGGCCTTGTACGCGGCCCCGTATCCCTTCCGCGCCTCGAACACCACCACGGCGCCGAGACGGCGGGCCACCGACGCGGTGCCGTCGGTCGAGTTATTGTCGGCGACGACGACCTCGTCGACCGACTTCGGGAGGGCCGGGATGACGCGGGCAAGCCCGTCCTCCTCGTTGTAGCACGGGATGACGACCGAGATTCTCTTGCCGCGATACATGCTGCGCTCCTCTAGAATATCGAAAGGATCCGTTCCTTCGCCGGTATCGGCAGGGTGCGGATCATCTCCTTCTCCTCGTCCCCGATGACCTTCAACGCGCGGAATCCGGCGATGAGCAGAACGACGCCGGCCCCCATCAAGAGCGCGAGCGCGGCCGGGGAGCTCCACCGGCTCGCGAGCAGCGACAACAGACACGTCGGCACCGCGGCGAGCGTGCAACGGACGATGAATCCAGCCGGCGTTTTCACGTCGGGGCGCACCCTTCTCATGACCGCATGGAAGAGTACGACGCCCATCAGAAGCACGAGCGATACGGACCCGATCGCTCCCCACATGCCGTACGGCGGGATCAATGCAAGATCCAGACCTATCTCGATCGCCGCTAACGACATGAATATCAACATATTAACCCAGCTTTTCCCCATGACGTAGAACGCCATGCTGAGCGGAGTATAGAGAAAGGAGTATGAAAAGACAACGAAAAACAACTGCGTAAGTAACGCTGCTGGAAGCATTTTCGCGGTGTAAACGATCGGCACGAGCTGCCTCGAGAACGCGAAGCCCATCGCGGCGACGGGGACGACGAGGAGGAAAATGAGCTTGTAATAGAGCCGGATCGCCCGGGGGAGCGTGGAGGCGTCCTTGGAGTAGAGCTCGCTCATCCCCGCCATGACGATCGGCCATACCGTGAGCGGAACGAACTCGAGGAGCATTTGCGGCAGCCCGTAGGCCAACTTGAAGAATCCCGCCGCCTCCGCTCCCGTGAAATGCCCGAGGAACAGCACTTCCGATTGCCGCCAGACGATCTGCCCGAGGAGTCCGGTCACGACGAAGGGGAGCGAGAACTTGAGCACGCCGGTCACGCCGGGCCCCCTTCCCGCCGCCGCGACCGAACGCAGCAGGGCCCGGGCGCGCGGTACAAGGAGCGCGATGATGAAGCAATTCATCACGCCCCCCGCGACGAGCACCGCCGCGACGCCGAGATCCCTATTCATCGCGGCGGCGACGAGCGCGAAGTAGATCGCGTTCCCTCCCGCCACGACGGCCGCGAGCCGCTTCGTCTCGTACCATGATTGAAAGAAGTTGTTGAGGAGCAGGACGAGGACCTCGAATATGAAACAGACGACCGCGATCTGAAGATAGAAGCCGAAACGCCCCGACGGATCGCGGAAGAACACGCTCAGGACATTTCCCCCGTACCGGCTCAGCGCGAGCACGCAGATCCAGACGCCGATCTGGACGAGGAGGAGCGTTCGAAACGTGCGCATGAACGACGAGGCGCCGCCGTTCGTCCGCAGCAGGGGGGCGAACTTGAGGATCGCCGCGTCGATCCCGATCATGACGATCACGAGGACGAACTGCAGTATCGTCCTGATCTCGCTGTACATTCCCCAGTCATGCTCGCTGAGCGATCGGACGATCACGATATTCGCCGCGAAGCCCGCCGCGGAAGCAGCGACCCGCGCAACGAGGCTCCATGACATGGCGCGCCCGATCCTCTCCATCGTCACGGCCGCTCCCCCCCACGCCCCGGATCGAATCCCGGAAGCATGAATGCCGCGACGTCGGAGAGGGCCATGTCCGCCGCCGGCGGCTCGTCGTTCGAAAACAGGGCGCTGCACATCTCCTCGGTGTCGGGATGATAGCCGTGCATGGCCGCGACGCCTTCGCTCCCCATATGGCTCGGCAGGATGATGACGCCCGGATCGGCGAGATAGATCAGGTCCCCGAACCTGCCATCGGGAAACGAAACGCCGAGATCGCGAAGCTCGCCGGCGCTCAGGATCCGCCCCGAAGCGATACGGCCGAGACATTCCTCGATCGCATTCCGCGCGCGGGCGGTGCCGATCTTGAACCGGGCCATCGTCGAATCGAAGAAGGGGACGTAATCGCGGGGAATCTCGAGATCGAGCTCGTCGATGGCGCTCATGAGATCGACGCTCCCCCGCACGTCGCACATGCCGTGATCGCCGAGCACGACGACGCGCGCGCCGCCGGCGCTCCGCGCGGCCGCCGATACGCGCGCGATCCGCTCGGTGTACCACGCGAGGCGCTCGCCGATCCGCGGCGCCGCCGTCCCGTACCGGTGCAGATCCGAATCGAGCCCGGCCGTGTAGAGAAGGTAGAACGACGCCCGGTTCGATCGCACCGCTTCCTCGAGCTCGTCGAACGCCCGGGGCTCGGGAGTCCGGTAATCCCAAACCATGCGCGGTACGCCGCCGCTCTCGAGCCGGTCGAAGACGTTCGGGGACGATCCGCCGCCGAGCGGCGAGAACAAATCCTTCCGCGCGGGAATATCGAGGTACGGCAGCACGGCGCGCGGCACGTCGTACAGGCTGTAATAGCCTCGAACCGCGCTCATGTGCGCCAGATTCCAGGCGATCATTCGCCGAAGCCAGAGCCGTCGCGCCGAAACGCCGGGCGGAACGAGACGGAGCCACGCGAACGGCGATCCGTTCGCCGCGAAGGAGTACATCATCCAAAGTCCGTGGCGCTCCGGCATCGCCCCGGTGAAGATCGTCGCGAGCGCGGCCTGGCTGAATCCGAGAACGCTCCTGACGCGCGCGGCGGCGCTCAGATCGCCGGGCCGAAAGCCGTGCCGCCGGACGATGGAGTGTCCGAGCGCATCAATGAGAATCACGACGGTGCTTCTGCCCACGGATCATCCTCCCGCGCGCCCGAATACGAACCCGTTCCACGCGGCGCAGATCTCCCCCGCCGCCCGATTCCAGTCCCCCCGCGATGCGGGAATCCGGCGCGCGGCGCGCGCACCGGAACCGCGGCCCCGAACGCGACGCGATGATCGAGGAGCCGCATCCCTTCCTCGCGCACCACGTCGAAGGGGGTTCGAACGAAGAGCGTGCTCCCGAGCGCCGCGACGAGCGCGAGCCGCTTCGGCGCGCTCGAATTCGCGAGATACGTTTTCCACGCGCGCAGATGGTCGAGCCGTATTCCCCCCCGTCCCGCCCTTCCGCCGCCGATTGCCGCGCCGCGCGCAGCATCCCGCTCGGCGCTCCGCGCCCGCTTCCAGAATTCGACGAGATCCGCCGCCGCCGCCGCCCAGATCGTCTCGACGGCGCGCGATTCCCGGTCGAGCCCCGCCGTCGCGAGCGACGGCTCGAGCTTGTAGGCCGTCCAGCGCACGATCCGGTCGACGAGCGCGTCGCCGACCAGCGCGGCGACCATTCCGTTCCCGCCGGGGCCGGCCATTTCCCTCACGAGACGCGCGCGGACGGCGTAGCCGGGAACGTAGGCCCCCGCGATCGAGAGCGCCGCGGCCGCGATATCGGTGTACGCGCGCGCGATCAGATAGGGAAACGCGTACGGTTCCACGTCCGCTTCCCGACGTGTCCCGGGGCGCGCGCCGAGGAGCGAGACGCCTCTGTTCTCGACGAGTACGACCGCCTCGCGCGCCGTGATGTCCGCCGGCGCGTACGCGGGAATGCGCCCGAGAATCGCCGGATCGCCCGCGAGCACCCGTCCCCGCGCGCGCATGTCGTAGACGCCCGGCTTGGCCGGCATCGCGGCGAGGTCGCGCGCGAGCATCATCCCGACGTCGACCCGGCCCGAGAACCGGATGTCGGGCCAGAGCTCCTCGCACGCCGCGCCGAGCTCCGCCCGGCGGCCGCTCCATTCGAGAAGGGTTTGGAGCGATTTCACGATCACGACGAGATCGACGTCCGAGAGCAGCACGGGAGGATCCGTTTCGAGAACGACGGACTCGTCTCCCGACGCGAAGCTCCCGCACACAAACACCGATTCGCTCGCGTCGCCGCCGACGCGGCGTTCGACGAGGCGGGCGCATTCCGAGAGAAACGCTCTCGATCGATCATGCCACCACGCGCGGGATCGTTCCACCGTGTGATCTATACCCGCCTGTAGATGAATTCGGGGATGTAGTACCGTTTCCGATTGAGAACCGTGCCGATGAAGGTGCCGTCGAGCTTTTCGACCATCAGCATCGCGCGCTTGATGACCTCGCGGCGCGTCTTGCCCGCGAAGACCACCATCACGACGCCGTCCGCGCGCGAGCCGATGATGGGGGTTTCGGGCGCTTCGAGGATCGCCGAGCTGTCGATGAGAACGTATTCGTACGCGGCGGCCGCTTCCTTGATGAAGAGCGCGAATCGCTCCGAGCCGAAGAGCATCTGGGGCCCCTCGACACCCCCGATCGCTCCGGCCGGCACGATGTCGAGCGCCCCCTGGTCGATCGTCTGTATCACGTCCTTGATCTTGGCCCTCCCCGCGAGGAAATCGACGAGGCCCCGATCGTTCGCGAGCCCGAAGAGCCGGTGAAGCTGCGGGTCGCGCGCCGAGCAATCGACGAGGAGCACCCGCGAGGATTCCCCGGACGCGAGCACGCGCGCGAGGGAAGCGACGATGGTCGTCTTTCCCTCCCCGGCGATCGCGCTCGTGAAGAGGATCACGCGCGATTCCTTCCCCTTCATCCCGGAATCGATCGCGTTCTTGAGATTGAGGAGCGAGCGATGGTACTGCTCGTCCATTCCCGCCAGGAGGACCGATTCGCTCCGCAGCCGCGGCGCCGGCGCCTCGGGCGCCCGATCCGCTTTGCCGCGCGGCCGTCCGCGATCGCGTTCGGCTTTTCGCAGGGCGTCGTATATCTTGCTCACTGCAACCTCCCGCGCACGATCGGCGCTACGACCGCGGCCGCACGCGCCGTTCTCCGGCCGGCGATTCGAGAGACGTGAGATCCCGTATTCCCTCGCGGACGATTCGTCCGTCGATGACGCGCGTGTTCGCGACGTACCCGATGAGAAGGATCCGATCGCACAGGACGTTGATGAGCCGCGGGATCCCTCCCGAGTAGTGATAGATCTCGTCGAATGAATCGGCGGTGAAATGCGCCCCGCCGTTCTCCCCCCCCGCGATCTCGAGACGGTACTTGATATAGTTCTCGACATCCTCGCGGTTGAGCATCGATATGCGGCAGATCCCCGGTATCCGCTGCCGCAGCTGCCGCATCTCGTTCATGTTCAGGATCATTTCGAGCTCGGGCTGCCCGACGAGCATGATCTGGAGCAGCTTCCGGTCGCGCGTCTCGAGGTTCGAGAGCATCCGGAGCTCCTCGAGCACCTCGGGGGACAGATTCTGCGCCTCGTCGATGATGAGAAGCGAGTTGCGATTGCCCTCGTTCCGCTGGATGAGGAAATCGTTGAGCGCGAGCAGCATCTGCGCCTTGTTCTTGCCCTCGACCTCGAGACCGAAATCCCTGCAGATGAGGTAGAGGAGCTGCTCGAACGGGAACTTCGTCGAGAAGATGAACGCGACCTCGAGGGAGGGCTGGAACAGATCGATGAAGGCGCCGACCACCGTCGTCTTTCCCACGCCCACCTCCCCCGTCACCGCGATGAACCCCTTCCGCTGGAACACGCCGTACGTGATATAGGCGAGCGCGTCGCGGTGGCTCGCGCTCCGGTAGAGGAAGCGCGGATCCGGCGTCACGTTGAAGGGAAGCTCCTTGAACCCGTAATACTCCTCGTACATACGGCATCATTTCCTGTCCGTCTCGGGAAGCTCGCGAGCACGGAGAGCCCGAGATTCTCCTCGGCATCCGCGATATTCTTGATCGAATGATCGAGGTTGTCGATGAAGAAGGCCAGCCCGAGTGCGATGATGAGGCTGAACGCCGGTCCGAGGGCCATGCGCACGTAGTCGCGCGTCTTTTTCTGATAGGCGGGGCTCGCCGGATTGAGGATCGTCACGGTCCATTCGGGATTGCTCGCGCGCGAGATCTTCGCCTCCATCTGCTGCTCGACGACGTTATCGTACGTTTTCTTGAGCTTCGTCATGGCGGCGTCGATCCGCTCGAGCTCGATTTCCGCCTGCGGATAGCGGGCCTTCTCGATCTCGATTTTCGCGAGAGACTGCCGGAGCGCCTCCTCTTTCTTGAGGATGATCTGGAGCTGGTTCTTGTTCAGCAGGATCTGCGTCCGTATCTCGGAGAGCACCATCTCCCGCAGATCCTCGATCTGCATGCGGACCCGCTGGATCTCCGGGTTCTTTTCCGTGTACTTGCCCGCGTACTCCGACTCCTTGATCCGGAGCTCCTGCAGCTTGACGCGGAGCTCCTTCATGAGCTGCTCCTCGAGCGCCGATTGCGTCAGATCGCTCGAAATCGCCGCGAGATCCTCGACCCGCAGGCCGAGGAGACTGTCGAGCCGCTCGATCACCGCTTCCTTCTCGCTGCGCTCCCGGCCGACCTGGTCCACCTCGTTCTGGTAGCCGACGATCCGGGTGAGCAGGTTTCGCCGCTGGTCGGTGATGTCGAGGATATCCCCTTCCTTGAGCACCTTTTCCTTGTGCTCACGCCAATATTCCATCTCCTCCTGGAGCCGCTCGATCTCCTGCGAGAAGAAATCCTCCATCTCGGGAGGGGTCTTGATGTTGCTGTAGTACGCCCGGTAGGCCGTGACGATCGCGTTGACCGCGGCCTCGACGAACACAGGATCGTCCGATCCGTACGTGACCCAGATCACGTTCGACGTCGTGACGACCCCGGCGTTGATCTTCGTGAGCAGGATCTTCCGGTCAGTCGTATATCCCGCGGGAAAGAACTTCGACACCATGCCCTGCGCATTCGAGGCGACCGTTTGCGATTTGACCATTTCGATCTGCGAGGCGATTTCCTCTTCCCAATCCAGGGTCCGGACGCCTCGATCGAACACGCCCGGCGCCTCGCCGCGCTTGATGAGCACCTTCGCGCTCGATTCGTACTCGGCCGGTTTCCCCATGTTGATGATGACGACGATCGCCGTGGAAACGACGACGATACCGAGGATGATCCACTTCCGGCGGAAGATGACCTCGAGGAAATCCTTTACCGTCGACTCTTTCTTCGCCTCGAACGTTTCCATAGGCCCTCAGTACACACCCCCCGTCCGCGTATAATAGTCGTAGAGGATCTGCACGTTGGCGACCTGCCATCCCTTCAGGTAGAGATCGGCCGGATTCATCAAAAGGTCTTTGAGGGCGATCATGAAATCCTGCCCGCGCGCGATGCTCGATTTCGGCACGTAGACGATGTCGTACGCCTGAAGCGGAACATCGAGCTCGAAATGCTTTCGGGACAGCAGGTCGTCGATGTTGACCTGGATGCCGATGATATGGTCGGGCGCGATCCGTCTGATGACGAGGACCTCGCTCCGCTTCGCGCTCTTGTCCGGACCGCCGCAGAGCGTCAGGGCGTTGAGGAGGGTCATGCCGCTGTTGAAATCGTAGCCGCCCGGATTCCGGACCTCTCCGAGCGTGTACACGACTTCCGGCCGGAAATTCCGCATGACGACGGTGATATCGGGATCCAGGATGATCTCGGAGTATCGCGCCGTGAGAATGCTGTCGAGGACGGAAACCGGCTTTCCCGCGGCGAGAACGTCCCCCACGTACGGGAGCGAGATCTTCCCGTCCGGCCTGACCTTGAGCTCGATCTGGTTGAGATCGGTATTGTAGAGAAAGAGAATATCAATCGCATCCCCGTGCCCGACGACGTATTCCTCCGGCTCCGGCCGCACGGGAATGGAATCGAGGATGAGCTTTCCGCGCTCCACCTTTCCGTCTTGATTCGAAATGTAGCGGCTCCCCGCCCCCGCGCACCCCATGAGGATGAAGCAGGACAGACCGGCGACGGCCAGAATGTGTGCGCCCCGACTATTCATGATCCGCCTTCACTCCGCAGAGAATCCGCACTTATGCCTGCAATTGCAAGCATTTGTAGAAAAATCTACATGCAAGGGCGAACTCTGTCAATTTGTTTAAATGCAAGTTGTATGCCCGGGAGATCAGTAGGCTCCCTTCCTGGCAATCACGGCAGGAACTGTTTTGAGCATGATCTTGAGGTCCGTGATATAGCTTCGCTTACGCACGTACTCGAGATCGAGACGCATCCATTCCTGGAAGCCGATATGGCTGCGTCCGGCGATCTGCCAGAAACAGGTGATTCCCGGCGTCACTTCGAGACGCCGCCGTTGCCAGGGCAGGTACTGTGACACTTCCGAGGGGAGATTGGGCCGCGGTCCGACGATGCTCATTTCCCCCTTGATCACGTTCAAGAGCTGCGGCAGCTCGTCGAGGCTCGAACGCCGCAGGAAGCGCCCGACGCGTGTGACGCGCGGATCTTCCTTGATCTTGAAAACGGGGCCGTCGACGCTGCTGAGGGGCCGGAGCGCCCCGATGACGTCCTCGGCGCCGCTGACCATCGAGCGGAACTTGAAGAAATCGAACACACGGCCGTTCTTGCCGACGCGCTTCTGCCTGAAGAAGATAGGGCCGGGTGAATCAAGCTTGATGAGAATCGTCACGACCGGGATGAGGGGAAGAAAGAGCGTCAGGAGGAAGACGGCGACCGCGATATCCGTGCCCCTCTTCACAACGGCGTAGCATCGGCTCCCTCGGGCCATGTTGATTTCGACGATGCTCGCAGCCGGCTCCTTGCTGTATACCGCTTCTTGCAGTTCCGGGGATCCAGCCATTGTTGCCTCCATAGCCACTAAAAAACCCGGGCGATCGACCTGCCCGGGCAAAACAAAACGTTTGCCATAAAAACATTACTTCAAAGCGGGCAGGTGTTAGCCTCTGTGCTTCAAAGCAAGATTCCTATAGCAAACGCTCTTTACGATCCTCCTTCGACAGCCAAATACTATCACAAAACGGCCTATCTTGTCAATCAGCAAAATGCGTCCGCCCCGTTCGCGGCGCCGTCCGCTCGGAAATGCGGTCGCCGAGCATCACCAGCTCGGATCGTCTCTCCGCCGGATCACGGCGAGAAGCCGCATCGCGCAGAAACCGGCGAAAACGGCGATCACGGGCTCGACTCCCATCCGCGATCGGAGCGATCCGAAGAAGATCATCGCGGTCGCCGTATGCACGAGAATGACGCCGTGGAGATCGGCGAGCTCCCGGGCGCGCCGCGCCGTCAGGAGCAGCCCGACGACGAACAGCGGGATGATCGCGACGGAGAACAGGAAGACGACGTCCAGGGAGCTCGCGAGCGAGCCGAGCCCCCGCCCCTTGTCCCACCACCAACCGCTCTTCACGCCGCTGAACGGCGCGTCTCCCGAGAAGCGCCAGAACCGCAGGAACCGCCAGCCGGCCATCCGGATGAAGCGGCCGGGATTTTCCCGCACGAATTCCGTTCCGAGCCGTCGCGCTTCCGTATCTCCCTCGACCTCGCCCATTCCTTTGATCCGGTCCCATCCCGGAAGCGCCGCGAGCGGCGCGACGGTCCCCCGGTAGGTCGGCTCGTCGAACGCGATCCGGTTGTTCCCCTGATAGAAGGTGATGCCGCCGTGCGTCGTGAAGAGAACGGGCGCGCCGAGCCGCCTCTCGTTGCGCGCCGCCCACGGCGCGAGCGCGGCGAAGACCGCCGCGAGGAGAAGCGCCGATTTCGCGATCCGCGCTCCGCGCGCGCCCGCGCCGAAGAGCGCGAAGGCGCAGGCCGCGAACACCGCGAACGGGAACGCGTTCGGACGCGCGAGGCTCGCGAGCCCGAGCAGAATGCCCCCCGCCCCGCAGGCGCCGAACGAGAGCGGGGAGGTCGCCGCGCGGGCGAAAAGCGCGAGGAACGAGAGCAGGAGAACGATGTACAGATTCTCCGCGAGCAGATACGAGCTGATGAAGATGAGCGACGGATCGAGCGCGGCGATCGCCGCCGCGGCGAGCGCCGCGTTTTCCGTGAAGAGCCGGCGCGCGAGCAGATAGGTCAGGAACACGATCGCGGCGCCGAGCAGAATCTGGACGATCTTCCCCGCCTCCGTCCGGCAGCCCGTGATCCGGTAGATCCCGGCGAGGAACGCCGGATAGAGCGGCGGGCGCGACGCGGTCGGCTCGCCCGCGGCGACGGCGAATCCGCGCCCCGAGGCGAGTGATCTCGCGAGCGCGTCGTAGTCGATCTCGTCGCCGCGAAGCGGCGCGGACGGCCCCGTCACCTCGAGCCAGAACAGGGCGCGCGCCGCGAGGCCGAGCGCGACGATTACGAAGAGGAGCTTTCGATTCATGGCTTCAGGAGAGCAGGTGCGAATACAGGAGCGGAATCATGATTTCATGATGCCCGGTGATCGAGATGCCGGTGCCGCCGAACGCGTTCGGACGCTCGAGCACGTTCTCCCGCGGACGGTAATGCTGCGCCATATCCATGTTGCACGTGGTGAGGCGGTCGAAGGAAGCGCCGAGATTCCGCGCGACGCTGAACGCCTTCAGGAACACCTCGGGCAGTATCACGGCGGAGCCGACGTTGAGCGCCACCCCCCCCTGCCGCCCGAGACTCTCGATCCGCGCGGCGAGGATCCGGAAATCCCTCGCCGAGAGCTCTCCCCACGCCGCGCCGTCGAATCCGGGGTGCTGGTGCACGATGTCGGTGCCGATCGCCACGTGCACCGTTGCGGGAATGCCGAAGAGGCTCGCCGCCGCGAGAACGCTGCTCTCCCGGTTCGGCGCCTTCGATTCACCGAGCGAGCGGCCGAGCGATTCCCCGAGCCCCCACCCTTCCGCGCGCCCCTTTGAGACGGCCGCGAAGCATCCGTCCGCCGTCTCCCGCGCGAAGCCGAAAATCCCGCGCGCGAGGCTTTCCGGGACGTCCTCGGACGTCTCGCCGAACGAGGCGATTTCGAAATCGTGGATCGCCGCCGCGCCGTTCATCGCGAGCGCGGTGACGTACCCCTTGCGCATGAGCTCGATGAGGTACCGGGAAAGACCGCACTTGACGACATGCGCGCCGATCATCCAGACGATCTCTCCCTTTCGCCCCGCCGCCGCGCGCCTGATCGCCCGCGCGAGCGTTTCGAGACGTTCCGCGGCGAGCTGCCGTGGAAGGGATTCCTTCCAGCGGGCGAACGCGCGCCCGCCTTTGACCGGATCCCCGAAATCCCGCACGGCGACCTTGCTTCCCCGCTCGCGGACCGATACGGTCCTCACGCGGGAGAGGTCGATCTCTTCGAACCTACTCGGCATGTCCCGGCATATCCTTTCGCTCGATGGACCGATACGCGGCGGTGCTCAAACGGTAACTCTTGAGAACGGCTTCGAAGGCTCCGATCACGACCTTCGACCGCAGCAAAACGGGCATTCGGACCGTATCATCCGTCACCCATATTGTCAACTTCCCCTTGTTCTCGAACAGGCTGGTCGTTTGCAGAACGGGCTCCACGACGAGACAGTCGAATTCCCCCGCCGGCACCTTCACCCGCTCCCGGCGAAGCACCTTGATGTAGATCGGGTAGTTCTTGCCTCCCGTGTGATTCGCCATCGCGATCGCCTGTCCCACGTCGAGGGGAAGCGTTCTCGCGTAGTAGAGCGCGCTCAGGAAATCCTGCGTGTTCGGCGGAATCGGCACCTGCTTGTCCGGATATATCGCGAGATGCCTCTTCTGATCGAACGTGACCTTTTCGTCCCGCTTGAATTTCCCCTCGCGCAGATGCTTCTCGAAGCTGAGGGAGAACAGGTTGTCGTAGTCGAGGAGCGAATCGTGCCGGTCGCGGACCTTGAACACATGATCGAACGCGCTGCTCGTTCGGGCCGTCGAGATGATGTGGTAGGCCCTCGCGCTGTCGACCCCGGCGATGTTCCTGATCTCGAGCGTCGCCTCTCCCGCGTAGATCAATCCATACTGGATCGAAAAGGTCAGAAGCTCTCCCTCCCCGAACGGCACGATCCGGGGAAAGACATGCACGAGCTGGAAGCCATCGAGCTGCGGATCCGCCACCAAGGCCGTGTCCTCCTCGAGCGCGATCGCTTGACCGGAAAAGAGGACGGAAAACGCCCCAAAAAGAACACCCAAGCAGACATCGACATTTGACATCTTACTTTTAATGAACATCATAACACCTTATTGTTTAATCAATAACTGACTCTTTCAACCGAACATTCAACAGCGGGCCATTCGCTTCCCGCTTATCGCCGTGCAATTGCCGTGCACGATAGCCCTGAATCCTCGTCCGCGCGTCATGAATTCGCCCTTCCCTCCGGCTTATTCCAGAGGAGAACCATTCTGAGATGCTCGAGCACGTCCGCCGGATCGAGGCCTTCGAGGCATTCGATGCTCCCGCATTCATGCCGGTGGCACGGCGAACACTCCAGCCGGCGGCTCGCGACGGCGAAGGGGCCCTTCCCCTCGTACGGAAACCATATGTCCGGCTCGGTCGGGCCGAACACGCCGACCGTCGGCCGCCCGAGCGCGACCGCCATATGCATGAGCCCGCCGTCATTGGCCACCACGGCGTCGCACGAGGCGAGAACGGACGCGATCCCCCGCAGGGGCCGATACGGCATCACCCTCGCGGCCTCCGGCGCCGCCGCTTGAACGCGCGCCGCGATCGCTTCCTCTCCCGGCCCCGTGACGACGACGGCGGTGCCGCCGAGCCGCTCGCGAACGAGCAGCGCGAACGAGGCGAACGAGGCCGCCGGCCATCGCTTCGACTGCCACGTGCCGCCGGGATGGATCGCGACGATCGGGCCGCCGGGCGCGCGCTCCCCCGCCGCGCGATCGAGAAGCTCCCGGCCCGCTTCCCGCTCATCCGGCGAGAGGTACACGCGCGGGAGCGAATCCCCCGGTCCGACGTCGAACACGCCCATCGCCGCGATATGGTGCGAAACCGCGCTCCGCGTTTCGGCCGGAACGGCGAACCGGTGCGTGTAGAGCCCGCTCCGTATCCCCCGCGCGCCCCCCGCCCGTATCGGGATTCCCGCGAGGAAGAGCAGCAGCGCGCTGCGCGGGTTGTGAAAGAGATCGATGCACGCCGTGTAGCGGAGCCCCCGGATCCGCGCAATCTCGGCAGGCGCCCGAGCCGCGCTCCGGGAGAGGCGTATGACGCGGCCGATAGCGGGATTCCCTTCCAGAATATCGGCGTAGGGAAGCTCCGTCGCGTAATCGATCGCGGCCGCGGGATAGCGCGCCTTGAGCGCCGCGACGGCGGGCGTGGTGAGAATCACGTCGCCGAGATATCGCAGCCTCGTGATGAGTATTCTGAGCGGCGTCCCTTCCCGCCGCGCCTCATCGTCGAGATTCATCGCCGGCCCCTCCCGCATGCGCGTCGGCGAGCTCCAGCGCCGCGTCGTGAACCCTCTCGGCCGCGATCCCGGCGAGGCACCGAGGCTCCCCGGAGGGGCATTCGCGCTTGAAGCAGGGCGCGCACTCGACATCGTCCCGAATGACGCGGACCGCGGGGCCGCGCGGGGCGGTCCATTCGGCGCTCGTCGGCCCGAAGACGGCCACGACCGGCACGCCGAGCGCGGACGCGACGTGCACGGGGCCGCTGTCGTTCCCGATCACGACGGCAGCGCCGCGGAGCGCCGCGATGAGCGATTCCAGCGGGAGCGCGCCCGCGAGATTCCGCGCGGCGGGACCGATGAGCGCCGCGAGCGCGGCCGCTCCCTCCCGTTCCGCTCCCCTCCCCACGATGACCGCCGCTCCCCCCAACCGGCTCAGGAGCATCCGCGAGAGCGCCGCGTAGCGCTCGTGCGGCCACACCTTCGCCGAACCGTACGTCGCTCCGGGCGCGATGACGAAATATCGCTCTCCCCCGCCGATCGCGCGCGACGTCTCCCTCCATGAAGGAGGCGGAACGATCGCCGGGAGCGGCGTACGATGCTCGGGACGCCCCGTGTACCGCTCGAGGAGTCTCAGGTAGGCCGACGAGAGGTGGCCGTCCCGATACCCCGATGCGGGGAGCGTATCGGTGAGGAAGACCCGCCTCCCCTGCCCCCCGTAGCCCAGCCTCCGGCGCGCGCCGGAGCCGCGGGCGACGATCGCCGAAGAGAGGGACGGCGGGAGAACGAAGCAGACGTCGAACCCGCCGGCGCCGCGCGACGCCGCGCGCGCCGCCGCGATGCGCGTCCGAATGCCTCTCCCCCGGTATTCGACGAGCGAATCTATCGCGGGGCTCCGCCGGAAGATCTCCGCCGCGTATTCCCCGCAGAGAACGGCGACGGCGGCGTCCGGCCGCCGCGCGCGGAGCGCGGCGAGAAAGGAGGTCGCCATAACGGCGTCCCCCAGCCAGGTCGGAGCGATGACGAGGATCGCCTCACGGCTTTGCGTGCATGTGGTAGAGCTTCCGGTAGATCCCTTCAGCACCGATCAACTCCTCGTGGGTGCCGATCTGCCTGATCCGCCCGTCCTCGATGACGATGATCCGATCGGCGTTCCGTATCGTGGAAAGACGGTGGGCGATGACGAAGTTCGTCCGTCCCTTCATGAGCCGGTCGATCGCTTCCTGCACGAGCGTCTCGCTCTCGACGTCGAGGGAGCTCGTCGCTTCATCGAGAATGAGGATCTTCGGATTCTTGAGAAGGGCCCGCGCGATGGCGATTCGCTGGCGCTGTCCCCCCGAGAGCTGCACGCCCCGGTCGCCGATGACCGTCCGGTAGCCCTGCGGGGCGGCGAGGATGAACTCGTGCGCGTTCGCCGCCCTCGCCGCGCGGACGACGTCCGCTTCGGGGCAGTTTTCCATGCCGTAGGCGATGTTGTTGAAGATCGAGTCGTTGAAGAGAATGGTTTCCTGCGTGACGATCCCCATCAGCGAGCGGAGCGAGGGAATCGATACGCTCGCGATGTCGACCCCGTCGATGAGGATCCTCCCTCCCGTGGGCCGGTAAAAGCGGGGAAGAAGGTCCGCGACGGTCGATTTGCCGGAACCGCTCGGCCCCACGACGGCGACGACCTCCCCGCGCTTGATGCGGAAGCTGACGTCGCGGAGCACGTCGATGTCGTTGCCGTAGCTGAAGGTGACATGATCGTAGACGATCTCGTCGCGGAAGTCGTCGATCAGCACCGAGCCCGATTCCTCGTGCTCCGACGGAATATCGAGAATCTGGAAAATCCGGTCCCCCGACGCGAGCCCCTCGTTGACCGTGCTGTTGAGCTTGCTCAGGTTCTTGACCGGAGCGATGACCCACAGCATCGCCCCGATGAACAGCATGAGGTTCGCCGGATCGAGGTTCTCGTGGAGGACGAGCTTCCCGCCGTACCAGATGATGACGACGGCGGCGACCGTGCCGAGCGTTTCGCTCGTCGGCGAGGCGAGCTCCGCGAGGCGGCGCATCCGGAGATACTCCTTGAAGTGCCGCCGGTTGAACTCGTGGAACTTCTTCTTCTCGAAATCCTCCATGCCGAACGCCTTCACGACCCGCACGCCCGATATCGTCTCCTGCAGCACCGAGGTCATGTCGGCCATCCGCTCCTGCGCGCGCATGCTCTTCTTGCGGAGCTTCCGGCTGATGATGCCGATAAGCGTGATGTTCGTCGGCAGGAGGATGAGCGTGAGGAGGGACAGCTTCCAGGACGTGAGGAACACGATCGCGATCGCGATCGCCGCCATGAGCCCGTTCTGGACGATGCTCGTGAGCGAGCCCACCACGATGCCGCGCAGGTTCGTCACGTCGTTCGTGATGCGCGAGATGAGATGCCCCGTCTTTTCGCGATCGAAGAACGAGAGGGGCAGCATCTGCGTCTTGCTGTACAGGTCGTCCCTCACGCGGAAGAGCACCGACTGCTCGAGGCTGATCGTCATGTACATGCTCAGATACCCGAACATGTTCTTGACGAGCATGAGCGCGAGAAAGACGACGCAGAACCGGCCGAGCCGCTCGACGGGCGTGCCGCGGTAGATGAAGCCGTCCGCCGCGCCGAGCACGGCCGTCTTCCCCCGCTCCCATGAATCGGGGAGCGGTATGCCGCGCTCCGACGACACCTGCGCCGTGATATCCGGCGCCGCGCCCTCGCCGAACAGGATGTGGAGAAACGGCGGGATGAGCCCGAGCGAGACGCCGCTGAGCGCGGCGAACAGCGCGGTGACGGCGAAGAGGATCGCGAGGCGCCGCCACATCGGCACGAGATAGCGGAGCAGTCTCGCGTAGGTATTGTTGGGACGGACGAGCGGCACGGCGTCATCTCCCCCTCACGGGCGTTCGTGCTCCGCCGGAGCCCCGCTCCGCGTGGCGAGCACCTCTTCGACGATGTGGAAGAAGTCCTTGAGGGACAGCTTCTCCCCGCGCGTTCCCTGGAATATCCTCACGTTCGGCGCGTTCTCCGGAATCCACCCCGATCGATCGATCTTCGTGAACAGCCCGATCGTCGGCACCTTGAGGGCCGCCGCGAAATGGAAGAGATTCGTGTTGCCGGAGAGGAACAGGTCGCACTGGGAGAGCAGCGCGACCGTTTCGCCGGCGCTCTCCGGTTTCAGGTCGATCACATCCCCCTTGAGCTCCGCGGTGAGGCCCCGGACGAGCTTCTCGTCCCATGGATTCGCGAAAATGAGGAACTTCGCGCGCCGGCGGCTCGCGAGATTGTTCGCGAGGTAGGCGATGATCTCCGGTATGACGTGGTGCCTCGTTTTGCTGCCGCTCGGATCGAGCCCGACCATGAGCAGGTCCTTCTCCGGCTTCCAGAAGTGCTTCAGCTGGCGGGCGTGCTGCACGTCGCGCGGCACGAGCGTCACCGCGTCCCATCCCTCCTCGAGCTTGAGGCCGATCGACTGCAGGATCCGCGGCATCTTCTTCCCCTCGTACTGCCCGTCGGAGAGACGGATTTCGCAGTTGAGGAACGGGAACGCGAGCGGATGCGCGAATCCGATGCGTATCGGCGCGCCGATCGCGAACGCGAGCAGGTGGCGCTCGAGGGAATAGCCGCGGTCGAAGAGGATCGCGATGTCGATCTTCTTATTCCTGAGCTTCCGCGTGAGCGCGAGATAGTCGGCCGAATAGAGCTTCAGCTGCCGGGGCTCGTAGGAGATGATCGCGTTCACGCGCATGAGCCCCTTCACGAGCTCCGCGTCGGCGCTCCGCACGAGGAACGTCGTTTTGATCAGCGGAAAATGCGTCGCGAAGAAATTGATGACCGGCGCCGCGAAGAGGAGATCGACGACGTCGCCCGAATCGATGAAGATGAGCGACGAGGCGTTGGCGATGTCGGCGGGGAGATGGAACGCGCGCGATTTCCCGACGCTCCTCGCGAAATAGGAGACAATGCGGGGAACGAGGTCCCGTCCGTCCTCACGTTCTCGCATTATCGCCGCCTTTGCCGCGATGACCGCCGCGGCGTTCCGGGGACGAGCGCGAACGCCAGCCCCTCGTCGACCCGCTCGATGAAACGGAACCGCATGCCCCGCATGATCCGCTCGGGAATTTCCTCGAGATCCTTCTCGTTCAGGCGCGGCAGCACGATCTCGCGGATGCCGGCCCGGTTCGCCGCGATGACCTTCTCCTTGATCGCGCCGACCGGAAGCACCTTGCCCGTCAGCGTCACTTCCCCCGTCATGGCCACGTCGTTCCGGACGGCCCGGTTCAAGGCGAGCGAGGCGAGCGCCGCCGCGATGGGCACCCCCGCGCTCGGGCCGTCCTTCGGCACCGCGCCGGCCGGCACGTGGAGATGGATGTCGAAGCGGTCGAAGAACGAAGACCGGCCGCCGTTCCCCCCGTATTTCGATTTCACGAAGCTCAGCGCGGCCTCGGCGGATTCCTTCATGACCTCGCCGAGGCTCCCCGTGAGCTTGAGCTTGCCGCCGCCCGTCACCGTGATCGCTTCGATGAACAGAATCGTCCCGCCCGCCGCGGACCGCGCCATACCGGTCGAAACGCCCACCGCCGGGACGGGGCGCATCTCCTCCTCGGGATACTCCTCGGGGCCGAGCCAGCTCTTCAGATTCGCCGGCGTGACGCGGAACGGACCCCGCCGGCGCTCGACGAGCTTCCGCGCGCTCTTGCGCGCGATCGCGGCGATGCGTCGCTCGAGATTGCGCACTCCCGCTTCCCGCGTGTAGCGCTCGACGATCCGCGCGATCGCGTCGTCCGTGATGAGGAGCTTCCGCGCCGGCACGCCCGTCTCCGACAGCTGGCGCGGGATGAGAAAGCGCTTGGCGATCCTCGTCTTCTCGTACGTGATGTAGCCGGGAAGCTCGAGCACCTCCATCCGGTCGAGAAGCGGCGCGGGGATGGTGTCGCGTACGTTCGCCGTCGTGATGAACATGACGCGCGAAAGGTCGAACGGGATATTGATGTAATGATCCTCGAACGAATTGTTCTGCTCGGGATCGAGCACCTCGAGCAACGCGGAGGCGGGATCCCCCCGAAAATCGTTTCCGAGCTTGTCGATCTCGTCGAGCATGAAGACGGGGTTGTTGCTGCCGGCGGTGCGGATCCCCTGGATGATCTTGCCGGGGAGCGCGCCGATGTACGTGCGCCGATGCCCCCGTATTTCAGCCTCGTCCTTGATCCCCCCGAGGGACATGCGCACGAAGGTGCGGCCGAGCGCGCTCGCAATGCTCTTGCCGAGCGAGGTCTTCCCGACGCCGGGCGGCCCGACGAAGCACAGGATCGATCCTTTGAGGCTCCGTTTGAGCTTCTTCACCGAGAGGAACTCGAGAATGCGCTCCTTCACCTGATCGAGATCGTAGTGGTCGGCGTCCAGGATGCGCCGGGCGCGCTCGATATCGAGGATGTCGCGGGTCGAACGCTCCCACGGGAGCTCGAGGAACCAGTCGAGGTACGTGCGGACAACGACGTACTCGGCGGAGCTCGACGACATCTTGCGCAGCCGCCCCCATTCCTTGAGCGCCGCCTCCCGAGCGGCCGCCGGCATCTCCGCGGCGTCGATCCGCTCCTTCAGCTCGTCCATCTCGAGGCCGGCGTCCTCCTCGCCGAGCTCCTTCTGGATCGCCCTGATCTGCTGTCTGAGGAAATACTCGCGCTGCTCCTTGTCCATCTCCTTGCGGACATCCCGCTTGATCTTCTCCCCGATCTTCACGATCTCGAGCTCCCCCGTGATGAATTCGTAGATGAACCCGAGCCGCTTCACCGGATCGAGGATCTCGAGCACCTTCTGCTTGTCGGCGACCTCCATGGCGAGGTTCGCCGTGAGCATGTCGGCCAATCGTCCCGCGCTCTTGATGCTCGAGACGATTCCCTTCGTCTCCTCCGGATAGCTCTCGGACGAATCGACGATCGTGAAGAAGGCGGAGACCACGTTCCGCATGAGCGCCTTCGTCCGGTCGTCCTTCGGGTCTTCCTCGGGGAGAATGGCGACGCGCGCGCGCATGAACGGCAGCTCGTCGGTGAATTGCCTGATCGAAATGCGCGCGAGCCCCTGGCCGATGATCCGGACGTGGCCGTCGGGGAATCGCGCCATCTTCTGGATGAGCAGGGCGCAGCCCGTGCGGTAGATATCGTCCGGGCCGGGGGTCTGCACCGCCTTGTCGGACTGCGTGAACACGCCGATGATCTTGCTCCCTGCGAGCGCCTCGTCGACGAGCCGGATGAGATTCGTATCGGTGAGGATGAGCGGAATGAGCATGTAGGGGAAGACGACGGCGTCGTTGATGGGAATGATCGCGAGCTCTTCCGGAATCTCGCGAAGAAGGTCGTTCCCCTCGGCTATGGCGTCGGCTTCGGAACCCATTCGATAGCTTCGCCGCGACGGTTTCACTCGATCTCCACTTTTTTCACGTACTCCGCGGGATCGAGCTTGCGGATCCGTATCTGGAGCATGCCTTTCGAATAGTGGGCCGATACCTTCGCCGGATCGACGCGGCCCGGAAGCTCGACGGCGCGCTCGAACGGCCCGCACTGGATTTCGAGCATATGAAATTGCTTCGCTCCCTGCGCGGTGGGACTCCGTCTCGTGCCGTTGATCCGGAGGACCTTCCCGTCGGTCACCACGCTGATGTCCTTCCCCGTCATGCCGGCGATGTCCACGGTGACGACGATCTCATCCTCGGTTTCGACGATATCGGTCGGCGGCGCCCACGTGAGGTCCGAGTGGATCCGCATCGCTCCTCGCCCCGAGCGCTCGCCCGAGAACAGGCCGAACGAGTCTCGCAGCGGATCCCGTTCATCCTCTTCGGCGAGCCGAAGACGCTTGACGATCATGGCGCAGCATCCTTTCCCGGGAAGCATTCGCCCGCTCCGCGCAATCAGGTGTGAGGATAGTTTGGAGGAGGATTCGTGTCAATTTGAAAAAGGGCCGCGCCGGAATCAGGCACGGCCCCCCCCGAGCCATGGAGCCGCTCGGACGGCCCTTTCCCCCGTCGGTTCCGGCCGCCCTCGCCCTACCGCCTCTTCTGATCGTCGACGGCGGCCGACGACGCGCCTTCCTTGAGGTCCTCGGTCGAGACGATCCCCTGCCCCACGAACCGCTTTTGATCGATATCCCACACCTGCAGGGTATCGTCGGCGAAGGTCAGCGTGTAGATGAGCATCGTGAGCGAATCGCGATCCTTGAGGTAATAGATCCATTGTTCCGTCGGGGACGATCGGGTGACGGCATAGACGTTCGGAAGGCCCCACGAGGCGATCACCTCGGGCGCGCACATGCCGCGCACGATCTCCCCGTTCACGATGCTCTCGCTGAACGCGCAATTCGGATGCGCCTTGATGTAGTCCTCCCTGCTCTCGACCGGCGTCCGGTTGACCCGCTCGACCGTCGAGACGCACGAGCATCCGATAGACGCGGCCAGCGCGGCGCACACGCAGAGGATCAAGACCATTCTCATAGCGGCGAGCCTCCTTGCATTCCGGAACGGCGCGGAGCCGTTCCCGATCCGTGGTCCATCCGGAAAAAAACAAAAAGCCATCAGGCGGATGCCGATGGCTGTTCGAGCACGTCCAGTCGAATCCGGGCGTTCGCTCATCACGGGATACCCTCCCTGATGATACCGACCCTATCTCGAGTATATCTCGGTTCCACGTTCTGTCAATGGGGGCACGGGCGCGGCGGCGCGAATCAGCGCGCGCGCCTGATGTAGAGGGTCAAATCCACGCCGGGGCCGGCCCAGCGGTACGCGCTGTCGCCCTGCGCCGGCAGGGCGCGCGGGAGAATGCCGCCGGGGTCCTTATCCCAGCTTCGGCTGCGGAGATACCAGATTCGCGGGTGCGATTCGAACCGGAGGGCGATTTCCTCCTCCGTGCCGACCACTCCCAGCTCCGAAGGATCGATGAACCGGATCGCGTTCGTCCCCCGGTAATAGTGGGCGAACACCTCCTCGACGGCGGGCGCGAGGATCAGGTCCCCGCGCTCCTCACGCGACGCGACGACGGCGGCCGCGCCCCGCACGTCTTCGCGGAAATAGGCCGGATTGAAGAGATAATTGGCGTCGGACACCAGCATGAGCGCGCAGACGGCGCCGCCGACGGCGAGACGCGCGCGCCCGCCGGCGGGAAGCCCGTAGGCGACGAGCGCCAGATAGAGCGGAAACGCGCACATGAGGTAGCGCACGTTGAACACCTTGATGTTGAACGCGGTGACGACGGTGGCGGAGGCGACCGTGACGAGCATGACCGCCAGAAAGAGCCCCAGATGCCCCCGCCGCGCCGAACGGACGATCCCCGAGATGACGAGCCCGCCGAACAGGAGGCCGGTCGCGATAATCGCCGGCGCATGCCGCGCGAAGAGCCCGGATACGGACGACGCGCCGTGGAGCTCGCGCAGCCCGGGACCGAGGGAATATCCCGATGAAAACGCGAAGAGGGCGTACGGGTACGACCAGCGGCTCATCGTCAGTTCGCCCCGCAGCCGTTCCTCGACGGGAAGGGTCGAGATGTCGACGATCTGGATCTGCCGGAGAAACCAGACTTCCCGGTAGATCCAGGGCGAAACGGCGGCGAGCGCGATGAGCGCGGCGAGGGCGCCGTAACGCAGATGCGCCCCCCGCATCCGTCCCGTGCAGGCGAGGTGAACGACGAACGCCGCGCCGAGAAACAGCGCCGAAAAATGGGAAAGGCACGCGCCCGCGAAAACCGCGCCGAGTACGGCGCCGCTTCGCGCGTTCGGCGCCGAGCGAAACCGCTCGTACGCGATCAGCGAGAGCACGGCAAACAGCGAGAGGAACGCATAGAACCTGACCTCCTGGGAATAGTAGAGGTGGAACGGGCTCAGCGCCATGAAGAGCGCGGCCGGAAGGGCGAGGTCCCTGCGCCCGATCTCCACGAACCACCGGTACAGCGCGTATACGGCGAGCGCTCCCGCGATCGCGCTGGGGGTCCTGAGCCAGAAATCGGATTTCGAGACGGCGGTCCAGAAATGCATGACGAAGGAGTAGAGCGGCCCGTGCACATCGTAGAGGAGCTTCTTCCAGTAGGGAACTCCCGCGGCCGACGTGAACGCCTTGTACGAGAGAATTTCGTCGACCCAGAGCGACTGGTGGGACAGGCGGAAGAACCTGAGGATCAGGGCGGCCGCGAGGACGGCGACGAGCGCGATCCGCTCCGATTTCTGCAGCTCGAATCCACGCATACCGACCTTATACGCGAATCCCGGGATATTTGCCAGCGGGAAAAACGCCGCTCCGCGAAGCCCGCGCGCCCGCGGGCGCCGGGATCGAAAAGCCGTTGAGAAAGCTGGCCGGGCGCGCTATCCTGCGGCGGAGGTCCTCGCGATGGAAGGTGTGCAGACGGGCGCGGTGATCCGCATCGGACCGGCCGGGTGGTCGTACCCGGACTGGATCGGTCCCGTATATCCGCCGGGCAAGAGGACCGACGAGCTGCTCACGATCGCGCGCTACTTCGACTGCATCGAGCTCAACAGCTCGTTCTACCGCACCCCCTCCCCGCGCCTCGTGAAGAGCTGGGCCGAGCGCCTCGCCGGCGCGAGCGGATTCGCCTTCACCGTGAAGGTCCTCCAGCGCTTCACCCACGAACGGGCGGGCACCGCGGACGAGGCGAAGCGATTCGTCCACACCTTCGACGAGCTCATCGCGCGGAAGGCGGTCGCCGGATTCCTGCTCCAGTTCCCGTGGTCGTTCCGGGATTCCCCCGAGAACCGCGGGCTTCTCGCCGACCTCGGCAGCTGGTTCGGCGAATACCCGACGGCCGTGGAGCTCCGCCACGGCTCGTGGAACACGCCGTCCGCCGAGGAGCTCCTGTCCAGGCACGGCCTCGCGTACTGCAACATCGACCAGCCGGCCGTCGGCGCGTCGATGCCGCCGACGGAGATCGTGACCGACCGCCGCTTCGCCTACATCCGCCTGCACGGCCGCAATCGCGCCGATTGGGCGCGGAGCGGCGCCGGGCGCGACGAACGCTACAATTACCTCTACGGGGACGACGAGATGGAGGAATGGCGGCGTCGGGCCGAACGGATCGCCGCGAAATCGGACGCCCTCTATATCATCACGAACAACCACTTCCGCGCCCAGGCGCTCGTGAACGCCTTCCAGATGAAACACCTGCTCTCCCGTGAGCGGCAGCGGATGCCCGCCGCGCTCGTGCGGGCGTATCCGGCGCTCCGCGGCATCGCGGCCGAGGATCCGGAGGAGGGCGCCCTCTTCTAGATAGGACCGCAGGATCGCGCGCGGACTATCGCAGGAATAGCTTGATGAGCGTCACGCCGGCGACGAAACACGCGCCGAAGAAGAGAAGGCGCGTCCGGGAAAATTTTCGCGCGGGGGGCTCGGAAACCGGCAGGGGATCGACACGCTCCGCGCCGCCGGCTTTCGTCATGCAGAATCCGCACCGCGTCTCGCCCGCTTTCATGGGGAACCCGCACATTGCGCACGCCGGCGCGACCGAGGGAGCGGTGACGGACTTCGGGGAGGACTCACGACGCTCCGGGGCGTCGGATGGAGCGATCCCGGTCTCGACAATGCGACCCTTCCCTCCCGCCTCTTCGATCAGCGAGAGGACGCGCTCCGCCCGGGGCCGGCCCGGGCCCTCCCAGACCGTCGCGGGCAACCGCCGCGCGATGTGCTTCATTCGCGCGAGCGGCGATTTGGTGAGGAGCGAAAACTTGATGGCGAAGGAGTCGACCGTCTCGATTCCCGAGGAGACATCGTCGAGCACGACGCGATACGCTCTCGTTCCCGTTCCCGCGGGAAAATCGTGCGGATTCGGCGGCTCCTGCGCGGGCGCTCTCTCGCGATCGGCATCGGAACGCATATCGGCACCTCGAAATGAGTCGAACGACGCGTTGCACCTTCTGTGCCAATAAAACGGAAGGGAGCGGCCCGATCCGCTCCCTTCCGCCTTGCCGTCGATCTCGATGCCCCGGGCTCCCGCCCGGCTCCGGCGCGATCAGTCCTTGCTCCTCACGAACGCGCAGACGCTCGCCGTACGGTATCCCTCGAAGCCCGCCGTATCGACCGCCGACACCTTATAGCAGTACCCGAGGTTGCCGATGAGGAGCGAATCCACGAACACGGTATCGGTCGTCGTGCCGACGAGCTCGATCATATCGTACGACTCGTAATACTCGTACACCCTGAACTCGCCCACGGACGAGCGCTCGACCGCGGGAAAGCTCCACCTGATCGTCGCCTGCTCCTCGCCCCCCGTCACGGTGAGACCGGCCGGCGTCGCCGGCGGATCGTACGCGAAGCCCGTGGGCAGATCCTGATGCTCCGCGCTGCACGAAACGCACAGGGCGGCGATCCCCGCCAGAACGAACCATGCGATTGATTTCATTTCATACTCCCCTTCGTCAGAACGACAGAGCGCCCGTCACGAGGAAACCGCCCGGCCGGGCCGTGATCGAGAGGGGAGGCTCTCCCTCCCCGTCGAAGAGAATCATATCCGCGATATTCACGACCCATATGCCGATCGCCGCGTACAGCGCCGCCTGCCGCACCGTTTGCAGATCCTCCGCGCTGTTCCAGCGATCGTTCATGAGCTCGTACGCGTCGACGGCATCCCCGATGTAGGACGCGCCCAGATATTCCTCTTTCGCCCGGTCGTACTGTGCGACGGTTCGGTCGTACTGGATATCGGCGATCGCGAGCGTCGTGAGCGCCACGAGCTCTCCGCTCATGAAGAGCGCGCCGCGCCCGTAATGCCCCGTCCGTATCTGCCCCCACCCGGGGAAGAGCACCGAGTATAGGGTGTTTTCACCGGCACGCCCGGCCCCCGGAGCGAGGACGCACGCCGCGAGCAACGACAGACCCAGAATGATTCTCCGCATTTCGGCCCTTTCTTCGCAGGCAGCCCCTGCGCTTCATTTCGCCGCGACGGCCTCCGGCTCGGGGACGTCCTCCGCGATCGTGTCGTCGACGTCGACTTTCTCGCGCTTCCCGAGCTCGTGAAGCACCACGCCCCCTCCCACCGCCACCGATACGTACGTCGCGAGCATCCGCCACAGGATAACGTAGAAACCGATGAGCCCCTTCGAAACCACCGATGACATGAGCGCGGCCGCGCTCAGCTCGGCTGCGCCGCTCGCCCCCGGCGTCGGAAAGAAATAGTTGATGAGCACGATCACCATCTGAAGGAGCGCCACATGGACGAAGGACGCCTCGATCCCGAGGCTCCGGACGATCAGGTACGCGACGGCGAACTTCGAGAGGAAACACACGGCGGTGACGACGATGCCGGCAAGGAAGATATGCGAATGCCGCCGCGCGTAATGGATGAGCTGCCGGTGGCATCGGTCGATCGCGTCGATCGCGCGGTGCGCGACGCCGCCGGCGCGGAGGTAGTCCTTTTTCCGAACGCGCGACACGATGCGCACGACGATCCGGGAGAGCTCGCGGTAAAAACCGGGAAACACGAGCGCGAGGGCCATGAGAACGGCGATCCCGAGGAAGAAGAGCATCCCCGCGTCGAAAAGGTGGGCGAGATACCCGCCCGAGAACGGCAGGCTCCCCCGGAACGCGAGGATCCCGGCGCCCGCGATCATGAGAAAGAACGTCGTACTGAAGAAGGACATGAGGCTCGCCGAGGTCGCTTCGACGGCCGGCATTCCGCCGACGTACAGCATGTACACCTGGGCGGGACCGCCGCCCGTCTGCGAGGGAGTGATCGCGCCGAGAAAATAATTCGCGAGGTTGGCCTTGACGCACGTCTTGAAGCGGATGCTCGGATGGAACACGCGGCTGAACAGGTAGAGGCGATAGCCTCCGCCGAGCCAATCGAGCGCGATGAACGGGACCGCGCAGAGGAGCCACAACGGCTCGATGCGGCCGAGCGCCTCCCACGTCAGGTGCGAATGGGTGAGGAGAAAAATGGCCACGACGCTGCCGAGGCTCACGATCGTGAAGATCTGAAGCCCCCGACGGATCCGCCGTCTCGATATCTGGTAGCCCATTCGACTCCGTTTCTGCCTTATCTACGGATAATAGGTGCCCTTCGTTGCGGACGTAAAGAGAATTCTCCGCTTCCCTTGACATGTTCGACGAATATTCATAGATTTATTTGCCACAGGTTACGGTGATCGCTCGTACGGCGCAATTCACGGAAAACGCACCCTGGAGGGGGCTCCGATGATCCAGGTTCAGAACCTCACGAAACGGTTCGGCGCCACCGTCGCCGTCGACAACCTCGACTTCACGGTCGAGACGGGAGAGGTCCTCGGTTTTCTCGGCCCGAACGGCGCCGGAAAAACGACGACGATGAAGATGCTGACGTGCTATCTCCCCCCGACCGACGGCACCGCGAAGATCTGCGGATTCGACATCATCGAGCAGTCGATGGAGGTCCGCAGACGCGTCGGATATCTCCCCGAGCGCAATCCGCTGTATACGGACATGACCGTGACCGGCTACCTCGATTTCGTGGCCCGGGTCAAGGGGATCGGGCCCGCGGCGCGGCGCGGCGCGGTGGACCGGGCGCTCGAGCGCTGCGGGCTGCAGCAGGTCCCCCGCCGGACGATCGGCACCCTTTCGAAGGGGTATCAGCAGCGGGTGGGCATCGCCCAGGCGACGCTCAACGATCCCGAGATCCTCATTCTCGACGAACCGACCCTCGGACTCGATCCGAAGCAGATCATAGAAATCAGGCAGCTCATCACGGATCTCGGCACAGAGAAGACCGTCCTCCTCTCCAGCCACATCCTTCCCGAGGTGAGCCAGGTCTGCAACAGGGTCATCATCATCAACCGCGGGAGGCTCGTCGCCGTCGACACGCCGGAGAACCTCCGCTCCCGCCTCGCGACGTCGTCCGTCGTGCGCGTGGCGCTGCGGGACGAGGGAGACGCGCTCGCGCGCGCGGAACGCGCCATCGCGGCGCTCCCCGGCGTCATCACGGTCGACGGAACGCCCCCCGAACGCGGGACGGGCGGATTCGCCGTCACGTGCGCCCCCGCGGCGGACCTGCGCGAGACGATCGCCCGCGCCCTCGTCGCGGCGAAGCTCCCGCTGCTCGAGATCTACCGCGAGGAGCTCTCCCTCGAGGAGATATTCCTGCAGCTCGTCACGGAGGAGGTGAGCCCGGGTGAGTAAGCTTGCCGCCGTCTATCGCAAGGAGCTGCAGCACTATTTCCAGTCCGTCACGGCATACGTCGTGATCGGGAGCTTCCTCGCGCTCTCCGGATATTTCTTCTACAGCATCTTCAGATACTACAACTACCTCTCGTACCAGGCGGGACGCGAACAGTACCTCGCCGCGGGGCTCAACCTGATCGAAGGGGTCATGCGGCCGCTCATGGGCAACGTGAGCGTCGTGCTCCTCTTCGTACTGCCGCTGCTGACGATGCGGCTCCTCGCCGAGGAGCGGAAGCAGGGCACCTTCGAGCTGCTCCTGACCTATCCTCTGAGCGATTTCGCCGCCGTCATGGGCAAGTATCTCGCCGCGCTCACCGTGTTCGGCGTCATGATCGCCGGCACCTTCCTGTACCCCGTCATGCTCGCGGTCTTCTCGAATCCCGAGCCGGGCCCCGTCGTCACGACCTATCTCGGCTTCTTCCTCATGGGCACGAGCTTCATCGCGATCGGCATCTTCTTCTCCTCGCTCACGAGCAGCCAGATCGTCGCGGGGGCCGCGACCTTCGGCGTGTCGCTCTTGTTCCTCGTGATCGGATGGGCGTCTCCGTTCGCCGGCCCCACGCTCGCGAAGCTGCTCTCGCAATTGTCCCTGCTCGAGCATTACGACTCGTTCTCGAAGGGAATCATCGACCTGGAGGACGTCACCTACTACGTCTTCCTCACGGCCTTCTTCCTCTTCATGACGCTGCGATCGCTCGAATCGTCGCGCTGGAGGAGCTGATCATGGAACGGCGCAGGGGAATATTCGACCGTTTCGGCTTTCCCGGCGCGCGGAGCGAGGGCGCGAAACGGAGCGCGCGGCTCGGCGTCAACGCCGCCGTATCGATCGTCGTTCTCGCCGCGATACTCATTTTCCTGCAGACGCTCGCCGCGTTCCACGGCGCGTCGTTCGATACGACCGCGAACAGGCGATTCTCGCTCTCTCCGCAGACGACGAAGATTCTCGACCGGCTCGCGCAGGATGTCGTATTCACGTGTTTCTTCAAGAGCGATTCGCCGGCGCGCACCACGGTCGCCGACCTGCTCGACGCGTACGCCGGCGAAACGCCGCGGGTGAAGTATTCGTTCATCGATCCGGACAAGGATCCGGTCGCCGCGCGACGGTATCGGATCAGGAACTACGGCGCGATCGTCGTCCAGAGCGGCGGCGCCGAGGAGCAGTTCTCGCAGATCACGGAAGAGAAGTTCACCAACGCCATCCTCAAGGTGACGCGCGGCGCCGCAAAGGTCATCTGCAGCCTCACGGGACACGGCGAGAAATCGATCGACGACGCCCAGGCCGAGGGTCTGAGCGGCTTGAAAGCGGCGGTCGAGGCTGAGGGGTACCGGATGAGGAATCTGATAACCCTGCGAGATTCGATCCCCCCCGATTGCGCGATCCTCCTGATCGCCGGCCCCGCGCAGGACCTGTACGATGCCGAGCGGGGGATGATCGAGCGGTACCTCGCCGCCGGCGGAGGCGTTCTCATGCTCGTCGATCCGCTTGTCGACGTTCCGCGGATCGACGCGATCGCCGCGTCCTTCGGAATCGAGATCACCGGGAGCATCATCGTGGACCGCATCGCGCAGCTCGTCTCCGGGAACCATCTCACGCCCGTCGTCAACCAGTACGGCAATCACCCGATCGTCGCCGATTTCAGGGTCGCCTCGTTCTTCCCGCAGGCCCGCGCGATCCTCGCCGCGAAGAAAGCGCCGGCGGGGACCGAGGTCGAGACGCTCGCCTCGACGGGCGCCTCGGCATTCGGCGAGACGGATCTCGCCGGGGTTCTCGAGGGAAAGACGCAGATGGAACCGGAACGCGATTTGCCCGGCCCGCTCGGAGTCGCCGCCGTCGCGAAGAAGCAGATTGATTCGGCTCCCGCCGGGGGCGGGGCGTCCGGCGGCGAGCGGCGATTCGGCCGAATCGTCGTTTTCGGCGACAGCGACTTCGCGAGCAACGCCTATCTCGACCTCTCGGGAAACAGAGACCTCGTCCTGAACGCGATCGGATGGCTCGCCGAGGAGGAGGATCTCATCGCCGTGCGCGCCAAGGATCCGGTGAGCCAGCCCGTCGTGCTGAACATGCGTCAGGGAAGAACGGTGTTCTGGCTCCCCGTCGTCATTCTGCCCGCGGCCGTCGGCTGCGTCGGCGCGATCGTCCTGATCCGGCGCCGCCGATCCGCCTGATGGAGGACCGGCATGAAATTCAAGGCGACGACATGGATTCTCATCTCGGCGCTCGCCGTGGTCGCCGGCTACTTCTTCCTCGTCGACGAGAAGCATCGCGCCCGGGAGGTCGCGGAACGCACGCTGGGCTCGAAGCTCTTCCCCTATCGCGCCGATGAGGTGGAGGGATTCGTCCTCGTCAATCCGAAAGGGGAGCGCATCGAGGTCGTCCGCGACGGCTCCGGCTGGAAGATCGTCGCGCCGGTCGAGACGCGCGGCGCCGGGCCCGAGATCTCGTCGTTCGTCGCCCAGCTCGTTCCCGGCAGCAGGAGCTCGGAGCTGCTCGATGTGCGCAATTTCGCCGACTACGGCCTCGAAAAGCCCTTCGCGACGGTGATCGTGCGCCGCTCGGGAGACGCCGTATCAGACACGCTGTTCGTCGGCGACGCCACGCCGGCCGGCTCGAAATGCTACGTCCGGCTCGGAAGCGCTCCGAGCGTGATTCTCTCGAACGAGCTCACGCGCAACCTCATGAACAAGGGTCTGTTCCACCTGCGAGACAAGAACTTCCTCCCCGAGGGTTTCGCGGGTATCGACGCGATCGAGATCCGCTCGGGCTCGAAACGGATCCGGCTCGTGAAAGAGGCAGGGTACTGGCTCCTCGCGCCGAAACGGACGCGCGCGAACGGGCGCGTGATCGAATCGTACCTCTCGCGGCTCACGGACGCCGTCATTCACGAGTTCGCGCGGGAGGACACGAGCGACCTCGCGCCCTACGGACTCTCCTCTCCCGCCGGCGAGATCGTTCTGACCGAAGGGCGGGAAACGATGACCGTCGCCTTCGGGAACAGAAAAGACGATCTCGTTTACGCCGTCCGGACCGGCCTCGGCACGGTCGTCGCCCTCGAGGAGAAGCTCCTCGAGCCGTTCGAATGGACCGCCGCCGGGCTCCGCGCGATGAACCTCGCCTTCGTCGACGAGGATTCCGCGCGAACGCTCAGATACGAAACGAGCGACACCTCGATCGTGTTCGAGAGAGCCGGTCGGGAATGGCGCATCGCCGGACGCGAAACGGCGCCCATCCGGAAGGCCGCGGTGAACACCCTCCTGCGAAAGCTCAATGAAACGGCGTTCGATCGGATTCTCAAGGAACCGCTCCCCGTCGACGGCGTTTTCGAGACATTCAGCCTCCGCGTCTCCCTCGCGGACGCGCGGGGAACCGCGATCGATCGCATCGCGATAACCGTCCTGAGCGACGGATCGGAACGGGGCGCCTCGGCCTCGGCGAACGCCCTCGGCTCCCTCGCACCCGGGACCGCCGCCGGCATCGAGGCGATATTCCAACGGATCGGCGCGCCATGACGCTCACGAGACGTGCCTTCGTGCAGGGATCGGCCGCGATGATCGCCGCCGCCGCCCTTGGCGTCCCCGGGGGCTCCGGATCGACGACGGACGAGCATGAGGCACGATACTACGAGAAGCTCGAGGGCTCCCGGGTCCGGTGCCTGCTCTGCCCGCGCCAATGCCGCCTCGGGGCCGGAGAACGCGGGCACTGCAAGGTGCGGGAGAACCGCGGCGGGACCCTCCTGAGCCTCGTGTACGGCCGGCCGTGCGCCCTCCATCTCGATCCGATCGAGAAAAAGCCGTTCTTCCACGTCCTCCCCGGCACGCAGGCCGTTTCGCTCGGTACCGTCGGGTGCAACCTCACCTGCGCGTTCTGCCAGAACTGGCAGATCTCCCAGTCGAGGCCGGAGGACGTCGAGACGCAGTATGCGTCTCCCGCTCGCATCGTCGAGCAGGCGGCATCCCTCGCCGCGCCGACGATCGCGTTCACGTATTCGGAACCGGTCGTGTTCATGGAATACGCGCAGGACATCGCGAGGCTCGCGCGCGGGAAAGGAATCAGGAGCGTCGTCGTATCGAACGGCTATCTGCGACGCGAGCCGCTCCTCGACCTGTGCGGCCTCGTCGACGCGATCAAGATCGATCTGAAGGCCTTCGAGGAACCGTACTACCGCGATATCTGCAACGCGACGCTCCGGCCCGTTCTCGACACGATCGTCGCGATCCGCGAGCGGAAGATCTGGCTCGAGCTCGTCTATCTCGTCGTGCCGACGCTGAACGACGGAACGGACTCCATCAGGAGCATGGCGCGCTGGATCGCCGCCAACGTCGGGCGCGACGTTCCGCTCCATTTTTCGAGATTCTATCCCCAGTACCGCCTCGAGAACCTCCCGCCCACGCCCGTGCCGACGCTCGACGCCGCGTACGAGACGTGTCGCGAGGAAGGACTGCGCTACGTGTACGTCGGAAACGTCCCGGGGCATCGAGCGGAGAGCACGTATTGCCCGAACTGCTCGCGCGCGGTCATCGTCCGGAAGGGGTACGCGATCGAACGCTGCGATGTGCGTGACGGCGCATGCCGGCACTGCGGCCACCCGATCCCGGGAATATGGACGGAGGGGCGAATATGAAACGCTGGCGTGCGGGCTTCATCATCGCGCTCGGCGTCGCGGTCCTCGGCGCCGCGGCCCCCGCGCAGAAGGGCGTGAGAACCATGGATCAGACGGTGCGTCAACCGGCGGTCGCCGGACAGTTCTACACGGAAAATCCCGCGGCGCTCAAGAAGGAGATCCTCGGCTACCTCGACGCGGCCCATCCCGCCTCCCCGGGCGGCGATCCGATCGCGCTCGTCTCACCGCACGCCGGCTACCAATATTCGGGGCAGGTCGCCGCCTACGCGTACAAACTCGTCGCGGGCCGCGCCTACGACGTCGTCGTCGTCATCAGCCCGAGCCACGCCGAGTATTTCGCCTACGCGTCGGTTTTTCCCGGCGCCGCGTACCGGACACCCCTCGGGGACATTCCGGTCGACGCCGGTCTCGCGAAGCTCATCGCATCGAAATCGAAGGGGAGCCTCGTCCGGCTCGACCCGCATGGGCACGAAACCCGCGCGATGCAGCGGAGCGAGCACGCCCTCGAGGTCCAGCTCCCCTTCCTGCAGGTCGCGCTCGGCGATTTCAAGCTCGTGCCGATCGTCATGGGCGACCAGAGCGCGCCGGTCGTGGAAGCGCTCGGCACGGCGCTCGGCGAGGCGCTCCGGGGGAAACACGCGCTCATCGTCGCGAGCACCGACCTCTCGCATTTCCACGAGGACGGCGAAGCGAAACAGCTCGACGGGGAGTTCCAGAAACGGCTCGCGCTCTTCGACCCCGACGCGCTGCTCGGGACCCTTTCGTCGAGATCCGTGGAGGCGTGCGGCGGCGGACCGGTCGTCTCGGCGATGATCGCCGCGCGCGCGCTCGGCGCCACGAAATGCGTCGTCCTTCGATACGCGAACTCGGGGGATGTCACGGGAGACCGGAGCAGCGTGGTGGGCTACCTCGCCGCGGCCATGGTGAAGGAAACAAAGGGATCCGCGGGCGCTTCCGGAGCGAAAGCGGGGACCGGGCTCACGAAGAACGACAAGGTGTTCCTCCTCAAGCTCGCGCGGAGCGTCATCGAGGCCGAATGCAAAGGATCGAAGCTCACCGTTTCCGCCCCTCCCTCGCCGATCATGCGGGAGCCGCGGGGGGCCTTCGTGACGCTGAAAATATCCGGCCGGCTTCGCGGCTGCATCGGATACATCGAGGCGATCAAGCCGCTCGCCGAAACAATCAGGGAAATGGCCAAGGCCGCCGCGTTCAGCGATTGGCGGTTCGAACCGGTGCGCACGGAGGAGCTTCCCGCCATCGAGCTCGAGATCTCCGTCCTGAGCCCCCTCTTCGAGGTCCGCGATCCGTCGACGATCGTCGTCGGGACGCACGGGCTCGTCGTGTCGCGCGGCTCGCACCGGGGCCTCCTCCTCCCGCAGGTGCCGGTCGAGTGGGGATGGAACCGCGAGACGTTCCTCTCCGAAACGTGCGTCAAGGCGGGGCTCCCCGAAGGCGCGTGGAAGGAGAAGGGGACGAAGATCGAAGCGTTCACGGCGGACGTTTTTTCGGAGCGCGAACTCGGCCTGCTGAAATAGGAAGCCGGTCTCACCCTCTCCCCGCGATGAGCGCCAGCGCCATGACGTGCACGAGCGCGATGCAGAGCGCCGTCGCCGCCAATCCGAGCGCGGGCACCAGGATCATGCCGCCGATGAGCCCGCCGACGCTCGCGCCGAAGGCGTCCCACGCGTACAAGGCCGCGGGGACCGGGCGCTCTTCTCGGGAAGCGCGATCCTGACGGAGATTCCGTAATACGCGCCGGTCAAGAACCCCGCGAGCGCCGCCATGAAAAAGAACGGCGTCGAGCCCGAAACCGGCGAGGGGCGCCAGCTCCCGATCAGCGCCCCCCACGCCGCCGGAGCGGGCGCGAGCACGATGAATCCGGCATGGATCGCCCTGAGCGCCCCTTTCCCCCATCGATCGCGTCTGGCCGCCGCGAACGCGCCGGCGGACGCCCCCGCCATGAACAACGCCGTCAACAGCACGATCCCCGTGTAGAGAATCCCCGCGAACGATTGAAACGAGAGGAGCACGAGAACCTGGAGCAGGAAGCTCCCGAGCCCGACGCTCCAGACGGCGAGCGCCGCGCGGGCGCCGGGGCGATCCTTCCAACCGAACCGCGCGAAACAAAACAGCGCGAGAAGGACCGACAGGAACGCCCCCCCGACGGCCGCCGGAGGGACGCGGAGAAGCGTGCCGAATCCCGCCATCAGCCGCGATCCGGTCCGTTTCCCCTCGAGGAGCAGCTCGTGAAGCGGAAGCGCCGGCCTCGCATCCGTGTTGACGGCGCCGCGTCCGGCGCCGGCGAGGCTCGCCCGAAGCCCGGCGAGGCGCTCATCGGTCAGCCTGAACGGGAGATATCCCTCGCCGACGAACGGCGCGTCGATGCCGCGGGCCCGGAGCCGGGGCAGGATCGTCTGCGGGTCGAGATCAGCGTCGCTCGCGATGAAGTGCGCCGTCGAGCCCGGCAGCACGAGCACGCGCGGGAAAACCGATTCGAGCGTGCGCTCGAGAATCCGCAGCACTTCCGCATCCTCCCGCGTCAGCATGTTTTCGTGCGACGGGTGGGTGAACGCGAACACGCCCCCCGGGCGAAGCGCCCCGCGGACGCGTTCGAAGAATTCCCTCGTGTAGAACCGGTTCCACTGCAAATTCACCGGGGGCGGGGCGCCGAGAATGACGCAATCGTACGATTCGTCCCCGCGCTCGAGGAAGAACCGCCCGTCGGCGGCGATGCGCCGCACGCGGCGCCCATCCGATCCGGCCGCTTCGCCCGCCGCGCCGGCGGCCGCGAAGAGCGCTCCATCGAGCTCGACGCAATCGATGCGCTGTACGGACCGGTGTTTGAGGGCTTCCTCGAGCCCCCCCCCAAGGGAGCTCCCGATGAGGAGGACCGTTCGAGGCGCGCCGCAGAGGAGAAGCGGAATATGGATCATCTCCTCGCATCGCTCGGGCTCCGGATACGAAAAGACCCTCCCTCCCGTCGCGAACACCGATCGCAATCCCTCGCGCTCCGCCACCACGATCTCGCCGTAGCGGGAGGAACGGTGCTCCTCGATCCGGTAGCCCCGGTAGACGCCCTCGATGCTGCGCCGGTCGATCGACGGAGAGAGCGCCGCGAGGACGAATACGCCCACGATCGTCGCCGACGCCCGCAGCCGTCCCCGCGCGCCGTCCCCGGGCGACGACAGCGCCGCCGTCAGGGCGAGGAGACCGCCCGCGACGATACCCGCCTCGAGCGGGGAGAGCGTCTCGACGAGGATGAACGAGAAGAGAATCGCGCCGAACACGGCGCCGGCCGCTTCCCAGAGATACACGCGCGTGATGCCGCCGCGAAGCCCCTCGGCCCCCTCCTCCCAGAGCGCGCTCGCGGCGTTGTATATCGCGCCGTAGGCGCAGCCGAACGGAGCGACGGCGAACAGCGCGAAGGCGAGGGCGCCCGCGGGGGACGGCAGGGCGCCCGGCGGCGTCGCGAGCATTCCCCTGCCGAGCCGGATCGCGACGATCGTCCCCGGAAGCGCGATCGCGAGAAACGCGGCGAGATCGACGTACGCGCGGGCGGCGGGGCGGCGCGTCCCCCGCATGATCCGCGCCCCGAGCATGGCGCCGCCGCCCACCCACGCGAGCCAGAAGGCGAGCAGCGCGCCGATGACGAACTCGGTCCCCGAGAAAAGCGGCAGCAGCTCCCGGATGAAGATCGACTGCGCGACGATCGCGCAGCAGCCGAGAGTGAACACGCGGATTGCTCTGATTGAGTGTTTTCGCACGGCACGCGACCGCGGACGCTACGCCTCGAAATAGGTGCGCTCGAACGCGTCTCCGAAATCGTACACGTCGATAAAATCATCGATGCGATCATGCTCGGTTTTGAGCAGCAATCCCGCGTCGACGAGATTGAACACGATATTCCCGAAATCTCCGGTCGACCGCACGCCCCAGAAGTTGAGAACCTCTTTCGCCATGGGCCCGAAGCGCGCCGACGCGAGCGTGCGCAGCCCCCGGCAGAGCTCGAAGCCCGAGATATGACGCGCCTGCGCGAGCTCGAGCAGCACCGCCTCCACGGCGTCGAGAACGAGCAGGTACGCGTCGGCGTGATACCGCCGATCCCGCGACCGGATCGTTTCGATCTTGCCCCTCACTTCCCGGCGTATTTCCAAACGGTTTTCCATGCGCCCCCCGAACCGGAATCGCGTTCGAAACGCTATGACGTTTGCTCCCGCCGCTCCGCGCCTTTCTTGATGACCGTGTCCTTTTGCCAGGCCGGATCGCTCTCCGGGTAATCGATGACATAGTGGAGCCCGCGCGATTCCCTGCGAATTATGGCCGATTTCACGACGAGGCTGGACACGAGCGCGATGTTCCGCAGCTCGACCAGATCCCCTGAAACCCCGTACTCGGTGTAGAGCCGCTCCGCGGTCTCGAGGATCTGCCCGATGCGCCCGCGGGCGATCGCGAGGCGCTCGACGGATCGGACGATGCCGACGTAATCCCACATGACCCGCCGGGCGAGATCCCAGTCGTGGTCGAGGATCACGGTCTCGAGCGCTCGCGGATCCGGGACGTCGGGAAACGCGAGACCGGCGCCCGAGGGGATCCCCTCGCCCGGTCCGTCGTCTTCGAGCCGCGCGGCGCACCGCGCCCCGAACACGAGCGCCTCGAGGAGCGAATTGCTCGCCAGCCGGTTCGCGCCGTGAACTCCCGTGCACGCGACCTCGCCGATCGCCATGAGGCCGGGGCGATCGGTCCTCCCGTCCATATCCACGCTGACGCCGCCGCACATGTAATGCGCGGCGGGCACCACCGGAATCGGCTGGGCCGCGATGTCGATCCCGAACGAGAGGCAGTTCTCGTACACGTGCGGAAACCGCTTCTTGAGCCAATCGGCGTTCCGGTGCGTGATATCGAGGAGCACGTATTTGTCGCCGCTCTGCTTCATCTCGCGGTCGATCGCCCGGGCGACGACGTCGCGGGGCGCCAGCTCCCCGCGCGGATCGTACCGCTTCATGAACGTTTCCCCGGCCAGGTTCCGGAGGATCGCACCTTCCCCGCGCAGCGCCTCCGAGACGAGAAACGACTTCGCCTGGGGATGGTAGAGGCACGTCGGATGAAACTGCACGAACTCGAGGTTCGCGATCCCCGCGCCGGCGCGGTACGCCATCGCGATGCCGTCCCCCGTCGCCACGTCGGGATTCGACGTGTAGAGATAGATCTTCCCCGCGCCCCCCGTCGCGAGCACCGTATGCCGCGCGAGGATCGCGAGGGGGCGGTTCGAGAGGCGGTCGAGCGCGTGGCAGCCGAGCACCCGTCCGGCGCCGTCGACGATGAGATCGATGGCGAGGCAGTCCTCCCGCGTCGAGACGCGGGCGCTCGCGCGAATCGCGCCGAGCAGGGCCGTCTCGAGCTCGCGTCCGATGATGTCGCGGCAGTGGACGATCCGCGGCCTGGAATGCCCCCCCTCCCGCGTGAGCGCGAGCGAGTCGCCCTTCTCGGTTTTGCTGAAGCGCACGCCGAGATCCATGAGATCCCGGATCCGGTCCGGCCCTTCCCGCACCATGATCTCGACCGCCTCGCGCTTGCAGAGCCCCTGCCCCGCCTCGAGCGTGTCGGCCACGTGCCGCTCGAACGAATCGTCCTTGAGCGTCACGGACGCGATGCCGCCCTGCGCGTAGTAGGTGTTGCTCTCGGCAATCTTGCGTTTCGTCACGACGAGCACGTCGGCGAACCGGGACGCCTTGACGGCCAAGAACAGCCCGGCCGCCCCGCTCCCCAGCACAAGTATGTCGGTCTTGAGAACCTCCACGGGAACCTCCCTCAAGTCGGTTAATCATAGGCGACGGGGAATGCCCCCGCAACAGAAAGAAGTGCAATATGCGAAGCGGCGGCGGCGGCGCGAACCGACGCACCGGGCGCCGGCTTTTATTCTATTGATGCGCAATACGTTAGACGCCCGATCAAGCCGCGCGGCTTGGCACAATCATTGCGAGGATACCCTTCCGACAATCCATTATGCCGGTCATACCGCAGGAGGTTACCCGATGTTTGGCAACAGAAAGGCCGTCGTCCTCTCGTTCGCGCTTGTGCTCCTCGCCGTGATCCTGAGCTGCTCCGAAGACTCGAACTACGACCAGCGCACCGTCGTGTATGTCGGCGGCGTGAACCTGAACCGCCCGTACCTGGCCGATGTTCTCAGCCAGGGGGACTCGATCTATAACGCGGATATGGTCACCTACAAGCTCGTCGACGACATGGTCAGGGAGGATTTCATCGAGATCGAGTTTTTCAACAAGCCGTACAGCACGGTCATCGAGCCCGGCACCGGCAACCTCGGCGACTTTCTCGTGACGGGATACGATGTCAACTTCATTGCGTACGACAACGCGCCCGAGCCGGTACCGGCGTTCACCGGCACGACGAGCATCCTCGTCCCGGCGAGCGGCTCGGCCGTCGGAGCCATCCTCCTCGTCCCGTTCGCGGCGAAGAACGTCGCTCCGCTCATCGGCCTGCGGTACTCCCCCGATGAGATCATGGCCCAGGCGCACTTCGTCTTCCGCGGGCACTACATCCAGACCGACACGGAAGTCGAGTTCGAGGCGAACATCTCGGTGAACTTCGCCGATCCGCTCCTGACGACAGCCGACGAGAACAAGCTGCAGTAGCAAGGGTAACCGGCCTCTTCATGCATAAAGAGGGGAACCTCGCGCGAGGTTCCCCTCTTCGTTTCTCCCCTCCGCCCCCGATTGACAGGCCTTCCTCCATCCGCTATCATCGATCGCGCGAATCGTTTCACGGCTCCGATGCGGGAGGAAACGCCATGTTCGGAACAACGCTCTGCGTATGCGCGCTGCTTGCCGCGCTGACGGGCCCCCCGAACGCGCCGGCCGCGTTCGAGGCCGATACCGTCAGGACGTCGGGGGGGCCGCTCGTGATCACCTTCATCGGCCACGGGACCCTTCAGTTCTCCTACCGCGGGAAAACGATCCACGTCGATCCCTGGAGCCGTCTCGCCGATTACTCCACGCTGCCGAAGGCCGATCTCGTTCTCATCACGCACGATCATCCCGATCATCTGGACCCGGCCGCCCTCAAGGCCGTCTCCGGCGAAAAGACCGTGGTGCTGCTGACCGAGGCGTGCCGGCACAAGGGGGTCGCGGGCACCGTGATGAAGGCGGGGGATTCGACGTCGGCCGCCGGCATCGGCGTCGAGGCCGTGTACGCCTACAACGTCGTGAGCAAACGATCGGACGGCAAACCGTTCCATCCCCGGGGCGCTGGCAACGGCTATGTCATCGCCTTCGGGAACACGCGCGTCTACATCGCCGGCGACACCGATAACACGCCCGAGATGAAGCTCCTCAAGCGAATCGACATCGCCTTTCTCCCGATGAACCTCCCCTACACGATGACCCCGGAAATGGCGGCGGACGCGGCGCTGGCATTCAAGCCGAAGGTCCTCTATCCCTACCATTACGGCGAGACGGACGCCTCCCGGCTCGCGGCGCTCCTCAAGGGGCACCCGGAGATCGAGGTCCGCATCAGGAAGATGAGCTAGCTCGCGAGAAGATCGAGCAGGTCGTCGAGCCGGTCGATCGTCATCTCGACGCGGAGCGCGAGAACGTCCGACTCGTCCGGAAAAAGATCGATCGCCTTCGCCCGGTCCTTCTCCGTCGTGACGAACGCCGTGCGCGGGCCGGCCTCCTCCCGCATCGCCCGCACGTCATCCCGGCCGTATCGATGATGGTCGTCGAAGCGGAACGAGGCCCGCGGCAGAGCGCCGAGGGCGAGCGCGGTCCGCTCGAACGACGCGGGGCGGGCCACTCCCGAGAAGAGCACGCAGTCCCGGCCCGCGAGACGCTCGAGCGGGACCGGTTCTCCGCGCCGGCCGATGAGCCCCGAAGCGGCGTGATCCGCGAAGAAGACGGGTTTGCCCTCGACGAAACGTTGCGCCTCCGCGGGAACCCGGCGTTCGCGCGCCCGGGTGAATACGATCGCGTCGGCGCGCCGCGCCGCGCGCGGAGACTCGCGCAGCGTCCCGAGCGGCAGCGGCGTTCCGGCGCCGAACGGCCGCTCCGCGTCGAGGAGGAGGAGATCCACGTCCGGCGCGATCGAAACGTTCTGGAACGCGTCGTCGAGGAGGATGTGACTCGGAGCGAAGAGCCGCCGGGCGAGCGCGGCGCCCCTCGAGCGCCGCGGATCGATGATGACGGGGATGCCGCGGTCCCGGTAGATGAGAACCTCGTCGCCGAGCACCTCCGCTTCGCGCGCGGGCCCGCCGGGCGCGCCGCCGGACGATCCGATGAGATCCTCGGCGGTCACGAAGCCGCTTGCGCGAGCGGCCGCCGGCGTCTCCGCGGGCGAAACGACGCACGGCGCGCGGCGCCGCGCCGTCCCGCCGTAGCCTCGCGTGACCACGACGGCGAGCCCCCCCGCCCGGCGATACCGCGGGCGAGCGCGATCGCGCACGGCGTCTTCCCTCCGCCACCCGCTTCGAGGTTCCCGATGGATACGACCACGGGGTCGGCCGCGCCGGGGCCGCGGGATGAACGCCGCACCCGCGGGGGCCTCCGCCGGGCGTGCAGAGCCGCGCCGATCCAGTAGAGGCCCGCGAGCAGGGCCCGCGCCGGCAGGAGCGCGCCCCACGCGCCCCTCCCCGTGAGGATCCGGTATCCGGCGCCGTACCGTTCAACGATCTTCATGGGGCCATACGTCCGTTCCCTCGTGCCCGAGACTTCGGTCGATCTCCGTCGTGAGTTCCCCGAGCGTTCGCTCGAGGCGAAGCCGAGCCCGCTCGCGCGCCTCGCGATCGGCGTCCCCGGGGACGACGAACGGCTCGCCGTACGCAATCATCACGCGCGCGAACATCCGCGGAATCTGGAACCGGTCCCACGAAGAAAAGACCCACCGCGGACGGCTCGCGGACGTGACCGGTATCACGACGGCCCCCGTCATTCTGCTCAGTTCCGTCGCGCCCTGCTGCACGCGGCCGCGCGGTCCCCGCGGTCCGTCGACGGTGAGCCCCGCGTGGCGCCCACTCCTCAGAACGGCGGCAAGCTCCCGGAATCCCGCCGCGCCCCGGCGCGTCGAGGATCCCTTGACCTGCCGCCAGCCGAGCCATGCGGCGAGCCTCCCCATGATATCCCCATCCTGATGCTCCGAGGCGAGCACGGTGATTCCCCACGAGCCCAACGCGTAGGCGATGGGAATGAGGCGGCCGTGCAGGAACGAAACGACTCCCCGTTTCGAGAGAGCGCGCGCCTGTTGCAGATATTCGGGATTCCGCACCTCGATCCGCCACGTGATCGCGAGGAAGCGGACGGCGAGCGACCCGATGTAGCTCGCAATGACGGGATTGACGCGTATTCTCATACGTTCTCCTGCGCTTCGGGGGAGACGCGCGCGGCCGCTACCGGCCGCACCCGCCGGCCGGCGCCGCCGGGCGATCCCCCGCCGCCATTCTCAGGGCCAGCTCCGCGATCCGTCCGATTCCTCCCCGCTCGCCGAGCGTCCGCCGCAGCGAAATGAGATCCGCGGATACGCCGTGGTACCGCGCGGGATCGCCGAGCAGCGACATCGCCGCTTCCGCGATCCGCTCCGGCGTGGCGGCCCCCTGGATCAGCTCGGGAAGCAGCGCGCGCCCGGCCAGCACGTTCGGCATGGCGATGTGCGGAATCCGCACGAGCGCCTTGCCGATCGCGTACGAGACGCCGGAGGTGCGGTACGACACCACCGCCGGCGTTCCCGACAGCGCGCACTGCAGCGTCACGGTGCCCGAGGCGGCGAGCGCCAGCGACGCGCGGTCGAGCTCCTCGATACCGTGTCTCGACGCCCGGCAGTACTCTCGCATGTCGGCCGGGACGGAAGCGGCCCGGTCGTCGATGAGGGGCGCGAGCCCGATGACGAATTCGGCGCTCCCGAACCGTTCCCTGATCCGGCGCGCGGCTCCGAGAAATACGGGCAGCATTCGCTCGAAGACCTGGCGTCTCGAGCCGGGAAACAGAACGACGGTGAACGGCGTCCCCGCCTCGGGCGCTTCCTTGGGACGATCGGGCGTATTGACGACGTCGAGGAGGGGATGGCCGGCGAAGACGACCGGGATCCCGGCGGCGCGGTACAGATCGACTTCGAACGGCAGAATCACCGCCATTATATCGACGGATCGTTTGATTCGCTTCAGGCGCCACCCGCCCCACGCCCACACCTGCGGACCGATGAAATAGAGCACGGGCACACCGGCCGCTTTCGCCCGTTTCGCGAGGCGCAGATTGAGCCCGGGATAATCGACGGGGATGAAGAGGTCGACGCCGCCCTTCGAGAGCGTCGAGCCGAGCGACCGCTCGAGCGCGACGATGCGCGGGAGTTTCGCGACGACTTCCGCGAAGCCCATGACGGCGTACCGCGCGAGGGGGTGAACGATCTCCGCTCCCGCCGCGGCGAGGGCGTCGCCGCCGAGCGCGAGCACGCGGCACGAGGGATCGATCGCCTTGATCGCCCCGACGAGGCGGGCCGCATGCTGCTCGCCGCTCGTCTCGCCGCAGGTGAGGAGGATGGTGCGCATCAACGCGCGCTCCAGGTTTTCGAAATGCTCTCGAGCATGCGTTCCGCGACGCCGAGCGCCGCGAGCCCTTCCTCTGCCGTGACGGCGGGTCCGCCCTCCCCTCGCACCGCCGCCAGGAACGAAACGATTTCCTTGCGAAGCGGCTCCGATGCGTCGACGTCGACCGGGATGCCGCGGATGATCTTCGCCGGATCGAAATCCCGCGCCGCGGGATCGGCGTCTCCGCGCTTCTCGAAGGCCTCGACGGTCTTCTCGCGCAGATCGACGGACACGTAGCGGTTCTCCTCGAAGAAGCGGATCTTCCGGAGCGGTTCCCGCGAAATCCGGCTCGCCGTGATGTTCGCCACGCATCCGCCGGCGAACTCGAGGCGCGCGTTCACGATATCGGGCGCGCCGGTGAGAACGCTCGCGCCCGAGACCCTGATATCGACGAGCCGGTCGCCGGGCAGCACCGACAGGACGAGATCGATGTCATGGATCATGAGATCCTGCACGACCGATACGTCGATGCCGCGCGGGCTGAATACTCCGAGACGATGCGCTTCGATGAAACGGGGCCGCTTGATGAGCGCGCGCGCGGCCTCGAACGCCCCGTTGAAGCGCTCGATATGCCCCACCTGAAAGACGCAGCCGCGCGCCGAGGCGCGCGCGATCATGTCCCGCGCCGCCGCCGTGTCCGAGGCGATCGGTTTCTCGACGAGGACGTGCACGCCCCGCTCGAACGCCGCCGCGGCCGCGGCGTGATGGTGCGTGGCGGGCGTGCAAACGCTCACCGCCTCGCAGCCGTCGAGAAGCGTCTCGATGGATGCGCAGGGCTTCGCGCCGCGCTCCCGCGCCACGTCCTCGGCCCGCGCCTGATCGCGATCGTAGACGAGCACGCGCTCGACGCCGTCGAGCGACGCGTAGACGCGCGCGTGCTCCCGGCCGAGACGCCCCGTGCCGATGACTCCCACCCTGATCCTGCGGCGTTTCTCTTCCACGGAACCTCCCGCTCCCGCTTCGATTGAACGCTGTTACTTGATGATTCCCCGCTTGGAGGCGCGGATGAAATCGACGAACATCGCAATCTCGTCCGTGCGGGGAAGATCGGCGTCGATCCGCTCGAGCGCCTGCGTGACGTTGAGCCCGCTCCGGTACAGGATCACGTACGCCCGCTTGAGAACCGCCCGTTGCTCGGCGGTGTAGCCGCGTCTCGCGAGACCGACATTGTTGAGACCCCAGACGCGCGTCGGATTCCCCGCGACCTTCAGAAACGGCGGCACGTCCTGCGGGATTCTGCTCCCGCCGCCGATAAACGCGTGGCTGCCGATCTCGACGAACTGGTGGACCGGCGTGAGCCCGCCGATCGAGGCGAAATCGTGGACGCGCACGTGCCCGGCGAGGTTCACCGCGTTCGCGAGAATGACGTTATCCCCGATGACGCAATTATGGGCGAGATGAACGTATGCCATGATGAGCGTGCCGCTGCCGACCACCGTGCTCTCCCCTTCGCCCGTCGCGCTGTTGATCGTCGCGAACTCGCGGATCGTATTGCCGTCGCCGATCCGCACGAAGGTCCGCTCGCCTCGGTACTTGAGATCCTGACACTCGTTGCCGACGGCGGCTCCGTGAAAGATCCGGTTGTTCTTCCCGAGCGTCGTCTCTCCGTCGATGAGCACGGAGCTTCCGATCCGGCAGCCGTCCCCGATCGTCACCTTTTCGCCCACGATCGAATAGGGGCCGATGGCCACGTCGGGGGCAAGCTCCGCCTTGGGATGAACGATTGCGGTCGGATGGATGTCTCGCGGCATGGCTGCTCCGTTACCGGTCGACGATCGATGAAAGAAGCTCCGCTTCCGCGACAATCTGGCCGTCCACGTACGCCACGCCCCTCATCTTGCAGAATCGCTTGCGGAGCGAAACCATCTCGAGCTCGAAACGGATCTGGTCGCCGGGAACGACGGGCCTGCGGAATTTCGCTTTATCGATGCTGACGAAATAGACGAGATACTTCTCGGGCGTATCGACGCTCGAGAGAAGCAAAATGCCTCCGACCTGCGCCATCGCCTCGATGATGAGAACGGCGGGCATGATCGGATGCCCGGGGAAATGCCCGACGAAGAACGGCTCGTTGATGGTGACGTTCTTGATCCCGACGACGCGTTTCTTGTCCTCGAGCTTGAGGATCCGGTCGACGAGGAGGAAGGGATAGCGGTGCGGCATGATCTTTTGAATGACGTTGATATCCCAGAAGCCATGCTCGGCGGCCACGGCGTCTTTCTGCTGATTCTTGAACTCCTGCGCGAGGAGCTTCGCGAACGCGAGGTTCTGCCGGTGCCCGGAGCGGATCGCGATGACGTGCCCCTCGATCGGCGCGCCGGCGAGCGAGAGATCCCCGATGAGATCGAGAACCTTGTGGCGGACGAACTCGTTCGGAAAACGGAGCGGAACCTTGTTGACGATGCCGTCGGCGTCGACCGCGATCGCGTTGTCGAGGCTGCCCCCCTTGATGAGCCCCTGCGCCTTGAGAAGTTCGACGTCCGACCAGAGGACGAAGGTGCGGGCGGGGGCGATCTCCCGCACGAAGAGCTCGGGGGAAATATCGAAGGACGCGTACTGGATTCCGATATGCGGATTGCGGTAATCGATCGTGAAGCTTACCTTGAATCCGTCGTACGGGAGGGCGTAGAGCTCCACGCCGTCCCCCCCAGGGAGATGGGCCGGGTGATCTTGAGAAAGCGGCCCGGAATGCCTTGATTCTCGATGCCGGCCTTCTGAAGCGCCTCAACCAACGGCGCGCAGCTGCCGTCGCGCGGCTCGGGCGGCTCGTCCGAATCGATATCGATGATCATGTTGTCGATCTGGAGCCCGGAAGCGGCCGCGAGGATATGCTCGACCGTGTGGACGAGAACGCCGTCGTTCACGAGCGTCGTGTTCCGGCGGATCTCCCCCTCGCTGACGAAATCGACGTGGGTGGGAATCTCGACCGGCGGCGAGAGATCGATCCGGCGGAATCGGATGCCGGTGAAGGCGGGCGCCGGATGGAACACCGTCCGCACCGCTTTCCCCGTGTGGAGCCCCGTGCCTTCGTAGGCGAACGAGCCTTTAATCGTTCTTTGCTGCCGGACCACGTTTCGCGCCTTTCTCCAGGGCGCCGACCCTCGCCGCAAGCTGCTTGAATTCCCGGAAGAGCTCGGGGAGCCGCGCGATGAGCGCGTAGATCTTGCGGGCCGAGCCGTGCTCGCGCGCGGGATAGCCGGACACCCTCGTATTGGCCGGAACCGACTTCGTGACGCCCCCCTGCGCGCCGACCATCACGTTGTCGCCGAGATTGATGTGCCCGACGAGCCCCGCCTGGCCGCCGAGAACCACGTTCCGGCCGAGCTGCGTGCTTCCCGAGACGCCGGCCTGCGCGGCGATGATCGAATCCTCCCCGATGACGACGTTGTGCGCGATCTGGACGAGGTTGTCTATCTTGGTGCCCCGCTTGATGAGGGTGACGTCCGTCGTCGCCCGGTCGATCGCCGCGTTCGACCCGATCTCGACGTCGTCCTCGATGGCGACGATCCCGATTTGCGGAATCTTGCGGTTCAGGTCGCCGTCCTTCGCGTAGCCGAACCCGTCGCTCCCGATGACGGTTCCCGAATGCACGATGACCCGGTTCCCGAGAACGCAGCACTCCCGCACGGTGACGTGCGGATAGACGAGGCAGTCCTCGCCGAGCTTCGCGCCGTCGAGGACGCAGACGAGCGGGAGAATCGTCGTTCGCGCGCCGATCGAGACGCCCTCACCGACGAAGCAATACGCGCCGACCGAAACGTCCGCCGCGAGCGTCGCCGATTTCGCGACGATCGCCGTCGGGTGGACGCCCTGCTGGCGCCGGTCGAAATGCCCGCCGGAAAAGAGGGACATGACTTTCAGGAACGCGAGATAGGGATTGGACACCTTGACGATCGGTTTCGGGGAACCGTCCTCGCGATCGGCGATGACCGCGGACGCGCGCGTCGTCGCGAGGTACGACTCGTACTTCGAATTGGCGAGGAAGGTGATCTCGCCCTCGTGCGCCTCTTTGATCCCCGCGACGCCGGTGATCACGATATCCGGCGCGCCGACAACCGTGCCGCCGACCAGCCGGGCCACCTCTTCAAGCGTGTATGAAACCATCGCGAATGAACCCCCCGGACCGATTGCGGGATCCGTCAGGGAGCGGGATTCTTCACCATCTGCTTCTCGAGCTCTTCCATGACGCGGGTCGTGAGATCGAGCGCCTTCTTCGCGAACACGATGTTCCCCTGCGCGGCATCGAGAATGATCGTATAGCCCTCCGCCTCGGCGATCTGGGCGATGACCGTGTTGATCTTCTCGACGATGGGCTGGGTAAGCTCTTTGTTGCGCTTCGCGGCTTGGCCGTTATCGCCGAACACGTCGCTCATGTACTGATTATATTCAGCGAGCTTCTTGTCGAAGAGCTGCTTCTTCTCGGCGAGCTTCTCCTCGCTCAGCATGAGGCTCTGACTCTGAATCTCCTCGCGCATCGTCGCGAGCGCGGCTTCCATATCGGACGCCTTCTTCTTCCAGGCTTCAACCTCTTTCTTGTATATCGCCTCGGCGTCCACCGTTTCCTTGAACTCGGCGAATATTTTCACCGTATCGATGTATCCGAGCTTGATTTCCTCCGCCCACAGCGCGCTCACGGGAAGGTGCGACACGATGAAGCACACGAGGATGAAACACGACACCTTCTTCATCAAGAGGCCTCCTTTCGACCGAATATCATTGTTCACCAATATAGTGCTTTTTACCGCGATTGAAACCACTATTTTTTAGAACATCGTGCCGAAGGTGAAATGCGGCTCCCAGGCCCCTCCGCCGACTTTATCGAATCCGTACCCGTAATCGAATCCGAGGTTTCCGAGGGCCGGCATCTCGACCCGCACTCCGAATCCGACGCCGCGGCGGAGGTTGAAGGGGTACGCCTCGCCGAAAGAGTTCCACGTGTTCCCGGCGTCGAAGAACACGAGCCCGTACACCGCGTCGCTGAAGGGGAAAAGCAGCTCGTGCGTGAAGCTCGTCATGAACCGCCCGCCGACGTAGATATCGTTGCCCTCGGGCACGACCTCGTAGAAATCGTATCCGCGCAGGGCATATCGCCGGTTGCCGCCGAGGCGGAACTTCTCGAAGTCCTGCACCTCCTGCGGATCGCTGAGCCCGTCGATCAGGCCGGCTTCCATGCTCATATGGAACGTGAGCTTCCAGAACACCTTCCGGAACCACGAGAGATCGCCCGTGTAGCGCATGTAGTTGACGTTTCCCTGGAGAATGCCGCCCGCGTACTCGGCGCTCAACGACGCGACCGATCCCTCGGTCGGATGGGTCGGATTGTCCGTCGAGTTTCGCGTCAGGCTGAAGAGCATGCTGCTCTTGAGGAGCGGCCACTGCGTGAGGCGGAGATCGCCCGTCGCGGGATAATCGGGAGAGAAATTCGAGAGCGCCACGTGCTCGAACCGGTAGGCCGCCCAGAACCTCATGTAATCGAGGTAGGGGAACGGCCGCCCGAGCTGGACCGAGAAGCCCTTGCGGCGATCCGTGTAGTACTGCTGACTGACGCGGTCCTGAATCCAGTTGTACACGGTGAAGGTGAGCGAGTTCTCCGTTTCCAGAAAATACGGCTCCGAGTAGCTGAAATTGATATTCTTCCTCGTTTTTCCGAACTCCCAGTCGAGCGAGACGCTCTTGCCGCGCCCGAAGAGGTTGTTTTCCTGGATGCCGAAGAAGCCGCTCAGGGAGTTGAGCTGCGAGAATCCCGCTCCCATGCGGAAATTGCCCGTCGTCTTCTCCTCGATCGAGAGCAGGAGATTGATATCTCCTCCCTCGCTTACCGGCTCCGTGTCGAGCTTCGGAAAACCGTTGAAGTAGCCGAGCGCGACGACGTCGCGGATGCTCCGCTGCACCTTGTTGAGAACGAACCGCTCGCCGGGGTATACGCTGAGCTCGCGCCTGATGACGTTTTCGAACGTTTTCGAGTTGCCCGATATCTTGATTTCGTTGATCGAGGTGGGATTGTTCTCGACGATCTCGAGATCGAGATCGACGCGCCGGCCGCGGATGTTCCGGTCGGCGTTGACGCGGCTCCAGATGTAGCCCTGCTCCCAATACTTGCTGTTGATCGCCATCTGGAGGCCTTCGACGCGGTCGATCGCGAACGGATCCCCTTCCTTGAGATCCACGAACCCCCGTATCTCGTCGTCGGTGACGACCTTGTTGCCGGTCCACGTCAGACGCCCGAGGGTATAGCGCTGCCCTTCGTCGACGCGGATGTAGACGTCGAGCGCCTTGCCGTCGTCGATCTCCTCCGTCTTGTCGACGCGGGCATCGGCGTCGATATACCCGATGGTTCCGTAGAGCTCCCTGATTCTCTTGAGATCCTCCGCGATCGTCGCCGGCTTGTAATCCGCCCCGCGCCACCACTTGCTCTCCCTCGTTTGAATGATCCGCTTGATGTCGGACGATTCGAGAGCGCCGTTGCCGAGAATATCGAGATGCCGAATCTTGATCTTCCGCCCCTCGGTGACGACGTAGGCGACGATGACGCTGTGCTCCTTCTCGACGGCGGTCTTGCGCACCTCGACCTTCGCCCGGCTGTAGCCCTTGTCGGCGTAGAGGGCGCGTATCGAGTCGACGTCCTGCGTGAAGAGGGACGGACGGGCGAAATAGCCCTCCTTGAGCGCCACCTTCGCCTCGACGTCATCCCGCTTGAGCTTGCTCGTCCCCTGGACGCGGACCTCCTTCACGCGGGGGTACTCCGCGACGGCGAGCGACAGGATCATCGCGCCGTTTTCGACGCGGGAGCGCACCTGAAGATCCGAAAACTGCTTCGTCTGGGAGAGGCGCTTGAGGCCGTCCGTCACGCGCTCCTCGCGATATTCCTCCCCGGCGCGGACACCGAAAATCGTGAGAATCTTCGCCTCGGAGAGCCAGTAATTCCCCGTGACCTCGACCCCGCCGATCGGCATCGATCGGACGGCGGAGGCGAAGAGGAGCATGAGACAGACAACGGCGCCGGTACGTTTCATTCCAGTTCCTTACCTGAAATGTACACAAAAATGCGGAGCGGCGCGAATGCTATCACACCGGTGCCGGTTGTACAATCGCAAAAGGGAATTTTTCGGCGGCGCGGCGGATGCCGCGGAGCGGCGGCTCTAGGAGCGCACCTTCTTCACGGCCGCGAAGGTGAGCCCCGCGGCTCCCGGCTCGGCCGTGATCTTGAGCAGGTCGTTTCGCGCGATCTCGCCGTTGAGAAGCTTCTCGCTGAGCGGATCCTCGAGGTACTTCTGGATCGCGCGCTTGAGCGGACGCGCGCCGTGCTCGGGATTGTACCCCTTCTCGAGGATGAACTCCCGGGCCTCGTTCGTGATCTCGAACTCGATGCTCTGCGTCTCGAGCCGCTTGTAGAGGTCCTTGAGAAGAATCCCGATGATCTTGATGAGATCCGCCCGCTCGAGCTGATGGAACACGATGATCTCGTCGAGGCGGTTGAGGAATTCGGGATTGAAGACCTTCTTGAGCTCGTCGAGGACGCGCGATTTCATGTGCTGGTAGCCGGCGTCGCTCCCCTCGGAAATGAATCCCATCCCCTTCTTCCCCTTGATCTCCTTCGCGCCGACGTTCGAGGTCATGATCAGCACGGTGTTCTTGAAATCGACCCTGCGACCGAAGGAATCGGTGAGACAACCTTCCTCGAGAATCTGAAGGAGCAGGTTGAACACGTCGGGATGCGCCTTCTCGATCTCGTCGAGGAGGACGACGGAGTATGGCTTGCGGCGCACCTTCTCGGTGAGCTGCCCCCCCTCCTCGTACCCGACGTAGCCCGGAGGGGCGCCGACGAGGCGCGAGATGGCGAATTTTTCCATGTATTCGGACATATCGATGCGCAGGAGCGCGTCCTCGCTCTCGAACAGAATCGCCGAAATGGCCCGCGCGAGCTCGGTCTTCCCGACGCCGGTGGGCCCGAGGAAGAAGAACGAGCCGATGGGACGCCGCGGATCGCGGAGCCCGGCGCGGTTGCGGCGGACGGCGGTCGCGATCGCCCGGAGCGCTTCTTCCTGCCCGATGACGCGCTTGCGCAGCTCGTCCTCGATATGGAGGAGCTTTTCCGTCTCCTCCTCCTGCACCTCGGACACCGGAATGCCGGTCATATCGGAAATGACGGCCGCGATCTCGCGCTCCGTCACGACCGATTCGCTCTCCTGCCGCGAATCGCTCCACTCGCGATGGAGATCCTGGATGCGCTTGCGGATCTCCTTCTCCTGGTCGCGGAAGGCGGCCGCTTTCTCGAATTCCTGCGCCTGGATCGCCGATTCCTTCTCCTTCGAAATATCTTCGGCGCTCCGCTCGAGATCGCGGAGGCTCTCGGGCACCGTCGTCACCGAGAGGCGCGCCCGCGCCCCGGCCTCGTCGATCACGTCGATCGCCTTGTCGGGGAGGAAGCGCCCCTGGATGTACCGCTGCGAGAGGTAAACCGCCTGGCGGACGGCCGCCTCCGTGAATTTCGTGCGGTGATGCGCCTCGTACTTGTCGCGGAGCCCCATGATGATACGGACCGTCTCGTCCTCCGACGGCGGATTGATGATGATCGGCTGGAACCGCCGCTCGAGGGCGCCGTCCTTCTCGATGTGCTTGCGATACTCATCGAGCGTCGTGGCGCCGATGCACTGGATCTCGCCGCGGGCGAGCGCCGGCTTGAGCATGTTGGAAGCGTCGATCGCCCCCTCCGCCCCCCCCGCTCCCACGATCGTATGGATCTCGTCGATGAAGATGATGACCTGGTCGTTGTCCCGGATTTCGTTGATGATCGTCTTCAGGCGTTCCTCGAATTGCCCCCGGTATTTCGTCCCCGCGACGATCGAAGCGAGATCGAGCGTCGTGATGCGCTTGTCGCGCAGGAGCTCCGGCACCTTCCCCTCCACGATCCGCTGCGCGAGCCCCTCCACGATGGCGGTCTTCCCGACGCCCGGTTCGCCGATGAGGACGGGATTGTTCTTCTTTCTCCGGCAGAGGATCTGGATCACCCTCCCGATCTCCTGATCCCGCCCGATGATCGGATCGAGCTTCTGATCGCGGGCGTGCTGCGTGAGGTCGCGCCCGAACTGGTCGAGGGTCGAGGTTTCGGCCTTGCCGCGAACGCCCTTCTTCGCGCCCGCCGCGCCGCCGCTCTTGGCGAGGCTCTTCATGATCTCCTCGCGCACGCGCTTCCGGTCGACGCCGAGCTCGAGCAGCACGCGCGCCGCCACGCCTTCCCCTTCCCGGATGAGGCCGAGCAGCAGGTGCTCCGTCCCGACGTAGTTGTGGCCGAGAAATCTGGCTTCCTCCACCGAAAGCTCGAGAACCCGTTTCGCGCGCGGGGTGAGCGGAATCTCGCCGACGGTGAGCGTGCCGCCGGTCGGCTTCACCATGTTCTCGATGGTCTGCTGGATCTGCTCCGAATCGACCTCGAGCCGTTGGAGAACCTCCGCCGCGATGCCTTCGCCGAGACGCAGAATCCCGAGCAGGAGGTGCTCCGTCCCGATGTAATCGTGCTGGAGCCTGTTCGCCTCGTCGCGTGCGAGATAGATGACCTTACGCACTCTTTCGGTGAATTTGTCATTCATGTGGAGCTTTTACTATCCTTTCTTAATTATTGTAATATATACAAATAAGACCTACTCACAATAGCTTCGCCCTGATGTAATCGGCCCGGGCGCGGTCTCTCTCCTCGGCCTTCATCGCCCTGTCATGGAGCTTCTGGAGGTGCATCGGCTGGATCATGATGAACAGCTCGTTCAGCGTCGACAACCGGCATTCCGTGATGATGCCAAGGCCTATGCCAAGACGGACTGCTGAAATCAAACTCATTGCCTCTTTAGAAGTTACAAGCCTCGCCGTCTTGAGGATCCCGAATGCCCTCCATATCTTGTCTTCGAGCAAGCTCCGTGCCTTTTTCAGCAGCACGCTCCTCGCTTTTTTCTCGAATTCAAGCACCTTGCGAATATGCCCCTCGAGATTCCTGACCGTGTCTTCCTCGGAGAGGCCGAGGGTGATGCTGTTCGACACCTGGAAGAAATTGCCGATGATGTCGCTCCCCTCACCGTAGATGCCGCGGACCGTGAGACGGATGTTGCGCAATCCGTCGAGCACCTGTCCGATATCCTTGTTATGAACGAGCCCCGGCAGATGAACCATCGCCGAAACCCTGAGACCGGTGCCGACGTTCGTCGGACACGCCGTGAGGTAGCCGAGCTCCTCGGAGTACGCGTAGCAGAGCCGCGCGTCGATTTCGTTATCGAGCTCGGAGATCCGGTCGAAGGCCCGCTGCAGCGCGAGCCCCGGTTCGAACGACTGGATCCGCAGATGATCCTCTTCGTTGATCATGACGCTCATCTGCTCGTCCGGCATGGCGACGAGGGATCGATTGACGTAGTTCTTCACCATCTCGAGGCTGATGAGGCGCCGCTCCGCGAGCAGCATCCGGTCCGGCTCGGGGATCCCGTCCATGTCGAGGACGAGCGCGCCGGCGAGTCCGGGACAGTCCGCGAGCGACGCCTTCGCCTCGTCGCGTATCTCGCCGAGCACCTGGACGCTCGCGCCGTGGGTGAAGGAGCGCCGGTCGAGGTTGCGCGCGATCCGCACGCGGCTCGAGAGCACGAGCTCGCTCTCCTCGGCGTCGCTCGAAAGCCACCGCGCCGGATTCTCGATCAGTGTCTTCAGCGCTGACACGCCCGTCCCTCCCCTCCCTCTCGTTCGGAGAGCTTGCGGATCTCGTCGCGCAGCTCGGCCGCGCGCTCGTACTGCTCGAGCTGGATCGCCAGCTCGAGCTCGTCCTGCAGCCCCCGCGCCTTCCGTCTGAGGCTCACCTGCCGCGCGAACCGCTGCGGGATCTTCCCGAGGTGGCGCGTGTTGCCGTGGATGCTCCTGAGGAGCGGGATCAGCTGCTGCTGGAAAAACTCGTAGCACTGCGAGCAGCCGAGCCGTCCCATCTCCTGGAAGGCGGAATAGCTCGTTCCGCAGTTCGGACAGCTGTCCGGGGAAATCCCTTTCTCCGCCGCCGCGAACGCCGAATCGAACAGCCCCGCCACGAAATCGGTCATCGTGAAATTGCTTTTCTTGAGCTCGTCGAAGCCGCGCTCCTCGGCGCACGGGGCGCAGATATGGATCGCGCGCACCTTGTTGCTCTCGACGTTGGTGACGTGAATGGTCGCCTCCCGCTTCTTGCAGAACTGGCAGATCATGCGCCCCCCCCGCCGATCCCGTGGAGCGTGCCGTCCGCGAGGACGAATCCCCGGTCGGCCTTCTCGAGAAGCTCCTTCTTGTGCGTGACGACGATGAATGTCTGCTTCTGCGACCTCGAGAGCTCCCGCATGAGCGCATGGAGGCTCTCGCTCGCCCGGTCGTCGAGATTCCCCGACGGCTCATCGGCCAGCACGATCGACGGACCGTTGGCGAGCGCCCGCGCGACGGCCACGCGCTGCTGCTCCCCGCCGGAGAGCTCCGCCGGCCGGTGATGGATCCGCTCTTCGAGGCCGACCGCCCCGAGGAGCTCCAGAGCCCTTCCCTCCGCGGCGCGCCGGTCCCGGCCGCCGATGACCGACGGCATCATGACGTTCTCGAGCGCGCTGAACTCGGGCAGCAGGTAGTGGAACTGGAAGACGAATCCGATATCCCTGTTTCTTATCATATTGAGCTCCCGCGGGGAGCATTTCCGGGGATCCACCCCCCTGACGAGCACGCTCCCCCGGTCCGGCGCGTCGAGCGTGCCGAGGATATGCAGCAGGGTGCTTTTCCCGGCGCCGGACGCCCCGATGACCACCACGACCTCCCCGACCGCCACTTCGAGATCGACGCCCTTCAGGACCTCGATCGGGCCCTTCGTGCCCTCGTAAATCCTCCATATTCCGCGCGCCTCGAGTGTCATTCCCGGCTCCAACAATATAATAACTCTGCCTGCGTCGGCGCAACAGGCGCCGATTTGTCGCATTTGTTCCCCATATCTCTCGAAATATCAATCATACCGTATCGCATCCAGGGGAGGCATGCGGCACGCCTCCCAGCTCGGGTACAGCGTGGCCAGGAAACAGATCGCGAGAGACGCCGCGCACACCATCATGACGTCCGCCCAGCTCACGAGAACCGGAAGCGTATTGATGAAGTACACGTCCGGCGGGAGATCGATCTTCACTTCCCGGAGCACCCCGCAGATGATGAGCCCCGCGGCGGCGCCGATCGCCGTGCCCACCGCTCCGATGAACGTCCCCTGCAGCATGAACACCGACATCACGCCCCTCGACGAAGCCCCCATCGAGCGCAGGATGCCGATCTCGTTGCGCTTTTCCATGATCACCATCGTCAGCATCGCGACGAGATTGAACGCGGCGATGAGGATGATGAGCGTCAGCAGCAGGAACATGAGGATCTTCTCGACCTTGATGTAGCTGAAGAGATTCCTGTTCATCTGAATCCAGTTGTTCGCGCCGTACGAGGGGGAGTTGAGGAGGTCCAGGATCCGCGCGTCGACCTTGTCGGCCCGGTAGATGTCCTTGATTCTCACGCCGAGGCCGTGTATCGCCGACTCGAATTCGAAGAGCCGCTCCGCGTCCTTGAGGTCGATGTATACGAAGCGCGAATCGAACTCGTACACGCCCGTCTTGAAGGTTCCGATGACGCGGAACTCCTGCGTCTGGGGATTGAGCGATCCTGTCCTGAACTCCGCCGGAGCGGTCACGAGGGTGAGAACCTCGCCGAGATAGACGATGAGCTCGTCGGCGAGATCCTTCCCGAGCACGATGCCGGGGACGTCCTTCCCGTCGTCGAATCCCCGCACCGTGAACGACGTGATCGGCGGCGTCATCGAATCGACGACCGTCGAGACGGCCCGCTCCCGCGCGAGATCGAGCCCCTTCACGATCGCGCCCTTCGTCTTGACCCTGACGCCCGGAACGACGTCGTAGTAGATGAGCGCCTCTCCCCGCACGAAGGGGGAAACGGCGACGACGTCCGGCAGGCTCTCGACGAGGGCGGCGGTCGAATCGATGGACGCCCACGCGTTCGGCGTCCGCGCGAACACGAGGACGTGCGTGTTGAATTCGACGATCCGGCTCCGCAGCTCGTTCTCGAAACCGTTCATGAGCGAGAGCACGATGATGAGGGTGGCGACCCCGACGAGCGTTCCGGCGATGGCGATCGCCGTCACCCGGGAGATGAACCCGCGGCGCCGCTTCGTCCGCAGATACTTGAGCGCGATCGAGATGGAATAATGCATCCGGCTCACTCTCTGTCGCGTCCCTCTTCCGGACGCATCTGCGGGAACAGGATCACGTCGCGGATCGACGGCGAATCGGTCAGCAGCATCACGAGCCGGTCGATGCCGACGCCGAGCCCGCCCGTCGGCGGCATGCCGTACTCGAGCGCCCGCACGTAGTCCTCGTCGATCGGGTGCGTCTCGCGATCGCCGCCCTTCCACGCGCGCGCGATCGCCTCGAACCGCGCCCGCTGGTCGGCCGGATCGTTGAGCTCGCTGAAGGCGTTCCCGACCTCGTACCCCGCGATGTACGGCTCGAACCGTTCCACGATGCCCGCCTCGCTCCGGTGGATCTTCGCGAGCGGGGAGATCTCCACCGGATAGTCCATTACGAAGGTCGGCTGGATGAGCCGCGGCTCGACGAGCTCGGAGAAGAGCAGGTCGAGGTAATCCCCGCGGGTTTCGGCTTCGCCCGGATCGAGGCCGCGCGCACGGACCACGCGCCCGAGCTCGGCCGCCTCCGCGTGCCGCACGTCGGTTCCCGCCGCCTCGCGAAGCGCGTCGAAGTACGCGAGCTTCCGCCAGGGCGCCGAGAGATCGATCTCGTGCTCCCCGTAGCGGACGGTCGTGCCGCCGATGATTTCGCGGGCGAGCGTCGTGAAGAGCTCCTCGACGAACCCCATCATGTCCGTGTAGTCCCAGTATGCCGCGTAGCACTCGAGCATCGTGAACTCGGGATTGTGCGACCGGTCCATTCCCTCGTTGCGGAAATCCTTTGCAAATTCGAACACCCGCTCCATGCCGCCGACGATGAGGCGCTTGAGGTACAGCTCGTCGGCGATGCGGAGATAGAGATCGACGTCGAGCGCGTGGTGATGCGTGACGAACGGGCGCGCGAGCGCCCCGCCGTAGAGCGGCTGCAGGATCGGCGTCTCGACCTCGATGAAATCCCGCGCGAGGAGAAAGCGGCGCACCGCCTCGACGATCCGCGACCGGAGGACGAACGTCCGGAAGACGTCGTCGTTCACGATGAGATCGACGTAGCGCCGCCGATAGCGCAGCTCCTTGTCCTGGAGCCCGTGCCACTTTTCGGGGAGCGGGTTGATCGCCTTGCTCAGAAGCGAAAGCGACGAAACACGCACGGTGATCTCCCCGGTCTTCGTCCGGAAGATCGTCCCCGTGACGCCGATGATGTCCCCCATATCGACGAGCTTGAAAATCTCGAAATCGCGCGCGCTCACCTCGTCGTCGCGGATGTAGAACTGCATCTTTCCGGCCGCGTCCTTGAGGTGGCCGAACGCCGTGTGACCGTGTCCCCGCAGCGTCATGACGCGGCCGGCGAGCGAAACGGCCGCGCCGCTCGCGGCGAGCTCCGCCTCGCGCGACACCGCCTCGGCGGTCGTATGCGAGCGCTCGAATCGATACGCGTACGGCGCCGCGCCCAACTCCCGGAGCCGGGCGAGCTTCGCCTTGCGCTGCTCGCGTTCCTGGCCTCCCGCGGGCGCACCCTTGTCGCTCATGTCATCCGTTCCTTTCCTTCCAGCGGAGATACCCTTCGATGAATTCGTCGATCTCGCCGTCCAGCACCGCCTGGACGTTGCTCGTCTGGACGTCGGTCCGATGATCCTTCACGAGCGTGTACGGCTGCAGCGTGTAGCTCCGGATCTGGTTTCCCCACGAGATGTCTTTCTTCTCGCCGGCCGCCTTCGCCTTCCGCTCATCCTCTTCCTCCTGCAGCTTCGCGTAGATGCGCGAGCGGAGCACCTTCATCGCCATGTCCCGGTTCTTGTGCTGCGACCGCTCGTTCTGGCACTGGACCACGATGCCGGTCGGGAAATGCGTGATGCGCACGGCCGAGGACACCTTGTTGACGTGCTGGCCGCCGGCGCCGCTCGCGCGATACGTGTCGACGCGGATATCGTTCGGCGAGATTTCGACTTCGATCTTGTCCTCGACCTCGGGGTACACGAATACCGACACGAACGACGTGTGGCGCCGGTGGTTCGAATCGAACGGAGAGATGCGGACGAGGCGGTGAATGCCGCTCTCCGCTTTCATCTTCCCGTACGCGTACTCCCCGGTGATTTCGAGCGTCGCGTTTTTGATTCCCGCCTCGTCTCCCGGCTGGAGATCGAGGAGGCGGTATTCGAACCCGCTCTTCTCGAGATACTTCCGGTAGAGCCGCAGAAGCATCTCCGCCCAGTCCTGGGATTCGGTGCCGCCCGCCCCCGGGTGGATGTTCATGAGCGCGCTGCCGCGGTCGCTCTCCCCCGAGAGAAGGATCTTGAGCTCGAATTCTCCGAGCCGTTTGCGAATCCCGACAATCTCGTTCGCGAGCTCGTCGAGCATCGACGGATCCTCGGCATCCGCCTGCATCGCGAGGAGATCCTTGAGCTGCAAGATATCGTTCTCGAGGCGGCCGAGGGGCTCGAGCCTCCCCTTGACTTCCTTGAGCTTCGAGACGAAGCCCTCGGCTTTCTCGCGTTCGTCCCAGAAGCCGGTCTTCCCCATCTCCGTCTCGATCGACGCTATTTCCTTCCGCATCCCCTCCGGGTCAAAGGCAACCGCGCAGCCCCGCAAGCTGCCGCTCCATATCGAGCACCCGCTCTTCTATCTCCCGGTGCGTGAGTTTTTCCTGCATCGCGCGTTCCTCCCCGTCGGTGAGCGCCGCTCGAGAAACCGCTCCCGGATTCTCGCGGCCTCCGTTCGCACGCGTTCGAGCGGCCCGTCCGTCGCGATCGTCGCGTCGGCCCTCGTCCAGCCCCGCTCGAGCGTCCTCTGGCGCTCGATCCTCGCGAGCGCCTCTCGTCGCGATACGCCGTCCCGCCGCATGATTCTCGCGAGACGCGTGGCGCGGGAAGCCTTTGTCACGACGGCAAAATCCACTTTGAATCTGAATTTATACTGAAAAAGAAGCACCGCATCAAGCACAATGTAGGGAGCGCTCCCGCGGCGCTCCATCACTTCGCGGGTGATGATCCGCTTGAGCGGTCCGCGGACGATCCGGTTGAGCCGTTCGAGGGCGTGGTCGTCCGCGAACACGACGCGTCCGAGCGCGCGGCGCGACACGGCGCCGCGCGGGCCGAGCACGCGGCGCCCGAAGGCCGCGACGATCGCGCGGCGCACGCGCGCGTCCTCGAGGGCCCGGCCCCCGAGCGCGTCGCAATCGATGAGCGCGCCCCCGGCGGCGGCGACGATCCGGGAGACGGTCGTTTTTCCCGACGCGATGGGGCCGGTGATGCCGATGACGGGCGTCCTCATCGATGCGCCTCCAACCAGTTCTCCCCGAAACCGATCTCCGCGCTGACCGGAACGTCGAGGGCGATCGCCGATTCCATGCGCTCCCGCACGATCGCGGCGAGACGATCGCGCTCCGCCGGCACGACCTCGAACACGAGCTCGTCGTGAACCTGGAGTATCATGCGGCTCCCGAGCCCCGCCTCCGCGATGTCCCGGTCGATTTCGATCATGGCGAGCTTGATCATGTCGGCCGCCGTCCCCTGGATCGGCGTGTTGACCGCGATCCGCTCCGTGAAGCTCCGCACCCGGCTGTTCTCGCTGTCGATCTCGCCGAGAATCCGCTTGCGGCCGAGGAGCGTCTCGGCGTAGCCCTTCCGCCGCGCCTCGGCGACCGCCGAATCGATGTACGCCTTCACGCCCGGATACTTCTCGAAATACTCGTCGATGAAGCGCTTCGCCTCGTCGAGCCCGATACCGAGTTGGTTGGAGAGCCCCCGAGGCCCCATGCCGTAGATCACGCCGAAGTTGATTGTCTTGGCGCGGGCGCGCATGTCGGGCGTCACCGATTCCGCGCCGACGCCGTAGATCCGGGCGGCCGTTCTCGCGTGGATGTCCCCCCCTCGCGGAACGCGGCGACGAACGCCTCGTCCTTCGAGAGATGGGCCATGATACGGAGCTCGATCTGCGAATAATCGGCGTCCATGAGGATGTTTCCGCGCCGCGGAATGAAGGCGCTCCGAATCGCGCGCCCGAGCTCCGTCCGCACCGGAATGTTCTGCAGATTCGGCTCGCTCGACGACAGCCGGCCCGTCGCCGCGACCGTCTGGTTGAACGACGTGTGGATGCGCCCCGTCCGCGGGTGCACGAGCCGCGGGAGCGCGTCGAGGTACGTGCTCCGCATCTTCGAGAGCTGCCGGTGCTCCAGCACGCTCCGCGCGATCGGATGGCTCCGCGCGAGCTCCGAAAGCACCTCCTCGTCGGTCGAGAATCCCGTCTTCGTCTTCCGGGCCCTCGGAAGCTCGAGCTTCTCGAAGAGGATCGCCTGGAGCTGCTTCGCCGAGTTGATGTTGAACTCCCCGCCGGCGAGCCGGTGGATCTCCTCCGTGAGCCGGTCGAGCTCCTTCGCGACGACGAGCGAAAGCGCGCCGAGCTTCGCCGCGTCGATCGCCACCCCCTCCTGCTCCATCCGCTTGAGCACGAGACACAGCGGCATCTCGACGTCCCGGAAGAGCGACGCGAGCCCGCGTTCCGAGAGGCTCCCCTCGAAGAGCGTCTTGAGCCGCATCGTGTAGTCGGCGTCCTCGCACGAGTATTCGCACAGCCGATCGAGCGGGACCGTTCGGATGTCCTTCGCCCGGTCCCCCGCCGCAAAGAGGCCGGCGTACGGGATCTTCCGATGCCGCGCGAATTCGAGCGCGAGGTTGTCGAGCGAATGCGAGCGCCGTTCGGGATCGAGGCAGTAGGACGCGATCATCGTATCGAACGACACCCCACCGATCCGGTATCCGTGCGCCTCGAGCACGAGGCAATCGAATTTGATGTTGTGCCCGATCTTGGCGATCGATTCGTCGGCGAGCGCGGGCCCGAGCGCCGCGCGAACGCGCTCCGGCGCGATGCCGCGCGGAGGCGCCGCCTGCTGGAACAGTCCCGCCGCTTCCCCCTTCGGCGCCGCGGCGACGGGAACGTACACGGCGGCTCCTTCCTCCGTGCTGAACGAGATGCCGACGAGCTCCGCCTCGAGCGGATCGACCGACGTCGTTTCGACGTCGAAGACGAACTCCCGCGAGCGCTCGAGCCGCCGCGCGAGACCGTCGAGGTCCCCTTCCGTCACGAGCGCGTACGTCCGTCCGGAGGAGTCCCCCTCCCCCGCGGGGAACAACTCCTTGATGATCTGATGGAACTCGAGCCGCAGGAGGAGATCGGTGAGCCGACGCTCCTCGGGCGCGCCGATCTCGAGCGCGCCCGGCGAGAACTCGACGGCCGCGTCCCGGAGGGTCACGAGCTCGCGCGAGAGCCGGGCGCTCTCCGCGCCGCTCCGGAGCTTCTCGCGCACGTGCTCGGGGCGCACCTCCTCGATCCGGTCGTAGATCGCGTCGAGCGATCCGAACTCGTGGAGGAGCTTGAGCGCCGTTTTCTCGCCGATCCCCGGCACCCCGGGGATGTTGTCCGAGCTGTCCCCCATGAGGGCGAGCAGGTCGATCACCTGCCGCGGCTCGAGACCGAAACGCTCGCGGCAGAACTCGGGGCCGATCTCCTCCTCGAGCGCCGTGCCCTTTTCCGGGCGGATGATGCGGATATGGTCGGAGAGCAGCTGCAGAAAATCCTTGTCCCCCGTCACGATCTTCGCGTCGAGACCGGCCGCGTTCGCCTTGCGCGCGAGCGAGGCGATGAGGTCGTCCGCCTCGACCCCCGGCTCGACGATCGTCCGGATTCCGAGGGCCTCGGTGACCTCGAGGATGAGGGGGAGCTGATCGACCATCTCGTCCGGCATCGCCGGGCGATGCGCCTTGTAGTCGGCGTACTCCCGATGGCGGTCGGTTTCCTCGCCGCTGTCGAACACGACGGCGAGGTAGCGCGGCTCGTATTTCTTCAAGAGCAGGAGCAGCATCCGGAGAAATCCGAAGACGGCCCCCGTGTTCTCCCCTTTGGAATTGACGAGCGGATTCCTGATGAAGGCGAAGTACGCCCGGTACGCCAGCGCGTGTCCGTCCACGATGAAGAGATTCCCGGCAGCGCTCATGTCAGATTCCCGGCGCGTAGAGGGAATGCTCCGCGATGAACCGCTCGACCGCATCGGGAACGAGATACCGGATCGATTTCCCCTCCCGAACGAGCGCGCGGATCGCCCGCGACGAAATGCCGTTGATCCCCTCCGTCATGCAGATGATCGCCGCCTCGGGAGGGAGCGCCGGCAGGCGCTCGTGCCCGGGGCGCGGCATGGCGAGAACGGTCGCGCGGGAGAATATCTCCTCCGGTTCGCGCCACTCCGCCATCTCCTCGAGCATGTCCCCGCCGACGAGCAGGTGCAGCTCCCCGCGGCCGTACCCCCGCTCGGCGAACGACCGCACGGTCCGGTACGTGTACGAGACGCCGTCCGCCGATTCGATGCGGGAGAGCTCGAATCGCGGATTGCCCTCGATCGCGAGCGCGACCATGCGGGCTCTCGTTTCGATATCGGTAAGGGGAACGTCGCGTTTGTGGGGCGGTACCGCGGTCGGGATAAAGATGACGCGCGCGAGACCCACGACGTTCGCGGCGGCCTGCGCGAGGATGAGATGCCCCGTATGGATCGGATCGAACGAGCCGCCGAAGAGCCCTATCGTTTCCTTCCTAGCCTCCATCCGTCTTCCGCGTTCCTTCCAGCTCGCGCTCCAGAATCCGCAGCCGCTCGTCCGTTTTCGCCCGTTCGGGGATCTGGCTTTTGGACGCGAGCACGCTCCGGTAATCCTCGATGGCCCCCTCGAATTCCCCCCGCGCCTCCCTGATATAGCCGCGATAGTAACGGCCTCGCTCCGCCCAAATCGTTTCGGGATACGCTTCGATGATCTTGGTCAGATACACGAGAGAGGCGTCGTAGTGCTTCTTCGAGAAATAGAGCTTCGCCGCCGCGAAATCCTTGTGCGCGAGCTTCTCGTGAATCTCGCGCAGGACTCCCTGCGCTTCCTCCACGCGCGAGCTCGACGGGAACATCTGCAAAAAGCGGTTCAGCCGCTCGAGCGCCTGATGGGTCTTCGTCTGGTCCCGCTCGTAGCGGGGGCTCTGCCTGAAGGCGCATACGCCTTCGAGAAAGAACGCGTCGTCGACGTAATCGCTGTACCCGTAGTCGTTGATGAGAATCCGGTATTCGACCTCGGCGAGCGCGTAATCCTTGTCGAGACGGTACGATTCGGCCAGCCGGAATTGGGCGTAATCGCTTCGCTCGTCCCCGGCGAACGTCGCGAGGAAATCCTTGTATTCACCCGCCGCCTGCCCGTGGGAGCCCTTCTCGAACAGACGATCGGCGAGGGCGAGCTTGTCGGTCGCCACGTTCATCCTCTTCGGCGTATACGGGCCCCCGCACGACGCGGCGGAGAGCGCCGCGAGCGCGAGGAGCGCGAGCACGACGGGCGCTTTACCGGCGCCGTTTCGGCATCTCGAGTCTCTCAATGTTCTCCTTCGCCTTCTGAACGAGCTTGCCGCTCGATCCCGAGTTCACGACTTCGCGATAGTAGCGCACGGCTTGCGAAACGTCCCCCCGCTTCTCGCAGATCTCTCCGAGGAGAAAATTGGCGCGCTCGACGACGAGCGGGCTTCCCGCCGACGGGGCGAGCTCGGCGAGGAGCGACTCCGCTTCGCTCGCGGCGCCGTCGCGATACAGATTCTCCGCTTCCTTGAGAAGCAGGTTCTCGAATTCCCAGAGCGCGTTCGACGCGAGCCGGCTGCGCGGATACCGCTCCTGGAATCTGCGGTACACCTCGATCGCCCGGGCGGCGTCCCCCTTCCGCTCATACGCCGCCGCGAGATCGATCATCGCCTCTGCGGCGCCCGGCGCATCGGGGAAGGCGTCCAGGTACTTCTGCAGATAGGAGATCGCTCGGTCGAACTCCCGGCGGTCGAGCGCGAGCTTCCCCACGAGCGCGTTGTGTTCCCCGAAGTCGAGCCCGCCCTGGAAGCTCAGCGCGAGCGCGATCATCCGCTTTCCGCGCGGGACATCGGCGGCCGCGATGCTGGCGGCGGCCTCGTCCTTCAGGAACCGGGCGATTTTCGGCGAGTAGGACGCGTCCTTCTTCCGGCAATCCTCGAAGGCGCTCTGCGCCTCCGCCTCGCTCCCGGATTTGAGCCAGGCCTTTCCGAAGAGATACAGGAGCTCCGCCGACGGCGATTCCCCCCGCTTGATGCTGTGGCGGATCAGAAACACCGCCTCCCGGTAGCGCCCCGCCTCGTATTCCTTCGCCGCCTTGTCGAGCACCGGCTCGCGGCCGCAGGAGGCCGCGAGCGTCGCGAGCATGACGACCGATACGAGGCACCGCGCAACGGGAAGAGGACGCATCGCCAGAGTCCTTCGCTGAGACGGCCTATTCGCTGCTCTGATTGGAGAAGAAGAGATACACGAGCCCGACGACGATCCCGCCGACCACGATCGGCTCGAGGATCCGGGACATCTTGAACTCGCTCCGCGAAGGCCTCGTGAAATCGTACTGCGGGTCCTCGACGGCCTTCAGTTTCCCGTAGGGGATCTTGTCCCCGTATTGCTTGTGGATTTCCCCGACCCACGTGATGTCCCCCGTCGCGAGATCGATGAGCTGGACGAACAAGTCGGCCTGGGCGCTCCGCTCCACGCGCTTCCAGAAAAGCCACGATCTCGAGATGTCGGTGTAGCCGACGGACAACCGCACGATCTGGTAGGAGAGACGATACTTCGCTCCCGCGTTGACCGGATCGTCCTTTTTCGCCGACTCGGTCGCGAACCGGAATCCCGCGGCGCGCATCTCACGAACGAAAGCGTTTTCGAGCACGAAATCGACGTTGCCCGCCGTCTTCGCCTTGTTCAGCAGAACGAGGTCGTTCTTTCCGACCGATCCGATCCCGGCGATGACCTCCCGCGCCGATTCGGCGGACAGCCGGTCGATGATCTCGAAATTGGTGGGAATTTCCGGCTTGGATTGCTCCGACGCAGCGAAAAGGGGATCGACGCCGAGAACGGCCATAAGGCATACCATGCTCACGGTTTTCACGAATCCCTTATCACGAAACAAATTAGCCACCGAATTCCACCTCCGCGCGGAGTTGCCTACGGGGCGACGCGTCAGCCGCTCGCCGACATTACATCTAACCCTAATAATCGTCCGCAATTGCGAAAAAAGTCAATTGAAATCCGCGGGGATGCCGATGAAGCGGCCGGATCCGAACGCCCTACGCGCTCACGATTTCCGCGATGAGATCGTAGGCCTGCGCCTCGACGATCCGCGCGCGCACGAGCGCGCCCGGGGAGCGCGCGGCCCCCTTCACGTACGTGACGCCGTCGATCTCGTACGCCTGCCCGTAGAACCTCCCCTCCCATTCGATATCCCGGCGCGGACGCTCGCCGGGAGGAATCCGGGCGTCGATCAGAATCTTCATCTCGCTTCCGAGCCGGGCGGTCAGCCGATCCTGCGAGATGTCCATCTGAATGTCGAGCAGCTCCTCTTTCCTGGCGAGTGCCGCCCGCGCGGGAACCCTGCACCCCAGCGAGTCCGCCGGCGTACCCGCCTCGGGCGAATAGACGAATACGCCGACATGGTCGAACGCGACGTCCTGGAGAAAGCCGGCGAGCTCTCTGAAATGCGCGTCCGTCTCGCCGGGGAATCCGGTCATCACCGTGGTCCGCAGGACGAGATCGTCCCCCGCGGAGCGCAGCGCGTCGAACAGCGCGTCGAGATCCGCCCTCGAGTATCCCCGTCCCATCGAATCGAGAACGGCGTCGGAAACGTGCTGAATCGGAATATCGAGATAGGGGCTTATCGCTCCGCCCTTGATGAGGGGAACGAGGCGCTTGACGTCGATGTGCGCGGGGTGGAGGTACATGAGCCGTATCCATTCGAATCGCGCGCCGTCGGCGAGCGATTCGAGAAGATCGTAGAGGCGCTCGCCGCGGCCCCGGTCCAGGCCGTACGCGGTCGTATCCTGCGCGACGACGACGAGCTCCTTCACGCCCGCCGCGGCGAGCGCGGCCGCTTCGGCGACGATATCGGCGGCCGGCCTGCTCGCGAGATCGCCCCTGATCGACGGGATCGTGCAATAGCTGCACCGGTTCGCGCATCCGTCGGAAATCTTGAGATAGGCGATGTGCGGAGGCGTGAAGAGCCGCCGCCCGGCGATCGGGCGGGCGCCGCGCGCGGCTTTCCGGACGCGCGCCAGACGGCCCCCGTCCCGGTCGGCGGCCGGCGCGACGCGCTCGGCGAGGAGCGGCATCTCCCCCACGTCGCAGAACAGATCGACCTCGGGCAGGAGCTTGGGGAGCGAGCGGGCCTCGCGGGTGACGAGGCAGCCGAGCACGGCAAGCGCCTGCCCCGGCTTTTTCGCGGCGCCGACGCGGAGTATCTCCTCGACCGATTCCTCCATCGCGCTCGCGATGAACGCGCAGGTCGTCACGACGAGCAGCGCAGCCGCATCGGGGGACGCGGCCGCGCGCCATCCGGCGCGCTCGAGCCCCGCGGCGGCTCGCTCCGCGTCGACGAGATTCTTGGGACATCCGAGATTGAAAAAATAGTAGGTCCCGGCGTCGATCGGCGTGTCAGCTTTCATCGTAGCTCTCGCGGCTCACGAGGACCCGCCGCGCCTTGCTCCCCTCGAAGGGGCCGACGACCCCCGCCTGCTCGAGCATGTCGATGAGGCGGGCGGCGCGCGCGTAGCCGACCCTCAGGCGTCGCTGGAGGAGAGAGATGGAGCCCTGCTGGTGCATCACGACGAGATCCTTCGCCTTCTGGAAGAGCTCGTCGTCGATCGGCGCGTCGTCGTCGGTCGCGGACGGCGCCTCGTCCGCGAGATCGAGCGCCTCCTCCTCGGCGGCGTACTTCCTCCAGTACGTCGCCACGCGCTCGGATTCCTTCTCCGAGATGAACGCTCCCTGGAGCCGGATGGGATGGGGCAGATTCTTCGGCAGGTACAGCATGTCTCCGTTTCCGAGAAGCTTCTCCGCGCCGTTCGCGTCGAGGATCGTCCGCGAATCGGTCTTCGACGTCACCTGGAAGGCGAGCCGGCAGGGGAAATTGGCCTTGATGAGCCCCGTGACCACGTCCACGGAGGGCCGCTGCGTCGCGAACACGAGATGGATGCCGACGGCGCGGGCCATCTGCGAGAGGCGCGTGATCGGCGGGTAGATCTCGTTCCCCATCGTGACCATGATGTCGGCGAGCTCGTCGATGATCGTGACGTAATACGGCAGACGCGACAGGGGCTCCTGCGTTTCCGGATGGACGATCCCCTCCTCGGCGACCTTGCGGTTGAAGCCCTGGATGTTCTTCACGCCGACCGAGGCGAGCAGCTTGTACCGGCGATCCATCTCGATCGTGAGCCACTGGAGAATCTTGAGCACGCGTTTCGATTCGGTGATCACCGGATGGAGGAGGTGCGGGATATCGTTGTACGCGATGAGCTCGAGACGCTTCGGATCGACGAGGATGAAGCGGCACGAGGCCGGCGTGTGGTGGAAGAGGAGCGAGCAGATGACCGTGTTGATACAGACGCTCTTGCCGCTTCCGGTCGCGCCGGCGATGAGGAGGTGCGGCATGTCCGAGATATCGGCGAAGAAGGGCTCCCCGGTCACCGTCTTGCCGAGAGGCACGACGAGCCCCTCCTTGTCGCTCGGGTAGTGCTCGAGCAGCTCCTTGAGCGAGACGAGGCTCGGTTCCGGATTGGGCACCTCGATGCCGACGGCGCCTCGCCCCGGGATCGGCGCTTGGATCCGGATGGATCTCGCCGCGAGCGCGAGCGAGACGTCGTCCGCGCGGCTCGCGATCTGGCTCACCTTGATCCCCGGGCCGGGGACGAACTCGAACGTCGTCACGACGGGGCCGGGACGCACCTCCTGGATCTTCCCGTCGAGCCCGTAATCCTTGAGCTTCTGCTCGATGACCGAGCTCCGCGCGATGAGATCATCGGTGCTGTACGAAACCCCGCGCGCCTCGTAATCGTCGAGGAGCGAGAGTTCCGGCAGCGGCATGTCTCCCGCCGCCGCGGGCGGCGGGGACGGCACCTCGTCCGCCTCCGCGGGCCGCGCGTCCTCCCCCCTCGCGACGGGGAGCTCGGGGACCGTGATCCGCGGCGCCCGCTCGGCCTCGGCATCCTCGATCCGGTTCCGCGCCCGTCCGGCCGGCGCGCGCTCCCTCTCTGACTCGACGATCACCGGAATCTCCGGAACCTCCCGCCCCCCCTCTTCCCGTTTCCGTTTCGGCCGCTTCGATTTCCCGCCATCGCGCCCCGGCTTCGGGAGCTCGAACCGCGGCACGCGGATATCCTTGAGCTTCGAGAGGAGCCCCTCGACGGCGCTCGGAAACATGAAGAACGACAGCACGAGAAAGAGCGCGGCGAGGATGAGCACCGATCCGACGCGCCCGGAGACCAGACGGAAAAATCCGAGCGTCTTCGCGCCCGTGAGCCCCCCCGGGCCGCGGCCGCCGAAAATGGCGACGATGCCCGATAGAACGACGAACAGCGCGAGGCCGGTCGCGATGCGGCGCCCGTGCTCGCGCGCCTCGATGTCCTTGAACGCGAACAGGGCGAACAGCAGCGCGAACAGCGGCCAGAACCACGCGAGCGCGGGGCCGAAGAAATAGTGGAGCGATCCGGACACTCCCGCGCCGATCGGTCCGCACAGGTTCTTCGCCTGCCAGAAGGCGCCCCAGTCATCCCATGGCGCGCTCACGTCCTCTCTCTGGTGCGAGGCGAGCGCCACGCCGAGAAAGACGGCCACGATGATCAGCAGAACACCTTTCGTTATCCGCATGGAACCTCTCGAGCGAAAACGGCGCGGTTCACGGCCCGAATACGGCCCCCCGCGGGCCGCCCGAAATGCCGATCACGCGCCCGCCGGGCCTCCCCTTCCCTGCCGCAATCTTGTAGCAATGATCCCCTTCAGCGTAAAGCAGTTTCTCCCGATATCCCCGCGGAGAATCGCCGAAACGACGGCGATGCCGTCGGCTCCCGCGTCGAGCACCTCGCCGGCGTTCGCCGCCGATATTCCGCCGATGGCGACGAGCGGCAGCTTCGTTCTCTCCCGCGCGTCCCGCACGAATCCGATCCCGAGCGCCCGCGACTCCGGTTTGGTCGGCGAAGGATACACCGGGCCGACGCCGATATAATCGACCGGCGCCTCGGCCGCCCGCGCGAGATCGTCGAGCGTAGTCGCCGACACGCCGACGATCCGGTCCCGCCCCACGATCGTCCGGGCGTCCGCCGGAGACATATCGGCCGCGCCGATATGGACGCCGTCCGCGCCCGCTTCCGCGGCGAGCTCGACGTCGTCGTTCACGATCACCGGAATCGACGCGCCGCGCGCCGCCTCGAGAATCGCGGCGACGTCGCGCCGCCGCTCCGCCGCGCCGGCTTCCTTGGCGCGGTACTGAATCATGTCGACGCCGGCGGCCACGAGCGCCGCGGACGCGGACGCCACCTGCCCCCCCCGACGACCCCGCGATCGAGGACCGCGTAGAGGAAGGGGGGGCGCGGCAGGGAAATCCCGGCGGACGCTCCGGCGAAGAATGCGCGCTCGATCGTGTAGAGCTCGAAGCGAAGCGATTTGAAGACGCGCGAGCCTTCGTCGTCGACGAGCTTTCCGAACTCCTCGATCACGCGCAGCGCCTCTTCGGACCGCGCGAAATTCGCCCGCGCGACGGCGGCGAGCGAGCTCCGGGCGAGCTCCGAAGCGGTCGCGCTTCCGCTCCCCACGTCCCCGACGCTGTCCCGGTGCCGCAGCGCTCCCCGGGCGAGCGCCTCCGCGGAACGGCGCACCCGGTGGCGCAGGTCTTTCAGGCGTCCCGTCAGCGCCGCGTCCTCCATCGAGAACCGCGCGATCTCCTCGACGACGCGGAGCCCTTCGGCGCAGCGGTTCGCGTTCGCGTCGAGAATCCGCACGACAACCGCGCGATCCGTATCCCCACCTCCCGCCATCTCAGGAAACGATCACTCCCTCTTTGGCCGTGGGGACGCACGCGCTCACGCCGATACGGGCGCAGTACGCGACGTCCGCCTCGAATCCGAGCCCGATGAGCCGCCGGCCGTGATCGGACGAGCGAAGGAACGCCTCGGCGTTCCCGCCGAACCGCTCCGCGAGCGCGCTCGCGATGCGCGCCGCGTCGGAGAGGGAATCGGACGCGACGGCGGGGCCGAGATTCTGGAGCAGCAGCCCGCCGCAGAGCAGATCCTCCGCCGCGATGCTCCCCTCCGTGCCGCAGCAGAGCACGACGAGCTCGCTCTCGCCGCGGAGCGCGGCGGCGACCGCGTGGAGGTTCGTGAGCGCGCAGACGACGATGCGTCCCGCCTTCGCGGCCGCCGTGACGGCGCGGGTGCCGTTCGTCGTCGTCAGAACGATCGTTCTGCCGCGAACGCGGGCGGGGGTGAATTCGGACGGCGAGTTGGAGAGATCGAAGCCCGGGACGGGGAGCCCCTTCCGCTCCCCCGCGAGCAGCTTCTTGTCGCGTTCCGCGGGGCGCACGAGACGGGAGGCGGTTTCGACGTCGGCGATGGGGATGATCCGGTCGGCGCCGCTCTCGAGGGCGGCGACGATCGTGCTGGAGGCCCGCAGCACGTCGATCACGACGACCGAGGCGTTCTGGAGGGCGTTCTTCTCGATCTGCTCGAGCGTTGCGTAGAAAACGATGTTCATCCCGCACTCATGTTCGGACGAATGATGCCGCCGTGAATCCGGAACGCGGAGGCCGGGCGGACTCCGTGAACGGGCTCACGATCGCCCCGCATGGAGGGGATCAGAAATCGCCCGCAGGACCGCCCTTTCCCGCGCTTTCGAACGTCTCCCACGTCTTGTCGCTCGTGGCCTGGATGCCCTTGAGCCGGAGGCTGAACTCGTGAGGGTTCGAGCTGTTCTTGAGCGCCTCCTCCATCGTGATATGGCCATCGGACAGGAGCTTCATGAGCGACTGATCGAAGCTCTGCATGCCGTGCGAGGAGACACCCTCCCGAATCGCCTGCGTGATGAGAGGCGTCTTTTCAGGATCGATAATATACTCCCGGATCGTCGACGTGACAATCATTACTTCCACCGCCGGGACGCGCCCCTTCCCGCCGCTGATCGGGATGAGCCGCTGGGCGACGACCGCCTGGAGGGTTGCGCCGAGCAGGTAGCGGATTTCCTGGTGCTGGTGCGGAGGGAAGAACGAGATGACACGGTTGATCGTTTGCGTCGCATCCACCGTATGGAGCGTCGACAGGACGAGATGCCCCGTGTCGGCGGCCATGAGCGCGATCTCCATCGTCAGGGCGTCGCGGATCTCGCCGACGAGGATCACGTCGGGATCCTGCCGGAGGATGTGGCGGAGCGCCTCGTGGAATGAGGACGTGTCGCTCCCGATCTCGCGCTGGTTGATGATGCTCTTCTCGTCGTGATGGAGGAACTCGATTGGATCCTCCACCGTGATGATGTTCTTGTTCGCCGTCTTGTTGATCTCGTTGACCATGGAGGTCAGCGTCGTCGACTTGCCGCTTCCGACCGTTCCGGTGACGAAGATGAGGCCGCGCGGACGGAGCGAGAGCTCCTTGAGCACGACGGGGAGCGAGAGCTCGTCGATGCTCTTGATGTTCACGGGGACGTGCCGGAACACCATGGCGATCGAGCCGCGCTGCACGTAGAAGTTCGCGCGAAAGCGGGCGAGCCCCGAGACGCCGAACGCGAAGTCCACTTCGCGCGTTTTCGTGAAGCGATCCTTCTGGGACGGCGTGAGGATCTGTCCCGCGACCTCCTCGAGATCCTTCGGCGACGGCTTCTCGAGGCCGAGATGACGGAGCTTCCCATCGACCCGGACGACCGGAGGGAGCCCCGCCTTCAGATGCAGATCGGACCCTCCCTGGTTGATCATTTCCTCGAGAACCTTCTTGATATTCATGCAACACACCTTCCCGATGACGAAAATGCAAATCCGGCCGATTCCGCTCAAACGGATATCGCGAGTAATGACAATGGGTTGCGTCTCGCCAGCCGCCCCGGTTGAAGGGGGCCTCCCCGCTCATGATTTTTTGCAAGTATCAGGCCGATTCGAGGGAAAACCGAGGCCGCCGGGGAGGCGGCCCGCCGGTGAATCGCAGCCGGGGCGCGCTTCAGGCGCGCTCGATGTACCTGCCGGTCCGCGTGTCGATGCGCAGCACGTTCCCCGTCTCGATGAAGAGGGGAACGATGATCTTCGTTCCGGATTCGAGCACGGCCGTTTTCGAGCCGCCCTGCGCGGTGTCCCCGCGCACTCCGGGCTCCGTCTCCCTGACCGCGAGCTCGACGATGAGCGGAAGGTCGACCGTGACGGGCTTGTCGCCGTCGGCGAAGAGCGTGACAACCATGTTCTCGACCAGATAGGGGATCGCGCCCGCGACGACCGTCTTCGAAACGGGGAACTGCTCGAAGGTCTCGACATCCATGAGATGGTAGAGATCCCCGACGGCGTAGAGGTACTGGCACTGCCGGCGGTCGAGCCTGACCTCATCCACCCGGTCCCCCGCCATGAAGGTCTTGTCGAGAACGTACCCTTCGGGGATCTGCTTGAGCCGCGTCCGCACGATCGGCCGCCGCTGCTGCATTTTCACGTGCTGGAATTCGACGATGGAGAAGAGCTTCCCGTCGATTCTGACGATCATGCCGTTCCTGAAATCGCTCGTGTCCGCCATGGCCGCTCTCCCCGCGCCGTCCGCATCGCCGCGCTACTTGCTCCGCAGTCTCCGGAGCCATTCGCGGAATTGCTCCATTTCCCGGCTCTCCGCGGGAGCGTCAGGGGAATCCGCCGCTGATTCGATCCGGCCATCCGGGGCAGCGGGCGCTTCGGAGCCCGGCTCGCCGGCGATGTCCTCCGCGCGCCTCCGCGCGCCGCCGAGCGCGTCCCGCGCGATCGTCCGCCCCACCGACGCGTCTTCCTCCGCCTGCTCTCCCCCGCGCCCCGCCGTGCTCGAGACGAGCCCCTCGCTGATATCGCCGAGTGAAATGGTGAGCACATCCTCGCGGAACGCCTTGTCCCGCTCGGTCTCCGTGGCGTTCATGAGCCCCTCGAGCTTCGCCACCATCTCCTTCGCTTCCGCATTTCCCGGCTCCCGGTCGAGCACGTCGTGATAGATGCGGAGCGCCTTGTTGTAGTATCCCTGCGAGGCGTAGATGCCCGCGAGCGTCATCGTCGCGAGCTCCCGCGGGCGCTCGTCGCGCGTCTTCTTCTCGTCGGCGAGATCGATCTCCTTGACGACGAAGGACGATTCCATCTCCTTGAGCGCGCGCGCCACGTCGGCGTTCGACGGGTCGACGGCGAGTATCTTCCGGTAGCACTCCGCCGCCTCCGGCCGCTTGTCTTCGGCGAGGAGGATATCCCCCATGAACTTGAGGGCCACGAGATTCTCGGCGTCCAGCTCGAGGACACGGCGGAACTCCGCCTTCGCCCGCTCGGTGGCCCCCTTGTCGTAGTAGCATTTCGCCAGGATCACGTGGGCGCTCGCGTACTGCGGCATCTTCTCGAGCCCGCGCTCGAGGACCTCGATGGCCGTGTCGATATCGCCGTTCTTGCGGTAGGCGTCCGCGAGCGGGGCGAAGAGCCGCGAATCGCGCGCGCGGTTGTACCGTTCGATCAGGTTCTGCAGATCATCGCTCATGCTGCGGGCCTTTCGAATCCGAGAGGTCAGAATCAACCTGTTCGAAGCTATCAGAGGGAACGCGCGCTGTCAAGAGAATGCGCCCGTCCGGGCGCGCTAGAAGGAGAACGTCTCGGCGAACGCCATCGTTTCCCGCAGGAGCTCGTTCTTGTCCTGCCCCGGCGCGTAGACGAGACAGTCGACGATCCAGAGGCGGGAGGTGACGCCGTCGACGATGAAATAGCAGATGAAGGAGCCGCCGGCCGCCGTGACGCTGCTCTCCCAGTATCCGTCCATCCGCACCGCCTCGTACGCGCCGAGCCGCGTGGTCCCGAATTTGACGAGATCGCGCCGCATCACGTACTTGTCGAACAGCTTGAACGAAACGTCCGACCTGATCCGATAGAGCTCGTTCGAATCGGCGAGAGACACCGTGCCGTTTCCGAACGTCTTCCACGATACCGAAAGCACGCGGGGCGGCTCGGGATGGACGAGCGAGATTCCGGGAACCTCGGGACGCTCCTCGTCGAGCTTGTAAACCCTCGGGATCCTCAGCGAGAAGCCGTACCGTTCTTTCAGCCGCTTTTCGAGATACGTGTCCTCTCCCTGCTTGAGCATCGACTCGCGAATCCGCTCCCGGTTCCCGGCTTCGAGAATATCCCGGAGAACGGCTCCCTGCTCCCGTGCGGCGAGCGCCAGATCCGCGGCGGAGACACCCGTCACGATGATCGTGAGCTGCCCGTTGACGGGAGCGTTCATTTTCTTGAAGACGCTGTATCTCCCCTCGAGCACCCCTTTCGCGCCCGAGGCGCCGATGAACTGCTCGATGATGCCTCCGATTCTCCCCTGGTTCACGATGCCGAAGATCACCATGTTCTTCGCGGGGATTTCTTTCTCGAACTCGACGGCGGGCACGACGCGGACCCTGAACTGCAGCTCGTTCTTCGTATAGAAATCGAGCTCGTGCTGAATGGCGTTCACCATCTCCGCCGTCGGGCCCTCGACCGTGCCCGTTTCGGTCACGAGCACGACTCCGCTGTACGAGCCCGCGGGGAGCGTGTTGAACGGCCCCCGGTTTCCGCACGAGGCGGCCACGGCTCCGAGGCACGCGAACGCGATGATGATCGGCAGGTTTCTCATGGCGGTGCTCCACGGGAACAATAGGGCCGGACGAGGCGCGGGGGCAAGCGGAAAATGGCGCTCCGCCGCGCGGGGGACGCGCGGGATCGATCCGCTCACGGCAGCGACATATTGAGCCGCTGCATGCGTTCCTTGTCGAGCATGCCCCGGTACATCAGGATCTGACGTTCGAGGCGCTGAATCCGCCGCTTGAGCAGCTCGTTCTCGCGCGCGAGCGAATCCTCGCGGGACGCGGCGACGACGTCGAACGGGGACGGGCTGACGCTCTCCCCGCCGCGCTCGAAGGTGAAGATGTTGTCCGATACCATCCGGGGGCCCGCGAAAGTGCCGGCGCCGCGGTACTCGGCGAACGCGTCCCTCTCGACGGCCGGCGCCTGTATCGGAGCGGCGTCCGATCGCTCGGCGCGGGCGACTTCCCTGACGCGGGGCTCATTCATCCCGATCCGCTGCACCACGAACGTCGTCGCGGCGATGACGAAGACCGCGGCGGCGGCGGCGCCGAGCGCGAACCGGAGCACCCACCGCCGCTCGCCGAACGGATTCGGCTCGACGTCGCGGCGCATGAGCTTCGATTTCTCCTGCAGGATGCGGCGTTTCACGTTCCACTCGAATCCCTCGCTCACGGAGAGCTCGGGGAGCGCGCGGGCTGCATCGAGGCTCGCTTCCAGCTCCTTCACGAGCAGCTCGCACGAGGGGCAGTGCGCGAGGTGCCGCGCGAGCTCCATGCGACCGGCCTCATCGAGCGCCCCGTCGCGACTTGAGAAGTACAGATCCTGCGCCTTGCCGCATTTCATGCTTTGTTCCCCTTGGTCTCGAAATCCTTGGCGACGTACGGGGCGACCATCTTCTTGAAGTGCGCCCTCCCCCTGTTTATGCGCGAGCGCACCGTGCCGAGCTTGAGTCCGGTCACGGCGGCGATCTCCTCGTAGCTCAAATCGTTGATCTCCCGGAGCACGAAGGCCGGACGGTACTTTCCGGGAATCTTCTCGATCGCGTCCTGGATCAGCTCGTTCAGGTTCGATTGCTCCATATTGTAATCGGGCCGCTGCGTATCGTCCCGCAGCTCCATCCACTTGCCGTCCTCTTCGCCCCCCGCGTTCTCCGACCAGAGGCTCACCATCGCCGGCCTCCGTTTCGCGTTCCGCATGCGGTTGCGAACGAGATTCGTCGCGATCGTGTACAGCCATGTCGAGAAACGGGCGATCGTCCGGTATTTTTCAGCATGGATGTACGCCTTGACGAATGTCTCCTGGGCGAATTCCTCCGCCTCGCCGCGATCCCCGAGAAGCCGGAACAGGTAGGTGAACAGGCGGTTCTTGTATCTGCCGACGAGCGCGTCGAACGCCTGGTTCCGCCCCTCCTGGACGAGGAGCATCAGCTCCTCGTCGGTGAGCTCGCCGAAATCGATCCTGCGCTCCCGAAGCTCAACCGGTCTGTTCAACCCGTCATCTCCGTTCCTCTCGTCCGTCATAATTCAACACCCGGTATTCGGAAAAGTTCCCGCCGCGTCCGCGCGGCCCCGAGACCGCGGCCGGCCATCCCTATCGCTCCCCGGCCCCTTCCGTTTCGAGCATGCCCTGCATCACTGTAATCGCTTTAATATCAACAAGATCGAATGTTATCCGTTCCGCGCCGCCTTCGCGCTTCATCCGCATCCAGCGGGGATACGACAGTCCCGATACGATCATCGGCTCGCCGTACGAGATCGTGTAGCAGCCGGCGCCCCCCCGAAGCACAGCTTGAATTCCGTGATCCCCCGGTCATTCTCTCCCCGCATCTCGATGCGCCGGCCTCTCCAGCGCGCGCGCAGCCGCCAATCCTCGCCCCCGCCCTCGGCGACGGGAGATTCCATGGCGGCGCAGCGCGGGGGCGCGAACAGCAGCACGGCGAGAATATCGTCCGGCGCGATCTCGCAGCCCGTCTCTTCCCGTACGAGCGCGAGCGACGAATCGTTGCCGATGAATCTGCCGTTTTCGGGTTCGTGTATGACGAGGCTGTCGCCGACGAGGAGGGTGACCTCCTCCTCGACGGCGCCGAAGAGGCTCGAATGCCTGAAATCGATCCGGGCGGCCCCTTCCTCGGGGGAATAGGCGATCCGCGCGATCCCCCGGATCCGGTAGCGGGGAAGCTCCGCGCGAATGGTGCCGACGACCTCGATCCCCTCTCCCGGCTTCACCGGAGACAGGGATGCCTCGAAGCGTTCGTCGCAGGGAACCTCGGCGCGGCGCGGCCCGAGCGACGCGCACGACTGCACGAGCGCGATGGCCGCGGCGATCCCGAAGGCCGCCGCACCTTTACCGATTGCTCTCATCGTTCCTGAGCCTTCCCGCCTTCTCGCCCGCGCTCTTCGCCGCGGGATCGATGGCGAGCGCTTTCTCGTACGCGTCGAGCGCTTTCCCCCGCTCGTTCATCCGGAGGTACGTATCGCCGAGATGCTCCCATATCACCGCGTCGTCCGACACGCGGTCGATCGCCCTGAGAAACACGTCGCGCGCCTCGCGATACTGCCCCTGCTTGAAGCGTATCCACCCGAGGCTGTCGAGGAAATACCCGTTCTCCGGTTCGCTGCCGAGCGCCTTGCCGAGGAGCGACTCCGCCACATCGAGCTTCACGCCCTTCTCCGCGAGGAGATACCCGTAGAGATTCGCGAGCGTCGGATTCTCCTGATCCTTCTCGTACAGCGGCACGACGCGCGCGAGGGCGTCGTCGAACCGGCCTTCATGCCCGTAGAGCGCGGCGAGCTCGAGCGCCACGTTCTCGTTCTTCGGGTCGAGCCGTTCGGCCTTCAAGAGGAGACGTTCCGCCTCCGCCGCCTCCCCTCCCTTGCGCAGAATGGAGCCGAGCAGGAAATAGTCCTCCGGGGTGTCGTCCGACGCGAGCGACACGGCCTTCGCGAGGTACTCCCGGCGCTCGGCGTCCGTCGCCTCGACCGCTTCGTCCGGTCCGGACGGCCCGTCGACGGCGCGATAGAAAATGAGGAGCAGGCCGATGTAGTTGTCGAAGCGGTCCGGCTCGAGCTCGACGAGCCGCTTCAGATGATCGCAGGCGGTCCGGAAGCGCCCCTCCTCGATCTCCATCTCGGAGAGAACCCGCAGCAGCGCGGGGCGCTCTCCCATCGTTTTCATGAGCTCGCCGAAGACGGCGAGCGCCTGCTCGTTCTTGCCGGCCTTGTGGAGGAATCTCCCGTACACGAGCTCGCCCCGCTCGTCGAGCGATCCTTTCTCGTGCAGCGGCGCCAGCAGCGCCACCCCGTCGTCGAACCGCCGCTCCGTGAACAGGATCTCGCCGATGCCGTCGAGCGCCTCCCGGTTGGCGGGCTCGAGCCGCAGGACCTCGCGGTATTCCCGCTCCGCCTCGGCGGTGCGGCCCGCGCCCTTGAAGAGCCGGGCGCGCGCCACGTGCGCGTTCGCGTAGTCCGGATCCATCTCGATCGCGCGGGCGAGCGCCTCGATCGCCTCGCCGGTTCGCCCCGCATCGGCTTCGAGGAGCCCGAGCTCGTACCACACGTAGAAATCGGCCTCGGGGAGCGCGCTCGCCTCGCGGAGATCCCGCCGCGCCTCATCGACCTTGTTGAGCTCGAGATGTATCTTGGCGAGAAACTTGAGAATCGGGAACAGGGGGACGTCCGCGTCGCCCCGGAGCGTTTCGAGGAGCGTGAGCGCGACCTCCTTGTTGCCGAGCCGGTATTCGGTTTCGGCGAGCACCGATCGCGCGTCGCCGAGGTACGCTCCCCGCGCGATGAGATCCCCGCTGTACGTCTTCGCCGCTTCGAGCTCGCCGATCCGGAGCGCGACCTTCGAAAGCCGGAGCAGGATGCGCGCGTTTCCCGAATCGCGGGCGGCCGCGTAGAGGTAATACTGATATGCGTCGGCGAAGTAATCCTCGGATTCGAGGTAGATGCCCTTGAGATACGCGATGAGCGCGCTCTGGTCGTAGTCCGTCTGCGCGCGCGCGCCGACGGCCGGGATGACGCACAGCGACGCGACGAGGACGATCATGAGACGTTTCCGCATGGCGCGTTCCTTTCGACTCCTCATCAATTATACCCAAGCGCGACCGGCCGGGCAAACGATATAGCCGTCGATCGCTGGGGATTCGCCCGCGCCGGTCGCGCGTCAGTCAGGTTTTCGCGTGATGCCCCTGAGGAGGGAAAGATACGCCTCGTCGAGACGCGAGAGCATGTCCTCGGAGAGCCCGCCCCCCGTTCCCATGATCACGCTGTAGTACTCTTCCAGGTACCGGCAGAGATGCACGGCGCGGTTTTCGATCTGGCCGGCGATGAGCGCGATGGCTTCGTCGCGGCGCTTCCGGTACTCGCCGCTCTCCTCCGCCCCGCCGACGTTGTGAAAGTACTCGCGGAGCAGGTGGAGCCAATACTCGTCATGCCGGCCGCCGTTGTCGAACACGCACCCCGGCACGTCGATCAGGAAACAATACCCGTGGACGAAATAGGAGCAGAACGTGAGGCCGTGCAGAAAAAACCGCCGGTGGCAGTCGACGCTCATTTCCTCGAGATTGCAGGGAAGCTTGCATTCGGCGCAGAACGCCTCGGGCGCCCCGCCGAAGGCGAACGGCACCTGGGTCGCCTTTTTGATGGCCACTGCCGGGATTCCTCCTAATGGATCTTTCGCAGGGCGTGCAGCGCTTCCTTGGCCGCCATCTGCTCGGCATCCTTCTTGCTCTTGCCCCGCCCCTTGCCGACCGGCTTCCCGGCGACCCGCACCTCGATGATGAAGATCTTATCGTGCTCGGGACCCGTCGTGGATTTGACGATGTACCGCGGATAGCTGTGGTACTTGGACTGGACCCACTCCTGGAGAACGCTCTTGAAATTGACGTGATCGCGGTGCTCGAGGAACTCCTCGATGTCGCAGAGGATCTTGTCTTCAATGAAGCTGCGCGCGCGCTCGAAGCCGCCGTCGAGATAGATCGCTCCGATGATCGCCTCGAGTGCGGCGGTCAGCACGGAGTCTTGATCGGCCACCCCGCCGCGCTCGGCGCTCTCGCTCAGGATGATGAACGGCTTGATGCCGATCTCGTCCGCCTTCTTCGACAGGACGCCCTTGCTCACGAGGAGCGATTTCTTCTTCGTGAGCTGGCCCTCGTTCTCCTCCGGAAAGTTCCGCATGAGAAAATCGCTCGTCACGAGCGACAGCACCGAATCGCCGAGGAACTCGAGGCGCTCGTACGAGATGCGCTCCATGCCCGGCTTGAGGTCGCCGAGGGTCGAACGGTGCGTGAGCGACTCGACGAGCCGTTCGCGGGAGAGGAAATGATAGCCGATCAGGAGCTCGAGCTCGGGAAAGCTCGCGCCGCCGTCTCCGCCCCTGCGGAACAGCCGCCTGATTCCATCGAGAATCCGTTTCATGCGCGCGGGCTCCCTGGCCGCTCTACGACTCGTACCTCTTGAGCACGATGCTCACGTTGTGCCCTCCGAACCCGAAGGAGTTGCTCATCACGTACGCGAGATCCTGCTTGACGGCGACCTTGGGCACGTGGTTGAGCGGGCATTCGGGATCCGGATTGTCAAGGTTCGCCGTCGGCGGAATGATCCCCGCGCCGATCGCCTTGACGCACGTGATGAGCTCGATCGCCGCGGCGGCGCCGAGGAGATGCCCGTGCGTCGATTTCGTCGAGCTCACCCGCACCTTCCGCGCGTGCGCCCCGAACACGCCGGCGATGGCGTCAGACTCCGTCTTGTCGTTGTACGCCGTCGACGTGCCGTGCGCGTTGATGTAATCGATCCGTTCGGGGGCCACGCCGGCGCTCCAAAGCGCTTGCTTCATGGCGTTCGCGGCGCCCGCGCCGCCGGGCACCGGCGTCGTGATGTGATAGGCGTCGCCGCTGAGCCCGATGCCGGCGATCTCGGCGAGGATCGCCGCCCCGCGGGCCTTCGCGCGCTCGAGCTCCTCGAGCACGACGAGGCCGGACCCCTCGGACATGACGAAGCCGTCGCGGTCGCGATCGAACGGGCGGCTCGCCCGCTCGGGCTCGTCGTTCCTCGTGGAGAGCGCCTTCATCGAGCAGAATCCCCCGAGCGCCATCGGCGAGATCGTCGCCTCGGTGCCGCCGGTCAGGATCGCGTCGGCGAAGCCGCTCCTGATGTACATGAACGCGTCGCAGATCGCGTGACCGCCCGAGGCGCACGCCGAAACCGTCCCGAAGTTCGGGCCCTTGAGGCCGTATTTGATCGAGACCTGTCCCGCGGCCATGTCCGAGATCATCATCGGGATGAAAAAGGGGCTGATGCGCGAGGGCCCTCTCTCTACGAGCACCGAATGCTGCGCTTCGAACGTCAGGATGCCGCCGATGCCCGAGCCGATGATCGTCCCGAAACGCTCGGCCTCATAGGCGCCCTCGAGCCCCGCCATGGCCTCGGCCGCGGCGGCGAGGGCGAGCTGGACGGAGCGGTCCATCCGGCGGGCTTCCTTCCGGTCGATGTACCGTTCGGGATCGAAGTTCTTGACCTCTCCCCCGATCTTCGTGTCGTACGCGCTCACGTCGAACGCCGTGATGCGCGCGAGGCCCGAGGTTCCGGCCGCAATGTTCTCCCAGTTCTCCGCGACGGTGGACCCGCACGGAGCCACGAGACCCATGCCGGTGACGACCACCCTTCTCGTGTCCGCGGACATGGTACCCCCTTTTGTGCGAACGCCGGGAGGCGAACCCGGGCCGGTTATTCCTTGGATCCGTGGGAGGTGATGTAATCGATCGCCTCTCCCACCTTCGTTATCTTCTCCGCTTCGTCGTCCGGAATCTCGATGCCGAACTCCTCCTCGAGCGCCATAACGAGCTCGACCGTGTCGAGCGAATCGGCGCCGAGATCGTCGATGAACGACGCTTCACGCGTGATCTGATCCTGGTTGACCGACAGCTGCTCTTCGATGACCTTCTTGACCCGTTCTTCGATAGTCATTGCGTTCCTGACCTCCTTCTTACCGGTTTCTCACGCCATCACCATTCCGCCGTCGCAGTGGATGACCTGCCCCGTGACGTAGCTGCCGAGATCGGAGCAGAGGAAGAGCACGACGTTCGCGACATCCGCTCCGGAGCCGAACCTCCCGAGCGGAATGAGCCGCCGCATATCCTCCTGCCGTTCCTGCGGCAGCGCGGCCGTCATCGCCGTTTCGATGAAGCCCGGCGCAATGGCGTTCACATTGATGTTTCTCCCCGCGAGCTCCTTCGCGACGGCCCGCGTGAATCCGATGATTCCCGCTTTGCTCGCCGCGTAGTTGCACTGCCCCGCGTTCCCCATCACCCCGATCACGGAAGAGATGTTCACGATCCGTCCGAACCGTTTCTTTATCATCGAACGGGACACCGCCTTCGTGACGTTGAAGGTGCCGGTGAGGTTGACCTTCATCACGCTCTCCCACTCCGCGTCGCTCATGCGGATGAGAAGATTGTCCCGCGCGATTCCCGCGTTGTTCACGAGAATATGGATCTGATCGCGCCCCTCGAGCGCTTCGGCGACACAGCGGTCGACGTCCGCCGCGATCGAAACGTCGCAGGCGAGCGCGACGCTCTTCCGGCCCTGCTCCCGCACGAGCTTCGCCGTCGCCTCCGCGCCCTCGAGATTGACGTCGAGAGCCGCGATATCGGCCCCCGCGGCGGCGAGCGTGGCCGCGATATCGCGGCCGATACCCTGCCCCGCCCCGGTTATGAGCGCCGTTTTGCCCTCGAGATTCACCATATCGCTCCTCATCGCCGCGGCAGACCGGCCCGATGGCCGGACGCGCCGGTCACGCCGCTTCGCCCGCGAGGCTTCGTCCGAGCTCCTCCGCCGTGCCGATCGACTGCACCGGACGCGCGCCGTCGATCCGCTTCAGGAGTCCCGCGAGCACCTTGCCCGGCCCGATCTCCAGAACGGGTCCGCTCCACGACGAGAGGAGCACCGCCATCGAATCGGACCAGAGCACCGGGCTCGTGAGCTGCCGCGAGAGCGCGTCGACGATCTCGTCCTTCCGGGAAACGATCTTCGCGTCCGCGTTGCAGACGACGCCGACCGACGCGTCCCGGACCGCGAACCCCGTGATGTAATCGACGAGCTCCCGCTGCGCGCCCGCGACGAGCGGCGAATGAAACGCGCCGCTCACCTTGAGCGGGATCGTTTTCTTGGCGCCGCGGGCCTGCGCCGCCGCGCACGCCCTCCCGACCGCGTCGATATTCCCCGAAACGACGATCTGCCCCGGCGAATTGACGTTGGCAACGACGACGATATCGCCGCCGAGCGAGGACTCGCGGCATACGTCCTCGACGTCGGGCCGCTCGAGCCCGATGATCGCCGCCATGGTTCCCGGCTGCCGCACTCCCGCCTCGTACATGAGCTCGCCGCGTTTTCGCACGATCCGCAGGGCGTCCATCTCGTCGAGGGCGTTCGCCGCCACGAGCGCGGAATATTCGCCGAGGCTGTGCCCCGCGACGATCGCCGGCTCGACCCCGGCCTCCTCGCGCAGGATGCGGGCCACGACGACGCTGTGGAGCAGGAGCGCCGGCTGGGCGTTCTTCGTCGCCGTGAGCGTTTCGGCGTCCCCCTCGAATGAGATGCGCGATATCGGAACGCCGAGAATCTCGTCGGCCTCCTCGTAGAGCTCCCGCGCCCGCGGATAGGACGCCGAGAGATCCTTCCCCATGCCCACGTACTGGGAACCCTGCCCCGGAAACAGAAACGCCGCCTTCGTCATGGCGAAATCCTTCGTGTTCGATCGGTCAATACTTGAGCAGCGCGGCCCCCCACGTGAGCCCGCCGCCGAAGGCGACCATGAGGACACGGTCGCCGCGCTTGATGATGCCTTTGTCCCTCGCCTCGCAGAGCGCGATCGGAATGCTCGCGGAGCTCGTGTTCCCGACACGGTCTATGTTGATGATGACCTTCTCCGGCGGCACGCCGAGCCTCGTCCGGACCCCTTCGATGATCCGCAGATTCGCCTGGTGCGGCACGACGAAATCGACGTCGGAGATCTTCATGTTCGCCTCCGTGAGCACCGCCTCCCCCGCGTCGACCATGGCGCGGACCGCGTATTTGAAGAGGCCGTCCCCCTTCATCTTCACGTACTGCTCACGGTTCCTGATGCGCTCCTCGGTCAGCGGCGTCCGCGACCCCCCCGCCGGCTGATACAAAAGATCGGCGTAGCTCCCGTCGCTCTTCATGAACGTGGCGAGGATCCCGTCCCCCGCCTCGCACGGCTCCATGACGACGGCGCCGGCGCCGTCCCCGAAGAGGACGCACGTGGTCCGGTCCGTGTAGTCGATGATCCGCGAGAGCGTCTCCACCCCGATGACGAGCGCGCGACGCGATTTGCCCGCGCTGATCATCGTTTGAGCGACCGTCATCGCGTAGATGAATCCCGAACAGGCGGCCACCACGTCGAACGCGGCCGCGTCCTTCGCGCCGATCAGGTCCTGCAGAACGGTGGCCGTCGACGGAAACGGGTAATCCGCAGTCGCGGTCCCCACGATGATGAGATCGATGTCTCCCGCCCCGACCCCCGCATCGGCCATCGCGTCGCGCGCGGCCCTGATCGCGAGATCGCTCGCCGCCTCCTCGGGCTTCGCGATTCTCCGCTCCCGGATGCCGGTCCTCGTGACGATCCACTCGTCCGAGGTGTCGACCATCTTCTCGAGATCGAAATTGGACAGCACGGTCTCGGGCAGATAATAGCCCATGCCGGCGAATCTCGCGCTCCCGTGCCCGCCCGTGGGGATCATCGCTACGACCTCTCGATCTGCTGCCGAATCCTGTCGTTCACGCCGCCCGCGACGAATCGCTCGGCGGCCAATATCGCGTTCTTGATGGCCCGCGCGGAGCTCTTCCCGTGGCTGATGATGACGACGCCGTTCACCCCGAGGAGCGGCATGCCGCCGTACTCGGCGTAGTCGAGCTTGCGCTTGACGCCCCGGAAGGCCGGCCGCATGAGCCCCGCGCCGATCTTCGCGAGCGCGTGCTTGCCGGTCTCCTCCCTGATGAGGGTGTTTATATAATAAATGATGGATTCTGTAAATTTCAAAACGACGTTGCCGACGAATCCGTCCGTCACGACGACGTCCGCCGCACCCGAGAAAACGTCGCGCCCCTCGACGTTCCCCGCGAAATTGAGACCGCTTTTCTCGAGAAGCTCGTACGAGGCGCGCGTCAGCTCGTTCCCCTTCGACCGTTCCTCGCCGATGCTGAGGAGCCCGACGCGCGGATTCTTCGTGCCATGATAGGTCTCGGCGTACACCGATCCCATGAAGGCGAACTGGAGCAGGTTGTGCGGATCGCAGTCCGAATTCGCGCCGCCGTCGATGAGGACGGTGTTCCCGCCCTCGGTCGGCATGTGGATGGCGATCGCGGGGCGCTCGATGCCGGGGAGCCGGCCGAGCGTGAGGAGGGAGCTCGCGACGACCGCCCCCGTGTTGCCCGCGCTCACGAAGGCCTTGACCTTCCCCTCCCGGTGGAGATTCATCCCGACCGCGATCGATGAAGCGCGCTTCCTGCGGATCGCCGTGGCGGGGCTCTCCGACATCTCGACGACCTCGGGCGCGTCGACGATCTCAACGTTGGGCGCCGCGAGACGGCGCTCCCCGATATACGCCTCGAGGAGGTCGCGTTTTCCGACGAGGACGACTTCGACCCTTTCGGACGCCTCGCGCGCGGCTTCGAACGCGCCTTCGACGATTCCGACCGGGGCCTTATCGCCGCCCATGGCATCGAGGGCGATTTTCATGGGTCCTCCGGGACGAGGCTATTTCCCTTCCTCGACCTTCGGCTTGACTACCTCGCGGCCCGCGTAGTACCCGCAATTCGGGCACACGGTGTGCGGCGGTTTCGGCTGGTGACAGTGGGAGCACTGCGAGAGCGACGGCGCTTCGGCCTTATAGTGCGTTCTCCGCTTCCGTCCCCGTGTCTTTGAATGGCGATGTTTCGGATTTGCCATGGGATTCCTCCTCGTTTCGTATCGCGATGCCGGTTCGGGGAAATATTTACGTTTTATCCTCTCTATTCAAGAATTTTTTCAGGGCTCCCCAGCGCGGATCGCCGGTCCGGGCATCGCATCCGCACTCCCCGGCGTTGAGATTCGCCCCGCATTTCACGCAGACGCCCTTGCAATCCTCGCGGCACAGGAGCTTGATCGGCATCTCCAGAATGAGCGATTCCCGGACCCGCGGGAACAGGTCGAACGACGCCTCCCCGGAGAGCGGAACCGACACCACGTCGTCCACCTCGTCCTCGACGGGCGGCGACGCCTCCCCCCGGTTCACGATGACCGTAACCGACGTTTCAAGCGGCAGTTCGAAGGGCTCGAGGCAGCGATTACACTCCACGCGAACGATCCCCTTCACGCGCGCTTCGATCGTGTAGCGGTTCACCGATCTGGTGACGGCGACCTCGGCCGCCGCGGCGCATTCCGCGGCTCCCCCGTCGGGCGTCGGAAGCTCGAATGTCCGCTCGAACGAAAAGTTCGACCGCTTCTCGACGCGATCGAGATCGAGCTTCATGGCGTCCGCATCGTCGTTCATGAGGGTATAATATTATTTTTCATGAAATACGATGGCAAGCTCTTTTTCCGCGGATTCCCGCGAATCGGACGCGTGCACCGCATTCCGCTGCAGATCGGTGCCGTACATGTACCTGATCGTGCCCGGACGCGCTTTCGCCGGATCGGTCGCGCCGACGAGCTCGCGCAGGAGCTCGACGGCCCCCTCCTTCTCGAGCTCGACTCCGACGACGTCGCCGGACGTGATATAGGCGACGAGGTCCGCGAAGAAATGCTTCCCGTCGTGGACGGCGTAGAACGATCGGGCCCGCGGCGGCTCGAAAACGAACTGCTGCATCCTGACGACGCGGAACCGGTTCTTGATGAGAAGATCGATGATCTCCCCCGCTTTGCCGCCCTTCACCGCTTCCGGCTTTATCATGAGAAACGTTCTGTCCACGAAGACCTCCGTCGCCGGCCCCCCCGCGGGGGCGTCCGGCTCATCGCGATTTCCTGGTACCTTTTCGCGCCGGCCGGGCGGCCCGTTTCGGCGCGGATTTCGTCGCGCTCTTCCGCGCGTGCTTCGTCGCGCGCTTCGGACCGGGCTTCGCGGCGCGCTTCGCGCCGGGCTTCGCGGAGCCCTTCTTGGAGATGAGCCGCGACACGAGCCCCACGATCTCCCCGGGAATCGCGGCGACGTCGACGCCGACCGCCTTGAACGCGGCGATCTTCTCGGCCGCCGTTCCGGTCCCCCCCGAGACGATCGCGCCGGCGTGCCCCATGCGCTTCCCCGGAGGCGCCGTCTGCCCCGCGATGAACGCGGCGACCTTCTTCGGGTAGCCCCGCGCGATGAGGGCCGCCGCCTCCTCCTCGTCGCTCCCGCCGATCTCCCCGATCAGGACGACGCACTCGGTCTCGTCGTCCTTCGCGAAGAGCTCGAGGGCGTCGAGGATATTCGTGCCGACGACCGGATCGCCGCCGATGCCGAGGCAGGACGACTGCCCGAATCCGCTCTTCGTCAGATGATAGTCGATCTCGTACGTGAGCGTCCCGCTCCGCGAGACGACGCCGACCGGACCGCGCGTATGAATGCCTCCCGGCATGATCCCGACCTTGCATTTCCCGGGGGAAATGATGCCCGGACAGTTCGGGCCGATGAGGCGCGCGCCGCGCTCGCGAAGGTACGGAATGACGCGCACCATGTCGAGCACCGGCACCCCCTCGGTGATGCACACGACGAGCGTGATGCCGGCGTCCGCCGCCTCGCAGATCGCGTCGGTCGCGAACGCCGCCGGCACGTAGATGACGCTCGCGTCGGCTCCCGTCTCGCCGACCGCCTCGGCCATCGTGTTGAATATGGGAACGCCGCTCTCGGTCTTCTGCCCGCCCTTGCCCGGCGTGACGCCGCCCACGACCTTCGTCCCGTACGCGATCATCTGGCTCGCGTGGAACGCGCCGTCCCGGCCCGTAATTCCCTGGACTATCACGCGGGTTTTTTCATCGACGAGAATGCTCAAGACGTCCTCCTTGTCGAATATATGCCGTCCGACGCCGGCCGCCGGTTACCGTTTCGCGGCCGCGATCGCCTTCGTGACCCCGTCCTCCATCGTGGCGGCCGCGATGAGCTCAGTGCCGCGGAGTATCTCCCGCGCCCGGTCCTCGTTCGTTCCGATGAGCCGGACGACGAGGGGAATTTCGCCGCCGAGCTGCTTCTTCGCCTCGATGAGGCCGAGGGCGACGTCGTCGCAGCGGGTGATGCCGCCGAATATATTGATGAGGATCGATTTCACGTTCCGGTCCCGCAGGATGATCCGCATCGCCGTGAGGACCTTGTCGGGGCTCGAGGAGCCGCCGATGTCGAGAAAATTGGCGGGCTGCCCGCCGAAGTGCTTGATCATGTCCATCGTCGCCATCGCGAGGCCGGCGCCGTTCACGATGCAACCGATATTCCCGTCGAGCTTCACGAAGGAGAGCCCCGCGTCCCGGGCTTCCACCTCGCCGCGATCCTCGGCCGATTCGTCGCGCAGCGCGGCGACGTCCTTCTGGCGGAACAGGGAGCTGTCGTCGATGTTGATCTTCGCGTCGATCGCCCAGACCTCTCCCGCCGGAGTGACGACGAGCGGATTGATCTCGGCGAGGGAGGCGTCGACCGCCATGAACGCGCGGTAGAGGCCGGCGAGCACCGGGCCGACCTTTTTGGCGATTTCCTTGTCGCCGGTGAGCGCGGCGGTCATCCGCCGCATCTGGAACGGAAGGATGCCCCACGCGGGATCGATGACGACCTTGACGATCTTCTCCGGGGAAGTCCGGGCAACCTCCTCGATGTCGATCCCCCCGGCCGGCGACACCATCAGGAGCGGCTTGCGACTCCGCCGGTCGATCACGATGCCCGCGTAGAACTCGCTCGCGATGTCGACGGCCCGCGCGACGAGGACCTTCTCCACCCTGATTCCCTTGATGTCCATTCCGATGATGGCCTTCGCCTTGGCGGCGGCTTCGTCGGGAGTCGCGGCGAGCTTGACCCCGCCCGCCTTTCCGCGTCCCCCGACAAGGACCTGCGCCTTGACGACCACGGGGCAGCCGATCTCCGCCGCCGCTTTTCCCGCTTCCTCGGCGTTCAGCGCGAGGCGGCTCGGCGGAACGGGCAGTCCGGACTTCGCGAACAGAGCGCGGGCATCAGCTTCATGGACCTTCAAGCCACACCTCCATTAAATACTTAATAGACAATCTATTACAACGATAATATAATGTATCGCTTTATATCTTCATATACTTGCCGATCACGTCCCGCAGGTCGGGGCGCCCGATCTCCTGCAGATCGTACATCACCCTGAGCGAGGGCTGCGGAATCTTGACGTATCGCTGAAGATCGATCGGCGTTCCGATGATCACGAGATCGCAGGGAACGCGCGAGATCGTCTTCTGGAGATCCTTCACCTGCTCGGCGCCGTACCCCATCGCCGGCAGCAGCACGCCGATGTCCGGATACTTCACGAACGTCTTCGCGATCGTGCCGGTGACGTAGGGCCTCGGGTCGACGATCTCTTTCGCGTGGTATTTCCGGGCCGCCATGATCGCGGCGCCGTACTTCATGCCGCCGTGCGTGAGCGTCGGGCCGTCCTCCACGCAGAGCACGCGCTTCCCCTTGATCCGCTCGGCGTGGTCGACGCGGATGGGCGAGGCGCCGTCGATCACGATCGCGCGGGGGTTGAGCGCCATGATGTTCGCCCTGACCTGCTCGACGCCGGCCAGGTCCGCCGTGTCGATCTTGTTGATGACGATCGCGTCCGCCATGAGTATGTTCGCGCGTCCCGGATAGTACGTGAGCTCGTGCCCGGGGCGGTGCGGATCGGCGACGACGATGTTGAGGTCCGGCTTGTAGAACGGCAGATCGTTGTTGCCGCCGTCCCACAGGACGACGTCCGCTTCCTTCTCCGCCTGCCGGAGGATCGCCTCGTAATCGACGCCGGCGTAGATGATGACGCCCTTCACGATATGCGGCTCGTACTCCTCGATCTCCTCGATCGTGCACTCGTGCTTCGCGAGGTCGTCGAGCGTGGCGAACCGCTGGACCTTCTGCTTCGCGAGATTGCCGTAGGGCATCGGATGCCTGATCGCGACGACCTTGTACCCCGCCTCGATGAGGATGTCGGCGACCCGGCGCGTCGTCTGGCTCTTGCCGCTCCCCGTGCGCACCGCGCAGATCGAGATGAGCGGCTTCACGCTCTTGACCATCGTCGGCGCGGCGCCGGCGAGGGTGAAATGCGCGCCGAGGGAGTTCACGAGCGCGGCCTTCTCCATGACGTACTGGTTCGAGACGTCGCTGTACGCGAACATCACCTCGTCGACGGCGTGCTTCACGATGAGCCCGGCGAGCTCGGACTCGGCGACGATCGGAATCCCCTTGGGGTAGAGCGCTCCCGCGAGGGAGGCGGGGTATTTCCTCCCTTCGATATCGGGGATCTGGGTGGCCGTGAAGGCGACGACCTCGACGTCCTTCCTCCCCCGATAGAGCGTGTTGAAATTATGGAAATCTCGCCCCGCGGCGCCCATGATGACGATTCTTTTACGCTTCATAAAGGAAACGCTCACCTCCGTATTTTCTCGATCAAAGACGACGTCGAAAAACCCTTCTTCATCGGCACGCGGACGACGCGGCCGCCTCGTCCCTCGACGATGTCCGCGCCCACGATGTGCCCCTTTCCGTACTCGGATCCCTTGACGAGCACGTCGGGCTCGAGCGCGAGAATCGTCTCGAGCGGCGTGTCTTCGTCGAAGATGACGATCCGGTCGACCGCCTCGAGCGCCGCGAGCACGAACGCCCGGTCCCGCTCCCGCACGAGGGGACGCCGGCGTCCCTTGAGTCGCCGGACCGACGCGTCCGAGTTGAGGCCGACGACGAGCACGTCGCCGTAGCTCTTCGCCCTGCGGAGGAGCTCGACATGCCCCCGGTGCAGAATATCGAAGCACCCGTTCGTGAAGACGATGCGCTTCCTCCCGCTCCGCGCCCTGAAAGGCCCGAGCGCGCCCCGGGAAAGCATCTTGTCTCGCACGTCGGCCATTCGAACGCTCCTAGAACGCCGCCTCGAGCTCCGCGGGCGTGACGGCCGCGGTTCCGAGTTCCCTGATGACGATCCCCGCCGCCACGTTCGCGATCCCGATCGACTCGTGAATCGAGCCCCCGGCGGCGAGCCCCGCGGCGAGCACGCTGATCACGGTGTCTCCGGCTCCCGTCACGTCGTACACTTCGCTCGCCCGCGCGGGGAAATGCCGCGGGCGACCGCCCCTCCGGAACAGGGTCATCCCCTCTTCCCCCCGCGTGATGAGAACGGCCGCCGCTTCGAGGTCGCGGAGCAGCGACGTTCCGACGAACGCGAGATCCTCGTCGCTCCTGATCCGCCTGTTGTAGAACCCCCCCGCTTCCTTCTTGTTCGGCGTGACCGCGTAGGCGCCGCGATAGAGCGAAAAGTGCCCCTCCTTCGGATCGATGAGGAACGGAACGCCGCGGCGAGCGCAGAGCGACCGCACGAGATCCATGACATCCCCGGTGACGACGCCCTTCCCGTAATCGGACACGATGACCGCATCGGCCCCGGCGGCCGCGCGCCGCACGGCGGCGAGCAGCTTCGCGAGCAGCTCATCCCGCATCGGCTCTATCAGCTCGAAATCGGCCCGGACCACCTGCTGGCTGTGGGCGATGATACGGATCTTCTCGGTCGTCGGACGATGCGCATCCGAGAGAATCGACGCCGGGGACAGGCCCTTGCTCTTCAGAAGGCTCTTGAGCTCGTCCCCCGACCGGTCGCGGCCCACGACGCCGGCGAGCGACGCCTTCACGCCGAGGGACAGGAGATTCCACGCCACATTCGCCGCCCCGCCGGGACGGATCGTCGTATCGGCGACGGCGACGACGGGGACGGGAGCCTCGGGGCTGATCCGGTCGACCGATCCCCAGATGTAGCGGTCGAGCATGATGTCGCCGACGACGGCGACCCGCGCGCGCCGCATCGCGCGGCAAATTTCTCTCACTCTGCTCTTTCGCATCAACAGACGCTCGGTTCTCCGGCTGATTCCCGGACGGAGGGGCGAACTGTCTCTTTCACTATAGTTTATACTTTCGGGAATATACCGCACATCGCGAGGGCTAATCAAGGAATTTGTCGCCGCGCGTCCCGCCGGATCCGGGCGGCCCGCGTTTGATTAGATGCCGCGCCTGCGCCACCCGAACAACGGACCCTCCCCCTTTCGATGATCCTCCCATAGACGGATGAATCGATTGATGTATATGGCCTTGAACAGCTCTTCCTTTTCGGGGAAATGATCGAGGACATATGCCCGGAATTTTCGCACCTCGATTTCGATATCGACCCGCGGGAGATCGCTCCCGGTGATGAGCGCGGAGATGCGGTCGGCCATCGCCCTGATCTGGGCCACCCGCTCCCCGTCAACCCGGCGGGGACGCGCGTTCGCCGCGTCGAAAATCTCCTTCTCGAACTTGTCCCAGTCGATGTTCCTGATCGGCGCCCGGCCGCCGGCGCCGCGCGCGGCGCCGGTCTCCTCGTGAGCGTCCTTCAGCGAGAGCCGTCTCCCGCACGAGCACACGACTTCCCGCCCGAGCTCGAAGAGCGAAACGTCATGCTCGCGCCCGCATTCCGGACATCTGAGGGACATCGGATTCCTTCCTTCCCCGCGCCCCGAACTCCCTTGACGCGCCCCGTCAAAGCTGATACATCATAGCAGAAAGACGCCCGCAAGAAAAGGAGCGGCCATGGAGAAGCAGCATCAACCGCAGCAACCGATCCCGGTCGAGCTCGACGAGAAAGCGGCCGAAGGCATCTATTCGAATTTCGTCCTCACCGCGCACACGGCGAGCGAGTTCGTTCTCGATTTCGCCCGCGTCGTGCCGGGGATCAACAAGGCGAAGGTGTTCGCGCGGATCATCATGACGCCGCAGTCCGCGAAATCGCTCGATATGGTCCTCGCCGGCGCCATCAAGCAGTACGAAGAGGCGTTCGGAACGATCCCCGTCGCGCCCCAGAAGGGGAACCGGCCCGACGGGAGCCCCATCGGATTCCAGAGCCTCACCGGCCCGGGGCAGGAGAAGAAGTCGTCGAAGGGCTGAGCGGGGGGCTCGTCTTCCAGCGGCGGTGCGCCCAGAAGTACTGCTCGGGATGTCGGCGCACGCACTCCTCCAGAACCTTCACATGCGCCTGCGTGAGGCGAAGCACCTCCGCGTCGCGCTCCGCGCCCGGGCGCGGATAGATCGGCGGGAACAGAATCGCCTCGTGCGTCTCGTCCGCCCCGCGCACGATCGCGCAGCAGACGAGCGGCGCTCCCGTGCGGACCGCGAACTGCGCCGGCCCCTGGAACGTGGAGGCGGGCGTACCGAAGAAATCGACGAAGACGCCGGCCTTGCGCGCGTCCTGATCGGCGAGAAGGGCGACGATCCGTCCCTTCTTGAGCGAATCGAACACGCCGCGCGCGGCGACGCCGCGCTCGATGATGCCGATCCCGGCCGACCGACGCAGATCGTTCATCAGATCGTTCACGAGGCTGTTCTGCTGCTCGCCGACGAGAAAATCGGCGGGCAGCCCGCACGAGGCGACGGCGCCGCCGAGGAGCTCCCAGCTGCCGAAATGCCCCGTCACGGCGATCACCCCGCGACCCTGCCCGACCGGATCCCGCAGGTTCTCGATGCCCCGAAACCGGACGATCCGCGGATAGTCGTCCTTCCCGAGGCGGGCGAGGGAAGCGAACTCGATGATCGATTTCGCGAAGTTGACGTACGAGGCGCGGCCGATGCGGACCTTCTCGCGCGCGTCGAGCGTATCTCCGAACGCGCGGTCGAGATTCTCGAGAGTCACGCGGCGCCGCATCCGGACCACGTCGAAGAAGAAGAGCCCGAGCGTGCCGCCGAGCCTGATCGACGTCCTGAGCGGGAACGCGCGCGGCAGCGCGACGAGGAGGCGCACGCCGGCGAGCTCGATTCGGTGCTTGATCCTGCGCGCGACGGGGTGCATGCGTTCCGCCTTTCGAAATCCTACGCGAAGAAGCGTGCGAGGAAGCTCAGCTTGATCTCGATGCTCGACTCGGGACAGAGCTCGTGGCAGCACAGGCACCTGATGCAGCGCTTGTCCTCGATGCGGCACACCGCGCCTTCCTTCCGGATCGTCTGCACGGGACAGCTCTCGGCGCAGAAACCGCACCCCGTGCACGTCGACGGCACGATCACCGGCTTCACCCACACGAACGGAGCGACGAGCTTCGCGAGCGGCCGCGGCACGAGCTTCATCGCCCTGTTCGAGGGGAGCGCGAATCCCCCGGCCCGCTCCTCCGCCGCGTCGCCGAGACGCGTGATCTTATCGATGTTCCCCTCGCCGAGCCCCATCTCCGCCGCGATGCGCGTCGTATCGACGAATCCCTCGGGGAATCCGATGATCCTCGCCGCCACGGCGTCGATCGCGACGGCGTCCTCCCCCGCCATGAGCATCCCGAGCATGCGCGGCGTGCCCGAGCTCGGACCGTTGCCCTCCATGGCGAGCACGGCGTCGACGATGTTCAGGGACGGCGTGACGAGCTTGTAGAGATGCACGAGCATATCGGCGAACTCGCCGGGCTTCGGGTACCTCTTGTGCTGCTCCCCTTTCCGGAAGCCCGGCATGACGCCGAACATGTTCTTCACCGCGCACGTCATGAGCGTGAGCGAATGCGTCTTGAGCTTCGGCAGGTTGATGATGACGTCCGCCTCGAGCACCGGCTTCGAGATGTAGAACGTGTATTTCCCGAACGGGATCGCCTTCGAGCCGGAGGCCTCGAAGTTCACGAGCTCGATGCCGGCGCGCCGCGCCATCTCCTCCATCCCCGTGTTCGCCCAGACGCGCTTGATGCCCCGGATCGCGCCGCCGGGGCTGTCGCCGATGAACGGCACGGCGCCGACCGCGCGGACCTCATCGGCGACCGCCTCGACAAGATTCGGATGCGTCGTGATGGCTCGCCCGGGATCCTTCGCGGAGAGCAGGTTGGGCTTGAGGAGCACGCGCTGCCCGCTCCGCACGAACGCCTCGATCCCGCCGAGCGGCTCGAGGGCCCGGCGCAGCGCTTCGCGGAGCGAGGCCGGCTCGTACCGCGCGCACTTCACGACGGAGACGGTCTTTCGCGTCGCCGCGCGCTTTCCGTTTTGGGTCGCCTGTTCCATCGGTTCAGCGTTCGTCAGGGCCTTCGAGCGGCCGGGCGAGGGCGTATGCGCCGTTCCCGCACGATACGACGATGCCCCGCATCTCGAGATCGAGGAGCAGGGGCAGCGCCGCCGCAGGAGGAATATGACAAAATCGAAGCACCTCATCAATATGTTTCGGATCGGTGTCGAGCGCCGAGAGCACGGAGCGTTCCTCGTCGCTGAAGCGCTCCGCGGCGCGCGATTCCCCCCCGGCGTCCCGCCGGGCGGCGCCCGGGGCGAGGCCGGGAATGGCCGCGATGACGTCCGCGGCGCTCTCGACGAGCGTCGCCCCGTCGCGGATGAGCCGGTGCGGCCCCCTGCTGCCCGGATAATCGATCGGCCCCGGCACCGCGAAAACCTCCCGCCCCTGCTCACCCGCCCACTGGGCGGTTCCCATGGCGCCGCTGCCGATATCCGCTTCGACGACCACGACGCCGAGCGAGAGGCCGCTCAGGATTCTGTTTCGCCGGGGAAAGTGGTGCTTCAGCGGGGGCGTTCCGAGTGGAAACTCCGAGACGACGCATCCCCGCTCCGCGATTCTCCCGAAGAGCGCGAGGTGCTCCGCGGGATACACGACGTCGATCCCGCATCCGAGCACCGCCGACGTCCCCCCGTCCGCGAGGAGCGCCCCCTCGTGGGCCGCGGCGTCGATCCCGCGCGCGAGCCCGCTCACGACGTGCACGCCCCGCTCGGAGAGCTCCCGGGCGATGTTCGCGGCGTTCGCGAGGCCGTGTCTCGAGCTCCGCCGCGAGCCGACGACGCAGATCGTCATCCGCGCCAGCGCGGCCGGATTCCCCGCGCAGAACAGGACCGGCGGCGGATCGGGGATGTGCCGGAGCAGGGGCGGATACGATTCGTCCGACAGTGAAACGAGCCCCCATCCCTCGCGCTCGATCCGCGCGAGCTGCTCCTCGAGGAATGAGCGATCGGCCGGCTCGATCCGGCGGGCGAGAATCCTGCTCAAACGCTCCCGTTCCGCCTCGCTCCCGAGCAGGCCGGCGACCTCTTCGAGCGAGCTGCCGAGCGCGAGCGAAATCCACGCGTCCGGACGCGCCCCGCGCGCGAGAAAGATCTCGAGCCAGAGCCGCGCCGCCTCCGTACAACCCATCATCCACCTCCACACCACCACGCGCCGCTATGTGTCGAACGGGAATACGATCATGGAAAACGGGCGATCCCGCCGTCCCGCACCCATCCCCCATCGTCCGCACCTTCGCGAATCCGCCGCGCCCCGGCGTCTGCCGCGCGGAAGAAGACTATCCGATTTCGAAAACCCGCGCAACGGGGAATCGCGGACCCGGGGCCGTTCGGTCCCCGCGGGGTTCCGCGCGCCGCCGGCGTCACGCCCGTATCATCGTGAGCAGCATCTTGAACCGCTTGAGCGCCCTGAGCGAATGCGGCGCCCCCGCCGGCATGATGACGATCTCCCCGGCGCGCGCCGTCAGGGGAGCGCCCGAGATCGTGATCTCGGCCTCGCCGTCGACGACGTGCACGAACGCGTCGTACGGCGCCGTATGCTCGCTCAAGCCCTGTCCCTCGTCGAACGCGAAGATCGTCACCGTGCCGATCTTCCGGTCGATGAGCGTCCTGCTCACCACCGCCCCCCGCTGGTATTCGGCGAGCCCGCAGAGATTCGCAGCCTTTCCCCTGAACTCGGCCGATTCCGCATTTCGTTCCGCAGTCATCGCGCGCCCTCCTCGGTGTGTTTCGGCCCGCAGTATAGCGCGTTCGACGGCGGCGCGCGACGATTTTTCTGTGGCCTTTCCCGCCGGGAGCCCGTACCCTCGAAATTCGACGCGATCGATTCGGATATCCGCGACGAGGAGGTTCGTTCCATGGCTCAGCGCAAAGCGGTCGGCTTCACGGCGGCCCCGGAATTTTCGATAAGCCCGGACGGCGAGCGATTTCCCCTTCCCCGAACGGACGAGTACGCGGCCGAAATCAAACGCGTCGAGGCCCTCGTACGGCGCGCGCGGCGGGAGCGCAAGGAGATCGTCGTCGTCATGGGGGTCGGTTTCGTCGGCGTCGTCATGGCCGCGATCATCGCGGACACGACCGACGCGAAGGGACGGCCGGGCAAGTTCGTCATCGGCTGCCAGCGGCCGAGCACCCGGAGCTACTGGAAGATCCCGGTCCTCAACCGCGGCGCCGCTCCCGTCAAGGCGGAGGATCCCGAGGTGGACGAGATCATCGCGCGGACCGTGAAGGAGAAGAAGACCCTTCACCGCGACCTTCGCGAGCGACGTCCTGAAGCTCGCCGACTGCGTCGTCATCGACGTCCAGTGCGACTACCTCAAGCACGACCTCGGCAACATGCGCACGGGGGAAGCCGACATGGCAGCCCTCGAGGCGACGATGCGCACCGTCGGCGAGAAGATCGCGGCCGAAATGCCTCGTGCTGATCGAGACGACGGTGGCGCCCGGCACGACGGAGTTCGTCGTGTGGCCGATCCTCAAACGCGCCTTCGCCGAGCGCGGCATCAAATCGGCGCCGCTGCTGGCGCACAGCTTCGAGCGCGTCATGCCGGGACGCGAGTACGTGCGCAGCATCCGCGATTTCTGGCGCGTCTGCTCGGGATGCAACGCCGAGGCGGCGAAGCGCGTCGAGAAGTTCCTCCGCGAGGTCCTCAACACGAAGGATTTCCCCCTCACCGTCATGGACCGGCCGATCGAATCCGAGACGACGAAGATCGTCGAGAACTCGTACCGCGCGACGATCCTCGCGTTCCTGAACGAATGGAGTCTCTTCGCCGAGCGCAACGGCGTCGATCTCATCGAAGGTCATCACGGCGATCCGGATGCGCCCGACGCACAGCAATATGATATTCCCGGGCCCCGGCATCGGCGGCTACTGCCTGCCGAAGGACGGCGGGCTCGGCTACTGGGCGTACCAGCACATCCTCGGCTTCGAGGACGGCGACAGCGTGTTCAAGATCACGCCGACGGCGATCGACATCAACGACACGCGCGGGCTCCACGTCGCCGAGCTCGTCCGCGACGCCCTGCGGAACATGGGTCGGTACATCGCGGGCGCCGAGGTGCTCGTCTGCGGCGCGAGCTACCGGCAGGATGTCGGCGATACGCGGTACAGCGGGAGCGAGATGGTCCTGCGGAAGCTCGCCGAGATGGGCGCCTACATGCGCGTGCACGATCCCTACGTCGAACACTGGTACGAGCTCGAGATGCAGGAGACGTACCCGTCTCCGGGGCATTCGTGGAGCCGCTTCTTCCGCAACCAGGAGGATCTGAGAATAGCTCCGGGTCGCCAAGGACCTCGGCGCAGCGCTCAAGGGAGTCGAGGCGGTCATCTTCGCGGTGCCGCACGATCCGTACCTGAAGCTCGATCCGTCGTGGATCGTGCGGAAGGCCGGCGGTCCGGTCGCCGTCATCGATTGCTACGGCATCCTCTCCGACGCCGATATCCGGCGCTACTTCGAGCTCGGCTGCGAGGTCAAGGCGCTCGGGCGAGGGCACGTGCAGCGGATCAAGGAAGCCGTGCGGCGAAAGACGCGCCGGTAGGCCGCGGCGCCGGGCGCCCCCGCCGTTCGACGCCGCCGCCGGCGACGGGCGTCATTCGAACGGATGCGGTTTCGTGAAATCCGGCCGGTAGGTCCTCTCGCTCTCGAGCTCCTGCACCCATCCCCGCGAGAACCCGAGCCGTTCGAGCTCGTCGAGCACCTCGTCGTACTCGCCCCGCGTGATCGATCTCCCGAGCCACGGATGCCCGGCGACGGACGCCGACGGATAGTACTGCGACATGAGGGAAACGTGCACCGACGGGGACAGCTCCTCCGCGACGGCCCTGAGCACCGCCTTGCTGTTCTCCGTCTGCCCGGGGAGAATCAGGTGGCGGACGATGAGACCGGAGGCGGCCGTGCCGTCGCCGCGAAGCGCGAGGTTCGATCCCTTCTGACGGTGCATCTCCCGAAGCGCGGCGAGCGCGACCTCGGGGTAGTTCCACGCCCCCGACAGCTCGAGCGCGAGCGAATGATCCATGTATTTGAAATCGGGGAGATAGACGTCGACGAGATCCTCGATCGAGGCGATCGTCTCCGGGCGGTCGTACGCGTTCGTGTTGAACACGACGACGGGGCGCCGGCCCGTCGCGCGGAGCGCCTCGACGATCGAGCGCATCTGGGGAATCATGTGCGACGGCGACACGAACCCGATCGACGGCGATCCCCCGTCGAGCAGGCGGGACGCGGCCGCGACGACGTCATCGAGGCTCATGCTCCGCGCCGGCGAATCGTTCCTGCTGATCTGCTCGTTCTGGCAATAGACGCACTGGAGGTTGCAGTGCGGGAAAAAGACGTTGCAGATCCCGCGCTCGCCCGAGATGACGGGCTCCTCGCCGCGGTGGAGGCAGATCGACGCGATCTCGAGCCCGCTTCCCGCGCGGCAGTACCCGAGCGCGCCGGCCGCGCGATCGACGCCGCACGCGCGCGGGCACGCCTCGCATTCGCGCCCGCGCGCTCTCGACTCCCTCCCGTCTTTCGCAATCAAGGGGAGCTACTTCTTCAGGGGATAGCCGACCGTCTGCGCGAGCATGATCTTCTGATCGGCCCCGAGATTCATGGCCTTCGAGAGCACATCCTTGTCGACCCAGCCGCGCGCCACCGTCGCGAGTCCGGCCGAGGCGCAGTAGAGATAGACGTTCTGGCTGATGTAACCGGTATCCATGGCGGCGTAGAAATCCTTCATCTCCTGCGGCCCCTCCCCCATCTTCGCGTAGTTCGCCACGAAGACGAGATTGAGCGGCGCATCTTTCACGAATTCCTGCTTTCCGGTGGCTCCGCGGAGATCCTGCGCGACGATCAGGTTCAGCGAGTGCGTTTTCGCGTCGTACCGGTACAGCCCCTCGGGAAGAGCGGCGTAGACGTCGATTTCCTGCTTGTTCATCGCGGTCGGCGCCGTGCGCTTCCCGCTCTCGGGCCTGTTGATGCCGCACGCGGCCCAGAGCAGGTTCGAGAGCTCCTGCGCGGGGAGCGCGTCGGCCGCGTACTCCCGCTGCGTGCAGCGCAGCTTCATCGCCTTCATGAGGGGCATGCCCCCGTCCATCTGCGGCGCGGGGAGCTGAATCGTCTGGGGCGCCTCCGCCAGAACGGGAAGCGCGAAACAGACCGCGAGCACGACCGACAGCAACATCGAACGGACGCGTTTCATATCGTTCCTCCTTGCCGTTTCATCGAATGCCGCGCGCGGGAATCCGCGACCGCCGCCTCATCCCGCGGGAAAACGTATCACGCGGAACGCCCGCGCGAAAGAGAAATCGGCGGAGCCGCCCCGCGGCCGGTCAGTTCCATTTGTATATCTTCATGCCCGCGTAGAAGCAGACAACGCCCATCGCCGCGAGAGCGAGCGCGGGGAGCGCGACGTGCGCGAATCCCGCCCCCTCGTTGAAGATGCTGCGGATCGAATCGGCGAGCATCGTGAGCGGGAGCTTCCGCACGATCGGGATCGCCCAATCGGGGAAATGGTGATAGCTGAAGAATACGCCCGACAGCAGGGTCATCGGGAACGTGATCGCGTTGATGAGGCCGTTTCCGACGCGCGGATTGGCCGTGCGGGACGACATGAGGATCGAGAGCCCCGCGAAGGCCATGTTGCCGGCGACGAACACGGCGACGAGCGCGGGGACGCTTCCCTGGATCCGCACGCCGAAGTAGAAGTACACGAAGCCGAAGAGGGCGAGAAACTCGATCGTGTTCACGGCGAGGCGCGTCACGAAATGGGACGCGAGAAACATCGATTTGCGCATCGGGGTCGCCGCCATGCGGCGCAGGAGCTTCTTGATGCGGATTTCGATGAGCGCCCAGCCGATCCCCCAGAGGGCCGAGCTCATGACATCCATCGCGAGGAGCCCCGGCACGAGAAAATCGACGTAGCGCGTCCCCTGGATCTTCAGCTCGACGACCTCCGCGGGGGGCCTCCCCGCTGGCCGGCCGCCGTCGAGCGCGCGCTCGATGACGAGGTGCGTCATCCGCGCCTCGCCGCTCCGCGGGTCGAAGGAATAGCGCACCGCGCCGCTTCCGGGAACGCGGTCGATGAAGAGCGATATCTCCCCTTTCTTGAGCGCGAGGATCGCCTCGTCCCTCGTGAGGATCTCGAATGCGATGTCGTGATCCCCCCCGGAATTCCCCCTCGCGCCGGCGATCCAGGAGGCCCAGTATTCCCGCGTCGCCTCCGGGCTCTCCACGACCGCGACCGTTCCGGACACCGTGCTTCCCCCGGAGCCGATCGCGACGCCGAGAAGCCACGAGAGGACGATGGGCAGCACGAAGGCCCAGAAGATGATCTCCGGCTCGCGGAAGAACTCCTTGAACTGCAGTGCCACGAGGTTGAAGAACGGCTTATTCATGGAGGCGCCTTCCGGTGAGCGATATGAAGAGGTCGTCGAGATTCATCTTCCGGCACTCGAGCTCAAGCAGCGACACCCGTTCCCGTTCGGCGGCCGCGAGGAAGCGCGGCAGAGCGGCGACGATGTCGTCCACGGAGAGCTGTCCCCGGATGCCCTCCTCCTCCCAGACGAGATCGAGCGCTCCGGCGATGCCCGCGAACGATCCGCCGTCGCGCCGCTCGCTCAGCGTAAAGGAGATGATTTCCCGGCTCATATGCGCGGCGAGCAGCTCGGGAAGCGTCCCTTCGACGAGCACGCTTCCCCGGTCCATGATGATGAGGTAATCGCACAGACGCTCGGCCTCTTCCATGTAATGCGTCGTGAGGATGAGCGAAGTGTCCCGCTTCTTCAGGTTCAGGAGGATGTCCCAGATCTCGCGGCGCGCGACCGGGTCGAGGCCGGTCGTCGGCTCGTCGAGGATGAGAATCTCCGGCTCGTTGATGAGCGCGATGCCGATCGAAAGCCGCTGCCGCATCCCGTGCGAGAGATTCATGACGTAGCTCGATCGCTTGTCCGCGAGATTGATCAGATCGAGGATCCGCGGCGCCACGTTCTTCCCGAGCCCGAAGAAGCTCGCGAAGAGGTTCAGGGTCTCCTCGACGGTCAGCTTGTCGATATAGGCCGTCTCCTGGAGCGAGAGCCCCATGATGCGCCGGAGATACCGCTCGTCGGAGCTCCAGCTCCGGCCGAGGATCCGGATCTCCCCCTCGTCCGGTTTCTGGATCCCCTCGATCATCTCGACGAACGTCGTTTTCCCCGCGCCGTTCGGCCCGAGCAGCGCGACGTACTGCCCCTTCCTGAACTCGAGGCTCACGCCGCGCACCGCGCGCACGTCCTTGAAGGACTTCGAAACGTTTTTCGCGCTGATCATGTCCATGCCGGTCTCCCGCCGGGACGCGGACTCACCTCACGGCCCGATGCACCGCGACGACGGCACCCGTCAGCCGCCGGAAGGTCACGCGCCGAAAACCCGCCTCGCCGACGACGCCCGCGAGCTCCTCGGCGCCGCAGAACCGCGTGAGCGTACGAGAAAGATACGAATATCCCGTGCGCGAGCCAGAGATAAATGATCCAAGGCGCCGGACGGCGATCCGGGCGCAGCAAGGGAGCGGCGAGCGGACGAGGCGCTCGGCCGGCCGAAATCCGTTGCCCCCGTCCGGCGCCGGGTCTATCATCGGGACGAAACGGGGAGGTCAACCATGAACCATCGTTTAATACGCATGATCGCGGCCTCGATGTCAATCGCTCTTCTGCTCGCTCACGCCTCGTGCGCGGCCGCAGGATCCGGACGCCCGGCGCGGGCGAAAGCCGACGCGGGGACGTACACGGCATTCGGCTTCGATCTCTACCGCGCCATGCTCGCCGAAGGCGCGGGTGAGAACCTCGTCATCTCGCCGGCGAGCGTCGGATTCGCGCTCGCAATGACCATGAACGGGGCGGAGGGCGCCACGCGGGACGCGATGGCCGGCGTGCTCCATTATCCCGCGGACGACCTCGCGTCCGTCAACGGGGCGGACTCGCTCCTGATCGCCCGGATGAACGGACCGATCGAGCGCGTCGAGCTCTCCGTGGCCAATTCCCTCTGGGCGCGGCGGGGACTCGATTTCAAGAAGGATTTCCTCGAACGGAACAAACGGTACTACGGGGCGGACGTGCGGGCGATCGATTTCAGCGCTCCCGGCGCGGCCGATCGGATCAACGCCTGGGTCGCCGACAAGACCAGGGACCGGATCAAGGGCATCGTCGACGAGATCGACCCGGCGAGCATTCTCTTCCTCGTCAACGCGGTCTATTTCAAGGGCGCGTGGACCACGGAGTTCGATCCGAAACTCACGAAGGAGGAGATCTTCCACCTGCCCGGCGGCGGGACGGCGAGGCCCCCGATGATGAACCGGCGCGGCGAATATCTCTACTTCCGCGGGAACGGCTTCCAGGCCGCGAGCCTCCCGTACGGGGACGGACGGACGAGCATGTACGTCTTCCTGCCGGATGAACGCGAGGGTCTCGACGCGTTCAACGACAGCCTCACGGCGGATTCATGGGAGGCGTGGATGGGCGGCTTCGCGCCCCGCAGCGGCCGCATCGCGCTCCCCCGGTTCACCATCGAGTTCAAGGCGTCTCTCAAGCGCTCTCTCGCCGCGCTCGGGATGTCGGAAGCGTTCGACGGGAACCGCGCGAATTTCCGCGGCATGATCAAGGCCGAGGGCGCGAACGTCTACATCCACGACGTGCTGCACAAGACATATATCGCCGTGAACGAGGAGGGGACCGAGGCCGCGGCGGCGACGTCGGTCGAGATGCGGCTCACCTCCGTCATGGAGCCGCGGGCGCCCTTCGAGATGGTGTGCGACCATCCGTTCTTCATCGCCGTGCGCGACAACGAGACGGGGCTCGTCCTCTTCATGGGCTCTATCGTGAAACCGCGGTGACGAGACGGTAGGACGCCGCCAGCAGCGGCTTGAGGCCTTTCTTTCCGAGCGCCGAAATCCTGAACACGTGCTCGCCGGGCACGTCGAACCGCGGCGTGCGCGCGCCCGGCGGCAGGAGATCGGTCTTGTTGAGCGCGATGAGCCGCGGCTTGTCGACGAGCTCTTCGCCGTACGAGCGAAGCTCGTTGTACAGCTGCGCGTACGCCTGAGCCGGCTCGATCTCCCCCGCCGCGTCGATGATGAAGACGAGCACGCGGCAGCGCTCGATGTGGCGCAGGAACTGGATGCCGAGCCCCTTCCCCCGATGCGCGCCTTCGATGAGCCCCGGAATATCCACCATGCAGAACGACGCGCCGGCGCCGATCTTCACCATGCCGAGCACCGGCTCGAGCGTCGAGAACGGATAGGGGGCCACGATCGGATGCGCGTCGCTCACGCTCCGCAGGAGGGTCGATTTTCCGGCGTTCGGGAGCCCGACGAGCCCGACGTCGGCGATCAGCTTCATCGTGAGAACGAGCCGCCGCTCCTCTCCCGGCTCGCCCATGGTTCTCGTGCGCGGCGCCTGGTTCTTCGGCGTCCGGAAGAGATAGTTCCCCTTTCCCCCGCGGCCCCCGCGCGCGGCGACGAACTCGGCCCCGAGCTCGCTGAGATCGGCGAGCGTCTCCTTCGTGTCGGCGTCCTCGAGAACGGTCCCGGGAGGAACCAGGATATATTCGTCCGCGCCGTTCGCGCCGGTCATGTTCTTCCCCTGCCCGTGCTTGCCCGCCTGCGCCTTAATCGTTTTTCGGTAATAGAGATCGAGGAGCGTGCGCATCTCCCGATCGACCTTCACGACGACGTCTCCGCCCTTCCCCCCCAAGCCCCCGTCCGGCCCGCCGCGCGGCACGTACTTCTCGCGCCTGAAGCTGACGCAGCCGTCGCCGCCGTTTCCCGCCTTGATCTGAACCGTCACCCGATCGATGAACATGGTGCTCCGTTCCGCTGCGCCGCCGGGCCGCGCGCCATGAAATATTTCCCGGGATTCAGGATCCCCCGGGGGTCCATCGCTCCCTTGATGCCGCGGGCGAGCTCGAGCTCCGCAGGAGTGAATATCATGCGCAGATACGGGCTTTTCGTGAGACCGATCCCGTGCTCGCCGCTCAGGGTCCCGCCGAGCTCGACGACGCGTCCGAAGAGCTTCTCCACGAAAATTCCGGCGCGCGCCATCTCTTCGCGGCGGCGCCGATCCGTCATGATGTTCACGTGCAGGTTCCCGTCGCCCGCATGACCGTACACGTAGCAATCGAGATCGAGCTCGCCGGCCAGCGCGTGCACGAATTGCACGCCGTCTTCGAGGGCGCCGAGCGGAAGCGACACGTCCTCGTTGACCTTCGTCGGACCCCGCCGGGCGAGGCTCGGGCTCACCGAGCGGCGCACCTTCCAGAGGAGATCGCGTTCGCGTTCGCCCCGCGCCGGCCGGACGATGGCTCCGGCCTTCCTCGACCGCTCGTCGAGGAGCGAGCGTTGCGCGTCGACTTCGCCGGGCGAGCCGTCGAACTCCACGAACAGGAAATTCGAGTCCCTCCCGAGGCCGCCGAAGCAGCAATACTCGCCCACGCAGCGCATCGTCTTCGCGTCCAGGTACTCGAGAACGCTCGGGGTGAGCCCCGCGGCGAGGAGCGATCCCGCGAACACGAGCGCCGCCGCGCCCGGCGGCACCTCGAGGAGGACGGCGCGAAACGCCTCAGGGAGCGGCAACACGCCGAGCCGCGCCGAATAGATGACGCCGAGGGTCCCTTCGGCGCCGACGAGCGTCGCGGCGGCGCCGGCGACGGGGTCGTCGCGCGCGACGCCGCCGTCCGCGGCGATCCAGGTGAGCGCTCGGACGTACCGGCGCGTCACCCCGTATTTGAACGCCCGCGGCCCCCCCGCGTTCTCCGCCACGTTGCCGCCGATGGTCGAGAAATTGAGGCTCGCCGGATCCGGCGGATAGAAGCGCCCCTCGCGGGCGAGGATATCCTGGAGCTCCTTGTTGACGATGCCGCTCTCGACCTCGACCTCGTCGGCCGCCGCGTCGAAGCGGAGCACGCGATGCAGCTTCTCGGTCGATATCACGAGCGCGCCGTCGAGCGGCACGGATCCCCCGGAGAAGCCGGATCCCGCCCCGCGCGGAACGACGGCGATCCCCCGCCGCGAGGCCTCGCCGACGAGCCTCGCGAGCTCGTCCCGGCTCCCCGGAAACGCCACGCCCCCGGCCCGCCCCCGCATCCCCGTCGCGTCGAAACCGTACGCGAGCAGGTAGCGTTCCTCGGTGCGCACGCTCACGCCGCGCAGCGAGCGGGCGAGCTCCCCGATCTCCCTTCCCCGTTTCGCGGTCATGGCCGCCTCCGCGCGGCGCGCTCCGCCCTCGGCCGGACGAAGCGCGGCCATCGAGGCGAAACGCGGACGCCGCCCGCGTCAGCCCTGGTACTTTTTCACGAAATTCTCGAACCGGTCGAGCGCGCGGTTGATCTCGTTCTCCGACGCCGCGAACGAGAACCGTATCATCTTGTCGCAGCCGAACGCCCCGCCCGGAATGACGACGAGCCCCTGCTCGGCGAGGAGCTTGTCGCAGAATCCGAAGCTATTCTTCACGTTCATCTTCTTATAGAGCTTCGAAACGTCGACGAGATAGTAGAACGCGCCCCCCGGCTCGGGATACCAGATCGACGGGATCCGTGCGAGACGATTGCCGAAGAGATCCTTCCGCTTCTCGAACTCGACCCGCATCATCTCGCGGTCCTCGGCCCCCTTCTGAACGGCCTCGAGCGCCGCCCACTGCGATATCGAGTTGGGGCACCCCGTCGCGTGCGCCTGGAACGCGCCCATCCGGTACGCGACGTCCTTCTCGGCGAGGGCGAAGCCCACCCGCCATCCCGTCATCGCGTAGCTCTTCGACACGCCGGTGATGACGACGGTCTGGTCCTTGATCTCCGGCACGAGCGTCACGGGAGAGACGTGCTCGAAGCCCGTGTACGTGAGAAACTCGTAAATCTCGTCGCTGATGAGCGCCAGGCCCGACTCGAGAACGATCTTGGCGATCGCCTCGATCTCCTCGCGCTGGTAGACGATGCTCGCCGGATTCGACGGCGAATTGAAAAGGAGCGCCTTGGGCTTCTTCTTCCGCGAAAGCTGCTTCCGGAATATCTCCGGCGTCAGCTTGTACTCGGTCTTCTTCGAGAGCTCGACGATCCGCGGCTTCCCGCCGAGGATCTTGACCATGTCGGGATAGCTCGTCCAGTAGGGAGACAGGATGAGGACCTCGTCCCCGGGATCGGTGAGCGCGAAGAGCGCGTTGTAAATCGAATGCTTCGCGCCGTGCGAGATGACGACCTCCGCCGGGGTGTACGCGACGCCGAGCTTCTGCGAGTACATCTCGGCGACCGCCTTGCGCAGCGGCGCGATCCCTTCCCCGGCCGTGTATTTCGTCTCCCCGCGGTTGATCGCCTCGATGGCGGCCTTCTTGATCACTTCGGGAGTGTCGAAATCCGGCTCGCCCGCGGTGAGGCCGACGACGTTCTCCCCCTTCGCCTTCAGCTCCTTCGCCTTGGCCGTGAGGCTCAAGGTCAACGACGGCTCGAGAGCGCGCGAGCGCTTGCTGATCACATGTGCCACGTTCGATCCTCCTTTGATCGATCTATTTGATTCCCCATTCCTTGAGTCTCTTCGGAACGCTCGGCGGGACAAGACAGCCGATCTCGCCGCCGAGCTGGTAGATCTCCTTTACCAGAGAGCTGTGAAGATAGATGTACTGCTCGCTCGGCATGAGAAACACGGTTTCGAACTCGGGGTCGAGCTTCCGGTTGATGAGCGCGATCATGAGCTCGTACTCGAAATCGGACACCGCCCGGAGGCCCCGGATCACGACGTCGACCTTTCGCGTCCGGAACTCCTCGACGAGAAGCCCGGCGAACGAGACGACCTCGACGCCCGCGATTCCCTCGACCGCCTCGGCGACGAGCTGACGCCGCTGCTCGAGGGTGAGGAACGTGTTCTTGTGCACCCCCTGCGCCACCGCGACGATCACCCGGTCGAATATCATCGCGGCCCGCCGCACGAGATCGACGTGGCCGTTCGTCACCGGATCAAACGTCCCCGGGTAGAGGGCGATCTTTCCCTTCACCGCCGTCAGCCTCCTTCCGGTACCGGAAATACGAAACCGTCGTCTGTCCGAAGCGCCGGGCCTTCAGGAGCTCCAGGGCTCCTCCCGCCGCGGCGAAGACGGGACCGGCGTGCTCGATGACGAGCACGCGGCAGATCGCCGCGGCGGCGTTTCCGACCGCATCCACGACGCGCTGCGCCGCGGTCTTCGCGGCGTACGGAGGATCGGCGAAGATGATATCGAACCGCTCCCCGCTCGCCGCGGCCCGCTCGACGTATCGAACGGCGTCCCCGATGCGGACCTCCGCCGCTTCGCGCCCGAAGCCGCACCGCTCGAGATTCGTTCGCAGCGCTTTCAGGCTCCGATGGTCCTGTTCCACGAACACGGCGCGCGAGGCCCCCCTGCTCAGGCCCTCGATCCCCACGGCGCCCGAGCCGGCGAACAGATCGAGGATGCTCGCCCCCTCGACCTCGAAGCCGATCGTGTCGAAGATGGATCCCTTGACGAGCTGCTGCGTCGGCCGGAAAAACGGCCCATGGCCGCCGCGCAGCTCGATGCCCTTTTTCGATCCCGCGATGACTCTCACGCGAACCTCGTGCGTACGTTGTTCGATGAACGATGTTACGGAGTTCAGCATAGAGAATCGGCGGGCGGCGGGCAAGAAAAATCCCCCGGAGGAAGTTCGGAACTCCTCCGGGGGGTCCACGGTGAGTGGAGGGGAATCGATGCTATTCGACGATCGTCGGCGTCACGAAGATCACGAGCTCCTGCTTCTTGTCGGCCATGGAGCTCGACGAGAAGAGCCGCCCGAGGAACGGCACGTCCTTGAGGTACGGGACGCCGGTCCTCACGTTCGTCTGCACGTTCTTGATCAGTCCGCCGATGACGGCCGTCGCGCCGTTCTGCACGACGACGCGCGTGTCAGCCTCGCTCGTCGAGATGATGATGCCGCCCTGCGCGGTCGCTTCGGACTGGAGCTCGCTCACCTCGGGGTGCATGTCGAGCGTGATCGTCCGGTCCGAGTTCACGTGCGGGGTGACCTTGAGCATGATGCCGATCTTCGTCAGCTCGGTGATCGGGTTGCCCGCTTCGTCGGCGACGATGAGCGGGATCTCCTTGCCGACGAGAATCCGGGCTTCCCGGTTGTCCATCGTCGTGATGCGCGGATTGGAGATGATGTTCGCCTTGTTCGTCCGCTCGAGCATCTCGAGCACGACGTTCAGCTCTCCCCACGAGCGCACCGTCCCGAACTTGACCGTACCGGCCGACTGCGCGATCGGATTGTTGACCTCCATGCTCCCGATGCCGCTGACGCCTCCCGCGTGAAGATTGAGGAGCCCCCAGCTGATGCCGAGCTCGCGCGTGGCTTCGACGTCCACCTCGACGAGCTTCGCGTTGATGTCGACCTGGAACGTCTTCTTGTCGAGCGTCTTGACCATCTCGGCGATCTTGTCGATGACCGGCTCGGTGTCGTTCACGATGAGGGCGTTGCTGCCGAGATCGACGTCGATCTTGCCGCGCTGGGAGCTGATGTTCTGGAGCGCGTTCTTGAGCTCTTCGGCGCTCGAGTTGTTCACGAATATGATCCGCGTCACGAGCGGAAGGAGATCGTCTTTCTTGCGCTCGGCCGTCTGGAGCTCGAGCTCCTCCTTGGTGAGCTTCGAAAGATCGCTCACCCGGATCATGCCGAACTCCTCGCGGTAGCCGAAGCCGTGCGCGCGCAGGATGATGTCGAGCGCTTCCTCCCACGGAACGTCCTTGATATGGAGGTACACTTCGCCCTTCACGTCGGGGCCGTACACGATGTTCTTGCCCGAGTAATCGGCGATCGTGCGGAGCACGGTCTTGATATCGGCGCCCTGGGCGTCGATCGTGATGCGATTCGAGCCCATCCCCCTGCCGCCGCCGGCCGCGGGATTGCCGCGCGCGTAGCGTTCGGACCGGGGAGCGGCCGCCGGGGGCGTATCCTCGTTTTCGGAGAGGGGCGAGTACGCCGCGTCCTCCGTCGCATAGAAATTGAAGTTGTCGGCCGGCTCGGCTTTCCTCGCGCTCTCTCCCGCGATCCACGGGGACGGCGGCTCCGCCGGGGCCGCTGCCGCGGCCGCCGGAGCGCTCGCTTCAACCGCGCCGGAGATCTGCTTCTCGGCGGGCTGCGCCGTCTCAGTGGGCTGAACGGTCTCCGCCGGCTGCGCCGTTTCGCCCGACGCCGCATTCGGCAGGTACGGGAGGAACGGGCCCATGGAGGCCTGCGCGAGGAGCCGGTTCGCCTCGTCGGGCGTCACCGGCGTCTCGCTCGCGACGGCCTTCTCCGCGGTCTTCGGAGGCTCGGGGAGCGGATCCATGACCGCGGGGCTCTCCTGCATGCCGGCGCCGAGCGTCTGAGGCGCGCGCCTCGTCACCTCGACCACCTGTATGCCGTTCTCGTCCCACATCCGGTAATCGACCGGCGTCGACAGATCGAGCACGACGCGGCTGATCAGGAGCGGGGCGAGCTGGAACTGGCTCGTCCGGACTTTGCTCGCCAGCGGGCTCCCGACATCCTTCACCTGCCACGGCACGTTGAATTTCGCGCCGACGCAGTTGACCACGAGGCGATGAGGTTCGCTCATCACGAACGCGTCGAAGGTGACGCTGCCCGCCTTGATGATCTCGAGTCTGACCTTTCCATCCAGCGGGACGACATTCACGCCGTTGATCTCGTTTTCGGCGGCGCCCGCGGCGACGACCGGCACGAGCAGCGCCAGGATGGAACAGGCAATCAACGTTCGTCTGCTGATCCCGAGCATTGTTATTCTCCTTTGCTCTTCTTCTCCTCCAGCCGGAGGGTTACCGTACTCGTCTGTCCGAATAATGAAACCCGCGCGACGAGCGCCCGATCGCTCACGGAGACGATGTTGCCGTTCCGGATCGGATCGCCCGCCTTCATGATGTACGAATATCCGTTGTTGTCCTCGAGCATGGCGAATTTCTCCATGCCGCCCGCGAGCACGCCGACGAGCTTCACGCTGTAGATGTCGACGATGTCGAGCTCGCCCGACTCCTCAAATTCGCCCGCCATCAAGCTCTGGAAGGGGTCCCGTTGGTTGAAGGCCTGATAGTAGAAAACCTTTTCCCGCAGCGTGATCCCGTCGCCCGCGGCCTGCGCGAGCGCCGTCGTGTCCGCCGGAGCCGCCGGAGCCGGCTGCGCCGCCGTATCGGACTTCGCCGGTGCCGCCTCCTGCGCCCTCACGTTCACAAGCGCCGGGAAGAGAAACAGGCCCGTGATGGTCAGTCCCCAGAGGACCTTCCACGCGGTCTCAGGAATTCGAAGCGTTCGCTTTCTGCTGGGGCTTTTCGTTCGCCTTCTCATTGCTCGTCTCACCACCTTCCACGAGCGTATACGCCGTCAATATCAATTCAGCTTCAACAGTGTAGCTCCGAACCGCACGGTCGTTGGCGCCGCCCTGCTTGTCGTCCCCCGGTTTGACCGCGAGATTCGACACGTTCACGATGCGCTCGAGGTTCGCGACCTTGGAGAGGAATATGCCGAGCTGGTGATATTCGCCGCGGACCCTCACCCGGACGGGATTCTCGGTGATGAACTCCCGCTGTATCGGCTCCTGCGGCTCGAACAGCAGAAAATCGATTCCGGCCTGGCTCCCGATGCGGGTCACCTTCCTGAGCAGGTCGGCGACCTCCTTGTCCTTCGGAAGGAGCCCCTGGGCGGCGACCCACTTGTCGTGGAGCCGGTTGTACTCGGCCTCGAGCTTCGCGAGGTTTCCCACCGTCTTCCGCGCCTTCTCGAGCTCCGCGCTCATCTTCTCGTACTCGGACGAGAGCGAGGAGATCTTCGCGCGCATCGGATGGTGGAAAAAGGGCATGAACGACGTGAAGAAATACACGTATCCGATCATGATACAGAGTATTCCCACGATGATTCCCTTTTGTACCTGAGGATCTTTGAAATCCATAGTTTGGGCCCTCTCTTTGCGCTATTGCGGCACCACGTTGGCGACGAGCTTGAACTTCATCACTTCTCGTTCGTTGATCTTTCCCCTCTCGGCGACCCGGAGATCGACTCTCGATACCGCCGACGACGTCTCCAGGTTCGTCATCATGTCGGCGACCGTGTAGTTCGAGAAGGCGACCCCGTCGATGGCGAACGAATTCGGCGAGATTTCCGACAATCCCGTCAGCCAGCAGTTCACCGGGAGATTGAAGCTCACGTCGTTGAGGAGCTTCACGCGGAAGTAGCGGTACCGGTCGAGATCGGCGATGATGCCGAGCCGGCGGTCGACTTCCTCGCGCTCCTTGGTGATCTGCTTGATCTTCGCGAGCTGCGGCGCGAGCTTCTTCGATTCCTCGTTCGCCGCCGTGATCTTCGCCTCGAGCGCCTTGATCTTGTGGGTCTGAACGATCCCCGTAAAGAGCATCGCGCCCACAAAGACCGCCACCCCCCCGAACATGTAGATGGTCGACATCTGGGGAAGCTTGAATTCGCGCCGCTTGATCCGTTCCTCGCGCGGCAACAGGTTGATCTTGATCATTCTCTTCCCGCCTTTCTCAGAGCGAGACCGATGCCCACGGTGAGCAACGGCGCGATCCTTTCGATCTCGGCCTCGTGCTCGCCGAACACCCCCGCTTCATAATCGATTCCCGCGAGGGGATTGTGTATTGAGAGTTCAACGCCGTGCTTCTCCGCAAGAATCTCCTTGAGGAACGGGATATTGGCGCCGCCGCCGCTCAGCACGAGCTCGTCGATCTTGTCGGCGTCCCCCGACGCCTTCAGGAACGCGACGCTGCGCTCGATGCCGAGCGAGAGGTCCTTCGACGCCATCCCGACGAGCTCCCGGATCTTTTTGGGATCGCGGCTGCCGAGCTCGCCGGAGATGATCCGCTGCGCCTCCTCGTAATCGACCTCGAGCTCCTTCTGGATCGTTTCCGCGAAGTTGTTGCTCCCGATGCTGATATCGCGCGTGAAATGAGGGCTCGCGTCCTGGATGATATTGATGTTGGTGACGTTGCTTCCGATGTTGATGAGGCCGATGACCTTTTTGACGCCGTCGTCGGACTCGATGGCGCGGCCGGTCTGGAAGCAGTTCTGCACGGCGAACGAGTCGACGTCGATGATGGCGGGGCTGAATCCGGCGTCCCTGATCAGGTTCGCGTGCGTGTTGATCATGTCCTTCTTCGCCGCGACGAGGAGGACCTCCATCTGGTTCGCGCCGATGTCGTCCTTGAGGATCTGAAAATCGAGACAGACGTCGTCGATGTCGAACGGCACGTGCTGCTCCGCTTCCCAGAAGATCGCCTCCTGCGCGTCGTCGGACGACATCTTGTCCATGACGACCTTCTTCACGATCACGGCGCGTCCGGAGATCGCGGAAACGACCGACGTGGACGTCACACCCGCCTTCTCGATGCATTCCTTGATGCCCGCGATCACGAGATCGCGGTCCATGATCTCACCCTCGACGATCGCCTCGGGCGGCAGCGCCGTCAGGCCGAAATGGGTGACCTTCGGCCTCGAGCCCGAGTGATCGATCTCGATGACCTTGACGTGGCTCGAACCGATGTCGAGCCCGACCGTGGAGCCTTTTCGCTTGAGGAAGGGTAAAGAGATCATCGTCGCACCAACCTTTTCCAGAACCCCGGCGTGAACGACTCGTTTTGATATCGCCTATTCGTGCAAAGACAGACTGGCTATTTAAGTCCTATCGCCTCGATTGGTCCAATCACGCAACAAGCGTGCCAATGAAGAGAAAGCCTCTCCGCATTCAAGTTATGTAATTACAGCAGATTGCGTTAATGCGCCGCATGCCGCGGCGGCCCGTCTGCCGTATTGCGCAATTCCCATGCAAAGTGCCCTGTCTCAGAATCCCTTGAAATACCACCTGAGCAGCCGGTCGCCGACGAGCAGGCAGACCGCCGCGGCCGGCGCGAGGAACGAGCCGAAGGCGACCGCCGTCTTGGCGCCCTTCCCCGATTTGAGGAGGGCGGCGGCGTACACGGTCCCCGCGAAGCACGCGATGAGCACGACGGGAAACACGAGCTTCACGCCGACGAACGCGCCGATCATCGCCATGAGCTTCACGTCTCCCCCGCCCATTCCCTCGGTTTTCCTCGCGAGCTTGTACAGCGCCCCGACCAGGAGGAGGCTCCCCCCGCCCGCGAGCGCGCCGAGCGCCGATCCGGCGAGGGTGAGGCCCGGATTCAAGAGGCTCCAGCCGAGCCCGACGGCGATGAACGGAAGGCTCAGGCTGTCGGGAATGATCCTGAAATCCCAATCGATGAGCGCGATCGCCGTGAGCGCCATGAGGAACGCGAAGGCGAACGCGGCGTCGACGCCGAAGCCGAACCGGCCCACCGAGACGACGGCGAGCGCCCCGCCCGCCGTCTCGACGAGCGGATACCTGATCGCGATGCGCCCGCCGCACCGGCGGCAGCGGCCCCGCAGCGCGAGCCAGCTCGCCACGGGAACGTTCTCGTACCAGGGGATCTTCGTCCGGCAGCCGGGGCAGAACGAGCGGGGGGCGACGACGGAGAGCCCGCGGGGCACGCGGTAGATCACGACGTTGAGGAAGCTCCCCGCCATGAAGCCCAACAGCGCGGCGAATGCGTAGGGAATCGCGCTCATCGCGCTCCCGCCCCGGGAAACGTTCCCGCCTCGAGCCGTTCGATGTAGCGCTCGGCGAGCTCGCGGATGTACCTGTTGTCCGACGTGCGGGCGAGCTCCTCCCACATCGCGATGCTCGTCTCGACGTAGCCCGCCTTCGCCGCGACGAACGCCGCGAAACGCGCGGCCTGGGGGCCCGCGCCGGGCAGGCGCGCGGCCCGCTCGAAGCAGGCGAGCGCCCGATCGTAATCGCGCGCGTAGACGTAGTACAGGAATCCGAGCTGGAACTGGAGCCACCAGTTGTCCGGATTGTTTCGAATGCCTTTTTCGAGAAACCCGATTCCCGTTTCGAGCGATCCGAGATCCTGCGCGACGATGATCGCCGCGAAGATGTACGCGTACGTGAACTGCGGATCGAGGTCCGTGATGACCCCGGCGAGATGGGTGAAGAGGGCGAGGTCGTTCTCCCCCATCCGGTATCCCCCGTAGTACTGAATCATCCTGAACCAGAGAATGTCGGCGGCGAGCTCGCGGTACCCGAGCGCCGCCTGCTCGATGAACTGACCCGACGGCAGGTACAGCACCTCGAGCCGGTGCTTCCGCTGCGCGAGATCCTCGACGCTGCGGGAAGCCGCGGCGAGCAGGAGGAGCGCCGCGACGGCGAGGGCGAACTCGGCCCATTTCCGTTTCATGTCGTACCCCTACTTGAACTCCCGGCGCCGGAACACCGCGCACGCGAAGAAGAACGCGACGGCCGAATATACGGACGCATAGATCGTGGCGCGCAGGATGTCCCCCGCCGCGAAGGGGAGGCCGTGCACCGCTTCATGCCGCAGATTGAAAACCTTGAGATTCGGCAGGAGGTAATAGAGCGCGTCGGTGACGATCTTCGTGCCCGCTCCCCCGAACTTCGAGGCGAACACGCGGAGATCGCCGCTCAGGCTCCCCGCGGCGAAGATGCAGAGCGCGAAGAACGACGTGAGCATCGGGGTCGTGAAGGTGCTGAAGAGCATCACGATCGAGCACACGACGCCCGCCTCGAGGAACGAGAGATACACGGACGCGAAGACGGCGGGACGCAGGATGCCCCTGCCGAGCGCGACCGTTCCGACCATCACCGCCGTCATGACGGCGAACACGAGCGCGATGGCGAGCACGATGCCGGCGAGCTTGCCGGCGAGGAACGCCGGGCGCGGAATCGGACGCGTGAGAACGAGGTAAATCGCCTTCTTGTCCATTTCCTTGTGGAGGAGCGTGCTCCCGAGAAAAACGGCCATGAGGACGCCGATGATCGAAATGGCGGCGAGCCCCACGTCCATGACGATCTTCTGCTTCGCCCCGATCGCGAGCGGCGAGAGGAGCACGGAGCTCGCCATGAGAATCACGCCGAAGAGGATCGCGACCGCGAGGATCCGCTCCCTCATCGACTCCCTGAACGTGTTGAGCGCGACGCACGCGAGCTTGTTCACGGCACACCTCTAGAATCCGGTGATAACGGTTTTCTCTTCGCGCCGCTCCGGCGCCGCCCCCGCCTGCGGGGGGGCGATCTCGCGCAGGAACAGGTTCTCGAGCGTACGGTGCCGGTTGACGACCGCGAGAACCTCGGCGCCGCCTTCGTATATGCGCTCGATGACCGGGCGCACGTACCGCTGCTCCCGCACGACGAGAAAGGCGTCTTCCCCCGTCGTCCGGGCCGATTCGACGTATTGCTTGATGCCCTGCATCAGATGATCCCGCCAGCCGCGAACGGTCACCTCGACCGATCCCTCTCCCATTTTCATGAGATCGTCGAGCTCGACCGTCTTCGCGATGCGGCCGTCCCGGATGATGACCGCGCGGTCGCAGAGCGTTTCAAGGTCACCCAGAATATGGGACGAGAAGAAAATCGTCTTTCCCCGCCTCTTGATGTCGACGAGGACGTCCCGCACGAGCTTCCGTCCGATGGGATCGAGCCCCGAGAACGGTTCGTCGAGCACGTAGAGATCCGGATCGTGGAGAATCGCCTGCGCGAGCCCCGCCCGCTGCAGCATGCCTTTCGAGAAGTGCTTGAGCCGCCTCCCCCGATGCGGCGCGAGATCGACCGTCTCGACGGCCCGGTCGATCCGGTCCGCGAGGCCGGCGCGAGCGACGCCGCTCACGCGGCCGCAGAAATCGAGGAATTCCGCGAGCGAGAGGTGCGGGTAGAAATACGGGATCTCGGGAAGGTAGCCGATGCGCGCCATCGCGCGGGCGTTTCCCGGCGCCGAATCGAATATCGTGACGCTCCCCGCGTCCGGCCGGATGAGCCCCAGTATCGCCTTGATCGTCGTGGTCTTGCCGGCGCCGTTCGGCCCGAGGAATCCGAGGATCTCCCCCTCGCGGGCATGGAACGACACCCCGCGCAGCACCTCGCGCCTGGCGAGGGACATGTCGCCTCGGAAGCTCTTCTTGACGCCGTCTACGCTGAGGATATTCATGGCGCTACCCCGCGCGGCGAACGCTCGGCGCCCCCGGGGCCGTCCGGCCCGGTGGCAGCTAACTCGCCGCCATTGGCAAAAATCCGTCTGGTTTCGAGCCGTTTCATGGTTCCGGCGGAGGAAAATGCGAATTCTATGCCCGGAATCCGGAGGCGCGGCCGATTACTGACCGCTGCTGAGCGTGATGATGATCTCGTTGGCTTCCTTGCCGACGCCCGTGATCGAGTAGCCCACGTTCACGTTGTTCTGAACGATCGGAGCGTAGGCGCTCTCGCCGGCGTTCGCGGCGACGCCGTCGACCGGCTCCGTGGCAGCCTTCGTGAACGGGTTCTCAATGAGAACCCCGCCCGGAAGCATGTTGGTGATGGTCTGGTTGGACGGCGTCACATCGGCGCCGACGTCGGCGGCGTACACGCCGTCATTCTGCACGGCGAAGTCCTCGGCGGCGAGCTGCACGGTATGGCAGTTCGACTTGACCGAAGCTTCCTTCGCGCGAGCGATCATCCGCGAGAAAATGGGAATCACGATGACGGCGAGAATGCCGATGATGGCGACGACGATCATGAGCTCGATGAGCGTGAAACCTTTCGCTTTCATGATGCCGTGGAAATCGCAAGAATCGTACCCAATCGCTCCACAAACTGCGCGAAGCTCCGGACACGAAAAAGAAACGGGCGGCTCGAGGGAGCCGCCCGTAGACGAACGATCTTCAGCGGGCGATTACTGACCGCTGCTGAGCGTGATGATGATCGTGTTGGCTTCCTTGCCGACGCCCGTGATCGAGTAGCCCACGTTCACGTTGTTCTGAACGATCGGAGCGTAGGCGCTCTCGCCGGCGTTCGCGGCGACGCCGTCGACCGGCTCCGTGGCAGCCTTCGTGAACGGGTTCTCGAGGAGAGCCCCGCCCGGAAGCATGTTGGTGATGGTCTGGTTGGACGGCGTCACATCGGCGCCGACGTCGGCGGCGTACACGCCGTCATTCTGCACGGCGAAGTCCTCGGCGGCGAGCTGCACGGTATGGCAGTTCGACTTGACCGAAGCTTCCTTCGCGCGAGCCTGCATGTTGATGAAGTTCGGAATCGCGATAGCAGCGAGAATACCGATGATCACGACGACGATCATCAGCTCGATGAGGGTGAAACCCTTGTTGTTCATCAGACACCTCCCTGACATTCTGTTCTTCAAAGCCTTCGCTTTGGTTTCCGTGCCTTTTCGGTCGCCGCGAACCGGCCCTTTCTATCGTGCCGGCTTCTCCCGACCGCTCAGGCAGCGGTAAACGCAAGCTCCGTGCCAAACCGTCCCGGACTTTAGAGTTGCGTAACTGCTAATTAAACCAGAGGTTGCGCAGTACCCCCTTTCCGTTGGCGAAACCGTTGCATTTCGTTGTGCCATCATCGCGTTTATCATTGCAATGTTCCCGATTCCGATGATCTCTACCGATCCTTCAGCTTTTCCTGCCCGAGGCCGTACCGCTGGATCTTGCGGTAGAGCGTCGAGGCGTTGATACCGAGAATCGAGCTCGCCCGTTTCTTCTGCCAATTCGTCTCCTCGAGCACCGAGACGAGATACTCCTTCTCGAGCTCGTCGAGCGTCATCTGCGTCTCCTGCATGACGACCTTGCAGCGTTCCTGCGAATGGTGGCGCACCTTCTCGGGAAGGTCTTCCGCCCCGATCGCCTCTCCGTCCTGGAGAATGCACGCCCGCTCGACGATGTTCTCGAGCTCGCGGACGTTCCCCGGCCAGTCGTAACTCGTGAGGAGCTCGATCGCTTCCTTCGAAACGGATTTCTTCGTTCCCGCCCGCTCGGAGGCGAGGTGGAGGAACCGGTCCACGAGGAGCGGGATATCGTCCCGCCGGTCGCGGAGCGGCGGTATGAGAATCGGTATCACGTTGAGGCGGTAGTAGAGGTCGGCGCGGAAGCGCTCCTCCTTCACCGCTTTCTCGAGGTCGGCGTTCGTCGCCGCGATGAGGCGCACGTCCACCTTGATCGGCGCGGTGCCGCCGACGGGAATGATCTCCCGTTCCTGGAGGACGCGGAGCAGCTTCACCTGGATGGCGAGGGAGGTCTCCCCCACCTCATCGAGGAAGAACGTGCCGCCGCTCGCGACCTTGAACATGCCGTCCTTGTCCCTGATGGCGCCCGTGAAGCTCCCCTTGACGTGGCCGAAGAGCTCGCTCTCGAGGAGGTTCTCAGGCAGCGCCCCGCAGTTGATCGATACGAACGGGTTGTTGGTCCGGCCGCTCCGATAGTGGATGGCCTTCGCGATGAGCTCCTTGCCGGTGCCGCTCTCGCCGCTGATCAGAATCGTGCTGTCGGTATCGGCCACCTTGTTCACGAGATTGAACACCCGCTGGATCTCCTCGCTCTTGCCGATGATCTCCTTGAAATCGTCCCGCTTTTTGAGCTGCTTCTTGAGGAAGACGTTCTCGTTCTTCACCCGGTGGAGGTCGAGGGCGCTCCGGATGACCATCTTGATCTCCTCGTTCTTGGCGCGCTTGATGAGGTAGTAGAAGGCGCCCCGATTGAGGGCGTCGATGGCCGTCTTCGTCGACGCGTACGCCGTCATGATGACGACGGGCAGCGTCGGATTCGACTCCTTCACCGCGCCGAGGAGCTCGATGCCGTTCATGCCCTCCATCTTGATGTCGGTGATGACGACGTCGAAGCTCGACTCCTTGATCTCCTGGAGCGCCTTCTTGCCGTTGTGCACGGTCTTGACGTCGTACCCCTCCTTGCGGAGCATGATGGATAGGTACTGGCACATGTTCTTCTCGTCGTCGACGATGAGAATCTTCTCTCCTGCCATTCGAATGCACCCCCGGAATCGGCGTTATTAGAAACTGATGAATTCCTCTTCGAGTATCGATTCATGCTTCGATTCGGCGCCCGAGTACGCCGGGAGCACGACCGAGAACGTCGTTCCGCGGCGCTCGTCGCTCTCGACGCGCACGAGCCCGCCGTGGCTCTCGACGATGCGGGAAACGATCGCGAGCCCCAGCCCCGTGCCCCCGTCCTTCGTCGAGAAGAACGGCTCGTAGATGTGGGGCAGGACGCTCTCGGGAATCGCCGGCCCCGTGTTCTCGAAATCGATGCGCACGCACTCTACGGGACCGCCGGTCTCGCGGAGCGGCCGCATCTCCGTCGCGACGCGGAGCGAGAGGCGGCCTCCGTCGCTCATCGCCTCGCATCCGTTCATGACGAGGTTCAGACACACCTGGCGGATCTGCTCGTCGTCCGCGTAGATGCACGCGTTCCGCGCTTCGTTCGTGACTTCGAACGAGACGCTCCGGTTGAGACCGCTCGAGTGCTTGAACAGGAGCAGCACCTCGTCGACGCAGCGCGCCGCGTCGACCGGCTCGAACGCCGGCGGCTTGAGCCGCGCGAACTCGAGAAAATCGGTGATGATCCGGTCGAGACGGTCGGATTCCTTGATGATGAGCTCCATGAGCTTTTCGTTGTCCCCGCTCAGGGTCAGCTCGCCCGAGAGCATCTCGATCGAGCCGCAGATCGAGGCGAGCGGGGCCCGGATCTCGTGCGCGATGGCCGCCGAAAGCTCGCCGATCGCCGCCATCTTGTCCGCGAGCCTGACCTTCTCCCGCATGCGATGGACCTCGGTGAGATCCTGGAAGATCGCGACGATCCCGCGCTTCTCTCCGTTGTCCCCCCGCAGGATCGACAGGCTGATGCCGAGCGGAAGGGGCGCGCCGTCGCGGGCCCGGATCTCGATCTCGTGCCGCCGGAGCGGCATCCCCGTTTCGAGCGCCCGATCGAGCTCCTGCACGAGGGCGCCCATGTGCGGGATAACGTCCTTGACGAGCCTGCCCGTGACCTCGGCGGCGGGCGCGAGCCCGAGTATCCTGACGGCGGCCGGGTTGCACGTGGTGATCTCCCCCATGGCGTTCGCCACGATCAATCCGCTCGAGACGTTCGTGATGATGCTGTCGGCGTGCAGCTTGACCCGGGCGAGTTCACGCTCCCTCGCCGCGAGCTGCTCCTCGAGCCGGCCTGCGCGGTCCGAGAACCGCCCGGACAGGAGTCCAGCCGAAAAGGATCCGGCGGCGAGCAGCAGCGAGCCCGCCATCGTCGCCCACGAGCCGGCGCCCGAGCCGAGCAACAGGTTCGCGGCGCCGATCGCGAAGGCGATCGCCATGAATCCGAGGATCGTCGATTTCCTCAGGTTCCCCGCGTTTCCGAGGGGGATTGCACGCGAACGAAAGCGCATTCATCAACCTCCGGAGACGACCGAAACGAGTTTGAACATGGGCAGGTACATCGCGATGAGCATGCCGCCCACGATGCCTCCCATCATGACGATCATGATGGGTTCGATGATCGACGTGAGCGCGCTCACCGCGGTATCGACCTCGCTGTCGTAAAAGTCGGCGACCTTCTCGAGCATCTCGTCGAGCGCGCCGGTCTGCTCGCCGACGCCGATCATCTGGACCACCATCGGCGGAAACACGCCGCACTCGCGGAGCGGTTCCGCGATCGTATTGCCCTCGCTGATGCTCGTGCGCGTCTTGAGCACGGCTTCCTCGATCACCTTGTTGCCCGAGGTCCGGGCCGTGATCTCGAGGCCGTTCAGAATGGGAACACCGCTCGAAACGAGCGTTCCGAGCGTCCGCGTGAAGCGCGCTACGGCCGCTTTGCGAATGACGGGGCCGAGAATCGGCATCCGGAGCATGAGCTTGTCGATGCGGTAGCGGCCGCTCACCGTTTTGTAGTAGCGCCGGAAGCCGATGGTCCCGCCGACGGCGATGACGACCAGCAGCCACCAGTTCGCCTTCAGGAAGTTGCTGAGCCCCATGACGATTCGCGTCGGCATCGGGAGCTGCCCGCCGAAGTCCTTGAACATCTGCGCGAACGTCGGAATGATGAACAGGAGCATGAAGATCGACGCCCCGATACAAACCGTGAACACGACGGCCGGATAGGTCATCGCGCCCTTGACCTTTTTCATGAGCGCGTCGGCCTTCTCGAGGTACACGGCGAGCCGGTTGAGGATCACGTCGAGAATACCGCCCGCCTCCCCGGCCTCGATCATGTTCACGAAGAGATCGGAGAAGCAGGGCTGCTTGCGGAGCGCGTCGGCGAGCGTCGCGCCCGATTCGACATCGTACATCACATCGGCCACGATCTTCTTGAAGTTCGGTTTGTCCATCTGGCTCGAGAGGATATCGAGGCATTGGACCATCGGGAGACCCGCGTTGATCATCGTGGCGAACTGCCTTGTGAACACGCCGAGGTCGCGCGTCGTGATGCGGTTGCCGGGGCCGAAGTTGAACTTGATGTCTTTCGGCTTCTCGCGGATCGTCGTGATGATGATCTTGCGCTTGCGAAGCGTGTTGATGAGCTCCTGTTTGTTCTCCGAGGCGAGCTCGCCCGACAGCATTTCGCCGGTCGGCGTTCGCCCTTTCCACATATAGGTCGTCGTACCCATGGTTCATTCCCCTTTCGTGCTATCTCGCACTGCGGGCGGCGTGCAGGTTCGATGCGCGTTCGCCGAGCATCTGTTCGAGCTCGATCGTGTCGGAGCTGCACACCATTGCTTCCTCGAGAGATATCTGCCTGCTCGTATATGCGCGGAAGAGAGCCTGATTCATCGTCTGCATGCCGAACTTCGTCCCGGCCTGCATCAATCCATAGATCTGGTGCACCTTGTCGTCGCGGATGCACGCCCTGATGGCCGGCGTGCACACCATGACCTCCGCCACGAGCACGCGCCCCTTGCCCGACAGATGCGCGATGAGCTGCTGCGTGATGACGCCCTCGAGCACGAAGGCGAGCTGCGCGCGCACCTGCGACTGCTGGTTCGGCGGAAACGTGTCGACGATGCGGTTGATCGACTCGAACGTCGAGTTCGTGTGAAGGGTCGCGAGCGCCAAATGGCCCGTCTCGGCGATCGTGAGCGCGGCCTGCATCGTCTCGAGATCCCGCATCTCGCCGATGAGAATCACGTCGGGATCCTGCCGCAGGACATGCTTGAGCGCGCTCTGGAACGTCTCGGTGTCGGCGCGCACCTCGCGCTGGTTCACGATGCACTTCTTGTGCTGGTGGATGTACTCGATCGGATCCTCGATCGTGATGACGTGCGACTGACGCTCCATGTTGATCTTGTCGATGATGCTCGCGAGCGTCGTCGACTTGCCGCTTCCCGTCGGCCCGGTGACGAGGACGAGCCCCTTCATCTTCTTCGAAAAGTCCTCGACGACGGGCGGGAGACCGAGCACCTTGAAGTCGAGAATCTCGAAGGGAATTTGCCTGATCGCGATGCTCGTCACGCCCCGCTGCTGGAACACGTTCGCGCGGAAACGCGACAATCCCTGCACGCCGAAGGAGAAGTCGAGCTCCTTCTCGTTCTCGAACCGCTTCTGCTGCTCCTCGGTGATGATGCTGTACGCGATCTGCCTGCTCACCTCGGGCGAGATGATCTCGTGGTTCGTGCGGCGGATGATGCCGTCGATCCGCAGCATCGGCGGGATGCCCGCCGTGATGTGAAGATCGCTCGCGCGCTTGTCGATCATCTCCTGGAGCAGATCCCGCAGGTTCACGGCCTGTGCTTTCGTCCCCGTATCGGGCATATCGTACTCTCCTTGGCTCGTTCTTACGCCGCCGACTCCCGCAGCACTTCCTGCAGCGAGGTGATGCCGGCTTTCAATTTCAGAATGCCGTCCCCGCGCAGCGTGATCATGCCCTCGCGGACGGCCTGCTCCTTGATTTCGGATGACGAGGCACGATTGAGGATCATCTCGCGGATCGCGTCGGATATGGGCATGACCTCGTAGATGCCCGTTCGTCCCGAGTATCCCGTGCCGCTGCACGCCGTGCAGCCCACGGGCTTGTGCATGTCGAACGCTTCGCCCGACGTGATGCCGAGCTCGCGGAGCGCCTCGGGATGGATCTTCTCCTTCGCCTTGCACTTCACGCACAGCCGGCGAAGGAGCCGCTGCGCCATGATGACGTTCACGGAGCTCGCGACGAGGAAGGGCTCGATGCCCATGTCGATCATACGGTTGATCGTGCTCGGAGCGTCGTTCGTGTGGAGCGTGCTCAGGACGAGATGGCCGGTGAGCGCCGCCTTGACCGCGATGCCGGCGGTCTCGAGGTCGCGGATCTCGCCGACCATCACGATGTTCGGATCCTGGCGGAGGAACGCCTTGAGGGCCGCCGCGAAGGTGAGACCGATCTCCTCGTGCACCATCACCTGGTTGATGCCGTCGATGTTGTACTCGACGGGATCCTCGGCGGTCATGATATTGAACTCGGGCAGGTTGATCTTGTTGAGCGCGGAATAGAGCGTCGTGGTTTTCCCGCTTCCCGTGGGCCCCGTCACGAGCACCATCCCGTAGGGCATCTCGATCCCCTTCACGAGCTTTTGGAGCGCCTCGGCCTGAAAGCCGAGCTTCGTGAGGTCGATCTGGAGGTTCGACTTGTCGAGGATTCGCATCACGATCTTTTCGCCGAAGATCGTCGGCAGCGAGCTCACGCGGAGATCGATCTTCTTCTCTCCGATGCGGATCTTGATGCGCCCGTCCTGCGGGACGCGCTTCTCCGCGATATCGAGCTCTGCCATGATCTTGAGACGCGACGTGATGGCTCCCCTCATCTTGATGGGAGGCGACATCATCTCGTGCAGCACGCCGTCGATGCGGTACCGCACGCGGAGCTTCTTCTCGAACGGCTCGACGTGGATATCGCTCGCCCCCTTGTTCACCGCGTCCGCGATCAGCGAGTTCACGAGCTTGACGACGGGCGCGTCTTCGCTCAGCGCTTCGGCGCTCCCCGCGTCGTCGTCCATATCCTCGACGATCTCGAAGTCCTCCTGCATGTCCTTCATGACTTCGGAAAGCGAGTCGGCGGACTCGTAGAAGCGGTCGATGGCGCGCTTGATCGCCGTCTCGGTCGCGACGACGGGGCGCACCTCGAGGCCCGTGATGAACTTGATGTCGTCGATCGCGAAGATGTTGTCGGGGTTCGCCATCGCCACGGTGAGGGTGCGCCCCTCGCGCTTGATGGGCACGACCTGGAACTTCGTGGCGACCTCGGGCGGAATCAGCTCTATCGAATGCTCGTCCGCCTCGAGCTCGTCGAGATCGATGGCGGGCGCGTTGTACGTCTGGGAAAGGAACTCGGCGAACGCCTTTTCGGAGATGGCGCCGGTCTTGACGAGGTTGTAGCCGAGGCTCCCCCCCGATTTCGTCTGCTCGGAGAGGGCGAGCTCGAGCTGCTGCTGGCTGATGAGGCTCGATTCGACGAGCTGATTGGCGATCTTGTCTTTCAACAAACCCTCCGCCCGATAGGGGTTTCAGGAGATCGTATGCAAGTATTCAACCAGCGAACCCATCGGGTCCGCGTTTTCGCCCGATTCGTTTTGCCCGTTCATCCGGCAAGATGCATCGAAGGGCAAGGAGCATGCCATCCGGCCGCGCCCCTGATAATGGATTGCCGCTCAAAGGGATCAACGGATCGAACGGGGCGCCTCGACCCGCGATTCGCCGCTCGGGCCGACGACGGGACGATTTGAAAAAACCCTTATGAAATATGGATTAACGTCGATCGACGCGCGGGGACGATTCCGCGGCGCCTTCCCCTCCGGAGGCCCCGCGCCGCATGCATTGTGCGACACGACATGCATAATGCGACCGGTGCCGGGGATCGCGGCGGGGGGGAAAAAACAGACCGGGGGGACGCGTCTTCTGCCAGTTTTCCGGCCACGCGCGTCGTCGCGCAAAGGACGGGCGCGGCGCGCGCAGCGTGCTATCCCGCCGCCGCGGGCGCTTTCAATCGAGGATCTCCCAGAAGAATCCGATGATGTAGTGGCGCATCGGCATCGTGTAGCCGGGAGCGGTTTCGTATTTCTCGTTCAGGATGTTCCGGTATTCGTAGATCACACGCGCGCTCATGATGGAGATGGATGCGGAGAAGTTGAGGACCTGATACGCCGGCAGCTTCGTCGCGCCCCACCGCCGCGTCCCGGACGCCTCCGAGCCGAGCTTGATCGAGAGAAGCTCCGAGGCGCCGAACAGCCCTCGCTGCAGGCCCGCCTCGCCGATCGCGCGGTATTCCGGAACGCCGTCGGCGAGCGAGCCGCGCTCGGGATAGCCCTCGGCGGCGACCGAGAGGAAACCGTCGAAGCCGATGATCCGCGCGCGACCCGCGAAGCGGGCCCGCGCCCCCACGACCCTCCCGCTCCCCTCGGACCGGTAGACCGCGGAGTCGGCGCCCGAAAGCACGATCAGCGATTGCTCGTCCCGGCCGAAGAGGGACAGGGTGACGTTCGAGCACGTGAATCCGAGAGAGAGCTCGTTCGAAATCTCCGGGACGAGATCCGGATTGCCCGTCGTCGCGTACGCCGCACCGTCGAACGTCTTCGTGAGCGCGGGCTGATAGAGCTCTTCGGCGGACGGAATCCTCACCCGGCGCGCGAGCACGACGTCCTGCGAGAACGCGCCGCCCCACGCCTTGCCGAGCGCCACCTCCGCGCCCCCGTACGCGCCGACGTCGCTGTGGCGGCCGCCGAACGCCCCGAGGCGCCAGGTCACGCCCGGTGACGCCGCTCCCCCGAGCGCGAGCCCCCCCTCGACGCGGTTGAACGACGGGGAGAAATGCGCGAGTTCTCCGGACGCGGCCGCATCCGGATCGGAGGCGATCCACCGGTAGTCGTTCTCGAAGTCCGAGCGCGAGGCCGCGCCGAACGCGCGGACGCCGAGCCCGAGGACGCGCCCGGCCCACCGGGCCTCGCCGAGAAGACTGTGCTCCCTGATCCGCCCCGCGATCCGCGACAGATCGAGCACGCGCTGCGCGAGAAGCGCCGAGAAACCGGAGCGCCGGTAACGAAGCTCCGACGCGAAGCCCGAGCGTCGAACATCCTCGTCGTCCTCGCCGGGGTACGACGTGCCCACTGAGCTCTCCTCGTACCGGTGGACGCTGAATCGCGCCTGGTCTCCCGCGTCGGTCCGGATCCAGAGCTCCGCGAGGACCGATCGCATGTCGTAGAGGCCGAGCCGCTGGTCGGGATCCGCGGGATACGCGTTGACGCCGTCTTGCAGGTATTCGTCGTACGAGAGCGCGGCGCCCAGGTGCGCCCGGGGGGTCGCGAACCACGCGCGGCGCGCGCGCCGGTTCGCCGTGCCGTACGTGAAATCCACCTCCGAGGCGGGACTCTCCCGCCCCCCTTCCTCGAGAACGACGTTGATGAATCCCCGGGATGAGAGATCCCCCGAGAAGCAGGGAGAGCCGCTGTAGAACACCTCGACCCGGAGGAGCCGCGACAACGGCAGGAACCGCGTCAGCGATTCGAGGAGATACGAGTCGATGCAGGGAACGCCGTTCACGAGGAAGTTCACGCCGCGGTACGTCCGCCCGTCGATCGAGAATCCGCCGTCCGCGCCGTGGGGCCCCTCGCGCCACAGCGAAACGCCCGGCATGAGGAGGATGATGTCGTCGAGGGTATGAACGTTGTGCTCGATGAGCTCTCCGCGCGTGATCACGAATACCTCGGTCGGCAGAGCGAGCGAATCGGCGGCGAGCGAGCCGGGAAGCTCTTCCGCCGCGAGCGGCGGCGGCATCAGCAGGACGCAGACGATCGCGAGGATCGCTCCCCTCATGCGGGATCGCCTCCCTGCCAGGCGCGCACCGACCGCGCGAGCGGCGGCACCGCGACGGCGAAAACGGCCGTGTTGACGCCCACGTGCCACGCGACGAACGCGACGCCCGCGAGCGCCACGCCTCCGAGCCCCTCCACGAAGCGCGATGCCCCGAGGGCGATGAACGCGGTCGCCGCCGTCGTGAGCGCGTCGTACGCGACGGTCAGGACGAATCCCGCGGCGGCCGCGGCCGCCGCGCCGGGCGCGCCGCGCGGCGCGAGGCGCGGCCCGACGATCCCGCCTCCCGCGCCGATGAGGGCGAATCCGGCAACCTGCGCCGCCAGGAGCGGCGCCGGGGCGGGCCCGAGCGGATTGAGCATCGAGAAGATGAGCATGGAAAGCGCGCCGACCGCGCTCCCGAGGCGCGCTCCGCAGAAGTCGCCCGCCATGAAGACGGTGAGCGTCATGAGCTCGAGATTCGGAATGCCGGCGAGGAGAAAGCCGAGCGCGACGCTCAGGGCGACGAAAAGAGCGGCAAGGATGATCGTGCGCTCACGCCGTTGTGCCATGCCGGAAGACGCTCCGAAGACAAGGTCGGGACGAGGCCCGGAAGACCGTTTCCACGCTGACGGTGATTGGGACTGTACGTGAGCGCCGGAAAGAGGGTCAAGCCAAATGTGGCTTCTCCGCCGCGGCGTTCCGCAGCGCGGCGACGCTCTCGTGGGGAGCCGTGATCTCGCCGATATCCGCTTCCATCAATTCCACGAAATGGAAGTCCGAACCGCCGGTGCATACGAGGCCGCGCGAGCGGGCGAGCTCGAGAATCTCCCGCTGCATCCGCTCCGTGTGATTCGGGTGCCACGCCTCGATGCCGCGCACGCCCGAGGCGATGAGGCGTTCCACGAGATCCGCCTTCCTGATGTTCCAACCGGGATGGGCCCACACGGCGACTCCTCCCGCTCCCGCGATGAGCCGCATGACCTCGCCCCGGGGCAGCACCTTTTTCGGAACGTGGCAGGGGGCGCCGTCGGCGATGAATCGCGAGAACGCTTCCGACACGCTCGAAACGTGCCCCCGTCTCCGGAGCACGCGGGCGATGTGCGGCCTGCCGACGCTCCCCGCGCCCGCCTCGGCCATCACCTCGTCGAACGGAATCGATATCCCCCGCTCCTCGAGCCTGCGCACGATCGCCTCCGCCCTCGCCACGCGCGACGCCGCGAGATCGCCGATGCTCGCCATGAGGGCCGGATTCCGGTGATCGAAGCAGTAGCCCAAGATATGCACGCTCCCCCCGTTTTCCTCGATGCTGAACTCGATTCCCGTCACGATGTCGATGCCGAGCCGGGCTCCCGCGTCGAGCGCCTCGGCCTGGCCGTTCACCGTGTCGTGATCCGTGATCGAAACGGCGGAGAGCCCGATCGCGTGCGAGTAGCTCACGAGCTCCTCGGGAGGCATGGTTCCGTCCGAGTATGTCGAATGGAGGTGGAGATCGCAGGGCGCCTTCTGGGATTCCATCGAAACCGGCTTCAGGAAACCGCGCTGAGCTTCTTCATCTTGTCGGCGACGTCGCGGAAGGACATATCCATGATATAGACTTCCTCAAAATGCTCGCGGGCGGCATCGGGCTCGCCGAGCATCTCGAAGGCGAGACCGAGATTGTAATGGATGCCGAGGCTCCCCGCCCCCGTCGCCTTCACGATCTGGAGGGCGTGCGTGAGCTGCTTGACGGCGAGACGAGGCTGGTTGCACTTGAGGAAGCAGTAGCCGATCATCTCCATGCTGCTGACCTGAAACTCCTCGGCGCGGGAGGCGCTCTGAAATTCGCGGATCGCCTCGTTGAAGAGCCCCATCTCCAGATACGCCATGCCGAGGTCGTAGTGACTCCTGAGGTCGTCCTTCTCGACGTCGCTCGTGATCTCCTCGGCGAGGCCTTCGATGTGCGTCGACTCTGCCGGCGCGATGTCGGGGATGGGCGCGAAATCGTCGGCCGGCGGATTCGGGCTCGCCGGCGCCGTCGCCGCGGCGGGAGCCTCGTTCACGATCGAGGGCGGCTTCTCGGCCGCGCCCTTCCGGCGTTCGACGAACGCCGCTCCCGGCTCGAACGGCGCCCGTCCCTGGCTCATCGCGGCGACCATCTCCGCCTCTTCCACCGCTTCGTTCTCGGCCGACGGGTAGCCGAAGTCGGCGGGGCCGTCGGCCTCGACGGCCGCTTCCGGAGCGACGACGCCGGCATCCGCGGCCGCGGGCGACGGGACCGCCTCCGCATGTGCGACCGCCGCGCGCCCGTCGGCATCTTCGGCGGCGCCGGGAGCATTCGATCCCTCGGGCCGCGCCGCTTCCGCTTCGCCGGGAGCGATCGCCGGGATCTCTCCCCCGGCGGCTTCCAGCTGCTCCCGCAAACCTTCGAGCTCCGCGGGAGACAGCGTGGCCTTGATTTCCTCGATCTTGCGCGTGTACTTGGCCTGTCTCTTCGAATCTCCCTCCTGCGCCGCCGTCAGGGCGAGCCGGCGGCAGAGCTCCGCCGTTTTCAGCTTGATGCCGAGCTGCTCGTAGATCTCGATCGATTTCTCGAGAACGGCGCCGTTCGACGGCATCAGATCGAGCATCAGATCGACGTCCTTCTGCGCCTTCGGGAGCAGCGCCTGCGGATTCTCGAGGACGGACTCGATATATTGCGTGAAATACGAGGCCGCCTCGCCGATGAGCTTCTGCTTCGCCCTGAGCTCGGCGAGCCTGAACATCGTGTCGATCTTCTCGGGATCGACCCGCAGGATCTTCTTGCACACGGCGACGGCGTTGTTGTAGAGCGCGACCTTCTCGTATATCGCCGCCGCCTTTTCGAAATTCTGCACCGCCTGCGCCTTGTCGCTGGCCCGCAGCAGGATGTCTCCGAGCTCGTTGTAGAGATTCGGGTTCTTCGATTCGAGCGTGAGGAGGCGGCGGTATTCCTGAATGGCCTTTTCGACCTGGCCCTTGCTCAGGAATTCCTGCGCCTTCTGGCGTATCTGGTTCGCCTTGCTCAAAATCCGACCTCGCTTGCGCGCTCGAACGCGGGGCGTTCCCGGACGACGGCGCCCTTCTTGACGACGGCGACCGCGTGGTCCGCGCCCGCCCGCGACGGTATCTCGCGGTAATCCTCGACGTCGTACACGACGAAATCGGCGTTCTTCCCCTTCTCGAGGGAACCGGCACGGTCTCCCCTCCCGACGGCGCAGGCCGCGTTGACCGTCGCCGCGTTGATCGCCTCGGCCGGCGTCATCCGCATCTGGGAACAGGCGACGGCGACGGCGAACGGCATGGAGCACGAGGGAGAGCTCCCCGGATTGAAATCGGTCGCGAGCGCGACGGCAACACCGCGCTCGATCATTTCCCTCGCCGGCGCGTAATCCCGCGAGCCGAGCGCGAAGGTCGTGCTCGGCAGCAGCACGGCGATCGTGTCCGACCCGGCGAGCGCGCGGATGCCGGCGGCGGATATCTTCGTGAGGTGCTCGGCGGAGATCGCCCCCATGCACGCGGCGAGCTCCGCGCCCCCCATCGGGGTGATCTCGTCCGCGTGCACCTTCAGAGCGAAGCCGGCGGATCGCGCCGCTTCGAGAATTTCACGCGTCTCCTCGATGCCGAAGACCCCCTTCTCGCAGAACACGTCGACGAACTCGGCGAGCCGTTCCCGCGCGACGGCGGGAATCATCTCGTCGATCACGACCCGCACGTAGGCGGCGGTGTCGTCGAACTCGGGAGCCCGCTGGTGCGCGCCCATGAAGGTCGCCGCGACATCGAGCGGCGTCTCCTGCGCGAGGCGCGCGATAACGCGGAGCATCTTGAGCTCCGAGGCGAGATCGAGCCCGTATCCGCTCTTGATCTCGATGGTCGTCGTCCCTCCCTCGAGCATCTTGGCGAGCCGCCTGCGGCTCACCTCGAAGAGGCGCTCCTCGCTCATTTCCCTCACCTCGCGAACCGTCCTCCTGATCCCGCCCCCGCGGCGCTCGATCTCGAGGTAGCCTTCCCCGCGGATGCGCGCCTCGTACTCGTCGGCGCGATAGCGCGAGAAAACGGCGTGCGTATGGGGATCGACCCAGCCGGGGAGCACGACGCGCCCGCCGGCGTCGATCGTCCGGGCGACGGAAGCGCCACCGATCCATTTCTCGACCTCGGCGCGCGCGCCCACGCCGGCGATTTTCCCGCCGGAGACGGCGATCGCCCCGTCGGAAACGATACCCGGATCGGACAAATTTCTGCCACGCTTCGGTCCCTTTGGGGAGCCGCCGCAGGTCACGAGCTGTCCGGCGCCGCAAAGCAGCAGATCCACGGTCTGAGGCAAGCGCCACTCCTTCTATTCAAAGAGCCAGCCTGCAAGCTCTGCTCAAAATGCACACTTACAGTCGCAAACTCGTAAAAAGACGTTTACGGATGCCCGTCCGAATGAGGCTTCATTTCTTCAGCATTGGTATGTGAAGCCCTGCATCTTTCGCCTTTTCAACGGCTATCTCGTATCCGGCATCCGCATGTCTTGCAATCCCTGTGCCAGGGTCGCACCGTAGGCAGCGGGCCAATTTGTCGCGTCCCCGCGCCGTTCCGTCGGCCACGACGCCGAGCCCCGCGTGGATGGAGAGCCCCATCCCGACCCCTCCCCCGTGGTGCACCGAGACCCACGCCGCTCCGCACGAAGCGTTGAGCAGGGCGTTCAGGATCGGCCAATCGGCGATCGCGTCGCTCCCGTCGCGCATCGCCTCGGTTTCGCGGAACGGCGAGGCGACCGAACCGGAATCGAGATGGTCCCGACCGATGACGATGGGGGCCGAGATCTCCCCCGTGGCGACGAGCTCGTTCATGGCGAGCCCGAAACGCTCCCGCTCGCCGTAGCCGAGCCAGCAGATGCGGGCCGGCAGCCCCTGAAACGCAACCTTTTCGCGGGCGAGCGCGATCCACCGGCAGAGCGATTCGTTTTCGGGAAACATCTCGAGAACGAGGTCGTCGGTCCGATGGATGTCCTTCACGTCCCCGGAGAGCGCGATCCACCGGAACGGCCCTTTTCCCGTGCAGAACATGGGCCTGATGAACGCGGGCACGAAGCCGGGAAAGGCGAACGCGTTCGTAAGCCCGCCCTTCTCGGCCTGGCCACGGATGTTGTTGCCGTAATCGAAGACGACCGCTCCTTGCTCCTGCAGATCGATCATCGCCCGCACATGCATGACCATCGATTCGATCGCTTCCTTGATGTACCGGTCGGGATTCGAGCGGCGGAGATCGGCGGCCTGCTTCACGTCGTAGCCGCGCGGGATGTACCCGTTGAGGGCGTCGTGCGCGGAGGTCTGGTCGGTCACGACGTCCGGAACGACGCCGCGGCGCGCGAGCTCGGGGAAGACGTCGGCCGCGTTCGCGTGGAGCCCGATCGAATAGGGGCGCTTCTCCTTCATCGCCCGCCGCGCCTTCTCGAGCGCCCGGTCGAGGTCGGACTCCATCTCGTCGCAGTAACGCGTCTCGATTCTCCGCTTGATCCGGGACGCGTCCACCTCGACGGCGAGACAGACCCCGCCGTTCATCGTGACGGAAAGCGGCTGCGCCCCGCCCATGCCGCCGAGCCCGGCGGTGAGCACGAGCCTGCCGGCCAGGGTTCCCCCGAAGCGCTGGCGCGCGCACTCGGCGAAGGTCTCGAACGTTCCCTGGAGAATGCCCTGCGTGCCGATGTACATCCACGAGCCGGCCGTCATCTGCCCGTACATCGTGAGCCCTTTCGCCTCGAGCTCCCAGAATGTCTCCCATGTCGCCCACCGGGGAACGAGAAGCGAATTGGCGATGAGCACGCGGGGGGCGTCCTCGTGGGTCTTGAAAACGGCCACCGGCTTGCCCGACTGGACGAGGAGCGTCTCGTCCGACTCGAGGCCGCGGAGCGTCGTCACGATCGCGTCGTAGCACTCCCAGTTCCGGGCGGCCTTGCCGCGTCCTCCGTAGACGACGAGATCCTCGGGGCGCTCCCCGACTTCGGGATCGAGATTGTTCATGAGCATGCGGAGTGGCGCCTCCGTGAACCAGCTCTTGCAGCTGATCGCCGTCCCCCGCGGCGCCCTGATCGTGCGCTTTTCCATAGCAGCTTCACCTCCGGAATCCATGGATGATAGTTTGACGATACGGCTTTCGCGCCGTCCGGGCAACTCCAAAGCGCCCTTTCAGGCCCCGGCGAACCAGCGCGCCGCGCGTTCGACGACATCGTCGGGAGCGACGTGCTCGATGTTCTTCGAGGGGAGCGAAGCGAGAATCGTCTCCGCGTACGGCCTGAACCCGAGGCGCGAGTCGAGAATCACGATGACGCCGCGGTCGTCCATGCGCCTGATGAGGCGGCCCGCTCCCTGCCGCATGCGCAGGATCGCCTCGGGCAGAAAGAGCTTCTCGAACGGATCCTCGCCGAGGGAGGAGAGCCGCTGCGACCGGGCTTCGACGATCGGCTCCGCCGGAACCGGAAACGGGATCTTCGGTATGACGAGCACCTCGAGCTCCTCCCCGGGAAAATCGACCCCCTCCCAGAAGCTCGCCACGCCGAGGAGAACACTCCCTTCGTGCCGCCGCATTTTCCCCGAGAGCGCCTGTCTGCTCTCTCCCGCTCCCTGCACGAGGACGGGGCGATCGATCCCGTTTTTCGCGAGCTTCTCCGCGACGGAGCGGCAGAGGCGGTACGAGGTGAAGAGCACCATCGTCCGGCGCCCGATCGCGGCGGCGAGCCCGGAAACGAGATCCGACACGGGCGCCGCGAAGCCGTCGTCATTCGGATCGCCGAGCCCCGCGACGACGAGGACGAGACAGTTCTCGTCGAACGGAAACGGCGACGGGATGACGAGCTCGAGCGGCCTCGCCGGGAGGAACCGCAGGCCGAGCCGCTCCCGCAGCAGCGCGAAGCTGCCGTTCTGCGACAGCGTCGCCGAGGTGAACACTGCCGAACCCAGCACCTCGTCGAGATAATCGGCGAACGGGCGGTCCACGGCGAGCGGTGATCCGCATATCTCCCTGAGCGAGCCGTCGGCGCCCCAGTCGAGCCAGAAGACGGAGTCCTCCCCGCCCCCGCTCGACAGGAAGCGCAGGCTTTCCGCGAGCGTGGCGAGCTCATCGCTCGCGAGGCTCATCTCCTGCTGCACCGGCTCGAGATCACGGGACAAAGCGACATCATTTATTGGTTTAAGTAATTCAATTATCTTATTGATATTATAATAAATAGATGCAAGAAGCTCGCGTGCGTCCGCAAAGGTCTCGCTCCCGTCGAGATAGCGAGTTCTCGTCGATTGCGCGGGCCTCTCGCGGCCTCGAAAGCTCGGGACTCCGGCGAAGAGTTCCGCGTACGACCGATCGAGATCGCGCGCGGCCCTTCCGAGGTCCCTCCGGAGCGATCTCCAGCTCCCCGGGGCGAGCGATGATTCGAGCTCGTGCGAGAGGAGCTTCCATGCGTCCCCTCCCGCCTCCCCCGGCGCGAGCGGCTCGAGAATGCGCCGGACGTCGTCGCGGGACGCTTTCACCGACAGATTCTCGATGACGCACTTCTCCAGATGGTGCGCCTCGTCGAAAACGACCCGCGCGTACGGACCGAGCACGGAGCCCCCCTGCCGGTAATCGGTGAGCAGGAGCGCGTGGTTCACGAAGAGGATCCTCGCCTCGCGCGCGAGCGCGCGCGCCCTGACGAGCGGGCATCGCACCGCGAAGGTGCACGCGTTCATCGGGCAGCGGGCGGGCGCCGCGAGCGCCCTCGCCTCCGCGCTTCCCGCGAGCGCTCCGAGCGACTCGAGCGTCCCTCCTTCGGCGAGGGAGACGAACAGGGCGAAGGCCAGCGCGGCGCCGCGCGACTGCGCGTCGAGCGCGGCGGCGCGGGAGATCACGCGCTTCGTGCAGAGATAGTTTTCGCGGCCCAGGAGCCTCGCCGCGTTCGCGTCGACGCCGAGCGCCGCTTCGAGGACGGCCGTCTCCTTGCGGAACAGCTGATCCTGCAGATTCCTCGTATGGGTCGACACGACGACCCGCTCCCCCGTTTCGAGGGAATGGAGGACGGCGGGGATGAGGTAGCCGAGCGATTTTCCCGTGCCCGTGCCGGCTTCGAGGAGCGCCACTCCTCCCTCGGCGAGGACCTTTCCCACGGCGCGCCCCATCTCGAGCTGCCCCGCGCGCTCCTCTCCGAGCGAAGCGAACACGAGCGAGAACGCGTCGTCGAGACCGATCGGGCCGGCGCCGCACCGCGGGGCCCCCGCCGCCGCGGCTCCGGCGCCGCTTCCCGAGGAGGCGAGCCGCTCCTCGGCGATCGCGGCGGCGCGCCGGATCAGGGGGAGCGCTTCGCTGCCGGACGCCTCCGCGAGCGCGACGAGGTACGCCGGCGGGACGGCGCCGAGCGCGATGCGGGAAGCGGCGTGCTCGTCGCCGGCCGAAGATCCCTGCATGATCAGGCTGAATCCGTGAGCTTCGAGGAGGGCGCCGAGCGCCTCGAGCGCCGGCGAGCGTCGCTCCCGGCCGCGGCGATGCGCCGCTCGCGTGCGAGGAGAGCCGGACATCCCGCTACTCCTGCCGCTTCCGGCCGTCCCTGCTCCGCTGCGTGCCCCGGATCGCGCAGTAGATTCCGCACATCGAGCAGAGCTTCTGCGAATCTCCCGAGATGGGATCGAACATGCCGCGCGCGGTCGCGGGATCGATGCTCTTCGAAAGCGCGCCGTCCCAGTCGAGCTCCGCGCGGGCGCGCGAGACCGCGAGATCCCAGTCGGCGGCGCCGGGCAGCCCCTTCGCGATGTCGCCGGCGTGCGCGGCGATCCGGGCGGCGATGACTCCCGCGCGGGCGTCCTCGATCGAGGGGAGCCGCAGGTGCTCGGCCGGCGTGACGTAGCAGAGGAAATCGGCGCCGTGCTGCGCGGCGACCGCGCCCCCGATCGCGCTCGTGATATGATCGTAGCCGGGAGCGACGTCCGTGACGAGCGGCCCGAGGACGTAGAACGGCGCGCCCTTGCAGATCCGCTTCTGCATGATCATCTGCGACGGAATGTCCTGGAGCGGCACATGCCCCGGTCCCTCGACGAACACGCTCACGCCGCGCGCGCGCGCCCGATCGACGAGCTCGCCGATCACGAGCAGCTCGCCCATCTGCGCGGCGTCGGTCGCGTCCGCGATGGCGCCGGGCCTGAGCCCGTCGCCGAGACTGAGCGCGAAGTCGTACTTCGCGGCGATATCGAGGAGCCGGTCGTAATGCTCGTAGTACGGATTTTCCTTGTTGTTCGAAATCATCCACTGGAGGAGAAAACACCCGCCGCGGCTCACGACGCCGGCGACCCGCGTCGAGGCGACCGCCTCGGCGAGCCGTTTGACGAGGCCGCAGTGTATCGTCATGAAATCGACGCCGTCCCGCGCGTGCCGTTCGACGACCTCGAAGAAGCGCTCCGTTTCCGTGTCCGGGATCTCTTTCCCCGCCCGCGTCGCCTCGACGATGGCCTGATAGATGGGAACGGTCCCGAGCGGGATCGTCGATTTCTCGCAGATCGTCCGGCGAATCGAGTCGAGATCCCCCCCAGTCGAGAGATCCATGACGGCATCGGCCCCCGCCTCGATGATGACACGGAGCTTCTCGAGCTCGACGCCGGGATCGTCGTGCGCGGGGCTCGTCCCGATGTTCGCGTTGACCTTCGTCCGGAGCCCCTCGCCGATGCCGATCGGGCGGCAGTGCTTCCGGGCCGTGCCCGTGATGACGGCCCTTCCTTCGGCCACGAGGCGCCGGAGCGCCTCGGGCTCGATACGCTCGCTCTCGGCGACCGTCCGGAGCGCGGCCGTTGTCTCACCCTTCAAAGCGCGTTGAAATTCGGTCACATCGCTCCCCTTTCCCGGTGTGCAATCGATGTATTATACATTCGCCGGGAGGGCCCGTCAATCGCGGGCTCAGAATTTCTCGATGAGCGATATGTGGATGCGCGTGCCCTCGAGGGAGAGCTCCTCGCCGACGCCGAAGCTCAGGGCCACGATGCCGACCGGCGACTCCGATCGCAGGCCGAATCCGGCGCCGTTCTTCGGGGTCCAGCCGTCTTCGCGCCGGTAGTACGCCCCGACGTCGTCGAAGAGGAACAGCCAGCCCCCCTCGCCGAAGCGGTATTCGAGATTCACGAACGCGACGCTCTCGCCGCGGAACTGGCTCTCGCGGTATCCCCTGAGCGAGGCGGCGCCGCCGAGCGGATAGAGCTCGGCGAGCGGGATGTCCCCCGTCGCGTGCACCCCCTCCGCGACGATGCGCGCGTAGACGCTCTGATTTCGCCACGTGCCCCGCTCGGCGCTTCCCTCGACGCGATAGAGGAGCTCCGCGTCGTGCTCGGACCGGTTCCCCGCGTAATAGCGCTTCCGGGAGGCCCCCTCGACGAACGCGGCGAACGCGAGATTCGCCGCGCCAGCGCTCTCGACGCCGACGCGATAGCGCTGGCGCACGCTCCGCAGGAGATCCCCCGTGCTCGGCACGTTCCGGTCGGCCGCGGCGCCGGCGACGAGGGAGACGGCCGATCCGATCGGGATGCCCGCGTAGAGGCCGCCGGCATTCCACATATACACCGTATCCTGGATGACCTGGGAGAGCTCCGCGTCGAGGCTCACCATGCTCGAAAACAGGAACGGCTCCCGGTACTTCAGCAGGAACTTCGAATAGCGCTCGCCGTTGTTCAGCCAGTCGAAGTGCGCCCGGCGCCCCGTCCCCGCGATGTTCCTGAGGTCGAGCGCGATGGCGCCGTTCAGAACGTATTCCCCTCCCTCCTTCCGCGAGAACCCGAGCGCTCCCTGGAAGAGATTGCCCCGCTCGATGTCCCGGACCGGGATGACGACGTCGACCGCCCCGCCCGACGGCCGCTCGAGCCGCGCGTCGCCGACCGTTTCGAAATAGCCCGATCCGCGGAGATAGCCCGCCGCGTTCGCGACGCGCTTCTCGTTGTACATCGATCCCGGCTTGAGACGGGAGATTCGAAGGGCGACTGTTGAATCCGTTTTCGCGATCCCCTCGAAGACGACGCGCGCGACGCGGGAACGCACCCCTTCGGATACCGAGACCGCGAGCTCGACCGTGTTCGACGCCGGCAGGTATTGGAAGCCGGTGAGCCACACCTGGGCGTACGCATATCCCGATTCGTTGTAGAACAGGAGCAGTCCCCGGAGCGATTCCTCGAGCGCGAACGGATCGAAGCGCTCGCCCGTCGCCGGGCGCACTCGATTCGCCGCGTCGGCCGCTCCGATGAGCTCGGCCCCGCTCACCGACACCGTGCCCACCCGGGCCGGCTCCCCTTCCCGTATCGCGACGAGAACGTCGACGCCGTCTCCCGCGGCGGATGTGTCGACGCTCACCCGCGCGCCGACGAAGCCGGCCGAGAAATAGAGAGAATCGATCCGCGCCGCCTCGTTCGACCCGAGCGAATCGGTGTACGCGGCGCCCGCGCGCAGAACGCTCCCCTTCGCGAGCGCCGAGGCGGATATCGCGTCGGCCCCCGCAAAGCGCACCGATCTGATCGCGCCCGCTTCCGCACGGCCGCTCAAGATGAAGACGATCGCCGCGCTAGAAAGAAGCGCGGCTCTCAACCTTGAGGTCATGTACCGCCTTCACCTCCCCCGCGTAGTTTTTCTCGCGGCGCCCCGTGTAATTGAGCCCGAAGCTGATGTTCCTCGAGATGCGGTATTGCCCCATGGCGCTCCAGTCCTCGCGGAGCCCCTCCTCGAGGAAAAAAAGCGGCTTTCCCGTCTCGGATTTCGCGTCCGTATAGGTCACCTTGAAAAACGCGGAGACGTTGACCCGTTCGCCGATCGACGAGGTGAGCGAGGGGGTCGCCATGTACGAAATCTGCTCCGCCGCCGACACGTCGTCCACGCGATCCTCCGCCCCGAGCTCGAACGAGAGCTTGGTCGACGGATTGAACCGGTAATGGAGAATCTGGGCGAGCGACCTCGTGCCGACGCGGTAGTTCTGGCCCGAGAATCCCGTCGCCGAGCGCTCGCGCAGCGCCGAGCCCGCCTCCCAGGTGAAGGCGAGCGCGTCCCACGGAGCCGATTCGATCCGCGCGCGCGTCTCCCGGAAGTAGAGCTCGGTGAACGATCCCTCGAGCCGGTTGTCCTCCTCGTCCTCGCGGGAGAACGTGACGCGGAGCTTGAAGATCCTCGACGAATTGAAGAGCGTGACCTCCTCGCGGAGCTTGTTCACCCCGTACACGGTGACGTCGTCCCGCTGGAGGAGCGACGGCCGCAGGAGATAGAGCCCCCCGAGATCGTCGGTCCGCGACGTCTCGGTCACGGTGAACGAATGGTCGATCGCGACTTCCCTCTTGAGCGCGCCGAAGAAGCCGCCGTTTCCGACCTCTCCGCCGATGCCGCGCGCGCCGGCGCCGAGGCTCACCTGTATGGCGAACTCCACCGTCCGCACGGGCTCCGTGTCCCCTCCCGGGAGGTAGAGGACCATGTAGTCGCCGCGCTTCTGCCCGACCTCGCGCCCCTCCTTGTCGTAATCCCCCTGGTTCTCGCCGACGTACACGATCGCCCGCTGCCGGGTGCGCTCCTGCCCGGCGCTCATGCGGTAGCTCAGGTCCGCGGCGAGCGCGGCCTTTTCCCACGAATCGCGCGCCCGCGCCCGTGCGAGGTTGTACCACGAGACGTCGTCGAACTGCGCTTCGCGGGTCCGGCGGTGCGTCGCGAGGAGCTCGAGGATGCGCCCGCCGCTGGCATATCCGCCGTCGAACCCGATCTCGTCGTTCTCCCGCGCGCGGAACCACGCGGCGCGGAGCGTATCGAGCTCGTCGGTGAGCCGCTTCGTGAGGGACACGTTCGCCCGGTAGGCGCCGATGTCCCGTCCCGCGAGCGAGAGAACGCCCTGCCGGTAATACCGTCCCGTATCGGGAGCGGCGGCGGACGCCGCCTCGTAGCGCTCGACCTCGACGATCGCGCGCGGAACCAGATGCCAGAACGAGAGCACGCCGCTCCCCTGCGCGAAACGCCGCTCCCGTTCGCTTCCCGCCCTCGAGTCGAATCCCCTGACCGAGAGCCCGCGCCCGCCCATGTCGCCGACCGTGCCGGCGACGTCGACCTTCCGGGCCGACAGCGCGGTCCCCCGGGAGAGCGAGAGATAGGTGCCCGAGAGCTTCCACGGCCGGACTCCGGCGAGCGAGAATCCGCCGCCCGCGATCGCCTCGCGCCCCGAAAACGCGAGACCCTCGAGACCCCACTCCCGGTAGAAGTACGATTCCCTCCGCTTGTCCGGCGAGGCGAAGCGGTCGTCGAGCGTCGAATACTCTCCGGTGAGGGAGAGCTTCGCGGCGGCGACGTCGAGGTCCCGCAACCCTCCGGAGAACTTCACCGCCTTCCCCGTGTTGTCGTCGTCACCGGAGGCGGACATGATGTTCCGGTCGTGAACGCTCACGTTTCCCTCGGCGTCGAAGAAGAGCGCGCCCCGCGCGGCGGAGGCGCCCAGCGTGAAGAGCCTCTTGCGCTCCGGCAGCGGCACGAATTTCCCGATCAGGAAATCCCCCTTCCCCGTTCCGGCGTACCGGTACTTGACGGTCCCGCTCGCCGAGAAACCGTCGACGACGTAATCTCCCGTGCCGGCGCCGGCCTCGTAAAAATCGAGGGAGTAGTCCCCGCTCGATTCGGCGAACCGGAAATGGGCCGGCAGCGTGTCGGCCGCCACGAGGATATAGTCCCCTTTTCCCGGCTCCACCTGTTCGATTCCCGACGTGACCGCCTTCGTCGGATCATCCCCCGCGCCTTCGAGAACGGTCTTCTCTTCTTCCCCGATCTCGCCGAACGTCGGCTGCCCCGCATCGTCCGACTCCTGAAAGAAGAAGGCTCGCAGGTTCAACGCGCGGCCGGGGCCGGCGAGCGCCCAACCGCCGGTGACCGTCGTCCGCTCGTAGCTGTCCTCGCTCATCTCGTAATCGATCACGATCTCGGAATCGTCCGTGACGGTCACCCGCTCCATGAAGGTGACGGCGCCGCGGCTGTAATCGATCGTGTACTCGTTCTCGCTCCCGCGCTTGAGCAGCCGGCCGTTGAAATAGACTCGCTCGGTGCCGGGGAGGATGATCACGGCGTTGAATCTCCTCGCGGGCAGCAGCTCGTACGGACCCTGCACCCCTTCCTTTCCCGTGAAGGTCGCCGTTTTGAACCTCCCCTTCGCCACGCCTCCCCCCGCGGCGAACGTCTGTCCCCGCGCGTTGACGCTCGCCGCCGCGCCGCGGAGCTCGCGCTGATACGAGGAGAACTGCGACCAGGCGAGCGCGGAGGTGAAATCGCCGAGCTGCACTTCGGTATGCTTCGCCTTCACCTGCACGGAGACCTTGTCGATGTACTTGAGCTCCTCGGTATTGCCCTCGGGCTGCACGGGAAGGTTATCGTCGGTGAGGAACGCATTCACTTCGAGATCCTGCGCGACCTTGCCGACCATCGTGACGCGGAGGCTCTGATCGATGCCGAGATCCTTGTTGGAACCGACGTTGACGCCGACGGTCTTGCTCCCCGAAAGCCGGAGCTGGTAGGGCTCGGCGGCGCGGCTCACCTCTCGCGCCGGCGTCGGGGAGACGAGGGGCTCGATCGGCAGCGGCGGAGCCCCCTCGGCGACGCGGGAGGCGAACACGGGACCGAACGGGAGCGGATAGCGGGAGAATCGCACGACGAGGCGCTCTCCCCCCGCCGCGCTCTTCACGAGCACGATCGAGCCCCGCAGCGTGTTGATGCGGTAAGCGCTCCCTCGCTGGAGCGGCGCCCCGTCAACCGTCACGGAATCGCTCTCCGGAACGATGAAGGACCGCCCGATCTCGATCTTCGTCTGTCCCGGCTCGAGGACGAACGAGCGCCGCTCGACGGCGCGCTCGACGGCGCCGCCGGCCGACTCGCCGGCGAACGCCGCGGCGGACCAGGCCCCGCAGAGGAAGGTGACGACGACGGCTGCTGCACGTGCGGATGCGCGCATTATCGTTCAGGGGGGTAGCGAAGCCGGTACACGATCACGGAGCGGGATTTAAGATCGGCCACGTAGAGCGTATTGTCCCAGCCGGCGGCGGCCGCAGCCGGGGAGATGGCCTCTCCCGCATACGAATCGATGTCCGTGACGAACTCGCCTTCGGCGGTGAAGACGAAGATGCGGCCCTGCTTCGCGTCGCAGACGAATATCGTGCCGGCGTGATCGGTCTCGACGGAACGCGGCGATGCGAACGGCCGCTCCGGAGGCGGCTGCACGATCCGTTCGTACCGGCCGGACGGAGAGAAGAATTGGAGCCGCGCGTTCCCCGACTCGACGACGACGATCCCCTTGTCCGGCAGGAAGGCCGCTTTGCGGGGCGCGTTGAACCTCCCCGGTCCCCGCCCGAACTCCCCGATGGTCAGCTCGCGGTCGTAGAGCGGCGTCCACAGGATCACGGTGTGATTCGCCACGTCCGACGTGATGAGGCTGCCTCCCGGCTCCACGGTGATCGAGACGGGACGGACCCGATCGAACACGTCGAACGACAGCAGGACGTCGAGATAGCTGCCCCACGAGTCGAAGCGCACGATTCCGTTCCGCGAATAATCGAGGACGAGGATGAACGACTCCTGAACGGCGACATCGATGGGATAGAACGCGGCGCCGCTCGTCGGACGCTCGAACTCGAGGGACGCGCCGTCCGGCGTATACCGGAACACCTTGCCGGCCATCGCGTCGGCGACGTAAACGTTCCCCCGCGTATCGACGTCGAGCCCGGTCGGCTCGCGCAGATCCCCCGCGCCGAAACGGAGCGCGGCCTCCTCGATTCGGATCGCCTTCGATGTGTCGGGTGCCAACGGGAGCGCCGCCGAATCCGCGGCGTGCGCGGAAACGCCCAAGGTGTCGGCGCGCGCCGGCGCTGAGCCGGAGGAGCGCGGCGCCGCCGCGCAGAGCATCAGCGGAATCACGAGTGCCGGTACGATGCGTTTCATCTCGCGCCGCCTGCCGGGCCACCGGCGGACAATCCTAGAACGATCGCTGCACGCAGAGCGCGACTCCCTGGGAACGCCGCTCGATTCCGATCGACGTCGCGCCTTCGGTCGCCGGGGGATTCTGATCGACGTGAACGGTCCTCACCGCGTCGGCGGCGCTCACGATCCTGAGGGCGACGGCGCCGAGCGCCGCGTAGAGCGCGATCCGGTAGGCGAAGCGGCTCCCGTCGCGGATATCGCCGTAGCGCCGGTATTCGGACTCGCCGTTCCACGCCCAGCTCTCGTCCCCGGTCATCGCGTTGGACCGGTAGTAGGATTCCATCGCCGCGACGTCGGGATAGTAGAGATCCCTCGCCTCGCGCCGCACCGCATCGTTATAGCCGTCGGGACCGTCGCTCGCGGGATATTCTCCGATCGTCCGGTAGAAATCGTCCGAATGATCCGTTCCGCTGACGCTCCCGTACACGACCGCGTAATCCTTGTACGTGTTCTCCCGGTCGTAGCCCATCCAGGCGAAGGTCGCGACCGAAATCCACACCGCCGCCTCGACGGCGTAATAGACCTTCGCGCGAACCGGATGCCCCGCGCGCTGCTGTCCGAGCCCCGGCAGGAGCAGGCTCCAGCCGGCGGCGCTCTTCGCCGATATATCCTTCGCCTGCTCCCCGTCCGCGAGCGCGGCCCCGCCGTCCGAAACCGGCCCGAACGCCGCGAAACCGCTCGCGGGGCCGGGGGACTCGAGCACGAGTCGCGGCGTCACGAAACGTCCCTCGTCGAACACCGATTCGGGGAAAGCCGATGAAGATATGCACGAACCGGCGAGCGCGACGATCACGGCGACGGTCACGGTTCTTCTCATCGTTTCTCCTCTCCTAGAAGCGGCGATTGATGACGACGGTGGGCGTTTCCTCGAATGTCCTGAACCTGATCCCCCATCCCTTGTCCGGATCCTGCCCCTTCGAGAGCTGGTACGAAAGCCACGCCGTGTCGATCATGGAAACGACACGGTTCACGATGAGCCCCATGAGACTCTGGTCGGCTTTCAGCAAGTAGTCGTCGCTCGAGTTGCGGATGCCCACATACTCCACGCGGTGCGGCGTCTGATACGTGAAGTTCGGATCGGCGGTATCGATGATGACGCAGTCGTCCCAGCCGAAAGCGAACGCGTTGTACTTGCCGATGTTCTCGTAGTATTCCTCGCGATCATCCTCGACGGGCGTATAGTAGAAATAGTTGTAATCGTTCTTGCAGGATTCGTTATAGTCATCGTAGCTTTCGCAGCCGCCGAGCCCCTGGCAGCACGGGTGATCCGCGAGGAACTTGTCCAGGCTCCAGTGCTCGTCGGCGTATGCCTCATATCGCGCCTTTTCGTCTTTTCCCATGTCCTTATTGTCGGCGTAGCTGTACCAGAGGTATCCCTCGACGGCGAGAAACACGGGGACCCTCGCGAGGGTCCAATTATCGCGCGAGGACCGGTAGCAGTAGAGTTCTCCCATCCCCGGCAGAACCGCGGAAGCGAGAATCGCGATCGCGGTGTTCCGGCGGGTCCAGGGGACCCTCCCGGGAGCCGCGCCCGCCCCCTGCGCGAGCGCGAGGTATTCGCCCGGCGTCGCCATTCGCGTCGCGTGAGCGGGGAGACGCTCTCCGAGCATGAGGGCATTCGGGCGCATCAGATCGCCGTCCGGGCGAAACACGGATGTTCCGATCCCCGGCGCGGCGGCGCTCGGGTTCTCCTTTACGCTCGGGGGCCCCGATGCCCCGGACGGTCCGGCCGGCAGCAGCGCGAGCAGCATCGCCATGAACGGAACGACTGCAAACCGCATACGACCTCCGCGCTTGAGCGCCCGACGGCTGCCATGCGCAAGAACCGGCGGCAGGCCGATCGCGCCGGCTTTCCGGAACGATGCCCCGTCGATGGCGCCTCAATCCTTTCCCAGGGGCTAGAACGTGAAACCGATCGACCAGCGATGAACCCTGCCGAGCTCCTGAGACTGAGGAATGCTCGCCCAGTCGAGCCGGTAGCGTTTGCTGAAGCTGAATCCGAGCCCGTACGTCGGGTCCATGATGTTGCCGTCCCTGTCGTGCATGTAGCCGACGCGCACCGAAATCAGATCGATATAGGACAGTTCCGCACCGGCGTGGTAGGTATTCGAACGCTCGAACTCCACGAGCGGCCGGTTGACCTCCGCCGCGACGGTCACCCTGCCGAGATCGCTCGCGTACGGGGTATAGGCGAATCCGGCGCGCAGGTTTCGCGGGAGCTCCGCGGCCTGATCGACGTTCACGAAGCTGACGGACGGTCCGAGATTCGACACGCACAGGCCGAGATCGAATCTCGAAACCGTGAATCCCAGGACCTTGAAATCGGGTATCCTCCAGAGCGCGCCCATGTCGACGGCCACCGAGCTTCCCCGTCCCGCCTGCCCTTCGACGGTCGCCTCCTTCGGCGCGAGGTCGATATAGATGAACTTGATATTCATGCCGATGCCGAGGTCGTTCCAGACCTTGACCGCGCCGCTCAGGGTCGGGGCGATTTCCCACGACGAGTACTGCCCCAGATAGTTGTTGTTCTGATCGCGAGCTTCCCAGTCGCCGTACGTGAGGTAGATCAGCGACGCGCCCACCGTCCCGAACCCCTTGACCTTGAAGGCGCCGCCGAAATACTCGTAGAAAACGTCCGACGCGAGCTCCGGAACGAGCTGCGAATGCATGAGATCCACCGCCGTATTCACGAACGCGAGCCCGGCGGGATTCCACCAGATGCCCGTGGCGTCATCCGCGATCGCGACATACGTCTGCCCGAGCCCGTTCGCCCGGGCGCTCGGGGGAATGATGAGACAATGGGCTCCCGATTCTCCCTGGGCGCGAAGAGCGCCCGCCAGGGAAATGGTCAAGACCGCCGCCAGCCCCCATACCGTCAGATTCTTCAGCATACGCAGATCCTCCATTCTAACCGCTATACACTATAAATAATAGGCATCCTCTTCCGGGTCAAGCTGTTTGCCCGGCGTCCGCGGCGAAATCTCCGCGTCCGGTTCAGGGGCGTCCGGGAGCGTCAGCGAAGCAAGACCGCCTTTCCCCTGACCGTCTCCGTCCGGTGGAAGGAGTCCTTGAATTCGACTTCGAGGACGTACAGATACGTCCCGTTCGCGATCCGGTCCCCCGCGTCGTCACGGCCGTCCCAATAGATGCCGTTGAATCCTTCCAGGGCATCCATGCGCCGTTCCCAGACCTTGATTCCGGACACGGTGAAGACCGCGAGCCTGACATCGGCGGGATTCGTCACCTGGAAAACGAAATTCGTGCTTTCGGAAAACGGATTCGGGATGTTGAACACGTCGCTCACCTCGTAGAGTCCCTCCTCGACGATTTCGAACGAAAGCGTATCGGAGGACGACATCCCGAGGTTGTCGAACGCCTTGATCATGACCGTATGCGGCCCCGGCTCGAAGCCGGCCGAGAGCGGATACTCCACCGTTCCCGACGTATAGGAGCCGTGATCGTACGTGAAGTAATCGGTCACGTACACCGGGAAGCCGCTCCCGTCGAACTCGAGGAAGATCGAGCTCTGCGGCTCGGTGCCGAGAATCGCGATCCCGTCCGGATCGGAGATCTCGGCGATGAGCCGCGCACCCGCCTTGACCTTCGTCGCCTGCCCGGCGAAATAAACGTTCACGGAGGGAGGTTCGAGATCGGGGCGCGGCGTCTCCGCTTGAACGATTCGAAGCGTGTCGCAGGCGCCCACGCCGTCGATGCCCGGGGACGATACGTAGCTCCGTATCCGCGCGTCGGGGCCCGCGTGGCATCGCTTCGGCACGACGAACTCGATCGTATATCTGCCCGCCGCGACGTCCACCGTCCCGCGGAACAGCTCATTGCCGGGCAACGCATAGCGCAGGGTGATCGGAACGCCCCCCGACGAGAATGATTCGACGATCTTGTATTCCGCCTCCTGAACGATCACGTCGGCGGTCCCGTTAAAGGACATGAGCACGGAGCCGCCCGCGGTGACCGATCCCTCGACCCGGTACTTCTGCCCCGTCTGCATGGTGTCTATGGCTGCGGTCTCATGCTCGACAGGATACGACGGGATCGCGAGGCTCATAGCGGGATCGCCGAGGAGCAGATACTTCGCGTTGTTGCTCTCATATCCCTCCTGCGAGACGATATCGTATTTCGCGAGCTGGAGCGCATAGCCCAGCGGCCTCGTTCCCGTGCTGTCCTTCGAGGTGAAGATCTTCTCATAGATCGTTTCGTTGAGCAGCTTGTTCGGATAGAGGTACGTCGGCGCCGCCGCCGCGATCGTTCCGATGGCGCCGCCCGGATCGTAGGTCGTCATGTTCTGCCCCATGCTCCGATGGTACGGCGAATCGAGATCTCCGACCGAGCACGAGAAGGACAGGAGGAGCGGGCGCCGCGCGCCGTTCGTGAGCGAATAGATGTCGGAGTTGACCATCACGCGCTCGTCCGCCATCTGGAGCGGAGAGCCGTGCCCATTGTAGTTGATGATGAGGGCGCCGTCGCTCCATCGCTTGAGGAAATCCTTGCGCGCCTCGGGCTTCACATCGCCGTCGAACGGATAGACGTGGAGGTATATCTTCTCGACGTCGAGCGGTGTCGGAAACGGGCCGGCGCGGCCCGCCAGTTCCTCGGTCGAGATGAGAAATTCAAAGTCGTCGTCCCGGTGCGTGGAATATTCGTCGTCGGCGACGAGCAGCACCCGGCCCCGCCATGCGCCGCGGTCCGGCGCTGCTTCATAATCCACGATACGCTGCGCCCACGAGGAGGCCTCGCGGCTCGTGAGCACGCTCATCCGTCCGATCGCGAGGTCGGGCGCCCTATCGACGCCGCCGTCGAGCTTCACGAAGAAGTCCTCGTCCTCGACCCCTTCTGACTCGTTCGGGTAGCGGATGTTCATGTAGAGCGGCAGGAAATCGTTGTTCTGGCCGAGCAGGTTCCGCGCGTCGTACGTGCCGTTACCGATCAGCAGCACGTACTTGATGACAGGCTCCGCCCCTCCCCCGCACCCGCCCCGATCGTAGAGGAACTTGAGATAGTTGCGGATCGCGACCGGATCCTTGCGTCCGCCGGAGAAATTGTTGTACACGTCGGCGATGTCCACGGCGCGCACGACCGGAGCGGCCACACCCGGAAACACGCGCTCGCGGTGCGCCTTCAGAATGAGCGCCGCGTCCCGAAAATCCCCATGATGCAGGATCACCATGTCCGGGCAGTCGATCTCGTCCCGCAGTGATGGAACGCTCGCGAACGAGAGCGAACCCTTCCTGAGCGCGCTCCTCGAAACGGCCGCGTACCGGCGCGGCCGCCCCTGGAGCGAATCCTCGAACGCGATCTGGCCGACGCCCCCTTCCGACGGCTGCCACCCGACGCAGAGGACGGGGGTCTCGTCTTCGGTGACGTCGAAGAGCAGCTTCTCGCCGACCGGAAAACCTGAGAGCTCGTACCGCGCGCGGCGCTCCCGCTCGGGCACGCCGAAATTGAGCGCCCCGTCGGCTGCCTTGAGCAGCCGGTGATAGAATATCTCGTACCAGAACATGTACATCTCGTTGTCGACGGGCTTCGTCGCCGTGAAAACGTTCCGCCCCTCGACGAAATTCGACACGGGAGCCTCGAGAATCCGCATGCCCGACGGATTGTATCCGTACGTCACGATCCAGGTGAGCGTCCCGGCTATGACGCCGTTGACGCGATACGTCGCCGTGTTCTGGTATCTCGCGTAGTTGTAAGGCCCGTACGCCTTGGTCTTCATCACGCCCGCCCCGTCGGCGACGTCGCGCGTGAAAAACTCGTTCTGGAAGGTCGTGCTCCCGTTCATCTTAAGGAAGTTCCAGTACCACCGGTCGTCGGCGTATATGGGATCGTAGTAGAGATCCTGCTCCGCGCGGATTCGCTCCTCGTACCACGTGATCAGCGTATCCCCCGGATCGAAGAGCGGCGCGACGTCGCGCTCGGCCATCCGGCGAGGCGCCCCGGCGAAATCTCCACCCCACGTGAGCCAGTACACGCTCATCGAATCGTACGGATGCTTGTAGTACTCTCTCGCGCCTCCCGCCGGATCGGCGTCGTTCACCCATCCCGCCGCGGGGAGGCCGTAGAAAAACACCGTATCCGTCGGCTGCAGGGATCCTCCCGTCTGCCCCCGGTACAGTATCGCATGCTCGGTGAAATGGTAATCTTCGCGCCAGCTTCCGCCCTGGCTCAGGCTGTCGGGTTCGGGGTAGAGCCCTCCCGAGAATAGGCGCAGCGTAGCCGGATCGATGAGCGAGGGATTGGCGCCCGCGGCAAGCAGATCGTTGTACGTGACGAAATAAATTCCTCTTTCCCGCACCCGGATCTTGATCCAGTCGGGCGAGAGGGAGAATTCGAAGGGCGTGCGGGCCGCGCCGGCGGCCGCAGGAACCCTGCTCCATGACGCGGCCTGCGCAGCGTTGACGAACAGATCGCCGCCGAGGAACGCACCACTCCCCGGCTTTCCCTCCGCCCCGGGCAGGAACGACAGCCGGATCAAGAGCCGGCGGGCGCACGAAAGCCCCTTCGCCGCCGGATCGAACAGCACCGGCTGGACATCGACGAACGCGCAGTATCTGCCGCGCACCGTTTCGACGCCGGAGAAACGGACGAAGCGCTGCTCCGCGAGCGGCGGGGCCTTCGCGAGCGCCGCGCGCTCGTCCGCGAAGGTGCCTTTATCGAGAGCCACCGCCGGCAGCACGCCCCCGAGGAAATATGTCTCCTCCTCGAGCACGTCGAGCCGGACGTCATCCCGTGAACCGACGGCGAAGAAGAGGCGCCGGACGGGCAGGATGGGCGCGCCCTCGACGTCGAGGGAGTAGAATCCCTTCACGAAGACCCTGCTCAGTCGCTCGCCGCCGTCCCCCTCGACGGGCGCGATGGACGGTTCGGGAACGACGATTTCGACGGTGACGCTCCCTGCGCTCGTGGAAACGACGCGGGCAATCTCGGCGCGGGCAGGGGACGCGAACGCCGTCCAGAGCGCGGCCGCGAACAGGAGTTTCTTCATACGCCCCTCCGAATCGGGTACACGACGAGGCACACGGCTCCGGGACCTCCGCTCGAACCGCTATTCGATCCTCTCGGCCCTGTCGACGAGCATGATCGGAATCTCCTCCTCGATCGGATAGAGAAGGCGGCACGCGCCGCAGAGAAGCTGCGTTCCCGCTTCGTTCAGAACGACCTTCCCCTTGCAGGCGGGACATGCCAGAATATCGAGGAGCTCCTTTTTAATCATGCGGTTCACGCACCCCCCAAATAAAAATCCCTGACACGAATGGAAAGCGCAATCTTTCCGATCAGGGACATGCAACACGGGACTCGTATTTTCGCACCTTTCGAGCTGGCATCTTAATTATATAGGACGCAAAGCGATAGGGTCAAGCCCAAAAATCCCCCCCGCGGCTTCCCGTCGGAGGGGCGCCCCCTAGCTGGAAATCTCCACGTGCTCGACGCCTGCGATCTCGTTCAACTCCCGCAGAAGCTCGACTGCCGGAGACACCCTTCCAAGGCGGGCGCGCACGGCGCCCCGCTCACGGCCGTTCTCGCGGATGTGAAAGATGACCTCGCGCTCGCCGGGGAACCGGCCGATCGTCTCCTTGAGGCGATCGAGACCGCTCTCGCTGAAGATATCCGGACGAATCGTCAGATGAACCTTCCGCGCGAGCATCTGCACGGCCTCCTCGATCGTGTACACCTCGTCCGCGATGATCTTGACGTCTCCCCCGTCCTTCACGGTGACCTTGCCGGCGACGACGACGATCTGGTCCTGCTGGAGTTTCTTGCGGCGCTTCTGATAACAATCGGAGAAGGCGATGATCTCGTAGCTGCCGTGGACGTCCTCGACCGTCACGAAGGCCATCGGATTTCCCTTCCGATCGAGGATGACGCGCAGATCCGTGACGAGCGCCGCCCCCACGACCGCCTCGCGATCGCGCTTTTCCCGCAGCCGCAGGCTGTCGACGGTGATGAGCCTGCCGAGCATTTCGGCGTGGCGGTCGAGCGGATGCCCCGAGAAATAGAACCCGAGCGATTCCTTCTCGCGATGGAGGCGGGTCGCCTCGTCCCAGTCGCTCACCTTCTCGAGGGCGCCGGCGTCCCCGGCGGAGGACCCTTCCGAAAAGCCGAGGAACCCCTGGCCGCGCTCACGCTCGCTCTGGCGCCGCTGCGCCCGGGCGAGAACGCGGTCGAGGGTCGCCATCTTCTGCGCCCGCGTCCCCGGAAGGGAATCGAGCGCCCCGCTCTGGATGAGGCTTTCGACCACGCGCCGGTTCGCGAGACGCAGGTCGATCCGCTCGCAGAAATCGAACACGTCCGCGAACTGCCCGGCGGCGCGCGCGGCCACGACCGACTGGATGGCCTGGACACCGACGTTCTTGAGCGCGGCGAGCCCGTATGTGATTTCACCGTTGGCGAGGCCGAATCCGACCCCGCCGGCGTTCACGTCGGGTGGATGGACATCGAGACCGAGGCTCCGGCACTCGTCGAGCAGCACTATGAGCCGGTCGGTGTCCGCCATGTCGCACGTCATCGTGGCCGCCATGAAGGCCGCCGGGTAGTGCGCCTTGAGATACGCGGTCTGCATCGTGATGACCGCGTACGCCGCCGAGTGTGATTTGTTGAAACCGTACCCGGAGAAGAAGTTCATCAGGTCGAAGATCTTCGCCGCCTTCTTCTTCGTGAGCCCGCGTTCGACCGACCCGTCGATGAACCGCGCACGCTGCTTCTCCATCTCCTCCTTCTTCTTCTTCCCCATCGCGCGCCGCAGGATATCGGCCTGACCGAGCGTGAACCCCGCGAGATCGCTCGCGATTCTCATCACCTGTTCCTGGTAGAGGATGACGCCGTAGGTTTCGGCGAGGATCGGCTCGAGACGCGGATCCTCGTAGGCGATCGGCTTGCGGCCGTGCTTGCATTCGATGAAGTCCGAGACCATGCCGCTCCCGAGGGGCCCCGGCCGGTACAGCGCGTTGATGGCGATGACTTCTTCGAACTTCGTCGGGGCGATCTTCCTGAGAACGTCGCGCATGCCGGCGCTTTCGACCTGGAAAATCCCGACCGTCTTCCCCTGCCGGAACAGCTCGAACGTGGCGTCGTCGTCGAACGGTATCGCGTCCGGATCGATGCGGATCCCTTCGTGCCGCTCGATGAGATCGATCGTGTTCTTGATCTGCGAGAGGGTCTTGAGCCCGAGGATGTCTATCTTCAGCACGCCGAGCTCCTCGAGGATCTTCATCTCGTACTGCGTCGTCACCTCGCCCTTGTTCGACCGGAAGAGCGGCACGTAATCGGTGAGCTTCGTCGGCGTGATGACGATCCCCGCCGCGTGCGTCGAGGCGTGCCGGGCGAGCCCTTCGAGCGAGAACGAAAGGTCGATGAGCTTCTTGACCGTTTCATCTCCCTTGTAGAGCGCATCGAGCTCGGGGACCGTCTCGAGCGCCTTCGCGAGCGTCGTTCCGACCTGCCCGGGAATCATCTTCGCGAGCTTGTCCACCTCGCCGTAGGGCACCTTGAGCACGCGCCCCACGTCGCGCACGACCGCGCGCGCCGCCATGCGCCCGAAGGTGATGATCTGGCACACGTTTTCGGCGCCGTAGCGGCCGATGACGTACTCGATGATCTCCTGCCGCCGCTCGTCGCAGAAATCGACGTCGATGTCCGGCATGGAAACGCGCTCGGGATTGAGGAGGCGCTCGAAGATGAGCCCGTTCTCGATCGGGTTGATCGAGGTGATGCCGAGCACGTAGCAGACGAGGCTTCCCGCCCCGGATCCCCTCCCGGGCCCGACGGGGATGTTCCGCTCGCGCGCCGCATTCACGATGTCCCACACGACGAGGAAGTACCCGTCGAAATCCATCTTCGAAATCACGTCGAGCTCGTACCGGATGCGCCGAAGGACGTCCTCGTTCACCGCGGCGACGCGCTTCGGCAGATTTTCCATGACGACGTGCTCGAGGTAGTCACGGGCGCTCGCGAAGCCCGGCGGGAGCGGAAACCGCGGAAGATGCGTGCCGCTCTTGCCGAGCTTGAAGTCGCACCGCTCGGCGATCCCGATCGTCGCCTCGAGGGCGCCCGGATGCTCGGGGAAGAGCGCCGCCATCTGCCGGGGGGTCTTGAAATAGGTCTCGGCATTGGAGCGAAGCACGCGCGCCGCGTCATCGAGGTCCTTGCCGGTCTGCAGGCAGAGGAGCACGTCGTGCGCCTCGTGGTCCTCGGCCTTGAGGAAGTGGCAGTCGTTCGTCGCGACGAGCGGGATTCCCGTCTCCGCGGAGAGCTTCGCCATCTTCGGGATCAGAGCGATCTCATCGGGAATGCCGTGGTTCTGGATTTCGAGATAGAAGTTGCCGGGCCCGAGAATCGAGGAGAGCCGCCCCGCGAGCGCGCGCGCCTCGCTCCATTTATCCGCCCGGAGAAGCCTCGAAACGCCTCCCTGGAGACAGCCGCTCATGCCGATCAGCCCCTTCGAGCGGGCGGCGAGGAGATCGAGATCGATGCGGGGACGATAGTAGAAGCCTTCGATGTAGGCGATGGAGGAGAGCTCGATGAGGTTCCGGTAGCCCTCGGCGCTCGCGACGAGGAGCGTCAGATGGTCGTTGCGGTACTGCCCCGCCGCGCGGCTCCGTTCCTTAATCGTGCCCTCGGCGAGATACGTCTCCATGCCGAGAACCGGTTTGACGCCGGCCTCCTCGGCCGCCTTGAGGAACGGGACCGCCCCAAAAAGGTTCCCGTGGTCGGTGAGCGCGACGGCGCTCATGCCCATGCCCTTCGCCGCCTCGGCGAGATCCTTGACGCGGATCGCGCCGTCGAGGAGACTGTACTCCGAATGGTTATGAAGATGTACGAAGCGCGGGCCGGACATGCCGCCACCCTCCTCCCGGGCCCTACTCTATCACAAGAACGAACTCCGCCGCATTTCTATTTCCCGAGCGATCCGCGATCTCCACACGGAGCCGCGCGGGTCCCGGGGGATACGAGGCGGGAACGGGGATCGTGAGCCTCGAGCGGTATTCGTCGTACTCGCACACGACGCGCTCGCCGTTCAGGACGGCCGTCGCCGATTCTGCGGCGACGCCGGATCCGCCGTCGTGAACGGGCACGTAGTAGAGCTTGCGTTTGAAGAAGCCGCTTCCCGGGGCCCGGCGGGTGAACGCGAGAGGCTTTAAAACCGGCGCGGTCGAATCGGCGAAGACCGCGTAGACGCCCGGCCGCCTGACGTCGACGAAGCCTCCCTCCCGTTCGGGCACGCCGACGCAGCGCCAGCCGGCCTTCCCGTTCCAGCGATAAAGGCCCGCCGCGCGCCCCGAATCGAAGCCGCACCGGAGCGGCCCGGCGTACGCCTCGACCGGGAACGCGAGGGAAAACGGCGCGGCGACCGGCTCGAGCCCGGGCGCCGTCCGTTTCGGATCCGGCGCGTCCCGCACGAGGAGCGGGGCCGCGCCGCGAACGGAGGGAGCCTTGAGCCGGACCGTGAGGCCGTCGCCGGATTCGAACGACGCGGAGCCTCCGGAACCGAAGACGAAGATCTGCAGCGCCCGAACGAGCTCGAGCGGGTAGCCCCGGTGATCCATGCCGCGCACGGTGAAGATATTGACGCCGCTCGCGAGCCGCGAGAGCGGCGCGAAGACGATGTATTCCCGGCCCCCGGCCGGCAGCGCGACGAGGGAATCCCCGCGCGGGTCCCCCGCCCGGCGAACGCAGGGCGGTGCGGCGAGCGGCCGGTCCGTCCGGATCCGCAGGAGGAGCCCGTCGCCCCGCAGCTCGGGAACCGCCTCGCAGAACACGCTGTCGCGCTCGGCGCGCGGCGAGGGAAACGCGAAGAGACGCTCCGTCGAATCCCCCCGGACGTTCTCGGCGACGCACCGGTAGAGCGCGTCGGGCTCGGACACGGCGCTCGCCGCGAGCGATCCGGAAGAGTCGGCGGCGAGGAATCGCCAGCTCTCCCCCGCGTCCGCGGAGACGCTCAGACGCACCGCGACGGCGCCTCCGTCGGGATCCAAGGCCTCGATTTCGATCCGCCGCTCCGCGGCCGCTGATCGCAGGGCGATCTCGACCTCCGGCCGGCGCTCCACGATGAACCGGAACGAAGCCCGGGCCTCGTTCCCCGCCGCGTCGCGCACGACGATTTCCGCCCGGTGCTCCCCCGCGGAAGGCTCGACCGCTCCCGCCGGCCCCGGACGGCTCGCGACGATGCCCGTCCCTTCTCGGTCGGGCATCGCGTTGCCGGCGTTCCGGTGCAACGCGAAATAGCGTCCCGGCGCCGTGCCGCCCCGCTCCTCGTACTCGAGCGCCACATCGCCGAAGCTGGCGTAATCGAACGTCCTGTTCCGAACGCGATAGGCCGTTTCGCCGTCCACGAGCAGCTCGACCGAGTACGGCGCCATGCGGTACGAGCCGCGCACCTGCTTGTCGTACATATCCACGCCGAAGCCGAACCGCCCGTCGAGACGCAGCGTTCCGGGGAGCTCGAAACGCGAGTCGTTCACGAGGCGGAACCGGCGCGTGAGGGGAACGGGCGAGCCGTCCACGAGGCTCCCCCATGAGAGCGGCACGATCGAGAGGGCCGAGATGATCGGCGGACAGGAATCGGGGACATCGTACATCCCGGCGAGCGGATTGAACGGCCGCCCGGCGGCATCACGCGTCTCGAAGTGGAGGTGCGGATGGGGAGAGCCGGTCGATCCGGAATACGCGAGCGTCTCCCCCGGCGCGAAGCGGAACGCCCCCCCCGCCGGCTCGATGTCGCACGAGTTCCTTCCCCGGGCGAGCCGCCAGTGATACGAGAGCGAATCGAGCTCCCGGCTGAAGCCGTTGAGATGCGCGTAGACGGCGGTGCGGCCGTCGCGGAGCGTCACGTAGAGCGCCTTGCCGTATCCGATCGGCGAAACGCGGAGCCTCGAGACCTCGCACGAATCGACGGCGAGGCACGGGAGCCCGACGCGGCCGAACGTCCTCAGATCCACCCCCGCGTGGTAATGCCCGTCCCGGTACTCGCCGAAGCTCGAGCTGAGCTTCCGGGGTCCGTCGAGGGGCCAGACGCCGACTTCGGCGCGCGCGGCGGCCACCGCGAGGAGCGCGATGGCGACCGGGATTGCATAGCGTGATTTCATGGCGGATGCACGGTATCACCCGCCTCGCCCGCCTGTCAATCCGGGCTTTAAAAGAATTGCATTCACCGGCGCAATATGCTAATTTACCCTAGATTTGCGACGAATGAGCTCGCCGACGAGCCCGGAATACCAAACAGCAAAGGAATATCGAGTATGCTCAGGAACTTGCGCGAACGGACGAAGACGATTCTCTGGATCGTGGTTCTCACCTTCATCATCTCCATCTTCGCCGTCTGGGGTATGGATCTCCGCGGGCCCCGGCAGCGGAAATTCGACGTCAACGTCGTCGGAACGGTCGACAAGGAAGCCATTACGCAGCAGACGTACAACGAAATGCTGAACCAGCTCTACGCGCAGGTTAAGGCCCAGAGAGGGGAAAGCTACGCCCCGAGCGAGATGGAGCGCGGTCTTCTCGCGGATCAGGCGTGGGAGCTCGCCGTGCAGGGCCGGATCATGCAGCGCGAGATCGAGAGGCTCGGCATCACCGTATCCGACGCCGAGCTCGTTTCGTTCCTCCGGCAGAATCCTCATCCGTCGCTCCAGAACGTGTTCAAGACTCAGGACGGGCAGTTCGATTACCAGGCGTACCTCAAGGCCCTCTCCGATCCGGACGTCGACTGGACGGAGCTCGAGCGCTGGGGCCGCGCCATGATCCCCGAGCTCAAGCTTCAGACCTACCTCGTGGCGCAGATTCACGTCCCCGAGAACGAGGTCCTCGATCGTTACAAACGGCAGAACTCCACGATGAGAGCCCAGTACGTCCAGATTCCGGTGCAGGGCCAAAGCGCGCAGCCGTACGAGCCGACGGACGCCGAGCTCCGCGCCCTGTACGAGCAGAAGAAAGGCGAATTGAAGGCGCCGGCGATGCGCCGCGTGCGCGTCATGGAGATCGAGAAGAAGCCGACCGCCGCCGACGAGGAGGACATCCGGGCGCGCGCCGCGGACCTCCGCGAGGACATCGTGAACGGGACGCTCGATTTCGCCGAGGCGGCGAAGGAGTACTCCGACGACAACATGACCGCGGACAAGAGCGGCGATCTCGGATTTCTCAAGAAGGGGGACATGGACCCCGCGTTCGACGCCGCCGCGTTCGCACTGAAGCCCGGACAGATCAGCGAGCCGGTGCGGACGCCCTCCGGTTACCAGCTCATCAAGGTCGCGGAGCGCAAGACGGAGAAAGGGATCGAATCGGTCCACGCGAGCCACATACTCATGAAGGTCGAGCCGGGATCCGACACGGTCGACTCCCTCCAGACGGTGCTGAAGCAGATCAGCGAGGAGATTCACGACAAGGGATTCGAGAAGACGGCGGCGGACCGCGGGATCAAGACGATCGACACGGAGCCGTTCGCCGAGGGAATGTTCATCAAGGATATCGGATTCGCGCCGCGCATCTCGAGCTTCGCCTTCAACTACCGCGACGGCGCCGTGAGCTACGGAATCGAGGGGGAAACGTCGATCCGCTTCGTGAAGATCATCGAGGAGATCCCCGAGCAGGTCCAGCCGTTCGAACAGGTCGCCAAGCAGCTCGCCGACGAGATCCGCGCGAACCGGGAAGCGGACGCGGCGATCGCCGTCGCGGAATCGCTGCGCAAGGAAATGCTCGCGGGCGGCTCATTCGAGGCCGCCGCGAAGGCGAAGGGCCTCGCGGTCAGGGAGACGCCCCCGTTCAAGGCGGGCGATCCGCTGCCGGAGATCGGAACGAACACGACGTTCCACACCGCCTGTGCGTTCCTCGCCGTGAACGCCGTGAGCCCCCCGATCAAGGGGCAGGGCCGCTACTACCTGATCAAGCTGGTCGAGCGCTCGGAACCCGATATGACGAAATACGTCGAAGCGCGCTCCGGAATCGTGAACGAGCTGCGCAACGAGACCGCAAATCGCTTCATGGCGAGCTGGTACCAGGGAATTCGGGAGAGCGCGAAGGTCGAGGACCTGCGGGAGAAGCCGCTCCAGTAATCAGCCTTGCTTGTCCTTTCCCTCGCCGATCTCGGTCTTCTGCTTTTCGGCGTAGGATTCGATCTCGTCCCGCGTGTCCCGCGAGGCTTTCTTGAACTTCTGGACCGATTTCCCGAGCGCCTCGGCCATGTCGGGCAGCCGCTTCGGCCCGAAGAACAGGAGCACGATGAAGAGGATGATGAGGAGCTCCTGCCAGCCGATCGGCCCGAAGAAGCAGAATCCGGGTCCGAGAGCCGCGAAGAACGAAGAGCTTGGCATCTGGTCCATCCTTTCTCTCACGCGTATATCCGGAGCAGCAACGCGACGAAAACGATGCCGAGAACGCTGATGAGGTTCACCTTCAGGGAGAATCCGAACGTCAGCGTCAGGACGAGGAGATCGAGCTCGGCCGGACCCACGGCGAGCGTTTTCCCGGACACGAAGAGATCTCTCATCACGTTTCCCTCGGGCAGAATGAGCCCGATCACCTCTCCCACGACGCTCCCCACGATCACGCCGAGAAAAAATACGAGAGCAACGAGCCCGATACGTCTTTTCGCCGCCACTGCATAACCTCCTCGGTCAATATACGCCGCGCGCCGGAAACCGCATAGCCTAATTTGCGCCGCGCGCGGATCCGCCGATCCGGTCGGAGCCGACGATATACGTGGCGTCGACGAGGGGGGCCGGCCGGATCTGCTCGAGAACGGTGCGGCAGCCGAGCGTCTTCGACAGTCTCCGCATGAGGCGCGGATTGCCCCGCCGGTCGACGAGGACCGATTCGCGGAAATCGAGCCGCTCCGCGTTGTCGACGATGAGGACGTCGATCCCCCGGAGCCGGAGATCCTTCGTCACTTCCATCGCGATCCCCGTCTCCCTCGTTCCGTTGAGAACCTCTATCTGGAACGCGGGCTCTTCCCCGCGCGCGAATCGCTCGCCGAGCCCGAGCCAGCGCACGGCGAGCGAGAATCCGATGAGCCCGGCGAGCAACGCGACGACGATGATCGCCCGCGGGCGCCGTTTCCGCCTTCCGGCCATTCTCGTCACGGTCGCTTCCCCTCGAAATGCGGCGCCAGCCGCCGGTAGCTTTCCTCGAGCGCCTCGGAAACGACGCGCGTCTCCGCGAGCGCCGTCATGAAGTTCGTGTCGCCGATCCAGCGCGGGCACAGATGCACGTGGAGATGCCCCGCGATCCCCGCGCCGGCGCCCGGCCCGATGTTGACGCCGACGTTCATGCCGTCGGGGCGATACGCCTCGCGAATCGCCCGCTCGCACCGGGCGATGAGCCCGACGAGCTCGCGCCCCTCGTCGGCCGAGAGCTCCTCGAACCGCTCGATATGCCGCGCGGCGACGATCATGACGTGGCCGTTCGTGTACGGAAACATGTTGAGGATGACGAACCAATGGGCCCCGCGCTCGAGTATCCCCACGCGCGCGTCGTCACGCTCCTTCTGTATCTCGCAGAAGAGGCACCCTTCTCCCTTCGGCATCGAGAAATAGGCGCTCCGCCACGGTGCGTAGATTCTATCCATTCCCGTTCATCAACCTTTCGGCCGTCCGGAACCGTTCGACGGCTCTGAAGCCGCTCGTTCCCGCGCCCCGACGGTCACGCATATCTGCTCCAGTCGGGGAACTCGAGCACGATTTCCTCGACCGTCCCGCCGGTGACCCGGAGCGCCACGTTATCGATGAGGCGCGTTCCGCCGAGACGCCCGGCGCACGCGAGGAGAACCGTTCCATCGATCCGGTCGAGCCGGTCGAGCGTGGCGGCCGTGACGGCGACCGCATACTCCACCTCGAATCCCGCCGCGCGCATCGCCTCGCGCATCGCCGCGGCCGCGGGCGCCGGATCGCGCTCGCCGGCCTCGATCATGGCGCGCGCCGTGGAGAGCCCCGCGTATATCGCGGCCGCCCGCGCCCGATCCTCCGGGACGAGGTAGCGGTTGCGGGAGCTCATCGCGAGCCCGTCCGCCTCCCGCACCGTCGGGCCGAGCCTGATCGCCACGGGAAAATCGAGATCGGCCGCCATCCGCTGGATGATGAGCGCCTGCTGCGCGTCCTTTTGGCCGAAAAAGGCCTCGTCGGGCCCGATGATGTTGAAGAGCTTGGCCACGACGAGCGCCACGCCCTGAAAATGCCCCTGCCGCGAGGCGCCGCACAGAACGTCCGATATGCCTTCGACCGAAACGCGCGTGCGGTCGGCCGGAGAGTAGAGCGCGGACGTCTCCGGATGGAAGAGGAGATCGCAGCCGAGATCCTCGAGCATGCGCCGGTCCGCCTCGAAGGTCCTCGGGTAGCGGGCCAGGTCCTCCCGGGGCCCGAACTGCTTCGGATTCACGAAAATCGAGGCGACGACGAATCCGGTCCGCGCGCGGGCCATCCGGACGAGGCTCGCGTGCCCCGCGTGCAGCGCGCCCATCGTCGGAACGAGCCCGATCCGCGAACCGGCTTTTCTGGCTCCATCGACGATTCGACGCGCGTCTCGAGGCGTCGTGACGGTCTTCATGTCCCGGCGGTCCGATCCTTTTTCCGGACTTCCGCGTCGTAGCTGTGCTCCAGGGAGGGGAACTGCCCCTCCCTCACGTCCCGCACGTACGCGGATACCGCATCCTTCATCCGCGTCCCGAGCTCGTCGTATTTCTTGACGAACCGCGGCAAGGGCCGGTCGTGTATCCCGAGCAAATCGGTGATGACGAGTATCTGTCCCGAGCAGCGGGGCCCCGCGCCGATGCCGATCGTGGGGATCGAGATCGCCTCGGTGATCCGCTGGGCGAGCTGCCACGGAATCCCCTCGAGAACGATGGAGAAGCAGCCGGCCCGCTCGAGGGCGACGGCGTCGCTCACGAGCAGATCGGCCGACCGGCTGTCCTTGCCCTGCACGCGGTAGCCCCCGAACTCGTGCAGCGACTGCGGCGTGAGCCCGAGATGCCCGACGACCGGCATCGACGCGTGCACGATCGCCTCGATCACCGGCACGTAGCGATGTCCCCCCTCGAGCTTGACCGATTCGGCGCCCCCCTCCTTGACGAGCCTCCCCGCGTTCCTGACGGCGTCCTCGACGCTCGCCTGATACGACATGAACGGCATGTCGGCGACGACGAGCGCCTTCGGCCGCGCGCGCGCCACCGCTTTGGTGTGGTGAATGATCTCCTCCATCGTGACGGGAAGGGTGTTCTCGTAGCCGAGCACGACCATCCCGAGGGAATCGCCGATGAGGATCATATCGACTCCCGCTTCGTCCACGATTTTCGCGCTCAGGCAGTCGTACGACGTCAGTGCGACGATCTTCTCCCCGCGCGCCCGCATCTCGAGGATCGTGTTCTTGGTCACTTTATCTCTCATGGCGCTCCCGGTTCCCACGAGGGAACATAGAACCGCGTGCCCGTGAACCGCTCGGTGATTCTCGCGAAAAGATCTTCGAGGTGCTCGCGGCTCGCCGCGAAATCGAGCCGGTCGGTATTGACGATGAGGAGCGGCGAATCTTCGTAATGGAAGAAGAAATGGTTGAACGCGTCGTTCAAGCCGCCGAGGTACTCCTCCGTGATTCCCTTCTCGTAGCTCCGCCCGCGTCGGCGGATGCGGTCGTAGAGAACGCCGGGGGACGCCTGGAGATAAATCACGAGATCGGGATTCACGATCTTCCCCTTGAGCTGCTCGAGAAGCCTGTTGTAGAGCACGAGCTCGTCATCCTCGAGAACGACGTTGGCGAAGATGCTGTCCTTGGCGAACAGGTAATCGGCGACGATGAGCTCGGAGAAGAGATCCCGCTGGGAAATATCGCTCTGCTGCCGGAACCGGTTCAGGAGGAAGAAGAGCTGCGCCTGAAACGCGTACGCCCTCCGGTCATGGTAGAACTTCGAGATGAACGGATTGTCGTCCACTTCCTCCAGATAGAGGGCGGCGGACGCCTCCTCCGCGATGAGCCTCGCGAGCGTCGTCTTCCCCGCGCCGATGTTCCCCTCGACCGCGATGAGACGAATTCCGTTCACCGCGAGTCTGCCTTTCAGATCCTGCATGCCATTACACTATTGGAAAACCGACCGCCTGTCAACATCATTCCAAGTATTTTGTTTTCAAGAAGTTCAGCGGATCAGAGTACGGCCGGACACCTTGCGCACCCATGCGCCGGTCACGCAGGCCCGCAGGACGTCCGCGATCCCTCTTCCCGACGGAGGCACGCGGAACGAGGGGCTGATCTCGGCGAGCGGAACGAGGACAAAGAGCCGTTCGGCATAGCGCGGATGCGGAATCGCGAGCCCGGGCTCGTCGATCGTTTCGCCGCCGCAGAACACGATGTCGATATCGAGGGTGCGGTCGCGGGGCGCCCCGCCCGCCGGCCTTCCGGCCGCGCGCTCGACCGCGAGGCATGCGGCGAGGAGCTCCCGGGCCGGAAGCGCGCTCGTCGCGATGAGGATCGCGTTGATGAACGAATGGCTCGTATCGATGCCGACCGGAGAGGTTTCGTAGAGCGAGCTCAATGCGTCGAGCCGCAGAGCGCCTGACCGCGCGAGCGCGGCGGCGCCGCCGAGGAGATGCTCCTCCCGGCGTCCGAGGTTCGACCCGAGCGAGAGAACGACCGTTCTCTCAGGCGTCCTGCGCCGAGCGCTCAACGACCACCTCGACGTGCGAGAGCGAATTGGGGAACGGCAGCGTGAGTTTCCGTATCGTCGTCTTGATCGACTTCACGACGGGGAAGTTGTCGAGGATCGCCCGGCAGATCGCGTCGGCGAGCGTCTCGAGCAGGTTGAACCGGTTCCCCTCGACCGTTTCCATGACCTTCGCGTACACGCGTTCGTAGTTCACGGTGTCCTCGAGGGCGTCCGTCACGCACGCCTTCGTGAAATCGTGGTGAAATTCGATATCCAGCTCGAGCTTCTGCCCGATCTCCCGCTCGACGGGTGAAACGCCGTAGTATCCGAACACCGTAATTCCCTTGAGAACGATCTTCTCCTCGAGCATGGATCCCTCCCTAGCCTTCGGTGATTCGCGCGCCGAGCTCCTCGATCTTCCGGCCCGCCGCGCGGACGGTCTCCGTGGCGGCCGTAATCGACAGCCGGAAATAGCCTTCCCCCCGCTCGCCGAAGCCGATGCCCGGCGCCGCGACGACGCCGCATCCCTCCAGCAGCTCGCGGCAGAAATCGATCGACCCTCTTCGCCCCGGCGTGCGGACCCAGAAATAGAACGTCGCCTGCGGTTTCGTGAAGGAAAAGCCCGCCCGCTCGAGGCAGCCGGCGAGGATGTCGCGCCGCTCGCGATAGACGCCGCGGATCTCGCCCATGATCGCGTCGTAATGGCGTTCCATCGTGTCGGCGACGGCTTCTTGTATCGCGCCGAATACGCCGGAGTCGATGTTGTTCTTGAGCTGCGCGAGCGCCGCGATGATCTCCGGGGAACCGATCGCGAACCCGACGCGCCACCCCGTGATCGAGAAGGTCTTCGAGAACGAGAAGAACTCGATGTACGGGATTCCCGCCTCGCGCGCCTCGCGGAAGAACGGGACGGTCGGCTCCTCGTACCAGATCTCCCCGTAGGCCGCGTCGCTCGCCAGCACGATGCCCCGCGCGCCGCAGAATTCGATCGCCCCGCGGCGGAAGCGCTCCCCGGCGACGGCGGCGGTGGGATTGTTCGGATAGTTGAGAAACAGGAGGCGCGCCCCGTTCAGGGCCCGCGGATCGAGTTCGTCGAGCGCCGGCAGAAATCCGAGCTCCTCGGTGAGCGGAACGCGGACGCATGAGGCCCCCGCGAAGACGGCCGATGAGTAGTACACGGGGTAGCCCGGATCCGGGATCAGAACCGAATCCCCCGGATTGACGATCGCGAGCGGCAGATGCGCGATCGCTTCCTTGCTTCCGATGGTGACGAGGATCTCTTCGGGACCGATCGAGACGCCGTATCGTCCCTGAGCCCACGACCGTATCGAGTCGATGAGCCGGCCCAGCCCGCGGCCCGGCGGATAGCGGTGGTGCGACACGTTGGAGAGCGCTCGTTCGAGCGCGGCGACGAGTTCGCGCGGGGCGCCGAGATCGGGGTCTCCGATCCCGAGATCGTAGACCGTCCGGCCGCTCCGGAGCGCCGACTCCTTGAGCCTATCGATTTCGACAAAAAGGTACGGCGGAAGCTGCTCGAGCCTCTTGGATCGCATGAGAACGGACACCAGCCGGGACCGATGCTTCGATCAGTAGGAACGGTAGATAGTGGCTCTTCCGCCCCCCGTCGAGAGGGGAACGGGAACGTACATGTCGCCGCTGAACGGATTGAAAACGGCCCGAAGCCATTTGTAGTTCACATCCGGTTCCATCGACATCACGGGCTTGATCTCGGGCGAGGCGTAGTACCACCGGCCGTCGTCCATCGAGTAGATCACGAGCACGGCGTACGACTCGATGGGGGAAGCGCCCTTGCGCACCATCCGGAAGCCGAGCCGCTGGTTCACGGTGCCGGGCGACCAGTTGACGCCGATCACCGCATCGGTCGCGCGCTCTTTCGTGAAAACGCGTCTCGCCTCCGTCTGGCCCGGCTCGAGGATATAGACGCCGTCTTCGGCGACCGCGGCGATCTTGCCGTCCTCCGAGAAGACGAACTCGTTGATCCCCTCCGCCATGATCTCGACGGTTTCCGCGCTGTAGTCGAGGACGCAGAACTTCTTCGCATCGTCGATGAAGGCGACCTGCGTGTGATTCAGGGGATTCCACTGGAAGATGGTTCTTTCGGTTACGGCCACGCCGGCGTAGAAGAAGATGCCGCGACGGTCGTCGACCATGAACGCGCGCCGGCCGGCGAGATCCGGCTCCACGCCGATGACCGGGATGACGCACGGCTCGAACGTGTCGGTCGAATCGCAGAAATAGATAATCATGGCTTCATCGGGGGAGAACATCGGCTTGATGTTCCTCCAGTACGTGTAGTTCCACGCCCCGAGCTGGTAGATCGAATCCTTGGCGGTCGTCAGGGTTTGAATCGGCCCCGTCGAGAACCTGAATCTGATGTTGACGAGATCCTTCTTGCCGTCATCGGTGGCGCCGACCTGGTTGCGCTCCCACACGGCCATTTCGAGGCTCGCGTTCACGCTCGGACTGATGTTCTGGTTCTTCCGGTACGTCGTGCCCCCGCTTTCGTTGTTCGACCAGTATATTTTCGGAAGCGCGGCGAAATACGGGAAGAAAATCACGTTCGTCGGCTGGAGCCTTATGTATTCCGCGCCGTCCGTGATGGAAGCCGTGATGAGACCGTCGGGGTAGAACTGGAACTCATACCCGCCGCTGATGATGGGCGAGGTCAGCCTGTCGATCTGCGTGGGAGGGATATCCTGCTTGTACGCGTGATACCCGAGGAACGAGCGGTCGGTCGGATTGCCGCTCGTGCCCACGAAATAGAGCTCCCCCTCGACGAGGGTCGGAAAGTAGGAGTACCGCATGCCCGTGTTGATCGCTTCGCACTGGCGGACCATCACCCACGCCGCGGTGTCTCTCACGGCGGCCCCGGCGGTCGCGCGGACCGTAATCCGGTAGTTGCCCGGCTCGGACGGCGCTTTCCACCTGACCGTGATCGACGTGCTGTCGAGATGGTTGATCGATCCGTCGGAGTTCCGGATGGTGTCGGGGATGATTTGTCCCGCTTCGACGCCCCACGCGAACACGGCGGCGCTCCCCTGCCCTTCCGCGCGGACCGTGAGCTGCGCCGTCGCTCCAGGCGCCGGCGCGAGCGGATTGCAGAGAATACCGGAGAGCGTGATCGTCGTAGGATTCTCCGGCGCGGGAGCGGTCTCTTCATTGCTGCATCCGGCGACGAAGATGAAGGCGAAGATGAAGGCGATCGCGAGCGACGCCGGCATCGAGTGCGGATAGCGGTTCAATTCGGAACCTCCCGGTTCGTTTTCGGCACAGTGCCCGTACCATCGTGCGGAGACACGGCGAAACCATGTGAGGGCGCGTGTTCTACGTAAAAATATGAGGGCGTAAGCCGAAATTCAAGCGAATTTTGCGCGGAATTCGGAAAGCCCGGCCTCCGCCGCGCACCGGATACGAAACGGGCGCCCCGGGAGTGCCCCGGAGCGCCCGTCGCAGAGCGCTTTCCCGACCGTCTCAGTACATATCCGGGCCCATGCCGCCGCCCGGCATGCCGCCCCCCGGCATCTCCTTCTTCTCGGGAATGTCGGTGATGCACACCTCGGTCGTGAGAATGAGCGCCGCCACGCTCGCGGCGTTCTGGAGCGAGGAGCGGGCGACCTTCGTCGGATCGACGATCCCCGCCTCGAGCATGTTCACGTACTCGTTCGTCGCCGCGTTGTAGCCGATGTCCGGCTTCTCCCTGCGGAGCCGCTCGACGATGACGGAGCCTTCCTGCCCCGCGTTCGCCGCGATCATCCGCGCCGGCTCCTCGAGGGCCTTCGCGACGATGTTGGCGCCGATCTTCTCCTCGCCCTCGAGGGCGAGCGCCGCGACCGCCTCGGCCGCGTGGAGCAGCGTGATGCCGCCGCCGGGGACGATCCCCTCTTCGACGGCCGCGCGCGTCGCCGCGAGGGCGTCCTCGACGCGAGCCTTCTTTTCCTTCATCTCGATCTCCGTCGCCGCGCCGACCTTGATCACGGCCACGCCGCCGGCGAGCTTCGCGAGACGCTCCTGGAGCTTCTCCTTGTCGTAGTCGGAGGTCGTTTCCTCGATCTGGACCTTGATCTGGCCGATGCGCTCCTTGACCTTGGCGGGTTTCCCGGCCCCCTCGATGATCGTCGTGTTGTCCTTGTCGATGGTGATCTTCTTCGCCTTGCCGAGATCGGTGATCGTCGTGTTCTCGAGCTTGAAGCCGGTCTCCTCGGAGATCACGCGGCCCCCCGTGAGAATCGCGACGTCCTCGAGCATCGCCTTGCGGCGATCGCCGAAGCCCGGCGCCTTCACGGCGGCGACCTGGAGCGTGCCGCGGAGCTTGTTCACGACGAGCGTCGCGAGGGCCTCTCCCTCGACGTCCTCGGCGATGATGAGGAGCGGGCGGGCCACCTGGGCCACCTTCTCGAGCACGGGCAGGAGATCCTTCATCGAGCTGATCTTCTTGTCGTGGATGAGAATGTAGACGTCCTCGAGGATCGTCTCCATCCGCTCGGAATCGGTGACGAAGTACGGGCTCACGTATCCGCGGTCGAACTGCATGCCCTCGACCACCTCGAGGGTCGTCTCCATGCCCTTCGCCTCCTCGACCGTGATGACGCCGTCCTTGCCGACCTTCTCCATCGCATCGGCGATGAGCTCGCCGATCTCCGGGTCGTTATTGGACGAAATCATGGCGACGGAAGCGATCTCGTCGCGCTTGCGGACCTGCTTGCTTCTCTTCTTGATGAACTCGACCGCGGCGTCGACGCCCTTGTGGATGCCCTTCTTCACGTACATCGGATTGGAGCCGGCCGTGACGACCTTGAGCCCCTCCTGGATGATCGCCTGGGCGAGGATGGTCGCCGTCGTCGTGCCGTCGCCGGCGACGTCGTGCGTCTTCGTGGCGACTTCCTTCACCATCTGGGCGCCCATGTTTTCCCACGGGTCCTTGAGCTCGATCTCCTTCGCGATCGTGACGCCGTCGTTCGTGATCGTCGGAGAACCGAATTTCTTGTCGAGAATGACGTTGCGGCCGCGGGGCCCGAGCGTGACCTTCACCGCGTTCGCGAGCTGATCGACTCCCGCCTTGAGGCGGTCGCGCGCGTCGATATTGAACTTGATCTGCTTAGCCATTTCGTTTCACCCCTTCCGATCTAGAGAATCGCCAGGATATCGGCTTCCCTGAGAATCAGGTACTCGACGTCATCGACGGTGATCTCGGTGCCCGAGTACTTTCCGTAGAGCACCTTGTCGCCCTTCTTGACCTCGGGCGCGATGCGCTCGCCGGTGGTTTCGTTGATGCGGCCCTTGCCGACCGCGATGATCTCGCCCTCCATGGGCTTTTCCTTTGCCGTGTCGGGAATTATGATCCCGCCCTTCTTGACCTCCTTGAGGTCCAGGGGCTTGACCATGACCCTGTCGCCGAGAGGCGTAATCTTCATGACTTTTCCCCCTTTCTTCTTTGATTTAACCGGGTTAGCACTCTAGTATGAAGACTGCTACTTGCAGAGATATATAATCCCGAACGGGCAAGAACGCAAGAAGAATTTTTCAGCCGCAGTTGAGATCGAAGAGATACTTGAGCCCGCGGAGCACGAGATCCGGCTCGTACCGCACGCCTTTTCCGAGGCGCTTCGAGAGCCCGGCGCCCCCTCCTCCCGTCACCCAGACGCGGGCGCGCTTCGAAACGCGGGCCCGGGACCGCGCCACGAGCTCTTTCACGGCGCCCGCCGTTCCTCCCTCGACGCCGGCGACGATCGCCTCCCTCGTATTGCGTCCCGGCGCGCGGACGGCTCCGCCGCGTTCGGACACGAGCGGGAGCGCCGCCGTGCCTTCATGCAGCGCCCGGTACAGGAGGGCCGTTCCCGGGAAAATGGCGCCGCCGAGGAATCCCTTCTTCGAGAGCACATCCACCGTTATCGCGGTCCCCGCGTCCACGATGATCGCTTCCCGCTCCCCCGCCGCGGCGACCCCTGCCGCGGCGGCGAGGCGGTCCGGGCCGGTTTTCGAGGGACGATCCACGAGAAGGTCGAACGGGAAGTCGATCCGCGCGCTCACCTCGAGAACGCGGCTCGCGCCGAGGCGCTCGAGCGCGCGCACGATCCGCTCCGTCCACCGGGGATCGACGCTGCAAAAAACGACGCTGTGAACGATCACGCTGCCGGCGAGGGTATCGCGCAGGCCGGCGCGATCCTTCCGCCCGAGCCGCCCGCCGTCCGCGCGGGCCGCGCCGGAGGCAATCTCGCGGACGATCCCGCGGAGCGAATCCTCGGGACGCGCGCCGCGCTCCCGCCACCTCGCGACGATCGTCCCCGAATCGAAGAGCGCGGCCTTGAGCGAATCGTTTCCCCGGTCAAGCGCGAGAATCCGTGTCACGAGAACCTCCCCGCAGGGTGAGATCGCCCGATGAGAGAATCCGCCGCGCGCCGCCGGCGTCGAGGCGCACGCGAGCGTCGTCCGTGATGCCGAGCATCGTGCCCTCGATCGATTCCCCGCCGCTCTCCACGATCACCGGCGCCCCGACATAGAGGAGCCGGCGCTCGAGCTCCCCGCGGAACGGGGCGAAACCCGCCTCGAGAAACGGATCGTAGAGCGCCTCGAAGGCCTCGAGGATACGGCAGAGCACGATCCCCCGGTCGAAGGGACGACCGCCGGCGATGCGCATCGAGACCGCCTCGGACGCGATGTCCGCGGGGAAATCCCCGGACGTCTCGTTGACGTCGAGGCCGAGCCCGATGACGGCCGCGTCGTCCTTCGATTCGGCGAGAATGCCGCCGAGCTTCTTCCCGCCGAAGAATATGTCGTTCGGCCATTTGACGGCGAGTCCCCCGACAAAGCCGTCGAGCGCCCTGACGACGGCGAGGGCGAAGAGCGCGGTGAGCCCGTCCGTGCGCGGGGCGGGCCTGAGGAGAAGCGAGAAGGTGAGGCTCGCGCCCTTCGCGGAGATCCACGCGCGTCCCTTCCTCCCCTTGCCCGACGTCTGCTCGTCGGCGACGAAGAGCATGCCCCCTTCGGCGCCCTGCGCCGCGGCGGCCATGGCGGCGTCGTTCGTCGACCCGATCGAGTCGTAGAGGACGATTCTCCGCGCGAGGCGCTTCGTCGCGCAGAGCCCGAGGAGACGGGCCGGATGCAGCTCCGCCGCGCCCCTCGCCCCCGTATCGCCGCTCCGCCGCTTCACGTCCGGTCGACTCCTTCGAGATCGAGACTCATGTCGAGCGCCGGCGCGCGGTTCGTGAGCGCGCCGATCGAGATGAAATCGACCCCCGGGACCGCGTAGGCGGCGACGTTGTCGAGGTTCACCCCGCCCGAGACCTCGATCTCCGGCACGACAACCCAGCCTTTGATCTCCGCGACCGCCTCGCGGACGAGCGCCGGCTCGAAGTTGTCGAGCATGATCCGCTTCGGCGGCGCGTCCTTCAGCATGCGGAGCTCCTCGAGCGAGCGAACCTCGATCTCGGCGTCCCGAAGACGCGCGATCCCGAGCTTCGCAAGGGCCCCGGCGAGCCCCCCCGCCGCGGCGATGTGGTTCTCCTTGACGAGAATCATCGCGGCGAGGTCCGCCCGGTGATTCCGCCCCCCGCCGTGGACGACGGCCGCCTTCTCGAGGCCCCGCAGCCCCGGTGTCGTCTTCCTCGTGTCGAGGATCACGACGCCCGTTCCCCGCACGCGCTCCGCGAAGGCGGCGGCGAGGGTGGCGATCCCCGAACAGTGCTGGAGAAAATTGAGGGCGGTCCGCTCGGCGGACAGAATCGCGCGCACGTGTCCGTAGACGCGGGCGACGACGGTCCCCGGCTGCACGCGCGCGCCGTCGAGCGCCGTCGCGGAATAGGCGATCGACGGATCGAGCATCCGGAAGGTCGCCTCCGACGCCGCGTGTCCCGATACGACGCCCCGCTCCCCCGCGCGCACGACGGCGTCCCCGATCCGCTCCGCGTCGACGAGAAGTTTCGACGTCGCGTCCTTTCGCGCCGCATCCTCCGCGAGCGCGGCCCTCACGAGCTCATCGAGCCGTTTTTCCCGCTCTTCCACGTTTGTTCCTCCCGGTCATGTTCATCCTGATTTCCTCGACGCGATCCCTAATGCTCGCCGCCTTCTCGAAATGCATCGCTTCCGCTTCCTTCCACATCTCCGCTTCGAGGCGCGCGAGCATGGCGGCGTCGTCCTCCCCCGCAGGGACGAAGAGCTCGGCGGCGAGCTCCTGCTCCTTCTCGCGGCTCCGTCTCGCGTCGATGAGCGAGGTCGAGAGCATCACCTCTTCGACCGATTTGACGATCGACCGCGGCGTGATGCCGTGCTTCCGGTTGTATTCGATCTGCTTCTCGCGGCGCCGGTTCGTCTCCTCGATGGCCCGCGCCATGGAGCCGGTGACCGTGTCGGCGTAAAAGATGACCGTTCCCTCGATGTTTCGCGCGGCGCGCCCCGCCGTTTGGATCAGGGATGTCCGCGACCGGAGGAATCCCTCCTTGTCCGCGTCCAGCACCGCCACGAGGGACACCTCGGGCAGATCGAGCCCTTCGCGGAGCAGGTTGATACCGACGAGCACGTCGAACTCGCCGAAGCGCAGGTCGCGGAGTATCCCGATCCGGTCGAGCGCGTGGATGTCGCTGTGCAGGTACCGCACGCGCACGCCGAGCCCCGAGAGGTACGACGTGAGATCCTCGGCCATGCGTTTCGTGAGCGTCGTCACGAGCACGCGCTCGCGCTTGGCCACGCGCGCGCGGATCTCGCCGAGGAGATCGTCGATCTGTCCCGCGACGGGACGCACTTCGGTGACGGGATCGATGAGCCCCGTGGGGCGCACGATCTGCTCGACGACCTCGCCCCCGGAGCGTTCGAGCTCGAAATCTCCCGGCGTCGCCGACACGAAGATCACGCGCCGGACGAGCGCCTCGAATTCGGCGTACGTGAGCGGCCGGTTGTCGAGCGCCGACGGCAGCCTGAAGCCGTGCTCGACGAGCGTCCGCTTCCTGCTCCGGTCTCCCTCGTACATGCCGCGGATCTGCGGAATAGTCACGTGCGACTCGTCGATGACGACGAGGTAATCGTCGCGGAAGTAGTCGATGAGCGTCGCCGGGCGCTCGCCGGGCAGCCGCTCCGAGAAATGCCGCGAGTAGTTCTCGATGCCGGGACAGTACCCCATCTCCCCGAGCATCTCGATGTCGTAGCGCGTCCTCGTCTCGAGCCGCTTCGCCTCGAAGTCCTTCCCCTGGGCGCGCAGCTCCCCGAGACGGCCGACGAGCTCCTTCTCGATCGATTCGATCGCGTGTTCGAGATTCTCCCCCGACGTCACGAAATGGGACGAGGGGAACACGGCCGCGGCGTCTGCGCGGCGCAGCGCTTCCCCCGAGACGGGATGAATGAAGGAGATCCGCTCGATCACGTCATCGAACAGCTCGATGCGAACCGCCTCCTCCAGATACGCCGGCCAGAGCTCGATCGTGTCGCCGCGCACGCGGAAGGTGCCGCGCGCGAAATCGATATCGTTGCGCGAATACCGGATCTGCACGAGCCGACGCAGCACCTCGTCGCGGCCGACGCGCTCCCCCTGCGAAACGGTGAAGCTGAGCTTCCCGAACTCCTCGGGAGAACCGAGGCCGTAGATGCACGACACGCTCGCGACGACGATCACGTCGCGCCGGGTGAGGAGCGAACCGGTCGCGTGGAGCCGGAGCCGGTCGATATCCTCGTTGATCGACGCGTCTTTCTCGATATAGGTGTCGGTCGAGGGAATGAACGCCTCGGGCTGGTAGTAGTCGTAATAGCTGATGAAATATTCGACGGCGTTCGCGGGAAACAGGCCCCTCATCTCCCCGTAGAGCTGCGCGGCGAGCGTCTTGTTGTGGGAGATGATGAGCGCCGGCATGCCGAGCCGCGCGATCGCGTTCGCGATCGTGAAGGTCTTCCCCGAGCCCGTCACGCCGAGGAGCGTCTGGAATCTTTTCCCCGCCTCGACGTTCGCGACGAGGCCCGCGATCGCCTCGGGCTGATCCCCGGTCGGCCGGTGCTGCGATGTGAGCGTGAACAGGGACATGGACGCACCCGCGCGCGACGCTAGTCTTTCTTTCCGCGGGGAAGGTTCTCGCGCGTGATCCGGTAGTTGGTGATGACCTTGCCTTTTCTGCCGAGCGTGGGAAGCTTGGAGCCGTTCAATTCCATGACGAAGCCCCCCGCGTTGCCGACCTTCATGAAGTAGAATTCCTCCGTCGCCTGAAACGCCCGCGCGCGGCCGGGCGGCAGGGTGAACCGGCTGATGGTGGTCTCCGGCTGCTGCTCCACGACGGATACGGTCATGAGCTCGAACCAGCAGCTGTCGGTCGGATTGGCGACGATGTTGAGCTCCATCGGCTCGAGCAGCGCCTCCGCCGGCTCGCTCTGACTCGCGGCCGGCTCCGCGGCGGCGGTCTTCGATTCGAGCAGCTGCTCCTTGAGATCGACCGGACGGGGAGGCTCCGCCTTCTCTTCCTTCCTCCCCGCGAGCTTCACGACGAGCACGACGAGCGCGACCACGATGACCGCCGGAATCACGTAGCGCCGCAGCAGATTCGGGGACCGCAGCTTCTCCTCGACGATCTCCGTCTCGATCTCCCAGTGATCCCCCTTGCTGCGGTGCGTCTGCCCGGTTTGAACCTCGTACTTGTTCAGAATGTGCTGGATGTCGAGATCGAGCGCGGACGCGTACGCGCGGAGGAAGCTCTTCGCGTACACCTTCGCGGGGAGCGCCTCGTAGTTGTCGGTCTCGAGATACTGGAGGGTCTGCTTCGGAATCTTCGTCTCCTGGCTCATGTACTCGAGCGTTTGCCCGAGCCGCTCGCGCCCCGCCAGCAGGATCTCGCCGACGGTTTCCTCCCCCTTGAGGGACGCGCTCTGAGCGCCCGATGCGCCGGCCTCCCGGTCCTCGGGCCGCGGCGCCGCGTCGTCCCCGGCCGGCGGCGCCGGCGATCCCGCCCCGTGCTCGCCGGCCGACTGGTCCATCGGCTCCTTGTTCTCTTCGTTCACCCCAGGTCCTCCAGGATTCGGGCTATGCGCCGCTTCCGGTCCGACATCTCATTGTAGCGGTTTCTCTCCTGTTCGACAACGTCCGGCGGCGCTTTTTCCGTGAAACGCCCGTCTTTGAGACGCCCCTCGACCTTTTCGCACTCGCGCGTGACCTTCTCGAGATCCTTGCCGAGCCTTTTTTTCTCCGCTTCGATGTCCACGACCCCCGCCAGAGGCAGGTAGATCTCGATCGCGGAGAGCCCCGCGGCGACCGATCCGGGCGGCCGCGCCGCGCCGTCGGCGATCGTGAGATCGCCCGCCTTCGCGAGAAGCCCGATCTGCTCGCGGAACCGCTCGAGGCGCGCCGGGATGCCGCGCCCCTTCTCGCAGTTGAGGACGACGCTCACCGGCTTCCCCGGCGGGATGTTGAAGCTCTGGCGGAGATTCCTGATCGCAGCCACGATCTCCCTGAAGAAATCGACGTCCGCCTCGAGCCCCTCGTCGAGCGAGCGCGCCGGAGCGCCGGGGAATCGATGCCCCGCGAGCATGCCGCTCCCCGGCGCCAGCAAGCTCCATATCTCCTCCGTGACGAACGGCATCATCGGATGGAGGAGGATCATCGACGCTCCGAGGACGGACCGGGCCGCGACGGCGGCGCCCCGCGCCCGCGCCCCGCCCTGACGGACGGCGGCCTTGGAGAGCTCGAGATACCAGTCGCAGTACTCGTGCCAGAAGAAATCGTAGAGGGTGCGGGAGGCCTCGTCGAACCGGTACGCGTCGATATGCCCATCGAGCTCGGCGGCACGTTTCGCGAGCCGGCTCACGATCCAGCGATCCTCCCAGCCGTACGCGGCGTCCGCGTCCGCCGCGGCGCCGAAAACCGCCTCGTGGAGCGCGGCCGGCGTCTCGGCGCTTCCCGCGCGGGACGCGCCCGCGCCGGGGGCGTCCGCCCCCTCGCGATCGGCGCCGGCCTCCCGGCCGAGAACGAACCGCGCGGCGTTCCATACCTTGTTCGCGAAATGCTTGCCCACGTCGACCTTCGATTCGTCGAACATGATATCCTGCCCCGGCGGCGAGAGCATCATGAGGGTGAACCTGAAGGCGTCGGCGCCCGAGCGGCCGATGATATCGATCGGATCGGGGGAGTTGCCGAGCGACTTGCTCATCTTGCGCCCCCTCGTGTCCCGGACGATGCCGGTGATATAGACCGTCGAGAAGGGGATCTCGCCCATGAACTCGAGCGACGCCATGATCATTCGCGCGACCCAGAAGAAGATGATGTCCCCTCCCGTGACGAGCACGCTCGTCGGATGGAAGGTCTCGAGGTCGGCCGTTTTGTCGGGCCAGCCCATCGGCGAAAACGTCCAGAGCCATGACGAGAACCACGTGTCGAGAACGTCCTCGTCCTGCGCGAGCGCGGTGCCGCCGCACTTCGGGCAAACCGCCGGCGTTTCCACGGCGACGATCGTCTCGTCGCAGCCGACGCAGTACCAGACGGGGATCCGGTGCCCCCACCAGAGCTGCCGAGAGATGCACCAGTCCCTGATATTCTCCATCCACGAAAGGTAGATGTTCCCCCACCGGTCCGGCGTGAAGGTCACCGCTCCGCGCTTCGCCGCCTCGATGCCGGGCGCGGCGAGCGTCCGCATCCGGAGAAACCATTGCCGCGAGATGTACGGCTCGATCGCGGTCCCGCAGCGGTCGTGGTGCCCGATCGCGTGATCGTAGTCGTCTATCTTCCGAAGGAGGCCCCGCTCCTCCAGCGCCGAGAGCACCTGCGCGCGCGCCTCGCGCCGGTCGAGCCCCGCGAAGCGTCCCGCCTCGGCGGTCATCCGTCCCGCGCGGTCGATGACGACGACCGGATCGAGCCGGTGCCTGAGGCCGATGAGAAAATCGGTGGCGTCGTGGGCCGGGGTCACCTTCAGGCAGCCGGTGCCGAAGGCGGGATCCACCGCCTCGTCGAAGATGACCGGGATCGCGCGCTCCGTGAGCGGGAGCTCGAGCATCTTCCCCCGCAGCGCCTCGGCGCGCTTGTCCGCGGGATTCATCGCGACGGCGACGTCCCCGAGCATCGTCTCGGGGCGCGTCGTGCCGACGACGAGCTCTCCCCCGCCGCCGGCGAAGGGATAGGCGATGTAGTAGAGCTTCCCGTGCGTCTCGACGAAATCGACCTCTTCATCCGAGATTGCCGTGCCGCACGCGGGGCACCAGTTGACGATGTAGCGGTCGCGGTAGATGAGCCCCTTGCGATACAGCCGCACGAACACCTCGCGGACCGCCCGCGAGACCCCCGGATCGAGCGTGAACGTCTCGCGCGACCAGTCGAGCGAGGCGCCGAGCGCCCCGAGCTGCTCGACGATCTTGTCGTGGTATTTCTCCTTCCACGCCCAGCACTCATCGAGGAACTTCTCGCGGCCGAGGGCGTCCTTCGTCACGCCCCGTTCGAGGAGCGCGCGCTCGACGACCTTCTGCGTCGCGATGCCGGCGTGGTCCATCCCGGCGAGCCACAGGACGTTGAATCCCTTCATCCGCTTCCAGCGGCAGAGGAGGTCCTGCACGGTCGTGCCGAGGGCGTGCCCGACCGTGAGCGAACCGGTGATGTTGGGGGGCGGGAGAACGATGGTGAACGGCGGCTCCGGCGACTTCGCGTCCGGAGTGAACGCCCGGCGTTCGCGCCAGACGGCCGTCCATTTCCGTTCGACGTCGACGGGATTGTATACTTTTTCCAGCTCGGGCAAGACCGCTCCTTTTCAGCAGAATGCCGCAAAAAAGACACAACAAGCTAACACATTGAAAAGAAACGGTCAATCCGCAATCAAACGGCCGCTTTTCTCAGCCGGTGCTTCAGGCGTGCGATCTTCACGCGAATCGCGCCGAGCCGCTCGTGATCGTGGGAGCCCATGAGCTTGTCCCGCTCCCGCTTCAGCGCCTTGATCTCGGCCTTGATGCCGGTCTTTTCCGGTATCTTCGCCGTGTGATGCTCGTGGATGTCGATCTTGAGCGCCATGCAGAGCTGCTTCACCAGATGCTCTTTGTTCATCTGGCTGTATCCCTTGACCGCTTCGTCCTGCAGGCCCGCGGCGATCTCCTTCAGCTCGGCCAGCGTCTTCTCCTTCAGTTCATGATGGGTGAATGCCATCGGCACCGCCTCCTCTCGTCGAACCGCCGCGCGATCAAACCGCCTCGATCGTCGACGGCGGCTTCGTCGCGATGTTGTACGTGACGCTCACGACGCCCGGCACCTTCTTGATGATCTCGTCGGCGAGGGTGTCGAGCGTTTCGAACGGGAGCCTCGTCGGCGTCGCGATCCGTGCGTCGAGGCTATCCCAGCAACGAATTTCGATCTGCATGCCGAAATCGCGCTTCCCCCCGCGCATGCCGGTCACGCGGTCCTCGTGGAGGATCGCCAGGTACTGGAACGCCTTCGTGCCCGAGAGCAGCCGCTCGACGATCACGGTGGCCTTCCGCACCGTTTCGACCCGTTCGGGGGTCACCTCCCCGAGCACACGCGCCGAGAGCGCCGGCCCGGGGAACGGAATGCGCTGGAACAGCTCGGACGGGAGGCCCAGCGTCTTGCCGACGATCCGCACGCCGTCCTTGCGGAGCTGGATGAGCGGCTCGATGATCCGGTAGCCGAACGCCTCCTGGGGATCGATGCCGAGCTGCTCGAATACGTTGTGCTGGCGCTTGATGCCGGCGACGGTTTCGTCGACGTCGGTGAGGATCGTGCCCTGGAGCAGGTGTTTCGCGCCGCTCTCGCGCACGAGGCGCCCGAACACCTTCTTGTAGAACGTCTGCGTGATCGCTTCGCGTTTCTCCTCGGGATCCGTGATCCCCTTGAGGGCCCCGAAGAACTCCGCGCGCGCGTCGACGATCTCGACGGCGACGCCGAGCTTCTCGAAGAGTCCGCGGACCCGTTCCGGCTCCCCCTCCCGCATGAGGCCGTTCTCCACAAACACCGTCCTGAGCTTCTTCCCGAGGGCGCGGTGCCCGAGCATCGTGACCGTCGAGGAATCGACCCCGCCCGACAGGGCGTTGATCGCGGTCCCGTCCGAGACCGTCGACCGGATCTCCTCGATCTTCTCCGCGACGAACCGCTCGGGATCGAGATTCCGGGCGGCGATTTCCTTGATCATGAACGAGGCCTCCTTAGTGCAGCTGCGACGGAACGCGTGGGAGGGAAATGAGCGCCCGGTATTCTTCCCACCGCTTCTCCGGACGATCCGCCGTGCCCCCGCGCTTTTCTATGTAGCTCTTCACGAGATCGTAGCCGACGTTGTAGGTGATGATGTAGCTCCGGTACCGGTCGAAGAACGTCACGAGTCTCCGGGCCCGCTCGGGGGACATGAGCGCGTAGGTCGATAGATACTGCGCGGCCTCTTCCGCGTTGATCTTCCCGTCGAGATACCGGCGCGCGGCCTCGTTGTCCGCGCTGTCCAGCTCCCGCATCAGCTTCCGAATCTCGAAGTAGGCGTCCGCCGCGGCCGTGTCGACGCCGGCGAGCGGAAACAGCACGTCGCGCTCGAACACGCGCCGCGAATCGCCGGGAAACGCGGTCTCGATTCCGAAATTCGCGCTGCCTTCGTTGATCGGAGAGATCGGGCTGAAGAGCGGGGAGACGGCGAACTCGATCCACCCGCGGTCCTCCACGAGCCCCTGCTCGAACAGGACGTTCTGCACGTGATGACCCGGATACCCCTCGTGGCAGGCGAGACCCAGCGGCGCGTCGATGTAGGTCGGGAAATCGGTGTTGATCTGGATCACGCTGCGGTTCCCGCCCTGATACCAGTTGTACGCGCTCCACGGCGCGCCCTTCACGTACTCGACGGTGAACGATTCGTCATCGGGGAGGGGAATGTGCTCCCTCGTTCGCCGGCGGGCCTCGGCGATCGCCGCGACGAACACGGCGTCGAGCCGGTCCGCCGGTATGACGAGCTCTTTCTTGAATCGCTCGAGCCGGTCGACGAGCGTCCCCTCGCCGGGAGGGAGGAGCGAGTCGATCCGGGCGAGCGCCGCTTCGAAACGCCGTTCGTCGGCGATCGGGGCGACGGCGTCGAAAAGCGCCATCGATTCCTCGTCGAAGGAGAGCTTCGTGCCCTCGAGCACGATCACGCGTCCCACGAGCGACTCGAGCTGCTTCACGAGAAACTCGCGCCGCAGGCGGAGCGGCTCATCCATGCCGCTCGCGTCCATCCGTTCGAGCTCCGCGATGAGCGGAGCCGCGGCGGTCCTGATCTCCGCGAGCGCGATCTTCTCCGCCTTCGCCTGCTCCCGCCACGCCGCGGGCCCGAAATAGGCGTCGACGTAGACCGGATCGTGCTCGCCGACGGCGAGGGCGAGCCTCACGAATTTCTCCGCGATTCCATCCATGGCCGCATCCGCCTTCGCTCCCGGCTCCGTCCCCCCGAGCCCCGCCGCGGCCCCGCCGCGCGGAACGAGGAACCAGAGCGTCATCATCATCGCAAACAAGACCGCGCATCGACGCGGCCCCCGAACGATCGCTCCCATGAGACCTCCCCTGAAGACGCCCGCCGGATTATACCCCGGCGGAATGCGCCCCGGAAAGAGTTTTGCGGGCGATTCGCGAAATTCATCGTTCATCGGGCCCGAGGTCCGGACGGCGTTTCACCATACGGTCGAGCTTCGCGAAGCGGCTCGCCGGCTTGCCGAGCGCCTCGATCTCCCCGCCGGGACGGACGAGGAGCCCGCCCCCCGCCGGTATGCCGTATCCGGCGGTTCCCTCGGGAGAGATCAGGAGCAGGGCGCGGAGCTCCTCCCAATCGTCCTCCTCGGCGTGCGTGTCGCAGAGGACCGGCGCGAATCCGAGGCACGGGATCGCGCTCGCCGTCGAGTCGTCGGAAGGGTCCTCCCAGACGATCCATTGGCGCGCGAGCATGATGCTTCCCGCCGAGAGCCCGAAGAATGGTTTTCCGCCCCGGTACAGCTCGGCGAGCGCGGGCAGCATCCCGCGCTCCCCGATCACGCTCATGCCCTCCTCCACGTCGCCGCCGCTGATGAATACCATATCGGCCCGCTCGAGGATCGAGCGCGTCCGCTCGAGCTTGACGCGCCGGCCGGCGAGCGGCGCGAGCTCGACCGCCCCCGCCCCGCAGGCGACCATGAGCCGCGCGAGCATCGTGAAAAACGATTTGTCGTCTCCGCTCGCCGCGCCGATATAGGCGATCGAGGGATCGGCGACCCGGCAGCTCGCGAGCGCCCGACAGATGAGAGGATCCTTCATCGCCCGGCGCGAGCCGGGATCCCCTGCGATCAGATATATGGGAGCGGGAACTCCCCCGGTGCTCATGAGCGTGCCTCCTCGCTGGATCCGGACGTTCCCCCGACGCGCCGCGGGGCGAACCGTTCGTCGAGCAGCGCGTCGTGGTCGAGCGGCTCGTGCCGTTTGGCGAGCTTGTATTTTCCCGGCGGATCGGGCCGAATCGCGTCGACCCGCTCCGGCGTGATGACCGCGCGGCCGCCGTACAGCGCGGCGAGCGCTTCCCGGGCCGCGCGTCCGACGCCGGCCGGCGCCGCTTCATCGCTCACGAAACGCAGGAGAAACGCCTCGGGCCCGGTCTGCGCGAGCTGGTACTCGACGAGCCCCTCCACGGCGCCGAGGGTCCGGTCGACGGCGCCCTGCGTCACCGCTCCCCCTTCCGGCGTCAGCGTGATGCCGATCGTGCGCCCCTCGATCGAGGCGAGGGTGAGCCCCTCGTCGCGGCCGCACGGGCACGGCCCGCGTCCGTCGAGCCGGACGACGTCGCCGACGTCGAAGCGGAGGAGCGCGCGCCAGGGATTCTCGAAGGTCGTGACGAGGATGCGTCCGATGTCCGGTCCGCCGTGCTCCGGCGCGAACGGCAGGAAATCGACATGGCAGCTCTCCGCGACCTGATGCATGCGGCCCGCTTCGCATTCCATGAACACGTACGCGGTCTCGGTCGATCCGTACGAGCTGGCGACCGGCGCGTCGAACGCCGCGCGGATCTGGCGATGATGGAGGATCGACGGATTCTCGTAGGTGAGGATGATGGTCGCCGGGGCGTGCGCGCGGAGCCCCCGCTTCACGATATGGCGCGAGAGCCGCGCGAGGAAGGACGGATTTGCCTCGATGACGACCGGCTTGAACTCGTTGAGCTCGACGATCATGCGATCCATGAGCGACTCGTCCCACGCGCTCGGATCGGAGCGCTCGCTGAGGTAGAGGAACCTCCCGAGCGTGCGCTGGTGCATCGCGAGGTACTCGTCCTCGCAGGGGACGCCGGTGCACCAGGGGCTCGTGAGGATCGCCTCGGGATGCTCCCCGACGGCCGCGTCGCGCACGCGGGCGTTGAGACGCCACGAGGCGGCTTCCGAGGCGTCCCACCACGGCTGATGCCACGCGTTGACGACCCGATCCCCCGTCGAGCCGCTCGTTTTGACGAGCTCGACCTCGCCGGCGGCGAGCGCCGCCTCGAGATCGCGGCCGCCGGGGACGAATCCCGCGGGGCCGTGGGCGCGAAGATCCTCCTTCGTCAGCGCGGGGAGCGCGGCGAGGCGCGCGAAAACCCCGGCCGGCGGCCCCGGATCGAGCGCGCGCCACGCCCCGTACGCCCGCGTCGAGCCGATCGCCGTCTCGAGCGTGCGGACGCACCGCTCCTCGTAGCCGGCGCGGTAGCGCAGCCGCGAGGCGAACGAATCGATCGGGCCCGATGTGGCGACCATGCCCCCCCGAATCGCGCGGCCGGCGCGGAAGGCGACGGCCGGAATCGAGTAATGCTTGCGGTACGGAACCCTCCCTGCATTATAATGTCGCCGGAGGCGTATGAACAGAAAGAATCAGCGGAAAGGGGCGGTCCCGGCGGCGGCGATTCTCGCCGCGATTCTTGTCGTGGCGGCCGTCACGCGGGCGATCTTCCTCGTGCAGCTCGGGCGGAACGAGCTCGGCGGCTCCCTCTCGCTCGATTCGCAGCTCTATTTCGACGTTGCCCGCGACATCGCGGGCGGGGGCGCGCCGCCGGCGGGCGCCTTGACCTTCAATCCGCTCTACCCGGCGTTTCTCGTCGTGCTCTTCAAGCTCTTCGGCGCAGGGCTTCTCCCCGCGCGTCTCGTTCAGGCCGCGATCGGGCTCTTCACCGTCGCGCTCGTCTATCTCCTCGGGCGCCGGTTCGCCCCCGGCGCGTGGAAGGGGAAACGGCACGGAGAGGCCGTGGGGCTCGTTGCCGCGGCGCTCGCCGTCCTCTACATGCCGTTCGTCCTGTACGAGGGCATGCTGCTCGCTTCGACGCTCGAGATATTCCTGTTCACGGCCTCGTTCGCGCTCGCGCTCGCGCTCGACGGCGACCTGCGGGGAGAGCGCCCCGTGATGCTCGGGAGCCGCCGGGTGCCCCCCGGGGTCTCGGGGCTCGTTCTCGGCGCCCTCGTCGGGACCGGCGCGCTCGGAAGACCCAATCTCTTCCTCCTCCTGATCGCCGCACTTCCGGTATGGCTTTTCGCGAGGCGCCGGAGCGGCCGCCGATGGCTGCTCCCCGCCGGCGCGCTCGTCGCCGGCGCCGCGCTGTTCCTCGCCCCCCCGATCGTCTACAACGCGAGGGCGACCGGCCGCTTCGTCCCCGTGACCGCCCACGGAGGATTCAACTTCTACATCGGGAACGGGCCGGGCGCGAGCGGCGCATTCCAGCCTCCCGTCGACGTGCGCACGGGCATGACGTCGATCGCGGAGGACTCGCGCACGAAAGCCGAGGCCGAGACGGGGAGATCCATGACGCAGGCGGAGGTGTCCGAGTACTACTTCCGCGAGACGATCAAGCATATCGCGCGGCACCCCGCGAAGTGGCTCGCGCTGATCGGGAAGAAACTGGTGCTGTACTTCAACGTCGACGTCCCCGACATTCCGAACGTCATCTTCTGCATGAAGACCTGCGGCGTCCTCAGGTTTCTCTTCCTGCCCTTCTCGGTGATCGCGCCGCTCGCCGTATGCGGATTCATCGTCATGATGCGCGGCGGGAGGAACCGGAGCGCCACGGCCCTCTTTCTCGCGTGCGCGGTCGTTTCGGTCGTCGCGTTCTTCGTCATCGCGCGCTACCGGCTCCCGGCGACGCCGCTCCTCATCCTCCTCGCCGCCTATTTCATCGTCTGGAGCGCGCGGGAGCTCTCGCTGAGGCGCCTGAAACGTCTCGGCGCCGCCGCGGCGCTCGCCGTCGCGCTCTTCTTCCTCGTCTCGGGCAGGCCGCTCGCGCCGCTGAGCGACGCCGCGATACACTCGTTTCTCGGAAAGCACTACGCGGAGCGCGGCGACGAGGCGCGGGCGCAGGAGGAGTTCGAGCAGGCGTACCGGCTCGATCCGGACAAGGTCGAGGCGATCGTGAGCTACGCGCGGATCCTCCGGCAGCGGGGACGGATGCAGGAAGCCGCCGACGCGTTCTCCCGGGCGTACGCGCGCTCCCCGCGCTTCCCGCTCCTCGCCGCGGAGTACGGCATGGCGCTCGACCGCCTCGGACGCCGCGAGGAGGCGAAGCGGCTCTACCGCGAGGCGAGCGCGGCCGACCGGCCGATGGAACGGGCGCTCGCGTGCAGGCTGCTCGCGCGCGCGGCGATGGCGGAGGGCGACCGCGACGAAGCGATCAGCTGGGTCAAGAAGGCGCTCGTGGAAGTCCCGGGAGAGCCGCAGCTCACCGAAATGCTCAAGCGGCTCGAGAGCTCGCCCTGAGGATCCCGGCGGTCGCGGCCGACGGCGCGGCTACTTCCGCCGCGGTGAAGCCCGATGTCCCCGCACCGCCGCCGCGAGAGCTTTGTGGGCCCATGCGCAGAGATCTCCCGAATCCTCGAGCACGTCGACGGGAACTTCGTAGTACGGCATCGTCGCTTTCGCGCCGTAGGGATGGAACGGTTCGGATCCGGCATCCTCGAAAGACGCGCGGTTCGAATCATCGACGCGCAGATACGCCCTGTCGTCCGCGATGAGACCGAACATTATCCCCTCGCGATAGAGCCCGGCGCCGCCGAACATCCTCCGAGCGGACACCCCGTTCAAGCCCGCGAGCTGGTCGAGAACGAATTGGAGATAATCATCGCTTACCGGCATCGCTCATGCACCCCCCGAACAGCCGGGCGCCCCAGCCCACCTCAACGGCGTAATTCATGCACCGGCTGAAGATCTCGAAATCGAACTCCGGACAGGCGATCCCCTTCCCGGCCAGAATGCCTCGCGCATTGTCCATGGCAAACGTACGCTTATCACGCATGTAGGGCCCATAGGCTTCGATGTAGCCGTCGAAGAGAACCTCAAGCGCGTTCCTCGGCCCGGATCCGAGATGATCCGGCATGCAAGGCTCGATGCCACGGATATTGAAAAGCCTTTGAGTATAATCGATGAGATCTTTCATCGTCGTCTGCCCGGCGTTGACGATATGGAAAATCCCTCCGTCCAGGCTTTCTTCTCTGATGGCCGTAAACGCCGCGACAAAATGATCGACCGGTATGAGGTTGATTCCCTCCGCGCCCTCCGCTTCGAGACGGATGGGCAAATAGATGCTCCCGTCGCCGTTCCGCCGCACGCCCACCATCGCGGCCTTGCGGCCGCCGCGCCTCAGGATGTCGGCCTCATACAGGTCCTTGAGGAAGACGGTCGTTTTCACGGGATAGTACAAGGCGTTGAACAGGAGGCTCCGTCCCGTCCTCGAGTCGCCGTACACGATCGACGGACGATAGATGTTCAGGCGAATGCCGGCGGCGCGGCATCGGTCCTCGACCAGCCGTTCGCCGCGGGCCTTGGTCTCTTCATAAACGTTCGTGAAGTCGTCCGTATCCGTGAGCTCTTCCCGGCAGAGCCCCTCGCGCCTCCCCGCTACATAGGCCGTGCTGATATGATGGAAGAAGACGCACCCGCTCCTCGAAGCGAAATCGAGAACGTTGCGGAGCCCTCCGATATTGGCGGCCTCCACCTCGGGCCTCTTTCTCTCGGCGAAACCGGTGTTGGAAGCGCAGTGGATCACCTCCCTCGTATTCTCGAGGCAATCCCAGAGGACCCGGCCGGCCAATCCAAACTCCGGTGCTTCGATCGTTCCTTCGAGGATCTCGAGGTTTCTCCTGAGCTCGGATCCGATTCCGAACCAGTCGAGAATCCTCGCAACCCTCTCACCGGCCCGTTGCTGCTTGAGCGGCCGGACGAGCAACGAGATTTCATTTCCGGACCTGAGAAGCTCGGCGGCCAAATGGCTTCCGAGAAAGCCGGTCCCGCCCGTGAGCAGGATCCGCCCCTTCCGCCCCGTCCGCGCCCGCCGCAGCTCCTCGCCGGAGGCTCTCATCGCGGCGCCTTCTCCCCGTTCAGAGGCGGCCCGAAGGTTTCGTAGAGAAAATTCTCCTTCCGCGAACATCCCTGGGAGAAGACGTATTTCAGCCACTGGACGCCTTTGGTCCCTGCCGCCAGATCGTCCAGCCATGGTTCGATCTTCGCCATGACCCGCGCGATTCGTTGCGCATCGGCCCGGTCGGTTTGGTCGATGTAGTAATCGTACTCGAGAATGGCTCGCTTCCCGAAATCCATCGGCGTGAGAAAGCCGTAGTCGTTGTCGAGGCCCTCGGCGTCGGCGATTCTCCTGAATCCCCCAATGATGCTTTTGATGACGTCGATATGATCGAGCGGAACGTACACGAGAAACGCGAGCATATGCTTCTCCCTCGACATGCGCGCGCTGACGATCCGGAACATGTTGAGCCAAACCATATCGGTCATCTCGGGACGCTCGTAGAGCGCGGCGTAGAAGCTCCGCAGGTCCTCGTCCACCGCCTCCGCGATCGTTCCGGCCGACGGTTCGAGCACCGCATCGAGAAGCGGCCGCATCTCCCGTTTGCAGAGGAGCTCGTAGGGACGCATCGTTCCCTCGTACTGGCGGATGAGATCGACCCATCTCGGATCGAGGAGCCTCGGAAGCCCGAGCATCAGCATCCGGAAAAGGGGCTGATCGATCACCGCGACGGCCATTCGCCGGATCGCGTCACGAGCGTCGCGGTCGCCCACGGCGAGGACCAGGTACTCGCAGCCGAGCACTTCGGAGAGGCTCCGCTTGAGCCGGGCCGCGAGCTCCTTCGACGGACACATGAAATTCGCGATGTAATGCGCCCCGAGGACCGCCACGGCGAGGCCGATCCGCCTCTGCCCCAGGTTCCTCGCCAACTGCGCGGCCCCGTCGAAGTCCGCAAACGGAATGAGAACCCCTTCCTCGTCGTCGGTCACGGGATGAAGCTTGACGAGGCCCCGCGTGCAGATTCCGGGAGACGGCAGGACGTCTCGCTCGAATGCGAAATGGTTCGCGACGCTCTTGTCGTTCAGGTGAAAGGCCCGGCCCGATCTGTCGACGAACTCCATGTCCAGAACATTGTCCGCCGCGGTCCCGTAGACGTTCGACCACGTGGAAAATGTGCCCGTGCAGACGATATTGCCGCACACCGTGGCGGCAGGCTCCGCGGCGTTCACCCGGAGGCCGAGCCGGTACGCTTCCCGCTGCAGATCGAAGGAGGTCACTCCCGGCTCCACCTCGGCGCTCCAGTTGTCGGGATCGATCACGAGCTTCCGCATTCTGTTCATGTCGAGGACGATGCCGTCGGTGAAGACGAAGCCGAAGACGCTCCCGCCGTTCCCCCGGACGGCAAACGGCAGCCCGCATTCGTTCGCCAGCGCGACGATCGATTCGACGTCTGCGCGGGAACCCGGCAGCGCCACATAGCGGGGCATCCGCGGGCCCGCGAGCGGGAACGGGTCATTCGCATAGGTCACGAGGATCGCCGGATCGTTCGTGGCCCATTCCCGGCCGACGATCTTCCGCAATTCCTTCAAAACCTCATCCTCGAGAATCGCCGTCCCCCTGCCCCCTTCCGCGCGCCAGGCCGCCACGTAATCCTTGAGGGCCCGCATCACGGTCATCGGCCTCATGCCGGTATAGAAATGGCATTGCCTGTCGCAGATTCCGCAGAGCGTGCAGGTGTCGACGATATCGAGAAGCCCTTCGGTCACGGGGATCGACTCGCCGGCCAGAGCGTCGCAGATATCCATCCGTCCCTGCGGATAGTAGGCGACGAAATGCCGCTCGGGACCGGTCGGACAGAGCCCGGTTCCCAGATAATCGATCTTGCACATCGCATAATGCCGGCAATGAGATGCGATCTGTCCGGCCTCTTTCGAGATCATCGGTCTCTTCATATCGCTTTACCTCCGGGCGAGATACACGACCGCGATGCCGCCGGTGAGCGGCTGACAACGGATATCGGTGAATCCGGCGTTCTTCAGCCGTTCGATCACCCGCTCGGGCGGATCGAAGACCCTGATCGATTCGGCGAGATACCGGAATGGCTCCGCGGTGCCGCAGATGATCTTCGCTCCCAGAGGCATCACTTTGAACGAATAGACATCGTAGAGGCGGCGGAGCCACCCGTGGACGGGGAGAGAGAATTCGAGAATCATGAGCCGTCCCCCCGGCCTGAGGACCCGATGCATCTCGCTCAATCCCCGATCGAGATGAACGAGGTTCCGGATGCCGAATCCCACCGTGACCGCGTCGAAAACGCCGTTGGGAAAGCTCAGACGTTCCGCATCTCCCTCGACGAAAGTAATGCTGCCGGCGAAGCGGGAACGCTTCACCGTGGCGCGGCCGGCGCGCATCATCGCCCGGTTGAAGTCGTAGATGAACGCGTGTCCCGGAGGCGCGACGCGGGGGGCGGCGAGCAGCGCGAAATCGCCGGTCCCGCCGCAGACATCGAGTACGTACTCCCCCTTCTTCAGGGCAAGCCGTTCGATCCCCCATCGCTTCCAGCGGAAATGCAGCCCGAAGCTCAGAATCGCGTCGGCGAGGTCATACCTGCGCGCAATCGGATCGAATTGTCCGCCGACGAGCCGCCTCTTTTCGGCGGCGCTGACGCGCCGGTAGCCGAACGACACTTCTTCGCCGCCGGCGTCATTTCGGGAGTTACCGCGGGAGTCGTCACGCGCGCCCATGGCGCAGAGCCTACGTGAGGACACGGGTGAAGTCAAGGGCGGCAGGACGAGCCGATTCCGCCCGCTCAAACCCGAAGCCTGAAATAGACGAACGCCGCGATCCCCACCGGCAGCAGGTAATAGGCGAACCGGTGAAACCCCCCTCTCGTCAGAATCCCGATGAGGAGCTTGAGGGCGATGAGCCCCGCGAAAAACGCCGCTGCAGCGCCGATCGCCAGCGGCGCGATCGATCCGGCGTTCAGCACGCCGGGCTCCTTCGCGAGCGTCAGCGCGAGCGCCCCGAGGATCGCGGGGATCGAGAGGAGAAACGAGAACTCGGCCGCTTCGGCGAAACCGACGCCGATGAGCAATCCCGTCGCGATCGTCCAGCCGCTCCGGGAACAGCCCGGAAGGATCGCGATCGCTTGGGCCACGCCGATGATGAGGGCCGACTGCCATCCGAGTCTCCCCCGCACGGCGCGCAGCTTCGTCATCAGGAGATAGATTCCCGTGGCGACGAGCAGGATCGCCGAGATGCTCGGCGATTCGAACGTCTTCTCCACGTCTTCGTGAAAGAGAACGCCGACGAGCCCCGCCGGCATCGATCCGAGGACGATGAGGCCGATGTAGCGCAGCTCGTTTCGATAGGCGGCGTATCCGCCGCCCCCGAAAATCGGAGCGAAGAGCGCGCGGCAGAGGCGAAGAACCTTCGCCCGGTAGAATATGATCACGGCGCCCAGCGTCCCGAGGTGCACCGCTATTTCGAACATGAGCCCGCTCTGGCCGTTTCCGGCCCGCGTGCCGAGAAGCGCCTCGAAAATGACGAGGTGCCCCGAGGAGCTCACCGGGAAAAACTCGGTGAGCCCCTGCACGACGGCGAGGAGAACGACGATCCACATACTCATGCTCACGACGGCCCGTCTCCCTTCGCGGCCCGCTTCATCGCCGCGGCCCGAAATAGAACGCGATGCAGCCGAAGAACATCCCGATCTTCAGGAGCGTGCTCACGACCCCGAGCGACCGCCCCCCGAGAATGATCCCTATCGAAACCAAGAGAATCGGCACCACGCTGAGCATCATGATGAGCGCATAGGCTCGTCCGTACATCCCGATGAAGGCCGGCACCGGAAACGCGACGCACAGCGCGAGAAAGATCGCGAGCGCCGTCGTGAGCGCCGCGCGGCGCCCCGAAACGATCGGGAAGGTTCTCGCCCCGCAGATCCGGTCTCCCTCGATGTCGTCCGTGTCCTTCACGATCTCGCGCCCCATGACGAAGAAGAACGTGAACGCCGCGGGAACGGCCCCCGCCGCGACGTTTCCCCCGATGTGCGCGCCGAGGAGAAATCCGGAACCCGCCACGGCGGAGACGAGGACGTTCCCCGCGAGGTACATCCGCTTGAGCCGCCAGCTGTAGATGTGGAGCAGCACGATCCACACGCCGATCCACACGGCGGCTTCTCCCGGAAGAAACAGCATGAGAAACACCGCCGCGGCGAAGAAGAAGGCGTAGAGCCCGATCGCGGCGGTCGTGCCCAGCGCCCCCGCGGCGAGGGGCCGCCGCGGCTTGTTGACCCGGTCGATATCGACGTCGTAGATATCGTTGATCGTGTTGCCCGCCGCCGTGGCGAACGCGGCCGCGGCGAAGACGAGCCACGGCCAGCGCGTCGAGCCGGTCATGGCGAAACCGACGGCCACGGAGAGGAGCGCCGCCGCGACGTTGTGCGGACGCATCACGATTATGAGGCTCAGGATTTTTCGCATCAGAGATCCAGAACGACCTCGAACCAGCCGTAGCTCCCGCTCGTGTGGACATCGTCGGCGTCCCGATCGAGCTGCCGCATCCACGCGCCGGCCGAAACGTACGATCCGTGATTCAGATCATAGCGAAGGCTCGCCAGGAGATACTTCACGTACAGGACCGGCGGGCTCGGGAACGGAAGATCGCTGTCCATGCCGGGGGCCCAATCGGGCAGCGCCGCGTGGAACAGCGTGCTCAACGCGCCGTATCTCGTGCCGCCCCCCTCGATCGTGAACGCGGTCCGCGCGCTCAGACCGAGCGTTCCCGTGATGAAGCTCCGGTCCGCGTCGGGCCCCATCGAAGCGCCGAGGAGCGGATTCATCTCCGTGTCGCCGTCGCCGGCGACGTACTGCGATCCCCCCGAATGACCGTACGTGTACGCGTCGATGAAGGTGTATCCGGCGGCGACCTCGAGATCCCTCCCCGCCACCATGAAGAGCGCTTCCGCCGCGACCGTGAGGCCGAGCCGGTCCGGACCGGCATTCTCGTCGCGCTCGTACTGAATGTCGTCGATGAGAAACTCCCCGGAGAGCAGCAGGCCCGGACGAAGCGGCACCTTGCAATCGAGCGTCCAGAGAATGTTATCCGCGTTGGTTCCTTCGTTGTACTGATGGGCGTAGAAGAAGCCAAGGGGCGTCAGATACTTCCAATCCATATTCCCCGCATAAACCACGGTCTCCCCGATGCCGACATCGATACCGTTCGGCAGCGCGGCGGTCAGGCGATGCCCCGCGAAGCGTCTCTCCGGCTCGGAGCTGAGAACCGCCTGGAACGTGCTGAGCGCGAAACGCCCGAGCGTGAAGCGGGCGCCGACGTGGTCGAGCGATCCCCCGGCGCTCGAGAGCGTGAGACCCTCGCGCGGACCGCTTCCCCACTGCATGTATTCCCTGCCCGCGCGCACCTGCCACCAGTCGCCGCCCGCGTCGATGAGCCCCCGCTCGAACTCCCCCGTCAGGCCGTGGTAGCTCCGCAGCCGCGCGTCGGGCTTTTCCAGGTGCGCGTTGCTTCCCTGCTCCGGCCCCATCACGAGCCGGTAGCTCGTCTCCATCGTGACGCCGTGCCCCAATCCCACGAGGATGCCCGGAACGGCGAGCCCGAACGCTTCCCATGAATCCCCGTCGGGCTTCCTCTCGACCGAACCGCCGACGCTCGCGTCGAGTGCCGCGAAGCGCTCATCCTCGCGCACCGTGTACACCGGCTTGCTCCACCGGTCCTCGGGACGATCGCGCATTCCGACGAACTGCTTCGCGAGGCGCTCGAGAAGAAACGCGTGCCGCGGACCGAGCGCAACGCCGCGCGCATCCACGTTCGCGAGGATCTCACGAGTATAGGCTTCGCATTGCATATAGGTGTACGGGAGCGTCGATTCGAGTCTCACGAGCCCGCTCACCTCGAAGGCCCGCAGCGCCCCGTACGCCCAGCTGTCGGGAGGAATGGTTTCAGCGCGGACGGCCGGCGCCATGCAATGTACGCCAGCGAGAATGGCCGCCGCGCCAATGGCTCTCTTCATCGATGCAAGCGACTTCATTCGACGACCCGCGTTCCTCCGGGCGCCTCGTCCTGCGCCTTGAGGGCGGCGAGCTTGTAGTATTCACGGGCCTTCCGCTTGTCGTCCTGCTTCTCGTAGATCACGCCGAGGCTGAAATAGACCTTCGAATCGGTCGGGTTGATCTCCGTGACCTTCTTGTAGTACTCGAGCGCCTTCGAGGGCTGCTCGAGCTTGTTGAAGCACTCGCCCACGTAATAGAGGATCGTGGAGTTCCCCGGATTGAGGCGCGAGGCGTGCTGCAGGTGCTTGAGCGCCTTCCCGTACACGCCTTTCCGGTAATAGAGAAATCCGAGGTAGAAGAGCGCGTTCACGTTGTCGTGCTCCATCTTGAGAATGCGCTTGAACTCCTCCTCCGCGTCGTCGAGGCGCCCCTCGTTCATGAGGGCGAGGCCGAGGTTGTAATGCCCCTCGATGCTCGCCGTGTCGAGCTCGAGACCGATGCGGAACTCCTTGATCGCTTGGTCCCGATCACCCTCCTCGCCGTACAGGGCGCCGAGATTGAAATGCGCCTCCGCGTTCTTCGGATTGTGCTGTACCGCCTTGCGGAACTGGAGCAGCGCCGACTCGCGCTTGCCCTGGAGATCGAGAATGTAGCCGAGGTTCGTGTACGACTTCGAATGCGTCGGATCGATGTCGATCGCCTTGCGGTACTGTTCCTCGGCCTCCTCGTACTGGTGATTCTTCGTATGCGCGACGCCGAGGCGGTAGTAGCACTCGGGATTGTCGCGTTCGACCGCGATCGCCTGCCGGTGGAGCGCGATCGCCTCGTCGAGCCTCCCCTGCATCTCGAGGAGCCGCCCCATGCGGTAGAGCGGAAGGGCCTTGCCGGGGTCGCGCTCGCGCACCCTGCCGTAGCCCCCGAGCGCGAGCTCGTAGCTGCCGACCTGCTCGAGGAGCTCGCACGCCTCTTCGAGGAGCGCCTCGTCGAGATCGGGGGACTCGATCAGCTCCATGATCGCCTTTTCCCCCTTCTTCGGATTCCGGCCCTTGAGCAGATGCCCGGCGAGCTCGAGGATCTCTTCGGGCTGCGCCTCGCCCGCCTCGTATTTCCGCGTCAGACGGACGATCTCCCTGCTCTCCTCCGCGCCCTCGCCGCGGGCGATATCGATCAGTCTATCCCAGCGAAGCACCGCAAACCTCCGCACTGGAAACGCCCAACGATGCAGCTTTTCCGCAAGGCTATAGCACTATATCTTGGATGTCAAGATTTTCTCGGCCCAGCATGTTGTGGCTCGCCGGGCGCCGATCGTCATCGCCCGAAGGCCCGGGAGACGCCGGTGTACGGGCTCTGATGATACTCGATCCGTAGCATGAAGTTGTCGCTCGGCCGGTACGTGAGGTCCATGTTCGGAATGAAGAACTGCGGCTGGTTGTATTCGCTCGTGCTTCGCATGACCGAACCGACGCCGACGTCCCAGTTGAGGCTGATCGAGCTCGAGAGCTTGAGGCCGAAATGCCCCATGTAGTAGCCCATGCCGAACGAATCCCCGCCGCCCCCGGAAAAATACGAGAATCCCGCCGAAGACGAGAAGCTCAGACCGGGCACGCGGAGGAACGACGCCCCCGTCTGCGGATTCAGATAATCCGAGAACACGCTCTGGCGCGTCGGCGCGCTCCCGGTCTGCGCGAGCGCCGCGACCGATGCGAACGCGATAATCATCGATGCAACGCACGCTCTTTTCATCATCATCATCATCACGCCTGCGTCCTCCGTGTCGTCAAAAGATCCCGTATCTTTTCCTTCAGCGGCGTGAGATCGACCGATTTCACGATATACGCGTCCGCCGCCCACGTCTGAAAATTGTCCTTGTAGACCGAGTACGCGGAGTTCAGGATCACCGGCAGCCGCTTGCGCTGCTTGGCGATCTTCATGAGGGCGTCGATGCCGCTCTCCTCGCCGAGCTTGATATCGAGAATGACGAGATCAGGCTCCTCCTTCTCCACCGACTCGATCGCCTCCGCGACGGTGGCCGCCGAGACGGTAAGGTACCCTTCGCTCCGAAGCTCTTCGCTGTAGAGCTTCCTCACGTTGACTTCGTCGTCGACGATCAATATCTTCGCCATGGCGGCTCCCCCTCTATAACGCAAATATAATCGAAAAACCGGAGCCTGTCGAGCGCTCCGGTTCCGATTTTCACACCCCGTCTCGTATCGGGTCAAGTCTTTTCGCGCGTTCAATCGACGGCGATATCGATGATGATGTTCAGACGGATCTCTTTCGCCATCTCCTCTTTCGAGAGACGCACGGGAACCCGGATCAGCTTCTCCTCGACCACGTCGAGGCGCGGCCGGGGCTCCGTCTTCGGAGGCTCCTCGGCCTCCTGCAGCGCGACCTTCGCCTTGAGCTTCTCGACGGAATCGGAGAGAATCTCCCCCGGCTTCGTCGCCTGCGGGGAAGCCCCCGGCTCCTTCGCGTCGGCGCCGTTCAGATCGACGAGATGGCCGTATTCCTCGTATCCCTCACGCGTCGCGCCGAGATCGATGCTCTGCGGATCGACGCGGTCCTTCAGCACGCTGTCGACGAACTCGGAAACGGAAGCGGGTTCCTCTTCCTTCTTCCCCGCGCAATTCCGGTAGTCGTCCCCGCCCGTCGCCGCTTCGGTCTTCACGGAGCCTTTCGCGACGACCTCGATGTTGAGGCGCTCCCGGCTGCGCGGCTCGCGCGCCTCGCGCTTCCGCTCGGGATCCTTCAGCTCTTCCTGCATGTTCTTGAAAACGAGCTTCGCGATTCCGGCGAACGTCTCATACACGCCGCCCCCCTTGCTCGCGACCGCTTCGAAGCTCGGCACGGCGTCGGTATTGAGCTCCTGGTCCATCATCTCGCGCTCGATCCGGTTGGGCAGATCGCGCTTGTTGTACTGGATCACCCACGGAATCGTCTTCAGGGTCAAGCCGAGATCGTTCAGGTTGTCTTCGAGATTCTGGATGGCTTCCTTGTTTTCCTGCATGCGGTCGGGGGCCGAATCCGCGACGAACACGACTGCGTCCACTCCCTTGAGCACGAGCTTGCGCGTGGCGTTGTAATACACCTGGCCGGGCACCGTGTACAGAAGGAAGCGCACCTTCATCCCGTTGATCTCGCCGATATCGATCGGCAGGAAATCGAAGAAGAGGGTGCGGTCGGTCCGCGTCTTCATCGAGACCATTTTGCCCTTGTTCTCGCGGGGAAGCTTCGAATAGATGAATTCGAGATTCGTCGTCTTGCCGCTGAGACCGGGGCCGTAATAGACGATCTTCGCGTTTATCTCTCCGCCGGCGTAATTGAAGACTGCCATATCACTCCCTTTCAATCTGCGCCGGGGTGGGAATGCTGCTCACCCGATGCGCGCGCACGGAAGCCGTGTTCTGGAGCAGATTCCTCGATGCTCGATCTGGGGGTGCTGACCCTGCCGTGACGCTGCGAAGCGCCCACCCCGGCACTTCGGAACGAGCGCAAGGACCATGCCACCGTCAACATTCGATTACATTTTTTAACTTATTAAGAATAGGGTGGTTGGGAGATATCGCGGCGTTCCGGGAGACACTCATGGAAAAGGCCCTCTCCGGTATTGAGAGAGGGCCCGTGAAAAGTGCAACGCAGCCGCTGTCGAATCCGCCTCATTCCCGGCGGCGCGGCATCTCTACTCCGCGGGGCAGGCGGCGGTATCGCAGGGGAGACTGAGCAGCGTCGTGCTGCCGTCGGCGACGCTGAACGTCTCATCCCAGCAAAATCCCGTGTTATCCTCGACGACGGAGAGATTGGAATGGGCTTCGAGATGATGCGTGCCCGCCGCAATGTCGATGAACCAGGACCGCTCGCTCGAGTACGATCCGACGTAATTGCCGTCGATGAAAACTACCACGTTGAACGTCAGGCAGCTCGGAAAGGCTACCTCCACTCCGGTCGGTTCAGTATCCGTCGTTTCGTCACTGCAACCGAAGAACATCGATAACAGAAGCATTGCCAACGCACAAACACCGACCCGGAACATCGATACCTCCTCTGATATCTCTCGGAATCCCAGCCTTGAGGATCGGTTCAACTCCTGATGGAATTTAACAGATGGAAGGCGCCTTCACAATGGAAAAAATACGCGGTCGTCCTCTAGAGCTTCGCGCCGCACCAGGGGCAGAATCGAAAGCCGCTCTGGACCGGCTGCCCGCATGCGCAGGGGCGTTCGTCCCGCTTCGCCGCGCCGAAGCCCTGCCGCAGGGGATCGCGTCGAAGCTCCTTCAACCGGTCGTACAGCTGCTGCCCTTTCGAAAGCACGAACTCGTACTTGCGGTCGGCAAAGACGCAGATTCTCGGATGCAGGTCTCCCACCTCGATGGTCACGTCGTTGATAGCGACGACATCGATCGAGACGTTCTTGATCCCGAACGAAGCGTCGAAGGGGAACACCTGGAAATACAGGCATCGATCGGTGAGCTCGAGCATCCCGCGGGCGGCGATCGGCTTGGTCACGTAATAGATCGCTTTTTGCATGAAAAGGGTTGTTTCACTCGAAAGTTGCAATGCAAATCCCCCTTTGAGACGCCGGAGTCGGAATGAGCCAGAACCGTGCCACGGCGCGCGGCGGCGCCGGGAGACGAGCGTTCCCGCCGATTCATGGAGCTTGACAGATTTGTTTCGCGCACCGTATGCTCGCCAAAATCGTGGAAGATATTGGAAAGCTGACCTTTAGGTTGATTGCATCTCTGGCGAGCGCCGTCCCCGCCTCCATGAGGAACGGCATCGCCGGGCTCTGCGCCGGATTCGATTACGCGATCTCGCGCTCGAAGCGGGGTAATGTCGCGGAGAACTTGGCGGCTGCGGGGCTTTCGCCGACGGACGAGCGGGTTTTCGGCGTCTTCAGGCTTCATGCAACGAACCTCATCGAGATGTTCGCCTCTCTCGCCTGGGACGACGACACCATTCTCGGGTGGTGCGATCTCGAGGGACGCGCAGCGCTCGATGCGGCGATCGCCGGCGGGAAAGGGGCCATCGTCGTCTCGGTGCATACGGGGAGCTGGGAGCTCGGCGCCCGCTGCCTGCAGGCCCTCGGATACCGGCTCCACGTGGTCGCGGGGGTGCAAATGAACAGGTTTCTCACAGGCGCGGTCAAGGAAGCGAAGAAAAGGCGCGGCATCGACGTGATCGGCCCGGATGATTCATACCGGAAGCTGCTCAAGGCGCTCGCCGCGAACGGCGTCATCATCCTTCTCGTCGACGGCAATATCTACACGGGGGGCGTCGACCTGCCCTTCTTCGGCCGGAGCGCCCGCCTGCCCGACGGCCCCGCGAGGCTCGCGCGCGCGTCGGGAGCGCCCATTCTCGGGGGATACTGCCGCCGCGTGGGAAACACGGCGCACCGGCTGCACATCGAGCATATCATGAGCGCCGGGGAGATCGAGGCCGGATCCGAGCGGGAGGCGCTCGCGAGGATGTACGGAGCGGTCGAACGCTTCATCGGAGCCAACGCCGATCAGTGGTGCATGTTCAGACGCATCTGGGGAGATTGATCCGTGAAGATCGGCATCGTGACGCAATCGTACTATCCGCGGCCCGGCGGCGTGACCGAGGTGGCCCACTACTCGGCGAGGGAGCTCCGGCGGCTCGGCCACGACGTCACGATCGTCACGACTCGCTACACGGGGACGGAACCTCCCGAGGCCGGCGTCATCCGGATCGGACGCAACGTGCTCGTCCCCGTGAACGGCGCATGGGTCAACATGACGGTCGGCGCCGGGCTCCGCGGCGGGCTTCGCCGCATCTTCGAGCGCGAGCGCTTCGACGTCGTGCACGCGCACTGCCCGCTCGTCCCCACGCTCCCCCTCTTCGCCCTCGAAGCGGCGCTCCCCTCGCAGACCGTCGTCGGCACGTTCCATGCGGCCGCCGACCGCAATTTCTTCTACTGGCTCCTCCGGCGCTACCTCGAGCCCAAGGCCCGCCGGCTCGACCGCCGCATCGCGGTATCGGAGGCGGCCCGGACGTTCGTGAGCAAATACTTCCCCGGCGACTACGAGCTCGTTCCGAACGGCATCGACTGCGGGCGCTTCCGGCCCGGGATCGCGCCGATCCCCGAATTACGCGACGGCCGGTTCAACGTGCTCTTCGTCGGGAGAATGGATCCGCGCAAGGGCGTCTCCTGCCTCCTCCGGGCGATTCCGCTCGTCGCGCGGGAGCTCGCCGGGAACGTGCGATTCCTGATCGTCGGGGAAAAGGGGCTCCGCGCCGGCCTCTGCCCGCGCCCGGCCGACCTGCGCGGGGCGAAGCTCGAGTGGATCGGACGGGTTTCCCCCGAGGATCTCCCCCGCTACTACTCGACCGCCGACGTCTTCTGCTCCCCGGCGACCGGGCAGGAGAGCTTCGGGATCGTGCTCCTCGAGGCGATGGCCTCGGGCGTGGCGATCGCGGCGTCCGATATCCCCGGCTACCGCACGATCGTGAACGACGGCCGCGAGGGGATCCTCGTCCCACCGCGGAATCCCGAGGCGCTCGCGCGCGCGATCGTCTCGCTCGCCCGGGACGAGGGGCGGCGGCGCGCGATCGGGGCTGCCGGCCGCGAGCAGGCGCTCCGCTACGACTGGCCGATCGTCGCCCGGCGGCTCGAATCGGTGTATCTCGGCGCCCGCGCGGGAGGCCGCGCGGCGCGCGATCGGGACGCACTCGACTTCACGGGGGCGTGCCCGTGAACGAAACGGCGCGCAAAGAGCTTCCCATCGTCTTCTTCACGATGTTCTGGGCCGCCCAGACCGTCTCCCTGTTCGGCGACCGGCTCAACAACTTCTCGCTGATGGCGATCATCAACAACTTCTCCAGCAATCCGTCGATGACGCTCTCGCAGCTCTATCTGGCCATGACGCTGCCGCTCTTTCTGCTCGCGCCCCTCATCGGCGCGCTCGTCGACCGGCTCGACAAGCGGTGGATCCTCGTCGTCACCGATCTCTGCCGCGCCGCCCTCGCGTGCGCGATTCCCGTTCTCTTCACGCGGACCGGCGATTTCTTCCCCGTCATGGCGATCGTGTTCCTCATCGCGACCGGGAACCTCTTCTTCCTCCCGGCGAAATCGGCGCTCATCCCGGAGCTCGTTTCGCGCGAGCAGCTCCTCCAGGTGAACTCGATCCTCTGGGCGGCGGGGATCGCCGGCGTCATCGGCGGCTTTCTCGGCGGCGGGATCATCTACGATTTCTTCTCGTGGTCGGCGTGCTTTTACCTCGACGGCGCGAGCTACCTCGTCTCGTCGATCCTCCTCCTCGGCATCGCGCTGCACGGCATGCGTAACCGCGCTCCCGGCCCGCGGGCGCGGACGTACCACCCCGATCTCCGCCAGGCGATCCTCGAAGGCGCCCGGGCGATCCGGAACACGCCGGCCGTGATGCGGCCGCTCGGCGTCCAGAGCCTGCTCTACGTGGCGGGCGGTGGCTTCTCGGTGCTCGCGCTGCCGATGATCAAGGCGATCTCCCGGCCGGGGAGCTCACTCCCCCTCAGCGCGGCGGGCCTCTCGCTCGGCGTCGGGATGGGTTTCGGCTCGTTCGTCTCGAGCCGCCTCGAGCTCGGCACGAAATCGAAGGAGCGCTTCGAGGCGGCGTTCTTCGCCCTCTTCGCGCCGGCGACGCTGGCGATCGCCCTCGGTCACGGGCTCGCGGCGATCGTGATCGGCGCGTTCATCGGCGGCGCGGCGGCCGCCCCCCTTATCGTCATCGCGGAATCGGAGCTCCAGCGCGACATCGCCGAATCGGTCCGCGGCCGCGTCTTCGCGTTCCGCGAGATCATCGCGAAAAGCTTCTTCATCGTCTCCTCCTTCCTCTTCACCTGGCTCGCGGGTTTTACGGGGAAAAGCACGCTTCTTCTCGTCCTTGGTCTTTTTCTTGCATCCGCAGGAATTCTTTGGATAACCACGATCGGGGGTTCACGATGCAGATCACCGAAAGAATACTGAAAGAGATCTTCAACCGGCTGCTCAACACGGAGCCCAAGGACGACGTGGTCAAGAAGCTCACGCCGGTCGTCGACGGCATGATGGAGAAATTCCAGGGCACGTTCGAGCTCGACACCGTTCAGAAACAGAACACCTTCCGCGCGATCGTCTGCAGCATGCTCGTGCACGGATGGGGCGTCGGGATGCACCCGTTCAACCACCCGGACGCAAACCTCGACGGATCCCCCATCGACGTCCGCGTGAGCAAGGACATCCTCATTCCCCTCGAGCACATCAAGGCGCTCCGCTACGTCCAGAAGGACGAGCAGGGCAGGGTCAAGAAGGTGCTGTTCGAGCCCGACCAGGACGAGCGCGTCCGCGGCCAGATCGACAAGCTCCTCGACAAGATCGCTCGCGAAAAATGGGGGGACGCCCAGAGCTAGGCGCGCGAGAAGGGATTGATCTTCTCCATTTCGACCAGGCGCCCGCCTTCCTTGAAGGCGACCCGGTCCATGAGCTCCCGCATGAGATAGATTCCGCGGCCGGACGGCTTCACGAGGTTCTCCCCCCGTTTCGGATCGATCGTCTCGTCCGGCTGGAATCCCTCCCCCTCGTCCTCCACCTGCACGAAAAAGCGGTGCGAGCTGACGTAGATGCGCACGTGGACCTTGCGGTCTTCGCGGTTCCTGTTCCCGTGCACGATCGCGTTGCTCAGTGCCTCGTCCATGACGAGCGGCAGGTTGACCTTGCTGTCCTCGGGAGGGAAACCGAACTCGTCGGCGAGAAAGGAGACGAGCCGGTTCACGCCGAGGATGCGCGAGAGCTTGCTCGGGATGAGGAAATCGAGGCGCACCTGCCCCTCCTTGATGACGTCGGCGCTCCGCGGGAAGGGAATCTGATCGTGCGAACGGCCGTTCAGGGCCTGCTGCACGTCCCCCTTGCCGAACGGCGGCTGCATCACCGCGTTGACGCCGACGGCGAGATACGTGAGATAGTCCTTCTCGCCGCACTCCCGCGCGACGACGTAGAGGGGCGCCTCGAGGCGCGCGATGCGCACGAGGCGCGCCTTCTTGGGATCGAATTTCTTGGGCGGAAGAAAGATGAGCAGATTGGAGCGGTAGTCGGAATCGGCCTTGATGCCCTTTATGAACCGGGCGAACGTGTCGAATTCCCTGATCGACACCTCGTCCGGGAGCTTCGCCGCGGCGAAAAATTCGTCGCGCAGCGGCGGGTTGAGATTCAGGATATCGAGAGCGATTCTATCGCCATTCACGACTCAGAATACTTTCTGCCCGTCGGCCAGAATATCGTTCAACGCCTCGCGGAAATAATCGTTCGATTCGACGACGCTGGGGCCGATCTTCTCCTTGTAGGCCTCCCACGCCTTCTTGATCTCGGGACCGAGGACCGTCATGAGATCGCCGCTGGCGAGCCCCTTGTCCCGCTTGTCCTTGTTGTATACGAGAATATCACTGACGAAGACGCGCGCCAATCTTTTTGAGCGCTCCTTGAATCGCCGCGCCTCGGGATCCTCCGCGGCCTTCGGCGGAGCCGCCGCGGCCGGGCGTTCCTCGTCGATGACGACGTCTTCCTCGCGCGGCGCCATGCGCCCCGCGAGCGCCGAGAGCGAGCGCTCGAGCGAATCCCACTCCCCTTTCGGGGTCTCCGCGACCGGCGCCGTGTCGGAGAACGCGCTCGCGGAGATCTCGAACATCGACTTGTCCGCGACCGGCATGAGCCGCCAGACGTAGCGGCACTTCGGACACCTCACGCGGATTCCCCTCTCGGGCACCTTCGCGTCGTCGAGAAGATACTTGGTGCTGCATCCATCGCAAGTGACGATCATCGCTTTGATCCTCCGGCTGATGTCCCCCACCGGGCCCCGTTTCTAAAGCTCCAGCTCCCTGGAGATGCCGATCATCGCCTCGATCGAAACGGAGAAGAACTCGTGCAATTCGAGACCCAGCTCGCTCACGTTTGCAATCGCTTCGCGGTTTGCGCCCGCCGCGAACCGCTTTTCCTTGAAACGCTTTCCCACGAAGTCCGGGGCCAGCCCGGCGACGCGCTTCGAGGGATGCATGAGGGCCGATGCAACTATTAAGCCAGTTACGGGATCGACACAGCATATCGCCTTGTCCAGAGAAGAGTTGCGCGGGCGGTGCCCCGCGTGGACGAGGATCGCGTCCTTGACCTCCGCGGGAACGTCGACGCCCTCGAGCATCTCGACCGTGAGGCGCCCGTGGCGCGCGGGATCGTCCGCGGTTCGCTCGTAGTCGAGATCGTGCAGGAGGCCGGCGAGCCCCCAGAGCTCCTCGCTCTCGCCGAATCGCTTGGCCATCGCGCGCATGATCGCTTCGACGGCGAGCGTGTGCTTGACGAGATTCTTCTTCGTGAGATTCGCGTTCACGAGGTCGAGCGCTTCCCGTCTCGAAATCATCGACCGCCTCCTTCGCCCCGGTTGCGGCGGACCCGGCGAGGTCTCATGCACCCCGCCGGTGCGCCGCCGCTCATCCGATATCGGCGAGCTCCATTCTCGGTTTGTACGATCGCTCGAAATAGGCCGCGAGCTCCCTGTTCTCGGCCCGCGTGAGCCCCGGATCCCGTTCGAGGAGCCGCTCGCTCTCTTCCCACGAGAGCTGCACGAGGTCGTGATCGCTCAGCGGATTGACGAGCCTGAAATGCGGGTACCCCGACTGCCGGTGCCCCCAGATCTCCCCGGGCCCCCGGAGCCGCAGGTCCTCCTCGGCGACCGCGAAGCCGTCGTCGTGCGAGGCGAAGAACGCGAGACGCTCCCGGGCCGCGGCGCCGATCTCGCCGCTGAGCTGCAGGAAGCACGCGCCTTCGTTTCCGCCGCGGCCCACGCGTCCGCGGAGCTGGTGGAGCTGCGCGAGCCCGAACCGCTCCGGATTGTTCACGAGGAGAATCGAGGCGTTCGGGATGTCGACGCCGACCTCGATGACGGTCGTCGTCACGAGGCCGAGGATTTCGCCGCGCCTGAAGAGCGCGATCGCCTTCCCCTTCTCCTCGAAGCTCATGCGCCCGTGGAGGAGGCCGAGGGGGAACTCGGAGAAATCTTCGCGCTGGAGGCGCTCGAACTCCTCCGTGGCCGCGAGGAAATCGCTCCCCTCGCTCTCCTGCACGAGCGGGTAGAGGATGAACGCCTGACGCCCCGCCCTGAACGCGGAGCGGATCTCCTCGTAGACGCCCTCGCGGCCGTCGGCGGGGACGATCAGCGTCCGCACGAACCGCTTGCCGCCGGGAAGCTCGTCGATGATCGAAAGATCGAGATCGCCGTAGACCGTCTGGGCGAGGCTCCGCGGAATCGGCGTCGCCGTCATGACGAGGAAATGCGGAACGAGATCCCCCTGCCCGAAGACCGCCCGCTGCCGCACGCCGAACCGGTGCTGCTCGTCGATGACGGCGAGCCCGAGCTGCTTGAACGAGATGCTCTCCTGGATGAGCGCGTGCGTCCCGATCACGAGGTCCACGCCGCCGGACCGCACCTGCTCCTGGATGCGCTGCTTGTCGGCCCGCGGCGTCGAGCCGATGAGGAGCTCGACGCGCAGGTCGAGCCCCTCGCACAGGGCGCGGGCGCGCTCGTGGTGCTGGAGCGCGAGGATCTCCGTCGGCGCCATGAGGGCCGCCTGATAGCCCTTCCCGAGGGCGAGCATCGTCGCGGCGAGGGCCACGACCGTCTTCCCCGAGCCGACCTCCCCCTGGAGGAGCCGGTTGAGCCCCCCCTTCTCGACGTCGCCGCGGATCTCGTCGAGCACGCGCCGCTGCGCGCCGGTGAGCGCGAAGGGGAGCCCTCCGAGGAACCGATCGAGGAGCGGATGCGGCGCCTCGACCGGCGGCCGCCGCTTCCTCCGCGTGAGGCTCGTGCGCCGCTCCTTGATGAGGAGGTGCAGGAAAAAGACCTCTTCGATCTTGAACCGCCGGCGCGCTCGCTCGAGCGCCTCGTACGAGTCGGGGTAATGGATCTGGCGGATCGCCTCGGCCCGCGGCGGCACGTCGAAAGCCGCGCGGAGCGCGTCGGAGAGATTCTCGCCGACGAAGCCGCCGTATTTCTCGCACGCGGCGGCCACGATCTTCCGCATCATCCGCTGCGAGATGCCCGCGGTGAGCGGATAGACGGGGACGATCCTCCCCGCGTGAAGGAGCGATTCCGAGAGCTCCCCCCCGATGATCTCGTACTCGGGGGAGATCATCTGCCGCTGATCGCGATAGAGGGCCATCTCGCCGCTCACGACGACGCGCTCCCCCTGCTTGAAGTATTTTTCGAGGTAGGGCTGATTGAAGAAAACGAGGCTCACGACCCCTGTCTCGTCGCCGACGGCGACGGTGAAGATATGGCGGCCCTTGCGGGCCCGCCTCGTCGAGACGGCGAGAATCGTGGCGACGAAGGTCGTCGGGGCGCCGAAGGGGAGCTTCCCGACCGGCATGAGGTCCCGCCGGTCGTAATAGGCCCGGGGAAAATGGGATACGAGGTCCTCGACCGTCTTGATGCCGAGGCGCTCGAGGAGCACCTGCCGGGCCGGTCCCACCCCCTTGATGAACTGGCTGCTGTCCTGCAGCGGCCCTCCGCGTCGATCCCTGCTGTCCATATTTAGCTTGCCAAGCCCTTCGCTTTATTATAAATTGTACGGACTCTACGGCTATCAGGAGGATACCAGATGTCGAAGCAATGCGCCATATGCGGGAAAAAGCCGGGCTCCGGACACAGCATCAGCCATGCGCACAACCTGTCCAAGCGCCGGTGGCTTCCCAACCTGCAAAAGATCCGCATCGAGATCAAGGGCGAGCCGCAGCGGGCGTACGTCTGCACGCGCTGCATCAAGGGCGGCGCCGTCAAGAAGGTCTGATCGCGCCGTCTCACGCGGACCCCGCGGATCCGCCCCGCTCCATCGCCTCGAAGCGTTTGAAGAGCGTTCCGCGGCGCACAGGACCCGAGATCGCATCCCACGGGAATGAGGTCTCGGGTCCCTTCTTTTCGTGCGGAAATTCCATGTTGACGCCGGCCTCCTCAAGCGCGCGTTTCCACGAAAGCCCGTCCTCGACGTGATGAACGATCGCCCGGCCGACCCGCTCGTCCCCCGTCGATAAGAGCGCCTGCCTGAGGGCCGAGCGGACGGATTTCGCCTGTACGGCGACGCCGAGCTTCCTGAGCGCCTTCTCGACGGTACGCTGGCGCTCCTCGAGCTCGCGCTCCCGCGGCATCGCCCGAAACTGGAGCGGCGTCCAGGCCTTCGGGACGAGCGGATTCACGTGCACGGAGAAGCCCCGGCCGCCGATCGCCGCCTTGAAGCGTTTCACGAACGTCTCCGTCTCGGCGAGCGCGCCGGCGTCGTCCCCCGGTCCGCCGATGAGAAGGTAAAGGGTGAAATGCTTCACGCCGGCAGCGCGGAGCCCGGCGGCGGCGGCGAAATAGACCTCGTCCGGCACGCGCTTGCCGAGCGCGAAGCGGGCGCGCTCGCTCCCCGACTCGGGGGCGAGGCTCGCGCTCGCCGTGCCGATCCGCCCGATGAGCGCGATCTTCTCGTCGTCGAGATCCTCGGCGCGGAGCGAGCTGAACGAGACGGCGATGCCTTTCGAGACGAGGAGCCTCACGATCGCGACGAAGTCCGGATTCGCGGCGACGGCCGTGCCGACGAGCCCGATCTTTTTCACCGCGGGGTGGAGCCCATCGACGAGCTCCGCGAACGCGGCGAGCGGCATGAACCGCGCCGGCCGGTAGAGCGACGTCGCGAGACAGAAGCCGCAGACGCCCGGGCATCCGCGCCCCGACTCGACGAGCATGGTATCCGGGAATGCGCTCTCGGGAGTGACCACGACGGACCGCGGGAATCGAGAGATCGAGGAGGGCTCGTTGAAGCTCACCGGCATCCGCGAATATCCGGGCACGAGCATCCCGGGTATTTTCGAAAGGGCGTCGAGGAGCGCGCCCCGCTCCCTCGATTCCCGGTGGGCGACCTCGTACTGCTCGGCTTCCTCGAGGACGCGGACGATCCCCTCGAGCGTCTCCTCCCCCTCGCCGAGGGCGATCGCGTCGGCGATCACCACGAGCGGCGCCGGATTGGCGCTCGCCGCCGCGCCGCCGACCACGACGAGCGGCCCCCGGTCCCGCCGTTCGCGCAAGGGATGGATATCCGCCTCGCGCAGCATCCGGGCGATATTGATGTAATCCTCCTCATAGGAGACTGAAAACAGAAGCGCGGCGCTTGCCGCGGGATGGGATCCTGATTCAAGCGTTACGGGAGATGTATCTGATAACAATCTTTCAATATGCATCTTAGATGAACGACGCAGTCCATCGTACAGAAAATGGAATCCGAGGTTCGAGACGCCGACACGATAAGGCGCCGGGTAGGCCGCGACGATGCGCCGCGCGCCTCGGGCGGGAGCGGGGAATCGCTCGAGCATCGTTTCTTTTTCGAGGAGCTTTTCGCGAGGATTGTTCCGGTGCGCTCGATGCAAACCGACCCCCGGCTCAGCGCGGCTCGAGGTCGAGAGGCCCGCGTCCGAAGAGACTGCGCGCGATGACGTTCTCGGGATCGTGCTCGATGATCTTCTTGAGGAGGGCTTCCGCCTCCTCTTCCCGCCCCTCGTTCCGCAGGGTCAGGGCGAGCGAGAGGCCCGCCTCGCTGTACTCCGCGTTCACGCCGAGGCTTTCGCGGTAGAGCCGCTCCGCGGCGGCGAGGTCTCCCCGGTAAAACTTGATGTCCCCGAGAATCTTGATGAGATCGGCGAAGCCGGCGCCCGGCTGATCGAGGATCTTCTCGGCCGCCTCGTAGTCGCCCTTGCCGATCATGATGTGCGCGAGTTTCTCCTTCGCCCGGAGGAAGCGGGGATTGATCTCGAGGGCGCGCCTGAAAAACCGCTCGGCATCAGCCGGCCTCTCCGTGCGGAGGTAGCATTCGCCGAGGAAGTAGAGCACGTCGGCGCTCTCCCCCCCGCGTCGAGGATGTCCTTGAGAACGGTCATCGCCTGCTCGAGATTTCCCTCGCGCAGGTGCACGAGGGCGAAGCTGAGATCGACGGCGCTCTTGCGCTCCTCGTGCTTCGTCGCGTCCGAGAGATATTCGATGGCGCGCTTGCGGTCGTTGAGCGCGTAGAGCAGGAGCCCGTAATAGTAGCGGGCCTTCGCGTATCCCGGCGAGAGGGCGAGCGACTTCTCGAGCGCCGCGCGCGCCCGGTCGAGCTCTCCGAGGTAAAAATAGGTCGCGCCGAGATAGCACTGGAGATCCGCGTACTCGGGCTTGAGGGAGGCGGCCTTCTCGAAGTGCGCGATCGCCTCGCGGTAGAGCTTCTGATCGAGGTTCGTGATACCGAGGTAGAAGTAGGCTTCCATGTACTCCGGATTGATCCGGAGCGCCGCTTCGAGCTCCCGCTTCGCGTCGCCGTGATCTCCCGTGCGGAGAAACGCCAGCGCGAGCTTGAACCGGAGATCGGCGTAATCGGGATGGATCGCGAGCGCCGCCGCGAACGAATGCGCGGCCGATTCGAAGTTGCCCGTGTTGTACGCCTCGATCCCCTCGTTGACGGCGTCGTCGAACTCGGTGTCGCTCCTCATGAGCTGCTTGAGCGAGGCGAGCGGGGGAATGCACGTCTCGCACCCGGCGAGGTGCTCGCTGAGGAACTTGCTGATCGGATTGGGGCCTTCCGCGCCGATCGCGAGCGCCCGCTTGAACACGGCGTCGGCCTCGTCCTTCTCGCCCCTCTCGTGGAGAACGATCCCGAGATAGCAGATGGCCTCGAAGTAGTTCGGATTGAGCTCGACCGCCGCGCGGAGGCTCGAGACCGACTCGTCGAGACGCCCGAGGCGGTGATGGATCACGCCCATCCGGTAGAACACGTCCGGATAGGTCGGATTCTCCTCGACCGCCTTCTGGAAATGGACGAGCGCCTCTTCGGGAGCGCCCGCGAGATACTTCGCCGTGCCGATGTGGGCGTGCGACTCGGCGGCGTAGAACATCCCGAGCGCGTAGAACGGATCGGCCTTGCCCGCCTTCGGAATCGCCTTCTCGAGCTCGGCGACGGCGAGCTCGTACTTGCCCTCGTTGTAGAGCTTGATCCCGAGCTCATACTCGGGGTTCTTGTTGATCCCGAAAATTTTTCCCCACAGGGACACGCGCCGCTCCCTCGATCAATCGAGCTGCTTGCGCAGGAACGTCGGGATATCGAGATTGAGCTCGTGACAGATCCCGAAGTTCACCGCGTTCAAACCGACCCCCGTGCGCGCGAGATTGTCGATCTCCACCGGCGTGGGCTCCTCCTCGAGATCCCTGATGTCGATGATCTCGGGAGCCCGCGGCGCGGCCGCCATCTCCGGCTCGCGGACCACCGCGATTTCCGGTTCGCGGACCGGCATGATCTCCCGCTCGCGCGGCTCGAAGCCGGTCGCGATGACGGTCACCTGGATGTCGTCCGAAGCGCCCTTGTTCACCACGGCGCCGAAGATCACGTTCGCGTCCTCCCCCGCCTCCTGGCTGATCACCGAGGTCGCCTGGGAGATCTCGTGGAGCGTCATCGTGTCGCCGCCGGTGATGTTGACGAGCACGCCCTTCGCGCCCTTGATCGACACGTCGTCGAGCAGCGGGCTCCGGATCGCCATCTGAGCCGCCTGGACCGCCCTGTTCTCCCCCTTCGACATCCCCGTTCCCATGAGGGCATCGCCCATGCCGCTCATTATGGAGCGAACGTCCGCGAAGTCAAGATTTATGAGCCCCGGCGTGAGAATAAGGTCGGAAATGCCCTTCGTCGCATGCAGGAGCACCTCGTCCGCCATGGAGAAGGCCTCGGTGAGCGGCGTGTCCTTGCCCACGATCGAGAGGAGCTTGTCGTTCTGGATGATGATGAGGGTGTCGACCTCCTGCTTGAGGGCCATGATCCCCTCGAGCGCCTGGCGGTGCCGGCGCTTCCCCTCGAAGGTGAACGGGCGCGTGACGATGCCGACGGTGAGCGCGCCCTGCTCGCGCGCGAGGCGCGCCACGAGCGGTCCCGCTCCCGTTCCCGTGCCGCCCCCCATGCCGGCGGTCACGAACACCATGTCGGCGCCGGCGAGCGCCTCGCCGACGAGATCGGCGTCCTCTTCGGCGGCGCGGCGTCCGACCTCGGGATTCCCGCCGGAGCCGAGCCCCTTCGTCGAGCGGTTCCCGATCTGGATGCGCTTGTGCGCCTTCGAAAGCTCGAGCACCTGGACGTCGGTGTTCACCGCGATGAACTCGATGCCCATGAGCTCGGACTCGACCATCCGGTTCAACGCGTTTCCGCCCGCGCCGCCGACGCCGACCACCTTGAGTCGCGCCAGCTCGTCGATGTCGTCGAATTCAAACCGCATACGTTCCCCCTTCCGTTTCAGTACAAACTCGCGATTCTCTTCAATCGGTGAATCATCGTTTTGACCCGGTCGACGGCGCCGTCCCCGCCGCGCGCCGCGATCCGGTCGCGTCCGTGAAGCAGGAGCCCGATGCCGGTCGTCCACTCGGCCGAGTCGACGAGCTCGGAAAGCCCCATGAGGTTCGACGCCTTGCCGATCCTGACCGGCAGGTCGAAGACCTCTTCGGCCACCCCGTTCATCCCCCGGAGCCGCGAGCCTCCGCCCGAGAGGACGATGCCGGCGCCGAGGAGGCGGTAGAACGGGTCGTTCGCCACCGCCTTCTTCACCATCGTGAAGATCTCCTCGGTCCGCGGCTCGATAATGGCCGCGAGGATCTGCGTGCGGACCTCGCGCGACTCCCGCTCCCCGATGCCCGGGACCATGATCGTCTCCTCGTCGTTCACGAGGGAGGCGAGCGCCACGCCGTGGTCGATCTTGAGATCCTCGGCGACGGGGCCGTTCGTCCGAAGCCCCACGGCGAGATCGTTCGTCACGTTGACCCCTCCCGCCGCCACGACGCCGCTCGCGCGAACCGTGCCGCCGTGATAGAGCGCGTAGTTCGTGACCCCTCCGCCGACGTCGACGAGGAGGCATCCGAGGTTCATCTCGTCCCTCGTGAGCACCGCCCGCGCCGCCGCGAACGGATCGAAGACCAGGTCCACGATCTCGAGCCCGACCTTCTTCGAAACCTTGACCGTATTCTCGACCGACATGCCGAGCGCCGTGACGATATGCACCTCGGCCTCGAGCCGCGTGCCCGACATGCCGACCGGATCGCGGATTCCCGCCTGATTGTCGACGACGAAATCCTGCGCCATCGAGTGCAGGATCTCGCGGTCGAACGGGAGCGTGATGCTGCGGGCCGCCCCGGTGACCTTCTCGACGTCGCGCTCGGTCACCTCGCGCCGCGCCGCCGGGATCGCGACGACGCCGCGGCTGTTGAAGCTCCGGATGTGCGGACCCGAGATCGCGGCGCAGACGCCGCGGATTTCGACGCCCGCCATCCGCTCCGCCTTCGCCACCGCCGCGCGGACGCAGTCGGCGGCCTCGTCCATGTTGACGACGACGCCCTTCTTGATTCCCTCGGCGCGCGCCGATCCGGCGCCGACGATGCGCGTCTCCCCCTCGGACGTGAACTCCCCGATGAGAACGGCCACCTTCGTCGTGCCGATATCGAGACCAACTACGAAATCGGAGGACATAGTTCGGGTCTCACCTCGCTTCCATGCGGTCAGCGGACAACCACCTGGCGGTCGAACCGCAGGTCGATGACCCGCGGGATCCGATCGCCGTCCTTCATAATTCCGACTACGGTCTGCAGCTTGCGTATCCTGCTCGCGTACTCCTCGCGGCCGAGCTTCACGAGGGTCCCCGTCCCCATCCAGACGAGGTCGACGTCCTCCCCGGCCACGTGTATTTCGCTCAGCTGCTTCGCCGGCGAGAGACCGAGCTTCTTCAGGAGCGCGAGAATCTCGACCGCGCGCCCGACGCCCGGCGATTCCGAGCGCTCGGCGATCTCCCGCGGGGGGATGCCCGTGATGACGGGAAGATCGATATCCCCGGCGCCCGCCCGGCGCGGGATGATCACTCCCTCGGCGTCGACTTCGAGAATGTCTCCCGCGACGAGCAGCGCGACCGGCTCGCGCTTCGAGATGCGGCACTCGACGCCGTGCCGGGGGCGGCGGCTGAACTCTGCGTCGCGCACCTCGGGAAACTCGAGGAGTTTCGCGCGGGCTTCGGCGAAGGAGACCGTCACGAGGTTCTTCCCGACGATGCCCGCCCGGATCCGCTTCAGGGATTCCTGCGGAATCGAGCCCCCGCCGAAGAACTGCACGTTCGTGATGATGAAGATCCCCGACCAGAGCGCGACCGCCCCTGCGGCCGCGACGACGGCCGCGGGAACGAGGAGCCATTTCCGGGAGATGCGGCGTCTTTCGCGCGTCTCCCGCGCGGGCGTTTCGGCGGTGTCCCAGTATCTCATCGCGTTTTCACCGTTTCCTTTTCAGCGAGAAGCTCCTCGCCGAGCTTGTAGATGTTCCCCGCGCCGAGGGTGATGACCACGTCCCCCCGGCGAACGCTCTCCCGCACGGTGGCCTTCAGGTCGTTCCACGCGGGCACGTAGCTGACCCGGGGCTTGCCCTCGCGCATCACGGCGTGGTAGATGAGCTCCCCGGTGATACCCTTGATCGGCCGCTCCCCGGCCGGATAAATCTCGGTGACGAACACCTCGTCGGCGTCGCGAAACGCGCCGCCGAATTTCTCGTGAAGATCGCGCGTGCGCGAGTAGCGGTGCGGTTGAAACACGACGACGATCCGCCGCTTGAAGGCGTCTCGCGCCGTGCGCACCGTCGCGGCGATCTCGGTCGGATGGTGACCGTAGTCGTCGACGAAGAGGACGCCGCCGCGCTCCCCCTTGATCTCGAACCGGCGCGCCACCCCCTCGAAGGCGGCGAACGCTTTCCGGAGATGACGGGGCGCGATATCGATCTCCTCGGCGAGCGCGCACACGCTGAGTGCGTTGAGGGCGTTATGGATGCCGGGAACGCGCAGGTGGAGCGTCCCGCGGCGTTTCCCCCGCACCGTGTACGAGAACCGGCTGCCCGCCGGTCCCGATTCGAGGAGCTCGCCGCGGACGTCGGCCCCGGCGTCGAATCCGTACGTCACGATGCGGCGATCGATGCGGGGAAGGATCGTTTTCACCTTCGGATCGTCGCTGCAGCAGATGATCGCGCCGTAGAACGGTATGGAGCGCGCGAACCGCACGAATGCGTCGTAGATCCGGTCGAGGCTGCCGTAGAAATCGAGATGCTCGGCGTCGATGTTGGTGATGACGGCGAACACCGGCGTCAGGTGCACGAAGCTCCCGTCGCTCTCGTCCGCCTCCGCCACGAGGAGCTCCCCCTGGCCGAGCCGGACGTTCGTCTTGAGGCTCTTCACGCGACCGCCGACGACGATCGTCGGATCGCAGCCCGCTTCCTGCAGCACCGCGCCGACGAGCGACGTCGTGGTCGTTTTGCCGTGGGCGCCCGCGACCGCGATCCCCGTACGGAATCTCATGAGCTCGCCGAGCATCGACGCGCGCGGGATGACGGGGATCCCCTTCGCGCGGGCGGCGGCGACCTCGGGATTGCTCTCGGCGATCGCCGAGGAGACGACGACGACGTCGCATCCGGAGACGTTCTTCGCGGCGTGACCGATCCGTATCTTCGCCCCGCGGGAAGCGAGCCGCTCCGTCGTGGGGCTCGTGTCGAGATCGGAGCCGCTCACCGTGAATCCGAGATTGAGCAGGAGCTCGGCGATGCCGCTCATGCCGACGCCCCCGATTCCGACGAAATGAATGTGCTTCGTCTTTCCGAGCATGCCGCTCCCCCGCCGTTTGCTCCCGCGCCCCGCGGGGCGTCCGATATTCTTGTTCACGATTTCCTCCCGGCCGCGGCGAGCGCGAGCACGTCGGCGGCGATCGTTTTCACGGCGTCCTTCCGCGCGGCGCGTTCGAGCGCGCGCCGCATCGCGGCGAGCCTCGCCGGATCCGCCAGCAGCGGATCGAGCGCCGCCGCGAGCGAATCCGCGTTCAGGTCGGCGTCACGCAGCACGATCGCCCCGCCCGCGTCGGCGAGATGCGACGCGTTGTACGACTGATGGTCGTCCGCGGCGTGCGGATACGGAACGAGAATCGCCGGAACCGCCGCCGCCGCGAGCTCGGACACCGTCAGCGCCCCGGCGCGCGCGAGACAGACCGTCGCGGCCGCGTACGCGCGATCCATGGCCTCGAGGTACGGCCGCGCGCAGACGCGGCTCGAGACCCCGGCGAGCCGCTCCCGCACCCACGGGAAATCCTGCTCTCCGGTCTGGACGATTCCCCGCACGTTCGGCCGCGCGAGGAGATACTCGGCCGCCGCGCGATTGAGGGTGCGCGCACCCTGGCTCCCCCCGAAGACGAGGAGCAGGGGGCCTTCCCCCTCGATGCCGAAATCGGCGCGCGCATCGGACCGTCCGAGGACGAGAATCGAAGCGCGCAGCGGATTCCCCGTCACGACGAGCCCCGGATGCTTCTTGAAATACGCCGCGGCGTTCTCGAATCCGAGGTATATCTTCCGCGCGTGCCGCGCGAGCAGCCGGTTCGTGAGCCCCGGTATCGAGTTCTGCTCCTGGATCACGATTCTCTTCCGGAGACACGATGCGGCCAGCACGACCGCCGCGCTCGCGTAGCCGCCCGATCCGTACACGACGTCCGGCTTGAAACGGCCGAGGAGCGCGAGCGACTGGAAGAATCCGACGGCGATACCCGCGGCGCCGCGGAGCCGCGCCGCCGCCCCCTTTCCCCGCACCCCTTTCGCCGAGATGAAGCGGATCTCGTAGCCCCCGGCCGGCACGAGCCTGCTCTCGAGCCCGGAGCGAGTGCCGATGAAGAGCGCCTCGAGGCCTCGCGAGCGCGCGCGGAGCTCGTCCGCGACGGACAGCGCGGGGAGGATGTGCCCTCCCGTTCCACCCGCCGCGAAGACGATTCTCATTGCCGCTTCCTTTCCCCCGCTACGCGCGCTCGACGCGCTTCGCGAACACATTCTTCGTTCCCCGGCGCAGGCCGAACAGCCCGGTGCCCCCGGCGCGCTCCCTGCCCTCGTACGAGACGTTCGCGATGATGCCGATGGCGGCGAGCGAGGCGACGAGCGAGGAGCCGCCGTAGCTGATGAACGGCAGCGGCAGCCCCGCCGTGGGGATGACCCCGGTCGCCATCGCGATATTGATGATCGCCGACATGAACACGAGGAGCCCCGTCCCGAGCGCGAGGACGTACCCGAACGAGTCGGGAGCGCGGAGCGCCGTCCGCACCGCGCGCCGCAAAATGAGCACGAAGAGGAGGAGCACGGCCATCGTCCCGATGAGACCGAGCTCCTCTCCGATGATCGAATAGATGAAGTCGGTGTGCGCGTCGGGGAGGAAGCGGTACTTCTGATGCCCCCTGCCCGGCCCCGCGCCGAAGACCGAGCCCGATCCGAGCGCGATGAGCGACTGCTCGAGCTGGAAATTCGCCGGGGTCCCCTCCCGCGGTCGCAGGTACGTCGAGAATCTCGTGATCACCTTCGACACCTGCAGGAGCGCCGGCGTCGCCGCGACGAGCAGCGCGCCGCCGAAGATGAGGAGGTGCTTGATCCGGCACCCGGCGACGAAGAGCACGACGAACGTGATCATCATGATGAGGACGGCGTTCGATATGTTCGGCTGCAGCGCCACCATGACTGCCATCGCCGTTCCGGTCCCGGCGAGGGGAAGAAATCCCCGCTTGAAATCCCTGACGCGCTCCCCCCACTCGGAGATCTTCGCGGCGAGGAAGATCACGAGGGCGATCTTCGCCGCCTCGACCGGCTGGAAATCGAAATTCGCGATGTAGATCGAGCGGCTCGATCCGCGGATCTTCGTCCCGACCGCGAGCACCGCGGCGAGGAGCACGAACGCGGCGACGAGCAGCTTGAGCGCGTGCTTCTGGTAGAGCCGGTACGGCACCTTCATCGCGGCGACCATGCCGAGGAGGCCGAGGCCGGCGAGCGTGAGCTGGCGGAAAAAGAAATGGAAATGCGGTCCGCTCGCCCCCTGGAGCTTCACCATCTGGCCGGCGGAGGCGATCATGACGAGCCCGAGCACGACGAGCGCGACCGTCGCGAGCACGAGCTTGAGATCGCACCTGCCCCGGCTTGCGAAATCCGCTATCTCTGCAGCGCTTTCACGCATTCCGCGAACACCTCTCCCCGATGCTCGAAATTCCTGAACATGTCGAAGCTCGCGCACGCCGGAGACAGGAGCACGAGGTCCCCCTCCTGCGCGGTGCGCGCCGCCGTCTCGACGGCGTCCTGCATCGTCGCCGCGCGCGCGATCGGCACGACCGATCCGAGCGCTTCCTCGATGAGCGGCGCGGCCTCGCCGATCGTCACGATCGCCCTCACGCGGGCGAGCACGGGGATGAGCTTCGTGAAATCCCCTCCCTTGTCGTGTCCGCCGGCGATGAGGACCGCGGGGCGGTCGAGCCCCTTGAGGGACATCATCGTCGCCTCGACGTTCGTGCCCTTCGAATCGTTGTAGTACGTCACGCCGCGGACGATCGCGACCCGCTCCATCCGGTGCGGGAGCCCCCTGAACTCGGACAGGGCCTTCCGGCAGGCGGACGCGCTCACGTCGAAGGGAGCGAGCGCCGCCACCGCCGCCAACGCGTTTTCCACGTTGTGCACGCCGATGACGCCGAGCTCGCCCCGCTCGAGGAACGCCTCGCGGGCCCCGCCGCGCTCGCGAACGAGCCGCCCGCCCTCGTCGAGATAGACGCCCGCCTCGACGGGACCGGCGGACGAGAACGGCACCGATCGCGCCCGCGAAACGGCGCGCGACCGCCGCGCACCGGCGATCGAGCGCGTTGTAGAAGAACGTGTCGTTCGGACCGCAGTTCTCGACGATCCGCTCCTTGAACCGGTAGTAATCCTCGACGTCGTGATAGCGGTCGAGATGATCCGGCGTGAGATTGAGAATGCCGGCGACTTCGGGATGAAACCGCGAGATCGTCTCGAGCTGGAAGCTCGATATCTCGAGCACGTAATAATCGTCCGGGCCGAGATCGCGCGCGACCGACGAGAACGGGAGCCCCACGTTGCCGCAGACGACGGCGCGGCGCCCCGCCGCTTTGAGCAGCTCGCCGATCATCGTGACCGTCGTCGATTTTCCGTTCGAGCCCGTTACGCCGATGAGATGCCCCTGCGCGAAGCGGGCGGCGATCTCGAGCTCGCTCGCGAGCGAGACGCCCCGCGCGCTCGCCGCGAGCATGAGCGGGTGATCGATCGGGATGCCGGGGCTCACGACGACCTCGTCGACGCGATCGAGGAGCGCGTCGTCAAATGCGCCGCGATGAAGATCCGCTCCCGCGAGCTCGGACGGAATCTCCACCGCGGCGTTTTCGTCGGCGCCGATTACCGTCGCGCCGGCATCGCGCAGGAGGCGCATCGCGGCGACGCCGCTCCGCGCGAGGCCGAGGACGAGCACCCGTTTTCCGCTGTATTCGTTGTGCTGTTTCATACGCTTCGCATCCGCCATCCGCGGCTCCCTACTGCAGCTTCGAGCGTGCTGATGCTCAAGAGCGCGAGCAGCGCCGCGATGATCCAGAACCGCACGACCACTTTTTTCTCCGCGCCACCCCTTGAGCTCGAAATGGTGGTGGATGGGAGCCATGTTGAATATCCGCTTCCCCGTCAGCTTGAACGATCCGACCTGCAGGATCACGGACAGCGCCTCGGCGACGAAGATGCCGCCGATGATGACGAGGAGGAGCTCCTGCTTGAGCAGCACCGCCACCGTGCCGAGCGCCCCGCCGAGCGAGAGGGATCCCGTATCCCCCATGAAGATCTGCGGCGGGGTGCGTGTTGTACCAGAGGAAACCGAGCGACGCGCCGACCATGGCCAGGCAGTACACGGTGAGCTCGCCGCAGCCCGGCATGTACGGGATGTTGAGATAGCCGGCGAACGTCCGGTGGCCGCTGATGTACGCGAGCGCCGCGAAGGCGAAGAAGCTGAAGGCCGAGGCCCCCGCGGCGAGCCCGTCGAGCCCGTCGGTGAGATTCACCGCGTTGGAGGCCCCCATGATGACGAAGATGACGAACGGGATGTACAGGAGCCCCCACTCGATCGAGTAGTTCTTGAGGAACGGCACGGCGCTCTCGGTCGCGCCCTCGCGAACGAGCGGGTGCATATAGAGGAACACGCCGAGGGCGGCGCCGAACACGAACTGTCCGAGGAGCTTGTAGCGGCCGACGAGCCCCTTCTCGGTCTTCTTCACGACGCGCAGGTAATCGTCGAGGAAACCGATGAGGCCGGTCCAGAGCGTGACGACGAGCGCCACCTGGATGTAGGGATTCGCGAGGTTTCCCCAGAGGAGCGTCGGCACGACGGTCGCGGCGATGATGAGCACGCCTCCCATCGTCGGTGTTCCTTCCTTCCGCTGGTGGCTGTCCGGCGCCTCGTTCCGGATGCGCTGGCCGATCTGGAGCTTCCGGAGCGCCCGGATGAGGAGCGGCCCGAACACGAAGCAGATCAGGAGCGCCGTGACCATGGCGTACGCGGCCCTGAACGTGATGTAGCGGAACACGTTGAACGCGAAGAAGTGCTCGCGGAGCGGGTACAGGAGCCAGTACAGCATCAGTCAACCCTCCGCGGCGCGGTGCCGCGCGCCCGTGCGATCGATTCGATGACCGTTTCCATATGCATGCCCCGCGAGCCCTTGACGAGGACGGCGTCCCCCGGCGCGATGAGCTCGTTCAGGTACGCGGCGAGCTTCGCCGCGTCGAGAAAATGCGTGATGTGCTCCGGCGATTTCCGCTGTTCGGCGGCCGCGCGGTTGAGCGCGACCGTCTCGGCGCCGATCGTGAAGATGCCGTCGACCTTCGCCCTGCCGCAGTAGATCCCCGCCTCGCGGTGCAGGTCCTCGCTCGACGCTCCCAGCTCGAGCATGTCGCCGAGCACGAGCCAGCGCCGCCCGCTCGCCGTAATCTCGAGGAAGGCCTCCACCGCCGCCCGCAGCGAGGCCGGATTCGAGTTGTAGGTCTCGTCGCAAAACAGGATTCCCGCGAGATCGAGGAGCGCGCCGCGCCCCTCGTGCACGGGAGCCGCGAGAATCGCGGCGGCGATTTCCCCGGCCGGGACGCCGACGATCGAGCCGACCGCCGCCGCGGCGGCCGCGTTGAGCACGTGATGCCTTCCGGGGCGGGCGACCTCGAGCGCGAGATCCCCCACCCGGAACCGGTAGCCGCCCGATTCGCGCCGCTCGAGGCCGGTGATCCGGCGGTCGGCCCCTTCCGAGAAGCCGAACGTGAGGGTGCGCGCCGCCGTGCGCCCCTTGAGAAATTCGATGAAATCGTCGTCGGCGGGGAGCACCGCCGTTCCCTCGGCGGGGAGCGCCTCGAGCAGCTCGGCCTTCGCGGCCGCCACTCCCTTGAGCGAGCCGAAGTGCTCGAGGTGCGCCGGGCCGATGTTCGTCACGACGCCGATATCGGGCCTTGCGATGCCCGCGAGCGTCTGTATCTCTCTCCGGTGATTGGCTCCCATCTCTGTCACGCAGATCTCCTCGCTTCCCTCCATCCCGAGAATCGTGAGCGGGAGACCGATGTGGTTGTTCAGGTTTCCCGGCGTCGCGTGCACGCCGAACCGCTTCGAGACGATCGCGGCGATCAGGTCCTTCGTCCCCGTCTTGCCCGAGCTCCCCGTGACGGCGATCACGCGCGGATTCACGAGCGATCGATAGGCCGCGGCGAGCGCCTGCAGGCCCGCCAGCGTATCGGCCACGCCGAACACGGGGACGCCGCCGGCGACGCGGGAGGCGTCCGCTTTCCGGCTCGAGGAGACGAGCAGCGCGGCGGCACCCTTTTCGACCGCCGCGCCGAGATAGTCGTGCCCGTCCGACGAGGCGCCCTTCAGGGCGACGAAGAGACGGCGCTCGCACGCCTCCCTCGTATCGATCGATACCCCCTCGATCACGCCTGCGCCCGGATCCCCGCCGCGGTATCCCGCCGCGGCGAGCGCTTCGGCCACCCATCGCAGTTCAGCCCTGATGATCCACCTCCCGGGTCCGGAGCGCCTCTTCGGCCTCGAGCGCGTCGTTGAACGGCACGCGGGCGTCCTTCACGATCTGCTCGTTCTCGTGCCCTTTCCCGGCGATGACGACGAGATCTCCCTCCTCGGCGGCCCCGACGGCCGCGCGGATCGCCGAGCGCCGGTCCCGCACGACGTGGACCGGCGCCGCGCCCGTCCCGACGCCGGCGATGATCTCTTTCACGATCAGGTCCGGGTCCTCGGTGCGCGGATTGTCGTCGGTGACGAATACGATATTGCTGAGGCGGGAGGCGATTCCTCCCATCATCGGCCGTTTTCCGCGGTCGCGGTCGCCGCCGCATCCGAACACGGTCACGATCTTCCGGGGCTTGAGCTCCCGGCAGAAATTGAGGAGCTTCTCGAGTGCGTCGGGCGTGTGCGCGTAATCGACGACGGCCGTGGGGCCCCGGCCGATGGAGACGACCTGGAACCGCCCCGGCACCTGCGCGACGCCTTCGAGTCCCGCCTTGACGGAGCCCGCGTCGACGCCGAGCGCGTGGGCGCAGGCGGCCGCGGTGAGCGCGTTGTACACCGAGATCGTCCCGAGAAGCTTGAGATCGAGGCGCGTGCGATCCGGCCCGATGACGAGGTCGAAGCTCGTGCCCCTGAGGCTCGCCGTGACGCCTTCGGCGCGAACGTCCGCCCGGGACGAGACGCCGAACGAAACGCGCGGACCCGCGAATCGCTTCGCGACGCGCGCGACCTCGGGATCGTCGGCGTTGTACGCGAACGTCCCCGGCCCCTTGCGCCGCCCGGAGTCCGCGAGCGCGCGCACGAACGCCTCCTTCGCCTCGACGTACCGCTCGAGCGTGCCGTGGTAGTCGAGGTGATCGCGCGTCACGTTCGTGAAGGCGCCGACGTCGAACTCGAGCCCCGTGATTCTTCCCTGCTCCGCCGCGTGGGAGCTCACCTCCATGACGGCCGAGCGGCATCCGCGATTCAGGAAATCCGCCATGACGCGGTAGAGATCGACGGCGCCCGGCGTCGTATTGCGCGTCGAGGAGAGCTCGCCGCCGACACCGTACCCGATCGTGCCGATCATGCCGCACGGGCCGTGCGCGATATTCATGATCGAGCGCAGCAGAAAAGCGCTCGACGTCTTTCCGTTCGTTCCCGTGATGCCGGCGAGCCGGAGGCTGGACGCGGGATCCCCGTAGAAACGCTTCGCCATGAGGGCGGCGGCGAGAGCGGAGTTCCGCACGACGACGGCGGGAACGGCCGCTTCGACCGGGATCTCGACGACGAGCGCCGAGGCCCCCCTCCGGACGGCGTCCGCGACGAAGGCGTGGCCGTCCGCGGCGTGGCCGGCGATCGCGACGAAACAATCCCCCGGATCGAGCGCGCGGGAGTCGGTCGAGATGCCCGTCACCTCGACGTCGCGGAAGGCGACGCGCTTCGACGGGCCGATCCCCTCGATGAGACTCGACAGCTTCAATCCGACGCTCCGTTCCCCCGCTCGGCCGCCCGGACCGGCTCTTCGCTCAACGGATTGCAGATCAGCAGCACCCTGCCGAGCCGGGAGATGATCGTCCCCGCCGGCGGATCCTGCCGCTCGACGACGCCGAATCCGCGCACGACGCAGTCGAGCCCGCACGCGAGGAGCAGCCGCCGCGCCTCGCGGATCGAAAGCCCCGCGACGTCGGGAACGCTCGGCGGCGACGCCTCGTTCGACACGGCCGCGCGGACCATGAGCTTCACCTCGTCCTTCCGGCCGACGAGCGTGCCGGGATCGGGGGACTGCGAGAAGACGATTCCCTTGACGTCGGGACAGTTCACGGTGAGGCCGCATTCCGAGGCGAGATCCGTCGCCTCGTCCGTCGTGAGGCGGAGGAAGCTCGGCACGCGCTTCGAACCGCGCGATTTCCCGCCGACGGCGACGTTCGCGCCGTCGGGATCGCAGAAGAGATCGGTCGACAGGTTGATGCCCTCGACGATCTTCGCGAACAGCGGGGCCGACGATTCGGCGCCCCAGTAATACGGATAGACCGGCTCGTCGAGGACGACGACGCACACGATCCGCGGATCCCGTGCCGGCGCGAAGCCGATGAAGCTCACGACGTATTTCTCGTCCCCGTAGCGGCCGTTCACGACTTTTTGCGACGTTCCCGTCTTCCCCGCCACCGCGATACCGTTCACCGCGGCCTTCACGCCCGTTCCCTTGAGCACGACCTCCTCGCAGAAATCGCGCATCGTGGCCGCCGTGCGCTCCGAGAACACCTTCCGCACCGCGGCGACCGGAAAGGCGCGGACGACGGAGTTCCGGGCGTCCCGCGCCTCGAGCGCGATCCGCGGGGCGAGGAGGCTCCCGCCGTTGGCGAGCGCCGCGTACGCCATCGCCATCTGTATCGGCGTGACGCCGATCTCGTGGCCGATGGCGATGCTCGCGAGCGAGCGATCCGACCAGAGCCGCGGCTCGCGGAGCGTCCCGCGGGACTCGGCGGGGAGCTCGATGCCGGTCCTCCCGCCGAATCCGAACCGGAGAATGTGCCGGTAGAATTCGTCGGGGGTCGCGGCGAGGGCCGCCTTGATCGTGCAGATATTGCTCGAATAGACGAATGATTCCTTGAAGCTGAGCCATCCGAACTCGTGATCGTCGTGGAAGGTCCCGAACTCGAAAGTCGCTTTCCCGTTCTCGCCGAAGAACGCGTCGTACGGGTCGACCTTCCCCGCCTCGAGAAGGTAGGAATCGGTGATGAGCTTGAAGGTCGAGCCCGGCTCGTAGATGCAGTTGATCGACTGGAGCGCGAACCCGTCGACCGCGGACCCGTCGCGCGCCACCTCGCGCCGCGGCTGCTCGGATATGGCGAGCACGTCTCCGGTCGCCGGCTCGACGACGAGCGCCACGCCCCCCGCGGCGCGGTAGCGCTCGATCGCCGCCTCGAGCTCGAAGTCGACGATCGTCTGTATCCGCGTGTCGATCGTGAGGTAGAGATCGGTGCCGTTGCGCGGCTTTCGCCCCGGGGCGTTGACCGGCTGGAATCCCTTGCGATCACCCGAGAGCTGGCTCTCGAGCAGCCATCCGTCCTCGCCGGCGAGCACGTCCTGGAACGCGAGCTCGACGCCTGCCGTGCCCTTTCCGTCCGCGCGGATCGCACCCACGAGCTGCGGGGGCATCGCGTCGTACGGGTAGATACGGTCGTGATTGGGATCGAGGCGCACGCCGGGGAGGCGGGAGAGCTGCGCCACCTGCTCTTCGTCCAAATGACGATCCTTGCCGAGCAGAATGTAGGTGTCGTTCCGGCCGAGCCGGCGGCGCAGCTCCTTTTTGGAGAGATCACAGGCGAGCGCGAGGCGGGCGACCGCGGTCCGGTCGTCCGCGGGGAAGTGCTTCGGCGTCACGCCGATCGTATAGGTCCAGTGCGTCACCGCGAGCGGGAATCCGTTCCGGTCGAAGATGTTCCCCCGCCGGGCGGGGATCGTCTGCCGGCGGTACCACTGCCCCTTCGCCTTCGTGACGTACCTTTCGTGATCGATGATCTGGAGGTCGACGAGCCGGTAGGCGAGGACGCCGACGATGAGCGTGACGGCGATCGACAGCGCGCGCAGGCGGCGTCTCGGATACATTTCGCTCATTTCGTCCCCGGCTTCTGGAAGGGTGCGAGCTCCAGCAACTCATCCATCCTGAGCTGCGCCCACGACGGCTCCTCCCGGTCGGACGAGGCGTCGATGCGGAGCGCGAGCCGATGGACTTCGTCGGTCGAGCCCGCCCGCAATCCGAGATCCTGCGCCATCGGGATGATCCGGCCGGGCGAGGCGAGCACGTTGTAGGAGGCCATGAGACGCACGTTCGCGTCCATGAGCGCGTCGACGCGCTCGCTCATGCCGGCTATGTCGTTCGAGATATTGAAAAAATAGACGTGCAGCGAAATGTAGAAGAGGACGAGCGTCGAGAAGAATCCGAGGATGAGAAGAAAGGTAAGGGGCGTGACCCTGCCCTCGAGCGCCCGCTTGACGAGAAGGTGAAATCCCGAGGCGTATCCGCTGTTCGTGCTCATCTCACAACCTCTCTGCCGCGCGGAGTCTCGCGCTCCGCGACCGCGAATTTCGTTCGATCTCTTCCGGTGACGGCCGCGACGCCGACCGCGTGAGCACCGCCAGACGCGGGAGCTTTCCGCACCGGCATTCCGGGAAATCCTTCGGACACACGCAGCCGAGCGCCTCCTGCCTGAAGAACCGCTTGACGATTCGATCCTCGAGCGAATGGTAGCTGATGACGACGAGCCTGCCCCCGGGACGCGCGTGATCCACGGCCGACGGCAGGAACGCCGAGAGGCTCTCGAGCTCCCCGTTCGCCCAGATCCGCAGCGCCTGAAACACGCGCGAGCACGTGCCGTTCACGTCGCGGGCCGGAGCGGCCTTCGCGACCGCCTCGCGGAGCTGCAGGGTCGTCTCCATGCCGCGCGAGTCCCTGAGCCGCACGATCTCCCGCGCGATCCCGCGCGCGCGACGCTCCTCCCCGTACTCGCGCAGCACGGCGGCGATCTCTCGCTCCCCGCTCGACGCGATGAATTCCGCGACCGAGCGGCCGTCCGTCCCCATCGCCATGTCGAGCGGTCCGTTCGATTGGTAGCTGAATCCGCGCGTCGCGTCCGAGAGCTGGTAGGTCGAGAGCCCGAGATCGAGGAGAAAGCCGTCCGCATTCCGTGCGCCGAGCAACCCTGCGATATCCCGGAAGTTCGCGCAGACGAGCGTCACGCGCTCCCCGAAGGGGGCGAGCCGGACGCGCGCCTCCTCGAGCGCCGCCGCGTCGCGATCGATCCCCAGAACCTCCGCCGACGGGTCCGCCGATTGCAGGATGAGCTCCGTATGGCCGCCCGTGCCGACCGTGCAGTCCACGAAGAGACCCGATTTCCGCGCGAGGAGCAGATCGACGGCCGCTTCCGCCATGACCGGTGTATGTCGTTCCGCCGGCATTCCTCATATCACTCGCTTCCCGCGGAGCCCGCGGGGATGGGGGTGCCGAGCTTCCCGCGCTCGACGACGAGATGCCTGAGGGCCTTCCGCCAATCGGTGTAGACGGGGAACACGCCCCCTCTCGTCACGAACGCGAAGATATTGAGCACGTAATCGCTGAATCCGCTCAGGATCACGCGGGCCCCCTCGGGGTAGCCGTCCTCGAGAACGTTGAAGGCGCGGTAGTCGACGTGCTTGACCCTTTCAAAATCGAGGATGAAGCACCCGCGGCTCGATTCCCGCAAATCCCTGAGCGAGCTGAGCAGCATAACGGCATCGTCACGCTCCACCGTTCCGGAGAGCTTCCACAGCCCGATGCCTCCCTTGTCGCTCCGGTAGATCTTCATGCGCTCACCGTCCTACAGTTGCCATTCCCCGTTGTGATACGCGTCGTCCGCGGACTCCATGATCTTTTCGTACTCCTCGGGCTTCCACACTTCCATATGGGTGAGGCCGCCGACGACGACGACGTTCTTCGCGAGACCGAACGATTCGAGATGGCGCGCGCTCATCTGCACCCGGCCGACCTTGTCGACCTTGAGATGCTCCGACTCGCTGCTGTAATACCGGATCAGGTTCCGCTGCTGCGGTCCCGGCGGCAGGAGCCCGAGCTGGTCGATGATCCAGTCGAAATAGTCGGGAGTGAACAGATACAGGCAGCGCTCCTTGCCGCGGCTGATGACGAGGATCTTGGAGCCCTCCTCGCCGGGAACGAGCTCGCGGAACTTCGACGGAATCGTCAGCCGCGACTTGGCGTCGAGCGTGCAGGGGAACATGCCGATGAATTTTCTGTTGGGTTTCTCCGCCATTTCTCGACCGCTGCCTTGACCGTGATTTCGAGAGCCCTACTGCCTATCCCTGCATCTGAGAGCGCTTAAAAGTAAAGCGTGGTCCCACACTAACCCACTTTCTCCCACCATGTCAATAGGAAAGTCGCGGGGAACACTCTTTTCTGCAATTTATAACTTATTAATAAAAATAGGGTTAGCTGCTATGCCCACAGGGAAATGAAAAAAATTCAGTCGAGCGTTCATCTCGACATGATTTCCCCACTTCTTCCCCGGGATTCAGGACGGCTTTCTCGCGAGCACGACGAGCGTGCTGGCGAGGTTCTTCACGAGGGGCGTGCGCTCGAGAATCGACTCGCAGAATCGCGCGACCGGAAAGAGAAAATCGGGCACGTTCTTCCATATGAATATGATCGTCCGCGTACGCTCGACGCGGAATCCGGCCGCCTCGAACAGCCTGACGATCTCGCGGGGCGGCGTGGGCCGGTGATAGCGGTACGGATGGTAATCCTCCCGCTTCACGATTCCGGCCGGATAGCACATCGTCGGGAATAGACGCTTGAGGAAGCCCCATCTGACGATCACGCGCTTTCCCGTTTCGACGATCGAGTAGTAGTTCGGCGTCGAGATCGCGAGCGCCCCTCCCGGCTCGAGCACGCGCCACGCTTCGCGGGCGGCGCCCGCGCGATCCGGCTCGAAGATGTGCTCGAATGTTTCGACGGCGGCGACCGCGGCGAACGAGTCAGCCGCGAACGGGAGGGCGCTCACGTCCGCGCCGGCGAGCAGCGGTTCGTAGCCGTTCGCTTCGGCGATCATTCTCGCCGCGAGAAAATCGTTCTGCACGATGTCGATGCCGAACGGCTCCATTCCCTCGCGCGCGAGGAGGAAGAGATTGTATCCCCACCCGCACCCCGCGTCGAGGGCGCGCCCGCGCGGCGTTCCACGAAGCATGCCCGTGATCTCACGGTAGCGCCTCCTGCTCAGGTGAGACCGCGCGCGGGAGCCGAGAAACCAGTTGCGCAGCAGGTCGGGGAACCGATCGGCGGGGATCCCCGCCGGGATGACGGGCTCGGCGGCTGCCGCTCCTCCCCCGCCCCGCCGGGCGTTCGTGCCGCGGGTATCCGTCATTCGCCCGCCTCCGTGACCCGCTCGAGCCGGTAGAGCACGTAGACCACCGGCTCCGGCTTCCTGATGCCGAGATTGGGCGCCTCTCCCCGCATGACCGGCTCGAAGGAGACGCCGCCGATGATCCGTCCGGCGAAGCGCGCGGGCGTCCGGTGCCGGTCGACGAGGTAATCCGGACCGAACCGGAGGTACATCCCCTCGTCGATGATTCGCTCGACGTCGATCCCGCGCCGCATGCGGTTGATCTCGGGAGTCACGAGGCCGCCGAGGTCGAGGATCCGGCGGTGCGAGTAATACCCGACGGCGCCGATATCGGGCGCGGCGACGAGGGCGTCCGGTGGCGCGTTCCGGTCAAGCCAGCGCCCCATGTCGGCGAGCGTCGTCTCGAGCGCCGCCGAGAACGCGCGCGTCGGCGGCACGACGGCGATCTCGTAGACGAGCACGCTCTGCGCGACGGCGACCGCGGCGAAGGCGACGAGCGCCGCCCGGCGCGCGCCGGCGCGCACCGCCCGAGCGCCGACGAGCTTCCGCCACGCCGCGAGGCCGAGCACGATCACGGGCGGAACGACCGGCACGAGATACCGCGAGAGCACCTGAAAATCGAGCGCGACGTACGCGACGGGGAGCGAGAACGCCCAGAGCAGCATGAGGAGCGCTCCCGGCTCATCACGCAGGCTCCCCGATTCCGTGAGGTACGCGCCGAGCGAGCGGCGGCGGATCAGCCCCGCCGCGATGCCGGCGAGCAGAGCCGCCCACGGGAGCAGGAGCGTCGCCCCCATGATCCGCGCGGGAATCGCGGCGCGCCGGAACAGCGCGGCGGAGAAATCGATCGCGCCCTGCTTCGCTCCCGCGGTGAGCGGAAACATGGTCCCCGTGTGCCGCTCGATCACGACGAGCCACGCGGCGAAGAGCGGAACGAACACGAGGAGAAACGCGAATCGCCGCGGCGTCCCCCGCGCGAAGAGCAGCGCGAACGCCGCGAGCGGGACGAGCAGGATCGCCTCGGGGCGCGAGAGCGCCGCGAGGAAGAGCGCCCCGCCGAGGAGCGCCGAACGGCGCGCCGACCGCGCCGCGCAGCGCGCGAGATCGAAGACGACGAGCGTCATGAACACGGCGAAGGAGGTCTCCATGCCGACGGCGCTCCATCGCACGAACCACGCCTCCGCCGCGAGTATGAACGCGGCGGCCGCCGCCGTCCAGGCGCCGTCCTCACCCCGCGACGCGATGCGGTAGACGAGCGCGATCGAGGCGACGGCGAAGAGCCAGGCGAGAATCCGGCACGCGACGAGCGGATCGGCGCCCGCTTTCACGGACAGCGCGAGGATCCCCACCCAGAGCGGGCTCGTGGCGCCGTACGTCGGCTCCCCGCGGTTGAAGGACAGCTCCCCTGCCTCGGCGAGGTTCGTCGCGTACTGGAGGTGAATGTACGTGTCGTCGACGATCGCGTCCCGGAGCGGCAGGAGCAGCACGGCGAAGAGCGCCGCGGCCAGGATCACGTTCCGGATATCGCTCCGAATCATCGCGCCCCCCGCTCTCCGATCAGCCGCTCGAGCAGCCCGCCGAGCCGCTCCGCCTCGACCCTCCGCGAGAAGCGCGGGACGTCTTCGACCGGATACGCGCGCTCGAGCGTGCCGTCGCGCCAGCGCCGGTACATCGTCTCGATCGCCGCGGCGATCTCGTCCGGCCGGTCGATGCGGGGCGTCTCTCCGCGCCGGAGCTCCCGCACGAGGCGGGAAGCCTCCCCCTCCGGCCCGACCGCGAGAATGGGACGCTTCGCCCCGATGTACTCGTAGAGCTTGCCCGGCACGAGGCCCCGGTATCGCTCGTCGTCGTGCTTGATGAGGAGGAGCACGTGGCTCCTCGTCTCGCGCGCGACGCACGAACGGTGCGGAATCGCGTCCTCGAACGAGACGAAATCCTCGAGGCCGAATCGCTTCACCCACTCCTCGTTCGCCGACTCCCGCGGTCCGATGAATACGACGCGGACCGAGCCCGCCGCGTCCGGAACGCGCCGCGCGAATTCGGCGAGCCCCTCGAGGAACGGCCGCGTGCTGCGGCCGAGCGTGAGCATCCCGCCGTGCGTGATCGTGAAGGGGGCCGCGGGCGGCCGCGCGCCGGATTCTCCCGCGAAATCATCCTCGTCGAATCCGTTCGGAATGCGCTCGATCCTGCACCACGGATACCGATCGCGGAGCAGGCGTTCGTGGGCCTCGGTCGTCACGAGCACGAGATCGGCGCGCGAAACCGAGCGCTCGAGGCGTTCGTGGAGCGCCCGGTGAACCGGCGTCGGCGTCGGGCGCAGGCGGAGATTGAACCACGGATCCCTGCAGTCGGCGACCCACGGGATTCCCGCCGCGCGGACCGCGCGCCGCGCCGCGAGGTGCGAGCTGTCGGGCGGGCTCGTCGAATAGACGACGTCGAATCGCTCCTCGCGGCAGAGCCGCTCCGCCTCCCGCGCGGCGAAGGGCGCCCAGCCCACGTAGGTGTCGGGAACGAGGAAGAATTCGCCGAGGCGCCTGAGCGCCGCGAAACCGCTCGAGGACCGGCGCGAGGATCCGGCCGCCGCGCCGCCGCGAAGCGAGCGCAGGAATCGAAGCCCCGAGAGGGAACCGGTCCGCACGACCCGCGCGCCGGGAGGTATCTCCCGCTCGAGCTCCGGATCGGAGATCCAGAACTCCCCGGGGCGCGGCGTGACGACGGTGACGTCCCAGCCGAAACGGGAAAGGTATTTCACGAAGGAGAGGGGCCGGTACACCCCGCCCCCCGCCGCGGGCGGAAAGAAATTGATGATCATGAGGATTCTCGGCACGTTCAGCGATCCGCCGCGGAGAGCATCCACGCGGCGATCCTCCTTCCCGTCCTGATTTTCACGAGATCGATGATTTGCTCCTTCTCCTCCCGCTCGAACACGCCGAGCCGCGCGATGATGAAGCGGGCGGCGAAGGGAGCGGCGGCGACGAACGCAACCGACGCGTACAGGTGGACGCGCGCCGTCACGAGCATGCCCGCCGCCGTGACCGCGGCGAGCACGGCGAGGAGCCGGCCGTTCCGCGAGCCGACGCCGCCGAAGAAGCCGCCGCGCCTCGCGAGCAGAATCGCCGCCGTCATCTGGACGATCGACGCGAGCACCTGGGCGACGGCCATGCCTTCGACGCCCATCGCCGAGACGAAGAGGAAGAACGTGCCGAAGTATCCCGCCATCCACAGGAAATCGCAGAGCACCGCCCATTTCATGAAATGGAGCGAGCGCATGGTCGCCAGGAGCGGCGCCGACACGGCGGCGAGCGGCACGGTCGGGAGCAGGATCAGCAGGATGCGGTACGAGGCGGCGTACGAGGCGCCCGAGAGCAGCACGATCACGTCGCGGCCGATCACGGCGAAGAGCGCCGTGCAGAGGAGCGCTCCGGCGACGAGCCCTTTCGTGAAGAGCCCGATCCGTCCCGCGATGTCCCCCCACCGCCCCTCCTCGTACACCCGCGTGATCTCCGGCTGCGCGGCGAGGATCGGGAGACCGAGGAACCGCTTCAGGAGAACGTCGACGCGCGAGGCGACGTGAAAGAGCGAGATCGCCGTCATCGGAAGCACCGAGGACATGACGAACCGGTCGACGTCGGTGAACGCGAGCGCGACGACGCTGAGACAGATGGAGCCGGCCCAGTACGAGAGGAAGGTGGGCACGACAACCCCCTCGGCCGCCGCGACGGCCGGCCGGGCGCGCGAGCGCGAGCGCCTCACGAGCAGGGGAATCCCCGCCGCGAACACGCCGAGGTTGAGCGCGAACATCGCCGCGAAGAGGAGCTCGACGGTCAGACGCTCCCGCGCGACGACCATGTACGCGGTGAAGACCGCGAGATACGCGACCTCGAGGAGCATCTGGAGCCGCATCTCGCGGAATCCGCTGAATCCGCCGTAGAGGAGCATCTTCAGGGCGAGCGTCACCGAGGAGAGCGCGAGCCACGCCAGCAGCGACCGCGACGCGATGAGGCCGTGGAGACCGGGCGGCATGAGCCGCTCCCATAATCCCGCCGTGTAATAGAGCGCCGCGCCGAGTGCGACGACGACGGCGCTCGAGAGGAAGAAGAGGACGATCGCGCGCCGAGGCTCGCCCCGCGCCTCGTACGTGGGAAAGAACCGCACGAGGACCTGCGGGAAACCGAGAAGGATCGCGGCGCCGAGGAGGAGGGAGAATCCCCTGAGCGTCACGAAGAGCCCAAAGTCGTCTCCGCTGAGGAAGCGGCTCAGGATCGAGAGCTGAACGAGCGTGAACACGACGCTCGCCGCGCCGCTCGCCGTGAGAAAGATCGTGTTCTCGGCGATCTTCGAGCGGGTCACGTCGGGCTCCTTCCCCGCGCGAGCGCCCACCACCGCTTCCGCGTCGTGACGATCGCGTAGCGGTGCTCGCGTCCGCCGAGCGATTCCTTGAAAAAGAGAATGCCCCGGTTCCCGCCGCTCGCCCCGAGGTTGAAAACGCGGCAGCCCCGCCGGCAGGCTTCTTCCATGGCGCTCTTGATGAGAATCGTCCCCGTTTCGAACCCGCGGGCCCGCTCCGTCATCCCCCCCTGCCACGCCTGCGCCATCTCGCCGCGATAGAAATCGATATGCCCGCCGAGGAGATCCTCGCCGAGGAACGCGCCCCAGAACACGACCCCCTCGCCGCGCCGGGCGAAGAGCTCGAGAAAGAGCCGCTCGGGATACGGATGGACACCGCCCCACGCGCGCGACTCGCGCGCGTAGATCGCGTGGAACATCCGCACCTCCGCCTCCGTTTCGAGGCTCCGCGCGGCGATGCCCGCTTCGAGCGCCCGTCGCGCGAGCTGGCGGCGCTTGCCGCTCCAGCCCCTGTTCCATACCTCGTCGAATCCGTGCACGAGCGACACAAGGCTGCATTCCTCCATGGCGATCGCGCGGCCCCGCGGAAGGCTCGCCGGCGGCTCGGCCCCGAAGAGAACGGCTCCCGCCTCGAGGCACCGCGGCGAGCCGGCGAGGCGGAAAAACCGGTCGAGGAGCGCCTCGCGCGCGCGCGCGTCCGTCGCGAGCGGTCCGCCGTACGTCCCGAACGGGAGCGACCAGAGAGACCAGAACGGTCCGCGCTCGATGCGCACCGCCGGCATGACGCCGGCGAGCGCTCCCCCTCGCGGGCGGTGAGCCACAGAGCCGTGAAACGGCCGTACGCCGCCTCGAGCGAGTCGAGCCACGCGGCCGTATGGAAGAAGTTCGCGCCGGGGATGGAGCCGACGAACCGGTCGAGCTCCTCGCGATCGGGACGATGTTCGATATCCGCCTTCACCGGCTCCTCATTGCGCAGGTACCGCGTCCGGGCCGTCCGGGTCATCGTCCGGCTCGCCGAATCCGGGGACGAGCGCGGCGAGACACTGGAGCACCTTCTCCTGCCTTCCTTTTCTCGCCACCGCGATGAGCTGTTCGACCCCTTTCTCGATTCCGTCGGGGACCGGATCGGCCGGACGGGCGAGGAGGATCTTCTCCTCGCCGAGCGGCTCGAGCTTCTCGTCCCGTGCGACGAGCCGCTCGTGGAGCTTCTCGCCTTCGCGCAGTCCGGTGACGACGATCGGGATCTCCGTCTCCGGCTCGTATCCGGCGAGGATGATGAGATCCTCCGCCACTTCGAGGATATTGAGCGGCTCTCCCATGTCGAGGATGTACGTCTCCCCTCCTCTTCCGAGGACCGACGCCCTGATGACGAGGAGGGCAGCTTCCCGCACGGTCATGAAGTACCGGGTCGCGCGCGGATCGCTCACCGTCACGGGCCCGCCGCGCCGGATCTGCCTGAGAAACAGCGGCACGACGCTCCCCGTGCTCCCGATGACGTTGCCGAATCGTACCGTGATGAAGCGGCAGGAAGCGCCGGCCGCGCACCGGGAGCGCAGATACAGCTCGATGAGACGCTTCGTCGCGCCCATGACGCCCCGGGGGCTCGCTGCCTTGTCCGTCGAGATGAACACGAATCGGGAAACGCCGCACGCTTCGGCAGCGCGCACGAGGTTGACGCTCCCCGCGACGTTGTTGACGACCGCCTCGGCGGGATCCCGCTCCATGTAATGGACGTGCTTGTGCGCGGCCGCGTGGTAGACGATCTCGGCCCCGCTCTCGTGGACGATGCGCATCGTCCGGTCGGCGTCTCGAAGATCGCTGATAAAGGACGAAATCTCGATGTGCGGATAGGAGGACCGGAGCTCGTCCTCGATGTCGAAGATCCGGTTCTCCCCCCCTCCCGAGCAGGATGAGGAGCCGCGGGGCCGCGCGCGCGATGTGCCGGCACAGCTCGCTCCCGATGGAGCCTCCCGCGCCCGTGACGAGCACCGCCTTGCCGGCGAGCGCCTTCCGCGCCGATTCGAGATCGAGATCGACCGATTCCCGTCCCATGAGATCCTCGACCCTGACGTCCCTGATCTGCTCGATGTGGACGTCCCCCTTGAGGATCTCCATGACGCCGGGGACGATCTTGAACGGGAGCCCCGCCTTCCGGCAGTGCTTGATCATGCATCGCACGAAGTAGCCCGTGGCGCTCGGGATCGCGATGATGACCTCGTCCACGGCGCGGCGCGACACGATGCGCTCGAGCTCCACCGTCCTCCCGAGCACGGGGCGTCCGAGGATCTTCCGGCCGGAGAGACGGGGATTGTCGTCGAGAAATCCGATCACGTCGGCGCCGATCTCGCGATGCGCGGCGATCTCCGAGGCCACCATGCGCGCGGCCTCGCCGGCTCCGACGATGAGGATTTTCCTGCGTGCTCTCGTGGTCATCGTATGATCGCGATCTTCCGGCTTTCGGTCGAGCTACCGTCGCTCACCTTCACGATATAGATTCCGGACCGCGCCTTGAATCCGTTGAGCGTGAGGAGATCCCACGCCCGCCCGCCGTCGACGACGCGGTCGACGCTGTGCACGAGCTCCCCCTCGATCGTGTAGACGCGGATCGAAACGGGATTCGAGATTTTCGATATCTTGACCTCGGCGTCGCCGCGCGAGATGTGAACGGGGTTCGGGTAGAGGATCATCGACGACAGCGGCGCCGCCACTTCGACGGCCGGCGTCACGTCGAATCGGGCGAGACCGTTCGAGGTGCCGATCCAGAGCATGTTGGCGGCTCTGTCGCAGGCGAGCTTCCCGCACACGGAAGACGGGAGCGGCGTGATGATCGAGCTCGGATAGAGATCCCCCTTCCACGCCTCCGCCGAGGTGAACGCCTCGATCGTGCCGTCCGGAGCGATCTTGTTGAGCCCCTGCTCGGTGCCGACCCAGAGGTTCCCCGCCCCGTCGAGCTCGAGATCGAACACCAAGGCGCCGATGAGCCCCTCCTCCCCGGGCGTCGTCTTGATCTTGAACGAATCGACGGCGCCCGCTTTCCAACGCACGAGACCGCTCGCCGTGCCGGCCCAAACGGCGCCGTCGGTCCCGTTCTCGACGGCGAAGAGATCCGTGCTGGCGAGATCGTCCGGCCCGATGAGCGTGCTCCATCCGTCGTTCGCGATATCGCTCAGATGCGCCCAGTCGAGACCGCCCGTGTACCACGCCTGAACCCCGTAGCCCCGGAGGGCGAGATAGACGACGCCGCCGGCGCCGAAGGAAACGTCGAAGACGCTCCCCCCCGCCATCCCCGGCGCCGTCGCCGGCGTGACGCTGAGCCACGCGGTGCCGTCCGCCTTGAGGATGTTGATCCCGAGCTGGCCCTGCCCGGCGAGAACGTCGTCGGAGAGGAACCACCGGTTCCCCGCCGGGTCTTCCTTCGCGCGGATGAAGCGGTTCGTCGTGATCGTCCCCTCGTTCAGCGCGTAGTGCTCCCACTCGTCGTCCGTTTTGAGGAGCGGATCGTTGAGCTTCACGCGGTCGAGATCCTGGAACGCGCACGCCCAGAGATATCCCTGCGAATCGCGGAGCATCGCGATGTTGTTGAGGTAATACGTGAGCCCCGCCTCGTCCGTCGGCGTCCGCATCTTCGAATACGTCGTCCACCGGCCGTCGTTCGCACGATAGCTGATCCCGTAGTACCGCGTGCTCGCCCAGACGCCGTCACCGGGCACGACGCTGAGCGCGACGATGCCGTTTTGCGAAAGCCCGTCGGGAGCCTTGTTGATCCACTGGTTCGAAACGTACGCGGAGAGGTACGCGCCGCGGTTGATCTGCGCTTCGAAACCGGCGACCCAGGGGATCCCGCGGGAATCCACGGCGACGCTCTTGATGATCCGGTATCCCGACCCGATCGTGTATTTCTGGAAGAACAGGCCCTTCATGTTCGCCGTGATATCCGTCCATGACGAGCCGTCCCGCCGGTACGCCCGCTCGTCGGTGACGCAGAACAGCGTCCCCGCCCCCGAGGCGACCGCGACGGGAACGAAGCCGCCGGGCATGCCGAGCGACACCCATCCGGTTCCGTCGAAGCGCCGCACGCCCCCGGCCCCCGCGGCGTGGATCGCGCCGCCGTGCGCGCACAGGGACGTGACGTTCCCGATGCGGTACATGGTATAGGCGAACGTGCTCCGGAGAAAGCGGGCGACTCCCCGCTCGCAGGCGACCCACAGCGTATCGCCCCGCACGAGGAGATCGCGCACGAGCACCCCCTCGAGGCTGTCGGAGAGCACCGGCTCGAACGAATGGAGGTTATCGTAGAATTTCGCGATTCCGGCGGTCGAGCCGTAGTACACGTCGCTGCCCGCCGCGGCGATGCACGTGACGCTGTCGCTCAGGAGTCCGTCGATCACGGCGCTGTACAGCTTCACGGACGGCTGATCGCTCCCGAAGCGGTCGATCCGCGCCACGCCGGTCGACGTGAAGCTCGCCCACACGCTCCCGCGGGCGTCCCGCGCGACGCCGGAGACGTCGGTCGACCGGAAATCCAGGCCGTCGAGGTGCTGCGCGAACGACGAATCGCCGAGGTCGAAGATGAGGATACCGCCCCTCGTCGAGCACCAGATCGAATCGCCGACGCAGCCGATCCGGTTGATCGCGCTCGCGTTCACGAAAATCTCCCAGTCGCCGCTCGCCGCGGACACGCGCCCCGGCGTGAGCATCGCGCAGGCGATCATCACGATGAATATCCGTCTCACGGCGCATCTCCCTTGCTGAAGAACCACCTCGGGTACGTCCCCGAGCACATCGATCCGATCGATTCCATGAATATCATGAAATCCCGCTCGAGCGACCACGATTCGAGCCCGAGCGCCTCTTCCTCGAGCGCCTCGCGCATCGATCCATGGCGGGACAGCCGCCATCTCCCCGTGATGCCCGGCCTCGCCCGCCCGATCACGCTCGCGAATTCGTTCGCCCGCCCTCCGGCGAGGGACGGGGGCCCGACGAGGCTGAGCCCGCCGCCGATGAGCGCGAGACACAAGGCCGGTTTCACGAAATCCCCCGCCTCCCGCCCCGACGCGCGGACCGCGCGCGGCCACGCGACGGCGCGCCCTCCCTTTCCCGCGCGCTCCTCCGCGAAAAACGTCACACCGCCCGTCATTCTACCATACAAACGACACGCGAGGTACGCGCATTCGACGAACGGAAGCGCGACGACGCCCGCAACGCAATCGATAAGCCGCTTGCAGCCGCGCTCGAACACGAAGAGAATCCGCCGGTCGAGCGAAAACGCGGCGAGCCCCGCGATGTCTTCGACCCGCGCCCCCTGTCCGAGGAACCGGGCGAGCGGCGAAATCATCCTGATCTGGATGACGCGCCGGCGCGAATGGGCGAGAAACGGCAGCAGCGCGCCGTCGTTCTGATGCGACGGGCAGATGAGCACTTCCTGTATCTTGAAACGCTCGATGAGCTCGGGCAGCTCCTCCGGCGCGCCGAGGGCGCCGACCCCGGCGCCGACGTGACCGACCACGTCGATCCCGAGCTCGCTCGCTCCGGCGAAGCGATCGGCGAGCTCGATCGCCTCGTCCCGCGTTCCGACGATGAGAACGCGCTTGAGGTCGAACCGCGCCTTGACGAGCTCCCGGTGCATCGCGCGGATGGCGAGCCTGAAGAGTGAAACGGCGAACACGGCGATGCCCGCCTGGCCGAGCACGACGGCCCGCGAATAGATGCGGACCCTGCTGATATACGTCGCCGCCATGAGGACGACGAGCCCGATGAACACGGCGCGCACGACGCGGATGAACTCCTCGGCCACGGGGGTTTCCCGGCGCACCCGGTAGAGCCCCGCCGCGACGAAGGCGAAGAAGAACACGAGATTGGCGAACAGAACGAACGACCCGTACCAGCCGATCGGATAGAGTTGGTTCACGAACAGCGGCTGCACGAGGTTCCGCACATGGTAGGCGGCGACGAAGCTCAGGTTCAGGGCGGCGAGGTCCGACACGGCGAGGACCGACGCCTTGATGGCGCCCCGGTTGCGGCGCACGGCGTAGAACAACTTGTTCCATTTCTCGTAGTATCGCATGAGGCTCAGCACGTGGATGAGAAACGGCTTCCGGAGGACCGATTTCGCGCTCGACCGCTCGTACGTATGCGTCATCACCGACGCGGGGACGTAGCACACCGACCATCCGTGGCGTTTCATCCGGTTGCACCAGTCGATGTCCTCGAAATAGAGGAAGAAGCGCTCGTCCATCGAGCCTACCGTTTCGAGCGCCTCGCGCCGCACGAGCATGCACGCGCCGATGATCCAGTCGACCGTCCGGGGCGTCTCGTGGTCGTAATCGAGGAGCAGATGCTCGCGGAGCGGTTTCGCGTTCGGGAAGAGCTTCCCGAGCACGGTCCGCCGCAGGATGAGCGCGCGCACCGTATAGAACGAGCGGCAGGAATACTGGAGTCGGCCGTCCGGGTACTCGAGCCGCGATCCGGCGATGCCGGCGTCGGGGTGGGAATCCATGAACTCCATGAGCCGGTCGATCGAACCGTCCCGCACCACGATGTCCGGATTGAGGATGAGAATCGCGCGGCCGCTCGAGAGCCGTATCCCCTGATTGACCCCCCGCGAATACCCGAGGTTCTCGCTGTTCGCGACGACGCGGACGCGCGGGAACCGCCGCGAGACGGCGTCCGCCGATCCGTCGCTCGAGGCGTTGTCGACGACGATCGTCTCGTACGAGCACCGCGGCTCGTGCGCCTCGATCGAGGCGATGCACCGCTCGACGGGCGCGCGGCTGTTGTACGTGACGATGACGATCGAGAGATCCATCCCCGTTCCCCCGGCGGCGTTACGAACGCCACCGCCGCGGGCTCATGAAGCGCAGCCGCCAGATCATGAACGCCGCTTCCCTGACGATCTTCTTCGACATCTTCGAGATCCCGACGCGCCGGTCGACGAAGAGAATCGGGATCTCCGCGATCCGGAACCCTTTCTTCCAGCAGTAGAAATTGACCTCGATCTGGAAGGAATACCCGTCGCTCCTGATCCGGTCGAGCGGGAGCGCTTCGAGCACCTCGCGCCGGAAGCACTTGAATCCCCCCGTCGCGTCCCTGATGGGCAGCCCGGTGACCCAGTGCGTGTATTTGTTCGCGGCGTAGCTCAGGATGAGGCGCTCGAGCGGCCAGTTCACCACCGAAATTCCCCGGATATACCGCGAACCGATCACGAGGTCGTTCGACGCGATCGCGTCGAGGAACTGGGGGATCGCGTTCGGATCGTGCGAGAAATCCGCGTCCATCTCGAACACGTACTTCGCGCCGGTGTTCGCGATCGCCCATTTGAAGCCCGTGATGTACGCCGAGCCGAGCCCGAGCTTCCCCGGCCGGTGGATCACGTGGATCCTCGGATCGGCGGCGGCCAGCCCGTCGACGATGGCGCCGGTGCCGTCGGGCGAGTTGTCGTCGATGACGAGCATCTCGATGCCGCGACCGAGCTTGAGCACGGCGCCGACGATCTCGGCGATGTTCTCCTTCTCGTTGTAGGTCGGCATGACGACGAGGCTTTCCACGCGACTACCTCTTTCTCCGAGCGCGCGCGACTCCCTGAACGGCGGGGACCAGGGCGGCCGCGGCGAGGCTCGCGATCGAGACCATGAGGGATGCGCGGAGCGCGCGGGAGGAGAAGCGCATCCGTATCTCGTGATCCCCCGGCGGAAGCGGCACCGCGCGCAGGCAGTAGTTCGCCGTGAGGATCCGCGCTTCCTTCCCGTCCACCTCCGCGTGCCAGTCGGGATAGGCGATCTCGCTCACGACGAGGATGCACGATCGCTCGATATGCGCCGCGATCGAGATCGCGTTGAGGCCGTATTCGGTGATCCGCGCGCTCGATCCGGCGGCGGACACGGGGCGCACCGCCGGCTCTTCGTTCAGGATCGCCATCCGCGACGGATCGAACCAGGGCGCGCGGAGCGCGGCGAGCGCCTCGCGCGGCGGAAGCACGCGGAACGTATCGACGCAGAACGCGCGCGGGAGCGCGCGCGGATTCTCGTACACGTACGCGTCTCCGGTCTGCAGCGCGAGGGGGAATGGCGAGCCCTCGCGGAAGAGCGGGAAGACCGCGTAGAAGTACTTCGCGTTGAGCATGTCAAGGATCGCCGCCGGGTAGGAGCCCTCGTTGAACGCGGCGAACATCTCGTTCATGACGTCCTGGTAGCTGTTCAGCTTCGCCGCGTGGTAGCCCCCGAGCGACGAGATGCCGAAGGTCATGAAGCGGTTCTCGCTGAAGAGCGGCGAGCTGTACCCCCACTGCCCGAGCTGGGCCGCGGGCACCGGGAACAGGCGGTAGAGCGTCGTGTCGGCCTTCAGGAAGTCGGTCACCGCGTCGGGGCGCGCGAGCTCCTCGCGCGCGCTCTTCTCGGCGATGATCGGCTTTGATCCCGGCCAGCCCTTCTCGGGATGCAGGATGTTCCCGTCCGCCATGAAGAGATCGAAGGCGGTGACGATCGCGAGCGCGAGCACCACGGTGTTCGCGAGAATCCGGCGCGACACGGCGAGAAACGCGACGAGGCATACGACGAGTGCGATGCCGAGGGTCTTCAGCAGATTCGCCGCGTACGCGGAGGAGGCGAGATCGAGCGCCGCCCCGGAGAGCCTCGACGCGACGGCGGGATTCCGGGCGACGCCGCTCTTGACGGCGCCGCTCGCGAGCAGCGCGAGGACGAAGGCGATCGCGGCGCCGACGAGCACCCACTGCGCCTTCCCCGGCCCGAGCCAGCGGGGCAGCCGCTTCTCGTCGCGGCGTTTCAAGAATTCCTCGAGCCCGATCGCCATCGCGGCGACCGCGGCGAGCTGCTGGATAATGAGCGCCATGACGGGAACCCGGAACTTGTTGAAGTACGGAAACCACTTGAACATGGGGCCGTAGAGGAGCGGAAGGTATTTGCCGAACGCCAGCACGGTCGCGAAAACGATCGCCGCGACGAGGAACCACATCCGGCGGCTCCGCGCGTACCAGCAGGCGAAGAGGCCGAAGGCGATGGTCACGACGCCGAGATAGTTCGGATAGTTCGTGAACGGCATCGCTCCCCAGTAGGTCGGCGCGCCGTAGCCGAAGGCCCACGGGAAGACGAAGGTGAGCATCTCCTTCGGGTGGAGGCTCCAGTTCGTCGCGTAGCCGTAGTCGAGCCCGCCCGAGCCGCCCCCTCCCCTGATCGAGTACGCCGCGTATTGCCGCACGGGAACGAGGAGCACGGCTGCGATTCCCACGGCGAGGATCACCGCGGCGGCGAGATACGCCGCGCCGGCGGCGACCTCGCGCGCGCGCCGCGCGCGCAGGAGCGCGACCGCCTCGAAGAGGAACAGCAGACCGATGAGGAGATACGTGTAATAGGCGATCTGCACGTGGCCGCGGAGCATCTGGAACCCGAGCGCGATCGCCAGCAGCGCCGCCATCAGGAGGCGCCGCTCCCCCCGCAGCAGGCGCCACGCGAAGAGGAGCGCGAAAGGCATGTAGGCGATCGATCCCGCCTGCGAGCCGTGGCCGTACGCGCCGATGGCGACGAAGTTGGGCATGACCATGAAGGCGACGCCGGCGAGGATCGACACGGACGAACGCGCGCCGAGGAAACGGGCGAGCAGATACATGCCGGCGCCCGCGAGCAGATAGTGGAACAGGAGCCAGGTCATCTCGGGGAAACCGAGGTACCGCTGGAGGAGATAGGTCACGTACGCCGGGGGATACACGTATGGCGTGAAGGAGAGACTCGCGTAGCTCGGCATCCCGCAGAAGAGGTACGGATTCCAGAGAGGGTAGGCGCCGTCCCGCAGCGCCTTCTCCCCCACCGCGGCGAAGCTCAGGGGCGCCTGGGAATCGGGAACGTCGAAGATCCGGTTCCGGAAGACGACGTCCCCCATGAGCGCGCAGAGCACGATGACGAGAATCGCGGCGAGCACGAGCCCCCGCCGCCATGAAGCGCCGGTCTCGAGCAGCTCGAGCGCTCCGATGCCCGGGGCGTGCGCCGGCGCGGTTGATGCTTTTTTCAACCGAAACCTCCGTCGGGTTATTTCAAGTCTAACAGATTTTGCCCGTTCGAGCAAAGCCTTTGCATTGCTGACCTTATGGCCTTATTTCCCGCGGACGACGCGCCAGGCCCCGCGCACGGCGCCCCGCGCGAGGCCGAACCGGCCGCCGGCGAGGAGCGCCGCCACGAGCAGCACGAACGCGCACCCCTGCAGGGGCCCCATGAGAATCCGCCAGCAGAGCGACCGGTATCGCCCGAAGAGCCGGAACGTGCTCGCGATCCGGTGCTCGAGCTTGAACGGCGTCATGCCGCCGCCGCTCGAGGAGCTCACCTTGTGCCGCACGAGCGCGCGCGGCTCGTAGAGGCATTTCCATCCGGCGCCGCGCGCCCGGAGGCAGAAGTCGACGTCCTCGCAGTAGATCGTATACGACGGATCAAGGAAACCGACGGCGTCGATCACCTCGCGCTTCACGAGCATCGCGCAGCCGGTGACCCACGCGGTCTCCCCCGCGCGTTCCGGAAACGATCCGTCGAGCTTCCGTATGTTCTCGTGCTTCGGCACCCAGGCGAGGGGCACGAAACCGCCGCCCCCGTACCACAGCCGCCTCGGGTCGTCGTCGTAGACTATCTTCGGTCCCACGATGCCGGCCGCCGGATCGCGCTCGAGCGCCTCGAGCATCCGCTCGGCGAAGGATTGATCGACGACGGTATCGTTGTTCAACAGGAGAACGAGCGAGCCGCCGCGCTCCAGCGCGCGCCGCAGCCCCACGTTGTTCCCTTCGGCGAAGAGGAGGTTGCGGTCGTTCACGATCAGCTCGACGCTCCCCGCCGCGCGGCGCGCGATCTCCGCCGAGCCGTCGCTCGAGGCGTTGTCGACGACGATGATCTCGAGGCGCGGATCGCGCACGCGGGCGAGGGACTCGAGGCACGGCCCGAGAACCGCCTTCCCGTTCCAGTTGAGCACGATCACGTATATGGTCCGATCGGCCTTCACGCTCACCAGCTCCCGATCCGCCGCGCGAGAGCGTCGACCGCCTCGACCATCGCGCTCCAGGAGAACCGCGCGCGCTCCGCCTCGAACGAGGGGGCCATCCGCGCCGCCCATCCCTCCTCGAAGAACCGCACGATCGCCCCGGCGAGGGCGGCCGGATCCCGCGGCGGAACGACGAAGCCGGTCTTCCCGGGAACAACGGCTTCGGGAAGGCCCCCGACGTCCGTCACGACGACGGGACGATTCGAGGCGAAGGCGATCTGCACGATCCCGCTCTGCGTCGCCGAGACGTACGGGAGGACGACGAGGTCGCTCGCGGCGAAGAAGCCCTCGACCTCCTCGTTCCCGACGTAGCGGTTCTCGAAACGGACGGCGTCCCGGAGCCCGAGCCGATCGACGAGCGCCGCGTACGGCGCGGGATCGTCGTAGAACTCGCCGACGACGAGGAGCCTCGCCGGCACGCGCCGGCGGACGAGCGGCATCGCCTCGATGAGGTGCGAAAGCCCCTTGTAGCCGCGGACGTAGCCGAAGAAGAGGAGCAGCGGCCCGGCCGGCTCGCCGATCCGCTCCCGCGCCGCTTCCCGCGTCAGGCTCCCCGTGCCGAAGAAATCGTAGATCGGATGCGGATGGACGACGACGGCGGCGTTCCGGCGCATCCGGAGCAGCTTGTCGCGATCCTCCCGCGACTGGACGAAGAATCCGTCCGCGACGGAGAACGCGAGCGCCGCGAGGCAGCGGTCGACGAGTGAGCGCTCGTGCGGGAGCACGTTGTGGCAGATGAAAACGATTTTCCCGCGGCGGGCGAGCTTCAGCGCGGCGCATACGGTGAACACGGCCGGCGCGAAGAAGGGATGCCACCACTGCACGAGCACGAGATCGGGTTTGCCGCGCGCGGCGCGCACGCCCGCCCCGATCCACGTGAAGGGATTGATCGAATCGATGAGCCGCTCGGATTCGGCCGTCAGGGGACGCTCGCTCTCGTCGAGCTGCGTCGTGCCCGGAAAGAGGAATCCGGGATAGAGCCGCTTGAAATTGATCGCGCGCACGTCGCCCGACGCGGTGAGCGCCCGGATGAGGCAGGTGTTGTAATGCGAAATGCCGCCCCGGTACGGATACGTCGGGCCGATGAGACAGAACCGGTGTTTCTCGTTGCCCCTAGTCATCGATCCGGTACTCGCGATAGGCGAAGGTTCTCTCGGCCTTCGAGGTGAACAGCTCCGCGAGGAGGCCGAACGATCCGATCTGGATCGCGATCACGATCATGACGAGGCCGCCCACCATGAGGGGACGCACGTGCAGGCCTCTTCCGGCGAGCCAGAGTATCACGAAATAGAGCGTGATGAAACCGCCGACCGCGAAGAAGGCGAACGCGACGCGCCCGAAGAAATGGAGCGGCGAGGTCGAGCGGCGCGTGAGGAACATGACCGTCGCGAGATCGAACATCCCGTTGAGAAAACGCGCCGCGCCGAACTTGCTCTGCCCGTATTTCCGTTCGAAATGCGTCACCTTCTTCTCGGTCACCCGGAAGCCCTCCCAACCGGCGATGACCGGGATGAACCGGTGGAGCTCGCCGTAGACCGAGATCCGCTTGACGACCTCGCCGCGGTAGCACTTGAGCCCGCAGTTGAAATCGTGGATCTTGATGCCGCTCGCGAGCGACGTCACGAAGTTGAAGAATCTCGAGGGGAGCGTTTTCGTGATCGGATCCTTGCGCTGCATCTTCCATCCGGAGACGAGGTCGTACCCCTCGTCGAGCTTGGCGACGAGCTCGGGGATCTCCTCGGGATTGTCCTGCAGATCGGCGTCGATCGTGATGACGACGTCTCCCCGGGACGCATTGAACCCTTCCGAGAGCGCGGCCGATTTGCCGTAGTTGCGCTTGAACGAGATGATCTTCACGCGCGGATCCCGGCCGCGGAGCTCACGCAGCACGCCGAGCGATCCGTCCGTCGAGCCGTCGTCGACGAAGATGATCTCGTGCGCGGCGAACGCCCGTTCCATGACCGACGTGAGCTGCCGGTAGAGCTCCGGCAGGCTGGCCTCTTCGTTGAGGAGCGGAATGACGACCGTGCCGAAATACTTCGATTTCTCGCTCATGAGGAGCGCCTCCTCCCTTCAGAGGACCGGTGATAGTTCCGGTACCACTCGATCTCGCGGCGAAGCCCCTCGTCGAGGCTCACGCGGGGCTGGAATCCGAGCTCGTCCCGCGCTCGCGTCGTGTCGGCCCACGTGTCGGTCACGTCCCCCTTCGCCTTGTCGACGAACCGGGCGTCGAGCCTCCCCCCGAGCTCCCGGCCGAGGATGTCGAGAACGTCGAGGACCGACGCGCGGCTCCCCCCTCCGATATTGAACACCGCGAGCGGCCCCTCGTACCGCATCGCGCGGATATTCGCCTCGACGGCGTCGGCGACAAAAGTGAAATCGCGCGTCTGCCGGCCGTCGCCGTACACCTCGATCGACGCGCCCTCGAGCGAGGCGGTGATGAAGCGGCTGAACGCCATGTCGGGTCGCTGCCGCGGCCCGTACACGGTGAAATATCGGAGCGCTCGATACGTGATCCCGTAGTTGAGGCGGTAGAGCTCGCAGAGGTGCTCCCCCGAGAGCTTCGTCGCGCCGTAGGGAGAGAGGGGGACCGTCGGATGATCCTCCCGCATGGGGAGCACGCGGGTCTCGCCGTACACCGAGCTCGAGCTCGAATGAACGAGCGGGATCGAGCGGCGCTCCTTGAGCGCCTCGAGGAGCCGCTGCGTGGCGAGAATGTTCGATTCGATGTACCGCGCGAACTCCCCGCCCCAGCTCTTCCGCACGCCGGCCTGGGCCGCGAGGTGAAACACGCACGAGGCGCCCTCGATGAGGCGGGGGACGTCGCACGTCGCGAGATTCTCCTCGACGAGCGTGAAGCCGGATCTTCCGGCGCACGGGGCGATATGCAGCCGCTTCCGGTCCGGGCTGTAGTAGTCGGTGAACGAATCAACGGCGAGGACCTCGAACCCGTCGTCGAGGAGACGCTCGCAGAGATGGGAGCCGATGAATCCCGCGGCTCCCGTCACGACGGCTTTTCCCTTCATGATCCTGTCTTCTCCCCCGCCCGGCCGCTCCCGGGCTTGAGCCCGAATTCGTCCTCGAGCAGCCGGTCCGCTCCGGCCATGATGCCGCGCATCTCCTGATCCTCCGGGTGCCGATCGAGCCACCGCCGGATGTAGTCCTTCGCCGTTTCCGCCCTGCCGAGGCGCGCGGCGATGCGGAATCCGTCGAGGTAGATCTGCCTGAACTCCGGCGCGCGGGCGATGCCGTCGTTCACGGTCTCGAGCGCGATCGCGTTCTGATCCTTATACTCGTAGACGCGGGCGAGCCGGGACCAGTATTCCCCCTCCCCCGGATTACGCCGGATGACCCGCATGTAATGATCGATCGCCTTCTGTTCCATGTCGTTCATCAGGAAGTACGTGCCGAGGAGCACGTTCGCCGCCTTGAGGTCCGGATCGAACCGGAGCGCGATCTCCATCCGCCGTATCGCGTCGCCGAAATCCCGCTCGACCGCCTTCTCCTGGGCGAGCTGCGCCATCGCGACGGCGAAGTTGACGAACATCCCCCGCGCATCCTCGTCCTTGTAGACGGAGTCGTCAACGTGCCAGTCCTTCGTGAGAACGCCCCGGAACCGGTAGATCTCGTCGAAGTTCCGCTCGAGCGCGAACGTGTTGAGCAGGTTGTCTCCCTCGCGCGGGACGAGCCGGCGCACCATTCCCTCCATCTCGAGGTGGCTGGCGTAGGGCTGCCACGTTTCGAGCGGCACGGTCGTCGCGAAGTAAACGGGGCGCCGCCAGTCGGACTCCCGGATGATGTGCTGGACGAGCAGATCGTGCTTCCACGCGATGCCGCCCCCCTTGAGGGGAACCGGCTCCATGCGTTCGAGCTCCTCGTCGGTGAGACGGATGGGCACCTTCGGGTCCCGGTCCCTGAGCTGCCGGATGTACCAGTCGGTGCGCAGGAGGCTCAGGTTGATGACCGAGACGTCGGTCCGGTAGCGCTCGACGTTCTGGATATACCAGAGCGGATAGGTGTCGTTGTCGCCGTTCGTGAAGAGAATCGCATTCGGCTCGAGACCCGCGACGAGGTTGCGCCCGTAGTCGTTCGCGATGTAGAAGTCCGACCGGTCGTGCGTGAACCAGTTGTGCCGCGCCGGGAGAATCGAGAGGAACAGGCACAGCGCTCCGACCGGCACCGCGTACGACGCCGCGCTCCGGCGCTTCTCATGCGCCCATGCCGCGACCGCCGCGAGGAGCGCGGTCACGCCGATGCCGATGAAGACCGCGAAGAAGTAGAACGCGACGCCGTAGAAATAATCGCGCTCGCGGACTTCCGCGTTCGAGAAATTGAGAAAGACGATGAGGCCGACGGAATTCACGAAGAGGTTCGTGAAGTTGAGCGCCCAGAGCTTGCGCTCCCGCAGCCAGTTCGCCGCGATCCCCCAAAAGCCGAGCGCGATCGGTACCGCCGTCAGCGCGGCCCCCCCGTTCAGCGGGCCGAGGAACGCGTCCCCCGCCATCCTGAATTGACTCCCGAAATACCTCGCGAAGTGCCCGAACTGCCAGAGAAGCGGCGCCTTGCGTTCGAATATGTTGATCGGCGGGTACTGCTCCCGGCGCAGGTGCGCGTACATCGCCTTCCAGGTCTCGGGATCGACCATGTCGATCCCCGGGTCGAGGTGCGACCTGATGTACATGTACAGGTGCACGGAGATTCCGAGCGCGAGGAGCCCCGCCGCCGCGAGCGTGAAACGCCCGTTCTTCGAGGTGCTCCAGACGATGAGCGCGGAGAAGGCGAGAAGTCCCGCGATCGTCACGCCGGAGTTCCGGTGCAGCGTCATATCGGCGAGAATCACGGCGAACCCGAACGTATAGATGATGATTTCCGCGTTCGTGAACGACTTCTCCCGCACGAGGAGGAACAGGAGGAATATACCGGCGTACACGAGCACCGTGCCGAGATGGAATCCGATGCCGAGCGCGAGCAGGTAGATGATGAGATAGACGAGCCCCCGCGAGTGGCTGCGCTCGAGGCGCGCCTCGTCGGAACCCACCCCCGCGGGAGCCGGCGCCGCGGGACGCGGTGAGCGCCCCGCTGGATTCCGGTACCAGAGGAGCGCCAGATACGTGCACAGCCCCATCACGAACGCGTTGAGCGCGTAGACCTCCGCCTCGGTCGAATCCCGCCAGAACGTATCGCTGAAGGTGAGGTACATCGATCCCGCGAACGGACCGGCGTAGAGCATGAACCGTCCGAGCCCACCCCCGAGGGCGGGGTACATGAACCGCAGCGTGGTGACGGCGATCAGAAAGCCCATGAGCACGGCGAGGGAGCCGCACAGGACGGAGAAGAAATTCACGCGCGCCGCCGCCTCCATCGGCAGCGGCAGCATCGCGAACACCCGGCCGGCGAGGGTGAAAAGGGGCGTGCCCGGCGAGTGCGGTATGCCGAGGATGTACGCCGTCGCGATGAACTCGCCGCTGTCCCAGAACACGAGCGTCGGCGCCATCGTGAGCGTGAACACGACGAGCGGTATCAGGAAAACCGCGAACGCGAGCAGCCGGTGCAGCGTCTGTTCCGACAATCCGTTTGTACCTCTTGTTACATCCTCACCGGACATTGGAACTCGTTTAAACTACTAAAAATCCGGCGAACTGAAAAGCACTTTCTGGCCCGGGCCGGGGAGAAAAGCGAGGGTGGAGCGGAGGGCTTTCGGAGCACGCGGCCGCCGACGACGGTGTCCCCGGCCGCGTTCTGGGATATCTCGAGTAGCGGGTGGCGCCCATGGGGCCCCCACCCGTTGCGCAGCTCGCCCTGCGAGCGAGCACGGGTGGGGTGCAATGGGCGACAGGACCCGCGTACCGCGGGCGTTACTTCTTGCCCGCCGCGTTCGAGGCGCCGTAATCCGCCTTGAGAACGCTGTCGACGTCCTGGAAGGCCGCCTGCATCTCGCGATCGTCCGGGTGTTTCTCGATCCACCGCACGATGTAACCCTTCGCGACGTCGATCATCCCCATCTTGGCCGCGTAGCGGAAGCCGTCGATATAGAACTGGCGGTTTTCCGGCATGACGGAGATAGCTTCGTCGACGGTTCTAGCCGCCTTCTCCGGCTCGGTCTCGGAATAGATCCAGGCGAGGCGCAGCCGGTACTCGGGCTCCGCGGGATCGAGCTGCACCATCTTCCGGTAGTAATCGACCGCTGCGGCGTGGTCCTTGTTGAGGTAGTAGTACGTCCCGAGCATGACGCTCGCCGGCTTGAGATACGGCGCGAAACTGAGCGCCGTCTCCATCCACCGGACCGCGCACGCGTAATCCTTCTCCCTGCCGCACGCGTTCGCGAGCTCCGCCGCCGCGACGCCGTAGTTGTTGAGCGTGATGTTGAGGTCCCTCTCCTTGTAGATCGTCGTGTCCATCCGGCCGTCCGGCGTCAGGATGCCGCGGAACCGGAACAGATCCTCGAAGCACCGTCGTATCATGAACGGATCGATCATGCGGCTCCCCTGACGGGGTACGAGCTTCATCACGAGCCCCTGCGTCTCGAGGTACTGCTCGTACGGTCTCCATTTCGTCCCCGCGACGCTCGTGGCGAAATAGATCGGGCGTTTCCAGCCCGCCGTCTGGATGATGTGCTGCACCACGATGTCGTCGTTGTACGCGACCTTTCCGTCCTTGAGCGCGATCGGACGCATCCGATCGATCTCGGCGTCGGAGAGCGTTATCGGCACGTTCGGCTCACGGTCCCGCATCTGCTTCACGTACCAGGGCGTGTTGAGGAGGGTGAGCACGATGACCCGCACGTCGGTCCGGTAACGCTCGACGTTCTGGATGTACCAGAGCGGATACGTGTCGTTGTCGCCGCCGGTGAACAGAATCGCGTCCGGCTCGAGGCCGGAGAGCATGTTTCTCGCGTAATCCTGCGCCACGTAGTAGTTGGAGCGGTCATGGGTGAACCAATTGTGCCGGGCCGGCATGATGGAGAGCAGCACGCACAGCGCCCCCACCGGGACGACGTAGGTCGCCGGATCCTTCACCTTGGCCTTGAAATGCTCCGCGAGGTACACGAGGAGCGCCGTCGCGCCGATCCCGATGAACACGGCGAAGAAGAAAAACGCGCCGGCGTAGAAATAGTCGCGCTCGCGGACCTCGGTGGCGCTGAAATTCAGGTAGAGGATGAGGCCGACGGAGTTGATGAAGAGGTTCGTGAAGTTGAGCACCCAGAGCTTGCGCTCGCGCAGGTAGTTCGCGACGACGCCGTAGAGCCCGAGGGCGACCGGTATCGCCGTCGCCGCTGCCCCGACGTTGAAGATCCCGAGGCGCGCGTCGCCGAACATGCGGAACTGCTCGCGGAAATAGCCCCCGAAATGCTGGAACTGCCACAGGAGCGGCGCCTTCCGCACGAAGATGTTGCTCGGCGGATACTGCTCCCGGCGGAGATGGTAGTGCATCGCGCGCCACGTTTCGGGATCGACCATGTCGATGCCGGGATCGAGGTGCGAGCGGATGTACATATAGAGGTGCACGGAGATCCCGAGGGCGAGGAGCCCCGCGGCCGCGAGCGCGAAGCGTCCCTTTTTCATCGTGATCCACGCGGTGAGCGCCGCCCAGATGAGGAGCCCCACGATCGTCGCCCCGATGGACTTGTAGAGCGTCATGTCGGCGAGGAGCACCGCGAATCCGAACGTGTAGATGATCAGCTCCGCGTTGCTGAACGATTTCTCCCGCACGAGGAGGAAGAGGAGGAGGATTCCTCCGAATACGAGCACGGTTCCCAGGTGGAAACTGACGCCGAGCGCGAGCAGATAAATAATCAGGTACACGAGGCCGCGCGAATGGCCCCGCTCGAGCCGCTCCTCCTCCATCGCCGGCCCCGCGCCGGGCGCGGGCGGCCGGGCGTGCCCCGTGGGATTCTTGTACCACGCGAGCGCGAGCCACGTGCACAGCCCCATCACGAACAGGTTGAGCGCGTACACTTCCGTTTCCGTCGAATCGAGCCAGTGCGTGTTGGAGAAGGCGAGGTAGAGGGCGCCGGTGAACGGCCCCGCATACATCATGAACCGTCCGAGCTTTCCCGTGAGCGTCGGAAACATGAACCGGAGCGTCGACACGGCGATGAGGTAGCACATGAGCACGGCGAGGGAGCCGCTCACCACGGAGAAGAAATTGATCCGCGCCGCCGCTTCCATCGGCAGCGGCAGCATCGCGAACACCCGCCCCACGAGGGTAAACAGCGGCGTGCCCGGCGAGTGCGGTATGCCGAGAATGTACGCCGTCGCGATGAACTCGCCGCTGTCCCAGAACACGAGCGTCGGCGCCATCGTGAGCGTGTACACGACGAGGGGAACGAGAAAGATCACGAGGGCGAGCAGCCTGTTGATCGTCGAATCAGACATCGGTGTGTACCCCTTGCGGTTCGGTTTTGCCTTTTCGTTCGAAGCTCCGCTGCAGGAAGTAATATCCTCCGGTCAAGCTTACCACAACCATGATCGCGTACGTAATAAGTTCCATGAGGAGCGCTTGCTCCTTCGTGAATCCGATCTGCGTGAAGAGAAGGATTCCCGCGCCTTCCCGGACACCGAGCCCGTTGATCGATATCGGCAGAATCATGAGGAGGCCGAGGAGCGGGACGAACACGAAGAACTGCACGAACTGCAGCCCGGTGACGTCGATCCCGAGGGACCGGGCCACGAGCACGTGCGTCACGACGCGCAGGAACTGCACGGCCATCGCGAGCCCCGTGAGCCGGACGAGGAGCATCCGGAGACGGCGGTACTCCCCCAGGTGGCGGAAGATCGCGTCGAAGCGCCCGCCGAGCCCCCAGAGCGTCACTTTCCCGAAGAGGAGCCTCACGCCGCGCGAGAGCCGCTTGTTCAGGATGAGGGCGAGCACCGGGGCGACGCACCCGGCGAATACGACGATGTAGAGTCGCAGATTGAAGAGCCCCTCCCCGGCGAGGAGGACGAACGAAGCGGCGAGCGCGAGCACGCAGAGGCCCGCGATGCCGATGACGCGATCGAGTATCGTGACGGCGAAGACCTGGTGCGGATCGTTGCCGATGCGGCTCACGTCGTAGATCTTCATCGCGTCCCCGCCGACGCCCGCGGGAAGAAAATTGTTGAAGAACAGCCCGACGAAATACACCTTGAACGTCTTCCTGCCGGGAAGCTCGATGCCGCCGGCCCTGAGGAGAAGATGCCACTGATAGGCCCCGAGAACGACGCTGGCGAAGAAGACGGCGGTGGCGAGCACGAGCTGCCACGGGTCCACACGCGAGAGATCGGCGATCAGGTTCTCGGGGGAGAGCTTGTACAGGAGGAAGGCGATGAGCCCCGCGCTCACCGCGACCTTGACGATCGTGACGAGAATCCGTCTCCCCTTCACCGGGCCGTCCTCCCCCCGCTCCCGCGGCGCGCTCGAGCAGCGCGAGCGTTTCACGGGCGCAGCGCTCCCACGTGAGCTCCTTGACGCGATCGAGGGCGCTCGCGCTCATACGGCTCCAGAGCGCGCGATCGCCGAGGATCTCGAGCGATTTCGCCGCGAACGCCGCGTCGTCGCCGAAGGGCACGAGATACCCGGTTTCGCCGTCCCGGACCGAATCCCGCAGCCCGGGCCGGTCGCTCGCGACGACGGGCAGCCCGCACGCGTTCGCCTCGACGACGGTGAGCCCCCACCCCTCTTTGGGGCTCGGATTGACGAGCAGGTGCGCGCGGTTCAGGTATTCGACGAGCTCGTCGCCGCCCATGAAGCCGGCGAACCGGACCGAATCCCCGAGACCGAGGCGCGCCGCCTCCCGCTCGAGCGAGCGGCGATGCGGCCCGTCGCCGATGATCACGAGCTTCGCCGCGGGAAGGCGCTCACGCACCTTCAGCATCGCCCCGAGCGCCACCTCGACGCTCTTGTACTTCCGCAGGCGTCCGAGGTGCACGATCGTCGGCTCGGCGAAGCGCTCGAGCCCGAGGTTCCGGTACCTCCCGTGGTCGAGCCCGCAGAGGACGACGTCGACGCGCTCCGGATCGATTCCCCGTGCGACGATATCCTCCTTCGTGCTCGGGCTGATCACCATGAAACGGCAGTTCCGGTGGACGAGCGGGACGAATCGCTCCATGAGCACGACGTACGACGCGATCGCCGGATTCGTCTCACGGAAGGCGGTCGTGCCGAAAAGGTGCGGGATGACGGGAACGACCGGAACGGACGTGAAGAGCGGCATGAAGAACGGAAGCTTGTTGATGTCCTCGATCACGACGTCGTACGCGTGGTGCTTCATGTGCCGCGACGCGAAGACCGGCAGCGTGAAGTTCGCGTCGAACCAATGGCCGCGGCGCAGCACGCGGATCCCGTCGATCGTTTCGTCGCTCGCGCAGCCGGGCCAGCCGGCGGCGATGAGCGTGACGCCGTGCCCCCAGCGCGCGAGATGCGAGAGAATCTCGTGGAGGTGCACCTCCGCGCCGCCCGCTTCGGGATTCCTGATATCGCGCCAGTTCACGGCGAGCACCCGCATCGTTCGTCCTCCGCGGACCGGTCCGGCGTCCGTCCCGACTCAATCCTTCCGGGCGATCGTGCCGACGACGACCGTCGTGTAGAGCGCGAGGCGTCGCTTCAGAAACGCCTCGCGCGCCCCCTTGAACGCCCCGCCGAGCGCGGCGAAAACGCGGGGATACATCGGCAGCCGGACTCCGGCGGGGGCGAGCCCCCGGCGCAGCATCCGGTACCATATCGGCGGATTAAACCATTCGCCGTAGCTCGAGACAATCGAAAACGAATGGCGGCGGAGCATCCCCTCGAGCTCGGCGACGGAGTACTCCCGCTCCCAGCCGGCGAACCAGAGGCGGAGCGCGATGAGAACGTGCTTGATCACGGTGTAGTAGTGCCACCGCTGCGGTACGTCGACGAGCAGGTAGCCGCCCCGCTTCAGCACCCGCGCGTTCTCCGCGAGGAGATCGTCGGGATTCCGGAAATGCTCGAGGAGCCCCTGATGGAACACGACGTCGAAGGTGCCGTCCGCGAATGGAAGCGCGAACGCGTCGCCGCAGCACACGGCGAGCGAGCCGGTCCCGGCGGCCTGCGCCTTGATGAGCCGCAGGCTCGGAAGGCTGTAGTCGAGCGAGACGACTCGGGCGCCGCCCGCGGCGAGCGCGAGCCCGTCGCGCCCGGAGCCGGCGCCGACCTCGAGCACGCGCAGGCCCGCGACGGAACCGAGGCGGGCGATCCGCTCCGCGACCCTCCCCTCGTTCGAGTAGACGTCCTCGACGCCGGGAGCGCGCTCCCAGAATCGGTCCCAGTGCTTCCGTTCCGATTTCGGTTCGATGGCCCCGCTCCTTTGCTCCCGGTCAGGTTCCCGTCAGCAGCCGATCGCCGAGGAATCGCGGCAGGCCCGCGTCGAAAATATCCTGCGCCTCCGCCGCCGCATCATATACACACCGGTGGAAGGCGATCGTTCCCGCGTCCGGGTCGTAGACGCAGCATGCGGCGCGCGGATCCCCGTCGCGCGGCTGGCCGACGCTCCCCGGGTTGACGATATAGCGGTCGTTCGGATCGAGACCGATCGGCGTCCCCTCCACGACGGCGCACTCTCCCTTCTCGAACGAATAGATCGCGGGGAGGTGCGTGTGCCCGACGAAGCAGAGGGAGAAATCGCGCGCGCGGAACGCCGTATCGGCGTCCATTTCGGAGAAGATGTACGGCCATTCCTCGGGATGCGCGGGAGACGCGTGAACGGCGCAGTACACCTTCCCCTCGTGCAGCATCGCGAATCGACGCCGCATCGCGTCGATGTGGCCCGGCCCGAGGTTTCGCTCCGACCAGCCGATCGCCTCGGCCGCGAACGCGTTCAGGTCCCCGCGCTCGTGCCGGTCGAGGAGCGCGGCGTCGTGATTTCCCAGGATGAGCCGCGCGCGCGGCATATTGAGGAGCATGTCGATGCAGCCGTCGGGATGCGCGCCGTACCCGACGCAGTCGCCGAGGAAGAGAAACTCCCGCGCGCGCTGCTCGCGATAGACGGCGAGCACGGCCTGCAGGGCCCGCGCGTTCCCGTGGACGTCGGAGCAGGCGAACACCTTCAACGCTCCCGGACCTCCCGCGCGAGGCGATCGAGCACGCCGTTCACGAACCGCCCCGCGTCAGCCGAGCTGAACTTCTGGGCGATTTCGATCGCCTCGTTCATGATGACGTTCACCGGGACCTCGGGGCAGTGGAGGAGCTCCGAGAGCGCGATGCGAAGGATCGTCCGGTCGATGACCGAGACGCGCTCGATCGCCCAGTTCTCGAGCCGGTCCTTGATCATGACGTCGAGGCGCTCCCGCTCCGCCATGACGTTCGTCACGAGCCGCTCGGCGTACTCGATGACCTCGTCGGAGGGCTTCCGCCGCTCGACGTTGTCATCGAACGCGATCTTCCATTCCGTTCCGGACACCTCCTGGGCGTAGAGCGTCTGGAGCGCGATTTCCCGGGCTTTCCGCCTGCGGCTCATGCGATCACCGGCCTCCTACTTCTTCTTCAGTTCCTTCCAGAGGTTCGCCATCTCGAGCGCCGAGAGGGCGGCGTTCCATCCCTTGTTCCCCGCCTTGCTCCCCGCGCGCTCGAGCGCCTGCTCCTGCGTATCGGCGGCGATCACGCCGAAGGACACGGGCGTTCCCGCGTCCAGCGCGACGTTCGAGACGTCGCGGACGACTTGATTCGCGAGGATGTCGAAGTGCGCGGTCTCCCCGCGGATGAGCGCGCCGAGACAGATCACGGCGTCGACGCCCGTCCCGGCGGCGCGTTTGGCGACCTGCGGGATCTCGAACGAACCGGGAACCCAGTAGACGTGGATATCCTTCTCCGCGACGTCGTGGCGCACGAGACAATCGACTGCTCCCGAGAGGAGATGCCCGCTCACGAGCTCGTTGAAGCGTCCGATCACGATCGCGAAGCTTCTGCCGGCACCGGTCAGATGCCCCGCTTTTTCACGCACCATCGTGCTCTCCTTTCCGCGCGGCGGCCGCACCGCTCGCGTTCGGTTCATGGTCGTCCAGCGTGGTGAAGATGTGGCCGAGCTTGTCCCGCTTGGCCTTCAGGTAATGGAGATTCCGCCGGTTCGGCGGTATCTCGATCGGAACCCGCTCGACGATCTCGAGCCCGTAGGCGCGGAGCCCGATGATCTTGCGCGGGTTGTTCGTGAGAAGCCTGATCTTGCGGAGCCCGAGGTCCGCCAGGATCTGCGCGCCGATGCCGTAGTCGCGGAGATCCGCCGGGAATCCGAGCTCGACGTTCGCCTCGACCGTGTCCCGTCCCGAATCCTGGAGCGCGTACGCGCGGACCTTGTTCACGAGGCCGATCCCGCGTCCCTCCTGCTGGATGTAGAGGAACACGCCGGTGCCCGATTTCGCGATCTTCTCGAGCGCCACGGCGAGCTGGTCGCCGCAGTCGCAGCGGAGCGAGCCGAACACGTCCCCCGTGACGCACTGGGAATGCACGCGGACGAGCGTCGGCGAATCCCCCTTCGTCTCCCCCATCACGAGCGCGATGCTCGCCGATCCGTCGATCGTCCCTTCGTACGCGACGAGCCTGAACTCGCCGAAACGGGTCGGCAGGCTCGCCTCGGCAACGCGGCGCACGAGCTTTTCCGCGCGGCGGCGGTACTCGATGAGGTCGCAGATCGTGATGATCTTGAGATCGTGCAGTTTCGCGATCTCGACGAGCTCGGGCACGCGCGCCATCGAGCCGTCCTCCGCCATGATCTCGCACAACACGCCGGCGCACGTGAGCCCCGCGAGCCGCATGAGATCGATGGCCGCCTCGGTGTGCCCCGCGCGCCGGAGCACACCGCCCCGCGCGGCCCGGAGCGGAAAGATGTGCCCCGGCCGGGCGAGGTCTTCGGGGCGCGTCTTCGGGTCGATGAGGGCGCGGACGGTGATGGCGCGATCGTAGGCGCTGATGCCCGTCGTCGTGCCGTGCGCGGCGTCGACGGAGACGGTGAACGGCGTGCCCATCTTCGCCGTGTTGTCCTGCACCATGAGCCCGAGGCGGAGCGCGTCGGTCCGCTCTTCCTCGAGCGCGACGCAGATGAGCCCCCGGGCGTGCCGAGCGATGAAGTTGATGCTCTCGGGGGTGACGAACTCCGCGGCCATGATAACGTCCCCCTCGTTCTCGCGATCCTCGTCATCGACGACGACGACCATCCGCCCCCGCCTGATGTCGTCGAGCGCGTCCTCGACGCGGCTGAATGCGCTCACCACCGCTCACCTTCCTTCTTCATGCTGATGAGAGATCTCTCGACGTACTTCGCGAGGACGTCGACCTCGACGTTCACGGCGCTCCCCGTCTTCAGATATTGGAGATTCGTGTGCTCCCACGTGTGGGGAATGACGAACACGGTGAAGCGCCCGTTCCGCACGACGGGGCCCACGGTGAGGCTCACGCCGTTCACGGCGACGGATCCCTTCGGAACGAGATATCTGAGGAGCTCCGGCGCGAGCGCGATCTCGATGCCGAGCGGCTTCCGCACGATTTTGGCGACCGTCCCCGTCCCGTCGACGTGGCCGTTCACGATATGCCCGCCGAACCGCTCGCCGGCCGCAAGCGCGCGCTCGATGTTCACGCGGGCGCGCGGCCGGATGCGCGCGAACGTGGTGACGCGCAGCGTCTCGCGGAGCACGTCGCAGGAGAAGCGCGCGCCGTCCGCCGCGGCGACCGTCTGACAGACGCCGTCCACCGAAACGCTCTCCCCGACGACGAGCCCCTCGAGCGGCGTCTCGATCTCGAGGCGCGCCCCGTCCGGTTTCTTCCGCACGGCGCGAACCGTGCCGATCGCCTCAACGAGCCCAGTGAACAATCGTATCCTCCTCCGTCACCGCGGCGAGATAGTCCCCGATCCTGCGCGAGTCGAACACGAGGACGATGTCCTCGTCCATGGCAGCGCAGCTCCTGAGCTTGAGCTCCCCCCGCGCGAGCCAGTGCGGCCCTCGCCCGTCCTGGTACCACGCAACGCCGCTCTGTCCGGAGACGAGCGGCGCGTAGCAGAGCACGAGACGCTCGATGAGCCCCTCGCCGAGGAACGCGGTGGCGACCTCGCCTCCCCCCTCGACGATCACCCCGGTGATTCCTTTCGCCGTGACGTCCTCAAGCCAGGCGCGGAGATCGACCCCGTGGGGCCCGCGCGGCAGCAGCACGACCTCGGCGCCCGCCGTCTCGAGCTCCCGCCTCCGGATCGGATCGACATTCGTCAGGCAGTAGATGAGCACGCGCTCCTTGCGCGCGAGCCACGGGTAATCCTCGGGGAACCGGAGCGCCGAATCGAACACCATCCGCACCGGAGGCCGCATCCCCTCGCGGAAGAGACGCCGGTCGAGCTTCGGCTTGTCGATCGAAACCGTGCCGATCCCGATCGCGATCGCTTCCGTCCACGCCCGCAGCCGGTGTATGTAGCGCTGCTCCTTCTCACCCGAAATATAGCCCCGCTCGGCGCCCCACGTGAGCCTGCCGTCGAGGGTCGAAGCGAGCTTGAGCATCACGAACGGCTTGCCCGTGAGGTTTCGGTGCACGTAGGGAAGATTGAGCTCAAGCGCTTCGGCCGCGCACACCCCCGTCCGGACGTCGATGCCGCGCGACCGGAGAGCCGCCGCGCCCTTGCCCCGCATCCGGGCGTCGGGATCGTACATGCTGAACACGACGCGCGAAATCCCCGCCTCCGCGATGCCGTCCGTGCAGGGGGGCGTGCGCCCGTAGTGGCAGCACGGCTCGAGATTGAGGTAGAGCGCGGCCCCGCTCGCGCGGTCCCCCGCGCCGCGGATCGCCTCGACTTCCGCGTGGGGGAATCCGGGGCCCCGGTGCCAGCCCTCGCCGACGATCCGGTCTCCCTGAACGATGACGGCCCCGACGAGCGGATTCGGAAATGTCTCCCCGAGCCCATGTTCGGCGAGCTCGAGCGCGCGGCGCAGATACTTCTCCTCCTGATCCATAGCTTTCTCCTCCGAGAGAAAACTTCCGCTTCGGGGCCTGCATGCACGGGGAGATCGCGTATCAGCGAGATGCCGCGACTGAGCAAAGGCGGAAAACCTTCTCCCATCCAGACTGTCACTGTCGGCTCCGGAATTGCGCCGGATCGGTGAGCATCGAGCTCATTCGCGGGCTTTCACCGCCGGTGGGGATTTTCACCCCGCCCCGAAGGTTCGAGACCCCCGAAAGGGCCTCATCAATGTCATTCAATTCTAATCGGCTGCGTGAATGGTGTCAAGAGCGCAGTTGCCGCTATTCGCCGAGCATTGCGGAGACGAAGAGCTCCGGATCGAACCGCTCGATATCCTCCATCTGTTCGCCGACGCCGACGTAGATGACGGGGACGCGGAGCTTCTGTTGGATCGTGACGACGGCGCCGCCTTTCGCCGTGCTGTCGACCTTCGTGAGAACGAGCCCCGAGACCGGGAGAGCCGCGGTGAAGGCCTCGGCCTGTCGAAGGCTGTTCTGCCCCGTGTTGGCGTCGAGCACGAGCCAGCTCTCGAGGCCGATACCTTCCATCTTCGTCGAGAGGACGTTGAAGATCTTCTTCAACTCGTCCATGAGATTGACCTTCGTATGGAGCCGTCCCGCCGTATCGACGATCACGATATCGATGTTCTTCGCCTTCGCGGACTGCACCGCGTCGAACGCGACGGCGGCCGGATCGGCCCCGCTCTTCTGCCGGACGATCGGCACCCCGGCGCGTCCGGCCCAGAGCTCGAGCTGCTCCTCCGCGGCGGCGCGAAACGTGTCGCACGCGGCGAGGAGCACGGAGCTCCCCTCGCTCCTAAAAAGATACGCGAGCTTTCCGATGGTACTCGTTTTCCCTACGCCATTTACGCCGACGACCACAATGACGCGCGGGCGCCCTTTCGGCGGCTGCGGCGCGGGCGTTTCCTTCATGATCGAGAGAAGCTCTTCGGCCATGATCCGGCGGCACGCTTCGGGGCCGGCGGCGGCGCCGGCCTGCTTGCGGAGGCGTTCCACGATCCGCTCGGCCGCCTCGGGCCCGAGGTCCGCCGAGAGAAGAATCCCTTCGAGCTCCTCGAGGGCGTCCGCGCCGGCGGTCCCGCCGGCGAATATCCCTTGAATGGAGCCGAAGAGACGCTCCTTGGTCCTTCTCAGTCCGTCGAACAGCTTGTGCATGCGGTTGTTCCCGTCAGTTCGAGGAGGCTTCCGACGGCAGGAGCACGCGCTCGGACGCGGCGCGGTTCCGGAGAACCTTCTCGATGCCGTCGAAGTCGACCGACACGACGCGCGAGACGCCGCGCTCCTCCATCGTGATGCCGTACAGGCGTTCGGCGACCTCCATGGTGCGCTTGTTGTGCGTGATGATGATGAACTGGGTGTCTTTCTTGAACACCTGGAGCATCCGGAGAAGGCGCTGGATGTTGGCGTCGTCGAGGGGCGCGTCCACCTCGTCGAAGATGCAGAACGGGCTCGGCTTCGCCTTGTAGAGGGCGAAGAGCAGCGCGAGAGCCGTGAGCGCCCGCTCCCCTCCCGAGAGGAGGGCGATGTCCTGCAGGCGCTTTCCCTTGGGACGCGCCGTGATGACGATATCGGCATCGAGCGGATCGGCGCTCTCGCCGAGCGAGAGGTCCGCCTCTCCCCCCTCGAAGAGAATCTGGAAGGTCTGCTGGAAGTGCCCGCGCACGAGCTCGTACGTTTCGAGGAACTGCGTCCTCGCGCGGGCGTTTATCTTCTTGATCGCTTCATCGAGCTCCTCCTTCGCCTTGAGGAGGTCGGCCTTCTGCGACTCGAGAAAATCGAGGCGCGTCTTCTTCTCGTTGAACTCCTCCACGGCGGCGAGGTTCACCGGACCGATCGATTCGAGCTTCTTCTTCTCCCGGTCGAGCATCTCCCTCGTCACGGCCGCTTCCTCGTCCGTGAGCGGCAGCTCCTTCCCGTCGAGGTAGCAGCCGAGATCGGCGGCGTGCATCTCGCGCGCCTTTTCGACGAGGTTGCGCATCCGCGTTTCGAAGGTCGAGAGCACGATCTTGATCTCGTTCAGCCGTTCGAATATCCGTTCGCGCTCCGCGGCGCGCGCCTTGAGCTCCTTCTCCGCGGATTCGGCCTCGGCGCGCCGTTCCTCGAGACTCCCCGAGAGATCCTCGAGCCCCCGTTCGTAGGAGCGCTCCTCTTCGAGCAGCACCCGCACGACCGAACGCTCCGCTTCGACGGCGGAGGCGAGCCCGGCGAGCTCCGTGTCCGATTCCGCGATCTCGCGGCGACGGTCGCCGGCGATGCCGCGGAACTGGTCGTCCATCACGACGAGCCCCTTCAGCTCTTCCCGGTCCTTGTCAAGCGCTCCCCTGAGAGAGGCGAGCGCGATCTTCTTCTCCGTGAGGGAAGACTCGATCTCCTCCCGCCGCTTCTGCAGCCCGGCGAGCTCCGCCTCGATATCGGCCGACTGCCGCAGCTCGCCGCTCTCCTCCTGCATCCGGAGCGAGAGCTTCATCTCCTCGAGCTTGGCGAGGATCTCGGATCGCGACGTCTCGATCTCGTCGAGCGTCCTGAGGAGCATGGATACCTTCTCCCGGCGCATCGCGTGATCCCGTTCGCAGCTCTGCAGCGCCTCCCGCCGCGTCGAGAGCTCTTCGCGGATTCCCGGGATCTCCCCTTCGATTTCGCGCGAGCGCGCCTCGAGTCGCCCGCGCGCCGCGCGCTCCTCTTCGCAGGCCGCCGCCAGCGCGACGACCTCGCCGTCGAGCTCCGGTATCGCCTCGCCGAGCCGCTCGAGATCGCTCACGCGGCCGAGCAGCGAGAATTCCTCCGTGCCGCTCCCCGCGAAATAGATCCCCGCGGAGGCGGAGAACGACACGCCGGAGAGCGTCACGGCCGTCGTGCCGCGTCCCCGCTCCGAGGCGACGAAATCGACCGCTGCGGCCGGATCTTCGAACAGGTACGCGCCCTGGAGCAGCGCGTCGACGAGCCCCCGCCGCGCCTCGTCGGCGGCGACGAACGAGGCGAGCGATCCGAGACAGCCCGGCACGCCTTCCGCCGCGGCGTCGCGCCGCGCTCCCGGCGCGTCTTCCGCGAAGAGGCGCACGCGCCCCGAGGCGCGCTCGGAGATCTCCCGGACGAGATCGAGCGCGCTCGAGAACCGGTCGACGACGACGCCGTCGAGAACGCCGGCGAGGGCCGCCTCGACCGCCGGGCGGTAGCGGTCCTCGACCGCGAGGAACTCGACGAGGGGACCGCGCACGCGCTCGTCGCCCCGCGTGAGGACTTCGCGCGCGCCGCCCGGGTATCCTTCGAAACTCTCCTTCATCTTCCGGAGCAGATCGTGTTTGCCCTTCAGGTGAGCGAGCTCCCCCCGCTTTTCGGCGAGCGTGCGCTCGCGTCCGATGATGCGCTGCTCCTGCTCGCGCATCGAATCGGCGAGGCCCGATCGCTCGCGGTCGAGCGCGGCGCCGCGCTCTTCGAGCTCCCGGCACGCGGCGGCCTTGACCTCACGCTCCGCGGCGAGCGTCTGCCCCTCGCGCTCGGCGTCGGATACGCGCTCCCGGATCTCCGCCGACCGGTTGTCGAGCTCCGCGAGCGTCCCCTCGTGATGCTCGAGCGTGTTCTTCGCCCTCGCCTGATCCTGGATCAGGTCGAGCTGCGTCTGTTTCATCTCGATCAGCTTCGCCGTCAGGGTCTGGATGCGCTCCATCGCCGCGCGGAAATCATCGGCGAGGGCGCCGACCGCCGCCTCTTCGACGACGATTCTCGACTCCTTGTCGGCGCCGAGCCCCTTCACCGCGGCGATGCGCGCGCCGATCTGCCCGAGGCGCCCTTCCGCCTCGGCGATCTCGCGCGAGGCCCGCTCGATGCGGAGGCGCGCCTGACTCTCGCGCTCCGTGAACTGGATCACCTTCTCCTCGGAGGACTGGATCCGGCGGCGAATGTCATAGCGCTTGTCCTGCAGCTCCGTCCGCTTCCGCTCGAGCTCGAGGTGCGCCGATCGCGCGTCCGCGACCCGCCGCTCGAGCTCGGCGAGCGAATCGTCCTCGCTCCGTGAGCGCGTGAGGCATTCGGTCAGCTCCGCCTCGGCCGCGCGCCGCTCCCCGATGATCTCCGAGAGCTGCGAGCGGATACTCACGACCTCCCACCCCCTGATCCGGTCCCTGACGATCTCGTAGCGGCGCGCCTTGGCCATCTGGTACTTGAGCGACCGCACCTGCGCGCGGAGCTCTTCGAGAATATCCTCGAGGCGCGTGAGGTCCGCGTCGGTGAGCTCGAGCTTGCGCTGAGCCTCTTCCCGGCGCATGCGGTATTTGACGATGCCCGCCGCCTCCTCGAACATGAGACGGCGCTCGCCGTGCACGTCGTTGAGCACCCAGTCGATCATCTCCTGCTCGATGACCGAGTACGAATGGCTCCCCGTGCCCGTGTCGGCGAACAGGTCGCGGATATCCTTGAGCCGGCACGGCATCTTGTTGATGAAATACTCGCTCACGCCCGAGCGGTAGACCTTGCGGGTGATGTTGATTTCGCTGTAATCGAGCGGAAACTGTCCGCGCTCGTTGTTGATCGTGAGGTTGACGGAGGCGTACCCCATCGGTTTGTGCTGCTGCGTGCCGTTGAAGATGACGTTCTCCATCTTCGAGCTCCGAAGCTGGCGGGCGCTCTGTTCGCCGAGGACCCAGCGAACCGCGTCGACGATGTTCGTCTTGCCGCAGCCGTTCGGACCGAGGATCGCCGTGATCCCGTCCTTGAATTGAAGGCTGATCGGCGCCATGAACGATTTGAAGCCCACCATCTCGAGTTTCGAAAGACTCACCGGTTGTATCCTCCCGAAGTCGCTATGCCATCAACGGGTCGCCGCTTCGACCGTCACGATCCGCGCGTACCCGACCTTGTTGAGCCCCAGCAGATCGAGCCTCGTTTTCGCCGCCTCATCCTCCGTCGCGAATTCGCCGACGATGACGCGGAGCCATTTCACTCCCTTGATCTCGACCTCGACGATCCGCGCCGGGAATCCGCTCTTGTCGAGGTACGCCTTTTCGTTATCGGCGCGGAACGCCTCCGTGAACGACGCCACATGGATCGTGTACTTGCCCGGCGTCAATGCGGTCGCCGGCTTCGCGGTTTCGGCCGGACTCGGTCTCGCGCCCTCGGCCGGACCCGGCTTCGCCGTTTCGACGGCGGACGGCGCGACGCGCGACGCCGCACCTTCCGTCGTTTCGGACGCCCGCGCGGCCCGGGAGCTGTCGATGAGCGCGGCGGCGAGGGACTCGACCGGCGCCGTCGTCGAATCCGCGCTGCCCGAAAGCCTGGCCTCTCCCCCGGCCCGCGCGATCTCGCCGGCCGGCGGCCGGCCGGCGGGCTGCTGCTCGCTGACGGTGCGGTTGATCAGGGCCCACCACACGATGAAGGCGAGGATGAGAACCCCCGCCGAGACGCTCCCCACGCGCAGCAGGCTGAAACGCGCCTTCCGCTCCGCGCGCGGCTCCTCCGGGACCGGCTCGTCCGCGAGCGGCTCCAGATCGGCGGCTTTTTCCAGCATCGGTATCTCGATCGGCTCCTCCCTCGCGGCGGGCGCTTCGAGCGGCGCCGCGATCGGCGGCGGCGCGGCGACCGGCTCGCTCTCCCCTCTCGGAGCGGGGGCCGGAGCCGGCGCGCGTTTTCCGCAGAAGCACACGAGCTCGATGGGAGGAATCCGCTCCTCGCCGAACGCCTTGATATTCTTCTGAAGCTCCCCCTCGCTCATGTCGTCGATCCGGCAGCAGAGCAGCACGCCGTCGACGAGCTTCGCGAGCGGGTTGATCTTCGCGTCCTCCGTGTAGAGCGTCGAGCAGTAGATGACGACGTCGTGCTTCGTCCGGAGGAACGCGACGATCTTCTCGAATTCCTTGATGGCGAAGGGAATCGTGCGCGCGACCGGGAACGAGCCGGGGCCGGCGACGCTCACGCCTTCGATCCCGACGGAGCGCGCGACGGTCTTGAGCGAGCTCCCGTAGAGCAGGAGATCGAGGAAGCCGTGATTCTCGACATTCTCGACGAGCCCGCTCAGACCGGGCTGCAGGAAGTCGCCGTCGACGATGAGCACGCTCCTGCCGTGCTTCGCGATGATGTGCGCGATCTGCAGAACGGCGAAATCGCGGGATATCCCCTGCTCGCCGGTCGACAGGGCGAGGATCACGGCGCCGCTCCGCTCCCTGATCCGTTTCTCGAGCTGGGCGCCGACGTCCTTGAAGTGCTCGAGCTCGCTCGCCGAAGCGGGATCGCCGGCCGCCATGAACTGCCGGATGCGCTCCTCGTCGAGGAATATCGTATATCCGCCTCCCGGCCCTTCGCACGAGCCGCCGTTGGTTTTTCCCCGATCTTCACCGGTCATCACAATCACTCCCTCCGGAGAACGCCCGCAAGCCCGTCGGCGAGCTTCGCGACAATCAGGTCTTCCTCGTCGAAGAGAATCGTTCGAGGATCGATCATAATGGAATCATCCTTGACGCGGACCAGCACGGCCGGATTCCCCCCGCGCAGGCGCGCGGAGAGCCGCTCCGCGCGGCCCGGAGGAAGGGTAATGTGCACGACGGCCGTCCGCAAGGGATTTGTGGGGAAACTGCCCCCGCCGATGGAAGACTCCGACTCGGCGACCCGCACCTCGACGCCGGCGCACCGCGCCGCGATCCGCCCGGCGAGCCGCTCAGCGCGCTCCCGCACGCGTCCGGCGGGCTCCATGATCATGCGGAGCGACGGGATCCCCGCGATATCCCCGCGCCAGTACTCGCGCAGCGCCTGCTCGAGCCCCGCGAGCGTCAGCTTGTCGGGTCTGAGCGCCCGCGAGAGGTGGTTCTCCTTCATTCGGGCGATGAGCGGCGCGCGCCCTACGAGCGCGCCTCCCTGCGGACCGCCGAGCACCTTGTCGGTGCTGAAGCTCACGATGTCGACGCCGCTCTCGATCGCCGTCTCGATGCACTCCTCCCCCTCGATCCCCGCTTCGCGCAGCGGATAGAGCACGCCGCTCCCCTGATCGTACATGACGGCCACGCCCGCGGCGCGTCCCACTTCCGCGAGCTCGCCGGGGGAAACCTCGTTCGTGTACCCGACGATACGGTAATTGCTCGTGTGAACCTTGAGGAGCAGCGTGGCGCCGTCCCGGATCGCCTTCTCGTAATCCTTCCGGTGCGTCCGGTTGGTCGTTCCGACCTCGATCACGCGCGCCGCCGCATGGCTGAGAATCTCGGGGAGCCTGAAGCTCCCGCCGATCTCGACGAGCTCTCCCCGCGAAACGGCCACGGCTCCCGATCCCGCGATCGTCTGCACGGCGAGCAGCACCGCCGCGGCGTTGTTGTTCACGACGAACGCGTCCTCGGCCCCCGTGAGGAGCGAGAGCAGCCGCGCGGCCCGGAGACCGCGCTCCGTCCGCTTGCCGCTCGCGAGATCGATCTCGAGATCGACGTACGCGCGCCCCGCGGCGTCTATCGCCGCGCGCACGCTCTCGCCGAGCACCGCGCGGCCGAGATTCGTATGGAGCACGACCCCCGTCGCGTTGATGACCGGTTTCGTCCCGGCGTCCGCGAGCGCGTCGAGCTCGGCGACCACCTCGTCGGCGACCGGCGCGAGAAGCCCCTCCCCCGCCGCTCCGGCCTTCGCGCCCCCGAGCAGCATCGCGCGGCGCCGCTCGATCGCCTCGCGGACGATCCGCGTGATCCCCTTCCGCGATAGCAGACCGATGCGCGGCGCGATCCGCGGGTCCTCGAGCACTTTCTCGACGGACGGTAATTTCTTCAGGGACGATTGAATATCCATTTCCTTTAACCTTATTGCTCAAGCAGGATTTGCCGATTTCTACCATATGTAGGGGATAGCGTCAACTATTTTCACAATATATGGGCCTCGAAGACGCTTTTTTCGGCCCGGCCGACGGGGGCGGCCTCCCCGAATTTGCCGCTTGATGAAGAGGAGCGCTTCTGCTAAAGAGAGCGTAGCGTGAATCAGGAAAGAAGGAGCTCTCCATGAACCGATCTCTGCGTTTCGCGATACCGCTCTCTTTGGGATTTCTCGCGCTCGCCGGCTGCGCCGCGCGCCAGCCCGTCCCCGGCAATCTCTACGCGGGCCCCGCGGAGAAAACGGCGCCGGTCGACGCGAGCTCGCTCGCCGGCAGAACGATCGTGATCGATCCGGGGCACGGGGGAACGTTCGGCGGGGCCGTCGGCGCGGACAGCCTCCGGGAGGCGGACGCGAACCTCGGCGTCGCCCTCTACCTCTGGGGACTCTGCGCCGACGCGGGAGCCGACGCCCATCTCACGCGCACGGCGGACCGGGACCGGCTCCCCCCCGGCTCGCGAGAGGTGGGGGACGATCTTGCCGCGCGCGCGGCGAAAGCGAACGAGCTGAATCCCGACGTCTTCGTGTCGATTCATCACAACTCCAATTTTCCCGTGAAGCGAGAGGTCAATCGGATCGAGGTCTACTACCGCGCGGGGGATCCGGGCTCCTCCCTCGAGCTCGCGGAGAACGTTCAGGTGCACCTCGCGCGCAATCTGGGAATCGAGATCTCGGAGGTCAAGCCGGGGAATTACTTCGTGCTCAGGAACTCGACTGCTCGCGCCGCGATTCTCGGCGAGGCGAGCTATCTCTCCCATCCCGCGGTCGAGGAGCGCCTCAAGCTCTCGGCGAAGCAGCGGCTCGAGGCCGAAGCGTATTTCCTCGGGCTCGTCGAATACTTCTCGCGCGGCGTTCCGTCGATCTCGCGGCTCTCCCCCGCGCGCGACACGATCGAGACCCCAATGGAGATCTCGTTCTCGGTGAAGAGCGCGGCGGGCGTGCCGCTCGATCCCGCCTCCGCCCGCATCCGGCTCGGCGACCGCGAGCTCGTCCCGGTGTTCGAAGCGGCCTCCTCCGTCATCCGATCCCCCATGCCTCCCGACGTTCCGAACGGGACGCACCGCCTCGAGGCGTCGATCCGGAGCGCTCGGGGAGCGACGGCGTGGAGCGTTCCGGCGTCGATTGTGCTCGAGCGGCCGCCGCGGCATATCATTGCGCTCCCGCCGGTCGCGAAGCCCGGCGGCGCCGCGGCCGTCTCGGTCCGCGTGCTCGACGAGCGCGGCATGAGCGTCGCGGACGGCACGCCCGTCGCCGCGCGTTTCGAGAAGACCGGCGAGACGTTCGAAGGCCCGTGCATGGACGGAACCTTCACCTTCGAGGTCGCCCGCGAGCGCGCCCGCGAGCCGTTCACCGTCTCCGCGGACGGGCTGAAGGAGCGCATGGAGCTTCCTCCGCTCGACGAAGGGGTCTTTGCCGCGTTCGTCGCGGTCGACGCGCTGACGGGAAATCCCGTTTCCCGCCCCGTCATCGGCGGCGGCTCCGCCGGGAGCGTCATCGGCGACGAGCGGGGCAGGATCCTCGTTCCCGCGTCGAACCGCCCCGAGACGCTCATCGTGATCGCCACCGGCTACGCCCCGGCCCTCCTCGACACGGGCGCCGCCCGCGGCGCCGCGGAGGGAGCGATCGTCAGGCTCAGCCCGCTCTTCGGCGGCGCGCTCGCCGGGAGGCGCATCTGTCTCGATCCCGGCGGCGGCGGATCCGATCCGGGAGGCCGGGGCGCGGGCTCGCTGCGCGGCGCGTCCGCGAATCTCGAGGTCGCGCGGATTCTCCGCAATCTGCTCGAGCGCGCGGGCGCCTCGGTCGCCCTCACGCGAAACGGCGACGAGACGATCTCCCCGCAGGAGCGCGTCTACGCCGCCAACCGCGCCGATGCCGAGCTCGCGCTCGGCATCCGGCATGAGGCGCCCCCCGCGGGAATCGACACGCGCCGGTGCGTCCTCTATTTCTCCGGAAGCGCTCGCGGACGCTCGATCGCGGAGCGGCTCGCCGCCGCGCTCGGCGCGCTCGCGCCGGAAGGCCCGCTCGCCGTCGTCGAGTGGGCCGACGTATTCCTCCAGCAGACCGCGTGCCCGGCATGCGAGGTCCACTGCGGCCCCATCGAGGACGCCTCCCGCGAGGCGGCGATGAAGGACGCCGCGTGGCTCCGGCTCGAGGCCGAGCGGATCTTTGCGGCGATCGCGCTCTCCTTCGGATACGAGGGGACCGTCGCCGCGGATTTCGCCGTGAAGGTGATCGCCGCGGGCGCCCCCGCCGCCGGCGCGTCGGTCGACATCGACCGGCTCTCCGTGCGCGCGACCGGCGCCGGCGGATCGGCCTCCTTCGGCCTCGTCGAGCCGGGAGCGCACCTCTTCACGGTCCGCCTCGCGGACGGGCGATCGGCGCTCTTCGCGCGAATCGTGCGCCCCGGCGAAACGGCGCTCGTGCTCGAGATGCCCTGAGCCGACGACGCCTCCCGCATGCCGCGTCCCCACCGCGCGCTTGACACCGTTCAAGGCGCCGTACGATATTGTATGCAAGGGAGAGAGGGCTCACTGCATGGGGAAAATCAGCGAGTACGACCGCCGGATGCGTAGACGGCTCACGCTCATCCTTCCGTTCGTGATTCTCGTGCACCTCTTCGCCCTCGTGACGTTCGAGCGCGTCAAAGCGATCCGCGATTTCATCTCCCTCGGATACGAGGGTCCCGCCACATTCGAACCGGAAATTTCGATCATCGACAGCCGCGACACGCCGGCGAAGGCGACGTCGCGCGAGCGGCGCGTCATGGTCGTGCAGGACGTCGTCGTCGAAGGAGAGGACAAGCCGAAGCGCCCGCGGGGAAAGGAGCCGGCTCCGAAGCCCGCCGAGCGGAAGCGTGAACAGCAGGTGTCGGTCCCCCTGGAGGGGGATTACGCCTACCGCACGCATGCGTCCCACGCGCCGGTTCCGTACCGCGAGGACTACGTTATTCTCAGAATGATCGAGCCGGAGTATCCGGCCGACGCCCTCGCGGAGCGGCTGCAGGGGTACGTCCTCATCGAGGCGTACATCGCGAGCGACGGCACCGTGAACGAGGCGTACGTGCGCTCGTCCTTCGGACCGGTGAGCTTCGAGGCCTCATCGCTCGCCGCCGTGCGGCAGTTCCTCTTCAAGCCGGTCCGGACGAACGGAACGCCGGTCTCGTTCTGGGTGAGCTTTCTCGTGAAGTTTCATCTGCGCGGCTAGCGCTCCGCCTTGAGGACTCCGTACTCGACGGCGCGCTCGTTTCGCACGGTGTAGAACAGGATGCCTTCACCGGCCATGAGATCGATGAACGGGTGACGCCTTTTCTCGAGGAGCCGCGACATCTCCTCCCGCAGCGGCGTCCCTCCCGACTTGCACGTGGCGAGCGCCTCGATGAGGAGCTTCGTGCCCCGGTATCCCCCGATGACCACCTGGTTGACCTCGCCGGCCGGCTCGTTGACGAGAGCGCACGCGTTCATGAAGAGCGCCTCGCCCGCGCGCTGATCGATGTCCGCGGGAAACAGCGCGCCCTCGAGATCCTTCCCCGCCATTCTGACGAGGCGCCGGGAATTCCAGGCGCTCGTGCCGAGGAGCTGCGCGCCGAATTCGTGAAACGACAACTGCGGCAGGATCAGGATCAAATCCTCGGTGCCCGAGGCGATGAAGAGCGCCTCGGGATCGGCCGCGCGCACGCGCCCGATCGATTCGGCGAAGTCGGTGCTCCCCTCGGGATAGAGCTCGGCGATCACGAGCTGACCGCCGAGACGCTCGACCTCCTCCCCGAAGAGCCGCGCGATGCGGCGCGAGGGCAGGTCGTCCGAGGACATGAACGCGACGCGCCGGAGCCCGAGGCGGCGGCACGCCATGTGCGCGAGCGCGGCGATCTCGACCTCCGACGAGGTGGTCATCTGGAACACCCAGTTCCCGACGCCGGCGATCCCCTCCTCCGTCGCGACCGGAGAGAGGAGCACGGTTTTCGAGAGCTCGGCGACCTGGGCCGCCGCGATCGTGGAAGAGCTGAGCACTTCGCCGAGCAGCGCGTCGACGTGCTCCTGCCGGATGAGCCGCTCCGCGACCGCCCGGCACTCGAGCGGATTGCCGCGCGTGTCTCCGACGACGAGCTCGACGTTCCCGATCCCCTTGAGCCGCGTTTCCTTGAGCGCGATCGACGCCCCGCGCAGGAACGATTCCCCGAGCGTGGCGAAGCGCCCTTCGAGCGGGCACAGAACGCCGATACGGCGGATCGAGGCTTCGGTCCCCTTCGCCTGATCCCCGGCCTTTTCCTGAGAGCCCGCGGGAACCGCGGCCGCCGCAATCAGCGCGGCGGCGGCGATCATCGCGCGGCAGGCCGCCCGCCGTTTCATGTTCGTTCCTCCGAATGCGGGAAGGGCCGTTTCCCGAGATAGGCGAGCGCGAGATGATGATACTCCTCGGCGCTCCGGGCGAGACGCTCCGAGGCGGCCCGATCGATCGTCCGCTTCACCGTGCCGGGAACGCCGGCCACGAGCGACATCGGCGGGACCTCGAGCCCCGTGAGGAGCACGCTCCCCGCGGCGACGATGCTCCCGTTTCCGACCTTCACCCCGTCGAGGATGATGGAGCCCATGCCGATGAGGCACCCGTCCCCGATCGCGCACGAATGCAGGATCGCCCGATGGCCGACGGTGACCCGCGCGCCGACCACGAGCTCCGGCCCCCCGGTCGTCACGTGGCAGACGCAGAGATCCTGGATATTGGTGTATGCGCCGATGCGGATCCGCCCGACGTCCCCGCGGACGACCGCCCCGTGCCAGACGCTCGCGCCGTCGCCGAGCTCCACGTCGCCGATCACCTGCGCGCTCGGCGCGATGAACACGTCGGCGCCGACCGCCGGCGGCTTTCCCTGAAACGATTCCAGCACCGTATCCTCCTACGCGTCGAGATCGCCGAAGCTCCCCGGATCGAGCTCCTTGAGGCGCTTGCGCACGTCGTCCTCGTCCGAACCGAGATCGATGCTCCGCTTGTGCGCGTTGAACAGGTCCCGCTCGATGAAAAGCGGCGCACCCGCCCGCAGGGCGAGCGCGACCGAGTCGCTCGGCCGCGCGTCGACGTAGAACACGTCGTCGCCGCGCTTCAACACGATGCGCGCGAAGTACGTCTCGGCCTGCAGTCCCGTGATCTCGATCCGCTCGACCGTCGCGCCGAGCACGTCGACGACGATTGCGAGGAGATCGTGCGTCATGGGGCGCTCGAACGATTTGCCCGCGACCGCGGTGAAGATCGCCGTCGCCTCGGCGGCGCCGATCCAGATCGGCAGAATCTCCTCCTCCTCGTCCGCCTTGAGGAGGACGACCGGATGGCGGCGCTCCTCATCGAGCGCGATTCCGCGCACCGACACCTCGACGAGATCCATCATCGCTCCCTACTTGGACGTTCCCGTCTTGTTCTCTTCCATGCGCTGCTGGACCCCCTCGAGCGACTCGATCTTCGGATGCGACGTCTCCATGTTCTCGGTCATCCACTTCGCCGATTCGAGCATCGGGCTGTCGGGGTATTTCTGCTTGAGCTCGTCGAACGTCCGGCGCGCCTGCACGAAGTCCTTGAGCTCCTCCGCGTACGTGAATCCGATCATGAAAAGCGCTTCGGCCGCGTTCTTATGGGCCGGATACTGGTTCACGATGTCGCGGTAGTACTGGATGCGGCTCCGCGCATCGCCCTCGATCTGGGCCATCTCCCAGAGCTCCTCGGCGGTCCGCTTCGTCTTGTCGAGCCGCTCCTGGACGTAGTTCTCCGGCTTGTACTTCTTCGAGAGCTCCGCGACGGCCGCCTTGTAGGCCTCCTCCGTCTTCTGCGCCTGCAGCTTGCCCTCGATCGTCCGCCGGGCCTCGTCGAGCGTCTGCGTTTTCGCCGCATTCTTCTCGGTGACCTTGATGATCGCGAATCCGTTGCTGAGCCGCACGATGTCGCTCGTCACGCCGAGATCGAGCTTCTCGACGGCCTTGCTGAATCCCTCGACGTCGCTGACGCCCTTGATGTAGCCGCCCGGGTTGAAGTACCCGACGTCGCCGCCCGACGGGGCGGTCGCCTTGTCCTCCGATTCCTTGGCCGCGATCTTCGTGAACACCTCGCCCTTCGCGAGACGCTTCTTCCAATTCACGGCCTTGAGGCTGTCCGCCGTGAAGAGATACTGGGCGCGCAGGACGGGGGCCTGAACGAATTCCTGGGGATGCGACGCGTAGTATTCCTCAATTTCCTTCGGCTCGATCTTGATCTTGTCGCTGACGTTCTTCGTGAAATACTCGGCGACGAGGATATTCATCGTGACCCACCGGAGCCGCTCTTCCATCTCCTCGCTCTTGTCGAGCTTCGCATCGAGCGCGGCGAGGTAAAAGAGGTGCTGCTCGATGAGCCGCTCGGTGAATCTCGCCTGCGCCTCGGGCCCCTTGAACTGCTTCTTCTGCTCCGGAGGCAGATCCTCGAACGTCCGGAGCATGAATTCATCGGTGATCTTGATATCGCCGACTCTCGCGGCGAGCCCGCTCTTCACCTTGAGGCCGTCCTCCTTGGTGCCGCGCGAGCAGGAAGTCAGCGTCCCGATCGCGCACCCCGCGATCAGCAGAAACATGAACGATCTCTTCGCGAACATTCGTACCTCCTTGTACCGGCCCCTGATCATGAAATTCTCTTTCGAACCGTCCGGCGCCCCGGTGTCCGCCGCTCCTTCGCGAGGCGCTCGGCGATCTCACGGACGCGCTGGCTCTCGCCCCGCCTGCACACGAGCACGCTCCGCCCGTCGACGACGACGATGAGATCGTCGACGCCGACGGCGGCGGTCACGCCGCCGGGATTGAACAGCAGATTGTTCCGCGAATCGACGATCTCCATACGCCCGGCCCCCGCGTTGCCGCGGCCGTCGGCGCGAAGAAGATCGAAGAGGGAATCCCACGAGCCGACGTCGCTCCAGCCGATATCGGCGGGAACGACGACGACGTTCGGCGCCTTCTCGAGGATTCCGTAGTCCACCGATATCGACGGCATCCGCGGATACTCGCGCTCGACGATCCGCCGGGCGGACCTGCCGCCGAGCGAGCGCTCGATCGCCGCGAGCGGACGCGCGCCGCCGGGGAGGAAGCGCGACCACGCCTCGAGGTACACCGACGGGCGCCAGATGAAGATGCCGCTGTTCCAGAAATACCGCCGCGCCCTGCAGTAGGCGGCCGCCCGCTTCGCGTCTGGCTTTTCGTGGAATTTCGTCACCCGCCGCGCGGTCCCCCTCCCCCGAGCGCCCGCCCCGCTTCGATGTATCCGTATCCCGTCGCAGGGAAGGTGGGGACGATGCCGAAGGTGACGAGCTCGTCGCGCGCAGCGGCGACGGCGGCACCGGCGCGGACGGCGCGCCTGAACGCGCGCTCGTCGGCGATCGAATGATCGGCCGGGCAGACGAGGAACGGCTCGTCGCCGCCGAACCGGCGGACGAGCGCCGCGGCGACCGCGATCGACGGCGCCGTGTTGCGCCCGACGGGCTCGACGAACAGATGATCGGCGCCGAGCAGGGGGAGCTCCCGTCTGACGAGGGGCACGAGGGTCTCCACGGTGAGCACGATCATGCGCTCGGGCGGGATGAACGCCGAGAGGCGTTTCCACGTGAGCGCGAGCATGCTCCCCTCGCCGGTGATGTCGAGGAACTGCTTGGGCTTTTCGGCGCGGCTCGCGGGCCAGAACCTCGTGCCCTTCCCGCCGGCCAGAATCACACCGTACATGAGCATCACGCCCCCGTGAGCGGGGAGACGTCGACGAAGCGGCCGAGCACGAGCGCGACTTCGTTCCTGATCGCGTCGAGGCGCTCCTTCGTCGACGCCTCGAAACGCAGCACGAGCGCGGGCTGCGTGTTCGAGGCCCGCACGAGGCCCCAGCCGCCGTCGAATTTGACGCGCGCGCCGTCGACGTCGATGACCTCGTGCGTCTTCCGGAAATGATCCCGCACGCTCCGCACGACGTCGAACTTTCGATCGTCCTCGCACTCGACGCGGATCTCGGGCGTCGTCTCGTACCGCGCGAGATCCGAGAGGAGGTCGCTCAGCGGCGCGCCCGCCGCCGAGACGATCTCGAGGAGCCGGCACGCCGCGTACAGCGCGTCGTCGTACCCGTAATATCGATCCGCGAAGAAGATGTGGCCGCTCATCTCGCCCGCCAGGAGCGCGTTCGTCTCCCGCATCTTCTGCTTGATGAGCGAATGCCCCGCCTTCCACATGAGCGGCTTCCCGCCGTGCCGCGCGATATCCTCGATGAGGCTCTCGGAGCATTTGACCTCGAAGATGACCGTCGCGCCGGGATGCTCCCGCAGCACGCCGCGGGCGAAGAGCGCGAGCAGGCGGTCTCCCCAGAGGATCTCGCCGCGGTCGTCGATGACGCCGATCCGATCGCTGTCGCCGTCGAACGCGACGCCGAGCTCGAGCTTGTTCGCGAGCACGGCCGCCGTGAGCGCGACGAGATTCTTCGGAACGGTCGGATCGGGATGGTGGTTGGGGAAGGTGCCGTCGGGCTCCATGAAGAGCTCGAGCGGCTTCACGCCGAGCTTCGCGAAGAGCGCTCCGGTGACGAGCCCCGCGGTGCCGTTCCCCCCGTCGACGGCGAAGGAGACCGGGCGCGCGAGCGAGATGCCCCCCGCCACGCGCTCCACGTACTCGGCGACGGCCTCCCGGCGGGTCACGCGGCCGCCCCCCGGCTCCGGTAGGCTCCCGAGCGCGACGTCCCTGAGGGCGAGGATGTCGGCCCCGTAGATCGTGCCCTCGCCGCGGAGCACCTTGAATCCGTTGAATTCGCTCGGATTGTGGCTCGCCGTGATCATGACCCCGCCCCGGATGCCCCACTTCTTCGCGGCGAAATAGAACACCGGGGTCGGAACGACCCCGATGTCGATGACCGATACGCCTCCCGCCGTCAGCCCGCCGGCGAGCGCTTCAAAGAACGAATCGCTGCTCGGGCGGACGTCCCTGCCGACGACGGCCTCGCGGATGCCCTCTCGCGCGAACGTCGCGGCCGCGGCGAGCCCGAGACGCCGGACGCGATCCTCCGTCAGATCGACGCCGACGACGCCCCGGATATCGTACTCCCTGAAAATATGAGCCGGAATGTTGATATCGGTCCTCCCGTTCGAGGAACGACGGCGTTATTCCTTCACGACCCAGATCTTGACCGGAACCTCGACCTCGCGGTGAAGCCTGACGTTCACCGAATAGACGCCGAGCTTCTTGATCGGCTCCTCGAGCTCGACCTGCTTGTGGTCGATCGCGAATCCCTGATCCGAAATCGCCTTCGCGATGTCATGCCCGGTGACGGAGCCGTAGAGCTTGTCCTCTTCCCCCGCCTGCACGACGAGCGTGCAGGAAAGGCCCTTCATCTTCTCGGCGACGGCCTGGACACTCTGCTTGAGCTTCACGTCCCGAACGCCGTGGAGGCGGGTCTCCTCTTCGAGCACGCGCTTCTGGCCCGGCGTCGAGGCGAGGGCGAGGCGCTTCGGGAACAGGTAGTTCCGCGCGTATCCTTCCTTGACCTTGACGACGTCCCCCCGGTCTCCCAATCCCTGAACCTTCTGTCTGAGGATCACTTCCATACAAATCTCCCTTTAGCCTGCTTTAGCGAAAATACTCTCTCACATAGGGCAGGAGCGCGATCGAGCGCGCCCGCTTGATGGCCCGCGCGAGCGCCCGCTGGTGCCACGCGCAGGTTCCCGTGATCCGCCGCGGCGTCATCTTGCCGCGCTCGGTGATGAAGCGGCTCAAAAACGATTGGTCCTTGTAATCGATCGGGAGATCGTCCATGCAGAATCTGCACGGCTTGGTCGGAAGCATCCGCTTCTCTTTTTTCTTCCGCTTGTCGTTCTTCCGGTCCCCTCGTTTATCGTTCATCGCCATGGTTCCTCACTTCCCCTCTGCGGGCGTCTTCGGCGCTTCCGCCTTCTTCGGACGCTCCTCGACGACGATGAGGTGGCGGACCACCGCTTCGTCGAAACGGAACACCCGGCCGAGCTCCTTCAGGATCTCGGTGTCCCCCGTGAAACGCATGAAGGTGTAGTATCCCTCGAAGATCTTGTTGATCGGGTAGGCGAGCCGGCGCTTGCCCCACTGCTCGACGCTCGTGACCTGCCCCTGACGGGTCGCGACGATCTCGCCGTACTTGACCGCTTTGTCCTTGACCGCTTGCTCGTCGAGGGACGGGTTCAGAATGTAGATACACTCGTACGCCCGCATAGATGAGTTCCTCCCTTCGGACTTGAAATGGCCTTCATCGAACGGGGTGACCGCCGTGAAGGCAGGGATTAATTACGGCCGTTGGTGCTTCCGCCGTAAGCGGGTGAAATATAGCACGCCGGTCGCGGCCGGTCAAGGGGAGCCTGATTGCCCCCCGGGCCCATCCTCCCCCGCCGGCGCGGGAGAGTTGTAGCGGCTCATCGCGGCGTCGAGCCCCCGCCGGACCGCCATTTCGATCGCGTCCGACGCCGTCTCGACGAGGGCGGCGACCGCCTCGCCCTCCTCCGGACCGAAATCGGACAGAACGAACTCCACCCAGTCGATCCCCGGCGGCGCCCCCCCGACGCCGAGTCGCATCCGCGGGAAATCGGACGTGCCGAGGCGCTCGATGATCGATTCGAGCCCCTTGTGCCCCCCGCCCCCGCCGCGCGGGCGGATCCTGACCGCGCCCAGCGGCAGGTTCAGGTCGTCGCACACGACGAGGATCCCGTCGCTCGAGGCGCCCCGGTGCTTCGCGAGCGCCGCGCCGGATTCGTTCATGAAGGTGAGGGGCTTGAGGAGCGTGATGTCGCGACCGGCGGCGCGCCAGCGCGCGACCTGCGCGGGGCCCGCCGCGCGGCTCCACGAAAGCGAATGGCGCCGCGACAGTACGTCGAGCGCCAGAAATCCGAGATTATGCCTGTTCGAGCGGTACTGCGGGCCCGGATTGCCGAGCCCGCAGATGATTGCGACCTCCGACATGGAGAAGCGCTACTTCCCTTTCTTCTCTTTTTTCTCTTCCTTCTCTTTGCCCTTTTCTTTGTCTTTTTCCTTGCCCTTGCCCTCTTCCGCTCCCTCGCCGCCTTCCGCTCCCTCTTCGCCCTCGGCCCCTTCCTCCTCCGGCGCGACCGCCGCCGCGGCGGGGGTTCCCGGCTCCGGAATGAGCGCTTCGAGCTTCTTCGGCGCGGACACGTGCGCGATCGTCACGTGCGGATCGTCGACGATCTCGAGATCGGGATAGAGCGCGATGAGATCGGAAACGTGAACCGAATCGCCGATCTCGAGGTGCGAGATGTCGATCGAGACCTTTTCCGGAATCTCCATCGGCTTCACGTTGAGGGTTATCTCGCGGATACCGTGATCGAGCACGCCCCCCTCGTCCTTGACGCCCTTCGCCTGGCCGGCGAGCTCGATGGGCACGCCGATATGGAGCTTCTCGTCGACCGAAATCCTCTGAAGATCGATGTGGAGCACGTCACCGGACACCGGATGATGCTGGATGTCCCGCACGAGCGTGAGAATCGATCCCTCGCTCGAGCCCTCGACGTCGAGGCTCAGGATCATGTGCTCGCTCGTCGCCGTGTGCAGGATGTGCCAGATGTCCTTCTGGGACACGGCGAGGGACACGGGCTCGCGCTTGTGCCCGTACAGGATTGCGGGAATCTCGCCGGCCGCGCGGAGACGCTTCGCGCCTTCCTTGCCGGCTCCCGTGCGAATGTGTGAATTCAATTTGGGCTTCTGCATGACGTCCTCCAGCGTTACACAAAAAGATTGCTGATCGATTCTCCCGTATGGATCCGCCGTATCGCCTCGCCGAGGAGGGGCGATACGTCGAGAACCTTGATCTTGCTGCACGGCACGCCGTCATGGACCGGGATCGAGTTGGTCACGATGACCTCCTCGATCGGCGAGCGCTCGATCTTCTCGAACGCGCTCCCCGAGAAGACGGGATGCGTGGCGGCGGCGATGATCTTCCCCGCGCCCGCGGCTTTCAAAACCTCGGCGGCCTGCGTGATCGTCCCGGCCGTGCTGATGATATCATCGAGAATGACGATGTCGCTTCCGGCGACCTCGCCGATGATATTCATGGCTTCGGATTTATCCGCGGAGGTCCGCCGCTTGTCGACGATGGCCAGGTTGGCGCCGAGGCGCTTCGCGAAGGACCTGCCCATCTTGATCCCGCCGACGTCGGGCGAAACGACCGTGATATTCCGCAATTTCTTCCCCCGAATATATTCAAAGAGGACCGGCGCCGCAAAAAGATTATCGACCTGTATGTCGAAAAATCCCTGAATCTGGGCCGCGTGCAGTTCGAGGGCGAGGACGCGGTCCGCGCCCGCGGTGGTGATGAGGTTGGCGACGAGCTTCGCCGATATGGGAACCCGGGGCTGATCCTTGCGATCCTGCCGGGCGTAACCGTAGTACGGGATGACCGCGGTCGTGCGGTGGGCGGAGGCGCGGCGGCACGCGTCGATGATCAGGAGGAGCTCGAGCAGGTTGTCCGCGGGAGCGAACGTCGGCTGGATGATGAAGATGTCCCTGCCGCGGATGTTGTCGAGGATATGCACGCGGAGCTCGCCGTCGGTGAAGTGCCCGATCTCGACCCCGCAGAGCGGCACGCCGAGATACTCCGATATCTTCTGCCCGAGCTCGGGATTCGCCGTCCCCGCGATCAGCTTGAGCTCATAGTTCATCCCGATTCCCTCCATAAAAGTAATGGTGACCGAAGCGGCCACCCTTCCAGCGACCATGGTGGTTGGGGCGGGAGGATTCGAACCTCCGATCCAGGATCCAAAGTCCCGTGTCTTGCCGCTTGACGACGCCCCAGCCGATATGTGGAGCCTTTCTCTTCCTTTCCGCTAATCCATCTCCGTCGATACCTCGACGCCCGCTTCGGAGGCCATCTTCTCCTTCTCCTGATGGTACGCGGCGATGACCTGCTGCTCCATCCACGCGCGGGTCTCATTGTTGATCGGATGGGCGATATCCTGGAACGTGCCGTCGGGCCGTTTGCGGCTCGGCATCGCCACGAAAACGCCCTTCGCGCCCTCGATAATCTTGAGTCCCCGGATCACGAAGCGATCATCGAGCGTGATGCTCGCGAATGCCTTGAGCTTGTTGTCAGTCCTGAGAGAAATCCGAATCTCAGTGATCTCCATGTTCCCCCCCTAGACGCTTACCTCGGCCGCTCCGAGGCCGAAATACGGACGGCCCGCTCTACAGGCTGAACGAGTCGGGTGAAAAGACCTTCGCCGTCGAACCGCTCCATGACCTCCTTTGCTCTGCCTTCCACTTCAAAGATTCCAAAGCAGGCCGAGCCGCTGCCGCTCAGGGAACTCAATATGGACCCTTCCCTCTTCAGCGCGGCAAGAATCCCCGCAATCCCGGGAAAACGCTCCACGACGCCCGCTTCAAAACTATTGCGAGTCTCCAGCTTCATCGCCGGAAACCTCTGTATTCCTTCAATTAGCGCTGTAAGTGTAGCTCCGCCTTTATTCGTTGTCAACATGAAATTGAAATTGCGATAAGCCCAGCTCGTGGAAACAGTTACATCAGGCTTGACGATTAAAATCCAGCCTCCGGCGAGTCCAGGCGCCGCCTCGAGAATCTCCCCCCTGCCGCGGCCGATCGCGGGAGCGCCGAAGACGAAAAACGGCACGTCGGCCCCGATCTCGAGGGCAAGCTCCCGAAGCTCCGCGTTCGAAAGACCGCATCGGAAGAGCTCGTTCAGAGCGAGGAGCGTCGCGGCGGCGTCGGAGCTCCCCCCGCCGAGCCCCGCCCCCGAAGGAATCCCCTTCGAGACGGCGATCCGCACCCCTCCCTTCGCTCCGGACCTTTCGAGAACGAGCCTCGCCGCTCGGTGGCAGAGATTGTCCTCGTTCCACGGAATAGACGGATCGTCGCCGGAAATCTCGATGCGCTCCGGCGTCCGCTCGAACGTGAGCTCGTCCCAGAGCGACACGGGCTGGTAGAGCGTTTCGATGTCGTGATAGCCGTCTTCCCTGCGGCGGAGGACGTCGAGAAAGAGGTTAATCTTGGCCGCGGCCAGTGCGGTGATCATATGTTCGGGCCGCCTGAAATGCGGGCGCGCGGCGCGGGATCACGGGCGTTTCCGGTACTCACGCCAGAGCTCCCCCCACTCAGTCCCGTTGAACCGGTCGATCTTCCGCCGCCCGATCGTCGGGTACCAGAACGCGTCGTGATAGAGGTTCGACGCCATCGGCGCCCAGAAGGCGAGCGGCGAATGGAGCGCGAGCTTCTCGAGAAAGCGCAGCGGGCCGAGGCGGAGCATCTGATCCCCCCAGATGACGAAGCTCCGCTTCGTTTTGAAACGGAAGCCGAACGAGGCGGGGTCCTCGCCGGCGATCTCGATCCGCTCGAGCCGGGCCTCGCCGAGGCCGCGTTCGGTCGCCATGCGGAGGTACGGAATCGTCATCGGATCGAAGCCCATGATCCGCGCGGCGACCGCGTCGATCGCGACCGAATCGGCCGAGGCGAGCACGACGTTCCCGACGACCGGCTCCATCGTGCGCGGCCCCGCGCCGTCGCCGCACACGGTGCCGTCCATGACGGCGAAGACGTTCGGATGGAGCTCGCGCTGCATGATGAGGAGATCGACGAGCACCTCGTGGATGTACTTGTGCGCGAAATGGCGGACCTCCTTCAGCAGCCCGCCGAAGGCGTTCTTGACGGCGCCCGTCGTGATCGAGTGGCCGTGCGTCTTGACCGTCGGGAGATGGAGGATGTCCTTCCCCTCGAACATGGCCGGTATCTCGATTCCCTCGGGAAAGATCGAGGGGAGCCGCAGGAGCGGCTCGCGGAACCGGTGTACCTTCCATTCGACCTCGGGGAGCGGCGTGAAGCCGAGCCCGTATCGCTCGAGCACGGGGAGCCACAGGTTGTTGACGACCCCCTTGCGCGGATTCGTCACCACCGTCTTGTTCTCGATAGGGAGGATCTGATCGCTCCGGTATCCGTGCGCGAGCAGGTACTTCGCGACCCCCTCGAGCTGCCACGGCTGGCTCGAGCACGCGGGGAAATATTTCGTCCACGAGAGGTTGAGCTTGAGCAGGAGCTCGCGCTGCGCCGTGAGATGCCGCGGCGCCTCGGCGAGATCCATCGCGCGCGCGTAATCCTCGAGGACCGTTTGAGGCTTCGTTCGAACGACTGCGACTTTCGACGCCATGAATCGAGACTCCCCGCTCACGACCGCCAGAGGATCCAGATCACCGCCACGGCCCAGAGGAACACCGTCGCGAGAATCGACTTCTCGGTGAGGAGAATGCCCGACGGATCTCCCCCCTCGTTCCGCCGGTACACGATGTACAGATATCGCATGATCCCGAACACCACGAAGGGGATCGTGTAAACGAGGTTGCTCGTGCCGAATTTCTCGACGGTGCTCGGCCATACCGTGTAGATCGAATACGAGACGAGCGCGGTCGTCGCCGAGAGCCCGACGAGCTGATCGAGGAGCAGCACCGAATAATCCTTCAGGGAGGCGCGGTGCTCCGCGGCCTCGTCGAGAAATTCGATCTCGTTCCGGCGCTTGCAGAACGCGAGGAAGAGCGAGAGGAACAGCGTGCAGATGAGGAGCCAGGGGCTGATCTCGATGTTCGGCACGCTCTCCTTCAGCACGGCGACCCCCCCCACGGCCCGGAGCAGGAAATTGAACGAGATCGAGAACACGTCGAGGATCACGATGCCCCTGAGGAAGAACGAGTAGGCGAAATTGATCGCGATGAATGCGGCGGCGACGGCGAAAAATCCGCTCCCGAGAATCCACGAGACGGCGAGCGCGGCGGCGAGAATCGCCACGGCGACGGGCAGCGCCTCCGCGGGACTCAGGAGCCCGGCGGCGATCGGACGCTTCCGCTTCACCGGATGCTCGCGGTCCCGCGCGCGGTCGGAAATGTCGTTCACGATGTAGATCGCGCCCGACATGAGACAGAAGACGATGAAGCCGTAGAGGCTTCGCTCGAGGAGCGAGAGCTCGAAGAGGTGCATCGAAAAGACGACGCCGGCGAAGAGGACGAGGTTCTTCGTCCACTGCCGGGGCCGCATCGAAACGACGATGTACCAGAGCTTCATCATGAATCCAATTCTAACCGATACGCGGCGCGGATGCAAACGGGCTTTCGCCGCGGGGCGCATTTCCGCGCGGACCGGTCGCGCCCTCCGCTCCGCCCGCCGCCGGCCGTCCGAGGCGCGCAAGCGCGAGATTGGCGCCGAGAACGATATAGAGCAGGGTCAGCACCTCGGCGTCGCCGAAGTTCCACTCGAAGAGACCGTTCACCACGAATCCGGCGAGCGCCCCGAGGGAGCCCGCCGCCCACGCCCGCTCGGGCGGCGGGAGATCGAGCTTCAGGTTGCCGGCGATGAGCCGGAAAAAGGAAACGAGCAGCCAGCAGAACGCGGCGAGCCCGATGAATCCCATCTGAACGGCGATCTGGAGGAAGATGTTGTGCATGTGCCCGAAGACCTGCACGGCGCCGGGCGGCATGTGAGCCCGGTACTCGTCGGCGAGATCCTTCGTGCCGACGCCGATGACCGGATGCTCCTTGACGATCCGGACACCCCCCTCGAGGAGCTGGAGGCGGTGCACGTTCGTCATGTGCTTCAGGTTCCAGATGCTCTCTACGCGGTCGCGGTACGGGGCGGGAAGCAGGATCACGAAGAGCGTGAGCGCGGCGACGAAGGGAACGAGCCATTTCCGCCGCAGAATCGCGAGGATGACGACCGTCGACGCGACGGCGCCCAGCCACGAGCTCCGGGTGAAGCTGAAGAACAGCGCGGCGAGCGAAACGGCGGCGGCGGCCGCCGACGCGAGCCGCAGCCTCCGCGGCGATCCCTTCCCCGCCGCGACGGCGACGTACAGCGAGCTCAGGATGAGGAGCATTCCGCCGAAGGTCATCGCGTTCGAGAAGGGGCCGGGCGTGCGCCCGAGCGTGCCCGTTCCCTTGCCGAGTAGATAGATCGCGATCCCGTACGCCGACACGCCCGCCCCCGACACGAGGAGCGCCAGGAATTGTCCGAGCGCCGCGCGCCTCGTCGCGAGCAGCGCCGCGACGAGATAGACGACCGCGATGAGCGCGTAGTTCTTCAGGTGCATGAGGCTCTCGACGCGCTGATCCGACAGGAGCGCGGCCGCGAGCGATACGGCGACGAAGACGAGGAACGGCGCGTCGAGCATCGTGCGCCGCGGCCCGGGGGCCCTCCCCCGCGCGGCGAAAACGAGCCAGAGGATGAGCGCCGCGCCGAGGGCAGTCTGGGTGAGGGCGATGGAGAACGTCGAGGCGAATACGAAGACGCCGAGAGAGACGTGAAGCGCGAGCGGAACCGCGGCGGCCGTCCCGGAACGAGGTTCACCGCACATGATCCCTCACCGGAGACAGGGGCGCGAGCCCCCGGAGCGCCTGCATCGCGGACGCGGCGTTCCCGTCTTCGAGCAGCCGCGACGTCTCGAGCAACGCCGAGGCGCAGTCCGGCACGGGACCGTCGATGACGCATTTCACCGCCGACAGCCCCTCCGAGCCGTCCGGAGCGGGGACGATCCGGAAGACCCCTCCCCCCGCACTGAGGAGATCGTCCATCACGCGCGGCCATTGCCATACGCCGGGATCCTCGTCGAGCCTCGCGACGGCGAGACGCGCCGGGTGCCGGCGGAACGCGTCGAGGAGGACAAGCTCCATCGCCTGAACGGCCGCGTCGGGTTTCGCCGTCATGCCCCGCTCGATCACGACGAGCGAGGCCTCCGGCATCCGCGCGGTCTCCGAGGCCAGCTTCTCGAGCGGCAGCACGACCGTCCGCAGATAGGCCTCGTCGGCGTTCCCGATGTCCGCCTCGCGGAACGTGAAATCGGCGAAGACGCATTCGGGGCGGCGCAGCGCGAGGACGCGCCGCATCGAGGCGCGCTCGCCGGCGATCCCGAGGAAAAACGCCGGGCGCGGATTACCCGTTTCCAGATGCCGCGACGCCTTTTCGAGCGCCGCGCCCTCGTCGGACACGACGGTCAGGTTCGCCGCCTCGGAGAAGAGCTCGCACGCCTGCTCCACGAGCGGGCCGTTGCCGGCGACGAGCACGCTCCGCCGCGCGCACGGCGACGCGCCGCGGCGATCCTCGGGCTCCGCGCCGATCTCGGCCGGATCGGAGACGGCGCGGACACGGATCCCCGCTCCGGCGAGGCGCGCGCGCGATTCCTGCGTCATGCGCCCCTCGGTCGCTCCGACGAAGATGATCTCGTCGGCGCGATGCGCGCGCGCGATCTCCTCGACCTTCGCGATGGGCCCGAGCACCTCGAGCCCGTGAATCACGCGGTGCGTCATCTCGGCGCGGTCGTCGAGATATCCGATCGCCCGCATCGTGCCCGACTTGCGCACGCGCCGCGAGATGAGCTCGGCGAGCGGGCCCGTTCCCGCGATGATGACCCGCGCGCCGGTGATCTCCTCGCGCGACGGAAGCTCGTGGAACCACCGCGCCGCGACGCGCGAGCCGGTCATGAAGACGGTGAGGATGAACCAGTCGATGATGAACACCGACCGCGGAAACGACTTGAAGCGGAAGAGGAGGGTGAAGGAGACGACCATGATCGCCGAGCCGATGGACACGGCCTTCGCGATGCGCACGAGATCGTCGAAGGTCGTATAGCGCCAGATGCTGCGGTAGAGCCCGTACGCGTAAAACATGGCCGTGCGGATCACGATGACGATGGGAAGACTGATCAGCATCGAGCTCGTCTCGCCCCCCGGCGGCAGCTTGAAATTGAGCCGCAGGTAGTAGCTCAGAACGTAGCTCAGCGCGATGAACGCGAGATCGCCGAACGCGACGCCGACCGCGCGCCCCTTCCAGATGAGGCTCTCCCCCTTCTCCATGCTCCGGATCTTCGCGAGCGCCCACAGGAAGAATCCGGTCCAGATCACGGAAAGAAAGGTGACGAACGTCCACGGCTTGTGGAACGCGAGGATGGCGCTCACGCCGAGGAGCGCCGCGATGAAATACTCGATGAGCGTGACCTGCTTGTGGGAAAGGCCGAGCGTCGTGAGGCGCTGGTAGTAGTGCGTCTTGTGCGGCGAAAAGAGCCGCTCCCGCCGCAGCGCGCGGCGCACGAGCGTGAGCGCCGCGTCCCCGATGACCCCGCCGAGGAGCAGGACCGTGAGAAACGCCGGGATCCCCGCCCCCTGCGCGACGACCGACATGACGGCGAACGCGTACCCGATGAAGGTGCTCCCCGTGTCCCCCATGAAGATGCGCGCCGGCGGGAAATTGAACCGCAGGAACCCGAACGAGGATCCGGCGAGAATCGCGTAGATCCCCTTGAGCGGCGCGGCCCCCGTCATCCCCGCGATGTAGTAGAAAAACGCCGACGCGATGAGCCCGATACCTGCCGCGAGGCCGTCGATGCCGTCGATGAAGTTGTAAAAGTTGATGAGCGCGACGATCCAGAGGATCGTGGCGGGCACGGCGAGGGGCCCGAGGTCGAGCGATCCGACGAGGGGAATGCCGAATTCCCGGAGCACGACTCCCGAGGCGACCGCGATGGCGGCCGCGGCGAACTGCGCGATAAGCTTGATCCTCGCGTCGAGGCCGCGGAGATCGTCGACGAGCCCCGACGCGGCGATGACCACGCCGCCGCCGAGCACACCCGCGAGGATCGCCGTCGTCGCGAAGGGCTTGAATCCGAGCGCAAGCATGGTCGCGAACGCGGCGTAGAAGGAGATCGTGATCGCGATGCCGCCGAGGCGCGGCTTCGGCACGACGTGCGAGCTCCGGTCGTTCGGAATGTCGAGGAGCCGCCGCTCGAGCGAAAAGCGAAGGATCGCACCGGTGAGGAGGTACGAGATGAGGAATGCTTCGAGAAAAAGCAGGAGTTCAGCCATAGCTTGAGCTTTCGATGCGGCGCCGCCGTCTGTCCGATTGGCTGATGATAACGAACGAAATGGGTGATAACAAGCTATTTCTGGGCGCCGCGGGCGGCGTTCCGGCGCGATCGCCCGCCGCTATTCACCGGGGCCCCGCGCCGATCTTGTTCCGCGCGACGCGGCCGATGTGGTCGATCTGGAGCGCCACGATCCTCCGCTCGTCGAACTTCGCGAGCACCCGCGCGCGCCCTTCCGCCCCCATCCGCGCCGCGAGATCGTCCGACAGCAGGATCCCCTTCATCGCCGCGGCGAGCGCCTCCGCGTCCCGCGGCGGAACGAGGATCCCCGTCTTCCCGTTCACGACCTCCTCCCTGCAGCCGCGGATCGCCGTAGCGACGACGGGGAGTCCGGTCGCCATCGCCTCGAGGAGGGCGCGCGGCATGCCCTCGCGGTAGCTCGGGAGCGCGAAGAGATCGAACGAGGCCAGCAGCGCCGGCACGTCCGCGCGGTATCCGGTGAGCACGAGATCGTTCCCGAGGCCGAGCTCGTCCCGCAGGCGCACGATCTCGTCCCAGCAGCTGTCGCGATCGCTCCGGAGCGGCTCGCCGACCATGACGAACTTCGCGCCGGGGATCGCGGCGCGCACGATCGCGGCGGCGCGCACGAACTCGATCGCTCCCTTTTCGCGAACCGTTCTCCCGACGAACCCGATGACGGGCCCGACGCCGAGCGCGTGCCGCTCCCGGAACGCCGACGCCGCGGCGGCGTGCGCGTCCCTGCCGAACTTCGCCGGATCGACGCCGTTCCCGATATGGACGAGCTTCTCCGCCGGGGCGATCCCGAGCCGCATCGCATCCTCCCGGTCCTCCTCGCTCTGCACGAAGATGACGTCGGTGATCGCCGCCGCGGACCGCTCGAGCCCCGCGAAGAAGGCGTGCGTCCGCGGGCTCATCCCGTCGTGGAAGTAGAATCCGTGCGCCGTATACACGATGCCGCGCGCGCCGGCGATCTTCGCCGCCGCCCGTCCGATGAGCCCCGCGACCGGCGTGTGCGCGTGAACGATGTCGAACCGCTCCCGCCGCAGGTAGCCGAGGAGCGTCGCGAACGAGCGCGCGTGATGCGCGACGTTGTAGTTCCTCGAGAACGGAATCGCCTTCGCGCCGAAGCCTTCGTCCCGGAGCAGGTCGAGCCCTTCGCCGGCGGAGCAGCAGAACGCGACCTCGTGTCCCGCGTCGCGGAGCCCGACGCCGAGCGGACGGAGGAGATGGTACGCCGTGAAGTCGACCGCGCAGAGCTGCAGTATCTTCAGCATGACCGCTCCTCGACGCCGCGGAGCCCCCGGTAGAGCGATTCGATTTCCCGCATGTATCGATCGATCCCGAACTCGCTCGTCAACAGCGCGCTCCCCCGCTTCCCCATTTCGGCGATCGCTCCGCCCGACGCCTTCATCTCCCGCATGCCCCGGATGAACGCGTCGTAGTCCCCCGCCGGCACGAGACGGCCGTTGATCCCGTCCCGGAGCGCCTCGGCGACCGATCCGACGTCGAAGGCGAGAACGGGCTTCGCGACGGACATCGCTTCGAGGAGCACCAGGGGGAGCCCCTCGCTGATCGACGGGAGCACGAGCACGTCGAAGCCGCGCATCAGCGCGAGCGCGTCCTCCCGATAGCCTTCGAACGAGATCGAGCCGGAGAGGCCGCTCGCCGCCGCCATGCGCCGCAGGGCGGCTCCGTCCGCTCCGTCGCCGACGAGAACGAGGCGCGCGCCGTCGAGCACGTCCCGGTTCTCGATGACCTTCTCGAGAAACGGCACGAGCCCCTTCGGCTTCGAGAACCGCCCGACGAATCCGAACACGAACTCGCCGCGCCCCCGGGCGTCGGCGCCCTCCCCGCCGCGCGAGGCGCGCCCGGCGACGGTGTGATCGATATCCGGCCCCGCGTCGCACGCGAGCTCGAGCGCGTTCGAAACGACCCGCACCTTCGACGGATCCGGACCGGCTCCCCCGCTCATGAGGTGATCGTACACCCCTCCGCCGCAGGCGATGTTCATGTCGCACCGGCCCGCGAGGAACCGGTCGACGGCGCTCAGCACGCTCCTCCCGCGCTGCCAGCGCCTGCACCCGTGCACGTGCGAGACGATCCGGTAGCGTCCCCCCGAGAGCGGGCGGCAGAGGAGCGCGAAGACGGCGGCCCTCGTCCCGTGCGCGTGAACGATATGAACGCCGTGCCGGCGGACGACGCCGGCGAACGACGCCACGTTCCACGGGAGGCATCCGTTCACGTTCAGGTCGATCGCCTCGAGCCCGCCGTCGCGGTATCTCCGCAGGAGCGGACCGCCGTTGCAGAGGATGCGGACGTCGAACTCGCCGCGGTCGAGGCGCCGGCATATCTGTCCGGCGATATTTTCGGCGCCGCTGAAGCGGCTCGTCGAGAGCACGTGCAGAACGCTCGTCTTCGCCATGGAACCTCAGTCCTCCCCGATCCCGAGCGCCTCTTCGATCCGCCGCGCCACGACCGGAATCGTGTAGCCGGCCGCGACGGTCGCGAAGCCGCGCTCCGCGACCGCGCGGCGCTTCGCCTCGTCGCGGATCAGCTCCTCGATGCAGCGCACCCACTCGCCGGCCGTGTTCGCGAGATATCCGTTCTCCCCGTGCCTGATGATGTGATTGTTCTCGCCGACGCCGCTCGCGACGACGGGAATCCTCATCGCCATCGATTCGAGCGCCTTGAGCGCGCACTTCCCCCGGGCGTACGGCGTGTCGACGAGCGGCATGACGCTCGCGTCGACTCCCGCCATCTCGCCCGGTATCTCCTCGAGCGGAATCCATTCGTCCCGCCCGTAATCGATTTCGAGGCCGCCGACGCCGCCGAACGCCTCGCGGATCTTTCGCGAGCCGAGCGAGCTCACCATCTTGAACCTGATCCGATGCCGCTTCGCGAGCTCGCGGAGCGGCTCCCTGACGAGGAGGAGGCTCGGGAGGTGTATCTCCCCCGCGCCGAGCCATCCGATCGTGAAGACGTCCGTGCCCGCCGCCCGCCGGGGCGCCTCGCCCCGCGCGCCGAATATCTCCATATTCACCGCGGTGGGCACGAGGAGCGTGTTCGCGTTCAGGCCCCGCGCGTACTCCTCGATGGCGCGGCTCCCCGCGAACACCCGGTCCGCCAGGCGCGCGACGGAGTCGAACCATGCGTAGAGCGGATTCTTAATCCCGCAGACGCGTTTCGTGAATATCGCGTCGTCGACGTCGAACACGATCTCCACGCCGAGACGCCGGGCGAAGCGGCACACGAGATACGTGCCGGCGCAGCTCGCCCGCTGGATGAACAGGAGATCCGCGTCGCGGAGATCCCGCGCGATCCGCACGTAGTCGGCGGCGGAGATCATCATGACCCGGCTCCCGCCGATCCTGACCGGGGCGCCGCAGTAGAGCCGGGAGCCCGGGATCTTCAGGTGCGAAACCACGTCGAGCACGCGATGCTTCGTGCTCTGGTTTGTCGCGTCGTTCTCGCAGACGAACAGAATCTTCTTCAATGCCGGCCCCTTGCTCGATTCTACGGCTTCGGAGCGGAAGGCAGGATGATCTCCTCGACGAGGCCGCACAGGATGTGGCCGAGCGTGATGTGGAGCTCCTGGATGCGCGCGAAATCGTCGTGGGGAACGACGACGGCGAGATCGGCGACGTCGGCGAGACGGCCGCCCCCCTTCCCCGAGAAGGCGAACGCGCGCACGCCGAGCTTCCGGGCGGCCTCGACGGCCTTGACGACGTTCGGCGAGCCGCCGCTCGTCGAGAGCGCGAGGAGCACGTCCCCGGGGCGCGCCATGCTCTCGATCTGGCGGGAGAATACCTCGTCGAACGAGAAATCGTTGGCGAGCGACGTGACGACGGAGCTGTTCGTCGTGAGCGCGTGCGCGTGGTAACCGCGCTCCTTGTGCCGGAAGCGCCCGACGAGCTCGCCCGCGATGTGCTGGGCGTCCGCGGCGGAGCCGCCGTTCCCGCAGGTGAAGACGGCGCGGCCCGCGACGAGGGCGGCGGCGATCGTCTCGGCCATCGTCACGATCTTCGCCGCCTCCGCCTCGGGGAAGCGATCGAGGAGCGCCTTGAGCGCATCGAGCTCGGCGCGAACCTGTTTCAGATGGCGTCCCGGCGCGACCATGGCATCCCCTATTCGCTCAGGATCAGGATCGAGACGACGAGCGCGCCGATCTTCAGGACTCCGTCGAAGATGTCGCCGAAGATCGCGTATCCCGATTTCTGCACGACGACGACGTCCCCGCGATTGAGGCGCTCGTCGCTGGCGGCGCGGCGCCTGCTCCCGTCCGCCGAATAGACGACGACCCGCTCCACGCCGCCGTCCTGCGACGGCCCGCCGGCGAGGCCGACGTACTGCACGACGGTGAGGTCGCTGCTGTACGCGAACTCGCCCGGCTTGTTCACCAATCCGCCGACGGTGACCTTCGACGCGATCTCGGGCACGGTAAGCGCGTCGCCGTTCTCGAGCGCCAGATCCTTCAACGGATCGGGGGAGAGGTACTCCTCGAGATTGACCCGCACGACGGAACCGTTCTTCCGTTCGACGTACGCCGCTGAGAGATCGGCGCTCGCCCTGAAGCCTCCGGCGCGGACGAGGAGGCTCGCGACCCCTTCTCCCCGCGCGAGCTCGAACTGCCCCGTCCGGAACATCGCTCCCGCTACCGTCACGTAGCGGCGGTCCTTCAACGCGTCGTAGACGCCGATCTCGTCCCCATCGGCAAGCGGCGTGTCGAATCGGGCCTTCGCGACGACGCTCGTCGTCACTTCGCCCCCCGCGCCGACCCGCTTGAGGAGGACGCTGTCGCGGATCGCCTCGCTCGCGAATCCGCCGGCGAGCGCGATGAGATCGGATATCGTCTCCCCTTCGAATATCTCGTATTCGTTTTGCCTGTTCACGCGCCCGGATATGACGGCGCGCCACCCCGCGGGCGGCACGTGAATCCGGTCGCCGCTCCTGAGGAACGGATTGCCCTCGAGATCCCCCAGCGCGAGGAACTTGGCCAGATCGACGCGGACGGTCGAGCCGCCGCGCTCGAGCGCGATGTTCCGCCGCGAGCCGCGATCGCCGACGCTCCCCGCCTTGTCGAGCGCGTCGGCGACCCGCTCGACGCCCGAAACCAGAACGACCCCGGGGCTCGCGACCTCGCCCGTGACGAAGACCCTGAACTGCGCGGGCGTCTCGAGGTAGCAGTAGAGCTCGATGTTGCGGAAATATTTGTCGACCTCGGTCGCGAGCGACCGGCGGAACTCGGTGAGCGTGAGCCCGTCGGCCCTGATCGCGCCGATCCCCGGCACGATGACGTTCCCTTCGGGAAGCACCGTGAGCACGGTCGTGCGCGGCTCCGGCCCCATGATCGTCATGGCGAGCCGGTCATACGGCCCGAGAATGTAGCGGTCCGGATCGACCGCCTTCTCGAGAGCCGGCGTCATCGCGGCGCGGGTCGGAGCGGCCGTCTCTTCCTCCGCGGCCTCGCCGATCGCCTTCTGTTCGACATCCAGGCTCGACACGCGCTTGGTAACGCGCCCCTGCGCGGCCGCCGGCGCCGGCGCGAGAGACGCGGCGAGCGCGATCGCGAGACACGCGGCCAGAACGGACGCTGCACATGATTTCATACCGTCACTCCACCGGTTAGATCGTCCCACGGGAGTCTAGCGCGAAATGAATTTTTTCACAATACCGGGAAGCGCTTCGAACACCTTCGCCTCGCTCGCGAGATCTTTCGTGCCGAGCTGGGCGAGGTGCTTCTTGCCGCCCCCGCCGCCCCCCGCGACGGGCCCGAGCTCCTTGACGAGCGCGTCGGCGCCGACGCCGCGCGCCTCGACGAGCTCGTCGCTCACCGCCACGATGAACTGCATCTTCTCGTTGAGCTCGGCGGAAAGCACCGCGATCCCGTCCTTGACCTTGCTCCGGAACACGTCCGCCTGATTCCGCAGCGCCCCCATGTCGTTCACGGCGAGCCGCCCGCAGGCGACGAGCACGCCGTCGACGCGGACGGCACTCTTGATGATGCGGTCGAGCTCCTGCGCCGCCCCGCCGCTCTCGGCGCGCTTGAGATCCTTGCGGAGCGAGTCCATCTCCGCGACGAGCGTCCGCACCCGCGCGACGGCCTCGCCGCGCGGGACCCGCAGCATCTCGGCGAGCTCGTCGGACGCGCCGAGGAGCGCGTGCACCTGCGCGAGGGCGCCCGTCCCCGTCACGGCCTCGATCCGGCGAACGCCGGCCGCCACGCCGGTCTCGGACGAGACGAGGAAGAGCCCGATCTGCCCCGTATTGAAGAGATGGGTCCCGCCGCAGAGCTCGGCCGACACGTCGTCGATCCGCACGACGCGCACCTCCGCGCCGTATTTCTCGCCGAAGAGGGCGGTGACCCCCGTGTCGATCGCTTCCTGATAATTCATCGAGGCCGTGCGGACCGCCATGCAGTCGCGCACCCACCCGTTCACGCGATCCTCTATCTTCCGCAGAACGTCGTGCGGCACGGCCTGGAAATGGTTGAAATCGAACCGGAGGCGCTCCCCGTCCACGAGGGAGCCCGCCTGCGCGACGTGGCGCCCGACGATCTCGCGGAGCGCCGCGTGGAGAAGGTGCGTCGCCGTGTGGTTGCGCGCGATCGCGAGCCGCCGCTCGTCGTCCACCTGCACCCGTACGAGCGGCGAGGAGACGAGCTTGTGCCGCGCGTCCTCCTCGCGCCACGGGGATTCGACGAGGTGCACGATCTCGCCGCCGCGCTTGAAGACGTCCCTGAGGGGAAGCCGCGTGCCGGCGACCTCGATGTGCCCGTCGTCGGCGACCTGCCCCCCCGACGTCGCGTAGAACGGCGTCTCGTCCAGAATGAGCTCGAGGGCGGTCCCTTCGGGATCGCTCCACTCGACGTCCTCGCGCGAGGAGCGCTCGATCCCGCGCCAGCTCCGAACGGCCGCGTCGCCGCCGAGGCTTTCGTATCCGGTGAACACGGAGCTTGCCCCCTGCGAAATTTCGTTCATCGAGACGATGGTCTGACCCTCGCCCGCGAACGAGCTTCCCTCCTGCGCGCGGCGGCGCTGCTCCTCCATCGCCGCCTCGAAACCGTTCTCGTCCACGTCGAGCCCCTCCGCCGCCGCGAGCGTCTTCGTGAGCTCGAGCGGAAACCCGTACGTGTCGTGAAGGAGAAACGCCTTCTCGCCGTCGAGCGTCGAGGAGCCCGATTCCCTCACGTCGCGCGCGATCGAGACGAAGCGCGAGCGTCCGTCGGCGAGCGTCCTGAAGAAGCTCTCCTCCTCGCCGCGGACGATCGCCGCGACGTCCCCGCGGCGATCCGCGAGCTCGGGATAATCGTCCTTCATCGTGTTCACGACGACGTCGACGAGCCGGTGAAGGAACGGCTCGACGATGCCGTACGAGTAGAACCTCGTGAGCGCGCGGCGCAGCAGGCGCCGGAGGAGATAGCCGCGCCCCTCGTTCGACGGATAGATGCCCTCCGCGATCGTGAAGGTGAGCGCCCGCGCGTGGTCGGCGACCATGTTGATGCCCATTCGGTCCTCGCGGGTGATCGGGATCCCCTCGGGCACCATGTCGAGGAGCGCCTCGACGCTGTCGCGGAAGAGATCGGTGTGGAAGTTGTCCTCGACTCCCTGCAGGATCATCGCGAGCCGCTCGAGACCGAGCCCCGTGTCTATCCCGGGCTTTTCGAGCGGTTGATAGACGCCGTTCTCGTCGAAGAAGAACTGCGGGAAGACGAGGTTCCAGAACTCGAGGTAGCGGTCGCAGTCGCAGCCGGTCGCGCACGTCGGCTTCCCGCAGCCTCGCTCGGGGCCGCTGTCGTAATAGATCTCCGAGCAGGGGCCGCAGATGCCGGTCTTCCCGACGGGGCCCCAGAAATTGTCCCTGCGGCCGAGGCGGACGATCTTCGACTCGGGAATCCCGATCTCGCGGTTCCAGATCGTGGAGGCCTCGTCGTCGTCCTCGAAGACGCTCACGGAGAGCTTCTCGGGCGGAAGATGGAGGCGCTGGATGACGAACTCCCACGCCCACTCGATCGCCTCGCGCTTGAAGTAGTCGCCGAAGCTGAAGTTGCCGAGCATCTCGAAGAAGGTATGGTGGCGGAGCGTCTTGCCGACGCTCTCGAGGTCTCCCGCGCGGAGGCATTTCTGCACGCTCGCGGCCCGCGTGTAGGGGAGATTCACCGGCTGCTGATAGAGCTCCTTGAACTGGACCATCCCCGCCGACGTGAAGAGGAGCGTCGGATCCCCCTTCGGCACGAGCGGAGCGCTCGGCACCTCGGTGTGTCCGCGCGCGACGAAGAAGTCGATGAACTCGCGCCGAATCCGATGCGCCGGCCACTGATTATTCGTCATCGTTCTCTCCCGGAAACGTTCCCCTCAGTATCGCCGAGCAGATCGCGTTCACCGTGCGATCGCTGAAGCCGCGCCGCGCGAGAAGCCCGTGCACGCGCCGCACCGCCTGCTCGCGGCTCTTCGCCCCCTTGAGCTTCGCGCGGGCGAGCCCTTCGGCGATTTCGCGCTCGCGCTCGGGGGGAAGTGCCTCGCGGATCTCCTCCTCGACGACCTCCTCGCGCACCCCGGCTTCGCGGAGCTTCCTCCGGAGGAGCCGCGGCCCGGCCGGGCGGTGCTTCACCCGGTACTGGACAAAATGGGACGCGAGGCGCCGGTCGTCAAGATAACCTTGACGCCGGAGGGTATCGACGATGTCCGAAACCACCTCCGGCGTCCGTATTCCTTCTTTGCCGAGCGCCGCGCGTATCTCGTGCTCGGTCCGGTCACGCGCGGCGAGCAGCCGGTAGGCGAGCGCGATCCCCGCCGCGCGGGCCAGGGGGCCGCGGAGCGCCTCGATCGCGTCGTCGTCGAGCCGGGCGCCCGCTTCGAGCAGCGGGGCGGTCGAGGGATCCTTGAGCACGAGGTAGCTCGAACCGTCCGTGATCGTCACGACGTAGAGCTTGCCCCAGCGCCTGCGGACGCTCTCGACGCTCGCCGCGCCGCCGGCGCCGCGGGCGCCGCCCCCGCCCTTCGAATCATTTGCCACTGTCCGGCTTCGTCGCCGCCGACGGCATCGGCAGCCCGTAGTGAGCGCGAACGCTCTCCTCTATCTTCCGGCGGATGTCCTTGTTCTCCCGCAGAAACATCCGCGCGTTGTCCTTGCCCTGCCCGATCCGCTCCTCGCCGAACGAATACCAGCTGCCGGTCTTGGAAACGATGTTCGACGAGACGCCGAGCTCGATGAGATCCCCTTCGAAGCTGATTCCCTCGCCGAAGAGAATCTCGAACTCCGCCTGGCGGAACGGCGGCGCCACTTTGTTCTTCACGACCTTGACGCGCGTCTGGTTCCCGATCACCGTGTCGCCGTCCGTGATCTGGCCCGTTCTCCTGATGTCGAGGCGCACCGTCGCGTAGAACTTGAGCGCGTTGCCGCCCGTCGTCGTCTCGGGATTCCCGTAGAGGACGCCGATCTTCATGCGGATCTGGTTCGTGAATATCAGGCACGTTTTCGATTTCGACACGGCGCCGGCGAGCTTGCGGAGCGCCTGCGACATGAGCCGCGCCTGAAGCCCGACGTGCGAATCCCCCATCTCCCCCTCGATCTCGGCCGCGGGCACGAGCGCGGCGACCGAATCCACGACGACGACGTCGATCGCGCTCGAGCGGATGAGGACTTCCGCGATATCGAGCGCCTGCTCCCCCGTATCGGGCTGCGAGATGAGGATGTTGTCGACGTCGACGCCGATCTTCCGGGCGTATGCCAGGTCGAGCGCGTGCTCCGCGTCGATGAAGGCCGCGACCCCGCCGAGCCGCTGCGCCTGCGCGACGATCGAGCAGGTGAGCGTGGTCTTCCCCGATCCCTCCGGCCCGTAGATCTCGATGATTCTCCCGCGCGGCACGCCGCCGATCCCGAGCGCCACGTCGAGGCTCATGCTCCCCGTCGGGATAGCCTCCACCGGGACGATCGCGCCGTCGGCGCCGAGACGCATGATGGCGCCCTTGCCGAACTGCTTCTCGATCTGTCCCATGGCGAGCTCGATCGCCTTTTCCTTGTCCTTGCCCGCCTCCGACGGCTTCGCCGTCTTCTTCGCTTCTTTCGGTTCTTTCATTTCCTTCGTCTCTTTCATCGTTCGTCCTTCCCCGTCATCCTCCCATCACCCCGTATTGAAACGATTTATGCGCCTGCGTTCGATGCGGCCCGCACCACCTCCCCGCGCCCCCGCGCACGCGGCGCCAGTGCCTTTTTATAGCACCTCGATGCGCATATTTCAATGAAATTCAGGGGAAGGAAAAGCTCCGACCGGCGGGATTCTGCGGGCGCCCTCCCCGGCGTGCCGGGGAGGGCGTTGCATGGCGTGGTGGGCGTCGTAAGCGGCCCGCAGGTATAGCTAGAACTGATACCCCATCATAATCATCCAGTTGAGCTGGCTGTGCACCGACTCGACCGGGGGAATCGTCGAGCCGTTGCCGGGATTCATGGCGCTCTTCTCGAAGGCGTACGCGAACGAGAAATCGGCCGAGAGGGCCTCGGTGAATCCGTACCCCGCGCCGAAGGTCAAATGATTCTCGACGATCGCGGGGAAGAGAGCATTCAGATACTCGGCGGGAATCGGATTCTTGCCGTAGTTGTATCCGGCGCGGAGCGTCAGCGCGTCCGTCGCCTCGACCGAGCCGCCGATGGCGATGACCGCCTGATTTTCCCACTTCTGGTAGAGAGTGGCGTCCAGGACGAGGCCGGAGAAGGCGCCGTTTCCGGCGCTCTCGTCGGCGGTGAAGACCATCCTGAAATCCTTCATGACGCTCTCCCAATATACGTATTTTACGTCGAGCGCGAGAAGCACGCGCTCCACCGGCTTGTAGGCGACGCCGGCGCCGAGCATCGCGGGCCACTCGAAGTCCCGCACCGCGATCGAGCCGGTCACGGGGATGTTCATGTCCTGATACGTGCCCGTCGGCGAGCCGACGAACACGCCCGGATCGACGTTCACACCCATCGAGAGCGACGCGTTATCCGTCTCGAGGTCGCCGAGGCTCGTTTTCGTGTGATAGGTAACGCCGATCGAGAGTCGGTTGCTCGCCTTGTAGAGGCCGCCGATCTTTCCGGCCACGCCGTAGCCCTTCGCCTCTCCGGTGAAATCACTCGTATTGGAGAAATCGAAATAGGCGTGGTAGAGGCGGCTCACTCCCGTTCCGCCGAACGGTTCGTAGAGCTGGCCGAACGCGTCCACCATCGTGCCCGAGGCGGCGCCGATCGTCTGCGCGGCCGGGTTGGCGAGGTTCTGGAACTGCGGCTCGCTCATCGCCATCTGCACGTCCATGCCGGCCCAGACGAAGTCGCCGGTGAGCCCGAGGGTGAGCTTCTCGTTCACGTCGTACGTGACGGGAACGATGACGCGGCCGACGCCGACCTCGGAGCGGTTGACGAGCCCCTCCGTGAGCGCCGTGTTGGCACCCATGCTCGGATCCGACATCCACGAATCGCTGGCGTATTCGGTGCCCATCCCTCCCTGGCTGAAGACGGCGAGCCCGAATGCGACGGCGTTTCGCTTCATGACGAAGCCGAGCGCGGGCATGTAGAAGGCGTCGCTGAGAGACGCGGCGATCAGGTCGCCCGCCGGCGTCGTGACGACCGCCGTGACGTCGGGGCCGAGGTTCCCGACGGCGAGATTCAGATACATTCCGTTCGTCATGAGCCCGAGGGTTGCCGGATTGTTCATGACGGCGGCGGTGCCGTTCCAGAAGGCGAACGACGTTCCCCCCATGGCGACCGATATGGGACCGTACCCTTCGAGGTTCATGCCGTTCGTGGCGTATGCCGCAGGAGCGAGGAATGTAAGAATCAAAAGAGCCGCGCCGGCGCGGACAGCGAACAATCTGGGGGACATGGCATCTCCTTTCGGACGGATGTTCACTATCCGCCTACACCCGATGGTGAATTTTCATTAAAGAATTATTGCGGCGCCGGGCGGCGCGTCATGCCGCGAGCGGCGCGGGCGGCGTCACGCTTCGGGCGGGCTCAGATGGGCGAGGACTTCGTCCGTCGTCATGACCTTGCGTAGGCGACGTCGAGGGCGGCGAGAAACGCGGCATGGACGTCCCGCGCGGGGATCGTGCGGCCGCCGTACGTGAGCGCCTTCGCGGCGCAGGCGTCCCCGGCCACGACGCACTCGAGCTTGTAATCTGCCGCCGCGCGCACGGTCGCGTCGATGCACATCTGCGTCATCATGCCGCAGACCACGATGCGGGCCACGGAGGCGAGGCTGAGCTGGGTGAGGAGCTCCTTGTCGCGGAACGAGTTCGGGTGGTGCTTTTGGAGAACGATCTCCCCGGGGCGCGGCTTGACGCGCTCGTGAATGCGCACGCCGTCGGTGTCGGGGAGGAAGAACGTCGCGCCGGGACACGTCGAGACGTGCTGCAAGTGAAAGACGGGATGCTCCGAGCGCCGGAAGAACTCGAGGAGGCGCGCGGCGTTCGCCGCCGCCTCGACGCTCCCCGCGAGCGGATTCCTGCCGCCGGGGAACTAATCGTTCTGCACGTCGACGACGAGGAGCGCCGTTTTGAAGGCCGGGGGCTTATCGCCGCAGCCGATGTAGCTCGTCTCTTCCATACCGAATCAGAGATCCTTTCCGTCATCCGTCAATCGACGATGAAGAGCGTGGCGCCGGCCGCGGTGTACGAGCGATGCGGCTCCGCGCCGTCGGCCACCTGATAGCTCATACCCGGCGTGAGGACGAAGGCTCGACCGTCTTGGAGCTCGGTATGCAGCTCGCCCTCGAGACAGAGGAGGATATGCCCCTTTTCGCACCAATGGTCGGCCCGGTAGCCGGGCGAGTAGTCGACCATGCGGACGCGAATACCTCCGAATTCCCGTGTGCGCCAGTATGCCGCGCCCGTCTCGCCCGTGTGCTCGGTTCGCTCGACCGCCGACCAGTCGATCGTGCCGAATGGAATATTCGACATTCTCATCGCGCGTCCTCGACCATCCGGACGATCATATCCTCGACCTCTCTGGCGACCTGCATGAGCTCCGGATCGCGCGAGAGCGCCGAGAGCATCTGCACCGGCTCGATGAAGCCGATCTTCGTTTTGCCCTTCTCGGTGAAGACCGACACGCGGCACGGGAGCGCCATGTTCAACCGCATGTCGGAGGCGAGCACCTTCGCCGCCTGCTGCGGATTGCAGACCTCGAACACCTTGCACCCCTCTTCGAACGCCACGCCTTTGCCGCGGAGCGTGGCTCCCAGATCGTGGATATGCAGCACCCCGAAGCCGTGGCGCTTGACCGACGCTTCGAGGTCGAGCGCCGCCTGATTGAACGATTTCTCGGTTTCGACTATGTAATACATGACATCACCTCGCCGCTACTCGTCCTCGCTGTCGCCCGGATCGTCCGCGACGAACCGCGTGACGCACGCGAAGAACTGATAGACGTCGCTCGGAACGTACTCCGGATCCGTGTCGTCTCCCCCGTCCCACTGCCCGCGAACGAAGCACCAGATCTCCCCCTTCGACAGCGCGAAGAAGGTGCCGTCCGGCCCGTCCGCGGAGTATCGAGGCTCCTGTTTCCAGCCCTCGCCGGCGAGCAGCCGATAGATCGTGTCGCCGGGATTCGCTCTGCCGCCGAGCTCGCTCCAGACGCCTGAAACGGAGATCATGCAGCCGGTGAGATCGCGCTCGACGTTCTCGTCGTAGTACGTGCCTTCGCGGCGCTCGACCATCGTGCCGGGAAGCGCTTGCACGGCGCTCAAGATCCGCGCGCACTCATCCTGCGCCGCGGGGGACGGTTCGACGCCCTCGCCCGGAGATGCATCGTCGCTCTCGGCCGGCTCGTTCGACTCGCAGGGGAGCGGGCATCCCTTGTCGAATATGACGCGCCAGCGGCCGTCCGACTCGAGGCGCCAGATGGAGTTGAACGTCGCAATTAGCCTTCCTTCGGGATCGCGCACGGGGCCCGAGCTCAGCGCGAGCCTGCCGGAATCGAGCACCTCGACCCGCTCGGGCTCCCACGAGAACGGCGCCGCGGCCCCTTCGAAGAATCCCTTCCATCCCGCTGCGACCGCCTCCCGCCCGCGCAGGACCCCTTTTCCGCCGAAGAACAACGCCTCTTTCGAAACGAACGATTCGAATGCGGCGAGATCCCGCTCGGCCATCGATCGCGCGAAGGCCCGCTCCGCCTCGCGGACCGCGGTGGCGAGATCTTCGTTCGTCGCGGAAGCGGCGGAACCGGCCGCGGCGGAAAGCGCGAGAGCAACGAACAACAGGCTCTTCCATTTCATGATATTCGCTCCCGGCTAGATTACGAACGGGACGAGGGCCTTCGTGGAGCGCGCGTACTCAGTGTAGCCGGGGACCGAGGCCCGAAGCAAGCGCTCTTCGTGAACGATCTTGCCGAGAACGAAGAGAAACGCGCCGGCGCCGATGCCGGCGCCGGCGAGCGAGAAGTGCCCGGCCACGCTCGCCCAGAGAATCAACATGGCGCCGGCGTAGATGGGATGGCGGATCGATCGATACGGTCCCCTGCGGACGATCGCCGGCCCCGTCGGCGCCGCCCCGAAGCTGAAGCTCCCCCTCGGAAACGACATCCGCCCCCATATCATGACGGCGAGCCCCACCAGCTGGCAGGCGATGACGGCCGGGGCCGCGGAGAACAGGCCGCCCCGGAGCCCGAGCGTCAGGAGGCTCAGGAGAAACACGGGGAAGGCGACGGCGGAAATCAGATGCAACATCAGCTCCCACCTCCGAGATCGAAGCTCCCGACCTCCTCGTAGGTCGCCCCCGACGGGGCGAGATGGCTCCGCATGAGGAAAAAGCGGTCGACGCTCTGAAACGCGGTCGCGGGGAGCGGCGGCACGGAGCCGAGGCGCTCCGTCATGCCGCGGGGAAGCGGCTCCTTGATCCGGGCGAGCGTGAGGTGCGCCTTGAACGGGCGCCTCTCGCGCTCGATGCCGAGGGGCTCCACGCCCGTCTCGAGGAGATGCGCGATCTCCGAGAGCCCGCGCTTTCCCTCCTTCGCCTCGAAGAAGATGACGCGCGGATTCGAGAGATTGGGGAAACCGCCGAAGGCGCCGTACGCGACGCGGAAGGGCTGCACCTTTGTCGCGGCATCCTCAGCGACCGCCTTGAGATCGGGGAGAATCCGCTCGTCCACCTCACCGAGGAACTTGAGCGTGAGATGCATGTTGCCGGTCGGAATCCAGCGCCACGGCGGGTTGCGGAGCGGAAACGACTGAATCGCGGCATCGACGTCGGACCTGATCGCGTCCGATATCCTCACGGCGTAGAACAATCTCATCGCATCCTCCCGTTCGCCTCGCCGGTGAGCGCGAGGCGGAGCATGTCGATCGCGTTGTATGCGGCGCGCACGCGCACCGTCTCCCGGCCGCCGATGAACTGAAATCCGCGGACAAACGTGCCCTCCGGCCCGGCGAGCCCGATGAAACACTGCCCGACGGGCTTTCCCGGCACGGCCCCGGTCGGTCCGGCGATCCCCGTCGTCGAGAGCGCGAAATCCGCTCCCGCCGCGCGGCGCGCCCCCTCGGCCATCTCGCGGCAGACCTCCTCGCTCACGGCGCCGCGTGCCTCGAGCGTTTCGCGCCGCACGCCGAGCCGCTCGATCTTCGATTCGTTGCTGTAGGTGACGAAGCCCTCGCGGAACGCGTCGCTCGCCCCCGGCACGGAGACGAGCGTCGAGGCGACGAGCCCCCCCGTCACCGACTCCGCCGTCGTCACCGTCATGCGCCGACCGATGAGAAGCCCCACGACCACGCCCTCGAGGCGCTCGTTCCCCTCGGCGTAGACGTAGCTCCCGAGCTCGCGCGCCGCGTTCGATGCGTGCAGGACGCCGTCCGGCTCGCGCGGCACGTAGAAATCGATCCCCTTCGGCGAGGATATGATCGCGATCGTCTTCAGGACGTCAGGCGGGAGCACCGTGCGAAGCGCGTCCTCGACCTCGGTCTCGATGAGCCCGAAGGTCCGCATCCGGATGTGCGAATCGATCCCCGGCGCCCCGAGCGCGCTGCGCACGGTCGCCTCGAACATCGCGCGCATCTCGGCGGGAACGCCCGGAAGCAGGAAGAACTCGCACGCGCCGCCGCTCGGACCGCCCGTGTCCCCGCCCCCGCCGGTCCTCACGCGCAGCCCCACGGCGAGCCCGACGGGATTCTCGATGATCTCGCAGCCGGCGGGCACCCTCCCCTGATCGCGGTATCCCTCGATCATCGCGCGGCCGCGCGCCTTGAGCTGCTCCTCCACGCCCGCCACGATCTCCGCGCGGAACTCGGTCTTCGCGCCGAGGGCGCGGATGAGCGCCTCTTTCGTGAGGTCGTCCACCGTGGGACCGAGCCCCCCGTGACGATGACCCGATCGCTCCGCGCCGCCGCGTCGCGGAACTCAGTCACGAGGATGTCCATGTCGTCGGGGAGCGCGGTGATCCTCCACGGATCGAGCCCCGCGTGGATGAGGGAGCGCGAAAGCCAGACGCCGTTGTTCTCCTGCGTCTCTCCCCGCAGGACCTCGTCGCCGATCGTGATTATTTCGACGTGCTTTCTCATCGCGCGAGATAGAGCGATAGAACGAGAAGTACGAGCCGCCCGTACACGCCCGCCGCGACGTCGTCCGTCACGACCCCGAGCCCGCCCGGGAGCCGCTGGGCGCGCCCGGCGGGGAACGGTTTGGCGATATCGAATATCCTGAACAGCACGAATCCGATCGCGCCCGTGAGAAGCGACGGCTCGATCGCGAGCAGCGTCACCTGCATCCCGACGAACTCGTCGATGACGATGCGGCGGGCGTCGGTGCCCCAGATCTTTTCCGCTTCATGGGACAGAAGGATGGCGACGGGGATCGTTAACAGAACCACGATCGGATGCACGAGCCACCCGCCCCCCGGCACGAAGAGATAGATCGCGAGCCACACGAGGCTCGCGAACGTGGCCGGCGCGAACGGGAAATACCCCGTGCGGAAGAACGAGGCGAGGAGCGTCACCATGAATCGCTTCACGCCGCCGAGGATACGCCCACCGACACCCCGGGGCAAGCGAAATGGCGTGGACGCTCTCGCTCCGAACTCAGTCGCAGAGCCTCCAATGAGTTCGTCGCGAGAGTGTCCACGCCTTCATGCACCGTCAGCGGGTGGCGCCGGCATTCCCGCGAACGAGCCCATTGGAGCCCTGCGACTGGGCTCGGAGCGGGATTGCCGGCGCCCGCCCCGCGTGCTGGATTCGATTGGGCGGAAAGCTGCTACGAGAGGTTCCTCAGCACCGACTTGGCGACGGCCTTGAGCGTGTCGAACACGCCGGCGCCCTTCACCGCCACCGCCTCGAACGACGGGTAGTGCTTCGGGTTGAGCTCCTCCTCGAGGTCCTTCACGTCGATGACGTCGGGGAGGTCGCGCTTGTTGTACTGGATCGCGTAGGGAATGTCCTCGACCTTGAGCTGGTACTCGCCGAGGTTCTCGTGGAGGTTGTAGAGGCTCTCGATATTCGCGTCGTAGCGGCTCCGCTGCGAGTCGGCGACGAAGATGATCCCGTCGACGCCGCGGAGGATGAGCTTCCGGCTCGCGTCGTAGTAGATCTGGCCGGGCACCGTGTACAGATGGAAGCGCGTCCGGAATCCCTTCACCTTGCCGAGCTCGAGCGGCAGGAAATCGAAGAAGAGCGTGCGGTCCATCTCGGTCGCGAGCGTGATGAGCTTTCCCTTGGTGTCGGGGGACACCTTGTCGTAGATGTACTGGATGTTGGTCGTTTTCCCGCACAGCCCGGGGCCGTAGTAGACGATCTTGACGTTGATCTCGCGGGACGAGTAATTAATCAGCGACAACGGAAGCCTCCGCTAATCGGTAAAGAGACTGTCTATTTCCACCTCGGCCTGCTGCACGAACTCCTCGTTGAACTCCGAGTTCTCCTCGTTTTCGTACTCGAGCTTCCCGTAGAGGCGCCGGACCACCGTCTCGAGGTTGTCGAGCGCCTTCTTCGCGCGCAGCCGCACGAGCCCGAGCGTCGTCCGCTTGTCGAAGAGGATCACGAGGATGATGTTGTTTTCGACGCGGGCCAGGTACATGCTCTCGTTCGATCCCTGATGGTACAGGGTCGAGAAATCCTTCTCCCCGATGAGGACGGCGAGCTGCGCGTTCGCCTCGAAATCGGCCGCGCAGAGCGAGGCGAAGCTGTGCATGTCGAACTGCGGCGGCTCCCCGATGCTCGAGATGAGCTGCCCCGTTTTGTCGAGGAGGATCACGCTCGAGGAGTTCGAGTTCTTGAGGAGCTCCTGGAGGATCGTGTTGATCGCCCAGTAATCCTCTTCGAATACCTTCCAGTTCGTTCTGACCATGTGAGCTCTCGCTTTGTTTCAGGCCCCGGTCAGATCTGCTCCCGGCCCTCCAGGGCCTTGGTGATGGTTCCGCGGTCGACGTACTCGAGGGCGCTCCCGATCGGAAGGCCTCTCGCCGGCCTCGTCACCTTGACGCCGTATTTTCTCAATATATTCGCGATATAGAGCGACGTCGTGTCCCCTTCGATGCTCGGGTTCGTCGCGACGATGACCTCCTGAATGCCTTCCTCCCGCACCCGGCGCTCGAGCGCGTCGAGATTCAGATCTCCCGGTCCCACGCCATCAAGGGGTGAAAGGACCCCGTGCAATACGTGATAGCGGCCCCGGAACTGACCGGAGCCCTCGAGAACAAGAAGGTCGGCCGGCCGTTCAACCACGCATAGGATGGTCCCGTTGCGCCGTTCGTCCGAGCAGATCGGGCAGAGCTCCGTCTCCGCGAGGTTTCCGCACCTCGTGCATTTTCCAATCCTCTGCTTGGCCTGCAAGAGCGCTTCGGCAAACTGCCTGACCTCCCCGGCATCCATGTCCAGCACCGAAAATGCCAGTCTCCGCGCCGTTTTTTCGCCCACTCCCGGCAGTTTCCTGAAATGGTCCACGAGCGCCTGGAGGAGCGGTAGGCCGTAAATCATTCCCGTATCTCCTTTTTAGCAAAAACCTTGCCTTAAAGCGAAAGGGGGCAAAAAAGTTGCCTTTTCGGGGAAAAAGGGCTCGTCCGCGCCCGGAGGGTCAGAAAAGCCCGGGAATGGGGAGCCCCCCGGTGAGCGCGCTCATCTCGTTGCGTACCATATCGTCCACGCGGGTGCGGGCCTCGCTGAGAGCCGCGATGATGAGGTCCTCGAGCATCTCGACGTCGGCCGGATTCACGACTTCCGGATCGATTTTGATCGAAACGACCTCGTGCTTGCCGTTCATGACCGCTTTCACCACGCCGCCGCCGGCGGTGGCTTCGACCGTTTTCTCGGCAAGGCGTGCCTGCATTTCGGCCAGCCGCTCCTGCATCTGCTGCGCCTGTTTGATGAGCTTTCCCATGTCCTTCATTCCCCGATGCCTCCGGTTCTACTTCGATTCCTTGAAGAGCTCTCCGTCGAATTCGTCGATGAGGCGCCGGATCGCGGCCGAGCCGTTCGCGATCGTTTCGAGCGCGGGATCGTGGGCGCGCCCCGGGGGCTTTTGCTGCGCCGCCTGCTTCGCGGCGGCCGGCGCGCGGGGGCCGGCGGCTTTCGGCCCGGCGGCGCTTCCGCCCTCGGCGCCCGGGGCCTCGCGCCCCTCCGCGCCGGGCGTTCGGCCGTCGCCGGCCTCGAAGTGCTCGAGCGCCTCGATGATGATCTTCTTTCCGAAAAACCGTTCGAGATGGTATTCGATGAAGCGCCTGTTCTTCTCCTCGAGCACCATCTCCCGCGCGAAGCGGTTCTGCGGGCTGAACGACAGACCGAGCACGTTCCCCGAGAACCGGTCGGCGCGCGCGGAGCCGAGCCAGATGCCGAGCGTGAGCTTCGTTTCGCGGATCTGCGCGAGGAACCGCTCCCACGCCTCTTTCCCGCCGAGCTCGCGAAGGATCCGGTCCTCCTCGGCCGTTCGCGGGACGCTCGCCGCGGAGGTGTCGACGCGGGCGAATGCGCCCGCGGGAGGCGGGGCGATCGCCGTCGCGGCGACTTCCGGCGCCGCCGCGTCCACGCGGGCGCTCGCGGGCAAAGCCGCGTCGGGACGGGGCGCGATCGGCGCGTCGGTCCGCGCCGCTTCGGGCCGGGCCGCCGCGAAACGGGCCGCTTCGGTGCGAGAGCCCTCCGCGCGAGCCGGCGGCGCGCCCGTCTCAGGGGCCGCCGGCGAAGACGCCCGGCGAATGATTCCCCCGGGGCCCGGAGCGCCCCCCGTCGAATCGAGGCGCTTGAGGAGCTCCGAGACCTCGACGGCGGACTCCCACGAAGCCGCCTCCATGAGCGCGGCCTCGAGGACATAGCGCGGCTGGCCCGAGGTCTTGAGGTCGCGATAGATCCGCGCCGCGCCGCGGAACAGGTAGAGCAGGTCCTCGGTCCTGAAGGTCTTCCCGATGGCGACGAGCTCGGCCATCTCCCCCTGCGAGAGATCCAGGAACTCCGCGGCTCCCTTCTCCTCGACGCTGAGGACGAGGAGGTTGCGGAGCCCTTCGACGTAGGCGAGATAGAGCTCCTCGAGATCGAGCCCCGAGTCGACGGCGCGGTCGACGATCGCGAGCGCCGCCCTGCGGTCGCGCCCGCCGATCGCCCTGAGGAGATCGATGACGAGCTGCGAATCGACGAGGCCGAGCACGCGTCTGGCGAGCGCGAGATCCACCACCCCCTCGCTCGCGGCGAGACACTGGTCGAGGAGGCTCTGCCCGTCGCGCATGCTCCCCTCGGCGCGCCGCGCGATGAGCGTGAGCGCCTCCCCTTCGAACTTCACCTTCTCGCGGGTGCAGATCTTCTCGAGCTGCGAGGCGATCTCCTTCAGCTCGAGCCGCTTGAAATTGAACCGCTGGCAGCGGGAGAGAATGGTCGTCGGAACCTTGTGCGGCTCGGTCGTCGCGAACACGAGATACACGTGCGCCGGCGGCTCCTCGAGGGTCTTGAGGAGCGCGTTGAACGCCTGCGGCGTCAGCATGTGCACTTCGTCGATGATGTAGACCTTCGAGCGCCCCTGAGACGGGGCGTAGCTGATCTTTTCGCGGAGGTCGCGGATCTCGTCGATGCCGCGGTTCGAGGCGCCGTCGATCTCGATGACGTCGAGGTGCCGCCCCGCCGCGACCGCTTCGCACGAGGCGCACTCGTTGCACGGCTCGCTCCCCCGGGGCTTCTCGCAGTTGACGATCTTGGCCAGGATGCGCGCGGTCGTCGTCTTCCCGCATCCCCGCGGGCCCGAGAAGAGGTAGGCGTGCGCGACGCGCCCCTTCTCGAAGGCGTTCTTGAGCGTTTCGGTGATGTGCTCCTGGCCGACGACCTCGGAGAATACCTGCGGTCTCCATTTCCGGGCGAGAACGAGATAGGACATGATCGAGCGCCTTCAGTTGCGGTTTCGTAGGAGATCGTGCACCCGGCTCTGTAAGGCGCCCTCGGCTCTTACAACGGGGTTAGCTCCTGCCAGGGAAATCCGCGGCACATGGGAATGGCTGCGTACCGCTGCTACCTTCCGGTCCTGACGGGGTTGGCAGGTTCCCATTGCGCGGGACCTGACCATCAACGCCACGTTCCGTCGTCGATCGCTCGAGAACCACGCTCCCTCGGACAGGAATTCGACCCCGCTATAGCGGTTTGCGGGTACAGGGCACCGCTACCTCCCCGTCTAGCACGATCCCCGAAAAAATAATTTGGTGGAGATGATCGGGTTCGAACCGACGACCCCCTCGTTGCGAACGAGGTGCTCTCCCAGCTGAGCTACATCCCCACCCTGACACTAACTATTACCGTTTTTCATCGCCGACGGCAAGGCATTTCATGGCGGAGAGAGAGGGATTCGAACCCTCGGAGCTGAAACCAGCTCAACGGTTTTCGAGACCGTCCCATTCAACCACTCTGGCATCTCTCCGCGCATTGTCCGCATCCGGCCGGCCGCCCGGCGGCGGCCCCGGTTTATACTGGCGGAGAGAGAGGGATTCGAACCCTCGGTGGGTATTTCTCCCACACACGATTTCCAATCGTGCCGATTAAGCCAGCTCTCGCATCTCTCCGTTTATCGCTACTCCGAACGCACCTTCTCGAAAAACTCGCGCAGAAGCGCGAGGCTCTCTTCCTCCCGCACCCCCCCGATGACCTCGATGCGGTGGCTGAAGAGCTCCGCCTCGTGAAAATCGTCGACAGACCCGCAGGCGCCGCTCCGCGGCTGCTTCGCCCCGAACACGACGCGCGCCACCCGGGAGAGATAGAACGCCCCCATGCACATGTGGCACGGTTCGACGGTGACGTAAACGGTGCATCCGTCGAGGCGCCAGTCGCCGAGAGCCCGGGACGCCGCGTCGACGGCGATGATCTCGGCGTGCGCCGTGGCCCGCCCCTTCGCCTCGACCCGATTGCATCCCCGGGCGATGACGGCGCCGTCCTTCACGACGACGGCCCCGATGGGAACCTCTTTCATCCGGAAGGCCTTCGCGGCTTCCGCGAGCGCCTCCCCCATCCACCGCTCGTCGTCCATCAACGGGTCGCGGTGCGTTCCGGAAGCGCTCCCACGAGCGACTGGAGCACGAGAATCACGACGTCATCGTACGGGGGAGCGGCGTACTGGTCGTCTCCCGTCGCGCTGACTCCCTCCACCCGCCGGTCCATGCCGCCGGTCGTGATGACCTCCCGATCCTCGCTGCGCACCGATTCCTTGTAGTTCTCGTCGGTTCCCTCCCAGAGGATCTTTCCCGTCGCCATCTCGACGAGCGTGAGCGTTATGCCGACCTGCGTCGCGGACGCCGTGGCACGCTCTCGATAATCCGCCTCGTCCTTGTGCCACAGGTACACGTGGGGAATGAGAACCGTCTCGACGTTCAGCTCCTTCTGAAGCTGCCGCAGGAAATCCGCGTCGAGCTCGCGCTTGTCTCCCCACAGATCCCTGAAGGCGGCGTACCGGTCCTGGAGCTTGCCCCGCATGACGGCCCCCTTGAACTGCTCGGCCGATATGAATTTGTAATCGGTCCGCTCGCCGAGCTGCTCGGCGAGCATCCTGTTCGTCGTCGGCTCTGCCAACAGTCTCGGGTCCTCCATCTCGGCGATCGTGCTTATCGCCGGCGCGATGAGAACTCCGCTCACGACGTTCGGGTCGAACGACGGATCGCTCTTCACGATCGACGGGTGCGGCGGCTTGCAGCCGGCGCCCAGAACAAGCATAACCGCCAAAAGAACAATGAGTTTCCTCATATCGCCTTTCCTTGATAACCGCCCGAAGATACTCGCGTTACCCGGTGGGGGCACCACAACATATAATCATGCGCTCGGTCACTTGTCAATACGATAAGGGATTGCGGGGATGCCGGGGCGCCGCGGGGCGCCCCGGCGTCGAAGTCGCGATTCGAGCCCTACATCTCGCGCCACGAGAGCACGATGCAGGGGAGCGCCTGGCTCAGGTACGTCGTCAGGGCGTCCTTGCTGTACAGGACGCCGGCGTTGCCGGCGCTGAAGTTGAAATCGGAGGTGCCTTTGCAGATCACGCTGCCGAGAATCCACGGCGTGCCGGTCAGCTTGATGTCCCCCTCGACATAGATGAGCCCCTTGTACTGGAAGCCGCCGCTCCCGGAAAGATCGCCCGTCACGTAGAGGAGCCCCTCACCGGTCAGGGCGCTGTTGATCTTCGCGTCCCCGGTTATGTACGTGACGCCCTTGAGCGGATTCGTTATGGAGGTGTGATCGGCCTGGGCGAGCAGCGAGTTGACCTCGGCCTGCGTGAGTCCCAGAACCTCGGCGAGGGTATACCAGGGATTCGTGACGGATTTATCGATGGGTTGCGGATTTCCCGCCACGCCGGCGCTTCCCTGCACCTGCACGTTGTCGCCCGTCGTCGTCACGCCGGGCAGATGCGCGCTCGAGAGGTGATACGGGATGCACGCGTTGGGCTTGGTGCCCGGGGGCGTGTTGATGTCGTGATTGTATCCGCAGAACGCGCAGTTACCGGTGAGCCGGACCGCCTTGTCGCAGTAGAGCGCGGCGAGGGTGCGGCAGAGCATCGTCCGCTTCGTGACCTCGGACTGGATCATGCGTATCCCTTCGCTCGCCCGGCCGGTCACCGTGATCACTTCGACCGGGAATCCCGAGTTCAGGTTCTCGGGCGGGATCTGGAGCGGATCGTACCGGACGATCTCGTTCGCGTCCCGCGTGTTGTCCCCGTCTGTGTCGCGCCATTTGTGCCGGATCGAGAGCACGCCGTCCGTGCCGGACGACGCGCTGTACCGGAGGTACGGATCGGCGGGATTCTGAATCGTCCCCGTCGTGACGAGGTTCGCGTTTCCCGCCGGGGCCGAGCCGGGCCTCGTGAGGTAGATGCGCGCTTCCCACAGGGGATTGTACGGCTCGGCGTCGCCGAGGGCCACATTCCCCGTCCATCCCGCGACCGTCATCGTCGTCGGATTCGGGAGCGAGAGCCGGTGGATCGCCTCGTTCAGCCCCGCTTCCGCGACGGGGAGCGCCCGCGCCGAGGAGCGCCCGTTGCCCGCGATCTTGAGATCCATGGAAGAGACCATGGCCATGGTCGCTCCGATCACCGTGATCGCGAACAGGATCAGGAGCGTGACGACGAGCACGTTGCCGTCTTCGCCGCCGAGATGCCGTCTGAACGTTCCACGCATGGCGTACCAATCCTTCCGATTGCGGACGGTCCGGTTCAGCGCTCCTTGCCGAAATAGGCGACGAGCCGTCCCTGCGTCGCCGAGGTGCGCGTCCCGACGACGATGTCGGGCCTGTTGTCCCAGTTGAAGTCCGCGACGTCCATCGTGATGATTTCGCCCGAAGCGGACTGGTTGATCTTCTGTCCGAGCACGGGAAGCGTGCCGTACGCGGGCAGGATGTAGATGTCCCCCGTGTAGAGGACCGAGTTCCTCGTCCCGTACGCGATGTCGGGGAACAGGTCGTTGTTCACGTGCAGCACCCCGAGGCTCAGCGCCTCGCCCTGCGCGTTCACCCAATCGTCGGGCCAGTTCGGCGTCTCCTCGGGCTGGAACGCGTAGCCGGTCGTATCGGGCACGCCGAATGTGCCGGCGGTGTTGAGCCAGAGGAATATCAATCCGTTGTTGACGGCCGCCGAGGTCGCGGCGATGATGTCGGGATCGCCCTGGTCGTCCTCCATCATATCGATGACCTTGAGATCGTTGACGGCGTAGCGGGAGAGGTAGCGCTGGTACCACGTGAAGTTGCCCGACGCCGTGCCGTCGTTGCGATAGATATCGATGCACCCGAGGTACGTGTTCGTGTGGGAGCCGATGACGATGTCCTCGTCGCCGTCTCCGTCGATGTCCCCGGTATCGACGGCCCACACCTCTCCCAGGTTGATCGAGCCCGACGGACCCGCCATCGTGATGTACTCCCGCGAGGTGAACGATCCGCCCCCGCCGCCGATGAAGGTCTCGAATCCTCCGGTATAGGTTCCGAAGGACGATCGCAGGGCGACGACGAGATCCTTGATGCCGTCGTTGTCGAAGTCGGCGAGCTTCGAATCCATGACGACGCTCGCGCCGCTCGTCATGTACGCCGCGTCGGGGCTCGTGCTCAGAACGCCGCCGGTCCCGGTGAACCAGACCTGGAGGTTTTGCCCCGTGCTGTAATCGAGCCCGCTCAGAACGTCTATCGTTCCGTCCCCGTTGAAATCGAGCTTGGCGAGGGTGTTGACGTTCTGCCCCGCGTCGCGCCGATACGTCGGATCGGACTGGAAGAGCTCGGTGATGGGGGTCGCGGAGGTCTGCCAGTTGTTGTGGAACACGAGCATGTTGCCGATGCCCGTCACGAGCGCCGTACCGAGAACGATGTCGACGTCGTTCTTGGAGTCCTCGTCCAGGTTGGCCGCGGCGACCGAAAGCGCCCGGTCCGTGTGCGAGATGTGGATCTCGACGAAGTCCTGTCTGACCTCGAGGATATCGCCGAAGTTGCGGGTCACCATCGTGTCGGCCACGATAACGATGCCCGCGTACGTGTTCACCGTCGTCGAGGTGTATCCGTCGGGATCCTTTTCCGTGAGGTCGTACGTGCCGGGCGGCAGGTTGAACTTGAAGTATCCTTTCGAGTTCGTGACCGCGGTATCGCCATTGGAGACCTTGAGAAGGACGTTCGGAACGCCCTCCTCGGCGCCTCCGCGGTAGCCGTCCTCGTTCTCGTCGATGTAGACGTATCCCTGCAGCGTTCCCGAGAGGGGAGCGCCGAAATCGCCGAAATTCACCGTCACCGTATCCGTGCCCGCGGCGACCGTGGCGGTCATCGAGTTCGACGTCGTGGAGCTGAAGCCCGTCGGATCGGTCTCGACGACCGTGTAGGTGCCGCGCTGAACGACGAAGGAGTAGAAGCCGGTCGTGTCGGACAGGACCTGGCTCCCGTTGTCGAGCGAGACCAGAACCGCACGCAGCCCGTTCTCGCCGACGCCCTTGAGGCCGTTCTTATCGAGGTCCTCGAAGACGTACCCCCTGATCTTGCCCGTCGGGGTCGTCGAGCGGTCCCCGAAGTTGATGATCGACATCTGGCCGGACGTGAGCGTGACGGACACGATGTTCGACGTCGTCGAGGCGTAGCCCGGGGATCAACCTCGGTCAGCGAGTAGCTGCCGGCCGGAAGCGGAAAGTAGAACATTCCGAAGTTGTCCGTGAGGACGGAGCGGCTCTGGCCGGTGAGGCGGATCTCGACCCGCGGGATCCCCGTTTCCCCCGGATCGGGCGCCCCGTCGCTGTCGACGTCGTGATAGACCTTGCCGTAGATCGTGGAGGTCGAGCGCGACGAGTTCCGCACGAAGACCTCCGAGGTCATCGCCACGGACAGGTATCCGCCGTTCGTTTCGTATTTGACGCTGTATTTCTGCGATTCGGCCGTCGCCGTCGTCTTGATCTTTCTGATCGTGCTCAGGAGGTTCTGCGGCACCGGCGTTATCGAGATGATCTCGCCCGTGTCGAGAACGCCGTTCGCGTTCGTGTCCCCCCAGAGCCGGTCCGCCGTCGACGGATTGTTGTCATGATCGTACCAGTACTGGAAGAGCGGCGGAGGCGTCGTCCACGTCGCGGCGAGATTGGGTCCGCGGAGGAGCGCGAGGTCCGTCTCGCGCACCTCGTTCGATCCGTTCGAGTGTCCGTAAACGACCTTCTTCAGCATGAAGAGATTCGTGTTGCGGTCGGTCTCCTCGGGATCGTCCCCCCGGTCGGACGCCGATATGACGCCGTCCGAATTCGAATCGAGGGTCAGCACGATCGTCTCGGCGTTCGACTGGTAATCCGCCGAAGGCGCGTAGAGCGTCGTTCCCGACGGCGGCACCCGGTTCGGGGAGAGCGCGCGTCGGAGCGCCGTGAGGGGGGTCAATCCGTCGATCGTCTGCTGGTTGTCGATGTCGGCGTTGATGGCCACCTGGTACGGCCCCGCGTGCACGATGGGCTGCTGGCCGCGGAAGTAATCGGTCTGCGATCCCGCCTGCCGGAGGTGATTCGTGATGAAATCGACGGCGATGCGGGCGTTCTGCTGCGCGCCGGCGTAATCGTTCGTCTCGGCGGAGCTCTTCTGGAAGAGCGTGAAGATACCCGCCATCGCGATCAGAACGACACCGAGCACGAGCACGCTGACCATCATTTCGACGAGCGTGAATCCCGCCGCCGCCTTCGTGGATCTCGTATTGTTCACCATGGATTACCGCCTCGGGGTGAGATAGGTGGTCAAGGTAACGGTTCGATCTTCGCCGCCTCCCTCGTACACGACCGACACGGCGACACGCTTCATCCCGGTGAGCGGCACGTTGTCCGTGACGGTCCACGTGCGCGTGAAGTGCCGCTCGAGCGGATTCCGCGGATCGGCGTGATTGCCCGCCGAGAGATCGGCGTTCGTGAGCGGCGTTCCCATCAGCGATTCGAGCTGTTCCTGCGCCAGGTTCGTGGCCACGCTGACGTTTCGGGCCCGCGTCGTCGCCTTGTTGCTGTCCGGCAGGGTGCGCATGGCGGCCGATATCCCGATGCCGAAGATGACCATGGCGATGATGATTTCGATCAAACCTACGCCGCTTTGCGATTTCAACATTTCCGCAGTGTCCTTTTTCATTCGATCGTGATGTTTCCCGTTCCGCCGTAAATGCGGACCGTTCTCGTCCGATTGAACGTGTTTCTGAACGTGATCGATCCGCTCTCCCTCGTGTTCCCCATCGTGCCGAAGGTCAGGGTGCTGCTGGAGAGCGTATGTCCGGCGAAGGCGATGCCCGTTTCCAGATTGTAGGTCGCGCTGAGATACTCGCCGTTATCGTGGGAACCGTTCCGGTTCGAATCCTCGTAATAGAAATAGTTGTCGTCGTCCGTGTTGAAGGTGAACACGACGCTGCTGTTCTTCGTGACGGCCGCGGCGCGCGCCGTCCTGAGCACGGTCGCGAACTGATTCGCGTCTCCCTGGAGCTTCCAGCTCTGCAGGAACCGGGTGAACCCCGGCACCGCGAGAACCGTGATAAGCCCCATGATCGAGATGGAAATCATCAGCTCGACGAGCGTGAAGCCCCTCTGTTTTCTCGTTATGGTTTGCATCAAAATCGACATTCCTTTGCTAAAGACTTTTCATCGCAAGGCGATTTCTGCAAAAAACATGCCCCGCACAACCTCCCCCCCATCCGCTGTCTCCAGGCACCCTCGATCGACTCGATGCGGGAGCCGCAATGGTTCATTCAAAAAGCGGCCGATACGACAGTTACGGTCACATCGGCGCCCCTCCGGGCCGGAGCCCCCCCGGCGTCTATTTTTTTCGGATAATTTCAGATTTAGCGGTGCGGAATATGCGGAAATGATAGGCCACGGAGCGCCCACGAAGCCGGGGAGCGCCCGAGCGATTTTGCACGCGGCCGATGCGGGATATGCAATGCGTTCCGTCCGCCCCGCCCGCGCCGGCGGAGCGTAAAAAAATCCCCGGCCCGTTCGGGACCGGGGATCGAATACGCGCGCGGCGCTCCCGCGATCAGTCGGCGGCGAGCCCCGGAACGTTCTGGGAGATTCGCTCCCTCGAGAGGAGGTACTGCCAGTACTTCTCCGTCTCCTCCTCGACCCAGCGGATGTCCTCGTCCTTGAGATGCCGGAACCGCCCCTGCGCCATGAGGTAATCCTTGATCGGCGTGGGTTCGAAGTCCTTCTGGATCTTCCATGTCTTGCCGTCGTCCGTCACCTCGAGGAGCGGGAACACCTTCGACGTCACGGCCTGGCGGGCCATCGCGACGGAAAGCTCGGGGGCAAGCTTCCATCCCGTCGGACACGGCGCGAAGACGTGCAGGAACCGCGTTCCTTTCATCGCGCGCGCCCGTTTGAACTTCTCGATCAAATCCTGCGGAAACGCGACGGAAGCGGTGGCGATATAGGGAATCGAATGGGCCGCCATGATGTCGATCATCTTCTTTTTCGGGCGGCGCTTCCAGTGAGCCCCCGGCGTCGTCGTCGTCCATGCGCCGATCGGCGTCGAAGAGCTCCGCTGAATCCCCGTGTTCATGTACGCCTCGTTGTCGTAGCAGCAGTAGATGATGTCCTCGTTGCGCTCGGCGGCGCCGGAGAGCGCCTGCAGACCGATGTCGAACGTGCCGCCGTCCCCCGCCCACGCCATGACGACCGTCTCGGTGTCCCCGCGCATCTCGAGGCCCGCCTTGAGCCCCGAAGCGGCCACCGCGGCGGTCTCGAACGCCGTGTGGAGAATCGGCACCTTGAGCGAGGAGTGGGGAAACGGCCCGTCGATGACCGACCAGCAGCAGGCGGGGATAACGAGCGCCGTCCGCGGCCCGAGCGCCTTGAGCGCGAAGCGCATCGCCTGCGTGGCGCCGCATCCCTGGCAGGCCAGGTGCCCGGAGGTCATGAGCTCGGGAGTCGGGATCTTCGCCACAGCTTTCATATCTTCACTCCTATCCAGTTGATATCGGGCTCCGGCTTTTTGTTCGTGATCAGGTGATCCGCGATCGAACGGATGACCTTCGGCGTCATGTCGCGCCCGCCGAGCCCCGCGATGTAGCCGGCAATGGGGACGTTCGTCCGCCCGTACAGGGCGCTCTTCACTTCCTGATAGAAGATGCCGTGGTGCCCGAACGAGATGTTCCGGTCGATGACAGCGACCTTCTTCGCCTTCGAGAGCGCCTGGAACACTTCCTCGAACGGGAACGGTCTGAACACCCGCATCTTGAGCGACCCGATCTTGATCCCCTCGTCGCGCATCTGATCGATGACGGCGCGCGCGGTCGAAGCGACGGTGCCCGAGGTGACGAGGATGTATTCGGCGTCGTCGCAGCGGTACGGCTTGACGACCCCGTAGCCGCGCCCGAAGCGCTTCTCGAACTCGAGATCGACGTCGCGCACGACGTCGCGGGAGGCTTCCATCGCCTTCTGGATCATGTACCGGAGCTCGAAATACTCTCCCGGCGTCGCGAGATTGCCGAAGGAGTGCGGATCGGCGACATCGATCCTGCGCTCCGGCTTGAACGGAGGCAGGAAGGGCCTCACGTCCTCGGGCTCGAGGATGTCGACGATCTCGAAGGTGTGCGAGAGGAAGAACGCGTCGAGGATCACCATGACGGGGAGCTTCACCGTCTCGGCGATCTTGAACGCCTGCACGATCGTGTCCTGCGTCTCCTGGTTGCTCTCGCAGTAGATCTGGAGCCAGCCGGTATCGCGCTGCGAGAGGGAATCGTTCTGGTCGGTCCAGATGCTCCACGGCGGGCCGACGGCGCGGTTGACGTTCACGAGCACGATCGGGAGCCTCGCCCCCGCCGCCCAGTGGATGATCTCGTGCATGAGGAGGAGCCCCTGCGACGAGGTCGCCGTGAAGGTCCGCGAGCCCGCCGCCGAGGCGCCGACGCACGCGGTGAGCGCGCTGTGCTCGGATTCGACCGCGATGAACTTCGCGTCGAGCTCCCCCTTGGCGCACATTTCGGAGAGAAGCTCCACGATCTGCGTCTGGGGAGTGATCGGGTACGCGGAGATGACCTTGACGTCGCTGGCACGCACGCCGTAGCTCACGGCGTGGTTTCCCATGATGACCTTCTTCATCTTCCCTCCTCCCGCGTCGATATCGCGCTGCGCGGGCATTCGGTCACGCAGACGAGGCAGCCCTTGCAATAGTCGTAATCGAATTCGTATTCCTGGGCGAGGCGCTTGACCGCGACGTCGGGGCAGAACACCCAGCAGTTGTCGCAGTAGTTGCAGACGCCGCACGAGAAGCAGCGGTCCGCCTCGCGATGGAGCAGGTCGCCGTCGTACCCGGTGAATATCTCGCGAAAGCCCGCGAGCGCCTGCTCCGCGGGGATCCGCGGCACGTTGACGCGCTTCCCCTTCGTGAAGTAGGCGGTGTTGATGTTCTCGATGCTGATCGTGCGGGGCTCCTCGACCGCCGGCTCCGGTTGCTTCGCCAGCATCCGGCCGATGCGCTCGGCGGCCTTGCGTCCCGCCGCGATCGCTTCGACGACGCTCGCCGCGCCCGTCACGATATCCCCGCCCGCGAAGATCTTCCCGGCGCGGGCTTCGCCGAAATCGCCCTGCGTCCCGATGAGCCCCCCGCTCGTCTCGACGGCCTTCTGGAAGGGAGCCACGTCCCCCTCCTCGCCGATCGCGGTGAACAGGGTATCGACGTCCATCGTGAACGTCTTGTCCCCGTCGGGAACGGGACGCCGGCGGCCCGATTCGTCGGGATCGCCGAGCTTCATCTGCTGGAACACGACGCGGAGCGTCTTGCCGCTGCGCGTGATCGTCTTCGGCGCGGCGAGGAAATGGAAGAACACGCCTTCCTTCTCGGCTTCCTCGATCTCGTCCGGAATCGCCGGCATCTCGTTCATCGTGCGGCGATAGACGACGGTGACCTCGCTCCCCGCCCGCCGCGCGCACCGCGCGACGTCCATGGCGGTGTTGCCGCCTCCCACGACGGCCACCTTCGCGCCCGGGGAGACCTTCTCGCCGCCGTTCACCTTCCGCAGGAACTCGAGCCCGCGCTGGACGCCGGGACCGTCCTCTCCGGCGACCCCCATCGGGCGGCTTCGCATGAGGCCGGTGCCGATGAAAACGGCCGCGTATTCCTTCTCGAGGCTCTCGATCGTAACGGCACCGCCGAGTGGCGCGCCCGTCTTGACCGTGATCGGGCCCGACTCGAGGATCGAGCCGATCACACGGTCGAGCAGGTTGTTCGGCAGCCGGTATTCCGGAATGCCCCAGCGGAGCGTGCCTCCGAGCGCGTTTTCCGCCTCGTAGATCGTGACCGGATATCCCTGCCGCGCGAGGTAGTACGCGCACGAGAGGCCCGCAGGGCCGCCCCCGACCACCGCGATCTTCTCCTTCTTCGTCGCGCGCGCCTTCTCGATCCACTCGGGATGATCGAGCCCCGCATCGCCGATCGAACGCTCGATCGCGGGGATGTTGAGCGCCTGATCGAAATCCTTCCTCGTGCACTTCTCCATGCACGGATGGAAGCAGACGCGCCCCGTCACCGACGGCATCGGATTGTTCTCGACGATCGTCCGGTACGCCTGCTCGAGATCGTTCTCCGTCACGAGGAAGATGTACCGCTGGATATTCTCCGCCGTCGGGCAGCCGAGACGACACGGCGAGACTTTGAAATCGTAATACGGCCGCACGTTGCGCCAGGAGCCCGTCAGGTTGTACGTCATGTCGGCGATCGACATGGCGCAGATCGGCATCTCCTTGTAGCTCTTGAAGGTGGTTTTCTCTCCCATGTATCCTCCAGCCGTTACGTCGTCACGAGGCTCGATCGGATTCTATCGGTGAAAAGCGCGTCATTTCGAAACGAACACGACGCTGTGAAACGCTTCCTCGGCGGCCTTCCGGTTGTTCTCCTTGCGCATCGGCACGAACTCCTCCACCGCGTCGAGTGTCGCCGCGAGGCCCAGGAGCTTCGTCGCTCCCGCGAACGCGCCGACGATCGCCGTGTTGACGATCGGCGCCGAGCGCGAACCGAGACCGTACTTGAGCGCGATCTTGTTCGCGTCCACCATGGCGATGCGGAAATTCGCGAGCACGCCGGTCGCCTCGAGGACGCGATTCGTATTGATGACGATCCAGCCTCCCTGCTTGAGGCCGGCCGTGATGTTGACCGTGTCGAGCAGAACGGGATCGAGAACGATGAGGTGATCGGGCTCGTAGATCTCGCATCGCTCGCGGATCTCTCCCTCGGAGACGCGCGTGAACGACACGACGGGCGCGCCGCGGCGCTCGACGCCGAACGCGGGAAACGCCTGCACGAATTTCTTTTCGCGGAAGAACGCCTCTGCCAGAATTTCGGAAGCGATGACCGCACCCTGCCCGCCTCGGCCGTGGGTTCTGATCTCTATCATACGCGATCCCTTCGTGGTGAGTGCAACTTTCTATGGGCTAATGAGTTCCGAATTACGAGACCCGTCGCCCGGCCCCCGTTTCTACCTCGAATTGTAGCGTAATCTATTGAACGAGCAGGGTCAAGTGCTTTTTGTTATCCCGCAAAAATTAGCCTTTGGTGATTGGCGGGAGAGAAAGAAAATCGCGCCCAGGAGGATTCGAACCCCCAACCTTCTGGTCCGTAGCCAGACGCTCTATCCAGTTGAGCTATGGGCGCAATCGATCTTCAGAATCCCGTTATCGTCTTGTCGGGCGGCACGTGCACGCTCTCTCCCGATCCGGGCGGCTGCGGGGCCGCCGCGGGCCTCGCGCCGTTCTCTTCGAGCACGAGCTCGACGCCGCCGACGACCGCGGCTATAAGATTATAAACAAGCGTCCATACCGCAACGACAATCGTGCCGAACACGGCGTACAGAATAGCGACGATCGGAATGAGCACGAAGCCGAGGCCGCGCAGGACGCCGAGGTCGCCGAGCCCGGCGTCGGCGAACGAGCTCATGAGCGCGCCCCACATCGAGAGCAGGATCGCGTAGAAAACGCCGATGACGATGCCGATGATGATGAAAACCACGAAGCTCATTCTCAGCACCGGCCAAAGCGGAATCTTCTTCAGCACGAACGTGCGAGACACGGCTCCTCCTTTTTTCATGGCGGAGAGGGCGGGATTCGAACCCGCGGTAGGGGTTTAGCCTACAATCGCTTAGCAGGCGATTGCCTTCGGCCTCTCGGCCACCTCTCCGCAATCCTTCGACAAGATCTATTGTGGCGGAGGGCGAGGGATTCGAACCCCCATGGGCTCAACGCCCGGCGGATTTCAAGTCCGCTGCCTTACCAGTTAGGACTAGCCCTCCAGAAAAAAACAGTCCTTCCTGCACGGAAGAAGGCTTCGGTGCAGTATACGTCCCGCGCGCGCCGCCGTCAATACCAGAAGCGCCGCTCCCTCGCCTCCTCCTCCTCCCATTGCTCGATCTTCCGCCGGCTCCGCGCGCGCTTCACGAGATAGATGGCGACGAAGAGCAACGCGGCGCCGGCCCAATAGGGCGCCGCGTTCAGAACCGCGCCGGCCGTGCCGTAGCGCCGGTCGATCTCGACGTAGAGCTTGCCCGCGAAATCGTAGACGGTCATGCCGTACGCGGACTCGAAGCCTCCTTCGAAGTCCCCCGCGTCGCGGACGAACGCGGTGAGCGTCGCGAGCGAGCCGGGGCGCTCGTCGAGGAGCTTCCGGACGGCGAGGTAGCTCACGCCGTAGGAGAGGGCCGCCCGGTTGGCGGAGCGCGGGAATGGCCCGCTGAGCTCCTCGAGATACGGAACGCCTCCCCCCGCCGCAATCATGAACCGCCATTCGTCCGCGATGTCCCACTCCCCCGACTGCATCAGCGCGAGCCCCTCCATGAACCACGTGGGCACACGGACGCCGACGACCCGCTGGGCGAGGAGCAGATGCGAAAGCTCGTGGCGCACGACGCCGCTCAGCTCCCCCGGCGCGCGCTCGACGAGGTCGACGTTGATGCCGAGCACCTGCTCTTCGACGTCGGCGAACGCGATCCCCCATTCGGGAACGGCGCCTCCGTGGAGCAGCTCGAACGCCTTCAGATCCGAAGCGATGATGACCTTGATGGGAGCGATCGATTCGAGGCCGAGCTCGCTCGCGATGTCCCCCGACGATTTCTCGATCAGGGAAGCGGTTTCTCGGGCCATCTTCTCGAGCGAGGGCGGGTAGAACACATTGAACGATCCTCCCGCCGTCCGGAGAATCTGATACCCGAGGGGAACGCTCTCGTCGGCCGCCGCGCACGCGGCCGCCGCGAGCAACAGCGCCGCGCAGAGGAGGGCCCGCTTCAACATCACGCTCCCCTCTCGATGATCCCGCCGCCGACGACGACGCCGCCGCGGTAGAGCACGAGCGACTGCCCCGGCGTGACCGCCCACTGCGGCTCCCGGAACGTCACCTCGAGGAGGGATCCGCGCCGGACGGCGCGCGCCACCTCGGCGGGAGCGCGGCCGTATCTGATCTTCGCGGCGAGGCCGGCGCCGACGTCGCGGCTCCTGAGCCGCAGGCTCCCGCATACGGCGCCCGCGCTGACGATCTCGTCCCGGCGGCCGAGGACAACGCGGTTGCGCCGCGCGTCGATCGCCGAAACGTACAGCGGCACTCCCCCCGCCAGTCGCAGCCCTTTCCGCTGGCCGATCGTGTACAAATGAGCGCCGTCGTGCCGCCCGAGGACGCGCCCCTCCCGATCGACGATTTCCCCCGCGGCGAATCCGATCCGCTCGCCGAGAAAGCTCCGGAGATCTCCGTCCGGCAGGAAGCAGACATCCTGGCTCTCGCGCTGTTTCCCGCGGTCGATCCCGAAGCCGGCGGCGGCGGCTTTCACCGTTTCCTTGAGCGTCTCTCCGAGCGGAAAGAGCGTGCGCCGGAGAATGCTCACCGGCACGCGGTAGAGAAAATAGGACTGATCCTTCCGCGCGTCGGCGGCCGCGGCGATGAGCGGGGCGCCCCCCGCCCCCCGCACGAGCCTCGCGTAGTGCCCCGTCGCGATCCGCCCGCATCCGATCCGGTCGGCGGCCCTGGCGAGCGCGGGAAATTTCACCTTCTCGTTGCACAGCACGCACGGATTCGGCGTCCGGCCGGCGCGATAGCCGTCGACGAAATCGCGCACGACCGTCTCCCTGAATTCATCCTCCACATCGACGACGTGGTGATCGATCCCGAGCTTCGCGCAGAGCGTCCGCGCGCGCCTGAGGAGCGCGTCGCTGCAGCAGGGGCGCGGCGAGCCGGCGGACCGGGCGTAGCAGTAGAAGCGGAGGGTGACGCCGAAGACCCGGAATCCCTCCTCGTGGAGCATCCACGCGGCCGCGGCGCTGTCGACGCCGCCGCTCATTCCCACGACGACCTGTTCGGCTTTCATTTGAGGGGGGAGAGCTCACGCAGCCGGGCGACCACGCGGGGGAACTCGTCGAGGAACGCGTCCACCTCGTCTTCCGTATTGTCGATGCCGAGGCTGACCCGGATCCCTCCCTGCGCCGTCCCCGGATCGAAACCCATGGCGGTGAGCACGTAGCTCGCCTCGCTCGCGCCGCTCGCGCAGGCGCTCCCGCTCGAGATCGCGAATCCGAGCATGCTGAGCCGCAGCGTGATCGCCTCGCCCTCGACGCGCGCGACGATCATGGCGCTCGTGTTCGGGACGCGGGGCGCCGAGCCGCCGGCGACGACGACGTCGTCGACGCGCGCCGCCGTTCCCCGCTCGAGACGGTCGCGAAGGGCGCCGATGCGCGCCATCTCGCCGCTCAGGAGCTCCTTCGAGAGGCGCGCCGCTTCGCCGAAGCCGACGATGCCCGGAATGTTCTCCGTGCCGGGGCGCAGCCCGCATTCGTGGCTTCCGCCGGTATAGACCGGCTCGAGGGGCGTGCCGCGCCGCACGTAGAGGGCGCCGATGCCCTTCGGGCCGTAGAGCTTGTGCGCCGAGATCGAGAGCAGATCGACGCCGAGATCGTCGACGTCGACCGGGATTTTCCCCACGCCCTGCACCGCGTCCACGTGGAAAACGGCGCCGCGCGCGTGGACGAGCGCCGCGATTTCCCTGACCGGCTGGATGACCCCCGTCTCGTTGTTCGCGAGCATGACGCTGACGACCGCGGTGTCGGGGGTGAGCGCCGCTTCGAGGACGTCGAGCCGCACGACGCCGCTGCGGTCGCACGGCACGTACGTCACGCGGCGCCCTTCCTCCTCGAGATCCCCGCAGGTCTTGAGGACGGCCGGGTGCTCGATCTGCGACGTGACGACGTGATTCGCCGGAGAGAATCTCCGCCTCGCCCGCAGGGCGCCGCGGATCGCGAGGTTGTCCGACTCGGTGCCGCCGGACGTGAAGATCACTTCCTCGGGCTCGGCGCCGATGAGCGAGGCGAGAGCCCCACGGGCGCCGTCGATCGCGTCGCGATTCTCCTGCCCGAAGAAGTGGAGGCTCGATGCGTTGCCGAAGCGCTCCCTGAAATACGGGAGCATGGCGTCGACGACCTCCTGCCGCATGTACGTCGTCGCGTTATGGTCGAAGTAAACTCGTCGCGGACGGTTCTTTTCAGCAGTCATGGCACTTTCACTATATACGATGACGCAGGGGTTTGCGAGAGAAAATGACCCGCGCCTAGGGCACGATCGTGATGGTCTTGATCTTGTCCCCCTTCTTGATCTTGCGCACGACCTCGATCCCCTCGACCACCTTTCCGAACAGCGTGTACTCGTTGTTCCAAAGCGGCTTGCGCTCCTTGCAGATGTAGAACTGCGTCGTCGCGCTGTCGTAGTCGTCGGGGAACCTCGCCATCCCGACCATCCCCTCCTCGTGCGTGAGCTTCTGGCTGAACATCTCCCCTTCGAGCCGCGGCAGATCGCTCTCGGCCGAACCGGTCTGGATGACGTACGTCTCGACCCGGTGGAACGGAAGCCCGTCGTAGAAACCCGCTCGAACGAGGCTCGTGATGCGTTCGACCGTTTTCGGGGCGTGCGCCGGATAGAGCTCGATCACGATCTTCCCGCGCTTCTCCGTCTCGATGACCATGCGGGGCGGCGCGGCGGAAACGCTCGCCGCCTCCTTCCCCCCGCCGGCGCGGCGGCCGTCGAGTCGGCCTGCGCGCGGGCGTGCGCGGGCGGAATCGCGCAAACGAGCCCGACGAGCGCGAGAGCCGCTCCGAGCCTGAGCGCCCTTCCGACGGCCTCCGGAGAGATGATGCGAGCGGGAACCATGGCGGCACCTCCAGTCTCGAGAACGCGAAGCCTCCCCGTCGCCGGGGAGGCTTCGTGCGAATGCGCGATGCGAGCGCCTGCGATCACGCCGGCGTCGATCCCTTTACTGCTGCGCTTTTTTCTGCTCGGCGATCTTCTTCAGTCGCACCTGCCGGTCGATCTCCTTCCTCGCCGCCTCGGACCATTGCGGATCCTTCGTCGCGACGACCTTCTCGAACATCGCGATCGCTTCGTCGTAGGCTTCGAGCTTGGAGAGCGCGGCGCCCCACTGGTAGTAGAGGAGCGGCGCCTGCTGCGTGGCGTCGCCCTCGAGCCCCTTCTTCGCCGCGGCGATGGCCTTCTGATACTGACCGAGCTCCCGGTACACGAGCGCGAGAATGCCGCTGATGTACGGATCGCTTCCCTTGAGCTCGAGCGTCCTCTCGAGCTCCGCGGGGGCCTGCGCCTTGCGATCGGGCATCTGCGAGAGTATGAGCCCGAGATTCTGATGATACGCCGCCTCGTCGGGGTACTGTTTGCTGAGCTCCTCGAAGACGGGGAGCGCGTTCTCGAAATCCTTCTTTTTCATGTAGGCCGAGCCGAGCTGCACCTTGAACCGGTAATTGTCGGGGGCGACCTCGATCGCGCGTTTCAGGCACTCGATTCTCTTTTCGTCGTTCCCCTTCTTCTCGTAGAGCGAGGCGAGGGTTCCGAGCGAGGTCGCGTCGTTGGGCTGCGCCTTGACGGCCATCTCGTAGTGATAAATCGCGCGGTCCGCGTCGTTCTTCTTCAGGTAGACGAAGCCGAGCGACACGTGCCCGTCGTAGCTCAGCGAATCCTGAGCGATGAGCTTCTGGTAATACTCCTCGGCCTTGTCCATGTTCTCGAGCTGGAGATACGCCCGGCCGAGCGCCGCGAAGAACGCCGGGTTGTTGGGCGACAGCGCGAGCGCGCGCTGATACGCGTCGATGCTGCCCTGGAAGTTCTTGATCTTCAGGTACGTACGCCCGAGTTCGGCCCACGCTTCGAGATAGTTCGGGTCCATCGACGTCGCCGTCCTGAGATGGCTCACCGCTTCGTCGTAGTTGCTGGCCGAGAGAAACTGCATGGCCGACTGGTAATGGATCTTCGCGGGCGTGATGTTCGTTTCGAAGCCGCTCGCGTCCTTCGTCGTCTGCCCGGAGTCGCCTCCCTCAGCGACATCCTTCTTCCCGCCCGAGGCGCAGCCAACAATCGCAAGAAGCGCGATGACCGAAACGAGAATAATTGCCTTCTTCACGGTTTCTCCCTTTCTGCGTCGATGGTTCACCGGGTCCCGACTCGCCATTCTTCCCATCCCACTCATAATTAGGGCAACCGCCTCGCCCCTGTCAAGACGCGAGTTCGCTTCACGGCCGGGGGGGCGGAACGTCTTCGCCGGCGGGCGCGAGGAGCGCATGCTGGAGGATCGCGATGTTCTCCCGCGCCTTCTCCGCGAGATCGCCGCCCGGAGCGCACGCGACCACCTTCTCCCACTCGGCGAGCGACTCCTTGAACATGCCGCTTTCCCAGAAGAAGATCGCGAGATAGAAATGCGGCTGGGGATCGAGGGAATCGATCGCGAGCGCCTTCGAGATATGCGCGTCGGCGGCCTCGTAATCCCCCGCGCCGAAGAGCGTGTAGGCGGCGTGCGCGTGCGCGAGGAGATCGTTCGGATTGACCTCGATCGCCCGCTCGAACATGCGGATCGCCTCGCTCCGCTTGTTCTGACCGTCGAAGAGCACCCCCATGTTGACGTACGCCTTCGAGAGGCCCGGGGCAAGCTCGACCGCCTTCTCGTAGTAGCGCAGCGCCGAATCGGGCTTCTCCGCCTCGTGGTAGGCGACGCCGAGCTGGAAATGAACCTCGGGATCGTCCCGCCGCGTTTCGAGCAAATACATGAGATACGCGATGCGGGGAGCGGGGGCGAGCCCCTCGAGCATGAGACCGAGCGAATCCGGCCCGGACGGAGATCCCTGCTGCGCGGGACAGGCGCGCGGCGCCGCCGACGCGAATGCGAGGATAAGGATGATGTGGAGCGGACGAATCATGATCCGGAACCTTCGCGGGCCGTTCGTCAGTTCGCCGGCTTGCGCCTCGACCAGCTCTCCGAAGCGCTCAGGCCGATCGCCAGCCTGAAGACCCGTTCATCCACGCCGTTGCCGCCGAGCGAGCCGATCTGCCCGAACTCGAACGAGAGGTCCAGCTCGCCGGGGCCGCCGGGCATGGCGAATCCCGTTCCGAACGTGACGAACCGCGATTTCACCTGCTGCCCCGCCGGATACTCGAAATGCCAGCTGTTCTCGTAGAACCCGAGCCGCATGGGAATCCTCAGGAAAAAGACTCCCGTCCCCGCGTGCCGCTTCTCGATGCCGAACGCCATGAGCTCTTCGTCCGATATCGATCCGGCGAGCTGCTCGAAACCGCGGGGCTCCGGGCCGCTCCGCCGCCAGTAGTGTGCGCTCAGCCACCAGTTGTCGTTGATGCCGAACGCCGCGCCGGCTTCCCACGACGACGGGATCTCGAATCGCCACGGCGCCAGCGAATCGAGCTCGGAGCGCGTGTACGTGAACGTCTCGTCTCCCCCGTAGTCGACGCCCCCGTTCCACCCGAGGCCGATCGAAAGCCGCTTATGGGGGCTCACGAGCAACGATGCGGACCAGGAGTCCCCGGAGAATCCCCTCTCGCGCTTCGATTCCATCGTCGAGAAATATTCCCCGATGAAATAGACGCGGTAGATGTCGGTGATCGAGCCGCGCTCGAGGTTATAGGCGCCCGCCACCCGGGCCCACGGCCGGGGCCGCCATGCAAGGGTGAACGGAACGCTGAAGAGGCCGCTCCGATGGCGGTAATCCTCGTATGCCTTCGGAGAGTCCTCGAGGGGAACGCTGTACGTGAAATCCCCCTTGCCCGAGAACGAGGTCTGATATCCCAGAGCGAATACGAGGCCCCTCCGCAGCGGCACGCCGATCATGACGAACGGAAGCTGGAAGCGGCTCTCGTACGCCGCGGCGTCGCCGGTCCGGACGTTCGCGACGCTCGTGATCTCGACGAGGGAAAACGTCACCCGCGTGAGGTCGGCGAGGCAGGCCGGGTTCGCGGCGACGGCGCTCGCCGTGTCGATCGCGGCGTACGACGAGAATCCGAGCGCGCGGTAGCGCGCGCTGCCGGGGAACTGGTGCTCTCCGAGGAAGTTGATGCCGAAGATCGATTGGGCCGCCGCGGGATCGCCCCATCCGATCGCGAGCAGCATCGCCGCCGCGAGGGCCGCCGTGAAGGCCTTCGTTCTCATGGCGAGCCTCCGAAATCGGCGGGGAGCGAATAGTAGATCTCGATGTACGGCGCGTCGTCGCCGGAGGACACGAAGCAGGCGCGCTGGATGCGGCTCTCCTCCAGGTTCGACTGGAGCACGAGCCCCGTGTTCGCCCGGGCCTTTCGAAGGACGTCCGCCATGTAGCCCCGGAGTGGGAACTTAACCGTCCTCGAGATCGCCGGATCGAACGCGTTCTGATCGACGCCCGTGCCTTCGAGGAAGCCGGCCGACAGCGTATCGGCCGAATCGGGGGCGTAGAGATAGTAGAGGAATTGAGCCGTATACCCGATCACGAGCTGCTCCCCCGTCGCCCCCCCGAATCCCTGGTCTCCGCGCATCTTGAGCACGAGAAACGCGCCGTTCACCATCGCGCGCTCGGGAATGCCCGCCGGATCGAACGTGAACGCGATTCTCCGCGCGATGCCGCCGACGCAGTTGAGGCCCGGCTCGTTGAACAGAGCGACCGAATAGTCGTCGGTCGCGCCGAACGCGGTTGAGGTGCCGTCCGTGAATGTCACGCGCACCGAGGGGGGATCGGATCCGTACTCGGTCGCCTTGAACTCGAGCGAGGTCGTCGTGTCGGGAACCGCCGCCCACACGATCGCGATTCCCTTGGGTTCCCGTCTCCCCGCAAGCCACGCGTTCACATAGGACGTGTCGATGTCGTACTCGGTCGATTCGATGTCGAGCGTATCGACCGTTCCGCCGAGCGAATCGCTTATCGCCGCCGGATCGTACGGCGGCACCTCGACGATGCTCGACGTGTCGCTGAACGTCGTGAGCAGCTCGTGATAGGTCACGGGCAGCCTGAAATCCTCCGGCGTCGCCACGACGATCGGGAGATGGAGCCGGGCGGACGAGATCGTTTTCCCCGCGTCCCCCTCGGCGAGCGTAAAATCGAACTTGAGCAGGATCGCCCGGTACTCGATCCCCTTGAGCCTGCCGAGGAGGAGGAGACGTCCCGTGCCGACTCCCTGCGGCACGGTAACCGTGACCGCGCTCGCCGGAACGACGACGCGGCTGATCTCCCCTCCCTTGACCCCGAACGTGCCGTCATCGATGAACTGCTCGGCCACCGGCCCCTCGGGATCCGAGCTGCACGACGGCGCGACGGCGAGCAAAGCGGCGATGATCCAGAAAAGATGTTTCAATTTCATACCTTCAATGTAATGTCGGCTGCGGCGCCCGCCAAGAACTATCACATCCGCCGCGGGGGCGTCAAGGCGATTGCCCCGCTCCGGCGCTCGGCCCCCGCCGCGCGCCTCACGACCGCTTTTTCCGGAGAATGCCCACGACGGTGCCAGTGAAGAGCTCGCCGGCCAGCGGAAGGCGGACGAGCGGCGCGAGCCGCGCGTACTTCGGCGGCTTCAGCTCCTCGTAGACGATCTCGAGATCCCCGATCCGGCCGAGGATGCGGCGATAGCCGCGCACCGTGATCCGGTTGAGCTCACGCCGGTACTCCTCCATGAGCCGGGCGGCTCCGCCGCGCGGATCCCGCTCCCCGCGGCGCGCGAGCTCGCGCGCGAGGAGCTCGCGGATGAGCCATTCCGGGTAGATCAGGTGACACCAGGGAGTCCGGACGTAGTCGTACAGGTGGGACCCGAGCGGCGATTTCCACGGCGTGAAGAAAAGGAAGACCGAGCCTCCCGGAGCGAGCACGCGCGCGAGCTCCCGGAGCGCCGCTTCGGGATTCGCGAAATGCTCGAGCGAATCGTTCGCGATGACCGCGTCGAAGCTTCCGTCGGCGAAGGGCAGACGCTCGGCGTCCCCCGCCGCGAAAATCGCGTCGACGCCGCGCTCGCGGGCGAAGGCGGCGCACCGCGCGATGTTGCTCTCGGACAGATCGACGCCGGTGACGCGGGCCTTCGCCTCGGCGTAGGCGACCGTCTTCCCGCCGAGCCCGCATCCGATGTCGAGCACGCGCTTGCCGGCCAGATCGCCGAGGCGGTCGGCGTACGATTCGAGAATTCCCTTCGCGACGCGGTATTCCCAGAGCGAATAGGCCTCGCTCGACTCGCGCCCCCCGACGCGCGGGCGGGGCATGAGACGGTCGACGGCGGAGACCATGGCGGCGACGAGCTTCTTCATCGGGCGATTATCCGCGGCGGCTAGCGGGCCGCGGGCTTGTCGGACGCCCCTTTCTTGGACTCGTAGTACACGTAGAGGCACAGCCCCAGGAAGAGGACGATGCTGATAATCTCGCCGATCGGCCGCTCGCCGATGCCCGTGTTGAGCTTATCGTTCCACCCGGGGAGCGCGATGAGCGCGCTCACGACGCCCATGAGGGCGCCGCCCGCGATGAAGCCGGACGCGACGAGCGTGCCGCGCTCGCGCCGCTTCGTGTTGACCTCCTCGCTCTTGCTCCGGGTCGAGACGAGATGGGCGACGTAGCCGCCGACGAGGAGCGGCGTATTGAGCTCGATCGGGAGATACATACCGAGCGCGAAGGGAAGCGGCGGCACCTTGATGAGCTCGAGGGTGATCGCCATGAAGATGCCCGCGAGATAGAGGAACCACGGCGCGGACGCGCTCGTCATGAGCACCTTGATCACCGCGGCCATCGCGTTCGCCTGCGGCGCGGCGAGGGCGTCCGGGCCCGTGAATCCGTAGACCCTGTTGAGCAGCAGCAGCACGCCCGTCACGCAGAAGGAGGCGACGAGGATACCGAGGAACTTGTACCGCTCCTGGCTCCGCGGCGTGCTCCCGAGCCAGTAGCCGACCTTGAGATCGCTGATGAAGGCGCCCGCCGTGGCGAGCGCCGTGCAGACCACGCCACCGATGATGAGCGCGGAGAGCATGCCGGCGGGGCCCGAGAGCCCCGCCTTGACGAGGATCACGCTCGAGAGGATGAGGGTCATGAGCGTCATCCCCGAAACGGGGTTGACGCCGACGATCGCGATCGCCCGCGCGGCGACCGTCGTGAAGAGGAAGCTGATGACGGCGACGATGACGAGGGCGAGCCCCGCGATACCCCACGTGTCGACGACGCCGACGCCGAAGAACACGAATACGGCAACGAGCGTGAGGACGAGGAGCAGGATCACGACGGACATCTTCATGTCGCGGTCGGTCCGCTCCGCCTCGGCGGCCGCGGCCGTTTTGCCCGCGAACATCTCCTTGAAGCCGACCGTAAACGCCTGAACGATGATGCGGGACGACTTGAGGATCCCGATGACCCCCGCCGCGGCGATGCCGCCGATGCCGATGTGCCGGACGTAGTTCGTGAAGATCTGCTCGGCCGTCATCTGGTCGATCGGGATCGTCGCCGTGCCGATGGGCACGCCGATGTTCCGCCCGAAGTACCACACGGCCGGGATGAGAACGAGCCACGAGACGAAGCTCCCCGCGGCGATGATCGACGAATACTTGAGCCCGATGATGTAGCCGAGCCCCATGACGGCGGCGCCGGCGTTGATCTTGACGACGAGCTTCGCCTTGTCGGCGACCGTGGCGAGCGCCGGAACGACGCGCGTGGAGATCACCTCGCGCCAGAGCCCGAAGGTGGCGATGGCGAAATCGTAGAGCCCGCCGATCGCGGCCGCTTTGATGAGCACCTTCGCCTGCTCCCCTCCCCCTTCGCCCGTCACGAGCACCTCGGCGATCGCCGTCCCCTCGGGGAACGGCAGGAGCCCGTGCTGCTCCTTCACGAAGTAGCGCCGGAGCGGAATGATGAAGAGAATGCCGAGGAAGCCGCCGAGGAGCGCCGCGAGGAAGGTCTGGTAGAAGCGCACCGGAAGATCGAGGATGAAGAGCGCGGGAAGCGTGAATATCATCCCGGCGACCACGACGCCGGACGCCGACCCGATCGACTGGATGATCACGTTCTCCGAGATCGAGCTGCGTCTCCCGAAGATCCCGGCCATCCCGACGGCGAGAATCGCGATCGGGATCGCCGCCTCGAAGACCTGGCCGATCTTGAGGCCGAGATACGCGGCGGCCGCGGTGAAGATGATCGCCATGAGAACGCCGACGGCGACCGAGCGGGCCGTGATCTCGGGAATGACCGAGCCCGCCGGGACGTACGGCTGGTACGTCTCGCCGGGGCCGAGCGGCTTGTACGCGTTCGCCGGAAGCCTGCGCGCCTCTTTCCTGTCTTCCATGATTCCTCCTTGGAGGGAGCGGGGTGGAATCCCACGGTCAACGCCGTGTCACACGAAGGTTTACACGAGAAACGAGCGGCCTGTCAACTGATTAGTCCCCGGCAGACTGGCGGGGGTCGTCCGACCGGCGGCGGCCGGCGCCGCCCGCGACGCTCACGACGGGCCGCGTCCGAGAAGCAGACGGTAGGCGGTCGCGCTGTAGCTCAGGATCTTCCCGTACAGAAGCGGCAGAGCGATGCCCGTCACGCAGAGGATCGCGTATCCGGCCGGATTGCTCCCGAGCCCGAAATGAGCGTTGAATCTCTCGACGGCGAGCGACGTGGGCGTATGGAAGACGTAGATGAGAATGGAGTTTCTTCCGCAGAATCGGAGGAATCCCGTGACGGCCCCGGACGGGAACCGCCCGTCGATTCGGGATGAAACGCCCAGCAGGCAGAGGCTCCCCGATACGCCGATGAGCGCGTGCGAGACCGTTATCCAGTCGTACACGCGGGAGTACGGCAGATGCCACAGCTCGCGGCGAGCGGCCGTGAAGAGCCAGTAGGCGAAACTGCCGGCGATCGTCGCCCAACTCCGGAGCGCGCGCGCGCCCAGGATGAACTCCGCGAGCACGTAGCCGGCCATATAGTGCACGTAGAAATAGGCGATCTTGTCGACGGCGAGGATGTGCGTGTCACGCAGGGCGCTCGCGAAGACCTTCAGCAGAATCGCGCCGGCCAGCACGTAGTACGCGTTGACCTTCAGGAGCCTCACGAGGACGAACGTGCCGAGCGAGAAGACGAACAGCACGAAGAGAAACCACAGCACGCCGCTCGGCAGATTCTCGGATGATTGCTCGATGAGCAGCGCCCGCGTCATCTCCCCGACGCCCGGCAGGCCGAGCGATTTCGGAGCGGCCAGGTTCACGAGCATGAACAGGAGGCTCAGCGTGTAGAACGGCTTCAGGATGGAAGCGCCGATGCTCCTGACGAACGCGCCGCCGGACAGGGCGGGATTCTCCACGCGCTTCCGGTTGAACACGGCGGACACCATGAAGAAGAACGGCATGGCGAACGAGAACGCGAGCGAGTTGACGATCACCAGATGCGCCTGGTAGTAGGCGGGGTCCATGCGGGTCGAGAGATGGCCGACGACGACGCAGATGATCGCGAGCCCCCGGGCCACATCGATGAAATTATGCCTGGTCGTCATAGGAGCGCGTCCGCCTCGCCGGTTTCGCCGCCGCGGGATCGCGGCACGGCGAGCAGTCTACTACAGCGCGGGGCGATGTCAAGCGGATGCTCTCCGGCGGCGCCGGCCGGGCGCAGCGCATTTAGCGCTTCACAAGCCGGGCCGCTTCACGCTAGATTCTGCTGAAACGCCCTCAACCGGAAAGCAGCCATGGCGATTCAACATATCGAGCGCATCGCGATACTGGGAGCGACGGCCGTTTTCATCCTCCTCGAGCTCTTCCCGGCGCTCCTCCCCTCCCACCGGGCGCTCTTCGTCCTCTTCTTCCTCTATCTCGTGCTCGCGCCCGGCTGGCTGCTCTCGCTCAGGATCGCGCCCGACGCGCGCGGCGTTCTCCGGGCGGCGCACTCGTTCGTGTGCGGAACGGCGCTCGCCTTCGCCGCGCTCTTCGTCATCGCGCTCGCGCACGCGGATATCCGGCTCCTCGGCGCCGTCATGCCGGCGCTCGTCGCGGCGCTTGCGCTGTGGAAACGCCCGCCGCGCGAAGCGGCGGCATCCGGGCCGCGCGGGGGGAGAACGACGCCCCTCCTCCTCGCGCTCCTCATCGTGATCGTCGCGGCGCTGATCCTCGGAACGGGCGATCCCCTGTTCTACATGTCCGACCCTCCCGACCATATCGCCTATATCCGGACGATCTCGAACACGCATCAGGCGTTCCCCGAACGATTTTATTACCCCGAGAGCGGCGCCCTCACGAGGGACATCAGGAAGGGGATGATTCACGCGTTGTGGGGCGCCGTCAACTCGCTGACCGGCTCCCCCGACGTCGCGGCGGTCTGGCCGCTCATCGCGGTCATCGGCTCCGTCTTCCTCCTCGTTTCGCTGTACGCCGCGGGGCTCATGCTCTTCGGCAGCGCCGCGGCCGGCCTCGTCGCGGCCGCCCTCTACGTTCTCTGCTACGGCGGCGGTCTCGCGGGGCATCAGCTCCTCGCGAACGCGAGCGGATACGCGTTCGGGAGATCCTTCTACGTGCTCGCGTTCGCCGCCGTGCCGCTCTACCTCCACTCGCGCCGGACCGACGCGCTCGCGTTCGTCGCGCTCGCCCTCTTCGCGGCGACGGGGACCCATATCGCGCACCTCGCCGCCGCCCTGTTCATCATCGCCGTCTTCTCCCTCTCTCATCTGGCCGCCGTCCGCGGGGAGCGGCGTGCGCTCCTCGGGCGGGGGATTCCACTTTTGTTCGCGGCGGCGATCGTGCCGAACGTACCCTACCTCCTCATGCGCTACCTGCGCGACTACGCGCCGAACAATCCCATTCACACCCATGTGCAGGGGGCATTGTTCTTCACGGACCGTTTCTACGTTATGAACCCGATCGTGTTTTTCGAGACGGCCGGGCCGCTCGGAGCGCTCGCGCTCCTCTCCGTTTTCATTCTCTGGAAGCGCGGGAGCACATGGAGCGAGCTGCGATTTCTCCTCGTGGGCGTCATCGCCGTCTATCTTCTCCTCTTCGTTCCGCTCTGGTATCCGTTCCTGAGCGGCACGCTGTCGTATCTGCTGCTGCGGTTCGAGTTCGCCGTGCCGTCGATGCTCGTTTGCGCGATGCTCCTCGGAGAGCTCTGGAAGGCGCTTCGCGGACACAATCCGGAGCTCGGGCGCGCGCGCGCCGCCTGCGGCGCCGCGGCCGCCGTTGTGCTCCTCGCCGTCCCGCTCGCGGGAAACGTTTCGGGATTCGCGTACGGGCGCGCTGACGCCGACGCGAATCGTCTCGGGAGCTATCGGAACCTCGACGACCTCTTCGAGTTCATCAATCTGCATTGCCCCCGCGGAATCGTCATCGCGTCGGACCCGATAACGAGCTTCGGCATCCCCGCGTTCACCGACGCCTTCGTGATCTGTCCGTACGACCAGCACTCGACGCCGAACGACTCGACGGCGATCAAGAGAATCGTCGACGCGAGGAGGATCTTCTCCCCGGCCTCCTCCCTCGCGGACGTGCGGGAGATCCTCGTCGAATACGGCGCCGAATACCTCGTCGTCAACGGGAGAATCCCTCCCGGCGCCGAAACGATGTACTGGAAGCCGGACCGGGCGATAGCCGATACGCTCGCCGCGAGGATCCGCGGGGCGGCGAGCCCGTTCGGCGTCATCTTCGAGCGGGACGGCGTCGTCATGGCAAGGCTCGTCGCCGGCCCCGCCGGCGCCCCGGCCGAAGCGCCGCGGCCGGCGCTGCCGTTCATCGGCGACTCCATCGACGCCGCGGCGGCGTCCCGGCTGACGCCGTCGGGCATCGAGGGCGTTTTCATCGAGCGTGTGCGGGCGAGCGGCGGCGAAGTCGCACGCGGCGACACCATCGTCATCGATGTCTCCTGGGTCGCCGCGGAGCGGTGTCCCCCGCGGAGCTACGTCGCGTACCTGCGATTCGATACGGAATTCCCGAAGAACGCCCTGTACCGGCTGGCGTGGAGCAAGCCGTACCGCAAGCTGATCGAACGAACGACCGGACATCGCTTCCGTTTCCGCGCCGATTTCCAGCCGCTCGGGGGCGTTTTCCCGCCGGACACGTGGCCGGCGCTGCGCGCGGTGCATGACCGGGTGCGCGTTCCGATCCCCGCGAACGTCGCTCCCGGCGCGTACACGATCTCGCTCAAGCTCGCGGAAAAGCCGCAGTATCCGAATTACGTTCTCGGTGATATCCTCACCGACGACGATTCATACGGCGGCGCCGTGACGGCCGCGATACAGGTGAGGTAGCGCAGTGGCGTCGATCACGAAACGGGCGATGGTGCTCATCCTCTGCAGGGTGATGAACTACGGCGTCATGATCCTCTCCCCCATCATCCTCGTGCGCATCTTCGAGCTCCGCGCCTACGGGCAGTACCGGGAGTTCATGCTCTATTCGCTGCTCATCGCCGGCGTCATCCAGTTCGCCGTGAACACGAACCTGATCTATTTTATCCCGAAGTATCCCGACCGCGAGCGGCAGAGCGTCACGCACACCGCGCTCCTCATTTTCTGCACGAGCTTCGTCGGATTGATCGCCGTGTACCTCTTCAAGCCCCTCATTCTGGCGCGGACGAGCTTCGATTTCATCGCGCCGATGATCGTCTACGTCTTCTTCTTTCTCAACCTCGACTTCCTCGAGAACTACTGGCTCGGCAAGAAGCGGACCGATTACGTCCTCTACTTCTCGTCGGGACGCGTCGTCGTGCGGACGGCGGCCCTCGTCGTCGCCGCGATCGCGAGCCGCGACGTCGCCGTCGTCATCTGGACGATGATCGCCGTCGAGGCGGCGAAGTGCCTCTTCGTGTACGTCGTGCTCCGCGGGGTTTTCACGAGGCGCCTCGATCGCGCGCTGCTCAGGGAACAGCTCAGGTTCATCGTCCCGCTCGGCTCGGCGGGCGTGCTCTCCCTCATCAACAACCAGCTCGCCAATCTCTTCATCTCGATCAAGATGGGCGTCGAGCATCTCGCGTTCTACACGATCGGGGGGCAGCAGATCCCGGTGATCAACATCGTGCGGACGAGCGTCATGGACGTGCTCTTCCCGGAAATGGCCCAGGTCGGCGACGAGGAGCGGCTGTACCTCTGGCGCCGCGCGAACGTCGTCTTCTGCGCCATGGTGTTTCCCGTCTTCGCCGTGTTCTTCGTGTACGCGACCACCTTCATCGAAACGCTGTTCACCGCGACCTATCTCCAGGCCGTGCCGCTCTTCAGGATCTACCTCGCGTTGATCGTCATCCAGTGCTTCGAGATGGGCACGCCGCTCCGCGTGATCAACCAGAACAAGTATTTCATCTTCGGGACCACCCTCGACCTCGCGGTCAATATCGGCCTGATCCTCCTCTTCTTCGAGCCGGTGGGATTCGTCACGCCGGCGCTCGCGTTCATTCTCGCCGAAGCGGCGGCGACCGTCTACATTGCGAGCAAGATCCTCCATTTCTACCACCTCCCCCTCAGCCGGCTGCTGCTCTGGAGGAGAATTCTCGCGATCATCTTCTGCACCGTCATCGCGCTGCCCGTCCTCGTCGCCGGCAGATGGGTCGGCATGAATCCCGTGATCCGGGCAGTGTCGTTCTCGCTCCTGTACCTGCTCGTCTATTACATCGTGCTTCGCCGGTTTAGGATAGACGAGGTGGAAATGCTCACGGAGAGGCTGACGAACAAGGTGCGGAACGTGCGGACCCGGCTCGGCGAGCGAGGCGCCCGGGCGCGGAAACGCTAGAAGCGGAACTCCCCCTGCATGATCCTCAGGCCGCGCCCTTCCACGGCGCATGCGGCCGCGTAGCCGGAGACGGCTTCGACGTCGGCGAGCGTCCACGACCGTCCGCCCCGCGCGTCGCCGCCTCTCCGATTCGACGACGCGCGGCTCCCGCGCGCCGGCCGAGACGTCGAAGGAATCGAGCGACAAGAGGAGCCCGAGCCCGCTCGCCTTGATGCACGCTTCCTTGCGCGCCCAGAACGCGGCGAAGAGCGCCGGGCGGGCGGATTCATCCGCGGAGCGGAGCGCGCGATCCTCCCCCGGCGTGAAGAAGCGGCGCGCGATATCGGCCTCGCGCGCGCGCGTCCCGATCGACTCGATGTCGACGCCGACGCCGCGGCCCGTCGTCACGGCCACGAGCGCGCGGTTCCCCGCGTGCGATACATTGAATTGGATCCCGTGGGGCGCGGACGCCGGCGCGAGCCGCGGTTTCCCGTGCGGACCGTACGAGAGCTCGATTCTCCCCGGCTCCGTCCCCGTGTACCGCGAGAGAATCGTCCGGAGAACGCCGCGCGCCGCGACGAATCTCGTTCGATGAACCGGAAGCACGAACCGCGCCGCGCGCGCCGCCTCGTCGGGGGACAGCACGGCCTCGCAGGCCCGGATTTCACGTTCGTCGAGATCGAGCGACACGGTCCACACGTGAACGTCCTCCCCCGCGCGGCTCGGGAGGTTTCGCGACCGACGGGATTTGCGCCGGCACGGGGTTCATGGCATCACCGGTTCATCTGGTTTCGGTCCGGGCCTCTTCGAGCGCGGCATCGAGCTTCTCGGCGAGCACCTTCACGTTGGGATCGACGAGGATGTCCTTGTGGGTCGCCGGAACCATCCTGACGTCGAGACCTTCCGAGGTCAGCTTCCCCCAGAACATGCGGGGATCCCGCTCCCCCTCGGCGGTCGCCTGAAAGAAGGTGACGATCCCCGGGTATATCGCGGGGGAATAGTTTTTCTCGGCCCGCGCGTTCACCTCGGGTATGTATATGTTGATATAGAAATCTTTCATGAACGCGGGGATCGGCCGCCCCATTCTGAAGCAGAGAGAGCTCAAAGCCTCCGCGAGCGCGAGCTTTATCCTGATGACGCGGTACCCCGCGTATTCCTTGATGTAGGCGAGCTTCTCCCTGAAGCCGCGCTCCGACATTCTCTTCAGGTGGACGGCGATCCCCCGCCGGCCGTCGTCCGCCTCCTGCGGCACCCAGTAGCTGTCGAGGATCGCGAGCAGGCCGACCGAGTCCCCCCGCGCGCGGAGCTGGCTCGCCATCTCGAAGGCGACGTAGGCACCGAGGCAGCGGCCGCCGAGAAAATACGGACCGGCCGGCTGCACCCGCTTGATCTCCCCGATGTAATGGGCCGCCATATCCTCGACCCTCGTATGGGGCGGACGGCCGCCGTCCAGCCCCACCGCCTGGAGCCCGTAGAACGGCTGATCGGCGCCGAGGCTGTCCGAGAGCTCGCGATAGAAAAATACGCCGCCCCCATAGGCGTGTATAAAATAGAGCGGTGGCTTCGTGCCCTTCGGCTGGATCGCGACGAGCGACTCTCCCCCCTGCGCGAGCGTCTTCTCGCGGATCATGGTCGCGATCTCCCCGATCGTCGGCGACTGGAAGATCGCCGCGAGCGGGATGCTCGTGCCGAACACCCTCGTGATCTCCGCGAAGAGGCGAACGGCGAGAAGCGAATGCCCCCCGAGATCGAAGAAGCTGTCGGTGACGCCGATCGGCGCGATCCCGATCACCTTCTCCCATATCTGCGAAAGCTGAATCTCGACCTCGTCGCGCGGGGCGACATAGGAGCTCCGCAGATCGGCCCTCGAAACCTCCGGCTCGGGGAGCGCGGCCCTGTCGAGCTTGCCATTGGGCGTCAAGGGGAACGCGTCCATCGTCACAAAGGCCGACGGCACCATATAATCGGGAAGGGTCTCTTTGAGAAACGACCTGAGATCGGCGACTGAACCCGTTTTCTCTTTGTTCGTTACGACATAAGCCACGAGCCGTTTCGTGCCCGTCCGATCGCCCTTCGCGATCACGACGGAATCCCTCACCCACGGATGCCGGCTCAGGACGGCCTCGATCTCTCCGGGCTCGACGCGGAATCCCCGCACCTTGACCTGGTAGTCGATCCGGCCGATGAACTCGATGGTCCCGTCGCCGAGACGGCGGGCGGTATCCCCGGCCTTATAGAGCCTGCCGCCCGGAGCGGCCGCGAAGGGATCCGGGATGAAGCGCTCGGCGGTCAGCTCGGGCCGATTGAAATAGCCGTGCGCGAGCCCCTCTCCCCCGATGTAGATTTCTCCGCGAACACCGGGAGGAACGGGGCGCATGGAGGAATCGAGGAGATAGATCTTCGAATTCTGCACGGGTCTCCCGATCGGCGTGTTCCGGTCGCGCGCCGCTTCGGGACGCACGTCGTAGAGGGTCGCGCAGATGGTCGTTTCGGTCGGGCCGTACCCGTTGACGATCGCGAGCCCCGGCACGCGCTCCATCATCGAGGCGAGGAGCTTCTCGTCGATCGGCTCGACGCCGACGAGGAGCCGCTTGAGCGGAAGCGCGAGCGGATGTTTCTCGATCCATGCGAGCAGATCGCCGAGCATGAGGGGCGGCACGTACGCGGACGTGATGCGGTTCTCGCGCATCCACTCGAAAAAGAGCGCGCTGTCGAACCGGACGGCGTCCGACGCGATGCACAGGGCAGCCCCCGCCGTGAGCGCCGAGAAGATCTCGTAGACCGAGACGTCGAAGCTCACGCTCGTCCACAGGCCGCAGCGGTCGCCGGCCGATATCGGCGCGCGCCGCCCGAAATCGGCCAGCAGGTTGAGCACGCTCCGGTGCCGGCAGCACACCCCCTTCGGCTGTCCCGTGGAGCCCGACGTGAAGATGATGTACGCCCGGTCGTCGGGACCGGCGGCGCGAGCGGGATTATCACTCCGCTCCCCCGCGACCGCGCCCCAGTCCGCGTCGAGACGAAGCGTGTGGGCGCGATGCTCGGGGAGACCGCCGGCGATCGCGCCCTCGGTGAGGAGCACCGGCGCGTTCGTGTCCTCGAGCATGAAGGCGAGCCGCTCCCGCGGGTACGACGGATCCATCGGGACGTAGGCGCCGCCCGCCTTGAGCGTCGCGACGAGGGCGACCACCATGTCGATCGTGCGATCCATGCAGACGGCGACGGGCGTGCCCGTCGCGACTCCCCGCTTCCGCAGCCAGTGAGCGAGCTCGTTCGCGCGCTCGTTGAGCCGGCCGTAGGAGATGCTCGCGCTCCCGAGCGAGACGGCGACGGCGTCGGGAGCGCACGCGGCCTGTGCCTCGATCAGCCCGTGGATCGTCTGCTCGCGCGGATAATCGGCTTCCGTCCTGTTCCATTCGACGAGGATCTTCGCGCGCTCGGCGTCGCTGAGCATCGGAAGCTCCCCCACGGCGCGATGCGGATTCGCGGCGATCCCTTCGAGAAGGGTGCGGTAATGACCGAGCATCGCGTCGATCGCCGCTCCGTCGAAGAGCGCGGTATCGTAATCGACGACGATGCGGAGCTCGGGCTGCTCGTAGATGTCGAAACCGATGGGGATGTTCGTCTGGTTCCTCACGTCCCATTCGCGCTTGAGAAAATCGCCGCCGAGCGAGTCGAGGAGCGTGTTCCAGGGAACACTCTCGATAGTTCATGAGGCTCTCGAAGAGCGGCATCCCGGACGGCACCTCGCTCCACCGCTGAATCCGCGCCAGCGAGCTGTGCTCGAAGGCGCGCGTGGCGACGTGCTGCGCGCGGAGATCCTTTCAGGAACTCGATGACGGGCTGTTTCTCGTCGATCCGCGCGCGCACGGGAAGCGTGTTGATGAACAGTCCGACGATCGAATCGGCGCCCCTCGATGGGCACGCCGCGGCATCCCCGCACCGCCGCCCACACGACATCCGGCGAGCCGCTGTAGCGGCTCAGGATGACGGCCCACGCCGCTTGGAAGCACGTGTAGAGGGTGAAGCCGTTCTCCTTCGCGAGCGCTTTGAGCGCGGGTCTGACGCCCTGCGGCAGAACGATCTCGCGCTTGCCGTACCTTCCCGCCGCCCGCGAGAGATTCTGCGGATCGTGCGCGATGGAGAGCGATATCGGGCTCGCGTACCCTTTGAGAAGATCGCGCCAGAAGCTTTCCGCGGCGGTCATGTCCTGCTTCTGCAGCCAATCGATATAGGATCGGTACGGCTTCGGCGGATCGAGCGCCGCCTCTCGTCCCTCGAGCGCCGCCTCGTATATCGCGAAGACCTCCTTGAGGATCATCGCGACAGGAAGGAGCATCGAGAATGAGATGGTGGAGCGACCAGACGAGGACGGTTTCCTCGTCGGACAAGAGAAAGACGGCCGATTCGAATGAGGGGCGCCTTCGCGATGTCGAACCCGCGATGCCGATCCGCCTTGAGATGAGCCTCCAGACGCTCGTTCTGCTCCGCGGACGCAAGCGCCCGAAGATCCTCCACCGACGTACTCGAGATCCGCAGCTGTCGTACACGTCCTGGACCGGCTCCTTGAGCCCTTCCCACCGGAACGCGGTTCTCAGAATCGCGTGACGGGCCACCGCCCCTTCCCACGCGCGCCGGAATGCCGCGGGCTCGATGGCGTGATGCATCCGGCATATGATCTGGGTGACATCGACGCCCGAATGGGGCGCGAAAAGCGCATTGAAAAGCATCCCTTCCTGCAAAGGGGAAAGCGGATATGAGTCAACGACGGTCCGCATGGCAAAACTCGCCCCCCTCATTATCCCCCGCGCGGCGCAGCTTCGGCGAGACGGCGATACATCGCATTTCTACCGCGGAAGTTCCGGCGCGAGCGGAATCTGCTCGAGCTCGAGATAGACGCCGCTCCGCTCAAAGACCCGGGCACGAACCGCGGAGACGAGCGCCATGATGTCGCTCGCCTTCGCGTGCCCCGCGTTCACGATGAAATTCGCGTGCCAATCGGCCACCACGGCGTCCCCGATTCGCATTCCCTTGCATCCCGCCTCCTCGATGAGGCGGCCGGCGTACATCCCCGGCGGCCGCTTGAAGACGCTCCCGGCGCTCGGGATCTCGGGGTGATATTTGCGACTCGCGCTCCTCGAGAAACGAGTCGATCGTCTCGAGGCTTCGGCGCGCGTCGCCTCGGCCGAGCTTGAACTCGGCGCCGAGAACGAGCCAATCGGTTCCGAGGAAAACGCTCCGCCGGTATCCGAAGGAGCACTCCGCGGCCGCGAACAAGCGCCGCCGTCCCGACGACGTGATGACGTCGATACGGCTCAGGAGCCGCGCGACCTCGACGTCCCGCGTCCCCGCGTTCATCACGACCGCGCCGCCGACCGTTCCGGGAATTCCCGCGAGCGGCTCGAGGCCGGCGAGACCCCGCGCCGCGGTCGCGCGCACGAGATCGATGAGCGGCACGCCCGCCTCCGCCCGCACCTTTCTACCCCCGAGGAAGACGATCCTCGCCGACGCGGACGCGGTCTTCAGCACGACGCCCGCGATCCCCTCGTCCGGCGCGATGACGTTCGAGCCGGCGCCGAGCACGAGGAGCGGGACTCCGCGAAGCCGCGCGAACGAATAGACGCGCGCGGCATCCTCCGCGTCGCGCGGGCAGACGAGCACCTCGGCCGCGCCCCCGACGCGGTACGTCGTATGACGCGCCAGAGGCTCTCCCGGCAGCACCTTCCCCGCCGCCTGCGCGCGGATCTCCTGAATGAGCTTCTTTTCCATTGCGAGCGAGATAATACCCGTTTTCGGCCGGCGGCGCAACAATGCGAATGCCCCGCAATCGCCGGCCAAAAGGCCCCGGCGCGAATACTATTGTCATGGCATGCTATTTGCGATATTTTCCGGAAAGCTATGAAGTTGCCGATCCACAAGGGAGCGCTGTTCGCTCTTCTCTTCCTGAGCGCCGCCACGCTCGTTCGTCGCGGTGCCCGAGCCGGTGCGGTTCGCCGCCGGAGCGCTCCTCGCCTACTCGCTTCCCGGCTTCGTGTTCTTGATATTTATCGGAGAGCGCGACCGGCCGGCGCTCGACGACATCTTCTTTCCGATACTCTTCTCGCCGATCATTCTCACCCTGCTCGTGATCGCCTTTCACGCGGTTGGAATCCCCCTCGCGGGCGCCGTCCGGGCCTCGACGCTGATGCTCGATCGGGCTCCTCGCCATCGGTCTGATACGGGAGCTGCGCGGAGGCCGGCCCGCGAAGCCGCTGCCCGCGCGCGCGATCGCCGTCACGTGCGCGCTCTTCGCCGCCGCCGTGCTCCTGTCGTACCTCATCAACCGGTTTCTCCTGATGCGATCGGACGCCTGGTACCACGCATCGATCGTGAACGAGATCTTCGACCGCGGCTTCCCGCCGAAAGAGCCGCTCCTCCCCGACGTGCCGATCCGGTACATGTGGATCTATCACCTGTTCATCGCCTCGGCCAGGATTCTGATGGGATACGACGTCGCGCCGGGAACCGCCGTCTTCCCGGGGCTCGCGCTCTTCAACATCATGAACGCGCTCGTGTTCCCGTACCTCGTCTTCCGTCTCACCGCCTTCTTCACGACGAGGCGGCGGGACCTCGTCGCCACCCCGATCTTCGCGATCTCGGGTCTCGCCTCCGCGGCGTGGATTCTCTGGCCACTCGGTCTCATCAGGGCGTTCACCGGCGAAAACCGGGGCTGGGGCGAGCTGATGCGCCTGCTCAAAGATATCGATCTGAACAGCCATCACGTGATCTACTTCCTGAGCCCCTTCGAGAAGATGTCGCCGGCCGGCAACTGGATGATCAACGTCGTCGACAAATTCATCACGATCACGGCCTTCGCCTTCGTCCTCAACCTCACGCTCCTCGCCCTCATCGTGACGCTCTCGGTCGGATTCGGAAGGCGGTTCGCGCCCAAGGCGTTCGTCGCCATGTTCACGATCGTATTCGGGGCGATCCTCTTTCACGTCGTCGGCGGCATGGCGCTCGCCGCGGCCGTCGTCGGTTCCGGCGCGCTCCTCGCGCTGCGCGGGCTCCTGCGGCGCGGCGGACCCGTTCCCGTCTTTCACACGTTCGCGCTGCCGCTCGCCGCGATCCTCGCGGGCGCGGCCGCGTTCCCCTACATGCTCTCCCTGACGGCGGGGAGCGATCCGGGGAGCCGCCCTCCGTCCCTGATCCATTTCGGCCTCGGGAACCTCCTCACCATCGCCCTGCCGCTCGCGATCCTCTTCGTCCCCGCGCGAAAGGCGCTGCGCGAGATATTCTCCCTGAAGACCGAGGCCCTCACGCTCCTCGCCGCATGGATCGTTCCGCTGCTCGCGTGCAACCTCTTCATCAATCTCGCGGCACGGAACGAATCGAAATTCATCTTCCCGCTGTTCTTCATCCTCTTCCCGCCGATCGTGTGGAAGATACTGGATGGAATCGAGGAATCGAAGGGACGCCGACCGGACGCTCCTCATCGCCTGGACGGCGCTCCTCTTCGCCGTGCCGCCCGTGCTCACGTATCGGGGCTTCATTCTCGACAAGCCCAAGGCCCGCGTCGAGGAACGGCGATACAACGTCACTCCCGACGAGCGCCGCATCTATGAGTGGATCGCGGGCAACACGCCGCAGAGCTCGGTGCTCATCGGAAGCAGCTTGAGCGATTTGAATCCCGTATTCGCGCACCGGCGCGATTTCTATCCCGACGTGCTCACGATCAACGTGTTCGGCTACGACAGCAAGAAGATCAAGCAGTACGGGGCGATACAGAGCAAGTTCCTCGAGGGCGTTCTCCCCTCGCCGGAGGACATCGAGGTGCTCGTCGGGCTCGACAGCCCGATCTACGTCACGCTCTGGCAGGAGGATCTCGCCCGGATCCCCCATGCGCGCGCGGCGCTCGACTCCCGTCCCGATTGGTTCACGCTCGTCTTTCAAAACCCCGCGGGGCTCGTGTACTACGTCCGGGGAACGTAACGGCCGTTTCAAGGAAGGAATCCATCAGCCATGATCAAGGAAAAGATCGAGCAGGCACATGGAGTTCTCGCCGAAGAGGGCATCGATCTCTGGCTCACCTTCGTGCGGGAGAGCGAAGTGACGGGCGATCCGTCGCTCGACATGATTCTCGGGGCGAACTGCACGTGGCACTCGGCCTTCATGATTCCCGTCTCGGGCAGGGCGGTCGCGATCGTCGGAAGCCTCGACGAGACGAGGATCCGCGAAACCGGCGGGTACGACGTCATCGGCTACACGAAATCGATCAAGGAGCCGCTCCTCGAGCAGCTGAAGCGGCTCTCCCCCGCACGATCGCGATCAACTACTCAGAGAACGCCGTCCTCGCGGACGGCCTCAGCCACGGGATGTACCTGATCCTCCGGCGGTATCTCGAGGGGACGCCCTTCGCGGACCGGCTCGTCAGCTCGGAGAACGTCGTCTCGAAGCTCCGCGGCCGCAAGAGCCCCGAGGAGATCCGCCGCATCCGCGCCGCGGTCGAGCTCGCCGAGGACATCTTCGCGAAGGTCTCCCGCATCATGCGGCCGGGGCTCACCGAGAAGGAGATCGCCGCCTTCATGCTCGCCGAGGTCGACCGCCTCGGCGTCGGGACCGCGTGGGAGCGGGAGCTCTGTCCGTCCGTCTTCACGGGCCCCGAGTCGGCGGGGGCCCACGCGGGACCGACGGACCGCGCGATCGAGCCCGGGCACGTCCTCAACATCGACTTCGGCGTGAAGGTCGAGCAGTATGTCTCCGACCTGCAGCGGACGTGGTACTTCCTCAGGCCGGGGGAAACGAAGGCGCCGGCGGCGGTGATGGGCCCCTTCGAGACGATCCGCGATTCGATCGCGCTCGCCGCCTCTCGCATACGGCCCGGTATGGAAGGCGGATCGATCGACACGCTCGCGCGCACGTACATCACGGACCACGGATATCCCGAGTTTCCGCACGCGCTCGGCCATCAGGTCGGGCGGCACGCCCATGACGGCGCGGGCCTCCTCTGCCCCGAATGGGAGCGGTACGGAAATCTCCCCCATCTCAAGATCGAGGAAGGGCAGGTCTACACCCTCGAGCCGCGCATCGTGATTCCCGATTACGGCGTCGCGACGATGGAGGAGATCATCGTCGTCCGTTCGGACGGGGGCGAGTTCCTCTCTCATCCCCAGCGGGAGATCTATCTCGTATGAGCTCGAAGCGTTCCCTGAAGATCGGCATCATCGCGTTCGTCGCGGCGTCCGGGGCGATCATCGGCGTCCAGATCGCGCAGCCGGCGAAACGCGTGATCGAGTCGATCGGCGCGTTCCTCCTCGTCTATCTCGTCTGGAACTTCTCGACGCTGAGCGCGCTCTGGATGCTCCTGATCATCTATCCCTTCCCGTTCGGCATCTCCCTCGGCCATTCGACGATGATCTTCATCTTCATCATCTTCATCGTCTACATGATCAGGGTCTCGGCGAGATTGAGCGCGCTCCGGTTCGACCGGCAGTTCAACCTTCCCATCGTGATCATGCTGATGTCGTACACGGTCTCGTTCTACAACTTCGAGACGACCCCCGAGAGCCTGCGCTTCGGGCTCCAGCACACGTTGAATTTCATCGCGTCGATCCTGCTCTTCTACATGATCATCAACTTCGTCACCGACGAGCGGAAGCTGCACACGACCGTGAGGATATCGATGATCACCTGCGCGCTCGTCATGCTCTTTACCGTGCTCGAGATGATGTTTCCGGGACGTACGCTCATTCCCGGCTGGCTCTACACGGAGCACAAGCGCCAGCTCGTCATGAAGGACGTGAGAATGCAGGGGCCCTTCCACGACTTCGAGCTCACCGCCGAGTACTTCGCCATGAGCGCGCCGATCATCTTCTTCCTCGCCGTTCGCGCGCGGCGGCTCCTCATGCGGATGCTCTTCGTCTTCCTCCTCGTCGCCGATATCGCCCTCCTCTTCTCGACGGTGACGCGCGGCGCGTTCATCAGCCTCGCCGCCGGGATTCTCTACATGGGCTACGTCTGCCGCCGCGATCTCAACATCGTGCGCCTCATGATGATCGGGAGCGCCTTCGTCGCGCTCGTGTTCGTCATCGACACCTTCGTCGCCCGCTACACGATATCGGGCTCGCTCTTCGGCAGAATGATGAAGACGACCTTCGAGAGCGGCATCGTGCCCGAAACCCGGGCGCTCGCGTGGGGCGGAGCGATCACACGGGGCTTCGAGCACCCGTTCATCGGGCACGGGCCCGGCTGGGAGTTCGGGAAGGGGATCGAGGCGGAGCTCTGGCCGCACAACGCGTACCTGTACTATTTCAACATCACGGGATTCTTCGGGCTCTTCGCGTTTCTCTTCCTGCTCGTGCGCCTCTTCAGGGCGTCGCTCACCGGATACCGCGCCTCGCTCGTATATTCTCCGTTTCCCGAGGCGCTCATGAAGGTGCTCAACGTCTCGCTCGTCATCTTCATCATCGACCAGGTGAAGATCGATTACCTGCGGAACAACATCTACATGTATGCCGTGTGGATCTTTTTCGGGATGATCGCCGCGACGCGGAACGTCATCCGGTCGGGCGTCACCGCGAGAAACGGTACCGGACGAGCGTGAACACCGCCTCCACCCCGTCCGTCCAGCGAATCTTCTTCCCCGTCCGGTTCGTCCGGGGCCGGTAGTTGACGAGCTCCGTCTCGACGATCCGGTACCCCGCCCGGAGCGCCTTCGCGGTGACCTCGGGGCAGAACTCGAACCGCTCGCACCGGAGCGGCATCGATTTGAGGACGGAGGCGCGAAACGCCTTGTAGCAGGTCGCCTCGTCGGTCAGGGGATAGCGGAAGAGGAAGCGCACCGTCCACGCGAGGATCAGGTTCGCGATCTTGTTCGCGGCGGGCATGTCCTTCGGCAGCCCGCGGGTGAAACGGCTCCCGTAGGATATGTCCGCGGCTCCTTCGACGATGGGGGCGACGACCCTCGGAATCTCCTTCGGATCGTATTCGAGATCGGCGTCCTGGATGATGATGATATCGCCGGTCGCGCGCGCCAGCCCGGTCCGGATCGCCGCGCCCTTGCCCCGGTTCCGGTCGTGCCGCGCGAGAACGATGTCGCGCTCGCCGGCGAGGATCTCCCCCGTGCCGTCGGTCGAGCGGTCGTCGACGACGATGATCTCCTTGCGGAACGGAGCCTCGCGGAGGCTCTTGAGGAGCGCACGTATCGTGTCGGCCTCGTTGAACACGGGAACGATCACGCTGATCGTGTGCACCGCCGTTTTCTGCGTCGGTTCAGCCATCGTCATCACCGTCATTGCTTCCTCCGCGCGGCGCCGGCGAACCGGGACGCCGGCGATCCGTTCATTTCTTCAGGCCGATGATACCGCCGATCTCGCCGAATGACAAGCCTTCTGCGAACACGCACACGAGACCGTTGCCGAGGACGGCGACGAAGATGCATGCGTTGTAGATCAGCGAGAACATGAGGGCCTGCTCCGTCTCCACCCCGAAGAGCTTCAGGATCGCCACGCACACGAACTGCACGTTCCCGACGAAGCCGGGCGCGGACGGGAGCGCGACGCCGACGCAGAGGGCGACGAGGAGCAGCGTCGAAACGAGCACGGAGCAATGGATCCCCGCCGACGCCAGGAGGATCGAGATCATCGCCACGTTCGGAAGCCACACGAGCGGAGAGAGGACGAACGCGGCGATCAGACTCCGGGCGCTGCGGAATATGCCGAGCCCCTCGACGAACGAATGCAGGACGGCGAGGAGCTTCGTCCGCGCGGCCGCGGGAAACGGCTTCAGCGCCGCCTCCGCCCACCGCACGGCGACGCGCGTATGGGTCTTGAGGAGCAGGAGAGCGGCGAACGCGAGGAGGCTGCCCCCCACCGCGAAATAGCCGGCGCGCGCGAGCCATCCCTGAAAATACTTCGAGCCGAACAGGGCCACGATCGCGAGAAAGAAGAGCAGCGCGAGGCCGTCGAACACCCGGTCGAGAATGATCGTCGCGAAGGCGGCGCTCCTGCTGATCCCCTCCTTCTTCCCGATCGCGTGCGCCCGGACGAGCTCACCGAGCCTCGCCGGCAGGGCGATGTTCACCATCGCGCCGATCCCGATCGCGTAGTAGAGGCTCGGAATCCCGATGCTCTTGACGGGGGAAAGCAGGTACCGCCACCGGAGCGCCCGGAACGCCAGGCTCACGAGCACGAGCGCCATCGCGGGCGCGAGGAGGCGGTAGTCGGCGGTCCTGAACGCCCGCGCGAGCTCATCGAGACGCACCGACCGAAACGCGAGGTAGAGAAACAGAGCGCTCACCGCGACGCCGACCGCCGTCTTCCAGTTCTTCATGGCCGTTTCGTTGTGCGCACGAACGAATCCGCGCGCTGGACGCGGAACTTCGTGAGATAGTACATGAACCTGAAGCCGTCCCACCACGTGATCTTCTTGCCCTGCTCGGTGGTGCGGGGCTCGTAGCTGATGGGCACCTCGACGATCCGGTATCCGAGCCGGAGGATCTTCCCCGTGAGCTCCGGATCGAACTCGAAACCGACGCATCGCATGTTCAGGTTCCGGACGATGCTCGTCCGCACGAGCTTGTAGGACGTCGCCATATCCGTCAGGGAGCTCCCGTAGAGGAGATTCGTGTAGCCGGCGAGGATCTTGTTCGCGAGGATCGTGTACCAGGGCACCGCGATCCTGCGCGTGGAGCGGGACTTGAAACGCGAGCCGTACACGACGTCCGTCTTCCCGTCGATGATCGGCTGCAGCAGCTTGATGATATCCTCGGGATCGAGCTCCAGATCGGCGTCCTGGATGATCACGTAATCGCCGTTCACGTACTCGAACCCGAACCGAACGGCGGCTCCCTTGCCGAGGTTGATGAGGGAGGTGTGGACCTTGAGGACGTTGTCCCGATTGACCTCCGCGATGAATTCCCGCGTCCGGTCGGTCGATCCGTCGTCGACGACGATGATCTCGACGCCGAACGGGAACGTCATCGCGAGGAGCTTGCGCAGGACGAGCGCGATCGTGCTCTCCTCGTTGTAAACAGGTATGATGATCGACAGCACCATGCGGACACCGGCTACCTCAGCAGCACCATCTTCCGGACGAACACCCGGTCACCGACCCGCAACTCTGCAAAGTATATGCCGCTCGCGAGAGGCTCGCCCGATTTCCCGAGACCGTTCCACGCCGCGGCGTATCCCCCCGAGGAGAGCTTGTCGTCCTCGAGAACGGCGACCGTTCTGCCGGAAACGTCGTAGAGCCTCAGATTCACCTCCGCCGTCCGGCCCGCCGGCGCCTCGCGCGGACCGACGGTGAACCGGATCGTCGTCGCCGGATTGAAGGGATTGGGATAGTTCTGCTCGAGCCCCGACGCGAGCGCCGGGGGCGCGGCGCCCGTCAGGTCGTTCACCTCGGCCGCGGCGAGATTGCTCATCCTGCTCGCGTGCCCATCGGCGTCGAAGGCGCGCACGTGATAGATGAAGCTCCCCGTCTCTTCGGGCCAGCGGTGATACCAGGTCGTCGCGAGGTTCGAGGCGATCGTCGATTCCCGCTCGACCTTGATCGTCTGATCCACCGCGTCGACGAATATTCCCTCCTTGTTCACGGAGGCGTCGGTCGAATAGAGGAACCGCAGGAGCAGGCCCCCCGTCTCGCATACGATGAGGCTCCGCATGTCGAACGTCGCGGTGACCCACCCGCCGGAGCTGCCGGTGATGCCGTTTCCGCGATTGTTCCCGTAGGGATTCGAGTCGGTCGTCCGGTTGCCCGGAATCGTGAGCCACGTCGCTCCCCCGTCGACGCTCCCCTCGAGGTACGCGTAATCCCAGTCCTGCTCGATGTCGTACCAGAGACGGCACTCGAGCGTCGGCGGGAACCACATCGGATAGACGTGCTTCATGCTCGCGGAGCGAACCAGATTGTCCCCCCGTCCCGAGTAGAAGCTCGAGAAGCCGACGAACGAGCGCGCGGTCGAGATGACGAACCCGTCGAGCTCCCAGAGGGCGTTCCCCGCCTCCACGGAATCGAGAGCGCCGGCGAGATTCTTGATCTCGACGAGATTGTACGATACGGCCGGGTTCGGATCCTCCCCGGAGGGGCCGGACCAGCTGATCTCGTAGCTCGGCGGATTGAGCATCGCGATTTCGTTCATCGCGGGAGGCTGGGGGCCGAGCAGACGAGCGGGATTCCCGGCGAGATCGAGGAAGCGCAGATTCAGCTCGAGCATCGCGTCGAAGGTCGGCTGGATGAGGCTCTCCGGCGGGGCGAATCCCCCCTCCTCGTAGCTGTTGAGCTCGACGGTGAAGGCGTAGACGGGCGCCTTGAACGCCGCGTCGCCGTAGAGCCAGTCGTCGCTGTCGCCGTTCGTGATGTAGATCGCTCCGGAGGCGGCGTTTCCGGCGGTATAGCCGTTGTCCCGGCTCAATGAATCCCCGAGCGCGGCGAAGAGCCCGTTGTCGATCGTGTTGATCGCCGCGTATCCCCACGGATAGAGGATGAGCTCTCCGTAGGAGTGGTACGAGAGGCTCATCGCGAACTCCCTCCCCGCGCAGAGATCGCGAACCACGCGCGTTTCGCTCTCGCTGAAGGGGGCCGTCCCGCGGAAGAGCGCCGAGGAGGGAGTCGGCGAGCTCCCGATGTCGTCGTAGCCCCACTGGTAGCCGTAGTTCCGGTTGAGATCGACGCCGTAGCTGCCGTCGAGATTGTGCACGCGGTTCTTGCGCCACCACGTCGATGAGGAACCGGCGTGGTTCTGCTCGACGTAGACGTGCCCGTCGACGTTGATCATCGGCGCGATCCAGATCTCCCGGGAATCGACGAGCCCCGCGACGCGCGGGTCGGTCGCATAGTGATCGAGGAGATATCGGGCGAGCTTGAGCGGCACCTCGACGGACATGAGCTCGCGCGCGTGATGGCAGCCCATGATAAGCACCTCGGGCTCGTCCTCGTCTATCGAGACCCCGTCCGATATCTTGAGCGCCCGGATCGCGCGCCCCTCGACGGACGTTCCCATCGTATCGATGCGCGCGATCGAGGGGTAGGACGCGGCCAGGGAGGCGAGCTCCGCCTCCATCTCCGCGTAGGTGTGGTACTGGCCGAGATTCTCGTCGAGCGCGGCGGGAGCGGCGAGAACGTCCCGCTCGAGCACGGCGACCAGGACCCCCTTCGATTGTATCCAGGCGAGCTGTTCGTCGGTCACGGCGAGATCCGCGCGCCCGTCGCGATAGACGTGCAGAATGTCGACGCCCCGCTCGACGAGCGCTTTCTGGGAGATCTCTTTCGTGAGCCTCGTGCGGATAACCGCCGACGGAGCCTGCGCCAGGACCTCTCCCGCGGCAGCCGCGGCGACGGCCGCGATCATGAGCGCGACGCGCAGCTTCATGAATGCCTCCCGTGTCCGGCCGCCGCGCCCCGCGACGACCGTATTGCTATATTGTACCCGGCGGGAAGCCCCGGGGGCAAGGCACCTTTCGCTTGATTTTTGCCTCCCGCTCGCCTACGTTTCCGTGAGCGACCCTGCACGGATGCGTTCGAAAGGATCTACGATGGTCACCTACCGGTATTCATGCGAAAAATGCGGGTACGAGTTCGACTACGAGCAACGGATCACCGCCCCGCCGCGGAAGCGCTGCCCGAAGTGCCGCGGCAACGTGTACCGCGTGATCCAGGCGGTCGCTCACATCCTCAAGGGGAGCGGCTTCTACCGCACCGATTACCGGAGCAAGGACTTCAGCGCGAGAGAAAAGAAAGAAAAAGAGGAGGCGGTGTCGACCGCCCCCTCTCCGAAAGATAACGATTCGAAGAAGCGCAAGGATACGAAGTAATCCCCCTATTCCGTCTCCACCGTTCGCGACGTGTCCCCGGAGCAGGTCGTCTTCCCCTTGTACTCCTTGACGACCTCCGCCATGATGCCGATCGCCTTGTCGATCTCGGCCTTCCGCACGTTGAGCGGCGGCCGGAACCGGATCGTCTTCACGCCGCACTTGAGAATGAGGAGCCCCTGCTTGACGCACGAGGTGACGAGCGTGTCCCGGCACGCGACGTCGGCGAGATCGAACGCGCAGAAGAGGCCTCTCCCGCGGGCGTTCGAGATGAGCTTCGGGAAGCGCGATTCGAGATCCCGGAGCCCCGCGAGCAGGGCCTCGCCCATCTTCGCCGCGTTCTCGACGAGATTCTCCTCCTCGATGATCTCGAGGATCCTCTTCGCCCGATACATGTCGACGAGGTTTCCGCCCCAGGTCGAGTTGATGCGGCTCGGCACCTTGAACACGCTCTCGACCTCGTTGAGGCGATCGCTCGCCATGATTCCGCACACCTGCGTTTTCTTGCCGAAGGCCACGATGTCGGGCGTCATGCCGAAATGCTCGAAACACCACATTTTGCCCGTCATGCCGAGGCCGGTCTGCACCTCGTCGAGCACGAGAATGATCTCGTTCTCGTCGGCGATCCGGCGCAGCTCCCGGAGAAACTCGGGCCGGAAATGGTTGTCCCCGCCCTCCCCCTGAATCGGCTCCAGTATGATCGCCGCGATGTCGTCCTTGTTGTCGAGAATGGCCTTCTCGATCGAGGCGATCGCGCGCCTCTCGGCGGCGACGACCGCGTCGAGGTTCTTCTCGAGCGGGAAGACGATCTTCGGGTTCTCGATGCGCGGCCAGTCGAACTTCGGGTAGTAGTTCACCTTCGTCGGATCGGTGTTGGTGAGGGACATCGTGTAGCCGGTGCGCCCGTGGAACGCCTCGCAAAAGTGGATGACCTGATGTCCCCGCTCCTCCTTGTAGCCCCGCGCGAAGTTCTTGCGCACCTTCCAGTCGAACGCCGCCTTGAGGGCGTTCTCGACGGCGAGCGCTCCCCCGTCGATGAAGAAGAGATGAGGAAGGTTCTCGGGCACCGCGATGCGGGCGAAGGTATCGACGAACTCTGCCATTTCGACCGTGTAGAGATCGGAGTTCGACGGCTTCGTGATCGCCATCTCGCCGATTCGCTTGTGAAATCCCGGCTCATGGAGGCCCGGATGGTTATGCCCGAGCGCATTCGACGCGAAGAACGTGAAGAAATCGAGGTATTCCTTTCCCGTCGCCTTGTCGACCATGAATGAGCCGTGGCTCTTGTCCATGTCGAGCACGAAGGGGAAACCGTCCACGAGCATATGCTTGGCGAGCGATTCGTGCACCTTCGTCGGGGCGATATCCGCCTTCCCCTTTGATTTCGAGCCGGCCATTGACCACCTCGCAGGTTTATCCTTCTATAACTTCAACAATTAAAAGCAATTGCAAGTGCGCGCCGCGCGCATCAACCGCCGCGAATATATCAACTATCGCTCGATATTTCAACTATTTTTTTGCGAATGCGCGCACCGCGCCGAAGTATGGAAATAGAGAAAAGGGGGGCACGACAGATGTGCGCCCCCATTTCTCCGGACCGAGGTGATCGGCCCGCTTCACGCACCCGAATCCCAAATCAGTACCCGGGGAACAGCTCGATGCGCTCCCGGTCCCCGAGGCCGGGGAATTCCTCGAAACGCTCCCGCCGGTTCTCCGGTCTGAAGGTCCTCGTCCGCAGGAGGTTGGAACCCTGATCGAACACAAACTCTACGCCGTCGGCATAATACGTCCAGGTCTCGGTGATCTCCCCGTACGCGTACTCGCGGAGACGATGAATCGGATAGCCGTATTCCTCGTACACGGCGAGCTTGTCGTTCTGGAGATTGGCGACGTAGTAGGAGTGCCGGAAGTACTTACGGCCCTTTTTCCCCTTTTCGGGGGTTACCGCTTCGATCGCGGTGGCGCCGAGAAGGGCCGCCAGCGCCACGAGCAGAATGATGCGTTTCGCCATCATCCTCACATCCTTTCGCTGTTGCGCAGCACGCGTTGTTTTACTTGCCGCCCTTCACCGTTTCATTATACCATAAACGGTCTTATGGTTTCAAGGCGCTCCTTGTCGTTACCCCTCGTTTCGAAAGGCTGCCGATGACTGCTTCAGCGAACGCATCGGAACGGGATCCGGCGCACCTCTCCGGCATCGCCGTGCGGGTGCTCCTCGTGCTCCTGTTCGTGATCTGGTCGAACGCGTTCACCGCGATCAAGTACCTCCGAGAGGTCATGACCCCGATGCAGCTCGTTCTCGCCCGGTTCCTCCCCGCGGCAGTATTCTGCCTCGCCTACCTGCTCGCCGTGCCCGGCGCGCGCCGGGAGAGCGCGGCGGCCCTGAAACGGGCCCCGCTGCGGCTCATCGTGATGGGGCTCACGGGGATCGCCGGCTACAATTTCTTCCTCTACATCGGGCAGAGCGAGATCAAGCCGGGCGCCGCGGCGCTGATCACCACCCTCGCTCCGCTCTTCACCCTGCTCGGGGCCATCGTCTTTCTCAAGGAACGGGTGCCCTGGCGGCGGACGCTCGGCATTCTCATCGCCTTCGCGGGGCTCTACGTCGTCGTGCGCTGGGGGAGGGTCGGTCTCGGCCGGGTCACCGGAGTATCCCACGCCGAGCTCCGCTACGTCCTCATCACGGCGCTCGCCCCGCTCTGCTGGACGATCTACACGATCGTGGGAAAGAACGTCCTCGCGAAGACATCGGCCCTGACCGTGACCTACCTGACGATCATCATCGGGACCCTCCCCTTTCTTTCCGCGGCGGGCCGGCCGTTCCTCGACGCCCTCGGCTCCTTCTCCCCGATGCACTGGATCGCGCTCGCCCATCTGACCGTGCTCTGCACGCTCGTGGGATTCTGGATCTGGTTCGCCGCGCTCAAGTCGATGCCCGCGACCTCGGTGGCCTCGTTCGTGTACCTCAACCCCCCCTTCGCGGCGCTTTTCGGGAGTCTCTTCTTCAACGAATCGATAACGGGATTCTTCGTGTTCGGGGCCGCGCTCGTGCTCTTCGGCCTCTACCTCACGCAGAGCAATCAGGGGAGAAACGGCGGGGGCGACGGCGGAAAAGACCCGATAAAACGAGGCGCGTCATTGACAGGAAAATGAAACGGGACTATACTTGAAATAGAGGTCCCTGCCGAACCAGTGAGGCGAGCGTTCTTGGATTAAAATAACCGCGGGCTCAGCTCTTGAATCAAGAGATGCGTCCCAAGAGTGCTCCCCACGTTCCGGCGGGGACTTTTTTTTGCCCCGGAAGCGGCGCTCGGATCGATCGTTCGAACGGGATATCGGCGGCGGACGGCGGGATGCCGGGCTATTCTTCCCAGTTATCCACTTGCGCGTCTCTGATGTAGACGTAGCGCTTCTTGGTCTTCTGGCGGACATCCTTGTAGATCCACTGCTCTTCGAGCTGACCGGAGAGATCGACGCTCTTCATCTCGTCGGGATACCCCCACGACTCGATGGCGGCCTCTCGTTTCATGCCCTTGAAAAGCTGACGGTCGAAAATCGCCTTCGCCGTCTTCTTGCCGTAGCTGCGGAGGTTCATGCGGTAGCGGTATTCCGGATCGGTGAAGTAAAAGAGCCTGTTGAGCTTCTCCTCGACGGCGGCCATCGTGAGCGGACGCTCGAGCCCGAGCCCGTGCGTGATGTTGCGTTTGTTCGGACCCTTGACGGTGATGGAGCCGGTCCAGTGCAGATCGAGCGAGACGAGCTTCACCTTCGTATCGCGATCGATGACTCCCTCGGGCCCGAGATCGATGAGCAGCGCTCTCGTCCACGCATCTTTGCCGACGTAATTCTCGTTGAGCTTGTCCATGTCCTGCACCGGTATGTCTTTGACGACCTTGTCGGTGACGCCGCAGCCGGCGAAGACGAATACGAACAAGAGAGCCAGCATCGAATATCTCGTTGCCATTGCCGCAAACTCCTCCTTCAACGATCTCGGGTTACCGATACCCATGTAAAATAGAGCGATCGACGGGATAAATCAAGCCATTTTCTACCCGATGCCACGGATGTGTCTCAGCCGCATCCGCCCGCTCCCCCACTCGCAGTCGAGCGCGACGAGATCGAACCGGTACTCGCTCGCCCGGCGCTCCGGCGGCGCGGAGAGCAGGAACATCCGCGCGGCGCGCCTGATGTTCCGCAGCTTCTCGCGGCTCACCGCCTCGACCGCCTCCCCGAACGCGGGGCTCCGGCGGGTCTTCACCTCGACGAAGGCGACGCACGGGCCGTCCCGGACGATGAGATCGATCTCGAGGTGCTCGAATCTGAAGTTCCGTTCGAGAATCTCGCAGCCGCCGAGCTGCAGATAGAGCGCCGCGATCCGTTCGCCGAGCGCTCCGGGAGACTCGTTCCGCTCCACCACCGCCGCCACCCCCTGCTCCGGCGCCCCGAGGCTCATGCGCCCGTCCTGAAGCTCCTCCGGTGAAACTCGGTCCGGCCCAGCCTTCCGATCGCCTCGCGGTGCTGCGCCGTGCCGTATCCCTTGTTCTCCCGCCAGCCGTATCCGCGGAAGACGTCGGCGCTCTCCCGCATGATCCGATCCCGCGTGACCTTCGCCACGATCGACGCCGCGGCGATCGAAAAGCTCCTCGCGTCCCCCCCGATGATCGCCACCGCGGGGACCGCCAGGTCGGGGAGACGGTTCCCGTCGACGAGCACGAGATCGGGGGAAGCGCCGAGCGACTCGACGGCGATCTTCATCGCCTTGAGCGTGGCCCTGAGGATGTTGATGCGGTCGATCTCGCCGGCTTCCACGATCCCGACGCCGTGACAGAGGCACCGCTCGAGAATGCGCTCGAAGAGCCGCTCCCGCTCGCGCTCGCCCACGAGCTTCGAATCGCGAACCCCGCACAGCTCGCCGCACGGCTCGCAGATGACCGCCGCCGCGACCACCGGGCCGGCGAGCGCTCCCCTCCCCGCCTCGTCGACGCCGGCGACGAGGGCGGCCTGCGGAACGCGGAGCGCGCCGTCGAACCGGACCAGTTCCTCGAACGCGATCCGGCGGCCGACCGTCATTCCTCGACCTTGTCCATCCTCTCGGCGATGCGCGCCGCTTTGCCCTTGAGCTCCCGCAGGTAGAAGAGCTTCGCGCGCCGCACCTTGCCCTTGCGCAGGACGCGGATGGCGGTGACGTTGGGCGAATGGAGCGGGAAAATGCGCTCCACGCCGACGCCCGAGCTCACCTTGCGAACGGTGAACGTCTCGCCGAGGCCCGAGCCGCGCCGCTGCATGACCGTTCCCTGAAACGCCTGCACGCGCTCCCGGTCCCCTTCGACGACCCTGATATCGACGCGCACCGTGTCGCCGACCGCGAACTCGCTCGTCGACTCCTTCATTCGTTTCGCTGCGATCTGATCGAGGATATCCATGGTTCCTCCTTCAATTCGTTCCTTGTTTGCCTGCCTTGAGCAACAGATCGGGCCTGAACCGCCGCGTGCGTTCGCGCGCCGATTCCACCCGCCACTGATCTATCCGCGCGTGGTTTCCCGAGATGAGCACCTCGGGCACCACGAGCCCCCGATACTCGGGCGGCCTCGTGTAATAGGCCGCGTCGAGACAGAATTCCCGTTCGGCGGTGAACGAGTCCGACTCCCCCGAGCGCTCGTCGCCGAGCACGCCGGGGAGACGGCGGACGACCGAATCGGCGACGACGAGCGCGGCGAGCTCGCCGCCGCTCAGGATGTAGTCGCCGATCGAGATGCTCTCCGTGACGACGAGATCGCGGACCCGCTCGTCGACTCCCTTGTAGCGCCCGCAGATGAACACGAGCTTCTTCTTCGCCGCGAGCTCGTTCGCCTTCGCCTGGTCGAACACCGGTCCGCACGGCGAGAGGAGTATCACCGGGGCGTCTTCCCCCTCGTCTGCCGATCGGACCGATTCGACCGCTTTGAGGATCGGCGGCGCCATGAGGATCATTCCCGGCCCGCCCCCGTACGGGTAATCGTCGACGCTGCCGTATCGGTCCTCCGCGAAATCGCGCAGGTTCACGACGTGGTAGCGCGCCGCTCCGCTTTTCTCGGCGACGCCCGTCATCCCCGCGGCGAGCGGCTCCCGGAACATATCCGGAAAGATCGTCAGAAAATAGATGTCCATACCGGCCCGGACCTACCACCTCAGGTCGAGAAGCCCCTCGGGGGGATCGATCTCGATGATTCCCTCTTCGATCGAAATCCGCCGGACGATCGCCGGCACGTTCGGAACGAGATACCGCTCCCCCTCGCGCTCGATGATGAGACAGTCCTGCGCGGCGCCGAGGAGCATGTCGACGACGACGCCGAACGGGGCGCCGTCCGCGAGCACGGCGTCGAGACCGATCAGCTGGCACGGGAGCAGCTCAGCGGGCGGCGAGGCGCCGTCGAGCGCGGCCAGCGAGAGCGCGAGGCTCGAGCCGACGAGCGGTTCGGCCGCCTCGATCGTATCGATCCCCTCGAGCTTGAGGATATAGGTCTCTCCCTTGGGGCGCGAGCGCGAGACCCGCACCGTCCGCAGCACGGCGTCGTCGAGGAGCACTTCGAGCGCGTCGGCATCGAGCGCCTCGAGCCAGAAATCGGGGGACGGGTAGAGCTTCACCTCTCCCTTGAGGCCCACCGCTTTCACGATTCTGCCCAGAATCGCCGTGTCGGTCATTCCCCATAATCCTTATTCGCGAATCTCGAGCAACACCTTCTGGCCGAGGCGCGTCGCCGCGGCGTTGACGAGCGCGCGCAGCGCCTTCGCCGTCTGGCCGCTTCGCCCGATGATCTTGCCGACGTCGTCCTTGGCGACCGAGAGCACGATGATGTGCGTGTCGTCCCGCTTCTCTTCCTCGATGACGATCTTGTCGGGCTTGTCGACGAGCATCTCGGATATCTTCCGGATCATCGTCTTTATCTTCGAGACACTCATGGCTTACCCTTCTTTCGGGGCGGACGCTTCGGGCGCGGCCTCGGCCGCCTTCGCCGCCGCCGCGGCCTTCGCCGCTTTCTTCTTTCCCGGCCGCTGCTTCTTCGTCTTTCCCTCGACTGCCTTCGGCTGCTTCAGCCGCCGCTCGGCGATCTTCGTCTCGACCTCCTGGATCGTGGCGCCCGTGCGCAGGATCCGCCACCGCTCCATGAGCCCGAGCTTCTTCAGGATGATGCCCACCTTCTCGGACGGCAGCGCGCCCTTATCGAGCCAGTAGTAGATCCGGTCGTCGTCGACCTTGATCTCGGGCGGCTCGACCATCGGATTGTAATGGCCGAGAATCTCGATGAACCTGCCGTCCCGCGAGCTGCGGGAATCGATGGCGACGATCCGCCAGAAGGGCCGCTTCTTCGTGCCCATGCGCCGCATTCTGATCTTTACCGACAACGTGTACCTCCGTGTAGAACCCGTTCGTTACGACGGCGGGAGATTGAACGGCATCTTGCCCGCCATTTTCGAGAAACGCTTCATCATCTTCCGCATTTCCTGAAACTGGTTCAGGAGACGGTTCACATCCTGCACGGCAGTTCCGCTGCCGGCAGCGATGCGGCGCCGCCGCGATCCGTCGATGATGGCCGGGTCGCGCCGTTCCTCGGGAGTCATCGATCGAATGATCGCCTCGATCCTCTTGAGCTCCCGCTCTCCGGCGTCCCCCCCCGCGACTCCGCGGATCTTCACCCCGGGTATCATCCCGAGGACCTGATCGAGCGGGCCCATTTTTCTCAGGCGCTGCAGCTCCCCGAGGAAATCTTCGAGGGTAAACGACTCCCTCCGGAGCTTGCGCTCGAGTTCCTGGGCCGTCTTCGCGTCGATCGTATCCTGGGCTCTTTCGATGAGCGACAGCACGTCCCCCATCCCCAGGATCCTGCTCGCCATCCGGTCGGGGTAGAAGGCCTCCAGGTCATCGACCTTCTCGCCGACGCAGGCGAACTTGATCGGCTTGCCGGTGACGCTCGCGACCGACAAGGCCGCCCCGCCGCGCGTGTCCCCGTCGAGCTTCGTGAGGACCACGCCGGTGATATCGACCTCCCGCGCGAACTCCTCGGCGACTCGAACGGCTTCCTGGCCGGTCATGCTGTCGAGGACGAGGAGCGTCTCCTCCGGTGCCAGAACCTTCTTGACGGAGCCGAGCTCCGCCATCATTTCCCGGTCGATGTGGAGCCGCCCCGCGGTGTCGACGATGACCGTGTCGCAGAGGTCCTTCCTCGCGACCCGCAGCGCGCTCTCCGCGATCTCCACGACCGGCACGTCGGCGCCCGGCGCGTGGATCGGAACGTCGATCTGCCGCGCGAGCACCCGGAGCTGCTCGATCGCGGCGGGCCGGTATATATCGGCGGCGACGAGGAGCGGCCGGCGCCCCTTCTTGCGCGCGAAAACCGCGAGCTTCGCCGCGAAGCTCGTCTTCCCCGATCCCTGAAGCCCCACGATCATGACGGGGGCGGGGGATCCGGAGAGATTGAAGCTTACCGGCTTCGTCCCGAGAAGCGTGACGAGCTCCTCGTGGACGATCTTGATTATCTGCTGGTCGGGAGTCAAGCTGTCGAGCACCTTCTGCCCGACGGCGCGCTCGCCGACCCGACCGACGAACTCCTTGACTACCTTATAGTTAACGTCTGCCTCGAGCAGGGCTCGCCGGACTTCCCGCATGGCCTCCGCGATATGCCCCTCCCGGACCTTCCCCTGCCCGCGCAGCTCCTTGAAAATGTGCGCGAATTTATCGCTCAGGTCTTGGAACAAATGCGCCCATCCCGTGCCCGGAAAATAGTTAAACTAACATAATTTTTCGGCAATGTGCAAGGGAAATCAAGCTCTTGGGCGCCGGGGGCGGGGCCGCTCCGCGTGCCGGGGCACGATCACGATCCGCGGATCGTCCGGATCGCTTCCGCGTAATCGGGGCACTTGAAAACCGCCGTGCCCGCCACGATGATCTGCGCGCCTTGCTCGCGCACCCGCGAGGCGTTCGACGGCTTGATCCCGCCGTCCACCTCGATGACGAAGCGGTAGCCCTTCTCGTCCCTCGCGCGCCTCGCCTCGCCGATCTTCGAGATCGCGCCGGCGATAAGCTCCTGCCCGCCGAAGCCCGGGAACACGGTCATGACGAGGAGCAGATCGATATCGCTCAGCAGGTGCTCGATCGCGGAGAGCGGCGTGTCGGGATTGATCGCGATGCCGGCCGCGCAGCCGCGCGCGCGGATATTCGCGATGACCTCCTCGTGCCCCGCGCCGAGCGCCTCCCAGTGGAAGCTCACGGCCGCGCTTCCCGCCTTCACGAACTGCTCGGCGTACTTCCCCGGATTCGAGATCATGAGGTGCGTGATGAGCGGAACGCGGGCGATCCGCGCGATCGCCTCGACGATCATCGGGCCGAAGGTGATGTTGGGGACGAAATCGCCGTCCATGACGTCGAGATGGAGAAAGTCCGCGCCCGCGTCCTCCGCCCTGCGGATCTCCCGCTCGAGGCACGAGAAATCGGCCGAGAGGAGCGACGGCGCGACGGCCGTGCGCCCCTCCTCATTCAAGCGATGAAACGACGAGCTCAATGGTGTCTCCTTCCCTGATCTTCGCCCCCGCCGGGGGAGCCTGCGAGAGTATCGCGTTCGGAAATCTCCCCTCGCCGCGCCGCCGCGAGGCGGCGTGCACGACGTTGAACCCGAGGCGCTCGAGCCGGTCCTTGACGAACGGGAAATCCCTTCCGACGAGATCGGGCATGACGTAGGCCTTCGGCTCCTCGTGCATCGCGAGCAGGATGTCGACGGAGGCGCCGCGCGGGATCTTCGAGCCGGCCGCGGGGCTCGTCGCGAGCACGGTGGGCTGCCCCTCGCCGGGGGCGAAGACGCGCACGACGCGCCCCTTCGCGAGCCCGGCGCTCGAGACGAGCACCTCGGCCTCGCGAAGCGTCTTCCCGGCGAAGCCCGGAACGATCTCCATCCGGCGCCCCGAGCTCACGGCGACCTTGATCGCTCTCCCCCGCTTGACGCGCTGCCCCTGACGCGGCTCCTGCGCGATGACGTAGCCCTCCGGAACCTCGTCGGAGCTCCGATAGCCCGAGACGGAAATCTCGAGCCGCTCCTTGCGGCAGACCTCCTCCGCCTGCTTCAGGCTTATCCCTTCGATGGCGGGGGCGCTCTCGACGTCCCCGCGCCCCACGACTCGCGGCATGATGATGAGATCGAAGATCACGACGCCCGCGAAAAAGGCCGCGACGATCAGGAGCAGATAGAGCAGAACCGCCGGGTACTGGCGATTCCGAATCCTATCGATCGGCCCGCCCGCCAAGGATCTCCCCCCTCTCGAGCGCGAATCCGCGGAGAAAATCCGCCGCCGCCAGCGCGCGCCTGCCCTCGGCCTGCAGCGCGAGAAGGCGCACCGCGCCCCGCCCGCACGCGACGAGAATCGTGTCCCCCCGCGCCTCGAGAATCGTGCCCGGCGCCGCCCCGCGCGGGACGAGATCGCGCGGCTCCGAGCAGTGAATCTTCAGGGACGCGCCGCGGCACCGGCAGAAGCTCCCCGGCCACGGATTCATCCCCCGGATGTGGTTGTGCACCGCGACGGCGTCGCGCTCCCACGGCACGAGCCCGTCCTCCTTGCGCAGGCGGGCGGCCGTGACGACGCCGTCGGCCGGCTGCGGCGTCGGCCGCAGCCCCTCGCGCGCGATCCGCCGGAGCGTCTCGACGAGGAGCGGAGCCCCCGCAACGGCGAGCCGCTCCGAGAGCGCGCCCGCGTCTTCCGCCGGATCGATGCCGACGATCCGTTGCAGATAGATCGGGCCGGAATCGAGCGCCTCGGCCATCTCCATGGTGGTCACGCCGGTGAAGGAATCGCCGTTCACGATCGCGCCGACGATCGGGCTCGCTCCCCGGTACCGGGGCAGCAGCGAGGCGTGGAGGTTGATGTTTCCTTTCGCCGCGATGCCGAGGGCCTCTTTCGGCAGAATCTTCCCGAACGAGACGACGACGAGGAAATCGGGCGCCGCGGCGCGAAGATCGTCGAGCGCGTCCGGCTCGCGGAAGCTCTCGATGATCTTCACGGGAACGCCGATCCTCCCCGCGAGCTCGCGGACCGGCGTGGGAACGATGTTTTTTCCGCGGCCGGCGGGCCGGTCGGGCTGCGTCACGACGAGCACGGGCTTGAACTCGCTCGCGGCGAGCGCTTCGAGCGACGGAAGGGCGAAGGCGGGGGATCCGAAAAAAATGAGGCGCTCCATCGCTATTTCTCCTTGCCGCCGCCGGCAAGGGTCTTGAGCTTCGCCTTGATGAGCGAGCGTTTCGCGAAGGAGAGCCGGTCGATGAAGAGCACGCCGTTCAGGTGATCGAGCTCGTGCTGAACGATCCGCGCGAGCATCCCCTCGGCCTCGAGCGTTCGCTCCGCGCCGCTCTCGTCCTGGTAGACGACGGTGACGCGCTCGGGACGCGCGACGTCCCCCCGCACGCCGGGGACGCTCAGGCAGCCCTCCTCGATCTTCACCGTTTCCTTCGACGAAGCGACGACGCGGGGATTGATCATCTTGATCAGCTTCGCCGAATCCTCCGGCTCGGGATTCACGATCGCGATCTGCTTCGAGAGGCCGATCTGCGGCGCGGCGAGACCGACGCCGCGCGCGGCGATCATCGTCCGCTCCATCCGTTCGAAGAGCGCCTTGAGCTCGGAGCCGAACTCCTTGACGACGGCGCCCTTCCCGCGGAGCACGCGGTCTCCGTACTTTCGAATGCCGAACGATTCCACCATCCGAGACCTCTCGAGAGAACGAGCCGCGCGAGCCCGCGCTCCTAGCTCGCTTTCTTGTCGATGACGGCGGCAACGGCGTTCTTGACGAGCTCGACCTTGACGTCCTCGGAGATCTTGAGGACGATCATGTTGTCCTTCACGTCGGCGACCGTGCCGTACATGCCGCCCGTCGTCACGATGCGGTCCCCCTTGGTCAGCGAGTTGAGCATGCTCTGGTGCTGCTTCTGCTTCTTCTGCTGCGGCAGGATGAGGAGGAGATAGAAGATCACGAAGATCAGGAGAATCGGCACGAAGCTCACGAGGAGAGAAGGGCCGCCCTGGGCGCCCCCCGACGGATTGTTGCTGAACGCGAAAAATAGACTGTGCATCGTTCCTCCTTGGTATCGGTCCGTTCAGGTTCGCTTCCGGCCGGGCTCATACGTCCGGTAGAAGCCTTCCCTCCACTCGGCGAATCTCCCCTCCCGTATAACTTGCCTCATTTCGGCGAGGAGATGCAAGTAAAAATAGAGGCTGTGGTAGGAGGCGAGCCGCGGCCCCAGCATCTCCCCCGCGTTGAAGAGGTGCCGCAGGTACGCCCTGCTGTACGTCCGGCACACCTCGCAGCGGCAGTCCGGATCGAGCGGAGCGCCGTCACGCGCGTACGCCGCGTTCCGCACGACGATTTTCCCGCGCGAGGTGAACACGCTTCCGTTCCGGGCGTTCCGCGTCGGCACGACGCAGTCGAAGAGATCGATTCCCCGCGCGACCGCCTCGACGATGTCCTCGGGATGCCCGACCCCCATGAGGTAGCGCGGCTTGTCGACGGGGAGCAGGCCCGCCGTGAAGGCGGCCGTGTCGTACAGATCCCTCTTCGATTCGCCGACGGAAAGCCCCCCGATCGCGTAGCCGGGGAAATCGAGCGCGGCGAGCTCCCGCGCCGAGCGCTCCCGGAGGTCCGGATAGAGCGAGCCCTGGACGATGCCGAAGAGCACGCGCTCGTACCCGCCGCGCGTCACGCGCGCGCCGCGCGCGGCGAGGCTGCGCGCCGCCCAGCGCGTCGTGCGCTCGACCGCGAGCTCCGCCCGGCCGCGGTCGCAGGGATGCTCGGCGCATTCGTCGAGAACCATCATGACGTCGGATCCGATGGCGAGCTGGATGTCGACGACGCGCTCCGGCGTGAGGAAATGGGTGGAGCCGTCGAGGTGCGACTTGAACTCGACCCCCCCGTCGCCGATTTTGCTGAGATCGGCGAGGCTCATCACCTGATAGCCGCCGCTGTCGGTCAGCACGGGCCCCTTCCAGCCCATGAACCGGTGGATGCCCCCCGCCTCCTCGATGAGCTGCTCGCCGGGGCGGAGGTAGAGGTGGTAGGTGTTCGCCAGCACCATGCCGGCGCCGACCTCCTCGAGGTCACGCGCCGAGAGGGCCTTGACCGTTCCCTGCGTGCCGACCGGCATGAACGCGGGCGTCTCGACGGGACCGTGATCGGTCTCGATGAGACCGCCCCGCGCCCCCGAGGGATCGACGGTATGAAGCGTGAATCGGAACGGCATAGGCGGCACCCGCTACCGGATGAACATCGCGTCCCCGTAGCTGTAGAACCTGAACTTCCTCCCGATCGCCCACCGGTACGTCTTGAGCACCGTGTCCCGGCCGGCGAAGGCGGCGACGAGGAGCAGAAGGCTCGATTTGGGCAGGTGGAGATTCGTGAGGAGCGCGTCCACGACCTTGAACCGGAATCCCGGATAGATGAAGAGATCCGTCGTGCCCGCGAGATAGGTCTCCCCGTCGATGACGCGCTCCTCCTGTTTCGCGAGCGGCCCGAGGGCGAGCGTCTCGAGCACGCGGGTCGTCGTCGTGCCGACCGCGACGACCCTGCGCCCCGCGCGGCGGGCCCCCCTGATCTCCTCCCAGCTGTCCTTCCGCACGAGCGCGAACTCGCTCTCGAGGCGGTTCTCCTCGACCGTCTCGTTCGCGAGCGGGCGGAAGGTTCCGGGGCCGACGTGCAGCGTGACGGGCACGACCGTCACGCCCCGGCGCCGGACCTCGAAGAGCGTCTCCTTGGTGAAATGGAGCCCCGCGGTCGGCGCCGCGACGGAGCCGTCGCGGCGGGCGTACACCGTCTGATAGCGCTCGCGGTCCCGCTCGTCGTCCTCGCGCTTGATATAGGGCGGGAGCGGCACGTGCCCGTGCGTCTCGAGGAACCGGCGCTCGTCGACCGACGAGGGCAGGAACACCTCGCGTTCCCCCTCGCCGGCGGCCGCGCCGATCGCGATCGCGAGGTCCCCGTCCCCGACGAGCACGGCCTCCCCCTCGCGGAGCCTGCTCGCGGGGCGGAGCATCGCGATCCAGCGCCGGTCGGCGAGGCGCCGCACGAGAAACACCTCGACGAGACCGCCGGTCGTCCGCCGGCACAGGATCCGCGCCGGAATCACGCGCGTCTCGTTCAGGACGAGGATGTCCCCCTCGCGGAGAAAGCGGGGAAAATTCGAAAAGAGCGTCTCCCGGATGTCTTCGCCCGAGCGGTCGAGGACGATGAGACGGCTCGCGTCGCGCGCCTCCGACGGATGCTGCGCGACGAGCTCCTGCGGAAGCTCGTAATCGAAATCGCCGAGTTTCATGGTTGACCGGTATTCGCCCGGGCCTCTAGAGCAGATCCGGCTGCGCGCCGCCGCCCTTCGTGTCGATTTTCAGATGGCGATATCCCGCCTCGGTCGCCATCCTCCCGCGCGACGTGCGCTGGATCAGGCCTTCCTGAATGAGGAAGGGTTCGTAGATGTCCTCGATCGTCTCGGCCTCCTCGGATACGGCGACCGAGAGGGAATTGATGCCGACCGGCCCGCCGGAGAACTTCTCGATGATCGTCGCGAGCAGCCGGCGGTCCATCTCGTTCAATCCCCGCTCGTCCACCTCGAGCATCCCGAGCGCGTAATCGGCGATCTCGAGGTCGATCCGCCCCTTCCCCTTGATCTGGGCGAAGTCGCGCACGCGGCGGAGCAGCCGGTTCGCGATGCGCGGCGTGCCGCGGGAGCGCTTCGCGATCTCGATCGTCCCCTCGTCGTCGATCTCGATGTCGAGGAGCTGCGCCGAGCGCGTGACGATGCGGACGAGATCCTCCGGACGGTAGAAATCGAGGCGGGCGACGACGCCGAAACGGCTCCGCATCGGCGGGGTGATCATCCCCGCGCGCGTGGTCGCGCCGACGAGGGTGAACGGCTCGATCGTGATCGAGTAGTGCCGCGCGTGCGGCCCCTTGTCGACGATGAGCTCGCACCGGAACTCCTCCATCGCCGGGTAGAGGTGCTCCTCAACGACGCGGCTCAGCCGGTGGATCTCGTCGATGAACACGACGTCTCGCTTCTCGATCTGCGTGAGCACGCCGAGGAGCTCCGCGGCGTTCTGGAACACGGGGCCCGAGGTCGTCCGGATCGCGACGCCGAGCTCGTGCGCGATGATGTGGGCGAGCGTCGTTTTTCCGAGACCGGGCGGGCCGTAGAGGAGCACGTGATCGAGCGGCTCGCAGCGCTGCTTGGCCGCTTCGATGAAGACGGTGAGATTCTCCTTCACCTTCGACTGGCCGACGAACTCGTCGAGCGTCTTCGGGCGAAGCCGCGACTCCGACTGGATCTCTTCGGGAGACACCTTCGGATCGGTGATGAAGCTCGCCGGCGCCTTGTCCGTTCTCTTCGGTTCCATCGTCTATATCGCTTTCAGCGCCTCGCGCACGAGATCCTCGACGCGGTACGAGGTCCCGAGCGCCGGGATGTTCACGCGTTCGAGCGCTTTGATCGCGTTCGCCCGCGAGAGGCCGATCGATTCGAGCGCGGTGATCGCCTCGTCGAACAGCTCACGCGGCATGCCCTTTCCCGCCGCGGCGGCCGCGGGGAGATAGCGCTCGATCTCGATCTTGTCCTTGAGCTCGAGAACGATCCGCTCGGCGGTCTTCTTTCCGATGCCGGGGATCGAGACGAGGGACGACGCCTTTTCCTCGTGAATGACGCGGGCGAGCTCCCCCGGGCCCGTGAGCGCGAGCACGGAGAGGGCGAGCTTCGGACCGATCCCGCTCACCCCGATGAGCAGCTGGAAGAGGTGCCGCTCCTCCTCGTCGGGAAAGCCGTAGAGCGCGAGCGTGTCCTCGCGGACGTGGAGATAGGTGTGGAGACGCACCCGCTCCCCCTCGCCGCCGAGCGACTCGGCGACGCGCAGGGGCACTGACACCTCGAGCCCGACGCCGCCGACCTCGACGACGATCCGGTTCCCGTCCCTCGCGCGGAGAATTCCCTCGATGGAAGAGATCATGCGAACGACCTCCGGACGTCGCCTGAGCGGGCGGCGTGGCAAAACGCGACGGCGAGCGCGTCCGTTTCGTCCTCCGTCTCCGGCTCGTGATCGAGCCGCATGAGACGGCCCACCATCGCGGCGACCTGGCTCTTGTGCGCGCCGCCGGCGCCCGTGACGCTGCTCTTGACCGCGCGGGACGAGTACTCGTACACCGGGATGCCCGCCTCGGCCGCGGCGAGGAGCGCCACGCCGCGCGCCTGCCCGAGGGTGAGCGTGCTCTTCGGATTCTTTGCCATGAAGATCTCTTCCACGGCGAGCGCGGACGGACGGTAGTGTCCCATCACTTCGTCGAGCGCGCGCTTGATCGCCAGCAGGCGCTCTCCGATCGGCATCGCATCCCCCGTCCTGATGATCCCCGATCCGACGAAGACGATATCGCGTCCGCGCAGATCGACGAGTCCGTATCCCGTGATACGGCTCCCCGGATCGATGCCGATTATCAGGGGCACGAGGTCACCTCGCGGGGATCCCCGATCAGCCGAGCTCCCCTTCGATCGATTTCAGTATATCGTCCGAGATGTCGAAATTGCCGGCGACGTTCTGGACGTCGTCGAGATCCTCCAGCGAGCTCACGAGCTTGAGGACCTTGACCGCCGCGTCGCGATCGACCTTGACCGCCAGCTTCGGCAGGAGCGACACCTCCGCCATCTGGGTGGCGATCTTCGCCTCCTGCAGCTTCGCGCGAAGCGGCTCGAACGCCTCCGGAGGACATACGATCTCGAAGGCGCCTCCCTCGGAGCGAACGTCGTCCGCGCCGTTCTCGAGCGCGATCTCGAGCAGCCCGTCCTCGCTCGCCTGCGAGCCTTCGACGACGATCAGGCCTTTCTTCTCGAACATGTACGAAACGGAGTTCGGCTCGGTCATGTGCCCGCCGTGGCGGGTGAACAGATGCCGGATCTCGGAGCTCGTGCGGTTGCGGTTATCGGTGAGCGTCGTCACGAGGATCGCGATGCCGCCCGGGGCGTACCCTTCGAACGTGGCGGTTTCGTAGCTCACGCCGTCCAGCTCGCCCGTGCCGCGCTTGATGGCGCGTTCGATGTTCTCGTACGGCATGTTGCTCTCGCGGGCGGTCTGCACCGCCGTCCGGAGGCGCGCGTTGTTCTCGAGGTCGCCGCCCCCCTCGCGGGCGGCCGTCAGAATTTCCCTGATGAGCTTCGTGAAGATCTTGCCCCGCTGTGCGTCGACCTTCGCTTTCTTCCTCTTGATGGTTGCCCATTTCGAATGCCCCGACACGAAACGCCTCCTTGAGCCGTACGGTTAATCGGTCTCGGTCTTCGCCGCCTCGGCGGCCGCGATGAGCTTCTGCGCGACCTCGTGAGGCACTTCCTCGTAGTGAGAGAACTCCTGATGGTGCACGCCGCGCCCCTGCGTCATCGACCGGAGCGAGGTCGAATAGCGGTGGAGCTCCGCGAGCGGCACCTGCGCTTTGATCTTCTGGCCGGTTCCCTCCTGCTCCATTCCCTGAATCTTGCCGCGGCGCGACGAGAGATCGCCCATGACGTCCCCCATAAAATCGCCCGGCACGTATACCTCGACGTTCATGATCGGCTCGAGGATGACCGGCTTCGCCTTGAGCACCGCCGCCTTGAATCCGAGGGAGCCCGCGACCTTGAACGCGTTGTCCGAGGAATCGACCGCGTGGTATGAGCCGTAGTAGATCGCGACCCTGACGTCCATCACGACGTATCCGGCGACGACGCCTTCCTTCATGGCTTCCCGCACGCCCTTTTCGACGGCGGGGATGTACTTGCCGGGAACGGTGCCGCCGACCACCTCGTCGACGAACTCGAAACCGCCGCCGCGCGGGAGCGGCTCGAGCCGGAGCCAGCAGTCGCCGTACTGGCCGCGGCCGCCGCTCTGCTTCTTGTATTTGCCCTGGGCCTCGGCCTTCGCCGTGATCGTCTCGCGGTACGGTATCTTCGGCACGGCCATCTCGACCTCGACGCTCGACTTCCGCTTGAGCCGCGCGAGCAGCACGTCGAGATGGAGCTCCCCCTGCCCCGAGAGGAGCATCTGCCGGAGCTCGGGATCCTGCTCGAGCTTGAAGGTCGGGTCCTCCTCCTTGAGCTTGGCGAGCCCGGTCGCCACCTTATCCTCTTCCCCCTTGACCTTCGCCGCGATCGCCGTGGTGAGCGTCGGCTCGGGATAGAGCACATCGGGGAAAATGGCCGGATGCGCGCGCTCGCAGAGCGTGTGGCCGAGGCGCGTCGCTTTCAGCTTCACGGCGGCGCCGATGTCTCCCGCCTCGACCGACTCGGCGTCGACCCTGTTCCTGCCCTGAATGAAGAAGAGCTGCCCCATGCGCTCGGCGTTGTCGATGTTCGCGTTGTGGAGATCCTTCCCGACGGCGACCTCGCCGCCGAACACCCTGAAGTAAGAAAGGTCGCCGACGTTCTTCTCGGACACGAACTTGAATACGAGCACCGATGCCGGAGCGCCGGGACCGGCTTTGACCTTTGTCGTCTCGCCCGAACCGACGGCCTTCGCGTCGACTTCCGGACGCCACGCGGGCGACGGGAGCATCGAGACGATCGATTCCATGAGCTGCTGAACGCCGATGTTCTTCGCCGCGGAGGCGACGAAGAGCGGCACGAGCGTGCCGGCGACGCACCCGGCGGCGAGCCCTTTCCGAAGCTCGTCGTCGGAGAGCTTTTCCCCACCGAGGAACTTCTCGAGGAGGGAGTCGTCCGTTTCGGCGGCGAAATCGACGAGCCGCTGCAGCGCCTCGTCCACCGCGCTCTTGAGATCGGCGGGGACGTCGGCCTCGGAGAATTTGCCGTCGCCCGAATATACGTAGGCCTTTCCCTTCAATACGTCGACGACACCCTTGAATTTCTCCCCCTGGCCGATGGGAATCTGGAACGGGACGACCTTCGGGCCGAGCTGGCTCTGCGCCTCCTCGACGCATTTGTCGAAGTCGGCGTGCTCTTTGTCCATCTTGTTGACGCACACGACGCGGGGAAGACCGTACCGGTCGAGGTAGCTCCACGTCTTGATCGTGCCGGCCTCGACGCCGCCCTCGGCGCTCATGACGATGACGCCTCCCTCGACGACGGGGAGACAGGAGAGCACCTGGCCGACGAAATCCTCGTAGCCGGGGGTGTCGATGATGTTGACCTTCGTCTTGGCGATCTCGCAGAAGGCCACACCCGCGTCGATCGAGATGACTTTTGCGATTTCCTCGGGCGAAGAGTCCATCGTCGTGTTGCCGTCCTCGACCCTGCCGGCTCTGCTGTTGACGCCGGCGTTGAAAAGAATCGACTCGGCGAGGGTCGTCTTGCCCGAGGCCTGATGGCCGACAAGAATCACGTTCCGCAGCTTGTCCATACCGTACTTCTTCAAAACAACCTCCTCTGAAACCTCTCAGCCCATGCCCCCGCCGAATTTGCCTCCGATCCAGAGCATGAGTATGCTGATGATCCACATGGGAAGGGCAGGAATGATCGCAGCCTTCCGCGTCATCTTGAATATCGCCGCGATGCCGAGCACGAGCACGACGTAATACCATATCTGGAACACGCTGAGGCTCTGGAGCACCGCGTTGAGCAGCCCCTTCCCATCGCCGACGAGCGGCGCGAGGCTCAGGCTGAATTTCATGTCCGCGGCGGACTCCATGCTCTCGACGCCGCGCGTCCGGAGAACCGCCGTGCTGATGATCTGCTCGACGATCGTGATGATGCCGCAGAACGAAATGAGGCTCAGCGTCTTCTTGTAGTTCGAACGCGTGCTCATGATGTTGACGACGAGGTGCACGATGCCCGCGAGGATCAGGTATACGATGATGAGAAAAACAGGCACGGTGATGAGCGACAACGGTGCGAATTTATCGAATCCATCGACCGCCTGCTGCAGCTGCTCCTCCCCCATGCCCCGCGGATTGAGCTCGATAAGCCTCTTCTGAAACGGCAGCATGAGGTACGTGAGGACCAGCGACACGGCGGTCACGAGCACGAACGGCTTCCACCACGAGAGCCCCGCGTCGACACGGGCGAACACCTTGAACGGATCGACGAAGACATCGAGGATCGACGCGAGAAAACCGCCCTTCGATTTGTCCGCGCCCTGATCGCCGGACTCCGGAACCCGGACGTTCTCCTGGTTATCCGCCATCGTTCATCCTCCTTGCGAACACACCATCCCCTCGCCGGGACGCGCTATCCGCCCCCGGGGGGATTTAAACAACTAACATAGAACACTTTTCGCTGGCTGTCAAAGGATTTGGCATCGCGGAGCGATCATGCGGCGCTCTCGCAAGCCGGGAGCTCGAACCGCGCGGAGCGAATGAAAAAGGGCGGCTGAAAAGCCGCCCCCCGCGGGTCGAAGCGACCGGCTCCGCGCGGGCGGCCCGACGCCGTCCGGGGGACCGGGCGATCCTGCTGCCGAATCACTCTCTTTTTTCCACGTCGCCGAGACGTTCCTCGAGCTCCTTCAAGCGCTCCTGGAGGACCTTCATCTCTTCCCTGAGCTTCTGCGCCTCCTCCTTGCTCCGATTCGCTTCGAGCCACTCGGGCGGCGGCGGCGCCTTCTTCGCTTTGATCGTCCCCTGATCGAACGGCGCGATGAACATGCCGACGGACGGATGGGTCTCGTCGGCTTCGAGGACACAGCTCTTCTTGACGCCCCTGCGAAGTATCTCGAGGGTTACCTTGTCCCCCTTCTCGATATCGGCGAGCCCGCTCGTGACGCATTCGACGCTCTCGACGGCCGCGCCGTCGACACCCGCGATCACGTCGCCGCCTTTGATTCCCGCCTTTTCGGCCGGGCTTCCCTTTTCGACGACGTACACGAGCGCGCCGGCGCTTTTCTTCACGCTGAAATAGGGAGCGATATCGTCGTTGAGATCGAGCAGGACCATTCCGAGGTGCCCTTTCATCATGGATTTAACATACACGTTGCCGGCCGACCGGTATGCGTCTTTCAACACGTCTTCCATATCGACGGTGACATAGGCGCCGAGCGCGTCCTTGACGGTTTGGGGATCGCGGCGCTCGAGCTTCACGGTGAGCTTCTTCTCCTTCCCGTCCCGGAAAATCACGACCGGCACGTTGTCCCCCACCTGGTGCCCCTTGACGAGCTTCCCGAGCTGCATCGCGTCCTCCACCTTGACGCCGTCGAATAGGTACACGATGTCGCCGCTCTCGATTCCGGCCTTTTCGGCGGGGCCGCCCGGGGCCACGTTCGTTATCAAGACGCCGTTCGCGTGAGGATAGGATGCCTTTTCCTTGATCCGGGCCGAGAGATCGTCCATATAAATGCCCATGTAAGCGCAGCACTCTTTCCCCTTCTCGACCTCTTGAGCGCCGCCGACGGCGCCGATGACGCTCGGTCCCTCCTGGGCATGCAGGGACGCCGCGCCCGGCCCCCACAGGATCGCGCATGCCGCGCCTATCGCCAGAATCCCGAATAGTGCCGTTCTTTTCATCTTGCGGGACACATGAAGCGCCCCTCACCTCCTCGAAGTGTTCGTACGCAGTCGATGCTTCTTCTGCTCAGGTTATAGTCCGGAAACGCCCTGAAGTTTCAAATTTTTATCGATTATGGAGAACCGACCGGTAAACGGAAACGATCCGCTCCCCCCAGAGATCCTCATTGTATCTCTCGAGCACCCGCACGCGCGCCTTGCGGCCCAGCTCCTTCAGCCTATCTTCTTTTTTGATAATATATTGAACGGCCTCGGCGAGCGCCTCTTCGTCGCCGGGCGGCGTGACGGCTCCGGTATCCCCTATCGCCTCCCCAACATCCCCCACGTCGGTCGCGACGCATGCGACTCCCGATGACATGGCCTCGAGCAGCGCCAACGGCAATCCTTCGCTCCACGACGGAAGCATGAACACATCGAGCAGCGGATAGAGCGATTCCAGATCGTCCCGCTCGCCGGGGAGCGAGAATATTCGTTCGATCCCGAGCTCCCGGGCCAGACGCTCGCACGCGGCTCGCTCCTCCCCCTCCCCGAAGATCACGAATCGCAGCGCCGGCGCGCCGGGGCGGGACGAGCGTTCCGACACGAGCCTCGAAGCCGCCCGCAGCATGAGCTGGTGATTCTTGACCGATTTCAGTCCGCCGACGGATCCGATGAGAATGAGCTCGCGGGGAACCGCGTCCGGGTAAAGCTCCGCGCAGAGCGCCGTCCTGCCTCGTTCCCGGTCGGCCGCGGCGAGCGGCCGGTACCGCGCCGGATCGACGGCGTTCGGGATGAGCGCGACCTTCGCGGGCGCGAAACCCGTCCGGATCGCCTCTCTCGCCGCTCCCGCGCTCACGGCGATGCACGCGTCGAATCGCGGCGAGATGGCCCGCGCCGCGAGCGCGTGCCAGCCGCGGAACTCGAGCCCGGCGCTGTGCCGGGTGGCGACGAGCGCGGCGGGTGAGACGAGCGTGGCGAACGCCGCGGCGACCTCGGCATGGAAGAGGTGCGCGTGGACGATCTGCGGCTCGAAACCGCCCGCGATTCTCCGGATGCCCGAGACGGTGCGCGGCGCCGGCAGGAACCGCAGCGATCCGAGCGGGAGGCGAAAGAGCGGGATACCCTCGTCGATGAATCGCCCCTCGAGCCCGTCCTCGACCGTCGACAGCGTGCAGACGGCGATCTCGTGCCCCCGGGCCCTCAGATGCCGGCTCAGATTGAGCAGATGGCGCTCCGCGCCGCCCGTCCGAAGGGTGCTCGTGAAATGCAGAATGCGGTAATGGTCCATGAGCGGGGAGGATCAGGTGATGCGCTCGAGCTTTTCGACGCCCTTTTGCTTGTCCATGTACGGGAGATCCTTCTTTCCTTCGATGACGCGGAGCATCGGCGCGAAGCCGGCGTGCTCGTCCGTGTCGCGCGTCGTCTCCGCCTTCTCCCACGACGAGAGTCGATCGCCGCCGAGATAGGTCGCGATCGCCGCGACGGACGCCGCGTTCACCATCACGAAGTAGAAGGGTATGAACAAGACCCTCGATTGAACCCCGCCGCGCCGCAGGAGCGTGCCGACGAGCGCGAGAACGTAGAACGCGTTCTGAAGCACGAAAAGCGCGAGGAACGCCGGATGGGCGAGCAGCAGGAGATTCGCCGCGTACAGGGCGGGCATGAGCGGTCCGACGCACCACCGGACGAGCTTTCTCGAGACGAACTGGAAGATGCGGAACGGGCCGCCGAAACTCCCCCGGAGGGCTCCGAAGCCGGTGAGCCCGCGGACAATGATCCTCCGTTTGCGCGCGAACTCCTCCCGGAAGAAGAAGGACGACTTCTCGTAGGCGATCGCGTCCCCGTCGAAAACGACGCCGTACCCCCGCGAGGCGACCTCGGCGGGAAGCTGGAAATCGTTCGCGACGTCCTTCACGAGCGGGAAGAAGAGCTCCCGGCGTACGGCGAAGATCGTCCCCGTGCCGACGAGAACCGATTTGATCCTGCTCTCGAGGGCGTTGAGGAACGACTCGTAGCGCCAGTAGAGACTCTCGCCCTTGCCGACATACGAATGATTGGTCACGTACACGAGCTTGCCCACGACGCAGCCGATGTCGTCCTGCGCCAGGTTCCGGACGAGCATGCGGATCGCGTCTTCGCGATAGAACGCGTTCGCGTCGGAGAACACGAGCACGTCCCCGTCGAGCCCGAGAACCGCGCGGTTGAGCGTGGCGCTCTTGCCTTCCCTGCGCTCGAACGCCTTGAGCACGATGCCGCGGCTCTCGTACTCCCTCACGATATCGTTGGTTCCGTCGACGGAGCCGTCGCTCGCGACCACGATCTTGAGCCTGTCTTTCGGGTAATCCAGCGCGAGGCAGTTATCAATCTTGTCGCGGATGATGCGCTCTTCGTTGTGCACGGAGATGATCAGGATCACCCGCGGGACATACCGGTCGTCGCGCCGGATCCGGTGGGCGCGAAAGAGCCCGAGGAGGTAGAGGATGAGAGGGTACCCGACATACGTATACAGCACGATACCGAGAATGGCTATAACTATAACCCCTGCAGCAAGTTCCACGCTAGTCCCTCCGAGCGAAGATACTAATTAATACCATACTGTCGAAAATGGTCAACGACAATTTGGGGGGAGGGTAAAAAAACCTCGCTGACCGTTTTCTCATGGCGTCCCTCCGGAATGCCGATCTACACTGGAAACGAGAAAACGATAGCGATGGTTCGATAAGGCTCCTTCTATCCGAAGTATAGTGAGCCGGCCGAGTCGAGTCAAGGAATAATGCCCCCGAAGCCGCTTCCTCGGGGCCTCGCTCAGCGACCCGCCGGCGGCGAATATTTCGTGACGCCTCCGTATTGCGTTCCGATCCAGACCGCGCCGCCGCGGTCCTCGCACAGGGCGCGGATGTAATTGTCCGAGAGACCGCCGGAGGCGGCGATTCTCGACCACTCGCCGTTCCGCCACAGGAGGACGCCCCCGCCCGCCGTGCCGAGCATCACGTCCCCTCTCGCGGTGCCGAGCACCACGGTCGCCCGAGAGCCTCTGAGCGGGCCCGGCAGCTCGAACAGCTGCCAGCCCGACGTCCCGAGACGGTATACGCCGTCGGGAGAGCCGACGAGGCAGCTCCCGGCCCGGTCGAATCCGAGGCAGTATTCGCTCGCCGGAGCGTGCGAATCGGCCCCGTTCGCGGCATCGCTCATGAAACGTATCGCGGGGTCCAGCCGTCCGAGCGCCTCCCCCGCGCGTGCCGTATCCGCGGCCGCGCGCCGGGGCCGCGGGAGCTCCAGTCTCGCCCAGACTCCCTGCATCCGATGGGCGACCTCCCCGGTCCTCGTCACGATCCACGGCATGCCCCGCGGATCCAGGGAGAGATCGACGATCGTCCCGTCGGGCAGATTGTCCTCCCGGCCGAGGGCGCTCCATTTCCCGGCCGTCTGCGTCACGAGCCCCCCGTCGAACGTCGCTAACCACAGCGTTCCCGAGGGATCCCGGACCACCCGCGTGAAGTGCTCCGTGGCGAGCCCGCTCTTCCGGTCGAACACCTCCCACGCCTTCCCCGCGTAGTGAAGGATGCCGAAACGGGTCGTGCTCCAGATCTCGCCGTTCTCCGCAACGAAGAGATCCGTTATTTCCTCCGCGTACAGCCCCGGAGGGGCCGGCGCCTTCGCGAGCGTCTCCCGGGCGCTGTATATGCCCGAGCCCGCCGCGAGCCACATCGCGCCGCCGGCCGCGACGATGCGCGAAACGCGGCTCTCGGGGAACGTCTGCGGAACGGCGAGCTCCTTCACCGAGGCGCCGCTCACGACGAACACCTTGCCGTCGTCCGTGCCCGCGTAGCAGATCCCCTCGACGTCGTGGCAGAGGGAGAGAAAGCTGCGTTTCTTCGAGCCGCGATCGTCGGGGACGATCTGCGTCCACTCGGATCCGTCGAACATCGATATCCCCGATGCGCCGGCCGCCCACACGCGCCCCGTCGAGTCGAGACTGAGCGCGTTGACCTCGGCGCCCGGCGGCCCGGCGGCGCTGCCGAACGAGCGAACCCTCCCGAAGCTGTACACGGCCACTCCCTGCCCGGCGATCGCGAGAAACAGGTTCCCGTCTTCGTCGAAGAGGGCGTCGCGGACGGCGCCGATCGGCAGGCGGCTCCCGTACCGGAGCGATTTCCACCCGAGGGAATCGGCGCACATGAGACCGCTCGCCGTGCCGAAGTAGACGGCGCTCGAGTTCTCCTCGGCGATCGCGAGCACGCGCTCGTCGAGGAGGGAATCCCGGGCGCCCAGCACGGTGAGCGCCGCGTCGACGACGAAACCGCACCCGCCCCCGTAGCTCCCGATCCAGAGCCTCGTCTCGCCCGGCACGATGCACGCGACGCGGCGGAAGAGCGGCGCCGACTCCTCCGGATACCACTTCCACGCGTCGTTCGAACGGACGCTGATCCCGTGATCGCCGCCGATCCAGAGCTCGCCGCGGTCGTCCGCCGCGATCGCGCGCACCGAGATCGATCCGGGGCCGCTCACCGGAACGATTCGTTCGTCCCGGATTCGGCAGGCGAAGAGCCCTCCCTCCGTGCCGATCCAGAGCGTGTCATCCGCCACGGCGAGCGAACGCACCTCCTTCGCCGAACAGAGCACGGAGAATCTCCCCGGGACGGGACGATTCCCTTTGTCTTCGAGCGACGGGAGCGAATGCCGCTCCCCCGAGCGGAGCCACGCCCCCCCCGCGGCCGCGGGCGGCGCCGGTGGCGCCGCGAGGACGATGAACGTCGCCGCCGCGATCGCCAGGGGCGCCGCGGCGCGACGGATTGTCGTACGCATGCGTGAACCTCGGTTTCCCGAACGACGATTATCGATCGAAACGCATGAGGAATGTAAAACAAGCGGGGATCTTATTCAAGGGAAGAGCGGTCGCCCTCGAGGAGCGCCGGGCGGGGCGCATGCACGAGGTCGTTCAGTAAAGCCGAGAGGTCGCCGCCGCCGAGGGAGCTCGCGGCGCCGAGAAAGGACGATTCGCCCGCCGGGGAGGATCCGGGATGCTCGCACATGTATTTCAGGACATCGATGAGCGCCACGCGTCCGCCGGTGCGCTCGCGGAGGTCCGCGTCGAGCGCTTCGGCCGCGAGGAAGCCGCCGTCGTAGAGGAGGTTGACCATGTCCTTGTCCGCCATGTCGCTGTTGCCCGCCTCGCCGATGGTGACGCGGCCCGCGTAGGGATTCTCGCGATACCGCCCGGCGATGGTCCGGCGGCGCGTCTCGTACTGAGCGTCCGTGATCACACGCGCGCCGCGCAGCACCTGATACGAGTAGTAGTTCGTGACGCCTTCGGTGAACCAGAGAAATTCCCCGCCGGTGGGTCCGATCGCCTCGCCGTTCCAGTTGTGGAAGAACTCGTGCGCGATGATGGCCATCGGGGTGTCCACGAGCTCGCTCCGATCGAGCCGCCGGTCGAGCAGCAGCATCATGCTGCCGCCGTAATGTATCCCGTAGTAATCGAAGCGTTCGCCCATGACCGGATTCGCGTCGCAGACGAACAGGTAGCGCGCGCGGGGAGACGAGCCGAACAGGGTGATTTCCTCGGCGACGATCCGGCAGATGACGTCGAAGATCTCCTCGTCGGTGAACGACCACGAATCGGCGATGGCGAGCGAGATCTCGGTTCCCGCCACGGTCCGCGCGAGGTTCCGGTAATCGCCGGAGACGGCGAGGGTGAACGGGAGCTCCCCGCAATCGGGCACGATGATCCGGTTGCCGGCGCACGGCGACGAGGCGTCGAGGACCCACCCGGGGAGCGTGGCGACGTCGACGAGGACGCCGTCGGCGACGTTCAGCTCGGGCACGAGGAACACGTCCCGTCCGAGGATCCGGGATCGTTCGGCGCCGACGAACGTCATCATGTCGCGGACGTCGGCCGTATAGCGGTCCTCGATCGTGAGCACGACGTCGTAATCGAACGTGAAATCCCGGCCGCCGCTCTCGACGATCCAGCGCCCGTCCCCGCCGCGGACATCGAGCGCCCTTCCCTCGCGATCGGCGGCCCGAAACCCGATCGGATCGAGCATTTTGCCCTTCGGGCCCGCGAACGCCATGAAGGGCGCCTCGTCCGCCGTGAGCCCGAACATCGCGCCGCGGACGTGCGCGACGGCCAGATCGCGATCGGCGAGCGAGAGGCGGTAGAGGAGGAACGGCGCCGCATCGCCCGTTCGATAATCGAAGTACGAGCAGCTCCCGAGCCCGATCGCCGCCGTGGCGGCGCCGAGCAGGCATGCGACGAGCATCCTTCTGCGTATCGCGCGATCCATCATAACCGGCTGTCTTGCAAGGGATATTCCAGATAGGGGTCCGCCGGGACCGAAAGAGGGCTAGAACCGCAGTTTCCCCCGCAGCCACTCCACGTCGCTCCGCGCCGTTTCCTGCAGCTCGGAAAACGCGCGCAGCTCCGCTCCCGATTTCTCCCGCTCCCGCACCCAGTCCCACCACAGCACGACGGCGGCGGACCAGACGAACACGACGGCCGTCACCACGAGCACGACGAGCCATCGGGGCCATCCGGACGGCTTTTCGGCGAGATTCGGCTCGTCGACGACCTGCACGACGGGCGTCGTGCGCGCCTGGTCGATGCCGGCCTCCTCGTAGCGCTCGAGCAGGTACGCGAAGACCCGCTCGTTCACCTCGAGATCGCGCTCCATCCGCGCGTACGTCTGCACGAGGGCGGGCATTCGGTCGAGCGGTACGAACACGGCGCCGGCGCTGTCGCCGTTCATGATGCTTTCGAGCTGCCGCATCAGGCCGTCGTACTCGGCGTTTTTCCGCCTGAGCTCGAGGGATCCCGTCTGCTGGTACTGCTCGATGAGGTCGCGCTCGATGCCGGCGAGCACCGCCCTGACCTTGAGGTCGGCCGCCACGCCGATCGCGCCGCGCACCTGCTCGTCGAAATCGACGATGTTGTGCTTGGTCTGAAACGCGGCGATCTCGCGCCGCGCCTTGCCGATCCGATCGCGGTGCGTCGCGAGCTGCGCCGACATGAATTTCCGCGTCTGCTCGGCGCGCGAGTACTGCAGGAACCGGTTGAGCGAGTCGAGCCCCGCGATGTACGCCTCGGCGATGCGCAGGGCGACCGCCGGATCCCGATCCGTGACGCTCAGGTGGATGAGGCCCGTGCCGGTGATCGACCAGCTCGACCGGGCGCGCAGCTCGAGCAGCGCGTCGTCCATGCTTTCCGTCTTGAAATGATCCCTCAGCGCGAGCGTATCGATGATCATCTCGCCGAGACGGCGGCTCCCGAGAATGTCCCCGAGGATCGTCGCGGAGGCCGCTCCCGCGCTCGCGGGGGCGACGACCGAGGGAAGATTGAGCTTCGTCATCCACGCGGCGAGAATCCCTTCGCCGGCCTCCTCGACCGGCGGAAGAAGCAGCGCGCGCGATTCGTAGCGCGGTCCCGAAACGAGAACGAACGCGAGCGCGGCGAGAAAGCCGGCGAGCGTCAGCCACGCGACGATCGAGCGTCTCCGGACGATGCGGTTCAGCGCTTGAAAGAACATCGAACGATCCTCCGTGCGGATGCTTCGCGAACGCGGAGAGTGTATCCCCCGTGAACGGGGAACACAAGAGAATTTGCCGTCCCCCGCGTCAGCGCGATTGCAGAAGCGCTTCGAGACGCTCCGCCGCGAGGCGAAGGTGCGGTATCACGATCGACCCGCCGACGACGAGCGCGACGTCGAACGCCTCGTAGAATTCCTCGCGCGTCGTCCCTTCCTCACGGCACCGGATGAGGTGGTACGACACGCACTCGTCGCAGCGCAGCACCATCGACGCGACGAGTCCGAGGAGCTCCTTCGTTTTCACCGGGAGCGCGCCCGCCTCGTACGCCTGCGCGTCGAGGGCGAAGAACCGTTTGATCCCGATGGGAGCGTTCGAGAGCACGATCCCGTTCAGCCGCGAGCGCTCATCGCTGAATTGCCGATCCCAATTCCCGGCCATATCTCCTGACACCAGCCTTTCCATCGATCGGCGGCGGCCGCCTCGAGCACGAGCAATTGTGTTGCCGCCCGGCGGCGCCCGCTTTACAATGGGCGCTTCGCCGGCGACCGGAGCGGGAGTATACCAGAGCGCCGGCGGGGGGAAAACACCTTTGCGAAGAATCCTGTATATCGAGGACGCGCCGGCCGTCGGGGGATCGGCCGTCTGTCTCGACGAGCTCGCGCGGGGGCTCGACCGATCGAGATTCGAGCCGTTCGTGCTCTTCGCCTACGACCTCGCCGCGCGCGCGGGATTCGAATCCGCCGCAGTCCGGACCGCGACGGAAGCCGGCATCCGGGGAGCGCCGGAGCCCGTCCCTCCCGAGGAGCGCGAGTCCCGCGTCCCCGCGTACAAGAAACGCGAAGCCTACCGTCTCCTCTGGAGCATCAAGGAATACGCGCTCCACGAGCGCGAGCGCGCCGGGCGGCTCGCCCGATGGATCGCCCGCGAGCGTTTCGATCTCGTTCACGCGAACAACTCGCTCACGGGGAATCTCACGGCCATCGAGGCCGGTTCGCGGGCGGGCGTGCCCGTGGTGAGCCATCAGCGGGGCTACGTCCGTCCGACGGCGTTCCAGCGACGGCTCGTGCGCGGCGTCGATCGCATCCTCTGCGTCTCCCGTTCCATGGCCGATTACTATGCCGCACAGGGGTTCCGCCGGGACCGGATCGTCGCGGTGTACGACGGGATCGACGTGGCCTCCCTCCGGCCGCGCGGCCGCGCGCCGCGCGACCGCGCGCTCGTCGGGTGGGCCGGGCGCCTCGTCGCCTGGAAGGGGCCCTCCCTGCTCGTCGACGCGGCGGAGACCGTTTGTTCGCGGCGCCCCGACGCGGACTTCGTCATCGCGGGCGCGGGGCCGGAGCTCGACGCGCTCCGCGGGCGCGTCGAACGGAGCACGCTCCTGAAGGATCGGCTGCGTCTGCCCGGATTCCGCAGCGACGTGCGGGACCTCATGGCTGGCTGCGACGTGTTCGTCAACACGTCGATCGAACCCGAGCCCCTCAGCCACTCGACGCTCGAAGCGATGGCGCTCGGCGTCCCCATCGTCGCGCCGCGGTGCGGCGGATTTCCCGAGCTCGTCGCGCACGGGACGAGCGGGCTCCTCTTCGAGCCGGGCCGGGCCGCCTCGCTCGCGGACGCCCTCGAGAGACTCATCGGCGACGCCCCCCTTCGCGCGCGTTTCGGCGCCGAGGGAAGAAGGCGCGCGGAGGAGATCTTCGGCCTCGAGCGCCACGTCGCGACGATCGAGGCCGTGTACGAAGAGGTTGTGCGGGAATGGAGCGGCCGGCGAGGCGCGTGCGCCGTCACGAAGCCCTGACGCGGGCGTGCTTCTTCTTCCCCGCGCGCAGCATCAGCGCGCCGTCCGTGAGATCGGCGGCGGTGATCATCTCTTCCGCCGCGTCGACGCGGCGTCCGTTCACGTATCCCCCGCCCTGAGCGATGAGACGCCGGGCTTCCCCGCGCGTCTTCGCGAGCCCCGCCTCGACGAACAGCACGAACGCGGGAACGCCCGCGACGAAGCGGCCGCGCTCGAGCTCGACGGTCGGAACTCCCGCCCCGTCTCCCCCGCCGTCCCCGGAGAACAGCGCGCGCGAGGCCTCGCGCGCCTTGAGCGCCTCCTCCTCCCCGTGGTTCAGCTTTGTCGCCTCGAACGCCAGCGTCTCCTTGGCGGCCCTGAGGTCCTCTCCGGCGACCGACGACAGCCGGCGCACCTCGTCCATGGGGAGAAACGTGAAGAACGCGAGGAACCGTCCGACGTCGCGGTCGTCGGCGTTGATCCAGTACTGGTAGAATTCGTACGGGGAGGTCCGCTTCGGATCGAGCCACACGGCGCCTTTTTCCGTCTTCCCCATCTTCGCCCCCGTCGCCGTCTCGAGGAGCGGAAAGGTGAGCGCCTGCGCGTCGGCCCCCTCGACGCGGCGGATGAGGTCGGCGCCGGCGAGGATGTTCCCCCACTGGTCGTTCCCCCCCATCTGGAGCGTGCACCGGTAGCGCCGGTAGAGCTCGAGGAAATCGTACGCCTGCAGCAGCATGTAATTGAACTCGATGAAGTTGAGCCCCGTTTCGAGCCGCATGCGGTACGATTCGGCGGCGAGCATCCGGTTGACGCTGAAATGCCGCCCGATATCGCGCAGGAACTCGATGTAGTTGAGCGGCCGGAGCCAGTCGGCGTTGTTGACCATCAGCGCCCCGTCCCCCGAGAAATCGAGGAAATGGGCGAGCTGGCGCTTGAGCCCCTCGGCGTTCGCGTCGATATTCTCCTTCGAGATGAGCTGCCGGAGCTCGGTCTTGCCGCTCGGGTCGCCGATCATCGCGGTCCCCCCGCCGACGACGGCGAGGACGCGGTGCCCGTGCCGCTGCATATGGGCGAGCGCCATGATCGGAACGAGGCTTCCCACGTGGAAACTGTCCGAGGTCGGATCGAACCCGATGTAGCAGGTGACGCTCTCCCCGAGCATCTCGCCGACCTTCGCCTCGTCGGAGACCTGCTCGACGAATCCGCGTTCCTTCAGCACGTCGTACACGTTCGGCACGGAAGCTCCTTTCCCGCGCGTTGACGCGAGCCCCGCCGCCCAGATTGCACGAGCGGCGCGCCGGCTGTCAAGAGCCAATGCGGACGCCGGGCGAACGGGGACGGCCCGCCCCGCCCCGGGCGATGAATGGTTGACACGACTCGTTCCCGCGATGCTACAATTCGCCGACCCGTCGGAAAGGAGAACGGATGCAAACGCTCGAGAGAATCCTCCAGGCCGGAAGCGACGCCCTCTGGGGCCTTCCGTTGATCGCGCTCCTGCTCGGCACGCATGTCTTCCTCACGATCCGTCTCCGGTTCATCCAGCGTTATATCGGCACGGCGATCAAGCTCTCGCTCAGCCGCGCCCGCGAGGGGGAAGGGGACGTGAGCCCGTTCGGCGCCCTCACGACGGCGCTCGCGGCGACGATCGGCACGGGCAACATCGTCGGCGTCGCGACGGCGGTGGCGGCGGGCGGGCCCGGCGCCGTCTTCTGGGTATGGATCACGGGCGTTTTCGGCATCGCGACGAAATACGCCGAGGCGGTGCTCTCGGTGAAATACCGGATCACGACGAAGAGCGGCCTCATGGCGGGCGGGCCCATGTACGTCCTCGAGCGCGGGATGAAGCAGCGCTGGCTCGGCGTGATATTCGCCGCGCTCACGTGCGTCGCCGCGCTCGGCATCGGGAACATGGTCCAGGCGAACTCGATCTCCACGATGGTGCACGAGACGTTCCGCGTGCCGGTCTGGATCACCGGTTTCGTCATCATGACGCTGACCGCCGTCGTGATCCTCGGCGGCATCAGGTCGATCGCCGCCTGGTGCGAGCGGCTCGTCCCCGTGATGGCGATCGTCTATGTCGGGGGCTGCGCGGTCATTCTCGTTATCAACGCGAGCGGGATCCCCGAGACGCTCCGGCTCATCTGGACGGGCGCCTGGAGCGGGCACGCCGCGGTCGGCGGATTCCTCGGCGCGGGGATGCGGGAAGCGATGCGCTACGGCATCGCCCGGGGGCTCTTCTCGAACGAATCGGGCCTCGGCAGCGCGCCGATCGTCGCCGCGGCGGCGCAGACGAAGAACCCGATCCGCCAGGCGCTCGTCTCCTCGACGGGCACCTTCTGGGACACGGTCGTCGTATGCGCGATGACGGGGCTCGTCCTCGTCAACTCGGGGGAATGGATCAACGGATTGCACGGCGCCGCCCTCACGAAGGCGGCGTTCGCCGACATACCCGTGATCGGCCCGGCGATCCTCACCTTCGGTCTCCTCACGTTCGTCTTCTCGACTCTTCTCGGCTGGTCGTACTACGGCGAGAAGGCGAGCGAATACCTCTTCGGTCCGCGCGCCGTCACGCCGTATCGCTGGCTCTGGGTGGCCTGCGTCATGATCGGCTCGGTCGTCACGATCCGCGCCGTATGGTCGTTCGCCGACATCGCGAACGGACTCATGGCGATCCCGAATCTCGTTTCGCTCGTCGCGCTCTCGGGAGTGATCGTGCGGGAGACCCGCACGTACCTCTGGGAAGGAAACATCGAGGGAACGGGGAAATGACGGCCGTGAGCGGGTCCTGCCGCCGGTTGCGCCCCACCCGTGCTCGCTGTCGCTGCGCTCGGGCGGGGGCCCCACCGGCGTCACCCGCGCGCGGTCAGGCTATGTAGACGGTCTTCACGTTCACGAACTCCCTGATCCCGAAACGTGAAAGCTCCCTCCCGTACCCGCTCTCCTTGACGCCGCCGAAGGGAAGGCGCGGATCGGATTTCACGAACGCGTTGACGAAGCACGAGCCCGCCTCGATCCGGCGCGCGGCGATCAGATCGGCCCGCTCCGTGTCACGCGCGAATATGGCCGCGCCGAGCCCGAAGCTCGTGTCGTTGGCCGCGCGGATCGCATCCTCCTCGTCACGCGCGGCGACGACCGCGCCGACGGGACCGAAGAGCTCCTCGTCGTGCGCGCTCATCCCCTTCGTCACGCCGGCCAGCACCGTCGGCGGATAGAACGAGCCGCCGCCCGCGGGCACCCGGCCCCCGAGGAGGCATCGCGCGCCGCGCGCCACGCTCTCGGCGACCTGCCGGTGGAGATCGTCTCTCGCGTCGAGCCGCGCGAGCGGCCCGACGTCGGTCGCCTCGTCGAGCGGATCGCCGACCGTCCGGCGCTGCATCTCCTCGACGAGCCGCTCGGTGAATTCGCGGAGCCGCGACTCGACGACGATGAACCGCTTCGCCGCGATGCAGCTCTGACCGGCGTTGATCAGCCTGCTCTCGGCGCACGCGGCGGCCGCCCGCTCCACGTCGGCGTCGTCGAGCACGACGTACGGATCGCTCCCCCCGAGCTCGAGCACGGTCTTCTTGAGATGCCCGCCGGCCGCGCGCGCGACCGCCCTCCCCGCCGCCGCGCTTCCCGTGAGGGTGACCGCCCTGACGGCGGAATGGGCGATGATCCCGTCCACGGCGCCGCTTCCGACGATGAGGGTCCGGAACACACCCCGCGGAAATCCCGCAGCCGCGAACGCATCCTCGATCGCGAGCGCGCAGCCGCACACGTTGGAAGCGTGCTTGAGGACGCCGGCGTTCCCCGCCATGAGCGCCGGCGCGGCGAACCGGAACACCTGCCAGAAGGGGAAATTCCACGGCATGACGGCGAGAACGACCCCGAGCGGCCGGTACGCGACGTAGCTCCTGCTCGCGTCCGTCGCGACCGTCTCGGGCGCGAGGAAGTCCGCCGCGTTTGTCGCGTAGTACTCGCACACCCAGGCGCATTTCTCGATCTCGGCGCGCCCCTGGCGGACCGGCTTCCCCATCTCGACCGCCATGAGCCTCGCGTATTCCCCGGAGCGCTCGCGCAGCACCGCCGCGGCGCGCTCCATGAGCGCGCGCCGCTCGGCGAACGAGGTTTCTCGCCAGCGCTCGAACGCCGCGTGCGATTCATCGATCGCCCGCGCGGCGGCTTCCCGCGAGAGCTCCTCGTAGGCGCCCGCGACCTCGCCGGTCGCGGGATTGATCGACTGCAGGGTATTGCTCATCGAATGATGCGCCTCCCCGGCGGGCGGCATCGAACCGCCGTCCGAAGCGGCTGCCGCGTCAGCGAACGATCATGAGCTTTCCCGTACGCACGACGCCGCCCGAACGAAGCCTCAGAAAATAGATCCCCGGCGCATAGCCCGACGCGTCGAGCGTCACCTCGTGCGCTCCCTCGCCGAGACGCGCGTCGAGAAGACGCTCGACGCGGCGCCCGAGGAGATCGTACACGTCGACCTCGACGCTCCCGCTATCCGGCAGGGAAAACTGGATCGTCGTCATCCGGTCGAAGGGATTCGGGTAGATTCGCGGCATGCGCATCGGGGCGGGCCCGTCGGCGTTCCCCGTGAGCGAGCCGATTTCGATCTCGACGCTCGCCGCCGCGGCGATCCCGTCGTCGCGGACGGCGCGCGCCGTGATCCGGTAGCTCCCGAGGGGAATCTCGGTCCACGCGAACGAATAGGGAATCGTCGAATCCGCTCCGAGCGGCACGCCGTTCGCGAAAAACTCGACGCACGCGAGCGCGCCCTCCGGCGGATCGGCCGCCGCCTCGATGACGACGCCGGCAGGATATTCGAGCGACGTGCCGGGCGGCGGGCTCGTGATCGATACGGCCGGCAGCGCGGCGGCGCCGCCGGGGAGCGCCGCGTCGCAGTCCTGGGCGGGATCGATCACCGAGCCGGGGACGGCCGGAAGCCCGAGGAGATCGAGCGAGATGTTGGCCGTCTCGCCGTTGCGGATCGGCGGCGGCGATGCCGTATAGGGAGGTTTCGTGTTTCCGGGATTCGCCCGAGACGACGCGTTCAGCGCGTAGAGATCCGCCCCCGCGGGGACGCCCGGACCCCACACATAGAGGGGCACGGTGTAGTTCAGCGGATTCGCGGCGTCGGCGTGATCGGTCCCGGCCCCGCCGTGATCGGCGGTGACGACGAGGTATGTGGTCCCCGTCAATCGGGCATCCCCGTCGATCAGATCGAGCACGCGCCCGATGAGGCCGTCGACTTTCCTGATCGCCGCGATATAGCTCGTGCTCTCCCACCCGTACGCGTGCCCCGCGGCGTCCGGATCAGCGAGATGAATGAAGGCGTAGCCGTGCGGGGCGGCGGTCATGCGCGCGACGAAGCTGTCGAGAAGCGCGGCCGTGTTCGATTGGTACACGTACGCGTCGATCTTGTCCCGCCCGTTATCGGCTCCCGCCGTGTCGGGCGCTCCGGAGGTCTCGTTCCAGCTCCGGTCGAAGATCGCGAACTTGCTCTTGCTCGTGTACATGCCGGTCGCGAGGCCGCGGTCGTGCGCGACGTCGAAAACGCCGGCGACATAGGAGCCGTGGATCTGCTCGAGCGTTCGTCCGTCGTCGCTGTTGAAGGAGACGCCGTGCCCGTCGGGGCCGAGCACCGGACGGCTCGTGAGCTCGCAGGCATGATTCGGAAGCGTGATGGTGTAATCGACGTCGTTGCGCGCGTTATCGGTGAAGGCGCCCTCGATCCTGAGGCGGTAAAAATGCGGCGCGGCGCGGGGACCGAGCGCTGCTATCACGTCGCCGCGAAGCCCGTCGACGCTCACGTGGATGACGCGCTCGCCCGCATCCGCGGGAAACGCCGCGCGAACGACGAGCGGCGGGACGCTCCGCCCGACCGTCGCCGCGGCGGCGCCGCGATACGGCAGGCCCGCGCAGAGCAACAGGGCACAAACCTGAAGAACGGAGCGATCGATGCCGATTCGTGATGTCATTGCACTCCTTCCCGCTCCGGGCGGGCGCCGCGCCGCGGACGACCGGTCCCGCGCGCTAGGGCTTGATCGCGAACGTGCCGCTCTTCAGCACGTCCCCCGCCGGCGAGAGAACGTCGACGCGCCAGGCCCCCCGCATGTCGGGGAGTATCATCTTCGAGCTCCACGTGCGCCAGTTCGAGGATTTCACCGCGAGCTCCACGCGCGACATCTCGCGGTCGTTGTAGTACCACACCTGCGTGATCGAGGTCGTGTCGGCCGCCCCGGCCACCCTGACGAAGCACCACACGTTCTCGATGGTCGATGCGAACGCCGTATCGGGGAGCGACGGCGCGCGGTCCTGCACCGCCGCGCAGAATACCATTTCTTCAACAGTCAAGCCCTGCGTCCCCTGCGCGTTCGCGGCGATCGCGGGAATCGCGAACAGCACCGCCAGCGCGACGATCGAGTACTTCATGCCGATTCCTCCTTCTGCACGGTTTACGGATCGAAACGATTTTCGCCGTCGCGGCGGCGTTTGTAAAGACAATAGTGCGGCGCCGCGCCGCCGGAACGATCGAATTTGCGTCGCCGTCGAGGCGCCCCGGCATTATAATGGTGCCGCCCGATCGAAGCCGGAATGTTCCGGCGAGAGGAAAGGAGACTCCCCATGATGCGACGATTGCTCATCGCCGCCGCCCTCGCGGCATTTCTGCAGGCCGTTCCCGCGACGCCGGGCGCGGCCGAAGCGGTCTCGGTCACGACGATCGATTTCCTCAAGGAGGCGAATCTCGCCGTGAACGGGGCGGGCCCCCTTCTCCTGCGGATGGACGCCTTCCGCGACCGGCTCATCGCCGCGAACACGCTCAGCTCGTCCGTCTCGTTCATCGACTGCCGGAACCACACGGTCATGAACGTGCCCGTCGAGGGACGCGCCCTGCAGCATCTCAAGGCTGAAGCGATGACGCTCAGGAAGAAAACCGGCGAGGTGTACCTCATCGGATCCCGCTGTTTCTCGATCGTCTCGGGCGACGGCGCCCCCTCGAAGACGATCCGCACCGGGGCGCAGTTCGAATCGATCGCGGTCGACGAGGAGACGGGCAACGCGTTTCTCGCCGGGCGCGACAGCAAGGAGCTGGGCTTGTACTCGGCGAAATCGGGAAAGTTTACCCCGGCGCCGTGGCTCGAGACGCGCGAGGATCTCATCAATCTCAACGCGACACCCCCGCCCCCGATCCGGAAGGTCGTCGCCGCGCCGGAGCTCGGCTGGATCGTCGCCGTCGACGGCTACACCTCGACGATGTTCATCTTCGAGGGGCGCACCGGGAAGCTCCTCAACTCCCGGGCGCTCAAGCTCACGAGCGGCGGACGGTGGCATCTCGCCGGCTATGACGACGCGACGCACCGGCTCTACCTCGTCGTCGAGACGAGCGCGCGCCGCGTCATCGAGGCGGCGAAGATCGACGTCCTCGCCGGCGGGGCGGAAATCGTGCCCCTCCCGCAATTCACCGAGGGGGTCGGGATCGTCTACAACCCCGCCCGCGACGAGGTATACATCCCCTACGACAACCATCCGTCCGTCCACGTCGTCGATTTCGGGAAGGGGGGCGCCGTCACCGAGATCAAGATCCCCGCGTACGGGAACGACGCGAGCGCCCTCGACGCGAAGAACGGTATCCTTTACATCGGGAGCTGGGCGCACGGGGAGGTCGACGTCGTCGATGTCGCCGAGCGGCGGCTCGTGAAGCGGATCACCGATCTCGGCATCATCCCCCATATGTTCACCATGGCTCACAATCCGAACAACGGGCTCGTCTACTACCCGAAAGGCGCCTCCGCGGTCAACGGGACCTTCGGCGCCGCCGTGACGGCGCTCGATCCGGCGACGGGCGCGACGAAGAAGATATACACCGGGTGGGCCCCGGTCGATCTGGTCGAGGTGAGCGCGCGCGGCAGCTTCTTCATCTTCAATAACGAGGACGAGTTCGCCGAGGTGCGGGCGAACGGCACGGTCGAGCGGCACCGGCTGCCGTTCGACTTTCCCGTCGCGTCGATCGCCACGCCCGACGGAAACGTTTATCTCTCCTACGGGCCGCACCAGTCGTACTGGCCCGTCGTGTACATCTGGGGCGCGAAGAACGGCATCCTCGGCATCGGCGCCCGGGATCTCGCCTTCTACGACCGCCGCATCCCGCGTCAGGCCCAGCAGATGGTCTTCGACTCGTCCGGCACGCTCTTCTTCACCCAGAACCTGTGGGGCAAGGAGGAGCAGATGCTCGGCACGCTCCCGGACGAGATCCGTCTCTTCGAGATCGGCGCGCGCGTCACCGTGCCGGATACGATCGAGCGGGAGAACACGCAGCGGCTCCTGCGCTTCGACTCGGGAGCGAACCGGCTCTATCTCGCCCGCGTCGCCGAGAGGGACGGGGATCCCGGCATCCTGCATGTCATCGACCCGGCCGCCAGAAAGGGCGTCGGCCGGATCGCGGTCGGAAGCGGACCTTCCGATCTCGTCTTCGACGACGCGAATATCTACGTCGCCAACTTCGAATCGGGGAGCGTCTCCGTCGTCGACAAGGCCGCGCTCACGGAGCGGAGGATCCCCGCCGGCGCCGGCCCGCTGAAGCTGTGCCGCCTCGGCGGAACGGTCTACGTCATCAACCACGCCGGCAACACGCTCCAGGAGGTGCGGGAAAACGGCAGAACGTACCGGATTCCCTTCGAGGGGCTGCCCGACAACCTCTTCGTCTGGGGAGACAGGCTCGTCATCACGTCGCACAGCGAGCGCGCGCTCGGCGTCTCGCAGTTCGATCCGGCGGAGCGGAAATTCACGATGCTCCACACCGAGCGATACCCGTTCGGCGACACGAGGTTCGATTCGCGCAACGTGTCCTTCTATCTGAACGCTCAGTTCGGGGACGCGATCTACTCGATCACCAAAGGAATCACCGCGGCCGACGGCAGACTCTGGATCGCCGATTTCCTGTCGGGGAGGCTGCTCGTGCTCGAACGGAAATGAGGCGGCGACGGCCGCGCGCGAGGGCGCGCTCGCCCTGGGCGCCCCCGCGGAGCCGTACGCGGCCGACGGCTGGAATGCGCCGTTCGATGGGGCTAAGTGACGTATTTATCGGCTAATAAATTTTGCCCGAGTGAAAAAATTCTCTTGCAAATAAAAATAGAAAGGGATAAAAGGTAAACCAGAATTGGGGAGCAGATAACGACGCAAGAAGTGGTTGTTGTTTCGAAGGAGGGATCATGAGGCAATTCGCGGCTATTCTCCTGGTTGTCGCGCTGGTCGTCGCGATGACGTGCGCCCCGGCGTTCGCCGGCTACAAGAACCAGTGGGCGAAGTTCCGCACGACCATGACCGATCAACCGGATAGCAAAATCCTTTGCTTCGTCACCGCGCCGTGGCCGTGGCGGTGCGTGTGCGCGGTCGCTCCTCCTCCCCCGCCTCCGCCGCCCGCGCCCGTCGACACCGACGGCGACGGCGTCACGGACGATATCGACCGGTGCCCCGGAACGCCTCGCGGCGCGACGGTCGACGCGGTAGGATGTCCGTCCGACTCCGACGGTGACGGCGTCTACAACGGCATCGATCAGTGCCCCGACACGCCCCGCGGCGCGACGGTCGACGCGAGGGGATGCCCGTCCGACTCCGACGGCGACGGCGTCCTCGACGGCATCGACAAGTGCCCGAACACGCCGGCCGGCACCAAGGTCGACGAGACGGGATGCCCGATCGAAGCGGAACAGTTCATCGATACGGGCCTCATTTCGACGACGGCGATCCTCTTCGATCTCGATAAGGCGACGCTGCGGCCCGAATCCAAGAACGAGCTCGACCGGATCGGCGCCATCCTCATGCAGGTGCCCGATCTCGTCGTCGAGGTCGGCGGCCATACGGACGCCACCGGCACCGACGCGTACAACGTGAAGCTGTCCGACGCGCGCGCCAAGGCCGTGCGCGACTACCTCGTGTCGAACTTCCCGCAGATCAATGCGGGCAACCTCAGCGCGAAGGGCTATGGCGAGAGCAAGCCGGTCGCGCCGAACAACACGAAGGAAGGACGGGCGAAGAACCGCCGCGTCGAGTTCAAGATCATCAAGTAGTTGATTTGACGAGAATCCCGGGCGGCCCGCGCCGCCCGGGAGCGTTTCCCGGAACGAGGAAAGGGCCGCTCGAACGAGCGGCCCTTTCGTATTCGGGGCGCCGCGGACTGCTCCCTGCGCATGCGGCGGACCGCTCCCTGTGCTGCCGCGCACGGCTTGCTGCGCATGCCGCGGACGGCTCAGGGCGCGTCTTTCACGACGCGGTACACGACGACCCCGTCGCCGCGGAGCAAAGGATCGAGGAACGGTGCGGCCTCCCCCGCGTCGAGAAGCCCGGCGGGGCGTCCCTTGAGGCTCGCCTCCCCGACGATCACGAAATCGGCGCCCGCAACTTCCACGGCGGCCGCCAGCCGGCGCACATACGCGTCGAGATCCATCGCTTCCCCGCTCGCCGCGCCCTCGAGCGCGCGATACTCGTATCGAACGTAGCGCTGCATGAAGGGGAACGTCCCGAGAACGGTCACCCCGGAGCCGTAGTCTCGCTCGATCGCACGCGCCGCATCGAGCTCGCCGAGCGGCTGCGCGCGCATGTACATCCGCACATGCGGAATCGCCGAGACGAGGAGTGCGGCGAGCACGACGGCGGCCACGGGGGCGACGCGGGGCACGCGCCGCGATCCGATCGCGAAGGAGCCCGCGAACGGGCCGCCGAGAAGAAACCGCGCGGCGAGGATGCACAGGAGCGGCAGAACGGGCAGCATGAAGCGTGGCCCCGATAGAAACGCCACGCAGCTCAGGACAACGTAGCCGCAGAGGTGCGCGAGCGCGACGAGCCGCTTCCGGTCCATCCCGAAGCACGCGGCATAGACGCCGAAGAGCGCCGAGCCGGCGAAAATCCCTCCCGCCGTCCCTCCCCCCCCGACGGCGCCGAGCGTCGAGTAGAAGAACCTCGCGAGCTCGCGAAACGCCGAGGTGACGAGCTTCAGGGGGGCGCTTGCGATCACGGACACGAGCCCGTCGTACGGCATCCTCTTGAAATAGGACCAGTCGCCGCCGCCGTGAAGCTTGAAGGCGAGATTTTTCCAGTTCTCGTTATGCCACGGAGAGCCGAACGCGACGTTCGTCAGCGCGAAGTGCGGGACGAGAAACAGCGCGGCTGCGAGCGCGAAAACGGCGAGGCGCGCGATCTTGCCCCGCGCCCCCGTCCGCGCGGGATCGGCGAGGAGCGCCGGCAGGATGCCGCTCAGGAGGAAGGCGGCGCTCGATCGGGTGAAAAAGGCGAGCGCGAAGGCGAGGGCCAGCGCGACGGCCGGCGCACGTCCCGGCCGCTCCGCCGCGCGCAGCGAGAAGAAAAAAACGGCCGCGGCGAGCGCCGCGAAGCACATATCGGTCGCCGCGTCCATCCCCGCCGTGACGACGTTGTGGTTCAGCGCGAGCATCGCGACCGAGAAGAGCGCCGCACCCGGTCCGGCGAGCGACCGCCCGGCGAGATACGCCATGAGGAGGAAGAGCCCGGCCATGAGGGACGACACGGTCCTCGCGCCGGCGAACGAGTCCCCGAGGAGGGATCCCGCCCCCGCGGAGAGGATCTGGTAGAAGAGCGGATGATACGGATCGCGCGGGATCGCGCCCGCCCGGATCGTGTCGGCCTGGGCGACGTAGCCGTCGTTCTCGGCCGAATCGGGGATCTCGATCGTATGCAGCTTCGGCCCCGCACAGAGGAGGAACAGGACGAAAGCGGCGACGAGCAGGCCCGCGGCCGCATCGTATCGGTTCCTCAGACGCTCGGGTGCGTTCGTCATCTCCATCAAACGGCGCATGGTTCGTGTTTCGAGCGCGAACGTACACCACCGCCGCTCCTCGATGCAAGCGGCATCTCGCCGCGCCGGAAAAACCGCTGACGGCCGCGCTGCCGATGGGGTACAATGAACGTCCGGAACGCACCGGAACGGCACGGAGTCAAAGCCCGAACGATGATTCGACTCGACGCATCGGCTCACACGCGGAAAACGGCCCTGCTCGCGGCGGCGCTCTGCACGCTCGTCCTCGCGCCGGCGCTCCTCATCCGGATCCATCCGACGGTGAGCGAATCGTTCGCCCACGACGCGATCGTCTCCCAGATGGTCGCGCAACGGGGATTCGCCGACAACGCGCTCGACCGGGACGGCGTCCTGTACGAGCGGCGCGGGCATCCGCCGCTCCTCTCCTACCTCATTCTCCTGAACAACCGCGTCTTCGGATCGGACGAGTTCGGCGCCCGCGTATTCTCCATGATCGCGGGGGCGCTGTGCTGTCTCGCGGTCTCGCTCTCCGTGCTCCTCATCCTCGCTCCCGTCGGCGGCCGTTTCGCCGCCGCCCTTTTCGGCGGGCTGATGCTCGCGCTCCTTCCCGTCCACCTGTACGTGAGCCGCACGGCGAACTGGGACGCGGTGTACTCGCTCTTCGTCGCCTGCGCCCTCCTGTTTCTCGCGCTCCATCTGTCGAAGCCGGGCCCCGCGCGCCTCATCGGCGCGGGAATCTGCGCCACGCTCGCGCTCCTCACGTGCGAGCTCGGAATCGTCCTTGTTCCGGCTTTCACAGTCGCGCTCATCATCGATCTGCGCCGGCGGCCGCGGCGACCGGCCGCGCGGGCGTGGGGCCTCGCCGTCCTCGTGTCGCTCGTGCTCCTCGTCGTCCTCTGGCCGGCGTTGATCTTCGAGGCGAGCCTCGCCAAATCGATACTCTTCCGGATCAAAGACAACGCCGCGAACGTCCAGAACCTTCCGTGGACGTCGCTGTACCGCGCGCTCTTCGAGCAGTCCCCCGCGTTCGCCCTCGCGGCCGCGCTGGGCCTCATGGCCGGCGCGCTGAACCTCGCGGCCGCGCGAAGGGCGAGCGCCGGGACACGTGCCGATCTCGAGCGCGCGCACCTGATGATGCTCCCGTTCGCGCTCTACGTGGCGGCGGCCTTCGTCGTGAACACGCGGCAGCGCCTCGTCTACGTCCATCACATCGCCGACATGATGCCCCCGCTCGCGGTGCTCTTTTCCTGCGCCGCCGCGGCGCTCGTGCGCCTCGCGCCGCGTCCGGGACGGATCGCGATCGTCGCCGCGTGCGCGCTGCTGCTCGCGCTCTCGATCCCTCCGGCGACGAGCGGGGACGCCGACGTCGTCGGGCCGCAGGAGCACCCCGGCTTCCTCGGCGTCCGGGACTATCTCGCGGAGCGGCCCGGCGCCCGGGCCTACTATTTCTACGCCCCCCTGATGAAATGGTACGCGCCCGGCGCGGACATCGAAGGGGATCCGCCCCGCTGGTGGACGGCGGAGAAGATCGCGCGCGTGAAGGGGGCGCCGTACGACACGATCGTCTCCGATTTCTCGATGTTCGACGGCGCCTATCCCGACATCGAAACGCTCGCGAAGGCGCTCGAGCCCGAATACCGGCTCGCGCGCGTCGTCGCGCACCGGAGAACGGGCCGGGCCGTCGCATGGATCTTTTCCCGGCAGCTCGATTGAATTATTCCCGATGAGTCCGGCGGATCAGATGCTCTCGAAGGTCCCGATCTTCGTCTTGACTTCGTAGTGCATGGTCTCGCCGATGTAGACGCGGGACCGCAGGGTGACGAGCATGCTCCCGAGATTGACGGGCGCGAGAAGCTCCACGGTGATCTCGCTCCCCGGACTGACCGGCTTGTGAAACATGAGGAGGTCACGGCGAATTCGTGCATGACCTCGCGTCCGACGACGTCGTTGTGTCTGACGAATTCTCCCTTTTGCAGCACTCCGGCAGCCTCCCCCGATCGGGCGGCGTTTCGTGCGACGCGGTCCGAGTCCATATGTGCCCGACGCCGGCCGGTGCCGACGGATATCCGCCACGCGCCTTTGCCGTCGCGAAAATTCTTGCATTTCCCGCTCGCGCGGGTATGCTCGTTGCTTGATGTGGAGCCGGAGGGGCCGTACACGTGCTTGAAAGCGGGGCGCTGCGATGCCGAACAATGTAGTATTCGACTACGATCGCGGTTCGAAAATCCTTTTCGTCGAGGATCACTGGGACATCAAGACGAAGCAGGACGTCGACGATTTCTTCGCCGAGTACGACCGGCAGATGAAGCTCATCGGCGAGAAATTCTGGATGGTCGCCCACATCGACGGGCTCTCGATACACGCGGAGATCGCCGAATACTACGGCGAAGCCGCGCGCAAGGCGACGAGCGACATGCTCCTCGGCCTCGCCCGCTGGGGCACCGACAGCGTCGTCCGCATGTCGCTGCGGACGACGGCCATGAAATCGGGGATGCCCTATAATATCTATTCGAGCCGCGAGGAAGCGCTCCGGGCGATCGAGAAGATGAAGGCCGAGGGCGTGAAAAAATGATCGCGACGCGCCGCCATACGCCGCGCGCCGAACGCGATCGGACGTAAAAAAAGAGCCGCTCTCTCGAGCGGCTCTTTTCAATTTACCGGCGGCGACCTACTCTCCCGAACAGTCTCCCGCTCAGTACCATCGGCGCATGAGGGCTTAACTTCCGTGTTCGGAATGGGAACGGGTGTTTCCCCCCCGCTATCGCCACCGTAATTCCGTTTTAATTGACAACAAAACAGGGTGATTGACAGGTATGCTCGTAAAATTATAATCTGGTTAAGCCGCACGGCTTATTAGTACCGGTCGGCTGAACACATTGCTGTGCTTACACCTCCGGCCTATCAACCTCGTAGTCTCCGAGGAGCCTTTAGGTAACTTACGTTACGGGAGATCTTATCTTGGGAGGGGCTTCCCGCTTAGATGCTTTCAGCGGTTATCCCTGCCGAACATAGCTACCCAGCTATGCCACTGGCGTGACAACTGGTGCACTAGAGGTTCGTTCACTCCGGTCCTCTCGTACGAGGAGCGACTTCCCTCAAATCTCCTGCGCCCGTATCAGATAGGGACCGAACTGTCTCACGACGTTCTAAACCCAGCTCACGTACCGCTTTAATTGGCGAACAGCCAAACCCTTGGGACCTCCTTCAGCCCCAGGATGCGATGAGCCGACATCGAGGTGCCAAACCTCCCCGTCGATGTGGACTCTTGGGGGAGATCAGCCTGTTATCCCCGGCGTACCTTTTATCCGTTGAGCGACGGCCCTTCCACGCAGAACCGCCGGATCACTAAGTCCTGCTTTCGCATCTGCTCGACATGTCTGTCTCACAGTTAAGCTCCCTTATGCCTTTACACTCTTCGCGCGATTGCCGACCGCGCTGAGGGAACCTTTGAGCGCCTCCGTTACATTTTGGGAGGCGACCGCCCCAGTCAAACTACCCACTAAGCACTGTCCCTATACCAGCTTATGGTACAGGTTAGGATTTCTACTAATCAAGGGTGGTATTTCAAGGTTGGCTCCACGGGAACTAGCGTTCCCGCTTCAAAGCCTCCCACCTATCCTACACATGATCAGCCAAAACCCAATGCCAAGCTATAGTAAAGGTGCACGGGGTCTTTCCGTCTAGATACGGGTAACCGGCATCTTCACCGATAATTCAATTTCACCGAGTCGCTTGTTGAGACAGCGCCTAAATCGTTACACCATTCGTGCAGGTCGGAACTTACCCGACAAGGAATTTCGCTACCTTAGGACCGTTATAGTTACGGCCGCCGTTTACTGGAGCTTCAGTTCAGTGCTTCGCCTTGCGGCTGACACGTCCCCTTAACTTTCCAGCACCGGGCAGGTGTCAGTCCCTATACGTCGTCTTGACGACTTAGCAGAGACATGTGTTTTTAGTAAACAGTCGCCCAGGCCGATTCTCTGCGGCCCCTTCCAGCTTACATCCGCGAGGGACTTGGCCGAAAAGGGCACCCCTTTTTCCGAAGTTACGGGGTCATTTTGCCTAGTTCCTTAACAAGCGTTCTCTCGAGCACCTAAGGATACTCTCCTCGCCCACCTGTGTCGGTTTGCGGTACGGTCATCACAAACACTCGCATAGAGGCTTTTCTTGGCAGTATGATTAGGGCCAGTTTGTGTCCCAAAGGGACTCCCCATCACGCCTCGGAGTTGACCATCCGGATTTACCTAGACGATCCTCCTACACGCTTAGACCGGCACGTCCATCAGCCGGCTGACCTTTCACTCCTGCGTCCCCCCTTAGCGTCTTTATCGTGTCTGCGACGGTTCCGGAATTTTAACCGGATTCCCAATCACTTACGCGTTTCCGCCTCAGCTTAGGGGCCGACTTACCCTGAGCGGATTAGCCTTCCTCAGGAAACCTTAGGCTTACGGTGAACAGGTTTCTCGCCTGTTTTATCGCTACTCATTCCGGCATACTCACTTCCATTTCGTCCAGCATACCTCACGGTATACCTTCGACCTATCATGGAACGCTCCCCTACCAGACGACCTTCCCGAAGGAAGATCGAATCCATAGCTTCGGTATAAGGCTTAGTCCCGGAAATTATCGGCGCGGATTCACTTGACTGGTGAGCTGTTACGCTTTCTTTAAATGATGGCTGCTTCCAAGCCAACATCCCAGTTGTCTGAGCAAGTCCACATCCTTAATCACTTAGCCTCAATTTAGGGACCTTAGCTGATGGTCAGGGTTCTTTCCCTCTCGGCAACGAAGCTTATCCCCCGCTGCCTGACTCCCGCACTAAAATAAACGGAATTCGGAGTTTAATTGGGTTTGGCAGGCTTGTAGGCCCCCTAGTCCAGTTAGTGCTCTACCTCCGTCATTCAACGTGCGAGGCTAGTCCTAAAACTATTTCGGGGAGAACCAGCTATTTCCAAGTTTGATTGGCCTTTCACCCCTATCCACAGCTCATCCGAGAAGTTTTCATCCTTCACCAGTTCGGACCTTCACGCGCTGTTACACGCGCTTCATCCTGGCCGTGGATAGATCACATGGTTTCGGGTCTACTCCGCGCAACTTAACGCCCATTTAGGACTCGCTTTCACTACGGCTTCGTGGTGTCGTCCACTTAACCTTGCTACACAGAGTAACTCGCCGGATCATTATGCAAAAGGCACGCGGTCAGATCGCTTCAAGCCCGAAGGCTCGAAGAAATCCTCCCACTGCTTGTAGGCAAATGGTTTCAGGTCCTATTTCACTCCCCGCCAGGGGTTCTTTTCACCTTTCCCTCACGGTACTAGTTCGCTATCGGTCGCCGATGAGTATTTAGCCTTAGGAGGTGGTCCTCCTGAGTTCCCACGGGATTTCTCGTGTCCCATAGTACTCGGGTACCCAATCGAGAGAGATTGCTCCTCTTTCGCCTACCGGACGTTCACCGTCTATGGTCCACCGTTTCCAGGTGATTCGGCTAGAGTGCAATTTTGTAACTCTCCGACCCTCGATGCACTCGGGTCAGATCGGGCCCCACGACACCGTCCGCACAACGCGTGCATGCTTGTGAATGCGGTTCGGTTTAGGCTGTTTCCCGTTCGCTCGCCGCTACTGAGGAAATCGAGGTTTCTTTCTGTTCCTGGGGTTACTGAGATGTTTCAGTTCTCCCCGTTAGCTTCTCGGGAACTATGTATTCATCCCCGAGATGATGCGGTTTTGCCGCATCGGGTTGCCCCATTCGGAAATCCCCGGATCAAAGCTTGTGTGCAGCTCCCCGGAGCTTATCGCAGCTTGCCACGTCCTTCATCGCCTATCGGCGCCAAGGCATCCGCCATTCGCCCTTAGTAGCTTAACCAGAAATCTTACGAAGATGCCTGTTTCTTCACCCTGTTTTTGTTGTCAAAGAGCAAACTGGAAAGTCCAGAATCTGGTATTCGTGGAGATGACCGGGTTCGAACCGGCGACCCCCTGCTTGCAAAGCAGGTGCTCTCCCAGCTGAGCTACATCCCCGATTGAGTCGTTGCTCGAAGCCACTCAATGGTGGGCCTAAGTGGAGTTGAACCACTGACCTCGCGCTTATCAGGCGCGCGCTCTAACCAACTGAGCTATAGGCCCCGAATATAACGGAAATAGCGTGCGAGACTTGCAGATGGTCCGGTCGACCTGGAGCTCTCCGCGCTTCGATCGTTGCCGATCTAGCCCGGAAACACTCCTTAAGAAAGGAGGTGATCCAGCCGCACCTTCCGATACGGCTACCTTGTTACGACTTAGCGCCAGTCACCGATCTTACCTTAGGCGGCTCCTTCCTTGCGGTTAGAAAACCGACTTCGGGTACCTCCGGCTTCCATCGCTTGACGGGCGGTGTGTACAAGGCCCGGGAACGTATTCACCGCGACCTGCTGATTCGCGATTACTAGCGATTCCGCCTTCATGCAGTCGAGTTGCAGACTGCAATCCGGACTGAGACCAGTTTTCTGGGATTCGCTCCACCTCGCGGCTTCGCAGCCCTCTGTACTCGCCATTGTAGCACGTGTGTAGCCCGGGATGTAAGGGCCATGAGGACTTGACGTCATCCCCGCCTTCCTCCGGTTTATCACCGGCAGTCTCCCGAGAGTTCCCAGCATTACCTGATGGCAACTCGGGATAAGGGTTGCGCTCGTTGCGGGACTTAACCCAACATCTCACGACACGAGCTGACGACAGCCATGCAGCACCTGTGCAGATGCCCCCGAAGGGGAAGCCGTCTTTCAACGGCGGTCATCTGCATGTCAAACCCCGGTAAGGTTCTTCGCGTATCATCGAATTAAACCACATGCTCCACCGCTTGTGCGGGCCCCCGTCAATTCCTTTGAGTTTCAACCTTGCGGCCGTACTCCCCAGGCGGGGCACTTAATGCGTTAGCTGCGGCACGGAAGGGGTCGATACCTCCCACACCTAGTGCCCATCGTTTACAGTCAGGACTACCGGGGTATCTAATCCCGTTCGCTCCCCTGACTTTCGTTCCTCAGCGTCAGTAACATGCCAGAAAGCCGCCTTCGCCACCGGTGTTCCTCTTGATATCCACGCATTTCACCGCTACACCAAGAATTCCGCTTTCCTCTCATGTCCTCAAGTCAAGCAGTTTCAAGGGCAGTTTAACGGTTAAGCCGTTAGATTTCACCCCTGACTTACTTGACCGCCTACGAACCCTTTACGCCCAGTGAATCCGAATAACGCTCGCTCCCCCCGTATTACCGCGGCTGCTGGCACGGAGTTAGCCGGAGCTTCCTCTTACAGTACTGTCAAACCGAAAGGCTATTTACCGATCGGTTTTTCATCCCGTATGACAGGGTTTTACATCCCGAAGGACTTCATCACCCACGCGGCGTCGCTCGGTCAGGGTTTCCCCCATTGCCGAAGCCTCTCGACTGCTGCCTCCCGTAGGAGTCTGGACCGTGTCTCAGTTCCAGTGTGGCCGACCACCCTCTCAGGCCGGCTACCCATCGTCGCCTTGGTAGGCCGTTACCCTACCAACTAGCTAATGGGACGCGGGACCATCCTCAAGCGACAGCTTACAAGTAGAGGCCATCTTTGATTGCAGACCATGCGGCCCGCAATGTTATGCGGTATTAGCAACCCGTTAGAGTTGTTATCCCACACTCGAGGGCAGGTTTCCCACGCGTTACTCACCCGTTCGCCACTGTACTAGGGACTATTGCTAATCCCATTCTCGTTCGACTTGCATGCCTAATCCACGCCGCCAGCGTTCATTCTGAGCCAGGATCGAACTCTCCGTAGTAAAAAAACGAAGAGTCATTGCGTGAAAGCAATGCTCTATTTGACATTCCACCTCCGATCCCGAAGGATCGGAGCCCGAATCATCTGGCAAGGGCATCGCACGCTATTTCGTTTTCAAAGAACAGAATTCCCTATATGGAATTTTCTCCAGCTACCCAATATATCGCAATCGGGTTTCTTTGTCAACCCCTCTGTAGGAGTTTTCTGAAGAATTTTTGGAGGCGCTGCAATTCGCTTTCGAACTGCGCGTTAGCGCCCTGCATATATAAACGATGCCGGCGCGGTTGTCAAACGATATTTCCAAAAACCCCGAATCTTTTCGCGCGCCCTCCCGCGCCTCGCTCCCGCTCCGCATAAAAGGATTGGAAAAAGCCGGTCCCGGGATATACATTCTCTCACGAGCAGGCGCTTCCTGCGGGCGTTCGGAATCGACGGGACGATTGATTCATATGGGATTCAGGCCACTCACGCGCGGCGAGAAGATCTTCCTCTGGAGCCTCGGGCTCGCGCTCGTCTGCGTCATCGGCATCGGCACCGCGGCGATACAGTGGTTCTCGCGGGATCTCCCCTCGATGGAGCGGCTCGAGATGATAGAGCCGTCGCTCAAGACGCGCATCCTCGCCCGCGATTCGACCGTCGTCAAGGAGTTCTACGAGCAGAACCGCATCTACGTGCCGCTCGACGAAATCCCCGTCCTCGTGCAGAAGACCTTCCTCGCCGTCGAGGACCGCCGCTTCTATCAGCACAGCGGCATCGACATGCAGCGCCTCTTCGTCACAATATGGAGAGACCTCATTCACTGGAGCAGGGCGCAGGGAGCGAGCACGATCACGCAGCAGATATCGACCGATCTCTTCCTCAACAAGAAGGAGCAGACCTTCCCCCGCAAGATCAGGGAAGCGCTCCTCGCCTTCAAGATCGAGCGCACGTACTCGAAGGACGAGATCCTCGAGATGTATCTCAACCAGATCTACTTCGGCGAGGGGACGTACGGGATCGAGGCGGCGTCGAGGAAGTTCTTCGGAAAATCGGTCCGCGACATCGGGCTCAACCAGATGGCGCTCTTGGCGGGGCTGCCGAAGAATCCCGGCGGCTATAATCCGTTCGCGTATCCCGAGCGAGCGGCCCGGCGCGTGAGCCTCGTGCTCGGCGCGATGGAGGAATTCGGCGTCATCACGGAGGCGCAGCGGGACTCGCTGCGCGATCGCTCGCTCGATCTCGTCAAGAAGGTTTCGGACAACCAGGATTTCGCCGGATATTTCGCCGAGCAGATCCGGATCGTCCTCGAGGAGAAGTACGGGGCCCGTTCCGTCTACCGGGACGGGTACACGGTCTACACGACGCTCGACGCGAAGCTGCAGCGCGCGGCGGAGCGGAACCTCGAGCGCTGGCTGCGGGAGATCGAGACGGCGTACGGCTTCAAGCTCACCCGCGCCCGGTTCGAGGCCGCCGCGGCGCGCGGGGAAAAGCTCGCCCCCGAGTACCTGCAGGGAGCGCTCGTGGCGATCGACCCGCGCAGCGGGCACATCCTCGCCATGATCGGCGGGAGGGACTTCCGCGAGACCCAGTACAACCGCGCGATTCAGGCGCCCCGGCAGCCCGGCTCGGCCTTCAAGCCGTTCGTCTACATCTCGGCGCTCGAGAACGGGTACAATCCGTCGGACATCATCCTCGACACGCCGCTCGTCGTCGAGCTGCCGAACGGCGACGTGTACAAGCCGCGCAACTACGACAGGAAATTCCACGGAGCGATCACGTTGCGCGAGGCGCTCTCGAGATCGATCAACATCCCCTCCATCAAGCTCATCCAGGCGCTCGGCCCTCCCTCGGTCATCGGCGTGGCCAAGCGGATGGGGATCAAGAGCCGCCTGCAGAACGTGCTGTCGCTCGCGCTCGGCGCGAGCGAGGTGACGCTCCTCGACCTCGCGTCCGCGTACGGCGTGCTCGCCGCCGAGGGAATGCGCGCCGAGCCGATGTCGATCCTCCGCATCGAGGACCGGAACGGAAACACGGTGGAGGAATACCGCGAGTTCCACGAGGAGGCGCTCCCGCCGGACGTGTCGTACATGATCACCGACATGCTCGAGAGCGTGATCGACGAGGTCAACGGCACCGCGTGGGCCGTGCGCAGCCGCGGCCTCGATATTCCCGTCGCGGGCAAAACGGGCACGACCGACGAGTACACCGACGCGTGGTTCATCGGATATACGCCCGAGATCGTGATCGGCGTCTGGACGGGCTACGACGAGCGCAAGAGCATCGGGGACGGCATGACGGGCGCCCGCGTGGCGCTCCCGATCTGGATCGAAACGATGAAGGCGGCGTACCCGGGCAACCGGGGCCCCGCGTTCAACCGCCCCCCCAACATCATCGAGGAGCTCGTCTGTCAGGAATCGGGGCTCCTGAGCACCCCGTACTGCCCGAAGATCTCGCGCGAGATCTTCATCGAGGGAAACGAGCCGACGCGCCAGTGCGACCTGCACCGCGTCAGCTCGTACGATTTGCTGGACAAGGACAAGGACTTCCGGGACATCGACAAGGAAGCGTCGCGGGACAAGGTCGTGCCGCACTGAGACGCCGCCGGCTCCGCTTACCCGAGCCGCTTCCATTCCTCCATGATGGCGAGGCTCGCGCTCGTGCCGATCCTCGTCGCGCCCGCTTCGACGAGCTCGAGCGCGAACGCCGCGGTGCGGATGCCGGCCGAGGCCTTTACACCGAAGCCGGGGCCGACCGCTTCGCGCATGATCCTCACGTCCCTCGCGTTCGCGCCCGGCGGGCCGAAGCCCGTCGACGTCTTGACGAACGCCGCCCCCGCGTCCATCGCGAGCCGGCACGCGGCCGCCTTCTCCGCGTCGGTGAGGAGCGCGGCCTCGATGATCACCTTCACGATCGCGCCTCCGCCGCATGCCGCCACAACGCCGGCGATGTCCTCGCGCACGACATTGAGGGCTCCCGATTTCAGCGCGCCGACGTTCATCACCATGTCGATCTCGTGCGCGCCCGCCGCGACGGCGCGGCCGGCCTCGAAGGCCTTGACCGCCGCGTCGACGGCGCCGAGCGGAAACCCCGCGATGGAGCAGACCTTGACGTTCGTGCCCGCGCACGTCCGCGCCACGAGGGGAACCCAGTGCGTGTTGACGCACGCGGAGAAGAAATCGTGTTCGATCGCCTCCCGCGCGAGGCGCGCGATGTCGGCTTCCGACGCCTCCGGCTTGAGAAGCGTGTGATCGATCAGCCTGTTGAGCTTGAATCCGTCCACCGGCAGCCTCCCTTGATCGGTCGTTCGGTCATCGTTCGAGCGCACCGAGAAAGCTCTCCCCGCTCCCGCCTCGAGCCCGAAGAACTCCGCGAGCGTCGCGGCGAGATCGCTGAAGGTCTCCCGCGTGCCGAGGGGCCCGCCGCCGCCCGATCCGGCCAGCCCCGCCAGCACCGGCACGTATTCCCTCGTATGATCCGATCCCCGCATCGTCGGGTCGCACCCGTGGTCGCTCGTGACGGCGAACAGGGTGCCGGGCGCGAGCAGCCCGAGGAACCGCCCGAACCACGCGTCGAAGCGCTCCAGACCGCGCGCGTAGCCCGCGGCGTCGCGGCGGTGCCCCCATTCCGTGTCGAACTCGATGAGGTTGACGAAGAGGAGCGAGAAGGGCTCGCCGCGTTTCAGAACGCGCTCCGCCGAACGCATCGCCGCGTCGTTCCCCGCCGCCGGAATCGCCCTCGTGACGCCCCGCCGGGCGAAGAGATCGTGGATCTTCCCGACGGTCACGACCTCGCGGCCGCCGCCGGCCAGGCGGTCGAGGAGGGTCGGGCGCGGCGGCGGGATGGAATAATCGCGGCGACGCTTCGTTCTCGCGAATCCGCCCGGCGAGCCGCCGAACGGGCGGGCGATGACGCGGGCGACATGATGCGGCGGGACGAGGAGCTTCCGGGCGACGCGGCACATGCGATAGAGGTCGCGAACGGGAATCACCCCCTCGTGCGCCGCGATCTGGAAAACGCTGTCCGCCGAAGTGTAGACGATGGGGCGCCCCGTGCGCAGGTGCTCCGCGCCGAGTTCCTCGATGACGGCCGTGCCCGAGGCGGGCCGGTTGCCCAGCACGGGGCGGCCGATCGAGCGCTCGAACGGTTCGATGATCTCCCGGGGAAAGCCGTCCGGATAGGTCGGAAACGGCGCGTCGAGGGGACAGCCCATCAGCTCCCAATGTCCCGTCGTCGAATCCTTGCCCGGCGACCGCTCCGCCATCCGCCCCCACGAAGCCGCGGGGCTTCGAACCGCGGCGACCCCTTCGATCGGAACGATCCGTCCGAGGCCGAGCCGTTCGAGCGTCTCGAGCCGCAGTCCGCCGGCGGCGCGCGACGCGGAGCCGATGGAGTTCGCCCCTTCGTCGCCGTACCGCGCGGCATCATCCAGCGCGCCGACGCCCACGCCGTCGAGCACGATGGCGACGGCGCGCCGGTTCATACAATGCTTCGGTGGAATCCGGACGATGTCCCCTCCACGCCTCGAACGCACGGGAGCCGGCCTCTCAGGGCGCCTCGCGGACGCCGAGGAGCGTTTTGAGGCTCTCGATCCGCCCGCTGCGGATGTAGACGCGCGCGACCCGTTTGCTGATGCGGCAAAGGACCTCGTAGTTGAGCGTCTCGTCCCATCGGGCGACGTCGTCGGCCGTGATCTCCTCGCTCCCCTGCCGGCCGAAGATCACGACCTCCTCCCCCACCGAGGCGTCGGGAAATGCGGAGAGGTCGAGCATCGTCATGTCCATCGTGACCCGGCCGATGACGTTCACGCGCTGTCCCCGGAACAGGACCTGCCCCTTGTTCGAGAGCCGGTGGCTGAGCCCGTGGCCGTATCCGACCGGAACGACTCCCATCGTGAGGGGGCCGGGCGCGATGAACGTCCTCCCGTAGCTGATGCTCGAGCCCCGGGGCATGTCGCGCACGAGCACGAGCCGCGCCTTGAAGCTCATGACCGGCACGACCTCGACCGAATCCTTCAGCACGATCGAGGGCGCGTGGCCGTAGACGAGGAGACCGGGACGGACGAGGTTGAAATGCGAAGCGGGGAAGTTGAGGATCGCGGCGCTGTTCGCGCTGTGCACGTACCGGAACGAGCAGCCCGCGGCTGCGAGACGGTCGACGATGCCGAGAAACGAATCGATCTGCTCCTTCGTGAAATCCGTGTCGCTGTCGGAGGCGGGGAAATGCGTGAAGATGCCCTCGAGCCTGACGCCGGGCAGCGACCGCATCCGCGTAATCGCCTCGACGGCGCTCGCCTGCGCGATGCCGGCCCGTCCCATGCCCGTGTCGATTTCGATATGGAGCGTGCAGATCGCGCCGAGCCGGATCGCGATCTCGGAGGCCGTCTCGACGAACTCGTACGAGGAAGCGGTGACGGCGAGATCGTTCTCGAGAACGCCCTCGATCTCCTGCGGCAGGACGGGGCTCAGGATGAGGATCGGAAGCTTGATGCCCGCCTTGCGGAGCTCGCGTCCCTCGTCGAGCGTGGCGACCCCGAGGATATCGACGCCGCACTCCTCGGCGAGCCGGGAGATCCGCACGGCGCCGTGCCCGTACGCGTCGGCCTTCACGACGAAGAGCAGCCCGACGCCCGGCGGAACGATGCTTCGAACGCGTCCGAGGTTGTACGTGGCCGCGTCCAGATCGATTTCCACCCACGCGGGGAACCGGTTCATGTCACGTTTCCTTCGGCCGCTCCGCTTCGCGCGCTCCGTCGCCGCGATAGATGAAGCGGTCGAGCAGCTTCACGTACTCGGTCCATTTGCCGAACCGCGACGTATCCTTGCCGAGCGCCTGCAGGGTGCCCCTCGCCTGCGCGTCGAGGTTGTCGATATAGTGGAGCAGGATCGCCTCGATCGTCATCGGCACGACGGGGGATCCGTGCTCGAGTAAGCCGTGGTGGCTCAGGACCATATGCTTCAGTTTCAGGGAGAGATCGGCCGGAAATCCGTCGATCTCGCGCATGCGCGCGTCGAGGAACTCGACGCCGAGCACGATATGGCCGATGAGCCGCCCCTGGTCCGAGTAATCGATGCGGTTCGTGACCTCGAGCTCCTGCACCTTGCCGAGATCGTGCACGAGGACGCCGCAGAGGAGCAGGTCGCGATCGACCTCGGGATAGACCTCCGCGATCCGCAGCGCGATCGACGCCATGTCGCGGACGTGATGCGCGAGCCCGCCGATATACGAGTGGTGCCACACGCGCGCCGCGGGCGCCTTGAGAAACTTCGCCTTGAATTCGCCGTCGCCGAAGATGCGCTCGAGCAGATCGCGCAGGTGCACGTTGCCCACCGTCGAGACGACTCCCATGATCTCGCGGTACAGATCCCCCGCCTCCCCGGCGACGACCGGGACGAATTGCGCCGGATCGTACTCCTTCTCGGAGAGTTTCGCGATGCTCCCGACGTGCAGCTCAAACGACCCCTGGTACTGCTTCATCTCCCCCTTGATCCGGACGACGTCGTTGACCTGGATCTCCCGATCGATCTCCTCCGTCGGCTTCCAGATGACCCCCTTGAGGGGACCGTCCTTGTCCGTGAACTGGAAGAGGAGGAATCTGCCGTTGACCGATTCCCTCCAGTCCTTCCGCGCTACGACCATGATCCGTTCCACCCGTTCCTCCGCCTTCGCCATAACCCTCTTCCGCCTTTCGTGCGTGTAATCGGATGCGTGCGGTTTCGAATACGCTAATGCAACGCGCGACGGGAGGTCAAGCCGAATCGGGCGGGCCGCCGGCCGCGCCCCCGTCCCGTTCCCGGCCCCGGCCGGAAGCGCCCCGGGCAAACACCCGGCCGGCCCCCCAATAAAAAATGTGCGGCGCACGCGGCGCCGCACATTCTCATTCGCCCGACAACGATCCGGTGCCTACATCGATATCGTGATGGCGTTGCCGCCGTACAGGATGTAGCCGATCTTGACGTCGCCGCCGATGTTCAGCCGCTCGCGCGTCGCGCGGTCGCTCCGCGGGATCGAACCGTACTGAACACCTCCGTCGAAGGGCTTGTTCTCGGTCATGATCGCCTTCATGACGGCGAGCATCACATCGTTCGTCTCTTCGACCGTGAATCCCACGTTCTTGAGCCTGAGAACGAGCTTCTGCGCGTCGCCGATCTGCTCCATGGTTATTTTCCCGTTCTCGACCTTGAACTTCTTCTCCTCGATATCCTTGAGCGCCAGAGCGCTCGAGGTCAGCTTGTTCAGCTCCACGGCGATGTACTCCTCGGGAGCGGTGAACTGGGCCGCCGGACGGAGGAGCGGGAGCTTCACGCCGGAGGGCTCGCCGACCATGATCGTATCCGAACCGGCCATGACGTAATCGACGACGAAATGGATATAGGGGGTGAAATACTTGCGCACGGCAACGGTGAACTGCTTGCCCTCGACGCCTTTCATCTTCGCCTCGAGGCCGTCGCCGATGAAGAACTCGATCCGGTTACCCTCGCGGACCAGCGCGACGTTGTTCGCGGCGCCGATGACATTGGGGGAATCGAAGCTGTACTTGAAACCGATGCTCACCACATCGCCGGAGGCGGCGCCCTTCAGGCTCGTCAGAACGTACGTTTCATCGACATTGCCTTTGCAGCCTGCGAAAACGCCGGTGATGAGGATCGCAACCACGAGGGATTTATAAAGCTTCGACATACATGCGCTCCTTTGCAGGATGAGGAAAAGCTTTCTACGCTCCAGCGGGAAACCTCGCTTGGGAAACGAAACGTACCGGAGAAAATTAATACGCTCTCGGGCGCTTGTCAATGACAAATTAATTGCAAGGATAACAGCGACTTAAGGACGGCTCCCTCCCCGGCGAACGGGAACCGCTCATTTTTTCTTGTGCATCTCCTTGTCCGTGAGCGGGACGCCGTACTGCGTGAACAGATCCTTGACTTCCTGATTGAGCGGAATGGTCTCGTCGAGCGGCACGAGCTTCATCTGCCCCTCGGTGATGGCGCCGTCCGCGGCGAGGGACAGATCGATCCGCCCCATGTACTGCCCCGATCCGCCCGTCGCGAGCATGATCGATTCCCCCTGCTTCGTGAGCTCCTTGAGGACCGGCTTCGCGTGACCGACGACGACGAGATCGAAATCCCCCGCCTCTCGCGCGAGCTCGAGCGAGCGCTCCATGCCCATGTGGCTCAATATGACGAGGAAATCGGCTTTCTCCTTGAGCTCCGGAACGAGATTCCTGACCGTTTCGATCGCGGGCAGGACCTTGAACGTCGAGACGTCGATGTACGAAGGGAACCGGATCGCGTCGTCGAGAACGCCGACGATCCCGACGCGGAGCCCTCCCGCGAGCGTCTTGATCGTGTAGGGCGCGCCGAAGATGCACTCCCCCGTGACGGGATCGACGATGTTCGCCGCGACGATCGCGAATTTCGCCCGGCTCGCCAGCGTCCGCAGAAACGGCAGGCCGAACACGAAATCGGTTTCGCCGGGGGTGTATGCGTCGAGCCCGACGACGTTCATGGCGTCGAACGCGAGCTCCGCCTCCTTCTGCGTGAAGGATAGCTCCGCGCCGAAAACGTCCCCCGCGTCGACCACGATGAGGTTGTCGACCGACTCCCTGACGCGTCCGGTGAACGTCGCCCAGCGCCCGAGCCCGCCCATATCCTCGATCACGCACCCGCAGGAGCGCACCTTGCCGAGCAGATCGCTCGAGAAGACGACGGTGAGCTCGTCCGGTTTCGCCTGCAAGCGCTTCTTCGCGCCTTCCGTCCCGCACCCCGCTCCGAGCGCCGTCGAGAGAATCGCGGCGCCCGCGACGACCCGCAGCCGCCAGCGTGAGAATCTTCGCATCCCCGTCCCGCCTTTCCGCGATCCGGATCGATCCCGCGGATCGCATGAGTTCCGAATACCGGTAATGTAGCGCGCCGGTCGCGCCCCGCACAAGCGCAAATCTCTTGCCCGGTTCGCGCGAGCCCGAACGGCACTCCCGCCGGGAGGACGATTTCTCCGTAACGCTTGTATCCACAGATATTACAAAGAGATTCTGATCGTCAGAGCGCTCCCTGCTCCCCCGCGGAACCGGCCGAAAAGCGCCCGCCGGGGCGCCGGGAAAAATATCCTTGACAGGAGGGCCATAGCCTGTTAATTAGCAGGATGTTCCTCAGCAAAGGAGTACAAAAATGCCAAGAGTTCCATTTGTCGATCCCGATCTCTGCACCGGCTGCGAACTTTGCGTGGAAACCGTACCCGCTGTCTTTGCGATGGACGGGGAAGTCGCGACGGTCTCGGATCCCGAGGGAGCGGATGAGGACGAAATTCAGGACGCCATCAATAACTGTCCGGTAGAAGCGATCAACTGGCAGGAATAGCGGGCGAACCGCAAGTATTATGCGAGAGGAGCCGCGTCCCGTAAGGCGCGGCTCCTTCTCATGTTACGAGCAGGCCTCCAGCAGGATCTCGGCGACGTCCCTCGCCTTGATATCCTCCCGGCCGAGCGTCTTGAGCGCATCCTCGAACATCGTCAGGCAGAACGGGCACGCCGTGAAGACATGGTCGACCCCGAGACCGAGGAGCTCCCGCGCGCGGTCCTCGTTGATCCGGGAGCCGATCGTCTCCTCCATCCACATCCTCCCTCCGCCCGCGCCGCAGCAGAAGCTCGACGCACCGCGCCGCCGGAACTCGACGACGCGTTTCGCCGAGCGCGAGAGGAGCGAGCGCGGCTCGCGCAGTACGCCGTTGTACCTGCCGAGGTAGCACGAATCATGGTAGGCGCCGCGGAGCGTTTCGTTCCGCCTCGGTTTCAGCCTTCCCTCCGAAACGAGCCCGAGGAGAAACGCGGAATGATGCATGACGGGCATGCTGAGCCCGAACTGCGGATACTCGACGAGGAAGGTGTTGAGCCCGTGGGGGCAGGCGGTGACGATGCGGTTGAATTTATATTTCTTGAGCGTTTCGATGTTCGCCTGAATCAGGGTCTGGGCGAGATACTCGTTCCCCATCCTGCGCGCCGTTTCCCCGCAGCACATCTCCTCCGTGCCGAGGATGGCGAAATCGACTCCCGCGAGCTGCAGGAGCCGCACGACCGCGCGAGACACCTTCTGCGACCGCTGATCGAACGACCCGGAGCAGCCGACCCAGAAGAGCACGTCGAAACTCTGCTTCGCGGACGCGAGCGGCACGTCGAGCCCCTGCGCCCAGTCGGCGCGGGACGAATACCCGATCGCCCACGGATTGTAGTTGACCTCCATGTTTTTGAACACCGGCTGCGCCTCGGCGGGGAAGCGGCTCTCGGTCAGAACGAGGAACCGTCTCAGATCGACGAGCTTCTGCACGTGCTCGATGAAGGTCGGGCATTCCTGCATGCACGCCCCGCAGGTGGTGCACGCCCAGATCTCGTCCTCGGAAACGGTCGCCGGAATCACCGGCGAAGGCTTCAGCACGTCGGCGCCCTTCGCGAAGAGGCTCCCCTTGTCCCGCATGAGCTGAGCGCGCAGGCGGTGAATGACGCGGAACGGGCTCAGCGGCTTCTGCGTCGTGTGGGCGGGGCAGGCGACCTGGCACCTCCCGCACTCGGTGCACGCGTACAGATCCATGAGCTGCTTCCACGTGTAATCCCTGAGCTCCGAGACGCCGAATTTCTCCGCCGATTCGTCCTCGAAATTCATGCGGCTCAGCGCGCCCGGCCTGCCGAGATTCTTGAAAAGCACGTTCGGGATGGCGCCGAGAATGTGGATGTGCTTCGAGAACGGAATGAAGAGCAGGAAGAAGAAGATGACGAGGTTGTGCCCCCACGAGAACACGTCGTAGGCGAGCGGCAGGTTCATGCCCCACCCGCGCATCATCGCGGCGGCGACGGAGGAAACGGGGGCGTTCCCCCTCGTGAGCCGCGCCGATCCCTCGAGGATCTCCGTTCCCTTCATCCCGTACATGAACAGGATGAGCACGAAGATGAGCGTCAGAATGAGGGCGGCCTGCGGCGGCGCGGCGGGATCGTCGATCTCGAGGCGCGCCGGCTTCAGGACGAAGCGCCGCACGGCGGCCACGGCGAGCGCGACGATGACGAGAATTCCGAACACGTCCTGGAGCAGGATGAACGCGGATCCGGCGCTCCGTCCCACGATCCGCTCGAGCCCGAACCCGGGAACGACCTGGCCGAGCATGTGATCGAGCGTTCCGATCGTGATGAAGATGAATCCCCAGAAAATGACGAAATGCCCCAGCCCCGCCGGCTTCGCCAGCACCCGCGCCTGGGCGGCGACGTAGACGATCACCGCCTTGATGCGGTCTCCCCACCGGTCGAACCGGTTCTCGGGCTTCCCCGCCCGGAGAATCCGGTAGAGCAGCCGGACGACGAGACCGAACACCGTGAGCACGGCGGCGAACAGAACGAGGAACACGATTCCCTGCGTCGTCATAGAATCTTCTTCAGCTCCTCCGTCAGCATCGGCACGATTTCGAAGAGGTCGCCGACGATTCCATAGGTGGCGCGCTCGAAGATCGGCGCGTTCGGATCCTTGTTGATCGCGACAATGACCTTCGAGGTGCGCATGCCGGCGAGGTGCTGGATCGCGCCCGAGACCCCGCAGGCGATATAGAGCTTCGGATTCACGATCTTGCCCGTCTGTCCCACCTGGATCGCGACCGGCGCGAAGCCCGCGTCGACGGCGGCGCGCGAAGCTCCGACCGCGGCGCCGAGGAGATCGGCGAGCTCCTCGAGTATCTTGAAATTCGCCTTGTCTTTCATGGCGCGCCCGCCCGTCACGATGACGTCCGCCTCGGTGAGATCGGGGCGCCCCCCTTCGAGGGGAAAGATCTCGGTGACGATGGCGCGGATCGCGTCCCGCGCGACGCTCGAGGCGTGCGTCTCGACCGGCGTGGCTCCCCCGGTCGGCTCGGCCGGCGGGACGTTGTTGGGCCGGATCGAAATGAAGTTCTGCCGCTCCCCCGTCCTGACGATCTCGACGTACGCCCTGCCCGAATACACGGGCCTGCGGGCGACGCACCGGCTCCCTTCCATGCGCACGTCGACGCAGTCGCTGAACATCACGCCGTCCGTCTTCGCGGCGACCCGGGGACCGAGGTCCCTCCCCATCGCCGTCGCGCCGAGGAACACGTACGAGTAGGCTCCCCGCTTCGCGATATCGGAGAGCACCGCGGCGTACCCCTCGGTCGAATAGCGCGCGAGCGCGTCGTCCTCGGCTACGACGATCTTCCGCAGCCCGAATCCCGTCAGACCTTCCGCCGCCGCGCGCGCCCCCGATCCGATGAGCGCCGCGTCGATCGCCCCGCCGGCCGCGGCCGACACGCGCCGCGCCGCGCCGACGAGCTCTTTCGTGATTTTCTTGATGCCTCCCCCGCGGACCTCGCCGAATACCAGAATATCGTTCGCCATTATGAACATCCTTCCTGTCGAGCAGCGCCTAAACGACCTTTGCCTCTTCGCGGAGCAGCCGCACGAGCTCCTTCACGGCATCCCGCGTCTCCTCGGCCTTGACCATCGTGCACCCCGCGCTCTTGGGCGGGGGCAGCCAGCGCAGGATCGTGCTCCGCGCGTCGCCGGGAGCCTGGGCGAATCCGAGATCGGCCAGCGTCTTTTTCCTGATTTCCTTCTTCTTCGCTTTCATGATGCCCGGCAGGGACGCGTACCGCGGATCGTTGAGACCCTTCTCGCACGATACGATGACGGGGAGGCTCGTCTCCACTTTCTCGTCCCCTCCCTCGACGCGGCGCCGCACCGTGGCGCGCTTCGCGTCGGCGGCCATCTCGAACGCCGTCGCCACGTTCACCTGCGGAATGCCGAGCATCTCGGCGAGTATCGACTGAACCTGTCCCATGTCGTCGTCGATCGCCTGTTTGCCGCAGAAAATGATGTCGAATCCCTCAGTCGTGATCGCCTTCGCCAGCACGGAGGCGACGACGAACGGATCGGGGCGCTCGAGCGCCTTGTCGCACACGTGCACGGCGTCGTCGGCGCCCATCGCGAGCGCCGTCCGGATCAGCTCGGTCGCCTCCTCGGGCCCCACACACACGACCGTCACCGTGCTCGTGCCCCCCGCCTTTTCCTTGAGCCGCAAGCCTTCCTCGACCGCGTACTCGTCGTACGTGTTGATGACGTACTTGATGCCCTCATCCTTGATGCCGGTGCCGTCCTGGTTGATCAGGATCTTCGCCTCGGTATCGGGCACCCGTTTCAAGAGCGCGAGAATTTTCAAGTGCTCCTCCTTTCGCTGCCGTGCGCATCAATCCGGAACGGTCCGTTCGAACTCCTCGATGACCGCCTTCGAGATGACGAGACGCTGAATCTCGCTCGTTCCCTCGTAGATCTCGGTCACCCGGGCGTCCCGGAACAGCCGCTCGACGAGGAAATCCTCCGTATAGCCGACCCCCCCGTGCATCTGGAGCGCGTCGTACACGACCGCGTTCGCCGTGCGGCTCGCGAAGAGCTTCGCCATGGACGATTCCTTCGAGCACGGCGCGCCGGCGTCCCTGAGCTTCGCCGCGCGGTAGGTCAAGAGACGCGCCGCGTCGACGGCCGTCGCCATGTCGGCGATCTTCCACCGGGTCGACTGGAAATCCACGATTCGCGTGTTGAACTGCTTCCGCTCGCGCGAGAACCGGAGCCCCTCCTCGAGCGCGGCCTGCGCGATGCCGACCGCCTGCGCGGCGATGCCGATCCTGCCGCCGTCGAGGCCCGCGAGCGCGATCTTCATCCCCATTCCCTCCGCGCCGAGGAGATTGTCCGCGCTCACGCGGCAATCCTCGAAGACGAGCTCGACCGTCGTCGACGCCTTCAATCCCATTTTCTTTTCGATCTTCCCGATAGAGAATCCCGGCGCGTCGGGCTCCACGACGAAGGCGCTGATCCCCTTCGTCCGGTCTTTCTGGTCGGTGCGGGCGAACACGATGATCGCTCCCGCCTTGTCGCCCGTGGAGATGAATATCTTGGCGCCGTTCAGGATATACTCGTTCCCCTTCCGGACCGCCGTCATGCGCATCGCGGAGACATCGCTTCCCGCCTCCGATTCGGTGATCGCGTACGCGCCGAGAATCTCCCCCGCCGCGAGCCTCGGGAGGAGCCGCGCGCGGGTTTTCTCGCTTCCGTACTTGAGGATGCACCAGTTCGTGAGCGAGTTGTGCACCGACATCGTCACGCCGGTCGACGCGCACACCGCGTTTATCTCCTCGAGCACGAGGACGAGGGAGAAGGTGCCGAGATTGACGCCGCCGTACTCCTCCGGCATGGTGATTCCCATGAATCCGAGCTCACCGAGCTTCTTGAAGATATGATCGGGGAACACGCCCTTCTCGTTCGCCTCGAGGGAGACGGGTGCGAGCTCCTTGCGGGCGAAGTCGCGGGCGGTCTTCTGGATCATCCTCTCGTCCTCGGTCAGCAGGTATATCATGGACCTTCCTTTTATCCGCGCCGCGCATGAAAAATCGCCCGGCGAGCGATTGCTGAAATTCACTTTTCTTAAAAAATTGCGCTAAAGATACACGATACAATATGAGGGAAGAGGGTGTCAATGCCCTTTGCCGAAGCCCCGTTGCCGCGGCGGACGCGTCCGGGTCCGCTCAGGAAGGGCTTGCCGCTTCCGCCCCGCCGGCTGTACAATCGCCGCTCGAACACCCGAAGGAGGGAGCGCCGTGCCCGCAAAACGCACCACCGCGAGAACGCCGCGACGGAAACTGAGCCGAGCGAAGGATTCGGCGACCTGCACGGCGTGTGTTCCCGCCCGATGCTGCATGTACTTTTCGACCGAGATCGAAGCGCCGGAGAGCGCGAGGGATTTCGACGACGTTCTCTGGATGCTCGCTCACCGGGATGTCGAGATTTACACGAAACGCAGGCGATGGTACCTGATGGTAAGAACCCCGTGCCGGTTCTACGATCCGGCACGGGGCTGTCTCATCTATCCGTCGCGGCCTCGGATCTGCCGGCAACACAAGTCCTCGGAATGCGAGTTCCACGACGAGTACGAATTCGATCTCCACTTCCACTCGTACGAGGAGCTCGAGCGCTACATCCGGCTGCGGCATCCGGAAAAGCGCCGATCCGCCCGCCCGAACGGCTAGCGGAGGAGAATCATCTTCCGGGCCTCCTTGAAACCGCCGGACTTGATCTGGGCGAAATAGATGCCCGTCGCCACGCTTTCGCCGCGATCGTTCCGGCCGTCCCACCGCGCCTCGTGCCTTCCTCCCTCGATCGTGCCGCTCAGGAGGGTCTTCACGAGGGCGCCGTTCACGTCGTACACCGCGAGGTATACGCTGCGCCGCGCCCCCATTCCGCCCGGCACGGTGAACGGAATCACGGTCGACGGATTGAACGGGTTGGGATGGTTCTGGTACAGGCGCACGTTCTGCACCGGCATCATGATCTCCGCCGTGGTCAGCGAGAGGTCGCTCCGTCCCTCCGCCTCGAGCCGGTAGCGGTACACGAGCCCCGCTTCGGCGGATCCGTCGACGTAGTTGATGACGCTCGACTGATCGGGCCGGAGCCCCGAAACGAGAATCTCGAAGTCGCCGCCGCGCTTCTCCCGGTAGAGATTCCAGGACGCGACATCGGGGAACACGGACCAGTTGAGCTCGATGACGTCCTCGAGCAGGCGATAGACGCACGTGATCTGCTCGACCGCCGTCGCCGGGACGAATTCCTTCCAGCCCGAGTTGTAGATGTTCCCGTGGAAGCCGTTCCACTGCGCGCAGCCGCGATAGTACGAGGCCGAGAGATCCCACACGTAGACGTTGGCGTCCCAGCAGGTGGCGGCGAGCTCGATATCGCCGTTATAGTCCACGTCGTGCACCATCGGCGTGCCGCGAATGAAGCTGCCGAGACGGATCGGGAAGCCCGGGATGAAGGAGCCGCTCTGCGTCCACGCGTTGAGACGGCCCTCCTCGCAGGCGAGGAGAATATCGAGGCTGCCGTCGCCGTTGATATCGGCGATGATGGGCGATGATTCGGATGTGCCCGTCGTCGCGTACGCCTGCGGCCATCCCGTCAGCGCCGTGCCGTTATACCGCACCACGTAGCAGTTCTTGTCGAGACCCGCGATCACGACCTCGAGCTTCCCGTCGTTGTTGAGATCGGCGAGCGCCGGAGACGGGCAAATCGTCCCCGTATTGCTGTAGATCCACAGCGGCCAGCCCGTCATCGAGGTGGCGTCGTGGTTCAACCCGTATATGCGCCCGCTGCTGCTCTGCACGATCACCTCGAGATGACCGTCCCCGTCGATATCCCCGACGGCGGGGCTCGACGTGATGTTGGCGCCGCTGTCGGCCACCTTCAGCGGCCAGCCGGACACCCTCGTTCCGTTGCCGTTGAGGCAATAGATGCTGTCGTTCGGAGAACACACGATGATCTCGCCGATGCCGTCCTCGTCCATGTCGGCGATCGCCGGCGTGGACATGTGCCATGTTCCCGGATTCTTCGTCACGAAGAAGACGCCGTCCGTCGCCGGATTGGCGTCGCCGTCGCGGACTTCGACGCCGCTCGCATGCCACGCGTACACCTTGCCGTAGACGTCGTACGCGACGATCTCGAGATCGCCGTCGCCGTCCAAATCACCGGCGACGGGGCTCGCCCAGCACAGGTAGGCCGTCGTTTTCGGCCATCCCGGCAGCGCGGCGCCGTTCTTGTTGAATACGAATATCTGCTTCGTGTTCCACGACGCGCCGACGATCTCCAGCCCGGGCACGCCGTCGAGATTCGCGAGCGCGACGGTGGCCGTGAAGTTGCTCCCGAGCGTATTGAATACGCCCCAGGTGAGCGGCTGGCTGTCTCCGTCGCGCACCTCGATACCGTTGCCGTGCCACGCGTACACGTAGTCGGATCCCGTGACGACCTCGGGACGGCCGTCGCCGTCGAGATCGCCGATCTTCACGCTGCTCGCCGTTTCCTTGGCCATCTTGTTCGGCCATCCCGCGAGCTGCGGCGGACTCGTCGTGGCGGTCTGCTCGGCGCTCATCGAGCCCTCGTTGCCGCACGAGTCGACGAGCGACACCCGGTAATAGTACCGCGTGCTCGACTGAAGGCCCGTGTCGCGGAACAGCGTGTATTTGACGAGGTCGCCGTTCGCGAGACCGTACGGCCCGCCGGTCGTCAGCGACCGATACACCTGGTACCGGTAGGCCTCGAGCGAGTCGGGCCTGCGCCACGTCAGATGGATCTCGTTCGGCCCGTAGCTCGAGTTGAGGACGACCGATTTCGGCGCGCCGGGCTTCCGAAGCTCCATCCGCTTGGAGAATACTCTTCCGAACCGGTCGGTCGCCTGGAAGGTGAAATAGTTCACCTGCGTCCGGTTCACCTCGGAGAGGACGAAGCCCTGCCCGCTCTCGGCTTCGAGGAGCGAGATATCGCCGTAGCTCGACGTGCTGTCGGTGACGACGATGTCGCCGTCGAGGGAGCGGATCTTGCCGGTGATGCCCTGCGCCACGCCCGTGCCGTAGTTCTTCAGCGCGATCCTGAGGCGGCAGCTCTCTCCCTCCTCGATGACGCCGTTGTTGTTTCCGAACGGCAGCGTGTCGCTGAGCGCATTCACGTAGATCTCGATCGCCGGCGCGTGGACCGCGATCGCGAACTTCTCCGACCAGAAGCGGCCCGTGGAATCGCGCACGTCGATCGTGAATTCGACGGGATCCAGGTCGCTCACCGACGCGGCGACGCCGAAGAGGTAGGGATCGAGCCCGTACGCCTTGGCGCCCGCCGCGAGATCGGGATAGACCGCTACGCTGTCGGTCACCGTCACGGCCGGATCGGCCGAACGGACGATTGCATAGAGCTTCGCCGCGGCGGTCTGGCCGGTGTTCTTGAGCTCGACCTGCAGGTTGACCGACTCGCCGGCGTCGAGCGCGAGGTCGTTGTTGCCGACGATGTAGTCTTCGACCCGCGTCTTGTTCACCCGCACGTACGCGGGCGCCTGCTGCGCGACCATGATCGAATCGCGATAGGTTCCGTGATCGAGCCCCGTCACGGTCACGTAGATCGGGCCGGAGCTCTTGCAGAGAAACGCGGGAAACACGACCGTGCCCGAGGGGCCGGTCGACGCGTACGCGTACGCGTCGCCTTTCTTGTAGAGACAGACCACGGCCGAGTCGGCGGGCGCCCCCCCGCTCGTCACGCCGATCGAGATCGAATTCGATCCGAACGAGGCCGAGGCCGGCTTCGTCACCGCATAGGTCTTCGCGGCCCCCTGGTAGATACAGATCTCGGGATCGCCGAGGTAGTTGTAGATGAAGTGCGTCCACCGGTCGGCGGTCTCTCCGTACGCGCTGCCCGTGAACGGCTCGCGGGAGAGGGTCTGAAGCCTCCCGAGCTGAACGACGTCCTCCGTAAAGAGGAGGCGGTAGTATTCATCCAGGTAGGGGCGCGACGCGCTCGGGAACGCCGACCTGCTCGATCCGGTGACGGCGAACGCGCCGCCGTTCGAATTGAGGAGGAAGTACTCGGCGAGGCAATCGGTGTCGAACGCGACGTTCGTGCAGCTCATGAGGTACATCGAGAAGAGCTTGTGCCCGTTCGTGAGGCTCGACGCGTCGTAATTGAGGATGCTCCCGTCGCCGACCGACATGTTGTACTTGTACCCGTGCCCCGTGTGGAGAATGTGATTCACGCCGGCGCTCATCGAATCGAGCGTGATGGCCCTCGTGAGCGGGAGCGATCCCGCGTACGCCGGATAGTTCTCGTAGAGGCGCGCCGTCGTCACGTCGGGATTTCCGGCCAGGTAGGCGTTGTAGACGGACTGCTCGATCTCCGCGCCGTCGAGGATGATCTGGTCGCCGGGGTGGTAATCGGAGGGGAAGACCACTTCCGCGAGCATGAGGAACTTCGACTTCGACGCGGTTTCCGTGGGCGTCGAGTAGTTGATGATCTTGTTCACGAGGGTGGTCGCCTCGGTCGACGTCGACACCGGGAGCCTCCCCAGGTACACCTCGGAGTACAGGTCGCAGTTGTCCCCCTGGTCGAGCGCGCTGTGGAACGCCTCGCCCCAGAGCGAATCGCCGTCGGCGTTCCACGTCCCGTCGATGCACGAGTAGTACATATCCGTCGGGATGAACTCCCCCGTATAGAACGTGACGAATCCGAACCGGGCCGGGATCACGTCGGTGTCCCCGCCGAGGAGCACGTACTCGACGCCCCACTGCGCGTAGGCGTCGGCGATGAAGTTGCGGAGCGTCTCCGCGAGATCCGCGCCCGAGCGGCTCCGCCCCTTGATGTATTCGACGGTGCGCACGACCGCGGGGATTCCCTTCTTCGTCTTCCAATCGGCGAGGCGCTGGAACGCGGGGGACATCGCCTCGTTCGTGATGATGAGATACTTGACGTCGCTCCCCTCCATGCTCGGCTCGTAGCTGGGGAGAAACGCCCTCGTTCCCGGATCGACCTTGATCTCGTCGAATGAATAGGCCGCGGCGGCCTCCGGATTGACGCATTTCCCCTCGACGCTCCTCCGCGATTCATCCCTGAATCCTTCGATATAGCGCAGACGGTCGACCGTGCCCGCGTCGCTCGACGGCGCCGTTTCGACGACGAGCCGGACCGAGCTCTCGATGGTCAGCTCTCCCGAGCCCGCATCGTAGCGGACCGGATAGACGGCGAACTGGGCGATCCGGTATCCCCGGTAGGAGCCGGTCCCGAGATGCCGCACCCGCCAGGCGGGGAAGACCGCATCCGCCCCCTCTCCCGCCGCGCCGTCGGCGGCGAGCCCCAGCATTTCGCCGTCGTCCCGATAGCTCCCCGAGAAGACGGCGAGCGGCTTGGCCGGCCTCACCGAGACGCGGTCGAGCGCGTCGAGCCGGTACGCCGAGACGTCTTCCCCCTGCGGAAGGAGCACGCTCACGACCCGGTACGGCAGCGCCGGATGATCGAAATACTCGAGCGCGGCATACCCGTCGATCGCGATGCGCACGCGGCCGGCGTCCGCATCTTCGTACCTGAGCTGCACCGGCTCCAGGCTGAAGGTCCATGAAAGGGTGGCGCCTGAGGCGGAATGCACCGGCAGGGCCAGGAAAATCAAGAGGGAGAGGAGTGCGGATGAAATCCGTCGCATGTAACAAGTCCTCCTGCTGCTAGCGAACCATTTTCCAAGGCAGTGAATTAACAGAGCTTCCAAGAGAGACAATAGCAGTATGACCGAATGGTGCAGCTCCTTTGATGAACATCCCACTCCTGGTCATGAAGAGGAGCGCGGAATCAGATACCACACTATTCTACATGAAATACAACTCTTTGTCAAGAATGGTATTTATCGCGTAAACACCATTCGTTATCGACGGCCGGCGCGGTCGCCGGAGCCGCGGGGGCGTTTCTTCGCCAGAACGATCTCTTTTCCGTTCCAATCGGCCTCGACGGTGTCCCCCTCGGCCACGCTCCCCTCGAGAACGAGCCGCGCGAGCGGATCGAGGAGCCATTTCCCCATGAGGCGCTTGAGGGGCCGCGCCCCGAAATCGGGGCTGTACCCGTGCTCGACGAGCGCATTCTTCGCGGCGGCGGTGAGTCGAAGCGTGAGGCCCCGCTCCGAAAGCCGCTCGTTGACGGCCGCCACCTGCAGGTCGACAATCTTCAATATGTCTTCCTTGCTCAGCGTGTGGAACACGATCGTCTCGTCGATCCGGTTCAGGAACTCGGGCCTGAAGAACTCCCGCAGCGCCTCCGTCATCCGCCGCGCGATTTCCTCGTCGTTCGCTTCGGCGCGCTCCTTGAGCAGCTGGCTCCCCAGGTTCGAGGTCATGATGACGATCGTATTCTTGAAATCGACCGTGCGCCCCTGCGAATCGGTGAGGCGCCCGTCGTCGAGAAGCTGGAGCAGGATGTTGAACACGTCCGGATGCGCCTTCTCGATCTCGTCGAAGAGAATGACCGAGTACGGCTTCCGGCGGACGGCCTCGGTGAGGTACCCCCCCTCCTCGTATCCGACGTAGCCGGGAGGCGCGCCGACGAGCTTCGATACGGAGTGCTTTTCCATGAACTCGCTCATATCGAGCCGGATCATGCTGTTCTCGTCGTCGAAGAGCACCTGGGCGAGCGCCTTCGCGAGCTCCGTTTTGCCGACCCCCGTCGGGCCGAGGAATATGAACGATCCGAGCGGCTGCCGCGGATCGTGGAGGCCGGCGCGCGAGCGCCGCACGGCGTTCGAGACCGCCGCGATCGCCTCCTCCTGTCCCACGACGCGCCGCGCGATACGCTCTTCGAGGTGCAGTATTTTCGAGCGCTCCTCCTCGAGCATCCGGCTCACCGGAATGCCGGTCCATTTGCTCACGATGCCCGCGATGTCGCTCTCGGCGACCTCTTCCTTGAGGAGGCTTCCCCCGATTCCTGCAGCTCCTTGAGGCGCTTCCGCGCGTCCGTGAGGTTCCGCTCGAGCTCGACGGCGACACCGTAGCGAATCTCGGCGACGCGGCCGAGGTCCCCCGATCGCTGGGCGATCTGCTCGTCGGTCCGCGCGCGGTCGAGCTTCTCCTGCAGCTCGCGGATCGCCCGCACGGCGCCCTTCTCGTTCTCCCAGCGCGCGCGAAGCCCCGACGCCGTCTCCTCGAGGTCGGCGAGACGCTCGGCGAGGCCGGCGAGACGCTCCTTGACCTCCGCGTTGTTCTTCTCCTTCTCGAGCGCGCGCTTCTCGATCTCGAGCTGCGTGATCTTGTCCTGCAGCTCGGCGAGCTCCATCGGCATCGAATCCATCTCGAGCCGCAGCCGGGAGGCCGCCTCGTCGACGAGGTCGATCGCCTTGTCCGGCAGGAACCGGGCCGTGATATACCGGTGCGAGAGCTTCGCCGCCGCGATGAGCGCGTCGTCCACGATGCGCACGCCGTGATGGACTTCGTACTTGTCCTTCAGGCCGCGCAGAATGGCCAGCGTCTCGTCCACGCTCGGTTCGCGGACGAGGATAGGCTGGAACCGCCGCTCGAGGGCGGCGTCCTTCTCGATGTGTTTGCGATATTCGTCGAGGGTCGTGGCGCCGATGCAGCGAAGCTCTCCGCGCGCGAGCGCCGGCTTGATCATGTTCGAAGCGTCGATCGCGCCCTCGGCCGCCCCCGCCCCGACGAGCGTGTGGAGCTCGTCGATGAAGAGAATGATCTGCCCGTCCGAATCCGTTATCTCCTTGAGCACCGCCTTGAAGCGCTCCTCGAACTCGCCGCGGAACTTCGTCCCCGCGACGATGGCGCCCATATCGAGGCCGAGGAGCCGCTTCCCCTTGAGGCTCTCGGGCACGTCGCTCGCCGCGATGCGCTGCGCGAGCCCTTCGACGATGGCGGTCTTTCCGACGCCCGGCTCGCCGATGAGAACCGGGTTGTTCTTCGTGCGCCGCGAGAGAACCTGGCTCACCCGCCGAATCTCCTCGTCCCTCCCGATCACCGGATCGAGCTTGCCGCGCCGGGCCAGATCGACGTAGTCCCTCGTGAAGCGCTCGAGCGCGCGGTACTTGCTCTCGGGATTCTGATCGGTCACCCGCTGCGAGCCTCGTACGGACGCGAGCGCCTTGAGCACCCGCTCCCGCGAGACGCCGTGCTCGACGAGGAGCCTGCCCGCCGCCGTCGGCTCCTCGGCGAGGGCGAGGAACAGATGCTCCGTGCTGACGTACTCGTCATGAAGCCCTTCGGCCTCTCCCAGCGAACGCTTGATGATTTCCTGCAGCTCGACGGACGGGCTCGCGTTCCCCATCCCCCGCTGGATCCGCGGCAGGGCGCCCCGCAGCCGCTCGAGATCGGTCCGCAGCCCCGCGACGGACGTCCCCATCTTCTGGAGGAGCGGCCCGATCACACCGTCTTCCTGCACGAGGAGCGCCGACAGCAGATGCAGGGGATCCGTCTCCGTATTGTTCCCCTTGAATGCGAGCTCCTGGGCGGCGCCGATCGCTTCCTGAGCCTTCAGCGTAAATTTATCCAAACTCAACAATTCGCATCACCTCTCTAAAGCCGTATTCCACAGCGGAGCACCGCACCGATTATGCCAGTTAGCTCCTCCGGTCCCGCATTCAAGTTAATTGATTATTGCACTGTTAGTTAATCGAACGACTGGAGGAACTACCTGCAATCCCATGCGATGAGCAGCTCAGGGCGTATGCCATTTTGGCATACGCTCGTCCGATCATTCCGCCAGCATGACCTAATCCTCCATCACATGCTTGTAGTCGAAGAAATTGGGCATGTGGTAGAGAACACGAACGACGTTGATCTCGTCGGTCGTCGGATGGTGCGCTTGCGGCATGGTCAGGCCGACCATGAGATGCCCGACGTTCCTGCTGTGATCGAGCCCGATAACATGGCCGAGCTCGTGGGTGAAGACCAGATGGGCGAATCTCGAAAGGGGTACGTCGGTATTCTTCGTATAAATATAAATCTCCTTGAGAGCCGGCGTGCCGTCCGCGTTGCGCAGAGGCGTCTCCACGTGGTGCCGCTCGTCGATCAGCGTGTCGTATTTCACCACGACGTCCGCGCCGGTCTCCGTCGGCACCTCGACGAAAAGATCGACGCCCGTCGACTGCTCCCAGTCCTCGAGCGCGTTCCGGCTGACGAGCTGAAGATCGAGACCCATGTACGTCTGCGACGGGGTGTAGACCTTGATCGGCCAGTGATTCCAGCCGACGTACACGGTCGGCCGCCCCACGTAGCCGTCGGTCCTCGTGATCTCCTTGAAGAACGCGAGCCACCGGCCCTCGTACGGATCGGGAGGTACGGTGTTGACGAGCGCGAACGCCGGTATCATGTAGAAGTCCTTGTCGAGCTGCGTCACCGTCGTGATCGCGGACGAGCAGTTGAAATAGTCGCCGAGCAGGTTCGTGTTGTTCTCGTCCCGCGCGAGCACCGAGGTCGTATAGGAAGGAATGTTGTAGATGAGATACGAGCCGTCCGCGCCGCTCGTGTCCCGCTTCAGGCTCGTGAGCACTTCGATCCCCTGAACGGGCTCTCCCGTGGCGGCGTTGAGCGTGCGGCCGCCGATATCGATTCCCCTCACGAGCACCTTGATACTGTTTCCGATCGGCGACATATTGAAGAAATCGTCCACGGCGCGCATCCCGACGTACACGTAGCTCGCCGAGATGAGATTCCGGATCGTCATATGCTCGACCGTTCCCGCCGGGGAAGGAATTGGCTCCCCGGGCTTGCCTTCGGCGTCGTTCCAATCCTCCTCGGTCAGAATCGGGTACACCGACGTCTTCACGACGTAGGAGGCCGCGCGCCCTTCGTTCTCGTCGTCCCCCGGCGCCGTCCAGACGAGCGAAATCGAGCCGTCGATCGAGCCGGGCTCGCCCGCGAGATCGATGACGGGGCCCGGAGCGATCGTATCGGGGAATCCCGCGACGCTGACGTCCCAGCCGACCGTGTCGCCGTACTGCCCGTCCCAAGCGATCGCGTCGAGGCGAAAATCGCCGCGCTCCATGAACCGGTGCGCCAGATCCTCCGAGCCCGACTTGAGCAGTATGCCGTCGAGCTGATAGAGGAGCTGGAGGGCTTCCGGATGATCGTCCTCGGCGGTGATATGGAATTCAAGCGTATCCCCCACCGCGCACGAAATAACCCCCTGATCGGGATACTGCGACGTGATGCGCGGCGGCTTGTTGTCCTTCGTGAAGACGGTAACCTGCCAGTCGCGGTATACCTTGGTCGTGCCGTCCCGCGCCTCCCCCCGGATATCGTAGCGCCCGGGCTTGACGGCGTAGAATTTGGCCGTGTTCGAGCGACTCAGCACGGAGTCACCCGCGTGAAACAAGTACACGATGGCGTCCCCGTCCGGATCGACGGCGCCGATGGAGAACTGGCACGAGTCGGGGGCGATGAGGGACAAGAAGCTCTGCGGCGGATCGTAAGTCCTTATCTTCGGCGGATTGTTCGGCTCGAGCGGATTGTTCTGGAAAACGCACGAAGCGAGGGCGGCGAGAGCGAGAACCAATCCGATTGCCATGCGTCTCTTCATCATCATCCACCTCCTTGCACATCTTACAGTTGTAAGATAAAAAGATTCCGGCTCCCGCGAAAGAAAAATGAAGAATCGTATCGAGAGAATCGGTTGCGGGGCGGCTGGAATGAGGGGATCCGGCGTCCGCTCCGAAGGCTATCGGGCGGCTGCCGTCGCACGGGAAGCGGAAACGAGGTAGCGCTCGAGCGCGAGATCGAGCGCCGAAACGAAGCTCTCCGCCGACGAAACCCGCACGTCGAAGGAGCGGCTTTCCCCGATCGAAACGAGAAAGAGATCCCTGAGCGGCGATACGATGACGCAGAAATCCGCCCCCGGATCGCGCAGCGCGACCTCGAACGGCGAGATCTCGACCTCGAACCGGCCGGAAAACCGTCTCACTTCCCGGCAGAACCTGATGAAGAGACGCCGGGTCGCGCGCGGCCCGATCAGCCGGGCGGCGGCGAAAACGCCCGAACCCGCCGGATCCGCGCTGTCATTTCGCCGCACAGCCCACCGCCCCTCTTCGCCGCATGCTCACGACCTGGAGCATTCTACCCGCGAGCTCGTCGAACCACGGGCCGGCCGGCGGCGTCCGCCGCGGCCACGAACGGCGCACGTCATCCGGCAGCGACAGGCGCTCGAAGGCCTCGGCGCCGCGCGCCGATGCGTTCGAGGCGAGGAAGCAGGCCGCGCGGGGATGCTCCCGTTCCAGCGCCGCCATGCAGGCCTTGAGGATCGGGGCGCTATCGGCGCCGCCGGCCAGCACGATCGCGTCGGGGGAACCGGAATCCGGCGCTCCGCCGCCGGAGATTCCCGTCGAGATCTCCCGCAGGGCCGCGAAGAACGGCGCGGCGACGGCGCCGCGCGGATACTGAAACGCCGCGACGATCGCCCGGGGCGTCCCGGGCGCCGGATCGTCGAACCGGCACCCGCGAAGCGGCGCCACACCCGCCGAGAAGCGGTACTCGACGGCGCCGTTCCACGAACCGCTCACGAGCGCGTCCCGGTCGAGAACCGGGAGGAGGTATTCGGCGCCGTCCATGCCGAAATAGTAGCCGACGGCGGGGAGGCACCCGCACACCTCGACGAGAGACACGCGCATCCCGTCCCGCGCGAGGGCCGCCGCCAGCCCCGCCGCGAGGTGGGCGCGGGCCGGAGAGGCGTCGGCGGCGGCGATCCAGACGCGGACCGTGCCGGCGCCGCCCGCGCTCCGCGCCGGGCGCGACTGCGAGAGAAACAGGTGCGAGACGTCGCGCAGGCTTCGGGATGATCGTCTCTCGGGCATGATTTACACGATGAGAAGGGAGTTTTCCTGGCCGAACTCGTTGAGCACGGAGTCGGTGTTGTTCGGATCCTTGATCCAGACGCCGTCCACGATGAACCGGTATTCGTACTCGCCGGGCTCGAGATGGAGAACCGTCTTCCAGTAACCGGTCTTCTCGTCCTTCTCCATCCGAATCCCTTCGCGCGACCAGTTCGTGAACTCCCCCGTCAGGTACACGTTCTGCGCGTTCGGCGCGTTGAGCATGAAGAGAATCCCTTCCTCGACGCGCCGCGGACCGTGCAGCCGCACCATCCAGTCATCGATGCTCTCGACGGCGAGCGCCGACGGGGGGGTCTCCTCTATCTCCCGCGCGAGATCGAGGAACTCTTCCTGGAACTGCTCGACGTGCCGCATCCGGAAGATCGGGAGCCCCTCGAACGCCGCCTCCTTGTAGCGCACCGAATGGCAGATGTTCGTCTTCATGAGCACGGCGCCGTGGCTCCGCTCGACCTCGTCGACGATCGCGCGGCTGAAGGTCGTCCGGCGCTCGACGTTGTTCATGAGCACGTGCACGCCGATCGTATGCCGCGTTTCCCGCTCGAGCAGCTCGAGCGTCTCGAGGAGCTTTTCGAGCCCGTGAACCGAGAAGCGGCTCGGATCGACCGGAATGATCACCTCGCTCGAGGCCATGAGCGCGTTGAACGTGAGGAGCCCGATGCTCGGAGGCGAATCGATGACCACGTAGCGGAAATCGGCCGGCACGCGGGCGAGCTTGGCGAGCAGCCGCCCTTCCCGGCCCGCCTTGCCCGAGAGCTCCTGCTCGATCGCGCTCAAGACGGCGGAAGAGGGGATGATATAGAGATTCTCCTCGATCATGCGCAGCGCGTCCGAGACGTCGACGCGGGGATCCTTGAGCAGATCGTAGACCGTCGTTCCGGTGTCTTCGGGGGAGACGCCGAATCCGAGCGAGGCGTGGGCCTGCGGATCGAGGTCGATGAGGAGCGTCTTCAGCCCGAGCTCTCGGAGCGCCGCGGCGAGATTGATCGCGACGGTGGTCTTCCCGCATCCGCCCTTCTGGTTTATGATCGATATGATCCGCATCGACGCTGCCTCCTCCGCATACGGTCCCGCGCGCTCACCGCCGGGCCGGCGGCGAACAAAAAGAGCCGAAACATCCCCCGATGATCCGGCCCTCATCCTTGCCACGCGATATGCTGCCGAGCACATTCATCGGTGCGATTTTCGATTGAGGCGCGCCGTGGTGTCAAGATGTTTCTGAGAATTCGGCGCCGTTTTTCGAGCGCCGCGGCGCCGGCACGACCGTCAGAACATGAGCAGCGCCACGATGAACCCGAGCCCGAGCCCGGCGAACACCTCGATCCACGTGTGTCCGATGAGCTCGCGGAGCACCTCCGGCTCGACGTGGCGCGAGCCGGTGGCCCGCACGTGTTCCACCAGATCGTTCAGAACGCGCGCCTGATGGCCGACCTCCTGCCGGAGGCCGGTCGCCTCGAAGATGAAATAGAGGCTCATGATGAGCGATACGCCGAAGAGCGGCGACGAGACGCCCTGGTAGTAGGCGACCCCCGTCGTGAGCGTCGTGACGACGGCGGTGTGCGAGCTCGGCATCCCTCCCGTATCGAGCATACGGAGCGGATTGAATCCCTTTTTCTGGACGCCGTCGATGAACGGTTTGAGCCCCTGCGCGGCGACGCCGCTCACGATGGCCGCGAGCCCGATCTGATGAATCATGCGAACCTCGAGGCGCCCCCGCCCGCGCCGCGCCGGCCGCGGGCGCGCAGACGCGCTCCTACTCCTCCGAAACCCACCAGTCCTGCAGATAATGGTACATGCTGATCGCGTCCGGCTTCACGTCCCTGAACCGCCGGTGCACGACGTCGCGCGCATCGAGAACGTTGAGAAACGTGTACGGCTGATCCTCGTAAATGAGCTCCTGAATCCGCCAGAAGAGCGGCTTCGCCTGCTCGAAATCGAGCATTCCCGCCGCCGCCGCGTTGAGGCTGTCCACGAGCGGATTGCAGTAGTCGACCCGGTTGTAGCCGGGGGGCGTGCGCGCCTCGCACGACCAGATCGGCGCGAAGTCGGCCTTCCCGCCGACGCGCCAGGCGTTGACCTGGGCATCGTACTCGCCCGATTTGACCTTCTCGAGGAATATCGTCCATTCGAGGGCGGCGGCGTTGACCTTGATGCCCACATTCCGCAGCATCTCCTGGACCGTCACCATGACGTCGCTCCGGAGCTGGTTCCCGTGGTTCGTGATGAGATCGAACTCGAAACGCTTGCCGTTCTTCTCGAGCCAGCCGTCGCTGTTCGTGTCGCGGAAGCCCTCTTCCGCGAGTATCCGCCGCGCCCCGGCGGTGTCGTAGGGCACCGGCTTGATGTTCGGATTGTACGCCCAGATGATCGGCGGGAAGGGGCTCGTGCACTCACGGGCGAATCCGTAGTAGACGTTCTCGTTGATGAGCGCGCGGTCGATCGCCATCGTGAGCGCCCGGCGGACGCGCGCGCTCGCGAAGAGCGGTTTCGACGCGTTCCAGCCGATATAGTTGTACGCCCGCGTCGGGAACGCGTAGATCGCGAGATTCGGATAGTTGCTCTTGATGTCGTTCATTTCCCCCGGCGAGACCATCTCCATGCAGTCGATCTCGCCGCTCTTGAGCTGCGTGATGAGGGTGGTCTGGTCGGGGATGATCTTGAAAATGACCTTCTCGAGATAGGGCTTCCCCTTCTCGTAATAGCGCTCGTTCCTCGCCAGCGTGAGGGCCTGCCCCCTGACCCACGAATGGAGCATAAAGGGGCCGTTCGTCGGGAGCTGCTCGATCGGCAGCGCCCCGAGCTCCGCGTGCGGAACCCGGTCGAGCACCTGCTTCGGCATGACGGGGCCGTCGTTCGCGTCCATCACCTGGTAGGGATACGCCATGGCGTAGTGGTACACGACCGTGCGGTCGTCGACGATGGTGACGCTGTCGATGTGCTGCTTGAGGTGGCGGCTCGGCCACTGCGTCACCGAGTCCTTCTGCGCCGCGAAGGTCGCCGCGACGTCGCGCGCCGTCACGGGGAGCCCGTCGCTCCAGTACACGTCGCCGCGGAGGCGGAAGGTGAGATCGAGACGGTCGGGCGAGAACTCCCACGACTCGGCGAGCCGCGGCTTGAAATTGAGGAGGTCCGACTGCTCGTCGAGGAGGGTCAGGAACATGAGGTGATACACGTCGCGGGCGTGGGCGTCCGTCGTCGACATCGGATTGAGCCCCTCGTAATCGTTGATCTCGCCGACGACGAGGGTGCCCCCCTGCTCGGCGCGATCCTTCTTCCCGCATCCCGTGAACGCCGCGAGAAACGCGGCGAGCAACAGCACGAGGCCCCGGCGCACCTTCGAGTTCCTTCCCACGTTCATCACGCTCCCTCGGTGTGAATTGTTTCCCCGGCGCGCGCGGGGAGAACGCTCCGCGCGCACCTATTAATGTATGCCCAAACGCCCCGGCTGTGCAACAATGGAAATCCCGTTGACGGCGGGCGCGCGCATAAAATACCGTCAGGGATGCGACGCCGGCCTCGCGCGGACGGCCGGCGCCGAAGAAGGGAGTCGAAGGGCCGTGGTCGAAACCGGCTGCGATTGTATGCTCGGGGAGTCGTGCGGGAGCCTCGCGGGGAAACGCGTCGGGCTTCTCGCGAATCCCGCCTCCGTCGCCCGCTCCCTCGCCCCCACGCTCGAAGTGCTCCTCGGATGCGGCGTCCGCGTCGAACGGATCTTCGGCCCTCAGCACGGGATCCGGGGAGACACGCAGGCCAACATGATCGAATGGGAGGGCTTCACCGATCCCTCCTCCGGGATTCCCGTCCACTCGCTGTACGGAGCGCGGCGCTCGCCCGAGCGCGGCGAGCTCGACGGGCTCGACTGCGTCGTGATCGACCTCCCCGACGTCGGGGCCCGCCCCTACACGTACCTCTGGACCTCGCTCCTCATGACGCGCGCGTGCGCGGCGGCCGGGGTCGAGGTCGTCGTGCTCGACCGCCCCAATCCGATCGGCGGGGACGCGGTCGAAGGGGCGCTCCTCGACGAGCGCTTCCGGTCGTTCGTCGGGCTCTTCCCGCTCCCGATGCGGCACGGGCTCACGATCGGCGAGGCGCTCGCGATGATGAATGCCCGTGAAGGCGCCGGGTGCTCCCTGCGCGTCGTGCGGATGCGCGGGTGGAGTCGAGGAATGCACTTCGACGAAACCGGCCAGCCGTGGGTGCTCCCCTCCCCCAACATGCCGGCGCCCGACACGGCGCTCGTCTATCCGGGCACGGTTCTCCTCGAGGGGACGAACCTCTCCGAGGGGCGCGGCACGACGAAGCCGTTCGAGATCGTCGGCGCGCCGTGGATCGAGCCGCGGCCGTTCGCCGCGGCGCTCGCCTCCTCCGGGCTCGGCGGCGTCGCGTTCCGGCCGCTCAATTTCACGCCGGCATGGGACAAGCACGCGAACGAGCTCTGCGGCGGCGTCCAGATCCACGTGACGGACCGGCGCGCCTTCCGGCCCGTCCGCTGCGGCGCCGCGATCCTCGCGGCCGCGGCGAGGCTCCATCGCGGCCGGTTCCGGTGGAGCGACCCGCCCTACGAGTACGAATACGGCAGGCCCCCGATCGACATCATCTCGGGAAGCGCCGCGCTGCGCGAGGCGATCGACGCGGGGGACGACCTCGTCCGCCTCTTCGACGGCTGGCGCGCCGACGAGGAGCGATTCCACGCGGATCGGGAGCGATTCCTCCTCTACGGAGCGCGATGAACGGCGAACGGGCGGCAATCTCCGGAATGATCCTCGCGGCGGGATACGGCGAGCGCATGCTGCCGCTCACCGAGACGATTCCGAAGCCGCTCCTGCCGGTGCTCGGCACGCCCCTCATCGAGCTGATCGTACGGAAGCTCATGCGCGAGGGCGCCTCCGAGATTCACTGCAACGTTTTCCATCTCGCCGGGAAGATCGAGCGTCACTTCGCGGACAGCCCGCTGCCGGTGCGGCTCCACCGCGAAATCGCGCTCCTCGGCACGGGCGGCGGTATCGGCGGCATGAGCGGCGCCGTTTCGAGCGCCGCTATCATACTCCTCCACAACGGCGACATCGTGTCCGACATTCCCTACGGCCCCGCGATCGAGCTCCACCGGCGGCTCGGCGCGCTCGTCACGCTCGTCCTCGTCCCCTCGGGCCCGCGGGCGAACGTCGCGGTCGGAACGGGAGGCGACGTGATCGCGATCGGCGAAGGGGCCGGCTCGGCGGGCGGCGCGAGGCTCCTCGGCTACACGGGGCTCGCCGTGCTCTCCCCCGCCGCGCTTCCCCACTTCCCCCGCGGGAAACGGGAGCAGCTCGTCACGGTTCTCCGGGAGATGATGCGCGCGCGTCCCGGCTCGGTCATCGGTTGGAACGCGGCGGAGCGGGGCGCCGCGTACGCGTGGGGGGACGCGGGCTCTCCGGCCGGATATCTCGGCATACACCGGTCGATGCTCATCGATCGCGTCCGCTTCGATCCCGACATGGAATTGCCCGCCGGCCCCGTCCATATCGGCGCCGGCGCGGCCGTCGATCCATCGGCGCGCTGCGCCGGATTCTGCGCCGTCGGCCGGCGCGCCGTCGTGGGACCCGGCGCGCGGATCGAGAACGTCGTCGTGTTCGACGACACGACGGTCGCGGGCGGTGCCGCCCACGCGAACGAGATCCTGTTCCCCGGCGGGGCGCTCGCGGCGGAGGAGGGCCCTCGGCGATGAACGGCAAGACCTCGCATCCTCTTCTCGAGGAAGTGCTCGCGCTCGCGCGGCGGGAGCGCCTCGAGGGATTTTCCGGCGAGGCGACGCTCTCGCCGATCGCGCACGGGGGATCGGCCCGGGAGTTCTTCAGGCTCGCGTGCGGCTCCCGGACCGCCGTCGTGCTCTTCGACGGCGGCGGCGGGGCCGAGATCGATCAGTACGCCGGCATCGCCCGTCTCCTCGCGAGCCGCGGCGTCGGCGCGCCGGAGATCTACGCGGCCGATGGGGAGCGGGGCATCGTCCTCATGGAGGATCTCGGCGACGTCCACCTCGAGGACGCGCTCCGGACGGCTTCCCCGGCGGAAATCCACGACCTGTACTCCCGGGCGATCGACATCCTCGTCGAGCTCGAGACGGCGGTCACCGCCGCGCTCGACCGCGAGGGGCTCCCCGGCGATCGCGTGTTCGACGAGCGAACGCTCCTCGGCGAGACGGAGTACTTCATGCGCGAGTTCGTCGAGGGTTACTGTCCGGTCGCCGCGCCGGCGTCGTGGGAACGCGAGCGGAGGTTTCTCGCCTCGGCGCTCGCCCGCGAGCGGCGCGTGTTCATGCACCGCGATTTCCAGAGCAGGAACATCATGCTGAAGGAAGGGCGCCTCAGAATCGTCGACTTCCAGACCGCGCACCGCGGTCCGGGGCTGTACGACGCGGCCTCGCTCCTCAAGGACGCCTACCACCCCGTCGGCGCCCCGGAGCGGCGGCGCCTCCTCGAGGAGCTGCACGCGAAGCTCCGCGCGCGCGGCGCGCCGGAAGAGCGGCGATTTCCGGAGTTCTACGAAGCGTTCACGCTGGCGGGAGTTCAGCGGAACCTGCAGGCGCTCGCCGCGTTCGTCAAGCTCGGCACGCGCATGGGCAAGCCCCGCTTTCTCGATTCGATCCCGAGCGGAATCGATCTGCTCGAGGAGGGAGTGCGGGAGTCGCGCGCGCTGCCGGGGCTCGCGGCGATGGTCGCGGCGATTCGGGAGCGGCTTCGGCTCCCCCGGCCCCCGGATTCCCCGTAGCCATCGCGCCCTCGGCGAATCGCGTCAATCCTCGACGACCTTGAAGATCTTGTCCCCCGCCCTGACGCGGTCCTTCACCCTCGTTCCCACCGAAACGCCGGCGCCGGCCTCGTTCACCTGCGCGTGCTCGATCTGGAGGGAATCGATGATCTGGCTGAAATCGGTCGTGTGCCCCTTGAAATGAACCTCGTCGCCGACCTTGATCCCGTGGGCGGCAATTCCGAGAGCCGCGACGCCGATCTTCGCGAAATAGTCCTGGACGACGCCCACCTCGATCTCTTTCATACCGTCCTCCCGGCTGAAAGCTCCCGTAATTCTCCTGCCGATTGATATCGAAACGGTACGCCGGCGCGGACGGCTTGACAAGAGAATTCAGGCCCTCGCCGGAAGCTCGACGAGACGGACGCCGCCGTCGCGGAAGCGGGGATCGCACGTGAAGACGACGACCTGGTGCTTCTCGGCGAACTCGCGCACGAGCTCGAGCGCGCGAGCGCGCCGGTCGGGATCGAAGTGGACGAACGGGTCGTCGAGGAAGACCGGCTGCGGCTCTCCGCGGCTCATGAGCTCGACGAGGGCGAGCCGCACGGCGAGATAGATCTGATCGCGGGCCCCCTGGCTGACCGAGCCGGGCTCGATGCGATCCGGCGCGGGGCGCGCGCCGAGCGCCGCTTCGGCGTCCCCGCGGGCGGGAACGGTCTCGATCCGCAGGGTGAGCGGATCGATGAAGAGCGTTTCGTAGCGGCCGCCGGTGATCCGCGACAGGTGCGACGCGGCGAGCGGCGGGAGCCGCTCCGCGAGCTGGCCGGCCACGCTCCGCCGCGCCTCGACGAGCGTTTCGAGAATCGTCTCGAGCACGCGCTCCCTCCGCTCGGCGCGCCGCAGCCCTTCCCGCGCGACGGCGAGCCGCTCGACGATCTCGATCCCGTCGACGCGCTCGAGCGAGGCGAGATCGCGATCGGCCTGCGCGCGGGCGGCGGCGAGGCGCGCGCGATCTTCTTCGAGCCGCACCAGCTCGCGCTCGAGCTTCAGCAAACCCTCACCGTCGGCTTTGAACGGATCGAGCGCCGCGCGTGCTTCGGCGACGGCGCGCAGGGCGACGGCCGCCGCGCCGTACTCGCGGTCGAGCGCGTCGACGAGGTCCCCCCGATCCGCCCGAGCGCCGCCGGCGGCCTCCTCGATTCTCGATTCGACATCGGCCGAGCGCTCCCTCCATCGCGAGCACTCGGCGAGGAGCGCCTTCGAATCCTCGAGCGGCCGCTCGCCGAGGAGCGCGATTCGCTTCGCGGCGAGCCGCTCGCGCTCGCCGCCGAGTCCGGCCCGCCGTTCCCGCTCGCCGCGCCCCGATCCGCGCGCGAAATGCCACACGGCGAGCAGGGCGCCCGCCGCGAGACACGCGAGCATGACGCGCGCGCCGAGCGCCGCGCCGACGACGCCCGCAACGACGAGCGCCGCCGCGAGCACCGGCCGCCAGAGCGGGGACCACGCGCCGGGGCGCGCCGCCGCTTGGGCCGTTTCCCGGTCGAGGAGGCGCTCGCGCTCGAAATCGGCCCTCAATTCGTCGAGGAGCGCCGGGGCCCCGCGCAGGAGCGCGCCCGGGAAGCGCGCCGATTCCGCGGCGAGCGAGCGCTTCATCGAGAGGAGCTCTCCGAGGCGGTCCCGGCGCTTGCGCAGGTCGTCCGCCTTCTCCCCCGCCGCCTTCTCGTCTCTCTCGAGATCCCGGTGCTTCGAAGCCCGGTCCCGCCTCTGGCGCGCGAGCTCGATGTCGGCGTCGAGGCGGCTCGACTGCGCGTCGATACCGGAGAGGCTCGCGAGGAGCCGTTCGCGGGTGAGCGCGACGGCCGCGGCGCGGGAACCATCCCGCTCGAGCCGGTCGACCTCGTCCCTGAATCGTTTGATGGGGCCGCGGTTCGCCTCGTTGACCGGCCGGTCCCGTCCCTTGATGAGCTCCTTCTTTTTTTCCTCGACCATGCGCTGGACCCGCGCCGGCGTGGCGCTCCCCCATCCGCCGCCGAGGATCTCCTCGATCGCTTCGCCGATGCCCGGGCTCCCGTCCCCGACGAGGGCGAGCTCCTCGTGGCGGACGCCGCAGACGCGGAGAAACAGGTTCTCGTCGGCGATCGGAAGGCGCTCGCCGAGAAACTCGTCGACGGCCTTCCCCTTGGCGAGCGGGAGGCTCTCCCCGGCGCGGGCGATCATCTGCTCCCTCGAGCCGAAATCGCGGACGAGGCGGTACGATCCGTCCGTCAGCGTGAAATCGATTTCGATCCTGAACCGCGCCGCACTTCCCCACCGCGCGAGCGCGAGGATATCGGCGCTCTTCGTCGCGGCGCTCGCGTAGAGCCCGGTCGCGATCCCACGGAAGAGGCTCGACTTTCCCCCCTCGTTCGGGGACAGAACCACGCTGAGCCCCGGAGCGAGCTCGGCCGAGACCGCCTTGAAAGCGAGGAAATTATCGAGAGCGACGCGGTCGATCCGCACGTTCGATCTCCTCCTCGTCCGATGCCGCCCCGGACGAGCTCACCCGATCGGATCCCTGCCCTTGAACAGCTGATAGCCCATCTGAAGCGCTTCCTCGGAAAGCTCCTTCGCGTCCCCTTCTGCCCCCTCGATCCGTTTCATCATGCCGCGCACGAACGCCCCGGCGACCGTGTCGGCGGGCACGGCGAGGAGCTCCTCCCGCGATATCTCCCGCGAGGGGCCGTTCCCCGAGAGCCGCACGGAGAAGTAATGCCGTTCGAGCTCCGCGGCGCACTGCGCCGGATCGAGCGCCGAGCCGATCCGCACGAGCCCCCCGAGCGAGAGATCGAGAATCAGATCGCCGTCGGGCGGAATCTCGCGGAGCGCGCGCTCGACGAGCTCGTCGGTCGAGCCGAGCCCCGTACAGTCGACGGCGCGGCGCTCGATGCGCCGCTTGCCGATTCGCCGACGCTCGAACGACGCGGAGCCGCCGGCGAGCGTGACCGACACGGCGAAGCCCGCCCCCTGCTGGTCCCGCGCGACGATCTCGGGGGCGCCGCAGTAGAGCACGGGGGGCGCGTCCCGCAGCACCCTGTAGGAGTGCCAGTGCCCGAGCGCCGTGTAGTCGAATCCGGCCGCGAGATCGCCCAGCCGCGCCGGCATCTCCCCCGCGTCGAGATCCGCGGCGAATCCCTCGACCGAGCAGTGCGCCGCGCAGACGTTCCACCGGCGGCCGGCGATCGGCGCGAGCCCCGCGAAGGTGTCCGCGGCCGGCACGTTCGAGACGAGCGAGCGCCCGTGCACGGCGAGGGAGAGCTCCGGAAAGTCGATCACCTCGCGCCCCGGGACGAAGATCCGCACGTTGGCGATCGTCTCGAACCGCTTTCGCTCCCGCTCGAACACCGATCCGGGCGCGTACCGGTCGTGGCCGCCCGGCAGGATGACGACGCGGCACGAGGCGGCGGCGGCGCGGAGGCAGCCGAGGACGTGCGAGACGTCCGCCTCGCTCGTCTCGAACGCGGCGTCGAAGAGATCCCCCGCGACGAGGAGCACGTCGTATTTCTCGTCTTGCGCGATGCGGGCGATTCCGGCGAACGCCTCGCGCAGGGCGGCGCGCTGCTCGCTCCCCTTCCCTCCGAGGAACGCGAACGGCGCGCCGATATGAACGTCCGACGTGTGCAGCAGACGAAGCGTTTCCATCACCACTCCTCGCCGGCGGATTTCACGTTCCCTCCGAAAAGAGCCCGTCGAGATACGCCCTGCCCTCGATCGCCCCGGCGACGTCCGTTTCGAAGGTCATGAGCGGAAGCGCCTCCCGCCTCCGCAGAATCCCCACGAGCGACGGGAAATCGAAGATCCCGTCCCCGGGAGGGAGATGATCGTCGGAGAGCCCGTCGTTGTCGTGCAGGTGAAGCGCGATCACGCGCTCGCCGAGGAGCTCCCACCATCGAGCCGCGGGAAGCCGCGAGAACGCCGCGATGTGCCCCGTGTCGAGGCACACCATCGCGTCGCGGCCCGGAAGGACCCCGATGAGACGGGCGAGCGTTTCCGGACGCTCCTCCCACACGTTCTCGAGGGCGACGCGCACGCCGAGCCCGCGCGCCTTCTCGAGAATCGGGCCCATGCGCTCGCTCCAGTTCCCGAGCCACTCGCGCAGGCCCGCGCGCGAGAAGCGCGGAGAGTAGTTCGTGTGAATGACCATCACGGGGCCGCCGAGCCCCGCGGTCACCTCGAGTCCGCGCGCGAGGCACGCGGCGCTGTATTCGGCGATATGAGCGTCGAGGCTCGCGATATCGAGCCCGAGGAACGGGCCGTGCGTGAAGGTCGCGAGCGAGCGCTCGGCGAGGAGCTTCCCCATCCGCGCGACATCGGCGTCGGCAAGCTCCATGAGATGCCGCGCGTCTCTCATCCGCACTTCGGGATGGAACCCGGCCCGCGCGACCGAATCGAGCTTTTCCACGAGCTGGTCGAGCATGACGCTCGCGTGAAATATCATGAGAACCGCCTCGCTCCCGCGCGCACACTCCCCCTTGACCGTCCCGTGAGATATTGGGTATCCTTCGAAGAGCGCGCCGGATCGTCCGGTCGCTCAGGATCGCCCCGGCGGGCGTCAACGTACCACAGACGCTGCGGATAATGCAAGAACGAGGCTTCGAACGGGCAAGGCGGTGCACCGAATGAAACTGGTGGAATGCGTCCCCAACTTCAGCGAGGGACGCGACGCGGCGAAGATCGAGCAGATCGCGAGCGAGATCCGCGCGACCGAGGGGGTCAAGCTCCTGGACGTCGATCCGGGCAAGGACACGAACCGGACCGTCGTGACGTTCATCGGCGCCCCCGAGGCGGCGCTCGAGGCCGCGTTCAGGGCGATCGCGAAGGCGACGGAGATCATCGACATGCGGACGCACGCCGGGGCGCACGCCCGGCTCGGCGCGACCGACGTCTGCCCCTTTGTGCCGGTTTCCGGCGTTTCGATGGAGGACTGCGCGGCGCTCGCCCGCTCCCTCGGCGCCCGCGTGGCCGCGGATCTCGGCATCCCCGTGTACCTCTACGAGGAGGCCGCCTCGCGCCCCGAGCGGCGCAACCTCGCCGACGTCCGGCAGGGAGAGTACGAGGGGCTCGCCGAGAAGCTCAAGGATCCGGCGTGGAAACCGGATTTCGGCCCCGCGGTGTTCAACCCGAAGAGCGGCGCCACGGTCATCGGCGCGCGCGAGTTCCTCATCGCCTACAACATCAACCTCAACACGCGCGACGTGCGGATCGCGCGCGAGATCGCCTTCGACATCAGGGAGAAGGGGCGCGCGAAGCGGGACGCGAAGGGCGTCGTCCTGAAGGACGACTGCGGCGAAACGATCTTCTCGCCGGGAAAATTCAAGGCCTGCAAGGCGGTCGGCTGGTACATGGAGAATTTCGGCCGGGCCCAGATCTCGATGAATCTCGTCAACTATCGGCTCACTCCCCCGCACGTCGTGTTCGACGAGTGCGTGAAGCTCGCCGAGCGCCACGGGGCGCGCGTCACGGGGAGCGAGCTCGTCGGCCTCATTCCGCTCGAGGCGATGCTGCAGGCGGGCCGTCATTACCTCGCCAAGCAGAAGAAGACCGCGGGCGTCCCCGAGGCGGAGCTCATCCACATCGCGGCCCTCTCGATGGGAATGGGCGATCTCTACCCCTTCGAGCCCGGAAAGAAGATCATCGAGTACCAGTTCAGAACCGAGGGTCCCCTCGCCGGAATGAAGGTGAGCGAGTTCACGGACGTCCTCTCGACGGACGCGCCGGCGCCGGGGGGCGGGAGTGTGGCGGCGCTCTGCGGGGCGATGAGCGGAGCGCTCTCCTCGATGGTAGCCGCGCTCACCCACGGCAAGAAGGGATACGAATCCGCGAATGATGAGATGGAGCGCGCCGGCGTCCGGGCCCAGGAGCTGAAGGTCGCGTTCCTCGCCGACGTCGACCGCGACACGGACGCGTTCAACAAGGTCATGGAGGCCATGCGCCTCCCGAAGGGAACGGACGAGGAGCGGAAGGCCCGCGAGACCGCGATCCAGGAAGCGACGGAGGGGGCCACCCTCGTCCCCCTCGGCGTTCTCGATCGCGCGCTCGAGGCGGCCCATATCGCGCGGACCGTCGTCGAGCGCGGAAACAAGAACTCGATCAGCGACGGCGGGGTCGCCGCCCTCGCGGCGCGGACCGCCGCCGAGGGGGCGTACCTCAACGTGGCGATCAACCTCCCCGGCATCGCCGACGAACGTTTCCGGAGCGAAACGCTGGAGACGGCGAAGCGTCTCCGCGCCGAAACGATCGCCCATACGGAGGAAACGGTGCGGCTCGCGGAGCGCTCCATCACCGGGGGGGCGTGACGGGCGCCGGACATCCCGCGCTCGGCCGGCTGCGCGCGGCCGCCGCCCGACGAAAGGCACTATGCTCACGGTCGATTTCACGCTGACGCGGCGGTTCGCCGCGGAAGACGCGCTGGCCGCCGCGGTTCCCGCCGGGCTCGCCGAGCTGCGTTCGCTCGTGCGGCGGGAAGGCGCCGGCGCCGACATGCTCGGATGGCTCGACCTCCCGCTCGCGCCGCGAAGCGATATCGAACGGCTCGTCGACCGGGCGAAGCGGATCCAGGACGAGAACGACTGCCTCGTCGTCGTCGGCATCGGCGGCTCGTATCTCGGCGCCCGCGCCGCGATCGAGGCGCTTCCGCGGGAATCGCCGTTCCCCGTCCTCTTCGCCGGCGTCAACCTCTCCCCCGAATATCACGAGCGCCTCTTCGCCGGGCTCGAGGGCAAACGGTTCGCCGTCTGCGTCATCTCGAAATCGGGGACGACGCTCGAGCCAGCGATCGCGTTCCGGATCCTGCGGGGCATGCTCCTCGCCCGCTTCGGCGAGGAGGGCGCGCGCGCGAGGATCGTCGCGGTAACCGATCGCGAATCGGGGGCGCTCCGGAAGATCGCCGCGAAGGAATCGTACGCCGACTTCGCGATTCCCGCGGGCGTCGGCGGGCGGTTCAGCGTGCTCTCGCCGGTCGGCCTCTTTCCGTGCGCCGTCGCCGGCATCCCGGTCGGCGAGATGCTCGAGGGCGCCGCGGCGGCCCGAGCCCGGTACACGCGCGACGACGCGGGCAACGACGCCGTCCGCTACGCCTCGCTCAGACATCTCTTGCACCGCGGGGGAACCGCGATCGAGGTCCTGTCGACGTTTCATCCCGAGCTCGCCTCGCTGTGCGACTGGTGGAAGCAGCTCTCCGGCGAATCGGAGGGCAAGAGCGGCGCGGGCCTCTTCCCCGCCTCCGCCGTCATGAGCACCGACCTCCATTCGCTCGGCCAATATCTGCAGGATGGGCCGCGGGGCATCCTCGAGACCTTTCTCTCGGCCGCGGAGCCGCGCGCGGATATCCGGATACCGGCCGAAGCCGAGGACGACGACGGCTTGAACTACCTCGCGGGACGCCGCCTGAGCGAGGTGAACCGCACGGCGTTCGCCGGCACGCGCGAGGCGCACGCCGCGGGGGGAATACCCGTTCTCGCGATCGAGGCGGATTCGATCGCTCCCGGGACGATCGGGGAGCTGTTCATGTTCTTCGAGCTCGCCGTCGCGATCTCCGCGCGTCTGCTCGGCGTCAATCCATTCGACCAGCCCGGGGTCGAGGAATACAAGAGAAGGATGTTCACGCTTCTCGGAAAGCCCGATATCCGATGACCGGCCCCGTGCCCGCGCCACGCCCGCCCGGGAGGAACGGCACGTTCGCCTTCCTCCTCGTTTCCGCGCTCGCGGCGATCGCGCTCGTCGCCGCGGCGTGCGCTCCCCGCGAGCCGTACACGAAAGAAACGTTCGTCATGGGAACGAAGGCGTGGGTGACGATCGCCGGCCTGAACGACGCCGACGCGGAGCGCGCCGCGCAGGCGGCGTTCCGCGAGATGTACCGCATCGAAAGCGTCATGAGCACGTGGCGTCCGTCGAGCGAGATATCCCGCCTCAACGGAGCGGCCGGCGGTGATCCCGTCGCCGTTTCGCGCGAGCTCTACGCGCTCATCGACAGCTCCCTCTTCTATTCGCGGGCGACCGGGGGCGCCTTCGACGTGACGGTCCGTCCCCTCGTCCGGCTCTGGGGCTTCCAGGGAGGCCAGCCGAGGCTTCCGTCGGACGACGAGATCGCGCTCGCGCGCTCGCATGTCGGATACGGCGCGGTGGCGCTCGACTCCGCGGCATCCACCGTGGCCCTCTCCGCCGGCATGCAGATCGATCTCGCCGGCATCGCGAAGGGATACGCCGTCGACCGCTGCGTCGCGGCGCTCGCGGAGCTCGGCATCCGGAACGCGCTCGTCAACATCGGCGGCAACATCTACGCGATGGGTTCGCCGCCGGGGCGCGACGGCTGGACGATCGGGGTCCGCGATCCGAACGGCGGCCTCGACATGGTCGGAACGCTCGTTCTCCGGGACGAGGCGGTGGCGACGTCGGGCAACTACGAGAATTTCGTCGAGATCGCAGGCGAGCGCTTCGGCCACATCATCGATCCGAGAACGGGCCGCCCCGTTTCCCGCGTCCTGAGCGTCACGGTCGTCGCACCGACGGGGCTCGCCTCGGACGCGCTCTCGACGGGACTCTTCGTCCTCGGACCGGACGAAGCACAGCCGATCGTCGGACGGCTCGCGGGCGTCGCCGCGCTCTTCGCCCTCCCGGGTGAGGACGGGATCGCGTACCGCGCGGCGGGAGACATCGGCCGGCGGCTCGTCCTGAAGAACGCTCGCGCGACTCAATGATCATCCGAACCGAAAGGAGGCGACTCCCATGGCCCAGAAACACCCACGGCCCGCGGTGCTCGGGATCCTGCTCTGCGCGGCTCTCGGATCGCTCGGGCTGCGCTTCTCGATCATGGCGCAGGAAACGGCTCCGAAGAAGACCGAAGCACCCGCCGACTCGGCCCTGAAGGCCCTTCCCTCGGATTCCGCCATGAAAGCGGCCAACGCCGGCGCGGTATCGCTCATCAAGAAGCGGTGCGCCGGTTGCCACAGCGCGAAGAATCCGAAGGCGGGGCTCAACCTCGAGCCCGGAACGCTCGTCGCGGCGGTGAAGGACGTGCCGAGCCGGCAGGTCAACACCCTCAAGCTCGTCGACGCGCGCGGCCCCGAGAAAAGCTACCTCCTGATGAAGCTGCGCGGAGGCAAGGGAATCAAGGGCACCCGGATGCCGATCGACGCGGCCCCGTTCTCGGCAAAGGAGATCGAGCAGATCGAAAGCTGGATACGGTTCATCTCCCTGCCCCCGGGCGGTCCGAAGACGGTTCCCGCGGCCGCGGACAGCGCGCGGAAGTAACAAGACGGGCGAATGCGCGCCCGGGAAAGGCGGTGCGATATGATCAGGAAAGAGCTTCGGCTCCCCATCTGCGCGATCTTCCTTCTGTCGCTCGGCGGATGGCTTCTCCATATGAGGGCCCATCCGGTGTCGTTCGATCCGGCCGATCCCTCGAATCCGGCGTTCCTCGTGCCGTACATCGCGGGGATTCTCGGCATCGTCGCGACGCCGATGCTCCTCAACTACCGCCGGACGTTCGTCGTCGGATACCTGCTCAGCGGGATGAGCGTCGTGATCGGCGCGATCACGATGGCCTCGCTGAGCTTCGCCAATCCCCCGTCCCCGGTGAACATCCAGGGCGTCCTGTTCGGAACGATGCTCTCGAGCATCCTCCTCCTTTTCCCGAAGCTGTTTCTCGGACAGATCGTTCTGCTCCACTACCATCCGAACGGCATGGGAAGGCTTTTCACCCCGTTCTGGTGGACGAAGCACTTCATCTACCTGAGCGTGGTCTTCACCCTCGGGCATTTTCTGTGGAGGTAGCGCCGTGAAGCACTTTATGAGAGGCCGAATCGGATGGTGGATCCTGCACGTCGTGGGCTTAGCGTTCGTGCTCTGTCTCGGACATTTCGTCCGTTTCTAGCGGACGGCGCCGGCCGCGCGCGATCTCCGGCCGCTACTCGGCCGCCTCGGGACCCTTTTCGCCGTGGCCGAACCAGCCGCGGAAGACCTCGCAGCTCGCGCAGTCGTGCTCCTTGCGGAAGGTGGGCGTGCGCCCCGCCTTCTTCGCCATGTAGATCTCGAGGCGATTCATCGCCCCGAGCATGGAGCCGAGCAGCATGAACGCGCCGGGCGCGAGAATGATGAGGAGAAACGGAACGTACGCCTGCCCCATGATCCGCACGCCGAACATCGTGCCGTTCCCGATGAGCTCCCGGATCATGCTGATCACGACGATCGAGATCGTGAACCCGAGCCCCATCCCGAGCCCGTCGAGCAGCGAGTAGATCACGCCGTTCTTCTGGGCGTACGCCTCGGCCCTTCCCATGATGATGCAGTTCACGACGATGAGCGGGATGAAGATGCCGAGCTTCAGGTAGATAGGGTGAAGGTAGGCGTTCATGACGAGATCGACGACCGTGACGAAGGTCGCAATGATGACGATGTAGCCGGGGATGCGGATCTTCTTGGGAATGAAGTTGCGGAGCGCCGAGATCATCACGTTCGAGCCGACGAGAACGAAGGTGGCGGCGAGCCCCATGCCGATTCCGTTGAAGGCTTCGGTCGTGATCGCGAGCGTCGGGCACATGCCGAGCACGATCCGGAATATCGGATTCTCGGCCCAGAGCCCCTTGGTGAACTCCTTCATCGCCCCCATTACTTGCCTCCCGTGGGGTCGGCCTTCTTATCGGCCGCTTTCCCGGGTGCGACCGCTTTCGGCGCGCCGAACACCTCGGCCTTGTGGGCTTCGAGAAACTCGAGGCCGCCCGCGATGGCGCTCGTCACGGCGCGCGACGAGATGGTCGCCCCCGTGATCTGCTTGAACGGCCCCCCGTCCTTCATGACGCTCCAGTTCGCCGGTTCCTTGACGCTCTTGCCGACGAACTGCCCCTTGAAAAGCGGCGTCGTGATCTTGCTCCCGAGGCCGGGCGTCTCGGCGTGCTTGACGATTTCGACTCCCGTGACGACGCCCGCCGTGTCGACCCCGACGAGGACCTCGATCGGGCCCGCGTAACCGCCCGGAGCGACGGCGAGAAACGCCGCGCCGATGACGATCCCGTTCTTCTTGCCCGGGTAGAACGTCATCTCCATCTGCATATCATCGTCCTTTATCTTCACCTGGTCTTTCTCGAGATCGTTGTCGGTCGGCGGCATGACGACCTTTACGGCGTCCATCTTCTCGGCCGTCTTCGACTTTTGGATCGGCGCCTTCGTCTGTTGATCGACGGCCGCCATGACCGCCGCGCATACGGCGCCGATCAAGGTGAGAACGAAGCAGAGCCTCAATGTCTCTTTCATGGTGCGGATCCCTCCTGCGGCGCCCCCTCGCGGACAACGGGGCGGGCGCGGCGCTATGCGGCGGCCTTCGATTTCTCCTTCCGCGCACCGAACACGGACGGCTTCACGTACCGGTCGATGAGCGGCGTGAACGCGTTCATGAGCAATATGGCGAAACTGACGCCTTCCGGATAGGCGCCGAAGAGCCTGATCACGACGGTGACGACGCCGCAGCCGACTCCGAAGATGAGCTTGCCTCCCGGCGAGATGGGGCTCGTCACGTAATCGGTCGCCATGAAGATGGCGCCGAGGAAGAGCCCCCCCGTGATCACGTGGAAGCTCGGGTCGGCGAAACGCGCGGGATTGACGTGGTGGAAGATCCCCGTCATCACCCACACGCTCGCGATGAACGAGACGGGGATGTGCCAGCTGATGACCTTCTTGGCGACGAGGAAAACGCCCCCGAGGACGAGGAGCACGACGGAAACCTCGCCGAGAGATCCCGCCCGGAATCCGAGGAGCAGGTCGTACACCTCCTGCCTCGTGAGATGGACGTCGAGACGCCCCGTCGAGAGGAGCGCCTCGCGCGCCCTGCCGAGCGGCGTGGCGGTCGTCACGGCGCCGGCGCCCCACGCGGTGGCGGTCACCCATTTCGCCGTCATGTGCACGGGAAAGGCGATGAGGAGCACGACGCGGCCGACGAGCGCCGGATTGAATATGTTGTAGCCGAGCCCGCCGTAGAACTGCTTCGTGATGACGACGGCGAAGAAATTCCCGATGAGGATCATCCACCACGGGCTCGTCGCCGGCAGGTTGAGGGCGAGGAGAAGCCCCGTGAGCGCCGCGCTCAGGTTGTTGACCGTGACCGGCTTCTTCACGATCCGCTGCCAGGCCGCCTCGAAGAGAACGGCCGAGCCGATCGAGATGACGATCGTGAAGAGGGCGGCGAGGCCAAACAGGTATACGGAAAAGAGGGTCGCCGGCATGAGCGCGATGATCACGAGACGCATGATGTCGACGACGCGCTTCCCGTCGTGAATGTGGGGAGACGAGCTCACGAGGAAACGCGGCCCCGCCTCGTCGAGCTGCTCCTTGATCTCCTTCTCCTTGATCTTCTCCAAAAAGACCTCCCGCTCAGACCGCTTTGGCGGCGCTTTTCCGGACCTCCGCCTTCGCGCGGCGGAAATGATGCACCATCGGGCGGCGCGAGGGGCAGAGATACGCGCAGCAGCCGCACTCGATGCAATCGAGCACGTGGTGCTCGCGCGCGTCCTCGAAGCGGAGCCGCTCGGCGAATATGCTGAGAATCGACGGATTGAGGCGCATCGGGCACGCGCGCACGCATCGTCCGCACCGGATGCACGCCTCTCCGACGAACTGCGCCACCTCTCCCTGCTTCAGGACGACGATCCCGCTCGTTCCCTTCGTGACGGGCGCGTCGAGCGAGTACTGCGCGACCCCCATCATGGGACCGCCGCCGATCACCTTCCCCGCGTCCTGCTTCCGTCCGCCGCAGAACTCGATGATATCGCCGAAGGTCGTTCCGATGCGCGCGAGCACGTTCTTGGGCTCATTCACGCCGCGACCCGTCACGCACACGACGCGCTCGACGAGGGGCCGGCCGCGGCGGACCGCGTCCCGCACGGCATACGCCGTCGCGACGTTCTGGACCAGCACGCCGACGTCCATCGGAAGCCCTCCCGCCGGTACGACGCGTCCGGCGAGGACGTAGATGAGCTGACGTTCGGCGCCCTGCGGATACACGACGTCGAGGCCGGCGACCGCGTAGCCCCGCGCGCCGGCTTCCTTCCGCATCGCGTCGATCGCGTCGGGCTTGTTCTTCTCGATCCCGACGATCACGTTCTTCACGCCGAGCGCCCGCGCGAGGTAGGAAGCCCCTTCGAGAATCTGCGGCGCTTTCTCGATCATGAGGCGATGGTCGCTCGTGAGATACGGCTCGCATTCGGCGCCGTTGATGATGAGCACGTCGATCGGCTTGTCCTTCGGAGGGGACAGCTTCACGTGCGTCGGGAAGGAAGCCCCTCCCATGCCGACGAGGCCGGCGTCGCGAATGATCGATTTCATCGCTTCGGCGTCCAAGCCCTCGGCGCCGCGCTCGACGTCGAGCCCGCTCGCCCATTCATCCGTGCCGTCGGGCACGATGACCGCGGCCGGCATATCGGCGCCGACCGGGTGCGGGAACACGTCGATCGCCTGCACCGTGCCGGACGTCGGTGCGTGGAGGGGCACCGAAACGAATCCCTGCGGCTCCGCGATCACCTGGCCCTTCTTGACCGTGTCCCCCTTCTTGACGACCGGTTTCGGCGCCGCGCCGAGGTTCTGAGCGAACGGCACGATGAGACGCCCGGGCAGCGGCATCGCCTCGATGGCGAGCCGATTCGCCAGATCCTTGTCATACGCCGGATGAATTCCCCCGAAGAACCTCCTCGCCGCCATCAGGCCTCACCTCCCGCCGCCGCCTTCGCTTCGACTTCTTCGCCCGAACCGTCCAGCGCCATGATTTGAATCGTGTTCATCGGGCAGGTCGCGGCGACCGTATCGGGAATATCGAAATCGTAATTGACGACCGCCAGGCCGTCCTGCATCGCGATCGCTCCCGCCGGGGCCTCCTTGACGCATTTCGTGCATGCGATGCAGCCGACCGCGCAGATCTTGCGGACCTTCGCCCCTTTGTCGTGGGACGAACAGAGAATATGGAGGCGTTTGTCGACGGGGACGAGCTTGATGATGCTCTTGGGACACGCCGCCACGCATTTTCCGCACGCGGTGCATTTGACCGGATCGACCGCGGGCAGACCGTTCGGGAGCATGTGGAGCGCGTCGAAGGGGCAGACGCCCGCGCACGTTCCGAGGCCGAGACAGCCGTACGAGCACGCCTTGTCGCCGCCGAAGAGGATCGCGGCCGAGGTGCAGTCCTTGATCCCGTTGTAGTGGAAACGCTTCCGGGCGACCTGATCGTCCCCCGCGCAGAGCACGAGCGCCACCTTGCGGCTGCCGCCTCCCGCGAAGGATGTGCCCATGATCGCCGCGATTTTCGCCGCGACGGCGTCCCCGCCGACCGGGCAGGCATCGACGCTCGCGTGTCCGCCCGCGATGCGCCGGGCGAGCTCCGCGCAGCCCGGAAGCCCGCAACCCCCGCAATTCGCTCCCGGCAGCGCCCCTTCGATCTCCTCGACCTTCGGATTCGACGGGACGGCGAAGGCGCGCGCCACCATCGCGAGAAGAAAGCTCGAGAAGAGGGCGAGGGCGGACAGCGCGATGACTGCTGTCAGAACGGCGGTCTGCATAGAAGGCATCTCCTTATCACTGTTTCACGAGACCGGTGAAGCCCATGAACGCGAGCGAGAGCAGCCCGGCCGTCACGAGCCCGATCGCGGTGCCCCTGAGCGGAACCGGTATGTCGCACAGCTCCATGCGCTCCCTGATCCCCGAGAAGATCATCATGGCGAAGCCGAAGCCGACGGCGGCCCCGAAGCCGAAAACGGTCGTTTCGACGAGGTTGTACTCCTTCTGGATATTGAGAACGGCGACGCCGAGCACGGCGCAGTTCGTCGTGATGAGCGGCAGGTAGATGCCGAGCGCCCGGTAGAGCGTCGGGCTCATCTTGAGGAGCACCGTTTCCACGACCTGCACGAGGGCCGCGATCACGAGAATGAAGGTGACGGTCTGCAGGTACTCCAGGTGGAACCGCACGAGAATATACTGGTAGAAGAGCCAGGTCGCGGCCGACGCCATCGTCATGACGAAGATGACGGCGGCGCTCATCCCCGCGGCCGTCTTGATCCGCTTGGAAACGCCGAGGAAGGGGCAAATGCCGAGAAACCGGCTCAGGACGAAGTTATTGACGAAAACCGCGCTCACGATGATGAGAATGAGCGTCTTCATGAACCACCTTCATTCTTCATATGGCGGCAGGCCCACACCCAAATCCCAATGAAATGGGAGACCGATAAAATCCGCTGCAACGTAATACAAAGAGGGGAGAAAATCAACACGAATTCATCATTGACGGGCGCGGCGAACAGACGATAATATGACTGACCAGTCATTCATGGAACGGGACCGGTGATGAACCATGCCGACCTCGAAACGAAAGCCGTCCGCCGCCGGCGCCGCGAGCGCGCGAAAGGGCCGGATACTGGCCGCGGCGGTCGAGCTGTTCTCGAGATACGGATACCACGAAGCCGAGATCGAGGCGATCGCCAAGGTGGCCGGCGTCGGCAAGGGAACCGTCTATAACCACTTCGCGGACAAGCACGCGCTGTTTACGGCGACCGTCGAATTCGCGATCGAACGGCTCTCGGAGCGGATCGCGGGATCGACGCGCGGCATCGACGATCCGATCGCCGCGCTCGACGCGGCGATCGACTCCTACCTCTCGTTCCTGCGGGACAACAGGCATCTTCACCGGATCCTCTTTCTGCATCGGAGCACCCTGCGGGAGGCCGAGGAGATGCGTTTCGCGGACCGGTACGTCGCCCCGTTCTCGCTGTTCGAGCCCGCGCTCGCCGAGGGCATCGCGCGCGGCGCGTTCAGGCCCGTCGACGTCCGCGTCACGTCGTTCGCGATCACGGGAATGATCCTCGCCGTCCACCGGGAACGGTCCACGGGCCGCGCGGGCGGGAAATCGACCGAAGGCCCCTCTCCGATCCAGCGGCTCGTGCTCGAAGGGCTCGCGGCGGCCGGCCCGGCGCGGGACGATGGCCCATCGTTCCGCGCTTAGCGGCGTCCGTACGCCACGATCTAATTTTAAATAATTTTTGATTGTCAAAATTAATTTACATGTGTATAAATTATATAAGAGTGGGGTTTGGCCGGCACCGGGGGATGAATCTCGCCGCCATCGGCGTTTACCGAGCGATATGACGCGTTGAACGATGCCGTTCGAGCATTTCAAGATTCTTGAAGGCGTGTGACGCATCGCCGGAAAGGAGTCGAGATGAAAGAGATTCCGAAGAACATGATCGGATTCAGCGGGAAGTACTTCGTTCAATCGATGCTGATACGCGAGGGGCTCCCCTGCTCCGCGGGCAAGGACGGCATCGACCTCGTCGTGAGCCTGCGCAAGCCGCGCCGGGAGTTCTCGGTCTTCGTTGTATCGAACCTCCAGCCCAAACGGGCGGGAGGCAAGGGAAAAGAGGCGCTCGACTGGTGGATCCCCGTATCGACGGAAGCCGATATCATCGCGTGCGTCGACCTGAGCGCCCTGCGGGTGTGGCTCTTCGAGCGCGACGAGCTGCCGAGATACGCCCAGCAGAGGACCGGGTCGAAATACCATCTCTACATGTACACCGACAAGGCCGTCGCGCTTCGCGGCAAGAAGAGCATGAAGTTCGACTACGAGTTCGAGAGCTTCAAGCTCGAGAACCGGGTGTTCAAGGGCGTCTTCGAGAAGCGCGCGAGACGCTCGGCGAAGAACGCGCCGGGGAAGCCCGCGCGCGGGAAGCGGGCGGGGCTCAAAACGCGCGCGCGGAGACGGCCGGCCGGAAGAAGGAAATAGCGGGCGCGATGGCATTCACGAACCGCTTCGGATGGTCCCTCTCGCGTGAAGCGACGTTCGATCAGTGCCGCCGGCGATACTACTTCCACTACTATCTGAGCTGGGGCGGATGGCAGCCGCGCGCCCCCGCGGTCGCGCGGGAGGCGTTCAAGCTCAAGCGCCTCGTCTCCCTCCCCCTCTGGCGGGGGCAGCTCGTTCATTACATCGCATCGCTCGTCCTGCGATCGATGAAAGCGAAGGGGAGAATTCCCGAGCGGGACGCCGTGATCGCCCACACGCTCCGGAAGTTCAAAACGCAGTTCGAATTCTCCCGCGACAAGAAGTACCTCGCGACGCCCAAAAAATCGTTCGAGACCCTCAATACCGACTGGCTCGCCCTCTTCGACCACGAATACGACCGGCCCGTGACGGAAGCGGCGCTCGAACGGACGAGGGATGAATGCGTGCAGGCGATCGAGGGGCTCTTCCGGGGCCCGATGCTCGGGCTCATCGCGGAAACCGATCGGGCGAGCTGGGACATCGAGGACCTCGAGCACGGCGATTTCTCCCAGCAGTTCGAAGTCGGCGGCGCGACGGTCTTCGTCAAAACCGACTTCATGTTCCGCGGCGCGGACGGAGCGCTGCGGATCGTCGACTGGAAGACGAACCGCGGGGCCTCCGCCGAAGCCGGCGACGGCGGGGATGAGACGCGGAACGCGGCCGTTCAGCTCGGCATCTACGCGTATTACGCCTCGCGCATCCTCGGCGCGCCGGTCGCCGCGATGCGGCTCTTCGAAGTCAATCTGCTCGACGGCGGGAAAACGATCGAGCACGCCGCCGATGAAGCGAGCGTCGCGCGGGCCGGCGAGGCGATTCAATCGGGCATCGAGAAGCTCTCCGGCGTGCTCGTCGACCGCGACATCGCGCGCAACGAGGCGCTGCCGTATGAGCGCTTCCCCGTGATCGACGACGGCCGGTGCCGGTTCTGCAATTTCTATCGGATCTGCAAGGACGAGCGGAGCCCGCTGCGTCTCCCGTAGCCCGCCGCGTATCCCGCCGGCCGCCGCCGCGCCCCTATATCGAGAGGAATCGCCTGATCGCGCGCTCGAGCGCGTCCGCTCCGAACCGCACCGGATCGGCCGCCGGGAGTCCGGTTTCCCGAGCCGCCGCATCGACCGCCCGCCGGGCGGCCTCGTCGTCGAGATCGAACGTGTTGAGCGCGACGCCGACGACGGGAATCCGCCGGATGCCGGAAATCGCCGCCTCGTAGAGGGCGGCGAGCGCCGCGAGCGGAGGAATCGGCACCGCGTAGCCCCGGATCGCGGTTCTCGTCGGCTGGTGGCAGAGAACGTACGCCCGGGGGAGCGATCCCGCGATCATCCCGAAGGTCACTCCCGCGTACCCCGGATGGAGAATGGAGCCCTGTCCCTCGAGGATGACGACGTCCCTGCCGGGCGCCGTCTCGCGGACGAGCCGCTCCGTCGCGCCTCCGATGAAGTCGGCGACGACCCGGTCGACGGGAATGCCGGTCCCCGTGATCATGATTCCCGTCTGGCCCGAAGCGGCGAAACCCGATCGGACGCCGTCGCGGAGCAGCGCGCGATGGATCTCCATCCCCGCGGTCATCTTTCCCGTGTTGCAGTCGGATCCGACGGTAAAGACGACGGGGCAGGCGCCGCTTCCGTTCCCCGATGCGACATCGAGCCCCTCGGGAGGACGGCGGACGTCCCAGAGCGCCACTCCCGCTTCTGCAGCGAGCGCGGCGATCTCGGCGTCGTCGCTCAAGAACTCGTGCATCCCGCTCACGACGTGGAGACCGCTCCGAATCGCGGCGAGGGCGGCGGCGCGGTCGCCCCCGGAGAGCTTCCCGCCGCGGGGCGCCGTGCCGAACACGAGCGCGTTCGGCCCGAACGCGAGCGCCTCCCGCAGGGAGGCCACGACCGGGATATCCCCGCCGATCCCGATCGCTTCGCCGGCGGTCGACGGCGCCCGGCTCGCGTCGATCACGGCGACGACCTCGTCGGCGGCGTACCGCACGAGGCACACGGCCGTCTTCGCGCCGAGCGGCGAAAAGCATCCGTCGGCCAAAATCGCCATGCGCCGCGCGCCGACCGGCACCGGCGACGGATCGGGCCGCTTCGGCGCTCCGCTGGATTCTACCATGATCGAGCGTCCCCCCGCGCGCCCTACGACGAGCGCTCCCCGGACGACGGCGCCCGGTGTTCGTTGTAGATGTCCCCGATGATGCTCTGGAGGATGTTCTCGAGCGTCACGATGCCGCGCATCTCTCCCCGCTCACCCACGACGACCGCCATGTGCACGGAATCGTCCTTCATCGCGACGAGGAGACGTTCCGCCGATTCGCTTTCCTTGACAAAGCGCGGCTGGTGCATGACGGACGTGAGCTTCTCCCCGCCGTCGAGATCGAGCAGATCGAAGAGCGAGACGATCCCGACGACGCGGCCGTCCTCCGGCGAGACGATGGGGAACCGCGAATAGGTGTGTCGGTTCGCCTCGGCGACCACCTCGTCGACCGACGCGGTGACGGGAATCGAAACGACGCGCTCCATCGGGATCATGAGATCGCGCACGAGGACACTCTCGAACCGGAACACGCGGTCGATGACGAGGCGCTCCCCCCGATCGAGCGCGCTCTCGGTCTTGCCGACCCGGTAAAGATAGACGAGCTCCTCGCGCGACGAGAGGATGCTGAACCGCTGCCCGCCCGCGCCCATTGCCCGCATGAGCCCCCGCACGAGAAAGGTCGCCGGCATGACGAGCGGCCAGAGCACATAGGCGAGCATCTGCAGGGCCGGCGCCACCGCGATGGAAACCCGGTCCGCGTGATACAGGAAGACGGATTTCGGGATCACCTCGCCGAACACGAGTATGAGGGGAACCATCACGGCGGTCGCGACGGCCGCGCCCGAGCTCCCGAACGCCGCGACGGCGAGATCGGTCGCCGCGGCGGTGCAAACGACGACGGCGAGATTCGTCGCCACGAGAACGACGGAGAAGAAATACTCCGGCCGGTTGATGAGCCGCTCGAGGATCCGCGCCCGCCACTGTCCCGTCTTCGCCCTCGCGTGGAGCCGTACCTTGCTGCACGAGACGACCGCCGTCTCGGAGCCGGCCGCGAACGCGGCGAGGAGCACCGTGACGACGATGACGACGACCGCGACGACCGGATCCATCAGCGCTCCTCCTCGGCCAGTCGTTCCAGCTTGAGCTTGTTCACCCGGACGGGATCCGCGGACAGCACGAGAAAGCGGACGCCGTCGATCGTGAACGCTTCTCCCTCGCGCGGAATCTTCCCGATCCGCTCGATGAGGTAGCCTGCGATCGTCTCGACCTCCCACGAATCGAACGGCGCCCCGAGGATCTCCCCCGCTTCGCGCAGGCTCATCGTGCCCTCGACGACGATGCGGTTCGCGTCGAGACGGTGGTAGCCCGCGACGCGCGGCTCGCGCCGGTTGCGGATCTCGCCGAATATGCTCTCGAGGATATCCTCGAGCGTGAGAATCCCCGTGTACGAGCCGTGCTCGTCGACGACGACGAAGAGGTGCTGGTGGGACATGATGAGCTCGCCGAAGAGATCGCGGATGCGCTTGCTCTCCGGGACGAACGCGGGGCGCCGGAGAATGTCGGCGAGCCCGATGCGGTCGTCGCGCGAGAACCTGAGGAGATCCTTCGCGAAGAGAACGCCGACGATCGTGTCGGCCGTTCCCGCGTAGAGCGGCACGCGGCTGAACCCCCGCGCCTTGACCCGCGCGATCGCCTCGTTGAGCGGCGTGGAGACGTCGAGCGCGAACACCCCGTGCCGGGGGGTCTGCACCTCGCGCGCCGTGATCTCGCTGAACAGGAAGAGATTCGTGAGCACTTCCTTCTCGAACTCGCCGAACAGGCCGTCCCGGTGCCCGAGCTCGACGGCGGTGGCGAGCTCGCGCGCGCCGAACGCCGCGCGGCTTTCGCCGAGCAGCTTCCTCGACGCTTCGACCGTCCAGTCGGCGATGGCGCCGAGCGCGACGCGCACGGGGGTGAAGACGATCATGAGCGCCCTGAGGATCGGAGCGGCGAAGACGGCGAAGGACGCCGCGCCCTTGATGGCGAGACTCTTGGGCGAGATCTCCCCGAAGATGAGAATCAGGACCGTCATGACGACGACGGCGATTCCGACGCCGCGATCGCCGTAGAGCGAGATCGCGAGCGCCGTGACGATGCTCGTCGCGGCGATGTTCACGAGGAGATTGCCGAAGAGGATCGTGACGAGGAGCATGCGGGGATCGCGATGAATGCGCGACGCCATCCGCTCGCGTCTCCCCCCCGCTTCCATCTTCACGGCGGCGGAGCGCGGAATCGAGAAATACGCCGTCTCCGACGCCGAGAAGAAAGCCGAGAAAAGCAGGAGGACGACGATCGAAAGGATCAGCGGAAGGTATTCACCGATAGCCATCGTGCCACTCGCGACCGGCGCGCGGACGATCCGCCGCCGCAGGCGGCGGGATCGCGGCGCGACGCGGCGATTTCCGCGGCGTCATTCCGCGATTATGGCCGAAAACCGCTCCTCGGCGGCTTTCGCCTCCTCGCTGTTCGGATATTCCTTGAGAAGGCGCCTCACGACGCCCGCGGCAAGCTCCTCCTGCCCCATGGCGTCGTACGAGACGGCCATCCGGAGCAACGCGCCCGGACTGCGCTTTCCCCGCGGGTAGCGCTGGAGTATCGTGGAGAACTCCTTCAGCGCGTCGGAATGCCTGCCGAGCTCCATCAGGCACTGCCCTCTGATGAAGAACACCTCCTCGCCGAGCGGATCGTCCGGGTATTCGGCGAGAAACGATTCGGACTCCTCGAGCGCGAGCTGGTGCTCGCGCCTGCTGAAATCGAGATAGATCTGCCGGTACAGATCCTCGGGCGGAGGGGCCGGGGCCGCGAGGGCCCCGGCCGTGTCCGCTGAGCCTTCCGCGACGGAGAGCGTGTCCGCGGCGTGTCGCCCGCCGGTCGACGCGAGCGTGTCGCCCGGGGCATTCCCCGGGGCGCTTCCGCCATCGGACCGCGGGGTCTGCGCCGGAACGGCCCCCCGCGCGCCGGTATCGCCCGAACGGGCGGGCTGCCGCCGTTCCGACGGCTTGAACGGAGAGCTCTCCTGCGACTCGCGGAGCATCTCCTGCAGCGCGTTGAGCTGGTCCTTGAGCTCCTCGAGATCCATCTTGAGCTGCGCGTTCGTCCCGCGCGCGAACTCCTGATCCTCGCGCATGGTCCGCTCGATCGCGGCGATCCGCGCCTTGAGCGCCGCGTTCTCGACGAGGAGCGAGTCGACTTTCGATCCCGTGTCGATGGTTTCGGAAGGCATATTGAAGAACTTGCGCCCCCAACATCCCCCGCCGGCCGCGATGAGGAGCGCGAGGAACACGCACGCTCCCGCGCGGCTTTTCCATCCGTTCATGGCGTCCGCCTACTTGATCACGAAGTGCGCGCGACGGTTCTGCGCCCATGCCGCGTCGTCGTGTCCCATCGCGAAGGGCTTCTCCTCGCCGTAGCTGATCCACGTGATGCGGTCGGCGCCGATGCCGTACGTCGTGAGGAAATCGACGGCCGCCTTGGCGCGCTTCTCGCCGAGCGCCATGTTGTATTCGTTCGTGCCGCGCTCGTCGCAGTGGCCTTCGACGATCAGCTTCTTGTCGGCGTGCGTCAGGAGGATCTGGGCGTTTCGCGCGAGCGCCAGCTTGCCCTCGTCTCCGATCGCGTACTTATCGAAATCGAAGAAGATGTCCTCGAGGGAGATGATCACCTCGACCGGCTTCTCCTCCACGACGGGCGGCTGTTCGATCGGGGTCGTGACCGGGGGCGGCGCGACCTCCTCCACCGGCTGCTCGACGGGCGCAACCTGCTTCTTCGCGCACGCGGGAACGAGAACGAGCGCGATCGCGCACGCGAGGACCAACCACTTGAATCGAATCATCGCAACGACCTCCTTCCGGGGCATCGCCCCGTTCGATACTGAACCACGCGCCGCCCCACTGCTTCGCCCGGCGCGCAACACGATTCGCTACCCCTGTCCGCGGCCATCATAACCGGAATCGTCCGACGAGGGAAAGCCTTTTCTGCTCCGTGCGCTCAGCGGCGCCGCGACGGCGTTTCCGCGGGGGGAAGCGGCGACCAGTCGGCGAACTCTCCCTGCACGAGGCGCCGCCGCTCCTTCGTATCGATGTCGATGACGACGATGTACTGCCGTCCGCCTTCGCGCGCCGTCGCCGCGATATGGCGGCCGTCGGGAGCCCAGCACGGATCCTCGTAGCTCGAGTTATCGTCGAAGAGCGTCTCCTCGACGAGCCCGTCGGGAGAGATGAGCTTGAGCCGGTAGATGTTCCCCTCGCGCGAGGAATAGGCGATGAGATCCCCCTTCGGCGACCAGGCCGGCGACTGGTTGTACGAGCCGCTCCGGCTGAGGCGACGCACGGAGCCGCCGTAGCCGTCCATGACGTAGATCTGGGGCGTGCCCCCGCGGTCGGACACGAACGCCATCTCGGAGCCGCTCGGCGACCACGACGGCGAGATGTCGATCGCGCGGTTTCTCGTGAGCCGCCGGAGCACCTTCCCCGACGAGTCGAGCACGTAGATCTCGTGGTTCCCGTTCACGCTCAGGGTCATCGCCATCTCTCCGCGCGCGGCGCACCAGCTCCCCGGCAGGTTGATCCCGCGCCACTGCGTCAACAGATACTTCGTTCCCTTGGAGAGATCGACGATGTAGCAGTCCCAGTTGCTCCGGCGGTCGGACGAGTAGCAGAACCTGTTCCGGTCGAGCCAGAGCGGCGACATCACGATCTCGTCTTTCGTGATACGCCGCTCGCCGTGTCCGTCGTAATCGACGACGTACAGATTCTTGGCCTTCCCGTCGGCCTTCCTGAAAACGATGCGGGTCGTCGCCACGCCCCGCTCCCCGACGAGGAAGTAGACGATCTCGTCGCTCACCGTGTGAGCGAGGGACCTCGACGCGTCCGCGGCGACCCGGTACCGCTTGCTGAAAATGGTTTCCTTGCTCGCGAAATCGAGGAGCACCGCGTCGAGAACGTAGCTCCCGCCCTCGGACGAGAGCTTCCCCTCGAAGATGGCGCTCGCGACCGTCGCCGCGCCCTCCGCGCCCGAGCCGGCCGTTGGACGGATCGTTTCGAAGAGACCCGAGTAATCGAGATCGTTCCTGATCACGCCGGTGACGTCGGCCGCGGCGGAGCGCTCCCGCGCGGTCGCGCCCTCGATATCCTTCACGACGATGGGGATCTTCCCGCGCCCCCCGCGTTCGGTCTTCAGATAGATATCGGTCTGCGCGAGCGCCGGAACGGCGGCCGCGCAGAGCATCGCGAGCGCTGTCATGAGACGAATCATGCTCAATCCTTCTGGACGAATGTGAAATGGATTCCGAGATAGGCGTCGGTGAACGCACGGGGGAGCGGCGGAAACGGGGCCGCGCTCTTCACGGCTCTCATGGCGGCCCGGTCGAAGTAGCCGTTTCCGGAGCTCGTTTCGACGCGGGCGTCGGCGACGCTCCCGTCCCGCATGAGCCGGAAATAGACGATGCACGTGAGCCCCGTCCCTCCCTCAGATACGGCCGAGAACCAGTTCTCCGAAACGCGGCGCTCGATCGCCAGGAGAAAGTAGCCGAAGGGGAAGTTCGCCGCGTCGACGGCGATCCCGGTGCCGTCCCCCGCGCCGACGGTGACCCCGAGCGCCTTCTCCCCCGTTCTCCGGAGCCGTTTCCTTCTTCGCTTCGGTCTCCTTCTTCGCGTCCCCTTTGTTCTTCGCGTCGGGCTTCTTCGGAACGGGGATCTTCTCCACTTCCTTCTTCGGCTCCTCCTTCGGCTCCTTCACGTCGACGGCGTCCTTCTTCTCGCCTTCCGCCTTCGCGGCCCCGGACGGCCCCGAGCCGACGAACGGCTGGAGGATCTTGACCGAATAGACTCCTTCGGGGAGGCGCATATTGGGGACCGCCTGAAACAGAAAAACGAGCGCGGCCAGCACGATGGCGTGAACGCACGCGGAAATGCCCAGGGAAAGCTTCATTCTTCCCCTCCCCGCCCCTTCAACGTCTCTTCTCTTCCTGCTCCGCGATGAGACCGACATCCTCGATGCCGAGCATCTTGATCCGCGCGATCACCCTGAGCACCGCCTCGTACCGCACGTCCTTGTCGATCCGCAGGAAGACGCGCGGCGCCGTCGCCTCGATTGCCGCGCGGAACTCCGCGGTGAAATCGTCCCATCCGACGGCCTTCTCGTCGATGAAGATCTTCCCGTCCTCGTCGATCGAAACGGTGACGCCCTGCTGCTCCTCGATCTGCTTCGCTTCCGCCTTCGGGAGCCGGAGCTTCACTCCCGCCTGGAGAAACGGCGCCGTGAGCATGAAGATGATGAGGAGCACCATGGTCACGTCGACGAGGTTCGTGATGTTGATCTCCGCGAGCGGCACGTATCGCGTGCGTCTCATCGCCGCCCCCTCACTTCGCGCCGAGAGACGGCGAAACGAGGTCGCCGCCGCGGGCCGAGCCCCCCGCTCCCTCGTGCAGCTCGACGTAGGTCCGCTCGACGATCCGATTGCGGAAACGCAGGGAGAAGGCCGCGACCTCGTCCTCCTTGCCCCGGATCGAGCGCTGGATGTAGTTGTAGCCGACGACGGCGGGGATCGCCGCGCCGAGCCCGAAGATCGTCGTGATGAGCGCCACCGCGATTCCCGGCCCGACGACGAAGAGGCTCGCCGATCCCTGCGCGCCCATGCTCAGGAACGCGGCCATGATGCCCCACACGGTGCCGAAGAGGCCGAGGAGCGGCGAGATCGACGCGGTCGTCGCGAGGAACTGGATGTACGTTTCCCACGACGACATGATGGCGATCGATTCGGCCTCGATGAGCTTGTCGAGCGCGGAACTCGTCCTGATCTCCCCCTTTTCGAGCTCGGCCGCCACGGCGGAGACGAGGCGCGCCTCGGGGCTCGCGGCGAACGTATCGGCGTGGCTCCGGACGCCGCGCAGGGAATGCTCGGATGCGAAGCGCTCGAGGAAGCTCACGGTTTCCCGGCGCGAGCGCTTGAAGTAGCGGAATTTCTCTATCATGATCGTCCAGGAAACGACCGAGAGCACCGTCAGAATCAGGAGAATCCCGTTCCCCACCGTCCCGCCGTGGAATATGACGTCGGACAGTTTCCCCGATATCTGCAGGAACGCGACAGGCCCGTCGAACCCCATATTCGTCCTCCTTGAATGTCGTCTTCGGGCAACTTACTATAGCGCCCGCAGGCGGTCAAGCATGTTTCAGAATATTACCGGCGCTTTAGCCTCAAACATTCCATGAAGTTACGAAGGCGGCCTCGTCCGGTCGCCCTCGATCCCGCCGTGGACGGCGGCATCCCGCGCCTCCCGTAAATATAGCGCCCCGCGCCGGGAAATAAAGCGGTGTTTGGCTTGTTAAATGCGTCCGGGAGAAGTATAATACTAATGAGGGCGAGTACGGGCTCTCGGAGCCCGCGCTCTTGCGAACATAAAGAACCACCACCCCTGAAGAAGGAGCGAGCGCAATGAGACGCACGACATTCCTCTTCCTTCTTGCCTCCTTGTGCACCTTCCTATTCGCGACCGGCATCGGCGCCGTCGATGACCAGAAAAGCCAATCGATGCCCGGGGCGTCCGTGACCGGCGATCTCTCCGTGAGCGTGACGATGCTCGGAGAGAAGGACGGCGTATACACGGCCGGCAAGGAAGTGCGATTCCTGTTCCAGACGACGCGGGACGCGTACGTCGTCGTGTACAACATCGACGCCAACGGCTACGTCAGCCTCCTCTACCCCGAGGACGGACGTCCCGTTCTGTCGAAAGCGAACACGACCAGCTTCCTGCCTCCTCCGGGAAAGAACGTCGTCTGGGAAACAAGCGGGGCCACGGGGATCGAGTATATCCACGCCCTCGCGGTCGCCGATAAGGCTCGGCTCGACGAGGACGAGCTCTATTTTCTGGCGCGCGGCGACCGGCTCCCCGAGGAGAAGCGGCTCCGCATCGACAGCGATCCCTTCCTCGCCTTCAACACGATAGACGGGGAGATCGTCCGCGGCGCCGAGAACGATCCGCCGGCGACGGACTTCGAGCGCTTCTTCGTCAACAAGCGGGTCGAATACCCGCGGTACCTGTGCGCGAAGTGCCACAGCCCGGAGAAGCTCCCCGATCCGTACGCGATGGAATGCCCCGAGATCGTCATCGAGGAGATCGCCTACGCGGACGAGCCGCGGTATCCGTATCCGCCGCTCTACGACGTCAAGCACGTGGGAACGGGCGGCGACTACTCGTCCGACACGTACGCCGATTCGTGGCTCGACGAGGAGGATGAGGGCGGCACGGACGTGCACATGACGATCACGTACGAAGACTACAATCCGTACGCTTCGTACGGCTCGTCGATGTTCTTTTACGATCCGTTCTGGTGGGGATTCGGGTGGGGGTTCGGATGGAGCTGGTGGTGGGGCTACGACTGCTGGTATCCATACGGGGGCTGGTACGGAGGATATTACCCGTACTATCCCTACGGGGGCTGCGGCTACGATTATTACTGTGGGTACTACGATCCGTATTACGGCTACGACCATGGGTGCAGCCCCGTGTATCAGAATCGCGAGCTCTTGAGGCGCAGCCTGAACTATACGAACACCAACGCCGATCTCAACCGCACCCGCACGGTCAACGAGAACCGCCTCGCCGGGACGAGGGGCGGGGATATGGGCCGGGATGTCGCCCAGAGGCTCGAGCGCTCGGATCTCCAGCGGAAATCGATTGAACGGAGCGTCGGGAACGACGGGTATGCGCGGAGCGAAAAGAGCGCCGGCTGGAACCGCGAGATGGACCGCAAGGTCATCCACGGCGGCGACCGGGCCGTCTCCACGATGCGGCAAACCCGCGACTTGAACCGGAGCCTTCGGAACAGCGGGACCAGGGGCGTGCGGGAAACGTCGCGCGAGCAGTCGGCGAAAACGCAGCAGCGAATCAACTCGCGGCGCGATCGCGACGCGGCGCGGAGAGAGCAGCAGACGCGCGAGGGGAGCGGCGGGTCGGAGCGGGCCGTCGACCGGAACCAACCGACACGGGAAAGATCCTCCGGATCCTCGACGCCCGAGAGATCGCGCAGCATCGATCGCGGCTCATCGGGAAGCGGCTCTCATTCGTCCCCCGCCCGGTCGTCCGGCGCTCCCGCACGGTCGTCAGGGGGCTCGTCGGGTCACGGCTCGTCAGGGGGATCGAGCCCGCGTTCCTCGGGTGGAGGATCGGGCCACCGCCGCTGATCAGAGCCCGCGCGAATCGAGCAGGAAACGATATCGAGCCCCTCCCGCTGTATTGACGATCACGATGCGCGCGGAGGGGCTCACCGTATTCTCCCGCACGAGCCGCTTGAGTCCCGCCCACGTCGCCGCGCCCTCGGGCGAGGCGAATATCCCGGTCGCGCGCGCGATCTCCCCCACGGCGTCGATGATCTCCGCGTCCGCCACCGAGACGGCCGTTCCCCCGCTCTCGCGGAGCGATCGGAGGATGAGCGCGTCCGCCCGCGACGACGGGACGCGGATTCCCGAGGCGATCGTGACGGGATCGTTCCACGGAACGGCGCGCTCCGCCCCCTCCGCGAAGGCCTTGACGAGCGGCGCGCAGCCCTCCGCCTGCACCGCGACGAGACGCGGCATCGGGCGCCGGAGCCGTCCGAGCGCTTCGAGCTCCCGATACGCCTTCCAGAACGCGACGATGCCGGTACCCCCTCCCGTGGGAAACACGATCCAATCGGGTTCGATCTCGTCCTCGATCTCGAAGACGATCGTCTTCTTTCCCTCGACGCGGCACGGCTCGCGGAACGTGCTCACGATTCCCGTCCGGTCCCCCGATACCGACGCGTCGAGGGCGCGCGCGGCGTCGGGCAGAATCCCCGGGACGACGGTGACCTCGGCGCCGTAGAGGGCACACTCCTCGGCGACTCCCGCGGGCGTTTCCGACGGGATGAAGATATGGCTCGGGATGCCCGCGGCCGCGCCGTAGGCCGCGAGCGCGAGCCCCGCGTTGCCGGCCGAGGGCACGTACGCCTTCTTCACGCCGAGCTCCGCGAGCCGCGAGACGGCGACCGCCATCCCGCGCGCCTTGAACGAGCCGGTTGGATTCGACGATTCGTCCTTGATGTAGAGATCGCGCGCCCCGATCGTCTCGCCGAGACGATCCGCGCGAATCAGGGGCGTCGCCCCCTCCCCGAGCGTGATGCGCCGCGCGAAGCGGGGGAGCAGATCTCCGTAGCGCCAGACTCCCCCCTCCGGCCGCGCCGCGGACGCGGTCCGCCCCGCCGCGCTCCTCCGCAGGGCCGCGAGGTCATAGACGCAGAGGAGCGGGCCGGCGCAGGCGGGGCATTCCCCGGCGGCGGAACCGGCGGGGATCTCGCGGCCGCACGACGAGCAGCGGTATCCTTCGAAATATTTCATGAGACGCCTCCGACATTTCTTGAAAAGATCATGCGATAAGCTATCCTTATCCGGTCGCCGGTTGTCAACAGGACAAATATGGAATGGATCACGCGCGCAGGACTCACGCTCGGCACCTATCCCGCTCTCAAGGCGATCGCCCCGGATCTCGAGGTCTTCGTCACGACGCGGAGCGGCGGCGCGAGCCTCCCTCCGTTCGATTCGCTCAATCTCGGAGGGACGCTCGGAGACCGTCCCGATAACATCCGGCGCAACAGGGCATTGCTCCTCGAGACGCTCGGGATCGCCCCCCGATCCCTCGCCCGCACCGGGCAGATTCACGGCACCGAGATCGCCGTCGTGACGAGGGGCGGACATTACCCCGGATTCGACGGCTTCGCAACGGCGAAACGCGGCCTCGCGCTCGCCATCAGCACGGCCGATTGCTACTCCGTCGTGATCTACTCCCCTCCGGAGCGCGCGCTCGCGGCGCTGCACGTCGGTAGGCGGGGGGCCGAGGGGGGAATCGTCGGACGGGCCGTCGATCTGCTGCGCGAGCGGTTCCGGATCGATCCGGCGTACGCGATCGCCGTCGTCGGGCCCGGCGTCTGCGGAGAATGCTACACCGTCTCCCGCGAGGACGCGCTCCGCTTCCCGAAGGAGGTCAGGCGCTACGGGGGCGGACGATGGCGTCTCGACCTCGCCGCGTTCATACGCCGCGACCTCGTCGCGAACGGCATCAGGAGCCGGAACGTCTTTTCGTCGCGGCTCTGCACGGCATGCACCCCTTCGCTCTTCTATTCGCACCGGCGCGACGGCGGCGTCACGGGACGGCACTGGACGGTCGCCCTGATGCGCCCCGACCGGCTGGCCCGACGTTGACCGCCGAACGATGTGTTTGACTTGGCTCCGGCTCCGAGATTATGTTTCATGTATATCGTGCCGGCACCGTGGGACTTTTTCGAGAATGGACGCATGAAATCGAGCAGAACATCCGCCGGGAATCGCGCGCCCGAAGCCCCTGGCGGCGGGGCGGATCGATTGTCGGCGCTGCGCCCCTTCATCGTCATGGAAGTGCTCGAGAAGGCGCTCGCCCTCGAGCGCGAAGGACGCTCGATCATCCACCTCGAGGTCGGTGAGCCCGACTTCCCGACGCCTCCCCGCATCGTCCGTGCCGCGACGGAGGCCCTCGCGAAAGGAGAAACGCACTATACCGACAGCCGCGGCATCGCGGAGCTCCGCGCGGCCGTCGCCCGGTACCACGAGCGCCGCTACGGATCGCGCGTGGCCGAAGAGCGCGTCATTGTGACGATGGGAACCTCCCCCGCGATGCTCCTCGTTCTCTCGCTCCTCATCGAGGATCCGGGGGACGAGATCATCATCGGCAATCCGGGCTACCCGTGCTATTCGAATTTCATCAAGTATCTCCGGGGGACGCCCCGGTGCATACGGGTCGTCGAGGAGGAGGGATTTCAGCTCAAACCGGACGCCGTCCGCGCGGCGATCGGCCCCCGGACCCGCGCCGTCATCGTCAATTCCCCCTCGAATCCCGCCGGCACGCTGATCCCGAAGCGGGACCTCGCCGAGATCTGCGGCCTCGGCGTTCCGGTGATCTCGGACGAGATTTATCACGGCCTCGTGTACGGGGACACGGAGCATTCCGCCCTCGAGTTCGCGGACGACGCGTTCGTCCTCAACGGCTTCTCGAAGCTCTTCGCGATGACGGGCTGGCGGCTCGGCTATATCATCGCGCCCGCGCGCCATATGAGGCGCCTCCAGATTCTCCAGCAGAATTTCTTCATCTGCCCGAACTCCTTCGTCCAGCGCGGCGGAATCGCGGCGCTCACGGAGAATCATCCCGAGATCGAGGATATGAGGCGTCAGTACGACGCCCGACGCAAGTACCTATTGGAAGCGCTCCCGAAGCTCGGCCTCCGCTGTCCCGTCGAGCCGCAGGGGGCGTTCTACTTTTTCGTGAACGCGTCCGCGTTCGGCGCGGACTCGTACGCACTCGCCTTCGACCTACTCGACAAAGCGGGGGTCGCCGTGACGCCCGGAATCGACTTCGGCGAGCACGGCGAGGGATATGTGCGGATTTCCTACGCGAACTCGCTCGAGAACATCGTCGAGGGGATGCGCAGGCTCGCGGGATATCTCGAGCGGAGCGCGCCATGACACGGCGCGCCGGATGACCATCAGTGAAGGAGACGATATGATGCGCGGCATTCGAACGGCGGTTTTTTTTCTGACGGTGCTCGTGCTCGCGTTCGCGCGGGCCGAATCCTTCCCGTTGGGCTTTTCGGTGGTCGGCGGCATCGGCGCCGGGTACTACGATATGGAGGCGCTGAACACGCATCTCGGGCACGTCGCGCAGGAACGGAACGTGAAATTCGACGGGCTGACGAGCGGCGTGAATTTCCGCATCGAGGGAAGGGCCTGGATGTACGGCCTCGTGGCGCTCACGGGGGGGTTCGAGCACTTCTGGGGGGAGACGGAATCCGAGGGATCGTCCGCCACCCTCTCGTATCGCGCTCCGGGCGACGTGTACACCGTGGGGGCGATCGTCGCGGCGATCAAGATCGAAAACGCGATGAACCTGTGCGTCGGATCGAATTACTGCTTCGCCGAAGCGGTTTACGGCACAAACGAGGTCATCGAGCGCCGGTTCTCCGAGTATAAGGGAAAGGACGAGGGATACGAGATCTACGCGGAGGCCCACACGAATTTCATGAATCCGATCGAGGTCGGCTTTCAGCTCGGGTATCGCGGGCTCAAGATCACGGACTTCACGGACAAGTACGGCGATCCCGCTTCGTTCGAGCCGGGCATGAAGATGGAAATCGACTACAGCGGCCTGTTCTTCTATTTCACGACGGCGATCCGCCTGTGACGGGCGGATAAAGAGATCGAGGCGGCTCGATAGCCGCCTCGATGAATATTCCGGGGCGGCCGCGCGGCCGCCCCTCGACGTTCCCCCCGTATGGAAAACGACGTTACTTCTTCGGCTCTTCCGTGACCTTCACCTCGCACTTGATCTCTTTCTCGGCGCATTTCTTCATGCAGCCCTCGGCGCCACCCTTCCCCATCTTGCAGCCGCTGTTCATGTCGGCCTTTCCCATCTTGCAGCCGCCCTTCATCGCGTCCGCGCCGCAGCTATGCGCGCCGCCTTTTCCCATCATCGACGGGCAGCAGTTCTGCTTGCCCCACGGCCGGAACATTCTATGGGCCCATTTGTCGTGAATCTGCGGGGAGCACGCTCCACCCTTCTTCATCACGATGACCGTGCACTCGCTCTGCGCGGCGCCGCCGCCGCAGCCGGCGGCCATGGCGCGCATGCCGCAGCCGGCCCCCGGCGCGCCCTGCCCCATCGTGCAGCCGGATCCGTCGGTTTTGACAACCATCATGCGCGGGGCCTGCATCCCGCATCCCTCGCGCATCCCTTTCTGCTTATTTCCCATCATTCGGCAGTCATGCCCCTCGCCGCCGCCCGCCATTTCCTCGCGGCAGCCGCCCATTGCCTCCATCTCCCCGCACCCTTCTTCCATTCCCATGCATCGGCCCTTGCAGCCCTCGGGACCGACGAGCTTCCGCATCGCGAGCCGGTGCTCGATCATCGCGAGCTGGATCTTCTCCCGAACCGCGGAGAGCTTCTTCACGATTCCCTCGATCTCCTGCATGGAGGGCTCCGGCTTCTTCATCTCCGTCTTCAGCGCGATGGCGAGCTTTTCCCGTTCCGCCTTGAGATCGATCATCTTCAGGCGGAGGTTCGTCTTCATCTCATCGATTTTCGCCTTCTGCTCGTCGGTGAGCTTCATCTCCTTTGCGCACGCCGCCTTCCCCTTTTCGGCGCACGCCTTTTCCTGCGCGAGAAGCATCGACGAGCCCATGAGCAGCGCGATCGACAGAGCAACGAGAATCACGAGACCTTTCTTCATTTCCCGACCTCACTTTCCTTTCCCGCCCCTTCGGGGCATTCCGGAACACCAATGTCGCACCCACCGCATCTGGTTCGAATCATGAGCATGAGCCGCGCCCGCTCCTGCGGCCGCAGCGTCGAGCTCGCTCCCAGCACCCGGTGGATGAGCTTCCGCTCCAATTGTCCCTGAATGGCCGATATTTCATCGACCTTCGCCATGATCGCCGCCTCGTCGGGCTCGCTCGCGCCGATGAGCTCGACGAGCTCTCCGCGTCTGCGCTGCAGGGTCTCGCGCAGATCCCGCATGCCTTCCGCCGAATCGGCCATGATCCGCGAGAAATGCATGGCGCGCTCGTGCGGAACGCCGATCTGCCTCGCGAGCCGTATCCCGCGGCCGCCGAACGGATCTCCCGGCCCGCACGCCGGCGGACGGCCGAACCGTCCCGGCATCGGCCCGCCGGCCAGACCGTAGATGAAGGCCCCGATCACGGCCACGTTGAAGGCAAGAGACAGAACGAGGGCGATCTTCAAGCCGTCCCTACTCATCTCCGCCTCCTCCGTTCGAAACCATGAGGATGTCGCCCATCGAGCCGGGCGGATATTCGTCGAGATACGTGAGCTCGAGAACGTCCGTCTGGCTTCCCGCGCCCGCCGGAACGTAGGTCTCGCGCATGAGACCTCCCATCCAGACGCCGACGACCGCCGCGGCCGCGGCCGCGGCCGGCACGGCGATCCGCAGCCATCCGCTCATCCGCCGCCGGCGCGGGGCGGCCTCGACGGCCGCGAGTATCGACGGCAGCAGCGATGGGGGCGGTTCGACGTCCCGCACGGAGCGATGCGCCGACAGGCCGGCGAGCGAAAGCTCCTTGAATCTCCGGCACCCCCCGCATAAGGCGAGGTGCGCGTCGAGCTTTTCCCGTCCGGCCCCGTCGAGCGCTCCGTCGAGCTCCCGGGAAACCATCGTCCGAAATCTCCGGCAATCCATTCCGGGCTCCTCCTCTTCCTCTGTTTCATCGCGCGAGCGCGCGATGTCCTGCGGAAAAATAGAAAAAATATTCATCAATCGTCCAGTTTCTCGGCTATGCGCTCACGCGCCCTCACGAGGATCGACTCCACCGCCGAGACGCTCTTCCCCGTCGCCGCGGCGATCTCCTCGTACGAGAGCTCCCCGGTGACTCGCAGCTCGAGCGCAATCCGCCAGTCGCGCGGAAGATCGGCGAGCGCGCGTTCGTAGCGCCGCCGCAGCTCCCGTCCGGCGAGGGACAGGGCCGGATCGTCCTCGTGCCGCGTGGACGCCGCGTCGAAACCCCGATCGACCATTTCGTCGATCGACGGCGCCGCCCGGAGCTTCCGCTTCCGCAGGTAGCTCGCCGAGAGGTTCGATGCGATGCGGTAGAAAAACGCTTTGAAGGGGGCATCGGCCGTGTACCGCCCCGCCGAGCGGAAGATCGCGACGAAGAGCTCCTGCGTGAGATCTTCGGCGTCCTCGGGGCTGCCGGTGAGGCGCAGGAAGAAGCGGAAGCCCGCTTTCTCGTGGCGCTCCACGAGCCCCCGAAAGGCGCTCGAATCCCCGCGCGCGGTCCGACGCATCAGCTCGGCATCGTCTCCCATGGGGCGCTATCCGATCTCCACGATGTCCGTGATTATGAATCCGTCCGAATCGGTCCGCCGCACGCGCGCGGCGGCGATCTCGGGGTCGTGCTCGAAGAAGAGAATCCATCCCTCGTCGGCGGCCCGCCCGAGCATCTGGCGCTTCTCCTCGAGCGTCTTGAGGGGAAAATGATCGTACGCCATGATGTACGGCAGATTGACGTGCGATGCGAGCGGGATGAGATCGCCGCAGTACAGGAGACTCCCCTCGGCGGTCGACACGAGCACGACCTGGTGTCCGAAGGTGTGTCCGTCGGTCGGGATAAGCGTGACGCCGGGGAATATCTCGACGATGCCGTCGGCGAGGCGCAGGAGCCCCGCCTTCTCGATCGGCAGGAGGAACTCGGGGAAGAAGCTCGCGCGGTCCTTCTCGGTCGGGCTGAGCGCCGTCTCCCACTGCCGGCGCTGGATGTGGTGGATCGCCCGGGGCAGCGTGACGACGATCCCTCCGCCGGGGCCGCGGCGGCAGAATCCCCCCGCGTGATCGAAGTGCAGATGCGTCGCGATCGCGTCGGTGATCGAATCGGGATCGATGCGCGCGCTCTCGAGCGCCGCGCGGAGCCCCCGCGTCTCTATCTGGTATATGCGATTCATCTTCTCGCCGAAATCCGTGCCCGAGCCGCCGTCGACGAGGAGCCGGCGCCCGTCCCCCTCGACGTAGAGGACCCGCATCGCCATCGCGATCCGGTTGCTCTCGTCGGCGGGATTCGTCCTGCTCCAGAGCACCTTCGGCACCACGCCGAACATCGCCCCCCCGTCGAGCCTGAACCGCCCCGTTTCGACCGCCCTGATTTCGAACTGACCGAGCTTCATGCCGTGTCCTCCGTCGCTGGTCCCGCGCCGCGGGCGAGAAGCGCCGCGTTGAGCTCCGGGATGATGCGCATCGTCTCGAGATATCCGGTCCTGATCATCTCCGCGGCTCGGACGAGGTCGAACGGCGTGAATGCGCTGAGATCGGGCTTGATCATGAAGTCCGCATGCCGCTCCGAGATCGCGGCGTTCTGCTGCGAGATGTAGTTGGTGACCTCGAAGGTCACCTCAATGAGATTGCGCGGCTTGCGCTTCGATCCCCGCTCGAAGCCGAGATTGACGCCGATCCGGAACATATCCCCGAGCGAAGCGAGGGCCTCGATGGGAACGTACTCCGAGAGCCCGCCGTCGATGAAGAGATGCCCGCCGATTTCGACCGGCGTGTAGAACTCGGGGACCGCGCTGCTCGCCTGGCACGCGAGCGCGACCTTCCCCGTGGTGAACACCCTGCGCGTTCCCGCGGTGAGATCGGACGCGACGATCGCGAGGGGGATCTTGAGATCGCGGAACTCGACGTCCCCGATCTCGTCCGCGACGAACTTCCTCACCTTCTCGCCGGAAAGGAATCCGAGGCGGGGCACTGTGATCCCGGCGAGGTCCTTCCAGTGCATGCCCGTGCCCAGCGCCTCGAGCTCGGCGACCGATTTTCCCGCGGCGAAGAACGAGGCCACGATCGCGCCGCCGCTCGTGCCGGCGAGATAGTCGATCTTGATCTTCTGTTCGACGAGGGCGCGAAGGACCCCGATGTGCGCCGCGCTCTTCGCCACGCCGCCGCTCAGGGCGAGCCCGATCTCGGGACGTTTCATGCGCGCGCCTCCCGGCTGATGCGAACGAATGCATTCATCGTTCGCCCATTGTCTCATGGAACGCCGGTCCCGTTCAAGGCGGGAGATTGATGGAGGGAGATGCGCCCGGAAGCCCGTTGTCCGGAAACCGGCGCCGGCGGCGCCCCTAACCGATCGGATTCTTGAGACGCATGAGCCGCTCGCGCGCGAACGGCGCGGTTCCCGGATCGATCGCCGCCATGCGCTCGTACACGGCCGCCGCGCGGTCGTTCAGATTCATCCGTTCGCAGGCGAGCCCGAGGTTCTGGTAGTACATCGCGTTGCCGGACTCGAGCTCGACCGCCTTCGTGAAATAGACGAGCGCCTCGTCGAGTTTGTTCGATTTGGCGAGGTGGCACCCGAGGGCGTTGCAGGCGAATCCGGATTCCGCTTCCTTCCCGATCACGTTCTCGAAGTGGCGTTCCGCCTCCTCGAGCCGGCCGAGCTTATCGAGAACGATGCCGACGTTCACCTCGAGCCGCGCGTCGAGCGGCTTGAGGCGGAGCGCCTCGCGGAACGCGGCGAGCGCCTCGTCGAGGTTCGAGCGGCGCTCGAAGATGCAGCCGAGGCTCGAGAGCGCGTCGGCGTGCCCCTCGCCCGCGGCGAGCGCGCCCCGATAGAGGCCGATCGCCCGGTCGTCGTCGCCGTGGAGCTCCGCGATCTTCCCCGCGAGGTAGAGGAGGTCCTCCCGCTCGGGGAACTCCTCGAGGGCCCGCCGGACGACCGCGTCCGCCTCGTCGATCATGTGCATGCGGATGTAGAGCTGGATCATCTTGAGGCGCACCTTGAAGGGCGTTTCGGGAAGAAACCGCATCGCGTCGAGGATACGCGCCGCCGCGGGACAGTCGTTCATCCGGCAGCGGAGATCGGCGTGGACCGCGTGAGAATGGGCCGTGAACGGATCGATCGCGATGGAGCGCGCGATATATTCGAGCCCCCGTTCGAGCTCGCCGACGAGGGCGCACGCGGTCGCCGCGTTCCGCAGCACGTCCGGGTTGTCCGGGTCGAGATCGAGGGAGCGCTCGAAATGGAGGAGCGCCTCGGCGCTCTCGCCGTTCTCGAGGAGCGCGACCCCCATGTTGTTGCTGAGCTCGGCGTGCGGCTCATCGGCGATGCGCAGCCCGTCGCGAAAACAGGCGGCGGCCGCTTCGCGATCGCCGCTCCGCAGGCGCGCGAGCCCCGCGACGTTCCAGAATTCCCAGTGTTCGGGATAGAGATCGAGCGCCGTCTCCGCGTGCGCCAGCGCCCCGTCGACGCGGCCGAGCTCGAGGAGCCGAACCGCCATCTCGTAGAGATACATCGGCGCGCCGGGACACGCCCCGACGCCTTCCCGCGCGAGCGCGCACCAGACTGCCGCTTTCCGAGAGACGCGCTCCGAGGGCGCGATTCTTCCGTAGTGATGGATCGCCAGCCCGCTGTCGCGAACAGGGATGCCCCCGAGGAGGAGCGATTCCTCGACGCTCTCGTGAAGCTCGCAGGCGTAGCGGATATCCGCATCCGCGCGAAAGAGCCGGATCTGGGTGACGCTGAAATGCGCGGCGCACCCCGAGGCCGCTCGTTCGTCTTGTACCGCGAGGAGTCCCAGGCCGGACGCCGCGTTCGTGTAGGTGCGCTGCTCGAAGCTGAATGCTTCCGAGGCCGCGTCGCGCACGAGAGCGCGGATCGTTTCATGATCGTCGCGGGAAAGGCGCTCGTCCGCGTCGAGGACGAGGATCCATTCCCTCGTCGCCTTCGACAGCGCGACGTTCCGCGCCTCGCTGAAATCGTCGTTCCAGGGGATTTCGTACACCTTCGCGCCGAGCCGCCTCGCCTCGAACATCGTGGCGTCCTTCGAGCCTGTATCGACAACAATCAGCTCGCCGGCAAGATCCTTGACACTCTCGAGCGCCTCGGCGATGCGCTCTTCCTCGTCCCGGGCGATCATGCAGACGCTGATCGAGCCATGGTGCAATTCTTTAATCTCTTGCATATCAATGATTTTCGCTTTCTCCGTTCCGGGCATTCCGATTCCTTCCGCGGCTTGAATGGAAGGAGGGCGCGCGCCCTCCCGGAGAGGCGTAAATCAAGAGGCGTGCCATGCGCGCGGTTCGTCATCAAACGGGATTCCGTGGTATAATGCGGCTCTGTCCGAGAGGAGGGAACTTCGATGAACGTGGCCGTCATCAGCGATACGCACGACCATCTCGAGAACATCGAGGCGGCGCTCGCGAAGATCAACGCGGCGGGCGTCTCAGCGCTCTTTCACTGCGGGGATCTCGTCTCGCCCTTCGTCGTCGACCGGCTCGCCGCCTTCGCGGGGCCGGTGCACGTCGTCTTCGGCAACAACGAGGGGGACCGCTACACGATCGGCACCGTCGCGGCGAAGAAGTTCCCGAACGTCAGGCTCCACGGCGAGGTCGGCTTCGTCGAGACGGAGAACGGCGACGTCGCATTTACCCACCGCCCCGAGTTCGCGCGCGGGCTCGCGTGCACGCAAAAGTACACGGCCGTCTTCTACGGGCACACGCACCGCAGGAAGATCGAGCGGATCGGTTCGGCGTGGCTCGTCAATCCCGGCGAGCTCATGGGGCTCCTCGAGCCTCCCGGCTGGATCGTCTTCGATCTCGCGACGGGCGAGGCCACGCCATATGCGCTGAAATAGCGGCGCGCGGGCGGGGACCCCACCAGCATCACCCGCTACCAGTGCCGGGGCCGGACATTCCCGCGAACGAGCCCATTGGAGCTCCGCGACTGGGCTCGGAGCGGGAATGTCCGGCGACGCACTAGCTTCTCAGGGAAAAGTCGAGGCCGGGGCGCTCGCGCTCGAGAAACGCGAGCGTTTCGGAGAGGGTCGGAATGCCGGCGCGGCCGCCGAGCCTGCGGCATTTGAGCGCCGCGACGGCGTTCGCGAAGACGCAGGCGCGCATCGTGTCGAGCCCTTCGAGGACGGCGAAGAGATACGCGCCGTGGAAGACGTCGCCGGCCCCCGTCGTGTCGACCGCCTTCACGGCGAATCCCGGCACCTCGACGACGTCCGCGCCCGAAAGATATGCGCAGCCCTTCTCGCCGAGCGTCACGACCGACACCTTCGGACCGAACGCGTCGAGCGCCGCGAGCGCCGCGCGGATATCCGTGCCCCCCGAAATCTGCTCCGCGAAGCGTTCGCTCGCGATGAGGTAGTCGCACAGCGGCAGGAGCTCGCGGACTCCCTCGCGGAGCGATCCCGCGTCGATGAGCACGGGAATCCCCGCTTCCCGGGCCGCTCGCGCGGCGACGAGCGCCGCCTCGGGCTCGAGATCGTCGATGAAGAGGCCCCGCGCCGAGCGGATGAGATCGAGATCGGCTTCATTCGCCTTCAAGAGCGACACGCTCCCCCGCGTCCAGAGGATCGTCCGCGCCGCGCTCACCGCGTCGACCATGATGAACGCATACTGGGACGTGGCGCCCCGCTCGACGACGACCGACGACACGTCGACGTCCTCCGCGCGCAGCTCCTCGAGCATCCGCGCGCCGAAGCCGTCGTCGCCGACCTTGCCGACGTACGCGGCCTCGAGACCGAGACGCCGAACGGTGACCATCGCGGTCGCCGTGGGACCTCCCCCCTGTATCGTGAAATCGCGCACCTCGAGCTTCGTGTTCTCCTCGGGCAGACGCGGCACGATGCCGAGATGATCGAGCGCGGTGTACCCGATGCCGACGACGTCGAATCTCTTGTTCATGAGCCTCCCGGTATTCGTTTCGGGCGATCGCACCCGATGCTAACCGAAGACCGCGGGCCGGGCAACGGCAAATGCGCCTCGCGCCGCAAAGCGCCTTGCGCGCGGGCGCGTAAGAGGCTAGAATCGAAGCATCGTCGAGACGACAAACCTCACAAGGAGACGCACATGAAGCGCATCGGACTTGTTTTCGTTATTCTGATTCTGTCTCATTCCGCCGCGGCGGCGCCCTTCGTATCCTTCGGAGTCAAGGGGGGCATCTATACATCCAATACGACGGAGGTCCCCACCGGCTGGCCGGACACCGCGTTCAGGAACGGCTTCGCGGGCGGCGTCTATATGGATTATGCGTTCAATCGATATTTCAGCCTGCAGCCCGAGCTCCTCTACGTCACCAAGGGGCTCGACGGCGGGCTCGAGGGCCCCGGCTACGATCTGAACTACACGGCGCGTTTCGACTATATCGAGATGCCCATTCTCGCGAAGCTCACCGTCGCGGGAAGGAGCCGCTTCAGCCCCTACTTTTTCCTGGGACCGGGTGTGGGAATCAACCTCGGCGCCGACATGGACCTCGAGTTCTCGGATACGAGAACGGGCGAGAGCGGGTCCGGATCGTCCGATTGGTCCGACGTCATGAACAAAATGGAAGTCTGCTTCTCGATCGGCCTGGGATGCCGCTACGCCATCGGCCTCGGCGGGATCACCGCCGACGCGAGATTCGACTTCGGCCTGACCAACGTCTACTCGGGAGGAGAGGTGACCACGGAATTCGAAGGCTCGAGCTTCACGGAAACCGTGAATCCCGGGAACAGCAAGAACCTCGGCTTCGCCCTCCTCGTCGGCTACAATTTCTGACGGCGCGCCGCGCCGGCGCACACGGGAGCATGATCAATGAAACAGCCGAAGCTCTTTTGCCATTTCTGCGGAGCGCCCCTCGGAACGAGGGAATCCGAAGGCCGCTCGCGCCTCTTCTGCGAGGCGGAACAGCGCTTCATCTACGAGAATCCCATTCCCGCGGCGACGGGCATCGTGACCGACGACTCGGGGCGCATTCTTCTCGTCCGCAGAAACCGGGAGCCGGGAAAGAGCCAATGGGCGCTCCCGGGCGGATTCATCGAGATGCACGAGAGCCCGGCCGCGGCGGCGGCCCGCGAGCTCGAGGAGGAGTGCGGGATCGTCGCGCGCGATCCTTCCCTCGTCGACATCATCTACCAGGAGAGCAGATTCTACGGCACCTCGCTCCTCATCATCGGATACTCGTTCGTGGGATTCGAGGGAACGCCCCGCGCCGGGGACGACGCGGAGAAGGTGCGCTTCTACGCCATCGGCAAGCTGCCGCGGCTCGCCTTCGAGGCGCACGGCCGGCTGATCACCAGATACCTCGAAAAACAGGACGAGCTCCGCAGGCTCTGGAGCGAAGAGGTCTAGCGGCGGCGGTTGGCGCGCGGCGGCCGCATCCATTCCCGGCGGCCACGCTCGCTACGCGGGCGGTTCAGATTCGCAGGCGTTCGATCAGATCGTCCGCCGCGGGCGCGGCGTCGCAGATTCTCTCCTCGTCTCCCTTTCGCACGGCGACCTTCACCGACGGCGCGGTCTTCGCGTCGCTGTAGCGCGCGACGAGCGCCGCGGCGAGGCGCAGATCCTCGTCGCCGGCCGGCCCCTGCACGAGCACCGTCGGTCCGGGAACGTCGACCGGTGTGGCGAGCCATTCGGCGCTCCACGCGCGTTCGAGGTAATGATTCTCCGCCTCGCGCCTGCCGACCACGGCCTTCACCGCCGACGAGAGCCTGAAATGCCGGCCGACCGAAAAGAGGAGCGTCTCCTCGTGCGTGGGCGCCGCGCCCCCCCGATGCCTCATCCAGTCCTTGAACCTCCCTGCGTAATGCTCGTCGGTGAGCATACATCCGCCCGCGGGCGAGGCGTATCCCTTCACGCCGAGCGCGGCGGCGAGCTCCATCTGGCGCCTCCGCGAGCGCCCCTGAATGTCGAGGAGCCCGTCGCGGGAAATCCAGCCGTTCCTCTCCGCGAGCGTCTCGGGGAGAAGCCTCGCGCTCAGCGGACGCACGAGGAGCCCCTCGAGCCCCGATTCGCGATCGATGAGCTCGAGCGCCTTGTAGTTCTGCGACATCGGCCGCTGGCCGAGCACCTCTCCCGTGAAGACGAACCTTCCCCCCTCCCGCTCCATGACCTCCTTCGCCTTCCTGATCATGAAGAGGTGGCAGTCGATGCACGGATTGACGTTCGCGCCGTAGCCGTGCCGGGGATGGAGCAGCACGCCGAAGTACTCGTCGACGAGATCGAGGACGCGCGTCGGAACGCCGAAGGCGGCCGTCATGCGCGCCGCATCCTCCGCCATGAGATCGGCGTGCTTCGCTCCCGCGATCTCTGCCCGCATGAAGCCGGCCGAATATCCGATCGAGGCGTGCAGCGCGAGGACGTCGACGCCGAGGCGCTTCACGACCGCGACGGCGAGCGCGCTGTCGAGCCCTCCCGAGACGAGGCCGATCGCTTTGATGCGGGCGTTCATGCGGATGAAGGTAGCGGAATCAGCGCTCGATGGCAAGCTCCCTGCGTAGCCCCTCGCCGACATAGTTGAAGGCGAGGCACGTGATGAAGATCATGAATCCGGGCGCGATCGCGGCGAGCGGCGCCCGTCCGATGAACGCGTGCGCGTTCTGAAGCATGTTCCCCCACGTGGGAACGGGGGGCTGAACGCCGAAGCCGAGGAAGCTCAGGGCCGATTCGACGAGCATCGCCTGCGCGAAGCCGATCGTCGCCGACACGACGACGGCGGGCATCGCCTGCGGCAGCAGGTGGCGGACGACGATGGAGGCGTCCTTCGCCCCGGCGGCCCGCGCCGCCGCGACGAAGCCCTCCTCCTTCAGCGGCAGCACGATCGAGCGAACGACGCGCGCCGTCTCCATCCACGAGGTTCCCCCGATCACGAGGGGCACGATCCAGAGCCTCCCGCCGCCGGCGGAGGCCGCGACGAGGAGCACGAGAAACACGGGGATCGAGAGGAACACGTCGATGACGGCCGCGACCGCCGCGTCGGCGACGCCGCCGAAATACCCGGCGATCGCGCCGAGCAGCACGCCGATCGCGAGCGCGATCCCCACCGCGCAGAAGGCCACGAGAAGGCTGAAGCGCCCCGCGTATACGAGCCGCGTGAGGACGTCGCGCCCGAGCTCGTCGGTGCCGAGCACATGCGCGGCCGACGGCGGCGAGAGGATCGCGTCGAGATCCATCGCGTCCCGCCCGTGCGGCACGAAGAGGGGCGCGAAGGTCGAAAGGACGAGGACGAGCACGATGAGGATCAGCGAATAGGCGGCGCCGCCCGCGGCGAAGAATCCGCCGCGGTCGAAACGAACGCCCCGCGCGGGCGCAAACGTTTTGCCGGCATTCGCGAATTCGCAGCGCGCGTTCACGTTCATGCCGCACCCTCCGCCGCCCCGTCCGGAACGTCCCGCGGGCCGGCCGCCGATATCCTCGGATCGACCGCCGTCTGCAGGATGTCGCCGATCGCGTTGAAGGCGATGATGAGGAACGAGGCGATGACGACGATTCCGAGCACGAGCGGGTAGTCGTGCCGCGCGAGCCCGTCGTAGAAGAGCCGCCCCATCCCCGGCCACGAGAACACGGTCTCCGTGATGACGGCGCCGGTGAAGAGCGCCGGGAGCTGCATAACGACCACGGAGAGAACCGGGAGCGCCGCGTTCCGGAAGGCGTGCTTCCAGATCACCGACGCCTCGCTCAGCCCTTTCGCCCGCGCCGTGCGCACGAAATCCCCCCTGATCGCGCCGAGGAGCTGCGCCCTCGTATAGCGGCTCCACGAGGCGAGAAATCCGATCGAGAGCGCGCACGCGGGAAGCGCGAGATGCCGGAGGCGATCGGCGAGGCTCCACGCGGCGCCGATCGTCTCCCGCCCGCCGCTCGGGAAGACGCCGAGCTTCAGCGAAAAGACCCAGATCGAGACGAGCGCGAGCCAGAAGACCGGCATCGAGAGCCCGGCAATCGAGGCGAGCGAGAAGATCTGATCGAGCGGCCCGTCCCGGCGCACGGCGGAGGCGACCCCCATCGCGACGCCGAGGACGAGGGCGAGCGCGAAGGCCGCGCCCATGAGCTCGAGCGTCGCGGGCAATCGCTCGAGGATCATCCGTGAGACGGGCTCGCCCGTCGCGTAGCTCGATCCGAAATCGAGATTCAGGAACACCCGCTTGAACCAAACGAGGTACTGCACGGGAAGCGGCTTATCGAGTCCGAGATTTCCCTCGATGCGCGCGAAGTCGCTCTCGCTCATCCGCGCGCCCCCCGCGAGCACGCCGGCGGGCCCGCCGGGCGCGAGATGCAGCAGCGCGAACGTCGCGATCGAGATGAGCACGACGACGGGGACGATTCTCGCGAGCCGTTTCGCGATGTGCTTCATAGCCGGATCCTTCCGCGAACGATCGATCGCGCACGCGTCATTCGACGCCCTCGTACGCCTCGCCGGTCCGCGCGGCCCCCCCGGCCGCGAGCGAATCGGAACGCCCCGCCGCCGGGGCGCGGGAAACGGGCCGCGCCGCATCGGGCGCGGCGAAATGCCGCTCGACCGCTCCCCGCCGCGCGGTGAGCACGAATCCATCTCCCCGCCGAGGCACGGTCACCGCGAGGCCGAGCCTCTCGCGAATCGTTTTCTCGAGCGCGAGCGCCTGATCCTCGTCGCCGTGCACGAGAAAGACGCGCCGCACGCCGGTCGCGGCCCCGAGCCACTCGACGAGTCCCGCGGCGTCCGCGTGCGCCGAGAACGAGTGAAATCCCCGCGTTGCGATCGCGGGCGATATCCAGTCGCGCTCGAACTTCTTCCCCTCCTGATGCCCCACGAGCACGGGGCTCTCGCCGGCGAGGAGCCGCGCGCCGAGGGAGCCGGGGGGCTGCCAGCCGATGATGCAGAGGAGGTTCTTCGGATCGTCGTACATGCGCATGAGATGCCGCGGCGCGTTCGCGTGCGCGAGATCGCCGCTCGACGAAATGAAAATGGCCGGCCGGTGGATGCGGCCGTGCACCTTGAGCGACGTGCGGCTCCGCACCTCCCGCAGCTCGGGGAACCGCAGGATCTCTCCGGGATACGCCGACCGGGCGTACTCGGAGAGCTCCTCCCGCAGGCGCCGGTAGACCGACGTGATCTTCCGCGCCGTGGGGCTGTCGACGTACACCTCGGTGCCGGGGGGAATGGTCCCCTTCCGCATGAACAGATCGATGACGGCCATCGCCTCCTGCGTCCTCCCGAGCGTGAAGGAAGGGACGAGCACGTCCCCGCCCGCCCGGAGCGCGCCGGCGATCGCCTCGGCGAACGCTTCGTGTCCCGCTGCGCCCCCCGCGCGCGACGGATCGCGCACCATGCCGCCGTAGGTCGATTCCATGATGACGTAGTCCGCGCGGCCCGGCCTTTCGGCGGCCGGAAGGAGGATCGAATTTCCCGCGCCGATGTCCCCCGACACGACGAGCCGCACCGTATCGGCTCCCGACGGGAGCAGCATCTCGATGGAGGCCGCGCCGAGCAGGTGCTCGGCCCGGAAGAACCGGAACGACACGCCCCGCTCGACGATCGTTCTGCCGAACGGCACAGGGACGAAGCTCGCGAGCGCGCGATCGTACGTCTCGCGCGGAATCTTCTCGCGCGATATCCCGCGCTCCATCGCGAGCATGATCGGCGCGAGCGCCGCCGTTCCCGGCGTGCAGTAGACGCGCCCCTTGAATCCGGCGGCGAAGAGCTCCGCCACGAGCCCCACGTGATCGATGTGGGCGTGCGTGACGACGACGAAGGCGAGCGAATCGGGCCGCGGGGGAAGCGCCCCCGCCCCCTCCTCCCCGAGCGCGCCGCAATCGACGATGAATCTCGTCCCCCCGTTCTCGACGATGAGGCACGAGCCGCCCACGCGCCGCGCGGCGCCCCAGAACCTGACGACGGGACCGTCCGCCGCTTCCCCGCCGGGGAGCAGCTCGACGATCGAGATCGCGCCGACGATGACGATGAGCACGACGATCAGCCACCGGATGTGCCGTTTCATTTCTTCAGCCACCACTCATTCGCGTTCCACGTGTCTCCCGACTGCGTCGGATTGGGGCGATAGCCGACGAGGGAGCGCGGCATCACGTCGAGCTGCGTCACCCAGAGGAGCGGAATCACCGGCGCCTCCTCCGCCACGATCGCGGCCGCCTCGTCGTAGAGCCGCTTGCGCGCGGAAAACTCGACCGTCGTGCTTCCCTCGGCGAGGAGGCGCGAGAGCCGCGCGTTCCTGATGCGCGTGAAGTTCTGCCCGTTCGGCGGGATAAACGCCTCGGAATAGGTGCCGTCCTTGTTCGACGGATCGGGCGGCGTGAGGACGGCGTACAGGGCGATGGCGTACGAGCCCCGCCGGAGAACGCCCCCCTCGTCCCAGCTCGCATAGAGCTCGCCGGGCGTGTAGTTCCGGATCCCGAGATCGACTCCGATCCGCCGGTACTGCTCCCGGAGCACCATCTCGGTGCGCTCGCGGTTCAGATTGCCCGTCACCGCCGAGATCGAGAGCGCGAGCGGCGTGCCGTCCTTCTCGCGGATCCCGTCGCCGTCGCGGTCGATCCATCCCGCCTCCGCGAGGAGCGCTGCGGCCCGCGCGGGATCGAACGCGTCGAGCGTTTCGACCGCGGCCGAGTAATACGCGGATCGCGGATAATCGTCACCGTACGCCGGCATCCAGACCCCTTCGTAGATCTTGTCCGAGATCTCCCGCCGGTCGGTCGCCAGCGCGAGCGCGCGCCGCACGCGCCGGTCGCGGAGAATCGGATGCTCGCAGTTGAGATCGAGGTGCTCGTTGAAGAGCGCGGCGTTCCGGAAGATCCGCGCGCCGGGCAGCTGCGCTGCGGCCGCGAGCGCCGTGTTCGGCGCGTTATCGATCGCGGCTATCTCCCCGGTCTCGAGCTGCACGAGGAGCGCGTCGTCCTCGGGAACGAATTTTATCACGATCTCGTCGAGCCAGGGACCGTCTCCGTAGTAGTCCGGATTGGCGCGGACGACGATATGCGAGCCGCTCACCCACTCCTTGAAGACGAAGGGCCCCGAGCCGACCGGGCGCCGGTGGAACGCGGCGTTCTGGAAATCCGGCCCGAGCGAGCCCGCGAGGAGGTGCCGCGGCAGCACCGATTCGTCGTAGAAGCAGTCGCCGGCGAAATTCGAGTACACCCGGCTCAGATGGAAGACGACCGTGAACGAATCGGGCGTTTCCACGCGATCGACGACGTCCCATCCCTGCCGCGTTTCGACGTTGATATCGGGGTGCATCATGACCTCGTAGCTGAACTTCACGTCGTACGACGTGACGGGAACGCCGTCGTGCCACCGGGCGTTCCTCCGGATGCGGTACGTGTAGGTGATATAGTCGCTCGAAATGCCGCCGTTCTCGACGGTCGGTATCTCCTCGATGAGGTCGGGGACGAGCTCGAGGCGATCATTGTATTTCACGAATTTGCTGAAGATGAGGTTGCACACGTAGACGGAAGCGACCATGGAGTTGACGGCCTCGTTGAGGATCTCGGGCTCCTGCTGCATGCCGATAACGAGCCGGCCGCCGCGCTCGGGAGCGCCGGCGGCTCCGCTGCGTTCTCGACCGGCCGAGGACGCACTGCGGCCCGACGGCGCGCCTCCCGCGCCGTTCCGGTCGCGCTTGCCGCATCCGGCCGCGCATACGAGAAACAGGCAAAGCACGGCGATGCTCGAACGCCGCGATCTCATGCGATCCTCCCGGCGATAAAACCTAAGGCATACTCTCCCGCCGGAATCTGAAGCATTGTTAGTGCCAGGAGGCAACTCGCTATGACAGAATGAATTAAAATTTTATCGGTTGCGGGGGGGCGCGTCCAGGGCTTACATTCATATCAGGCGCGCGCCCCCCGCGCGGGCCGGAAGGAACTGGTGAGCGAACGTGTCCCTTCGAATCGACGCCACAGCCGAATCGGCCGATCGCTGCCCGCGTGCTATGCACTCCTATTTTCATCTAATATTATTGGTTACGGCGATCACTTCGCTTGCCTTTTCAAGCGGACAGGCCGCGCTTCAGGCGGGCTGGCAGCCCGAAGTGCGTCTGACGAACGACGCCGCCACCTCCTTCACGGCCCCCAACAACGCGAAATGGCTCGCCGTGGACCTCGAAGGCAATCTCCACGTCGTTTGGCTCGACGAGCGGGATAGAAACTTCGAAATCTACCACAAGATGAGAGCGGGGGCAGCCTGGGGCGCCGACGAACGCGTCACGAACGATCCCGCCTATTCGGCGAGACCGAATCTCGCGGTGGACGACTCGGGTTGGCTGCATCTCGCCTGGAACGACGAGCGCGACGGAAACAAAGAAATCTATCACAACAACTGGGCCGGCATATGGGACGACGACCGGCGCGTCACGAACACCCCGGGAGAATCGTTCGGATCGGCGCTCGCCGCCGAGGCGGACACCCTGCACATGGTCTACATGGAGGAGGACGCCTCGGGAAATCTCCAGATCCTCTACCGCGCCTTCAAGAGCAACAAATGGACGGCGGCGGTGCCCCTCACGAACATCGCGACGGGGAACCGCATGGTTCCGTCGATGGTCGCGGGTCCCGGCGGATCGCTTCATGTCGCGTGGTGGGACACGCGGGGGGACACGCTCATCGGAAAGATCTACTACCGCGAATGGTCCGGAAGCGTCTGGCTCGACGAGGTGCTCCTCACCGATCCGGCGAACAACGCGATGCGGCCGAGCATCGCGGTCGACGACAGCGGATTCGTGCACGTCGCCTGGATCGACAAGCGGGGATCGTTCGAGCAGATCTATTATCGCCGGCGCGGCCCGGCCGGGTGGGAGAGTGAGATCGCGCTCACGAACGAAGCGAGGACGCACTATCACCCGAGCATCGCCGCCGCGGACGGAGAGGCCGTGCTCGCCTACTGGCGGAGCGAGGACGCCTCGAACTCGGAGATCTACTTCAGAAGGCGCGTCGCCGGCGCCTGGACGGGGCCGGTCCGCATCACGAACGCCGTCGGCATATCGGAGCTCCCCTGCCTCATCGCGGGGCCGAACCGGAACCTCCACCTCGCCTGGGTCGACTCGCGCGACGGCAATCAGGAGATCTATTACCGCGAATACATCGATCCTTCGAACGGAACGGCGGACGGGGACGCCGGTCCGCCTCCCCCGCCGGATATCCGGCTCGCCATGGCGGTCGCTCCGAATCCGTTCGGCGCCTCGACGAGCATCGAGCTCTCCGTGCCCGGGGCGTGCGCGGCGAGCGTAACGATCTACGACGCGAGCGGACGCCGCGTGCGGAGCCTGCTTTCGGGGCCGGTCGCGCGGGGCGCGCATCGGATCGCCTGGGACGGCGCGGACGGCGCCGGCCGTCCCCTCCCGCCGGGCGTCTACTTCGCGCTCGCCCGCGCGGGCAAGCTGCGCGTCGAACGAAAGATCCTCCTGATCAGATAATCTCGCGCGCGGGTGGCGGCGATGGGGCCCCCGGCCGGGCGGAGCGAGCTTTGCGAGCGAGCACGGACGGGGTGCAATCGCCGACAGGACCCGCGTGACGGGGCGGCTCACACGTACGAGTGCATCCCGCCGAAGAAGAGATTCCCGAGAAACGAGACGATGGCGATCGCGAGCCCCACGATCGAAAGGATCGCGAGCGTTCTGCCGCGCCAGGCGCCGCGCACGTTCTGATGGAGCACGAGGGTGTAGTAGAGCCAGAGGACGAGCGAACCCGTCTCCTTCGGATCCCAGCTCCAGAATCTCCCCCAGGCGTACCGCGCCCATATCGCGCCGGCGAAGAGCGCTCCGATCGTGAAGAGCGGGTACCCGATGCGGAGCGAACGCGAGATGATCTCCTCGAGCAGGTCGGGCGAGGGGAGCACGCTCCGCTCCCCGTCCCGGAACGGCGGCGGAGGAGATAGACGATCCCCGCGCCGGCGGCCACGATGAAGGCGCCCTCCGCGCACGCGGCGAGGGTCACGTGGATGTAGAACCAGTAGCTCTGGAGCGCCGGCATGAGCTGCTTCGACGCTTCCTTCGGCAGGAGCGAGGCGATGACGAGGACGACGAGCAGCACGGGGGACACGACCACCCCGAGCGCCATCCGCCGGAATCGCGCCATGACGACGATGAACGAGAGCGCCACGGCCCACGACATCGTCACGGCGTATTCGTACATCGTCGAAAAGGGCGGATGCGTCGTGATGACCCACCGCGCGGCGAGACCCGCCGTGTGCAGCGAGAACGCGCCGAGGAACGCGACCGTCGCCGCGATTCCGATGCCGCGCCGACGGATGGCCGCGTAGCCGCAGAAGACGAGGAACGCGGCGAGATACAGCCAGAACGACAGCCAGAAGAATCTCGTATCCAGCGCAGATGTCACGGCTATCCTCCCCCCTGTCCGAGCTCTTTTCTCATCGATTCGCGAAGATCGGCGAATTCCCGTTCGAAGCTCGCCCGCCACCGGGGCTCGAGCGCCGCCACGACGACGCCGTCGGGGCGGGCGAAGCCCTTCACCACGCGCGGATTGCAGCCGTACATGAGGAGCAGCCCGAGCGTGGCGGCGGCGAAGCCCGCGATGAGGACCCCCGTTCCGGGATCGGCGCTCACCTCGAGCCCCGTGTAGTACACGGGCTCGAAGCGGGTGAACGCGAGCTCGACGGGCGCGATGAACCGCGTGTTGAAGTCACGGTGGTAGAGGAAGAGCCATCCGCGCTCCACGTCCCCCCCGTACGCCACTTCGATCTCGAGGGCCGGATTCGAAGGATACGGGCTCGCCGTGAACGGCCCGCTCGAGCCCATCCGGAAATCGGGAAAGAAACGGAGCACCGTGACGACGACGCGCCCGCTGTCGAGCGCAGCCGGAGCGGCGGAGACGAGATCGATCGAGCCGCGCGCGCCCCGCTCCGGCAGCGCGTACTCGATGCGGGCCAGCGCGAACTCGTCGTCGTCGGTGGAGTATTCGCTCTGATAGATGCGGCGGCCGCCGACCTTCATCGGCCGGTTGACCTCGACGTCGCCGAAAGCGACGGCGACTCCCCGCTCGTCGGCGACCGAGACGGTCGACACGAAGCTCCGTATCTCCCCGCGTTCCGTCATCCGGATCTCGAAATCGTCGACGCGTATCGAGAGCGAGCTGTCCCGCGGGAACGGAACGGCCGTCCCCTCCCGCACGTACACCATCTCGCGCCAGCCGCCGTAGCTGCCGATGATGCCGCCGATCGTGATCACGAGAATGCCCGCGTGGAAGAGCATGGTTCCCGGCGAACGCAGCCTTCCCGCGACCGCGGCGAACGCGATGCCCGCCGGGCTCTCCCGGTCAATCACGCGGTATCCCCGCTTCCGGAGAAGCGCGGCGATGCGGGAGAAAGAGCGGCGCAGCGTTTCCGCGTCGACCGGCTCGGCGCGCCCGTACCGCTCGGCGAAGTGCGCGACGGGATCCCGGGAACCCCCGCCGCCGCTCGCGAGGGACCGCCAGGAGAATTCGAACGAGAGCCGCTTTCCGCCGAGCTCGCCGGGGGCGGCGGGGAGCGACGCGCGGAGCGAGCTCAGCGCCAGCTGCCTCCATCGCGACACGACGCAGAGGAACAGCACGACGCAGAAGAACCCGAGGACGAAACGATACCAGAGTGAGTGGAAGGGATCGAAGAGGCGGAGCGCCGTGACGGCCGTGACGGCCGCGTTGCCCCACGCCGCGCGGAAGAAGGCCTCCCGCGCGGGAAAATCGGGGGGAACGAGCTCGGTGGCGATCCAGCCGGCGAGGCTCGCGCCGAACAGAATCGCGATGGTGATCACCGCGAAGCGGTTCGATATGAGACTTCTTCCGGCGGTTCCGCGCCTCTCGTTCACCAGCGCTCCTTCCGGCCCGAACGACGGCGATTCCTGTCGGCGAATTGTACGCAAAACGGGACGCGCTCCTCAAGGAAATAAGCGAATTTCTTCCCCCCGGGAAGGAGACGAAAGCTGTTTACTTGCGCGCGGGGAGTGGTTATATAGCATGAAACGCGCGGGCGCGGCCGGAGGGATGGCGACGCCTCGCGCGGCGAGAGGAGCCGAGTGAAAGCCCCCGGATCGATCCGCGCCGTATCAGCCGTCGTCCTGTTCGCGTCCCTCGCCGCGGGATGCGGCGGCGGGAAAAACACCGCGGACGACGACGACGCGTACCGGCGACTCGCCTCGAGTGCCGTGGAGCTCTCCATCCGGATCGAACCGCTCCGCTGTTCGCGACTCGGCTTCGCATCGGCCGACTCGCTCCTCTTCACCTACTCGAAGCAGGAGATCGACGAGGCGATCAAGCAGCTGAAGGGCCTCGAATCCCGGTTCTCGAAACTGCCGGCGGGGCGTCTGGACGCGGCCGACGTGGACCGCGCGACGGTCATCATCAACCGGCTCCGGGGCGAGCGGTTCGCCTTCGAAATCCTCGGCTCGACGCGCTCGAATCCCCTGCTCTACACGTGGGCCGCGGAAGAGGCGCTCTGGACGATACCGTCGAGAATCGCGCCGCCGTACGACGGCGAGCTCGAGGCCTACCGGAAACGCATCCTCCGCGTTCCCCCCTCCTCTCGAACGGAACGGTGAATCTCGAGAATCCCGCCGATTGGCACCTGCGGCGCGCGCTCGAGCGGCTCGACACGCTCGAGGCGGGGCTTCCCCGGCTCGCGCGCCTCGTGGAGGCGAGATACGGGACATCGCTCAGCGCCGAGTTCGACGCCGTGAGATTCGCGATTCGGGATTTCCGCGAATTCGCGTCCTCGACGCTCCTGCCGGCCTCCTACGGGCGCACCATCATCGGCTCGGAGAATCTGACGAAAATTTTCCGCTACGACGAAATGATCGATTCCGATCCGAACATGCTCGTCACCGAGGCGCAGAAGCAGATCACGCGCATCGAGGGCGAGCGCTCGGCCCTCATCAGGCGCATCGAGTACGAGCGGGAGCGGGGGGCGCGCGCGGACACGGCGGCCGCCCGGCGCCCGGCAGACGAGCCCTTCGAGGCGAAGGCCGCCCGCGTGCTCGCCGCGCTCGAGGCCCTCTGCGACCGGGGCGCTCCCCCGGGGAATCCGCCGCGCGAGCGGGTCGCGATCGCGTACCCGTCGTCGCCGCGGTACGTCTCGCGCTCCTCGGAGAACCCCTGCCTCTCGATTCCCCCGGCCCGCGAGGCCGCGGCGGTCGCGGCGGCGGGCCCGGCGCCCCCGTGCCGGATGGCCGTCGCGCTTCCGGCGGGAGCGAGGCGCGAGAGCGAGGCGGCGCTGCGGTTCGCGCTCCTCGACGCCGTCCCGCGCATGCTCGAGCCGGGCCTGCTCCGATGCGCGGCCCGGGATACGGTCGCGGAGATCTTCGCGAGCGCCACCTTCGAGGCCGGATGGCGCTACCTCGCCGTTCTCGAGCTTTCGGCGGAGATCAAAAAGCGCGACGCCGCGCTCTACAACCTCGTCCTCGAGGATCAGGTGCGGCAGTACGCGCGGCTCATCGTCGTCCTCTCCCTGCACGCGGGCACGATGACCTCGGAGGCCGCGGCCGGGTATCTCGTCTCGACGCTCGGGCTCGAGCGCGGCGAGGCGGAGCGCGAGGTGCTCGCGGCGTCGGTGTCGCCGTCGCTCGCCTATCCCGCGATTTCGATGATTCTCGTCGATGAGATGATCAAGAACATCTCGTACGTGTTCGGATACGCCAATCCGCAGGAGGAGCTCGCCAAGATGCTCCTCGCTTCGAGAGATCTTCCCCTTCCGACGATTCTGCCGAGAACGAGAGAGGATTAGAGCGAGTCCGAGCGGTAAACGATCTCCCCGCCGAGCACCGTCGCCAGCACGCGTATCGCCGGTATCCGATCGGGATCCGACGCGAAGATATCGTCCGACAGCACGATGAAATCGGCGAGCCTGCCCGGCGCGAGCGATCCCGCGACCGCCTCGGCGTGCGCCGCGTACGCGGCCTCGACCGTGAAGGCGGCGACGGCCTCCGCGACGGTGAGACGCTGCTCGGGGCGCCACCCGCCCGGCGGCTCGCCCGCGAGATTCCGCCTCGTGACCGCCGCGTGGATGCCGAGCAGCGGATCGATCGACTCCACCGGAAAATCGCTCCCGCCCGGAATACGGCTTCCCGCGGCGACGAGGGAGCGCCAGGCGTAGGCGCCCGCCGCCCGCTCCGCGCCTATCCGCGCCTCGACCCACGGCATGTCCGACGTGCAGTGGATGAACTGCATCGACGGAACTACCCCGAGGCGCGCGAACCGCGGAACGTCGCCGGCCGCGACGATCTGTGCGTGCTCGACGCGCGGCCTCGCGTCCGGAGCGGGATGCGCGACTCCGAGCCGCTCGCACACGTCGAGCGCTTCGCGGACGCCGCCGTCCCCGATCGCGTGCACTGCGGTCTGGAATCCGCGCTCGCGCCACGGGAGCATCAGCCGGAACAGGCTGTCGGGGGATTGCATGAGAATGCCCCGGTTCCCGGGATCGTCCGAGTAATCGTCGATGAGCGCGGCGCTCCGCGCCCCGAGCGATCCGTCCGCGTAGAATTTCGCGCCGACGATCCGGAAGAGCTCGTCGCCGCGGCCGGCTCGCGGACCGGCCTCACGGAAAGGCCCGATGTCCGGGTCGTCGGACGAGAGATAGCCGGTGATCCTGAAGGGAAAGCTCCCCGACGCGGCGAGCTCCTCGTAGAGAGAGACGTCCTCGGCCGCGATTCCCATCTCATGGACGCCGACGAGGCCGGCGGCGAGGCACCGGTGCGCGGCGGCGACCATGAGCGTTCTCTTCTCGTCCCGCGAGAGGGGCGGAACGGCCTTCGACACGAGCTCCACGGCGTTATCGAGGAGGATGCCCGTCGGCTCCCCCCGCGCGTCCCGGAGGATCTTTCCGCCCTGCGGATCCGCGGTGCTCCGCGAGACACCGGCCGCGCGGAGCGCGGCCGAATTGACGTACGCCGCGTGCCCGCAGACGCGGACGAGAAAGACGGGATTGTCCGGCGCGATCCGGTCGAGGGCCGGGCGCTCCGGATAGCGCGTATCGGGCCAGTCGTTCTGGTCCCAGCCTCTCCCGAGAATCCATTCTCCGGTCCGGATGGAAGCGGCCTTCGCGGCGACCATTCCAAGAATCTCGTCGAGCGATGCCGTGCCGACGAGATCGAGCCGCGTGGCGAGCTTGGCGTACCCGAGAAAATGAGCGTGGGCGTCGGTGAGGCCCGGGATGACGGCGCGCCCCCCGAGATCGATCGTCCGCGTGAGCGGCGCCGAGCGCTCGAGCAGCTCCCGCGAGCTTCCCGTCTCGACGACGCGTCCCCCGGCGACCGAGATCGCCTCGACGACCGGTCGAGCCGCGTCCAGCGTATGGATCTTCCCGTTGTAATACACCGCCTCCACGATCGTTTTCTCCTTGTCTCCGGCGCGCGCGTGCGCCCCGCCGGCGAGCGCGCACGCCGAGAGCGCCGCGAGGCACGCGACGGCGGCGAGCCATGCCGCGTCTCTCGACGTTCGTCTCCCGGCTGGATTATGAAACAGATCCATCGATTCGCCCGCGAATCAGCGGTAGATGTTCTTGATCGATCCCCAGTTCGAGCGCTCCACCGCCGTGCCCAAGCAGCCCGCGAGGGGGGACGTGATGGCGCCGATTTTCACGTTGCATGGATTCAGCGCGACCACGAAGCAGGGCGAAGTGGAGTGAAGCTGATAGGGACCGCCGCTCGACGCCCAGAAGCAGAATTTCGGATCGAGATCGAAATCGTTCGTTCCCGCCGCGCACGCGTCGTAGTTCGCTCCATTCACCCAGAAGTCGTTGCAACCGAGGGTCGCGCCTCCGCCGGAGCACTGCACGCCCGTCGTGCAGCCGTATACGATCGATCGGGTCATGGTCGTGCTTCCGCCGAGGAACCTCACGCCCGTCCCGCAGCGCACGATCGTTTCGTTCTGGAGGGTGACCGAGCCGGCCTGAACCTCGATGCCCGTGACGCACGAATCGACGATGCTGTAGTTGAAAATCGCCGTGGAGGCTCCCGCGACGGTCAAGCCCTTCGTGCACGACTTCAGCGACATGAATTGAAACAAAGGAGAGGCGTTTTCGACGGCGACCGCGGTGCCGAATTCTCTCACGATAAGGCTGATGATCGAACCGCCGCTCGTGTTCCTGAACACGAAGCCCGTCCCGATCCCCGCCGAAGGCGCGATCACGATGACCGTCGCGCTGGCGGCTGGACTTATCGAAATGTTCTTTCCGTCCACGACGATCGAGCCCTCGTGGTACACGCCCCCCGTGATGGAGATGGCGTCCCCCGAGACCGCGCAGGAATCGACGGCTGCCTTGATCGTGGGCGCCATCGACGGAACGATCCAGGTCTTTCCCTCGGTTATCCCCGGTGCCGAGGCGAGAATCAACGTTGCGACGAGTAACATCTTAAGCACGGGCATCACCTCGCTGGCTGAAAGCTAACACACGGCTATGCAACGGTCGAGCCAAAAAATAGTTCCTCTCCCCCGTTGCCCGCCGCCATCCGATGCATTATTATGAGGCATCGTCGTCCGAAACGGGGGAACGGCCGAAATGCCTTACTATCGCAGGCGCTCGTCGAATCCGGTCGTCGATTTTCTGACCGGCAGCGTCGTCAACCAGATCATCGTCATCAACGTCATCATCTACGTGATCGAGATGATCCTCGCCCGAACCGCGTTCATCGAGATGTTCGGGCTCACGCCGAGGCTCGTCGTCACGAGGGGCTGGATCTGGCAGATCGTCACCTACATGTTCCTGCACGGGGACATCTGGCACCTCATCCTCAACATGTTCATCATCTGGATGTTCGGCTCGCCCCTCGAGAGCGTCTGGGGCGGCAACCGGTTCCTCAATTACTATTTCCTCTGCGGTTTCGGCGGCGCGGCCCTCAGCTTTCTCTTTTCTTTCAACACGACGGTCATCGGCGCCTCGGGGGCCGGCTACGGGATCCTCCTCGCGTACGCCATCCTGTTCCCCTATGCCGAGATCTACGTCTGGGGGCTCCTCCCCGTCCGCGCCCGCACGCTCGTCATCTTCATGACGATCATCGAGTTCGCGTACGGGTTTTCGGGCCGGGACGGCATCGCCCATTTCGCCCATCTCGGCGGAATGGCGGCGGGATTCATCTACCTCAGGGGCGCTCATCGCATACGGAGATTCTTCCAGAAGATCGGATCGGGGCGGGGCGGGGACGACGATTCGTTCCGGCGGTGATTCGGCCCGGCATTCGACCGCTCAGGCGGTCGCCGCGAAGGACCTCATCGCGACCTCGAGCGCTTCCTGCTCCTCTTCGCTCAGCTTCCGCGACGGCTTCCCGTCGCGAATATCGAGCGCGTACCCGCGCGTCGAGGTCCTCCCGACGAGATTCGTCAGGATATAGCCGTTTTTCTCCCGGGTGAGAAGACAGAGGGAATAGCTCTGCATGCCGCCGATATCCTCGAAGGCGTTGTACTTGACGAGCCCGGTTCCGCTGTAGCAGCCCGCGAGCAGATGGAGAATCCGCTTGATCTCCTCGGAATGGCCGCGCAGAAACTCGCGGTTCTCGTCGACCCCCCTGAGAAGCTCCTCGAGCGCCGCCTCGGAGCCTTTCTTGTCGTAAACCTCCGCCATGCCGCGGAAGGGGCGTTTGAGCCGCGCGAGCTGCGCGAGCACCACGACGACGCACGCGAGAGCGGCGACCGCGATCGCGAGAGCCGCGACGATGAGCGCGCCTGCTTGAGCTTCGATGAACTCGATCATGATCCCCTGCTTCGGCGGCGGGACGGCCCGCCGTGAAAATAAAAAACGGGGGCTTTGAGAAGCCCCGAGAATTTCAAATGCCGGGGGCGGGATTTGAACCCGCACGGGTCGCCCCACTACCCCCTCAAAGTAGCGTGTCTGCCAATTCCACCACCCCGGCACAATTCGGTATCTCGAAGGGGGAACCTCTTACTTGCCCCCCGGGTTCGGCTTCTGCGCCTCCGCGGGTTTCCCCTGGCTCCCACCCTGCGGGCTGCTCTGTGCGGCGCCGCCTTGGGCTTCCTGGCCCGGCTGGGGCACGTTTCCGAGCACGTCCTCGATGTTCTTCTGATCCTCGGGAGCGACCGTCCCCCACTGCTGGGACGCGGCTCTCCGCAGCGGGCTCGATTCCCTGCCGGTTCCGGCGCCCCTCCCCGTCGATAAAAACGCGAGAGAAAGGGACGTCAGGAAGAAAAGAATCGCCAAGTACTGGGTCGCCTTGCCGAGAAACGTCGCGGTCTCGCGACCGCCGAAGATCTGTCCTGAGCTGCCGCCGAATGCCGCCGACAGAGCGCCCCCCTTGCTCGACTGCATGAGCACCACTATCGTAAGCAGCACGCAGCCAAGAAGATGCAGCGCCAGAACGATATTGAAGAGCATTCCTCCACCAGCCTTTTCAAAAACAGTAGTCTAATGAAAACTTCCCCCGCAGTCAAATGATTTATCAAGCAATTAGCGGGGAATCATGCCGAGGAAGCTCGATGCCTTGAGGGAGGCCCCCCCGACGAGGAGGCCGTCGACTTCAGGCTCCGCGAGAAGCGCCGGGGCATTGTCAGCTTTGGCGCTCCCCCCGTACAGTAGCCCCGCGTTCTCGGAAGCGGCGGTTCCGAAAAGCTCCCGGATGACGATCCGTATCACGCCGTGCATCTCGGAGGCGTCCTTCGGAGTGGCGGTTTTGCCCGTTCCGATCGCCCACACGGGTTCGTACGCGACGACGACCCGCGAGAACTCCTCCGGCGCGAGACCGCCGCACGCGTCCCGAACCTGGCCGGTGACGACTTCGATCGCCGTGCCGGCCTCCCGCTCCGCGAGGAGCTCTCCCACGCACAGGATCGGGACGAGTCCGGCGCGAAGCGCGGCGCGGAGCTTCCGGGCGATGACGGCGTCCGTTTCCCCGATGACGTGCCGCCGCTCGGAATGGCCGACGAGCGCGTACGCGCAGCCGAGGGCGCGGAGCATCCCCCCGGATATCTCGCCGGTGTAGGCCCCCTCGTCCTCGAAATAGATATCCTGCGCGCCCGTCTTCACGGACGAGCCGCGCACCGCCTCGGCGACGGCGGGAAGCGTGGTGAAGGAAGGAATGAGGACCACGTCGCATGCGGACGGGGCGGACTCCACCCCGCGGCGGATCTCCCGCGCGAGCGCGGCGCCCGCCACGTGATCCAGGTTCATTTTCCAATTTCCGGCCAGTATCTTCCGTCTCATATTACCGGTCGCTCAGCGCCTCGACGCCGGGGAGCTTCTTCCCCTCGAGGAGCTCGAGGGAGGCGCCCCCGCCCGTGGAAACATGCGTGATCTTCGATGCGAGACCGAGCTGATTCAGCGCGGCGACGGAGTCTCCGCCGCCGATGACCGTTTTCGTCCCCTTCCTCGTGATCTCGGCCATGATCCGCGCGATCTTCTTCGTGCCGTTCGAGAAGTTCGGGATCTCGAAAACGCCCATGGGGCCGTTCCAGAACACCGTTTTCGCCTTCATGAGCTCGTCGCGGAACAGGTCGACCGTCTTGTCGCCGATGTCGACGCCCGCCCAGTCCTCGGGGATATCCCCCGTCGAGACAACCTTGCTTTCGGCCGCGGCGCTCACTTCCTTCGCGACGACGCAGTCGACCGGCAGGAAGATGCGCTTCCCTTTCGCTCCGTCCGGCTCCATCACCTCGCGGCAGAGGGGGACGAGATCGTTGTCGACGATCGACGTGCCGATTTCGAGGCCGGCCGCCTTGAAGAAGGTGAACGCCATGCCGCCGCCGATGAGCACGCGGTCGACCGTGCCGAGCAGATTCTTGATGAGATCGAGCTTCCCCGAGACCTTGGCGCCGCCGAGGATGGCGACGAACGGCCGCGCGGGATTCAACAGGAGTCCCTCGAGCGCCTCGATCTCCTTCTCCATGAGAAAACCGGCCACCTTATCCTTGAAATGGCTCGTCACGCCGACCGTCGAGGCGTGCGCCCGATGCGCGGTCCCGAACGCGTCGCTCGCGTAGAGATCGCCGCAGGCGGCGAGCCGTTTGGCGAATCCGGGATCGTTGGCCTCCTCCTCGGCGTAGAACCGCACGTTCTCGAGCAGGAGAATCTCGCCGGGACGGAGCGCCGCGGCGGCCTTCTCCACGTCGGGCCCGACGCAATCCTCGACGAAGCGTACCGGGTGCTTCACGAGGTCCCCGAGGCAATCGGCGACGGGGCGCAGCGTATAGGTCTTGTCCTTCTTCCCCTTCGGCCTGCCGAGGTGCGACATGAGCACGCAGCTTCCGCCCTGCGCGGCGATGTAATCGATGCTCGGAAGCGAGGCGCGCACGCGCGTGTCGTCCGTGATGCTCCCTTCCTTCGAGAGCGGCACGTTGAAATCGACGCGCATGAGGATCCTGCGGCCTTTGAGATCCACGTCCCTGAGAGTCTTTTTCCTCAATGCCTTCTCCTCCTCGAGGGTGAGCGTGACGCGCCCGGCTACCGGGCGATGAGCTTCATCATGTCGACCATTCTCATCGAATAGCCGTATTCGTTATCGTACCACGAGAATATCTTGAACACCCGAGGCGTGACGCTCATCGTGGAGAGCGCGTCGAAGATCGACGAGGCGGGATTGCCGATGACGTCGCACGACACGATCGGATCCTCGCAGTACTCGACGAAGCCCTTCATCGGCCCGGCGGCCGCCTTCTTGACGGCGGCGTTGATCGCCTCGACCGTGGCGTCCTTCTCGAGCGTCACCACGAGGTCGACGAGCGAGCCGTCGGCCACGGGAACGCGCACCGACGTGCCGTCGAGCTTCCCCTTGAGCTCGGGCATCACCTTGCCGACGGCCGAGGCGGCGCCCGTCGTCGTCGGGATCATGGACACGGCCGCGGCGCGCGCCCGCCGGAGGTCCTTGTGCGGAAAATCGAGGATCACCTGGTCGTTCGTGTACGCGTGGATCGTCGTCATGAAGCCGTTCGCGATCCCGAAGGAATCGTGGAGAATCTTGGCGATCGGCGCGATGCAGTTCGTCGTGCACGAAGCGGTCGAGATGATGTGGTGCTTCGCGTTGTCGTAGAGCTTGTCGTTCACGCCCATGACGATCATGATGTCGGGATCGGGGGACGGCGCCGAGATGATGACCTTCCGCGCGCCCGCCTCGATGTGGAGCGAGGCGTCCTTGTGCTTGCGGAACTTGCCGGTCGATTCGATGACGACGTCGACGCCGAGCTTCTTCCACGGCAGCGCCGCCGGATTCTTCTCGGCGAGCACTTCAACCTCGTTTCCGTCCACGACGATGTACTTGTCGTCCTTGACCGCCACCGAGCCCTTGTACTTCCCGTGAACGGAGTCGTACTTCACGAGGTGCGCGAGCGTGGCCGCGTTCGTGAGATCGTTGACGGCGACGACGTCGAAATCCTTGTTCTTCCCGATCTCGCGAAACACGAGGCGGCCGATTCTCCCGAAACCGTTGATGGCAACCTTGATCGCCATGAGACTCTCCTCCTTGAGTGATGTGCTTCCCCTACCTGGCTTTGCCTTCGCTCCCGAAGAGCTTTATCTTCTCGCGAACCACCGCGGCGATCGCGTCCCGCCCCGGACCGAGCACCGTGCGGGGATCGATCTCCTCGGGCTTCTCGGCGAGCGCCTTCCGCACGAACGCGGTGAACGCGATCCGCATGTCCGTATCGATGTTGACCTTCGTGATTCCCCGGCGGATCGCCTCGACGATCGCCGTGTCGGGCACGCCCTTGGCCCCCTTGATCGCCGCGCCGAATTTGTTGGCGATATCGACGTTCTCCTGCTTGACGCCCGACGCGCCGTGGAGCACGAGGAGCGCGGGGACGCGCGAAGCGATCTCGCTGATGCGGTCGAGCGCGAGGTTCGCGGCTCCCTTGAATTTGTACGCGCCGTGGGAGGTGCCGACGGCGATCGCGAGCGCGTCGACGCCGGTGCGCTTGACGAACTCCTCCGCCTGCGCCGGATCGGTGAGCGCCGCGTCGCGCTCGGCGACCGAGACGTTGTCCTCGATCCCGGCGAGCTTCCCGAGCTCTCCCTCGACCGAGACTCCCTTCGGCTTGGCCATCTGGACGACTCGCGTCGTCACCGTCACGTTCTCCTCGAAGGGGAGCGCGGAACCGTCGATCATCACCGAGGTGAAGCCTCCCTCGATGCATTTCGCGATGACTTCCATGTCCTTCCCGTGATCGAGGTGCAGGGAGATGGGAACCTTCTTCTCCTCGGCCGTGAACCTCACCATCGAAACGATGTTCCTGAAACCGGCGTACTTGATCGCCCCTTCCGAGAGGGCGATGATCGCGGGGCTCCCGAGCTCCTCGGCGGCGCCCGTGATCGCCTGCAGGAATTCCATATTGTTTATGTTGAAAGCGCCAACCGCGTACGTGCCCTTCCGGGCGGCCGCCATGAGCTCTCGGTTGGTAGCGAGCACGATTCCCTTCCCTTGTTCTTGTCCGGCGAATTCGCCGAAACAGGGCAATGTTCCCACAGGACGCCCCGGTCTGTCAAGCGCAGAAGGCCGGCCGCCGGCCGCCGCGAGGAGGTCCCCAGAAACGCGCAGGGCATATAATTCTCAATCTCTTGCGCGGCCCGCCGAAAGGACGATGACGGATCGCGGCGACGCCGCGGCGAGCGCCGCGGCGCAGGCCCTCACCGTCTCCCCCGTCGTCACCAGATCGTCCACCAGAACGATGTCTCTGCCCGCGGCGGCCGCTCCGTCGCCGAGACTGAAGGCGCCGCTCATGTTCCCCGAGCGCGCTTCCCGGTCGAGCGTCGATTGCGCTCTCGTGTTCCTGATTCTCACGAGAACGCGCGGATCCGCCGCGAGCCCGAGACGCCCGGCAACTTCCCCGACGAGCAGCGCCGACTGATTGTAGCCGCGCTCCTTCTCCCGTTTTGGATGGAGCGGAACGGGGATGAGCAGCGGGCGGAGCGAATCGCGGCCGCGCGACCGCTCGAGGTAATCCCCGAGCGCCGCCGCCATCCACCAGCCGAGCGGCGGAGCCGCGGATCTCCCGCCCGAGAACTTGAGAAACCGCACGAGCGCGAGGAGCTCGTCGTTCGTGTGGAACGGAGCGATGACCGATACCGTTCCGTCGCCGCCGGCGAACGGCGAAACGAATCCCGCTCCCCGGGCGGGCTCGAGCCTCGTCCAGCAGCCCGCGCAGAGAACGTCCGCCGAGAGCGAGAGCCCCGTGAAGAGGGAGAAGCGCAGCTCCGACTCGAGGAACTCTTTCATGCGGGCGCACGAGCCCGATACGGCCGCGCCGGAGGCGGGATCGAACGGCCCGATCCCCCGCCCGCAGACGAGGCACGAACGCGGAACGAGCATATCGAGGAGAAACGAGAGAAATCCCCGCACCGCACCGCCGCCCTTCCCCCTGATCGCGATCCCGACGCGCGCCCCGCGCGCCGCCGCCCTACGCCGCCGTCCCCCTCGCCCTCCGCGCGCGGGCCGACAGCGCCACGAGCATGAGGACACCGACCGCGATGAGCGCGAGGCTCATGATCTGGCTCACCGCGAGACGATTGCCCACCACGGCCGAATCCTCGTAGAACCTGAGAAAATCGATCGTGAAGCGCCCCGCCCCGTAGAGCACGCACAGCATGGCGAAGGTGAAGCCGGCGAACGGACTATTCCGATCGATGAGCAGGAGCGCGCACGCGGTGACGAGGCCGTAGAAGGAATCGTAGAGCTGCGTCGGGTGCACCGCGACGCCGGCGCAGTAATACCCCGCCGGGGACCCGGGCGGAAAGACGACGCCGAGAAACGAAGCGGTCGGATGCCCGAAGCAGCATCCGCTCAGGAAGCAGCCGATCCTCGTGAAAAAGAAGCCGAGCGCGATCGATGGGGCGCACACGTCGGCGACGACGAGGAACGCGAGCTTCCTGCTCCGGATATAGGCGATCGCCCCGGCGAGCGCGAGGATGAAGCCCCCGTAGAAGGTCGCTCCCCCCTGCCACAGCGCCACGATGTCGATGAGGCTCCGGTAATCCGCGCGGTGCGTGAGGATGTACAGCGCGCGCGACCCGATCACGGCGGCGAGGATCAGGATGATGCTCATGTCGTAGATGTGATCCGGCTTGACGCCGCGCCGCGCGGCACGCCGCGCCGCGAGCAGGATCCCGATCCAGAAGCTGAGCGCGAGCATGAAGCCGTATGAGTATATCTTGAGCGGTCCGATCTCGATCAGTATGGGATGCACACGGCCCTCCTAGTACTCGTAGAAGCGTCTGCTGAAATTGAGCAGCACGCCGATGAGGAAGCAGCTCACCACCATCGACGAACCGCCGTAGCTCATGAAGGGGAGCGGGAGCCCGGTCACCGGCGTGAGGCCGGTCGTCATCCCGATGTTGATGATCGCGTGGAACGCGAAGTAGGAGCAGATGCCCACGGCGGTGATCGACGCGAACCGGTTCTTCACCTTCGTGGCGAGATAGAGCCCGCGGACGATGATGATCGAGTACAGCACGAGGAGCACGAGGGCGCCGAGGAATCCGAACTCCTCGGACATGACCGAATAGATGAAATCGCTGTGGCGCTCGGGAAGAAACGCGAGGAGCTTGTGCGTTCCGTGGAGGAATTTCTTCCCCATGAAGCCTCCCGAGCCGATCGCGAGCTTCGACTGGTACACCTGCCACCCCGAGCCGCGGATATCGGATTCCGGTCTGAGAAACGTGATGACGCGCTGCTGCTGGTACGGCTCGAGCCTGCTCCACGCGATCGGCACGAGGAGCATCACGCCGACGTTCAATCCGACGAGGGAAATGCTCCGGACGAGGTCGCGCCTGCTGCGGTACGCCGCGATGAGGATCACGATGAAGAACAGGAGCAGGAGATACGGGTAGCTGCCCCGCTCCGCCGCCGTCGCGCTGAACACCGTGAGGAGCGCGCTCAGGATCGGCGTCATGAAGAGGATGAGGAGGCTCTCGTCGATGCCCCGCCAGTACATGACGGGAAAGAGGAGCGCGAGGTAGACGATCGACGTGCCGAGATCCGGCTCCTTCACCACGAGGAGGAACGGCACGAGGGCGATCGCGGCGCCGATCGCCAGAACGCGGAAGCTGTCGGGCCGGTTCCGCTTCTCGGCGAGAAAGCGCGCGAGCATGAATATGACCGCTATCTTCATGAACTCGCTCGGCTGCAGGTTGAATCCGCCGATATCGATCCAGCGCCTCGCTCCCTTCACCGCCGGCGCGAAGAGCACGGCGACGAGGAGCAGGAGACCGACACCGTAGAAGATGACGGCCGTCCCCTCGTAGTACTTGAAGGGGACGAGGCACGCGACCGCCATCACGGCGAGCCCGGCGAGCACCCAGATCAGCTGCCGCTCGAAAGCGCCCGTCTTCACCGGTTGAAAGTCGTCCTTGAATTCGGCGGGAACGTGATCGATCGAATAGAGGGTGAGGAGCCCCGCCGCGATGAGGAGAAGCGCCGGCAGCAGGATCATCCAATCGAAATCGTGGAAGTACCGCTCGCCCATCGCTCTATTCCCGCGCTCCGAACGCCTGCGAGGCGAGCGGCCCCGGGCTTTCGAGCGGATTGAAGAAGGCCGCCAGCACCTGCCGCGCGATGGGCGCGGCCATCGAGCCGCCGTGCCCGGCGTTCTCCATCACGACGGCAATGCAAATCGCCGGATCGTCGGCCGGGGCGTACGCGATGAACAGCGCGTGATCGTTGCCGCGCGGATTCTGCGCCGTGCCTGTTTTTCCCGCGACCGCGATGCCCGGGATCGCGGACGCCCGTCCCGTCCCCCGCTCGCCCTCCACGACTCCCCGCAACGCGTCCCGCACGATCCCGAGGGCGCGCTGATCGATGCCGGGAATGGGGGTCGCGTCCGCCTTCGCTTTGAAAACGACCGTGCCGTCGGGATCGACGATCCGGCTGACGATATGCGGCTGGATCCGTCTCCCGCCGTTCGCGAACCGGGCCGCGAGCGCGCAGAGCTGCATCGGCGTGGCGAGGATCTCCCCCTGCCCGATCGAGTAGTTGAGGAGCAGCCCCCGCGACCACTTCCGCTTCCCGAACAGCCGGTCGAGGTACGCGCCGTCGGGCATCACGCCGGAAGCCTCGCTCGGAAGATCCACGCCCGATTTCTTCCCGAGCCCGAACAGGCGCCCCGCGGCGGCGAACTCGTCGATCGAGAGCTTCTCGCCGAGCTGGTAGAAATAGACGTCGCACGATTGGATGATCGCGTCTTCGATCTGGAGCGATCCGTGCCCCTTCGCCTGCCAGCATTTGAAATAGCGGTTGCCGAACCGGAGACCGCCGGAGCAGGGGTGCTGATACGCGTGCTCGCCGATCTTCCCGCTCGTGAGCGCCTCGTAGGCGGTCACGGGCTTGAAGGTGGAGCCCGGCGGATACTGGGCCTGGACGATCCTGTTGAACATCGCCTGCGCCGGATCCTCGAAGAGCTGCTTCCACTTCTCGTCGCTCACGCCTTCGATGAACATGTTCGGATCGTATGTCGGCCGGCTCACTGCGGCGAGGATCTCGCCGGTGCGCGGGTCCATGGCGACGAGCGCGCCGCTCTCCCACTGGAACGCCGCTTCCGCGGCGCGCTGGACGTTGAGATCGATGGTGAGATGGATCTCGTCCCCCGGGACCGGGGATCTCGCGCCGCCGAGGCGCTCGATCTCGTCCTCGTTCATCAGATTGCTCACCTCGCCGACCTCGGTCCCCTGCACGCTGATGCCGATGATGCGGATTCCGTCCGTCCCCCGCAGGTATTTCTCGTACTCCCGTTCGAGGCCGGTGCGGCCGAGCACGTCTCCCCGCTCGATCGCCTCGGATTTCGCGACCTCCTCGTCGGTCGCCTCTCCCACGTAGCCGAACACGTGCGCGGCGAGCCTTCCTTCCGGATAGAAACGCCGCTGCTCCATGTCGAGCCGGAAAAACGAGAGAAGGTCGCGGTTCTCCCGAAGCACCGATATCTGCTCCTTGTCGGCGGCCTGCACGACGACCATTTCCCTCCCGTCGGGGTAGCGTCCCATCCACGCGTCGAGGTCCCCCTGCACCTTCGCCGGATCGAGCTTGAGCCACCGGCAGGCGAGCGTAAGGAGCTCGCGCCGCTTCGCCGCCCGGTTCGGCAGCACGCTGATTTGATACACGGGCATGTTGACGACGAGCTTCGAGCCGTCCCGCGCCTTGATGATTCCGCGCGGCGCGATGATCCGTTCCCGCTGGAGCTGATTCGAGAAGGAGAGCTTCGTGTAGTAGTCGTGACGGATGACCTGCAGGACGAACAGCCGGATCATGAGGAGCGCCATGGCCCCGACGAGGATCATCGACAGCGTGCGCCGCCGGGGATCGAGTATCGATTCGCCGTGGAGATCAACGTCCGCCACCGGGACGCACCACCCTTCGCGTCAGAAGCTCGAGCAGCGTGTAGACGATCACGCCGAGCGCCGCCGAATAGAGCGCCGACAGGAGCGAAAACCGGAAGAACGACACGACGACGTCGCCGAGGGAAAAGGACGTGACGATCGGCAGCACGACGACGTCGTTGACGAGGCAGGCCGCGAAGATGATGAAGCCCTTGTAGAGCGCGTTCTCGGGAAGGAGGCCGCCCCCGACGCGCGAGACGCCGTACGCGAGGATCGATTTCGCGAGTGCGTTCATGCCGAGGAACGACGCGTTGCCGAGATCCTGGAGAAAGCCGAGGAGAAAACCGATGATGACGGCGAGAATGGGGCCGCGCTCGAGCACGAGGGCGACGAGGAGAATCACCATGAGATCGGGGGCGCACCCCGCCACGGCGATGTGGCTGATCGCCGTCACCTGGAGGATGAAGACGACGAGGGCCACGATGATGATCCGCAGGATACCCATGCTCACCTCGCCCGGGCGTTCTTCGCGTCGAACCGCTCGAGCTCGTTCAGTATTCCCGTGTCGTTCCACTCCCGCGCGCCGGTCACGATGAAGAGCTCCTCGAGGGCGTTCAGATTCGCCGCGCTCGCGACGCGGACCCGTTTCGCGATGCCCCCTTTGTCATCCGTGATCTGGAAGACCGTCCCCACGGGGAAACCTTTCGGGAAGAGGAGACCGAGACCGCTCGTGACGAGCGTGTCCCCGACGACGACGTCCTCCTCCTTCCCCACGTATTCGAGCCGGAAGAAGCTGCCCCGGTCCCACTCCAGCATCCCGACGACGCGGCTGCGGCGGTTCATGCAGCTCACCGAGATCGATTTGTTGTTGATGAGCACGACCTGCGAAGACCCCGGGAACACCTGCGAAACCCGGCCGACGAGCCCCTGGAAGCCGACGACCGCCATGCCGACGCGGACCGAATCGGCCGACCCCCGGTCCACGGCGATCGAACGGAAGAACGACGTCGACGATCGGGAGAGTATCTCGCACGGGACGAAACGGTAGAACGAATCCGACTTGAGATCGAGGAGCCGGCGCAGGCGGTTCCGTTCCTCGGCGAACTCCATGAGCCGCTCGCGCTCCTGGTACAGGGTCGCGACCATGGCGCGGAGCTCCGCGTTCTCGCTCCGCAGCGCCTCCACCGATTCGAAGCGTCCCGTCACCCGTTCGACCGGAGAGAGCAGGACGGCGGTGATCGCGCGCGCCATCCCGACGCGGCTCCGCTCACCGAGCGCGAGGAGCGTGATCGAGAGCGCGACGGCGATCACGAGGATCGTCTTGTCGAGATGCTTGTCGAAGAGGAACGAGAGAACATGCATCTTAGAACCGGGAGCTCTTCATGATGATCCGTTCGTACTGATGCAGGTTCAACAGAACCTTGCCGCATCCGAGCACGACGCACGTGAGCGGATCCTCGACGACGTTGATCGGGAGGTTCGTCTCCTCCTTGAGGAGGGTGTCCAGTCCGCGCAGCAGCGAGCCGCCGCCCGTCATGACGATCCCCCGGTCAACGATGTCGGCCGCGAGCTCGGGCGGCGTCTGCTCGAGCGCGGTCTTGACCGCCGCGACGATCTGGCTCACCGGCTCCGCGAGCGCCTCGCGGACCTCGACGCTCGATATCTTCAGCGTCTTGGGAATGCCCGATACCAGATCGCGCCCCTTGATCTCCATTTCCTCCTCTTTCTTGAGCTTCGGCGCCGAGCCGACCACCATCTTGACGTGCTCGGCGGTCTGGTCGCCGATGAGGAGGTTGTACGCTTTCTTGATGTGAAGGACGATCGCCTCGTCCATCTCGTCGCCGGCGATGCGGATCGACATATCGGTGACGATACCGTTGAGCGCGATGACCGCGATCTCGGTCGTGCCGCCGCCGATGTCGATCACCATGTTGCCGGAGGGCTTGTCGACGGGCAGCCCCACGCCGATCGCGGCGGCGATCGGCTCCGCGATGAGGAACACCTCGCGCGCCCCGGCGTGCTGCGCCGAATCGGTCACGGCGCGGCGCTCGACCTCGGTGATCCCCGACGGCACCGCGATGACGATGCGGGGTCGGATGAAGAAGCGCTTCTTCTGCGCTTTCTTGATGAACTCGCGGAGCATGTCCTCGGTGATCTCGAAGTCGGCGATGACGCCGTCCTTGAGCGGGCGGATCGCGACGATGTGATCGGGCGTCTTGCCGAGCATCGCCTTGGCCTCGGCCCCCACCGCGTACACGCGCTTCGTCTTCTGATCCACGGCGACGACCGACGGCTCGTTGAGAACGATGCCGTTCCCCTTCACGTACACGAGCGTGTTGGCGGTGCCGAGATCGATCGCGATTTCGTTCGAGAAATAGTTCGCTAAACGGTCCAGCACGGATAACCCTCGCCTTTCCTCACGCGATGAGACCGCGCTCGCGCAAGCTGACGAATCGATCGCCCCCGATGACGATATGGTCGACGAGTTCGATACCCATGAGCTCTCCGCATTTCACGAAACGGAGCGTGAGCTCCGTGTCTTCGACGCTTGGCTCCGGATTCCCGGTCGGGTGGTTGTGCACGAGAATGATGCCCGCCGCGCTCGCCGCGACCGCGGCCTTGAACAGCTCCCGCGGATGAACGAGCGCCGCGTTCAGCGATCCCACCGCAACCGTCACGACCTTGCGGATGCCGTTCTTCGTGTCGAGGAGGATCGCCTTGAAGTGCTCTCGATCGAGCCCGCGCATCTCGACGGTCATGATCGCGGCCGCATCTTCGGGCCCCCGCAGCTTCCGGATGGCGCCCTCCCTCATCGAGACGATGCACCGTTTGCCGAGCTCGAACGAAGCCTTGAGCCTCATCGACGACGCGGGTCCCAATCCCTCGATCGTCATGAGCTCCTCGACCGCCGCGCCTTCCAATCCGGCGAGGCCGCCGAAACGGTCGATCAATTCCTGGGCGATCGCCCCGCCCGATCGATGGTTGCACGCGCCGATCACGAGCGCGATCAACTCGGTTTCGCCGATCGCCTCGAGACCGCGCACCACGCCCCTCGATCTCAGCAGCTCGAGTGACGATTTCCCAGCACCCACAAGCCTCCCCGCCCCGCACTGCCGGCTGAAACCTAACAGAAGCTCATCCGCATCGCAAGCCATTTTGGCACAACCGCAAAAAAGTGCAAATCATTTTTTCTCGAACGCCGGAATCGCGGAAACGAAGCGTTCCAGACGCCCGATTTCCTTCCGCGCGTACTCGGCCCACCGATCGGCCGCGTACTCGCCGGCGAGCCTCACATAGCAGGCGAGCGCCTCTTCCGGCCGTTCGAAGCGCTTTTCGAGCATGCCCGCCATCCTGAGAAGAACGAACGGCGCCTCCTGCGAGCGCGGATAGCACCGCATAAAACGCTCGTAGGCCGCCATCGCCGAGCGATACTTGAGAGTCCGCTCCATCCCGCAGGCGATATCGATATGGAGGGGCTCGGGAAGGGCGAAGCTCGGGATGTGGCGCATCGCCTCGTCGAAATACGCCTCCGCGGCGTCCCGCTGCCCGTTCTCGGCGGACATCCGCACCGCTTCAACGTAGAATTCACGCGCGCCCGGCCGGTCCCCCGCGGCGAGATGCGCCCGGGCCTGCTCCGCGTTCACCCCGGCGTCCCCCCGCTCCAGGGCGAGGTACTCGGCGTATTCCGCCTGCGCGCCGAACCAGTCAGCCGCCTCGAAGCGTCGCCGGGCCGCGGCGAGGCAACGCTCGGCGCGCGCGCGGGCGAGCGCCCCGAAGCCGACCGCGAGCAAGGCTCCCGCCGCGAATCCGCCGAGATGGACGCTGTACGCGACGCTCATCCCCCCCGTCCCGAACTGAATCACCGCGCGGATCCCCTGGAGCGCGAACCAGAAAAGAATCGCGAAGATGACGGGAACGTACGTCCTCCCCGCCCGGTTCACCCCCTGCAAGGGCATGAACACCCAGTACCCGACGCGCACCCGGCTGAAATGCAATCGAACGAGATACGCCCCCAGGATGCCCGAGGTCGCTCCCGATGCGCCGATGACGCCGTACTGCAAATACGCGGGGGAATAGAGCGCGGTCAGGATGAGATGCGTGTACGCCCCGACCGCGGCCGACAGCGTGAATACGAGATAGAATTTGAAGGAACCGAGCCGGTCCTCGAGCGGTCTCCCGAACACGATGAGGTAAACGAGGTTTCCGATCAGATGCATCCACCCGCCATGCAAAAAGGCATGGGTGACCGCAGTGGCGGCGGAAGGGGCGCTCGGCTGGAAGATGAGCAGAGTGAAATCCCACCACTGCCCGATCGGTCTGTATCTATATATAATATAAAGGATTACGCATGAGGCCGCCAGAAAATAGGTGACGTACGGCCGCTTCCGCGCCCCGACGTCGAGCCCGATGGGGATGTAATAGAAAAAGTACATGCTCCCCCTTGATTCCGGAGATCACGGGGGAGGCTGCAAGTAATAGACCAGAAAAGGGATAAAAAAGGGGGGCCCGAACGGCCCCCCTTGCGCTCAAACGCGCGCCGGTCACTTCTAGAAGTGATACGTCGCGGACAGCATGTACACCGGAGGACCGGAGTACTCGCTGGGCTGATAGCCGGTCAGCCAGTAGCCGATGCGGAACGGCAGGTTGTTGTTGACGACCACATCGATGTCGAAATCGCTCACGTGGAATCCGAGACCCATGTAGTATTCGAAATAGCTTCCGACATACGTATCGGTCTCCTCGTATTCCTCGATGTCGTCTTCGTCATCCGGACCGGTTTGGGCCGTGTAGCTCAGCTTGTACTCGTCCTTATAGAACCCCTTCACGGCGCCGATTCGGAAGGTCAGCCAATCCCGAACGTCGCTTTCAAGGGCGAGGCGGAACGTCGGGAGAATCGTCTCGGTATCTTCGTGCTTCTTGCCCCACTCATAGCTGTCATTGTAGTAGTACGGATAGTAGTAGGCGTCGTACCGCACGAAATCCCCCGCCGGGGGATCCGACTGCTCGAGCTTGCGGTAGCTGTAGGGCTCGATCGCGAAGAGGAGCAGGTTGTTCTCGTTGACCTTGATGTTCGCGCCGAGTCCGAGGATGAACTCCATGCCCTTCACGCCGTAATTGACATCCTTCCACGAGAGCGTGTCGTTCGTGAAGACGCGGTTGAAGACCTTCGTCGAGTCGCTGTCGAGGCTGAAATCGAAGGTGCCGAAGCTCGCGTACGGAACCCAGGTGATCGTTTCGTTCCATTCGTAGAACATGCGGCCGCGGAAGTTCATCATCTTGTTGGCGTCGGCGCTGACTTCGCCCCAGCCGTAGTAATAATCTCCGGAGTAGCTTTCCTCGTTGACCGTCTGGCCCGCCCACTTGTAGTCGAACGCGAGGTCCGCGTACATCTTCTCGCCGATGTCGAAGCGGACGCCGGCGCCGATCGTCGTGTACGCCATCTGGTAATCATCGAGGTACGCAACGGTCGTATCGGGAAGGGCATAGGTCCTGCTCCAGTCGTACGTCGTATGTCCGTCGGCGCGGCTGAAGTACAGACCGAAGGAGAGCTTCTCCATCGCGTAGCCGTACATGACTTCCCACTTGGCCGGCAGGCTGTTGGTGTAGGGATCATAGCTGTCCCAGCCCCAGCCCCCGCGGTTCAACGGCATGCCGACGTTGTTGAAGAACATCGCCAGCGTTCCGTACTTGCCTTCCGAGCCGAGCCCGTAGGCGGCGCCGAGGTACGGACGGCCGCCGTAGCCGTCGTCAGACGACGCGCCGAGGTACATGTAGTAATCGTAATACTCGAGGCCGATCCACACCGTGTTGCTGTAGGAAGGTAGCGTGCCGTACCACGTGAAGATGTTGAAGTCATCCTCGATGTACGGGCCGACGCTGCCGAGGGCGTACTGCCGAGCGTCGGTCGCGAAGACCGGGACGGCGAGGGCGACCACGAAGAGCGCCGAGAGGAGAATTGCGAATGCCTTTTTCATTACAAACCCCCTGTCAGAAATCTCCCTTGCGGGAAAAACCTTCAGGATCCTTTCTATATAACCGCACACGTAAGCGGATGAGTTTCCTGGTTTCTCCTTCATCGCTGCGCCTTAAGAGGCGCTTACGTCTCTCTTTTGGCTTTCCCCCTTTCTCGATAAGGCGTCAATTCTGTTGGTACTTGCGGCACCGCCGCAAGCCCGCTTCTCAAACCTCGTCAACTGGTCAAATCATGTACCAAGTTTTTCCGGCGACCCCCTCTCAATGAACCTCGAACCCTCTTGATTTTTTGGGCGTTAAGTTAAAGGCACTAGGAAATCTTGTCAATATTTTTTTAGCGTAATTCAAATTATTTTCTCCGCGCCTCGCGGGCGATCGAGAGCCCTTCTTCTTCTCGACGCCATTATTACCGCAGAACGGACCGGGCGAAAAGAAATATTTTCGAGAATTTTTCATCGCAACGCTCGTCGCCGATCCGCAGGCTGTTGATCCTCACCTCCCCGCTCGAATGTATGAAGAGGTCCCCGCCCAGGCTCATCGCGACGTGAGAGACGCGTCCCCCTTCGCCGAAGAAGAGGAGATCCCCCGGCGCGAGCCGCGCGGCGTCTTCCCTCGGCACGGGATCCCCGACGAGCGCCTGCATGTCCGAGTCGCGCGGCAGCGAGATGCCCTCCATGAGATACGCGCGCTGCACGAGCCCCGAGCAGTCGAAGCCTTTCGGCGTCGTCCCGCCCCAGAGATACGGGATTCCCACGAAGCGCTTCGCCCGCTCGACGAGGCGCTCGCGATCGGGGGCTCCGGACCGGCGCCGCTCCGCGAGCGCATCCTCCCGCATGAATCCGCTCTTTCCGCCGGGGAGGGTGACGGCGCGATATCCGCCGGCCGGCGGGGCGGCGACGACACGCGCCCCGGCGACCGCTTCGGAAACGGGAAGGCTCCCCTCCGCGGGGGCCGAAAGCGCGTAGGCGACGTTCGCCGCGACGACGGCGTTCGCGGCCGCCTCGTACGCCGCGATCTCCCCGGCATCCGTTTCGCGGACGTACCACGATCGCACCCATCCGTGATAATCGTCCGCGAGGCGCACGAAATACCAGTCCCCCTCCGCCTTGAGCGGCAACGCCGCCTCCCCCATGATGAGCTGCGTGAGCAGCTCCGCGGCGTGCGCCCCCTCGCGCCGCACGTCGGCCACGCTCGACGTGACCCAGAGCGGCCGGGCCGTTCCCGGCGAGAGCAGCGTGATCCGCACCGTCAGCCCGTTCGACGAGGCTCGTCTCACGCGCCCCGCCTCGTCGCGCTCGAGGGCGAATCCCGTGAGACGGTCCGGAAGGGCGCGCAGCACCTCGTCGCGGCTCAGCTCGAGCTCGAACGAGCCCGTCGCGCGCGGCGAGAGCTTCGAGTAGCTCCGGCGCCAGTCGAGGCCGCATTCCTTCTCGGCCGCGGAAACGGCCTCACACAGTCGCTGAGGGGCGTTATCCATCGATCGGCTCCCTTCGATCGCTTCGCCCGCCGGCGGCGCCGGACGCTCCCGCGAGCCCCGGGGAGAGGCGGGGATTGAGGGCGTCCCGCAACCCGTCGCCGATCAGGTTGAGCGAGCACACGGTAAGGGTGAGAAAGAGCCCCGGAAAGAACGAGAGCCAGGGCGCGGTCCGCATGAAGGCGATGCCCCCCGAGATCATCCCTCCCCAGCTCGGCGCCGGCGGCTGGACGCCGAGCCCGAGGAAGCTCAGGGACGCCTCGGCCATGATCGTCATTCCGAGACCGAGCGTGTAGACGACGAGGACGCTCGCGAGGCACTGCGGCAGAATATGCCGGAGCAGGATCACGGCGTGGCTCGCTCCCGAGGCCCGCGCCGCCTGCACGTACTCGCGCTCCTTCACCGAGAGCACCTCGGCCCGCACGAGCCGCGCCACCGAGGCCCATCCGACGACGCCGAGCGTGACGAACAGCGACACGATGCCCGGCGAGACGACGGCGATGATCGCGATGAGGAGGAGCAGCGTCGGATAGGCGAAGGTGATGTCCGCGAGCCGCATGAGCACCGAGTCGAGGCGGCCGCCGAAGTACCCCGCGAGCGCGCCGAGGGCGAGCCCGATGAGGAGCGAGATGGTCCGCGCGAGGAAGCCGACGCCGAGCGAGATGCGCGATCCGTGCACGATCCGCGACAGCACGTCCCGCCCGAACGGGTCGGTGCCGAACGGATGGCGGACCGACGGGCGCTCGAGCGCCGCGTCGAGGTCGATCGCCTCCGGGGGCGCGGGAGCGATCGCCTCCGCGAGGATCGCGGCCGCCAGCAGCACGGCGAAGATGACGAGCCCCGCCGCGGCCGCGCGCGACCGCGCGAATCTCCGCCAGAATCCTCCGCCCCGCGTCACCGCTTCCCCCCTTCCGGCCTGATCCGCGGATCGATCGCGCCGTAGCTCAGGTCGACGGCGAGATTCACGAGCACGAACAGCACCGCCATGAAGAGCACCGCTCCCTGGATCACCGGGAAATCGCGTTTGAGGATCGCCTGCACGATGAACCGGCCGAGACCGGGCCATCCGAAAACCGATTCGGTCAGGACGGAGCCGCTCAGATAGCCGCCGAAGTCCGCCCCGGCGATCGTGATGACGGGAATGAGCGCGTTCCGGAGCACGTGCTTGCCGAGGACGATCCGCTCGCCGAGTCCCTTCGCGCGCGCCGTCCGCACGTAATCCTCCCCGAGCGCGTCGAGCACGCCCGAGCGCGTCACCCGGGCGATCGTCGCCATCGACGCGAAGGACAGCGTGAGCGCGGGAAGAATCAGGTGGCGGATCGAGCCGCCGCCGTATCCCGAAGGCGGCAGCACGCGGAGCGTGATCGCGAAGAGATAGATGAGGAGGAGCCCCAGCCAGAACACGGGCATCGAAACGCCCACGAGCGAAACGGTCATGAGCAGCCGCGACACGGCGGGGTGCCGGTTCCAGGCGGCGACGGCGCCGATCGCCACGCCCCCCGCGATCGCGAGCGCCATCGCGCTCAACGCGAGCGCGAGCGTCCGCGGGAACCGCTCCCGGATCGCCTCGGCGACGGGGCGCCGTGTGACGAACGAGGTTCCCAGATCGAAGCGCGCGAGGCGGCCGAGAAAATCGACGTACTGGACGGCGAGCGGCCGGTCGAGCCCGAGCTCCGCGCGCATCCGGGCGAGCGTTTCCTCGTCGTAGCGCTCCCCGGCGAGCGCGCGCACCGGATCCCCCGGCACGACGTACATGAGGAGGAAGGTGAGGGTCGCCACGCCGAAAAGAATCGGAACGAGCATCAAAACGCGTTTCACGACGAATGCGCGCACGTCACGCCCCCCGGATCAAACGCCCGTCTCGAGAAAACGCTGGCCGTTGAAGATGAGCGGGATCCGATATCCCGTGAGCCGCGGGCTCACGACCTCGTACTTCTCGGGAAACCAGAGAAAGAGCCACGGCGCGTCCCCGTACACGATGTCCTCCGCGGCCCGGTGGAGCTCCCCGCGCTTCGCGGCGTCCAGACACGTCGACGCGGCGTCGAGGATCGAGTCGACGCGCGCGTTGCGATAGCCGGTCCGGTTCCCTCCCCCGCCGATATTCGCCGACGAGAAGAGCGGGGCGAGAAAATTCTCCGCGTCGGGGTAATCGGCGAGCCAATCGATGAAGAATGCGTCGGGCGTGCCCCGGTCGATCGCTTCCTTGAAGGCCCCCCACTCCCGCGTGACGAGCGTGGCCGTCACGCCGACGTCGGCCAGGTACGCCTGGACGCTCTCGAGAATCAGGCCCGCTTCCGGATTCTCCCGCTGCCAGAGCTCCATGGCGAAACCGCGCGGATATCCCGCCTCCGCGAGCAGCGCGCGCGCGCGGGCGGGGTCGAACGGGTAGCGCTCCGCCGGCCCCGGCGCGCCGCGCAGGCTCGGCGGGACGACGCCGCGCGAGCGCTCCCCCGCGCCGAACAGAACGTGCGCGATGATCTTCTCGACGTCCACCGCCATGTTGAGGGCGCGCCGCACGCGGGGATCGCTCAAGGGGGGGCGCGTCGTGTTGAATCCGATATAGACGACCCTGAGCTCCTCCCGCGAGAGGAGCGTCGTGCCGGCCGCGCGCCAGTGCTCCAGCTCCGCGCGCGGCACCTCGAGGACGTCGAGGGAGCCGACCTCGAACTCGGCGATCTGCGTCATCTGCTCGGGAATGACGCGGAAGGAGAGCCCCGCCAGCGGCGTCCGGCGGCCGGGATAACCCGGATTCGGCGCCAGCACGATCTCGTCCCCCTCCCGCCACGCGGACAGCTTCCAGGGACCGCTCCCGCAGGGCGTGCGCCCGTATCCCTTCCCGAGCCGCTCGACCTCCTCGCGGCACACGATCCCCGCCGCGGGCATCGCCAGCAGCCCGAGGAAATGGGCGACGGGATATTCGAGCCTCACGGCGACCGTCGAATCGTCGAGCGCCCGCACCGACGCGGCGTCCCACGCCCCTCCCCCGTGGAACGCGGCGGCGCCGGCGATCGGCTTGAGCAGCCACCACCGGGGCGACACGGTCCCGGGATCGAGGAGCCGCCGCATCGAGTAGACGACGTCCGACGCGGTCACCGGCCGCCCGTTGGAGAAGCGGGCGCCGCCGAGATGGAACATGTAGCGGCGGCCGCCGTCGAGGACCTCCCAGCTGCGGGCGAGATCGGGGACGATCCGCGCGTCCGGATCGAAGGCGACGAGATTCGAATGAATGAGCGAGGCGATCCTGCCCGAGGAGAAATCGACCGAATAGGCGGGATCGAGCGTCGTGGGCTCCGTCTGCAGCGCGAGCCGCACCGTCGCGTCCTGCGCGCCGGAGGAACAGCCCGCCGCCGCGAGGATCGCGAGCAGGAGCATCAGGGGGACGGCGCGGCGGTTTCCGTTCATACCGGTCACATCATCTCGGTTGAGAGGAGATGGTAATCGCCGGTCCCGATCGTATCCTCGAAAACATAGACGACCCCCTTCGAGTAGTAGTACCAGAGCTGGTAATTCCCGCCCAGTTGAGTCGTCTGCCGGTCCTCGACCTTGTCGGGGGGGCCGTGCTCGATGTATATCTTGCCCATATCCGTCCGCCAGCCGGGCTTGTGCTTCGAGAAGGCCGAGAGCGAGTACTTGAGCCTCTGGAGAAAGTCGCCGAACGCCTCGTTCGATTCGGTCGAGGGGGTCGGATCGAGCGAACGCCAGAAGAGGGACCAGGCGCGCACGCGCTCGGCGGGAGGCGCTTCGGCGACCTTCCGGGCGGCTTTTTCGTCCCCCGCGAGCGAGAGCAGCTCGACGAGCTCGTCCGTTCGGGAGAGGAGCCCCACGTTGAACAGCACGACGAATCGCCCGGACGCGCCGCTCTTCCGAGCGCCGCCGGCCGTCTCGATGACGGCTTCGATCCCGTACTCGCCGACGGGAACGTTGTCCAAATTCAGCTCGACGCAGATCGCGGACCGCCGCGCGGCTCCGGGATCGAACGGCCGCTTCGCGCCGCCCGCCGCGGCGCCGCGCGCATCCAGCACCCTGACGGTCAGCACGAGCGAATCCGCGGAGCGACGCGGCGGCACGACGACGCCGAAGACGATGCGCGCCCACCCCCCGAAATCGCCGTAGACCGCTCCCGGATTGGCGCGCGCCCCGGTCTCCCCCGCGGAGGGGCATACCCAAACGGCGGCTTCGTCCCCCAGAGGCTTCGCCGAGAGCGAGTCCTCCGCGCGACGCGAGTAGAAAACGGGATTCGACACGACGAGCTCCGCGGCGTCCTCGCCGACCACGCGGAGCTGCCGCGTCTCCTTGAAACGCCGCGACGTCCCGATGACCTCCACCGTCGCGGTGACCGTGTATTCGCCGGGATCGACGGGAAAGCTCCGGCGCGTCACGGAGAACTGCGCCGCCGACGTCGTTTCCCGGAAGTCGCCGACGACGACCGACTCTTCCCATACGCCGCCGGGCGCGCTCTTCCCGTGCTTGCCCTTGAGCTCGAGATAGACGCGGTATCGCGCCTCGTACCGCCGGTCCCGGAAAAAGAAGACGAGGCGCCGGTACGGTATCGAAGCGGTCACGATGACCGCCTGCGTCGCGCCCTCGACGAACTCCTGGCTCACGGAGAACTCGAAGGCGGACTGTTCGACGGGCCGGTCGGGCGATCCCTGGCCGCCGGCCGGGCCCGCCGAGACGAGGCAGAACACAAAGGCAATTGTGCACACGAATCTTCCGGGCACCGCGCACCTCCCCCTCCGCGCGCCGCGCGTCGCCGATGCTCCCGTACGGCGGAGTATAGTTGCGCGATTTTCCCGTGTAAAGAGATTACCCGGCCGCTTCCCGGATCACTCGGCGCGAAGCGCGACGATCGGATCCATTTTCGCGGCCCGGTTAGCGGGATACATGCCGAATACGATCCCGATCCCGGCGGAGAACACGAAGGCGATGACGATCCAAAGGAACGGCAGGCTGTAGGGGAACCGGATGAGATTCGTCACCCCGCGCGCGGCGAGCAGCCCGCAGACGATCCCGAGAATCCCCCCGACGCCGGTGAGCGTCGCCGCCTCGATGAGGAACTGCTGGAGGATATCGTGCCGCGTGGCACCGAGCGCCATCCGCACACCCACCTCGCGCGTGCGCTCGGTCACCGAGATGAGCATGATGTTCATGACGCCGATGCCCCCCACCATGAGACCGATCGAGGAGATGACGACGAGAACGAGCCCGATGTACTTCGTGATGTTGGTGATCATCTCGCGGAACGCCTCCGAGGAGCTCACGTAGAAATCGTTCTCGGCAGCCGGTTCGACCTTGCGGCGGGCCCGCATGAGCGCCGTGATCTCGTCCATGGACTCCTCGAGCGTATATTCGGGCTTTACCGTGGCGACGATCTCGAAGTCGTCGTACTCGCTCGAATGATCCTTCGCGAAGGTCGTGTGCGGAATGACGGCGAAATTGTCGCTCATGCTCCCGATGAAACTCCGCCGCGACAGCATCGTTCCGATCACCTCATACTCGTAGTTCCCGATACGGATCCATTTCCCGATCGGGTCCATGTTCGGAAACAGATCCTTCGCCGGCCCGGATCCGAGGACGACGACGCGTCTGCGGCGCTCGACGTCGCTCTCCGCGAGGAAGTGCCCCTCGTCCATCTGGAGGCTGAATATGTAGGGAAAATTCTCCGAGGTCCCGACCACCTGAAGGAGCCCCGTCCGGCGCCCCTTGTAGCGAAGCACCCGCATTCCTTCGCCCGGGCTCACCTCGAAATCGACACGCTCGACGCTCCGGCATTGCTCCTTGATCGCCTTCGCGTCCTCGGCGCTGAGTTTCTTCCTCCGCATGAGCGCGGCGAAGTCGCGATCCCCCTCCATCGGGTCGTACCGGGCGATATGAAGAAACGGCCGGTTCGACGACATGATGTCCTGCTCGACGCGCTTGCCGAGTCCCGAGAGCACCGTCACCATGCCGAGCACCGTCATGACGCCGATCGCAACGCCGAGAATCAGAAGCCCCGAGCGCATCCGGTGCGTGAGGATGACGTGGGTCGCCTGTTTGAAATTCTCCTTCCACAGCTCCCGGCCGAGCCGTCCGTCCCGGGCGGACGTTTCCTGTACCATCGTGCCACCTACTCGTAATGGAGCGCCACCACGGGATCGAGCCTCGCCGCCCGATTCGCCGGGTACGTTCCGAATATCAGACCGATGCAGAAGGTCACCGCGAGCCCCGCCGCGATCGACCACGGCGCGATGAGATACGGAAGCGGCGAAACGAGCGAAATGACGGCGGCGATCGTGAAGCCGAGGACGATCCCGATGATCCCCCCGACGAGGGAAAGGGTGATCGATTCGACGATGAACTGCCAGATGATGTTAGACCGGCGGGCGCCGAGAGCCTTCCGGACGCCGATCTCGCGCGTGCGTTCCGTCACCGAGACGAGCATCACGTTCATGAGAACGATTCCGCCGACGACGAGCGATATCGAGACGATGAAAATGAGGGCGCTGAAGATCGCCTTCGAGATGCCCTGCCAGAGGGAAATGAGCTGCTGGGAGGTCGTGACGCTGAAATCGTCCTTCTCGAGGGGACGCAGCCGGTGCCTGATACGCATCGCCATCGTCGCCTCGTCGATCGCCTGCTGCATGAATCGGATATCGGCGGCCCTGACCTTGATCTCGATCGAGCGCCGCGATCCGTACATCTTGAGGTAGGTCGTCACGGGAACGTATACGAACCGGTTTCGCGACTGGCCGAGGACGCTACCGAGGTTCTTGACGACTCCGATGACGAGAAAGTGGCGATCCCCGATCTTGATCTTCTTTCCGATCGCGCTACGCCCGGCGAAGAAATGCTGATAGACGTCCCAGCCGATGACCGCGACGGCGTTGCTCCGCTGCACCTCGAGCCGCGAGATGTGCGCCCCCGCCGCGAGATCCGCCTTCTCGAGCAACGGGTACTCCTCGGAGCGCCCCTTGATCTCGATGTTATCGACGTACGATTCTCCGAAGGTGACGCGCTCCGATCCGCTGATGGAGGCGCCGACCACCGAGCTCGAGGGGACCGACCGCTTGAGATATTCGACATCGTTCAGTCGGAGCGGTTTGTTCCGGGCAAGCGCTTCGAGGAACGCGTCGAGGTCCGTGATCGCCTCGAAGAAGTTGATGCGCTCGATCGTGAAGACGTTGCTCCCCTGCTCCGCGACCTCCTCGCTCACGTAATGATCGATGCCGTTGATGAGCGATACGACTGCGATGACCGACATCGTCCCGACGATGTTGCCGAGCAGCGTGAGCGAGGTACGCAGCTTGTTTTCGCGGAGGGCGCGCAACGCGATTCGTATTCCCTCGAGTATGAGCATGGTTGCCGGCGAAGGGCCGCTCTCCCTACTTCGCCTTTTCCTTGTCCTTGGCGCCCGCTTCGGACTTTCCGGAGATCTTCACGCGCTGCCCGTCCTTGAGCTCCCGGATCGCCTTGAAATTGCCGCTGACGACCTTCTCCCCTTCCGCGAGCCCCGCGGTGACCTCGAAGAACTTCTGGCTCGAGATGCCCACCTTGACGGGACGGAACTCGGCCCTCGAATTCTTGACGACGAACACGCCCTCGACCTCGGTTTCGTCCTCCCCCGATTTCGACGTATCCGTCCCCGCGGCGGACGGGGCCGCCGGGGCCGCCGGCTTCGCCGCATCCGCCGTGTCCTTCGCGTCCGCCTTCCCCGTCGAGTCGGCGACCGCGCCGGATCCCTTCAGGTCGCGCTTCCGCCGCGCCGTGAGGCTCTGGATCGGGATCGACAGCGCGTCATTCTCTTCCGCGACGGTGATCTCCGCGTCGGCCGAAAGGCCGGGCCGCACGTTCGGAATCGAGCCGTGAATCGTGACGACGACCTTGAAATCGACCCCCTGCTGGGCCGCCGAGGCGCCCGAGACGATGGGGCTGTTCCCGATCTCGGTCACCTCTCCCGTGAACGACGTGTCGGGGAACGCGTCGAGCGTCACCTTGGCCTTGTCGCCGATCTTCATATGCGTCACTTCCGTCTCGTCGACCTCGATCTCGGTCTCGATCGTCGAGAGATCGGCGATCGTGAGGAGCACGGTGCCGAGATTGTTGAGCGTCCCCATGATCGCGATCTCGCCCTCCTCGACGTTCCGCCGCGTGACGATCCCCGACATCGGGGCGACGATCGTCACCTCCTTGAGGCTGTGCTGCGCGCTCTCGAGGTTCGCCTTGTACTGGGAGATCTCCTGCCCGACCGCTTCAAGCCGCGCGGTCGCGACGTCCCAGTTCGTCTTCGACGCCTCGACCTCCTGCGCGGTGCGATGTCCCCCTTCGAGGAGCGTTTTCGAGCGCTCGTAGTCGTTTTTCGCCTGCTCCGCCTGGGCGATCGCCTGCTTCTCGTTCGCCTTCGCGGCCTCGAGCATCGCCCGGATCCGCGCGACGGTCGTTTCGAGCTCGACGGGATCGATCTGGAGGAGGAACTGCCCCTTCCGGACGACCTCCCCCTCTTTCACGGCCACGCGCGTCACTTTGCCGATGCTGCTCGCGCTGATATCGACCTTGCGCTTCGGGCGAACGCTCCCCGAGGCCGATATCACCATGGTGATGTCGCGTTTGGCGACGTCCTCGGTCTGCACGGCGAGGGCCCGCTTCTCGCGCGCCCGCAGGTTGACGATCACGAGCGCCGCGACGAGCGCCGCGACGCCGATGAAGACGAAATACCGTTTCCTCAATTTCTGCATGGTCCCCCCTTGCGGATAGAACGGGCGCGCGCGCCCCCGCACGACGCGTCCGCGCCGGCGCGCGGCTCGATCACGAGCGCTTTCCCGCCGCGACCCTCACGTCGGACGCGATGTTCCCGTCGAGCAGGCGCACGATGCGCTGCGTGTGCTCGGCGATGTACTCCTCGTGCGTGACGATCATGATCGTGTTGCCGGCCTCGTGAATCTTCTTGAAAATCAGCATGATCTCTTCGCCCGTCCGGCTGTCGAGGTTGCCGGTCGGCTCGTCGGCGAGGATGAGCGACGGATTGTTGACGAGCGCGCGGGCGATCGCCACGCGCTGCCGCTGCCCTCCGGAGAGCTCGTTCGGGCGGTGCGCGGCACGGTCGATGAGGCCGACGTCCCGGAGCGCTTCCATCGCCCGTTCGCGGCGCTCCGCCGCGGAAACGCCCCCGTACACGAGCGGGAGCTCGACGTTCTGCAGCGCCGTCGCGCGCGGCAGGAGATTGAACGTCTGGAACACGAAGCCGATCTCCTTGTTCCTGATCCGCGCGAGCTCGTCGTCCCCGAGATTGCTCACGAGATTGCCGTTCAGGCGGTACGTCCCTTCCGTCGGCGTGTCGAGGCAGCCGAGGATGTTCATGAAGGTCGATTTTCCCGATCCCGAGGGCCCCATGATCGCGACGTACTCGTTCGGGGCGACCGCGAGATCGACCCCGACGAGCGCCTCGATCTGCACGACCCCCACCTCGTATATCTTCTTGATGCCTGCGGCCTCGATCAGCATCTGACGCTCCCTCCTCGAAGTCGTTACCGGTAAATCTGCTTTCCCGTGGCGACGGCGAGGTCCGCCGTCGCGATGAGGAAGTCGCGCTTCGCCTCGATGACCGCGGCCTTCGCCTGCGTGACGGCGACGAGCGCGTCGATCGTCTCGAGCATCGTGCCGGCCCCGACGCGATAGCGCTCCTCGGCGAGCCGCAGATCCTCGTTCGCCTGCTCGACGGTCTCGCTCGCCACCGTGATCCGTTCCCGCGCCTGCGTGATCGTGAGGATGAGCTTCCTGACCTGGTTCGCCGCGTCGAGCTGCGCCTTGTCGAGGTTGTATTCGGCGATCCGGGCATCCGCCTTCGCGATTCGGTAGCTCGAGCTCGTCTGGAAGCGGTCGAATATGTCGAAGCTCAGGTAGCCCGTGACGGCCCACGAGTACTCGTTCTGGAAGAAGTTCAGATCCTCCGCCATTTTCCGGTCGTTCCAGTAGTAGTTGAACGACGCGCCGAGGGTGGGCATCCATCCGCTCCGCGCCGACGTAACGTCGGACTTCGCCGATTTGATCGAGTGCTCGAGACTCTTGAGATCGGAGCGCGCGGTCATCGCGTACCGGATCTCGGCGTCGGCGTCGATGTCCTTGAACTCGATCGTCATCGTCGTGTCGACCTCGAACGCCTGGCGTCCGTCCATCTTGAGAAACGCGAGGAGATCCTGCTTCGCGATCTCCGCGCCCTGTTCCACCTGTATCAGGGTGAGCCGCGTGTTGGAATGCCGCACCTTCGCCTTGAGCACGTCGGCGCGCGTCGCCGAACCGACCTGGAGGAGCGCCTCGGTGCGCTCGAGGTTCTTCCGCGCGGCTTCGACGCTTTCCTTCTCCACCTTGAGGAGCATCCGGGCGCGGACGAGGTCGTAGTAGGCCCGGATGACGCTCGCCGCGATATAGTCGCGCCGGTACCGGAGCGCTTCGCGGGCGGCGTCGCGGTTGTACATCGCCGAGCGAATCCGGCTGATGTTGCCTCCCCCGTCGAAGAGGGTGATGTCCGACGAGAGACGGAAGCCGTAATCCTCGTAATCGAATCCATCGCTCTGGACGGGCCGACCCGACTCGTCGATCTGCACCGACGACGGCCCGTAGTACCGGTGCCCCGTCGAGAAGGCGAGGTTGAAATTCGGCAGCAGGTTTCCGTAATTCAAGAGCAGGTTCCCCTCGGCCTTCCGGTAGTTCTCGCCCGAGATCGCGATCTCCGGGTTGCTCTTCTGGGCGATATCGATGCACTGCTCGAGGCCGTAGACGGTTTCCTGGGCCGGACACAGCGCGGCCGGGAGCAGCGAAAACACGAACGCCGCGATCGCGAGCGCGGCCGATCCCGAACGGCATTTCCTCTCACGCATCGTGCTTACCTTCCCTTTGCGTAACCGGTTTCGAAAGACCATACTATCTTCATTCTTACGTCGGAACCGCCGCGGAGTTTCATTAATTGTCGCCCCGGCGCCGCCGGCCCTCCGCCGGCGCCGCCGTGGCGGGCGAGCGCGGCGACGGATCATTGTGTCATAATCGCTTCCCCACCGCCAGAGGGAATCGAGCCCCATATAAAAAACGCCCGGCTGTGGCGAGCCGGGCGTTCAATTTCGTTCCGCTCGATCGGTCGAGCCGCTAGTTCCCGTGGAGCTTGAACCTGATCGGCACCGCCATACGGGCCCTGACCGGCATCGTTCGCTGCTTGGCCGGCTTGAACATAAACTGCTTCGCGGCTTCCATCGCCGCCTTCTCCATCGCGGGAGTCACATCCGACTGGATGACGCTCACCTGGAGCACCTTCCCGTCGTCGCCGACGAGCACGTTGAGGAGCACCGTTCCCTCGATGCCCGCCTGGCGGGCGAGGTCGGGATATCTCGGAGCGACGGACTTGATGAGCACGGGCGCCTCGTCGAACGCGTAGAACTCCTGCGCCTGTTCGGTCGACGGGGGCGGCGGCATCGGCACTTCGTCGATGTTGCTGTAGCTCGTCGGCGCGAATGCGTCCGCGTCCGAAGCGTCCTCATCCCCCTCGGCGGCCTCGATCGGTACAACGGGAGCCGACACTTCCTTCGGCGGCGGCGGAAGCTCGAACGATGTCGGAAGCTCGACCGCCTCGAAGTATTGCTCACGGAGCACGTACGGCTTGAACTTGAAGGTCGGGGTGATATAGAAGAGAATCATATGGATCGCAAGCACAACGTACAGCGACCCGCGAAGGTACGAGTTGTACTTGTTCTTGAATTCCTGATTTGCGACAGCGATGAGGGCCACGCTGATTCCCCTTTGCGCTTAAGGTGTCGACTCGTAAAGCGACGTGAACGTCACGTTGATCGCGTTCGCTTCCTTCAGCTGTTCCATGATATCGGATACAACCCTGTACTTCGCGCGCTGATCGACGTTGAACGCCACGATAATGGCGCGGTTCTCTTCCAGCATGCTCGCCACGATGCCCTGGATGTGCTCGACCCGGGCCAGCTTGTCGTTGATGCTGATCCGGTCGAACCGGTCCGCCCAGATGTGCATGATCTGCTGACGCTGCGTATCGGTCCCCGACTTCGCCCTCGGAAGCTGTATCGGAAGCCCTTCCTCCATCTTGAAGATGCTCGTCACCATGAAGAAGAGGAGCAGGTTGAAGATGATATCGGCCATCGAGGCGGTCGGGATCTCGTTCTTGACCTTTTGTCTCGTCTTGATCTTCAAGGAATATTCCTTCCTTTACGCCTTAGGCCCCCGTCGCCGTCGTCTTCAGCGAAATCCGGTTCGCCTTGGCGAGCCGGAGCTCGTCGAGGACGTCGATCATGATCCCGTAGTTCGCGTCGGGGTGCGTTTCGATGACGATCACGAGCTTGTCGTTCGCCATGAGCTTCTCTTCGATGAGCGGCCGCACGCGGCCGAGAGGCAACGGACCGGTCTCCTTGGTCGATATCGTTCCGTCGGCCATAACCGAAATATGGAACACCGCGTCCTGCTTGAGCTTCACCGTCTGCGACTGCTTTCCCGGAAGGGACATCGGGAGCCCCTTCTCCACGGACATCGTCGTGGTCACCAGAAAGAAGATGAGGAGAAGGAAGATGATATCCGACAGCGAAGCCGCGGGAATCGACGGTTCTAGTTTGGTCCTTTTTATTGCCATAGCAGATACCCGCTCGCTTACTTCTTGTTGAGTTCCACGAGCTCGTTCACGAGGTTGGCCGAGGCCTCTTCCATCTCGAGAACGAAGCGCTCGATTTGGGATACGAAGTACGCGTGGCCGACGCTCGCCGGGATAGCGATACAGAGGCCTGCGATCGTCGTGATCAGCGCCTCTTCGATACCGGACGCCACGATCTTCGCGCTCACCTGCTCCGCGGCCGCGATGGCGGCGAAGGCGTTCATCATACCCGACACCGTTCCGAGGAAGCCCAACATCGGCGCCACGGTCGATACGGTGGCGAGCACCACGAGTCCGCGCTCGAGGAACGACGTCTCGATCGAGCCGGCCGTCTCGATGGCTTCCTTCACCGCGTCGGGACCCTGGCCAGCGCGGAGCAGACCGGAGTGGATAACCGCCGCGATGGGACCGCGCGTCCCCTCGCAGACCTTGAGGGCGGCGTCGATGCCTTCGGCGCGGAGCGCCTGGCTCACGCGGTTCATGAGATTCTTCACGTCGACGCGCGCGCGCGACAGGGTGAAGAGCCTCTCGAGGATGAACACGAGCGCGATGATCGAGCACGCGAGCAGCGGATGCATGAACACGCCGCCGCGCACGTAGAAATCGCCGAGCCCGCTGTACCGGACGTTATAGAACCATCCGAGGCGAGCGCGTTCCTTCATGTCGTCGATCTTCTTGACGATGCTCATCGAATCGCCCTTCGCCATGCCGAGCGAATCCTGCCCCGAAACGGCGGTCTGAGCCGGCGTCGTGGGGGCGGCGGACTCCTGCGAATTCGCGGTCGCCATCGCGAAGCAAAGGACAACAGCAAGGGTCAAGAGAACGATTAGGCCGAACGTCGAACGGTTCTTCTGTGCCATACCACGCGCTCCTCCTGCAACTGTTGGCGGTTTGATAATTGATCTCGATTCGATGGATCATTCGGCGCGACCGGGCGCTGCTCTCGATGTGCGAAGAGCGGGAATGATCCGCGACGCTCCCAATCCCACGTGCACCTGCTTATTATCGTGAGCAAAATAATCGATGCCATACCCCCTTGTCAACCCTAAAATTCCGCGTCCGGCGCGGTTCCGGGACGACGCGCAAACTCGGTGACAAACCTAGTCCCGGGAGTCCCCCGTCATCTCCTCCGAGGAGCCGACGAGCTGGTACGAACCGTACCCGTCCTTGTCGATGAACAGGAACCTGAGGCCCTGGTCGACCGTCATTCCCGAGTCCCCCGGAAGGAGGGGATCCCCCTTGAAGGCGTAGGTCCAGACCTCGAACGAACCGGTATCGCTGCCGATGTCGCCTCTCGTCGCGCGCTGCTTCTCGGGGGATATGATGATGGGACGGAGGTCCTTCACCGACTTCTCCGTCGTGATGCCGTCGGAGATGATCTTGTATTCCGAGATAATCTTGTCGAGCCCCTCGTACAGATCGTCCCGGCTCTGCGGAAGGGGCTGGTTGACGATATCGTCGGGCCGGCCGAATCGGATCAGAATGAATCCGCGGTCGGTGAGCGCCCCCCGCTCGTACGTGCCGTACTGGGCGTCGGCGTATCTGACGCGGGCGACGAACTTGTCGAAGATCTCGTTCGCCGCGGTTTGCGGCGTCGGATCGAGCTTCTTCCAGAAGGCGCGCATGAAGGCTTCCTGCTCGCCGAGATCCATCCGCGAGAACTCGTCATACTGCTTGCTGTTCAGGACGAGACGCGCTTCGAACGCGATGTCGCGCAACGGCTTCTGCCAGTTGACGAGCTCCCAGACGACGGCGAAATCCTTGCCCGACGACGCGAACAGCCCGCCCGGCGCGCTCGTCTCGACCGTCAGCCGGTATGAGCCCGACGGGTAGGCCGCGAGATCCGTCATGCGCAGGAACGAGCTCCGGTTCTCCTTCACGGGGATCCTGAACCGCGCTTCCTCCATCTGCTCGCCCGTGTCGCGGGAAATCAGGAACCGCACGTCGAGCGAATCGTCCCGAACCGCCGCCGGAACCGCCGCCTGCACGTACACGCTCAAGGTATCCTTCCGGAGACCGTAGATCTGCATCGGATTCGGGATGAACCGCCCGCTGCCGTCGGACTCCCACACGAGGATCGGGTCGGCCAGTGCGATGCCGTCGGCGGGGAACGGCCGAACATCGAACTCCGCGTTCTTCACCTCGGACGAATGATAGGTCCGCCGCAGGATGCCGAGGAGGGTGCGCTTCCTGCGCTGGAGATCCTCGACCTTGACGGTGAGCCGGTAGGCGCCCGGACCGACGGCGCAGGAATCGATATGGCAGATGAACGAAGAAAGATCCTTCACCGCGGGCATCTCGTCGCGGGAATCGCGCATCTGGAACAACTTTTCGTGGACGACCTCGTCGCCCGACGTCAGCTTGATCGAGAATCGCACTTCGGCGGTGAAGGAGCCGGACTTCTCGACGTACTGGAGCTCTTTCGTGGGAACGGAAATCTGGATGAGTTGGATCGTGCCGGGCCCGCCGGACGGCAGGGAGGCGATGTCGACGAAAAACTCGAAGCTGCCCTCCCCGCGGACGGGATCGCACCGGACGGCGCCTGCCGGCGCGAGCACGAGCAATACCGGCAGGATGGCGACGAGAGCACGCGCACGCAAACGTATGCGGAGCTCGAGAGACACGGAATGCGATCCCTCAGTAGCTGAAATTCATGCTGAACCGGTGGCTCGTGCCGAGATAATCGAGATCCTCCCAGGAATAATCAAGGCCGATATCGGACGTCTGGCTCGTATCGATCCTGAATCCGACGCCCCACGCGAGCTTCTGCGTGTCGTAGCCGATGTTGTATCCCGACCGGATCATGAAGAACTGGTTGAACGTGTACTCCATGCCGACGTTCATGCGCTCCTTGTTGTCGACCGGGTGCGAGAACTCCCCCGTCGCGAGCAGGGTATGGGCGCCGGTGCGCAGCGCGTCGACCGAGAGCCCGACCTTGAAGAGGGTCGGAAGCTTGGACGCGCGGTTGTCGAAATCGACTTCCCCGCCGAGGCTCTGAAGCATCATGCCGAGGCGCATGCCGCGGATACCGATGCGGTAGATGAGGCCGAAATCGATCGCGAGCGACTCGACGCTCTTGTCGGCGAGACCCATATGGATGAAGTTGGTCGTGATGCCCGCCGAGAACCGGTCGGTGAAATACGTCGCGTACGACAGGCCGAACGACATGTCGCCGGCGTCGAAGTACCGCTCCGTTCCCTGGGGCATGTAGATCGTTCTCTCTTCCTGCGGGTCCATCGTGAGCGCCCGCGCGCTCACGCCGAACGATCCGGGGAGATACGGCGTGCTGAATATGGCGCCCGCGAAATAGACGTCGATGTCGGCCGGCCAGACGACCGTGTTCAGCGTCACCTGCGTGCGCGTCTGCTCGACCATCCCCGCGGGATTCCAGTACATGGCTGTCGCGTCGTTGGCGACGGCCGTGAAGGCGCTTCCCATCCCCGCCGCTCTCGCCGACACGCCGATCTTCAGGAACTGCGCCGAATACGTACCGACCTTCTCGAACGGTTTCGTATTCGCCGACGCCAGAGCGGGGACCAGCGCAATCAGCAGAATCCCCATGCCAATCCTACGCTTCATCACGCAACCTCCTCAAAGAGAACGTTCATCATCATTATCGAATCACGACGAATTTCCCGATCGTCCTCGAGAACTTGCCGTCTTCGGGCTCCACGGAGAACAGGTACACCCCGCTCGTCACGTCCTGCCCGTTCCGCGAGACGAGATCCCACGGCAGCGTCCCGTTTCCGCTCGTTCCGTCATGATAGAGCACCTCGACGAGATCTCCCGCGATCGTGTAGATGCGCACGGTCGAGTTGCATCTCGGGAGGTTCCTGAATTCCACCTTGATGCCGGTCGGATCGTCCTGGTTCGGCTCGAGCTGCCACGGCTCCATCGCGGCCGCCGTCGCCGGATTCGGAACCACGAAGACTTCCTTCTCCTCGTACGTGTCGGACGCCTGCGCGTCGGAGAGCGGCGAGACGTACTGGAAGTTCGACGACGGATCGCCGAAGTAGCCGACCTTCGTCGGCACGCCCGCCGAAAGCACGTGATCGTACGCGGTGACGGCGTAGAAGTAGTGCATCCCGTTGTGGACGCTCTCGTCGACGAATTTGTAGTATTTCAGTCCGCCCTGGAATCCGAGGTCGTACCGGGCGAGGGCTTCGAGCGTGTCGCACTCGAGCGGCGCCAGCCCGGGCGGGCAGGGCACTTCATCCATCGGGTAGTTGTACACGTTCTGTTTGAAATATGCGATGTAGGCATCCTTGCCCGGGAGGTTGATGAGCGGTTCGTACTCCCATCCCCCCTCGGAGAAGGGCGCCTTGAAGTTGATGTCCGGCGGCACGCCGTTCACGAGGTCGCGCTCCTCGAGGAGCTGCCAGAGCTCGCGGTTCGGGCCGGTGAGAACGCTCGTCCCGAGCGGCCGGTCCCATCCGTCCGCGCGCCAGATCCGGTAGCCCTCGAAATCGTACTCGAGGGTGCTCACGTCGGGGCTCACCTCGCTGAAGTTGTCCCACAGGAGCGTGACCTTGTGGTCCCCCGGGATGAGGCGCATGACCGGCGGCGGCGGCGCCGAGCCGACGAGCCAGTTCACCTGATGCTCCTTCCCGCCGACGCCCGTCTGGTAATCGGCGAACGTGGCGTCCCCCTTGTTGCAATCGCCGTTCGCCCAGAGGGCTTCCTCCTCGTGGCAGTCGGCGTTGACCCAGACGATCTCCCCTCTCGCCGCCGAGACGGGGGTCAGATCGGCGACGCAGGAATCGGCGATGAGCCCGTTCACGGGACCGGGCACGGGAGTTTCCTTGCCTTCCACGCCGGTCAGCGGGTTGCCGTCGATGTCGAACCAGTTGCCCTGATAGGTGAGGGCCGCGCTCGCCGCGTTGTCCTTCATGCCTTCGATTCCCTGACCGCACACGAACGCGACCTGCAGCACGAGCGTCGTCTCGGGCGGGAGCTCCTTGAACGGCCCCGTCGCCATGAGCATTCGATAATCCCTCGGCACTTCCTGGTTGCGGTCCCGCGTGGTCTTGGTGAGGAGCTCGTAGCGCTGGAAATCGTTGTCGGGATCGCCGCCGTTTTCGTACGGCTGATCGCCCGAGAAGTTCTGGTAGGAGGTGATACCGACCTTCTTCGGCGCCGATTCGCCGAGAGGATCCGTATCGTGGCCGAGGAAGAGAATCCCCATGTATCCCATGGTCTGACCCTCGTCCCCGTCGATGTCGTAGAAGTACGCGACGCTGACGCGGATCGGCACCACCCGATCCCCCTTCTGCGCGCACACGATGTCCTCGTAGAGCCCCGTCCCGTCGTCGAGCCAGTACTGCTCGCGCGTCCGCGGGCCCGCGTCGCCGTCGGCGAAGAATCCGATGTAGAGGTCCTCGATGCTCTCGACGCCCGTGTTCCTGATTTTGTATTCGGCGCCGACGAAGTTGTAGAATTTCGGCTCCTCCCACTGGTAGCTCTCCTGGCGCACCATCAGGTGAAGCGGCGTATGCTCGGGGTAGCGCTGCACGGAGGTCGGATGATCGTCCGTGAACCAGCACGAGTACATCTGCTTGCCGACCGCGGCGTAATCCTCGTCGATCTGCCCGTCCCCGTCGTCGTCCATGCCGTTCAGCCAATCCTCGTCGAACATACCGTCCTTGTCGTCGTCGGGAGGGCTCGGGTAGCGCGTGCCGCCGAGCGCGCCCTCGAACGAGCGATAGATCGTCGCAACGGGATCGAGCGGATCGGGCATGAACTCCTGCTCGTACGCCGCCGTGGTCACGACCGGAACGCCGCCCTTCTTGGCGCCGATCCAGAGACCCGCGATGTAGAGATACTCGACGGCGGAGTTCGCCGGCCACTGCGCGGACGGCGACTCGGACATCGCCAGCGTCGAGCCGGGATACGATCCGAAGCACCCCCAGTTCGTCACGTTCATCTGGAGGTTGCCCACGTTGTGGACCCACGCCCCGCTGAGCGCCCAGGTCTGCCGGGGCATGTCCTTCATCTTGGCGACCCACGCCGCGTCGTCATTCCTCGCAAACGCCGGGGCGCCGATCACGAGTATCGCGAGAAGCGCCGCCGCTCTTCCAACCCATTCCTTCTTGCGATTCATGCGAAACTCCTCCTCCGTCATCCGGAAGCGCTCTAGAACTCGAATCCGAATCCGATGCGCCACGTTTTCCGCGAGTCCCAGATCGTCGGATCGTGGACCGGATTGAAATCATCGACGCCGTCTTCGTTGATATCCTGCAGGTACGCGCCGCCGTACTGGCCGGTCTCGGTGAGGTACGAGCCGCCGTCCATCGCCGCGTTCTGCATGCCGGGAAACGCGCCGGGCGCGACGCCGTTCGGACCCAGGATATCCTCGTCGAGGAGGTTGCGCCCCTCGAAGAAGAGCATGAGCTCCTGCCCGTAGATGCTGAACATCTTTCGGCCCTGAATGTTGATGACGTGCGTCGCGGGGAGCCGCATCGAGTTTTCCCAGAGGGGATCCTGGCGGCGGGCGAACCGGTCGACGGGCGTCCACGGGAGCCCGCTCCCGTACGAGTACACGACCGTCGCGCCCCACTTGTTCTGGTCCTGGAGGCTCAGGGTGATGTTCAGCGTATGGCGCTGATCCCAGTCGAGCGGCATCTCCTGCGTCGGCAGGTGGGTGAGCCCTTCCGCCGAGACGCCGAACTCCGCGTCCGATGCCACGCCGTCCGCGTACGACAGCGTGTACGAAATCTCGCCGCCGACGTAGCGGGTCCGCATCTTCTCGAAGCTGATCTCGAGACCGCGCGAGCTCGCGTACGTTCTGTTGATGTAGCGGTATCCCTGAATGCCGAGCTCCTCGTCGAGCACGCGCGTCGAGGAGATCAGGCCGAAGATATCCTTGTTGAACACGACGAAGTGCCCCGCGAGCGACTCGGTGAACTGGTGCGACACGCCGGCCTGATACGAAACGGTGAGCTCCTCGTCGAGGTCGGGGTTGCCGAGAACGCCCGATCCGAAGAGCAGGTCCTGGGTCCTGAACAGGTAGTTCCTGCTCGGCCACTGCGTGAATCGCCCGTAGTGGAAGTGGAACTTGTCGCGGTCCGTGATCGGAAACGCGAAGCCGAGCCGCGGGCTGATCTGGAACTTGTACTTGTCGACGTTCTGGTCGATCTCGCTCGAGTTGATCAGAATCTCGTTGTTGTTGCCCGGCGAGAAGAAATCGATCCGGACGCCGCCGTTGACGATCATACCCTGATACGCCCACTTGTCCTGGACGTAGTACGAGGCCTCGGGGTTGAAGTTATGGAAGGTGTTCGCCCGTCCTCCCTGCGAAAGGCTCCCGTCGGCGTTCCGGCGCACGCGGCCCGGGAAGTTGATCTGGTTTTCGTCGAGGTCGTTATAGATGAACTGGACGCCCGTCTTGAACTGGTGGTTCTGCCATTTCTTCGACGTGATGTCCGCCTTCAGGTTGTAGGCGATGGTCGTGCGGTCCGTGTACGCCGGCCAGTCGTACGCCGTCACGTAATACGGATTGTCCGGATCGGTGTAGAAATCCTCGCTGCTGATGCCGCTGTACCGCCACGATCCGCTCGGCAGCGTTCCCGGCAGGCCCGCAGTGTTGAACTCCGCGGGATCCTGCCCGTCGACCGTGTTCAGGCTGTTGAACTGGAGCCGTGTGAGGTTGATCACATAGAGGACGTCGTCCGAGATGTTGTGGTTGATGGAAACCTTGAGGTTGAGGTCGTCGGAGGTGCCCGTCGTGACGTTCGCGGCGGAGTTGAAATACACGTAGCTCGAATCGTCCCGGAAATGGCTGAACTTGCTTTCGGGATTCTGGAACCCTTCGAAGAGCAGCTTGCTCTCGTGGCGCACCAGATTGCCCTGCGCGTCGAGGATCGCCTCGTCCCAGATCACTTCCGACTCGCGCCCGTACACGTCGGTCAGCATGCGCGCGTAGAAATGGTCGTACCGGACGAGGAAGGCCGGCTTCGTCGCGTCGTTCGGATCGCGCACCTTGGCGCCGACGACGATCGGATAGATGGTCCGGCGCCGCTCCTCGATCGAGCCCGGATAATACTCGACGCGGGGAGGCGCATTGTTCAGCCAGTCCCCCTGATATACGCTCACGTACGAGCCGAACGAACGGGCCTCCGGGAACGAGAGGTCGCGGCTCGCCCGGAGCGCCATGAACCGGTAGATCTTCTGGACGTATCCCTCGATGTTCCAGTTGTGCGCGTAGGGATTGCCGACGGAGTGCGAGTAGATCGCCTCGCCGATGAGCTTGAGCCTCGGATTGACCTGATAGGCGAGCTTGCCCTGCACGTTATAGGAGGAGAACTGCCGCTCGGTGAACTTGATCATACCCCCGAGGAACTCCTTCTCTTCGCGGGGGGCGATCGACCAGTTGTCGCCGTCCTGGAAGGTCGCTTCGCCCGACGTGTAGAACGTGAGGTTCTTGAGGGGGGTCGGGCCGCCGAATCCGAGGCTGAGCCGGTCGTAGTTCGTGTATGTCTTGTCCGAGCGGCCGAAATCGTCGGTCATGTACCGGATCTGCCCCTCGTAGCTCTTGCCTCCCTCGCGCGTGCTCACGTTGATGATCGCCGACTGCGCGTTGCCGTACTCGGCGTCCATGCCTCCCGTGATGACCTCGCTGTTGTCGGTGCCGAGAAGCCCGACCGATATCGAGCCGCCGAGCGGGTCGTCGACCGGCACGCCGTCGATCTGCATCTGCACCTCTTGCGACCGCCCGCCGCGCACGTGGAGCTCGTCTCCCGTTTTCACGATACCGCTCTTGAGCGCCACGGCCGAGACGACGTCGTCCACGGGGAGCTCCTTGAGCTGCTCGCTCGATACGCGCTGGCGCACGTCGCTCGAGGTCACGTTCACCTGCTGAATTTCCGCTTCGACGACGATTTCCTGCGTGCGGCCCACGACCGCTTCCTCGAGCTTGAAGCTGACGTCGGTCGTCTGCGCGGCGTTCACGGCGACACCCGGCTTCTCGATCGCCGTATAGCCCATCATCATCGCCTTCAACGTATAGGTGCCGACGGGAACGCCCACGATCGTGTAGGATCCATCGTTGAGCGTCATGGCGCCGAGCAGCGGACTCGTCCCGAGGATAACCACGTTCGCGAAGGCGAGCGGCTCTCCCGATTTCGTATCCGTCACCTTGCCGGTGATTCGTCCGGTCTGCGCGAATACGCCCGCGGACGTCAGAACGAGGAGTACAAGGGCAATTGCCGCCATCCAGATCGGAGCCGGCGATCCGTAACGACCTTTCATCGTTCCACTCCTTGCCAAGTAGTACTAATCCCCAGGCCGTTCTTCCCCGTCGATGCCGAGAGAGCGGGACGGGAGAAGACGTAAGGTGTGGGTCTCTATTTTTCAGAGCGTCAGGCTAATTTCCATTGAAAATATATAAAGCGTCAGCGGGCATGTCAACAAATTTGACTTGGAGTTATTGGGGCTCGGCGCACGGAGGGACGGGGGGCGTCGAGGGACCCGTCAGGCCCCCTCGCCGCGCTCCTTCACCATGTCCTTGATCTTCATCAGGCGGATCTGATTCGAGCGCTCCTGCTCCCCCAGCTTGTCGTCGATATCCCTGATGACCGCCTCGAGATCGGGGATGAGCACGTATTCAAGCGCATTGACGCGGCGGCGGGTCTTCTCGAGCTCCTCCGCCATGCGAAAGAGCGTATTTTCTTTTCCGACAAGGTGTAAGAGCTTCGGAAACGAGGCGAGCAGCATCTCGAACGCGGCGTCGAGCTCGGGCGACGTATCCGAAAGCCGGTACGACAGGTCCCGCTCCGGGGTCGCGAACGTGAATTCGGGACTGACGATGTTCATGTCGTGGCGCTCGGCGTAGGCGAGCGCGCCCCCCTTCGTCGTGAGCCCGAGCGCGTCCTCGAGCGCCTGCCGCCCGGTCGCGGCCCCTCCCTCGAGGTACCGCGCGCCGATCTCCAGAAACCCCGTCTCGACCCCGGCGCGGAGCTCGGTCGTCTCTCTGACGAGCGAGAAGAAGTTCTGCATGAGCTTCTCCTGCTTGTTCTTGAGGAGCTTGTGCCCCCGGCGCGCGAGCTCGAGGCGGCGCCGCAGGCGTATGAGCATCATTCTGTTCGGATTGACCTTGACTCTCACGTCACACGCTCCGCAGGATCAGTCGCCGACGCGCCCCGGCCTCGCCGCGGCCTCCCGCTTCTTCCCCTTCTCCCCGTCTTCCGACGTCAGGTATTTCTCCATATACTTCTTGATGAAATCGTCCTTGATGCGCTTGAGCTCGGTGCGCGGGATGGCGGTGAGAAGCTCCCATCCCATTTCGAGCGTCTGCTCGACCGTGCGATTCTCGTGAATATCCTGCCGGACGAACCGCCGCTCGAACGCCTCGCCGAACGCCATGAACGCCTTGTCCGATTCGGTGAGGGCCGCCTCCCCGAGAACGACGGCGAGCTCCTCGACCTCCTTGCTCCGGGCGTACGAAGAGAAAAGCTGGTTCGCGATCTGGGCGTGATCCTCGCGCGTTCTCCCCGCGCCGATCCCCTTGTCGCGCAGTCGGGAGAGGCTCGGGAGCACGTTGATCGGCGGATAGATCCCCTTCCGGTGGAGGGACCGGTCGAGGATGATCTGTCCCTCGGTGATGTAGCCGGTCAGATCGGGGATCGGATGGGTCTTGTCGTCGTCCGGCATCGACAGCACCGGGATCTGCGTGATCGATCCCTGCCTGAGCTCCCCTTTCTTCTCACCCTTGAGCAGCCCCGCGCGCTCGTAGATGGTGGCGAGATCGGTGTACAGGTAGCCCGGGTAGCCGCGGCGTCCGGGGATCTCCTTGCGGGCCACCGACACTTCGCGGAGCGCCTCGCAGTAGTTCGTCATGTCGGTCATGATCACGAGCACGTGCATGCCGCGCTCGAAGGCGAGATACTCGGCGGCGGTCAACGCCGTCCGGGGCGTGGCGATGCGCTCGATCGTCGGATCGTTCGCGAGGTTGATGAAGAGCACGACGCGCTCCATCGCCCCCGTCTTCTGGAAGTCGCGGATGAAGTAGTCCGCCTCCTCGAAGGTGATGCCCATCGCCGCGAAGACGATGGCGAACGTCTCCCCCTTGCCGAGCACGGTCGCCTGCCGGGCGATCTGCGCGGCGAGCTCCGAGTGCGGGAGCCCGAATCCCGAGAAGATCGGGAGCTTCTGCCCGCGCACGAGCGTGTTGAGCCCGTCGATCGCGGAGATTCCCGTCTGGATGAACTCCTTCGGGTACACGCGCGCGTACGGATTGATCGGGCTGCCGTTGATATCGAGCTTCCGCTCGGGGATGATCGACGGGCCCTGGTCGATCGGAGTCCCGAGCCCGTTGAAGATCCGGCCGAGGATGTCCGGCGATACGGCGAGCTCGAGCCCCCGCCCGAGGAACCGCACGCTCGTTTTCGCCGTGTCGATGCCCCTCGTCCCCTCGAACACCTGCACGAGCACCTTGTCGCGGTTGATCTCGAGCACCTTCCCGCGGCGGAGCTCCCCGTCGGGCAGCTCGACCTCGACGAGCTCCTCGTAGGTCGCGTGATCGACCCGGTCGAGAAGGATGAGGGGGCCCGCGATCTGGCGAATGGTCGAATATTCGGTCACCATGGTATCACTCCTCGCCTGTGCGGCTGTCCTGCATGCTCGCCGCAAGCTGCTCTTCGATTTCAGAGGCGACCCCGTCGAATTGCGCGACGTCCTTTTCGCTCACGTACCTCATGCGCGCGATGCGCTGGCGCACCGGCAGCTCGATGAGCTTCCTCAGCGGCACGCGCTTCTCGATCCCCTTGATGCACGCGTGGTGCAGATCGAGGATCGCCTTCAGCATGCGGTGCTGCTTCGCGAGCCGCGTGTAGGCGTCCTCGGCGTCGAAGGCCGACTGGTGCAGGAAATCCTCCCGGATCGACTTCGTCGTCTCGAGGACGATCCGGTCCTGCGGGGAGAGCGAGTCGATGCCGACGAGCCGCACGAGCTCCTTGAGCTCGGCCTCCTTCTGGAGCAGCTCCATCGCCTCGATGCGCATCCCCCTGAAATCCCGCGACACCTCGTCGCGGAAGTGGTCGGCGAGCGCGTCGTGGTAGAGGCTGTAGCTCGTGAGCCAGCTGATCGCGGGGAAGTGCCGCTCGAAGGCGAGCGTGTCCTCGAGGCTCCAGAACACCTTGACCACCTTGAGCGTCGCCTGGACGACGGGATCGGAGAGATCGCCGCCGGGCGGCGACACGGCGCCGATGACGCTGAGCGTCCCGATCCGTCCGTCACGGCCGAGGCACACGGTGCGCCCCGACCGCTCGTAGAACTCGGCGATGCGCGACGGCAGGTAGGCCGGATAGCCTTCCTCCCCCGGCATCTCCTCGAGGCGCCCCGACATCTCGCGCATCGCCTCCGCCCACCGGGAGGTCGAATCGGCCATGACGGCGACGTTGTATCCCATGTCCCTGAAATACTCGGCGATCGTGATGCCCGTGTACACGGACGCCTCGCGCGCCGCGACCGGCATGTTCGACGTGTTCGCGATGAGGACGGTGCGCTCCATGAGCGGGCGCCCCGTGGCGGGATCCTTGAGCTCGGGGAACTCCTGGAGAACGTCGGTCATCTCGTTTCCGCGCTCGCCGCAGCCGATGTAGACGATGATCTTCGCGTCGGACCATTTCGCGAGCTGGTGCTGGATGACCGTCTTCCCCGCCCCGAAGGGCCCGGGCACGCACGCCGTGCCTCCCTGGCTGATCGGGAAGAGCGTGTCGATGACGCGCTGCCCGGTGACGAGCGGCCGCTCGGGCATGAGCTTCTTCACGACGGGGCGCGGCGTCCGCACCGGCCATCGGTGCATGAGGGAGACCGGCACGACGCCGTCTTCGGTCTTGATCTCGGCGATCGTCTCCTCGACGGTGAACGAGCCCTTCTCGGGCGCGCGGACGAGCGTGCCCCGCTTGATCGTCGGCGGCACCATGACGCGGTGCACGATGAGCTCCGTCTCCGCGATCTCGCCGAGGAGGTCCCCCGGCTCCACCGTCTCGCCCGCCTTGAGGCTCCCGTTCGGCGTGAACGCCCATTTCTTCGCGCGGTCGAGGCCCGGCAGATTGATGCCGCGCGCCATGTAATGCCCCGAGCGCGCGTAGACGACGTCGAGCGGGCGCTGGATCCCGTCATAGATCGACTCGAGGAGCCCCGGCCCGAGCTCGATCGACAGCGGCGCTCCGGTCGATTCGACGATCTCGCCGGGGCCGAGCCCCGACGTGTCCTCGTAGACCTGGATGTACGCCTCGTCGCCGTGGAGCTCAATGATCTCGCCGATGAGCTTCTTCTCGCTCACGCGGGCCAGCTCGAACATCTTGGCGTCCTTCATGCCCTCCGCCACGATGAGGGGGCCCGAAACCTTGACGATTCTTCCTACCGCCATAATTCTACCGACTCCTCCATTCTCGGATCGGCCGCGCGGCCGCTACGTCCCCGAGATATCCTGCCCGATCGCCTTCACCACCGCCATGCGGACCTCCTCGAGGGCGACTCCGCTCGAGGCGGGACCGTCCTTCGTCCACGCGGCGCCCCTGATGTCGGGGATGATCGTCACCACGGGGAACATGCGGAGCGTTCTCCGGCGAATGATATCCCGGTACTCGTGAAAGACCTCCTCGGTCACGAGGATGATCTTGAATCTGCGCTTGACGACCTCGTCGAACTGCTCCTGCGTGAGGACGCCGTCCTTCGTCTCGTACGTCTCGCAGCCGAGCACGCGGAAGTACTCGATCGAATCGGAATGGCCGATCACCGCGATGTCCTTCGACACGACGGGTCCTCCCTTTCCTTCACGACGCGCGGAGCGCGTTCAAGCGCTCGAGCGTCGCCTCCTCGCCGAGCCGGTTGAGCCGTCCCACCACGATGCGCCGCAGGATGTCGAGATCGCGCTCCCGCAGCTCGATATGGTAGAGCACGGGGGAGAAATCGAAGAACCGGTAGCGGCTTTCCCCCAGAAATTCCATGAGCGCGCGGCGCAGGATCGGATCGATCTTCCACGTCGGCGTTTCCCGCGAGAGGCCGAGGCCGACGAGCCGCGCATGGACGCTCGTCGCGAGGTACGAGACGAGCGCTTCCTCCCCCTCGCGGACGAATCCGGCGAGCCGCGCCGTCTCGACGTCCCCGCCGGCGAGCCAGACCGTCTCGAGCGATTCGGCGCGGAGCGCCGTCCGCCTGAGCCGGATGCAGGTCTTGATATTGATCAGATCGACCTTGCAGCGCAGATACGCCGACGCCTCGTCCCCGGGCGCCGTCTCGAAGAGAAACCGCCACTTCGCGGCCTCTCCCGCGTATTCGCACGCGGCGAGGCTCTTCGTCTCCTCGTACCGCGCCTCGAGCGCGGCGAGGTGCTCCTCGAGGCGCGGCGGGAGCGCGCCGCGCGTCTTCCCCGCCACCGTCTCCTCGACGTCATGCGGGGAGCAGAGTCCGAACGGGACGAGCGCGCCCCGGGCGCCGAGCCGCGCGGCCTTCCACGCGTGCGTGCAGTTGTCGAAATCGTACCCGCCCCTGAGGAACATCCGCGGCCGTTCGTCCCGGAGGAGCCCCGTGACGAGCTCGAGGACCGAGAGCTTCTCGGCCTCGAGGGCCCGCTCGAAATCATGGGCGGAACCGATCGCTTCGAAGCCGGGGTACAGCTCCCTGAGCGCCACGAGCAGATTCTCCTCGGGCGTTCGCGCGAGCCGCTCGAACCACGCCCGCTCCGGCATGAGCGCCTCGAGCGAGCGAAGCCGCGAGACGATGTATGTATAGTCCTCGGCCACGCGTTCTCCTCTACCCGGGGAACAGGAGCCCGGCGACGGCTGATTCGACGCGCTCCGCGAGCTGCCTGAAAATCACGTCGAGCGTAAGATCGACCCGGCGCTGTCCCTCGCGCAGGACGACCCCCCACGCGAAGTCTCCGGGGGTTCCGGCGAGCGAAAACGCCGCGCCCGCGCCGCGCGCGCGGTTCAACGCGTCGACGAACGCCGCGTCGAACATGCCCCGCTGCGCGGCGGGAACGACGATCTCCTCGCGCCCCGAAACCGCGTTCTTCAGGATGAGCGCCGCCATGAGCTTCAGATATTCGTCCGGCGTGAGGTGCTCGATCCGCTTCCGCGCCTCGGCGTACACCTCGCCGAGAATCTCGCGCTTGCGCACGAGGGCGGCCTTGCGGAGCTCGAGCTCTTCGCCGACGATGAGCCGCCGCTCTTCGTCGCCTGCCTTCGCGCGCGCGCGCGCTTCGAGCTCGCCGCGGAGCTTCTCGCCCGCACGGGCGGCTTCGTCGCCGACGGCGGCGGCGCGCTCCCCGGCCGCGCCGAGGATCCCGGCGACCGCCGCGCCGGTCTCTTCATCGATTCGCTTCACGATGTTCTCGATCGACATGGTGCCTTCCTGTCAGTCGCGAAATCAGGCCTGCAGGGTGATCCGCTGCAGGAGGAGAATGGTGGCGAGGAGTCCGAGCACCGCGTAGGTCTCGATGACCACGCCGAAGACGAGGCCCTTGCCGACCTCGTTCGGGCGTTTCGCCGTGAGGCTGCACGCCGCCGCGCAGACCTTGCCCTGGTATATTCCCGATGAAAATCCGGCGATCGCGATCGGCAGCGCGGCCGCGAGCATTTCGAGCCCCGTCCGCACCGGAATCTCGTTGAGCGGCACGCCCCACCCGACGACCTTGTTGATGATCATGAAGAGGGCCACCATTCCGTAGATACCCTGCGTCCCCGGCAGGGCCTGGAGCAGCAGCAGGCGCCCGAACTTGCTCGGGTCCTCGCTCACCACGCCGCTCGCCGCCATACCGACGATGCCGCAGCCGACCGCCGAACCGGTCCCGGCGAGCCCCGCGGCGAGCGCGGCTCCCAGGAGCACCAACATGAAACCGAGCATACCCTTCTCCTTCCGTTAGACTTTGGTTCCCGTTTCCCTGACGATCGTGTAACGACGTTCGCTCCTGAAGGGACGGAACTCGCGCCCGCCCCCCGTGAAGAACTTGTTGAAGAACTCGAGGTATTGAAGTCGCGCCGAGTGAACGAAGGCGCCGAGCACGTTCACCGCGAGATTGAACGCGTGCCCTCCGATGAGGACGACGACGGCGGCGACGTAGCCTGTATAGAAGGGGAGCCCCTTCACCATATCGGCGATGCTGTTGATGGCGACGGCGATCGCGGCCGAGGCGAGCCCGAGCGCGAGGAGACGGGCGTACGAGAGCACGTCCGAGAAATAGCCCGTGACGCTGTAGAACTTGAGGAGGCTCTTGAAGCCCCCGACGAGCTTGTTCTTCTCCTTTCGCGCCCCCGTGACGAACAGCGCGACGGCGAGAACGAGGGCGGCGCGGCCGCACCAGAAGAGCACCGGCGCCGGCGCCGAGCCCCCGAGAACGTACGCGAAGCAAAGCGGCGCGAGCGCGATGAGGAAGAGGATCCAGCCTATATCGTCGAAGACCGCGTCCATCCAGAGGCCGGCGCGGAAATCGATCGCCGCCTTCACCCCGATGCCGAACAGGATATGCACGAATCCGATGAGGAACGCGATGTTGAGCATCCGCATCGGCTCCTCGAGCGGATTGATGAGGATGAGCCTCGTGAGCGATTCGGGGAGCAGCCGCGCGTCTATGCCGAAGTAGCCGCCGGTCAGGATCCCGACGACGAGGGTGACGAGCGCGCCGATGAAGATCACCGTGAAGAGCTGCCGCATCCCCCCCTGGATCCTGAACTTGAAGAGAAAGAGCGCGCACAGGCCGGCGAGCAGGAACCCGTACCCGAAGTCGCTCATGCAGATCGAGAAGCAGAGGATGAAGAACGGCGCGAAGAGCGGCGTCGGATCGATCTCGCCGTAGAGCGGCCTCCCGTACAGCGTCATGATGAATTCGAACGGCTTGACGGCCGGCCTGTTCTCGAGCTCTGACGGCGGGTCCTCCCCGTCGCGCGGCGGCCGCGTGAAGAAATCGACCTCGCTCCATCGCTTCGCGAGCTCCTTCTCGATCCTCCGCTTGTCGACCGCGCGCATCCATCCCTCGAGCACGAACGTGCGCTCCGTGCGGTGGAAGTGGCGCTCGGCCTCGAGGAGCCCGTGCCGTTCGCGGAAATGATCGGAGAGGATGAGCAGCTCGGGCCGAAGCCCGGCGAGCTCGCGGGCCTCGCCCTCGAGCCGGGAGATCGTCGCCTCGATCGAGGCCCAGCCGCCTCTTTCCCGCTCTATGATGTCGGCCGGCGCGCCGGACAGCGTTTCGAACGCGCTCCGGACCCCCCCGGCCTGCTTGAGCATCTCGGCGACCGGCTCGGTTTCCTCCCGGGGCGCGATGACGGCCGTATACGCCTTGCCCGCCTCGCGGGATACGATCGTCCACTCGATGAACGGATGCGCCGCGTGCGCCTGCGCGATCGCGGCGTCGAAGACCTTCTCGGGAAACGTCCAGAATTGAACGGCGTACCGGGCGGTGGCGAGGGACTCGAGGGGGCTCGCGATCGATCGCCACGGCTCGAGCTCGCGGACGAGGTTCATGCTCCACGCGAGCTCGTCGCCGCATTTCCGCATCTCGGCTTCGAGATCCGCGCAGCGCCGGGCCGCCTGCTCGACGTCGACGGCGGCCATCGCCTTCTCGACGTCGGCCGCGGAGACGCGCAGCGGGCCGCTGCGGAGACGCTCCGCGAAGGTGAGCTTCTTCGTGTACGTATCGAGAAAACGGATCGCCGAATCGGCCCGCTCGGCGAGCCGGGCGAAACGCCCCGTCCCTTCCTCGTCGATCCCCCCGCGGAATCCCTCGAGCGATACGTCGGTGATCTCGACGACGCCCGCCTCGCGCAGAAACGCCGTGACCTCATCCTTCACCGCGGCGTGGACGATCAGCTGGGCTTTCAGCATTCGGCTGACGGCCATGGAATTCTCTCCCGAACGACCCGAAAAACGAGGCGCGCGAATGCGAATCTAGACGTCCTCGCGGAACTCCTTCAGAATCGCATCGATCGCCTTCTCGTAGTTTTTTCTGGCGAGAACGGCGAGCCCGGCGAGCTTCTTTGCGTTCTCGGCGCGGAGCGCCGAAATCCTCTGATCGGCGTTCCGCCGCGCGGCGGCGAGGAGCGAGCGTTCGAGCTCGGCGGCCTTGAGCTTCTCTTCGTCGAGCAGCTTCGCGGCATTCTCGCGTTCCCGCTCGACGAGGGCGGCGGCCTCCGCCTCGGACGCCGCGATGCGATCCCGTGATTCCGCTTCCTTCGAACGGATGAGATTCAGATGCTCCTCAATCATCGGCTGCTCCTGCGAAGAGGCGTTCGCGTGTTCTGGAATTGATATGAACGCGTCCTGATATACGGAATGGGTATAAATTACCCGTTAAACCTTAATAATTTAGGGCAGGGCAGGCCGCATGTCAAATGAAAAGCCGCCGGGATGGAGGCTCCCGGCGCCCCCGATCATCGCGGCTCTCCGTGGGGGACGCGGAGCCAGCAGCGCACCGCGCGTCCGGGGCGGATCTCGACGAGCTCGGGACGCTGGAGGCGACAGATGTCCATCACGCGCGGGCACCGCGGGTTGAACGCGCAGCCGGGCGGGATGTGCACGGGGCTCGGCACGTCCCCCGGAATCGCCGCCCGGACCCGCGCGCCCGACGGATCGGCGACGGGCACCGAGGCGATGAGCCCCTCCGTGTAGGGATGCAGCGGTTCCCGGAACAGCTCCGCCGTCGTCGCCCGCTCGACTATTTTCCCGCAGTACATCACCGCCACCGCGTCGCTCATGTGCTCGACGATCCCGAGATCGTGGGCGATGAAGAGGTAGGTCAGCCCCATATCGCGCTGGAGGTCCTTCAGCAGGTTGAGTATCTGCGCGCGGACGCTCACGTCGAGGGCGCTCACGGGCTCGTCCGCGATGAGCACCTCGGGCTCGACGGCGAGCGAGCGCGCGATGCCGATGCGCTGCCGCTGGCCTCCCGAGAACTCGTGCGGATACTTCGAGGCCGCCGACGCGGGCAGTCCGACCCGGTCGAGGAGCTGCGCGACGCGCTCTTTCACCGCGGCTCCCCGGGCGAGCTTGTGAATCCGGATTCCCTCGGCGATCGTGCTCCCCACGCTGAGACGGGGATTGAGGGAGGAGTAGGGATCCTGGAACACCATCTGTATCCGCCGTCTCGCGGCGCGGAGCTCCTTCCCCCTGAGGGCGAGGAAATCCTCCCCCCCGAGCGCGATCGTCCCCGCCGTCGGCTCCTCGAGGCGGATGAGGACGCGCGCCAGCGTGCTCTTGCCGCAGCCGGACTCGCCGACGAGCCCGAGCGTGGCGCCGCGCTCGAGGGTGACGTCGACGCCGTCGACCGCCTTCACGACGGTACTGCTCCCGAAGAAGAGCCCCGCCGACGAGCGGTAGTACTTCCGGATCTCCTGCGCCCTGAAGATCTCCATCGTCATCCTCCGCACAGCCAGCAGCGCGCGCGGCGCCCCGGCGACACCTCGATGAGCGGCGGCTCCGCCGCGGAGCATTTCTCGAACCGCTTCGGGCACCGGTCGCTGAACCGGCAGCCCGGCGGAAGCCCGAACGGATCGGGCACGTTTCCCGGAATCATCGCGAGCCTCCCCGCGGCGCGCCCGAGCTTCGCGATCGAGCCGAGGAGCCCCTCCGTGTACGGGTGGGCGGGGCACGCGAAGAGCGGACCGACCGGGGCCTCCTCGACGATCACCCCGGCGTACATGACGAGGACGCGGCTCGCCATCTGCGCGACGACGGCGAGGTCGTGCGTGATGAGGAGCACCGCCATCCGCATCGAATCGCGGAGATCCGCGAGGAGCTCGATGATCTGCCCCTGCACCGACACGTCGAGCGCGCTCGTCGGCTCGTCCGCGAGGAGGAGCCGGGGCTCGCAGCTCAGCGCCATCGCGATCATCACGCGCTGGCGCATCCCGCCGCTCATCTGGTGCGGATAGGCGCCGTAGCGTTTTTCGGGATCGGGAATCCGCACGAGCCGGAGCATCTCGATCGCCTTCGCCTTCGAATCGGCCCGGGAGAGCTTCTGGTGCAGGGCGATCGCCTCGCGCACCTGCTCCCCGCAGGTGAACACCGGATTGAGGCTCGTGAGAGGCTCCTGGAACACGATCGATATCTTGTTACCCCGAACGCGCCGCATCTCCTTCTCGGGGAGCGCGAGGAGGTCGCGCCCCTCGAAAAGGATCGAGCCTCCGTCGATCCGGCCGGGAGCCGAGACGAGACGCATGATCGAGAGGGCCGTCATGCTCTTCCCGCAGCCCGACTCGCCGACGAGCCCGACCGCTTCCGCGGGCGCGATATCGAAGCCTACCCCGTCGACGACGCGCGCGATCCCCTGCGCCGTCTCGAAGACCGTCCGGAGATTGTCCACCTTGAGCAGCGTTTCCATACCTTCAGGCGCGGGGGGAGCGGCCGGGCGCCCCGCTCGCGCGCGCAGCGCGTCACACGATCTGTCTCGGATCGAACGCGTCTTTCAGCGCGTCGCCGAGGAGATTGAACCCGATCACGGTAACAGCAATCGCGATTCCTGGAAAGGTCGAAAGCCACCAGGCACCCAGCAGCGTCTCACGTCCCTCGAACACCATCTGGCCCCAGCTCGGCGCCGGCGGCGGCACGCCGAGCCCGAGGAAGCCGAGGGACGCCTCGGCGAGGATGATCCCGCCGATCCGCAGCGTCGCCGCGACGATGATGACGCTCATCGTGTTCGGAATGAGGTGCCGCCAGATCACGCCCCGCCCCCGCGCGCCGAGCGCCTCGGCGGCCTTCACGTAGTCGAGATTCTTGAGCGCGAGCACCTGCGCGCGCACGAGGCGCGCGGTCGCCATCCAGCCGGTCGCCCCGAGCAGCACGACGATGAGCCACACCGATCCGGAGAAGAGCGCCACGCAGGTGAGGAGCAGGAAGAGCCGCGGGATCGACAGCAGCGCGTCGACGATCCGCATGAGAATCGCGTCGACCGCCCCGCCGAAGTAGCCCGCCGCCGCCCCCACGATCGAGCCGAGGATCACGGTGATCGCGGCGGCGAGCAATCCGATCGTGAGCGAGATGCGCGAGCCGTACACGACCCGGGCGAACACGTCCCGCCCGAACTTGTCGGTGCCGAGCGGATGCTCCGGGCACGGCGCGACGTAGCGCATCCGCGGCACGTCCCCCTGCGCGATCGGATCGTACGGCGTCAGGAGCGGTGCTGCGATCGCGACGAGATAGAGCGCAAGCACGACCAGCGCCCCCGCCATGCCGAACCGGTTCCGGCGGAAGCGCTTCCATCCCGCCGACCAGAGGCCCCGGGGCGCCGGCGCGATCGAGCGTTCTTCGTCGTACTCGTTCATACGGCCTTCCGGCGCGCGCGGGCGCCGATCATCCGTTCCTCCCGCCGCCGACGGCGATCCGCGGATCGAGGAGCCCGTACGCGACGTCGGTCAGGAGATTGCCGAAAATGACGATCGCCGCGACCGTGAAGTTGATCGCGAGCACCGTCGGGTAATCGCGGGCGTAGATGGCGTCGACGGCGAGCCGTCCCATGCCCGGCCACGAGAATATCGTTTCGACGACGACCGCCCCCCCGAAGAGGAACGGGAGGCTCAGCCCCACGATCGTCACGACGGGCAGCGCCGCGTTCTTGAACGCGTGCTTGAAGAAGACGCGGGATTCCGGCAGCCCCTTCGCGCGCGCCGTCCTGATGTAATCCTCGCGCAGTGCGTCGAGCATCGAGCCGCGCATGTACCGCGCCGTGCTCGCCGCCGAGGCGACGCCGAGGACGAAGGCCGGCAGCACGAGGTGCCGCGCCCGATCGAGAAAGAGGGAGAACGCCGAGAGGCCTTCGGCGTCGAGCGACTGCATGTGGGACGACGGCAGGATCCCGAGCTTCAGGGAAAACACGAGAATGAGCATGAGGGCGAGCCAGAACGAGGGAATCGAATAGACGAAGAGCGCGGCGAGCGTGTTCGCCCGGTCGAACGGGGAGTACCGCTTCGCCGCGGAGAGCACGCCGAGGAGTATGCCGAGGACGAGATGGAGCGCGAGCGCGGCGACGGTGAGGCGCAGCGTGTTCGGAATCGCCTCGGCGAGGAGATCCCGCACCGGCCGCCGGTAGCGGAGGCTCACGCCGAAATCCCCCCGCGCGAAGCTCCCGATCCACCGGACGTACTGCTCGGCGAGCGGCTTGTCGAGTCCGAGGCTCTCCCGGATGCCGCGCACCGTCTCGGGGCTGAAATCGGGATTGTCGTAGCGCGACATCGGATCCCCCGGCGCGAGCCGGAGGAGAAAGAAGGTGATCGTGAGCACGATGAAGAGGAGCACGAGAGACTGGATCAGGCGCCGCGCCAGAAAGCCTCTCATCGGGGACATACCTCCCCGGCGATCCACGCGAGCGACTCCCGGCGCTTCGCGAGCGCGCGCTCGGCGATTTCCGCCCTGTCCCGGTCGGTCAGGCGGAGCGGCTCGCCGGCAGAAGCGAAAAGCAGCGAAAAAGCGGCCGCGATGCGCGCGCGCAGCTCCTCCGGGTCCGCCGGGCGGCCGAGCTCGCCGGATACGCTCGTGATCCGGCCGTCGAGCGGGCCGGACAAGGCCCCGAGATATTTCACGATGCGCCCGCTTTCGCTCCCGAGGAGAATCGAGCCGTGCTGGAGGAACGCGGCGGAGGTCCGCCGCTGCGCGCTCCCCGCAATTTTCCTCCCCCCGACGGCGAGCTCGTGGCGCGTCACCGAGGAGAGGCACGGCGCGGCGGCCCCTTTCGGCCCCACCGGCTCGCGCCCCCGCGAAACGCCGGCCGCCACCCCGATCTCTCGCAGCGCCGAAGCGATCGCCCCGGAGATGCGTCGGAACGCCTCCGCCTGCCCCGCATCGAAGAGCGCCGAGCCCGCCGGGGCGACGACGCAGTACGTGATCTCGTTCTCGTGGAGGAGCGCCCGGCCCCCGGTGATCCGGCGGACGCACTCGAGCCCGTCCGCGCGGACCGCGTCGAGGTCGAGGATCAGGGCAGGATCCTGGTGAAAGCCGACGGTGATCGCCGGCGGATCGAACGAATAGAGCCGCAGCACGGGCGCGCCCCCCGAACGCTCGGCACGGTCGAGGAGCAGCTCGTCCAGGGCCATGTTCTCGGCTCCGGGCGCGCTCCCGCTATCGAGGAACAGCCACGTTTCCATCTCATTCGAGATCCCCGGGGCAGCAGAGATCGGGGCACCGCGCCGCCACCGCCTCGTCGAGACGCCTCACCGGCGTCGTGACGGGCGCTTCGTGCAGCGTCTCGGGGCTCGTCTCGGCCTCCCCGGCGATCTTTATCATCACCTCGGCGAAACGATCGATCGTCTCCTTGCTCTCCGTCTCGACCGGCTCGATCATGAGCGCCTCCTCGACGATGAGCGGGAAATAGACCGTCGGCGCGTGGATCCCGTGATCGAGGAGCCGTTTCACGACGTCCGTCGCGCGGATGCCGAACTTCTTGAGGTTGCGCGCCGAGAGGACGAACTCGTGCATGCAGGGCCCGGGATACTTGAGATCGTACGAGCCCTTGAGCAGGGCGAGAAGGTAATTCGCGTTGAGGATCGCGTTCTCCGAGACCTCCCGGAGCCCCGGCCCGCCGAGCGAGCGGACGTACGCGTACGCCTTCACGAACACGAGGAAGTTCCCGTGGTAGGGATGGACCCGCCCGATCGATTTCGGCCCGTCCGCGGAGAGGGCGTAGGCGCCGCCGCGCTCCACGACGCGCGGCACCGGGAGGAACGGGACGAGATGCTTCGCGACCCCGACGGGACCGGAACCCGGCCCGCCCCCGCCGTGCGGCGTCGAGAAGGTCTTGTGGAGATTGAGGTGCATGATGTCGATGCCGACGTCTCCCGGGCGCACGATGCCGAGGAGCGCGTTCATGTTCGCGCCGTCCATGTAGACGAGCGCGCCCTTGGCGTGGGCGATGCGGACGATCTCGGCGATCTCGGGCTCGAAGAGCCCGAGCGTGTTCGGGAGCGTGAGCATGATCACGGCCGTATCGGCCGTCACCTCCCGCTCGAGCACGGCCGGGTCGATGAGCCCGCGGTCGTTCGATTGAATCGTCTTCGGCGCGAATCCGCAGATGGCCACGCTCGCCGGATTCGTCCCGTGGGCGGAATCCGGAATGAGGACGGTCTTCCGCTTCTCGCCGCGGTCGGCGAAGTACGCGCGCGCGATCATGATGCCGGTGAGCTCCCCGTGGGCCCCCGCGGCGGGCTGGAGGGTGAACGCTTCCATCCCGGTGATCCCGGCGAGCGCGCGTTCGAGGCGCGCCATCAGCTCGAGCGCGCCCTGGCAATCCGCCTCGTCCTGGGCGGGGTGCAGCCCCCCGAATCCCTCGAGCCGCGCGACCTCCTCGTTCACGAGGGGATTATATTTCATCGTGCAGCTCCCGAGCGGGTAGATGCCCTTGTCCACGTGGTAGTTTTTCGAGGCGAGCTCTATGTAGTGGCGGACGATGTCCTGCTCCCCCATCTCGGGAAGGCCGAGCGGCGCCGACCGGAGGCCGGGGAGATCGATCGCCTTCGCGGCGCACGGATGCTCGGGAATGCGGTACCCGCGGCGGCCGGGCTTCGATTTTTCGAATACGGTTGCGCTCATCGTCCCACCCCCTTTCCCGCGACGAGGTCCCGATAGAGCTCGAGCTCCTCCTTCGTGCGTTTCTCCGTAACGGCGACGAGGACGGCCCGCTCACCGAGCTCGGGGAACGCGGCGCCGAGGGGAATTCCCCCGAGTACGCCGGCGGCGCGCGCCGTCTTCAGGAATCCGCCCGCTCCCGTCGGGAGCTTGAGCACGAACTCCTGGAAGAATCCGGCGCCGAACGGGAACTCGCACCCCTTCGTCGCGGCGAGCATCGAATAGAGCGCATGGCTCTTCGCGTAGCTTTGCGCGGCGACCTCCCGGAACCCCTGCTCGCCGAGCGCGGTGAGATACACCGCGGCCGAGAGCGCGCAGAGCGCTTCGTTCGAGCAGATGTTCGAGGTGGCCTTCTCGCGGCGTATGTGCTGCTCGCGGGTCTGGAGCGTCATCACGTAGCCGCGTTTTCCGTCGAGATCGGTCGTTCCGCTGATGAGGCGGCCCGGCATGCGGCGCACGTGCTCGGACCGCACGGCCATGAAGCCGAGGAGCGGCCCGCCGTAGCTCTGGGGAAGGCCGAGCGACTGCCCCTCGCCGACCGCGATGTCGGCGCCGTACTCCCCCGGAGGCGCGAGAACGGCGCACGAGACGGGATCGACGCAGGCGATGAGGAGCGCGCCGGCGCCGTGCGCGAGCGCGGAGAGCTCGGACGCCGGCTCGACGAGCCCGAAGTAGTTCGGCTGCGCGAGAATGACGGCGGCGGTTTTTTCCTTGAGGGCGGACGAAACGCGGTCGAGATCGAGGCGGCCGTCCTTCGCATACGGAATCTCCTCGAGCCGGATTTCCCGCGCGGCCGCGTAGGTATCGAGCACGGCGCGGTAGGCGGGGGAAAGCGCGCGGGGCACGAGCACCGTGCCGCCGCGGGCGATGGCGCTCGCCATGAGGGCGGCCTCGGCGAGCGCGGTCGCGCCGTCGTACATGGAGGCGTTCGATACGTCCATGCCCGTGACCCGGCAGATGAGGCTCTGATATTCGTAGATCGCCTGGAGCGTCCCCTGGCTGACCTCGGCCTGGTACGGCGTGTAGGACGTGTAGAACTCGCTGCGGGAGGTCACGTAGCGCACGAGCGCGGGGATGTGGCGGTCGTAGATCCCTCCCCCGAGGAAGCTCACGGCCCGCGAGGCCGGGCGGTTCTTGCCGGCGAGCGCGCCGAGATGTGCGGTCACCTCCGCTTCGGCGAGCGGTTCGTCGAGCCGCAGCGTTCCCTTGAACCGGAGCCGCTCCGGGATCGGCGCGAGGATCTCGTCGAACGACGAAACCCCGATCCGTTCGAGCATTTCCTTTCGATCGGCGTCTGTGTTTTGAATGTAGCTCATTTACCTGTCCTCTGCTTCGTCCTCTTTTCCGGCACCCGATTCACCGAGGAAATCCCGGTACTCGTCGTAGCTGAACAGCACCTCGAGATCCCCGGGGTCGTCCATTCTGATCTTGAGGAACCAGCCCTGGTCGTAGGGGCTTTTGTTCACGATCTCGGGCTTCGCGACGGCCTTCTCGTTGACCTCGAGCACCTCGCCGCTCACGGGCGAATAGAGATCGGCGACGGTCTTCACCGCTTCGATGGTCCCGATGGGGTCCATCTGCGTGACCTTCTGCCCCGCCTCGGGAAGCTCGATGTACACGATGTCGCCCAGCTCGCCCGCGGCGTAGTCGCTGATTCCCATGATCACCGTGTCGCCGTCCTCGATATAGATCCACTCGTGCTCTTTGGTGAATTTGCATTCTTCCGGGTTCATCGCCCACCGTCCTTTCAGCTGGCCGCCTCAGTCCGTCGCTCGACTTTTGTAAAACGGTATCGCCGTCGCCGCCGCCCCGGCGGCCTTGCCCCGCACGTCGATCGAGAATCCGCCGAGCTCGGTCTTCGCCGCGCTCGAGACGAGCGCCAGCGCGAGGCTCTTCCCGAGGGTCGGCGCGAACGTGCCCGAGGTCACCTTCCCGATCTTCGTTCCGTTCTGGAGAACGGAGAATCCCTGCCGCGCGATCTGCTTCCCGGAGAGCTCGAGGCCCATGAGCTTCCGCGCGGGACCGCGCTCCTTCTCCGCGAGCAGGGCGCTCCGCCCGAGGAAATGATCCTTTCCGAATTTCACGAGCCACGAGAGTCCCGCCTCGAGCGGCGAGGTCTCCTCGTCGAGCTCGTGCCCGTAGAGGCACAGGCACGGCTCGAAGCGCAGCGTGTCGCGCGCGCCGAGACCGATCGGCCCGACGCCGAGATCCTTCCCGACCGCCAGCAGTTCCTCCCACACGCCGCTCGCGCTCCCCGCCGGCAGGTAGATCTCGTAGCCGTGCTCCCCCGTGTATCCCGTGCGCGAGAGAATGATCTCTTCCCCCCGCAGCGTGTACGAGATGAACCGGTAGTACTTCATGTCGGCGATCGCCTCCCGCACGCTCGCGCAGAACTCCGTCCGCATGAGGAGCTCGCGGGAGCGCGGCCCCTGGACGGCGATCTGCCCGATGCCCGCGGTGAGATCGCGGATCTCGAGGCCGGGCGCCTCGAGGCTCTTCACGTGCCGGAATATCTTGTCCACGTTCACCGCGTTCACGACGAGGAGTATCCGATCGTCGGAAAACTTGTAGACGAGGAGATCGTCGAGCACCGTGCCCCGCTCGTTGCAGGCGACCGTGTAGCAGATCTGTCCCGCGGCGAGCTTCGCCACGCTGTTCGTCACGACGCGGTCGGCGAACGCGACCGCGCCGGGACCGGCGATCGATATCTCCCCCATGTGGCTCACGTCGAAGAGGCCGACCGCCGTGCGAACCCTCGCGTGCTCGGCGACGATCCCCTCGAACGATACGGGCATCAGGAATCCGGCGAACGGAACTATTCTGCCGCCCGCCCGGACGTGCGCGTCGTATAACGGCGTCTTCTTCTCCATGTGCACCCTCTTTCAATGCCTCGTTCCCAGGCTCGTTTCATAGCATTTCGGAGCGCCTTTTGAAAGCTTTTTTCTCGCCGGCGCCTCCGGCGCCTCACGCGGGGCCCGGCGCGGCGAGCGCGGCGAGCATGCGCCCGGTGTGCGACCGCGCGCAGCCGACGATGTCGGCGGGCGCCCCCGCGAACACGACCTCGCCGCCGCGGTCCCCTCCCTCGGGGCCGAGGTCGATAATGTGATCGGCAAGCCTGATGATCTCCGGATTGTGCTCGATGATCAGCACCGTGTTGCCGCGCTCGACGAGCTCGTCGAGGACGCGCATGAGCAGCTTCACATCCTCGAAGTGGAGCCCCGTGCTCGGCTCGTCGAGGATGTAGAGGGTCTTCCCCGTCCCGACCTTCGAGAGCTCGGCGGCGAGCTTCACGCGCTGCGCCTCTCCTCCCGAGAGGGTCGTCGCGGATTGCCCGAGGCGGATGTAGCCGAGACCGACGCTCCGCAGCACCTCGAGCTTGCGGGCGATCTGCGGGATATTCGTGAAGAACCCGCACGCCTCCTCGACCGTCATGTCGAGGACCTCGGCGATGTTCCGGTTCTTGAAGGCGATCTCGAGCGTCTCGCGGTTGTACCGCTTCCCCTTGCATTCCTGGCAGTGCACGTAGACGTCGGGGAGAAAATGCATCTCGACCTTGATCATGCCGTCGCCGCGGCAGTTCTCGCAGCGCCCGCCCTTCACGTTGAAGCTGAAGCGCCCCGGCTTGTAGCCGCGCATCCGCGCGTCGGGCAGCCGCGTGAAGAGATCGCGGATCGGCCCGAACACGCCGGTGTACGTCGCGGGATTCGAGCGCGGCGTGCGCCCGATCGGCGACTGATCGATGTCGATCACCTTGTCGATGCGATCGAATCCCTCGATGCGGTCGTGCGCGCCGGGGAGCTCCGGCGTCCGGTAGAAGTGCCTCCCGAGCGCGCGGTAGAGGATATCGTTGACGAGCGTGCTCTTCCCCGATCCCGACACGCCGGTCACGACGACGAGCTTGCCGAGCGGGATCGAGACGTCGATGTCCTTCAGGTTGTTCGCGCGGGCGCCGCGCACGACGATCGCCGCTCCCGTTCCCCGTCCCTCGCCGCTCTTGAGGACGAACCGGCTCTCCTCCTTGAGGTAGCGCCCCGTGAGGCTCGCCGGCGATTCCGTGATTTCCGCCGGGGTCCCCTCGACGACGACCTCGCCGCCGCGCTCCCCCGCGCCCGGCCCGAGATCGATCACGTAGTCCGAGGACAGGATCGTGTCGCGGTCGTGCTCGATGACGATGACGGTGTTCCCCGCGTCCCGGAGATCCTTCAGCGTCGCGATGAGCCGCGCGTTGTCCCGGTGGTGGAGCCCGATCGACGGCTCGTCGAGGATGTAGAGCACGCCGACGAGCTTCGAGCCGATCTGCGTGGCGAGCCGTATCCGCTGCGCCTCCCCCCCCGCGAGCGTTCCCGCCGACCGGTCGAGCGTGACGTACGTGAGCCCGACGTTCGCGAGGAAGCTGAGCCGCGACGAGATCTCCTTGACGAGCGGCGCCCCGATGACGGCGCTGTTCCCCGCGAGAGCGAGGCCGGCGAAGAACTCGATCGCGCGCTCGATCGTCATCGCCGAAACCTCGGCGATGTTCTTCCCCGCCACCGTCACGGCAAGGCTCTCGGGCTTGAGCCGCGAGCCGCCGCACGACGGACACGGGTGCGACGTCATGAAGGTCTCGATCCAGCGGCGGATCGCCTCAGATTTCGTCTGATGGTACCGGCGGCGCAGGTTCGGAACGACTCCCTCCCACGCGGTGACGTACTCCCCCCGCCCCCGCTCGAAGTCGTACCGGACCACGATCTCCTCGTCGCTTCCGTCGAGGACGATCGTCTGCGTCCGCTGCGGGAGCGATCCGAAGGGCGCCTCGAGCGAGAAGCCGAATTTCTCGGCGAGCGCTTCGAGACGGTACCGGAACCAGTTTCCCTTGAGCGGGCCGACCGGCGCGAGCGCGCCGCCGGCGATGCCGAGCGACGGATCGGGGACGACGAGCTCGCGCGCGAAATCGATCTGCGTGCCGAGACCGTGACAGAGCTCGCAGGCGCCGTACGGCGAGTTGAAGGAAAACATGCGCGGGCTGACCTCGCCGAGGCTCCTCCCGCAGTACGGGCAGGAGTACTCGAGGCTGAAGAGCGACTCCTCGCCGTCGCGTAGCACGAGCACGACGCCGCCGCCGACCGCGGAGGCCGTCTCGACCGAATCGGCGAGCCGCCGCTCGACGCCCGCCTTCACCTTGAGCCGGTCGACGATGACCTCGACCGTGTGTTTCTTCGTCTTTTCGAGCGCGAGCCCCTGCTCGAGCTCGCGGACCGCGCCGTCGACGCGCACGCGGGTGAATCCTTCGCGCATGAGCTTCGCCAGCAGCGCGCGGTGCTCCCCCTTGCGCCCCCGCACGACCGGCGCCAGGATCTCGAGCCTCGTCCCGTCCGCCGCCCCCCGCAGCCGGTCGACGATCTGCGCGACCGTCTGGCGCGCGATGGGCCGGCCGCAGCCGGGGCACCGGGGCTCGCCGGCGCGCGCGAAGAGCACGCGGAGGTAGTCGTGTATTTCGGTGATCGTGCCGACCGTCGACCGCGGATTCCGCGAGGACGTCTTCTGGTCGATCGAGATCGCCGGGGAGAGCCCCTCGATGCTGTCGACGTCGGGCTTCTCCATCTGCTCGAGGAACTGCCGCGCGTAGCTCGACAGCGACTCGACGTAGCGACGCTGCCCCTCGGCGTAGATCGTGTCGAAGGCGAGCGATGATTTGCCCGAGCCGCTCAATCCCGTGATGACGACGAACCTGTTCCGCGGGATCGTGACGGTGATGTTCTTGAGGTTGTGCTCGCGCGCGCCGCGCACGACCAGATTCTCGCGAGCCATCCCGCTCCTACTCTTTCCTGTCCTGCGTCTTTCCGGCCCCCGCCGCTTCCCGCTCCGCGATGCGCTTGAGCCCGTCCGCGGAGACGCGTCCCCAGTCCGAGGCGGGGCCGTGCGCGGCGAGCACGCTCTCGTAGATCGTCTTCGCCTGCGCGAGATCCCCCTTGGCCTCGCAGCACGCGGCGGCCTCGAGCTTCGACGTCACGCCCCACATGCCGCCCGTCTTGAGGTAGGGCACCCGGAGAAACTCGCGGATCGCGTCGTCGTAGCGTCCCATGTTCTTGAGGCTCATCCCGGCCCAGTAATGGGCGCGCCCCTGCTGCTCCTCGCTCGTCGAGACGTCCGGAATCCGGGAGTACACGTCGTAGGCGAGCTCGTTCTTCCCCGCCTGGTTGTAGCAGAATCCGAGATCGAAGAGGACCTCGACGATCCCGTCCCGCTCGGGGAAGGTCTCGACGAGCTTCTGCCACGTCGCCGCGGCGTCGTTCCACTGCTCGAGCTGCTGCTGGACGCTGCCGAGATTCTTCCACGCCGTGAACGCGAGCTCGCTCTCCTTCGACGACTCCGCGGCGAGCGCGTAGTACTTCGCCGCGAGGTTGAGGTTCCCCGCCCCGTAGTGCGAGGAGGCGAGCTTGAAATACGCCTGCGGGAGAATGGCCGACCGCGGCGCGGAGGCGACGAACGATTCGAGCTTCTCGGCGGCCTCGCGGTATCCCCCGCGCTTCAGGTCGCAGAGCGCGAGGTAGAAGAGCGCTTCGGACCCCTCCTCCGTGCCCGCGAATCTCTTCTGGAGCTCGTCGAGGGTCCGCGACGCCTCCGGGCAGCGATCCTCTTCGGCCTCGATTTTCCCCTTCTCGAGGAGAACGCCCCCGAGCCCCTTCCACGACGAGCAGCGGGAGGCGAGCGCGGCCGTATCGCGTTCGTATGCGTCGGTCTGCTTGAGCCGCATGTATGCCTTTGCCCTGCCCGCGACGGCGCGGCAGGTGTCGGCGCCCCGGATCCCGAGCGCGTCGGTGAAGCTCTTCACGGCGCCGTTGTAGTCGCCGGCGCCGAGCTCCGCCTCGCCGGCCATCGTCAGATTCGCCGCGGTGCGCTCCCCGGCGGCGAGCTCGACGAGCAGCGGCCGCGCCTGGTCGTACTGCCGGTTCTCGAGGTACCGCCCGCCGAGCCACGCGAGCGTGCGCATCCGGGCCGCGCGCGAGACTCCTTCCTTCGCCAGGAGCGCCTCGAACAGCTCGTTCGCCCGCCTCGTATCCCCCGTCTTCTCGCGCGCGAGCGCCTCGCGGTACATCGCCTCGCCGGCGAGCTCGCTCGACGGATACGCCGCGGCGAATCCCGCGTACACGTCCGCGGCCTCCGCGAACGAGCCGCGGTTGTAGAGACAGTCGCCTTTCCTGATCACGCATTTTTCCGCGATCGCCCTGCCCGGCGCCCGGGCGACGCACCGGTCGTACGCGGCGGCGGCGCCGGCGTAATCCTTCGCCGCGAGCAGCGCTTCGCCGAGCTCGTAGAGGGCGCCCGTGACCCGCGGATCGTCGGGGTGCGCCGCGATGAACGCCTCGTAGCCCCGCGCGGCGCCTGCGTGATTGCCCTTCGCCCGCATGAGCGAGGCGCCGACGAGCATCGCTTCCGTCTTCTCGCCGGCCGGGGCGCTCGAGGCGAGCACCTCGTTCGCCGCGGCGAGCGCCGCGTTCGCGGCGACCGTATCCCCCTGCGCCGCGCGCTCCGAGAGGTACTGCGCGCGCTTCGTGAGCCCCCACCAGCGTCCCGATCCGCGGCCATAGGCGGCCAGGTAGCTTTCGATTCTGCCGAGCCGCTCCGGGAGGCTCCACTCGCCCTCCTGCCGTTCGATATATTCCCGCGACGCGCGATCCCCCCAGACGGTGGTCGCGTACCGCTCGGACGTGTTTTTCAACGTTTCGAGCCCGCGCGCGCGCTCGGCGGCCGACTCCGCCCCGCGCGCCTTCGCCGCGTCGGCCCGCATGAGCCGCGCCTTCCCGAGATAGAAGCTCCCCTTCGCGCGGAGCGAATCGGGCAGCTCCTTCGCGAGCGCCGCGTCGAGCGCCGTCACGGCGGCCTCCGCGTCCCGCGCCCCGTCCACGAGGAGCACGCCCGTCTCGAGCGCGCGCTGCGCCGGGCCCGCCTCCCAGGCGGCGATCCGCGCGAGGCGCCTCCCCGTATTCACGTTCCACAGCGGTCTCACGGACAGGCCGACGAGCCGGTCGCGCGCCTGCGCGGCGTACGCTCCCTCGGGAAACCGCGAAACGATCTCCTCGAATCCGCGTGACGCGCCGCCGGCGTCCCCGATCTTTTCCTTGAGATCGCTCTCGCGGAAGATGGCCTCCTCCGCGGCGCTCCCGTCGGCGTCCTCGTCGGCGACGAGCTGCCAGTAGCGTATCGCCGACAGCGTATCGGCGAGGCGCGCGGCGGAGAGCTCGGCGAGGCGCGCGTTGAGCCTGAGACGCTCCTCGCGGTCGGGATTCCCCATGAGCGCGACGTTGTAGAGGCGCGCCGCCTCGAGCGGCGAGCCCGCCTGATCGCGCAGCTCGGCCTCGAGCACGATCGCTTCCTTGAGGTACGGCGACGTCGGGTGCGCGCGGCGCATCGCCTCGAGCTCGACGATCGCCTCGCTCGTCTTCCGCGCCCCCATGAGCGCACGGGCCGTGAGGAGCGAGATCTCCCCGGTGCTGTCGCTCGGGGCCGCGCCCGACTTGAGCGAATTCGCGAGCGCGAGCGCCTTGTCCGCCCGCTTCAATTTCAGCGCGGCGTCGATCGCGCTCCGCATGACGAGCGTCCGCTTGTCGGACGCGGGATATTTCTCGAGGAACCGCTCGGACTCGCGCAGGACGCCCTCGGCGTCCCCCCGTTTCGCGTGAAGGGAGATGAGGCCGAGCACGGCCTGCTCGGACAGCGGATCTTCCTTGAAGTCCTTCTCGACCGTGCGATAGTAGCTCTCCGCCTTCGCGTAATCGCCCTTCGCGAGCGCGCGCTCCCCGAGTTTCACGAGGGCGAGCGCCCGGACCGGCGACGAGGGATAGAGCTTCGCGATGTCGGCGAAGACCTGATCCGCCTCCATGTCGCGCCCCGTGTTGATGAGCGCGAGCGCGAGCATGTAGCGCGCGCGGGGAGCGAGCGACGAATCCTTCCGGTCGTTGATGAGCCGGCGCAGCACGCGCGCGGCGCCTTCGGCGTCCCCCATCGACAGGAGGCAATCGGCCGCGTCGAGGAGCGCCTGATCGACGACCGGACAGGCCGGGCTCTCGTCGGGGATCAGGAGCAGCTCGTCGGCGCCTTCCTTGTACCGTTTGAGCGCCTTGAAGATCCTGCCGCGCTGGAGCCGGGCGAGGCACGCCCGCTCGTCCTTCGGATAGGTCTCGATGAATTTCTCATAGGTGGCGAGCGCGTCGTTCGCCTTGACCGCCTGCAGATAGGATTCCCCCGCGGTGAAGAGCGCTTCGGGCCGGAACACGCTCTGGGGGTACTTCTCCGTGAAACGGATGAACTCCTCGGCGGCCGCCACGTACATTCCGTCGCGGCGCAGCTTCTTCGCGAAGTTCAGGTCCTCGTTCTCACCCGCGAAGGACGGAACCGCGGCCGCGATAAGAGCCGCGAGCACAGCCGCCGCGGTCATGACCCGGTACAGGCGCTTCGTGCACATACGTACGAAAATCCTCCTTGAAAAAGAGAGGAGAAAGGGCAACGGGAAAAGACATTTTAAGTTAGCAAACAGGCCCTTCGAAAGCAACCTCGTTGTGGCGGGGCCCCCCGGGGCATGGAACGACATCGCGCGCGGCGATCCGCCGGCGCGGGAAAAGAAAAGGGGCCGGCGGATTCCGCCGGCCCCTCGATGCTTCCCGTGGCGTCCGCCTTCCGGGAAACCTACTCGTTATAAAGGCTCTTGATCGCTCCCCAGGTCGATTCCTCGGTCCCCACCGGGCAGTAGATGCTGGCGCGGATGCAGCAGACGTCGAAGAGCTCGCCCATGTTCGCGCTGCACTGAAACGCCGGATAGTTCGCCGGCATATCGGGCCAACCGGGCATCCAGGCGAGCATCGCGTTCGTGATGACGTACTCGAGCGTGCAGACGGGGCAATCGTCGAAGTAGCCCTGCAGCAGGACGTTCGAGGTCGCGCCGACGATCTGCCCGCCCATGAGCGTGACGCGCACGCCGACGTTGAAGTACGTGATCGTTCCCGTCAGGTCGTTGACGCCGTCGCTCCACGTGTGGAACTTGGACAGCCAGAACTGCCCACCGATATAGTTCGTCACGTAGTCGATCCAGCCGTTGCCGTAGACGTCGACGTCGCGCGCCGTTTCCTGCGCGCCGAGCGGACCGATCGACTGTCCCCACACGCGCCACTGCGCACCGAGAGCGGCGCCGTTCCACGACTGCGCGTCCTCGGTATTGCCCGGAACGCCCGGACTGGCGATCGTGCACCATGCCTCGGACACGCGTCCGGGGAGGATCGAACCGTTCGCCGTCCGGTAGATTCCGGGATTCGGGTGAATCGGGCAATCGGCCCAGATGTTGGCCGAGACGAGCAGGATCATAGCCGCAATGAACGTTGTTCTCAGAATTCTCATGTTTCCCCTCCAGATCTTCGATCGCACTTCTTGGATTGCATTCAGCACCGCGGACCTGATTCCTGTAACTTTTGCCTTCGCTGGCGACCTCCTTCTCTCTGGGACTCTCGGCCCCTTTAAAGCCGTGCACCTTGGCATTCGTCGATTACGCTTAAAACAATAGGTAATTGCTCCTATTATTGAGGATTCTTATTTTACTCCTGTTCGGAGTTATTTTCAATAGCAAAGTGGGGCTGCTAACATTTTTTCACATTTACTCATCTGATTATATTCATATTGGTTAACCAATTTCGGCCCTCGATGGCCAACCTCATTGATACAGGGTGTTTACCCTACTCCACGAACTTCGCGCAGTTGCGATGGGCGGCCCGATGATCACAACGGCGTTTTGACGGATATCCGAAAGAGCGTTCCGGGGCCATCGACCGTGTCACCGAGGATCGAGCCGTTCATGGAGATTGAATCGCATGCGCAGCCTTCAAGGTCAAATGATATCAGGATCATCATGATGCAGAAACCCGTCAGCTTCTCATGCATGCCGTTCTCTTCTTCAGCGAATTGCGATCATCTTGTGCTTGAATACGCCAAGTTCGGTCCGCGCGACGCCGATATACACGCCGGCGGCGACGACGGCGCCCCGATCGTCCCTTCCGTCCCAGACGAACTCGTTTGCGCCGGATACCAAGGTTCCCGCAAAGAGAGTACGCACCTTTTCGCCCGAAACGGAGAAAATATCGAGCAGGACCGCGCACTCCACAGGCCGGCCATCCGCGCCGGGCAGGCAGAGCGTAAGCACGGTCGATGGATTGAATGGATTGGGATAATTGCGGAGCGCGCCGACTGGAGGAATCGGGGCATCATTCCCGGTCGACGAACAAACGACGATATCCACAGGCGCCCCGGCGACGGGCGAAAGCTCGATCCGGTCGATATCCCACAGACGTATCGCCGCGAAAGAGACGCGGCAGGTCCCGGGCGCTTTCGCCTTGAAAACGAACCTCACGATCTCGCCGGGCGGCCGGAAAAAGCTCTGGTAACCGAGAAGGCAATCGACGGCGTTCACGGAATCCGGCGGCACCTTCTCCCACGTGAAGAAGGTCGGATATCCCGCTTGCTTGAAAAGTCTCCCCTCAAGCACGCTCGTGCACTCAACAAGCGTCGGATTGTATACAATGGAGAGGTCCATGCAGCTCAGGGAGTCGACCGCATCGTCGACCACAACCTGCAGCGTGCAGAGAGCTTCCGGCTCAACGCAGTGCGCGGGCGAGACGAAGCTCACCGTCGGGTTCGACGCCGGAAAAGACCCCACCCCGGCGCCCGCCGGCCCCCATAAGCTCGAGGCGACCAGAGCCACGGACATGAGAAGAACGCACGAAACGGCGCGCGCCGCCTTGCAGGTGCTCATAAAGCTGCCTCCATGAGAGAATCGGGAACTGCGGGAGGCGCGCCGTCGCGCCTCCCGCATCCCATTCCCTCAAATTACCGTACGAGAATCATCTTCTTCGTGGCCTCGAAGCCTGATGCCTTCATCCGGTAGAAGTAGATGCCGCTCGGTACCGAAGACCCGTTCGCATCCATTCCGTTCCACTCGACGCTGTGCCGTCCCGCATCCCTCCGCTCATTCGCGAGCGTCCGGATGAGACGACCCGACACGTCGTAGATCTGGATTGTCACCGGTCCCGCCTGCGCCATGTCGAAAGTGAGGGTGGTCGACGGATTGAACGGATTCGGGAAGTTCTGCATGAGCGCCGTCGTCGTCGGCACGAACGGCTTCTCGTACTCCCCTTCGCCCGCGAGCTCGGTCTTCTCGTTGTCCACATCGCGGAGATCGATGCTCTTGATCCGTACGACGGCGGCTTCCGTGCCCGTGGCTTTGATCACCAGGCGCGCGATCTCGCCGGAGACCTCCAGCGGCGCCCCGGCACCGAGAGCGGCTGCGCAGACATCGACTGCCGCGCCTCCTTTGCGTATCGAGCCGAAGAAAAGATCCGAATGCCCCGCGAAGAGCGAGCCGCGATCAACCCTCGTGAGCTCCCCACCGACAACCTCGACCGCGAGACGAACACCCTTGAGAGTCGCGGCCTTGTTCCTGAGAACAATCGAAACTGCATCAGCGCCGGCCGGCACAATCTCGAAGCCCACCAGACGTTCGAGATCCTCGACGGCCGCCGCACTTCCCGCAGCGAGACGTTCCAGGCTCAGCGGCTCGACGTTACCGTAGTTCATCGCCAGGATTATGAGATCCTCGAAATCGACCACATCGTCCGGGCGCGGAATGCCGAATCTCGAATTGTCGTCGCTCGGTCCGAAGTCGCAGACATTGTTCCAGCCGGAACCGCCTTCGTACGAACCGAACGCGCTCGAGAAGGTCACCACATCCTCTGACCGCACATACCCGTCGGCGTCGACATCGCCCAGCCAGTAGCTCGTGGCCCGGCCTTGCACCGCCGGGACGGCGGCGGAGTAGTTGCCGGCGCCATCGAAGGAAAAGATGGTGTAGTAGTACACATTCCGGGGTATACCGGCATCCTCGAAGGACTCCGCCGCGCCTATATAGACCTCCTCGCCATCCGTAGGGCCGGCGGGGTAGCCGACGGGCGTGCCCTCAAACTCGGGATATGCACCGGCGTTCCAGGGATTACGGCGGATCATCACGCCCGCGAAGTCCGGAGCGCCGGGATTCGTCCAGCTCAGCTTGCACTTCTCGTGCCCCGGCGCGACAGCGAAGTCCTCCGGCGAGCCCGGCGCCACCGCGTCCACGGTGAATGAGAACGGCACCGTCTGGTACCCGCTCGGATTGCTCCACTGGTCAATCGCCTGAACGTGCCAGAAATAGGTGTTGTCCGCCAGAGCGTCGGGATCGGGAACGGTGTAGGTATTTGCACTGACGCCGCTGATCGTCTTCACCACGTTCATGAACCCGGCATCCAGCGCATACTCCAGCGTGTAGGTCCCGCCCGAACCCGCCGTGGCGCTCCACGTGAAGGTCGGAGTGTTGTCGGTTATCGGGGCGAGATCGGGCGGAGCGCCGAGCACGGGGATATCCGGCCGGATCACGATGTCGAAGAAGCTGACCACGGTCGTCCCGTCGTGCTTGCCGTCGCTCGCCTTCACGGTCCAGTAGTAGCGGCCCTCGGACAATGGAGCGGACCGGCTCGCCGCGATCTCCGCGGGAGTCAGCGCCCGGTTCGTGATCCGCACCTCGTCGATCGTCCCATTGAAGAGCTCGGACGTGCTGCCAACCGACCTGCCCCCGATCTGCACGGGCTGATCGTTCACCGTGAGGCTCACGGGGCCCGCCATCGTCTGCGCCTGCCCGTTCAGGTAGAACGTCAGCGTGCCCGCCGTCTGCACCACCGCCACGTAGTTCCACTGCCCCACCGTCGGAACGAGCGTCGACCGGTACTCCGTGATGCCATTGTAGAAGGCGAGCACCTCCGCGCCCCCTGTCCCGCTGATCGACATCTGATAGTTGCAGCCCGCTCCCGCGTCCCGCTTCGCGACGATGACGTGGTAATAGGTGAGCGCAGTCGGCTTGATCCATGCCTCGAGCGTCAGCTCGCCGGGGATGTCGAGGCTCGAAGCGTCGTTCACGAGAACGTAGTCGTTTGACCCGTCGAAGCTCAGCCCCGCTCCGAAACGCCCCGTCGTCCACGTCGGCGCGTTCGTGAGAGTGCCGAGTGTGCCGTTGTTGCCGTTGACCGTCGCATCCGCCGTCGTCAGCCCGGTGTTCTCGCTGAAATGCCACAGAGCGGCCGTGGCCGGGACCTCGACGCCGAGTTCCTGGGTCGCATACTCCCACAGGTGCGAGAGCGTCGAGGGATCGGCGACTCCGGCCTGCTGATAGAGAAGCGTCGTCGGCGGGTTCAAGCCTTTGTCTCCGTAGAACCACACCGTCATCGGGCTCCCCTCGGGATCGTCGACCGTGGCTTCGAGCGAAACGGAATTCGCCGTGGTGGAATATCCCTCGGGGGGATCGTCGAGCGTAATCACCGGCGGAAGGACGTCGCCGAGTATGTCGAAGTACCGGGTGGAGCTCGTGGTATGCTTGCCGTCGTACGCGACCACCTTCCAGTAGTGGCGGCCCTCGGCGAGCTCGGAGGAGTAGTTGGCCGCCACCTCCTGCTGCGTCAGCGCGCGGTTCATGATCCGGATCTCGTCGATCGCGGCGTTAAGCACCTCCAGCCCGTTGTTGTTCCGCCCAATCCTCAGAGGCAGGTCGTTCGTGATCATCGAATAGGGGCACGCGTACAGCGTATCTCGCACGCCGTTGACATAGATCCGGACTTCATTGGCGGCGTCGCTGTACGTGGCGGCGACGTAGTACCACTGCCCGGCGGCGGCGGTCAGCTTGGAGGAATACCCGTGCCAGCCGCCCGACGTGCCGTTCTCGTTGAATCCGAAGTTGAACTTGTGATCGGCCGACTTGCTCAGGTGATAGTTCGACTGGTTCAGGGTCGTGTTCACCTTCCCCGCGATGACTCTCCAGTCCGATTGAATCGTCTCGAACCGCACCCATGCCTCGATCGTCACCGCGCCGGTGATGTCGAGGCTCGGGCTATCGAGCATTTCGAGGTAGTCGTCGACGCCGTCGAACGTGAGCGCGGAGCCGAACCTGCCTATCGTCCAGCCGGCGCCGGAGACGATTCCCGTGTTGCCGTTCGTCGTGGCATCCGCGGCAGTAGCGCCGCCCCCCTCGTTGAGATGCCACAGGCCCGCCGTGGATCCCGGCTCGACGCTCAGCTCATGGGCCGCGGCGCCCCAGACGTACGTCACGTCGGTGGGGCTGGAAACGTCGGACCACTGAGAGAGGAGCGTCGTCGGATCGGGGTTCGAGTCCCCGTAGAGCCACACGGTCATCGGGCTCCCCTCGGGGTCGCTGACCGTCGCGCTGAGCCCCACTGATTTCGCGTAGGTCGTATATCCCTGGGCCGGACTCGTCATCGTGATCACGGGCGGGAGAACGTCCCCGATCACGTCGAAGTAACGAACCGCTGATGCGGCGGTGTTATCGGCGTCAGCGGCCGTGACCTTCCAATAGTACCGCCCCTCCGCGAGCTCGGCCGAGTAATCGGACGCTATTTCGGACGGTGTCAGCGCGCGGTTCGTGATCCTGACCTCGTCGATCGTCCCGTTGAAGGCCTCGGGGATCGTGCCGAGCGACCTGCCCCCGATCTGCACGGGCTGATCGTTCACCGTGAGGCTCACGGGGCCCGTCATCGTCTGCGTCTGGCCGTTCAGATAGAACGTCAGCGTGCCCGCCGTCTGCACTACCGCCACGTAGTTCCACTGCCCCACCGTCGGAACGAGCGTCGACCGGTACTCCGTGATGCCATTGTAGAAGGCGAGCACCTCCGCGCCCCCTGTCCCGCTGATCGACATCTGATAGTTGCAGCCCGCTCCCGCGTCCCGCTTCGCGACGATGACGTGGTAATAGGTGAGCGCAGTCGGCTTGATCCATGCCTCGAGCGTCAGCTCGCCGGGGATGTCGAGGCTCGAAGCGTCGTTCACGAGAACGTAGTCGTTTGACCCGTCGAAGCTCAGCCCCGCTCCGAAACGCCCCGTCGTCCACGTCGGCGCGTTCGTGAGAGTGCCGAGTGTGCCGTTGTTGCCGTTGACCGTCGCATCCGCCGTCGTCAGCCCGGTGTTCTCGCTGAAATGCCACAGAGCGGTGGTGTTGGCATTCACCGGAAGCTCCTGGGGGGCGCGGCCCCACACGTAGGTCACCGTCGAAGGATCGGAGAAACCCGACGCTTGATATAGAAGCGTCGTCGGCGGGTTCATGTCCTTGTCTCCGTAGAACGACACCGTCATCGGATCGCCTTCCGGATCGTCGGCGGTGGCGCTGAGCTCGACGGACTTGGCCGTCGTGCTCGACCCGTCGTCGGGATAGTTGAGCGCGACCACGGGCGCCTGATTCGGAAGTATCTCGAAATACCGGATACCGGACACGCCCTCGTTCGTCCCGTCGTTCGCCGTCACCTTCCAGTAGTAGGTGCCCGGCGCGAGATCGCTCGAGTAATCCAGGGCAATTTCCGCCGGCGCCAAGGCGCGGTTCGTGACGCGGGCCTCGTCGATGAGCCCGTTAAACGCTTCAGGTATAGAGCCGAGCGACCTGCTCCCGATCTGCAACGGCTGATCGTTTGCCGTGAGGCTCCCCGGCCCCGCCATCGTCTGCGTCTGGCTGTTCAGATAGAAGGTAAGCGTTGCGCCCGAACGGACGACAGCGACGTAATTCCATTCATTCAGGGTGGGAACGAGACTGGACTGATACTCCGTCGCTCCCCCCGCGTAGAACGAGAGCCCCTCGTTATCGCTGTTGAGATACATTTGATAGTTGCAGGTTCCGCCGTCGTCCCGCTTGGTAAGGATCAGGCGGTCGGTCGTGAGCGCTCGCGGATAGATCCAGGCCTCGAGGGTCAAATCGCCCGTGATGTCGAGGCTCGCCGCATCGGCGACCTGCACGTAGTCATTTGTCCCGTCGAAATCCAGTCCCGCCCCGAATCGCCCCGTCGTCCACGTCGCGCCGGATATGCTCCCTCCGTTGCCGTTCGCGCTTGCGTCCCCCGTCGTCGTGCCGGATCCCTCGTTGAAGTGCCACAGAGAGGCCGTGTAAGGGGGCTCCACGCTCAATTCCTGCGCCAGCCGGTTCCACACGTACGCTACATCGGACGGATCGGTGACGTTCGAGACCTCGTACAGGAGCGTCGACGGATCGGGGCTCGTGCCTCCGTAGAACCGGACGGTCATCTTGTTCCCCTCGGGATCATCCACCGTTGCACTCAGCTCGACCGGCTCGTCGGTCGTCGTAAATCCGTTCTCAGGATAGTTCTGCGTGACGACCGGCGGCTCGAGATCGGGCGCTGGATCCTCGGCGGTGAAATGCCTCGTCTCCGAGACGCTCGTCTTCGTGCCGTTGTCCGCCATGACTTTCCACACATAGTCCCCCGGAGTCAGTCGGTTGCCCGCGGCAAACTGGTACGCATTCGATATTTCCTGGGCTGTCCGGGCCCTGTTCGAGATCCTCACCTCGTCGAGGCTCCCGAGATAGTAGCCGCCGACGCTCGGAATATCCGGATCCGCCGAGCCGATGAAAAGATCGCTGCGTGGCGTGGCTCCGGGATCGATCGTCCAGGGAGGCGTTCCCGGGATGTCCTGCTCCCTGTCGAGCACGCCGTCGACATAGATACGGTGATGCACGCCGTCGAACGTGACCGCGATGTAGTGCCACTCGAGCGTTGGAATGATGACATACCCGTTGCCGTCCGGCGCCATGCCGATAGGCTGGCTGTTTATGCTGATCGGAAACTCGACGAGGTTCCCGACGTCCCCACCCCTCGTCTGCATCGCGAGACCGTACGTGACGTAGAGCGGAGCCGGCCACAAGTTCAAACCGTACGGCTTCGCCATCAATTTGCTCCACGACCTGTTGTCTTCCCGGTACGTCCACAGCTCGATCGTGATCTGGGACGTGGGATTCAGACTCGCCGCGTCGGGCACGCGGACGTACTGGTTCGTTCCGTTGAAGTGCAGGGCCGAGCCGAACCTGCCCGTCGTCCACGACGCGCCGTTGACGAGCGTTCCGTCGTTGTGGTTCGGCGATTCGTCGTACACGATGTTCCCCGTGCCTTCGTCGAAATGCCACAAGGCGATCGTGTTCGCGTCGACGTTCATCGGATGGGCGCTCCAGGTGTGCGAGACGGTCGTGCCGCTCGGCACCGCCGTCTTCTCCTCGAGGAGCGTGGACGCGTCAACGGCGTCCCCGAAGAATCTCACGGTCAGCGGAGATCCGTCCGGAGAGGACACCGACGCGCTCAGGATCACCTGGTCGTTCGTCGTCGTCGCGTTGTTCCCGGGCGCATTGAGAGTAATCTCCGGCGCATCGGCGGCGAGCGTCGAGTACCTGATTCCCATCGGCGTGTCGCCGTCCGGCTCGCACACGAACATGCTGAACCCGTAGTTGCCGGTCGTGTTCTTGATCTTGACGAGGAGCCGGTTCACGCCCTGCTGCAGGGTGATGGAGATATCCTGCTGAACGAGCGACCAACCGCCGGTGCTCCCGTTCGTGTAGATCGGGCTACCGTTGAGCCATATCTTGATCCCGTCGTCGGCGCCGAAACGGAGCCGTGCCGTCGTTTCCTCCTTCGCGATGATCCGGGTGAAGGCGTACGTGACACAGCTGGCGGGCGCCCCGTACTGCGCCGCGAGGTCCATGTAGTCGTCGATATCGGAAAACTTCGTCCAAGTTTTCTCCTCGGTCACGTCTCCTTCGACCGGAGATACGGTCGCTTCCAGGCCACCGAGATAATCCTGATCGATATCGGTGCCGTCGTGAGGACCGTTGACGAGCCAGGTACGGTTGCCGCGGCCCTGGTAGTATCCGGGGCCGCGCGCCGGCTTGACGAAGTCGTGCCGTATGTCGTCGAGGGACGGGCCGCTGACGGTGATATAGTCGAGATTGTTGATCCCGAAGCCCTTGTTATGGCAGTAGTGCAGATGATCGATGTCCCATGGATTGAACCCCATCGAATATGCGGTTGCCGCGTCGACGGCCACGGGATCGCTGCTCGCGAGGATGACGTTTCTCTTGATCGCGCTCCCGCCCTGCGGACCTTCCCCTTCCGTGCCCCAGATGCCTTCGACGATGCCGAAGTCGGCGGGATGATAGGAGACGAGATCGGAGATCGTCCGCTCGATCGCGTTCGGGGCGCCTCCCGCGTTGTAGTGCGGGATTCCCATATGGTTCCAGTAGCCGGTGTTGTAGACGCTCGCCGGGGAGGTTCCCACGTAGAGCTTGTTGACGCCGGTTATCCTCGTGAGCGCGTGCGTCTTCATCGGGGCGATTCCGATGATCTTGTCGCAGTTCAGGATGGCGTCCGGGACTGTATAGGCCGCCATGGAGATTCCGCCGCCGGGCACGGGTACATTCGCCGTGTGGGGCGGGTAGTCGAGATCGACGTAGTCGACCTTGATTGTCGGCGTCGCGAGATCGAGCTCGGCGAGCATGTCCTCGTAGGAAAGGCCGCCATAGTCGGCCCAGTGATACGTCCAGCCGTCGTACGTCTGGCTTTCAGGCGTGCCCGGCATACCGAGCTTCTTCCAGGCTTTTCCCTCCGCCACGGTGATGCGGCTCGCCCGTCCCTGCTCGATCAGCTGCAGGATCACGCTTCTCACGACCCGAAGGTCCGTTTCGGTGCCTATGTGCGACCAGCCCCACTCCTGAGGGGCGCCGCCGGGGAGCTGCAAAATGTTGACCTTGATGACGACCCAGTCCCCCGCCTCGACGACCGCATCGAGCCCGCCGCCCCGCTGAACGGCGAGGCGTGTCATCGCGTCCACCTCGGCCACGCTCAGGGTCGCCTCGAGCGGTTCCGGCGTGGACAGGCCCGCATCGTCCGATTGGCAGACGCCGACCACGGAATTCTGCGTCGGCGCCGACTCGGTCTCCCTGTCGATCAGGACCGGATTGACGGACCTGTCCCGTTTCTGGGCAATCGTGTTCGATACATCAAGCAGAACAAGCACGGACATCGCGCAGAGCACCACAGTCCAGCCGAGACGGTTCTTTCTCTCGGAGCTCATTACGTTCCTCCCCTGTCTAGCGGCCGCAACCGCATGACGAACGCCAGTAACGCCGAATAACCGTTTTCACCATAATCAACGCCATAGGTTGTACAGCAGCCCGAAGACAGTCGCCCCGACCATCGTGATCGCGAGATACAGGAAGAAGACCCTCCTCGTCACGGCTGCATTCAGAGCGACTATCGTCGACAGCTTGGTAGCCGGGCCGCTGATGAAAAAGGCCAGCACCGCTCCTTTGTCCAGGCCCAGATCCTGGAGCGTTTTCATGACCGGGATGGTGCCGCCGCCGCAGGCGTACAACGGCACGCCGGCCGCGACCGCCGTCAGAACCGAAAAGGTCTGATTTCCTCCGAACGATTTGGCTATCCATCCGACGGGGATGAGATTCTTCGCGAGCGCGGCGGCGAATATGCCGAGGAGAAAGTACTTTCCGGCCCACCTGCCGAGGTGATAGACCTCGCGGCCGAAATCCGCCGCATACGCTCCGAGAGACGGGTGCGGGCGCCCATCCGCCACGGTGAGCGAGCCCGCGCTCCCCGCGTTCAGAAAATCGCGCAGCTTGTTATGAGCGGTGAGAACGTATGCCACCCATCCGGCCGTGACGCCGAGCACGAGCGCAGCCGCGATTCTCGCCAGCGCCATTTCGTAGCCGAACGCTCCCGCCGTCAAGAAGAACAGCACGGGATTTATCAGTGGAGACGCCACCAGGAACGCGAAGAGCACGTGTATGGGGACGCCGATTTGAAACAACGCCGCGACGAGAGGAATAGCGGCATACATGGGCATCGGAGAGACGATGCCCGCGATCGCGGCGCCGACGATCGATACTCGGGAGGATCTCCGGAAGAAGGCCGCCACGGACTCGCGGCTCCAGATAAGCGATATGGCGGACGAGATGAATATGCCGGCGACGAAGAAATACCAGAGCTGACCCAGCAGATCGACGACAGTCACGAGAACCCGGTGCGTGTAGCTGCCCTCAAGGTAGTATCCGACCCTCGATAGTGCCGACATAAGATGCGTCAATAATGCGTGCATGATTGATTCTGCCGTCAGCGCGCGCTATCCCCTTCCGGTGCCTATCGAACAAGAATCAGTTTTCGCACGAATGTGTCCCATTTCGTTTCCGCGACGGCGAAGTAGACCCCCGCCGCGACCGAGCTTCCGCGGTCGTTTCTCCCATCCCAGAAGAGCTCGTTTCTTCCCGCCGGCATCGTGCCGTCGTACAGCGACCTGATCCTGTTGCCGTCGGGCGCGTAGATCGTCACCGTCGCCGCCGAAGCCGTAATCCCGTCTGAAGGAGGAGCGAGAAAAAGCACCAGCCGCGTCGATGGATTGAACGGATTCGGATAATTGTTCAGATAGCTCGTCCGGGGTATGCCGGGATCATTCCCCGTCGGCGCGCTGATGTCTATTTCGGCGCATGGACCCCTGACCGGAGAAAGCTCGAACCGATCGATGTCCCAGAGCCGCACCTCCGAGAAACAGACATGACAGACTCCGACCTGCTTCGCTTTGAAAACGAAGCTCATCAGCTCCCCGGGTGCGAGAAAATAGCTCCGATAGCCGAGGACGCAGTCGACCGCGTCTACGGTATCGGGTGACACGTGCTTCCACCGAAAGAAGGTCGGGGAGGAAACGCCCTGGTAAAGCGCGCCTTCCAACGCGCCCGTGCATTCGACGAGCGAGGTGTCGAACGTAACGGCGATATCCATACAGCTGAGCGAATCGACGGGATCTTCAACGACGACCTGCAGCGTGCAGAGTTCGCCCGGAGCGGCCAACATCCTGAGCGGCTCGAAGCTGACCACCGGCGTGCTGCTGGTGATTACGGCGCATTCACCCGTAACCGGAGAAAGCTCGACACGATCGATATCCCAGAGCCGCACCTGCGTAAGACAGACGCGGGAGATCCCGACCTTCTTCGCCCTGAAAACGAAGCTCACGAGCTCTCCCGGAGTGATGAAGTAGCTTCGATATCCGAGAAAACAGTCGACGGCGTCCACCGTATCGGCCGTCACGTGCGTCCACCGGAAAAAGGACGGGTAGCCCACCTGTTGATAAAGCGCACCCTCCAACACGTTCGTGCATTCGACGAGCGAGGTGTCGAACGCGATGAAAATGTCCATACAGCTCAGCGAATCGACCGCATCGTCGACGACGACCGACAACGTGCAGAGATCGCCGGGAACCATATGCGTCCTGAGCGTTTCGAAGCTCACCAGCGGATCACCGGGAGCAAGCGGATTCGCGCTCGCCTCAATTCCGAGCAGAATGAGGCACCCGAAACAGAGGACAAGCAAGGAGCCCACGCGAACCGCACGAGAGGTGGAATTTTCGATGTGCCTCATTTCTCTCCTTTCCTTCGGCACCGCCCAGGGACTGCGGGAGGCGCGAATCGCGCCTCCCGCATCCCATCTCCTCAAATTACCGTACGAGTATCATCTTCTTGGTCACTTCGTAGCCGGCGGCTCTCATCCGGTAGAAATAGATGCCGCTCGGCATGAGCGACCCGTTAGCGTTCTTGCCGTTCCACTCGACCCGGTGACGCCCGACCTCCTGGTGAGCGTTGAGCAGGGCCACAACGAGACGTCCCGATACATCGTATACCTGGATCGTCACGTTCCCCGCCTTCGCCACGTCGAAGGTGATCGTCGTCGACGGATTGAACGGGTTCGGGAAGTTCTGCATGAGGGCGGTCGCCGTCGGAACGAAGGGCGCTTCGACCTCATCGCTCACGACAACATCGACCTTCTCGTTGTCGAGATTTCTGAGATCGATCGCCTTGATGCGAACCGTCGCCGCGCTCTCGCCCGACGGTTTGAGGACGAGGCGCGCGATCTCGCCCGAGGCCTTGAGCGGCACTTCAACGCCGAGGGCCGACATGCAAATGTCGGCGTCGCCGGACGTTGACGGGATCGTGCCGAAGAAGAGATGAGGAACGCTTCCGAACACGGAGCCCCGCTCGACTGCGACGAGCTCGCCGTCGGAAATGTCCACGACGAGGTGTACGCCCTTCAGGGTTGACGCCTTGTTCTTGAGAACGATCGAGACCTCGTTCTCGCCGGCCGGAACGATCTCGAATTCCACGAGATCTCCGAGCTCCTCGACCGGTTTTCCCGAAGCCAACGGGGGACTGACGCCGGAGGGTGTCACGTTGCCCCAGTTCATCGAGAAGATCATGAGGTCCTCGAAGTCGATCGTGTTGCTGGGCAACGGAATGCCCAAACGCGACCAGTCGTCCGTCGGGCCGAAGTCGCACAGGCTGTTAAAGTTGATATGACCTTCGCTCAGCCCGAACGTGGCCGAGAAGGGAACGAGGTCATTGACATCGATAAGGCCATTGGATGTCACGTCACCCAGCCAGTAGCTCGTCGAACGGTCCGAAGCGCCCAAGATCGTCGACGAGTAGTTCCCCGCGAAGTCCTTCGAAAACGCCGCGTAGTAATAGATGTCGCGCGGCGCTCTCGGAGCATCGTCGTACGCTTGAGCCGGCGCGGTCGCGAAGGCTACATGGAGACCCGCACCGAAATTGGCCGGGTACGAAGGAGCCGGTGTGGCGTAATGGGGATAGTCGCCCCACGCCACGACCCTGATCTCGACACCCTCGAAGGTCGCGTCTCCTGTCGGGTTCGTCCAGGTCAGGTGCACCTTGTTGTGACCCGGCAGTGCGACGAAGTTCGTCGGAGCCGCCGGAGCCGCCATATCCTTGTTGAACTGCCAGCTGTACAGGTTCGGCTGCGGCGATGTGCCCTCGCCGTTCCAGTTGCCCGCGTCGTCCTTCACGCGGAAGTAGACGGTATGCGAACCGTCGCCCAGACCGGCGAAGCCGGGGAGCGCCCAGCCGTCGCTGTTCCACTCGACATTGTCGATGCCGGTGAATAGCACGGCCCAGCCGCCGCCATCGATCTTGTATTCGGCGAGGTCGAGATTCACGTCGTCATCGAAGCCGAAGTTCGAGAACGTCGGCGCCGTGTTGTACCAGCCGTTCTGCGCCTCGACGATGTCTTCCATCGTCGGATACGAGCAGTCGACCCGGATCGAGCCGGCCGTGCCTGCTCCCGCGAGCTGAACGTTATTCAGATCGCGGATCTTGATGCCCGTGAAGGCGATGGCGCTCGTTCCCTCTCCGACCGGCGTGAGCGTCATGCTGAAGAGATCGCCGCCGTTCTTTCCGCCGACCGTGCCGCCGAGGATCGCGCAGCTCACCGTGTAGGCGCCGCCCCCGTTATTCTGGGCGTAAAACGTCGTCGAACCCGCCGAGCTGAGGAAGGATCCTTCGACGAAGCTCCCGGCCGTCGCCACGGCCGCATTCACCGTGAACTTGATCTCGTAGCCGCGCACCTCGTCGGTGGGAATTCCCACCTGATCGAGGCGGACGGTCACGGTCTTGGGAGTCGCACAGTTGGTGAGTGTGTACTGCGGCACGACGCCGACCTCGTTGGGCGCACCGAAGTACGGCTCGAAGAGGATGTAGTCGGAAACCTGGTTCCCGGTTCCCGAGGGATTGAGCGTCGTATGGAACGGACCCGACGCCGCGCCCCACCAGTTGTACCGGGCGTCGGTCGCGAGATAGTCCACGTCGGAGTACATCCCGTAGCCCGTATTGCCCGTAATGCTGTTGTACTGCGCGACGAGGCTCGTGAATACGCCCGTATCGCAACCGGACGTGCACTTGGATACGACGATGCCGTACTCGAATCCCGCGACGTCGTTGCCGTTGATCGCGACGTCGAGATCCTCCGCGCTATATCCCGCGTAGGCCTCGATACCGTATGATCCGGTATTCGTCGGCCCGCTGAACGCCACCGTGTTGCCGGTCACGTTCACATCGAGGGGGGTGCCGCCCATCGCCATGCGGGTGCCGGGAGCGCCGGCCGACGATTCCTCGCCGAACGGGGAGGCCGTCTTGTTCACCGGATCCGAAGCGATGATTCCGTCCGCGTAGCTTCCGATCAGCGATACGGTGATCATGTTGTCGGTGATGTCCCCCGAACCGTAGTTGTTGTAGATGCCGAGCTGGCCGTTCGTCACCGTGTTGCCGATGAAGTCCACGTCGCCGTAGAACTGCAGGAGGCTCGTCGCCACCCACCCGGTGCCCGAGTAGCCGATCCCGGAGATCGTGTTGCCCGCGACCGTGCCGCCACCCATCCGTGCCCACACCTGGATGCCGTTCTGTGCCGTCACGCCCGTCGCTCCCGCGCCGGTCACGATGTTCCTGCGAACATCCGCCGTGAACGGGTTCGTGTCGCCTGCGTTCAGGGCCATGGCGTTCTTCTGGAATCCGTACACTTCGCAATCCCATACGTTGACAACGTGCGAAGCGGTACCCGTGCTGTAAGAATAGATCCCCACGCCGTGCTGCGCGCCGCTGAACGGCGTGTCCTTGATGTCCTTGACGACGCAGTGATCGACCGTCCCGCCGGCGTTCCAGAAGGCGATGCCCTGGAACCGGACATTCAGGTTTCCGCGTCCCGCGCCATCCACCGTGAGGCCTTTTACGACGACGCCTTCAGCGTCATGAATATAGATGACCGGTTTGTTCACGGAGGGTGTCAAGAACGACTTGGTAAGGTTCACCGGCGACTTGATGATCGCGCCGCCTCCTCCGCCGCCGTCGAGGGTCAGTGTCTTCGCAATCTCGACCTGCTCCTCGTAAGTGCCCGGACCAAGATACACGGTGCTTCCCGTGACGAGGTCGACGCCTTCCTGCACACGGCCCTTCGAGCCGGCCTGAGGGCTTGCCGCGCCGACGCGCAGAGCCGAGAAGTCGCCCTGGAATCCAGGGTCGCCGCTCGTGTCGTCCGCCTTGTCGAGCCAGGGCGTGTAGTCGACCGTGCCGCTGACCTTGGTCGCAACAGTGGCGGCGACGTTCGAGCCCCACCAGTTGGCGGAGGCATCGAGCGTTCCGGTGCCGCCCCAGTCGGAGTAGTACGTGACGTTGGTGAAGCTGTTGCCGTTCACCACGGCCCCGACGGGAAGGTTACCGTTGTAAGCCTGCCCCCGGAAACCATATTCGACGCCATCGCAGTCGTTGTTCGTCACGGTCGCGTTGGTCACGAGCCCGAGGAGCCGGATACCGAACTGCCCGGTGTAGCCCAAGGCGTTCGAGACGGTATTGCCGGAAACGACGGGGGCGTTGATGTCGCCGACCGCGCCGCTGACCGTCCCCGCCGGGGCGTTGTTCCAGAACCCGATGCCGCGGCGGTACGGCTTGAGGTTGACGATCGTATTGTCGGTGATCTCGATGTTCGTGTATCCCCCCGCCACACCGGTATACGAGCTCGTGAAGGTTATCCCGGTTCCGCGGGTATCGTTCGTGAACGTCGTCCCCGCTCCCATGTCGATCGTGTTGTGGGACACCTTCTGCAGACTGGTTATATCGGCGCCGCCGTAGTTCATATTGAAATAGGCGTCGCTCGACGTGTCCCTCGGATTCCGGTCGAATGTGTTGTAGCTCACATCGGTCGGCCCGACATGGCGCTCCAGGAGAATGGAGTTGGCGTCGCACCCGGCGATCTCGTTGTACGTGAAAACGAGCGATGCGAGGCTGCCGTAGCCCGCGATGAGACCGAAGTTGTCCAATGGATCCGAAGGAGTGTGAGTATGACCCAGGGTCAAGCCTTCGATACGGTTATGCGAGATCGTGATCGTCGACCCGGAGGAAGCCGACCTGGCATAGATGCCATTGAGGTTCTTGCCGGTCTTGATGGTAAAACCATCGAACAAAACGTCCCCCGAGGTTATGTCGATTTTCACGACATTTCCCGTCGCGATCGATGCCGATGCGTCAATGAAGCTTACCCCGATTCCACCTCCTTGGATCGTGAGCGGCTTATTGATGAGAATATTGTCTTCGATTTGCGTCCCCGCCGCCACGACGATGACGTCGTTCGGATCGGCCGCGGCGATGGCGGCCTGAATCGTGGCATAAGGCACCGGGACGTAGCGGTCCGTAGCCGGCAAGGCCGAAGCCCATAGCAGACCTAGGGCCGCGATCAACAAGAATGATGCAAAATTTCTCATAGCCCCCTCCAAATGATGCAAAGACCGAAGAGAGACCGGGATAGAAATGGCCATGCCTCGCCCTCGAACATTCAGGCGAGTCGATCGCTCATCCGCATCCCTCCTTTCAGATAGAGGGCGGGGAAGTGTCGTCGGCTTTTGTTGTTCAGCAGATGTGGATAGACCCCGAGCCGCTCAGGAAAAGCCCCAACAAGCTAAAGCTTTCCGATTGTTCCCCTCCGCGATGTCACGTCCTATATACGGTGCCCCTAGAGATGCAAGTGGCGATCATTGTAAATCATGGGAGGCACTTGTGTCAAGACGGAATTGGCAGGGTCGCGGGAAGGATCGGGATTCCGTCAATGAATCATGACAAAAAAAGGGGGCCGATCCGTTCGGACCGGCCCCTCGCAGATGACTTTCCGCCGCCTCTTTAGAAGAGGCTCTTGATCGCGCCCCAGCTCGTGTTCTCGACGCCGACGCCGCCGTCATAGTTCAGGGAGAGGTGGCAGTAACGTTTCACCGGGTAGATCGGGTAGCCCGGCTCGCAGCTTGCGACCTGATATGGGGTCCACACGCCGTTCACGTCGCCACGATCTTCCACCGTGATCTGGCTCTGTACGTTGCTCATCAGAAGACTCTGCAGCCTGTAGGCGTAGAACCAGTCCGTTCTGCACACCCCTTCCTGAAGGGCGATGCTGATTCCGCCTGTGAGCGTGCCGAGCTCGACCGTGATCGCGGCATCCTTTGCGAGGGTCGTCACCGAGACGACGTTGGCCGGAAGCTTCAGCGTGAACTCGGCAGCTTGGAAGCCCATCTTGTTCGGCAGGAAGAAAATGTAGTACTGGAACGGTGCTGGAGCGCCGGTGTAGTTCACCTGATGCGTCGTGTGGGCCGCGTCGTTGAAGATACCCACGTACGCCGTATCGGGAAGCCCCGGGAACGGCTGCGCGAAGCCCGAGCCCGCGAGCAGCAGGAGCGCGAAAGCTACCATTACCATTCTCTTCATCCTTCGTACCTCCTCGATTGAAGAACCGTCATGTCGCTCGTCGGACGTCCGCGGAAAACCTCCTTCCGCGGCCGCCACTCTCACCCAAAAATAGTATAGTCGCGCTTCCCTGTATAGTCAATTCTTGCGTCTTCCCGAAATCGCCCCCGCGCGCGCCGGGGAGCGCCCCTCACGGCGTCAGCCGGTTGAGGAGCCGCGGGAACGGTATCGTCTCGCGCACGTGCTGGAGCCCGCATATATAGGAAAGGGTCCGTTCGACGCCGAGACCGAAGCCCGCGTGGGGGAAGGACCCGTACCGCCGCAGGTCGAGATACCATTCGAAGGCCTTCTTCGGAAGGCCGTGCTCGGCGATCCGTTTCTCGAGGAGCGCGAGATCGGAGATGCGCTCCCCGCCGCCGATGACCTCGCCGTACCCTTCGGAGGCGAGGAGATCGACCGAGAGGCTCAGCCGGGCGTCGGCGGGATCGGGCTGCATGTAGAACGCCTTGATCGCCGCGGGGAACCGGTGCACGAAAACGGGACGGTCGTAGCCCTCCGAGATCATCGTCTCGTCCGTGCCGCCGAAATCGGTCCCCCACTCGAACGCGGCCCCCTTCTTCACGAGCAGCGCGGCCGCGTCATCGTACGAGAGCCGCGGGAACGGCGGCTGCACCTTCTCGAGCTTCGTCACGTCGCGCTCGAGAACGCCGGTGAGGAGCGGCCGGTACCGCTCGAGGGAGCGGCCCACGATCTCCACGATGAAGTCCTCGGCGAGCTGGATGATGTCGTCGAGCCCGGCGAAGGCGACCTCCGGCTCCACCATCCAGAACTCGATGAGGTGCCGGCGCGTCTTCGATTTTTCGGCGCGGAAGGTCGGCCCGAAGCAGTAGACCTTGCGGAACGCCGCCGCCGTCGCCTCGTTGTAGAGCTGCCCGCTCTGCGTGAGGTAGGCCGTGTCGCCGAAATACTCCGTTTCGAAGAGCGTCGTCGTCCCCTCGCACGCGTTCGGCGTGAACACCGGCGTATCCATGTTGACGAAGCCGCGGTTGTCGAAGAAATCGCGGATGAAGCGGACGAGCCCCGCCCTGATGGTCATGATCGCGTGCTGCCGCTGGCTCCGCAGCCACAGGTGCCGGTTGTCCATGAGGAAATCGGTCCCGTGCTCCTTCGGCGTGATCGGATAGGGCTCGGCGAGCTGGATCACGGACAGCCCGGTCGCGCTCATCTCGTAGCCGCCGGGAGCGCGCTTGTCCTCGCGGACGACGCCGCGCACCTCGATCGACGATTCCTGCGTGAGCGAGCCCGCCTTCGCGAAGAGCTCCTCCCCCGCCGACGATTTCTCGACGACGCACTGGATCACGCCCGTGCCGTCGCGGACGAGGAGAAAGTGGATCTTGCCGCTGGACCGGAGGTTGTAGACCCAGCCCTTGAGCTGGACCTCGCGGCCTACGTGCGTTCCGATAGTTGCGATTTCGGCTGCCTGCATGGAGCGCTCCCTTCTCGAGCCTGTTGACAATCCTTATGTAACACCTCGCAAGGTCCTTGTAAATCGGAAATTGGGAGCGCGAGGCGTGCCGCGCGCGGCACGGTTTTTGCCGATGTTTGCTCCAAAGAGTGAAGGGGCGGCACGAGCAGGGCTCGCGGCCTCTCGATAATCGATGAAACTGGCGACCGGACAAAAGGTTATGTCGCATAGAAGAATAGCATTCTCCATCGCCGTTCTGTGCGCCCTTGCAATCTGCACGGACGCCGGGGCCGAATCGCTCGACGCGATCACCAACTCGAACCTCAGGGCGTACGCCGAGCGCGAGCTCGCCGCCGGAGCCCCCTCGATACCCGTGGTCTCGAGGGCGCTGCACCGCGAGGCGCTTCAGCTCCTGCGCGACGGCAGGAAGGACGACGCGGAGCAAAAGCTCGAGCTCGCGGCGAACCTCACCGGCGATTACGCGGCGCCGCTCTTCACGCTCACGCGGATCAAGCTCCTCTCGGCGAGCCCCGACTTCCTCCCGTACGCGATCGAGGGATGCAGGCGCCTGGCCGTGAGCTATCCGTCCCAGGCGATGCTCGCGGCGAACGCGGCCGCGTTCACGATCCTGACGCTCATCGTGGCGCTGCTGGCGGTGCTCGCGGCGCTGCTCGTCAAGTACTGGCAGCTCATCGACCACAAGATCGTCGAGGCGTTCGAGCATCGCTGCTCGTTCCCCCCGGCGCGGTGGATCATCGGCGTCATCGTCGTCTCGCTCGCCGCCATGAGGCTCGGCGTCGCGCTCTACATCGCGATCCTCGTCGTCGCGCTCTGGGCCTTCATGAGCAGGCGCGAGAAGGGAACGGTTCTCGCGTTCCTCATCCTGCTCTCCGCGGCTTCGTACCTCGCGCCGCGCTCGAACGCGCTCGCGCCGGCGATCGATCCGTGGAGCGTCACGAGCCGCCTCTCCCTCGTCAACCGGCGCGGCGGCAGTGAGGAATGCGTCGCGCGCATCCGCGCGATCGAGGACAATCGCCTGCGTCCGGAGCGCGCGTTCGCCCTCGGCACGATGATGTACCGGTGCGGACGCTACGCCGACGCGCAGGCGTACCTGCTCGAATCGGTCTCGCTCGACCGATCGTTCGCCCCCGCGTTCGTGAACCTCGGCAACGTCTACTTCATGCAGGGGGATTACGACAAGGCGGTCGCGGGATACCAGAGCGCGGTCGAGCTCGATTCGACGAGCGCCGTCGCGCACTACAACATCGGTCAGGCGTACATCAAGAAGATGCTGTTCGCGCAGTCGGGCGATTGGCTCGAGCGGGCCAACACCCTCGGCATCGAGGCGTTCCGCGCCGCCCACCCGACGATCGGCCTCAGGAATCCGCCCGTCTACGAGGCGGGATTCGAGACGCGCGCCCTCTGGGTGTTCGCGCGCGCCGAAGGGAAAACGAGAAACGGCGTCCTCATGAGCGAGATGCTTCGCCCCTACCTGCTTTTCCCGTTCCATCTGCTGTGGGTGCTCTTCGCCGTCGCGCTCTGCGCGGCGCTCATCATCGCGTGGCAGCTCCCCGAGGCGTGGAACGTCGAACGCTGCGAGAACTGCGGCAGCGCCGCCTGCTCCCGGTGCGAGAGCGAAGTGGCGGGAATTCTCCTCTGCCGGGAGTGCGCGGCGGTCATCAAGGATCTGAACAGCGTCAAGGTCATGGAAGCGCTCCTGCGATCGAGACGGCAGCGCATCGCCGGCGCGCGGCAGCGGTCGCACCGGCGCCGGACGATACTGTTCCCCGGCGCGGCGCACCTGTACTTCGAGCGGACCGCTGACGCCGTCGCGCTCTCGCTCCTCGGCGCCGGCGCCATCGCCGCGCTCGTCTGGAACGGAGCTTATTTCAAGGATCCGGGCGCGGCGGGATTCGGCCGGCCGCTCTGGGAGACGCTCGTGCCGATCGCCGCGCTCTGCGCCGCGTACGTCGCCTCCCTCCGCGTGAGGGCCCCGCTCGAGCCGCGGAACTACCGGATCTTCCCGCCGGAGATGCGGCTGCAGGAGCGCGACACGGCGAAGAAACGCGATTTCGAGGACGTGCCGGCCGAACCGTGGACCGATCCGGGTCCGAAGGGGCCGACCGCGGTTCACTCGAGAGATGAAGCGGCGGGGGCGCCGGGCCCGGCGAAGCCGCGCGCGGGCGAGGGCGCGCCCATCGGCGCGATCGAGAAGGGATCGAAATGGCATTAGAGGGAAATGCACGCGATTTCGGCCTGAGCGAGATTCTGCAGCTCATCGCCCTCCAGAAAAAGACGGGGATGCTCTCCATCACCGGCGAGCGGACGATGGTCATCTACTTCCGCGAGGGGCTGGTGATCTCCACGAGAGACCGCCGCAAGCTCGCCGAGGATCCGTTCAAAATCTACCTCCTCAGGTACGGGTTCATCAGCCCCGAGGAGATGGACCGCATCCAGCAGATTCAGGCCGAGTCGAACCTCGACCTCACCGACATCCTCCTCTCGGAGAAGAAATTCTCCGAAGACGAGCTCCGGACCATCTTCGCCGACCAGATCCAGGAGACGATCGAGGAGGTCCTCAACTGGCCGCGCAGCCAGTACAAATTCATCATCGGCAGCCAGGTGCTGCAAGGCGTCAACTCGTTCGGCTCCTTCAAGGTCGAAGGGCTCCTCATGGAGAGCATGCGGCGGATCGACGAGTTCCCGGAGCTCCGGCGGATCTTCCCGTCGGAGCGGACGATCGTGAAGCGCCTCCCGGCGCCCGACGGCGCGGCGCAGACCGAGGAGCTCGAGGATTTCGTCTACGATCTGCTCGAGAGCCCCCTGAGCATCGCCGAGATCGTGCCGAAAGCGCGGATGTCCCGTTTCAACACGTACGAGGCGCTCAAGAGCCTGCTCGAAAAGGGGCTCCTCCAGGTCCTCATGGTCGAGGAGAGCGCGGAGACCGGCGAAGACGAAGCCGACGAGGCGGAGGAGCGGGAACCGAGGCGTCTGCCCGTCGTCGCCGTCGCCGCCGCGCTCGCGCTCGTCGGGAGCGTCGCCTTCGGCGAGCTCGTCGCGCCCCGCGTGCTGGCGCCCGGATGGGCCTTCGTCCATCGGAGCGCGGCCCCCGAAGCGCGCGCCGCGGGCGCCGCGTCGGTGGCCCCGACGCTCGGGGCGCTCGAATCCCGCCTCGTCGAGGCGGCCGTCCGCGAGGCGCTCGAGGAGCATTTCGCCGTCAGGGGAACGTACCCGTCGGGAATCGAGACGCTCGTTTCGAACGGACTCCTGTCGGGGAAGATCTGCGGGAAAGCGCGCGCCGCAGGGCTCAGCTACCGCGTCGGGAGCGAGGGGAAGTCGTATTCGCTCGGCGGAATCCGTTCTTGAGAAGCGGCGTGAATACGGCCGCGGCGTTGATCATCCGTCCCTTGAAATCCTCGAACAGAAACGGCCATCCCGTCCCGAGCTTCGCCTTGATGTTTCCCACCGAATCGATCACCCAGATCCCCTCGCGGCGCAGGGCGTACCGGTCGCGGCGCGCCGAACGAGGCGGATACAGCGTGAACGCCGCCCGGTAGCCCGCCCGCTCGGTCTCCCGGCGCACGAGATCGTTCACCCTGCCGTACGGATACGAGAAGGTGCGGACGGAACCGCCGAGAGCGCTCTCGATCTCGCCCTTCGAGCCGGCGATCTCGTCGCGGAGATCTTCGGCGGAGAGGCGCGTGAGGTCGGGGTGCGTCCGCGCGTGCGAGCCGAACGCGAATCCCCGTTTCCCGAGATCCCGGATCTCGTCCCACGCGAGATGCGTGAAATGCCGCCCCGGCAGGTCGAGCTCCCACGAGTTGCGGCGGCCGGCGAACGCGGTCACGAGAAAAACGAGCGCGGGGATGCGCCTCGATTCGAGCGCGGGAACCGCGCGGTCGAGGAGCACGCGGTACCCGTCGTCGAAGGTGAGCAGGATCTCGCGGCCCGACGATTCCCGCCGCCCGTCGAGGGAGTCGAGAAACGCCGTCTCGTCGATGAAACGGAATCCCGCGTCGAGGAGGGCGTCGATCTGGCGCTCGAACCGTTCCGGCGGCACCCACGTCCCGCCGAGCTCGAAGCCGGTCACCTTGTGATACGCGAGCACCCGGGGAATCGTCGCGCTGGATTCGTCCCGGCCGGAGAGCCCGTGTGAGCGGCGGCGCGCCATGGCGGCGTTTCCTTATCCCGTGTGGCCGAATCCGCCGGAGCCGCGGTCGGTCTGGTCGAGGACGTCCTCCTCGACGAGCTCGACGGGGGGCAGCGGGGAGATGACGAGCTGCGCGATCCGGTCCCCCCGGCGCACGACGAAATCGGCCGTCCCGAAGTTGTGGAGGATGACGCAGACTTCCCCCCGGTAGTCGCCGTCCACCGTCCCCGGCGCGTTGAGGAGACCGATGCCGCTCCTGAGCGCGAGCCCGCTCCGGGGGCGCACCTGCGCCTCGTATCCCGGGGGAATCGCGATCTGGAAACCGGCGGGGACGAGGGCCGTCGCGCCCGGTGCGACGCGGATCTCGCCGGCGCACGCCGCGTTGAGATCGAAACCGCTCGATCCGGGCGTCTGGCGGGCCAGCGGCGGCAGCCCCTCGTGGTGCTCGAGGTAGCGGATCTTGATCCGGACGCGTTCGTCCATGCGAGCCCCCGTTTCAGGGCACGAGCCCCTTGATCCCCATTCTCCCGCACGCGGCGTACGTCAGGACGTCCTCCGCGAGATAGCGTTCGGAGGCCTCGGTAACGGCGCGGCGGTCCACCCGCTCGATCGCGCGGAGCAGCTCGTCGAAGCGCACGTACCGCCCGTGGAAATACTCGCTCTGGATGCACTGGAAGAGCCTGTTCTCGATGCTCTCGACGCCGAAGACGATGCTCGCCTTCACCTGCGCCTTCGCGCTCTCGATCTCCTCGTCCCGCACGCCTCCCTCCCGCAGGTCGCGGAGCTCGGCGTGCAGCTTGTCGAGGGCGCGCGCGAGATTCTTCGAATCGACGGAGAAGAAGCTGCACAGCGTGCCCGATTCCTTCCAGAAGCTCACGTGCGAGTACACGGAGTACGCGAGCCCGGTCTTCTCGCGCAGGCTCTGGAAGAGGCGCGACGTGGCGCCGCCCCCGAGTATGTTCGCGATGACGACGAGCGCGTGACGGTCCTCGTGGGAGGCGGACACGGTCCGCGAGCCCACGCAGACGTGCGACTGCGCCCATTCGTCGCGCGTCCGTGAAGACACGCGGTTCGCGTTCTCGACGAGCGCCCGTTTCCGCGCGCGGTCGCGCCGGCGGGGGAAGCGGAAACGGTCCTCGACGATGGAGACGACCCGGTCGATCGGCAGGTTGCCGACGAACGCGAGCAGCGTGTCGGCCGCCGTGTAGGTCTTGCGGTGAAACGCGAAGAGGTCGTCGCGCGAGTAGCGGGCGATGTCGGCGAGATACCCGGTCACGGGATGGCCGAGCGGATGCTTCTTGAAGAGCGTGGCGTAAAAGAGCTCGTGGGCGAGCTCCTCGGGGGAATCGTTGATGCTCCTGATCTCCTCCTGGACGACGTTCTTCTCGAGCTTGAAGGTTTCGACCGGTATGGTCGGGCGGCACGTGATGTCGGCGAGGATGTCGGCGAGCTTCTCGAAATGCTCGTCGAGGACCTTCGCGTGGTAGCACGTCGCCTCTTTCCCCGTGAAGGCGTCGTACTGTCCGCCGATCGATTCGAGATCGTACGCGAGCGCGAGCGCGTCGCGGCTCTCGGTGCCGCGGAACACGACGTGTTCGAGGAGATGGGAGAGCCCGCGTTCCGTCTCGTCCTCGCGGCTCGAGCCGCCGGAAATCCACACGCCGAAGGCGACCGTGGGCGAGAACGGATTGCGCTGGTGGAGCAGCATCGCCCCCGACGAGAGCGGCACCTTGTGCGGAGCGGGCAACCTCAGCATGTGTTGCGGCTAGAGCAGGGCCTTCCGGCTCAGCTTCACCTTGCCGTCCTTGTCGATGCCGATGACCTTGACCTCGATCTCGTCGCCGAGCTTCAGCTCGTCTTCGACCTTCGCAACGCGATGCCGGGCGATCTCTGATATGTGCAGCAACCCGTCCCTCCCGGGGAGGATCTGGACGAAGGCGCCGAAGACCTGGATGCCGCGCACGACGCCCTTGTAGGTCTTGCCGACCTCGGGCTCCTCGGTGAGCCCGCGGATCATATCGAGGGCCTTGTCCCCCGCCGCCTGATCGACGGCGGCGATCTCGACGGTTCCGTCGTCCTCGACCTGGATCTTGGCGCCGGAGACGTCCTGGATGTGCCGGATCATCTTCCCTCCCGGCCCGATGACGTCGCGGATCTTGTCGACGGGGATCTTGATCTGGACGATCTTCGGCGCGTACGGGGAGATTTCCTTCCGCGCCTCGGCGATCGTGCCGGTCATGATATCGAGTATCTTCATCCGCGCCTGGCGCGCCTGCTCGAGGGCGGGCTCCATGATCGCGCGCGGGATGCCGGCGATCTTGACGTCCATCTGGAAGGCGGTGATGCCGTCGCGCGTGCCGGCCACCTTGAAGTCCATGTCGCCGTCGTGATCCTCGAGCCCGAGGATGTCGGTGAGAATCGCGACGCGGTCCCCTTCCTTGACGAGCCCCATGGCGACGCCCGCCACGGGCTTCCTGATCGGCACGCCGGCGTCCATGAGGGCGAGGCTGCCGCCGCAGACGGTCGCCATCGAGCTCGAGCCGTTGGACTCGAGGATGTCGGAGACGACCCTGATCGTGTAGGGGAAATGCTCGTCGGCCGGAATGACCGGCTCGATCGCCCGCTCGGCGAGCATGCCGTGGCCGATTTCGCGGCGCCCCGGCCCGCTGAAACGGCCGACCTCGCCGACGCTGAAGGGCGGGAAGTTGTAGTGCAGCATGTAGCTCTTGAACGACTCTCCGGAGAGCTCGTCCATGCGCTGCTCGTCCTGCGCGGTGCCGAGCGTCGTCACGACGAGGCTCTGGGTCTCGCCGCGCGTGAACAGCGCGCTCCCGTGGGTCCGGGGCAGCACGCCGATCTCGCACGTGATGTTCCTGATGTCGGCGGTGCCGCGGCCGTCGCACCGGCGCTTCTCGTCGAGGATCATCTTCCGCACGACCTCGCGTTCCATCTGCTCCATGATCTTCTTGAACTGCTTCTCGCTGTCGGGGTACGACTCGGCGTATTTGGCCGACGCGCCGGCGAACAGATCGCTCAAGGCGTTCTGGCGATCGAGCTTGATCGTGATCCGCGCTGCCTTGTCGATCGGGGACAGGTACTCCGAGCGCAGCTTCGCCTCGAGCTCGGCGTTTATCTCCAGCTTCGCGTACGGGCGCTTCGCCTTCGGCGCGCACGCGGCGAGGAACTCCCGCTGCCACGCGTTGATCAGCTTGATATTCGCGTGCGCGAATTCGAGGGCTTCGAGGAGCACGGTCTCGGAGATCTCCTTCGCGCCCCCCTCGACCATGAGGATCGCGTCGTCCGAGCCCGCGACCACGATGTCGATCGCTCCCTCGTCGAGCTCCTGAAAAGTCGGATTCGCGATGAATTTCCCGTCCTTCATGCCGACCCGCACGCCGCTCAGAATCGCCCCGAAGGGGATATCCGAGAGCGCGAGCGCCAACGAGGCCCCCGTGATGCCGAGGACGTCGGACGGGAGCTGCTGATCGCTCGACAGCACGCTGCACGCGACCTGCACCTCGTACCGGAACGTGTCGGGGAAGAGCGGCCGGATGGGCCGGTCGATCATGCGCGCGCCGAGCGTTTCCTTCTCGCCGGGGCGCCCCTCGCGCTTGAAAAAGCCGCCGGGAATCTTACCCGCGGCGTAGAACTTCTCGCGATACTCGACGCTGAGCGGGAAGAAATCCTTATCTACTTCCTTGTCCTTCGCGGCCACCGCGGTCACGAGCACGACGGTGCTGTTGATCCCGACGAGGACCGCCCCGTCGGCCTGCTTCGCCATTCTGCCGGTCTCGAAGAAAAGATTCTTTCCCTCGAGATCCCAATTCTTTTTCACCATTCGAGAATGAGCCTCCATACTGTGTTACCATCCGAATAAAGAGCCGTCCGCGATGCCACGGAAGCGTTCGTACGCTCGGCCGGGAACCGGGGGCTACTTCCTGATATTCAGATCCTTGATGATCGCTCGATACTTGTCGATCTTGTTGTTCTTGAGATAATCGAGGAGCTTCCGCCGCTGGCTCACCAGTTTCAGCAAGCCCCGCTTCGAGGCGAAGTCTTTCTTGTGAACCTCGAAATGCTTGCTGAGCTGATTGATGCGTTCCGTGAGAAGAGCGATCTGGACTTCCGGGGAACCTGAATCTCTCTCGTGAACCTGGAACTTGGTAATGACTCCCTTTTTCACTTCCTTCGGCAGCGCCATCGTTCATGCACCTCCTTGCACCTGTGATGAGATATCACGATGGCAGCAGAACGGAGAGGCCCGATCCGCTTCAAAGTGGCTGCGTGCCTTCTTCGATTCTATAAGACCTAGAATCTACATCATCCGGGGCGATTGTCAATGCTTCTTTTCCAGCATCGCGTAAGCCGTTTGCCGGTCGTGCATTAACTGTGCCCGAAGCTGCTGCGCGCTCCCGAATCTCCGCTCCTCCCTGATAAATCCGACGCAGCTCACCCGGAGAGCCGAGCCGTAGAGATCCCCCGCGAAATCGAACAGGTGCACCTCGATGCGGCGCGCTCCGTCGACATGCAGCGTGGGCGCTGTCCCGATGTTCATCATCCCGCCGCGAACGACGCCGCCGGCCTCGGCCTCGACCGCGTAGACCCCGGCGGGGGGCATGAGCTTCGCGGGGTCCGCGATCTCGACGTTCGCCGTCGGGAAATCGATGCCGCGGCCGAGCCCCTCTCCCCGCACGACCGTCGCCTCGAAGAAATAGGGCCGCCCGAGGCAGCGCGCGGCGTGCTCGAGCCGCCGCTCGGCGATATCGCGCCTGATCCTCGTGCTCGAGAGCACGCTTCCCCCCACCACCATCGGCGGGACGATCGTGACGGCGAATCCGAGCCGGCGCCCCTCGTCGACGAGCCGATCCTGCGAGCCTTCCCTCCCGCGCCCGAGGCGAAAATCGTACCCGACGACGAGATGCTTCATGCCGAGCGTGCCGACGAGCATGTCCGCGATGTATTCCCGGTAGTCGATCGCCGCCGTCGCCGCGGAGAATCGCTCCACGACCGCGACGTCGACGTCCATCCGCTCGATGAGGTGCAGCTTCTCGGGGAGGGTCGTGAGGAGCGGCGGCGCCATCTCGGGATGCGTGACGGCGAGGGGATGGGAGTCGAAGGTAAGGAGAATCGAGGCGCTCAGGCCCCCGACGCGCTTGGCGGCGGCGAGGTTCCGGATGACTTCGGTGTGCCCCCGGTGGACGCCGTCGAACACGCCGATCGTGACGGCGGTTCCGGCGTACGAGCCGCTCTTGAGACTGCGCGGATTCGAGATGACTTCCATACGAACCGGCTCGCTTCGCGCCGCGGCGCCCTACGACTCCCGGAACACCCGTCTCAGATGGACGAGGCCGGCGAGCCCCATCTCCGCGATCGCCCCGAGCGAGCCGTCGGGCCGCCGCAGCCGCAGCAGCACCCCCTGCGCGGGAAGCGCCGCCTGCGCCGCGGGATGCATCTTCGGAACGATGCCGCGCGAGAGCCCCCGCGACTGGTCCTCGGAGAGGGTCACGGCGGGGAAATGCCCCACCGCGTCGGCGAGGGAGTACCCGGGCTCGTCCGCGTCGAGCAGCTTCTCGAACTCGCCGTCGGCGTACGCCTCGTCGAGGGTGAAATGCCCGATGCGCATCCGCACGAGCGTTCCGAGATGCGCGGGGACGCCGAGCGCGTCGCCGACCTCCTCGGCGAGGACGCGGAGGTAGAGCCCCCGCGAGCAGTACACCTCGACGCGCACGACGGGCGGCTTGAAATCGAGGAGCGTGATCGAGTACGTGTCGACCTCGCGCGGATTGCGGTCGATCTTCTCGCCGCGGCGCGCGAGCAGGTAGAGCGGCGTCCCCTTGTGCTTGAGCGCCGAGTACATCGGCGGCGTCTGGAAACGCTTTCCCGTGAATCGCGCGAGCGCCTCCTCGACGGCCTCCCTGGTCACGGCCGCCCACGATCCCGTCTTGAGAATCCGCCCGCTCTCGTCCTGCGTGTCGGTCGTCGCGCCGAGCATGATGTCGGCGATGTAGCGCTTCGGCAGATCCATGAGGTAATTCGAGAGCTTCGTCGCCTCGCCGGTGAGAATGAGGATGAGGCCGATCGCCTGCGGATCGAGGCTTCCCGCGTGCCCCACCTTGTCGAGGCGGATGGCGCGCTTGAAGAGGCGCACGCAGTCGTAGGTCGAATTGCCGGCCGATTTCGCGACCGGGATCACCCGGTTGTTCAGTTTCGCGCGCGCGTCCGTCATGGGTGTTTCCTCGCGCCGTCCGCCGCCCGCAGCATCCCGCCGAGGGCGCCGACGATGGTCGACACGGCCGTCGCGAGATCCGCGCGGATCGTGAGCCCCGCGGCGTTGCGGTGCCCCCCGCCGCCGAACGTCTCGGCGAGCGAGGCGACGTTGTGATCGTTGCGCGAGCGGAGGCTCACCCGCACCTCGCCGCCGCCGAGCTCGCGGAAGAGCGCGGCCAGCTCGACGTCGTCGATGGAGGCGGCGTAGTCGACGAACCCTTCCGTGTCGCTCATCGCCGCTCCCGCGGCCGCGAGCATCCCGCGCGAGATGCGCATGGCGGCGATGCGCCCCCCCTCGTACACCTCGAGGTCGTCGAGGGCGCGCGCGAGCAGCTTGAGCGTGGAGAGCTTCTTCACGTAGATGAAGTCGTGGGCGAGCTCGTGGGCCCGCGCCCCGAGCTCGACGAAGCGCGCCGCCGTGGCGAGCGCCTCCGCGTTCGTGTTCCTGAACCTGAAGCCCCCGGTGTCCATGAGCACGCCGAGGTAGAGGTAATCGGCCATCTCCGGCGTGATGCTCTCCGGCGCGGTCGCGGCGAGGAACCGGTACACGAGGATCGCCGCCGCGCTCGCGCGATCGTCGACGACGTTGATGTCGCCGTATCGCTCGTTCGTCGGGTGGTGGTCGATGTTGACGACGGGAATACCGTTGCCGTGCGTCACGAGATCCGCCGTCCGGGCGGTCGTCGGCGAATCGAGCGCGAATATCAGATCCGCCTTGAACGCGGCGAGATCCTCCTCGCGCAGGAAGAGCGCGGCGAGCGGGAGATCGAGGTACATCTCCGCCATCTCGCCGGGGGTGAAGCAGGCGACTTCCTTCCCCCGCCCCCGGAGGTACGCGGCGAGCGCGAGCATCGAGCCGATGCAGTCGCCGTCCGGATCGATATGCCCGAACAGGAGGCATCGCCGGCGCGTCTCGACGAGCGCGGCGATTTCGGCGAACTCGCGCTCGAACCGTTCTTCACGCATCCCCGGACTCCTCCTCGCCGCCGTCCTTCGCGCGATCATCGTTTTCGCGGTGGATCTTCTCGATGAGCTCGTCGATCTTCATCGCCCGGTCGAGCGAGACGTCGTAGCGGAAGATGAGCTCCGGGACGACGCGGAGCCGCAGGCGCCTGCCGATCTGCCCGCGAAGAAATCGCGAGCAGCTCACGAGCCCCTGCTGGACGGCCGCGGGGTCGCCCGCCCCGCCGATGACGTTGTAGAAGATCTTCGCGGTCGAATAGTCCTTCGCCGCCTCGACGCGCGTGATCGAGACGTTCGCCACGCGCGGGTCCTTGACCCGCCGCAGGATCAGCTCGGCGACGAGCGCCATAATCTCGTCCTCGATGCGCGCTTTGTGCTTCTCGCTCATGCCGACTCCGGACGCGCCCCCGGGCGCTCAGTAGAATTCCCGCTCGCAATCGCAGAGCACGATCCGGCTCTCGAGCTCGAGAAAATCGAGGACCTGACGCGCGATCGTCTCCGCTCCCCGCCGGTCCGTCGCGACCGCGGCGACGGCGAGCTCGCTCCGCTGCCATTTATCCTGAAAGTCATTTTCGCACACGCTCACGTTGAACCGGTTGCGGAGCTTCGCCTTGACGCTGTTGAGAACAAATCGCTTCTGCTTGAGAGAGGCACAGCCGGGCAGGAGAAACTGTATCCTGAGGCTCGCGACGATCACGGGAGGCGGCCCTCCTCATGCCTACTTGATCGACTTGCTCTGCACATCTTCCACGAAAGCCTCGAGTATATCCCCTTCCTCGAAATTGTTGAAGCCGGTCACGCCGATCCCGCAATCGAACCCCGCCTGCACTTCCTTGGCGTCGTCCTTGAAGCGTTTCAGGGAAAGGATCGCCCCGATATGGAGAATGTCCTGACCCCGCCTGACCCGCACTTTCCCGTTGCGGACGATGGTTCCCGACAGGACGTGGCAGCCGGCGATGGAGCCGACCTTCGATACCTTGAACACCTGCCGGACTTCCGCCTTCCCCGTATCCCGCTCCGTGACGGTCGGTTCGAGGAGGCCCGACATCGCGGCCTTGATGTCGTCGATGGCCTGATAGATGATATCGTAGAACCTGACGTCGACCTTTTCGAACTTCGCGATATGTATCGCTTCCGGGTTCGCGTTCACGTGGAATCCGATCACCACCGCGTTCGACGCGGACGCGAGCAGCACGTCGCTCTCGTTGATCTGGCCGACGCCCTTGTGGATGATCTTGATCTTCACCTCGTCGCTCTCGATGGACGAGAGGCTGTCGATGAGCGCGCCGATGGAGCCGTCCATATCGGCCTTGATGACGAGGTTGAGCTCCTTGACCGCCCCTTCCTTGATCTGCTTGTAGAGATCGTCGAGGGTGATGCGCGTCACGACGTGGCGGTCCTTCTCCCGCTGGTATTGCTGCCGCTTGAAGGAGATCTCCCGCGCGGTCCGGTCGTCCTCGACCTGCACGAAGTTTTCGCCGGCGTTCGGAACGCCGGTGGCGCCGAGCACGACGACGGGGGTCGAGGGAGGAGCCGCGTCGATCTTCTTGTCGCGCTCGTTGAGAAGGGCACGCACGTGGCCGTAGTAGTTTCCCGCGATGAACACGTCGCCGACCCTGAGGGTTCCCTGCTGGATGAGCACCGTGCAGATGGTCCCGCGGCCTTCCTCCTTGCGCGCCTCGAGCACGACGCCGCGAACGGGCGCGTCCGGGTCCGCCTTGAGATCGAGCATTTCGGCCTGGAACAGGATCATCTCGAGGAGGCGGTCGACCTTGAGGCCGGTCTTCGCCACGATCTCGACTCCCATGACGTTCCCGCCGTACTCCTCGAGAACGATGTTCTGCTTGAGGAGCTCCCGCTTCACCCGTTCGACGTTCGCGTTCGGCAGGTCGACCTTGTTGATCGCGATGATCATCGGCACGTCCGCCGCGCGGGCGTGGTTGATCGCCTCGATCGTCTGCGGCATGATCCCGTCGTCGGCCGCGACGACGAGGATGACGATATCGGTGACCTGGGCGCCGCGGGCGCGCATCGCGGTGAAGGCCTCGTGGCCGGGCGTGTCGATGAAGGTGATCCGCCCGCGCCCCGTCTCGACCTCGTACGCCGCGATGTGCTGGGTGATGCCCCCCTTCTCGCCGGCGATGAGATTGCTCTTCCGGATCGCGTCGAGGAGCGACGTCTTGCCGTGATCGACGTGCCCCATGATCGTCACGACGGGGGCGCGCCCCTGCAGGCGCTCCGGCGTGCCCTTGCGCTTCTCGCGGAGCAGCTCATGGCCGTAGCTCTCGGTGAACTCGATCTTGAAGCCGTAGTCGTCCGCGATCATGGTGATCACGTCGGGATTGAGCCGCTGGTTCATCGTCACCATGAGGCCGAGCCCGAGGCACTTCTGGATGATCTCCGTCGGATCGACCTTGAGCTGCTCGCCGATCTCGGCCACCGTCGAGAACTCGGGGAGGCGGATGACGTTCTCCTCCTCGACGACGACCGCTTCCTCCTCGCGATGCTTGCGGCTGCGGCGGGTCTTGCGCGTGATGTCGAGCTTCGCGAGCGTGCGCTTCACGCTCTCCTTGACGGCCTTCTGATCGGCCTCTTTGCGCTTTTCGGGCTTCTTTTCCTTGCGGGTCCGCGGCGGCCGCTGCGGCTTGGCGGGCTTCTCCTTCTTTTCCTTCTTCTTGACTTCCTTCTTCGTCGCGGCCTTGACCCTGCTCAGGTGCTGCTCGATGAGGAGCTCGGCGCGCTGCTCGACCGTGCTCATGTGGCTCTTGACCGCGAATCCCTCCTTGACGAGGATCTTGATCAAGGCATCGCTCGAGATGGTATATTTGCGTGCTAGCTCGTATACGCGAATCTTGGCCACGCGATCGCAACTCCCTTCATCGTCTAGACGTCGGACGCGTCATCGGACTTTTCCGGAGAATCTCCCGCTTCGGGCTCCTCGTCCTCTTCGTCCTCGTCCGCCTCTTCGATATTATCTTCTTCGCCGCTCTCGTCGCCGAGCTCCTCGGCGGTCTCCGCGGCGGATTCCTCGGGTTCCGGCTCCTCCTCGGGCTCGTCCGCCTCCGCGGTCTCGTCCGCTTCCGCGGTCTCGTCCGGCCCGGCGGCGTCCTCCTCCTTCGACGGTTTCGATTCCTTGTCGTCGAGGTTCTTGAAGAGCTCGGCCTCGGTGATCACCGGTTCGACCTTCTTCTCCTTCACCGTGTCGGGACCGAAGATCGACTCGTCGAACAGCGGCTTCTGCTCCTCGACCTCCTGCGATTCCTTCTTGAGCAGATCCTCGAGCGCCTTGTTGAGCTCCACCATCGTTTCGGCCGCGGTGTTCTTGAGCTTCTCGGCGGTCTTCTCGCCGATGCCCTCGATCTCCACGAGCTGGTCGATCGGCGTGCGGTGCAGCTTCTGCACGGTGAGGATGCCGGCCCCCTTGAGCTTCTGCGCGAGCCGCTGCGTCACGCCGTACATCTCGGAGATGTCCATCTGAAGCTTCTGGTCGAGCTTGTCGCGCTTCTCGATCTCCTTGATCGTCGTGAGATCGATCTTCCAGGTGGTGAGCTTGGAGGCGAGGCGCACGTTCTGCCCTTCCTTGCCGATCGCGAGCGAGAGCTGGTCGTCCTCGACGATCGCGAGCACCCGGTGATCGGCCTCGTTGAAGCGCAGCGAGGAGACCCTCGCCGGCGCGAGCGCCTTCGTGAGGAATTCGTTCTGGTTCTCGTTCCAGCTCACGATGTCGATCTTTTCGCCGTGGAGCTCGTTCACGACCGCCTGCACGCGCGAGCCCTTCATGCCGACGCACGAGCCGACCGCGTCGACCTTGTCGTTGCGCGAATGGACGCCGATCTTCGACCGGCCGCCCGGCTCGCGTGCGATCGCCTTGATCTCGACGTCGCCGTCGAATATCTCGGGAACCTCCTGCTCGAACAGCTTGCGGAGGAAGAGCTCGCTCGTGCGGGAGAGCGTGATCTGGGGCCCCTTCGCGTTCTTGTCCACCTCGAGGATGATCGCGCGGATCGTGTCCCCCTGGTTGTACCGCTCTTTCTTGATCTGCTCGCGGATCGGGAGATAGGCCTCGGCCCGGCCGAGGTTCACGAGGATGTTGCCGCGGTCGACCTGGCGCACGGTGCCGGATACGATCGCGCCGACCTTGTCCTTGTACTCGTCGTGGATGCGGTCGCGTTCCGCCTCGCGCACCTTCTGCATGAGCACCTGCTTCGCCGTCTGGACGGCGTTGCGGCCGAACTCGTCGAGCGATATATAGACCTCGACCTCGCCGCCGACCTTCGCGGCGTTGTCCATTTTCTTCGCGTCAAGCAGAAGCAGCTCCGCGAGCGGCTCCGCCACTTCCTCGACGACCCGGTAGACCCGGTAAATCTCGAGCAGGCCCTTGACCTCGTCGAGGTGGACCTTGAATTCGGCTTCTTGCCCGTACTTGCGCTTTCCCGCCGAGATGAGGCTCTGCTTCACCATCTCGACGAGCGTGTTTTTGTCGACCTTCTTCTCGCGGATGATCTGCCCGAAGGCCTCGACGAAACCACCATTCATCGTTCCATGCTCCCTTTTCGGATAATCGATTCAGTCTATTTCAGTTCGCGGCCAAAGTCAAAACCTTTTGCCGGCGCGCCTCCCGCGCCGCGGCCGCTGCGAAACCCGCTCCTCTTCACGTCCCGCGCCCACGGGATCGAGATTCGCCCGCACGATCCGCTCGTGCGGAACGACGCGAACCGCGCCGTCCACCCTGAGGGTGACGACGGTCTCGCTCGAATCCTCGATCGTCCCGACCGCCGTCGTCTTCATCCCCGCGTCGTCGATATACTCCACGCGCGAGCGCTCCCCGCGGAACCGCGCGAAATGCGCCGGCTTCGTGAGCGGCCTCGCGAATCCCGGCGAGGAGATCTCGAGGTTGAACGGGCCGGGAACCGTCTCCGTCGCGTCCAGCACGAGCCCGAGGGCCTTCGTGACGCGGACGCAGTCGGCGATGGTCACGGTCGACTCCGGACGGTCGATGAATATCCGGAGCGCCTTGCGCCTTCCGGAAAAGAAGGCCTCCATCTTGACGAGCTCGTAGCCGAGGAGACCGAGCTCCCCTTCGACGAGCGCCATGAGATCCTTTTCGGGCTCCATCGATCCGTCCCCGCGTAAAAACAAAAATGGGGCGTCCCGAGCCCCACACACTGCCCAATAGGTAGCTGAAACAGGGGGAAAAAGCAAGAGAAAATATCGGCCTACCGCTCTTCCCAGACGTAGCGGACGAGCACCGCCCCGACCGCCGCGAGGCTCTCGCCCGAGCATTTGTCGGGGGTGTCGGCGAGCGTGTGCCAGTACCGGTAATCGAAGTCGATGAGATCGATCGCGGGGACGCCGGCCTGGATGTAGGGCAGATGGTCGTCGATGATCGACGGACCCTTCGCCTGCACGAAGTTCGGAATCCGGAGCGAGCGCGCGATCCCGAAGATGCGCGCGCAGAGGGCCGGGGACGCGGCCGCGGAAAAGCCCTCGATGGGGATGCGCGAATCGCGCTCCCCGACCATGTCGAGCAGGATGACGGCGTTCGGGCGCCGGGCGCCGAGGCTCTTCGCGTGGCGGCGCGAGCCGAGGAGGTAGTCGTCCGTGCGCCCCTCCTCGCCGTAATCCTCGCCGTCGAAGAAGACGAGATCGACGCCGACGGACGGCTCGGAGACCGCGCACAGGCGCGCGATCTCGAGGAGCACGGCGACGCCGCTCGCGCCGTCGTTCGCGCCGAGGATCGGCTTCGCGCGGTTCGCCGGATCGCTCTCCCGGTCGGCGCGCGGCCTCGTGTCGTAATGGGCGCAGAGGAGAATCCGTGCGCGCGCCTCGGGCCGGTACGAACCCGTGATGTTCTCGAGACGGAGCGTGTCCCCCGTCGAGAGCACCGCCTCGAAGGGCTGCCGCGTCACGCCCGCGCCGAACTCCTCGAGCTTCCCCGCGATGTACCGCCGGATCGCGGCGTGTCCCGGGGAGCCGGGATAGCGCGGACCGAGGGCGCACTGCTGCTCCAGAAACGCGAACGCCGACGCGCCGTCGAACGCCGGCGGCTCGCTCCGCGCGCAGCCGGCGCACTGGAGCGCGGCGATCGAAACGGCGACCATCATCATCAATGCGTTCATGGCATCTCCTCTAGAACTTGAATTCCGCACTCACGCGAACGTCGATCGTCTGGCGCACCTGCCCGAGCCGCCCGCCCCACGCCCGCCGGTAGGCGAGGTCCATTCCCCCCATCACGTTGTTGCTGAACCGGTAGGAAACGTTCGGCTGGATCGAGAGCGCCGACGACGCGGGCTCGAGCTGCGTCGACGCCCTGCTGTACTGGACGTTGAGCCCCGTGGTGAGCAGGCTCTTGAAGCTGATTTTCTTCTTGTTCAGGAACGGGAGCGGAATGCCGAATCCCCGGCTTCCCTCGATGTTGTACTTGAGGGCGACGAGCCCCGAATAGCTCCGGTCCCAGAGCTCCTGCTCGTTCTTCACCCTCGTCTTCTTGTTGTAGGTGAGGCTCAGGTTGCTCGACAGCTTGTTCTTCCATTCGAGGGTCCAGTTCGGCGTCAGCGAATAGGCGTCCTCCAGCCCGCTCTGATTCTCGCTCGTCCGCCGCTCGAACACAATCACGAGATTGCTCTGGTTGAAATACCGGTTCAGGTAGCGGTACTTCTCCATGCCCTTCCAGCTGAGTGACAGCGCCGGCCACGTCGAGCGCGTGCTCTCGCTCTTCCTGCCGTTCGACTCGTCCTGCCCGATAACGAAGCTCGCCTTCGCATCGAGCCCGATGTCCCTCGTGATCCCGATCGACGAGCGCAGGTCGAAGTTCATGTTGTCCGTCGACCGGAGCGGGGCGTCGTCGGCGACCGGATTCGTCGAGCTCGGAACGCCCGCCTCGTCGGTGAATCCGAGCTGATAGGAGAGATCCGCCCGCTCGTAGATCCGCTCGTACGAGCTGCGGTGATCCAGATTGACGTTCGCGTTGATCGGCTCGATCGATCCGAGGAGCCGCACGAGCCATCGCACCGGTTTGAGCGCGTCGCGCCGCTTCGCCGCCGCCGTATCGGGCGCCGCGGACGTGTCCGCCCTCGCGAGGCCCGTCGTGTCGGCCGCGGCGGCCGACGTGTCCCCCTGGACGCGCCGCATCCCGAGGTCCGCGAGCCCTCCCGCCGGGGGGGCGGACGGGGGCTGGCCGGACGGGGGCTGGCCCGGCGTCGGCGTCTGAGCGGCGGGCGTGCCCTCCTCATCGAGCGCGGAGATCTTGCCGGCATCCTCCCGGCGCCGGGCCGCCTCCTCCTCGCGCTGCCGCTTCAGCATCGCCGCCCGCTGATCGGCCGACATCGGAGCCGCACGGGACGCGCCGGCGCTCGCTCCCCCCGCCCCGACGACTCCCCCTCCTTGAGGAGGTGCGTCTTCTCGCCGAGGAACGTGATGTACCGCCCCGCGTCCACCATGAAGGCGAACGTGATGTCGCGCTGATTGTTGATGTACCGCGTTCCGAAGGGATCCCCCTCCTGCCGTTTGCCGGGGGACAGATCCTCGCCGTACTTGCTCTGGTAGTCGAACCGCGGATTGAACTCGGACAGGATCGGCGTCGTGGGGCTCGGCTGATAATTGAGGCTCAATTGGTGCCCGAAGCTCGTTTCCGTGCCGATGGGCAGATTGCCGAGGTAATGGTCGACCGCCAGATCGCGCTGTTCGCTCAGGTTGAACGTGATCTTGACCGCGTCGAAGGGCTCGTAGAGCGTGTTGAACGCGTTGTTCCATCGCGCGTCGTAGAAATACGGCCGCTGCACGAAATCGCTCGTGCCGCTCCGCGTGTACTGCTGCCTCGTCTGGCGGCTCGCGCTCGTTTCGTACGACAGCTGCGCGAGCCAGTACCGCCACTTGATGCCCTTGAAGAGCGTGAGCTCCCGCTTGTCCCGGAACTGGATCTGATAGCTGAGATTCCCGTTCATCGTCCAGGTCGTGTCGCGCGTCATGGGCGAGTAGTTGTAGCGTTTCGAATAGCTGTATCCGGCGCGGAGGTTGTCGAACAGGATCCGCATGAGCGAGTTGGTCGATCCGCGCCTGCTCAGCGACACGTTGAAGCCGTAGTTCGCCGAAACGGTCTTCAGGCTGTCCTGCACGGCCGGATCGGCGATCTCGACGTCGCTGTTGAGCATGTACTTCGGGAGCTGGTCGGTCGTGTTGTACTGGAAGCTGAGCGGCAGGTTGAAGCGGGCGGTCGGGACGAGGTGGTTGATCTCCGTCTTCCCGTTGATGTTCAGGCTGCTGCTCGTCGAGCCGCTCCCCTTGGTCTGCCGGAGCGACCGGAACTCGGCCCCCGTTCTCGTGTAGCTCGTGTTCAGCTGGAGGATCCCCGCGAAATCCGCCGCGAGCCGCACGCTCTCGGCGTGATCGACGTCCCGGCGCACCTCCGTGAGCCGGAGGTCGTCGAGCCAGATCTCCCCCGCGGGGATCGTCCGGTCGGTCCGGTTCCGGACGCCCGCGTAGAGGAAGCGGACGTTGAAGAGCGTCGGATTGCCCCGCAGCGTGGCCGTGTACACGCGCGACGGATCGAGGGCGTCGGCGATCGTCTGGCTGACGATATCCGCGGTCGTGCCGATCTTGAGATTCGTGAGATCGCTCAGGTTCACGTTCACGAGCGCCCACTGCCGCGAATCGAGCGTGTCGAACGGGATCTCGATCTCGTAGTAGTTCGTGCTGTCGTACGCGATCTGCAGGTAGAAATCGACGTTCTCGACCGTGTAGTTGGGAATCACGAAGAACTGGATCGCGCGGTACTGCTGGTAGTTCTGCCCCTGCCCGAAGAACCGCTTGACCGTGCGGAACGAGGTTCCCCCCGCGAAGTTCTCGAAGTTGAGGCGCAGCGAGCCTTCCTTGATCGCGATGCCCTCCTCCTCCTGCACGACGTACGGCGGGTGGTACTGGCTCGCGTCGTCCTTGTTGTTGATGGTGCCGATGATGAGCCGCTGCCCGGGATCGGCGCCGCTCGCGTCGAGGCTGTCCTCGAGATTCCGGATGCCGTTATACTCCCAGCGGCTCCCGACGAACTGCACCTCGGCGATCTCGAGAACGCGGGCGTCGGAAAACGTGACGGTCGTATCCGTAACGAGAGAATCCGGGCGCTCTATCCATATCCGCATGTGCTGGATGGCGTCGAGACGGGGCTCGCCCTTTACCACGCCGGCCTTCGCGAGGTCGATACGGTACTTGCGCCACCCCTTGCTCGGATTAAGCGTCTTGGCGGGATCGGACCAGTAATCCGCGTACGCCGGATCCGTGAGGGGGAAATCGCGCTGGACGTCTATCTCGGCCGCCTGCGCGAGATCGAAGGTCACCGTATAGTACGCGTTCAGCTGTTCGAGGTATCCGCTGCCGTTCAGATCCTCGGAATCCTGCATCCCGTTACCCTTCCGGCAGTTGATGCCTTTGTAGCAGCTCTCGTTCGCGACCCAGTTCGCGTCCGAAAAATCGGTCGGGTAGGTGCAGTTGTCCCCGTCGAAACCGGTGTCTTCGTCGATCGACCAGCCGTACGGCGGCTTGTCCTCGCTGTCGAACGCGTCCTTGTCGGGCTGATAGAAATCCTCGTCGATGCGCCCGAAATCGATGTGGACGACGCCGCCCCGCAGCGGATGCAGCGGGTCAGCGGGATCGTTCGTGAAATTCGTGTTGAAATCGTTCACCCAGATCTCGAGATACTGCGCGTTCGAGAGATCGAGCCCGCCGCCGGGGAATCCCGTCATGATACCGCACCACTGATCGGGCCGGGGGTTGATCGCGCTGAGGAAGAGAGAGGACACCGAGGAGTTCTCGCGCTCGTCGAGGCCGGGATTGAGATCGCGCCTGCTCGTGATGAGGTACTCCTGCTTGCTGGTCCTCGCCGCGTTGTACCAGCGGTACACGGCCTGCGAATCGGCCTCGCAGAGCGAATCGACGCCGCCGACGACGGTCCATGCCGGGCTCGCCGGATACCAGCTCCGACGCAGCATGTTCACCCCGTTCGTCTCCTCGACCCCCTCCATGTCGTCGACGCTCGCGTCCCCCTTGACGTTCGGATCGGGCATGCTGACCGCGAGCTCGCCGCCGAGGTTGAGGGTGCTCTGCGCGTTCGTGTCGACGCGGGGGAGCAGGTTCGCCGCCCGCGTCATCAGGTTCGGATGGAACACGAAGCTGCCGTTGATATCGGCGGCCATCATGCGGCTCGGCTCCTCGCCGAGGCGGGGCAGGTACTTCGGCGCCCCCATCGCGCTGTAGAGGAACGTCCCGTTGATCCGGGAATTCTCCGAGAGGGTGAGATTCGCGTTGAAGCCGAGGAGCGAGTTCTTCCCGCCGCCGACGAGCGGCTTGTGCTGGTAGTCGATGTTGATCTTCGAATCGGGATAGACGCTCGCCGTCTTCAGGGTGACCACGCCGCTCGCGTAGTCGATCGTGTAATCGACGTCGCGCGCGAGCCGCACCCCGTCGACGGTGACCGTCTCGCTCCCCTCGATGATGTCGTAGGCGGCGAGCTGGAACACGCGCTGGCCGCTCGAGGATTCGATGACGATGACGTACTTGTGGTTGTTCGCCTTGATCTGGTCCGTGAGCGCCTGGAGGTAGAGCCCCTCGTCGAGCTCGATCTCCGAGTAATCGAAGCCCGTTTCGCGGGGATCGGTGTCGTCGGCGAGAAACGTATCGACGACGGCGGCCGGCGGATTGAACGGCTCGAACCAGGGGAACATGATGTAGCCGCGGTCGTAATCGATCACGCCGAGCGTGTTGTCGACGAGATCGTCCTTGCCGGCGAGCCCCGTCGCGTTGATGACGCGATCGAGGCCGAAGATCCGGAGGTAGCTGAGCCCCGACGCCGGGTGAATGTTCCGGTTGGTCTCGTTCGAGGTGTCCTCGATGCGGAGCGTCAGCGAGAGCGGATCGACCTGACTCGAACCGATCGAGTACACGTTGCGCATCATGAGGTTCCACGTCGGGTCGGTCGCGCGCTGCCCCGTCGTTTCGCTCTTGAGCAGGCAGAGCGCCTTGCCGACGAACCCCGTCTGGGCGCTCGCCGCCGGCTTGTAGTTCCGGTAGTTGCCGACGTTATACTCCTCATACACCCCCTCCGTGATGATTTTCCGCGCCCGGTAGCGCACGACGAGCCGGCGCGTCTCCTCGAGCGGGGTGGCGAGCTCGATGCCGATGTAGCGAACGTCGTTGGTGGTCGAAGAGTAGTCCCGGATGAGCGAGAAATCGCCGTCCTCGATGAAGAGCTGCTTGTATCTGCCGTACAGCGGGATTCCCAAGCTGTCGTCGGGAGCGGAATTCGCCGGATCGTTCCAGATCCGGAACCGCTGGTTGTCGCGGTCGACGAAGGCGTTTCCCGTGTACTCGAAATCGTTCTGGGGCTCCTGCGGGCCGAGCGAGACGAACACCTCGATTTCGTCGTTGTTCGCCCCGCCGATGACGGGGAAGATCGTGCCGAACCCCGCCAGGATGGAGTCGGGGTGAAAGCTCTTCCCCGGATTCTCGAAGTAGAAGAACTGCCGCTCGAGAAAATCGTAGTCGTTGATCCTCGTCTCGGTCTCCTGCCCCCCCGACGCGCTGAACGAGCCGGTCGCCGTTTCCCCCTCCTCCTTGCTCGCGATGAAGGTGGCCTCGAGCGGCCCCGGCTTCAGGATCGCCTTCACGCCGAAGAGCCCTTTCGCGGTGCCCGAGTAGCTCACGAGCTGGGCGCCGGAGAGGCTGAGATCCGTATCCCCCATCTCGATGAGCTGGACGACGTCGTCCTCGAAGCCGCGGTAGTTGATCCGCACGCGGTTCGTCGCCGGCATGCCCTCTCCCGTGCTCGCGTGCTGTATCTCGACGTTGATCTTCTCCCCGATCGTCCCGCGGAGGTTCACGTTGAGCTCCTGCTCCATGTTGAGATCGGGGAATTTCTCCTGCCGCACCTGCCCTTCGGTCTTCGGACAGTTCGAGCACCAGTCGGAGCGGCCCGATATCGCGATCTTCTCGCTCCCCTGCACGGTGAGATTGGTCTCCTCCCCCTTGCCGATGATCGACTCGATGCTCTTCGGCAGCGAGATCGGAATCGTGATGTTGAGGAGCCCCTTGCCCGCCCGGTCCTCGCGTTCCTTATGCAGGTTGTATTTGACGTCTTCGATCCAGACGGTCCTCGTGGACGCCGTCTTGATCGCGGCGATGCGGTCGTCGACCCGCTCGATCGCGATCGTGGCTCCGGGCACGGTCACGTCGCGCGGCGCGGCATAGAAGAAGAGCTCTCTGCGCTCATCCTTCCTCGAAAAGAAGTACTGCGCGGGAACGCGGTAGCGGTAGATGAGCCCCGTGGCGTCGTCGTACTCGACATACTCCGGCCTGAGGTCGAATTCGCTCTCGAGAAAATTCGGATAGAGGAACGTCTCGACCGAATCCCCCCTGGTGCTGACGCCGCCGAGCATGATGTAGTTCGGCGGGAGCTCCCCCCGCTCCGCGATGTAGTACCGCGGCTCGGCGCGCTCGATCATGCGGAGCAGATCGATCTCGAGCGTTTGCGCCCGGAGGGAACCGGAGAGGAAGAGAACCGCGGCAAGCAAAGCGCCGAGGAGTCCCGGCAGGGGCGATCGACGGGGCCGGGATTTCGCTGCGCGGTTCGCGGCAAGCAATGTCATCCACCTGCACGGAGCGCCCCGCCGTGCCTCGTCGGGCGCCGCGAGGGAGAAAAGGCTGTCATCGCCGGACGGCTCTGTGTTACATTCGACACGTCGATCGTCGTTCCTTCAGGGGCGAGACGCCGAACCGGGCGCACGGGGGTGTCCCGGAAAAGAGACAGAAATGGCGCTCTTCGTCCACAAAACAATACACGTACCCCCCTCCCCCATTGCGCCTTCGGCGAGCGGCGGAACGGGGGACGGGGCGAGCACGATCTCTATTTTCGCGCCTCGCGGCGATCGCCGGGGATGGGGTCGCCCGGCCTCGCGCGCGAGGCATCAATCTTGCTTTTTCCCGGCCGGTGACGGACGCTTAAGCCTATGAGAATACGAAAACTCGACCGCTATATCCTCTCGAACCATGTCGGTCCCTACTTCTTCAGCCTCGCGATCATCACCTTTGTCTTCGTCATGGATTTCATCATCCGATGGCTCGACAAGTTCATCGGAAAAGGGGTCAGCGCGCTCACCATTATCGAGTTTTTCACGCTGAGTCTCGGTCATATGTTCGCATTAATTATACCAATGGCCGTGATGCCGGCGACCCTCATGGCGTTCGGTCAACTCGCAGCCGACAACGAAGTTACGGCCATGAAATCGAGCGGCGTGTCGCTGTACCGCATGATCGTTCCCGTGCTCGCGGCCTCGGCGGGCCTGACGATCGCGCTCGTATTCTACTTCAACATGCTGCTGCCCGAGAGCAACCACCGGCTCATGAACCTCATGCTCGACATCGGCCGCATGAAACCGACGCTCCAGATCAAGGAGAACATGTTCTCAGACGCCCTGCCGGGGTACACGATCCTCGTGCGCGAGAAGGACGACAAAACAGGCGAGATCAAAGGGGTGCAGATATTCGAGCTCAGGGGAGGCGTGCCGAGATCGATCATCGCGACGGGCGGCCGCATGATGTATCGCGAAAGCGAAGGCGTACTGCGCTTCGAGCTCGACGACGGCGAGATACACGAGATGCCCGATCCCGCGGACATCAAAACGTACCGCCGGACGCTCTTCCGGCACTTCACGCTCAACATCCAGGATACCGAGCGGACGCTCAAGCGTTCCGACCGCACGCACCGCAACGACCGGGAAATGACGGTGGGGATGATGCGCGCGAAGATCCTCGAATACGCGCTCACGAGCGGTTCGACGCGCGCGCACATGAATCAGGTCGCGCTCGACAACGTGATTTCCGTCTTCGCCCGCGTCGCGCCGGACGCCCGCTCCCTCTCTCCGAACGCCGGCCCTCCTCCCGCGCCCCTCGAGCCCGGCGCGGTCCGCGCCGTCCCCCGGGTCCAAAACGAGGCGGAGCAGATCCAGCAGATTCTCGAGACCCAGACCTACGCCCTCGACTCGAACCTGCGCCAGATCAACCGGTACGGCGTCGAGATAAACAAGAAGTTCGCGCTCCCGTTCAGCTGCGTCATCTTCGTGCTCCTCGGCGCGCCGCTCGCGATCCGGTCGGGGAAGCGGGGCATGACGATCTCCATCGGCTTCAGCATTCTTCTCTTCCTCGTCTACTACATATTCCTCATCGGCGGCGAGAAGCTCGCGGACCGGCGCCTCATGGAGCCGTGGCTCGCGATGTGGCTCGCGAACATCGTCTTCCTCGCCGTCGCCGTGGTCATTCTCCGTCAAACGAACCGGGAAGGCGCCCTGGTCGACTGGGCGCGGCTCAATCCCGCGGGATGGTGGCGCCGTGCGGATTCATGATCGATACGTCCTCGGCGATTTCTGGCGCAACCTCGCGATCGGGCTCCTCGCCTTCACGGTGATCTACGTCACCGTCGACGTGACCGAGCAGATCAACACGTACATCGACCACCACGCGCGGTTCGCCGACATCGTCCTCTTCTACGCCTTCAAGATTCCCTGGATCATCACCCTCATCATGCCCGTCGCGGTGCTGCTCGCCGCCGTCTTCTCGCTCGGAAGGCTCTCGAAGCAGAACGAGCTCACCGCCTTCATCGCGTCGGGCACGCCGCTCGTCCGGGTCGCGGCGCCGATCATCGTCTCGGCCCTCTTCATCAGTCTCCTCGTGATGGTTTTCGGGGAGTTCGTCGTGCCCGACGCGAACCGGAAGAGCATGCGGATCAAACGCGTCAAGATCGAGGAGATGAAGGAAGAGGACACGTCGCGCTACCGGTCGAACGTGCACTACCAGGGGGAGCACGAGCGGACGTATTACGCCGAGACGTACGACGTCATGCTCAAGGCGCTCATGAACGTCGTGCTGTACGAATACCGCGAGGGAAACCTCGACCGCCGGATCGACGCGAAGAAGGCGTTCTGGGACGGGGCGGAGTGGGTGTTCATCGACGGCGCCGTCCGGGAGTTCACGAAGGACGGGGAGCGGATCGCGACGTTCGCGAAGCTGTCCATGAAGGAGCTGCCCGAACGCCCCGAGGATTTTTCCAAGGAGGAGATCGCGCCCGAGGAGATGGACTTCCGCCGGCTCGGGGCGTACATCGACAAGCTCGCCCGGAGCGGCGGCGATATTGACAAGTACCGCGTCGACCTCTATGTTAAATTCAGCTTCCCGTTCACGAGCCTCATCTTCGCGCTGATCGGCGCCGCGCTCTCATCCGCGAAGCGGAAGCCCTCGATGGCGACGGGATTCGGGCTGACGCTCCTGATCAGCTTCACCTACTACGGGGTGCTGCGGATCGGGCAGGGGCTCGGGCACAGCGGCGTCATCGATCCGCTCTTCGGCGCGTGGATGGGAAACATCGTGTTCGTCGTGATCGGCGGGATGCTCCTCTACCGGGCGAATCAATGATGCGAACCGTGTGCACGCTCCTCTCCGCGATCGCCGCCGCGGTCATCGTCGTCGCCGCTCCCGCGCCCGCGCGCGGCATGAAGGATTCGTTCCCCGGCGAGATCGCGCTCCTCAAGAAGCTCTCGGGCGAAGAGCGCTACGCCTACTTCGCCGCCCAGTATTTCATGAACGATTATCAGCGCAAGGCGTACCTCTCGCTCCCGACGACCGCGGAGCGCGCCGAGTGGTTCGAGCGATTCTGGGTCGACCTCGATCCGACGCCGGCGACGCCGTATAACGAGCGGCGCGCGGAGCACGAGAAGCGGGCCGCCCTCGCGCGGAAGCTCTTCGGCATGTCGAAGGCGCCCGGCTGGGACCGGCGCGGCGAGACGCTCATCCGCTACGGCCTCCCGGGCAACCGCACGCAGACGTGGGGCACCGTGTCCTTCTCCGGCTTGACCGCGCCGGGCGAAATCTGGTACTACAGCTCGCTCGACATGCTCGTCCAGTTCCGGAACGTCAATCTCAAGGGCGAGTACGTCTTCTACAACAATCCCGCGGGCCGCTCCTCCCGGCGCGAGCTCGAGCGCAACCAGAACATCAGCGGCCTCATGAAGTACGGCGTCCTCACCGAGATGTTCCCCACGCAGTTCATGAGCCCCGACGAGGTGAAGGATCTCGTCGATTTCAATCCCGACGAGATCGATTACTCGGCGAGCGTCGATACGCGCATGTACACGCTCCAGGACCGCATCGCGCAGATCGAGGCGGAAAAGGTCTTCGAGGCGATCAACAATTTCTTCGCCGCGCTCGACGAGCGGCCGACGATCTATTCCTTCGAGCTCGACCAGAAGCTCCTCCCGCTCTACTTCGATATCGCGTCCTTCCGCGGCGGGGAGCGGACGCTGCGCACCGAGATCAGCTTCGAGGTCCCCACAAGCGAGCTGCAGTTCACGCAGCGGGGGGGGCGCTGGCGGCGGACGTCGAGTTCCGCGTGCTCGTCCGGGACGTCGATGACCGGGAGATCGCCGCCGCCGTCGACACGGCGCGGCCGACGGTGACCGGCGCGGGGGATAAAGCCCGCCCGCCGGCCCTCGTGCCGGGGCAGATCGTGCTCGCGCTCGAGCCCGGCTACTACCGGATCGGCATCGAGGCGCGCGACCTGACGTCGGGGCGGCGCGCGGCGTATCGAACGAACGTGGAGCTCGCCCCCTACGGCGCCTCGCCGTCGGTGAGCGACATCCAGTTCGCGAGCGCCATCCGGGAAACCGAGGCGAATCAGGATTTCGTCAAGGGCAACCTGCAGGTCGTTCCGCACCCGGCGCACGTGTACCGCAAGCCGTTCCCCCTGTGGATGTATTTCGAGATCTACGGGCTCGATCCCGATCCGGAGGGGATCGCGTTTTACCGCGTCGAATACCGGATCATCCCGCTCGAGAAGCGCCGGCGCGGCCCCGTCCTCGAGGACGTGCCGGCGGCGATCAGCTCCTCGTTCGAGACGAGCGGCTACGGCGCCGCGCAGCCCCAGCGGATCTCGGTCGCGTCCGATAATCTCTGGGAGGGGAAGTTCCGCCTCATCGTGACGGTCACCGACCGGCGCACCTTCCGCACGGCGACGAAGAGCGAGGACTTCTCGATTTTAAAATAGATTCTCGCATCGGTGGCGGAGATCGCTCCTGCCGTTCGTCTATTGAGAGTGTCATGGCGAGATGCGCGCTCATAAGCGGCATTCTGCTCGCGGCGTTCCTGCCTGCACCGGCCCTACCGCAGGTCATTTCTGAACAGGATTCCCTCCTCGCCGGGCTCCCGCCCCAGGAATGCGCAACCTATTTCGAGCTGCAGATCCTCATGAGTCCGGATCAAATGCGGGAATACCTGGGGCTCCCGAACGCTCGGGAACGCTCCAAATGGACCGGGCGATTCTGGATCGGGCTCGATCCCACACCGACCACCGCCGCGAACGAGAGACGCACCGAGCACGAGCGCCGTGTGCTCCTCGCGCGCGAGCGATACGGCTCGCGCGCGGCCCCCGGATGGGACAACCGGGGTGAGGTTCTCATCCGTTACGGGGAACCGGCGAACGTGACGAGGACCGCCGAAGACGTCACTCCGAGCACCTACGTGTCGTCGGGGGAGATCTGGTATTATCCCGCGCCCCGCATGGTCGTGCATTTCCAGCGCAATATCGAGGGGGAATATATCTGTTCCGGGGATCCGGTGTCGTGGTTTGACAAAGGAAACCCTCTTTACGTGGTGCCTGCCGAACCCGATTACTGCGCCGATTTTGATCTCAACCTTGAAATGGCGCGGATGATGAATCCCGATGGAGATTATCATCCCGAGGATTGGCCCCCGCAGGAGAACGAGATATACCGGAACATCGAGCAACGTCCTTTCATCCACCCCTGCGATCTCGAGGAGAAGCTCCACTGCTATATCGACGTCGCAACCTTCAGGAACCTCGATCGATCGCTCCGGACGGAGATCGATTTCGAAGTTCCCTCGCGGGAAATACAATTCTTCGGTCAGGGAGAAGACCGCGGCGCCGCGGTGGAGTTCAGGGTGCTCGTAAGGGATTCGACGATGCGGAAGATCGCGTTCCAGCGCGATCGTGTCAGGATCACCGCCGGCTCGGAACCGGTTCAGATGCTCATTCCCGGCCAGGTCGCGCTTCAACTGAAGCCCGGGCACTACTGGATGGGCCTCGAGGCATACGACAACTATACGAAGAAGAGAGCGGCCTTCATGAAGAATATCGAGATCGCTCCGCAGAACGGTTCCCCCGGAATCAGCGACATACAATTCGCGAGCAGCATTCGAGACGTGGAACCGGGAACGAGGTTCGCGAAGGGGACCGTGCAGGTCGTGCCCCATCCGGTGCGCGCGTACCGCATGCCGTTCCCGGTCAGCTTCTACTTCGAGATCTACGGGCTCGATACCGACCAGGAGGGAAGAGCCTTTTACCGGGTCGAATACAAGATCGTCCCGCTCGAGAAACGCCGGCGCGGCCTCGTTCTCGAAAAGACATCGGCGGCGATCAGCTCGTCGTTCGAGACGAGCGGCTCCGGATCGACGCAGCCGCAACGGCTCTCGATCGCGACGAAGGAGCTCTGGAAGGGGCCGTTCAGATTGGAAGTGACGGTCACCGACCGGCGCACCTTCCGCACGGCGACGAAGAGCGAGGATTTTTCGATCCTCAAGTAATCGCTTGGCGCCGCTCTTTCTTCCACGTATCTTCTCTACAGGGATCCCACGGAACAACAGGCTTCGGCCGGCATTGCGTCCGCCGTGCATCGCGGATTCGTCATGAAGAGATACTTCTTCATATGCGCGATCCTTCTCGGCGCCTCTCTTGCCTCTCGCGTCGCTTCCGAGAGCTTCAAGGGCGAGGGCAAGCTGCTCGCGAATCTCGCCGCCGACGAGCGCGCCTCGTACTACGGCCTGCAGTATCTCCTGGGCGACTCCGACAAGCTGGAGTATCTCTCGCTCCCGACGCCCGACGAACGCGCGCAGTGGCTCGAGCGGTTCTGGCTCTCGGTCGATCCGACGCCGACAACCGATGAGAACGAGGCACGCTCCGAGCACGAGCAGCGCGTCAAGAAGGCCCGGGAGCTCTTCCGAATGACGGACCCTCCCGGCTGGGACGGCCGCGGCGAGATCTATATCCGGTTCGGGGAGCCGAGCTACCGCGCAAAAGTCATGGGGGACGTGACCGCCCACGGGCTCACGCTCCCCTCGCAGGCCTGGTACTACGCCGCGCTCAACATGAGCGTCCAATTCGTCGACATCAACCTCAAGGGCCGGTTCACCTATGCGACCCCGCAGAGGGTTTCGAAACCGCCGGGGCATTCCGCCCCGATTGGCATGAGAGGTCCGTTCGAGCCGCCGGGTCCGGATTACACCGCCGACGAGGACCTGCGCCTCATGGAGGCGATCACTTTTCCGTACATGATCGCGGAGCTCGAGGGCATGAAGGCGCGGCACGCCGACGAGAACTTCCGCATTTGCATGGAGCGATTCGCGGCCCTCTACTCGTGCGACACCGAATGGCAGCCGATTCCCCTCTACTTCGACGTCGCGACCTTCCGCGGAGGGGACTGGCACGATCGCCTCGAGGTGAGCTTCGAGGTGCCGCCGGGGGGGCCGGTCCCCGGCGTGAGCGGCGCGGCGGCCGGTGAGGAGATCGAGCTTCGCGTTCTCGTGCGCGACGAGAATCTCGCGAAGGTCGCCTCGGGAGAGGATTGCGTCACCGCCCCGGCGGTCTCCGGCACCGGAGCGGCTCCCGGATCGGAGGCGCCGGCGCTGGTCCCGGGCCAAATCGTCCTCGCCCTCGAGCCGGGGCGCTACGAGATCGGCATCGAGGCACGGGGGCTGAGCTCGAACCGGCGGACGGCATACCGGACGAAGGTGGACGTCCCCGCCTATACCGGCTCGCCGTCGATCAGCGACATCCAGTTCGCGAGCGCCATCGAGGAGACCGGGGAGAACCGACGCTTCGTCAAGGGCAGCGTGCAGGTAGTGCCGCATCCCATCCGGGCCTACCGGATGCCGTCTCCGGTCATGTTCTACTTCGAGATCTACGGTCTCGGCACCGATGATGAGGGAATCGCTTCCTACCGGGTCGAATATCAAATCTTCCCGCTCGAGAAGCGGCGATGGGGACCGATCCTGAAGGGCGTCCCGGTGACGATCAGCTCCTCGTTCGAGACGAGCGGATACGGGAACATGCAGCCCCAGCGGCTCTCGATCGCCACGGAGGAGCTCTGGCAGGGACCGTTCAGGCTGGATGTGTCGGTGACCGACCTGCGGACGCGGAGAACCGCCGAGCAATCCGCAACGTTTTCCATCGTCGAATGAAAGACCCCGGCCGAGGGGCCGGGGCCGGAGTTTCGATGCCGCCCGAGCGCGTTTCGCGGGAGCAGGGCTGTCAGGTCCCCTCTTCCCAGCTCGCGAGGTAGCGCTTCTGCTTCTCGGTGAGCTCGTCGATCTTCACGCCCATGCTCGCGAGCTTGAGCGCGGCGACCGTCCGGTCGATCTCGCGCGGGACGGCGTAGACCTTCTTCTCGAGCTTCGCCTTCCCCTTCACGAGGTATTCGACCGAGAGGAGCTGATCGGCGAAGCTCATGTCCATGACCATCGCCGGGTGCCCCTCGGCGGCGGCGAGATTGATGAGGCGCCCCTCGGCGAGAAGATTGATCGTGCGACCGTCCTTGAGGACGTACTGCATGACGCTCTCGCGCGTCGGCCGCCGCTCCACGGCCAGGCTCTCGAGCGCGGGGATGTCGATCTCGACGTTGAAGTGCCCCGAGTTCGCGACGACGGCGCCGTCCTTCATCTTCTCGAAGTGCTCCTTGCGGATGACGGAGGTGTTGCCGGTGACGGTGACGAAGACGTCGCCGATCGCGGCCGCCTCGTCGGCCGGCATGACGGTGAAGCCGTCCATGACCGCCTCGATCGCCTTGAGCGGATCGATCTCGGTCACGATCACGTTCGCCCCCATCCCCTTCGCCCTCGTCGCCACGCCGCGCCCGCACCAGCCGTATCCGAGGACGACCACCCGCGCGCCCGCGAAGAGCACGTTCGTCGACCGGAGGATGCCGTCGATCGTGCTCTGGCCGGTGCCGTAACGGTTGTCGAAGAAATGCTTCGTCTCGGCGTCGTTGATCGCGATGATCGGATAGTCGAGGACGCCGTTCTTCTCCATGCTGCGGAGCCGGATGACGCCCGTCGTCGTCTCTTCGGTGCCGCCCTTCACGCCAGCGAGGAGCTCCGTGCGCTTCGTGTGGAGCGTGCTCACGAGATCGGCGCCGTCGTCCATCGTGATCGTCGGCTTCGCTGTCAAGCGTCGCGTTGATGTGGCCGTAGTAGCGCTCGGCGTCCTCCCCCTTCACGGCGAAGGTGGCGATCTTCTCGTGCGCGACGAGCGAAGCGACGACGTCGTCCTGCGTGCTGAGGGGATTCGAGGCGCAGAGCGCCACCTCGGCGCCCCCGGCCTTGAGCGCGCTCGCGAGATTCGCCGTCTCGGTGGTCACGTGGAGGCACGCCGCGATGCGGACGCCCTTGAGCGGGCGCTCTTTCTCGAAGCGCGCCCTGATCGCCCTGCACACCGGCATATTCGCCCACGCCCACTCGATCCGCTTCTTCCCCGCCTCGGCCAGATTCAGTCCTTGCAGTCGTACTGCATCTCGTCGTCCTTTCCCGCGCGCGGCGCCATGGGCGCGGCGCTATTTCGCTCTCGATTTCAGGGTCTCGACCATGTCGAGCGCTTCCCAGGTGAACTCGGGCTCCGTCCGGCCGAAGTGCCCGTAGGCGGCCGATTTCCGGTAGATGCCCCGCCGGAGCTTGAGCCGCTCGATGATGCCGAGCGGCGTGAGATCGAAGACGTCGCGGACGATCTTCGTGAGCTTCCCGTCCGTGAGCTTCCCCCGCCCCGCGGTGTCGATCATGACCGATATCGGCTCCGCGACGCCGATCGCGTAGGCGATCTGCACGGTGCACTCGTCGGCGAGGCCGGCCGCGACGATGTTCTTCGCGACGTGGCGCGCCGCGTACGAGGCGGAGCGGTCCACCTTCGTCGGATCCTTCCCCGAGAAGCAGCCGCCGCCGTGGCTCGCGAAGCCGCCGTACGTGTCCACGATGATCTTGCGCCCCGTGAGCCCCGTGTCGGCGGCGGGGCCGCCCTTCACGAAGCGCCCCGTCGGATTGACGAGGATCCGGTAGTCCGACGCGTCGATCTTCATCGCCGACACGACGGGACGGATGATCTCCTTCGTGAGGCCGGCGCGGATCTCTTCCAGCGTGACGTCGTCCTCGTGCTGGGCCGAGACGAGGACCGTGTGCGACCCGTTTCGGCGTGTGATTCTCGTACTCGATCGTGACCTGCGACTTGCCGTCCGGCCGGAGATACGGGAGCACGCCCGCCTTGCGGACCTCGGAGAGCTTTTTGACGAGCTCGTGCGCGATGACGATCGGCAGCGGCATAAGAACGTCGGTCTGCGTGCAGGCGAAGCCGAACATCATCCCCTGATCCCCCGCGCCCCCCCGGTCCACGCCGAGCGCGATGTCGCCCGACTGCTCGTCGATCGAGCTCAGCACGGCGACCGTTTCCGAATCGAAACCGAGATGCGGATCGTTGTAGCCGATGTCGCTCAGGACGCCCCGCACCGTCGAGGGGATGTCGATATAGGTGTTCGTGTGGATCTGCCCGGCGACGAAGACGAGCCCCGTCGCGACGATGCATTCGCACGCGACGCGGCCCGTCGGATCCTCGGAGAGAATCGAATCGACGACCGCGTCCGATATCTGATCGGCGACCTTGTCCGGATGCCCCTCCGTGACGGATTCGGAAGTGAAAAGATGCTTCTCGACCATACATCAACTCCTTGCGATCACAAGCGTAACCCCGTTAGTAACAGAGTACAATCATTCGCGCGGCCTGAAAAATCAAGCGAAAACGCCGGGGCGGCTCCTCAGCGGTAATCGATCTGCGAATAGTCGCTCACGTTGACGCTTCCCTTGCGGCCGGTGACCTCGGCGAAGGCCCCGACGACCGATCCCTCGAGGATGACGTTCTCGATGACCGACTCCTCGTTCAGGATCGAGTTTTCGATGATGGAATTCTTGATTTCGCACCCCTTCGCGACCGATACGTAGGGACCGATGATCGAGTTCACGATCGTGCTCCCCTTGTCGATCGAGCAGGGCGGGATGATGATGCAGCCGTCGCGCTTGGCGGAGGTCTTCCTGTCCTCGAGGAGGACGCGGTTCGTCTCGAGAAGCGTCTCGACCTTCCCGCAATCGTACCAGCCGTCGATGTGGTAGGGATGGAATTCGCTCCCCCGGTCGATCATGAGCTGGAGCGCGTCGGTGATCTGGTACTCCCCCTTCGTCATGATGTTCTTTTTGATGATCTCCGCGCACGCCTTGAAGAGGGGCCGCGAATCCTTGAAGTAGTAGAGCCCGATGAGCGCGAGGTTCCCCTTCGGATGCTCGGGTTTCTCGACGATCCGCCGCACGATCCCCTTCTCGACCTCGCAGATGCCGAAGCGGGTCGGATCGGCGACCTCGCGGACCCCGAGGACGCAGCTGCCGGCCTTCGGGATGCGCGAATACTCGGTCTTGATGATCGTGTCGCCGAGAATGATGATGAGCTCGCTGTCGTCGGCGTATTCGCGCGCGAGGGAGACGGCGTGCGCGATCCCCTTCTGCTCCGACTGCTCGACGAAGGTGATCGGCACCTGGTAGGTGGCCGTGAGGTACTCGCGGATCAGGTCCCCCTTGTAGCCGACGATCGGGATGAGATCCTTGACTCCCATGCCGAGCAGGCTGTCGACGATGTGGCCGAGAATCGGCTTCCCGGCGACGTTGAGGAGCGCCTTCGGTATGTTGAGCGTATGCGGCCGCAGCCGTTTCCCGATTCCCGCGACCGGTATGATCGCCTTCATGCATCCTCCGTGGTGAGCTCTTCCTTGATTCGATCGATGTTCTCGATGGGCGTCGGGTCCTTCCCGTACTCGACGGCGAGATAGATGCTCGTCAGATCGCCGAGGAGCACGATGGAGAGGAGACGCGCGAGGCGCCCCTCGCGCCCCCGGTCCCCCTCGCTCTCGATGAGAACCGCGCCGCCGCCGAGCGGCTCGAGCATCCGGTACGCCGCCTCCATTCCCCGCTGGACGCGCGCGTGATCCTCGACGTCCCGGAGCATGATGAGGAAGAAATCGCTCCGGAGCCGCTCGGGACATTCCCAGCCCATGATCTCGTTGTGTCCGAGCTCGGGGAAATAGTTCGCGAACGCCATGCTCTTCGAGTTCTCGTTGAACTGGCACTTCCACCGGTACGACGCCGAATGGAGGAGCCCGTTTCCGCCGTACACCATCGGCGTTTTGCCGTAGAGCCGCTTCGCGAGCTGGAGGGGACGGCACTCGACGGGATCCCCGGCGAGCGAATATTTCTCGGCGAGCTTGCGGCTCTTGCGCACCGCCGTGTCGACATCCTCGTCGGCGATCCGGCACACGCCCCATTTCGAAACGATCGCCAGGAGCGGCGTGAAAAGATACCCGAGCGCCGCGCGGGGCGGCATCCCGGCGGGAACGCGGATCACGGGCACGCCGGCCGCGTCGGCCTCGCGGGCGAGCTCGCCTCCCGAGGTGATGACGACCGCCGGGCACGAGCGCATGAGGGCGTTCTGGAAGCAGCTCAGGGTTTCCTCGGTGTTGCCGCTGTAGCTGATGCATACGACGGGAGTCGTCGAATCGGCGTACGCGGGGAGCGTGTAGCCCGATTCGAGAACGATCGGCGTGCCGGCTTCCGAACGGATCAGGTCGAGCAGCAGCCTCCCGCCGATCGCCGATCCTCCCATCCCGCAGAGGATGACGGGGCCCTTTCGCTTCGGCGGGGCGGCCTTGAAAGACCGCATCATCCGCCATGCCTCCTCCACGTGGTCGGGCAGCGCCAGCGCGAGATCGAGCATCTTGCCCGCGTCGACGCGGTAATGTCTCGTCAAATCCTCCTGGCTCATGAGCCGGCCTCCGGGGTGAATTCCTTGAGCTCGGGGCGTTTCTCGCGGATGAAGTGATCGATCAGCTCGCGGACCTCCCGCGCCGTTCCCATCGTGAGCGCCTTGCGGACGAGGGACCGCGTCTCGTCGAACGTGACCGACCGGATGATCTTCTTGACGGTGGGAATGAGGTACGCGCCGGCGCTGAACTCGTCGAGGCCGAGCCCGAGGAGCAGGAGCGCGCCATGAAGATGCCCGGGCATCTCGCCGCAGATGCCGACCCAGATCTTGTTCTTGTGCGCCGCCACGACCGTGTCGCGCAGGAGCCGCAGGATGCTCGGGTGGAGCGGATCGTACAGGTACGAGATCCGCGCGTTGCCCCGGTCGACCGCGAGCGTGTACTGGATGAGGTCGTTCGTCCCGATGCTGAAGAAGTCCACCTCGCGGGCGAGGATGTCCGCGATGGCGACGGCCGACGGGGTCTCGATCATGACGCCGATCTGCACCTTCTCGCCGATCTGGTAGCGCTGCCGCTTGAGGTCTTCCTTGACCTCCTCGCAGATCTCCTTGGCGAGGAGCACCTCGTCGAGCACGGAGACCATCGGGAACATGACCCGGACGTCGCCGTGCGCGGCGGCCCGGAAGATCGCGCGGAGCTGCGTCTTGAAGATATCCTTGCGCGCGAGCGTGAACCGCACCCCGCGCCAGCCCATGAACGGATTCGCCTCGGTGACGTCGCCGACCCATCGCCCGATCTTGTCGCCCCCGACGTCGAGCGTCCGGATGATGACGGGATCCGCGGGCATGCGCTTCACGACCCCCGCGTAGTAGCGGTACTGCTCCTCCTCGCTCGGGAGCGTGTTCCTCGTGATGAAGAAATACTCGGTGCGGAAGAGCCCGATGCCGCGCGCGCCGTGCGCGAGGGCGTCGTCGACCTCGTCGGGGATCTCGATGTTCGCCGCGAGCTCGATCTGGTGCCCGTCGAGGGTCACCGCGGGATAGTCGCGGAGCGTGAGGAGCTCCTTTTCGAGATCGCGGTACCGCACCTGGGCCTCGCGGTAGGTCTTCACCGTCTCGGCGGTCGGGCGGAGAATGACGTGCCCCGTGATCCCGTCGACGATAATCTCGTCGTACGGCTTCACGTGCCTGCTGAAATCGTTGAGCCCGACGACGGCGGGGATGCCGAGCGAGCGCGCGAGGATCGCGGCGTGGGACGTGCTCCCCCCGCGTCGGTGACGCATCCGAGCACGTATTTCTTGTTGAATCCCGCCGTATCGGAGGGGGTGAGGCTCTTCGCGACGACGATCGCTTTCTTCCGCAGATTCGTGATCCCCTCGGCCTTCTGCCCGAGGAGATTGCGGATGATGCGCCGGCGCACGTCGCGGATGTCCTCGCCGCGCTCCTTGAGGTATTCGTCCTTGATGTTGGAGAAGGTCGCGAGCACCTTGTCGAGCACGAGGGTCAGCGCGTACGCCGCGTTCACCTTCTGCTCCTTGATCACCTTGATCGTTTCGCTGCGGACGAACTCGTCCTTGAGAATCATCCGGTGCGAATCGAGGATCTTGCCGTGCTCTTCGCCGATCTCCTCCTCGAGCGAGCTGACGAGCTTCTGCAGCTCCTTCTCCGTTTTCGCGAGCGCCTCGCGGTACCGCTCGATCTCGGCGTCGACGCGGCCGGCCGGGATGCGCTCGTCGTCGACGGGCAGATCCTCGACGTTGACGACGAACGCCTCGCCGAAGGCGATGCCCGGGGACGCGGGAATCCCGCTGAGGATCATCTCTCGGGGATCGGCTTTCGCGTCGTCCATCAGTTGGTCTCCCGGGCGAACTGGTTGTCGACGAGGTCGACGAGGAAGGCGATCGCCTCCTGCTCGTCCTCGCCGTCGGCGTTGAACACGAGCTCCGCGCCGTTCTCGGCCCCGAGCCCGGCGACGCCGAGAATGCTTTTGGCGTCCACTTCCTGGCCGTCCTTCGAGACGGTGACGTGCGAATGGAACTTCGCGGCCGCCTTGACGAGCTCGCCGGCGAGCCGCAAATGGATGCCGTTCTTGTTCCTGACCTTCGCGCTTCCCGTGACCATCGTGCGGCTCTCCCGTCCGACGCGCCCGGCGTTCAGGGCAACCGCGCGGCCACGTACGGGTACACGACCAGATAGATGACCGTCGCGGCGAACAGGATGGCGGCGGTCCGGACGATCGATATTCTCCTCGCGAGAACGGCCGAGGCGGCGAACGCCACGGCCCCCCACGCGATGAAGCCGGCCCCTCCCGCGCCGTGGGCCTTCACGCACGCGAGCGCCGTGAACAGCCCCGCCGCGTAGGCCGCCACGCCGCCGACGGCCCGCTCCTCCCGGTAGAGCCGGGCGACGAACGCCCCCCCCACACCCTCACCCAACTCGGCCCCTTTGCAATATCCGCCAATCCGGGATTGGAAGTGATAAACATTGTACAGCGCAAGGAAGGCAATCAGTCCGGCGTACGAGCCATACATAGCAGAAATGCTCGCGATTGTCAATCCGAGGGGGACGAGCAGCGCGTCGAAAAAATAGTTGGCCCGGGCGGCGAGCACCGACGACAGCGCCGCCTTGACGGCCTCGATCCGCTCGACGGGGATCGGCTCCCCCCGGGCGCGCCTGCGCTCGAGGTTCACGACGACCCCGGCGACCACGGACGAGAGGTAGAGCCCCGCGTTGAAATAGCCGAGATGGCGCCGCGCGAGCGCCTTCGCGTCCTCGCCCGGCCGGGCGCACCGCGTGACGAACGGCGCGACGATGGAAAAGAAGCCGAGCCCGTCCAGCGTCCGCTCGTTGCGCGAGCTCTGGATGAAGAAGAGCCGCCAGAGGGCGTTTCCGTGCTCGCGCAGGAACGCGCCGGGCCGCGGGCCCCGCGCGGGGGAGGCGCCTTCCGATTCGCTCCAGATGCCTTCTCGCGTACGATCCTGCTCCATATCAGCTCCTGAACAGCAGCACCAGCATCACGGTGCAGAATCCGGCCAGAAACATGAATCCCCGCACCCTCCCCCGATTGAGCGCGAGCAGCGAGCCCGCTCCGATGAAGGGGAGCAGCAGGGGCAGCGACGAGAGCGGCTCGGCCCACCGTCCTTGCAGCGCCGCGGCGATCCGCGCGACCGCCGGCGCGAGACCGGCCGCCGCGACGGCCGTGACGGCGAAGCCGGCCGCGAAATGCGCGAGAACCGTCGAGAAATGGACCGCGGCGGCGAGCCCGAAATGCCCCTTCGAGGCGAGGCGGAGGGCCGCGTCGGAGAAGACGTGCGAACCGCGCTCCCAGAGGCGGTACCCCGCCCTCCCGGCAGCGGCGATTCCGAGGGCCGCGGCGAGCGAGAGGCAGAGCACGAGCCCCCGCGCCGCGGGATCGAGGCTCGCCGAGCGCATGGCGAGAATGAAGACCGACGATGCCGTCACGCCGCCGAGCGCGAGATCGAGCGTCCCGTGGCCGCGCACCGGCACGAGGCCGAGAAACATCATCTGGAGGAGCCCCCCGGCGAGCAGTCCTTCGCCGGGGCTCCCGAGCGCGAGCCCCGTGAGGAATCCGCCGCACACGGGCTGGGATATCATGAGACGCAGCGACGAGCGGTTGTCGGAAGCGAGCACCCCGCCGAGGATCGATGCGGAGAGAACGGGATTCATCGTCGTTCAGGCGCTCCTTTTATACGACCCGGGCGTTGAGCGTCACCGGCTTGCTCGACGGCACGGCCCTCCCGTCGAGCGTCACCCCGCGCTTCACGAGCTCGCGCATGACGCCCCGCTCCTCCGCGTCGAGATACACGTTCTCGATCACCTTCTCCCGCCCCTCGCGGTAATGGATACCGCCGACGTTGACCTCGTTCACCGGAAGCCCGAGGTCCATGAGGGACAGGACGTTCCGCGGGTGCTTCACGAGGAGGATCACCTTCTCCCCCTCGAAGACGCCGGCTTTGAGCTGGACGGCCGCTTCGGTGAGGGTGAGAACCGAGACCTTGATTTCGGGGGGGGCCGCCGAGGCGTAGAGCTCGCGCTCCCATTGGTTCGCGGCGACGCCGTCATCGGCGAGGATGATGCGGTCGGGCTCGAGGACCGAGCCCCACCCGAGAACGACCTGCCCGTGGATGAGGCGATCGTCGACTCTGAACAGCACGATCATGCGGACTCCGCTCCCCCGAGACGGTTCCCGGCGCGCCCGAGGCAGCCGCGCGCCGCGTTAGAGGTCGATCACCTTGAGGCTCTCGCGGCCCCGCCGGATGAGATGATCGACCATCTCGTCGAACGGCAGCGTTCCCCGCTTCGTCGCGAAGGCGAGGAGCACGGGGAGGTTGACGCCGCTCACGACCTTGATTCCCGTTTCCCCTTCGACCGCGCGGACGCTGTTGATGCAGCAGGAGCCGCCGAAGTAGTCGACGAAGACGACGACGCGGGCGTCCTCGCGCCGCGCGAGGATCCCCCGGATCGTCCCGATGACGCTCTCGTCGCACAGATCGGATCCCGAGACGGCGTGCAGATCGTCGATGTGCCCGACGATGAGCTCCGCCGTTCGAACGAGCTCCTCGGCGAGCTTCCCGTGCGTGACGACGATCCCCGCGATGCGGCCGGTGTGTTTCTCGTCGCTCATTCCGTGTCGTACTTGAGGTATCGCCTCGTTTTGCGATCGCTCTCCATCATGTCGATGAGCTGTTTATTGAATCGTTTCGCGGCGTCGATCCCGTACACCTTGAGCATGTGGTTGAGGGAAATGCTCTCCGCGATGACCGTGATGTTCTTGCCCGGATAGATCGGGATGATGACCTGGCGGATCTTCGTGCCGAGCATGTCGACGTACTTCTCGTCGAGACCGAGCCGGTCCCAGTCCTTTTTCGGATCCCAGACCTCGAGGCGCACCTCGACCTCGATGCGCTTCTGGACGCGCACCGCGCGGATGCCGAATATGTCCATGACGTTGATGATCCCGATGCCGCGGATCTCCATGTAGTGCCGCAGGTGCTCGGAGCCCTTCCCGATGAGCACGTTGCCGCGCCTGATGATCTCGACGACGTCGTCGGCGACGAGCCGGTGACCGCGCTCGACGAGATCGAGGGCGATTTCGCTCTTGCCGATTCCGCTCTGCCCCGAGAAGAGGAGCCCGACGCCGTACACGTCGACAAGCGAGGCGTGCACGGACATGCGCGGCGCGAACACGTCCTCGAGGTGATCGGTGAGCATGTGGAGGAACGGCGTCGTCGGGAGCGCCGTGCGGAGAACGGGCACGCCGTGCTCCGTCGCGAGCGGCACGAGGTCGGGCACCGGCTCGAGCCCCTTCGTCACGATGATGCAGCAGAGGGGCTTCGAGAACAGGCGCGCGACGGCGTCGCGCTGCTGCCCCGGATTGAGGGACGAGAGGTAGACCAGCTCGGTCTCGCCGATGAGCTGGATCCGCTCATGGAGGAAGAACTCCATGAAGCCGGTAAGGGCGAACGCGGGCCGGTGTACGTCGGGCACCGTGATGGGCAGGGCGCTCGTGAGCGCCGGCGTCATCACCTCGAGCTTGAACTCCTCCCTGCAGTCCTCGTAGAACTGGTCGACCGGGTACACGTACCGAAGGGTATCCTCCATACTCACCGCCTGATAATCGGAACGGTCCTAGAACTTCTCGAGCAACCCGTAGTTGCCGTCGGCTCGCCGGTACACGATGGTCAGTTTACCCGATTCCGCGTTGTTGAACAGCATAAAGTTGGTCTCCTCGTCCTCCATGAGGACGATCGCCGCCTCGACGCTCAGGTCGGGGATGCCGTGCGGCACCTCCTCGATGATCTCGAGCCCCGCGGTCGTGCCGACGCTCGCCGAGCCGATGATCTTCTCGCGGGTTTCCGCCTTGAAGGCTCCCTTGCGGTGCCCGTGCGCGTTGATAACGAGCTTCCCCTTGAACTTCTTCATCTGCTTTTCGAGGTTCTTGACCGACTTCTCGATCGAGCCGTACATGTCGTCCGATTCTTCCTTGGCGGCGAAGTCGTGGCCGTTCACGTGAACCTTGATTTCGGCGATGTGCCGGAATTTCTCGACCGACATGATCGCCTCGACGTGCAGGATCTGATCCCAGAACCGCTTCAGCTTGCGTATCTTGTTCTCGGCGAATGTGACGAGCTCGGGAGTCGCTTCGAAATGCCGGGCCGTTGTCGTGAGCTTCATTCGATACCTCCTCGCGTCTTCTACCCTTCGCTCCGTTCTCGAAATTCTACTGGGGACCGAGGCGCACATCCTGATACGAGCTCCGCACGAGCGGCCCGGCGGCCACGTCGCGGAAGCCCAACGCGAGCGCTTCGTCTCGGTACCAATCGAAGCGCTCGGGGGGAATGTAGTTCCGGACGGGGATCTGCTCGATCCCCGGACGCAGATACTGGCCGACCGTCAGGCAGTCGACCGACGCGCGTCTCAGGTCCCGAAAGGCTTCCAGCACCTCCTCGGTCGTTTCGCCCAGCCCGAGGATCAACGAGGACTTCGTGATCACCTCGGGGCGAATCCGTTTCGCTTCCGAAAGAAGGGACAGCGATCGATCGTAATCGGCGCCCCGGCGCGCCTTCGCGTAGAGGCGCCGGACCGTCTCGATGTTGTGCGCGAAGACCTCGGGCCCCGCGGCGAGGACCGCCGCGAGCGACTCGAGGCTCCCGCCAAAATCGGGGACGAGCACCTCGACGACCGGCGGCTTCGGGAGCCGTTTCAGCGCCCCCACCGTGTCGGCGAAGACGCGCGCTCCCCCGTCCGGGAGATCGTCCCTCGTGACGGAGGTCACGACGACGTTCTCGAGATTCATCATGCCCGCGGCCTTCACGATCCGCAGGTGCTCGTCCGGATCGATCGGGTGCGGCGTTCCCCGCGAGACCCGGCAGAAACGGCATCCCCGCGTGCAGACGCCGCCGAGGATGAGGAACGTGGCCCGGCGCTTCGAGTAGCATTCGGTGCGGTTCGGGCACAGCGCTTCGCGGCACACGGTGTGGAGATTGTTCCCGCGGACGATGCTCTCGATCGGGCTGCATTCCCCGAGGACGGGGATCCTCCGCTGCAGCCAGCTCGGGAGCCGTGCGGATCGGCGAGACTTGGTCGATACCATCATGTATTATCTATAACCTTGGCAATCGGTTAAGCTCAGTACTGCTTCCGGTGCCGGGCGGGGAGAATGCCGAGCTGCTCCCGGTACTTCGCCACGGTCCGGCGCGCGATAATGAGCCCGTCCTTCTTCAGTATATCCGCGATCTTCTGATCGCTCAAGGGCCTTCGTGTGTCTTCCTTGGCGATGATGCCCTTGATCTTCATCTTGGCGCTCTTCGCGGACACCTCGTCGCCGTCCTCGGTGCTGAGGCTCGAGCTGAAGAAGTACTTGAGCTCGTAAACGCCGCGCGGCGTCTGAACATACTTGTTCGTCGTCACGCGGCTCACCGTCGACTCGTGCATACTGATCTTGCTCGCCACCTGCTGGAGGGTGAGCGGCCGGAGAAACGCGGCCCCCTTCTCGAAGAACTCCCGCTGCTCCTCGACGATCGCCTCCATCACCTTGATCATCGTGCGCCGGCGCTGCTCGATCGTCTGGATGAGCCACTTCGCGTTCTTGAGGCGGCTCTGGATGAAATCCTTCGCCTCGGTGTCGAGCTCGACGTTCTGCTGGAGCTCGTCGCGGTACGACTGGCTGATCCTGAGACGCGGGACGTTCCGGTCGTTGAGCGATACGATGTACCGCTCCCCCACGAGCTCGACGACGAGATCGGGGATCACGTACTTCGGCTCGTCGCCGAGGATGTCGAGGCCGGGCTTCGGATTGAGCTTGCCGATGACGTGCGCCTCGTCCTGAATCTCCTTCATGGACACCTTGAGCGCCTTGCTCAGGTCGAGGTACTTCTTCTGCTTGAACTCGTTGAAGTGGTCGCGGACGATGCGCGCGGCGAGCGAGTCCCCCATACCCTTCGCCTCGAGCTGGATGAGGAGGCACTCCTTGAGGTCGCGCGCGCCGACCCCGACCGGATCGAAGCCCTGGATGATCTTCAGGACGCGCTCGGCCTCCTCCTCGGTCGTGCGGCACGTGTCGGCGATCTCCTTGAGCGCGGCCGTGAGGTAGCCCGAATCGTCGAGGCTTCCGACGATGTACTCGCCGATCTCGAGGGTCTTCTCGTCCTTGGTGACGAGCCGCATCTGACTCATGAGATACTCGACGAAGCTCTGCTTCGCGACGGGGACGCGCTCGACGAAATCCTCGCGGTCTTCCTCGTTCGCGAATCCGTCCCCGAGCCCGAAGCTCGACTCGAAGTAGTCGTCGAACTCGACGCGCTCCTTCTTCGCCTCTTCGCTCTCCGCCTCGGTCTCAGCGATCTTCGCCTGCTGCTCCTCGGTGCGCTGCTCGGCCCGCTCCTCCGACGCGGGTTCCTCCTCGTCAGCTTCCATGTCCGCGTCGTCGACTTCCTCGAGGAGCGGATTCTGGAGGACCTCCTGCTTGAGCACCTGCTGAAGCTCGAGGGTCGGCATCTGGAGGAGCTTGAGCGCCTGCTGGAGCTTCGGCGTCATCACGAGACGCTGTTGGAGCCCGATATTGAGCCCGATCTTCATATCCATTGCCGTGCCGTCCTGTTCTTGATTTAGAGTCGAAATTCCTTCCCGAGATATATGTCGCGAATGTCCGGGTCGTTGGCGAGCTGCTCGCCCGTCCCCGCCCGAAGAATTTTTCCGTCGTACATGATGTAGGATCGGTCCGTGATCGACAGCGTCTCGCGCACGTTGTGGTCCGTGATGAGGATGCCGAGACCGCGCTCCCGCAGCTTCCGCACGATCCCCTGCAGGTCCTGCACCGTGATCGGGTCGATGCCCGCGAACGGCTCGTCGAGAAGCATGAACGACGGCTCCGTGACGAGCGACCGGGTGATCTCCACGCGGCGGCGCTCCCCGCCCGAGAGCTGATATCCGTAGCTCCGCCGCAGATGCGCGATGCCGAGCTCCTCGAGGAGCGACTCGAGGCGCCGCTCGCGCTCGGCCTTCGAGAGGGGGATCGTCTCGAGAATCGCCATGAGGTTGTCCTCGACCGAGAGCCGCCTGAAGATCGACGCCTCCTGCGGCAGGTAGCCGATGCCGCGGCGCGCCCGCTTGTACATGGGGAGCTTCGTGATGTCGACGCCGTCGTGATTCACCGCGCCCCCGTCGGGCTTGATCATCCCGACGAGGATGTAGAAGCACGTCGTCTTGCCGGCGCCGTTCGGCCCGAGGAGGCCGACGATCTCCCCCTTCGACACCTTGATCGAAACCTCGTTCACGACGCGGCGCTTGCCGTAGACCTTGACGAGGCGGTCGCAGGAAAGGCCGGCGTCGTCGATCGACGGCACGGCGTCCCCGCCGGCCGCCTCCGGCCCGACTTCCTCGTCGTCCCGCAGCGGAATGCGATGAGCCTCATTCACCGCGCGCACCCCCGGAGCCTGCATCCTTATCGAACTCCTCCCGCAGCTGTCCGTCCTCGTCCCGCAGATACGCCTTGACGTCCCGCTTGATCTCCACGTCGCGGAGCCCCGGGTCGCCGCGGAGCCCGTATCCGGTGAGAATGTCCGAGCCGCGCGTGAACTTCACGAAATCTTCCGAATGAATCTCGCCGAGCTTTTCCACCCAGACGAGCGTTTCCGTTTCGAGAACGTATCCCTCGATGCTCGTGACCACGACGTGCCCGAGCGCCGTGAGATCGTGCGTGACCTGGTTGTACTCCCCCTTGTCGGAGGTGAGGATCGACGTGAGCTGCCCGGCCGCGTCGAAGAACTCGATGCGCGGATCGTCGGTCACGAGGAGCTTCCGCGCGTTGTAGACGCGGGCGACGGGCGCCTTGAGCGTCCACTTCACGAGCGCCGAATCGCTCTCGAGCGTCTTGAAGTCGGAGAACTCCTGATCCGGCACGTCCGCCGTCGCGATCGATCCCCGATCCGCGTCCTTGCCCTGGCAGGATCCGAGGGCCGCCGCGCAGCACAGGACCAGCAGCGTGACTGCGGCGCGGCGGAATCCATCGAGCCCGGCCGTCCGTGCGAACGCGCTCATTGCGGCGCCCCCTCGCGCTTTCTCCAGCGATCGTGAAACCATACCCACTGCTGCGGATAGATCCTCACGAGGCTCTCGACCGCCCGCGAGCAGCTCCGCGTCAGCTCGTCGATCCGCTCCCCCTCGGGGAGCGCGGCGGGCGGCTTCTCGAGCGCGGGAAGCACCGTGATGCGTTGGCTCCCGTCGGGCTGCATGTGGATCGCGAGCGGCACGATCGCCGCCCCGCTCTTGAGCGCGAAGGCGGCGGCGCCGCGCGGCGTATGCGCCGGCACGCCGAAGAACGGCACGAAGAGCCCGTCCACGTCGATATCCTGATCGATGAGCATCGCGAGAACCTCGCCCCGCTTGAGAACCTTGTAGCCCGATATCGCGCTCCCCCCGCGCGGGATCGACGCGATGCCGTGGCGGCGACGCATGCCCGTGAGGACGGACTCGAGCCTCGGGTCTTTCATGTCTCTATAGATGACGCTCAACGGGTACCCCTTGTGCGAGAAATACGCGGCCAGGAGCTCCCAGCATCCGATATGTCCCGTCAGCCCGACAATGCCCTTCCCCTCGCGGAACGCGGCGACCCAGTGCTCCTCCCCCTCGACGGTGCAGAGCCGGAGAATCTTCTCCCGCTTCATATGGACGAGCGAGAGCGCATCCCATACGTTCCGGGCGAGCGCGGCGAAGCAGCCTTTCGCCATCGCCCCGATGACCATCGGATCGCTCTGGGGAAAGGCGAGGGCCAGATTCCGAAGCGCGCGCTCCCGGTCCTTCGCATAGAGCCGGTACGCGACGCCCCCGAGAAACGCGAAGAGAGCGAGCCCGCTGCGCCGGGGAACGATCCTCGTGCAACATATGAGAGATTGTATGAAAAGATAGGCTGCCCATCTTCTAATTTTTTTCTTCACCCTCAGGTTTATAATCCAAGAATCCGCATCTGTCAAGCAACAATTATGCCAAAGTGGCGGAACAATGGGGAATCATGAGTAACCATGAGGAATCACAAGGAATTATGGGGAACAACGGGGCTGTTTTGCCCGCTTCGGGGGAATCCCGGGAATGGCATGGGGTAACTTATTGGCAAATTTTCAGATAATGGTCACGGAGCGGCCGCCGGACCCTACTTGAGCCCCTCGCGGATGATGTCGTGGATGTGTATGAGGCCGACGGGGCGGCCGGCCTCGTCGACGACGAAGAGCTGCGTCACGGCGCCCCGGGGATCCATCTCCATCTGGGCGAGGGCGTCGACGGCGAGAACGGCCGCGCTCGTCGAGCGCGGCGGGGCGGTCATGAGACCGGAGACCTTCAACTCGAGCGCGAGCGGATTCTTGAGGAGAATACGCCTGAGGTCGCCGTCTACGATGATGCCGGTGAGCCTTCCCGCGGCGTCGGTGACGCCGGCGCAGCCGAGCCGCTTGTTCGTGATCTCGAAGAGCGCCTCGCGAAGCAGCGTATCCTCGCCGATCAGCGGAATTTCCTTCCCCCGGTGCATGAGCTCGCCGACGGTGAGGCTCAGGCGCTTGCCGAGGACGCCGCTCGGGTGAAGCCGCGCGAAGTCCTCCTTGCTGAAGTTGCGGCTCTGGAACGCCGCGACGGCCAGCGCGTCGCCGAGCACCATGGCCGCCGTCGTGCTCGTTGTCGGCACGACGTCCATCGGGCAGGCTTCCTTCTCCGCCGTCGTGACGAGAACGATCTCGCTGTCCCGGGCCAGCGGGCTCTCCGTCCGCGCCGTGATCGCGATCACCCGCACGCCCATGCGCTTGACGTGCGGGAGCAGCTTCGAGAGCTCGTCGTTCTGCCCGCTCTTGCTCACGGCGAGGAAGACGTCGTCCTTCGTGATCATCCCCATGTCGCCGTGGACCGCGTCGCCGGGATGGAGATAGACGGCGGGGGTGCCGGTGCTGCTCAGGGTCGCGGCGATCTTGCGCGCGACGATCCCCGACTTGCCGACGCCGCAGACGACCGCCTTGCCGCGGCATTCGAGGAGGAGCGCTACCGCCTTCTTAAACTCGGCGCCGATCGAGCGCCGGAGATCCTCGAGCCCGCGGATCTCGGCGGCCACGACCTCGCGCCCGATTTCATCGACATTCTTCTGTTCGTTCGTCACATTCTTCCGCTTGTTCGTCACCATCTCCTGCGCTTTCACGGATTGGTTCGTCAAAGAATGCCCCCGGTTTGCGGCGAAATCAACTACTTTGTTCGCCGCTTTCTCGTCCCATATCGCGCGAGCTCCTCCCGCACGACGTGCCGCAGCTTCTCCTCGATCGATTCGTCGCGCCGGCGGATGTGGTCGCGCAGGGCCTCGTTCATCATAGTCTGATAACTTCCCCCTCCTGCCTCGTTGATCTTGCCTCGGAACCAGTCCAGAATCTCAGTATCGATTCTGATGGTGATACGGGTCTTGCCGGGCGGAATCGGGAGAATAGGTCCACGCACTCCCTTGCTGAAATCATAGTGTTTCTTCATCGTTCATCCCTCGTATTGCCTGCGCTCCTGCCGGTCAGCTATTCGCGCCGAAATAATGCGAATACGCTTCTGTCGCCATGCATACACAACAACCAGAACACTGCCGGTCATATCCCTTCCGATTGTAGCATACCTGACTTCTCCCCGGGATTCATCCGGCATCGTAATCGCATAAAGGTCAAAGAACACTTCCTCGGCGTCGGCGAATTCGACGCCATGCTTCTCCCAATTCGACCTCTCCTTCCGCCTATCCCACTCAAACCGCACAATGCAATTATATGCACAAATGTGCATACCGTCAAGAGGAGCTGCAATCTTTCATTCGATTATTTCGCGAAGCCCCGCACGAGTGCGAAGAGCGCGGCGAGCTCCTTGAGGAGCTTCGGGAGCTCCGCGAGCGGCAGCATCGCCTCGGCGTCGCACTTGCAGGAGAGGGGCGCGAAGTGGGTCTCGACGAAGAGCCCGTCGCAGCCCGCGGCGACCGCCGCGCGCGCGAGCGTGGCGACGTGCTCGGGACGCCCGCCGGAGCGCGTGCCGAGCCCGCCGGGGAGCTGCAGCGAGTGGGTCGCGTCGAAGATGAGCGGCACGCCGAAGGGGCGCATCCGCGGGAAAGCCGTGAAGTCCACGACGAGGTTGTTGTAGCCGAAGAATGTCCCGCGCTCGGTGACCATGACGCCCCCCGCGCCCGAGACGCGCGCCTTCTCGACGGCGTTCGCCATCTCCTCGGGGGAGAGCATCTGGCTCTTCTTGAGGTTGAGCACCGTGCCCGTCTTGGCCGCCGCGGCGACGAGCCGCGTCTGCCGCACGAGAAACGCGGGGATCTGGATCACGTCGGCGACCTCGGCGGCCCGCGCGATCTCCTCGCGGCAGTGCACGTCGGTGAGGACGGGCACCTTCGCCTTCGCCTTGATCGCGGCGAGCTGCGCTACCCCCTTCTCGAGGCCGGGGCCCGTGTACGAATCGATCGAGGAACGGTTGTCCTTGAGGTAGCTCGATTTGAAGATGTAGAAGAACCCCTCGCGCGCCGCGGCCTCGGCGCACTCCAGAGCGACGCGCTCGGCGTCGGCCTGATTCTCGAGAACGCAAGGACCGGCGATGAGGATGGGGGTCTTACCGGGTTCGATGGAACGGCCGGCGATTCGAAGGGCTTCCATTCACCGCCCCTCCCTCCAGTCGTCGCCGTGATGAAGCACGCTCTGCTCGCCCCGCCCCATGTCGTGCTCCCGGCGATACGCCTTCGCCGCGCCGACGAGCCCCTTGAAGAGCGGGTGCGCGCGGTTCGGCCGGGACTTGAGCTCGGGGTGGAACTGGCAGCCGATGAAGAAGGGATGGTCCGGAAGCTCGACCATCTCGACGAGCTCCCCGTCGGGGGAGACGCCGGAGATCGCGAGGCCGGCGTCGGTGAGCGGCTTGCGATAGGCGTTGTTGAACTCGAAGCGGTGGCGGTGGCGCTCCTGAATTTCGAGCGAACCGTAGAGGCGATGAGCGAGCGTGCTTTCGACGATGCGGCACGGGTACGCGCCGAGGCGCATCGTGCCCCCCATCATCGCGATGCCGCGCTGCTCGAGCATGAGATCGATCACGGGGTGCGGGCTGTCCTGATCGAACTCGGCGCTGTTCGCCCGCTCGAGCCCCGCGACGTGGCGCGCGAACTCGATCACCGCTATCTGCAGGCCGAGGCAGATGCCGAGGTACGGGATGCCCTTCTCGCGGGCGTACCGGACCGCCGTCACCTTGCCCTCGATGCCGCGGTCGCCGAAGCCGCCGGGAACGAGGATGCCGTGGACCCCGGCGAGGTGCGCCTCGGGGCCTTCCTCCTCGATCTTCTCCGTGTCGACCCACCGGATGTTCACGTGAACGTCGTTGGCGACGCCCGCGTGCGTGAACGACTCGACGATGCTCTTGTAGGCGTCGTGCAGGTGCACGTACTTCCCGCACATGGCGATCTCGACGCTCTCCGTCATCGAGTAGATCTTCTCGACCATGCGCTCCCATTCGGCCATCTCGGGAGGCGGACAGTCGAGGTGCAGCTTCTCGCAGATGATGTCGTCGAGCCCCTCCTTGCGGAACTGGAGCGGCACCTGATAGATCGAGGGCACATCGCGCGCCTCGATCACCTCGCGCACGTCGACGTTGCAGAAGAGCGCGATCTTGCCGCGGATATCCTGGCTCAGCGGCCGCTCGGTGCGGCAGATGAGGATGTCCGGTTGAATCCCGATCTCGAGGAGCGCTTTCACGCTGTGCTGGGTGGGCTTCGTCTTGAGCTCGCGGGCCGCCTTGATGTACGGCACGAGGGTCAGGTGGATGTTGAGGCAGTTCTCGCGGCCGTGGTTGAGGCGGAACTGGCGGACCGCCTCGAGGAACGGGAGCCCCTCGATGTCGCCCGTCGTGCCCCCGATCTCCGTGATGACGACGTCCACGTCGTCGCCGTTCTCCGCGGCGTGGCGGATGCGCGCCTTGATCTCGTCGGTGATGTGCGGGACGACCTGCACGGTGCGTCCGAGGTAGCCTCCCTCGCGCTCGCGATTGATGACCGCCTCGTAGATCTGGCCGGTCGTCACGTTCGAGCGCTGGCTCAGGTCGCGGTCGATGAAGCGCTCGTAGTGACCGAGGTCGAGGTCGGTCTCGGCGCCGTCGTCGGTGACGTACACCTCGCCGTGCTGGAACGGGCTCATCGTGCCCGGATCGACGTTGAGGTAGGGATCGAATTTCTGGAGAACGACCTTGAGCCCGCGCTGCTTGAGGAGAAGACCGATGGATGAAGCGGCGATGCCTTTACCGAGAGAAGAAACAACCCCCCCCGTTACGAAAATGTATTTGGTCTTCCCGCCCACTCCGTCCTCGTGTGTTGCAGCGCTTTCGATATGAGAGAATCGAACACCGCGGATACATTAGCGAGTGCGTTTCCTTTTTTCAACTTTTTTTCTGCCCGATAATTTTTTTCCGCGTCCGATTTTTCTTGCGCGGGACGCGGGCTTGGCACGGAGCAGCTTTTTCACGCGGGCGATGTCCTCGGGCCGGTCGACACCGATCGAATCGGAACGGCACATGACGACGCCGATTCGGTAGCCGTTCTCGAGGGCGCGCAGCTGCTCGAGGCGCTCGAGCCGCTCGAGGGGTCCCCGGCGCAAGTCGTTGTAGCCGAAGAGGAACTCGCGCCTGAAGGCGTAGACGCCGATGTGGCGGAGATAGCTGATCTTCCAGCGCTTCCGCCCGTTCGCCCGCCGGGGCGAGCCCGTCTCCGGCGTCTCAAACATCGGATACGGAATCGGCGAACGCGAGAAATAGAGCGCGTTTCCCGCCTCGTCGCACACAACCTTGACCACGTCGGCGCGGAAGAGATCGTCGAAGTCGCTCCCCGGCGAGGCGAGCGTCCCCATCGCGAGCGTCGGATCGGCCTGCATCGTTTCGATGAGCTTCTCGACGCCGGCGACGGGAAGGAGCGGCTCGTCCCCCTGCACGTTCACGACGATCCCGTGGAGGAAGTAGCCCGCCGCCTCGCAGACGCGCGAGGTCCCGGTCGGGTGCGTCCGCTTCGTCATGACGGCCACGCCCCCGACCTCCTCGACCGCGTCCTTGATCCGCCGGTCGTCCGTGGCGACGATGACGGCGTCGGCGTTCCGGATCTTCGCCGCGCGGTTCACGACGTGCACGATCATCGGGGAGCCCGCGATTTTGGCGAGCGGCTTCCCCTCGAAGCGCGTCGAGCCGTAGCGGGCCGGAATCACGACGAGCGCCTTGTCGCGGTAAGGGGCGAGGAGCTTCGGCGAGGGATTCGCGGCGCGCTCGTCGCGCCGCCCGGCGGTTCCGCCGCGTTTCGCGGCTTTGTCATTCGTCATTTCACGCTCTTTCTGCTAACGCGCGTACTGCTTCTGCCCTTCCTGGTAGATGTTCCCGCCGTGGCTGTCCTGCGCCACGATCACGGGGAAATTCTCCACGGTGAGCTTGCTGATCGCCTCGGCGCCGAGCTCCGGATAAGCGATGATCTCGGCCTTCACGATGCGCTTCGAGAGAAGCGCGGCCGCCCCGCCCGTCGCCGCGAAATAGACGGCGCCGTACTTCTGCATCGCTTCCACGACGCCGGCCGCCCGCTCGCCCTTGCCGATCATCCCGCGGAGCCCGCGCTCGATGAGCAGGGGGGCGTACGGATCCATGCGGAAGCTCGTCGTCGGGCCGGCCGAGCCGATCGGCTTCCCCGGCGGGGTCGGCGACGGGCCGACGTAGTAGATGATCTGTCCCTCGAGCGGGAGCGGGAGCTCTTTGCCGTCCTTGATGAGCTCGACGAGCCGCTTGTGGGCCGCGTCGCGCGCCGTGTAGATGAATCCGTTGAGCATCACCGTGTCGCCGGCGCGGAGCTTGTCGACGTCCTCCGGCTTCAGAGGCGTGCGTATGGAATATTCAGCCATCGGTCCACCTTTCTGTGAATCAGAGCACGCTTCCCAGCGTGCATCAGAGCACGACCGTCTTGTGCCGCGCCGCGTGACAGTTGATGTTGACGGCGACGGGGAGCGAGGCGATGTGGCACGGAGCCGCCACGACGTGCACCGCGAGCGCCGTGATGCGCCCGCCGAGCCCCATGGGCCCGATCCCCGTATCGTTCACCTTCTGGAAGAGCTCGTCCTCGAGCGCCGCGTAATACTCGTCCGGATGCCGCGAGCCGATCTCGCGCAGGAGCGCGCGCTTGGCGTTCATCGCGCACTGCTCGAAGGAGCCGCCGATCCCGACCCCGACGATGATCGGCGGGCACGGGTTCGCCGAGGCGACGCGCACGCACTCGACGACGAACTTCTTCACGCCCTCGACGCCGTCGGCCGGCTTCATCATGGCGATCTTGCTCATGTTCTCGCTGCCGCCCCCCTTCGGGACGACCCAGAGCGCGAGCTTGTTCCCCGGCACGATCCGCGTGTGGATCACGGCGGGGGTGTTGTCCTTCGTGTTCACGCGCTTGAGCGGATCGCCGAGGACCGACTTGCGCAGGTAGCCTTCCGTGTAGCCGCGGCGCACGCCCTCGTTGATCGCGTCGTTGAGGTTCCCGCCCGCGACGTGGGCGTCCTGCCCGATGTCGACGAACACGACGGCGAGCCCCGTATCCTGGCAGATCGGCATCCGCTCGGTGCGGGCGATCTCGGCGTTCTCGAGGAGCTGGGAGAATATCTCCTTCCCGACGGGAGAGGACTCGGCCCCCTTCCCGCTCTTGAGCGCCTCGAGGACGTCCTTCTCGAGATCGAAATTCGCCTCCTTCGAGAGGCGCGCCACCGCGTCCGTGATCTTCTTCGCGTCGATCTCGCGGACGGTGGAAACGGGCTTCGCCGGCTTTGCGGACCTCGCGGGCCTCGCGGGCTTGACGGCCATCGGCGCTTTCTTCGGCGCCGTGCGCTTCCTGGGCGCTGCTTTCTTTGGCTTCGTTTTCGCTTTGGCCGCCTTTTTCACGACCCTCTTCTTCGCTTTCGGCATCGTTCACCTCACTCCAGTGGATCCTCATCCTTCTCGTTGCTCTCGTCTTTATCGGCCTTGTACCAGTAAAACTTCAGGTCGAGGTCCTTGAGAAGCTCCCGCGCCTCGTCGGCCTGCGCCTTCACCACCATGACGTTCGCGGGATCCACAAGGGGGTACGTGGTCATGCTCGTCGCCCCCTGAATGTAATACTTGATGCCTGACTCCTCGAGGAGGCTCTCGATGATCGCGATGTCCTGCGGATTGAACGTGCGCACGACGCTGACGAAATCGATGTCCTTCGTCTGCCGCTTCTCGGGCAGCGCCGGGACGAGCGGCACATCGCAGTCGGCGCACATCAGTACGCCTTCATTGTATTCGGCTTTGCATTTCGGGCAGAACATGCCGCTCCTCCTTCCGCGCGCCGCCGGCCGAATCAGTTCGCCGGCAGCAGCACCACGACCTTCGTCTTCGCCGGGAGCTTCTCCTTCCAGACCTCGATCCAGCTCGCATCCGAGACCTCGACAGTATCCATCAGTTTCGTGAAATTCTCAACGGGCGTGATGGGAAAATCCACCTTCGCCGTCTTGTAATGCATCGGGATGACGATCTTCGGCTCGAACTCCTTCACGAGCGCGGCAGCGGTCGCCGCGCCGATCGTGAAATGCCCGCCGACGGGGATCAGGAGCACGTCGAGCCACATGAGCATCGGAAAATCCTTCCGCGCGATCGAATGGCCGAGATCGCCGAGATGCGCGACGCGGAGCCCCTCCGCCTCGACGATGGAGATGAAGTTCTTCCCCCGCTCCCTGCCCTTCGACTCGTCGTGATACGTGATGAGCGACTCGATCGTGACGCCGGTCGTTTTCACCTTGCCCTGCTTGTTGACGATCGTCTTCGAGCGCGAGAGCACATCCCGGCACACGTGATCCTCGTGGCTGTGGCTCACGATCGCGATGTCGTAGCTCCCCGTGATCTCATCGCACGCGAGCGTGCCGAACGCCCCCGCCGTGTAGGGATCGAACACGATGCGCGCGCCGCCCTCGAGGACGAGCTCGAACGCGGCATGGCCGAGATATTTGATCTTCATTGCGTACCTCCGGGGATGATGCGGCCTCTCTCACTGCCTCATGAGAGTATCGCCGCCGGGCGCGGGACGCCATAAAAAAAATGGAGAACCGGGTGGAACGTTCACGTTCCGGGTTCTCCATTCAATACGGCCGTCAGATATCGCGGAAGGCTATTCCGCTTTGGCGTATACGCTGACTTTCTTCTTCTCTTTGCCGAGACGTTCGAACTTGACGACGCCCGTGATGAGGGCGAACAAGGTGTCGTCGCGACCCTTGCCGACGTTCGTGCCGGGGTGGATCTTCGAGCCGTGCTGGCGGACGATGATCGTGCCGGCGTTGATCGTCTGGCCGGAGTAGCGCTTCACGCCGAGTCGATGGGACTGGCTGTCGCGCCCGTTTTTCGAACTCCCGACTCCCTTTTTATGTGCCATGACGCTGCTCCTCGTATCCTATGCGGTGATCTCTTTGATTCTCACGCGGGTGAAATGCTGCTTGTGTCCCTGTTTCTTGCGGTAGTTTTTGCGGCGCTTCATCTTATAGAGCATGACCTTGGGCGCGCGGGCATGGGCGACTACCTCGCCGACGACCTTGATGCCCTCGACAAGAGGCTTCCCGACCCGAACGTCTGTGCCGTCCGAATATGCGAGCACCTCGTCGCAGTTGATGACTGTTCCCGGATCGAGCTCGAGGAGCGGGACGTCCACAAGCTCGTTCGGCTGCACCATAAATTGTTTGCCCGCAAGGCGAACGACCGCGTACACAGGTATACCTCCTGAATGTTTCGCAAACGAACAATATTGATAACAAAAGAGATGGGGGAAGTCAAGGGCAAAAAGGCGGGCCGAAGAGAATGATCCGGCCCTTCCGCATTTCCTCCCAGCGCCCGATTCTATTCGCCTTCATTCAGCATCTTCCTGAGCCCCTCGGTCAGAACCCCATACTGCTCGGACATCGGCAGAATATCCTCGGGAACCGATTTGCTCATAGCCTCAAGAACCGCCTTTGCCTTCTCGAGTTCTCCCTGTTGGACATACTGGTAGGCCAGGCTCAGAAATGACGCCCGGTAGTTCTGCAGCATATAGGACACTCTGGGCATATCGGAGTCGCGCAGTGTGGGCAAGAGCCGGAAGTTACCCTCGTCGAGAAGAAGCGCGCTCGTCGCTTCCGCGTCCACATTCGTCACCGGTGCAAACGGCAGCAGGCGATTGGCGATCCCGCACAGCTGGATATTCGCGTCGAGGCCCGCCCACGCGCCCGGATAGCATCCGCTCGAAAAGCAGATCGGACGCTTCCATTGGTTCGTGATCAGGATGTCCGCGAATACGGCCCGCCCCGCGCTCAGGAGCCCGAGCTCCTCTCCCCGGCCGAGATCCGGCGGCAGCTCCCACTCCACGCTCGCTTGCCCCTTTGCCTGCGCCCGCCCGATGTCCTCGGGCACCGGAACGCGAACGACGTTCTTCTTCCATTTGTATGGATGCATCGATGAGATCTGCTCGTCGCTCCAGCTGATCGGCGCGGGAGCGACGACGCCCGTCATGCCTTTCTTCAGCAACGCGACGAACCACGGTCTGTCGAGGAGCGCGAGCGGGATCACCGTGACGTCCATTCGATACCCCTCGACCGCTTGAAGATACTCGACCGGATTGGTATCGGCGTCGCCCCCGGTGAAGAGAATCGCGTTCGGCGCGCAGGAGCGCAGCAGGTTTCGGCCGAATTCGATCATCCAGTCCGGATAGCCGCCGGCCTGCCGCCCCGATCGGAACTCCTCGACGGCACCCTTGGCGGAGCCCCGCTGCATCTCGTCGCGCGAGCGCGCGCCGTACTCGGCGCCCAGAAAGTAGTACGCGTTTCCGAGGTGAGGATCGAGCTCGACCGCTTTCTCGAGGTAGCGGAGCACCTCATCGGACCTCTCCCGCCCGAAGCCGGTCAGCGGCACGGAGTCATAGCAGAGGTAGTGCGTGAAATAGCCGAGATAGTAGTAGATCTCGGCGTCGTCCGGCGACGCGGCGCGGGCCTGCTCGAGATACTCGATCGCCGCGGGGTAGTTCGCGCTCTCGAACTCCGCGATCGCCTTTTCCTTGAGCGTCTTCTCTTGGCCCGTCGCCGGCCCGCACAGAGCCGGAACGAGAATGGCGACGAGCGAGACGAGGGCAAGCTTCACGTGACCAACCATGAACGAACCTCCCATTCTCATTGCAGCGCAGCGCCTATGAGGTCTTCACCTCGAAAGCCCTTTTGTGGTTATTTATCGATACCTGCCGGATCTTCACGGCGTTCCTTCCTCCCGCAAACGTTACCATATGAGGCGGCGGGCCATGGACTATTATAACCCCCGCACGAGCGTCTCCTCCTTCAGGACTAGCTCCTTTTCCATCCCTCGGGGCGATTTACCCGCGACCGCTTTCCGAGTATACTTATTAATACTTGAGCAGAGCACCGGACAACGATTTGAAAGGAGTCGAGACTATGAATTCACGTATGATGCGATCCATAATCACCACGGGGGCCATGTTGCTTCTTGTGATGGGAGGATTAATATCCTGCTCGGATTCCACCAGCACGGACACGGAACCCGGCACGTTGCGGCTGGTACTGGTGGACGCGCCGGCCGACATGGAGGGCGTGGAAAGTCTGGAAATCGTATTCGATAAGATCCTCATCCACCGGGCATCGGGGGAAGAAGACCCGGTCGATGGATGGATCACCATCATGTACGATACCCTGCCCGTGGAGCGGCGGACGTTCGACTTGATGGATCTGGTGAACGGCCATTTCGGCATTCTCTGCGAGAAGGAGCTCGAGGCCGGCACCTATACCCAGATCCGGATCATGCTCGAGAGCGCAACGCTGATCGTTGACGGCGAGCCTCAGAACCTCACTATTCCCAGCGGTGATCAGACGGGAATCAAGCTCGTTGGCGGCTTCAAGATCGATCCCAACGTCATAACCGAGTTCACCCTGGACTTCGACGTGGCAAAGTCCCTTCATGAGGCCCCGCCGGGGAGCGGCGATTATATCCTCAGGCCCACAATACGCCTGGTGCAGACGACGCTGTCCGGCACCATCTCCGGGACCGTGCTCCCCATCGGCATCGGCGCGGTGATCTACGCCATGAATCCCTCTACCGCCGACACGGTGGCTGCGACCCTGGTCGATCCGGTCACGGGCGATTACGTGCTGCAGGCCCTGCTCGCCGGCATATACGATGTCCGGGCGAGCGCCGTGGGATACGTTGATTCCACCAGGACCGGGATAGCGGTCACTGCGGGCGTCAATACCCAAGACGTGGATTTCGGGCTGATCCCGTCCGGCATTTAGGTTGCGGGAAAAATCGGTAGCATTGAAGGCGGCGGGGCTTCCCCGCCGCCTTTATCGATACAAATCGTCCTGCAGATACTTCAGCCCCGAATCGCAGATGATCGTGACGATGCGCTTTCCGGCCCCGAGCTTGCGGGCCCGCTGGAGGGCGGCCCATACGTTCGATCCCGACGAAATCCCGCCGAAGATGCCCTCCTCGCGCGCGAGTCGGCGAGCCGTCGCATAGGCGTCCTCGTCGCTCACCGCGACGATATCGTCCGCGAGATCGAGCCTGCAGATGGACGGCACGAATCCCGCCCCCATCCCCTCGAGCCGGTGCCCGCCGTAGGGGCCGTGCCCGGAGAGCGCCCGCGATTTCAGCGGCTCGATGGCGATGCACCGCACCCCCGGCACCTCTCGCTTGAACACCTCGGCGTTCCCCGAGAATGAGCCGCCGGTGCCGACCCCCTGTATGAACTCGTCGAAGCGGCCGCCGAGGGCCGTCATTATCTCCACGGCCATGGGCAGGTACCCGGCGCTGTTGTCGCGGTTGTTGAACTGGTCGGTCCAGAAGGTGTCCGGCTCGGTGGCGAGCTCCGCCACGCGGTCGATGAGAGATTGAATGAGCTCCTTCGTGACCATCCGGTTCACGCTCGGCGCCACCTCCACGGTCGCGCCGAATGCGCGCATCGTCTGGATCTTCTCCTCGGCGAAGGCGTCCGACGAGACGAAGTATCCGCGGTAGCCCTTGGCCGCGCACACCATGGCGAGCGAGCTCCCCGTGCTCCCGCCGGTGTAGTCGACGACGCGGCTCCCCGGCTTGAGGAGCCCCCGCTTCTCGGCCCCCTCGATCATGGAGAGCGCCATGCGGTCCTTCATGCTGCCGGTGGGATTTGCGCCCTCCCACTTGACGAAAACGTCCGCGGCGCCCTTCTCGTGGAGTCGCTTCAGCTGAATGAGCGGAGTGTTGCCGATCGCCTGCATCGATCCTCCTCTCTCGTCGAGAACTGATTCAACGCGCCGGGCCCTCTCCCTTGTAATCCATCCCCGGCGCCTCGTCGGCGCGGGCACGGAAGCCCCGCCGCTCGTAGAACTGCCCGTCTCCCCCGGGCGGCGAAGAGCTGCACGTCGCGAATGCCGGCGTCGCGGCACGTCTCCACGAGCCGCCTGAGAATCTCCGCGCCGATCCCCTTCCCCCGGTATTCGGGAAGGACGATCAGGTCGTAGATCATCGCGTGCAGCACGCCGTCCGAGACCACGCGCCCGAAGCCGATGAGACGCGTCCCCTTGTAGACCGAGAGCGCATGCCAGCTCAGCGAGATCGCCGCGTGCAGCTCCTCCGCCGTGAGATGATACTCGTCGTTCCACCCGGTCGTCGCGAAGAGCGCGAAGAATTCCTCCGCCGCGGGGAGGCGCGCTTCGTAAGACAGATTCATTCGATGCCTTTCTGCGCCGGAGGCGCGTCGCGGGCGCCGCTTATTGCGCCCGCACAAGACGGAGCAGCGTGACCGTGCCGCGCGACGGATACTCGAGCCCGTCGAACGCGACGCTGCGCTCCCACGTGAGCTCCAGCGTGTCGGCCGCGAACGCGAACGAGAATACTCCCTCGCCCCCCACGAACTCCGGCGCGAGCGCGAAAATCGGCTTCGCGATCATGCGCTCGCCCTCGAGCCGGTACGATCCGGAGTTCACGATCATGGAGCTGAACCGCGCGATCTTCTCGCTCTCGCTCGGGTGCCACCGCTCCGCGTACGCCGCGACGGAGTCGCCGAACGCATAGTCGAGGCTGTAATAGCAGTTCGCGAAAATGATCAGGCTCTCGCGCACGGGAAGCTCGAAACTCTTCCCGTCCGCGGCGATCAGGCGCATCGTGACGAGCCGCCATGCGCCGTTCAATGGATCCTGCGGGGCCGGCGAATTCCCTCGCGCCGGCTGCCGCCCCGAGCACGCCGCGAGCCCGATCGAGAGCCCGCCGATCACGAGACAGGCAAACGCCACGCGCATTATTCTCATGAGTCCTCATCCTCCATATTGTTTACCGTCGCAGGAGTTTCGCCAAATAGTCGCCGCTCTCGGCTCGATGGACGATCTCGCATCGCCAGCCCACCGGCTCGGCATGCGCCCGCAGGGTCTCGGCGTCCACCTGCAGCCAGCTGTAGGAAGGCCCTGGCATGCCCCCAAACTCGATCCGCATTCGAATTTCACCGATGTAGCGGCCGGCTTTCCGGTTCGCCTCGTGGTACGCGAGGTGCCGCGCGTCGTCCGTGACGCGCACATCGAGTGAATCGAGGAGCAGCCGCCCGTTGGGGCCGAGAAGCAAATGGGCGCGCGTAAGAAAGCGGTCCAGGCCCTCGATCGTCTCGACCATCCCGACGCCGTGCCCCATCATCAGCAACGTGTCGAAGGGCCCGCCCTCGAACGCGACGATGTCCGCGCAGAGGGCGTCCGTCACGCCGCGCCGCCTCGCAACGACAACGGCCTCCTGACTGATATCCATGGCGGTGACGGCGAGCCCCCTTCGCTGGAGCGCGATGCTCAGCGAACCGGCGCCGGCCCCGATATCGAGCACGCGTCCCGCGCAGAGCTCGATCGCTTTATTCTCCAGATCGTTGAAACCCGGCTCGTCTCGGAAGAACAGCGACACGGGGATCACGCTCTCCAACCCATCGTCCCTGCGAAGCACGAGCTCCGCGCTCGCGTCCCCCTCGAGATAGGTGAGGAGCGCACGCCCGAACGGCTCCATGGCTTTTTGATTAATGGGCTTTCCTTCCTTCACGCTCCGAGAGGCGTGACCTGCCCCACGTACAGCTGCCAGCCGCCGTCTCTATGAACGTACAGATCGACGAACCTCACGTGGTGCGCGAAACGGTCTTCGGCGTATCGCCCTTCGACGCGGCCCGTGCCGGTGACGATGCCGACGTCGCCGACGATTCGTGTCTGAATATCCTCGACGTCATACCGATCCAAAGCGACGCCGCCCGGACGATACGCCTCGAGTATCATCTCCTTGCTCTGCCGCCGGCCCTGCGGATCGAATCCCTGATAATCGTCGGCGATCAACGCTCGAAGAGCCGCGACGTCGGAATCGAACAAGGCTTTCCTGAAACACTCGAATGCCGACAAGAGCCGTTCTTCTGAGCCCACGTGATTCCTTCGCCTAGAAATAGAGCTCGAGCATGACCGTGTATGTCCTGTGCTTCAAATCGATCTCGCGGCCGGTGTCATTCGGCGCGACCAATCCCGCGGAGTAGCGCACATCGATGCACGCTTCGTTGCCTCCCCGCGCCAGCCCCAGCTTCGCGCCTATCGCGTATCCATAGTCGTATGCTTTCGTGCCCGATGAGATATCCCAGTAATCGTCGCCCATCGCGCCGCTCTCGAAGCTCGCATCCAAGCGCATGCTGACGGTGGGACCGGCATACAGGTCGCTCAGGAATCCCGATTTGTCCAGCACCCTGCATTGCAGAAGCGGCGCGAAATCGAGATACCAGAGATTCACCTGGCCGTCGATGGCATAGATGGTCCCCGTTGCGCCCTTGTGCGAGTAGAGCGCTTCGACCTGCAGCGAGAGGAGCTGCGAGAACGTGTACCGATAGAAAGCGCCGAACGCGAAGGTATTCAGCGATTCGACGTTGTACGTGGCCACATCGTCGCCGGTGGGGCTCGATACCAGCAATCCCCCTTTTATTCCCCCACCATGAGTTCCGGCGAATGCATTCGCGCAAGCGAGCAGCGCCACCGAGATGATGACCAGGGCGCATTTCATGCCTTCACCTCCAGGCCGCATGCATCTTGTATTACCCTGAGCAGCTCGGTTGGCTCATCCGTTCCGATGCGGTGAACGCCGCCGTCGGCCATTTCGATCTCGACCGCATCCAGACCCGACACGTTGTACAAGAGCCCTTTTGGCAGCGTCCGGATCCCCCACCCGTAATACCACTCGTTGCGCACCGCCTGCGCGCTCCGAACGGCGTTGAGCGGAAACTTCTTCCGGATGAGACCCGGACCGAACTTCACGAGAATAACGGTTTCCGTCACCTCGACGGTAAGCGTCGAGAAGAGCGAAAAGCATACGACGAGGAGTATCAGGACGGCGATTCCGACCGGGTGCGGCTCGACGAAGTAGAGGAGCGCCGCTAGCAGAAATACGCTTACGGCTCCAATAATCAGCGTCAATGCGCCCAGCTGCCGGTGATGGTATCTGATCATACGGCAAATCCCTCCATCATCTATTCTGCACGTTTCTTGATAGACAGGTCCGTATTTCGTAAATAGGACTGCGGAATATCGCAGCATAGCACGGATGCTTTCCAAGGGAGTCGAGTTAGTCTACTGCCAGCAAATAGGTTAATTCAAGACATTTTGCCGACGCACCCGGATAGGCTGCGAGCGCTTGCAGTGATATTCAATAAACACAGCACTTATGTATGGATTTCAATAGAATATATCGCTACTCCGAGAGCCGTTTCATCAGCGGTCTCGCAATGAGCCAGAGTAGGAGAATCCAGATGCAAATCACGATCACCGCCCCGATCCATCGCCCCGGCACCCCCTCGGCGAGCCGCTCGCGCGCCTCCCGCCGGTGATCCTCCACCACCTCGCGCGGAATCATCTTGAGCGCGAGCCCGAGCCCGAGCGGTATGATGATCATGTCGTCGAGGAGCCCGATCACCGGGATGAAATCGGGTATCAGATCGATGGGGCTCAACGCGTAGATGACGACGGCGCCCGCCAGCAGCTTCGCGTACCACGGCACGCGGGGGTCCTTCGCCGCGAGGTAGAGCGCGTACGAGTCGGCCTTGAGCGCATCCACCCGCCGCGCCCATTCTTCCTTCGCTTTCCATCCCATGGAATTCCAGCCTCCTGCCGGCAACATTCTACCGGATTCTGCGTTTAATATCTAAGCGCAATTATGCCCTTTCCGAGGAGGAGATTCGCAATGAATGGATCGATCCGCGTGCTTCTCGCCGCTATTTCGATTCTCGCCCTTTCGCCGTTCGCGCCGGCCCGGGCGGACGAAATCAAGGACCTCGAGAACGAGATCCCCCGGCTCATGAAGGAAGCTCATATTCCCGGCCTGCAGATCGCGGTCATTCGGGACGGGAAGATCGTCTGGCACGGGGGCTTCGGCGTGAAAAGCACGGCGACCGGGGAGCCCGTCACGGACGAGACGATCTTCGAGGCAGCCTCCCTCACGAAGCCGTTCTTCGCCTACTACGTCATGATGCTCGTGGATCAGGGCGTCGTCGATCTCGACAAGCCGCTGCTCGGATTCTTCTCCACGGAGGAAATCGAGAAGAAGCTCGGCCACCCGCTCGACCAGAAGGATTTCCATCGCGAGTGGCTCGAGAAAATCACGGCCCGGCAGGTGCTGAGCCACTCGAGCGGCATGCCCCACGGCGAAGGGGGCGTCCCGTACCCCCTCTTCTTCGAGCCGGGAACGAAATGGAAATACTCGGCCGAGGGGTATGAGATGCTCCAGAAGGTCGTCGAAAAGCTCAAGGGGGACAGGCTCGAGAACCTGATGCAGAAGGAGGTTCTCGATCCCCTCGGCATGACGCGAAGCCGCCTCGTCTGGCGCGACGATTACGAGAAGAACATGGCGAACGGGCACGGCTTCTTCGGGAAGCCCGCGGATTTTCGCAAGCGGAACGAGGCGTTCGCCTCCGCCTCGCTCTACACGACGGCCGAGGACTACGCGAAGTTCGTCTGCGCCGTGCTGAACGGCACGGGCCTCCGGCCGGGGACGCTCAAGGAAATGCTGACCCCGCGGATCGACATGGATAAGGAAAAAGGGCTCGGCTGGAGCCTCGGCTTCGGCACGCAGGACGACGGGAACGGCCGGGCGATCTGGCAATGGGGGGACTACGACGTCTTCCGCAACTACATCATCGCCTATCCCGCGAAGAAGACCGGCGTCGTCTATATGACGAACAGCCATAACGGGCTGAGCGTCTGCTCGCAGGTCGTCGCCGGCAGCATCGGCGGCGGCGCAACGGGCTGCCGGGTCCTGAACTATCGCGCCTTCGATTCGCTGTTCTATCAGCTCGCATGGGCGCTCAAGGACGGCGGCCCGCAGGCCATGGAGCGGCTCGACGAGCTCAAGGCGAAATATCCCGGCGAGCTCTCGACGGGGGACGTCGATTACCTCGGCAACGTGCTCCAGCAGGAAGGACTCTTGGCGGAAATGGTCAAGGTGTTCGAGTACAACCTCTCGCAGCATCCCCGGTCCGGGACGGCGTATCTCGCCCTCGCCCGGGCCTGCATCGCGGCAGAGGACATCGAGCGCGCGCGGACCCTTCTCGAGGAGGCGCGGACGGCCCCCGAGGACACGGCCGCGGCGGACGCCGTCGCGTGGAGCATGGATTACGTGCGGGCGGTAGGCAGCGCGTATAAATCGGCCGAAGAGGATTTGAGGAAGATGGCCGGCGACTACGGGGCCCGCCACATCAAGATTGAGGGCGGGACCCTCCATTATCTCCGCGACGGCGGGAGATATGCCGAATACCGGCCGCTCGTCGCGCTGTCGCGCGATACGTTTTTCATCAAGGGCTTGCCGTCGTTCCGGATGACCTTCGAGCTCGACGAGAACGGGAACGCCGTCAAGATCGTCGGGCTCTACGAGGGCGGCGCCCGCGACGAATCGCCGCGGACCGAGTAGAACCGGGAGGAACCATCTGTCTCGCGGAACGCGTTCCTATGCGGCCGGCTCCGCGGGCGCGCGCATGACGCCCGCGATCACGAGACCGGCGATGATCCATGAGACGAGGTCGTACGCCGCGACGATCGCCGCCGTGGCCGCCGGGTAGCCGCCGATCCCGAACTTCATGAGATCCCCGAACACGGCGACGAGAAGGCCGATGCTGGAAACGAAGCAGACCTTCCGCGCGTAGCTCGAGAGCACGCGGCTCGAAGCCTTCGAGAGGAGCCACGCCGCGAGCAGGCACGAAACGAGCGCGATGAGCGGCTGCACGGCGACGAGCCGCCCCGCCGCCTCGTGCCCGAACCCCGCATACGTGAGGCCGAACACGGGCTCCCCGGACGGGTATCCCTGCTCCGGCACGACCTCGGGGTTGACCACGTACACGCCCGGAGCCGTGACGTTCTCCTTCAGCATCTGATAGACCGCGCGCTCGTTCGGAAGCTGCTGCATCCGCATCTTGACGTTGAACAGGAAAAAGGCGCTCGTCACGAAGGTCCAGAGCATGAGCGCGATCGCGCCGAGCACGCCCGCGAGCAGAATGCGTTTCGACATGGTATCCTCCCGTCGAAGGCTCAAGGCCGCAGATTGAATGCTGTTCGCTGGATTATACGATTATTCGCCGCAATCGTTCCCGTTGCCGTCGCCGCGCAGGAAGCCTTCTCGCAGGGCGTTCAGGACGCCGCGCGCGCGCTCGGCGTCCTCCCGGGACACGAGAAAATCGACGGAGCCGACCGCGAAGTTGATGCTCCCGCGGCCGCGCCCCGCGCCGAAGAGCTCCTGCAGCTCGACGTTGCGCGCGACGTAGCGGATCCCCTCGCCGTCGAGGACCGCCTTGACGGCGGCCGCGATCTCTTCGTCCCCCGTACGGAAGACGCAGACCTGATCGTCCGCCGGCTCTCCCCGATCGCGATCGTCGTGCTTCATGCGGGGGACGGTAGCATACCGGCCCGTTTTCGCACCATAAAAAGTGTCGCCCGCGGAGGACCCTTCCGGAACGCCCCGCGGGTCACGCCATGAACTGGTCCCCGTCCGGCGGCCACGGCGGATTGAAGACGCCGGCGCGGTACTCGAGAATGTCCCCCGGCTGGCAGTCGAGCTCCCGGCAGATCGCCTCGAGGGTCGAGAAGCGTATCGCCCGCGCCTTCCCCTGCTTGAGGATCGAGAGGTTCGCGATCGTGATCCCCACACGCTCGGCGAGGTCGGTGAGCTTCATCTTCCGCTTGGCGAGCTGCACGTCGAGATTCACTATGATAGGCATATCGACCTCACACCGTCAGTTCCTGTTCTTCCTGCAGCCGCGTGCCGACGCGGAACACCTCGGAGATCACGAGCACCACGATTCCGCCCGCGAGGAGCCCCCAGTTGAACGTCTCCTTGAGAAGCCAGAGCCACGGGATCGCGGCTCCGCTCATCTCGATGTCGCCCCTGAAAAGAAGAACCGTGGCCATCTGCACGAGGAACTTGAAGAGCGCCCCTCCCGCCATCGCATAGCCGACGACGCGGAGGCGCGCGGCGTTTTCGCGAACGAAGGGCTTCCCCCGGCTCACGTCCTCGAACATATTGGCGAGCTGCACGACGCCGATGAAGAAGAGCCCGCAGAGAACGAGCTCCCTGAAGAAAATGGCGAGCACGAGCCCGCGCGGCATGTTGAGATACGAATACTCGCCGTAGATCTTGTAGAGCCTGAACCTGACGTCGCCGCTCTCCGACTGCCGGATGTCCGAGGAGAGCTCCTCCGTGAGCGCGGACATCTCGTACCTGTTGGTCGCCGCGATCCTGCTCAGATCGTCGGCGTTCGCCATCATGTAGATGAACGATCCGACCGAATACAGGGTGACGAGAAGCGAGGCGCCGAAGGCGAGATAGATGATCGCCTTGGCCAGTCCCGTGAACGACGACGGACGTGCGATTCTCATGACGACCTCCTGTCCGAGCAGCGGAGCGTCTCGGGATAGCGCGCGAGATACTCCTGCATCGGTTCCGTGACCGATTTCAGGAAATCATTCCTATGGAAGCCCTCGAACGTCCGCTTCACCATGGCGCGGTTGAGCTCGGTCGTGTAATTCTCGAAGCGCTTTTCGATCGCGCCCTTCGCGTGTGTCTCGATATCGAGCATGCGCGCGGGCGCGGCGCAGTCGAAATCGAATTTCTTCATGTCGATGGTCCTGATGTCGCCGTTCCCGACCGTCTTGAGCGATATCGTTCCACGCTTCACGTCGTACACGATGGTCCACACGGTCCACTTCCCCTGCTTCACCGCGTCGAGGATCTCGAACGCCCGCGCCGTTTCCCTGCCGCGGCGGACGGCGCCGCGGTCGGCGAGCATCGAGGCGACCACGGCGAAGCGGTCGAGCGACTCCCCCGTCTTCGCGATCTCCTTCCCGCCGCCGAAGCCGCGGTGGAGCTTCAGGAAGGTCATCGACTCGTCATACGTGTCGTTCGTGAGCGCCTTCACCGGGAGATCGGCGCCCCGGTGCACGACCGTCCGCCCGTCGACGAACTCGATCGTCGCCGCGTCCCCCGAGCGGTCGGCGACGAGGAAGTGAATCGGGGAGCCGGTCGACGCGATGCGGATACTGTCGTCCGTCGAGATCACCTCGGCGACGCTCGCGCAGGCGTCGAGCTGATACTGGATCCACTGGAGCTCCGGGATCGGGGTACGCGCATCGGGTGTCGGATACTTGCTCGAATCGAGCCACATGACCTCGACGACGAGCCCCGCCTCGTTCATCCCGCCGTACGGATACTCCTTGCTCACCTGATTGAAGGTGACGCTCCCGTGCTTCGACGTCCACTGCGCCGGCCTGCGCGCGTTCGGGAGGAGCGCCGTCTTGGCGATCCCCCGCTGGTTCGTCATGATGCAGCCGCCGTCGAGAAAGAAATCGAAGTTGCGCCCGAAGAGAATCTCCCTCCCGCTCCGCATCAGAAACGTGGAGCAGGTCTCCGCGGGGGGCGACACGCACAGGAGCGCGATCAGAGCGAGCGCCGTCACCGCCGCGAAATTCCGCCTGATTTTCATGAGGCCATCCTCCCTGAATGAGCCGCTTATCGCATTCACAGGAGGATTATATCCACGAATGTATTGTTTGTCAATACATATTTATTGATAATCGATAAATATTTACTGATTAGAGATATCTGCCGAGCTCGTAGGCCTTTGCGAGATTTGCCTGCCGGAAGGTATCGTCCTTCGGCATCATACCGCCGAGAATCTCGAGGCGCGCCTCGCGCACGCCGACGCCGAGCAGGCGGTCGTTCAGCATGATGCGGCGCATCGCCTCGGCGATGCCGGTTTCCTCGAGATGCTCCACGGTGTGGCCGGCGGGACAGATCACGAGCGCCTTCGCGATCGAGATTTTCGTGAAGCGCTCTTCGGCTTCGCTATAGAAATAGGCGTAGCCGTAAGTGAGGACGCGGTCGAACCAGCCCTTGAGCTTCGCGGGAACGTCGCTCCACCAGAGAGGAAAGATGAACACGAGCGCCTCCGCGCGGCCGATCTTCTCCTGCTCGCGCCGCACGTCGTCGGGCACCGGGGCGTCCGCGTCGAGCCCGACCTCGCGCTCGTACTGCGCGGCATCCATCTCGGGCTCGAAGCCCATCTCGTAGAGATCGCCCACCTCGTACGAATGCCCCGCGTCGCGGAGGCCGCGCGTGAACGCGGCGAGGACGTCGCGGCTGAACGACGCCCTCGCCGGGTGAGCATAAACGATGTAGACGTGCATCGGAGCCTTCGCGCGGGGATCGGCCCGATTGCGATCCCGCTATTTCGCCTTCGGCGGCGGCGCCTTCCGCACGGGCACGACGATCTCGACGGCGCCGACCAGCGCCCCGCTCTCATCGGGGGACGGCGTGTTGAGAAATACCTCCATCATGGGACCCTCCGCCACGTAGCCGTTGCCCGCGATCCACTCGTAGAGGCGGCCGTATTCCTTGTCCATCTCCACACCCCCGAAGGCGCCGCGATACCTGAGCGAGGCCATTGTCGTGTATTCCCACTTCTTGACGGCGAGCGGCAGCTTGGGCGCGGCGCCCGCCGGCAGCGCGAAGCCCACGTCCCACTTGAGCTGCTCGACGGGAGTGTTGGCGGGGCTGTTCCAGTAGACGCCGAACGGCATGCCGCCGTAGATCCCCTGATTCATGGCCGTCTCGAAGAGCTTCGCGAACGCCGCCTCGTGCTGATCGTAGCTCCCCGTCATCTCGACGGCGCAGTACGCGAACGCGGTGTCCGTCTTGAGCTCGACCGGGGGGATCACTTCCCCCATTCGGGTCGTGTCGGCCTGCGCGACGGGAACCTCGCAATCGTCCTGGGCGTGCACGGGCCCCGCGATGAATGCCGCCGCCGTGAACATCGCGAGAACGCAGACGAGCCTCGTCATTCTCTCCTCCTATTCTTTCTCGGAACCGATGAGCCGCCACACCGCCGCGCCGAGGAGCGCGCCGACGATCGGCGCCACCCAGAACAGCCACAGCTGCGCGAGCGCCCAGCCGCCGGCGAAGAGCGCCACGCCCGTGCTCCGCGCAGGATTCACCGAGGTGTTCGTCACCGGAATGCTGATCAGGTGAATGAGCGTCAGGCAGAGACCGATCGCGATCGGCGCGAAACCTATGTGCGCGCGCTTGTCGGTCGCGCCCAGGATCACGAACAGGAACATCATCGTCATGACGATCTCGCAGACGAGGGCCGCGACGAGCGAATAGCCGCCGGGGGAATGCTCGCCGTAGCCGTTCGCGGCGAAGCCGTTCGAGAGATCGAAGCCCGGCGTCCCGCTCGCGATCACGTAGAGAACGCCTCCCGCGATCACCGCGCCGAGCACCTGCGAGACGATGTAGGGAACGAGATCCTTTGCGGGAAGCCTGCCCGCCGCGACGGCGCCGACCGAGATCGCCGGATTGAGATGGCAGCCGGAAATCGGCCCGATGGCATAAGCCATCGTGAGCACCGTGAGGCCGAATGCGAGCGCGACCCCGAGAAAACCGATGCCGAGCCCCGGATAGGCGGCCGCGAGCACCGCGCTTCCGCAGCCGCCGAGCACGAGCCAGAAGGTCCCGACGAACTCCGCCCCGTACTTCTTCATGATCGCCTCCTTTTTCCTGCGTTCCACGAACAGCCTATTCAGTCTGCAGGATCCTGCGCGCTTCGTTCATCAGCCTGTCATCCGGCAGAATGGTTGAGAGCTTCTGGGCCAGCACGTCGTACCGATAGATGATCTCCCGCCAATCCGATTCCGGCACCTTTGGATCGCGCGGCCGTATCTGGCACATGATGAAGATCTCGTCGTCCCGGAAGGACCTGACGACCCGCTTCGCGTCGACGCTGTCGGGCAGCAGCGGCCTCAGGTTACGTCCGTCCAGATCTGAGATGTAGAGAATCGACCGATCCTCGGACGTCAAGCGTCCATCGCCGTTCGTATCGCGAAAAACGATTTGATACAAATTGTAGGATTGAGCCGTATCGTCGCTCGAAGGAATATCCGTGCTGACGACAGCGCCCTTCTCCCTCAACAGCAGGCGCATATCCGATCCGTCGTCGCTCAGGAAAATAATATTGATAGCCTCATCGTATGAATTGAAGATTATCTCATCGCTCGCGCCCGAGGGCCTGGAGTACTTCACGGCCTCCGAATATCCTTTTTCGGAGTATTTCGGCATGCCAGAGGGCTTCGCCAGATCCTTTGCGGCGAGCGAGAGATAGCTGTAGTGGGTCCTGCCGATTCGCTCCGGAACGGTGCTCACGATGTCCTGCAGCGCAAGCGTATCGGCCTTCGCCTTTTCCAGCTCTTTACCGACGATCGGTCCGCTCGGCTCCCCGCCGCCGCGCGGGATCCAGCCCTCGATGGTATCCTTCAATCCGCTACCGAACATAATGAGCAGCAAGATGCCGTTCACGAGCCAGATGATCCTCAACCACTTATCCATGCGGCTTCCGCCGCTCGTGCCTTTCTCGTTCATGATTTTCTCCTCATGACGAGTTTCACATCTTCGTCGTCGAGCGCCGGATCGTCGAGGTGCGCGGCGATGAACGCCCTGAGCGCCTTCGCATCGTCGGCAAGCGATTTCGGAACGCATTTCTCGCCGATGAACCTGATGGTGAGCTCTCCATCAACGGACAGATCGTAGCGGCCGAAGACGAACTCGTGCACGCTGTTCTCGAAACCGAGCTCGTTCAGGTGGAGCAACCGTTCCTTTCCGACGGTGAACGCGAACACGCGGTAGCGGTCCGGCTTGTCCTTCCCCTCGACGGTTTCCACGTAGTACTCGGCTTCGTTGAAGGGATAGACGCTGACAAGGACCGTATCTCCCGCGTCGCCGGAGGCGATCCACTCCCCGACGAGGCGCGGATCGAACGCGCTTCGATCCGGAACGGCGATCGGTATCTTCGCCGTGTACGGGCATCCCGCGTTGATGACGAGGAAGAGAAAGAGGGCTGCGAATGCGACCCTGCGTTTCATGCGCCACCTCCTGCCCCAACGACCGAACGGCCCGGCGGGCGGCAGCGGCACCGGCGGCCCCTATTCGAACGCCGCCTTGAGGTTCCGCTCCCCGTCGAGCGAATAGATCTCTATTTCCTCGCGGTGCAGCCGCGGGTCGTCGATGATCTCGACTCTGACGCGGTACATCGCGGCGAGTTCGTTCAGCGTCTCGAGGCGCTCTTCGCGGAGGAATACGCCGAGCACGGGGTTGAGCTTGAACATGATGCCGCTCTCGCGCCGCTTGCCCCCGCCGATGCGCCTGATCCAGTGCTCGACCTTCATGGCCATCGATTCGAGGCTCAGCACCTTGCCGCGCCCCGTGCAGTACGGGCACTCCTGGCTGTAGTAGTGCAGGAGGCTCGGCCGGACGCGCTTGCGGCTCACCTCGATGATGCCGAGATCGCTCATCGGATAGACGCGCACGCGCGAGCGGTCCTTCCGGAGCAGGTTGCGGAACTCGTTGTAGACCTTGCGGCGGTTTTCCTCGACCTCCATGTCGATGAAGTCGATGACGATGATGCCGCCGATGTCGCGGAGCCTGAGCTGGCGGGCGATCTCCTTCGCGGCGATCATGTTCGTCTCGAGGATCGTCTCCTCCTGATCGCGCTTTCCGACGAAGCGCCCCGTGTTGACGTCGATCGTGACGAGCGCCTCGGTGTGCTCGATGATGATGTAGCCGCCCTTCTTGAGCCAGATCTTGCTCTCGAGAATCTTCTCGATGTCCCCCTCGACGTCGTAGAAATCGAAGATCGGGGTCTTCTCCTCGTAGAAGCGCACGCGCTCGGCGAGCTGCGGGGCGAACGACTTGAAGTAGTTGCGCAGGCGCTCGTACTCTTCCTTGTTGTCGATGATGATCGATTCGACGCTCTCCGAGAAAAGGTCGCGGATGGCGAAGATCGTGAGATCGACGTCCTCGTGGACGAGGGCCGGCGGCGCGGCGGTCTCGCTCTTCTCCTTCAAGTCTTTCGCGACCTTCTCGAGGTACTTGATGTCGTCGCGCAGCGGTCCCTCGTCCACGCCCTCCCCGGCGGTGCGGACGATGACCGCGGCCCCCTCGGGCCGATATTTTTTCACGATGGCCTTGAGCCTCGAACGCTCGCGGCGGTCTTCGATCTTCTTGCTCACGCCGATGTGGTCGAGCCCGGGCATGAACACCGCGTAGCGGCCCGGGAGCGAGATCTCGGAGGAAATCCGCGGCCCCTTCGTGCCGATCGCCTCCTTGCGCACCTGCACGAGGATATCCTGCCCCTTTTTGAGGAGGTTCTCGATCGGCGGGAGATCCTTGTCCTTGCGGCCGCGCGACTTGTCGTCCTCTTCGTCGAGGAGCTCGGGATCGATCGCGCCCGTCGAGACGTCGCTCACGTGGAGGAACGCCGCCTTCTCCTGCCCGATGTCGACGAACGCGGCCTGGATTCCGGGAATCACCGCGGTGACGCGCCCGAGAAAGATGTCGCCGACCGTGTGGCGGCTGTCCTCGCGCTCAATGAGGAGCTCGACGAGCTCGCGTTCCTCGAGGATCGCGATACGCACCTCGCGCGCCGTGTAGTTGATGAGAATCTGTGTCTTTAAGTTGCGGGGCGCTTCTCCCCGATCGCCGCGACGGGATCTCGAATATCTTCTCCGCATCGGTAGTTAATCTCCAGCCGTTGAATCCGTACGAGCGAGGCGATATTTTTCGGCATGAATGCCATTAACAAATCCTGGGGCCGGGGGGCGCCATCCGCCCCGGGAAGAACGAGCTCGACGCAGGCGCCTGCCGGCGCGGGGCCGCCCGTTTCATCGGGCGCGCCGCCGCTCGCGGCGGCTCCCGTTTCACCGGGCCAGCCGCCGACCGGCGGCGCGGGGCTCTCGACGAGCCGCACCGCGCACCCGGCACAGGAGCGCTCCTTGCCTTTCTCGTTCCTGACGGAGGCGCCTCGCTCGATCATGCGCCTCCACTCGGCCGCAAACCATTGAGCCGGATCGACGGGGGCTCCGCACTCGAACACATCGAGGCTCCCGGCGACGCCAAGCTCTTCCGCGAGAAGATACCACATGCGCTCCGTTTGCAACAGTTTTTCGCTCGCGGATCCGGAGAATTTCAGGAGCGAGCGAAGGTCGTCGAAACGAAGCAGATAGGTGAATCTCGCCTCCTGCGGGAGCTTTCCCTCCCTGCGGGAAAACGGTCCCGCGCAGGCCTTCACCGAGAAGCCCGGCGGGAAGAGCGCGTTCAGCGAATCGGGCTTCGGACCGGCCGGCTCGACCAGCTCGATATCGAAGAACTCGCCGAATCCCTCCATGCCCACGGAGAGCGAGGGGCCGGCCGAGATCTTCGGATGCGGGTGAAATCCCTCCGAGTAGCTGAGCGGGAGCCCCGAGCGGCGCAGCGCCCGCCGGATCACGGCCAGCGTCTCCAGGTGCGACAGGAACCGCGCCCGCCCGCGCTTCTCGTACACGACTCGATACCGGAACACCTGAGGGGGGCTTGGCGCACTCGCTGCGAGCCCAGTCGCAGAGCCTCCAATGGGCTCGTGCGCGAGTGCGCCAAGCCCTTCAGTTGCGTCAGGCGCGGACGTTTCCGCGGAGGAGTCCCCTGAAGCTCCCGCAACCAAGCTTGTCTCAGGCACGGATGTTCCCCCGAACGAGCCCATTGGAGGCTCTGCGACTGGGCTCGGAGGGGGAACATCCGCGCCATATGCCCGGTCGCGCTCGGCGCGGAGAAGCTTCCCCGAGGCGTGCAGCTCGAAGGCGTCCCACGGGAGCGGCTCGTCGAGGGGGCGCGCCGCGGTGAAATCAGCGGCGTCGAGCCCGCATTCGGCGAGCGAGCGGTTCCAGAGATCCATCCGCAGGTGGTCGGTCCACCCGTCGAAGCGGCACCCGAGCTCGTGCGCGCGCCGCAGCGCGGGCCAGAGGCGCCGGTCCCCGCGCGCGAGCACGCCCTCGAGAACGCTGATCGAGGGGTCGCGGAGGCTCAGGTTGACGAAGCGGTTCCGGATGCGGCGGTCGAGGTAGCTCTCCTTCGCGCGGAACTCCTCGAGCGAGCACTGCCGCTCCCACTGGAACGGCGTGTGCGCCTTCGGCACGAACGGGGAGATCGACACGCCGAGGCTGAATCTCCCCTGCCGGCGCGGAAGCTCGAGGATCCGCTCGACGAGCGCCGCGATACCGTCGAGATCCTCGTCCGTCTCGGTCGGAAGCCCGATCATGAAGTAGAGCTTGAGCGTCTGCCAGCCGCCGTCGAGGATCCTCGAAACGCCGCGGATGATCTCCTCCTCGGTGAAATCCTTCCTGACGACGCGGCGCAGCCGATCCGTCCCCGCCTCGGGCGCGAGCGTGAAGCCCGATTTCGCCACGGTCGACGAGGCCGAAACGATCGCGCTCGTGATCGTCTCGGGCCTGAGGCTCGGGAGCGCGAGCGACACCTTCCGCCGCTCGAGCTCGGGGACGAGCCGCGCCAGCAGCTCGTCGAGCCGCGAGTAGTCCGACGTCGAGAGCGAGAGGAGCGACACCTCGTCCCATCCCGTCGCGGCGAGCCCTTCGAGCGCCGCCGACACGATCTCGTCGACGCTCCGCTCGCGGCACGGCCGGTAGAACATACCCGCGTGGCAGAAGCGGCAGCCCCGCGAGCAGCCGCGCATGATCTCGATCGCGAGCCGCTCGTGAACGGCCTCCGCGGAGGGCACGATCGGGCGCCGCGGCAGATCGCCGTCGGCGAACCGGTGCGTGCGCGCCGTGACGGACGGCGTGACGCCCTCGACGTACACGCCCTCGACGCCGGCGAGCGCCTCCCGCTTCGCGCTTCGCCCCGCGCGCGACGCCTTGAACCGCGCGAGCGCCGCGACCGCCTCGGCGAGCGAATCCTCCCCGTCGCCCAGAAACACCGCGTCGAGCGCCGCGATGAACGGGAGCGGATTCGTGCAGCACGGTCCCCCGGCGACGACGATCGGATCCTCCTCGCGCCGCGCGGCCGCCTCGAGCGGGATGCCGGCGAGGCCGAGCATCATCAGAACGTTCGTGTAATGCAGCTCGTAGCCGATGGAGAATCCCACGAGGTCGAAGCGGGACACGCTCGTGCCCGTCTGCAGGCTCCGCAGCGGCTCGCCGCACGCGCGCATGAGATCCGCCGCGTCGGGCCAGGGCGCGAAGGCGAGCTCGACGCCCACGCCGTCGAGCCCCGCGAGCGCGTGGTAGAGAAACCGGATGCCCAGATGGGACATGCCGATCTCGTAGGCGTCGGGGAACACGAGGAGCACGTTGAAGCGCCCTTCGACGAAGCCCTCGTTCGAGAGGTTCATCTCGCCGCCGGCGTACCGCGAGGGACGCTGCACGAGCGGGAGAAGCGCCGTCCTCAACGGTCCACATCCTCCCGCACGCCGAAGCCGTCGACGCACCCGGTGCGGTCCTCGAAGACGTCCTTGTGCAGACATCCGTCGGGCATGACCGGATAGGCGCCGGTGAAGCATGCGACGCAGTAGTTGTCGGGATCCTCGACGCACGAGAGCAGCCCCTCCGTCGAGAGGTAGTGGAGGCTGTCGACGCCGAGATACTCCTGAATCTGGCTCGCCGAGTGGCTCGAGGCGATGAGCTCGCCGCGCGTCGGCGTGTCGATTCCGTAGTAGCACGAATGCGTGATGGGCGGGGAGCCGATCCGCAGATTGATTTTCTCGACGCCGACCTCGCGCAGCATCGTAATGAGCTTCTTCATCGTCGAGCCGCGGACGATCGAATCGTCGACGAGCACGATGCGCTTCCCCTTGAGGACGCCGCGGACCGGGTTGAACTTGATCCGCACGTCCCCGTCGCGCACGGCCTGGCGCGGCTGGATGAAGGTGCGTCCGACGTAGTGGTTCCTGATCAAACCGAGCTCGAAGGGGATCTTCGACTGCTCCGCGTAGCCGAGCGCGATCGTGTTGCTCGAATCGGGCACCGCGATCACCATGTCCGCGTCGACGGCCGACTCGAGCGCGAGGCGCCTGCCGAGCTTGCGGCGCACCTTGTCGACGTTCTCGCCGAACACCTTGCTGTCGGGGCGCGAGAAGTAGATGAACTCGAAGATGCAGCGCATGAGGCGCTGCTCGGGCTCCGCGAAGCGCAGGAACTGCGGCCCGCCGGGGCCGAGGACGCAGAGCTCGCCCGGCGCGATCTCCCGGAGATACTCGGCGCCGATGATGTCGAACGCGCAGCTCTCCGAGGCGAAGACATAGGCGCCGCCGAGCCGTCCGAGACAGAGCGGGCGGAAGCCGCGCGTGTCGCGCGCCGCGATCACCTTGTCCTTCGTGAGAAACACGAGCGAGAAGGCGCCCTGCACCGTGCGGAGCGCTTCGGCGATCATATCCTCGATCGCGGAGGCGCGGCTGCGCGCGATGAGGTGAAGGATGACCTCGCTGTCGGTCGTGCTCCGGAAGATCGAGCCGTCCGCTTCCATTCCCCGGCGCAGATCCACGGCGTTCACGAGGTTCCCGTTATGCCCGACGGCGATCTTGCCGATCTTGCAGTCGACGAGGAGCGGCTGGATGTTCGCCATGCTCGAGAGCCCCATCGTCGAGTAGCGGTTGTGCCCGATCGCCATCGATCCCGCGAGCTTCGAAAGGATTTCCCTGTCGTAGACCTTCGAGACGAGCCCCATGTCGCGGTGCTCGCGGATGAGCCCGCGGTCCGACGTGACGATCCCGGAAGCCTCCTGCCCGCGGTGCTGGAGCGCGTAGAGTCCGAGGTACGTCAGCTGCGCGGCTTCCTCCGAACCGTAGATCCCGAATACCGCGCACGCTTCCTTGAGCTTCACGCTGTTCACTCCTTCGCCCGGTCGGCCTCGGCGGCGCTTCCCGCGCCGAGGCGCGTCGCCGCGAGAATCTCGTACGTCTGGTAATGCGGATTGAGGAGCAGCCCCTCGCGCCGCGAACGGCTCACGAGCATCTTCTCGACGACGGCGAGCGCATCCTTCTCGGACGGCGCGCTCACCGTGATACGCCACATCTCGCCGCATTTCATGTTCGATACGGTCACGCCCTTGATCCGCGCGTTGAGCCGCGCCGCGAAGCCCGCCTCGCGGTCGGGCCTCCTCTCGCGCACGAGCGCGTCGAACGCGAAGGGGGCGGACATTCTCGCTCCGAGCCCAGTCGCAGAGCCTCCAATGGGCTCGTTCGCGAGAATGTCCGCCCCCATGCCCACGGGATAGTCCTTTTCGAGCGCGAGATCGCCGCGAACAAGATCGACACCCGCTGCAAGACGATAGAGATGCTTGTTCTGGTTAGTGAATGCACTATCCAGCCTGATCATGCGATCGATCTCCTCGAGCGCGCCCTTCGCGTCGGACGCTTCGGCATCCATGCCCCAGTACCAGTAGTGCGTCAATCCGCGGAGCGTGTCCGCGAAGTCGAGCTTGTCGGTGAGCGTGATCCGCGCCGTCTGCGCGACGAGATCGATCACCTTGAGCCGAACCCAGAGCCGCACCGGCGTCTTCATCGCGCGTCACCTTCCTTCGCGCCGCGGAGCGCGGCGAAAAACGCCCGTCCCGGCCCGGCGCTCTCCATGCGGGACGCCTCCCCCGCCGCCCGGCGCCGGTCGCGCCCCCAGCGGCCGCCGAGATCCTCGGGGACCTGCCGCAGCCACGTCGCGCGCTCGGGATGGGGCATCATCGCGAGCACGTTCCCCTCGCGGCTGCACACCCCCGCGATGTTCTCCACCGAGCCGTTCGGATTGACGGGGAACGAATCGACGATCGCTCCGGCGGCGTCGCAATATCTGAGGGCGATCTGATCGTTCTTCTTCATCTCGTCGAGCACGCCGGCGTCCTCCGTCACGAAGCGCCCCTCGGCGTGCGCGATCGGGACCGGAACGACCTCTCCTTCGGCGTAGCGGGCCGTCCAGACGCAGCGGCTCCGCTCTTTTCTGAGAAACACCCAGTTGCAGTAGTAACCTTCGCGGTCGGCCATGACGTTCGGCGCGAGCGCGAGGTCGACCTTCTCCCAGTGAATGCCGGGGATGAGCCCCGACTCGACGAGCACCTGTGCGCCGTTGCAGATGCCGAGCACCGGCCGTCCGCCGCGCGCGAGCTCCGACACCTTGTCCATGATGCGGTCCTTCGCCGCGACGACGCCGGCGCGGATGCGGTCCTGATAGGAGAATCCGCCGGGAAGAACGATCGCGGCGCATTCGTCGAGGAGCGCCGGATCCTCGTTCCAGCGGAAGATGCCGGCTTCGAGCCCGATCGTCCGCACCGCCGAAGCGGTCTCGTACTCGCAATTCACGCCGGGGAACTGGATGACGGCGACGCGATCACGATAAACGCCCTTCACGCGCGATCACCCCCGTTCTCTCCGACGCCGAATATGGGGCGGCAGCCCGAGAGGTAGGCGCCGCGGAGCTCCGCGAGATCCCACGCGGCCATGCTCTTCTTTCCCCGCATGACCTCGAGCTTCGGGCGTCCCTTGAGCTCACCGAGCCGCGTGAGGTTCACGCGGTTCCGCGCGCAGACGCCGAGGATCTCCCGCTCGGCGGCCTCGGATGAGAGCTCGACGACGAAGCAGCCCGTCTCGGAGAAGAGGAGCTTCTCCGCCGGGAGCTTGAAATTCGCCAGGAGATCGAGATCGAGCGTGAAGCCGACGTCTCCGGCGCCGCGGCCGCCGAGCGCCATCTCGGCGAGCGCGGTGAGGAGCCCGCCCTGGCTCACGTCGTGACAGGCGCGCACCCAGCCGAGCGTATGCATCTCGACGACGGTGCGGATGAGCCGCCGGTCCCTGAGAAAATCGGCCTTCGGCACGTTCGCGCCCGACGCGCCGTAGACGAGGCGGTAGTATTCGCTCCCGCCGAGCTCGTCGAGGATGTCGCCGAGGAGGAAGAGACCGTCGCCTTCCTCCTTGAACTGGATCGAGCGGCATTTCGAATAGTCCTCGACGACGCCGACGCAGCAGAGCACCGGAGACGGCGGGATCGATTTCCCGCTCTCGCTCTGGTTGTAGAAGCTCACGTTGCCCGAGACGACGGGGAGCGGCGCGCCCTCGTGCGCGAGATGCCCGATCCCGCGGCACGCGTCGCCGATGCCGCGCACCCCTTCGGAGAATTCCCAGAAGACCTCCTCGACCTCGGGATTGCCGTAGTTGAGGCAGTCGGTGATCGTGGCGGGAACGGCGCCGACGGCGGCGACGTTGCGCGCGGCCTCGCAGACGCCGAGCGCCCCGCCCTGGTACGGATCGATGAGGCCGTAGAACGGATTCCCGTCGACGGAGAACGCGAGCCCCGTCATGCGGCCGGGGATCGGCGCGATGACGGAGGCGTCCGCCTCGCCGGGCCGGAGCACGGCCCTCCCCTGCACCTCGGCGTCGTAGCGCCGGTAGACGTAGTTGCGCGAAGCGCCGTTCGGGGACGAGACCATCGCGAGAAAATCGTCGCGCAGCGAGCGCGCGGGATCGAGCTTCGGCTCCTCGAAGAGGCGCCGGCGCGGCTTCCCCGCGCGATCGTACTTGATGCCGGTCGTGATGACGTCGACCGGCGCGCTGCAGACGACCGCGCCCGCCGTTTCGATCGTGTAGTTCGGCTCGAGCGTGATGTCGCCGATGACGACGGCGCCCGCGCCGTGATAGATGTGCGGCAGGTCGAAATCCTCGTTGTAGATCTTCAACACCTCGGGGGCGAAATCGGCGGGCACCGCCATCGCGTAGCGCTCCTGCGTCTCGGAGCAGGAAATCACGGCGCTCGGGTACGTGCCCATGGCGAGGTTGACCTTGTCGAGGTCGATTTTCACGCCGAATCCGCCGGCGTGCGCGAGCTCGGAAGTGGCGCACGCGATGCCGCCGGCGCCGAGGTCCTTGAAGCCGATCGTGACCCCTTTGTTCGCCGCGGCCTCGAACACCTTCTTCATGGCCTCGGAGAGCACGCGCTTGAGGAACGGATCGGGCACCTGCACGGCCCCGCGGTTCGCCTTCTCCTCGCTCGCGAGATCCTCGGAGGCGAACGCGGCGCCGCCGAATCCCGAATCGTCGGTGGGCTTGCCGATGAGTATCATTTTATAGGGGATTTTCTTCGCGGCCTCGGGCACGCGGCTCCTGATGACGCGCGACTCCTTGACGATCCCCACGGCGACGACGTTCACGAGGCAGTTGTCGTCGTAGCCGCGGTCGAAGACGATGTCGCCGCCGAGGTTCGGCACGCCGAGCGCGTTCCCGTACTCGGCGATTCCCTCGATCACGCCGCGCGCGATCGAGATCGCCTGCCGCCCCTTCGGCCCGTTCGGATCGCCGAAGCGGAGCGGATCGAGGCTGCCGACGACGTCGGCGCCCATGCAGTACACGTCGCGCACGATGCCGCCGATACCGGTCGCCGCCCCCTCGACGGGGAGCACCTGCGACGGATGGTTGTGGCTCTCGTGGCTGATGACGAGGCACCACGAGTCCCCCTTCTCCGCCGGGGCGAAGCGGATGATGCCCGAATCCTCGCCCGGGCCGAGCACGACGTTCGGCGCCTCCGTCGGGAGATACTCCTTGAGCACGCCGCGGCTGCTCTTGTAGCTGCAGTGCTCGCTCCACATCGTGTTGAAGATCGTGAGCTCGACGACGGTCGGATCGCGCCCGAGGAGCTCCGTGACGCGGAGCGCCTCCCCCGTCGTGATGTTGAATCCGTGCTGCTTGAGGAGCGCCGCGATCTCGGCGTCCGATTTACCCCGTATCGAAACGATCCCTTTGAGTTCGGCACCCATCGTTCAGTTCCTTCTCCCCAGTGTGCGTTTGAAGATGAAATCTATGCTCTTGAAATGCGCGTCGAGGTCGAAGAGCGCATCGATCTCCTTTTTCGAGAACCGGTCGCGCAGGCGCGCGTCGGCGGCGAGGAGCTCCCGGAAGCTCTCCCCCGTCTGCATGGCCTCCATCGCGGCGCGCTGCACGATCTTGTAGGCCGCCTCGCGCGCGAATCCCTTCTCGACGAGGGCGAGGAGCACGTGCTCGGAAAAGACGAGCCCGCCCGTGCGGTCGAGGTTCGCGCGCATCCGCTTCCTGTTCACCCGCATGTTCTCCACGATCCACGTGAACTTCTCGAGCATGTACGCCGTGAGCATCGTCGAATCGGGGATGATCACGCGCTCGACCGACGAGTGGCTGATGTCGCGCTCGTGCCAGAGCGCGACGTTCTCGAGGGCGGCGTGCGCGTTCCCCCTGAGGATGCGCGCCATGCCGGCGATGCGCTCGCAGAGGATCGGATTGCGCTTGTGCGGCATCGCGCTCGAGCCCTTCTGCCCGCGCGTGAACGGCTCCTCGGCCTCGCCGACGTCGCTCCGCTGGAGGCCGCGGATCTCGGTCGCCATCTTCTCGAGAGAGGCGCCGATCAAGGCGAGCGTCTCCATGTAGGCCGCGTGCCGGTCGCGCTGGATGATCTGCGTGGTGACGTTCGCCGTCTCGAGGCCGAGCCGCTTCATGACGAAGCGCTCGACGCGGGCGTCGATGTGTGTCTGCGTGCCGACGGCGCCGGTCATCTTCCCGACGCGCACCTCCTCGATCGCCCGCTCGAGGCGGGCGACGTTCCGCCCCGTCTCCTCGTACCAGACGAGCATCTTGAGCCCGAAGGTGATCGGCTCGGCGTACATCCCGTGGGTCCGCCCGATCATCGGCGTATGCCGGTAGCGGACCGCCTGCTTCCGCAGGACGCGCTGCAGCCGCTTGAGCCGGACGAGGATCTCGCGGCCGGCGGCCGTCATCTGGCAGGCGAGCGCCGTGTCGAGGAGATCCGAGCTCGTCATGCCGAGGTGCAGGTAGCGCCCCGACGGCCCGATGCGCCGCGACATGTCGGTGAGGAACGCGATGACGTCGTGGCGGACCTTCTCCTCGATCCGCTCGATCCGCTTGACGCTGAACCCCGCCCGGGCGCGGATCTCGCGCGCCGCCTTCGCGGGGATGAGGCCGTATGCGGCCATCCCCTCGCAGTAGAGCACTTCGACCTCGCGCCACAGATCGAACTTGTATTCCTCGGACCAGATCTTCGTGATTTCGGGTACCGAATATCGCGGAATCAAGCGAAACCTCCTTCGAAAGCCCGCGCGGCGCCTCGGACGCCCGCACGGCCCGTCAGGCGCCCTGCCGCTGCTCGACGAGCCTCAATTTCACCGTTTGCGTTCTCCCGTCGCGGTAAATGACCATGTCGACGGAATCGCCGACGCGGAGCCCGAACACGGCCTTCGCGGCCTGCTCGGCGGTGCTCACCTTCGATCCGTTCACCTCGAGAATGACGTCGCCGCGCTTGATCCCCGCCTGCGCGCCCGGCCCGTCCGCGTCCACCTTCTCGACGAGGAGCCCGCCCGTCACGCTCGAGCCGAAGCGGCGCGCGACCTCCGGCGTGACGGTGCTCACGCTGATGCCGGTCCACGTGAACCGCACGCGGCCGTACTGGAGGATCTCGTCGACGACGGCCTTCGCCGTGTTGATCGGGATCGCGAAGCTCATCCCGGGGATGCTCCCTTCCGCCGTGGACATGATGAAGGTGTTGATGCCGATCACTTCGCCGGCGCTCGAAACGAGCGGGCCGCCGCTGTTGCCGGGGCTGATCGCCGCGTCGGTCTGGATCATGTTCTGGAACACGGGGGCGTCGGTGCTCGATTTCACGTCGCGATGGAGCGCGCTCACGACCCCGACGGTCACGGTCGGCTGCGGATCTCCGAGCAGGTAGCCGAAGGGGCTCCCGATCGCGATGACCCATTCGCCGATCGCGAGCCGGTCCGAATCGCCGAGCGGCGCGTACGCGAGGTTCTTCGCTTCGATCTTGAGGAGCGCGAGATCGTAGATCGCGTCCGAGCCGATGACCGACGCCTCGGCCTTCGTCCCGTCGTTCATGGTGACGATGATGCGCTCGGCGTCGCGCGTGACGTGCTCGTTCGTGAGAATGTGCCCGTCCGAGGACAGGATGATCCCCGACCCGAACTTCGTGTACTGGAGCACGGGGCTCCCCCCGAGCTGCTCGAGCCGGGAGGGGTTGAAGTAGTACATCTGGAGGTAGCGGAAGTAGAGCTCGGGATTCGCGCTGATGTCGCCCGTGCCGACGGCCGTCACCGACACGACCGCGGGGCTCGCGCGCCGCGTCGCCTCGACGATCGCGCCCGTGCGCTCCTCCTGCGCGGCCCGCGAGGACGTTCGTCCGCCGTCCGCCGCGCCCCCCTCGCCCGCCCGCCTGAGCATGACGATCGACACGACGAGGAGCGCGATGCAGAGTCCGAAAAGGACTCCGAGGACGATGGGAACGGCTCGTTCCCCCTGCTTTCGAATAGCGCCATGGTAGATTCTCCGGACCGGGCCCGGCGCCGTGCGCCGGTTACTTCTTCGTGACCTTCTCCCAATCAGCGAGGAAGCTCTTGATTCCCGTGTCCGTGAGCGGGTGCTTGATGAGCTGTTCGAGCACCTTGTAGGGAATCGTCGCGACGTCCGCCCCGATGAGCGCCGATTCGTAGACGTGCTGCGGATGACGAATGCTCGCCACGATGACCTGCGTGCCGAACGAGTAGTTGTTGTAGATCTGCACGAGCTCGCGGATGAGATCCATGCCGGGATTGCCCACGTCGTCCACGCGCCCGACGAAGGGGCTCACGTACGAGGCGCCGGCCTTGGCGACGACGAGCCCCTGCATCGCCGAAAAGCACAGCGTCGCGTTCGTCTGGATGCCTTCCTTCTTGAACATCCCGATCGCCTTGATCCCCTCGCGGATGCACGGCACCTTGATGATGATGTTGTCGGCGACCTTGCAGAGTTCCTTTCCCTCCTTGACCATCCCCGCCGCTTCCAGAGAAACCACCTCCGCGCTCACCGGCCCCTCGATGATCTCGCAGATCTCCGCGAGGATCTCCTTGTACGAGCCCTTCTCCTTCGAGAGAAGCGTCGGGTTGGTCGTGCAACCGTCGATGATCCCGAGAGATGCCGCCTCCCGGATCTCCGCTATATTTGCGGTATCGATGAAGAATTTCATGGTTCCTCCTGCTTTTGCATCCGTTCCATGCCGCCCCTCGGGGCGGGCATCCGCTGGAAACCTTCATTATACATATACGGAGGCGCGGCGACAATGGATTTCGGACGGACGCGGCGAGGCCCTGCGACGATACCTAACTCATTACTTTGAAAATAGTTCCGCCGCTCGCTCAGTAGCGGACGGCCATGAGGTAGAGGGCGTGCGGCGGGAGCGTCTGGCCGGCGCGGGAGGAATCGCGGGCGGCGATGATGTCCTCCATGCTCAACGGTTTGCCCCTGCCGAAGTCGAGCAGGGTGCCCGCGATCGCGCGGACCATATGGTGGAGGAAATGGTCGGCGGTGAGCTCGAGCGTGAGGAGCGGCGGCGTCTCGACGAGCTCGGCCCTCGTCACGTCGCAGCGCTTGTTCGTGGAGCCGTCATCCGCCGTGGTGAACGTCGTGAAGTCCTTCTCGCCGACGAGATCGGCGAGCGCGCGCCGCATGGCGCGGAGGTCGAGAGCCCCTTTGACGTAGCAGTAGTGGCTCCGCCAGAGCGCGGTCTCGCGGCGGATGAATAGGTAATGGTACGTGCGGCTCTTCGCGTCGTGGCGGGCGTTGAAGCTCGCGGAGGCCTCCTCGACGCTCCGAACCCGGATGTCCTTGGGGAGCCATCCGTTGATGGCGCGCCGGAGCACGTCCGGCGCGAGCCGCGTCCCGGAGCTGAAGCTCGCCACCTGGCCGGCCGCGTGCACCCCCGCGTCGGTTCTCCCGGCGCCCGTGACGACGCTCCGCTCCTGCGTCGCGTGGTAGATGGCATCGCCCAGCGACCTCTGCACGGTGCGAAGGTCCGGCTGGGCCTGCCAGCCGAAGAAATCCGTCCCGTCGTACTCGACGGTGAGCTTAAACGTGCGCATACAACCCCGCGACGAAGAGGACGAGCACGGCGGCGCAGACGAGGCCGTCCGCCGCCTTCCACCAGGTCCCGCGGAACGAGCTCCGCGGCGCGTCCATACGGTAGCAGCGGACGCGGAGCGCCGTGTCGATCTCGTCGGCCCGCCGGAAGACGCCGATAAAGAGGGGCGCGAGCAGCGGCACCGCGGCCCGGATCGCTGCCGGCCCGCGCTTGGGGAACCCGCAGCGCGCGGCCTGCGCGAGCTCGAGGCGCCGCACCTCGTCCGCCATGAGCGGGATGAAGCTGAAGGCGATCATCGTCATGAGAGAGATCTCGCCGACGCGCACGCCCGCGCGCCTGAGCGGCGAGAGCGCGCGGACGACCGCATCCGAAAGATCGATCGGGTCCGTCACGGCGAGATAGAGGTTCGCGGTCGCGATGAGCGTGAGCACGCGCAGGCTCTGCACGAGGCCCGCGATCGCGTCCCGCCACCAGACCCCCTCTCCGCGCACGAGAAAAACGTTGGCGAGCACGATGAGCGCGCCGAAAAGCGGAAACGAGGCGAGGACGACCCGCAGCCGCGCCGCCCCGATCCCCCGCGGCGCGTGGAGAACGGCGACGAGCGCGGCGAGCGCCGCGACCGCGATCCACGAATCGAAGACAAACGCCGCGATCGAGACGATGACCGCGGCGAAAAGCTTCGAGAGCGGATGGAGCCGGTGCAGGAAAGTGTCGCCGGGCGCGAACTGTATCATTCGATGGGCCATCGCTTCACCCCGCGCCGCACAAGGCGCCCCGATCGGCGCCGCGGACGGCGCTCCCGATCGGCGCCGCGGACGGCGCCCCGATTTCATGTCTCTACAAAAGCGCGCGGAGGCATTATACTCCAGCGGCCAATGGAAATGTCTCGAGAAATCGCATGAAGGAGGAACCGATGAAACGAACGGCGATCATAGGCGCCGCGGCGGTGCTCATCGCCGGCACGCTCGCGGGAGTCGCCGCGCCGGCCGCGGCCGCGAGCAGGTATGAAAGCATCCTCAGGGATCCGGCCGGGCGGGAGAAGCTCGTCGCCCTCGCGCGGATGGAGGAAACGAAGACGATCGACGCGGCGGCCCTCCAGAAGCTCGTGGCCGACAAGGAGCCCGCCATCCGGGCCCGCTGCGCCGAGCTCCTCGGGCGGAACGGGAATCAGGCGCTCGTGCCGTATCTCGCGACGCTCTGCGACGACCCGGACGAGCTCGTCGCGCGGACGGCCGTCTATTCGCTCGGGCTCGTCGGCGGCGAGCAGGCGCTCAAGATCCTCGAGCGCTGCCTCGGGGAGAAGCCGGCGTCGATCAAGCCCTACGCCCTCGAGGCGCTCGGGAAGACCGGCATGAAGGCGGCGGCGCCGATCATCGCCCCGTGGCTCAGGAACTTCAACGCGGGTCTGCGGGCGCAGGCGGCGCTCGCGCTCGCATTCGCCGGCGATTCCGCCTCCGCGGTCGAGCTCGAGCCGATCAATTTCGATCCGGACCCGCGCGTCGCGGCGTGCGCGGCCTACGCCATGGGGCGGCTCGGCTATACGAAGGCGATCGAGCGGATCGTCGACCTGCTCACGCACCAGGAGCCCGAGGTGCGGTTCCGCGCCGTTGAGGCGCTCGGCCGGCTCAAGGCGAGGAGCACCGTGCCGGCGATCGCCCCCCTCACGCTCGATTCGGATCGCTGGGTCGCGATCAAGGCCGCGGAGACGATCGGACGCATCGGGAAGAAGCAGGATCTCGCGGCGCTCGATACGCTCCTCTCCTCGCGGGACGACTATCTGAAAACGGTCGCGCTGAACGGGATCGCCGCCATCGCCGGCAAGCAGCGCTTCGAGCTCGTGAAGCCGCTCGTCAACGACCGCTCCTCGATGGTGCGGCGGGCGGCCCTCGGCGCCGTCGCGGCGACGGGCAAGCAGGACGCGAGACCGATCCTCCTCAAAGCGGCGAACGACGGCCCGCGCAGCGAGCGCTCGACCGCGCTCGAGCTCCTCGGCACGATCGGCGATCCGGCCGACCTCTCCCTCCTCGTGCGGGCGCTCGCGCCGGACGTCGATCCGATCCTGCGCGAGGGAGCGGCGACTGGGCTCGGCAACTGGGAACGGAAGGACGCTCTCAAGGCGGCGTGCGAATGCCGCGACGAAACGGGGAAGGCGATCACGCCGCTCGAAGCGCTCATGAACGCCGCGCGGGGGGACGATTGGGTGGTCGCGAGCATCGCGATCGAATCGCTCGGCAAGGCGGGCTTCCCCGACGCCGTCCCCGGCCTCGTCGGCGTCTACGGCGCGGCGACGTCGTACAACGACGGCGACCGGCGGCTCGCCGTCGTCGACGCGATCGGCGCGATGGCGAAGAAGATCGGCGACGACGGCGTCGAGAAATACGGCCTGCGGGCGTTTTTCGCGGGGGCCGTCACCGACTCCGACCCGCGGGTTTCGTCCGCCGCGGCGCGCGCCGCGTCCGGATTCGGCATGAAGCTCGAAGCTGCGAGCGCGGGCTCGTGGAAGCGCGGCACAACGCCGTGGAAGGAGCCGGCGCTTCCGCTCGGCGAGGTGACGATCCGCGTCTCGACCTCGCGCGGCGACATCGACATCCTCCTCTACGGCGACGAAGCGCCCGCCGCCGTGCGGAGCCTCCTCACGCTCGCGCAGGCGCATTTCTTCGACGGCTTCGTGTTCCACCGCATCGTGCCGGCGTTCGTCATTCAGGGCGGATGCCCGCGCGGCGACGGCTGGGGGGACGCGGGATTCCTCCTGCGCAACGAGAACAACATGCATCGCTACGAGCGGGGAACCGTCGGCATGGCCGATTCGGGATTGGACACGGCGGGGAGCCAGTTCTTCGTCACGCACACGCCGCAGCCGCACCTCAACGGGCGCTACACGGTCGTCGGCCGCGTCACGAAGGGAATGGATATCGTCGACACGATCGAGGAGGGGGACACCTTCAGCATCCGGGCCGTGCAGTGAGCGAGGCGAGCACCTTCCGGTGCGCTTCGAAGGCGAGCGGCGGGAGCGCGCCGAGCGGGAAGAATCCGATCTCCTTCGCGTCGTCCCCCGCCGCCGGCACGCCGCCGGTCCGGTGAGCGCGGTAGAGCACGAGGAGCGTGTTCCCGCGCGGATCGTCGAAGCAGGTTTCCACCGCGAGCAGCGAGTCGAGCTCGATCGTGAGCCCCGTTTCCTCGAGCGCCTCGCGCGCGGCGGTCGCGCGCACATCCTCGTCGAACTCGATGAATCCCGACGGAATCGACCAGAGCCCCTCGAAGGGCTCGTAGCGCCGCCTCACGAGGAGCACCGCGCCGTTCTCGACGATCACGACGCCGGCCGCGGGGGCCGGGTTGCGGTAATGAGTCCAGCCGCAGGCGCGGCAGGCCATTCGCATGTGCTTCCCCTCGAGCGCTCGCTCGAGCGGCTCGGCGCAGAGGGGACAAAAAGTGTATTCGTTCGTCATTTCCTCGACTGGTACCGGAGCACCCACAACCGCCACTCGCGGTCGGTCTCCTCGAAATCCTTCCCGTAAATATCCTTGAAATGCGCCTTGAACGGGGCGGCTTCGTTCACCTCGTTCGTCGCCGCGTAGAGCTTCATGAATTTATCGGCGCCCTGCCGCTCGATGAGCCAGATGCAGAACGACGCCCATCCGGGGACGATGTTCGACATGCCGAACTCGGCCATGGCGTCGTCGCTGATCATCGTGTAGAGCGCGGGGAGCCGCTTCGCCGAGAGCTGCTGCTTCGCGATCAGGTGCAGGTCCTTGCCGTCCCACGATCCGAGAACGTAGAAAACGGCGCCCTCGGCGAGCCCGAACGGCGGATAGCCGAGCGGCGTCAGCAGCAGGTGAATCATTTCGTGGTCGTCATAGGTCTTCGTCGTGTGAATCTCCTGCTTCTTCCACAGCGCGCGCTCGTGACCCTTCTTCACGCCGAAGATTTCCTGGAATTTCTCCTCGCTCGGATAGTAGTAGTAGGTGATCTTGTTCTCGACCTTCAGCTTGAGCTTCTTGACGACGCTCTCGACGAACTTGTTCTCCTTCTCGATCGCCCCTTCGGGGAACGGGCTCCCCTCGAGGTAGTAGTACTTCACGTATTTGCTGTCGATCTCGCGCCACGGGATCGGCTCTTCCAGGACGAGCTCGACGTCGTCGAAGTAGAGCCAGCCCGTCATCTGGCAGATGAAACCGACGTCGACGAAGTGCGCGTTCTTCGGGATGTCGACGCGGCGGCCGAGCCGCTGCCACTCGGTGGTGCCGGTCAGCGTGCGCGTGTAGCCGTCCGCGTAGTAGCGGTCGAGCACGCGCTTGCCGTTCTTGTCGTAGAATATCACGTAGATGTTCGCGCGCCCCTGCTGATCCCTCCCCTTCTGGAGATTCTCGCCGCGCATCTGGGCGCCGAACCACAGGCGGTAGCCGGGCGTGATCGGGTGCCGCTGCACGAGCACCATCCAGCGATCGACGTTGAACACGCCGCGCATCGAGTACGCGAACTTCCCGCTCGCTTTTTCCTTGAGCGATTTCGCGCAGTAGTTCTCCTTCTTCCCCTCCCCCTCGAAATGCTCGAGCTTCCAGCCGACGGGCTGATTTCCCTCCCATTCCTCGAACGACGGGTTCACGACGAGATTCACGCCGACGGGAACGGCGGGCGCTTCCTTCTGTGCGGCCTTCTCTCCGCAGCCGGCCGCGAGCGCCAGTATCGCAACCGCTGCCGCCGCTGCCCAACGCCTCGATGTCATGCGATCCTCCTACTTGTCCTGCTTGTCCTTTTCCCTGTCTTTGCCGTAATCCTTCCACTGATCGAGCATCGCCTTGAGATTGTCCGTCACGAGGCGATTCACCGAGCCCGACGGATACACGCCCTTCTTCGAGGGCTTCCCCGCAGGATGTCCCGTGAGAATCGAGATCCCTTCGTCTATCGTCCGGACCGGATAGATGTGGAACTTCTTCGCCGCGACCGCCTGCACGACCTCCTCGTCGAGCATGAGATCGGCGACGTTCTGCTCGGGAATGACGACCCCCTCGGTGCCCTTGAGCCCCCGCGCCTTGCATACGCGGTAGAATCCCTCGATTTTCTCGTTCACGCCGCCGATCGGCTGGATCTCCCCCTTCTGGTTGATCGAGCCGGTCACGGCGAGATCCTGTCTGATCGGAAGATGCCCGACGCTCGAGAGGACCGCGTAGAGCTCGGACGACGAGGCGCTGTCCCCGTCCACGCCGCCGTACGACTGCTCGAAGCAGATGCTCGCGCTCATCGCGATCGGCCGCTCGGCGCCGTAGCGCCCCCTGATAAAGCCCGAGAGAATGAGGACGCCCTTGTTGTGCGTGCGGCCGCTCATGTCCGATTCGCGCTCGATATTGATGACGCCGGAGTTGCCGAGCGCGGTGCGCGCCGTGATGCGCGTCGGGCGCCCGAACATGTAGTCGCCGAGATCGTACACGGAGAGCGCGTTCACCTGACCGACGACCGTGCCGGCCGTGTCGATCATGAGCGAACCTTCGTCGATGCGCTCCTGTATCTTGTCCTCGAGGAGATTCATGCGCTGCATGCGGCACCGGATCGCCTTGCGCACGTTGTCCCCGGTGACGTAACCGTTCCCCTCCTCGCGCGCGTTGTAATCGGATTCGCGGATGACGTCGGCGATCTCGCTGAAGCGCGTCGAGAGCTTGTTCTGGCGCCCCGCGAGCCGCACGCCGTACTCGACGACCGCGGCGACCCCCGAACGGTGGAACGGTTTCAGGCGCTCCTTCGTCGAGAGCGCCTTGATGAACCCCGCGTATTGCTTGATGACGCCGTTCGAGTTCTTCACCTCGCGGTCGAACTCCGCCTTGATCTTGAAGACCTTCTGGAAATCCTCGTCCATCGAGTAGAGGAGATAGTAGAGGTAGTCGTCCCCGATGAGCACGATCTTGACCTTGAGCTTCATCGCCTCGGGCTTCAGCGTGGACGATCCGATGAGGCTCCACGGGTCGTAGCTCTGGATGAGCGCCTCGCTGCTCTTGAGCGTCCGCTTGAGGCTCTGCCACACGCCCGGCTCGGTGAGGACGTCGAGCGCGTTGAGGACGAGGTAGCCGCCGTTGGCGCGATGGAACGAGCCGGCGCGGATGTTCATGTGATCCACCCTCGTGACCCCGCCGAAGACGATGTCGCGCTCGATCGCGCCGAAGAGGTTCCGGAAGTTGGGGAAGTTCTCGATGACGACGGGGGGCGCCTTCGTCTCGGAGTTGTCGACGACGACGTTCACGCGGAACTCCCGGAACGGGTCCTCCCGCTCGCCGGCCTCGCCGCCGGGCGCCGCCTGCTGCGGCGCGCCGTCCTCGTCGGAGGGGCGGAAGAGATCGAGCTTCTGCATGAGCGCTTCCTCGACCTCGTCGAGTTCCCGCGTGAGCACCTCGTTCGCGTATTTCAGCTCGATCTCCTCGATGAGATCGCGGATGAGGGGACTCACCATCTCGATGTCGAGCTGCTCGAGGCGCTTGTTCGCCGCGCGCTCGAGATCCTTCACCTCCGAGTAGACGGACTGCATCTTCTCGGAGAGCTTCTCCGCAGACTCCTCGTACTTCTTGACGCTCTCCTTCGGCACCTTCCCCTCCTCGACGAGCTTCTGGATCTGCGGGAAGTTGACCGGGTTGCCGTCGATGACGGGGAGCAGCTCGGGCTTCGTGATGGGGCCGATCTGCATGCGGACCATCGTGAATCCCTCGCTCGCGATGTCCTTCTCGAACTTCGCGATGATGCCCTTCTGCCTCAGCTGGAACTCCTCGATGAGCTTCTTCCGGTGATCCTTGTAGTAATCGCTCTGGAACACCGACGAGATCTTCGAGAGGAGCTCCGCGATGAGCCGGTTCATGTCGGCCGAGAGCTCGTCCCCCTGCCCCGCCGCGAGCTCGATGTACCGCGGCATGGTCGGATTCTTGAAGTTGTGCATGTAGCAGATGTCGGCCGGGATGGGCCCTTTCTTCTCGAGGCGCTCGAGGAGATGCTTGATCGTCGTCGTCCGGCCCGTTCCGACGAGCCCCGTGATGAATATGTTGTATCCCCGGTGCTCGAGTTTGAGCCCCATCTTGATGGCCGAGAGCGCCCGGTCCTGTCCGATGATGTCGGTGCACGGCTTGATGTCGTCGGTCGTCTTGAAATCGAACGTCCCGGGAGCGCAGCGCCACCGCAGCTTGGACGGCGGAAGCTCACGCGCTCGTACCGTTTTCTTCATGGTGAATCCTCCGTGCGATTGCCGCGGCGAATGCGGCGCCGCGAAACGCTCACGCGAGTCGCTTCACGATGACGGCGGTCGCGTCGTCGCGCCACTTCTCGTTCGCGCCGAACTTGTAAACTTCCATGAACAGCCGCTCGATGATCGTGGACGCCTTCTCGCGCCGCTCCTGCTTGACGAGCTCGATGAGGCGGTTGTCGCCGAAGGGCTCTCCCTTCGGATCCTCGCGCTCCACGATCCCGTCGGTGTAGAGGAGCAGAAGGTCCCCCACGTCCAGAAACGCGAAGCCGCGCTTGAAACTCATGTCGGGAACCGGGCCGAGAATCGTCCCGCCGACGCCGAGCGATTGCGTCTCCGACTGCTTGATGAGAAACGGGACGTTGTGCCCCGCGTTCACGTAGACGAACGTGCCGTTCTGCTCGAGCTCCCCGTACACGAGGGAGATGAACCGCGTCGAAAGGAAGCTCCCGTTGATGACGCGGTTCAGCTTCCCGATGAGGCTCGAGATCTTGAGCTCGCGCTCGACTCCCATCCGGAGCCCCGTGAGAACGTCGCGGGCGAGCAGCGCCGCGGGGAGCCCGTGGCCGCTCGCGTCTCCGATCGCGAGCCCGAGCATCTTGCTGTCGAACATATGGTAATCGTAGAGATCGCCTCCGACGAACTCGGCCGCGATCGACCGCCCCGAGATGTCGTAACCGTCGAAGAGGGGATCCTGCTTCGGGAGGAGGCTCTTCTGGATCTCGTACGCTTCCTGGAACATCATCCCGAAGCTGCGCGATGACCTGATGTAGTTGAGCGTGTTCCGGACCGAGTTGAGCGAAAGCTCGATCAGCTCGCGCTCCCAGCCGGGAAAGAGCCTGAAGGCCATGAGGAACTGGTTCTCCTCGCCGATGGCGACCGCGACGCTGTTGTTGCCCCACGGCGGCCACGCCGAATCGGCGAAGATATAGGCCTTGTGCTCGATCACAAGCGAGATCGCCGGATCGCTCCTCGGAACGGAGACCGGCCACGGCTCGAGGGAGGCGCCGACCGGGCCTTTGACTTTCTCGTAGGAGCCCCCCTTGCGGCGGTAGAGGCACCCGCTCTGAATCTTGAGATCGGGGCCGAAGGTCTGCGCGAGCTCGTCGAGGACGAGGCTGTTGAGATCCTTCGCGCTCGCCTTGCCGATCACGGCGAGGAGCGAGTCGAGTTTTCTATAGAATGCCTTGGGCTGAAACTGAACTTCTTTCGGCTCCATGAGATACACCCTTTTCTTGTGATCCCCTGCTCTGCACAAGATACGGCATAACGGCCCCGGGGCGCAAGCGTCTTCGCCCCCGATCAGGGAGCGCGGGTCCTGTCGCTCATTGCACCCCACCCGTGCTCGCTTTCGCTGCGCGCGGGCGGGGACCCCATGAGCGCCACCCGCGCGCTCTCACCGTCGCCAAAATTGCTCGTGCCGAAGCCCTGCCGAATGGGTATAATACCGAAAGCAATCAATCTGCCCCGTGTATTTGCACCGAGAGAAAGGGCGGTAACACGGATGGATAGAAGAAAATTCCTCGCGGGGCTCGCGGTTGGGGCCGCGGAGCTCCTCGTTCCGAAGGGACAGCTCTCCGCGTTTCAGGCACAGAAGGGCGCCAGGCCCGCCGAGAAGCCGAAAACCGACAAGCCGAAGATCGAAAAATACGAGATGGCGGTCGTCAAGGGGCCCGATCCGACGCTCTCGACGCGCAAAGCGATCGAGCTCATCGGCGGGATGGGCGCCTTCATCTCTAAGGGGGACGTCGTCCTCGTGAAGCCGAACATAGGATGGGACCGCACCGAGGAGCAGGCCGCCAACACGAACCCGGCCGTCGTCGCCGCCCTCGTCGCCATGGCGCTCGAAGCCGGGGCGAAGAGGGTCTTCGTCGCCGACAATCCCTGCAACGACGCGCGGCGCACCTACAAGCGGAGCGGCATTCAGGACGCGGCGAAGCAGGCGGGCGCCGAGGTCCTTTTCATCGAGGACCGGCATTACGTGAAGACGAATCTGAACGGCGAGGTCCTCAAGGATTGGCTCGTCTACCGCGACGCGATGGAAGCGGACAAGATCATCAACGTTCCCGTCGCGAAGCACCACGGCCTCGGCGGCGTGACGCTCATGATGAAGAATCTCATGGGGGTCGCCGGCGGCGCGCGGAACCTCATGCACCAGCGGCTCCCCGAGAGCATCGTCGATCTGCAGGCGTTCTTCAAGCCGCAGCTCAACGTTCTCGACGCCGTGCGGATCCTCAAGGCGAACGGCCCGCAGGGGGGCAGCACGAACGACGTCGAGAAGCTCGACACGGTCGCCGCGAGCGCCGATCCGGTGCGCCTCGAAGCCTTCGGCATCGGGCTCTTCGGGAAGAAGGTCGAGAACTTCCGGGCGGTGGCCCTCGCCGAGAAGCGCGGCCTCGGGAAACAGGATTACCGGAGCACGGGACTCATCGAGGTGAACCTCGGGTAGCAAACGATGAAGAACCTTCGGCGCGCGGCGCAGATCGTCTTCTTCCTCTTCTTCGTCTATCTGTTCGTCCAGACGGAGTACAAGGGATCGAACGATCTCGGCCAGCCCGTGCGTCTCTTCCTCGACTTCGATCCGCTCGTGGCGCTGAGCGCGCTGCTGGCCTCGCATGCCGTGCGCGCGGTGTTCCTCCTCTCCCTCATCACCGTGGCGCTCACGATATTTCTCGGGCGATTCTTCTGCGGCTGGGTCTGCCCGCTCGGGGCGATCAACACGGCGATCGGGGCGCTGCGCATGCGGAGCCTCAAGCCGGGGCGGTCCGAGGGGCGGTTCCCCGGCTGGCGCCCGGTGAAATACTACGTGCTCGTCTTCGTGCTCGTCGCCGCCCTCTTCGGATGGAACGCGGCGGGCTTCCTCGATCCCATCTCGCTCACGATCCGTTCGCTCGCGATCGGCTACAACCCCGCGGTCAACAAGATCGCGCGCGCGGCGCTCGAGACGGGTGCCGGGCTCAACATTCCCGTCGTGAGCCCCGGGCTCGACGGGCTCCTCACGAAGATGAGCGGGACCGTGCTCTCGTTCAATCAGCCGATATTCAGGCAATCGCTCTTCATCGGGCTCATCTTCACCGCGATTCTGGGGCTCAATTTCCTCGCGCCGCGGTTCTGGTGCCGCTACTTGTGTCCGCTCGGGGCGCTCCTCGGCCTCATCGGCTGGAAACAGTCCGCCGCGCGGGTGGCGAACGACGCGAACAAGTGCATCTCGTGCAGAAAATGCGTCGTCGCATGTCAGGGGGACGCCACGCCCTTCCCCGCGGGGGAATGGGCGAGCAGGGAATGCCTCGTCTGCTACAACTGCCGCGAGGTCTGCCCGGCGGATGCGATCGCGATTCGCCCGACGACGCAGCCGACGGGGAACGGGAACGTCGATCTCAGACGCCGGTGGCTGCTGGCGAGCGGCGTCGGGGCGGTTCTCACCGTGCCCATAATCGCGACCGGCATGCAGCGCAAGCGCACCGATCCCTCGCTCATCCGGCCACCCGGCGCGCTCCCTGAACAGGATTTCGTCCGCCGCTGCGTGAAGTGCGGCGAGTGCATGAAGGTGTGTCTCACGAACGGCCTGCACCCGACCCTCGCCGAGGCGGGGCTCGAGGGGCTCTGGACCCCGATCCTCGTCCCGCGTCTCGGCTACTGCGAGTTCAACTGCAACCTCTGCTCGCAGGTCTGCCCGACGGGCGCCATCCGGCCCGTGACCGTCGAGGAGAAGCAGAAGATCCACATCGGGCTCGCCTTCGTCGACAAGAACCGCTGCCTCCCCTACGCGTTCGGGCGCCAGTGCATCGTATGCGAGGAGCACTGCCCGACGGACAAGAAGGCCATCACGTTCGTCGAGGAGCCGGCGATCGACGAGACGGGCGCCGTCGTCGTTCTCAAGAAGCCCGTTGTGAATCCCGATCTCTGTATCGGCTGCGGAATCTGCGAGACGAAGTGCCCCGTCATCGACCGCCCCGCCATTTACGTGACCGCGATCAACGAGAGCCGCGAGCAGAAGAATCAATTATTCTTGAACCTCTAGACGATCTACTGCGCCAGTGCGGCAACGTGCGCCTCGACCGACTCGGCGAGCGCGTGGATGTCGTAGCCGCCCTCGAGCAGCGAGACGATTCTCCCCTTGCAGTGCTTCTCGGCGCTCTCCTTGAGGAGCGTCGTCATGGTCCCGAACGCCGCGGTTGTGAGGAGCATACCCGAGAGCGGATCGTCCGCGTGCGCGTCGAAGCCGGCCGAGATGAGGATGAACTCGGGCTTGAACTCGTCGAGCGCGGGAACGATGCGATTGCGGAAGGCCGCGAGGTACTCACGGTCGCGGGCGCCTGAGGCCATGGGGAGATTGATCGTGTAGCCCTGCCCCCTGCCGGTCCCGATCGTATCGGCGCTCCCTGTGCCGGGATAGTGCGGGTACTGGTGGGTGCTGATGTAGAGCACACGATCGTCCTCGATGAACATGCTCTCGGTGCCGTTCCCGTGGTGCACGTCCCAGTCGACGATGGCGACGCGCGCGAGCCCTTCCGCCTCGACGAGGTGCGCGGCCGCGACGGCGATGTTGTTGAAGATGCAGAAGCCCATCGCGCGGCTCCGCTCGGCGTGATGCCCCGGCGGCCGCACGCAGCAGAAGGCCGAGGATATCTTCTCGTCCAGAACGAGGCGCGCGGCCTGCACGCCCGCTCCCGCCGCGTAGAGCGCCGCCTTCGGCGTGGCCGCGGTCGCGACCGTATCACCACTGTCGAGGATGACCGCCTCTTTGATATCGAGCGAGAGGATCGCCTGCACGTATCGCGGATCGTGCACACGCTCGAGCCATTCGATCTTCGCCGGCTCCGCCTCGATATACTGGAGTGACGGACGCATCGGGCTCGCCTCGAGCTTATTCAAGATCGCCTCGACGCGGGCGGGGCTTTCGACGTGATCGTAGCCCGCGAGATGCTTCGTGAAGAGTTCGTGTCTGATGATGCCGATCACCATTCGCCTTCCTGCACTTGTCCCGTCATCGGGACGAACCGGACACAGAGGAGCTCGCGGCGATCGACCTTGTCGCCGCGGCGCGTGACGAGCTCGAGGTACTGCTCGCCGCTTCCCACGGGGATGATCATGCGCCCGCCGTCGGCGAGCTGCGAGACGAGGCGCTTCGGGACGTCATCGGGGGCGGCCGTCACTATGATCGCGTCGAAAGGCGCGGCCTCGGGCCAGCCGAGAGAGCCGTCCCCCGCGCGGAAATGAATGTTCGTGTAGCCCATTTCGCTCAAGAGCGCCTGCGCCACCGCGGCGAGATCCTCGACGATCTCGATCGTGTAGACCTCGGCGGCGAGCTCGGCGAGAACGGCCGTCTGATAGCCCGAGCCCGTTCCGATCTCGAGCACGCGGTCCGCGCTCCTGATCGCGAGCGCCTCCGTCATGTAGGCGACGATGTACGGCTGCGATATCGTCTGTCCGTGCCCGATGGAGAGCGGCCCGTCGTAGAATGCGTACTCGAGGTCGTTCTTGTCGACGAAGCGCTCGCGGGGGACCGTGCGCATCGCATCGAGCACGCGCTTGTCGCGGATGCCCCGGCGCTCGATCTGGTCCCGCACCATGAGCTCGCGTTCACGTTTGCTCTCTCGAAACTGTCCCTGCGTCATCCGAGCGCTTCCTTAATCCTGCGCTCCGCCTCGTCGAGCGCCTCAGGCACGCGCGCGCCGTCGCCGCCTCCACCCTGCGCGAAGTCCTTCCCCCCGCCGCCGCGCGCCCCGACTATCGGCGCGCACACCTTCATGAGCTCCCCCATGTTGAGCGGAATGCCCGCCGAGCATCCGAAGATGAGCGCCGGGCTCGGGCCCGAGAGGCCAAAGAGCACGATCTTCCCCCCCATATCCCTGATCTTCGTGGCCATTTCTCTGAGCGATCCCGCATCCCCTTCGGTGAAGGCCCGCTTCACGATGTCGAAGCCGCCGGCCGTGCCGGTCGCCTCGGAGAGCCCCACCGCCTTGAATCCCGCGAGCTCCCGCGAGAGCTCGTCGTTCTTCCTCCGCAGCTCCTTCCCCTCGTCGCCGAGCTTCCCGACGATCCGCGGAATCTCACGCCAATCGGTCGTGAACTGCTTTGCGATCGAGGAGAGGATCTTGTGCTTCGCCGCGTAATCCTTCAGCGCGCGGCCGCCGCAAACGAACTCGACGCGGGCGTTCCCCTTGACCTTCTCCATGCCGAGGATCTTGACGATTCCGATCTCGCCGGTCGAGCGCACGTGCGTGCCGCAGCACGTGGAGCTGTCGAACTTCTCGATCTCGACGATCCGCACGCGCTCGACGCCCTCGGGGAGCCTCGAACGGAGCACGGTCGAGGTCTGGATCTCTCCCGCGTCCGCGACGCGGCACAGTATCGGAATGTTCCTGAAGACGATCTCGTTCGCGCGCCACTCGGCTTCATCGAGCCGCTCCTCGCTCGGCGCCATTCCCTCGAGATCGATCGTGCACGCCTCCTCGCCGAGATGGAACGAGACCGTCTTGAGCTTGTAGCTCTCGAGAAAGATGCGCGAGAGGAGATGCTGCCCCGAGTGCTGCTGCATGTGATCGAAGCGCCGCGGCCAATCGACGACACCATCGACCGTCTCCCCCGCGCGGAGCTCCCCCTTCACGAGATGCCGCACGCCCTTCTCGCTTTCGGCGACGGCGATGACCGCGCGACCGCCGAGCGTACCGCGATCGTCCGGCTGCCCGCCCGAGTCGGGATAGAAGAAGGTCCGGTCGAGATAGACGGCCCAGAGCCCTTCGCCTGCCGGCTCCGCCTCGCGCACCCGCGCGGAAAAATCGATCGCGTACGGATCGGCGAGATAGCACTGCTCATCGAAGTTCATGAACGATTCCTCCCCCCGGCGGATATGGCGGGCGCGGCGAACGCGGCCGGCCGCTCAGCGATAGTAGAAAAATCCGAAGATCCCCGCGACGATGATCGCGTAGATCGGATGCACGTCGAGGAAATAGACGACCGCGAAGCACGCCACCGCGAGGAGCGCCGATTCCCACGCGAAGACCGATTTCGGCGCCATGTGCGCCACCGTGACGAGGAGGAGCGCCACGACGATGGGGCGCACGCCCTTCGTGATTCCCTGAATCGCCGGCACGCTGCGGTATTTGAAGTAGAGCGTCGCGAGAATGACGATGAGCACCGTCGAGGGAAAGATGTGCGCCCCAAGCGCCGCCGCCGCTCCCCACGGACCGCCCACCTTGAGCCCGACGCAGAGCGCCATCTTCGTCGCGATGGGGCCCGGGAGCGCATTCGCCATCGCAAGGACGTCGATGAACTCCTCCTGCGTGAGCCAGTGATAGTTGGTGACGACTTCCTTCTCGACGAGCGGAATGATGGACGGACCTCCACCGTAACCGAAAAGCCCGGTCTTGAAGAAGGAGAGCATGAGTTGCCCGTAAATGCCTAACATGCGGCTGCAAGCATAGAGGAATCTCAAGGGGGGTGTAAATAGTATTATGGAGGGGCTTGCGTGCGCCCTCTAGCGGCGCGGGCGCCCGAATGGGACGACCGCAAGGAGCAGGGAAACGAACACAAGCGCGAAATAGACGGCGTCCCCGTGCTTCGTGTAGAACGTGAGGCCCTCCGCGCGCTCCGCCGATCCGAAGATCATTCCCTCGGTGAAGAGCCCGATCTGCTGCTGCACGCGCCCGACCGGATCGACGACCATCGAGACGCCCGTGTACGCGGCCCTGAAGAGCGTGACGCGGTTCTCGACGGAGCGGAGAATCGCCATCTCGGCGTGCTGGACGGGGCCCTGATTGTTCCCGAACCAGCCGTCGTTCGTGATGTTCACGAGAAAATCGGCGCCGTTTTGAACGTAGCGCCGCGTGAATCCCGAGAACGTCGACTCGAAGCAGATGAGAACGCCGAATTTGCCGACGCTCGAATCGAAGATCGTCTGCTTCGTGCCCGGGATGAAATTCGCCTGCCCGAAATCGATCCTGGTCATCGCCGGGAAATACTGGCTCCACGGGAGCTTCTCGCCGAAGGGAAGGAGATTCATCTTGTGATAGTTTCCCGTGAGCATCCCGTCCTTCGAGACGAGGGCGGCCGCGTTGTGCGCGATCCACTTCTTGTCCGCAACCGTGTGATCGACGTAGCCGGTGAGAATATCGATCCCGTCGCCGCGCGCCATCATCTCGAGGAGCCCGAGATACTCGGGCGTCGCCTTGAACGACACCGGGGCGGCCGTTTCGGGGAACATGATGAGACCGGCGCCGTGCGCCGCGGCGATCGCCGCGTATTTCTCGAACTGCATGAATATCGTGTCGCGGTAGGCCGGCTCGAATTTCTTGCCGAGATCGACGTTCGGCTGCATGACCGCCACCGCATCCGTGCCGTTGAGGGCTTTCTTCGTTTGATCGTAGCGATCGATCTCGCGCGCGCCCCAGAGGAGATGTCCCGCCGCGAGAACGACGAGCGCCGCCGCCGCGAGAACGCGCGAGCGCTGCCCCGGGCGGAATAGCGCCCACGCGACGCAGACGTTCGCAAGCACGAGAACGAGCGTGAGCCCGAACGGGCCGTAGACGGACACTCCCTGAATGGCGACGGGATGGATCGCGAGCGCGTTCGCGATATTTCCCCACGAAAAGGCGAGCTCCCCGTGCGAGCGGGCGTACTCGACGAGCGACCAGAGCGCCGGCGCGGCGATGATCCCGCGCGCGCCGAAGCGGGACGCGAAGAACGAGAGGAGCACGGTGAAGATCGCCGTGTAGCACGAGAGATACGCGACGAGGAGCGCGAGCGCCGGCCCCATGAGCCACGGCATCGTCGCGCCCGCGGCGGGAATGAGATCGAGAATCCAGAAGAGGAGCGGCGCGAAGAACGAAACGCCGAGGATGAATCCGAGCGCGACCGCGCGTTTGCGCCCCGGCCGCGGCTTCACGATGTAATACCGCAGGATCGGCACGAGGGCGAGCGCCGCGAGGAACCGCGTCGGAAAGGGCGGGAACGAAAGGGCGAGCAGGAACCCGCTCGAGACGCCCGCCACGAGCTCGTCGCGCCACCGCATGAACCAATTCTCCCTGATCGCCATGCACCCTCCCGCGAATGTGCGGCGCCGCCGCGTCTTTACGACGCCGTTTCGCGCCTCAAATTTCCGCCGGAGTATAGTCAAGTATCGCGGCGCGGACAAGCAGGGAATTATCCCAATCTTCCGTAGCGCTTGAGCTTCTTGAGGAGCCCCTGCCTCGTGATGTGGAGCTCCTCGGCGGTGCGCGTGCGGTTTCCCGAATGGCGACGCAGCGCGTCGGCGATCATCGCCCGCTCGAGCCGGTGGACCGCGCCGGGAAGGCCGGCGCCCCGGACCTCGTCTATGCCCGGCTCGCCGCCGCCCGATTCCTCGAGATGCGGCGAGAGCATGCGGGGCAGGATTGCGTGCGCGTCCCCGTGGAGCGCCACGACCCGCTCCATCTCGTTCGCGAGCTCCCGCACGTTCCCGGGCCAACCGTACCGTACGAGCGCGCGGACCGCCGCCGGAGCGATCGCGGGGACGGGCATGCCGGCGCGCTTCGCGCACCGCGAGAGGAAGAAGCCCGCGAGCGGCAGCACGTCTTCCTTGCGGTCGCGGAGCGCCGGAACCCGCAGACGCACGCCGGCGATGCGGTAGTAGAGATCCCTCCGGAATCTCCCCCGCCGCGAGAGATCGAGGAGGTCGCGGTTCGTCGCGAAGACGAAACGCGCGTCCACCGGACGGCGCCTGCTCTCGCCGAGGCGCCGCACCTCCTTCTCCTGCAGGACGCGCAGGAGCGCCGCCTGCAGCGCGAGCGGCATCTCGCCGATCTCGTCGAGAAAGAAGGTGCCGCCGTTGGCGCTCTCGATGAGGCCCGCCCGTTCCCTGCTCGCGCCCGTGAACGCCCCTTCGGCGTGCCCGAAGAGTTCGCTCTGGAGAAGCGTGTGCGGCATCTCGAGAGAACTCGCGATGACGAGCGGCTTCGCGCGGCGGCGGCTCAGGCGATGGACGTTGCGCGCGACGACCTCCTTCCCCGTGCCGCTCTCCCCTTCGATGAGGAGCGAGACGTCGCTCGCGGCCACCGACCCGATCGTGCGCTTGAGCTCGATCATCGGCGGCGAGTCGCCGACGAAGGGCGGATCGAACTGGGGCGCGGCGGCGGCGCCGTCCAACCGGCCCCACGGCGAATCCGCGCCGGCGCCGGGCGGCTCCGCACCGTCGAGAAGCGACTCGAAAAGATCGAGAAACGCCGAGGCCCGCGTGACGCGGTCGTTCACGAACACGGCCTCGCTCCCGCCGAGCCTGAGATCGACCTCGATGTGGAAGCCGTTCACCGAGCGCCGCATGCTCCACTGGCGATGGCCGTCCGATTCGACGAGACCGCCACATGGCGCCGCGGCCTCGCCGCAGAGCGAGAACGAATCGTGCGGCTTCGCCGACGATGACGGCAAGCTCTGATCGACGACGAGCACCGCTCGATCCCCGTCGGCCACGGCGATGCGCAGGCGCGCCCGCTCGGCCCCGCACGTCTCGCAGAGCGCCCCAAGAAACGATCTCATGATTCGCTTCATGCCGGAGACGGGAAGGCACGTTCCGTGCCGCGCGCACCCGCGCGGCGCGAAGTCGCGGTCCCGCATTCGCTTGAACGCGCGGCGCCGGACGTCCCCGCCCCATCGCACCGTCGAACGTTCGACAGTATCATTTTCTTGACTTGGCCTCCGCGAACGGAATACCATGCCCCTAATCTCAAGAGGCGTCGATACTTCGACAGCGATACGGGAGGTGCTCGATGAGCGGTGAGTTTAAGCCCTACGTGCCCGACAAAACGGATCTGAAGGAGTTCACGCTGATTCCTCTGATCCTCGGGCTCGTCATGACCGTCGTGCTCGGCGCGGCGAACGCCTACCTCGGACTGCGCGCGGGAATGACGATCGCCGCGACCTATCCGGCGGCCGTCATCAGTATGGCGGTCCTGCGCCTGTTCCGCGGCTCCATCCTCGAGGAGAACTTCTCCCGAACGGTGGGCTCGATCGGCGAATCGGTCGCCGCGGGCGCGATCTTCACGATCCCGGCGTTCGTCATCCTCGGGCTCTGGGATTTCAGCACCTTCAATATAAACACGTACATCAAGGCCTCCGCGCTCATGGTCGTGGGCGGCGCGCTCGGCATTCTCTTCGTCACGGTGCTCCGCCGGGTCATGGTCGAGGACCGCGACCTCAAGTTCCCCGAATCGGTCGCGGCCGCCGAGATCCACAAGGCGGGACAGCGCGGCGGGCAGGCGGCGGCCCAGCTCTTCCAGGCGATGGGCATCGGCGCCGTCATCCAGTTCTTCGCGGGCTCGGGATTCTTCCGCGCCTCGAACGACTTCATTCTCAGAATCGGCGAGATCGGCAAGAGCTTCGTCCGCCTCGGCGCGAAGGAAGACTCGGCGATCGTGGGCGCGGGCGGCATCTCGTCGATCTCGGCGCCGGCCGTGTCCCCCGCCTACATGGGTGTGGGCTACATCATCGGCCCCGAGCTCGGCGCGCTCAACTTCGCGGGCGGCCTGCTGGCGTGGGGGCTCATGGTGCCGCTCCTCGTCTTCCTCCTCGGCCCCAAGATCATCGCCGATTTCGCGGCGGCGAACGCGCTCGATCCGGGCGCCACGGAAACGTGGGTCGCGCTCGCGGCGACGATCTGGCGGTTCATCATCCGGCCGATCGCGGTCGGCGGCATGATCGTCGGCGCGTGCTTCACGCTCTACAAGATGAGGAAGAACCTCGCGGCGGGCATCAAGCGCTCCTTCGCCGACGTGAAGAAATCCGCCGGCGCGCAGGCCGCGACCGACCGCCGCGACCGGGACATCAACTTCAAGCTCGTGCTCCTCGGCATCGCGATCGTGTTCGTCCTCATGCTCGCCATCTACTACAAATTCTCGGGCGTGCTGGGCGGCGCGCTCGTCGCGGCGCTCGTCATGCTCGTCGTCGGCTTCCTCTTCGCGGCCGTCTCCGGCAACCTCGTCGGCATGATCGGCTCGTCGAACAACCCGATCTCGGGGCTCACGCTCTCGACGCTGATCATCGCGGCGCTCCTGATCGTCGTGATCGGGGTGAAGGGAGATCCCGGCGTCGCCGCCGTGCTCGGCGTGGCGAGCGTCGTCTGCGTCTCCTCGGCGGTGGCCGGCGAGATGCTGCAGGACCTCAAGGTGGGACACATCCTCGGCGGTACGCCGTGGAAGATGCAGGTCGGCGACTTCATCGGCGTGTTCGTGAGCGGCGCGCTCATGTTCTTCCCGCTCTACATTCTCCACGTCTCGAACATCAAGATGGGAGGCATCGGCTTCGGCGACAAGGCGCTCTCGGCGCCGCAGGCCGGCCTCATGGCGATGCTCTCCAAGGGCATCGTCGGCGGCGAAATGGCGTGGCCGCTCGTCATCGTCGGCGGCGTCATGGGGATCTCGATGATCCTCATCAAGGTCCGCAGCCCGATGCTCTTCTCGGTCGGCATGTACCTGCCGCTCGAGACGACGTTCGCCATATTCGTCGGCGGCGTCATCCGCGGCATCACCGACATGATGGCCAAGAGGCGCAAGCTCAACGACGCGCAGAAGACCCGCGTCGAGAACGCCGGGATCCTCGGAGCGGCGGGCCTCATCGCCGGCGAGGCCCTCATGGGGCTCGTGATCGCGGCCTTCGTGTTCTTCCAGGACAAGCCGTTCTGGCAGCAAAACTTCTACACGCCGTACGGGATCATCGCGGTCGCAGTTGCGATATTCCTCGCGCTGTACCTGATCATGCGGCCGCTCGCGAACGCCGGGAAGCCGGACGAGCCGCCGCCGCCGTCCGCGGTGATGTAGCGATTGGGAGAATGGCGAAGCGAGCGAAAAAAGACGTGAATCTTCTCGACCTCGTGCCCCGGCGAATCGCCGGGCACGAGGTCGACGAGGCGGGGATTGTCACGGTCCTCATGCCGCGATTCGGGAACCGCTTCCTCCAGCGCTGGCTCACGCCGAGGTTCCGCAGCACCTACATCAAGATCAAGCTCGACGATATCGGAAGCGAGGTTTGGCTCCTCTGCGACGGCGCGCGGAACGTCGGAGAGATCGCGGCGCTCATGCGGGAGAAATTCGGCGAGCGGATCGAGCCGTGCAACGACCGGCTCGCGACCTTCTTCAAGCAGCTCGAGCGGGCCCGCTTCGTCGACTACACGAATTTCGAGGAATGCCTCAAGGCCGCCCGGACGTAGCTTCCGTGGGCCGCGCGATGATCCCGTAGCCTTCCACCGCGATCGTCCCCCCCGCCGCTTCCTTCCCTCCGCCGGGAGTCAGCGGCCCGTCGATCCACACCTTGCATCCGGTGTACGCGCGCAGGGCCTCCACGAGCAGGCCCGAGAGCAGATACTCCGCGCCCGAGCGCGATTCGTGGAGAACGAGCGCGGTGCCGCGCGCGACGAGCGCGCCGATGAGCGGCGCGCGGCCGTTGACCGGCGCCATCTCGTAGCTGTCGACGAGGAACTCCGGAACGCCTTCCGCCTTTCCCGTGATCCGACCCGTCACGCGCACGCGCTGCCCCGCGAGGCTCCTGAGCTCGAGCTCGTAGCGGGGACTCGAGAGAATGCAGACGCTCCCTCCCACGTCCGAGAGGACGAGCGTTTGATCGAGAGCGCTCTCGCCGGCGAGCGCCACGTCGCCCTCGAGCGTGACGGAAAGATCCGGGGGCGCGGGCTCGGGCTTCGGCGGCGACGGCGCGCAGAGGACGAACATGAGCAGCGCGGCGGCGCGCCGCGGCCCGAGCGAATGCCGCGCCGGCGGCCCCGGCGCGCCTATCGCGTACGGATGACGACCGCATTCATTCTCCCCGTCGAGGCCTGGGCAGTGATCGTGAAGTCGACCGTCGTCCCGGCAGGAATCGTGTACCTGACGTACTCGGGGGCCATCGCCTTGACGAATCTCGTCACCGTGCCCGACGTGCTTCCCGGAATCGTCAGGACCGGCACGTAATGCGGGTCGCCGGACGTATCCTGCAGATTGAGCGAAGAGTAATTGAACCGGGGATCGCTCGTGATGCCCCGGTCGTCGAGATAGGTCGCGGCCGCCCAGTCGGCGAAGAGCTCGTTGAAATACGCGCCGGTCGCAGCCTCGACGTTCGCCGTCCCCGACTTCCTCGATTGAACGAGATTCTTGTAGACGCTCTCGCCGTAGCGGTCGCCGAGATGGCGGAGGAAGAGGAACTCGGCGCCCCGCTCCTCGAGCAGATCGCCGCCGTAGATCAGCGTGACGGCTCCGGGATTCGCGAGGAAGAGATTCGCGCGCCTGATGTTGCTCCCGTCGAACCCGTTGAGATCCTCGGCGATGTGCGCGAGCCCCTCGTTGATCCAGAGCTCTTCGAGGTAGTCGGCGTAGACGCCCTCGCCGTAGATGAGCGCCCGGTAGTTATAAAGAATCATGTGAAGGAACTCGTGCGCGAGCACGCCCCGGATCACGTCGATCGTCCCGTCCTTCGGGAATGTGTTCCCGAATAGAGGCGGCGTGCTCGGGTCGGGCACCATCGCGTAGAAGATCTCCCGCGCGTTCGTCACGCGGCTGTCGACGAGCCCGGGAAGCAGATCGGTCGCGAGGAAGAATCCCGCGATGAATCCCTGCGGCCCCGTCGCCTCCCCCTCGGGCGTCATCCGATTCACGACGGGCGTCAGAAGGATCGTGACCTTCCCGTCGCCGTTGATGTCCGATTCGCTCCCGAAGGCGCTCCGGTCCGTCGGGTAGATGTTCACGTCGTACGCGGCGCCGAGAAGGGCGGCATCGGCGTCGGAGAGGCACGACTGCGGCGTCTCGGCGTCCACGTAGAGGAGCGTATGCGTGCCGTCGAACTTGAGGTTCGCCGTGACCGTCGTGAAGTTGTCCGGATCGAGAATGCTCCCGTAGGGATCGACGAGCACCTTGAAGGTCGCCTGCGGGGCGGCCGTGCTCAGGGCCGGCGAACGGACCGGCTCGCCGCGCCGGGACGAGCCCGCGCCCGTCCGGAGAAGCCCCCGGATCTCCGCGTCGACGCGCCGCTCGAAATCCCTGCGTCTCGATCCCGACGCTCCCGCGGCGAGGTCACGCGGGATGCCCGCGCCCTGCTGCGCCGCCGCGTCCGCGCGGGACACGGCGCGCGGCCCCCGCGCCGAAGCGGCCGTCGTTCCGGCGCCGGGCCCGCCGGCGGCGACTCTCGTCGAGACGCTCGTCGTCAGGCTGTAGAGATAGCTCCAATCCGCCTGGGGCGGAAACGCGTCGCTGAAAACGACGACGAGGTAATCCTCGCTCGCGGCTCCGGCCGTGATCGAGAAATCGAAGTCGGACCCCGAGAAGAACGACTTGCCCACGTCCCCCGCGTCGAGCGTCACGCCGAACGGCATGGCGGACGAGGCGGATGCGGGCGGATCGAGGGCGAACGAGAACACCTTGCCCACCTGATTCGCGCGCTCGACGCGCGCGCTTCCCGTGAACGCTCCGTCGGGCACGATCCCCCGGAGCTCGGTCGCCGAGCCGCCGAAGGGCACGATGACGCGGCGCGCGGCGGGCACGGTGAATCTGCCGGGCGAAATTACGATCGCGTTCGCCGAGGGATTCGGGCCGAAGCCCGAGCCGCTCACGACGATCGTGTCGCCGTATCCTCCCGCGCCGGGATTGATCGAGGAGATCGCGGGATTCTCGAGCACGATGGTTTGCGGATCGCCGCTGCATCCGGCGAGGGCCGCGAGCAACGCGATGAGAGCGATCGAAGCGCAAGACTTGCTGTTTTTCATAGGGCAGGCTACCTCTTCGATAGGGCCGATCGAGCCGAAACCGAATGTTATTCATAACATACCAGATCGCTCCGATTCATTCAAATATTTGCGGGCGAGGCATGCAATTTGCTGGATTTCCAGCGGATAACCCTAACTATCGGGATTTTCCAATCGGGTTGAAGGCGGAGCTGCGAGAGATGCCTCAATTGATCGCGAGCATTATCGAATCCGCGGACGGCGTCCGCGAGAGCCTCGCGCGTCTCTGCGAGGAGAGCGGGTGGCGGGCGAAGCATTTCTCGTCCGTCGGCGACTTCATCGCGGCGAGGCACACGCGGCAATCGCAGATGCTCCTCCTCTCGATCGACGAGGGAGCATCCGCGGAGGATATCGAATCGACGTTCGCGTCGCTCCGCGCCTGGCGGGACAACGCCCCGCAGACGCAGATCGTGCTGCTCGCGCCGGAAGGGCTTCAGGCGGCGGACCGGGCCGCCCTCATCGTCGGCGCGCGCCACATTCTCCACAAACCGTACCGCGATGAAGACGTCTCGCAGATCCTCGCGGCCGCCGCGCAGGGCGTCGTGCGGCGCACGCGCACGCGCATGCTCGAGAAGCGCGCCGCGGCACGCGAGGGCTTCGAGGAGATCGTCGGCGAGAGCGAGCGGATGAGCGCGGTGATCGAGCTCGCGCGCAAGGTGGCGGCGAGCGACACGACCTCGATCATGATCACCGGCGAATGCGGCACGGGCAAGGGCGCGCTGGCCAAGGCGATGCACCTCGCGAGCCCGCGGCGCGAGGGTCCGTTCATCGACGTCAACTGCGCCGCGATCCCGCGCAACCTGCTCGAGAGCGAGTTCTTCGGCCACGAGCCGGGCGCGTTCACCGACGCGAAGGAGGAGAAGATCGGACTCTTCGAATGCGCGAACGGCGGCACCATATTCCTCGACGAGGTGGGCGAGATCGATTACGCGCTGCAGGCCAAGCTCCTCAAGTTCCTCGACTCGCGGACGATCTGGCGCGTGGGAGGCACGCGGTTTCTCCCGGTGGACGTCAAGGTCATCTCCGCGACGAACCGGAACCTGAAGGAGGCCGTCGCCACGAGGCGTTTCAGGGAGGATCTCTTCTACCGGCTGAACGTGGTCGAGATCAACATCCCGCCGCTCCGGGAGCGCGTCGCCGACATCAGGCCGATCGCGGTCGCGTCCACGCAGCGGTTTTCGGCGCGCATCAATAAGGGGAGCGTCTCGCTGAGCGAGAACGCCGTCGAGGCCCTCGAACGCTATTCGTGGCCGGGCAACATCCGCGAGCTCATCAACGTCATCGAGCGCGCGGTGCTCCTCAATGCGACCGGCACCATCGAGCCGGCCGATTTCCCGTTCTCGAAGGAACAACGGGAAATCACGCTCCCTCTCAAGGAACAGGAAGAAACGATCGTCATCGATCTGCCGCCGAACGGGGTGCCGCTCGATGCGGTCGAGAAGGCGATCATCGTGGCCGCGCTGGCCCGCGCCGACGGCAACGTGACCCGGGCCGCGGGGCTTCTCAAGGTCGGACGAGGAACCTTGAGGTACAAGATGAAAAAGCACGGAATCGCGGCCGAGGCGTCGAAGAAAAAACTCCGAAATGGATCATTTGAGCCAGTCCTCGTAAACGATTGATCCTTCTGCAAATGGCCCGGCAGACCCGGGCAGCCCCCTGAAATCCCCCCCGTAGATAAGAAAAAAATCCGCAGCCGGGATCCGCGCAAACGCCCCGGTGCCAGTCGATTTTTCAAAATCTGAGGCGGCGGAGCGGAGAGAACGGGCATTCCACGGCGTCTCGTATTTCCTTATGGATTAATTGGTTGCACGTGCGGCCGGGGCGTCGAACGGGCGTTTTGGAGGCCTCGCACGGGGCCTTCGAACGGCCCCCAAGCCCCCTCCCGCGACCGGTGGCCTCCGCATTGCCTTATCCCCTACCAGCGAACAAGAAGTTTTTCAACCCCCTTAGGAGGTGGGTAGCGTGTGTAGAGAAAAGAAAGCCCTCAGAAACCTGCTGATGGCAATCACCCTCCTCACTGTACTGGCTGCTCTTGGGTGTGGGACCAACTCTCCTGTCGCCCCCTCACTCCCCCCTTCCATGCCCGGCGTAGAAGACCCTGCTTTCGCTACGCTGCTACCTGCCTCTAAGGGGATTGATAATGCCATTATGAGAAGCTCCGTCGCCTCGGCGATGATCTCGGCCAAGGACGGCGGTGTCGTGAGCAACGGTTATTACTCGGTGTACTTCGCCCCCGGCGCTCTCAAGGAAGACACCGAGATCAGCATCGAGATGCCCGAGTTCCCCAAAGCGATCGTCCGGCTGAGCCCGCATGGGATCCAGTTCCACGCGGAAGTCATCCTGGCGACTGGATCTGGGTAAGGCCGCAGAAGAATCCGGCGCTTGGGATGTGCTCTGGCTCAACGATGGAACAGGCCTCTGGGAAAGCATCGGCGGCTATGTGGAAGATGGCGCCCTGAAGGCCGAACTGAAGCACTTCAGCGAATATGGAGGATCCGAAGACTCGGACACGGCCAGAGACTGATCCCATAACGAATGGAGGTAATCACCGTTACTTACTCGAGCCCTCCCCATCCGGGGAGGGTTTTTTATTGGCTTTTGGCAGGCCCCCCCGTAGAATGACTGCATGAAATCCGTCGACAAACTGCCTTCACGATACAGAATCGAGAAGAAGCTCGGCGCAGGTGGATTCGGCGAAGTATACAAAGCATACGACTCGCATCTGGAACAGATTCTCGCCATCAAGATCCTTCCAGACGACATATAGCGGCGCAAGAAACACTTACCAAAGAATTCGAAACACTTTCAAAGCTGCAGCATCCGAATCTTGTCAAGGTATTCGATTATGGAACACTGCCTCCACACATTCCCTATTTCACGATGGAAGTCGTCGAAGGCGAGAATCTAAATTTTCCGAGACAGAGACGAACTTTTTTCGTATCCCCGTAATCATCAGGCAGACCCTGAAAGCCCTGAGCTATCTTAATAAAAATCGAATCCTGCATGGGGACATCAAACCCGAGAATATCGTGATTGACTAAATGAGAACGGTGGAGCAGTCACAAAGCTTCTTGATTTCGGATTAGCCATGAGTTTGGACGATGAGAAAAGACTCCTGAGCGGCACAGTTCGATACCTTGCTCCAGAGATACTTCTTCAAGGCACCCGCAAGTCTTCTGCAACCGATCTCTATGCCTTAGGAGTCTCTCTTATCGAATCAATACTATCCAGAGAGATCCCTCGATCAGACGTGATCGACGAGACCTATTTCGAAGAAGTATATACAGAGCTCAGGAACTCACTGGCAAATGCAGACGTTGGCAATCCTTCCGCTCTATCTTCTTTCATTCTAGACCTGTGCAAACCAAACCCCGCTGATCGCGCAAAGAACGCAAAGGAAGCGACTCAATCCTTCGAGATGATAGCTAGAGATACTTCGCCCCATCAGGAACTCAAAATAAGCAGCATCTTTATCGGGAGAAAAAGGGAACTGGGAGAAATCAACAGTGTCCTGACAGACACTACATCTAAGAAACAAGTAATAATTCTCTCCGGCCCTCAAGGGATCGGCAAGAAAGCTATTATGGGGAAAGCGGCACAGAGCGCCCAGCTCAAAGGCTTCCTGCCAATAGACTTGGCTCCATTTTCGGACCACTTTTCACTCGATCAACTCACAGATACTCTCGGTTCACATCTGGGCGCGGAAGACAAGAAACAGCCTCTTTCAATGATGTCTGTTTGGAAAAAGACCAAAGGAGATAATGCGAAGATCGATCCTGATCTGGACAAAACCATAGTAATCTTCGCACATCTTATCGATTTCCTCATAGAAATCTCCAACTCACGGCCTCTTTTGATATTGGTCTCCGACGCCGATCGCCGCAGCGAGGATCTTCTTCATTTCATAGTCCAGCTCCTTAAGCAGATGGAAACCTCGCAGCAACACATCAACTTGCTAATAACAACGAATACCGGCCCTATAAAGAGCATTGCGGCATCAGATGCACTAGGCAGAATCGCAAGGTCTTCCCTTGCAGAACGAATCGACATTCAGACTTTTGATGACGATCTATTGAAAAAGTTGCTGGTAGCCTGTTTCGACCGAACGCTGCTTATTGAGAAGGAAAGACAAGATCTTATAGCGGAAACACAAGGTATTCCCCTGCTTATTTCTGCTTTTCTAAGGAACATGCTCTCTGCAAATCTGATTCAGCATGAAGCTGGGTACTGGATTTTGGACAGAAAGCGCTACAAACAGGTACGGATACCTACTGATCTAGATCAGTCTCTCGAGACAACCCTAAAGGATCTAAGCGAAGAGCATACGGCGCTCCTGCGATTGCTCGCGATAGCCGGCCCCATGTCCAAATCTGATTTGAAACCAATTACGAAAGGCATCCTAGAGGGTTCTGATCGGGCGCTGGCGGATCTCATACATAGATCGATCCTCAGCAATCGCAGCGATGGAACTGTATCATTCGCTCATCCTCTATACCAACGATTCGTGATCGCAAATATGCCAGCCAGAATAATGCCGCAGTATGCCGAACGATTGGCTGATTACTTGGTCTCAGTAAAGTCCAGCGATTCCCTGCGAATAGCGCGCCTCTACATAACCGCCGAACGAGTCAATTTGGCCATCAAATACAGCCTGGATGCAGTTGATAAAATGTTCTCCACCTACCTCTTATTTGATTGTTTGAAGCTGCTTCTTGATCTAAAAGCTCTTGTTTCGAGTAAGGGAAAGGAATCAGAGCTCCTGGCTATTCTCCACAAGCTCGCTCCAATCGAGCACAGAACCGGTTTCCCGAAAGAAGCTATTAAGGACTATGAATCCCTGGCTATTGCAGCTCCAAACGCGGTACAGAGGGCACAATACTATATACAAATCGCCAAGATTCACTTCGGCCTACTGGGCGATATTAAGAGCTCACAAGCATTACTTCGCAGGGCGCTTCGATCAGCAAAGAAGGATGGAGATGCTGCACTAACAGCTGCCATCTACTGCTTGATTGCAGATATGGACATCGGCAACTGCGCTCTCTACTATGAGAAGGCAGCAAACCTTAGCAGGAAGGTGGATATCAGTCTTCATCTTGCTTCACTTTCGAGCCTGGCCTATAGCTACCAACTCATAGGCAAGCACGAGAAAGCATTGTTGATTCAGAAAAGAGTGCTCAAGAATCTGCAAGAGGTCGACTCCATAGCAAAGAGCAGGATTTACTATGATTTCTATTGCATGAGTTTCTTCACAGCGGACTACAAGGTCGCGAGGTATTATATCACAAAAAAGGCACAGCTGGAGAGGAAGACCGAGAACTTTCTTGGGTTGCTTGCCAGCATGACTTCTCTTGCCGGCTGTTACTATACAGAGGGTTCTTACTACAAAATGATCGATACACTCGAAGAGACTCACAGATCTGCAATAAGATACAATAACTACCTAGCCGCATGCGTCGCTCTTTCCAACCTCTCGCTAGCGTACCGGTGCATCGCAAATTACGAGCAATCCATTATTGCGCTGAATAAAGCCGAAGAAATCATCGCGGGAGAGCACACACAGGCGCCAAATGTGAGTTACTTAAACAAGCCGACAATGCTGTATCTTGTATTTGGCGAATGTAAGAATCATGAATTCATGGCCAGCGCCCAACGATTATATGAGCGGGCACTCAAGACTGATAACCACATCGGCCTCGGGCACCACTCCATCGCATTCGCCCTGCACCATCTCTACAGGCTCGAGCCTGATGAGGCGCTTCCCCACGCCAAGAAGGCGCTGGCATTCTTCAGAAAAGCCTCGGATCGGGACGACGTCGTCCATGCCCTGATCAATCTGGCGATGATTCAGATGGCTCGCGGAAAGCCGAAGCTTGCAGCGCCGCATATTCGCGAGGCAGAGGAGACTATGAAGCGATCCACTGCGAGTATCTGAAGCCGCTCCTCCTGCTCGGAAAGGGGATGCTTGCGCGGCACGAAGGCTCGGAGGACGCCAGGAAGATCCTCGCGGAAGCCCTCAGGGTGAGCAAGAAGATGGGTACCCGCGAGACTACATGGCAGATTCAGCGGGAGCTCGCGCTGTATCACAAGGGTCAGGAAGAGCCGCACAAGGCGCTCGCATACTACCGGGACGCCGTGGAAACGATCAGGCAAATCACGGAGACGATCGACGAAGAAGAGCTCAGGCTATCCTATCTGCAGGTGCCCTTCCGCAAACGAGTCTTCACCGAAATCAAGAACCTTGCGTGAGCGGCATGGAGAGCGCAGCCGCGATAAAATGCCGGATGGACAGCATTCCAATTGCATTCTCCATCGCCATTATGTACAATTGAATTGTATCGGCTTCCCCTGGGCATGATCACGCAGAGCAGGCACCCCCGCAAGGGGGGACAAGTTTCCGTGTCTCCAGCGGAAGGCTTTCAGTGATACTATCGCACGTCAATTACGCCGCTCTCTGCCTCACTCATAACTGCAATCTGCGCTGCACCTACTGCTACGCCGGCGAGAAGATCGACAGGCGCATGTCACTCGATACGGCACGGCGGGCGATGGACTTCCTCGCGGAAAACTCCAACGGCACATGCGCGGTCACGTTCTTCGGCGGCGAGCCGATGCTCGAGTTTCCCCTCATCGAACAGATCGTCTCCTATTCTCAGAAACGCTACGAGGGGAACCTGCGGTTCCGGATGTCGACTAATGGCACCCTCGTCGACAGGAAGCTTCTCGAGTTCTGCCGCGATCACGAGATGTTCTTCGTCCTCAGCATCGACGGCAGCCGGGCTCAACACGATCGGGTTCGCCGGTTTGCGGACGGGAGGGGTTCCTACGAACGCGTCGCGGAACGCGTACCCGATATTCTCGAATTCAATCCGTACACGATCGCGGTATCTGTGATCGTGCCGGAGACGGTCCCCTTCGTCGCCGAGGGCGCGCAACATCTCTTCGACGTCGGATTTCGGTACGTGCTGCAGACTCTCGACTATTCCGCGCCCTGGCAGAGTTCCGATCTGCGAGACTTGAAGAAACAGTACACTACCCTCTCCCGCTTTTACTTCGAGTCCCTCTCGAAGGGCCGCAAGCTGTACTACAGCCCGTTCGACGAGCGCATCAAGACGTGGGCGCAGAAACCGTACCGGAAAGGCGATCTGTGCGACCTCGCCAACACGCAGATCGCGATCGCCGCATCCGGCAGGATCTACCCCTGCGTGCAGTTTGTCGGCGCGGATGACGCATCCTTTCTCGATAATTCGATCGGTGATGTATTCAGGGGTTTCGATGCGGCCCGGCGCGCCTGGTTCGTCGCGGAGAATTACCGGGATAAGGAATCGTGCGCCGGCTGCGCGCTCGCCGGACGGTGCGCGACCTGCTGCGGGTGCGTGAACTGGCGGGCGACCGGGAGCCTAGCGACCGTTCCGCCCATTATCTGCGAGCATGAACGTATGCTCATGCCGATCGTCGACAAGCTCGCGAATCAATTATGGAAGCAGGACGTTGCCCTGTTCGAAAGGAAGTTCTACGATAAGGCATTCCCCCTGTCGTCCTACATCGAGGATTGCGCGATCAAAAGGAGGGGCGCCGATGCTGCGGATTAGGCAAGTCGCATCGTATTCAGTGCCGAAGTATCCACGGGAGACATTTCGGCCATGGAGAGAATCGGCCGTGCTGACGCACGTACGGAGAGGCGCCGCAACTGCCGCGCTGCTCGCCATCCTTGAATCGTGCGATGGGGATAAGGGCCTGTGGCCGGACGGGGGACAAACCGCGGGCGTTCCTCGACCCTTTCCGTTTCTCACCGAATATGAGGCCTATGTGATCGTTACGAATGTCTTCGCTGACAACAGGATCACTCTGACGCCCGATGTCACTCTCTCCGTTATCGGCAGTGACGGCGATACGACCGACGTCGTGCTCGACGGTTACAACGACTCGCTAAGAGTCGGTTACGAATATGTGTACGGTGACGACGACCTGGATACCTTTTCGCATGTTCTGATTGCGCAGCTCGATGCCGATGCCGCCGGTCCCGGCCCGTATATCAAGGCCACCTATCCTTGTGAAAAGAGACGTGCCCATGATCTTGAGCAGCTCATGCAGGCGTTCATCGATACACTGAAGGCGCACGGAAAGATCTGAGGTCACTGCGCGCCGTTGAGCTCCTCGATGACCCGCACAATATCGGCCGGCGACGTGAGATCGGGCACGTGCTCCGAGAGCGGAATCGTGTAGACGCAGCGCGGGCGCCGATCGACCATCATCTTGACCGCGGTGGGGAGCTCCTTCTCCTGGCGCACGGGATTGAGCGGCACGGTCTCGAGGCACGGGAGCATCAAATCGAACGAGAATCTCCACGCGTTCATGCTCACCCCGATCCGCCCGCCGGCATCGGCGACGAGGGCGATCTGCTCGGCCGAGGGCTTCTCGACGATCTCCACGAGGAATCCCTCCGCATCTTTCTTGATAACCGCGAATGCCGAAACGCGCTCCTGCTCGAAGCGGAGCGCCGAGCGATCGTAGTCGATCAGGGCGTTGTCGTGGCCGTCACCCATGAGAAGCTTCAAAGCCGCGACCGAATAGAGATTGTCGCTGTTGACGACGGTGACGCGCTGCCCCTTCCAGCGGGGCGCCGCCTGAAACGCGCGGAGGAGCGCGTCCGCCGTGCCGAGCGGCTTCTCGCGGCCCGGCGGTATGGGCTGCGCCGCGTATGAGATATCGAGGCTCGAGAAGCGCTCCGCATTCTCACGCCGCTCGTAGTATTCCCGTATCGAATTGTCCCGCTCCCCCACGACGATGACGACGTCGCGGTAATCCGCCCGCGCGATATTGCCGAGGAGATAGTCGAGGAACGGCCGCGAATCCTTCCCCACGCCGATCATCGATTTCGATTTCTGCTCCGCCTCGCGACGGAGCGACGGATCGAGGTTCGTGGCGTTGGCGAGCGCCTTTTTCATCCGCGACGAAACGCCGCCGGCGAGAATGACGATGTTGGGATGCATGACGCGACATTCCCCTTTCTAATAGGATTTTGCGTTTACCGATGGCCGGCGCCGCGGAGGATCCTCGCGGACGCCGATGTCGCCGCGCACAATATAAGCCTTGCCTCCCGCGCCTTCAACGGCGCGGGCCACTTTTTCCGTGTCCTCCGGCGCGTAGACGAACATGCATCCGCCGCCGCCGGACCCGTTGATCTTGCCGCCGTATGCGCCCGCGCGCATCGCCGCCTCGAGCATGCGGTCGATCTTGGGCGTCGAGATGCCGAGCACCTCCCGAAGCACCCTCTGATGCTCGTCGAGCAGCCTGCCGAGCCCGCGATGATCGATCGCGGGGCCGCGCAGGAGACCGAGAGCCTCCCGCGTGAGGTCGCGATTGCGAATCGTTCCGTCGAGGAGCGCCCGCTCGTCGGGTGTCAATTCATCGCCGAAGCGATCGAGCCCATCACGCTCAACCGTCTGAAGCGAGAAATCGGAATGCAGCTCGGCGAGGCGCCGTGTGATCGCGAGCACCCGATTCTTCACGCGCGCGAGGATGGCCATGGTGTCCTTCGGCTCGCGCGAATCGCCGAGGACGAACGACCCGAGGGGCGCATCGAGGCGCTCGACCCGCACGGCCGGATGAAAGGCGATCGTCAGGAGCCCGCCGAACGCCGCCGTGTACTGATCCATCATACCGCCCGGCTCGTCGAACTCGAGCACCTCGGACGCATGAGCGAGGCGGGCGCACTCCTCGGGAGCGGGCTCGCCGCCATGATCGCTCATGCGCGCGAGGAAGTTCACCCAGGAAACGACTAGCGCCGACGAGCTCGACGTTCCCGCACTGATCGGAACCTCCCCGTGCGCGACGCAGTCGAATCCCGACGAGAACGTGTAGCCCGCGCGGCGCATGACATTCACGGCGCCTCGGAAGTAATCGCGATTCCGTTGATACGGGAGCGGTCCCTCGAGCGAGAATTGCTCTTTCGATCCGATGTCCGGCAATTCGAGATTCACATTCATGCCCGTCCGGCGCGTGCCCTCGACGGCGACGCGGAGCGATATGGCAAGGGGCACCACCGGGAGCCCGAGATAGTCCTGATGCTCGCCGAAGAGGCACACGCGTCCCGGGCTCGAAACTCGCAACGTATTCGGACGACCGGCCAATTCATCCTCCATGCCGGCGGCGCCATTCCGGCGCCGCCAATTGAGCCTTCATTCGAGCCCGTAGCATATGATATCCTGCCCTTCAGTGGAACAGGAAAGGAGCGGAATAATGAAACGATACGTCCGGCCCGCGACGATAGCCGGGACCATTATCCTCACGCTGCTGACGGCCGCCTCTCTCCCGCCGCGGCCGGCGAGCGCCCAGAAAGCGAGTCCCCGCCATCTCGACAACACCATCATCCGCTGCTCGGTGCAGATCGAGAACGACGCACTCGGCGCCGAACGTATCGAGCTTCTGCCCGGCACGCCGCTCTGGCGCGAGGCGTCCGCGCCGCCTTCGCTCGCGCTCGACGCCGACTTCGCGATCGACGTCATGTTCACCGACTGGTCCGCGCCGGGAATGATCGATAACGCCGACAATCCGGTGCTTTTCACGAAGAAGGATTTCACCGTCGTCACAACCGAGACCCGCGCCGATGGCCCCGCGAAGGAGCTCGTGCTCACATGCGCCGGCGTGAATCATCCGATCGAGCTCCGTATCACGTACCGCCTCGAGCCCGACGCCTTCTACGTGAAACGAAGCCTCGCCGTGCGCGATACGACATTCGGCCATCATCTCCTGCGCTGGTTCTGGCCGAGGCGCGGCGCGATCGGGGGCGTCACATCAGTCGCAAAAGAGGGCGGATTCGGCCAACCCGTCGCGGTGCTCATGGAGCGAGGCGGCGCTTTCTTCGGCGTCGAATACCCGGCGGCCGAGAACCACATCGGGCCGGCGGCCGGCGGATCGCACGGCCTGCGCTGCGGACAGGAATACGGCTTCCTCATCGGCACGGAGTGGCTCGTGAGCGACTGGGTCGTCGCGGGGCTCACCCCCGACCCGCACGTCAAGAAGTGGTTCTTCTCGTACCTCGATCGCGTGCGCGTGGCTCCCCTTCGTCCCTTTTCGCTCTACAACACGTGGTACGATCTTCGTTCTCCCGAATATCCCCGCTGGTCCACCGATCGCGTGATGAGCGAGAAGACGTGCCTCGCCATGGCGGGCGTGCTCCGCGATAAAATGAAAACGCACGGAATCAAGTTCGACGCCTTCGTCCTCGACGACGGCTGGGACGTCTACGACAGCGACTGGGAGATCCGGAAGGAGCAGTGGCCGAACGGATTCAAGCCGCTCGCGAACGAGCTCGAAAAGACCGGTATGCATCTCGGCGTCTGGTTCGGCCCCACCGGCGGCTATTCCTTCCATAACCGGCGCCTCTCGTGGATGAAGGAGCACGGCTACGAGACGGTCGGCGACATGCTCTGCGTGGGGGGCGCCAAGTACGGAGCGCTCCTTCGCCGCCGCGTGACCGATCTCGTCGCGCGCGACGGCGTGGGATATTTCAAGTGGGACGGAATCCAATTCTCGTGCAGCGAACCCGATCACGGCCACGCGACCGATATCTACTCCCGGCGCGCCGTGATGGAATCGGTCGCCGGGATGTGCCGCGCCGTGCGCGAAAAGCGGCCGGACATCTTTCTCAACATCTCCTCGGGCACGTGGCTCAGCCCGTGGTGGGTGCGCTATGCGAACACGATCTGGATGCAGGGAATGGACTACGGCTTCGCCGACGTGCCGTCGATCAGCAAGCGCGACGGCTCCATCACCTATCGCGATTTCGTCCTCTATGACGATTTCCGCAACCAGAATCGGTGGTTCCCCATCGCGAACCTAATGACGCACGGCATCATCAAGGGAAAGGACTTCTCGGTCGGCGTCGAGACCGAGCCGCTCGACAAGTTCACGGACGACGTGCTCCTCTACTTCGCCCGCGGCGTTGCGATGTACGAGCTCTACATCTCCCCCGATATTCTCAGCGATGGAGAATGGGCCGCGATATCGAAGTCGATGGCGTGGGCGCACGACCGCTTCCCGATTCTCATGAACACCGAGATGGTCGGCGGCGACCCCATGAAAGGGGAGCCCTACGCGTGGGTTCATTTCAAGGGATCGCGGGGCATCGTCGCCGCGCGAAACCCCGTGATCCAGCCGGCCGCCCTTGCCGTGGAGCTCGCCGCCGCGCACGGCCTCGCCGCCGGCGCGGCCGACCTTGTGCTCGAGCGCGTCTATCCGACGCGATGGATTTCGCCTCGCCTCTATAAGGCCGGAGATAAAATCGATCTCGCGCTCGACGGCTTCGAAACTGCCGTCTACGAGCTCTATCCAATTGCGGAGGCCACGGAGCCGCTCGTCGCCGGCATCATATTCGACGTCGTTGCCGAAAATGGGCACGAGCGCACGATCCGGTACCACGACGGGGCGCCAAATGCGATTCTTCTGAATCCGGGCGCGGTACGCTCGATGAAGCACGACGGAACCCCTGTGTTGGTCGAATCACTCACATGTGTGCCGGATTCGTTGCCGGGTTCTGTGATTCTTGGCGGCATCTCGCTGGTGCAAGGGAACGAAGCCACTGCAATAGCGACACTTGTGCTCCAGCCAAAACTGGCGAGCGCGACGCTTGCAATCCTTCTCTCCCCCGCGGCGGGCTGCGGCGCCAAGGAGAAGCCCATGCTGTCGGTGGAGATGAACGGGGCTCCCGCTACGGCGAATGCCGAGCCGCAGGAAGGCCGGTCGCAGTGGTGGACGGTGCCGCTTCCGATAGGCCTTGTCGACGCGATTCTGCGCGTGACTCCGAGCACCGCGGACGGCGCATGGACCGGCACGGCGCAGGTCTGGCTCGTCGCAAATCCGCGACACCCTATGCATGAGATCTCCTTTGAGCTCGCGAAGCCGTCCGGAACGAGAGTGTTGCCGCCCCAGGCATGGCCCGCCGGAGAAACGCGCCGGACACAATATCTTCGAGAGATAAAGATCGCGACAAAATGAAGAACCGCGTCCTTATCGAAGTGTGCCTCGACTCCGTCGAGTCAGCGATCGCCGCGCAGGAAGGAGGCGCGGACCGCATCGAGCTCTGCGCCGATCTGCCCCGCGGCGGGACGACGCCGAGCCTCGGTACGATCGAAGAGGTCCGCGCGGCCTGCTCGCTGCCGCTCCATATTCTCATCCGCCCCCACGCCGGGGATTTCGTGTACTCCACGGGCGAAATCCGTGTCATCGAGCGCGATATCGACGCCGCGAAACGAGCTGGCGCGAACGGCGTTGTCGTCGGCGTCCTCACGGGCGAAGGAGACGTGGATCGTGAACGGCTGTGCGCCCTGATCGCGCGCGCCCGCCCCCTGCATGTGACGTTCAACCGGGCATTCGATGTCGCGCGCGATCCGCTCGTTGCGCTGGAAGATATTATTGAAGCCGGCGCGGACACCCTGCTGACGTCCGGTCAGGCGCCGTCCGCCGAGCAGGGCCGGGAGCTCATCGCCGACCTCGTTCGGCGTTCCGCCGGACGCATCGCTATCATGGCCGGCGCCGGCCTGACTCCGGCCAACGCCGCGCGCGTCGCCGCTGCCACGGGGGCTTGCGCTCTGCATGTCGGAGGAGGCGTGAGCCGCAGGATCTCAGGGATCGATTCCCCGCTCTTCTCAGCGCCGCGTCAAGTCGTGACTGCCGACGCCGTGCGCTCACTCATTTTCGCGTTGAAAGGCGCCTGAACATCTCCCTGATATCGAACGAGCCCCGGATGGCGACGTAGACGGTGATGGTGGAGTACCACACGAGCACGGCGATCGTCAGAAGACCCCAGAATGGATGGCCCTTGAGCATGTCGACGACGATCATGCGGGGACTCCTTTCACCGCGGGACCGGCCGTGCCCGCCATACCGTCGGCCGCATCGGCCGCTCCGCTTCCGCCCTTCCCGCGGCGCGGCTTGAGCAGCGATCCGACGATCATGGCCACGGCCACGAGAACGTACGTCCCGATGTTCACGAAGTTGTCGCCGACGTGATGCCGCGCCCAGCCCATCGTCTGCATGAGCGCCTGCCCGTCCTGAATGACCTGCAATCCACTCGCATCCAGCATAGGCACCTGAACCGTGACGAATAGATTCAGCGTCAACGAGAGCACGGGCAGCACGGCGCCGACGACGATCGCGGCGATCGCGCCCCAGTTGTTCGCCCGTTTCCAGTAGACGCTCCCGATCAGGAGAATGGACATGCTGGCGAGGTAGATCGTGCCCGTGGTCTGGCAGTACTCCCAGAGGTTCCCTTCGAGCCGGTACCACAGCCCCCAGAAGAGGAGATACACGCCGATGACGGCGATGATGCACCGGTTCCAGAGAATGCCCTTCTTCTCGGACCAGGGCGTCTTCCTGCGAAGAGGCGCCAGAATGTCGTTGTAGATCACGCTCCCCCACGTGAGCATGTAGGACGAGTCCGTACTCATGTCAGCGGCGAGCATCGCGGCGACGAGGAGTCCCATCAGCCCCGCGGGGACGATCTGGCTCAGGAGATACGGCATGGCGAAGAGCGAGCCGTCGCTCTCGCCGAACTGGAGCCCGATGCGGGCCACCACGTCGGGGGTGACCACCGCCAGGGCGGCGATCCCCCATATGCCCGGAATCATCCAGCGGGACACGAAGAAGAATGCCGTTCCCTGATAGACCTTGCGGCCTGTGTCGCTGTCCCTCGACGCGAGGAGCCGCGCGATGACCGCCTGCCACGTGAGCACCGCCGCCGTGTTCGTCAGGATATTGGAGACGACGAACGGCCAGCCGAGCCCCTTGGCGACGAAGGGATTGAAGCCGCCCGCCCCGTAGTGCGCGCTCACCGTTTCCGTGAGCGTGCCCCATCCGAGCCTGCCGAGCACGAGAAACGTGATAATGAGGAGCCCCGCGCTCATCACGACGAACTGGAGAAAATCGGTGACGAGCACGGAGAGCATCCCGCCCATGATCGTGTAGATCATCACCGCGATCAGGAGCGCGGTCATGGTGAGCTCGAGATACTGGAGGTTCATGCCGCAGCAGACGACGAGGAACTGCCCGCCGACCCTGAGGAACACGCCCATGTTCAAGAGCCCGCCGAGCACGATCACGACGCCCGCGAGCCAGCGCACGAACGGGCCGTACCGCTGCTCGAAGAGCTCGGGGATGGTCATCACGCCCGAGTCGCGGAGCTTCTTCACGCAGAAGCCGGTGTATCCCACGGCGAACATGGCGAGCGCCGAGCAGATCCCGGGGATCGCCCCGGCGAAGCCGCGCGTGTATCCGGCCTGCGCCGTGTACATCGCGGTGACGATGCCGAACTCGGTGGCGGCCAGCGACGCGATGCCGAGGTATACGTTCATCTCGCGGCCGGCGACGATGAAGTGCTCTACCTTGGACACGTACTTGCGCACCATGATGCCCGCGATCATGGTGCCGAGCAGATAGAGCCCGACGATGCCGCCATCGATCAGAAAATTGAAATGACTATTCATGGGACTCCGGAGCGCACGACAAGGCGTATATGGCGAACGACGCGAGCCAATGCTCCCCCTCGTACGATCCCGCGGTGATCGCCGCGAGCGAAGCACGCATGTGCCGATCGGCGACCGCTCTCAGGTGTCCGTATCCTTCGATCTCGCCGGCGATGCCGTACAGGCACCACGCGCGGCTGAAGTTGAGGCCGTCGAGGTGGACGAGCTTTCCGTCCGCGCGATCCGAGACCTCGCCGGGAGCGAGGGAGAATTTCTTGTCCGAAAGCCGCGGGAGAAACGTCTTCAGCCAGACGGCGAACTCTTTCTTCGGGAGCACGCGGCGCATGAGATCAGCCTCTTCGAGGCACGGCGAGAGGAAATCGAATCCGCTCGGCTCCCAGCCGAGCGGACAGCCCTTGTCGCGCAGGAAGAAGTCCTTCGCCCGCTTTTCGAGGAGCGCCCGGAGCTCGATGTTCCCGGTCGCGCTCGCATAATCCCACGCGAAGCAGAGCGCGAAGGCCGTGTTGCTGTGCTCGCCGACACGAACGGGATAGAGGAGCTTCGGTAGAAACTCCAGGTGGCGCTGCACGACGAGATCGGTCAGCGGCCGCAGATTCCCCTCGAGCTCCCGGGCCAAAGGATCGTCGAACGTGTGGAGCTCCTCGGCAAGCTTCAAGAGCCAGGCCCAACCGTAGGTCCGCTCGAACGACTTCTCCTCCATCCGCAAGAAATAGTCCACCTCGCCGCCTATATGCTCCACGCTCAGGTTCTCGGCGAGCTTCGCGCGGATCAGGTCCCTGTCCTTCAAATCGGGAAACGTCTTGAGCAGTTTCACCAGCATCCAGTGCCCGTGCACCGATGAATGCCAGTCGAAGCAGCCGTAGAAGGCCGGGTGCAGGTTCTGCGGCGAGCCGATGTCGGCAGCCCGCGCGAGGGTCTCCCCCGGCTTGTTGGGGAACTCCCGCTGCATGCACTTCAGCGGAAGCTGGACGAGACGGTCGGCGCTCTCGAGCGTGAGGGCGATGCCGGTATCGGCCCTCGCCCCGCCGGAAAGCCCGATGGAGAGCGCAATGAAGAGCACGCTGAAGAAACGATTTTCGCTCATGCGCTACTTTGCGCCTCCGAAGAAGAACGAGAGACCGAGATAGGCGTCGAGCCTGTCCGCGCTGTAATCGTACTCGTCATCCCATTCCTGATGGAGGAGCTGCCGCTTCATGGTCCCTGATTCGGCGGTAACGATCACGTCGACATCCCCGTCCGCCCCATCCGTGGCCAGATGCCGGTAGCGCAATTCTCCGGTGATCCAAAAACTCCCGGAAAGCTGATACATGATCCCGCCGCCGACGTCGAAACTGAGTCTCATGCCGCTGTCCCGTTCCCCGTCCAGGAACATGCTCAGGGGCGGATCGCCACCCGTGTATTCGAACGTCATATCGATCGCCGAGCTCAGCGTCCCCATCCCGAGGCCGAGTTTCAGGAACGGAGAGAGCTTGGGAGAGGCGTCGAATGCGTATTTTCCGAATACGCCGAAGGTCGTGATGTGGTGATCTCCCTCCATATCGATCGTCAAACCTTCGACCTCGTCCGGAATGGCGGCATCGACGTCCGCTTGCATCGCGTCGAGGTCCATACCGAAGCCCTGGTAGTCGAAATACCCTCCGATGGCGATATTGTCGGTCACGTAGTACTCCACGTCGAATCCGAGGCCGTAGCCCATGTTCGCGGATCCCTTTTCCCTCATGCCGGTCTGAAAGAGCGAATCCGAAAACGACGTCGCGAAGTTGCCATCCTCCGCGAATCCCCCCAGAGGAAAGCTGAGACCGCCGCGACCGCTGATGCCGAATTTTCCCTTCATTCCCGCGCCGAGCGCCGAGGAAAAGGGAAACAGCAGCAGACCCGCCAGCACGAGCACGAGGCATCTCTTCATGATTGTTCCTCCATTCGGCAAGACCAATGGGCCGATAATGGAAGAGTATACATTTCGCGGAGATTCGATGTCATGAAAAAAGAACCATCCCTGCTACGGTACGGTTGCGCGATGGGGGGACAAGGTAGCGAACCGCAGCTGTGAATGGTTCTTTTGCTTGTATGCAATAACATACTTCATGCCATCCTTCGCATCGCGCGCGATTACGGGGGAAATTTCTCGGCCGGCCAATCTATCGAATAATATGCAGTTATCTCCGCTCCCTATCGCAGGGATCGCAGATAGTTTTGCAGGCGCCGACGAGCATCCGCGCGCGTTTGTTCACGCTGTTCACGCCTCGAACGCCGTCGCGACGTTATCGCACACAAACGCAACGCGCTTGGCGCTGCCGCTCGAATCGTTCATCGATGTCCACGGGATTTACGGTCTGATGCGGTTTCGATGGTTGGTCGCGTCGAAGAGCCCCGCGCGCCTGAGCTCCTTGTAGATCGTGCCGCGCGATACGCCGAGCCACCGCGCCGCGGCGCTTTTGTTCCCGCCGCACATGTCGAGGGCACGACGCAGCCGCTGCGATCGCTCGCCCCGCGCGTCGGCGCCCGGCCCGGTCGCGCCCGGCCCCGCGGCACCCGACCATGCTCCTCCCGGTCCGCCCGCGCCTCGTTCGAGCCTCCCGAGCCGCACCGGAACGAGCTCCGGGGCGCCGATCCGCGTTTTGATTCGCTCCGGCAGCATATCGAGCGTGACGACCTCGCCGCTCGAGATGTATCTCGCGCGCTCGAGCACGGCGAAGAGCTCCCGGACGTTCCCGGGCCACGAGTAGCGCTGCAGGCATTTCAGCGCGGCCTCTTCGATCCGCGCGACCCGCCGCCCCTCGGGAGCGCACGCGCAGAGACAGTACGCGACGAGGGGCACGATGTCCTCGCGCCGCTCGCGAAGCGGCGGCACGACGAGGTGCTCCGCGTTGATGCGGTAGTAGAAATCCTCCCGCAGGGAGGCCTTGCCGAGCTTCTCTTCGAGATTCTGGTTCGTCGCCGAGACGATACGCACGTTCACCGGCCGCTCGCGGTTCTCGCCGACCCTGCGGATCTTCCCCTCCTGCAGCACGCGCAGCAGCTTCACCTGCTGGAGCGTCGTGAGCTCGCCGACCTCGTCGAGGAAGAGCGTGCCGCCGCTCGCCTCTTCGAAGAGGCCGATCCGGTCCATGAGAGCGCCGGTGAAGCATCCGCGGCGGTGTCCGAAGAATTCGCTCTCGAAGAGATGATCGGGCACCGACGCGCAGTTCAGGGGGACGAACGGGCGGCGGCCCCGCGCGCTCATCGCGTGGATCATCCGGGCCACGAGCTCCTTGCCGGTCCCCGTCTCGCCCGTCACGAGCACGGGGCGGTCGAACGCGGCGGCGAACCGCACCTTCTCGTACAGATCGAGCATCGCCTCCGAGACGGCGACGTATCCCTCGTGCCGCGCGAATTCCGGAGAATATTCGATCTTGATGGCCTTCCCGCCGCCCCGCAGAACAGGATCGGGCCGGCAGCGCCTCCCGCGCCGCTCGGCGACACGGTCGATGCAGCGCCCGGCGGCGGCCCTCCACACCTCGCTCTCGATCGTCCCGAAGATGTGCCCCGCCTCCACCGCGCTCTCCCACGCATCGTCGAGCGCGTCGCCGCTCGCGAGCAGAATCTCGGCGAACGCCACGTGCGTCTTCCCGAGCTCGAAGTCGCAGCCCGCCCGCTGGAGCGTGCCGGCCGCCTTCCTGAAGAGCGTGATCCCGCGCGGGCGCTCCCCGAGGGCGAATGCCACGCGCCCCATGCACCGCAGGATGGCCCCCTTCTCGAGCTCGTTCTCGAGCCGCTGGGCCAGCCTGAGCCCTCTGCGCAGGTGCGAGAGCGCCGCCGCCGAATCACCCTTCGCGAGATGAAGCTCGCCGAGACGCCGCTCGATCTCGAGCACGATGTCTCCGTCGGGCGCGATGCCCTCGGCGATGCTGAGCGCGTCGGCGTAGCGCCTCTCCGCGGTCTCGAGCCTGCCGCGCTCGAGATGCACGTCGCCGAGATACTCGCGTGCCAGCGCCCGCTCCCGGGCGAATCCGCCCTGCGCGGCGACGCGCCCGGCGCCGTGGAAGCATCGCACGGCGCGCGCATATTCTCCCCGGTTCGTCGCGACGGTTCCGAGAGCGAGGAGCGACCGGCAGAGCCCGACGCTCCAGCCGATGCTCGCGAAGATCTCCCGGGCGCGCTCGATCCGCCGCGCGGCGCTTTCGAACCTCCCGCGCCGGTAGAGGAGAATGCCGGCATCGAGCGCGGCGGCCGCTTCGCCGTAACGATCCGCGGCGGCGCGGCAGAGATCCTTCGCGCGGTCGTAGTACTCGAGCGCGGCCTCGTGGAGCCCCTTGTTCTGCGCGACGAGGCCGAGCATGATGAGGACGCGGGATTTCATTCTCGCGTCGGAGTAATGGGTCGCAAGCCCGAGCGCCGCCTCGAGGCTCTCCTCGGCCGCTTGGATGTCGTTGAGATAGAAACGGCAGGCGCCCTCGATGAGGAGCCGCTCGGATACGAGCAGCGCGGGATACTCCCCCATGGCGGCCCGACGGTACGGCTCGAGGATGTCCAGCGCCCCGCGCAGGTCGCCGCGGCGGCGCGAGCACGTTCGCCCGCACGAGCGCGGACGAGAAGAGACGCGCGGCCCGCCCGGGAATCTCGGCGGCCGCGAGCGCGGGATCGCCCTTCGGCGCGGCCTCGGCCGCCGCAAGCGCGGCCTCGGCGCCGAGAACCGCCTCCGCGGCGTCGCAGAGGGCCAGCGCCTCGTCGAAGCTCGTGACGTAGTAGGCGCTCCGCGCCGCGAGAACGAGCGCCTCGCCGCGCGTCGCCGGATCGATCCCGGCGCGTTCGCCCGATTCGCACAAAGAGACGACCTGCTTCGCGCGCTCGTAGCTCTGCACGTACTCCCCGCGCCTCTGCAGGTCTTCGATCTCGACCAAATATGTGCGAATCATCTCCGCGTTGTTCATCAATCCGATTCCCAGTGAATTACCGGTGCAAGTGCCAGAGCCAGGTCCGGAGGAGCACCCTCCACGCCCGATTCACCCGAGAACCCAGACCGCGCCCGCATCCCTCCCGTGTTCCCTCCGCGCTCATCGAACATTCGTCGAGCAGCACGGGGCCGCTGCCGGCGACCGCGCCCGAACAATTCGATTCCTGAATAATGTAGATCGTCGGAATCGTCTTCAAATGGGGATCCTCGCCGGGCTCGCCGCCCAGCGCGTAGTTCTCCGGCACGGCGACGCCGGCCCGCGGATCGCGGGCCTCGGCGCGCGACGCGAGGATCGTCAAAGCGGCTCCGACAAGAATGATCGACGCCATGAGAATCGCGATTTTTCTAATACTATTCCCCATAATGACTCGATTCCGGAAAAGACCGAGCATTGCACGCGGAGATTCAGTTATTCGTTCAACCCTATTGAGAGCCGCCTACAGAACTACAACTACTTAATTCTATCAGAAACCTCCGAAGCCTGTCAAGCGGGCCTCACGCAGTGTAATATATCTTTTCCTGTTGTCAAAAATAGTTTACAGGTATATAATCTATTACCGAATAGCTTTTTAGGAAAATAATGAAGACGCTCCGTAAAAGTAATTTGACGAATTACGAGCACCGGTTTGTCCGCGGGATCTCGCCGTCGTCCGGTCGAGCCGTGCATTTCATTATAAATAAATGCGTTATGATGCGCCTCCGAAAGCGCGCACATATGGCACACCCCATGCGATGCATATCCAACCGAACAGCAGCCAGTCGCATACGCAACAAAGCAAATATCTGGCCCCCGGGAGGCGATGATAGAGCGCCTCGTGAAGGACCAGGGACTATCACCGCGAGCGTATGCCCGGAAGAGAGTTGGATTCTCAGTGAATTCGGCGGTCATCCCGCAACAGGGCCGGAGGCGCGAACGCCCAACCGGTCCGAAAGGCCGAGTGCTGAGATGAGCGAAGACCGGGTGAATCGCTTCGAGTCCGCACGGAGAATCGCAGGAGCAAAGAGCCCCGCCGTGAGAGCGCCGGGGGGTGTCAGGCTTGCGATTCTCCCCATTCCCCGAGTGCCGGATGTGGTAGTCCCGGTCCTTCCTTATATGCATCCCGCATCCTCCGCGAAGGGATCATCCGGATCGCGGTCGAAATCATCGCTCATCTGCGCATCGCCTCCTGGAGCGGGAAGAACAAGAGGTGTGCCGTTTTCGCCGGCCGGGCCGCGCCGCCGCCGCAATCCATTGCGGGACATACTGATCTGCGGTCGCCGATGGCTCTCGCCGGCCGATTCAATCGGGGAGAAAAGTGTTCACGTGAACGTTCACCTTGTACAGGGAATACACTGAAGAAACAGAGGTGCCCTACCATGGCCAGCAGAAAGTCCGAGAACGAACCGAAGAGCCGGCTCGGAGCTGCCAAATCCGACGAGTTCTTCGCCGAGGCGCGGAGCAATATCAAGGACCTTGAATCCTCCGCGGCGGTCCGCGCGGGAGAGAACGCGGCGCGCGAGCTCGAGAAAATGTCGCACCGGCTCGGCAAGCTCGAGATGCTCACGGACATCACGAAGGCGCTCAACTCGACGCTCGACCTCGACGAGGTGCTCGAGCAGCTCATCGACTCGACGATCCAGCTCGCCGACGCGAACCGGGGATTCCTGATGCTCGCCGACGACCAGGGGGTGCTCGAGTTCAGGGTGGCGCGCGACCGCGAGAAGCGCCCTCTCGAGATGGAGGAGTTCGCCATCAGCTTCAGCATCGTGAACGACGCCGCCGATCGCGGCGAGCCGCTCTTTATCTCGGATCTCCCGGACGACACCCGCTTCAAGGATCAGAAGAGCGTCATCGATCTCCAGCTCAAGCGCGCCGTGTGCGTGCCGCTCCTCCTCGAGGGATCGGTCATCGGCGTCATCTACGCCGACAGCGACCGCCTCTCCCCCGCCTTCGCGAAGGAGGACATGTCGATCATCTCGGCGTTCGCCGCGCAGGCGACGATCGCCGTGGAGAACGCGAAGCTCCACGGCAAGGTCGTCAAGGATCAGGAGGCGCTCGAGCGCGAGAACCTGAAGCTGCGCCAGGAGCTCTCCGGCAAGTACGAGCTCTCGGGCTTCATCGGGCGGAGCCGTTCGATGCAGGAGATCTTCCTCACGATCCAGAAGGTCGCCGCGTACACGACGACCGTCCTCATTCAGGGAGAGACGGGAACGGGCAAGGAGCTCATCGCGCGCGCGATCCATCTCAACGGCTCGCGGAAGGGCAAGCCGCTCGTCGCGATCAACTGCGGCGCGATGCCGAAGGAGCTCCTCGAGAGCGAGCTCTTCGGCCACAAGAAGGGATCGTTCACCGGCGCCGTGAGCGACAAGGCGGGGCTCTTCGAGACGGCGAGCGGCGGCACGATCTTCCTCGACGAGATCGGCGAGATGCCGCTCCCGCTGCAGGTCAAGCTCCTCCGCGTCCTGCAGGAAGGGGAGGTGCGCCGCGTCGGCGAGAACGTCGACCGCAAGGTGGACGTGCGCGTCATCGCGGCGACGAACCGGGACCTCAACGACGATGTCCGCAAGGGGCTCTTCCGCGGGGATCTCTACTACCGGCTCAACGTCGTGCCGATCACGATCCCGCCGCTCCGCGAGCGGCAGGAGGACATCATCCCCCTCGCCGAGCATTTCCTGCGGAAATTCGGCACGAAGATGGGGAAAAACGGCGTCGAGATCTCGTCGGAAGCGATGAAGTATCTCCTCACCAATCCCTGGCCGGGAAACGTCCGCGAGCTCGAGAACTCGATCGAGCGCGCGCTGGCGCTCTCGGGCTCATCGCGCGTGCTCGCCCCCGAGCATTTCCCGCACCTCTCCCCCGAATCGGGCATCTTCGAGCGGCTCGCCGAGGGGAGGACCCTCAAGGAGAGGATGCAGACGGTGGAGCGCCGGTTCATCGTCGAGACGCTCGAAAAAACGGGCGGGCGGGTGACCAAGGCCGCGTTACTGCTTGATGTCACGCGGCAACATCTCCATAATAAGATCAAGAAATACAAGATCACGACGCATTAGCGCCCGCCGAATATTCCGCTGCTTCCCGCCCGCGCCGTCGCGCGGCGCCCGGGGCGGCGCCGGCAGGGCGCCCCGGAGGGACCGACGCGCGATGGGTATCCCGTTTTTCTACGATCCGGTCTTCGCCTCGTACGATTTCGGGCCGAGCCACCCCTTTCAGGGAATCCGCTTCGAGCGGTTCATGAAAGAGCTCCGGAGCCGCTTTCCCGCCGTCTACGCGAAGCTCGACATCCGGCAGGCCGAGAGCGCGGGGAACGACCTCCTCGAGCTCGTCCACGACCGTTCCTACATCGACCGCGTGATCTCCCTCGAGAAGCGGCGCGGCTATCTCTCGGTCGATACGCAGCTCCTGCCCGGCTCGATCGACGCGGCGCGGCACATCGTCGGCGCTTCGGTCGCCGCGGCGCGGGAAGCCGCCCGCTCCGGGCTCGCCGTCGGCCTCGGCGGGCTCCACCACGCCGGGCACGATTACGGCGAGGGATTCTGCATATTCAACGACGTCGCCGTCGCGGCCGCGGTGCTCCTGCGCGAGGGGAAGGAGCGCATCTGCATCTTCGACACCGACGCCCATCAGGGAAACGGCACGATGGACATCTTCATCGAGGATCCGCGCGTGCTGTTCATCTCGATCCATCAGGACCCGCGCACGCTCTATCCGGGGCGGGGATTCGCGGACGAGATCGGGGTCGGCCCCGGCGCCGGCTTCACGGTGAACATCCCGATGCCGCCGATGTCGAACGGCCGGATGTACGACCTCGCGCTCGACGAGATCGTGTTTCCCCTCATCGACGAGTTCAAGCCGGAGATTATCATCCGCAACGGCGGGAGCGATCCGCTCTACACCGACACGCTCACGAACCTCGGCCTCAACCTCGACGAGCTGACGACGCTCATCCGCCGCATCCACGAGAAGGCGAAATCCTCGAACATCCCGCTCCTCGACCTGTTCCTGAGCGGCTATGGGGCGTACGTCACCGAGGGGTGGCTCGCCATCGTGCGCGGGATCACCGGGGATAACTTCGAGCTTTCGATCGCCGAGCAGATGAAGATCGTCGTGCCCGAGGAGCGCGCCAAGATCGAGCGCGTGACGCGGGCGATGATCGATTACCTCAAGGCGAATCTGATACCGTACTGGAAGATACTCTGATCGCGCGGCGCGGCCGGGCCGCTTCGGGCCGACCGCCGCGGCGCTTCAATCGAGGAGGGCCGCATGAAAATCTCGAGCGTTCCCATCAGAAAGCCCGCGGACGTGAACTTCATTCTCGGGCAGACTCACTTCATCAAAACGGTGGAGGATCTTCACGAGGTCGCCGTCTCGTCGGTGCCGGGAATCAAGTTCGGGCTCGCCTTCTGCGAAGCCTCCGGCGCATGCCTCATCCGCTGCTCGGGGAACGATCCCGCCATGATCGAGCTCGCGCAGACGAACGCCGAGGCGATCGCCGCGGGGCACACATTCATCATTTTCATGCAGAACGCCTTCCCGATCAACATGCTCAACGCCGTGAAAGCGGTCCCCGAGGTGTGCTGCATCTTTTGCGCGACGGCGAACGACGTCGAGGTGATCGTGGCCGAATCGGAGAAGGGGCGCGGGATCCTCGGAGTCATCGACGGCGAGAAGCCGAAGGGCGTCGAGAAAGAAGACGGCGTCGCCTGGCGGCACGGGCTCTTGAGGAAGTTCGGGTACAAGCTCTAGCTTCTCGTTGAACGACGGGCGACCGTTGAGGATTCACTCGAAACAACCCCGCCGGTGCGGCTCCCCTGCTCTATCCCCACCCCCAGCCCCGCTGCTCGCGCTTCGAGAGCAGGCCGTGAAACATGAATACCGCCTCGGCCGGGACTTTCTCCCCGAACCGCGCGGTGAGCATATTCTCGCCCGCATAGCCGATCTCGTTCTCGTCGGTGTCGCAGTACCGGAATCCGGCGCTCTCGAAGAGCCGGAGGAGCTTGCTCCGGTAGGCGAGCGGCGTGAGCCCCGTCGAGCGCAGGTCCCACGTCCACGAGAGCTCCCGCGAGATGACGATCTTGTCCTCGAAGAAGGGATCATCGAACACGAACTTGAGCAGCTCGCGCGAGAGCCCGAGCCCCCGCCACGGCGTGCTCATCTCGACCGATCCGAGCTCGAGGATCACGGGATCGGCGAGCGTCGGGAAGCTCTTGAGCATCGCCTCGTTGATTTCGCTCCATCGCGAGTTCGGCTCGGGGCTCACGATCGCCACATAGCCGACGATGCAGTTCGAGGAGACGACGCAGGCGACCTTGCTGTCCTCCGATTCGCTTACCGATGAGAGAATCTTGCGCGTCTTCTGCGCGTCCTGATAGCGGTAATGGAAGAACACGCCGAGCCCTTCGCCCATGCCGAGGCAGCGGATGTACTCCTCGCTGAAATCCCGCGCGAGGACCACCTCCCCCTTGTTCGTCTTCACCCGCTTCTCGATCATATTTCAATAATAGCACGAACGGGCAAGTTTTACAGCAGGGCTTGAGGACGCCCCGGGAGCGCGTGCGGCGGCCGAGCCGCGCAACCTTACTCGATGCCGTGGCGCCGCATCGCGCTCAGGAGCGTCGTCCGTTTCATGCCGAGCCGCCGCGCGGCGTGCGTGCGATTCCCGTCGCAGTCGCGGAGCGCCTGCAGTATTTCGTCCCGCGCGAGAGCGGTCAGCTGCGCCGTGAGGCCGTCGCATGCAGGCGACGCGCCCCGCGCTGCCCCCATTATGATCGCCGGGGAGAGATGGCATACGCGGATCGCGCCTCCCCTTGCAGCGAGCGCTCCACGGAGAATCTCGCTATCGAGCTCTCGGGCGTTGCCGGGCCACCGGTGGCGCACGAGCGCGGCGATGGCGCTTTCGTGGAGGGCCCCCGGCCCGATTCCGTGAAGCGTCCGAAGACGCTCCGCGAAGCGGCGGGCGAGATGTTCGATGTCCGCCGGCCGCTCCCGAAGCGGCGGGATTCTGAAGGCGAGCGGCGCGAGGCGGTAGTAGAGATCGCCTCGAAACCGTCCCGCCGCGCAGTCGGCCCTGAGATCCCGATTCGTCGCGGCCACGATCCGGGCCTCGAACCGTCTCGGCTTCGTTTCGCCGAGAGGAATGTACTCGCGCCGGTCGATGAGGCGCAGGAGCTTCGCCTGAAGCGCGGGCGGGAGCTCCCCGATCTCGTCGAGGAAAAGCGTGCCGCGCCCGGCCGCCGCGGCGAAGCCGGCGCGAACGTCCACAGCGCCGGTGAAGGCGCCCCGCGCGTGCCCGAACGCCATGCTCTCGAAGAGCTCCGCGGGGATGGCGGCCGCGTTCACCGGCACGAAAGGCTCTCGCTCCCTCCTGCTCCATGCGTGCACGAGCCTCGCGACAAGCTCCTTGCCGGTGCCCGACTCGCCTTCGATGAGAATTGGAACGGGAAGTGGCGCCGCGCGCTCGATCTCCGCGAGCATGCGCGCCGTGCGGGGATCGCATGTGAGGAACGTCTCGGCGATATCGGCGGCCGCCTCGCGGCGATGCGATTGCATGACCTTGAGCGCCGGCGGCACATCGAAACGCGCGCCCGGCGACGCCTCCCGCGCGATGCAGCCGGCGCCCGCGCGGCCATCATCGAATGATTCATGCGCCCTCCCCGACATTCGATCGAAATCGGCCTCGAGGCGGCGCAGCGTGAGCCGCTGCGGCCCGAAGAGCTCGAACGCCTCCTTCATCGAGCCCGCCCTGTCGAGCGCCTCCCGCGCCGCCGGGAGATCGCCATTCTCGAGAAACAGCTCCGCGAGGAGCAGCGTGCCGATCGCGCGCTCGCGCGCGAAACGTTCCTCCCCGCATGCCCGAAGCGCGGCGCTGGTCCTCTCGACGGCGTCGTCGCGCGATCCGCGCTTCGCCTCGACGAGCGCCCGGATCATGCTCAATCGAACGAGTCCCGTCTCGTAGCCCGCGGCGGAATAGGCCCTCTCGGCGAGCCCCAAATACGAATCGGCATCCACCGCGCCGCTGCGAGCGAGGCACAGCGCGAGATTCGCCGCCGCCTTCGCCGCGACGAACGTCTCGCCTTCGCGCAGCGCGCGGTCCACGACGGCGCGGAGGAGCTCCGCCGCCCGTGAAACATTTCCTTGTGCCTTGAGTATGAGCGCCTTGTTGACGAGAATCCCGAGGCGGAGCGCCGCGTCGCAGGCCTCGTTGGAGCGAGCGGCCGCGATCCGCAGATAGCAATGCGCGAGCGGAACGTTCCCCTTGAGAAGGAATATTCTCGAAACGATGACGGCCGCCCAGGCTCCCGAGCCGGCCCGCGCATCGCGATCGCTCCCCAGAAAACAAAGAAGGGGAGCGACGGCGTCCCCCTTGCCTTCCAGGAACCGGCGGCACCGTTTTTCCAGCTCCGGAGGTCCGGGAAGCATACCCTCTCCCCTCTGGAACGCGGCGACGCCGAATTTGATTACCGATAATTATATCATCGCGAGCCCTGCGGTTTCAACAACGAAATCTCCGAGCAGCTCTACTCCGCCAAGAGCTCCTCCGGCAGCCCCTTCTTCCGCCGCTGCCGCTGCCACCAATGGAAGAGCAGGAAAACGGCGGCGAAGCAGAGATAGCCGAACGAGAACTTCGCGCCGACGGCCCATCCGTACACCTGCACCGTCTCGTTCCCGACGAAGGCGTACGAGTGGATGACGCCGAAGAAGGCGAGCGCCGCCGCCGCGAGCGACCAGAACGCCGCCTTGCAGAAATCGCGCTCGATGAGGAAAACGCTCGCCGCGGCGAGAATCATCGAGGTGAAGATGAATCCGCTCTCGAGCGCCGCCATTCCCATGAATCCGTTGATCGGCACCCCCTTCGCGACCTCGGCGCTGATCGTCGTGCCGGCGCCCATATAGCCGCGCTTGAGGAGATTCATCCCCCACGAGGCGAACGCGGGGAAGAGCCCCACGACGATCGCCGGGGCGTGCGCCTTCGGCGTCGCCTGGAACGCCTGCGCGCCGATGACGACGCCGATCCAGAGCACGATCGCGATCCCCGCCTCCATCGGAACGATCTTGTTGATGAGCCCGACGCAGCCGAAGAGCGCGATCGCGGTGAAGAACACGCCGTTGAGGATCGAGTAGCCGGTGCGCGCCCCGATCCCCTTCCAGCCGGGGTGCCCGATGTAGATCGTCGTCGGGAAGCACGAGCCGAAGAGGCTCGCGAGCATGCTCCCGAGCCCGTTCACGGCGAGCGGCGCGACCGTCTCGTAGCGGTCCCCCGCCGCCTCGGCGCTCTCGAGGTTCTGCACCGAGCCGATCACGTTGAAGAGCCCCATCGGGATGATGATCGAGAGGTAGCGGTAGAGGTACTCGCTGTTGAGAACGCTGAAGAGCTCCGGGCCCGTGAACCGCGGCGCCTTGAAGCCGACCTCGGACGCGGCCGCCCGCACCGCGCCGGGGTCCATGACGCCGAGCGCCCACGCGAGGATCGACCCCGCCGCGACGGCGACGAGCCCGCCGGGAAGCCCGAACGGGAACCGGATCTTCGCGAAATACTGCATGAGAATGATCGCGAGCGGGAGCATCGCGATGAGCGGCTTCTCGAAAGTCTGGAACGCGAAATCCATCGAGATGAAGGTGATCGCGATGCCGGCGAGCGTCGACAGCAGCGCCGCGCGCGGCGTGATCCGCCGCAAAAAATTAAAGACGAACGCGCCGCTGAACTCGATGATGCCGCTCCCGAGACAGGCCAGGAGCCCCGCCTTCCACGCGAGATCCCAGCTCCCCGTCTCGCGAAACACGGGGCCCATGATGAAAATGAGATACGCGAATAGGCTCACCGTGTTGATCCCGTAGGGGAGCGCCGTCACGTTGTGGCGCCGCTCGCGTATCGCGAGCCGGTGCGCCTGCCAGGCGTAGAAGAGATTCCCGACGAGGATCGAGAGCGCCGCGCCCGGCAGCACGCGGGCGTAAACGAACTCCGCCGGAATCCCCGCGATGAGCGGGCAGAGGGTCGCGATCACGAGGAACTGTATGAGGTTGTCGATGGCGAGCCCGAAGAAGCCGTCTATGTCGCCCCTCACGAACCAGGGAGCCTTGAATGCGTCATTCAACGATATCCCTCCTCGTTAGAGCCGCGGAAATAGTACCATATGTTATGGATTGATGAAAGGCCGGCTTTTCGCTAGATTACTTGAAACGGATAGCGCCCACGACGCTCGGACGTTTTTCAATCAGGGAGGCAGGCATGAACCGGATCCTCTTCATGCGCGCGTTCGCCCTCGCGATTTCGTTCGCGCTCGCGGCGCTCGTGCAGTCCTCGTGCGACGACAATCCCTCCGATCAGGTAACGCAGTATCGTCTGACGCCCGACAGCGGAAACAACCAGACCGAGCGCGCGGGCTCGACGCTCCCCGAGCCGCTCGTCGTGAAGGTGACCGACCTTCTCAACAACCCGCTGCCCGGCGTCAGGGTGACATTCAGCCCGTATGACGATCCCCTCGGCTCCGTGACGCCGGCGAGCGCGGCCACGAACAGCGATGGGCTCGCCTCGTGCACGTTCCAGCTCGGCCCGAGCGTGGGACTCCAACGCGTCAAGGCCTCGGCATCGGCCGAATTCCTCACCCTCTTCTCGGCGACGGCGGTCCCGGCCGGCTGCGCCGAGGAGAGCGCCGAGAAGATCTGCGTCTGGCCGCTCAAGCACATCTTCATCGCGACGACGAGCTCGTCCTTGCTGAGCGGGACGGGAAGCGTCGTCATCGATTTCGATCCCGCAAGCGGGGAGGCCGTCGAGATCCTCGAAACGACGGACCGCATCGACGGCATCTCCTTCTCGGCGCGGGGAGAGCTCTTCGTTTCGCAGGAGGACATCATCAGCAAGGCCGGTCCCACGACGCACGATCTCGCTGTCTACGCCGACGCCAATTGGCCCACCACGCGGTTCTCCCTGGAGCCGAATCCGGGCGGCGTCCTCGCGGGGCTCAATCCGGCCGCCCCCCACTTCATCGGATGCCCCGGGGAGATGGCCGAGCTGGCCTCCAGCCACATGTTCGCCACCATTCGCTGGGAGAACCTCGCCGTCGATCCGGTGACGCGGGACATCCACATGCTGACCGCCTCGGGCCCCACGAACTACGTGCTCTGGCGGGGCCTCTGGGACGGACGCGCGGCAACGGTGGATAGCTGGGAATCCGTCGCGAACCTCTATGTGGGCACCGCCGAGCCGCGCGGCATGTGCGCCGATTCGTCGGGAACGATCTACATCTGTTTCGACGGGAACGACAACTGGCGCCGCGTCGTCACGGTGACGGCGAATGGCACGATCGATTACGAGTTCTTCGATTTCTACGCGTACTACGGAAACAACGCCCAGCAGGGGGGGCGCTGGGGGGATATCGCATATCTCGACGGGAAGCTCTACGTCATCGACCGCCGCAACGACCGGCTCGTCGTCATCTCGAAATACGGGACGTGGCTCGCGGAGCACAAGAGCGACGTCTTCTCGATGCCGCTCGTCGAGAGCGACCACTACGCGATCTGCGCCTCAGCGAATTGGCTCTGCGGGACGAGATAGCGAACGGCCGCTCTGCGGGACAAAATAAAACGGGGGCGTCGCGAAGGCGCCCCCGTTCGAATTCATGCCGCCGAAGCCGGCTATTTCTTCTTGAAGCTCGCGAGCGCCTCTTCCTCGTTCTGGTAAACGTCGAAGATCATGTTGAGCCGGGTGACCTGGAGGATGCCGAGCACCCGATCGTTCGGCTGGCAGAGCTTGATCATGCCCCCCTCTTTCGAGTAGCGCGACCGCGCCGAAACGAGGATGCCGAGACCGGTGCTCGAGATCCATTTCACTTTCGAGAGATTGACCAGGAGATCGAGCTTCTTCTCCTTGGCGAGCTCGGTGACCATGTTGACGAGCTCCATGTTCTCCGCTCCGCCGTACATCTCGCCCGTGACGTCGAATACCGTTACCCCGTCAACCTCGTGACTTTTGATCTTCATCGTTACATCCTTCTCCTCAAGATATCCGCGGATCGATTCCGTTTATGCGAAGCTCGCGGACGCGCTTCCCTCGTCCTTGTAGACCTCGAACACTTCGGGGATGAGCCCGCACGTCTTGAGAACGGCTTCCACGCGATCGCTCACGCCGAAGAGCTTGAGCGCGGCTTCCTGACGCTTCGCGGAAGCGTATGCGGCGATCAGAATTCCGGCTCCGAGGGAGTTCAGCCATTTGACGTTGGTCAGGTTCAAGATGAACTTCTTCTGGCCGCCGCTCAGGCTCTGCTTGATGAGCTCGTGAACCTTGGCCGATTCCGGACCGCCGTCGATCTGGCCCTCGAGGTCGATAATCATCACACCAGCCTTATCGCGGGTTGTGATGTTCAACATCGTTTTCTCCTCTCTCTTGCGTCTGAAAATGCGTAGAAACATCCCACGTTTGCATTAATGTAAAAGCTATCCGTTCCCGGAACAAATGGAAAATGTTCCGGCGTGAGCGAAATCCTAGCATGCACGCCAAATCCTGTCAAGGGCTTGCGGGGCGGCGGGGGCAGCCGTAACGTATTTCTTTTTGCCGCAAATGGTTACGCCCCGGCGCCGCGTTTCAGCCGCGCCACGCGCTCCACGTAGGCGTCCGCGTCGAACTTCCGCTTGAGCCCGTTCGCGTTCATGTAGCGCACCATGCCGAACACGGCGCGCCGCTGCCATGGCCGGTCGTGCTTGCCGAAACACCAGGCGACGCCGGCGAATCCGTTCGGATCGCGCCCGTCGAGCTCGTACTTGTTGTTGAGGGCGAGAGCGATTCCGTAGGCCTCTTCCGGCGTCCGGCTCCATTCGAGAATCTTCTTCCCCCAGTACATCCGCATGTGCCCGTGCATCGATCCCGTGATGCGCATCTCGTCCTGCGCCGCGTTCCAGTACGGATCGTGCGTGCGGGCGGTTTCGAACGCCTCGCGGTCGTACACATATTCGCGGCGGTCCTTCGCGCGCTCCCGGAGCGTCTTTCGGGCCCACTCGGGGAGCCCCTCGTACGCATCATAGCGCTCGTTGTAATAAACGAAATTCATCGAGAGCTCGCGCCTCACAACGAGCTCCTCGAGGTACTCCTTCGATCCGGGTCCGCCGCGCTTGACGATCTCGAGCGCGACGACGAGCGGCGATATCTGCCCGAAGTGGAGATAGGGGCTCATCCCGGAGACGCAGCCGGCGTTCGGATCGTTTCTCTCCACCCCGAATCGCGCGAGCTTCGTCGCGATGAACGCACGGAGCAGACGCTTCGCCTCGGACGTTCCGCCGCGCGGGCTCTCGAGCGCGCGGACCGACCGGTCGAGCCCGGCGAGCCGCGCGAGGGCGGCGCCGGAGTCGGCGATATCGAGCGACGGTATCCGCAGCCCGAGTGAATCGCGCTTCGGCATGCGCGCGGGGAGCGGCGTCATGAACCGGTCGAGCTTCTTCACGATCTTCGAGCGAATGGTCGCCGCCGCGTACTCCTCCTTCGGCGAGGCCTCCTCGACCGGCACGATGACGTTCGTCTCGACCTGCACGAGGGGGCATTTCATCCTGCGCGCGGCGCGGGCGCGCCACTCCCTCGCGTGCCGCAGGTAGTCGCGGTCGACGACGGCGAGCGCGGCGTTCTCCGCGAGCTCGACGGCGAGCGCGTCCGGGGACGGAACGGCGCGGACGACGAGCTTGATCCCGCGCTTCTCGAGGGCGGCGCGCGTCTCGGCGAGCCCGTCGAGCATGAAGCGGTAGTGCCGCTCGTTCGCCTCGGGATACTTCGCGGTGAGCCCGAAGCAGGCGACGACGGGGAGTCCGAGCTCGTTCCCGCGCCCGACCGCGTATTCGAGGGCGTGGTTGCATTCGGCGCGCTGCGCCGCCTGCATCCAGTAGAGGACGAACCTGCCGCGCGCGGCCGGCCGGTCGTTGAGGGGCTTGATTCGTTCGGGCTGGACGATCAGAGGTCTCTTCCCTTTCCCGAATCGGTGATCTCGACGAGCTCCCCGGGATACGGCTCGAAGTAGGTCTGCTGCTTCAGGTAATCGCTCCCGAAGCGCGCGAGCCACGAGTTGACGATCGCGACGGCCGCGCTCAGCGGAATCTTCCCCGCGCGGTACTTCTCGAGTGTCGCGTTGAAGTGCGACTTTTCGGCGCCCGTGAGCCCATCCTTGAAATAGCCCTGCGCGTGCATGAGGACGTTGATATCGGAGACGTATCTCGGCGGTTTCGCGAGCGCCGCGCGCAGGTGCGCCTCGTACTCGTCGAAGACCGCGGCGGGCGCCTTCTTATCGGGATTCGCGACGAGCTTCCCGAGAATCCGCATCTCCTTCTGGCTGTACGACATGAGCAGCAGCTTGTTGCGCGCCTGATAGTCGACGAGGTCCCGCATCGCGAGCCGCGCGCGGGCCGCGCGGAAGCGCGCGAGCGCCCAGAGGCCCGTGAGAAAATGCTCCCTGATGCGGAAGTTGAGGAGTCGCCCCTCGTCCTCGACCGGATGGCCGGGGAACCGCTCGACGACCGCCGCGCCGAAGAATCCGGAGCCCTTGCCGATCGCCGCCTCCTTCTCGACGCCGCGGAACACCTTCACGTCCCGCACGCCGCACGACGGCGAGCGGCTCTTGAGAAGAAAGCCGTCCACGGGAGGGAGCGAATCGAGGAACGACGCGGCGAAGCCCGTCATCCGGTCCGTCACGTCGGCGCCCGTCGTGGGCTGGAGCAGCTTGAGCCCCCCCGCGGTCGAGGCGACGCGGATCGGTTCGCGCGGGATGCCGAGCCCGATCTCGACCTCGGGGCAGACGGGAATGAAATCGACGTGCGGCTCGAGGGCCTTCACGACGTCCGATGAAATGCTGAGGCCGTTGTAGCGGCATGCCGCGAAGCCGAGGCACTTGCTCACGACGACCGTCGGTCTGGCGAGAGAGACCATCAGATCCTCCGATCCGGCGGGCCGGGCGCGGCGCGCGATCGGCGCCGGCTGCTAGCGGTTCAGGGCGTAGATCGCCGCGTTCAGAACGGTCGCGAAGCTCACCCACGCGATGTACGGGACGAGCAGGAGCGCGGCCGGGCGTGAAACGGGCGCGAAAACGGCGATCGTGACGGCGATCATGATCCAGAGTATCGCGATGACGACGAGTCCGGCGAGCGGCGACTCCGCGCCGAAGAACGCGAACGACCAGAGCGCATTGATAACGAGCTGCGCGAGGAAGACGGCGATCGCGAGCTTGACCCCTTTCGCGGCGAGCCCCTTGCGCCAGACGAGATAGAGCGCGATGCCCATCAGCACGTAGAGGGTCGTCCACGCGGGGCCGAAGAGCCAGTTCGGCGGGGCGAACGACGGCTTCGCGAGACCCGCGTACCAGCTCTGGATCTTCGGCGTCGTGGCGATCGATCCGATGAACCCCGCGAGCAGGCACAGGACGACGCTCGCCGCGAGCTTCATCGCCTGATTCGGAAGAATGCTAGTCATCGAGTTTTCTCCTCTCCCCTTCGATGAAGCGAAACGGCGCCACGTCCTGCAGCGTCTCGATGCATCCGAGGTAGCGTCCCTCCGCGTCGCGAATCGCGATGTAATCGACGACGAGCTTCTGCAGGAGCCCTTCCTTGATCCGATTGTACCAGAACCGCGCGGTCTCCCGCTCCCCCGCCTTCATCTCGCGGAGCAGACGGTCGATCATGCGATTGCTCTCGGCGTTGTGGCACGAGCGCACGTCGCGGCCGCGGATCTCTTCGGGGCGCGGGAAGACGCGCTCGCGCCGCGTGTTCCACCAGACGATGCGGTCGTTCTCGTCGATCAGGGTCATCTCGAGCGGCAGCGTCTCGAGGATCGCTTCGGCAAGCGCGGGCGAGAGATTTCCGCTCATACGATGTGCACCTTTCTGTCCCCTTTGACTACCCGGCCGACGGGAAACGGATCCCAGCGATAGGAGCCGCGCGCGACCGCCTTGTCCGCGCCGGCGGGCACGATGGCGATCATGCCGATTCCCATGTTGAACACGCGGTGCATCTCCGCGCGGTCCACCTCTCCGCGCTTCTCGAGGAATCTGAAGAGCGCCGGCACTTCCCACTTCGAGGAATCGATCTCGACCGCCGCGCCGGCGGGCAGAATACGGGGAATGTTCTCGAGGAGGCCGCCCCCCGTGATATGGGCGAGCCCCTTGATCTCGACGCGCGTCCGCAGATCGCGGATCTCGGGGAGGTAGCTCCGGTGCACGGCGAGGAGGGCGTCGCGGACGCTCGCGCCCGTGCCGGGGATCTCGTCGTCGATCGAGAGTTTCGCCGTCTCGAAGACGATCTTGCGCGCGAGCGAATAGCCGTTCGTGTGGAGCCCGCTCGACGGGAAGGCCCAGATCGCGTCCCCCGGCTCGATCGAGCGCCCGTCGATGACGCGGGCGCGGTCGACGACGCCGACGATACAGCCGGCGAGGTCGTACTCGCCCCCGCCGTAGAATCCGGGCATCTCGGCGGTCTCGCCGCCGATGAGGGCGCAGCCGTTCTCCGCGCAGCCTTTCGCGATCCCCTTCACGACCGCGGCCACGACCTCGGGATCGACGACGCCGCTCGCGATATAGTCGAGGAAGAAGAGCGGCTCGGCTCCCTGAACGAGGATGTCGTCCACGCAGTGGTTCACGAGATCCTCGCCGACCGTGTCGTGTTTCCCCGCGAGGAAGGCCACCTTGAGCTTCGTCCCGACGCCGTCGACGCTCGAGACGAGGACGGGGCTCTCGAACCCGCGCGGCATCTCGTAGAGGCCGCCGAAATTGCCGATCTCCGAGAGCACTTCCTTCCCCCATGTCCCGCGGGCGAGAGCGGCGATCTTCTTCTTCGCCCTGTTCGATGCGTCGATGTCGACGCCCGATTCACGATATTTGGAACCCGCCATGCGATCCTCCCGATTGAAACCCATTAAACCGTCTAAAATATGTTTGATATACCGAAAACGACGGCGGGGGGAAAGAGATTATGCCGGGCGGGCTTTTTCGATTCGAATGAGGGGCACCGGGAGCGCCGGCGGCTCAGACCTGCACGTGCTCGACGAGGGAGTTGTAGATCTCGGTCGTGGCGTCCGCCTCGACGATGAGCGGGAACTCGCCCTTCCAGTAGAGGTCGAGAATGATGGCGGTCACCTGCTCGTCGAACTGCTTTCCCTTGTAGGTCTCGAGCTCGGTGAGCACGCGCTCGATGGGAAGCGCCTTGCGGTAGGGACGGTCCGACGTCATCGCGTCGAAGGCGTCGACGACGTTGAGGATGCGGGCCGCGAGCGGCACGTCGCTCCCCTTGAGGCCGCGCGGATAACCGTTCCCGTCGGGACGCTCGTGATGGCTCCGGATCACCTCGGCGGCCTCCCTGAGGAACTTGAGCTGCTCGACGATGTCGGCTCCGACGTTCGGATGGGATTTGAGCGAGCGCCACTCCTCGTCGGTGAGCGGGCCCACCTTGAGGAGAATGTCGTTCTGGACGGCGATCTTGCCGATGTCGTGGAGCAGCCCCGCGTACTCGAGCATCTCGAGGTCGCGCGACGACATCCCCAGCGCGCGCCCGATGCGGAGCGCGTAGCGGGACACCCTGAACGAATGGCCGTGCGTGAAGGGGTCCGACGCGTCGATCGCGGAGGTGAGCGCCGCGACCGTGTTGATGTGCGCCTCGCGCATGTCGAGGTAGAGCTGGAACGAGTAGCGCGCAAGGAACAGCGGAATGATGAAGAGGGCGATCGTCCAGACGCCCGAGTTCGCGTAGAGGAGCGCGATGATCGCGCCGACCGGGAGGAACGCGAGGATGTGGAAGAAATTCCACATGTAGTTCTGCCGCCAGACGTGGAGTGGATTTCTCCCGTCGGAGAGCGAGATCACGAAGCTCACCGCCCACGTGTTGAACATGTAGTAGACGACGCCGGCCGCCGCGAGCGGCACGAGGAAGAGCGGCGAGTCCATGGCGCCGAGGGGACCGAAGGCCTTGTACACGAGCCCCGACACGCCGACGGTCATCATGAGGAGCGGCACGTTGAAGATCACCTTCATGAACGGCCGGCGCTGGAGGAAGATCTCGGTGATGAGCGTCGCGATGCCCTCGATCGTCGCCATGACCGCGGGGCCGAAGAGCATGATCCCGGCGAGGTCGATCGGCGACGACGCGTAGATCGACGCGCCCCCCCGCGGGAGCGAAATCTGCGCCGAATCGGCGAGGATGATGAGGCAGACGAAGAGGAAGATGTCGCGCCAGTGATTGGCGGGAAAATCCTGGATCAGGTAAGCGAAGAAGGCCGCGCCGGCCAGCACGAAGAGAACGTAGTAGAGCTTGAAGCCCCAGGTCGTTTTATTCGTTTCTTCGTTCAAGGCTCACCCGGCCGGTTTCCGTTCAGCGAGGCAACGATGCGAGGCCCTCCGGTTCGCACTATGATAAGCACAGTTCCCTGAGCAGAATCCATGCCAAAAATACGCAAAATGAGCTGTCGCGGGGGCTATCGGATCGTGTAGTGGATTTCCGTGCGCAGCTTCCATTCGCCGAGCGGCCTGTTCAGCGCGTCGAGAACCGCCAGCACCACGCATTCGTTGCGTTCCGCGCCGATGAGCGCGCATCCGATGTAGCTCGTGACCGATCGCTCCCGGATCGCGTTCACCACGACGCAGAGCGCGTCGCGGCCGCCCAAAACCACCTCTTCACTGCCAGCTAAACATAGATGGATATCCTCGTCAAGCAGTTCCGAGATCGCGTGGAGCGTGGCGCCGGCGATCGCCTCGGCGAGCTTCCCGTTGAACCGGAAATCCCCCTGCGATCCGGTCACGACGAGGGGCCCCTTGGAGAGCCGGACCTCGACGTCGACCCTCGTTTCCTCGATGGTGACGCGGAGCCCCTTGAACTCGATCCGCGACGGGGGCTCGGAAGATGCGGCGGGCGGCTCGGGGACGAACGGCGCGCCGCCCGGGTCGACTGCCGTCTCGCGCGGGGCGTGCCGCGCCGTTTCGCGCGGGGCGCCCTGCGGCGTCTCGCGCGGCTCGTCCACGTGGAGCGCGATCTCGGGCGGCGGCGGCTCGATGAGGGCGCCGTGCTGCACGGAAGGCTCGTCGAATTTCGCGTCGACGAGCTCCTCGAGATCGATGATCGGCAGGTCTTCGTCGGCGATCAAATGCCCCGGACCGTCGATGTCGTGGCCGAAGCCGGGGTCGTCCATGTCGTGCACGAAGCCGTGATCGGCCGCGGCGTCGGCGACGTTGTCGCCCATTCTCCTCCCGCCGACGGGGGCTTCGGGCTTCACCCGGGCGATCGTGTTCTTCTCGGGATCGATGACGACGACGCCGATCTTGCGGTAATCGACCGTGAGATTGAGCGAGGCCTTGAGGCACGTCTCGACGTCGCGGGCGATGAGCTTCGGCATGCGACTGGTGACGGCGACGACGTGGACCTCGGTGATGTTGCCCGATTCGTCCGAGTAGATCCGGCACGACTGGACCTCGCGGAGGCGAACGATGAGGTTCTCCGCCCTCTCGATGATGTCCCGATTCGGCCGGTCTTCGAACATAATTACCCCTTCCCCGCGGTCCGGCGCGGGCGTTTACTCTAATTGATTGTACCATAAAATGTTATTCAGTTCAAGGGGGGCTTCGGCGCGCAGACCCCGCGGAGCCGCTAGAGCAGACGCTTGACGGGCGCTTTGATGCTGATCTTCGCGCCGCCGCGATCGAGGAACAGCGTTCGGATGTCGCCGGGCTTCCCGCGGAGCGCGTCGATGACGGTTCCCATCGTGGCGCCCGTGACCTCGAGATCGCCGATTCGGAGCAGCCGGTCCCCCGGCACGACCCCTTCGACCGTCGCAATCACGCCATGCTTCACGATCCCGATGACGGTGTAGCTCCCGTCATTCTCCGGACGGAGCGTGAGACCGACGAGGTCCATGTCGTTCGTATCGTCCGTCGCCGCCGGACCTCCCGGTGCCGCCGAGCTGCCTCCCGCTGGGCCCTTTTCGAAGTAGGCGGCGCTCCCGGCGTAGTCGATCTCGACGCGATAGCCCTTGAATGCGTTCGGGCCGAGGAAACCCTTCACCGGCCGGGCTGTTTTCTGCGAATACCACGCGCCGAGGGGCGGCCCGCCCGGCTGGACGCCCTCGACCCCGACGACGCCGACGCCGGCGAGCCGCACCCCGCCCCACACGATCTCGCTCACGCGCGCGACAGGGGCGTACTGCTCGTCGGGAGGCCACCAGCCCCACATGTTCGCGCAGCCGGCCGCACCCTTCATTCGGGGCATATCCCGATGACGCTTGATGATCCGCTCGAGCACATCCGCGTCCACGAAGCTGTACGAGGCGCCCATGTCGAGCGCGAAGCTCAGGCTGTCGCCGTCGATGACGGCGTCGATCTGCACGATGCCCGTCTCCGGATTGACGGCCGCCGGGGCGCGCACGCCGCGGTGCGCGAGCGTGCCCGGCTTCGCGATCGTGAGAAGCCGCGCCGGGTAATCGAAGACGACCTGATAGCGCTGGAGAACCTTCGAGGAGATGTGGCCGTCGTTGTGCATCGTGTTGAACATCCATGCAGGGCCGCCGCCGACGAGCGTTTCGACGCCCGAGAAATCGAGCGGCATGCCGCCGAGGCGCACGTTTGCAGGCGGCGGCACGAGCGGGCTGCTCTCGAGCCCCGAGAGATCGATCCCCAGATCACGGGCGAGCGCCTCGCTCATGGAGAAGCGCGGCTCCCCCGTGTCGATCCAGATGCGCGCCGTGCGCCACGTGCCGTCGGCGCGCTGGATCTCCATATCGACGAGCATGCGGTTGTGATCGAGGATGAACGGAACGGTGACGGACGAAGGGGCAGCCTCGTGCGAAGCCGCCGCTTGGCGCGGCGGCGCCTTCTCCTGCGCGCTCGCGCGCAGCGGCAACAGGCATATGAGAAGCGCGATCCAGATCATGCGCAATTATACAATGAACTGCGAGAATGGTTCCGCTGCTGAGACACGGCGCGGCGAGAGTGCGCGACTCGATTGCATCACCGCTTAGCTTTCTTCGGCTTCGGCATTTTCTTCACTGCGTTCTCAAAATCCTTCTCCACTTGCGACGTCTCTGCAAGCTGTCGCCGCCGGTATTTCTCATACTCGAGCTCCGCCTTGCGAATCGCGTCCTCATGCGACACCGTTCCGGGGTGGTCGAGAATCTCCCGGTCGCTCAGGCGAAGATAGTCATCCAGTTTCACGATCCAGTCTTTCATGTACATCGGTTTGCGGCTCAATGCCTGCAACTCTGCATACTCGAGGTAGGCCGTGACGATTCGATTGAGGATATCGAGCTCGGCCGGCATCAGGTAGTTTTTGGCTACCGCCGCTTCATCCCGGGTTGGTTTCGGGCCGATCCAATTCGTCATGCCCATGTTCTGCTTCGAGGCATCAGCACGGCCGTGGATGATCTCGGCGGCGGTTTGCCCGTGCGCCGCCCAGTGCATCTTGTTCTGAACCGTGGCGAAGAAGAGCTGCGATACCTCAGCCCGGGGATCGTAGTCAATGCTCGTCGCATAGATATCCAAGATCTTGCGCCAGAAGACCTTTTCCGAGGACCGGATATCGCGAATGCGAGCCAGCAGCTCGTCGAAGTACCCGCCGCCGCCGACCTGCTTCAACCGTTCGTCATCGAGCGCAAAGCCCTTGATGATGTAGTCGCGCAGCCTCTGTGTCGCCCAGATGCGGAATTGCGTGCCCCGGTGAGATTTGACCCGGTAGCCTACGGAGATGATGACGTCGAGATTGTAGAATTCAACCTGGTAGGTCTTCCCGTCGCTCGCAGTTGTTGCAAAATTTGCAACAACTCGATTCCTGTCCAATTCGTTTTCCAGAAAAACATTCTTGATGTGCTTCGAGATAACGGACTTATCGCGCTGGAACAGCTCCGCAAGCTGGCTGAGCGACAGCCATGCCGTCTCGCCCGAGAAGCGCACCTGCAGGCGGCTCTTGCCGTCATCGGTCTGGTAGAAAATGACCTCGGAATCGCTTCGATGTTCGCCCTTCATGCTTCCTCCTCCGCCGCATCAAATCGAAAGAGCCAACTTCAGTCCTTCATCCAGTTCAAGCAGATGCTTGTTTGGAAGCTGCCCCACTTTCTCGACCAGGCACTTCTTATCGAGGGTGAGCAGCTGGGAGACATTGATTACCGAGTCTTTGGGCAATTTGCCGTCGCGTCGCTTCAGAAAGATATTGCCCGGCGCCTCGGCCAAACGCAGATTCGACGAAATCGCGGCCACGACGATCGTCGATATTTCGCTTCGATTGAACGCGTCGGATTGCACGATGACCACCGGGCGGCGATACCCCGGCTCCGGTCCGCGAAGAACCGGCAGGCTCGCCCACCAGATCTCGCCGCGAAGCACTACCACTCCTCCCGGGCGATCGAGGCTCCCTGAAGATGCTCGAGGACGGGATCGAGACCTACCCTGTCATCCTGCTTCTCGTACAAGAGATTGAGGGATTCGGTAATCCCTTCCTGCTTATTATCCTGCAGGAATGAACGCATGGCCCTCTGGTAGAGCTCGCTTCGGGAAACGCCGAGCCTTTTGGCGAGCCTCTCAGCCGCATCGAAGAGAGAATCCGGCATCGAAATGGCTGTCTTCACGGAGTGAAGTATAACGATAGTTATACTCTTGTCAAGCGCTATTCTGACTTCTTGAGGGGTCTCATCCCGAAGAGGAAGCGCATGACGTTGAAGCGCCGCACGCAGAGCTCGTAGAGCGCCATGATCGCGGCGAACGAGAGCACGGCGATGATGACGAACTTGAGCGGGGCGACGATGGGCCAACGGATGACGAAGTATCCGACCATGAGGATGATCGTCTGATGGAACACATAGAACGGGAGCACCGCCTCGTTGCCGTAGGCGAGCGCGCGGTTGTTGAAATTCAGATGGCGCGCGCCGAGACCAAGGATGAAGACCACCGATCCCCAGCTCGCGACGGCCCAGATGACCTGAAACAGCACGTACTGAAGCGAAAACGGCGCGGCCCCGGGCGCCGGATTGTACCCGAGGCCCAGCACGAGCGTCCCTATCCCGCCGAAGAAGCCGACGAGCCACAGGGGCAGGCCGACCCAGCGCTCTCTCCTGAACGCCCCGGTGAAGCGAGAGTCGGCGGGAATGATGTAGCCGATCACGAAATAGATCGCGTACCAGACGAACTCGGCCCATCCCCGGTCGACGGGCCAGACACGTCTCAAGATGACGAGCGTGAGCGCGAGCGGAACGGCGAATACAAAGATGCCGCCCCGGCGCTCGCAGAGGCGCGCGAGGGCGTCGATCCATCGCAGGCCGCGAGGCGATTTAAAGAAGAGGAGCAGCGGGAGCGCGAAGAGCGAGATGAGAAAGAGGAACTTCAGGAACCACAGGTGCCCGCCGAAGGGCATATGGAACAGAGACGTGGGCCAAGCCGAAAGGCGCGGCCAGCCGAAGCCGTCGAAGTAGCCCGGCAGCGACCGCCAGAAGCCGCCCGAATATCCCTCGTTCGTGATCTGCTCGAAATAATACTGCGGCGGCATGAGAATGAAGAGCCCCACCGTGTAGAGCGGAATCAGGAGCCGCTTCGCGCGATCGACGACAAACGCGCCTGCCGACAGTCTCCGCAGGAGATACCATGCGCCCACGCCGGAGAGCAGGAAAAAGATCTCCATGAGCCACGGCCACATGAAGCCGCGCATGAGAATGAAAAGCACGAAGCTCTGCTCGGCGTTCTTGAGATGCCAGCCTTCGTTGTCGAAGAAACGCGTGCAGTGATACACGAAAACCGCGAGCATCGCATAGACCCGCAGCCAGTCGATGTCGTACCGGCGTTCCGCCATATGATTCCCTCACCTCGAAAGCTTATCGTACGAGGACGAGCTTGCGCGCCTCGGTTTTTTCGAGGGCCTCGATGCGCGCGAAGTATACACCCGCCGCCGCGGGCTTTCCAGCGGCATCGCGGCCGTTCCAGAACGCGCGGTGATCGCCGGCTTCACGCCTCTCGTCGAGGAGCGTGCGCACGAGGCGCCCCGCCGCGTCATAGATCCCTATGCGCACTTGCGACGGCTCCGCGAGCGTGTACACAAGCGTCACCGACGGGTTGAACGGATTCGGGTAGGCGCGCAGCGCGAGCGACGAGGCGCGCGGCGCGGTCCCGTCCACCGCCGTCACCGTCTCGAGGCAGATCTCGTAGACGCGGTTGTAGCCGGCGTCGGCGACGTAGAGACGGCGCCCCGGGACATCGATTTCGAGGCAACAGGGACTGAACGCCGAAAAACCATCCGCGACGAGCGTCCAGGCGCCGGTGTGCGGATTTACGCGATGGATCGATTTCGTGCTCGCGTCCGCCACGAAGAGCACGTCCATGAGCGAATCGTACACGACGCTGCACGGCATCGCGAGCGGCGGATCGAGCGCGAAACCGCCGAGCGCGCCGTCGTCCCGCAGGAGACGGATATGATTGCCGTCGAGCGCGTCGGCGATGTACACCGTGTCGTATCCGGCCGCGCACAGGTCGAAGAAATCGATTTCGCCCGGATCGCTCATGACGAGCAGCTCCCCCTCCGCCACGGACGGCGAGAAGCTCCATATCTCGTCGGCGCTGCCGTTCCCACGGTCCGACACGAGGATGTCGCCGGGATTCACGTTCGCGCCATCAAAGCCCGGGGGAGCGAACGTCATACCGTACGGATCGTCGTCCCCGAAGTGGAATCCCGCCACCCAGACGCTCGATGCGCCGCCCCACGCCTTCCGGTAGATGTTGCCGCTGTAGTCCTCGGAGATGAATGCGTCGCCGTTCGGCGCGAAGACGAGATCGGCGGGATCGCTGTAGGTCTGAATGAGCTGCCCCGCCAGACCTCCCGTCATGTGATAGAACCCGTCGCCGCTCGAGCGGGCGAGCGCGTAAAGCTCACCGTCCATCGGGTTCAGGGCGACGACCGAGACGCCGACGAGGCTCATGGTGGAGCACCGGTCGTAGGCCGTGTCATGCATCTCGACGAGGTCGTCGATCCGCGGGCAGCTATCCAGGCGAAGCCCGAAGTTGTCGAGCCCGATCGTCTCCGTGTTGTCGAAATACTCGGCGTCGATGCGGCACTCGGTGACGTTCGCGATGAGATCGTTCCAGGCGCCCGAGTCGATGGTCCAATCGTGGAAATCGACCGGAAAGGAGAAGGTCTTCCATACGCGGGGGGCCATATTCAGATCCCCGGCGGCAAGAGCGACGTGCGCCGCGCCACCCGGCCCCGAAATTCTGATGAAATCGGGCGAGCCGAGGTTCGTCCCCGAAGAGCTCAGGATGCGTATGTCGACCGTGACGAATCCGGCAAGCTCGTATTGCGACCAGTCGCCGAGGAACATGGATGGCGCGAAGGCGTACGAGTGCCCCGTGGCATCCGCGATCTGCAGGAACCCGCCCGTGTTTCCCCCCGCGCCCGGATTCGAGGTCGCGCCTGCCTGCTGAAAGCTCCAGTCGCCGATGCCGGCCGCGGCGAAGGTGTTCTCGAGGCACTGCCCGTAAATGGAACCCGGCGTGCGCGACAAGCCGATGTTATCGAGCCACGTCGTTTCGCCGCCGTTCACCCATTCGGCGAATATGCGGACGGAGGTGACGTTCGCGAGGAGCCCCAGCCACGTGCCCGACTCGAGCGTCCAGACCTCCGGCGCGAACATGATCCGCACGTGGATCCAGACTCCCTGCGCCGGAGGAGTCACCACCCGAATATCGTTCGCCCAGGCGGCGCCGCCGGGGCCCTCAATCCTCACATGATGAGAGGGAGTCCATGCGCCCCCGCTCGTGTTCACCTCGTAGATGTCGAAGAATATCGAATCGGCCGGCGTGAACGCGCTCCAGTTTCCGAGGAACTTGTTCGGTGCCGACGCCCAGTTCATCTCGCCGACGGCACGGTCGTTCACGTCGAGACAGCCGCCGGGATTGCCGCCGGTCGACTGCCAGACGGCCGAGTTGTCGCCTATGATGCGCCAGCCGTCGAGGTCAGTGTCGAAGGTGGAAATCACCTGCGCGCCGAGCGGCGCCGCGGCCGAGATGATCAGAATTGAAAAAACCGCTATAGCGATACGCTTCATGACATTACCCCCCGGTAGATGAGCAATTCGAGTAGTACAATTATACCGCAAATCGGGGGATCGGTTCAATGGCGGAGAGAGGGCCGGATAGAGGCGATCGGATGGCGACGGCCGACGCGGTCCGATCGAGTGCGCCTCAGGGCTTCCGGATCTCGAACGCGCTCCGGATCTCGACGTTCCCCTTGAGCATCGCCCATACGGGGCAAATCGATTCCTCGGACAGGCGGATCGCTTTCTCCACATCCTCGGCGCCCGCGTCGGCGGAAGTGACAATGAACTTGAGAGAGATCTTATCGAAGCACGTCGGATGAGTCTCGCGCCGCGTGCCGCTCGCCTCGACGCGGAAACCCGCGACGCTCTTGCGCATCTGCCTGAGCAACGCAACGATCGCCGTCGCGCTGCAGGCCGCGAGGCTCATGAGGAGCCCCTCGAGGCCCGTGTAGCCCCGCCCGTCTCCGAGGGGAGGATCGTAGTCGAAGGTGACCGGCGGATTCGTACGTGCCGCGCCGGTGAATCGAACCTTCTGATTCGCGAGATCGACGTCGACCTTGATTTCCTGCGCCATGGTTTTGATGGCCTTCTTCCCTGTGCAGCCGCGCCGCTCATCACCCGGCAGCGGGCCCCTTCTCTCCGAGATGTCCCTTGAGCTCTTCCAGCCAGTCGGCGAGCACGGTCAACACGGCGGGAGCGAAATGGGGCTCGCCCCTTTGCACCTGCTCCATAAGCTCCCGGGCGCAACCGGTCTTGGTGGCGTAGAGCATATGGTTGGCGCCGGGGATCGTTTCGACACGATAAAAACCGTTTCCCGCCGTCTTCAGGGCCTTTTCGTAAGCCTCCACTCCCTGAACGGGATCCACATTGCAGTCCCTTTCCCCGAACAGGGCGAGAACGGGGATCGTGGTTTCGGCGACGATCTTCATCGGGTCCAGAAACAGGGGCGACGATTCCTTACGCGGCACGAATTCATTCTCCGCAACCAGCGAATCCGCGAAGTACTGCCCCGCGGCCGGGTGGTCGTTGATGAACTCGGCGGCCTCGCGATAATCGTCGTAGCTCTTCGCATGGTACCGCTGCAAGAGCATCTGCCCGGCCTTCCGGCCCTCCTCCGGCGGATAACCTTCGCAGATCAGGAACTTCTCGAGCAGAAAGGCTTCCTGCTCGGCGGCATTCTCGGCAGGGCAGGCCTCCGCGATCATGAACCCGATGCCGCATGCGCTCTGCAGGGCGAGCGGCATCACGACGCCCGCCTGGCTATGGCCGGCTACGCCGACCTGATCCGGGAGGATATCCGGGCGGCTCTTCAAGAGCTTCACCTCTTCGCAGAGAATCATGGACCGATCGCGGTACACTTTCGATATGACGCCTTTCGAGCTCCCGGCGCCGGGAATGTCATCGATGAAGAAAGCGAAGCCGGCCTTGAGAAACACCTCGATCTGAGGCTTGATGAGCGGCACCATTATCTGGCGCGTCAGAGGACCCGAGCCATGCACCCATACCACGAGCGGGTGCCTCTCGCCTTTCACCGGGATGTACAGATCGCCCACGACGGTGAAATCGCCCGCCGGTATGGTTATCTCTTCGGTGCGGTAGAGCTCGGTGACTTCTCCGCGCGCCTGGCCGTGAGAGAATGCCATAAGCAGAATCGTGCAGGCCAATATCAGCGAGAATTCGAACGCGGAATGTCGCCTCCGCGTGATCACGATCGCTTTCATCAACATCAACCTCCGAGTTCAGGGGCACAGACTTTAGACCCCACACGACACCCGAAAGTTTCATGAAAAATGCCGACCGACCGCGCGATCTATCCCCGCCCCTCCTCCACCACCGCGGCGGTCCAGAGGTCGGCAAAATGCAGAATCATTGTGAGGCGGGATCCCTTGCGGTAATACTCGAGGTTGACCACGCCGCCTTCCACCGGCACGAGGCCGTCGTGCGCGGCGATGGCCTGCGACTCTTCCTCGGTCAGCGGGACGAACCTGCTCACGAGCTCGAGGCTCCGCAGCGCGTGGTTGCGGCCCCGGCGCGGAGGCTCGCCGGCGCCGGCCGGACGCAAGAGATTCCCGGGATTGTCCGGCATGCCGGGGCGGCCCGGCTTTCCGGGATAATCCAGCTTCCCCACGTCGTGAAAGAGCGCCGTGACGATGATCGATTCGTCCGCGATGTCCGGCGCGACGAGATCCTTGATCCTGAGGGCGGTCTCCGTCACGCCGACGGAGTGCGCGAGGAGGCCGCGCTCCACGTCCATGGGGGCGCGCTTGAGGACGGGCGCCGTCAGCCAGTCCGTCTCCTTCTCGAGGAACGATTTGAGCTGGAGAATTTGCTCGCGCCGCGCGCCGAGCCGATCGAAGAGCACGGCGTACTTTTTCTCAGCGGTTTTGAAATCAGGCGGCACGCCGCTACGCCCTCCCGCACACCGCGCACCCCGGCCTTCTCTCGAACGTCACCCGCTCGAACGCCATCGTATCGGCGCGGAGGATCAGGAGCGTGTTCGCGGCCGTGTTCTCGCCGGTCATCAGGTATCGCAGCGCCAGCGTCGCCTGAAGCGATCCGACCGCGGCCGCGAGCGCCCCGAACACCGGCGTCGGCCCGGGATTCTGAGTCGGCCCGGTTTTCTGCGCCGGCCCGGCATTTCCCGGCTCCCCGCGCATGAGACACGCGAGGCAGGCGGTTTTCGGGGGATTGAAAAGGCTCAGCTGCCCGAGCCACTCGTTGATCGCCCCATACACGTAAGGGATCTTGAGATCGAACGACGCTCTGTTCAGCATCAGGCGGCCGGCGTGATTATCGAGACCGTCGACGATCAGGTCGCACCCCGAGGCGAGCTCGGCGGCGTTGGTCCCGGTCAGCGTGTCCAGCACGGCATCGATTTGTATATCGGGATTCAGCGCCGAGAGCCGCTTCACCGCCAGCATCGCCTTGGGCTTCCCGATATCCGCCTCCGTGTACAGGATCTGGCGATTCAGGTTCGAGAGCTCGACCTTGTCGCTGTCGCAGATGCGCAGATGCCCGACGCCGGCCACGGCGAGATACGTCGCGCTGACGCCGCCCAATCCGCCGACCCCGGCCACGAGAACCCGGGCGCGCCGGAGCTTCTCCTGATCCCAGCCGTCGACCGTGAGCTGGCGCCGGTATCTTTCCATTTCCGGTTTCGACAGCGGCATGGGAGGCCAACCTCAGCCGCCGGACACGGGCGGCTGGAGAGTAATGATCTCGCCGTCGGCCGGCTTGTAAGACAGGTCCTTCATCGCGCCGTCGACATACATGAGCGCGACGAAGGCGGGATTCAGCGAAATGTGCTGGAGAATTTCACCGATCGTCTTTTCGCCCTCGATCTCGACCTTGCGGGTGTAATGATCGACGTCGGGCTTGATCATCGCGCGAAGGTTGCCGCCGGCTCGAAGGAATACGGTCATCGTTCACCTCGTCATATGAGCGCGCCCCGCTATCGGGCGCGCAGCCCGGCGCTAGAACGCCTTCGGCTTGTACCGTTCGCCGCGGACCGCGGGAATGCCGTTCGGAAGCGGCTTCCCGAGGAGCCCGAGCTTCTCGATAGTGTCCGCCGCGAAATCGAGATTCAAATCGTGCAGCAGCTCGCGCGTGGGGTTGCCGTCGTTGTCCCACCCGCGGCAGGCGTAATACTCGTCGAGCATCGTCTCGATCTGCTCTTTGGTGAGCCCCTTGCCGGCGTTCGGGCCGCTCGGGATCTTGTCCTCCCAGGCGCGCGCCGGCGGGTAGTCGAACGTGCGGCCGTTGGCCCGGTTGCGTTCGAGGTAATGGCACCGCACGAGATTCCACATCTTCTCCGAGGTCTTGAGACGCCTCGGCAGATTCGACATTCCATCCGGTGATGTGATTGAGCGCCTCGACGACCTCCTCCGGCTCGATGTCGAGCTCGCCCCAGAAGAGGCGGCAGATGCACCAGCTGTCGAAGAGCGGCCGGATATGCTGCAGGTAGACGACGACCTTCGCGCGCCCCTCGACCTTGTCCTGCCCCTCGGCCATGTCGACCGTGATCGTCCACGAGCGGTTGTGATGGGCGCCGATGTCGGCCGTCATGTACGAGAGCATCATGCCCGGGGCGTAGCGGCCGTCGTAGCCCGACATCTCCATGCCCTTGACCTGCATGGCGAATTTCTCGCTGCCCCGTCCGATCTTCTCCGCGGCGCGCTTGGTGCCCCCCGCGAAATGCTCGCCGATCCCGCGGCGATGCACGATCATGTCGACGAAGTGCTCGGCGTCATCCACCGAGCCCCACTCGAGCGTATGCCCCTCGAGATCGTCCTTCGTGATGAGCCCGCGCTGGAAGCATTCCATGCCGAAGGCCACCACGCCTCCTCCCGACATCGTGTCCATGCCGACGTTGTCCATCAGCCAGTTCAGGTAGGCGACATGGTTGATGTCTTTCATGCCGAGGTTCGAGCCGCACAGCGAGCCCGTCTCATACTCCGGGCCCTCGAGGAAGACCTTCTCCTTCCCCGGCACCTCGGCCTTCACGTATTTGCCGCAGTTCATCCAGCAGCCGGAGCAGGCCTTGTGGGAGATGAAGCACTTCTCCACGAGCGCGGGGCCGTCGATGGCCTCGGCGTCCTCGAAATACGTGGTCTGGAAGTTCCGGGTCGGGAGAACCGCGTTGTTATTGGACCAGCCGACGAAGAAGGAGGTGCCGTATTTCTGCCACGGCGCCATGTTCGGATGGACCTGCGTCCGCTTGATGATGGCCGTGACGTGCTCGGTGAGCTTGTCGAGATCGTGCACGTGGATCGCGCCGCTCCCCCGGACGGCGATCGCCTTGAGCTTCTTCGAGCCCATGACGGCCCCCTGCCCGGTGCGTCCCGCCTGGCGGCCGTAGTCGTGGGTGATGCACGAGAAGCGGATGCCGTTCTCGCCGGCCGGCCCGATCGTGGCGATCTCGAAATCCTCGCCGAGCTCCTTCTTCAGCGCCGGCTCGCATTCGAGCGATCCCATGCCCCAGTACTTCGAGGCGTCGCGGAGCTCGACCGTTTCGTCGTCGATGTAGAGATAGACCGGCTTCGGGGAGATGCCGGAGAAGATCACCGTATCGTAGCCGGCGAACTTGAGGGCCGGGCCCAGATGGCCGCCCATGTTGGAGTCGCCATGGCCGTTGGTCAGCGGAGAGATCGAGCCGAACTCGATCTTGGCGCCCGCCGGGATGAAGCAGCCGCTCATGACCCCGGCGGTCATGATGAAGAGATTCTCGGGACCGAAGGGATCCGCGTCGCGGGGCACCTCGTCATAGAGAATCTTCGCGACCACGCCGCGCCCGCCGTACCAATCGCGCATCAGCTTCTTGTCGGTGGGCTGTCTCGTGATCCGGCCGGTCGTGAGGTCGATGCGCAGCGTCGTGCCGGCGAGCCCGTCGGAGCTCTTGACGCGCTTCGCGCTCGGTGCGCCCTTCGAGGCCTTAGCGCCCGTGGAGCCCTTAGCGCCCTTCGAGCCTTTTGCGCCTTTTGCCGCCATCACGCGCTCTCCTTTGCCGGTTGGATGAACATGGTGATCGCGCCGGTGTTGCAGAGGTTCGTGCACTTGAAACAGTTGTCGCAGATGATGACGTGATCGAGGTCGCGGTGCTGGAATATCACGCCGGGCTTGCAGGCCGGGATGCAGGTGCCGCAGTTGGTGCACTTCTCGAAGTCCACGATGTAGGCGCCGTCGTCGCGGCGGGAGATCGCGCCCTCGGGGCAGACCTCCATACATTTGCCGCACTGCACGCAGACTTTGGGCTTGAAAATCCCCGGCTGCGGGAAATGCTGCTCGATTTTCAGCGCGGCCTTCTTGGGATTCGTTTCGTGGTAGTGGGCGATCGCGCAGATCTGCATGCACAGGCGGCAGCCGCTGCACTTGCCCTGCGTTATCTTGATTCGTTTGCGTTCCATCATTCCCCCGAATGCGCGCGGGCCCGCCAGCGGCGGCTCACGCCAGCTTGCGCAGCCGGACCAGGGGCCGGATGGCGTTACCGAGATAATACCCGAGATGTATCGTCACGATCGAGTAGAGCGACGCGGAGACCGCGGAGGTGAACAGGTACGAACGCACTCCCGCCCAACCGTCCGTGCCCCACGATCCCTCTTTCAGGACGAATGCGGCGAGAATGGCGAATGCCGCGTACGACACGTAGACGATGACCGGCGCGGCGATCGTCCGGAGCAGAAGGCTTGAATCGAGGCGTCCCCTGAAGGTCGAGTAGGCGATATCGAAAACGACGCCGTTGATCATCACCGCGGCGACCGTACAGGGATAGAAATTGCTGGAAGTGGCCTTGAACACGCTCGCGATCAGCGCCATGAGGGCGACCGAGCCGGGGAAATGAGCCACGCGCTTCGATGCATAGAGAATAATGATGCCGATGCCATAGAGCAGGGCCGATTTGTGCTCGACGCCGGCGGCGCGCAGCGCGTCGCGTCCGAAGAGCTCCAGCAGGCCGAAGACCGCCCCGAACACGAGCGCGATCAGGAGCTTCTCGTAGAATTTCAAGCCGTCCCGCGGCGCCCGAGCGCCCATGTCCTTATTGTCCTGCACTCACGCCACCTCCGAAAATCGACCGTCAGGGCTCACGCCAATTTTCTCAATGATAGCACAATCGCCCTTTGGGTACAGAAAAAATAAGCTATGTCTTACGCGGGCTAGAAGGCTGTGACCATGCCGGCAACGAAGGCCGATGTCTCATCGCTCAGCCGATACGTGGCCTCGGTGGTGATGCGGAGGTTCCGCCTCAGGAGATACGAGAAATTGACCGTCGCCGACTCATACTCGAGGGGCGAAGGTTGATGGAACCAAAAATCGAAAAAGTTCGAATACTTCTCGTCGACGTTCGATCCCACGAAATTATAGAGGAGGGTGACGAACGACCGGCCTCCCTCGCCGCGCACCGCCCACACCGCCTGGGCGAGAACGCCGTTCGTGGTCGTCTGGTATACATTCGAAAGTCGCAGGAAGGGATTCTCGTCGATGCGCTGCAAGAACTGCGCGGCGATTCGGAGATCCCCGCCGATCGCGGCCGCCGCATCGAGGCCCCAGTAGTAATGACGATTCTCCGCCCATTCGGTTCCGCGCCAGGTCGAGTTCTGGCATAGATACCCGAACGCCCCGATACCGACGGGGCCCGCTTTTTGGGAGGCCCGGAACAAAACGTTCTTCCAGTTGTCATCGTCGAAATAGTCCTCCGCGGGATCGATGCCGTTGCCGTTCACGACTTCGACGGATAGCTCGGAGCCCTCCCACGGGGCGAGCGAGAGCTCCACGCCGCGATCGTACGTGAGGTCGGTCGGACTCATGCCGATCTTCGTCGTGTAGATCGCATAATCTTCGTAGGTGATCCGCTGCATCCGGTCGAAGGGCGTCTCGACGATCTGAAACTGGCCGAGCGAGAACTCGAGCGGCAGCCCGAAAAGGTCCGAGAATTTGACCGAGGCATCCATGACTCCCATAACATCGCCCCGGTCGGAAGCCACGAAGCTCAAATAGAACGATATCTTCTGTGAGAGCGTTCCGACGGCGAGCGCCTTGACCATGTAGGGCGTCTCGAGATCGGTCCGACCATCATCCTCCGATTGAAAGTAGGCGGCGAAGGCGTCGATCCGGACGGAGAGCGGCAGCGTCCGCTCCAAAGCGAGGAGCGAGTCGCCGGTGTCGACAACCTCTTCCGGAGATGACGCCCCGCCGAGGTGGTATCCGTTTTCGGCGAATTCCTCCCCGAGCTCGGTGAGGAGCGGAACCGGCGCGTGGCATGCGGCGCATGACATACCGCTCGCGCGCGTGAAGGCCGGAATCGCGCCGCACCGCTCCGGCAGCGAGAGAACGATCGCCGCGGCTGAAAGAGCAAGCGCCGCGATCCCGCATATCCCAAGGGTCCCTTTTCGAGTCATTGATTCCCTCCGATGAGTTTGCTCCCACTCGCGAGGGCGCAGGCGAGGAATTAATCATCATCGGGATCATCACAAATCTGCGGGGGCAATGCAAGAGCTCTATGCAGTCTCCCGGCGAGCGAACCTCAAGGCGCTTTCGACTATCCCGGCGATCGATTCGCTCCGTCGTTTTTCTATTGACAACCGCTTCCGGTTATTTAAAGATATAGCATATTCTTTAATAGTGGACGGCGCTATTAAACTTGCTTTGATAAGGAGCAACGGGAAATGAAACGCGGAACGACGGGCCGGTATGAAATAACGAGCGTCGGAGGCGAACGGATTCGGGCCTTCGTACCCCTGCCGCTGCCCCCGGCGCCTCCCCTCGCTCTCGATGGAGCGCTCCACGCCAAACTCGAGGAGGCGCTTCTCGCTCTCGGAAGACTCGACGGCCTCTCCACGCTCCTGCCGGACACGTCGCTCTTTCTCTACTCATACGTGCGGAAGGAGGCGGTGCTTTCGTCGCAGATCGAGGGCACGCAATCGTCGCTCTCCGATCTCCTCCTCTACGAGATGCGAGGCGCCCCGGGCGTACCGATGGACGACGTTATCGAAGCGTCGAACTACGTCTCCGCGATGGAGCACGGCCTCGCGCGGCTCAGGGGGGGCTTCCCCCTCAGCAATCGTCTCATTCGCGAAATACACGAGAAGCTGCTCGAGAGGGGGCGTGGAAGCGATAAGGAGCCGGGGAGCTTTCGGCGGAGCCAGAACTGGATCGGCGGAACGAGGCCGGGGAACGCCCTGTTCGTCCCGCCGCCTCCGCACATGGTGGCGGGCTCAATGTCGGAGCTCGAGAAGTTCCTCCATCGCCGGAAGGAGCAGCTGCCGATTCTGATTCGCGCGGGGCTCGCGCACGTGCAATTCGAGACGATTCACCCGTTCCTCGACGGGAACGGCCGCGTCGGGCGCCTTCTCATCACGCTGCTCCTGTGCCATGCGGGCGTTCTCAAGGAGCCGATGCTCTACCTCAGCCTCCATTTCAAGAAGGAGAGGAGAAAGTATTACCGCCTCCTGAGCGACGTCCGCACGAAAGGCGATTGGGAGGCCTGGCTTTCATTCTTCCTCGAGGGGGTTCGCCTGACGGCGGATGGCGCGGTATCGACGGCCGGGCGGCTCGTCGATCTCTTTGCCGAGGATGAGGAGCGCATTCGGAAACGCGGCCGCGCCGCCGGTTCGGCAGTACTCATTCATCAGGCGCTCAAGATGCGGCCCATCGTCTCTCTTCACGAGGCCGGCACGAGGGCGGGAATATCGTTTCCCACCGCAGCCACGGGGATGAAGCTTCTCGAAGATCTCGGCATCGCACGAGAGCTCACCGGAAAGAAGCGCGATCGGCTGTTCTCATATGCGCGCTACCTCGAGATCCTGAGCGAAGGGACGGAACCGCTATGACAAGAAGCAAACCGGAAAGAGCTTCGCTTCCCTCCGCCCGGTGTTCCGTCATTTATCATGATAAATGACGACATGCCCGACAGGGAAGGAAGCGCTCTCAGCACTTCCAATGGGAGCTCGCTCCGAGCCCCCTTTGCCCCTGTTCTTCAATTTGGCGACAGCTTGTCGCCAAATTGAACGGAGCCACAGTCATCGGTCTTGCTCCTTGCGCAGCGCCTCTATCAGCTTCTTCAACTCTTCTTCCGACAGCTCGCTGCCTTGCACCGTCCTGAACAGGAGAGGCAGGCTCTTGAGCGGTCTCTCATCGCCCTTGAGATCTTCAGGGAGCTGCCCCAAGTCCACCGCCGCCAGATCGAAGAAGATGAGCCAGTCATCAGTCCCTTCTTTGATTCCCATAGCCGACAGCAAAAACAGGCCCTTGACAAAGTCGCCGTTCATGATAATAATACCTATAGAATACAATAAATGGAGGTATTACTATCATGTCGACGCGACGCAAGAAGAGGGAAAGCCCTCGATTCGAGCGGGCCATCGCAATCTACAAGAAGCACGGCGGAATGCTCCGCACGGCACAGGCACTCCGCGAGGGCATCCACCCTGACACGATCTATACCATGCGCGACTCCGGAGCGCTGTATACCGTGAGCCGCGGCGTATATCGCCTCGCCGGGAGCCCGCAGTTCGGCAACCCGGATCTCGTGACCGTCGCGACTCGAATTCCCGGCGGCGTCATCTGTCTGATTTCGGCACTGGCCTTTCACGAGCTTACCACTCAGATCCCCCACGAGGTCCACGTGTCGCTCCCGCGCGGCGCGGAGGAGCCCCGGCTTGATCATCCGCCGATAAAGATCTACCGGTTCACCGGGAAGGCCTTTACAGAGGGCGTGGAGATCCACGAGGTCGACGGCGTGGCCGTTCGCATTTACGGCCCGGAGAAGACCCTCGCCGATTGCTTCAAGTTCCGGAACAAGATCGGACTCGATACGGCGATCGAGGCAATCCGCTTCTACCGCGAGCGAAGAAACGTCAACGTTGACGAGCTTATGCGCTATGCGGCGATTTGCCGGGTGGAGAAGATCATCCGCCCCTACCTCGAGGCGCTACTGTTTTGACAATGATCTCAATGCAGTTGGAAACGAACGACTCGGCCGCCTGTTAGGCGGGAGAAGGGAACCGGTGTCGTCAGATCCTAAAGAAGTCCAAGACCTGTTCGATCGCATAGCAGGCTGCCTGTTGCAAGCTGTTAAGCTCAACGCCATTGCTTTTCGTTCAGCAGGAGTCAAGTATGCGAATGAAAAAGACTTCACTTCCGGCGCCGGCGCGAGTTACTACGGGGGCAGATGGAATCCCCCCGGAGTCGCGGCCATCTACGCCTCCCTTGATCCCGCAACTGCGGTCAAGGAGAGCTACCAAGAATTCATCAAGTATGGGTTTAAACCCGGCAACATACAACCTCGCGTTTTCGCGGGCCTCAAACTCAATGTGAACCGCGTGTTGGATTTGACAGACGCCAAGATCCGAAAAAAACTTGGTTTCAGCCGCGATAGCCTCACAGGAGAGGACTGGCAGGCCATCCAGCGTGGCGGTGAAGAATCATGGACCCAGACCATTGCTCGGGGGGCTCTACTTGCAGGATTTGAGGGGCTGCTCGTCCCGTCGGCGAGGGATCCGAAGGGAACGAACGTGGTGCTTTTTCCGAAAAATCTTGCGTCGCCAAGTACAGTAGAGGTGTTGGAAAAGAACAAGCTACCGCCCCACCCAACAAAATAACCAACTTAGTGTGTAATTTTGCATGTATTTTTGCTTGCATTTTTTCTTCTCGCCCGCTATAATTAATCTGAAGCTCGACCCGTCCCGAAAAAGGAGAGCGGAATGCCAACCAACACAGAGAAGAAATCCGCTTCGGCGAAGAAGCCAGCGACTCAAGTCGTAGAAATCCATGGAATGCACGGAGTACGCGTTATCTATGTCCAAGGTCAGTCCAAGCTTGAACTGCGGCACATGCTGAACATGCGGAGAGAGGCATTTGGGCGCCTGGTCAACGTTTCTGTACGGACCATCTCTGCCATCGAGTCAAACAGGAAGATGGTCATCAAACTTCAACGGAACTATACTGAAATCAAGCGATTGTGTGACGCGCTGAGCGAAGTGGTCCATCCCGACTCTCTAGGCGAATGGTTATATGGTCCTAATGGAGCATTTGGCGGATTGAAGCCAATTGAAGTTATCGAGCGAGGCGAGATCGATCGGCTTTGGGAGATGTTTTATCGGTTAAGATCAGGAATGCCCGGTTGATCGATCATCTGATCAACAGCAGCTTCTTCACTTCCATTCGCCCCAGCGCCGTGATCCTGCAGAAGTAGAGCCCCGAGGAGAGGAGCGATCCCCGGCTGTTCCGACCGTTCCATGTCAGCCTGCCGGGCCCGGCGTTCACCGCGCCGTCGAGGAGCGTCCGGACGAGGCCGCCCCGGACGTCGTAGATCTCCACGCGGAGATTCCCCGCCGCCGGCATCAGGTATTCAATGGATGCAACCGGGTTGAAGGGATTGGGCGAAACCGATACACAGATCGGGCCGGCGTGCATGTGCGCTCCGCCATCGGAGACGCCGGTGACCGTTACTTTACATTCGACGGTATCCGACAGATTGTCGCTGAAGCGCGCGACCGCGCTCGTCCAGGAATCGCTCGCCAGCGGCTCGATCCCCGCTTCAGTCGCGTACGCGACGGTCGAAGTGTAATCGAGCGTTTGCGGATGCATCGGATAGGGAGCGCCCCCGTCGAACGCGATCTCCGCCACGACGGGACAGTGCCCGTTCGGATCCTCGTAATCGATCCGCGCGAACGCTCCCGAGCCCGTTCCTTCAAATATGAGATTCGCGAGCGCGGGAAGCTGGTTCACAAATGGATCGATGGAGAAGCTCCGCAGGGAGCATCGTCCTCCCGGCGTGCGGTCGGACTCCGCGGCCCCTCCGAGGAGCGTGATCCGTTGCGTGAATCCCGCCACGCCGAGCGCCGGGTCCGCGGGATCGTACCAGGACTGAAAATAGGTGTCCGCCATGAGATCGGCGAGATTGCACGAGAGAAGCAGCGTATTCGTCGCGGGAAACTCCTGCACGGAGACGTTTCCGATCTTGGTGAGGTTGCCGAGACCGCTCCCCGTGATTTTGTACAGCCCCGGGCTTATGATGCCCGCTTGGTTGTATGTCTGCATGAGAGCGAAAACGGTATCGGGATCGACAGCCGCCGGATTGGCAATCGCAAGGAGATAGCCGAAGAAGGTGAGGCCCTGACTCACCGGGAATCCGCCTCCCGCGTTCGTCAGCGCGGCGAAGATCTTCGTTCCCGAGAAGCTCACGCGGCACTCGACGAGGTCGAGATTGGTGTAGCCGAAGAGCTGATCCCCCGCGGGATCGATCGCAAGCCGCGTGAGATCGGAGGGCGCCGGACTGGCCCCGTCGGCGATGCGCACGGGCAGAAGGTCGAGCTCCGCGCCGTGGATGAGCCGGAAGCCGTAATACCGCGAGGCGGCCACGGGCCCGGGCGCCGAGGCGGAGACCGTCGAAGGCCCGTCGACAATCGGGATCATCGCCTGCTCGACGATACCGGCGCCCGCGTAGAGGAGATAGTTCTCGATTCCGGCGCCGGACGGATTCTCGACGCGGATCGTGACGTCGTTGTCCGGCAGGAGCGCGCTGTGACGGATGTCGTTCCAGTACTGGTACCCGTATGCCTGCGATCCGAGCATAAGCAGCAGGAACGCGAGGGTTAGCCTTTTCATCGTGTGCCTCCTAGAACGAAATCCCCACCATGATGAGATGCGCCTGATTTTTCAAGGGAACCGGATCGTTGTCTATCAGCAGCTCCTCGTCCCCGAAAGGAATGTACGCGTAGGTCGGCATCGACAGCGTGTTCCAGCCGATAACGAAGCGATGCTCGATAATTATCCGCCGCGTCCACAACGTGAATTCGAAGCCGAGGCCGTAAACGAACGAATAGTCGAACATGTCCACCTCCGACATGTCGGCGTCCGCGCGGAGCGGAACGACCTGGCTCCCGTCATCGATCTCGCCCGTGAGGACGTAGCGGTCTCGAACCTTGAGCGAGAGAGCGGTGCCCGCGATCGAGTACAGGGTCAATTCCTCCCGCTGGACCCAGGCGAACTTCATGAAGACCGGTATTTCGATGTAATCCATGTCGTACGTGACGTTGAGGACCGTGGGTATGTCGAGGATCTCGACGCCGATGTCCTGCCGTGAGCCTTTCTGCACATACATGAGCTCCTGCTGAATGCCGAAACGGGAGGTCACCGGCTCGTAGAGGAACGCGCCGACGGCGAATCCCGTCCGCCAATGGCTCTCGACGGTGTATTCGGAACCCCGAACCTCCGTGCCGGAGTGCTGCGAAAAGCTCATGCCGCCCTTGAAACCGAAAGAGAATTCGGCGAATGAGCGGGAGCTCGCCTCGCCGGGCACGGCGCGATTCCCGGCTTCAGCGTGGGCGGGCGATGGGCACGCAGTGCCCAATAAGCTGATTACAATAAAAATGGAGGCGATTCTCTCGATGCGCTGCAACGTCAAAGCAGACTCCTATCGCCTCTGAAGCCCTCAAGGTATGAGTGTAGCTCAAAATTATTTCGAATTATACCGGCCTCGGGAGCTCATGTCAAGGCTCCGCAGAGCCTCGTTGATCTCGGGGTATCGGAACACGAAGCCGCCGTCAAGCAGACGGCGTGGAACGACTCTCTGTCCTTCGAGAATAACCGATCCGAATTCCCCCAGCGCCAGCTTGATCATGAACCCGGGGGCCGGGATGAAAGAAGGCCGGTGAAGGGCTTTTCCGAGCGCCTTTGCCAGCTCCCTGTTTCTCACGGGACCCGGAGCGCAGAGATTCACCGGTCCCGATATCTCCGGATGTTTCATCAAGAAGACGAAAGCTTCCGCGAGATCTTTGATGTGGATCCAGGAGAACCACTGGCGGCCGCTCCCCATGGGACCTCCAATGAACTTCTTGAAGAGGGGAATCATCTGCCCGAGTGCCCCTCCCTTTTCACCCAGAACGATGCCAAACCGGGTCACGACGACCCGAGCGCCTTTCTCTTTTGCCCGAAAGGCCTGCGTCTCCCATTCGTCGGCGAGCCTCGCAAGAAAATCGTCCCCCGGGGGGGATTCCTCGGCAAGCTCTTCGTCTCCATGGAAACCGTAGTATCCCACGGCGGATGCGCTGAGGAGCGAGATCTTCTTGACTGAACCGGCGGGGATTCCCTCGACGAGGTTCCGGGTGGTGGTCATCCGGCTTTCCACGATCAGCTTCTTATGGGCCTCCGTCCACCTGCTGAAGATGGATGCACCGGCAAGATTGATGATGGCGTCGTGATTTTGAATCGATTCCTGCCAGGGCCCTTTTTGGGTCGGATCCCCCTGCAAGTAGAATATGCTGGGGGAGGGCGTCTTCGATCCTTTGGCGGACCGGGTCAGGACGGTGACCTCGTTTCCATCCTGGATCAGGCGTGCGGTGAGATATGTGCCAAGAAAGCCCGTGCCCCCTGTAACGAGAACCCTCATCGGCCCCTCCTTTCCAATCGTCCTCTACCTTCTCCCCTTCTCCTCCACCGCGGCGGTCCAGAAGTCGGCGAATAGCGACTCAAGTCGATCATCCCATAGAATCGATCGATGAACTCCCGCGCAGTCAAGATCTTGATTCCGCGATAGCCCGAAACTCTTCAAAAGGCTCTTGTCCCCCGTGACGACGAGCTTGCATCCGCTCGCGAGGGCGCATGCGATGAATTTATCGTCGTCGGGATCATCACAAATCTGTGTCGGGCAGTGCAGGAGCTCTATACAGTCTTGCCGTGAGTGATACCAGCTTCAGGAATGGCTCGATATCCACACCCTTGAAATCGACGGCGAGCCGCATGCCCACCGCTCTGTATTCCTCCAATATTGCCTCGGAGATAACTATCTGGATCTTCCCGTCCCGCCATGCTTCCAGTATTCGGGCGGGTGGGCCGCTGAAGAAGATGCCCGAAACGAATATGTTCGTGTCGAGGATGACCCTCACCCGCGCCTCCGCACCCCCGCAACCGCCTTCGAGATATCCGAGCGCTTCATACCCGATTGCCGCGCTTTCCGCCGCGCCGCGGCAATCAGATCGTCGAATTCCGCCATCGAGGGCGGACTGATCTCCTTCAGAATCACGACGTCGCGGTCGCCAACGACGACAAACCGGGATCCGGCCTTGAGCTTCAGACGCTTTCGAATATCCTCGGGTATCACCACTTGCCCCTTGGACGACATCTTGGTCGTAGCCAGCTTCGTCATCGAATAGACCTCCCCATCAACGCAACCTTGATTTCTTACCAGTAAGAATAGCAGAATATGTGCCTGAATGCAAGAGGGAAGTCGGAAAGGAGGATCTACCTCCTCCCCTCCTCCTCCACCGCGGCGGTCCAGAAGTCGGCGAAGTGCAGGATCATCGTGAGGCGGCATTCCTTCTGGTAATACTCGAGACCGACCACGCCGCCGTGCACCGGATAGACGCCGTCATGCGCGACGATGGCCTGCGCCTCCTCCTCGGAGAGCGTGATGAACCTGCTCACGAGCTGGAGGCTCCGCACCGCGAGGTTCATCGTGACGACCTCGGGATTGACCTTGTAGGCGATGCCCCGCTTCTCGATCTCCCAGCGGTTGTCGTTGGGGAGGTAGTAGGGCTTCCCCGGCAGGCCGAGCTTCCCCACGTCGTGGAAGAGCGCGGCGACGATGACCGATTCGTCCGTGATGTCCGGCGCCATGAGGTCCTTGATCTTCAGGGCGTTCTCCGTCACGCCGACGGAGTGGATCAGGAGGCCGTGCTCCTCGCTCAGATGAAACCTCGTCGATGCCGGCGAGGTGAGCCACGTCGTCTCCTTCTCGAGGAAGGATTTGAATTGGAGAATGGCGTCGCGGCGGGAGGAGAGGCGGGAGA